>NZ_BAAGWE010000001.1:0-2365912 GCF_054780515.1 Larkinella harenae | reverse complement strand
CCCGTAGGCGACCCCGTCTAGGCGACCCCGTCTAGGCGACCCCGTCTAGGCGACCCCGTCTAGGCGACCCCGTCTAGGCGACCCCGTCTAGGCGACCCCGTCTAGGCGACCCCGTCTAGGCGACCCCGTCTAGGCGACCCCGTCTGGGCCATCTGTCAGGCTTACAAAGACGGAAATAGTTAAAATATAAATAACGTATATCAATATACGCACTTCATCTCACTGAAGTTTTGCTAATCCCGGAATCCAACGTTCGGCATTCTTGCGGTAAAGTTTGTCGACAACCGAGCGCGGTAATTTCATTCCCTTGAACTCGCCCACTACGTGCCGGTGTGTCATGATTTCATCCGTGGTTAAAAATTGCCAGTCACTCACCCACGTATCGTGCAGTTCGCGGTTCAGGGCTTCGTTGCTGTCGTAAACGCCTTCCCAATTTCCCCGGTCGGTGGCATACAGGATTCGATCCTGGTACTTGATCAGAAAATCGCGAACTTTCCGCCAGTCGGTGGTGGCCTGGTGCTGAAGGTACATCATCCGCGACGCCAGGTCGACCGCCAGATTCGGGTATTTGTCCAGCCGTTTGGCCAGCTCGTCCACGCTCCATTCCAGACTGGCCAGGTGTGCGCCAATTACGACCAGGTCGGGATGCTTTTCAACCATGTGATCCCGGGCGGCCATGTGCTTTTCGTACGACGGATACGCTGGATGCAGATACATGTGATGCTGCGGATTGCGGGTAAAATACTGTTTGGCCGATCCCACGGTCATGTCCGAAACCGGCAGCCAGCAGTTTTTCGGTTCGCCCTGGTGACTGATCAGCGGAATTTTGTGTTTTGCCATGAAGTCAAAAATCGGATCGAAACGCGGATCGTCAATCATCACGAAAGAACCGTCCGAATCCCGCAACTCCATACCGATGCCCTTCCAGACTTTCACCGCCAGTGCTCCTTTCGCAAACGAGTCTGTCAGATCGGCAATGGTTTTCTGCTGCCAGTCGGGATCGTTCCAGTTGCCGACGGTAAACGTCGTTGCAAAAGCCACCCGCTTCGGATACTGTTTGACATGAGCCAGGGCGAGGTTTCGTTGGTCGAGGTAAGTTTTGCCATCGACATTGACCGTGAACAGGCTAAAATTGTCGCGTGCCGCCTGCCCGATAAACGTCGTATCTGCCGAACTTAGGTGAATATGCGCGTCAATTTTGCGCACTTTCTGAAAGTCATTCCGCGAATAAAAACCGTCAGCGAATTCGGATTGCGTTGTGGCACAAACACCAAGCAGACCCGCTGCCGCCAGCAAAACCGTCTTGAAACGAACTTCTCTCCTCGCCCTGTTCATGAGTATGGATTTAAAACTATGATCAAGTTAATTAAAAGTAGCTTTCACGGCGCTGAACGACGTCCCGCGACTCCAGTTGTCCTGGTACAACACGTTGATATTGCCGCCCTGATCCACCGCGGGCGTGTCCTGCCGGTACAAACCGTGTTGCACATAACATCCCGTGGTAAACCCGTCCACTCCGTTCAATTTAAACGGTATTTTATACAATGACTCCAACTGTCGCTCGTTCGAAGTCCATTGCAGCGTCGGAATATTTTTTAGTGATAAAACCCGTTTAAACGTACTCTCCGATTTCAGTTTATGCCAGACTTCCAGAATCCCGGTGGCATCGGGCCGGAATTTAATCCGGACAATAAAATCATTCCATTGCCCTTTGTTCAGGTTGTTCAGGATGGTGTAGGACTTTTCAAACTCCGTCGGATACGCATTCACGATGTTGCCTGAACTGACATCCACGCGCACACTATTTGCCCGCGCACTCAGCGCCACCGGCGGAGCAATCGATGTGTGGGCGTGCCACTGCATGAAAATACCCCACTGCTTCGGCTCCGTCCAGTCTGCCGGGAAGTAGGTCGACCAGCCATAATAATATTCGTCGTTGAGCGTTTCGCGCTGGTAATTCCAGAGCGTCGCTTCGGCCCGCTCCCCGCTGGTAAATGTTCCGTCGGCTTTCTGGACTTTGTCGCCGGGCCGAACCATAAACCGGGCTGCGTGCGTTCCCTGTCGCACCGGCGAGGTAACTACCGAAAACTGTTCGGCTACCTTGTGCGCCGTAATACCGTCCCACTGGCTGGCGTCGCCGGTATCCCAGTTGCCCAGCACATCGATCGTACCAGCCACGTAAGGCGGCTCCCCCGTCCCACCGGTTTCGTCCGGCGCTTCCGTTGTTGGCCCCCAGCCCCAGACTTCAATTTCGGTGTAACTATTCCAGGCGCTCTGGCTATTGCCGTACCCGGTAATCCGAACGTATTTTGCTTCCAGATTGGAAAAATCAAATTTTTGCAGATCGGTATTGCCAGGGGCGCTTTTCTGGCTGGACAACACGGTGGTCCAGTTCAGGCTATCCAGCGAAACCGCGACGTCGAATGTCGAAACCCGGGTGGCGTTCCCTCCCGTATGAAAACCCATCTGGATGTAATCGATGTGCCCTTTCTGACCCAGATTCAACGTAATGAACTGCGGATTACCTTCACCCGACCAGCGAGTGGACAAACTTCCATCGACCACATTATCCTTAATGTTTACGCCGTCGACGGCTGCGGGCGTACTGACGTTAGCGGCCGGTATGACAAATTTACGGGCGGGTCCGTCTGGCTCAATCTGATGATCGGCCAGTTTCCAGCACGAGGTTAATTGCAATGCCAGTGGCATGGAGATCAGCAGAAAAGCCGACCAGGAAGACATTCTCATACGTAGTTGGTTTGATGGATATGTACTAAAATTTAAAAAATACGCTTCTGCGCAGAAACTATCACATTTCTGCGGGGGCATTATTGAAAAGAGAAACCAGCCGACCAGGACGAAAGGACTTGCTAAAGCCGGACAAAAAGCTCACGCTCGTACAGCCAGACGAGGACGTACCAGGCCAGCGCAAAAGCCAGCGGGCCGCTAATCAGGTGCTGCATACCATCGTCAAAACCGCTGATCAACCAACCGAGATTAGTTTGCAGATTATCCGGCATCCAGCCGTGAATGGTCCAGTGTGTCAGGTAAGCGCCCATCGAATTGGCTCCAACGGCCACCAGCCAAACCGTTCTCTGGCGCCAGCCGCGGATTTCGACCAGCCAAATGAAAAATGCCAGCACCAGAAAAACCAGCCCACTGCTGAACAGGGTCCAGGCCGGAGTCCAGATTCGCTTGACAATGGGCCAGATAGCATTCCGCTTGTTTAGCGCGCACGATGGGTTCAGTAATGGCAATCATGCGATTGTCGAGTTAATGGAATTGAATAATACGCCGGTTCGGGGCAGAAAACCGTAAAAAACCGTTCATCGTTTTTTGCGGTACAGAAGCTTCTCCGCGTTTTCGGAATATAATTTTTTCAGTACCTCATCGCTCAGGTCGAAACCGTGCAGGGGCCAGTGATAATTGTAATGCTCAACCTCATAAAAATGCTCATCGGCGGATTCCAGGATTCGGAACGTGGTCTGGTACATGTGGTCGTCGATGCCCATGTCGGTGCCGTAAAGCAGCCGATCCTGATACCGTTCGTAGAATTTCTTCATGTAGCGCGGAATCGTAGCCGTTTCGCCGTAACGGGCCGAGATGTCGGCATACAGATTCGGATACCGGTCGAACATCTTACCCAGGATCGACAAATCGTAGTCACAATTTGCCAAATGGCAGGCAATAAACGTGGTGCCGGGATTGTCACGCACGGCGTTTTCAAGCGTTTTGATCATCTGCTCGTGGTTCAGAATATCGGGCTGGTTCAGGTAAACGTGCCACTTGGCGGCATTGATCAGCCCGTCGTTGGTCGAATCCACTTTCTGATACATCCAGTACGACTCCGCCACGTGAATGTTGATGGGCATACCCAGCTCTCCGCAACGTTTCAGCAACGGTTTCATGCGCGGATCGTCGATGTGCATTCCGTAGGCTTTCGTGGGTCGGTCGTAAAAGAGGCCCAGACCCTTGTCGCCCACCTCCCCGATGCCTTTCGCCCCCATTTTCTGGCACCGTTCCAACTCTTTGATGGCGTGATCGGTCCATTTAGGATCGTTGTTATAGCCCGTAAAATCAAAACCGCACCAGAGATCAAACCGATCGGGATGCGCTTTGTATTTTGCCACCAGCGAATCAAACCGGGCACCCGTCGACATCGTGAGCACGATGGTCTTTTTGATTCCGCACTGATCCATCAACTTGACCCATTGATTGAGGTCGGCCCCGGAACGGGCCAGAAAGTCGTGGGAATGCACATCAATAACCGGGAATTTTGCTTTGGTAATGGTCGTTTTCGGGATTCGGTAAATCGACTGCGGACGGTAATCCATCAACCGCAGGTTTTCGACACCCTGCCCAACAACCGAAACCGTCACCAGTACCATACAACCGATCAGTATGTTCGTTGCGTTCTTGTGTACACCTTTTAACCATTTCATGAATCGCGGGAATAGGTTGCAGAAGCCTTATCTGCTGCGCAATCGTTTTCTATCGAAACAAAACTATAATTAATGCACAACTTTCAAAATTTTATACTGCCCCACAAAACCATAACGTAGTTAAACAATCGATTGTCTAACGCTACACAATCGGTTGCGTGTTTTCCGAACAATTGACCCAATTCTGTACTTTTAAGAGTTGATCCACAAACCAGGAACGTATGGTTACTCCAACCACCATGAAAGAAATTGCCAGGCAACTGGGCGTTACCGTGTCAACGGTATCCCGGGCCTTGCAGAATCACCCCAGTATCGGGCTCCGCACCCGGGAGCGTGTGCACGAATTGGCCAAGCGGCTGGATTACGTCCCGAATCCGACCGCCATCAATTTGAAGCGCCGACGCACTCACAACATTGGCGTGGTTCTGCCGTTTCTGACGGAGCAGTTTTTTTCAGTGGCCATTTCGGCCATTGAAGATGTGGCCATGCGCGAAGGGTACAGCGTGGTGGTGATGCAATCCCGCAACGACTACGAACGGGAGCGGCTGGCCATCAGTAACCTGATCAAACACGGCATCGACGGAATTATTGTCTCCCTCTCTTCGGAAACACAGAATAACAGCCACTTTCTGGAAGTCAACAAACACGGCATTCCCATCGTCTTCTTCGATCGGGTGGCCAAAAACCTGCCTAATAGCTGCGTGTACGTGGACCTGACGGCGGGCGCCATTGAAGCGGTCGAATACCTGGTTTCGCTTAATTTATCCCGCATTGCGCTGCTCAACGGGCCGGGCACCCTGCAAGCTACTGATGAGCGGCTCAAAGGCTATGTGACGGTGATGAATCGGCACCACATACCCATCAACCGGGCGTATGTCCGCAGCGTTAACCTTACGCGGGAAGATACAGCCCGAAAAATGAACGAACTTCTTGACCTTCCAGATCCTCCGCAGGCCATCCTGGCCTTTAACGATTACGTGGCGCTGGATGCCATGCAGGTTTGCCGCCAGCGAGGTCTGGTGATCAATCAGGATATTTATTTTGTCAGCTTTTCCAATCTGCCTTTCTGTTCGTACCTCGAGCAACCACCGATTGCCTCCATCGAGCAATTTCCGCACGAAATGGGCACAAAGGCTATTCAGTTGCTGCTTTCAGCCATCAACGATCCCAAAAACTTCGTCCGCGAAGAGGTCATCATTCCGCACCAGCTAATTGTCCGAAGTTAGCCCAAAATTAGCCCAGCGACCTCACGTAGCTGCCCAGCCATTTCACATCGGCGGAATGGTGTTGCAGAATTTCCTGAACACCAGGATCGTTTAGGTGGCCTTCAAACTCAATCAGGAACCAGTACCGGAAAGTCGCTCCTTCGCGCAGCGGACGGCTTTCGATTTTGGTCAGGTTGATATGGCGGGCGTCAAACTCCTGCAGAAACTGCGCCAACACCCCCGGTTTGTTGGTGTTCGGTAGCCGGGCCACGATGGTGGTTTTGTCGTGACCGCTTTTCTGATTCACGAAATCTTTGGCCAGCACCAGAAACCGCGTCCGGTTCAGGTCGGTGTCTTCAATATTGTCAAATAATACCGGCACTCCGAACAGTTTGGACGCAATGTTGGAGCAAATGGCAGCGGCTTTCGGGTGCTGGGCCGCCAGCTTGGCGGCTTTAGAAGTCGATTCGACCGGGGTAATAACGGCGGGCAACCCCTCAAAGTAATCCCGCAAAAACTTGCTGCACTGCCCAAACGCAATGTCTTTGGAATAAATGTGCGTGATTTCACTCAGCACATCGGTTTGCGTAGCGAAGGTAAAATGCACCGGTATCTGCGCTTCGGCGGCAATCACCAGATCCTTTTCAAAAAGCAGGTCGATGGTTTCGTTTACAACACCTTCCTGGTTGTTTTCAATCGGCACAACGCCAAACCGTGCCCGGCCCGTCTCGACGCTTTCAAAAACCGAGCGGATCGTGGGCAGCGCAACGTATTCGCTCATGGCCCCAAACCGGCTCTCGGCGGCCTGATGGGTAAAACTGCCCTCCGGCCCCAGATAAGACACCCGCTCCGGCATTTCCAGATTGCGCGATACCGCAAAGATTTCTAGGTAAATCGCATCAATGGCTGAGGGGGTCAGTAGGCCCTTGCTCGACTGATGCAACCGGTCGAGAATCTGTTTCTCGCGTTCGGGCCGGTAGATAACGGTTTGGCTGGATTTTTTTAGTTCGCCAACCAGCTTCACCACTTCCATGCGTTGGTTCAGCAATTGCAGCAATTGGTCGTCGATACTATCGATCTGGTTACGGAGGGATTCGAGCGTCACTGGCAAAAACGTTTTGGGTAAAAGGCTGCGGCAACCGGAAAAACGCGGGTTTGGCGAATTATCGGCTCACGAACAGCTTCAGTGCACAAAAGTACCCAAAAAATAAGACTACCGATTTAATTTTTCCGAATCCGATCCCGTTCATTCTGCGCGCTGTGAGTACTCCCGCGCGGAGTTTTCGACGAACCCACTCCCAACGATCGGGTATAACTCATTTTCGGGATGGAAAAAACCGGGGTGCAGGTCAATCTGGACTCTATTTCAGTCTAAAAAATCATCTGCGGTAAAACTCAACCCTTCACATTGCCTAGCAGCCGCAATCGCCACGATCAGGTGTTGAAGGAGATCCTGAGTGAACGGGTTTGGAAGAAGAGTTAAAAGTAAAGAGTGATGAGGTAAGAAATATCCGCCCGGCGGTTGATTACCGCATTTGAAGCAATCAACACTACTTCTTACCTCATCACTCTTCCTTTTTAATTCAGTACCAGGGCCACTTCCTCCAAGTCCTTCTCAATCCGCAGGTTGTCGATGATAAACCGCTGTCGATCGGGGGTGTTTTTGCCCATGTAATAGCTGAGCAGTTTGGGAATGGAAGTTTCTTTTTCCATGATCACCGGTTCCAGCCGCATGTTATCGCCAATAAACAGTCCAAATTCGTCCGGTGAGATTTCGCCGAGTCCCTTAAACCGGGTAATCTCGACTTTTTTGCCGCCTTTCGTCAGTTTGTTGATGGCCACCTGTTTTTCCTCCTCCGAATAGCAATAAACCGTCTCCTTGTGGTTTTTCGGATTCCGCACCCGGAACAGCGGTGTTTCCAGAATATAAAGGTGACCATTCCGAACCAGGTCCGGGAAGAATTGCAAAAAGAAGGTCATCATCAGCAACCGGATGTGCATCCCGTCCACGTCGGCATCCGTCGCAATCACAATACGGTTGTAACGCAAGCCTTCCAGCCCGTCTTCAATATCCAGTGCGTGTTGCAGCAGGTTGAATTCCTCGTTTTCATACACCACTTTCTTCGTCAGCCCGAAACAGTTCAACGGTTTTCCGCGCAGACTGAAAACCGCCTGCGTCGACACGTTCCGCGATTTGGTAATGGAACCACTGGCCGAGTCGCCTTCCGTAATAAATAAGGTCGTGTTATACCGGTCGTCGGCTTTCAAATCGGGCAGGTGGCTGCGGCAATCGCGCAGTTTCTTGTTGTGCAGGTTGGCTTTTTTCGCCCGATCGTTGGCCAGTTTCTTGATTCCGGCCAGCTCTTTCCGTTCGCGTTCCGACTGTTCGATCCGTTTTTTGAGGGCATCCTGCGTCTCAGAATTCATATGCAGGAAGTTGTCCAGGTGATTCTTCACGAAATCCACCACAAACGAACGCACCGTCGGGCTATTTTCGTCCGGAGCCATGTTGATAGACCCCAGTTTGGTTTTGGTTTGCGATTCGAAAACCGGCTCCTGTACCCGAATGCTGATGGCGGCAATGATCGACGCCCGAATATCCGATGCATCGTATTCTTTCTTGTAATACTCCCGAATGGCTTTCACAACGCCTTCCCGCAAAGCCGCCAGGTGGGTTCCGCCCTGGGTGGTGTATTGCCCGTTAACAAACGAATAGTATTCTTCACCGTACTGATTACCGTGCGTCATAGCAATTTCGATGTCACCGCCTTTCAGGTGAATAATCGGATACCGCAGGGCCTCCTCGTCGGTTTTGTTGCGCAGCAAATCGAGCAACCCGTTCTGGGAAACAAACTTCTGACCGTTGAAATTGATCGTTAACCCGGCGTTCAGGTAACAGTAATTCCAGATCATGTTTTCCAGGAACTGAGGAATGTAGTGGAAGTTCTTGAAAACCGTATTGTCCGGTTCAAAAACCACCAATGTACCGTTGCGTTGATTGGTGGTATCTTCGCCCTGGCGAATCAATACGCCCCGCTCAAATTCAGCCCAGACGGTTTTGCCTTCCCGGTACGACTGCACCCGAAAAAAGGTGGCCAGCGCATTGACGGCTTTGGTACCAACGCCGTTCAGGCCAACTGACTTCTGAAAAGCGCCGGAATCGTATTTGCCCCCGGTATTGATTTTAGACACCACATCCACCACTTTACCCAGCGGAATGCCCCGGCCATAATCCCGAACCTCCACACGGTGATCCGTTACCTTGATATCAATGAGCTTTCCGTTGCCCATGACGTGCTCGTCGATACAGTTGTCGATCACTTCTTTGATCAACACGTAAATACCGTCGTCGGCTGCCGAGCCGTCGCCCAGTTTACCAATGTACATACCGGGCCGCAGCCGGATGTGTTCACGCCAGTCGAGCGACCGGATACTGTCTTCCGTGTATTGTTGCTTACTCTCCATTCGGTGATTTAAAAAACTGATTAAAACTTTTTACCGCCAAAAAGCCGTATATAAAGACGGAAAACGGGGTATCGCATTGAGTGCGTGTTCGCAAAATATGAAATTTTGCTGTTTAAAAAGAAAATGTTTAAAAAGTAGCAAAAGTTCGTTTACTTTGTAGCGCAAAGTGCGTTAAATTAAGGCAATAGACGTTTTAGTACAAGCAGCAACCAACAGCCAATAAGATTGAGCGCCGAAATGCGGCCGTATACTTTCTTAAAAATATGCAAAAAAAACCACATTTCCACTGTATTAGCTCAAAATTTTTCGCCTACTCTTCGATGCAATTTTTCCGCAAAACCATTCTGGGTGTCTTACTGGCTTGCACCGGTTTAGACGCGGCAGCCCAGGTCATTCAGGCGCCGTCGGCTCCGACGTCGGCCCCCTCCACACTTCCCGCCGGTGTTCCTCGCCCCGGTCAGGGCCAGCTTCCCGCCGGAACCACATTACCAGGTCAAACCGGTACCAATACCCGCGGACAAGGCGGTGCCGTCCCCGGCGCCAATCAGCAGGGAACCCGCGGCCAATCGACCGGGGCAACGCAACAAGGCCAGGGAACCCAACAAACCGGCCGTGGTCTGTCAACGGGTACTACCGGCCAGGGTACACAAGGCCAAAACGGGCAGGGTACCAACCAGCAGGGTGCGAATCAGCAAGGTACGCTCGACGGCGTCAATAACGGTGCCAACGCCACCAATGAAGCCAACCCTGATCAGAATGAGGATGCGTTAAAAACCGATCTGGAGTTGCTGCGCGAACGCGAACTGGCGGCCCAACGGCGGAAACTGTTTGGTTACCAGCTCTTCAATGATCCGGCCAACCAGAGCCTTTTTCAACCGAACTTGAACATTGCCACCCCTAAAGGATATGTGATAGGGCCCAATGACCAGTTGAACATCAATATCTACGGTTTTTCGGAAGCTACTTATCCAACCACGGTGAATCCCGACGGATTTATCTACGTGCAGCGCGTGGGTCCGATTCACGTTTCCGGCCTGACCATTGAGCAGGCCCGGGGCCGAATTCTCGACCGGTTATCAAAAATTTATGTGGGCTTGAAAAGCGGCCCTTACGGCCCGGCCAACACCTATATGGTGGTGACGCTCGGCGATATCCGCAGCATCCGGGTATCCGTAACGGGTGAAGCGATTCGCCCGGGAACCTACACGGTTTCGTCTCTCTCAACCGCCCTGAACGTGATTTATCAGGCCGGTGGTCCTAACGAAATCGGATCCTTCCGGAACGTGCAGGTGATTCGGAATAATCGGGTTATTGCAACACTGGACCTGTACGACCTGCTGATTACAGGTATCCAACGCAACGATGTCCGTCTGCAGGATAATGACAACATCCGGTTTGCCACCTTCAAATCCCACGTTGAAATCAACGGTGCAACCCGGCGTAACAATATTTTCGAACTGTTGCCGGGCGAGCCCATGTCCCGTCTCCTGGAGCTGTCGGGTGGTTTTTCCAGCAACGCCTACAAAGCCCGGATCAAAGTAACGCGCTTTACCAACCGCGAGCTGAAAGTGATTGATGTAGTCGAGTCCGAATTTCCAAACTTTGTCATGGCCGATGGTGACCAGGTAACGGTTGAAACCGTTCTGGTCCGGTACGAAAACCAGGTGGGGATTCAGGGAGCGGTTTTCCGGCCCGGTATTTTCTCACTGGATCAAAATAAAACCCTGACCCAGCTGATCAAAAGTGCCGAAGGACTGAAGGGAGAAGCCTTTACGGGCCGGGTTCAGATTGTACGGACCCGCGACGACATGGCGATTGAAAACATTTCGCTCAACCTGACGAATATTCTGAACGGTACGGAGCCGGATGTTGAGCTGAGACGGGAAGATCAGATCATTATTCCGTCGCGGTTTGAGATGGCCGAATTCGCCGAGATCAGCATTACGGGCGAAGTAATCACCCCGATCCCATCGACGCCTTACGTGGCTAATATGACCCTCGAAGACCTGATTCTGCGCGCCGGCGGCTTACGTGAATCAGCAGCAGCGGCTCAGATTGAGGTGGTACGCCGGAAAAAAGATGTGGACATCACGTCAAAATCAGCCCAGATTTCGGAAATCTTCCGGTTTAATGTAGATCGCGACCTGAGCATCAAATCAACCGACAGCAAATTTCCCCTGTTCCCCTACGATCAGGTGATTGTACGCCGGTCGCCCAACTACCAGGAACAAACCTTCGTGCAGGTTGATGGCGAGGTGGTAATGCCTGGCGATTATCCGCTGATTACCAAGGACCAGCGCATCTCGGATCTGGTAAAAATGGCCGGTGGTCTGTCTCCATTTGCCTACGTAGAAGGTGCCACGCTGGTCCGGAGCATTCAACTGAGCGAAGCTGAACGCGAACTGCGCCAGCAAACCATTACGGAATTGGCTGATGACAGCCCAAGAGCCGTGGTGCGTCCCGAAGCAGCTGTTGTTGACACCCAGCAAAACATCGGGATTAGCCTTCGGAAAATTCTGAACGCCCCCGGCTCGGCAGAAGACATGATTTTGCAGCAAGGCGACATTCTGCGCATTCCGAAGCAACTGGAAACGGTTCGGGTCGGTGGCGAAGTATTGCTGCCTACAACGGCCAAATTCCGTCGGGGTCAGTCGTTTCAGGATTACATTTCGCAGGCCGGTGGGTTTACCAGTCGTTCGGCGCGCAAGCGTGCTTATGTAGTGTATGCCAACGGTTCGGCCGACCGTACCCGTCGGTTTGCGTTTTTCAATGTGTATCCGCGCGTTGAACCAGGCTCAGAAATCATCGTTCCACAATCGACGAAGGGTGAGCTGACTCCGCTACAGGTTCTCCAAAGCACCACCGGTATCATCGGTTCAGTAATGGGACTTGTCACGACCATTTTGGCCTTCAGAGCATTAACCCAATAATCACGGTTATTTAGTCATATGGAAACCATCGATTCAAGAAACACGAACCAAAACCAGCTTCCACCCGACCAGATTTCTCCAAAGGAAGTGGTGAATCGGTTTATCCTGTTCAAGAACCAGTTGGCCCGCAGCTGGAAGTTGCTGGTGGGCTTTATGCTCGTCTGCGGGATCATCGGTTTTATCGTTGATCTGAACCTGGACAAACGGCCAACCTACACAGCCGCCATTACCTTCAACCTGGGTGGAGGTTCCGGCCAGGGCGGTCTGGGCGAACTGGGGGGCATTGCGAGCATGTTCGGGCTATCAGCCGGAGCACCCGACGCCAACATCTTTACGGGCGAAAACTTCATGTACTATGTGGTTTCGAAACCCATCCTGACCCGTTCCCTGATGATGGAAATTGATACCTCGTCGATCAAAGGGCAAAAGGACCTCATGATCAACTACTACATTCGGAAGAGTGGCATCAAGGACGATGAATGGGAAGATGATGACACGCTGCGGAACTTCCAGTTTCCACGGGGTAAATTAGTAAAAGACTTCACCCGGCTAGAGCGAAAAGCACTGGACGGTGTGGTCACGCGGATCAAAGGTGAAACCACCATTGCGCAGCTCGATCGGAAATCGTCCTTCCTGACACTGCGGACGGGGATGCACTCGGAATACCTGGCCGCCACCTGGGCCAATATCCTGCTGGACATTGTCCAGGCCGATTACACGGAAAAACAAACCAAAAAAACCAAGGAGATGCTGGACCTGATGGAGCACCGGGTGGATTCACTGGGGGCGGTATTGGGGCAGAACGACTCCCGGCTGGCCCGCTATATCGACCAGAACCAGCAGGTTGTTGTTGCCGAAGGTCAGTTACAACAAACCAAACTGACCCGTAACTCCACGTTCCTGCAACAATTGTATTATTCGGCCGTCACCAGTGCCGACAACCTGCGACTCAGCCTGATCAAGGAAGCGCCGTTGTTTACCATTGTCGAACCGGTTTCTTTGCCGTTGTATAAGGAAGCGCACGAACCGTACGCCATGCAGGCCGGGTTGGTGCTGGGGCTCATGCTGGGATTAATCTTTATTTTCCTCCGACAGACTTACCACAGCATCATGCAAAGCTGATTGCGGTGAATAACAAAACAGAACGGTGAATCAATGAATTCACCGTTCTTGCTTATCTTGGGGCCTCAATCCAGTACCAATTTATCACTCACCATACATTTGAAGAAAAGTTTGTGAAAACACATGAAGTGGTTATCGAATCAGGCCGGTCCGAAAAAAATTACTGGCGTGATTTGTGGCGGAATCGGGAGTTGCTCTATATATTATCCATGCGGGATCTCTCTGTCCGCTACAAACAAACCATCCTTGGCACCTCCTGGAGTCTGATCCGTCCCTTGATTACGATGCTGATTATGTTTTTTGTATTCAGCAAAGTGGCCAAACTGAAGGGTGATCCTGGCATTCCGTATCCTCTCATGATTCTGGCAGGTCTGACCATCTGGACCTTCTTTTCGAACGCCTTTACCCAGATCAGCACCAGTATCACCACCAATGCTAATTTGGTCACCAAAGTCTACTTTCCGCGGCTTATTATGCCGCTCAGTTCCTCTTTTGTCAGCTTTATCGATTTTCTGGTCTCCCTGGCGCTGTTCGTTATCCTGGCCATCTGGTATCAGTTCTGGCCCGACTGGCATATTCTGTTTCTGCCTTTCTTTATCCTGCTGGCACTGCTGGGATCGTTTGCGTTTGGCCTTATCTTTGCGGTATTGAACGTTCGCTTCCGGGATATTGGCCAATTGATTCCGTTTATTGTCCAGATCGGTTTTTACGCTTGCCCGATTGCTTACAGCAGCCGGCTGGTAGAAGCCAATGCCGGTGAGTGGTGGCATCCTATTTATTACCTCAACCCGATGGTAGGGATCATCGACGGTTTTAAATGGTCTTTACTGGGCGAAAACGCTTTTTTCAATCCGACCAGTGTGATCAATTCTGTACTGATCATCGGCGTTTTTCTCATTGTCGCGATCTATTTTTTCCGCAAGCGGGAAAATACGTTTGTGGACGAAATCTAACATTAAGTTGTTTGTTTCCGGTTTTGGCAGGACCCAACTCCGTCTACTCCTAAACCAACGTATTGAAGAAAAGCAACTTGCAACTTAGTCAACTATGGCGGTCATCACAGCAGAAAATATCGGCAAACGTTACATCATCGACCATAAAAAGGGGAAAGGAAGTTCGAGCATTAAAGATGCCCTGACCGAACAGATCAACAAACTTTTCGGCGGGAAGAGTAACCCGGAACACGAGCACATTGAGCACGAAGACTTCTGGGCGCTGAAAGACATCGATTTTTCCATCGAACAGGGTGATCGGATTGGCATTGTGGGTCATAACGGGGCCGGAAAATCAACCCTGCTGAAAATTCTCAGCCGGATTACCGAACCTACTACCGGCCGCATCAACATCCGGGGCCGTGTGGCCAGTCTGCTCGAAGTAGGCACCGGTTTTCACCCCGAGCTAACCGGCCGTGAAAACATCTTCCTCAATGGAGCGATTCTCGGGATGAGCCGGGATGAAATTCGCCGTCAATTTGACGAAATCGTCGATTTTGGTGGTATTGAAAAATTCCTGGATACGCCCGTAAAACGGTACTCGTCGGGCATGTACGTCCGGCTGGGCTTCGCCATTGCCGCCCACTTAAATCCTGAAATTCTGATCATTGACGAAGTTTTGGCCGTAGGTGACGCCGAATTTCAGAAGAAAAGCCTCGGCAAAATGCGGGATGTAGCCTCTACGGGCCGAACCATTCTGTTCGTTAGCCACAACATGACCGCCGTTCAGGCGCTCTGCAACCGGTCGCTGTTCTTCGAACGGGGTCGGCTGATTGAGCAGGGCGAAACCAATCAGGTGGTGGCTTCATACCTGAGCAAGATTACCAAAACCCGGCTTATTCGCGAATGGAGTACGCCGGAAGAAGCCCCTGGTAACGACCTGGTGCGGGTTAAAAAAATCGAAATTGTACCGGAATACGTCGACAATCAAACTTTTATCGACGTTCGAACTCCTTTCCGCATTCGGTTTGAGTACTGGAACCTCATGGACCGGGCTAACCTGAACTTGAGCCTGCACCTGTATTCCATGACCGGCGAATGTATTTTTAACGTCGGTACGCAGTCGCAACCGTTCGGAAAAGGATTAATCACCAGCGAGTGCGTGATTCCGGGTCATTTTTTAAACGATGGAACGTATAACGTTTCCATGATGATTGTTAAAGATACGGCCACTCCCCTCTACAATATGGAAGAAGGACTTATCTTTGACGTTGCTGACTACCGCGACGGCGTGGCCTGGTATGGCAAATGGCCTGGTTTCGTCCGGCCCCAATTGAAGTTCCACGCCGAAATGATGGAAGAAAATATTCTGAATGATTAACATCACCAAATCATACCTGCCGCCCCTCGAAGAATACGTCAAACACCTCGAGGGTATCTGGGAACGTGTCCACCTGACCAATAATGGTCCGCTTGTTCGACAACTGGAAGAGGAGCTGAAAAGCTACCTTGGCATCGATCAACTGCATTTTTGCAGCAATGGTACCATCGTCCTTCAAATGGCCATCAAGGCGCTGGGCATTACGAAAGAGATCATCACGACGCCCTTTTCGTACTGTGCCAGTACGAACGCAATTGTGTGGGAAAACTGTACCCCGGTGTTTGCCGACGTTCGCGCGGAAGACTACACGATTGATCCGCTGAAGATCGAGGCCCTTATTACAGAAAACACGGAAGCCATTCTGGCCACCCATGTCTACGGTAATCTCTGCCAGATCGATGCTATTGAAGCCGTGGCGAAAAAGCACAATCTGAAAGTTATTTACGACGCGGCTCATTCGTTCGGCGTTACGTATAAGGGAAAATCGGCCCTGGCGTACGGCGACATCAGCACTTGTAGCTTCCACGCCACGAAGGTGTTTCATACCGTCGAAGGCGGGCTGGTGGTTTCCCACGATCCCGAAGTAACCGAAAAGCTCAACCTGTATCGCAGTTTCGGCCACCGATTCGACGATTATTATGACGTCGGTATCAACGGTAAAAATTCAGAATTCCATGCCGCGATGGGACTGTGTACACTGCCCCGCGTGGCGGACCTGATCGAAGCCCGTAAAGAACGGTTTGCGCGGTACGACGCCCAACTGAACTTTTCCCGTTTGCAGCGTCCCGTGATCCAGCCCGGAACGGAGTACAATTATGCCTACTACCCAATTGTGTTGGAGTCGGAGGCAAAACTGCTGGAAGTAAAAGCTGCGCTGGAACAGGTGAAGATCAATCCCCGCCGGTATTTTTACCCGTCCCTGAACACCCTACCGTTCCTGAAAAGCACCCAGCCCTGTCCCATTTCCGAAGACATTGCGCTCCGGGCCCTGTGCCTGCCGATGTACCCGGACCTGGAAGAAGCGGTGATTGATCAGGTTTGTACGATTATTAACCAACTCCTTTAAGTCTTGACACTGATTTACCTGCTTACGTTTGCCCTGTTCGTTGTTTACATTGGCAACACCGCAGCCGGTATCAGCCGACGGTCGCTGACCGAGTGGCTGCTGGTTTCTTTTATCCTGTTTACCGGAAGCATTATTCTGACGGGCTTTTGCCTGTCGGCCTTATACCTGACAGCCTCAACGCCCGTTTGGGCCATTTCGGTCTTTCTGACCACTACGGTTTTACGAATCATCTTCGGCCTGCTGGTCAAACAGAAACGCTGGTCGGTCCGGCGGCTGTTTCAGGAACGACGGGAAACGTTTACCGACTGGTACGGCTCGCTGTCGTCTTACCTGAAAATCCTGTTTGCTGCGCTACTGGCAACATTGGTCATTATTGCTGTTACCAATCTGTTGCTCGTTTTATGGACGCCCCCCAACGAGTGGGACAGTATGACCGGTCACCTCAACCGGGTTATGCAGTACATCCAGCGCGGCACCATGCGGCATTTCGGCGGTACCAACTGGAATATCGACACGTACCCAAAAAGCGTCTGCACCATCCAGATTTATTCGTTTCTGATTACAGGACGTTTTGAGAATGCGTTCAAACTGGTGCATCATTTATCCTACTGGATGGCGATTGTAGCGGTTTTTGGTATTTCGCAACGCATTGGCCGTAACCTCTCGGCCAGCTTTTTTGCGGCCCTGTGTTACGCACTGCTGCCCGATTTTCTGATGCAGGCCGTGACCACCGAAACCGATATTGTTCTGACGGCTTACATGGGAAGCTTCATTTACTTCCTGTTTTCCTTCCGCGAATCCGGAACACCCGCATCACGCGATGTGCGATTTTTGTACCTGGCCGGAATGGCCTACGGCATTGCGTACGGCCATAAAATTACGTTTACCCTGCTGATGCCTTCTTTATTTGTCATCATGGTGTATACGGTTTTCTGGGCACCCACGGTTTCCATTTTTGTGGATCGGCTGAAATACGCCATCCCCGCCTTTGTGGTGGGCGTGTGTTTGTGGATGCTGCCCACGGGATACCTGAAAAACATCGAAGTATTTGGCCACCCCATTGGTCCGCCCACTTCCCTGCGACACCAATCGGTCGAACGGGCGCGAACTCTGAGCAACTTGTTGGAACAAGGCAGCCGGAATGTGGTGCGCTACGGGTACGACCACGTGAACCTGGACGGGTTGCGTAACACCCAGTGGGGTCTCGACCTGAATGTAAACATGCGAAAACCGTTGGTCAAGCTGGAGGAAGTGATGAAAATGCGGCTGGATGAAGAAACTGATTTCACCATTTTCCCCTTTGTTTTCAGCCGACGCTTCGAGTTTTACAACGCCAATCCCTACTGGGGCATCATCGGCTTTGGCCTGATTCTGCCTTTGGTACTGGTCTCTTTGCTCGGTTTGATGCGCTCCAAAGCCCACTTTTTTTTAGCGCTTGCTTTTGCCCTGCATTTCCTAGCTCTCTCCTATTCCGCGCCTTACGACCCATTCAAAGGACGGTATTTTATCGAAACTGGCTTGCTGGGTTCGCTATTTCTGCCGCTGCTTTTTACGAATCGCTGGCTGAGTATCCAGCAACCAGGTCGGGTGCTGCTTAAATCGTACGTGGGTGTGGTCATCCTGATCGGCTGCCTGTCGGCCCTACTAACGGTTTTCCTGAACGAACGTTGTCTGCCGCTTTCGGCCTACGGTCGTCCATCGGCATTTCAGGCCGAGCGGATGTATTTGCAGATGATGTTCCGGCCTGATAGCTACGTTCCTTACAAGCGGTTCGACGAGCTGGTTCCGGAAAACGCCACGGTGGCGCTGGGTACCATCAACGATGATTTTGAGTATCCGCTATATGGCAAAGAGCTAACCCGTAAGCTGATTCCGATCAATCCGTTCGAGAAGGGTGTTCAGCCCATTCCGAAAGAAGCGGATTACCTGTTTTTCTCGAAAAACGTCATCAAGCCCCAGCCGGGAGACCTTAGACTGGGTACCGATACCACCATGACACACCTGATTGTGCCCGGTGAAGATTATTATTTACGTAAGCTTAAGTAAACACACCAACGGATATGACTATTGCCATCATGCAGCCTTATTTCCTGCCCTACATCGGCTACCTGCAACTGATGAATACCGTTGATAAGTTTATCTTTTACGATGATGTTGCGTTCATCAACCGGGGCTGGGTAAACCGGAACCGGATTCTGGTCAACGGCAAAGATCACCTGATCACGGTTCCGCTCAAGGATGCCAGTCAGAACAAGCGAATTGGTGATATCGGCCTGAGCGATGATCCAAAATGGCGCTCCAAACTGCTGCAAACGGTTGGGCAGAGTTATCGGAAAGCGCCTTTTTACGCAACGGTTTACCCCATACTGGAAAAAATCGTAAACTTGGAGGCTCGTACCATTGCGGATCTGGTGCGCGAGAGTTTTGTTTTGCTGAACGATTACCTCGGCATTCAGACGGAGATCGTCCCGTCGTCGGAGCGTTACCAGAACGATCATTTGAAAGCGCAGGAACGGATTCTGGATATTTGTCGGCAGGAAAAAGCCGATCGGTACATCAATCCCATTGGTGGAATGGAATTGTACGACCGGCCCTTGTTTGCCGACGCCGGAATCGAATTGTTTTTCATTCAGTCGAAGCGGGTTGAATACCCCCAGTTTCAGAATGAGTTTGTTCCCTGGCTTTCCATCGTCGATGTGTTGATGTTCAACGACGTTCCAACGGTGAAGCAAATGCTGAACGAATTTGAGTTGGTCTGATTTTATAATGAGCGAATGAGTAAATAGCTTCGGCAATTGGTGCTTCCTTGGAGCTATTCACTCATTCGCTCATTCGCTCATTCAAAATTAATCACCCACATGGCAAAGGTTGTAATTTTTGGTGTTTTGGATACGGCCGAACTGGCGCACTTTTACCTGACGCACGACTCGGAGCACGAGGTAGTGGCCTTTACGGTCAATCAGGAATACCTGAAAGAAATCGAGTTCAAAGGGCTTCCGGTGGTTGCTTTCGAAACCGTAGAAACCATTTACCCCCCGCAGGAGTTCAAGTTTTTCGCTCCCATGACGGGCCGGAAAATGAATAAAAACCGCGAAAAAGTCTACCTCGACGCCAAAGCCAAAGGGTACGAATTTATTTCTTACATCAGCTCCAAAGCCACGCTGTTCAACAACCAAATCGGCGAGAACTGTTTTATTCTGGAGGATAATACGATTCAGCCGTTCACAACGATTGGTAACAACGTCGTGTTGTGGAGCGGGAATCACATCGGCCACCACGGCCAGATCAAGGACCACGTTTTCTTCACATCCCATATTGTGCTGTCGGGCCATTGCGTGGTTGATTCTTACTGTTTTTTCGGGGTCAACGCCACCATTCGCGATTACCTGCACATTGCCGAAGGAACGCTCGTGGGAATGGCCGCAGCGGTCATCAAATCCACTGAACCCTGGGGTGTCTACATGGGCAATCCCGCCGAAAAGAAACCGGTACCGAGCCATAAAGTGTATTGAAAAAGATTCTGTTTATCGGCCACGATGCCAACCGGGCCGGCGCACAATATTTATTGCTTCACCTGCTGACGTTTCTGCGTCAGTCGGGCGTGGAAACAGCGCTGTTGCTGGGCGATGGCGGACCGCTGCTCCCCGATTATGAGCGGGTGACGACGGTTTATGCGGGTTATGTCCCCCCCGCTCCCCCCCGCACAAACGGCTTGATTACCAAGGTAGCCAACCGGTTGGGAATGGGCGCTGCTCAACCCGAAGCCGATCCACGCTCCAAACTTTTTGCGGAACTACTGCCAGTTTTACGCGCCCAGTCATTCGACCTGATTTTTTCCAATACCATCGCCAATGGCGGGCTGCTGCGTCGGCTTCAACCGCTGGAGCTGCCGTTTGTGTCGTATGTGCACGAACTGGAAACATCAATTCAGATTTATACCAAACCCGAGGATTTGCGGTACCAGCTCGACCATGCCACCTTGTTCGTGTGCGGGTCGGACGCTGTTCGGCGCAATCTGGTTCAGAATCATAAACTGGCCCCCGGGAAAACGACCGTGCTGAACTCGATCATCCGGACGGAGTCGCTGTTGAACACGTTACAGGCCGTTGATCAGGTTGCGATTCGAAACCGTCTGGGCATTCCGGCAAATGCTGTGGTGGTGGGAGGTTGCGGCAATGCCGAGTGGCGCAAGGGCGTCGATTTGTTTGTCCTGATGGCCCAGCAGGTTTTGAAAACCCATCCAGACGCGTATTTTGTTTGGATTGGCGTGCCGAAACAGAGTGAAGAATACCGTCGCCTGACGTACGATCTGGAGCGGATGCGGCTTACTAACCGTGTTCACCTGATCGAACCGGGGGGCGATTACCTGAATTATTTTGCGTGTTTTGACATTTTTACGCTCACTTCACGCGAAGATCCGTATCCGCTGGTGATTCTCGAAGCCGGGCTGAACCGGATTCCCGTCAGTTGTTTCCGGGAGTCGGGTGGTAGTCCGGATTTTGTGGGCGAAGATACGGGCTGCCTGGTCGATTATTCCGACGTGGGCGCCCTCGCCGACCTGATCCGGCGGCTAGCCGATGCACCGGACGAACGCCGTCGGCTGGGATCCGTTTTTTTCCAGCGTGCTATGAACCACGACGTTGGTGTCCTGGTTCCGCGTCTGCTGTCCTTGCTTGAAACTACCTTGAATGAACACAACGCTTAATATGGTCGTTGGGAACGGAATGATTGCCCGGCGTTTTTCTGCCTACAGCGACCGGGACGATGTGCTTATTTTTGCCTCCGGGGTTTCCAATTCCAAGGAAAACCGTCCGGCTGCATTTGAGCGCGAGAAAAATCTGGTTGAAACAACCATTGCGCAATCACCCGACCGGCTTTTTGTGTATTTCAGCACGTGCAGCGTCGCCGATCCCACCGAGCAGGGATCGTTGTATACGCAGCACAAGCTGGCATTGGAAAATCACATCCGGCAACACTGCCCCCATTATCTGCTGATCCGGGCTTCCAATGTGGTCGGCCAAACCGAGAACCCCCATACTGTATTCAATTTTTTCGTCAACCGCATTCAATCAGGCGAACCATTTCAGGTTTGGCAGCATGCCTGCCGCAACCTGATCGACGTGGACGATGTTTATCTGGTTGTAACTGACTACATCCGACGCCAACCGAGTGAATGGAATCAGACGATCAACGTGGCCAATCCGTTTAGTGTCAAACCGCTGGAAATTGTCCGGGCAATTGAAAACCATCTGGGATTGAAAGCCAATTACGAGCTGGTCGATAAAGGTCGCCCCTTCGACATTGATACCGCCCAAAGTGCGGCTGCCTTACGGCATAAACTAGCTGATCTTCAGCCCGAACGCTATTTACAATACCTTTTGCAGAAATATTACCGATGACGCTGGCTTTCACGATATGCTCCATCAACTACCTGGCGCAGGCTCGCACACTGGGCGACTCGCTGCGGCAAACCAATCCCGATTGGCAGTACGTAATCGGTTTGGTCGATAAGCTGGATCGTGCCAACCTGCCCGCTTCGCTCCTGCCCGATTACCCCATGCTGGAGGTCGATCGGATTGAAATTGAAGATTTTGCGGGCATGTGCGACCGCTACGACATTACAGAGTTGAACACGGCTGTCAAACCGTTTTACATCGATTACTTTTTCAAGCATTATCCCGACGCGACCGAAGTCATCTACTTCGACCCGGATATTATTGTTTTTCAGCCACTTACCCGCCTGAAAAACCATTTGGGTACGTACAACATGGTTTTGACGCCCCATATCTGTCAACCAATCAACGACTGGCTGATTCCCAATGAGTTGAACCACCTGAATACCGGAACGTTTAACCTGGGCTTTATTGGTTTGCAAAAAACTGAAGAGTCGAACCGGTTTGTGCAGTGGTGGAAAAAGCGACTGGTGAACGAATGCCGCATCGACCTGTGCAACGGTTTATTTGTCGATCAGCACTGGGTGAATTTTGCACCCATCCATTACGACCGGGTCTGTATTGAAAAACATCCCGGTTACAATGCCGCTTACTGGAACCTGCATGAACGGTCTTTTTCGGAGCAAAACGGCACCTGGTACGTCAACGAAACGGCGGAGCTGCAATTTTTTCACTACAGCGGTTACGGGGTTCATAAACCACAGGAAATTTCCAAATACCAGAATCGGTTTACGTTTGAGCAACGCCCAGACATTGTAGGGCTATTCAAACACTACCACCAGCAACTACTTGATAACCAAAACGAAACGTATCGAAATTACGCTTGCTTTTACATCAAGCCGCCCAAAATCCTGTATTACCAGAAAGTTCGGAGAGCGCTGAAATCTCCGCTTAACGCTATTATTTCGACGCTGGAAAACCGGTAAGTAGTGTCTGATTTACGGCTTACGGTGTCGGACGAAAGTACCACCAACCGTATTCTGTAAACCGCAACCAAACCATGAATAACCTCCGTAAAAATCCGCAGCTGGTCTGTGTCGTCATTCCGGTTTACCAGTCGTCGCTGACAGATTATGAGCAGATTGCGCTGACCCAGTGTCTGCGCGTTTTGGTCAAATACCCGATCATTCTGGTTGCTCCCCAAACGCTGGATGTTTCGTACCTGACTACGCCCTACCCGCAATTACAGGTTCGGACCTTCGATGCTGCGTACTTCAAAAATATTCAGGCGTACAACCGGCTCATGCTCTCGGAGGAGTTTTACCAGGCCTTTACGGATTTTCAGTACATGCTGATTCACCAGCTGGATGCCTTTGTTTTTCAGGACGAGTTGACGGACTGGTGCCAGCGGAGATACGACTACATCGGTGCGCCCTGGCTTCGTGACCGCGACTTTACCGGCTGGAAGGATGAAACGGTTTTTAACATCAAGAAAAAAATTGCGCTGTTACTGGACCTGAAAAAAGAAGATGGCGTGACACCGCGCGAAATTACCTCCCTCAACGGAGTCGGGAACGGTGGTTTCTCACTGCGAAACGTATCGTCGTTGCTGCGCTGGATCCGGTTTTTCCGGAAAAAGATTGCCAATTACGAAAAAATTCACGCCCACCAGTACAACGAAGATATCTTCTGGGGCATTGAGGTTAACCGGTATTTGCCCCTGATCAACGTACCGGATTTCCGAACGGCCATGCGGTTTGCCGTGGAATTTTATCCCGAACGCGCCATTGCAACGTATAACAACGGTCAGCTCCCTTTTGGTTGTCATGCCTGGGATATTCACGGAACCGATTACTGGCGACCCATTTTTGCAACCTATGGCTACACCATCTGATTCTATTCGTCCGGGCATTTCGGTGGCGCTTTGTACGTATAATGGCGAAGCCTACCTGGAGACGCAGTTGCAAAGCATTCTGCACCAGAGCCGTTTGCCCGACGAACTCATCATCTGCGACGACGACTCGACCGATCAGACACCGGTGATTCTGCAAAAGTTTGCCGACAGGGCGCCATTTCCGGTCCACATCGTACGCAATACCCCCCGGCTGGGTTCCAACAAAAACTTTGAGAAAGCGCTCTTCCTATGCCAGGGAGAACTGCTTTTCATCTGCGATCAGGACGATTACTGGCTGCCCGAAAAAATCGAGACGCTGGCGGACTACCTGGAGCAGCATCCAGCAACCGACCTGGTTTTTACCAATGCCACCATTGCCGACGCTAATCTGAACGATACCGGCCGATTTTTCTGGGATACCGTGCGGTTTACAGCGCCTATTCGCGACAAGTGGCGCCGGGGCGAAGCGATGGAAGTGCTGCTGGACGGCAATCGGGTGATGGGTTGTACCTGCGCGCTGCGTCGGCGTCTGTTGGCGTCATTTTTACCCATTCCTAACCTGTCGAACTACATTTACGACGGCTGGATGGCGTTGATTGCTGCCGCCAAAGGTACCGTTGATTTCTACGAAAAACCGCTGGTCCGGTACCGGACGCACGAAAAACAGCAAGTCGGTACGCGTCCGCCCGCTGCCGGGCGTGCGGTCAGTTTCAAAGAGCGGTTTTCGCGACCGCATAGCGAAAAGCTTGACCCGTTGATTCTTAAATACCAGGAAGCGCGTCAATTATACCAACTCCTTGTAGACCGTGTTCCGGACAAAACACCGGGAATCCGCCAGTTTGAACGCCGATTGGCTCATTACAATCGGCGAAGTACAATGCCCGACGGACGGTTTTTCCGACTTCTTCCCGTGCTGGGCGAGTTGCTGAAGGGCAATTATCACCGCTATGCCGATCAGGAGGCTAACCATTACGCACCTTATCTGGCGGCTTTAGGCGATTTAGCAGAGTAATACGATATGATTACATTTCTGACTGTTTGCACCATCCGGCAACTTCCTCAGGCTCTCGCGCTGGGCGAAAGTCTGCAACGTCATCAGGCCGGTGATGAATTTGTCATTGGTTTGTGCGACGATAGTTCACAGCTTCCGGCGGGTATTCAGATTCCGTATCCGCTGATTTCGTTCCGAGAGGTAACCGTTCCGGATCGGGAACAACTTTCGCAGCAATATACCCCCGCCGAATTTGTAGCGGCCTGCAAGCCGTTGTTCATTAAGCACCTTTACCAAAACCGCTCCCAGAATGACTGGATCATTTACCTTGATCCAGCGGTTTACCTTTACGAATCGCTGGGCAATTTGAACGGTTTGTTTCCCAACGCAACTTTAGTGCTGACTCCGCATCTGCTTAAGCCGGTGACCGACAGTGCTTTTCCGGACGAGAAATACCTGCAAAACGTGGGTCTGTACAGCTCCGGTTTTCTGGGCCTGAAACAGGCACCCGAAACAACGCGCTTTCTGGACTGGTGGAGCAACCGGGTACCGGAGCGCGCTTTTGCCCGCCCGTGTGAAGGCATGTACACCGATCAGATCTGGCTGGTGCTAACGCCCGGTTTGTTTGAAGGTGTCACCATTGTCAAAAAAACCGACTGGCACCTTGGCGTTTGGAATCTGCACGAGCGGCCCATCGCCGAAAAAGGTGGTTTTGCGTTCCTGAATTACAAAGGTCTGGCCGATCAGGAAGGTTTTTTTCAGGCGCAAACGCGGGTTCGGCTGTCGGCTTATCCGATCGTGAAAAAACTGCTGCGCGACTACCAGAACCGGGTGAATTATTTTGACCGGGCGGGACTGTCCACCCCATTGTCGGCCATCGCCCCGGCTTACGGCCAACAACCGTTCAAAATGCCATTGCGGGGCTGGCGCAAGGATGCCGTCGAAACGCTCCGGCAAACCGTGCAGTTTATTGATACGGTAGATGTACCGCGTAATATGAATTAAACCGTACTGCGCGTTGGGCGTTGCAATTTGAGATTCCCCGCTCCGGGTTCTTTCCCGAGTATTCTCATCTTTTCGCTATATTTGTACTGGTATTAAAAAAATACAATTGATAAAGCGCTTAAACCGGATCTGAAATACGGTTGACATTGCTTAAATCCCGTATCGTATGCTGTCCTTATCGAATGTATCCGATTTGTTCACCTGGCGAAAGCTGCACCTGATGCGCTATGTCGTCGGGATTATGATCGTGATTGACGGGTACCCCCTGATTTTCTTTTTCAAAGAAACCCTCCGGCTCGCGCCGGGCAGTACGGCTTTTACGGCAGCTTTTCTGGGATTGGGCTTTCTGCTCATGATCCCGTTTCACTTTTTGCATAAACTTTACCGCCTTAATTCCACCCTTCTCAAACAGGCCCTTCTGTTTTTTGCGGTTATTATATTTTATATGGCGTTTTACCGCGACCAGTGGTTTAAGGATGGAACCATCGACACGATTTACTACCTCTACGTAGCGCTGTTTCTCTTTCTGCTGATTAACATTCCGAACGACATCATTGAGGTGTTTATCCCCATCACCATTGCCTTTACGGTCGTATCCAACCTGGCCCTGGTGTATGCCCTGCTAACCGACCCGACCTGGAATATTGGTCAACGGGCGGCTATTCAGTTTGGCGAAGGCGAGTATCGGACTGGTAACCCGCACGTTTTCTCCCGAAACGCCCTGATGAGTGTAGTGGCTTGCGGAATTTGGGCCTTCCGGCCCCAAACTACCTTTATTCCCCGGATTCTGACGCTCTTCGCCTGTATCTTCAGCATGGGTATTCTGGTCATGACGCAAACCCGTTCGAGTATTGTGGCCCTGATCGTGATCATCGGTTTGTTCTTCCTGTTCAACATCCGGCCCGCCCAAATCAAAACCGCCGTTCGTGGCCTGTTTCGGCCTGCATCGATCGTTCTGATTGCCATCGTTTTCATCGGAATCTCCGTGTTCATGCGCAGAAACGCCGACCTGATCGCTATTCTCTACGGGTACGCCGTTGCGTTCATCGAGCGTAATATGGAGAACGTCTACGCGCTATTTGGAATCAAGGTTCAGAACCAGTTTACGGCCACCTTTGATGCATCAGCGGGTAACCGGGCCACCAGTTTTGGTTACTTCCGGAACATGCTCGAAGGGCACCTTGAGCGACTTCTGTTTGGTCAGGGATACAAATCTACGTACCTGGACATCCCGCTCATGGAAGCGCTTATCAACCACGGCATACCCGGTTTTGTTACATTTGCGGCCTTTACCTTTTCGGCGCTTTTTTACAGCCTGAAAGCCATCCGCGAAAATCCGGATTCCCTGTCGACGTTTCTGGCGTACTTCTATATCATGCTGTTTGTACAGTTGTTCACGAATGGCCGACCGTACGAAATTTCCTTCTGGCATCCTTTCTGTCTGATGATCCGGTTTATGGGAATTAGTCACCTCTATGCTCCCAATCTGCGAAATCACCCCACGCTGGCACCGGCCGCGTAAGGATGACATCCCGCCGTCTCTATGAAAATTCTGATTGTTCACAACATCCTGTGGGCACATTATAAGGCAACGGTTTTTAGTGAACTGAACCGTCTGGCACCCGCTTTCAACAGCCAGGTGCACGTATTGCAGATTGCCCAAAGCGAGCAATCACGGGCGTTGCTGGGCAAACCGGATCAGTTGCCGGATCAATACAGCTACGACCTGCTATTCGACACGTACATCGAACGCGTTGGCATACAGGCTAAAACAAAAGCGCTTGTGAGCCGGATGCGCGCCTTCAAACCCGACGTAATTCTGCTAACGGGCTATTACGACCCCGCTCAACAGGTTCTGCTGCTGCTGGCAAAACTCACCGGCGTTAAAGTGATCATTCAGAACGAGTCGAGCCCCGTTGACCACGTGCGCACGTCCTACAAGGAATGGGTGAAAAAGCGGATCCTGGCGATGGCCGACGGTTTTTTCTGCTTTGGAACCCCTCAGGCCAATTACCTGAAACAGCTCGGTGTGCGCCCCGAACGGATTCTGGTCCAGAACAACGCGGTGGTCGATAACCAAAAGTTGCGCCAAACCTACGACCAGGCCCGTCCTGACCACTCGGCTCGGCAGCAGGCGTTGGGGCTAAAACCGATCAATTTTATTTACGTCGGGCGACTGGCCGCTGAAAAGAATCTGAAGGTTTTGCTCGATGCTTTCCATCAGGCCTTGCTACAGCCCCGTTCCTCCGCCGACTGGGGATTGCTGCTGCTGGGCGACGGTCCGCAGAAAGCCGCGCTTCAGGCCCAGATTGAGCGGCTTGGTCTACAGGACTCCATTAAAATTCTGCCCAACCAGCCCTGGTACCGCGTACCCGAAACGCTGGCACTGGCCGACGTGCTGGTGTTGCCGAGCCTGTCGGAGCCCTGGGGGCTGGTCGTCAACGAAGCCATGGCCTGCGGAATGCCGGTGGTTGTTTCAAGCCGTTGCGGCTGTGCGATGGATTTGGTACAACCCGGCCAGAACGGTTATACGTTCGATCCACTCCGGCAGGATGAGTTAACCCATTGTCTGCTCCAATTCACCAGTGGTCAGGCTGATCGACCGGCAATGGGTCGGCGTTCCGAACAAATTGTCGCCCATTTTGATCCGCGGGCCGTTGGTCAGAAAATGATGGAAGGATTTGTAAAAGTGAGCCAAGGGTCGTTACTTCAAGCTTCCGTATGAACATTCTCCACATCTGCGCCTATTCCTGGAACATTGGCGGACCGCCCCGAATCATCTACGATTATACCAGCGTCCAAGCTGCTCAGGGCGAAAATATCACGATTTTGACCCCCATGTCAGAGGGGGAAGTGCTTTACCCGGTTGCTCCAGGTGTGAAGGTTGTTGAAGTAAAACGGCACTGGTTTGCCCGTTTCTTTCCCGAGTTTGCTCCCGGTTTATACCAGTACCTGCGCGACCACGGCAACGAATACGACATCATTCATATTCACGGCATCTGGCATTTCGGCGCAGTTGCGCCGTATTTTGCTTCAATCCGGGGTGCTAAAGTAGTGACGATTCACGGCCTACTCGACCGCTGGACACTCCGTCAGGGACTTCTGAAAAAGAAAATTATGTCATTTCTGCTGCAAAAGCGGCTGTTGAAGGAAACACCCCTGATTTTGATTAACAACACGCGGGAGGAGGAAGATGTCCGGCGGTACCTGGGTTACCAACACCCGAACGTCCGGATCATTCCGAACGGTTTGCCGATTTCAGAATACCAGCATCTGCCCGCCAAAGGGACCTTCCGAAAGCAGCACAACATCAGCCCGAACCAGCAGATGATTCTGTTTCTGAGCCGGATTCACATCAAAAAGGGACTAGACATTCTGCTGCCCGCTTTTCGGGAACTCCGGAAAACCCATCCCAATGCCGTGTTGGTATTGGCCGGACCTGACGACGGCTATCTACCCGAAGTGCAGCAATTTATTCAAGCAAACGGGCTTCAGGACTGCATTTTGCTGCCGGGAATGCTTATCAAAAATGACAAACTGGCGGCTTTTGCCGACGCCGATGTATTTGCTTTACCCTCTTATTCCGAAGGGTTTTCCATTGCCGCCACCGAAGCCCTGACGTGCGGAATTCCATCGCTGTTGACCGATAACGTCGGTTTTGGTGATTACCTGCGCTCGTACGATGCCGCCTACATCAGCGATACCACCGTAGAATCGGTTCGTAACGGATTGGCGTATCTGCTTGATCATCCCGAAGAGGCCGCCCGGCTGGCCCGCAACGGCCGACGGATGATCGCCGAGGTTTGCGATATCAACGTAGTGGCCAATCAGGTGCTTGATGCTTATTATCAACTTGTTCCCCAACGGGTATGAGCAGTATTTCAGTCATTATTCTGACGCATAACGAAGAGAAACATATCGGTCGATGTATCGCCAGCCTGCTGCCGTTTACGAAGCAGATTTTTATTGTCGATTCGTTTTCAACCGACCAAACCGTTACAATTGCCCGATCGATGGGGGCCGAGGTGGTGCAGAACCCCTGGGTGAATTACGCCACGCAGTTTAATTACGGTATTCAGCACACGCCTTTCAAAACGACCTGGCTGATGCGGATGGATGCCGACGAATACGTGCTGCCCGAGCTGGCTGCGGAAATCCAGAACCGCTTGTCCACCCTGCCCAATGATGTTAGCGGAGTTTACGTCAAACGCCGGGTGATGTTCATGAACCGCTGGATGCGTCACGGGGCTTACTACCCCATCTGGCTGTTACGGTTGTGGCGCAGTGGACAAGGCATTTGCGAAGAAACCTGGATGGATGAACACATCAAGCTGTCGACCGGTCGGTCCATCCAGTTCGAACACGATCTGGTAGACCACAACCTCAACAACCTGACGTGGTGGACGCAGAAGCATAACCTGTACGCCATCCGGGAGGTGATCGACATTTTGAACATGCGGTATAACTTCGACCAATCCATTCGGGTTGAACCGAAGTTGTTTGGAACGCAGGAACAGCGCAAACGGTATTTGAAACTACGGTATGCGTCGCTTCCACTTTTTACACGACCGTTTCTGTATTTTTTCTACCGGTATTTTGTCCGGCTGGGCATTATCGACGGAAGGCCGGGGCTAATGTGGCATTTTTTGCAGGGACTCTGGTACCGCTTTCTGGTCGACGCCAAACTCTACGAAGTATACCACCGCGTAGGTACTGATAAACAAGCAATTATTGATTTTTTCCGAACAGAATATGGAAAAGACCTCCTGGCCGAGCGGCCAAGCCAGCACTGATCTGTCGGTGTACGACAACAGCTGGTGGAAGCCCGGACCAAAATGGAAAATTGTGCTCTGGTTTTTGGTCAGTTCGGTGACCATCAACTCGTATTTGCCCCTCCCCATGAGCCTCAAGAAGTGGATTCTGACGCTTTTTGGGGCCAAAATTGGTGTTGGTTTTGCAATAAAACCGAAAGTGAATATCAAGTTTCCCTGGCTGCTCACGATCGGCGATTACGTCTGGATGGGTGAAGAAGTATGGATTGATAACCTGGCTCCGGTCACCATCGGCAACCACGCCTGCATTTCCCAGGGTGTGATGATGGAAACCGGCAATCATAACTACCGTAGCCGGACTTTCGACCTGTTCATCAAACCAATCCACATCGAAAACGGGGTCTGGCTGGGGGCCAAATCAATCGTCAGTCCCGGCGTTACGTGCCATTCGCACTCCATTCTGGCCATGGGTTCGGTAGCTACGCGCTCGCTCGAACCTTACGGAATCTATCAGGGAAATCCGGCTGTTTGGGTCAAAAACCGTGAAATACAATGAAAGTTACCATCATAACCGTCGTTTACAACGGGGCCGCTACGATTCGCGACAGCATCGAATCCGTACTGAACCAGACGTATCCGAATATCGAATACATCGTTATCGACGGGAAGTCAAAAGATAATACCGCCGAGATTGTTCGTACTTACGGCTCCCGGATCACCCGTTTCGTTTCAGAACCCGACAAAGGCTTATACGACGCCATGAACAAGGGCCTGCGGCTGGCCACAGGCGACGTAATCGGGTTCATCAACTCCGATGATTTTTACAAGCATCATCAGGTTGTCGAGAAAGTCGTAGCACTGTTTAATCAGACAAACTGTGATGCAGTTTATGGCGACGAGATTTACGTTGACCCGGTCAATACGGAGAAAATTGACCGCTACTGGAAAGTGGGCGAATACAAGGAAGGAGCTTTTCTGTGGGGCTGGATGCCTCCCCACCTAACGTGCTTTATCAAACGGTCGGTTTATGAGCAATTGGGCGGTTATACGCTTCAACTCAAAAGCTCATCGGATTATGAACTGCTGCTGCGGTTTATTCATAAACACAAAATTAAAATCAGTTACCTCCCAGAGGTTCTGGTGGCTATGCGGTCAGGGGGAATCAGTAATGCGACCTTTAAGCACCGGATACGGGCCAATCGGGAAGACCGACAGGCTTGGCGCATCAACGGCTTACGTCCTTACTTTTTTACACTTTTTTTAAAACCGTTGAGAAAATTAAATCAACTATTGCCAAAGTTCTAAATAATAACCGTTTTTTTGCACCGTACAATAAAAATAGCGACCATTTAGTCAAATATTATTGCACAAAAGTCACAAAACGGTAACATTTATACTCTGTCTACGTGATTTTATAACGTAACGTATTATCACACCATCATTATGAATCTCGAACTGGTTCTTTCTTATATCCAAAATAAGCTAACCGACGACCTTTTTCAACTGGGCCTTTACCAGTGTCTATTGTCATTTCTGGTCGCTTGTTTTGTGGCAGTTGTCTCCATTCCAGTTGTTATCAAAATTTCGGAACTGAAAATGCTCATGGAGAAACCCGGCCACCGGAGTTCTCACAAAACTGCCACACCAACCTTCGGCGGGATCGCCATTTTTGCCGCGATTCTGATTAGTTATTTTCTCTGGCCTGCCATCGATCAGACCGACATTTATCGCACAAACTTATCCATCGTAGGCATGTCGATTCTGTTTTTTATCGGCATCAAGGACGACATGGTGGGCATTGACCCGAACAAGAAAATCTTTTTCCAGGTGTTGCCATCGCTGATTCTGATCTTTTTTGGCAAACTCCGGATCGATTATCTGTACGGGATCTTCGGGATGTATCACATCAACGATGTGTTTTCGGTCCTGATTACCTGCCTGATCTTTATTACCATCATTAACGCCATCAACCTGATCGACGGAATCGATGGCCTGGCGGGTGCCATTTCTACCCTCGCCAGTCTGACGTTTGGGAGCTGGTTTCTGCTCACCAATCACTTCGCCATGGCCTGTCTGGCTTTCACGTTGTCCGGCGCGCTGATCGGTTTTTTGCGGTTCAACTTTTCGCACACCAGCAAGATTTTCATGGGCAATACCGGCTCACTCATTCTGGGCTTTTTGCTTTCGTTCTTCGCCGTACGATTCATCAACCTGAACAACTCGTTCCGGTTCGATCCTACGTCCTTTTTCAATGCGCCCATCATCGCCATTGTGGTGCTGATCGTACCCATTTTTGACACGCTGCGGGTTTTCCTGGTGCGGATCATGGCCGGTCGCTCGCCCTTCTCGGCAGACCGGAACCACATGCACCACATCATGATTGATAACGGACTGTCGCACGCAGCCGCCACGGGCGTTCTGTGCGCCGTTTCACTGGTCAATACGGTTTTGTTTTTCCTGTTCCACCGCGATATTTCCAATACGGTTTCGCTCTTTATTCTGATTGGAATGTTTTTCCTGTACATGGCCATCGGGGTTTTTCTGAAAATGCGGGCGCGGGTTCAGGCGATTGACAAGCCCCGTCGGAAGGGCCTGTATCTTAGCCAGTTGGCTAATGCCTTCTCCGGAAAAAACATCCTGCGGTATTTGTAAACAGCGTTCACTACGGGTGTTGGCCTAACAATCGGTGGCCATTGTTGTTATATCTCCATAATCAGAAATAGCAGGTATTATGGAAAATCAGCAAAAGGGGAATCAGGATTCCGATTTCCCGAAAACCGCCCAAAACCGTCAGACCTCAACCCCAGAAGACCCGGACTCGCTTCCCCCGCTTTCCGATGCCGATACGGCTCCGATGTATACCGATTTGGGATTAGGCGAGGAGGATCCGTACAACAAAGGTGGTGACGAAGCAACCGACACCCTACTTTATACGGACACGCATACGGCGATCAATACAGCCGAAAACCGTTCCAATTCCCTCGCCTACGAAGGCGACATCGACGATCTGACGACGGAAATTGATCCGGACGAGGAGGTATAAAAACGACATTTTCGTAGCCGAAGCGGGCATTTAAAAAGGGACATGTTGTCCCTTTCTTAGTTTTATGCCAACCTTCGGAGGCTGGAAAGGCTGATCGTAAAGTTCTCTGAGAGTCTTCGGTGAGATTAACTTTTTTTACTTTTTTTAAACAATTAATCTAAGGGCTGAGTTATGTCTATGTATTCGCTGATAACCGGGGATACCCTGAAAAGTATCCGATTGCAAAAATAACCGTTTATTAAGCGAACAAAAAAGCCAGGTGACTTCGGTTGTCTGGCTTTCTTCTTTATCTTCTGGTCTCTTTTTAGCGTGACAGCCAGCTACACTGGCTGGGATTCTGTTCCCGTTGCTTGCTGCCACCCGGTGAAAGCCTATCATCATCCCACTACTTCTATGGAAGAGGCCATTTTGCAGTACATTGAGGCTTACAACGCCAAAGACATTCCGGCTATGCTCCATTTGCTGGATGAAGCTGTTCGGTTTGAGAATGTGTCCAATAGCTCGGGGATTCTTCAGACAAACACCAGACAGGAATTTGAACAACTGGCCCACCAGTCGCTCCATTTTTTTAGCGAACGTCGGCAACTGATTCGTTTTGTGGTGTTGGGTGCCGAATCGGCCGCGATTGAAATTGATTACCAGGCCACGCTGGCCCGCGACCTCCCCAATGGTTTAAAAGCCGGCGATTCGTTGCAATTGCGGGGCGTCAGCATATTCGAAATGAAAAACGGAAAATTCACCCGCATCAGTGATTATAGCTAAGCAGCTTGGTACGCAACCGGCATACGCCGTCATAGGTGTTTCTGACACCGTGCCTTCACGGCCCGGCAAGAGAGCTAAGGATAGTTGTCGGAACTACATTGAAGAGCGCTTAATTGGGCGCAATCCTTAACTTATCTTTAAACCCCGGATGACTAAAATAATAGTACGTGCGTGGTGGCGGCTCAATGGGTTTATGCGCTACATGGACAATCCAACCATCTCGCCGAAAATCGCGGAGCACACTGGAAAGCCAGCCACTATTAAACAAAAGCACCTTTACTTTTTGCCCCGTAACAATCAACGAAGCCCAGCACTCCAACTGGCTATTGGCCATCATCATCAGAAAGTCTTTGTCAAAATTTTGTTCAACGGAAGACTTTTTTCCTCTTGTCATTCGCTTAGGTTTGGTTGTGTTACCTACGAAGGCTTCCAACTGAGCCATATTACCAGACACCAATTGCGCTTCAAAAGACATAATAGCTAAATTATTAATAAAGAACCTAAATTATCATATGACTTTCTAGTCTGCGGTCTAGCCGGACTCTTCCGCGCCGGTTAATACCCTTAAAAACAGCGTACAACCAGCGCAATGACGAGGCTGCTACTAGTGTCTGAACAACCTTTTAATGACAGCTAACCCAACCCAAAAGACGGGCACGTATCCTTGAATAAATACCAATTCACAGTAAAATTGACCGAATTCACATTGCCCTAAATTGTCATTCAAAAACGCCCTTTTTTTGATGTCATAATTTCGATAGAATGAAAAAGGCAGTTATACTAGGTATTGCAGGCCTCCTCATGGGGTCTCCTGTACTCGCTCAAATCAACTGGGGCGATTACTCCCACAGCTTTTCAGACAAAATGCAGGACAACCCTTCAGCGGTCGGCTTAATTCTTGCCATCCGCAAAGAGAACAACTCGTTCTGGAAACTACGGGGAAAGAGCAAGCATTTTGATGCGCTGGAGAACGATCCGGTTTTTCGACGGATTCGGCCCAGCAAACCGATAGCGCGCACTACTTTTGATACGGCGCGGGCCCATTTCTTTTTGCGCGGTGTTGGTCCACAAAATGCTCCCTTGTTTCAGTTTCGGGTCATGGAGTACCCCGGCAATCGGGTGATCGTACCCTGGCAGGGCGTCAACCGATTTCCGGATTCCACTCTGCTCCGCCATTCCGGAATACCTGCAATGGCTTACCTGGGAAAATACCGCACAGGGTTGGGCAAAATGCTGATGGTAGACGTCAGAAAAGCCCAAAGTGGCCAGATCATAGCCACTTCGCTGGTTGCCTGGGAGTCGATCAAACCGGTTATTACAAGTATTTACACGTCCGAAACGATGGACAAGTTCATGCAGCGGCTGCAATCACCCTGGGTGCCCGACGACCAGTCCACCGGCCGTTTTACGCCCGTTTTTACCGTTCCTTCGACAAACACCAACTTGATTTTTGCCCTGGAAGATGGGGTATTTGACAAAAAGCAGATTCAATACGAACTAACCCGAAATGGCCGCGTTTATGTACCTTGGCGCAACAATGAGTACGCCAACAGCTTTGTCTGGATTAAAGATATGCCCCCCGGTGAGTACACGATCCGCATCCGCTATTCGGTTCAGCCGCAGCACATTACCCAATACCGTTTTGACGTAGCGCCGGCCTGGCATCAAACTAATGGGTTCCGCATTTTGATCGGGGTTTTTATCGCTGCTCTATTGGGGGCCTGCCTCTTTCTGCTCCTGTTTGTCCGACAACGCCGAAAAACGCAGCTCGAACAAGCGAATAAAACCAAGTTGCAGCTCGAATTAAAAGCCATTTACGCGCAGTTGAATCCTCATTTTGTCTTCAACGCGCTCAGTTCAATTCAGGGGCTTATCAACAAAGGAGATATCAGAGGGGCCAACAATTATCTGTCTGATTTTGCCCAGCTTATGCGGGAATCTCTACAGCATAGCTATAAAGACGAACTGTCTCTCCAGGAAGAAATCCAGGTTTTAGACACATATCTAAAACTGGAGCAACTGCGGTTTGGCTTTCAATACACGATCCGGGTCGATTCGACATTGAATACATATGAAACGAATATTCCTGTGCTGCTTTTACAACCGCTGGTTGAAAATGCGGTGAAACACGGGGTGGCCTCACTCCAGGAAAAGGGTATTATTTCCGTTAACTTCGCCCGTTCGACCAACAGCATGATCGTTACCATAACCGATAATGGACCCGGCTTTCGTGAACAACCTACTTCAGGTTTAGGTTTAAAGCTAACGCGCGACCGCATTACCTTGTTGAATCAACTGCATACCGACTGGGACATTACGCTGGCCGTCAGTACCGCTCTCCCATCCGGGACAAGCGTTTCGGTCATCTTTAAACACTGGTTTGATGAAAATGAAAGCGCTGCTGGTTGACGACGAACAGCCAAATCTGGATAATATGCAGGCACTGCTCCAGGCTTATTGTCCGCAAGTAGAGGTATGCGCAACAGCCCTGAACGCTGAAGCGGCCAAAAGCCTGTTGTATACTCACCAGCCTGATTTACTTTTCCTGGACATTCAGATGCCCCAGCAAAACGGTTTTGATCTGTTGCGGAGCCTGCCAGCGTATCATTTTGAGGTAATATTTGTAACCGCCTACGACCAGTACGCCATCCAGGCATTACGCTTTTCGGCCATCGATTATCTCTTAAAACCGTTGGCGATTGATGAGTTGCAAGCAGCTGTTGAACGAGCGTACCGGCACTGTCAGCAGAAAGAGCAAAACCGACTTCTTCAAAATTTAATGCATTTCTTAAGGACGGACCATCAGCAGGAAGAGCCGCGAATTGCCCTGGCAACGGCGAAGGAGACGCGTTTTGTCAAAACCGGCGAGATTATCCGCTGCGAATCATCGAACAATTACACGATGTTTCACCTGACCGATGGTGAAGCCCTGCTCGTCTGCAAACCGATTTATGCGTACGATGATCTGTTGAAGGCATACGGCTTCATCCGCTGCCACCAATCACACCTGGTTAATAAAACCTTTATCAAAAGCTGGAAAAAAGAGTTTGGCGATTTTCTGTTGCTGACCGACCGCTCCGAAGTACCCATTTCCAGGAATAAAAAAGAAGAAGTAAAAAAATCGCTGCGGTTTTAAGGAAGTTACTCCACGGCCCATCGAGCCTCTTTAACAGATTTATCCAACGAACGGTTGCCCCCAATCACCTATGGCTTGCGGTGAATGTTTCCAAATCAGGGTTTAGGTTTCCCTACGCACTTTCGGTCCTAAAAATTAGGTACGAAACCGATATCGTGGAACAAAAAAGCCTCAAAACAGTGTGTTTTGAGGCTTTTTGCAGAGGGAGAGGGATTCGAACCCCCGGACCTGTTACAGTCAACAGTTTTCAAGACTGCCGCGATCGACCACTCCGCCATCCCTCTATTGGTCACTTATTGTGGGTGCAAAAGTAAGACGGTTTTTCTATTTTGTCAATACTCTTTCAAAATATCCGTAAAATTTCATCACAATCTTCTAACTTGCCCCAACCCAAACAAAGCCAGCACTGGCCCGTTAGTAACGTATGTGGAAAGAAGAAAATAATCAGCTCACCCGAACTTTCGAGTTTCAGGACTTCAGCGAAGCATTTGCCTTTATGACCCGCGTGGCCCTGGTCGCGGAAAAAATGGACCACCATCCCGAGTGGACCAACACGTACAATAAAGTCTCGTTCCGGCTCTGCACCCACGATGCGGGAAATACCGTGACAGACAAAGACCGCAAACTCGCGGAAGCGATTGATGCAATTCTGAATTAGAAGATATGAATTATTCGTCCTGTTCTACTTATAGAGCCACCATCATTCGCACTTCATAATTCGTTACTCATACCTTCATTATGAAGCTTTACCTCGTACCCACCCCCATTGGTAACTTAGAAGACATTACCTTACGGGCTGTGAATGTGCTGAAATCTGTCGACGGTATTCTGGCGGAAGACACCCGAACATCGGGCATTCTGCTGAAACACCTCGAAATCAGCAAACCGTTGCATAGCTACCATATTTTCAATGAGCACCAGACCGTCCAGCGCATCATTGCGCAACTGAAAGCGGGCAAAACCCTCGCACTGGTGTCGGATGCCGGCACCCCCGCCATTTCGGACCCGGGTTTTCTGCTCGTTCGGGAATGTCTGAAAAACGAGATTCCGGTAGAATGCCTGCCTGGTGCAACGGCTTTTGTGCCCGCCCTGGTCAATTCCGGCCTGCCCGCCGACCGTTTTACTTTTGAAGGCTTTCTGCCGCACAAAAAAGGCCGCCAAACCCGATTGACCCAACTGGCTGAGGAAGAACGTACGATGATTTTCTACGAATCGCCCCACCGACTGCTGAAAACCCTGACGCAGTTTGGTGAGGTTTTTGGCGCCGATCGGCCCGCTAGCGTCTCCCGCGAACTCACCAAATTGTTTGAAGAAACCGTTCGCGGTTCAATCCAGGAAATAATTGCGTATTTTGCCGAAAAAACGATCAAAGGTGAAATTGTCATTGTTGTTCAGGGGAAATAAAAAACGAGAAAGAATAAAAGACGGCAGAAAACGATCCGGTTTGGTAACGGCCGTTGTGCTGCTCCTTTTCCTTTCTTTTCTCCGCCCCTTTCTGCCTTCCTCCCACGCTCAGACGCTCTCCCCGCAGGCTAAAATCAGTCTGATCACCATCGCTCCGGGCGACGAAGTGTATACCTCATTCGGCCATACGGCCTTCTGGGTCAGCGATCCGATGTACGGCATTGATAAGGTGTATAATTATGGTACGTTTGCTTCCTATACCGATAATTATTATCTAAAATTTCTGCAGGGCACCTTGCCTTATTATGTGTCGGTTTACCCGATGCCCAATCAGCTTTATGCTTCGCAGGTCGAAAACCGCAGCGTAAAAGAACAGGTCCTGAACCTGTCGGAATCGCAGAAACAGCGGCTTTATTCCATGCTGGAGGTGAACGCGCTGCCCGAAAACCGAGAATACCGTTATAAATTTTACTACGACAACTGCGCCACCCGCCCGCGCGATATGCTCGTTAAAGCCTGTGGCGACAGCCTGCGGTTTGCTAATGTGGTCGATTCTACCCGCTCGTACCGCGACTGGATGAACGACTACCTGACCACCCAGCCTTGGGCCCGAATGGGGATGAACCTCGGAATCGGGTATCCAGCAGACAAAATCGCTTCGTCCTGGGAGGCCATGTACCTGCCCGACAACGTGTTTGAAGAAGTCCAGCACGCCCAGCTCAAAACGCCCGAAGGTCGGCCCACCCCACTGGTATCCAATAGTTTATTTATGTTCCGGGCCGTCACAGCGGAAGAAAGCAACGCCTTCCTGATGTTTCTGTTGTCACCGGATTTTCTGTTCGGATTACTCCTGGTAGTCGTGTTTCTGATCACCCGTCAGCAGCAGCGACGCAAAAAGCGGGGCTTCTGGCTCGACCGCTGGCTGTTTGTTTTTTCCGGCGTCTGGGGCTGGCTTCTGGTCTTTTTGTGGTTCTTTACCGACCACGGTGTCACGACCTGGAATCCGGCTATTCTGTTTTTGATGCCCTTGCACATGCCCCTGATTTTTTGGATAACCCGCCAGACAAATCCGCAAACCATCCGCCCCTATTTCCTGTTAACCATGCTGGGGTTGATCGCTTTCTTTTTATACGCCTTTGTTCAGGACTACCTCTACGGGTTTAATTTCTTTCTAGTAACCTTATTCTACCGCGCGTTGTATCAATACCGCTTCGCATCCACCCAAACCGAACAGCCAACGTATGCCAGGTCGTGATCTTCAATTGACAGGTTTAAGTCAGCAAGTGGCGGCAATTGCCCGAAAAGCCGGCGATTTTATCCGGCAGGAAAGCCGCTCTTTTTCCCGCGAAAAAATTGAATACAAAGACTTTAACAACTTAGTATCGTACGTCGACAAAGAAGCCGAAAAACAAATTGTTGAGGCCCTGCAAAAGCTGCTGCCCGAAGCGGGCTTCATTACGGAAGAAGGCACCACGGGCCAGCATGCCGACCGCTCCGGTCTCAACTGGATCATTGACCCACTCGACGGAACTGCCAATTTTATTCATAAGCTCCCGGTTTTTTCGGTCAGTATCGGTCTGGCCGAAGGAAAAACGCCCCTCGCGGGGGTGGTGTACGATATCAACCGCGACGAATGCTACCACGCCAGCCAGGGCGGTGGCGCGTGGTGTGGACAAACCGGCGGAAATGATGAACGCCTTCACGTTTCGCCCGCAACCCGCCTGCACGAAAGCATGGTGGCAACCGGTTTTCCGTACGCCAGCATGGACCGCATCGAACGGTATCTGGCCATTCTGGCATCGTTGATGCTACGCACCCACGGGTTGCGCCGGATGGGTTCGGCCGCCATTGATCTGGCGTTTGTTGCCTGCGGACGGTTTGAAGCTTATTACGAATTCAACCTGAACTGCTGGGACATGGCGGCCGGAGTACTGCTCGTGCGCGAAGCGGGGGGTATTGTGACCGATTTCAACGGCGGGGACGAATTTCTGTTCCGGGGCGATATTCTGGCGGGCTGTGCCATGCAACCCGAATTACTGGCCGTGATTGAGGAGTACTGGAACAACGAAGGAACGCTACCGATTCCTCCACCGGTCCGGTAGTAGTGCCGTACGGTTTTTCTGCTTCCTATGATCCCTATTGTTTTCATTCATTCGGGGTATCATCCATACCTGGAATACAGCCTGCGTCAGGCTCGTCTGGCCAATCCGGAATCAACGGTATTTCTGCTGGGCGACGATGCCAATAAGAGCCGTTTCCCGTTCGTAACACACGACCCCCTTTCGGGCCTGAATCCGGATAAATCAGCCCTGTTTGCGCAGTTGTACGTCCATCGGTCCACCAATCCGTACTGGTATGAACTTCTCTGCTTTCTGCGGTGGTTTTACACGCTCGCTTTCCTGGAAAAGCAGCAGCTCGACGAGGTATTCGTGATGGATTCGGATGTGATGCTGTTTAAGAACCTCAGCCACTACCACCCCTGGAAAAACCGTCACAACGGCCAGCTGGCGGCTTACTGCATTCCCGACTATCAAACCGCCGGGACGTACAGCTACCTGGCGTCGGCCCATTGTTCGTTCTGGACCCGAACAGCTATCGCGGAATTTTGCCAATACCTGCTGCATACCTATAGTAGCAGCGAACGCCAGCTCCGACTGGACGAAAAATGGCAGTACCACCAGAAGTTTGACCCCGTAGGTGGCATTTCCGACATGGCCCTGCTGTACCTCTACGCTGTCGATCATCCGGGGCGGGTGATCAATCTGTTGCAGCCGGTTCGGGAAGCCGGCCTGCCTTTTTCCTCGGTTTTTGATAACAACATCAACTCACCGATCAATTTGGCCGATCAAGAGTTTGAAGAAGATAAGTGGGGTGGTAAGAAAATACAGTGGACTCCGCCCTATTATGTAGGTACGAATCGGCTTTTAAAAGAAAAATGTATCTTTAACTCCCTGCATTTCCAGGGCCTGAGCAAGCAACGCATGCACCAGTATTACCAGGGAACCGATTTGCGGTTACACCGGCTCGGGCAGGAAGCAACCTTCCGGTTTTCACCCTTTTTAAAACCGTTGCACCAACTAAAAAATGGGATCAAACGCATCCTCGTCAGTAAACATGAACAGCCTTAACGACCTCCGCTATCCGATTGGCCCGTTTATAGACGCCAAACCTTATACGTTTGAGCAGTCGAAGGAAAACATTGCTGCCATTGCGGTGTTTCCGCACAACCTGACCGAACTGGTCGGTAAATGGGGCGACTCCCGGCTCGATACCCCGTATCGCCCCGAGGGCTGGACCGTTCGCCAGTTGGTCCACCACGTTGCCGACAGCCATATCAATGCGTACGTCCGGACGAAACTGGCCCTGACCGAAGATGTTCCAACCATCAAGCCTTATGACGAAGGTGCTTGGGCCAAACTACCCGATTCCAGTCTCCCCGTTGCACCATCACTGGTTATCCTGAGCAACGTTCACCAGCGCTGGGTGACGGTTTTGGACAGCCTGACCGAGGAGCAGCTTCGCCGAACGTATTTCCATCCCGAAAGCAAAAAAGACTTTACGCTCTCGGAAGTGCTTGCCAATTACGCCTGGCACTGCGAACACCACTATCAGCATATCTACCAGCTCGCCCGCCGGAACCAATGGGTAGAGTGAGGAGTTATAAAGGATGAGTTGGCTGAAGCAAGCTTTCGTTTAACTCTTCATTCAAAACTCTTCACTCTTTACGAAGCATCATGGTTCAGGAACTTGTCATTGGTGTCATTTTTCTCGCGGCCCTGTCGTATCTGGGCTGGAGGGCCTGGAAAAGCTTTTTCCGAAAAACATCCGGATGCTCAAAAGGCTGCGGTTGTAGTACGGATTCGCCCAAAACGGTCTCTAACAAATCAGGGCAGTTATCAGTTAAATAAACTGGTAATACGCATTCCTGGTCGACCATGACAATTGATGCTGTTGATTCAAACCCTCTTCCTTCATTACTTTTCCGTACGGTTTTCCTGGCCTTGTTGTTGGCCGGGGGTTTTTCCTGCAAACGTGTAAAACCCGACCCACCGGCCGCGCGTAATTTCGATGATTCCCTGACGGTCGATAGTTCCTACGTCAGCGCTCCGATTCTGTTTGAGGTGAGCGACCTGGAAGCCAAGATCAACAAAGCGCTGGGCGTTGTACTGGTCGAAAACGCCGAAATTAAGAACGGTTTTTCCCGCCCGCTAAACCTGCGCATTGAACGGAACGGCCCCATTAAACTGGCTTTCGACGGCAACCGGCTGACGTTTGGCGCTTCCCTGAAAATCTGGATCAGCAATCCGTTGCGGCTCGCCCGAAACGCAAAAGACACATCTGATCGGGTTTATAGTGCGCTACAGGTACGGTTTCGTAGCCCATTGACGGTTCGCGACGACTGGCGGGTAGAAACCAAGGTTGAGCTGGAAAATTACCGCTGGCTCACCGAACCCCAAATCCGCATCCTTGGCATCAACATTCCCGTGACCAAACTTGCCGATCGGATTCTCGAAAAACGCGAGAACGGCATTGAATCCGCCATCGACAAAGCGGTATTCAACGAACTTCGGCTGGACCGTGAACTGGCAACGATCTGGCAGGATATTCAAAAGCCCATTCTGATCAATAAAGCGTACGAGAAAGTCTGGCTTCTCCCCCGTCCGTTTGCCATACTGGTAGGCCCGATCCGGGGCAATCCAAACGCCATCATGGTTCCCCTCCGGCTCAACCTGGCCGTTGATTCGGAGTTTGGGCCCAAACCCATTTACCAGGTAAATACAAAACTACCCCGGCTGCAAAAAGTAGAATCGCTCCCCATGCTGTCGCGCATCAATCTGCTAACCCGGATTCCGTACAGCCAGATGACCGCCGTGCTGGACGCTTACGTCACCGGTAAAAAACTGGATATTATCAATCACCTGGTCGACATTGAAAACGTGAAAGTATACGGGGGCGAACACGCGCTCATTGTCCAGACCGACATCAAGGGTGCCATCGGCGGAACACTGTACTTCCGGGGTCGGCCTGCCTTCGATACCGTTCGTCAGGAGCTGGTGGTCCTTAATATGGATTACGACATTCATACGGAGCAATCACTGGCGAAGGCGGCCGACTGGCTGCTGCACGATACCCTGAAAGATACGCTGCAGTCGGCCCTGAAAATACCGTTGCAGGAGCATTTAACGCTGCTGCCCGATAAAATTGAAACGGCTTTTGCCCGGGGAAAAGCCGGCCAGAAAGCCCGAATTGCTATTCCCAAATTTCAGTTAAGCCCCAGAGCCATCGCAATTCGACCCGACGGGTTGCACCTGTTGCTTCATACCGACGCAGCGATGGTTCTGGAAGTGGTACATTTGTAAACCGTTCTATTCACCCAAACCGTCCTGAACCGAATGCACGTTGTTCATTCGGTCATTCATTAATTTGCCTTGTCGTTTCCATGAAATCAGAAAAAAGAGAGCCGGAACAATACGTCGATTTAGGTCATACCGAACTGGAAAACCACCTCAAAACGCAGGTGGCGCTGTACGAGAAGCGGTTGAAAGATGGTACTGCCGCCAACAAAGTAGCCGCGTTTTTTGCGACCAACCTGTTTGGGTTTGCCTATCACTACCTCAAAAGCCGGTTTGGGCCCAAAGCCGAATACCAGTTTTACCCGCGCAACGGCGACGACGGTATTTATCCCCTACACACGTATACCGAAACCGTAACTATTGCCCTGGTTTCCGACTGGGCTACGGACACTCCAGAGTCTGATCTGATAGGAAGCCTCATCCGCGACCATGACCCCGACTATACCATTCATCTCGGCGATATTTATTTTGTAGGTACGCCCGAAGAAGTGGCAACCAATTTCACCGACCCCGATGCGTCCTGGCATTTCGGAAAACACGGCAGCCTGGCGTTGTCGGGCAATCATGAAATGTATTCCAACGGAACCGCTTATTTCAAGAAGCTGTTGCCCGCCATGAAGATTCGCAAAGGCGCTCAGGTGGCCACCCAGCAGGCCGGTTTTTTCTGCCTGGAAAACGAGCACTGGCGCATCATTGGCATCGACACGGGGTACAATTCGACCAATCGCCCGTTGCTCGAGGTGTTGTTCAAACCCGATTGCAACCTGCGCGATGAGCAGATAAAATGGTTGACCGAAACCGTTAAGCTGAACGATCCGAATGACAAACGCGGCATTATTTTTCTGAGTCACCATCCGTATTTTTCGTCCTTTCGCGATGACCATCCGGTGGTAGGGCGGCAGCTAAAAGACGTGTTTGGAGCCGCGGAGCGCCCGGTTTTGTGGTTCTGGGGCCACGAACACCGGCTTTCGTTTTATAACTTATACGGTTTTGACAATGGGATTCGAGCCTGGGGGCGGTGTGTGGGCCACGGCGGTATGCCCGTTGAAACCAATCCGCCCAACCGGGGGCATCTGGGTCAGCTCCTTTTTTACGACCAACGGATTCGGGAACGCATTCGCCGGCGCGAAGTGGGGTACAACGGTTTTGCCCTGTTATCACTTCAGGGGCCGGCCATCGACATCCAATACATCGACCAGACCAACCAAACCGTCATTGCCGAACGCTGGAAAGTTGACCCTGCCGGAGCCCTCACATCGGAAATTCTGGAAGTACACCCGGATGTGACAAAGTATTAAGCGTGATGCGTTAAGACTAAAGAGTGAAAACGCTCCCTCATGGTTCTTGCCTCATTACTCCTTCCGGTTGCCAGCGCCAGAGGTATTTCGATGCCAGGGTACGGTGGGGACGCCAGGATTCGGCAATTTCGTGCAATCGTTTGTAAAGCGGCCGGCCCGTTTCGGTTAAACCGTAGGCCTTCACCATTTTCTGACGGATAACCAGGTCATCAATTGGGAAAACATCCGGCCGGTCCAGCACAAACATCAGTAGCATCTCGACCGTCCAGCGGCCTACTCCTTTGATGGGCAGCAGGTACTGCACAATTTCTTCATCCGTCAGGAGGCTGAAGAAGGCATTATCCATCGGGTTTTGCAACGCAAACGTGGCCACGCTTCGCAGATAGAGCGATTTTTGGCCGGACAGTCCGGCGCTGCGTAATTCTTCCGCCGACTTGGCAATCAGCTGTTCCGGATGCGGATAACCGTCGGCAAACAACGTCAGAAACCGCGCAAAGATCGAATTAGCGGCTTTCACCGAAATCTGCTGCGAGACGACGCTTTCCAGCAAAGCCAGATAGACCCGGTTTTTAGCCGGGTCATCGTCGTAGTTAAAAGCAATTTTTGGCGCCGGAGTCGATTCTATAATCTGCTTCAGGACGGGGTCTTTGGAAAGATGAGCCAGTGGCATTTTGATTTGCGATACGAATCGAATGAATGGGTTACGCATGCCGTCAGACCAGACTGCCCCGGCCCTTTGTTACGACATGGATGGCGAAGCCGACGCCATCAAGACGGGGTCTTTTGTACGTACCTTGCCTTCAACCAACAATTGATGGACGTACTGAGCCGCTAATTGGTTCGCATTGTACTGACCAAACTCCTCCCCCAACCGTTCCACATTGCGTTTATAGCTTGAATTAGCCAGTACATTTTCAACACTTTGCCGAATCTGTTCGGTGGTCGGTGTTTCGGTTTTGAGATTAACACCCAGCTTAAAGTAGCCGACGCGGGCGGCAATTTCGCTCTTCCCTTCGTGAACCCCAGCCACTACCATAGGCAAACCGTTGCTGATGCTCAGCATGACACCCCCGTAGCCCGCGTTGGTCACGTAAACATCCGCCTGGGGCATGATCTGGTCAAAATCAATGAAATCTTCGATAATGATATTAGGGTGCGGATACCGGGCACGAAGCTCGGCGGTTTGTGAGCCACCCGTTGTTACCACAACCAGATAGTCACTCTCTTTAAACGCTTCCAGCGTAGGAACCAGCAGTTTTTCCGGATCACGCTCCACGGTTCCCTGCGTTGCCAGAATAACCTTTGAGTACTGCTTTAAGCGTTCCCGGTGCACAAAATCATGCTTATGCCCTGACGGATGAGGTAACATAGGACCCACAAACCGAATAGTAGGGCTTACTTTCCGACGTTGGTATTCAAAACCGGGTACGCCACTTTGAAGATACAAATCCGCTGAGTGTATAATATTATCAAAAACAAACTCTTTCGTTGGTTGCAATCCGTGCTGAAGCCGCAGTCGATTATAAAGATCGTTGCAGGGTTTGAAAAGGATCTTCTGCGTTAGAAATCGGAGAAAGTCCTGCTTGCGAAGCCCCCAGAAACCGTCGGAAGGCTCCATTCCCATCCCGGCCGGTGGCAGGTTGGCATCCGATTCACCCAGCGGAGCGATCCCACCGGTAATGGTTTTCACTCCCCATAACTCCTGAACAAACGGGGCAGCAAAAAAAGCGACATCGCTGACCATCAGCTCAAATGGCCACTCCTGCCGAATCTCGCTTAAATCCCTGATAAACTCGGGAATACGCAATAAAAATACCTGATTGATATCAAACCGTAGCCGGGCAATGGTTCCTTTGATCTTTTTCCGCTCCGGGAATAGCTCTTCCAGGTTTTCCTGATTGACCACCTGCGCGCTTACAAAATCATAATGCGGCAACCCAAGCTGTTTGACTTTGTTTCCGTACCGTCCGCCCACATACCAGCGAACGTCATACCCCAAGTTGGCAAGGTGTACCGCCAGGCCCGTCAATGGATTAAAGTGACCGTCCAGCGGTAGCGTGGCAAAAAGAATTCGAGGCTTGTTCATGAATAGTATTGTTGTTAAAAAGAATACTCCAAACTATAAAGCCTCCGACGCAATTCCTTGCCAGTACTCAATGAAACGGAAAAAGTACCTTATGAAGTGCACTAAAACTAGCAAAGACCCAGCAAAGTACCAACTTTAAAACGGTGATAATCAGCCAGGCTTGGCGTGTTTCATAGTAGTCTCCGCTGAGTTTTTGTCAAAGAGTAATTAGATCGGCCATACTGTCGTTTCCGATGGCGCTCGCCTGAGCTGCTTCCCAGCCGAGCAAGGCGGTTTTCCGGATTGCCCCCCAGCGGTAGTTACCAAACAAACCCGTTTTTCGGATTACCCGGTGGCAGGGAATCAGGTAGCCCACCGGATTGGACCCAATGGCCGTTCCGACCGCCCGCGAAGCCAACGGCATCCCAATTGCTGCGGCAATTTGATCGTAACTAACCACCTGCCCTTCCGGAATCCGGAGCAGGGCCTCCCACACTTTCAACTGGAAAGGCGATGCCTTAACCAGTACCCGCAACGGTTTTCGTTCACTATTGACGAAAATACGGTCGGCCAGCAAACGAAGGTCCGCCGTGTCATGGATCAGCTTCGCTTCGGGCCAGTCCGTTGCAAACCGACTCGCCAGCTGTATTTCGTCGGTTGGTTCGGTTTCGTCCAGAAACTCCAGCTTCGTAATTTTATCTCCAATTGCGCCCAGCAGGTAGGGTCCAAACGGACTTTCGAAAATACCGTAGCGCACAGTGAGGCCCTCACCCGCCTGTTTAAACTGGCCGGGAGTCACCCCTTCCAAGCCCACAAACAGATCGTGTAACCGACCCGTACCGGAGAGGCCGGTTTCGTCGGCAGCTTCAGCCAGCGTTATTCCTCCACGCAGTCGTTCCTTGGCAAAATCCAGGGTGATGTATTGTAGAAATTTTTTGGGACTGACGCCCGCCCAGTCCGAAAACAACCGCTGAAAATGGTAGTCGCTCAGGTTGGCGTGCTCAGCTACTTCGGCCAGCGTCGGCTGCTGGCGGAAATTAGCGGTTACATATTCAATGGAGCGCGCGATTTGCCGGTACGAGGGGTTCACTTCTGCCGTGTTCATGATCAATATCGTTTACCAGCCACAAAGGTACCCCCCGAAAAGCAGCCACAAAACCCGTTTCTTGCGGTTTTACAACTTAACAAACCGGCGGGTATATACCTGATGTTCGGTCCGAAACAGAATGATATAGATTCCGCTGGCCAGTGTCGACACATCGATTTCGTGCTTCTGCCCGATCTCCAGCTGACGGTTTTGCAGCAGTTGCCCCGCTTTATTCACGATCAGGGCCGAGATAGTCGGCTGGCGAAGTTCCGGCACGTTCACCGTCAGCAGCTGCCCCACTACCGGGTTCGGGTAGATGCGGGCCATATCCGGACGGTATTTTCCCAAAAGGGACTCCAACTCACTGTAGAACCGGTTGCGCGCCATTTCATTGTCCGAATTGGTGATTCGGCCCGTGATTCGTCCGTCTTCGCGCAATACGTATGTTCCACAAACGCCTAATACGTAATCACCAGTCTTTTCTTTCTCGTAATAAGGCGATGTAATCCGATTGAGGATCAGCACTAGTTTCTCGCCTTTTTTGAAACCGTTGGTGTACAGACGGCATAAAAAACCGGGATCGCCCCAAACTCGAATCGTTGACTTTTCTTCGCTGCCGTTCAGGGTTTCCAGAATTTTGACATCCATGCCGTGCGCTTCGTGCCCCTGCACTTCCGCCCGAACTATCAATACGCCGGGTGTCCAGGCGGCTCGCTCGGCGATGGCAAAAAACGCCCCGCCGTCGGAGCAACTACAAGCCTGAGCCGTCTGCGTCAGTCCTAACCATGCCCAGCCGAGCAATCCCATCAGTAACAGTCGTATCATACATCATCGCTTTTGGAGTAATGACTCTATTCCTTGGTAATTCGTTGGAAGCCAGTGAGCAATTTCGGTTACAAATTTTCATACTTTTATCCGCTCATTTCACCCAATGCGCCACTCCGCCTTTTCATTCTACTAGTGAGAAGCTGGAAACCTTTCTGTAACTAACTGATTACCGTAATGAGTGTTTCAAAAAAGCAAGCAGGTATTTTTTTATTTTTCCTGATGACAACAACACTCCTGACGTATTACCACCGCAATCCAACCGGCGATGATGCCTGGTTTGCCGAGCAATCGTACTGGCTACAAAAAACGGGAATTATCCGTTCCAACTTTTTCAAAGGCGTGCTGGGTTGGGATACTCATTTATTGGTGAGCCATAAGCTGTTTCTTCTGGTTGGTGCTGGATTGATAAAACTGTTTGGTCCGCAGCTTCCGGTGGTTCAGCTTGTCGGTTTTGTTTCTTTCTGTTTCTTAGTCGGCGGCTTGATTTATTACCTTAAGCAACAGCATGACGATTCATTTTCCTGGTCTTTACTGGCCGTCTTAATACTGCTCTTTTCGAATCGACTTTTGATCAAGATGAGTTTCGAGAACCGACCGGAAATCATGCTGGCGGCTCTGGGCTTCGGCTCATTTCTGGCCCTCAACGCACGAACGCAAACTGTCTCCAAAGCTGCTCTAGCGGGTTTTTTAGCGGGTTCTGCGCTTCTGGCTCACCTGAATGGCGTCATTTACTTACTAGCAGGATTTGGAACGCTACTTTATATACGCCAACACAAAACAGCCGTTATATTTGCGCTCACGGGCAGCTTTACTGCCCTACTCTATTTTGCAGACGTGATCCAGACCGAGCACGGTTTCGAAACCTGGTACTACCAGTTTCGGCATGATCCAGCTACCCAGAATGCCTTCGGCTGGTCCTCCAAACTGATGGTTATGCTCACTTTCCCCCGAATGTTTTTCTACTCACCCGAAGAGATTGCCTTATCGTTGCTCGTGCTGTTCCTCCTCTGGAATCAACGCGCGTTAATCAAGAATTTACCGACAAGGTTAAAAGTCTATTCTCTTTTTTTAGTACTCTCTTTTTGGATCATTACCAAGAAAAACTCTGGCTTATATTGTGTGCTATTTATGCCCTTCATGATTGCCTTGGCTTACGAATTATATCGACTCAAGTCCTTCGTTAACCGGGGACTTAAAGTTGTACTAGGGCTGTATTTTGGTATTGGACTGTTCGGAACCGTTCAACTTATCGTCAAAAATTTCAAAACGGATTACCTACCCGTCTCCTATCAGAAGCTGCGCTCCGTGATCCCCGCCCACCAATCAGGATTGGTGCCGCTCACCTTCTTTTTCAATGAATACGAACGGTATCCCTACCTGGCCAGCTATGATGCCTATAAGTTTACCGCCCACGAAACCGAGATCTCACCGGATGGGATGGCCCAGTGGGCTCATCAAAACGGGCTTAAATTTATGGTGATGGACTACCTGCTCAGTCCCGAAGATTGCTTCCCCCAACCCGGAGCCACTCGTTTGCCCTTTTATCGTCTTCTTTTTTACGACGGCCGGTTTGCCGTATATACGCACCAGTAGCAGGAAGTCCAAAAGAAAAGCCGGCACTTTCAAGTAAGCGCCTGAGCACTAACCCAAAAATACCGGCTTTGAACGGAATTATTTATCCTTTCACGCTAATCAGCGCCCCGGCTTTGATTTCGTCAACCACGGCCGGATCGAGCAAGGTCGAAGTGTCGCCTAAGTTAGCCGTTTCTCCTTCGGCGATTTTACGCAGAATCCGGCGCATGATCTTGCCGGACCGCGTTTTGGGCAAGCCGCTGACAAACTGAATTTTATCGGGTTTGGCAATGGGGCCAATGATCCGGCTGACAGTCGCCAGGATATCCCGTTTCATCAGATCGCCATCTTCGTGCGATACCGTACTTTCGGCAATGACGTAGGCGTAGATACCCTGCCCTTTGATGTCGTGCGGATAGCCCACTACGGCGCTTTCAACCACGCCCGTGTGCATGTTGATGGCGTTTTCAACTTCGGCGGTACCGATGCGGTGTCCTGACACGTTCAATACGTCATCGACCCGGCCCGTGATGCGGTAATAACCATCTTCGTCGCGCAGACAGCCATCTCCCGTGAAGTACAATCCTTTGTAGGTACTGAAGTACGTCTGACGGCACCGCTCGTGGTCTCCGTAGGTAGTTCGCAAAATGCCCGGCCACGGAAACTTCATGCACAAATTGCCACTCACCCCGTTGCCTTCAATCTCCTGGCCGTTTTCGTCCACCAGCAGCGGCTGGATGCCCGGCAGCGGAAGGGTTGCGTACGTCGGTTTGGTTTTAGTCACTCCGGCAATGGGCGAAATCAGAATTCCGCCGGTTTCGGTCTGCCACCACGTATCGACAATGGGGCAACGGTTTTTACCGATGTTATCGTCGTACCAGTGCCAGGCTTCTTCGTTAATCGGTTCGCCCACCGAGCCCAGCACTTTGAGTGAGCTCAGGTCGTGGCTTTGCACTTTTTCGAGGCCAAAACCCATCAACGACCGAATGGCGGTCGGAGCCGTGTATAGAATATCAACTTTGTGTTTATCAACAATATCCCAGAACCGTCCGTGGTCTGGATAGGTCGGCACGCCTTCGAACAACAGCGACGTTGCTCCGCAGGCCAGTGGGCCGTAGACGATGTAGCTATGCCCGGTGATCCAGCCAATGTCGGCGGTACAGAAATGCACCTGCCCCGGCTCGTACTGGAACACATTCTGGAACGTATAGGCGGCATACACCATGTACCCCCCGCAGGTATGGACAACACCTTTCGGTTTGCCCGTTGAGCCGGATGTATACAGAATGAATAGCATATCTTCCGCATCCATTTCCTCGGCGGGGCAATCGGCAGTCACCTGCTTGAGTTCCTGCTCCATCCACACATCCCGACCTTTGATCATGGAAACTGGAGTGCGGGTACGGGTCAGAACCACCACTTTCTGTACACTGGGGCACTGAACCAGTGCATCGTCAACGGTTTCTTTCATCGGTATTTCCTTGCCTCCCCGGAAAGCTCCGTCCGATGTAATAACCAGGCGGCACTGCGCATCATTGATCCGGTCGGCAATGGAACGCGCCGAAAAACCGCCAAAAACCACGGAGTGAATCGCCCCGATGCGGGCGCAGGCCAGAACGGCAATCGCCAGTTCCGGCACCATGGGTAGGTAGATACACACGCGGTCACCTTTGCCAACGCCGTTGCGTTTCAGAACATTCGCCATCCGGCAAACCTGATCGTGCAACATCCGATACGTCAGCGTAACGCCTGCTTCGTGCGGATCGTTGGGTTCCCAGATAATCGCTGGTTGATCGCCCCGCTCAGCCAGATGCCGATCCAGGCAATTTTCCGTAATATTCAGTTTTCCACCGACAAACCATTCTATGGTAGGCTCCTCAAAATTCCACTGAAGTGCTTTTTTCCACGGTTTGCGCCATTGAAAATTCTGGGCAATTTCGGCCCAAAAACCTTCGGGATCTTCTACACTGTAGCGATATGCTTCCTGGTATTCGTCAAAGGTTCGGATTCGCAAATTCATAATATTCTAAATGCCATAGTTCAGGCTGCTAAACTACGATTATTTGCTTTATAGCGTCACAATGGGGCTATAATTAGGTCAAAAAATCAAGGTTATTATTCACTTTTATCGTATTCTCCCTGCCACGCATACCGTCCGAATAAGGCCAGTCCGGCGGTAATGGGCAAAAAAATAACGACGATCACAAGCCAGAAAACGTAGTCTTCCGTGTTGGCCGTTTCAGACGAAAGTTTCTGAATAGTGAGGTACGGCAACCCGATGATCAGGGCCACTCCAGCCAGCAGCCAAACCAGCCCCAGCACTTTTTTTAGCGAATTCATTTTTGGTAGGGGTTTTTAATCTTCAACGGTTTTGTACTGCTTTCTGTCGATGTATAAAACGCCGATGACGAAGCAAATCAACGCAATACCGATGGGGTACCACAGCCCGTGCAGATAGGCATCCGGCGAATCAGTCTTTTTGGCCGTTTCCACCAGACTGGTGGCAATAAAGGGCGTCAAACCGCCAAAAACGCCATTGCCAATGTGATAGGGCAGCGACATCGACGTGTACCGAATTCGGGTCGGAAACAGCTCAACGAGAAAGGCCGCAATGGGGCCGTATACCATCGTCACGTACAACACCTGCACCAGCACCAGCACTGTCATGAGCCAGAATGCTTCATCACCCAGGGTAACTTCTTTCGTCACGGTGGTAGAACCCGACCCGGGCTGGGGCTTTATTTCCCGGTAAACCGTGCCATCATCGTAGTAATAAACCGTGGCATTGGTAACCCGGAATTCTTTCGAGTCGCCGATTCGCTCCTGTTTGGTCTCAAGGCTCCGGCGGAATGTTTCCTCAAATTTCTGGTTTACATCCGCCAGACTGTACATGGCTTTGTAAATAGGACGGTACGTCAGAACCCCCAATAACATACCAGCCAACATGATATTCCGACGGCCAATCCGGTCGGAAAGTCCGCCAAAAATCACAAAAAAAGGCGTTGCGACCAGCAAGGCCAGGGCAATGATGTAGTTGGATTGCGCAAACTCGACGTTGCAGATTTTCTGGATAAACGACAAAGCATAAAATTGACCCGTGTACCAGATCACGCCCTGCCCGGCCGTAGCACCAAATAAGGCCAGCAGCACCATTTTCAGGTTGTCTTTCTTGCCAAAACTCTCTTTGAGTGGGTTGGATGAGATTTTACCTTCCTTCTTAATCTTCTGAAAAACCGGCGATTCCGACATCCGCAACCGGATGTAAATCGAAACCCCCACCAGAAACGCCGACAGCAGGAACGGCACCCGCCAGCCCCAGGTGCTGAAGGCATCGGTGCCCATCAGCTGCCGGGTCAGCAGAATGACGCCCAGCGACACAAACAAACCCAGCGTAGCGGTGGTCTGAATAAAGCTCGTAAAATATCCCCTTTTTCCATCGGGCGAATGTTCGGCAACGTACGTAGCGGCTCCCCCATATTCACCGCCCAGGGCCAGCCCCTGCACAAGCCGAAGCAGCAACACCAGCGCCGGGGCCAGCATGCCAATGGATTCGTAGCCCGGCACACAGCCAATTAGAAAGGTAGAACCGCCCATCAGCACGAGCGTCAGCAGAAAGGTATATTTTCGGCCCACCAGATCGCCCAACCGGCCAAAAACCAGTGCCCCAAACGGTCGCACGATGAAACCAGCCGCAAAGGTGGCCAGCGTAGACAGAAAACCAGCCGTTGGATTGTCTTTGGGAAAAAATTGGGCAGAAAGAATCGTAGCCAGGCTACCGAAGATGTAGAAGTCGTACCACTCGATGAGGGTACCAACCGAGGAAGCAGTAATGACCTGCCAGATTCCGCTGGTTTCGGCGGTGGCAGCTTGTTTGATGCGCATGTACTTATGTAGGGTTTTTGGAATACGCCATAAAAAAGCAACATAAACCGCTTTTTTCCTAAACCTTTACGGAGTTAAGAATGAAGAGTGATGAATTATGAGCTGGCTGATGCCTTACTAACTCTTCATTCATCACTCTTAACTCTTAACAATCAACTCATTGCTCCGGTAATAACCGGATATCGGTGGTCAGGGCTTTGGCCAAACCGCCTTCCGCGCCCAGCTCCCGGACAATGTCTGTCGCCGACTGATCTTCGGATGACAAATCGACGATCTCTTTTAGGCGGCCGTTTCGCAGATCAAATACCCAGCCATGCAGCCATAATTCCTGCTTACGGTTCCAGGCGTCTTGAATAACCGATGTATGGCCCAGGTTATAAACCTGTTCCCGCGTGCTCAGCTCCACCAACCGGTCGAAACGGTTATGATCGTCGGCAATACCGTTGAGTTCGTCGGCATACTTTCGTTTCACAATCTGAATGTTCTGCAACCAGTTATCGATCAAACCATAGCGTTTGTCGAGCAGGGCAGCTTTCACCCCTCCGCACTCGTAGTGTCCACAGACAATAATGTGACGCACTTTCAGCACCTCAACAGCGTATTGTAGAACGCTCAGCAAATTCAGATCCGACGAAATGACCTGATTGGCAATGTTGCGATGCACGAACATCTCGCCCGGGATGGTTCCCGTGATTTCCTCCGCCGACACCCGGCTGTCGGAGCAGCCGATCCACAGAAAATGCGGTTTCTGGTCGGCCGATAATGTATCAAAATAGTGCTCGTCCAGTTCCAGCTTGTCAAGCGCCCAGGCTTTATTCGCTAACAGTAACTTCTCGTGTGCGTGCATGGCTGCGTAAACTGCGTTTTTTGGGTGAAACATTCTTCAGCTCGTATTTGATATTCTGCGTCTGAGCCGTTTCCTGAAAATCCTGCAGGATGTTGTAGATGTCGTGGTCAATAAAGGACGCGTAAGTGCCATCCACCAGCACCTGGTCGCCCGGCTGCAGCTCGCGCAACGTTTGCTTCAACTGCGGTTTGACCAGGAAATACAAATCCTTCTGGATTTTAATCAATACCTTGTTGCCATCCCGAACGACCCGGTAAGCCGCCTGAAAATTGGTAAACAAGACAAACAAAATACCGACCACCAGGCCAATCCCGATCCCAATTAACAAATCGGTAAAAACAATGCCGAGGACCGTCACAATAAACGGAATGAATTGATAGATTCCTTCCTGATACGTTTTTCGGAAAATCTGAGGGTTTGCCAGCTTGTACCCCACTGTGATCAGCAAGGCCGCCAAGCACGACAACGGGATCAGGTTCAACAGTGGAGCAGCCAGAAAAACCGCCAGCAGCAGGAAAACCCCGTGCATAATGGAAGAAACCCGGGTTTTACTCCCCCCATATACGTTGGCCGATGTACGCACAATGACGGACGTTACCGGCAAACCGCCAATCAATCCGGAAAGCATGTTACCGATTCCCTGCGCCACCATCTCCTGATCCGGTGACGAAACCCGCTTTTCGGGATCAAGTTTGTCGGCGGCTTCCAGATTCAACAAGGTTTCCAGACTGGCCACAATCGCAATCGTGATCGCCGTAACGTACACTTTCGGGTTTGTCAGTGCCCCAAAATCCGGCAGGTAAAAAATGGAAAAAATGCCTTTTTCCGGTTCGATACTCGGAATCTGCACCATGTGCTGGTGGGCCGACGTTCCCAGATACCAGTCGGGTTTCGCTACTCGAAAAATCTCGTTCAAGCTGATTCCCAGAATAACGACAACCAGCGCACCCGGGAAGTTTTTGAAAAATCCGATGCCTTTTTTGGCCGCTTTTTCCCAGAAAAACAGCAGAAAGAACGACGCCAGGCTAATAATGACGGCTCCCGTACTGGCTGTAACAATGGCCCGATAAATTTCGGAAATCGTATTTTCGCCGTCGGCTAGTTGCTGAAATTCAAATTCCCCTTCGAAATCGTTGTCGCGGCCCAGCGCGTGCGGGATCTGTTTCAGAATAATAACCAACCCAATAGCGACGAGCAAACCGCGAATTACGCTGTCGGGAAAATAACCGCTAAATTTACCGGCCCGGAGCAGCCCCAGAATAAACTGGATAACACCGGCAATGACCACCGCTGTCAAAAAAACTTCGAAGGCGCCCAGGTTCTTGATGCTATCAGCAACAATAACCGCCAGACCCGCAGCCGGGCCACTTACACTGACATCGGACCCGGATAGAAAACCGATCACTAACCCGCCAATCATTCCGGCCACCAGGCCAGAAAATAAAGGAGCACCAGAGGCTAGAGCAATTCCTAAACAAAGAGGTAAGGCAACCAAGAACACCGACAACCCCGCTGGCAGATCCGACCTAAAGGTGGCGAGGGAATACGAAGATAAGGTCTTTAGAGGTCTAAAGATTTCCATGATTAATTAAATTAATTAAGCTTTGTGTGATAGAATGGGAACTACATGTTCTTAATGCAAAATCGCTAATTAAATTTTAATCTGTTTTTAATAATCGAATAATTCATATAATTTATAAAAACAATGATATTATTTAACGCTGATGAAATAGCATTTATGCAAGATCACCTAACCGATGATCCCCATACATTGCTGTTGCAGCACGCGGATTCGAAAACGTTACGTATAAAATTGGTAGTAGCTCAATTGCTTGCCCGTCAGAAGGCACGGCTTAAACTCCCCAGCTGGTATGCCAACTGGGAAGTCGTTTTTCCGCCCGCGCTGTCGGTTGAGCAGGCATCTTCTGAACGAACGGCGGCCTACAAGGCCTCTATTCTAGCGAATGAGACCCAAAAACCGACCCTTGTCATTGACCTTACTGGGGGCATGGGCATCGATGCGCTGGCGTTCGCGCGACAGGCGGAACGGGTTATTTACGTCGAACGACAACCGAACCTGGCCGAATTAGCCGCTACCAATTTACCCAGGCTAGGCGGCACCAACATCGAATTTCCAAGTCGGTACGGTGCTATCACGGAGGCCAGCCACTTTCTGGCTCAGTTCGATGGAACTGCCGATTGGCTATACCTCGATCCGGCCCGGCGCGACCAGCAGGGAGGCAAAGTGGTGCGGCTGGACGATTGCGAACCCAATATCATTGATTGGTACCACGCACCGGGTACGAACGGTTTTCGGCAAAAAACCGTGTCGATTCTTTTGAAAACGTCTCCGCTGATTGATACGGAAAACGTCATCCGGCAATTACCTGATGTAGCGGCCGTACACGTGGTGTCGGTGGATAACGAGTGCAAGGAGGTCTTGTTTGTTTTGAGGCCAGGCGATACTCCGGATATCGCCGTTACGACGGTTAACCTCCGGTCTACGGCACCAACTGAAATGGTTTCGTTCCGGCGATCCGACGAAAAAACCGTTCATATCGATTTTAGCGATCCGCTGCGTTACTTGTATGAACCGAATACGTCTTTATTGAAAGCAGGGGCCTTTCGGATCGTGGCCGACCGGTTTCAGGTATTCAAACTGGCCCCGAACAGCCATTTATACACCAGTGATCAGCTCATACCGGATTTTCCCGGGCGATCTTTTGAGGTACTTGGCCATTGCAAACCGGATCGAAAAGAAGTGCACGCTTTTTTGCCGGAAGCCAAAGCCAACCTAAGCGTTCGAAATTTTCCGGAAACCGCCGAAACACTGCGTAAAAAGCTGGGAATCAGAGAAGGTGGCGATCTGTATTTATTCGCCACCACACTTTTGGACAAGAAGAAACGTATTTTAATTACACGAAAACCATTTCATCCATCGTTACACTAATGAAAACGCAAGTATTTCGCTCGTTCTTACAAGTATTGTACAGCTCCTGCCTGGTCGGTATCCTAGCAACGGTTTCGCCCCTGCGGGCCCAAACGATCTCGTCAGCAACGGAAAAAGTTGATCAGATTTCGCTCGTTGGCCTTTCTGTGAACATTCCCATCGAAGGGAAATTTGTTGAGAAAGAATGGGAAGCGCTCGCCAAATCCTACGGAAAAGTAGCCGTGGGACGTAACGGGGTTTACAAGGTTCCGGCAGCTAATATTCCCGCTCTGTCGTCAGACCCGGTGAACGTAGCCAGCAAAGTTTCTACTGATCGGAATAAGGCCACTATTTTTCTGGCCGTTGACAAAGGAAATGCCGACTACGTCAAACCCGGCAGCGCCATGTACGGGCAGGTAGAAACCTTGCTGAAAGACTTTGCGGAGCGGACCCGGCTCAATTACGATATTAAACAGGCCGAGGATGCATTCAACGAAGCGCAGAAGAAACAGGATAAGCTGGTAAAACAGGGCGACAAGCTGGTCCGCGACATTGAGCGCAACAAAAAAGAGAAAGATACGCTGCTCAAGAAAATGGACGATAACACCCGTGAACTGGAGCAGTTACAGCGTGACACCGAAACGAACAAATCCGATCAGGAAAGTTCGGTGAAAGATTTTGAAACTAAAAAACTGGCCCTGGAAGCAGCCAGAGCCAAGTTACCAAAATAAGTACGTTGAGAAGGAAGGGATCAGATCGCGAAAAAAGCCCACATTTTTCAAACAGGACGAAACATCATCGATCTGTTGTCTAACCCCTTAAATCTTGAGAATGAGTTGGGTAAGCCCTGGGGGCTGCCTACTCGGAAGAACCCTGTGAGAGCGGTTTGTGGGGACAGATGAGGCCCGTCAGTCGGATTCCGGTTGGCGGGCTTTCTTTTGTCATTCCCGGAAAAACACCCGCTTGACCCGTTCGCTAACGCCGGTCAGAATTTCGTACGGAATGGTACCCATCCGGGCCGCCAGCTCGACAATCGGAATCTGAGCGCCAAACAACTCTACTTCGTCCCCTTCCCGCGCCGAGGTTTTCGTCACATCAACCATCGTCATATCCATACAGACACTGCCAACGGTTGGGCACAGCATCCCGTTCACCCACACCTGTCCAACACCGTTTCCCAGCCGCCGATCGTATCCGTCTGCGTAACCGATAGCGAGCGTAGCAATTCGTGCGTCATGCGTCAAAATGCCCCGGCGACTATACCCGACGGTTTCGCCCGCTTTGAGGTCTTTGATTTGACTAATTACCGTTTTCAACGTACCGACGGTTTGCACATGCTGGGTTTCCAGCTTGCTTGATTCCACCCCATAGAGCCCAATGCCGAGCCGAACCATGTCCAGTTTGAATTCGGGTAATCGTACGATGCCTGCCGAATTTAAGAGATGCCGCAACGGTCGATACCCCAACTGCTGCTCCAACTGGGCGGCCCCCGTCATAAACCGCCGGTATTGTTCGTGCGAAAAAGGTGTGTGCTCCGCTTCGTCGGAACCGACCAGGTGACTAAAAACCGAGGCAACCCGCAGCTGCGGATTGGCCTTTAGGGCTTCTGTCAGTGCCGGTATTTCCGATGGCAAAAAGCCGAGCCGATGCATGCCAGTATCGAGCTTCAGGTGAATGGATGGAAGGCTCGAAACCGTTTTCTGCATGCCCAGAAACTGTACCCATTCATCCAGAATCCGGAAACTGTAAATCTCTGGTTCCAGCTGATGATCAACTAATTGCTGAAAGGCCTGTGGCGTAGAATTCATGACCATAATGGGCAGTCGAATTCCATTTTCCCGCAGCGAAACCCCTTCATCGGCATACGCCACGGCCAGGTAATCGACCCGGTGAAATTGCAACAAAGCAGCCACTTCGGCGCTGCCGCTCCCGTACGCAAACGCCTTGACCATCGCCATGATTTTGGTTTGCGAACCGACTTTATTCCGATAAAAATTCAGGTTATTAGTAATCGCATCCAGGTTGATTTCCAACACCGTGCGGTGCGATTTCTGAATGAAACGATTGATGATGGTTTCAAACGAAAACCGCCGGGCCCCTTTTACCAGAATTACCGAATCCACGAATTGGTTTAAGCAACCGGATTCCAGCAGGGCACTTGTATCGGAAAAAAAACGGCTGTTTACCGTAAAACCAGCCTGATAACGGCCTATTTCCGGTCCAACGCCAATCAACTGCCCTACTCCCTTCTCGGCAATCAGCCGGGCAATGATTGGGTATAACTCATCCGGTTTCATACCCGTTTCGAGCAGGTCTGACAGCACCAGCACTTTTTGCCGCGATGCATCCTGCTGATTCAGAAAATCAAGCGCTATCGACAACCCAGCCAGGTCGTTATTATACGAATCGTCGATCAGCAGGTTGCGCTGAACACCTTCTTTCAATTCCAGACGCATGGATACGGGTCTTAAACGCGCAAAACGATCCTGCAGAACGGTTTCGTCCGTCACGCCCAGCACTAGTGAAGCCAGCAAAACGTGCGTCGCATTTTCGAGGGAGGCCAAGTCAGAAAACGGCAGGGTAACCTTGTATGGCTTTCCTTGCCACTCTACCTCGATTTGCGTCCCACCAGACCGTTGAAAATAAGAAACCACTACATCGGCGGGCCGATCAACGTCCCATCCAATCAGCCGGATGGCCGGATTGACGGCTTTTAGCAATAAATGGATTTCCTCATCAATTTCGGTGTACGACTTTCGGTAAATCAGCGTTTGAGCCTGCCGAAATAATCGTAATTTCTCCGCCACTTTCTGCTTCTTGCTCCTAAAACCTTCATCATGCGCCGAGCCAATATTGGTAAAAATCCCGACCGTTGGCCGGATAATCGACTGCAACGCCTGCATTTCATCTGGTTTCGACACCCCAGCCTCAAAAATACCCAGTGTGTGTTGCTCGTTCAGCGGCCAGACCGACAACGGAACCCCCAACTGTGAATTATAGCTTTTGGGGCTTTTCTGAATTCGAAAATCGGGAGCCAGCACCTGCGCCAGCCATTCCTTTATGATGGTTTTGCCATTGCTGCCGGTAATCCCAACAACGGGGATATCAAACTGGTTGCGGTGTTCGGCGGCCCACTCCTGCAACGTCCGTAAGCTGCTCCGTACTTCCCAGATTCGGGCGTCGGGCAATTGGGCCAGCTCATGCTGGAGCGCGGGCGTCAGGGCAGCGGTTTCAACCACAAACTGACGCACATTTTTACGGTACACTTCGGAGATAAATTGGTGGCCGTCATGGTGCTCGCCCTGGATGGCAAAAAAAACAGCTTGCGCCGGTCCGGCCTGCGTTGCTACACCCACCTGCCGGCTGTCCGTCAGCGGATATACATCCGTGGTATTGATATCAAAACCCTGAATTGTCATAGATAAGAAAAAATGGTGCACGGTTTTCAGCGTGTGAGCGTGAAGTTCACTGGAGCTAAAACCGTTCCCTTAAAACCACCTTCGGCGCCGAAAATAAATAATCATCAAAACCGTCAGAACGGCCATAACACCCCAAACGGCATAATAACCGTTTTGGGTATGTAGCTCCGGCATGTTGTCGAAGTTCATTCCGTAAACGCCGACGATGAACGTTAGCGGCATAAAAATAGCGGAAAAAATGGTCAGCGTTTTCATAACCGCGTTCATCCGGTTGCTGAGGGTCGAAAGATAGACGTCCAGCAGGCCCGTGGCGAGTTCACGGTAGGAATCAAGGCTGTCAAGAACCTGTATAACGTGATCGTACAGATCGCGTAAAAAAGGGATAGTCGAAGGACGAATCAGGTCGCTTTCTTCCAGCAACAGGCGATTAATCATCTCCCGAACGGGCCAGACCGACTTACGCATCAGCGTCAGTTCGCGCTTTAACGTATACAAACGGGTGAGCGTTTGCTGCCCCGCAACCTGCTGAATGATACTATTTTCGAGAATTTCGAGTTTTTCGCCAATATTGTCCAGTACCACAAAATAGTGATCGACCACCAAATCCATCAGGGCATACAGCAGGTAGTCCGGTCCGTTGCGCCGGGTTTTTCCGGCCGAGGCCTGAATGCGGTCCAGCACTGGCTGAAACAAATCGGCTTTTCGTTCTTCCTGAAACGAAACCAAGTAATTTTTACCGAGCACAAAACTCAGGTGTTCCGCTTCCAGCTCCTGAATTTCCGGCTTAAAATACAGCATTTTGAGCGTAGCGAACAGATAGGAGCCATCGTATTCTTCTACCTTCGGTTTTTGCTGCGAATTCATAACATCCTCGAGCAACAGCGGATGCAACTGGTACTGCTGCCCGATTCGCTCCACCACCGCAGGCTCGTGAATCCCGTCTACGTCCAGCCAGGAAACCAGGTTAGATTCTTCTTCGGGCTTTCGGCAATTAGCCAACCGTTTGATGGTTTCGACGGTATAACTGGCTTCGTTGTAGTCGATCCGACGAATGGTGGTTTTGTATTCAATCTCCTGACCCACGTAGATCAGAGACCCTGGCGATGCGCCGACTTTTTTTTCTGAATGCTTATACCGGCGTTTCGCCATCGTACCTACCACGGAATTTAGTCCGTATTAATTCGTAATACGGACTAAGTTAACCCATTCATCAATAAATAAGTAGTATTTTACCTAAACGGACCGCCGATGGCTGCCTCAGTAATTTTCCTTCGCGTGGTAAACCAGAACCGGAATATCGGAACTGAGGACCATGCGCTTGGTCAGACTGGGATTCAGCAACTTACTCAGAAAATCCCGCTCACGGGTGGCCATTACCAGCAAATCAACCTGATTGGACTGCATGTATTTGGTTAGTCCTTCAGCTACGTTATCCGCGCTAACAACGTCTTCCGTAAACCGATTCCGGCCAAATTCCAATTCTATCTGATCCAGAAACTGCCGGTCGTCGTAAACATTCGGCTGGTTCATGGCTTTGATTTTGACGAGCCGCAGGGCCGCCTGAAATTTCCGCGCCAATTCTACCACTGGACGCAAAATGTGGTTCTCATCAAATTCAAGTTGGGTAGCATAAGCGATTGTTGCCAACCGAACCGGATGGCTTTGGCCATGCTCCAACGTCGGTACCACTAATACCGGGCAGCTGGCCGTCATGGCGACATCAGCCGCCGAACTACCGGCCAGCCAATCAAAAAACGAATCAATATTGCTCCGGCCCATCACGATCAGATCGGGTTTCAGTTCCTCGGCCACCTCAACAATTTCACCGTCGATGGATCCGAAACGGCTTTCGATCCGGGTTTTAAATCCTTCACGCTCCAATTGATCGGCAATTTCCTGCAAATTCAGTTCACCCACATCCTCCATTTCCTGTGCAGCCAGAATGCCAGCGCCCACTTCGCCCGTGGGCAAAGTCGTATCCGGAATATAAGGCTGGGTTACGTGCGCCAGCACGAGTGTGGTTTCCGAACCTTCTTGAATGTATTGCTTGGCCAGGAATTTTGCCCAGGCAAGGGCCAGCTCCGAAGTGCCTGTAAAATCGGTAGGGACCAGAATATTTTTCATTGTTTGAGGGATTAGTGATTCTATATTAACAAAAAAACACGCTTTTCTTCCCAAAAAGCGTGTTAATTCTTTGTGATCAAGCGTACGGTTTAGTGAGCATCCAGCCAGTTGTTGCCCACGCCAATGCCCGTTTCCATCTTGACTGCCAGCGGAATCGCGTTGGCCATCAGTCGGGCCACATTCTCTTTCAGCACATCCAGCTCGTCTTTGTGCGCATCGAACACCAATTCGTCATGAACCGTCAGGATCATTCGTGATTTCAATCGATTCTCCCGAATAAACTCGTCGATTTTGATCATCGCGATCTTGATCATATCAGCTGCTGAACCCTGAATGGGGGCATTGATGGCGTTGCGTTCTGCAAAGCTTCGGTCGGTCATGTTCCGGGAGTTGATGTCTCGCAGATACCGGCGCCGACCCAGAATGGTTTCGGCATATTCACATTCCTTGGCTTTCTCGATAGCCTGATCCATGTATTGTTTGATGGCGGGAAAACCAGCAAAATATTCCTGAATAATCTCAGCCGCTTCCTTGCGCGGAATCCGCAGACGCCGGGATAACCCAAACGCCGAAATACCGTAGATTATCCCAAAGTTCACCATTTTGGCCTTCCGGCGCATATCTGAATCAACCTCGTCCAGTGGCACTTTAAACACCTTGCTGGCGGTCTGGGTATGAATATCGATGCCGTTGTTAAAGGCATCCAGCATGGTCTGATCTCCGCTGAAAGCGGCCATGATCCGCAATTCGATCTGCGAATAATCGGCCGACATAATCAGAAATTCATCACTGTGTGGCACAAACGCCTTCCGAATCTCGCGCCCACGGGGGGTTCGGATTGGAATGTTCTGCAAATTCGGATTCGTCGAACTTAGTCGCCCCGTGGCAGCCACCGCCTGATTGAATGAGGTGTGAATCCGACCGTCGCGCGGGCTGATCAGCAACGGAAGCGCATCGACGTAAGTATTTTTCAGCTTTACCAGTTCACGGTAATCCAAAATTTTCCGGGCAATTTCGTGGTCCGCTTCCAGTTCAGTCAATACCTCCTCGCCCGTTGCATACTGACCGGTTTTGGTCTTTTTAGCCTTATTGTCGAGTTTTAATTTATCAAACAGCACTTCCCCCAACTGCTTGGGGGAGCCAATATTGAACGGTCCACCCGCCAATTCGTACACTTCACTTTGCACCTGTCGGATATCGGTTTCCAGCGTAGCCGACAGTTCCTTTAAGGCATTTATATCAACCTTCACCCCGCCCAGTTCCATTTCGCTCAACACGCGCACCAGGGGCATTTCTACCTCGTCGAATAGCTTATTATGGCCATTTTGCTCCAAAACGGGCCCGAACTTCTCTTTCAGCTGCAGGGTAATGTCGGCATCTTCACCTGCATATTCCACCACTTTCTGGACTTCCACATCGCGCATCGACAACTGCTTTGGCCCCTTTTTACCAATTAATGATTCGATGGGCACGGGCTCATAATTCAGGTGCGTCATCGCCATGATGTCCATATTGTGCCGCTGCTCCGGCTCAATCAGGTAATGCGCCACCATCGTATCGAAGAGTTTACCCTGCACTTCGACCCCGTATTTTTTCAACATCAGCATATCATACTTGAGATTCTGGCCCACTTTAATAATGGCGGGATTCTCAAATACGCTGCGAAATTCTTCCACAATCGCCTGCGCAGCTTCCCGCTCAGCCGGAACGGGAACGTAAAAAGCTTCGCCCTTTCGGTACGCAAATGACAACCCGACCAGATCAGCCTCTACCGGATCCGTCGAAGTTGTTTCGGAATCGAAGCAAATCGTCTCCTGCTTGTTCAGGTAAAAAATCAGGCTTTTCCGTAATTCGACGGTATCAACCAAGCGGTAATCATGCACAACGGAATGGATCGTCCGGCGGGGTTCGTGCTCCCGCTCATCGGCTTCCGTTTCGGTCCAATCCGGCTGCATATCGGCCGTATTTGGCAAAACCGCTGGCCTTGCCCCACTTTCAAAAGCTGAAATGGCCGCGTTACGCGTTGATTGAGCGTCATCGATAAACGGCAGTTCAGCCGTTCCCGACGGTTTTTCGGCGCCGGGCAAAGCCGCCGGCGCCAAAACGGTATCCCCAAATAAATCCATCTGGCCCTTCGCAGCCGGTCGGGCTGAAGCCGGGAACGGATTAGGCTCCGCTTCGTCATCACCTACCAGCCGACGGCGCAATTGCCGGAATTCCAGTTCGTCGAGTAATACGGACAATTTGGGCTTGTCAGGCTCAGTATGTAAAAGGGCGTTTTCGTTAAAATCAAGCGGAACATCCAGGTGAATCGTTGCCAGCTGCTTTGAGAGTAGCCCCTGCTGGGCAAACTGCACTACGTTCTCCTTCAGCTTACCTTTCAACTGGCCTGCGTTGGCAATCAGATTTTCAACGGTTCCGAATTCGGCAATCAACTTCTGAGCGGTTTTTTCACCTACCCCCGGAATACCCGGAATGTTATCGACCGAATCGCCCATCAGGCCCAGCATATCGGTAACCTGACTGATTTCCTTGATCTGCCAACGCTCGAGCACTTCTTTCACGCCCAATTTTTCGGCACCTTTTCCCATAAAGGCCGGACGATACACGTAGATATGTTCTTCAACCAACTGGCCGTAATCCTTATCCGGCGTCATCATGAACACCTCAAAATCAGCCCTGGCCGCCCGTTTGGCCAAGGTTCCGATAATGTCGTCGGCTTCATAACCGTCCAGAATCAGAATCGGAATATTCATGGCTTCCACCAACCTTTTCACGTACGGAATGGCAATGCTGATGTCTTCCGGCATTGCCTGGCGGTTGGCTTTGTACTCCACAAAGGTTTCGTGCCGGAACGTTTTTTTACTGCTATCGAACGCAACCCCGATATGGGTCGGTTTTTCCTTCTGAAGAATTTCCAGCAGCGCATTGGTGAAACCAAAAACGCAACTGGTATTCAGCCCCCGCGAGGTAATGCGGGGGGCTTTGCTGAATGCAAAATGGGCGCGGTAAATCAACGCCATCGCATCCAGCAAAAAGAGCTTCTTTTGTGGTTTTGTCATTGAGAGAAGAATAACGGACTATACCGTCAAGAAACACAAATCCCGGCAATTGTACAACTGGATAACAACCTTCGTGCGGTTTCTGGTTTCTGATCGGGGTTGGTTTTCGCAAAAAAACGCCCGGCGAGCCGGGCGTTTTTTTGTCGATTTTCGGACTGCATGATGACTTTTGCGGTGTCACAATTCCCGCACCCAGATGTTCCGGAAGCTGATGGGTTCGCTCGGATCGCCGTGGGCCTGCAATTTGATCGGTGCCGACTCGTATTTTTTGTACTGGGGCTGGCCGATGTAAGTCGTCTCACCTTTCAATTCGAAGTTGTTCTGAACTACCGCACCGTTGTGGATAACCGTTACGTGGGCCGGTGTTTGCACCGAACCGTCGGCGTTAAACGTCGGAGCGGTCCAAATAATGTCGTACACCTGCCATTCACCCGGTTTTTTGCTGGCATTTGCCAACGGAATAGCCTGCTTATAAATACTGCCGGCCTGTCCGTTCGAATAAGTTTTGTTTTCGTACGAATCCAGTACCTGCAATTCGTACCCTGCATCACCCGGCCCGGTCGATGCCAGAAAAATACCGCTGTTTCCTCGACTCTGTCCGTTCAGCGTGATTTTTTCCGGAATCTTCCACTCGATATGAAGCTGATAATTTTTGAATGAACGTTTGGTTTCGATGTTTCCGACGGCTTTGTTCACGGTTAACACCCCGTTTTTTACCGTCCATTGGGCCGGCGATTTGTCTTTCACCGACACCCATTGGTCCAGGTTTTTTCCATCAAACAAAACGACTGCATCGGAAGGAGCATCGGATGGCGTTTTGCCCGGCGTAATGACTTTCGGCACGGGACTCCAAACTTCGGTATCTTCGGGTTTCATTTTCCGGTCGGCTGTGCTGGTACTGGCAGAACCACCCTGCTTCGTAAAGGTTCCCGTTACTTCCGTACCGTTATAGTCAACTGACAGGTACATTTTTTCACCTTCTATCCGGCCTTTAACGGGCAGTGTATTGCCTTGGTATTCGGTTTTAAACGAAAAGGCATTACCGTCTACTTTTCCATCGCTAATTGGCATAGAATTGTTTGCATTGCCGATCGTACCCGTTAGCTTGTCGCCTTCCGCTTTCAGATCCAGCACCAGGTTGTAATTGTCGGCGAGTGTTCCCGCCCACTTTCCGTCGATCGGACCCGCCAACGCCATAGTCAGGCTAAAAATGGCAAAAAAGAGTGCACTAAAAACAGATTTCATCATAGGGTTGTTAACTGGATTTGGTTTTACGAATGGGTTAAAAATCTTTGAATTGCTCGTACATTTCCTTTAGCTTCGGATCGCGTTCGCTCAGACGAATGTCTTTGCGCATGGATTTGACACCTTCAATGTCCTGCAACAAGCCCAGCACCTGATACGCGCCAAACCGCACGAAATACGCTGGGCTGGTGCGGGCCATCACCTCCAGCATCGGAATAGCCTGTCGCTGTAGATCCCCCCCGGAACGGATAAGAAATTTCCCAAAAACCTGCAGGAAGTTGTACAAATCCTGGGATTTCATCGTCGCCATTTTGCCAATGAACCAAGAGTAGCGGCTGGTGTCGTTTGAACTGGCGTAGTAATTGGCTACCGCCGTGACAATCTCTCCATTCGGCACATTTTCAAACCGGGCGGCAATCTCGCTGGCGTCCCCCGGTTTTCCTAACAAATACGAATCCAGGGCAGACGATACGACAGCGTACGACGAGTCGTTCAGCGCTTCCCGGAACAAAGGATCGTTTACATTGTCGGCATACGACGCCAGGGTGTTGATCGCTTCCTGCCGCACCAATGATTTGGCATCGTTGCGGGCTTTGCTTTGTACGATCCGCTCGACTTCCGAAAATTCGTATCCATCATATTCCGCGAAGTTTCCGACTGCCACCTGACGAATCTTCCAAAACTTATCATTCATCGCGGCCATCATCATGTGCCGAACCGTCGAATCAAGCAAATTGCTCTTATCCTCCAGGCGGGTAATCGATTCGTATTTGTCCGCATAATTATCCGTGTGGTAATACTGAAAAACCAGTTCCGGTTTGTTTTTGTCCTGCTCCACCGTTCCGACGATCCGGTGGTCGGCATCAAACACAATTAAATCCGGCCGTTGTTCCACCGAAAAGTTCAGCACTTGCTTGGCTTTATCGATCACGACATCGTAACTTTTTTTCTGGCCTTTCACCCACACATCAACCTTCACCGGTAAGCGGTAGATCGGCGTTCGGGTTGAATCCTGCTGCTGCAAAACCGTTAGCTGAACACCACCCGGGCGAAATTCTTTCTCGACCTTGATCACGGCATGGCCCGGCTTCAAAAACCATTGATTGAAGAACCAGTTTAGATCTTCCCCGGTCACTTCTTCAAAAGCTTCACGCAAATCACTTAATTCAGCGGTTTTAAAACGGTTCCGTTTCAGGTAAACGGAGAGCGATTCAAAAAAGGCATCGTCGCCCACGATCCGGCGAAGCTGGTGTAGCACCCGCCCCCCTTTGGCGTAAGAATGACTGTCAAACATCTGCTCCCGATCGGTATAATGATACCGGATCAGTGGTTCCTGCTTGGTTTCCGACTCGGCAATGTACTGGTTCAGATCGTCCAACCCGTGCATATCAGCGGAATAGACCCCTTCCTTATGCTCCCGCCAGAGGTATTCTGCGTAAGTCGCAAAGGCTTCATTTAGCGGCAGGTTGGCCCACGATTCCGCCGTTACCAGATTGCCAAACCAGTGGTGCGACAATTCGTGGGCAATCACATCATCGGAATTGCCATCTACCAGTTGGCGCTCATCCATCTGCACGGTTTCGCCGTGAACCGTGGCGGAGGTATTTTCCATAGCTCCGGTCACAAAATCGCGCACAGCAATCTGGCTGTATTTCTCCCAAACATACGGAACGCCAAATTTTTTCTCAAAAAACTCGACCATTGCGGGGGTACGGCCAAAAATAGCCCGGGCCGACGGTTCGTAAGCGGGTTCAACGAAATAACTGACCTCCAACGCTCCCCGCTGGTCGGTAGCGGGGAGGGAGTCCTTTACATACGCAAAATCGCCCACTGCGACCATCGCCAGGTACGGCGCATGGGGCAGCGACTGCCGCCAGTGATCGGTGCGGGTACTGTCCTGATTCAGGGTAGATGCTATCAGTGTTCCGTTGGAAAGCGTCCGAAATTTGTTGTTGACGGTCAGGTAAATTTCCTGCGTCATTTTTTCGTTCGGGGAATCGATGGTCGGAAACCAGCACGAATTGGCCTCCGTTTCGCCCTGCGTCCAGATTTGCTGCGGTTTATTCGGCTCGGCCCCGTCGTGGTTGATAAAATACAATCCCTTATCCTGCGAAATAGCCGCACTCCCCCCCAGCGGACGTTCGTTCGGTTTGGCCGTATACACAATCTGAATGTCGAAGGTATCCGCGCGGGTGTAAGTCCGCGGCAGCAGAATATGGATTTTCTGCCGGTCGTTGTAAGTATAATTCAACGTGTCGAAAACCGTCTCTCCGGATTTCAGCGTATCGAGCAGAAACACGCCTTTGATATCAAAGCCCTTGGCGTCAACATCCAGCGTATTTTGCGGGTAAAAATGCGGTTTAAACCGCAATCGGGCCACCCCGTGCACCCACTGCCGGATCCAGTCGAAATTCAGATCAAGCCGCGTGTGCAGCAAATCATGATGACGGGTTCGGCTCGGGTTGTAAGGACCGTTGACGGATAGCGAAGTTGCTTTTTTTTCAGTATCGACAGCGCGGTTTGTTTGCCCCAACGCCCAGTCACTACTGACCAAAAGAAGAAGAAGGAGAATACTATCTCGGAAAATTTTAAACATACTGTTAGTTACTTTGCCTTGTTCAAAACGACGCAATTCGTTTTTTAGTCCGTCACGTCCCAATCCGTTACTGCACACTATCAACGGCTTTCGAAACGGCAGCCGCTTTTTGGGCCGGGAACCACGAAACAACAATGGTTACCACGATTACGATCAGGGTAGTAACAATCAGGTCATTGGCCTGGAGTTTGACCGGATAAGCGTCAATCAGTGAGCTTTCAATGCCCATCGATACCAACCCAAACCGTTGCTGCACCAGACACAACCCAATGCCAAGAATCAAGCCGACGATGGCGCCAATGAAGGCCACAATTGACCCTTCAAAAATAAAAATACGCCGAACCAGCGAAGGCGATGCTCCCATCGCGTACAGAATAGCCACATCATCCTTTTTTTCAATCGCCAGCATCGACAACGAAAAAAAGATGTTGATCGACGCCACCAGCACCAGAAAGCCCAGCGTTACGGTTACAAATAGTTTTTCAACCCGAATGGCCCGAAACAAATCCGGATTCAGGTCATCCCGGTCCATGATCACGACCGACTTGCCCAGCTGTTTTTGCAGGGACTCTTTCAGCAACGCAATATCGGCCTCCGGTTTGACTTGCAGCTCCAACGAAGATAACTGATTTTGTTGATAGCCAACCAAATCGCGCACCACGCTTAACGGAGCCAGCACGTAATCGTTGAAATTATCCTCGATAAAAAAAACACCGGACACCGCGAAATCGGCCCGGTTAAAGGCGTCGGCCGACAAAACCGTATAGGATTTGCGGTTTTGTGGGTACCAGAGCTCCAACAGCGTCAGTGGGTCTTCGGGCGAGATCAGCAGCGCGTTACGCACACCTTCGGCAACCAATGCGTAGTTCACCCCGTCTTCCTGCAAACGCAACCGCCCCTCTACCAAAGCCGTATCCAACTGCCGCCGTTGCAGGTACGAATTGTCGATTCCTTTCAGTTTGACCACCGTCTGGCCATCGCGGTAACGCGCCAGGGCGTTATCTTCAATCACCTGGGTAATCAGGTTCACCTCTCCACTTTTCCGGATTTTTTGCAGCAACGCGGGCGAAACCGTCAGGCGTTTCCCCTGGGCCGGGGCAATGGTCAGGTCGGCTTCAAAGGTCTTGAAAATCATTCGATTCAACTCCCCCATTCCGTTAAAAACCGATAGCACCACCACCAGCGCCATCGTTCCTACCCCCACGCCCAGCATTGACACCAATGAAATCAGATTGATGAAACTACGTTTGCGCTTCGAGAAAAAATACCGTCGGGCAATCCAGAGGGGAAGATTCATGATCAGTAAGCCAAAATAGCAATCTAAGGTATTCGGTTTTATCGCGCTTGTTACACCGTTCCGGATGTCTTCTGCCTAACAAACCCAATGAGGGCTCACCCGAAAAACCGTCAATCCTCCTCCTCACCTTCCGGTGCCGGTGGAATTTCCAGATTGGCGAACAGCGCATCCATTTTGGCCGCGTACTCGGCGGTATCGTCGATAAAAAAGTGCAGTTCCGGAATAATCCGAAGCTGATGACGCACGCGGTCGCCCAGTTGCTGACGAATGGACTTGCCTCGTTCTTTAATCAACTCCAGCAGCGATTCTTTATTCGGGGTAGCCAGAAAGCTCAGGTATACCCGCGCAATGCTCAGGTCGGGCGATACCCGCACGTTGGTGACGGTAATAAAGGCCCCATTGAACAGGTGCCGACTATCACGCTGAAAGATTTCGCTCAGATCTTTCTGTACCAACCTCGCTACTTTCTGCTGTCGTTTCGATTCCATACTCTGAAAAAATAATAATCCATTAACAGTGAATGATGAACAGCAACACGAATCACAGCCAGCAAAACCGTGCGGATCGTCCATGATTTGTTGTCCATTATTCCTTGTTTACTCCCGCAAATATCCGCCTTTTATTCGACTTCTTTCACCTAAAGCGTTAATTTCGTCGCTCCATTCCCGGGTACATACGGTAAAACAAGTAATCAATTGTTAAGTTTTTTTCGGGTTAATTCTACGCTCCAAATCGTCGGTCTGCTGCTTTTGCTGCTTCTGATCCGTTTGCCGTTGTTGCTCTCGCCACCTCCCCTGCTGATTCCGGAATTAAACTGGATGCTGGTGGGAGAACAGATGCGGAACGGAAATTTGCTGTACCGCGATATCTGGGACAGCATCAGTCCGTTGTCGGCCCTGGTCTACTGGCTGATTGACCTAACCGTCGGCCGGTCGCATCTGGCTTACCACCTGGCGGGCACGGCGGTAGCGGCTTTTCAGGTGTTTTACTTCAACTGGATGATGAACGTGCGCGATATTTACCCGGATCGCAACTGGATTCCAGGGCTGGTTTATGCTCTGTTTCTGAACATGTCGTTCGATTGCAGTACGTTGTCGCCGGTTTTACTGTCGACTACCTTTCTGTTGCTGGCCTTCGGAACGCTTGTTAAGCAGATGGACCGGCGGGGTGCCACCGACGAAGTTTTTGAGATCGGTTTTTACATCAGCCTTGCAGCCCTTTTTTATTTGCCGTCAGCCCTGTTCATCATCTGGGCACTGATGGCTCTATTGCTTTTTACCGGGGCGAGTTTCCGGCAACATTCGCTGCTCGTGTTCGGATTTGCCTTTCCCATTCTGTTGACGGTTCTGTACTATTACCTGGCCGACAGCCTGGACGATTTCAACCGCAATTTGCTGTCGTCGGTTTTTCGGGTTCGTCAGTATGACCTGACCGATTTTCAAACCCTACTGGCGTCCCTGTTTCTGCCCTTTGCGATGGGGACGCTCGGTTTACTGAGTTTGTTCCGCCAAACCGCCCGGTATGTCAACTTTCAGCAACGGTGTCAGCAAATTATGATGATCTGGACCTTAACCGCGCTTATTTCGGTCGGACTGATGCCGTTTCTGGCTCCCATGCTATTCATCAGCTTTGTGCCCGCCCTGGCCTTTTTTGCCAGCTATTATTTTCAGGGAATCCGGCGGGAATGGATTGCGGAAATCATCTTTATGGGCGTCTTCGTCTTTATCCTATTGATTCTGTATCAAGGTGCCTTGCCGCTGGTTCGCAATTGGGAAGTTGGCCGGTTGAGTGCCTTACAGGTAAAGTCTTCTCCCGTGGATCGGCACATTCAAAACCAGAAAATCCTGGTGATTGGCGAAGATATCAGTGCTTACCGAAACAACCAGGCTGCCACGCCGTACCTCAACTGGGATCTGGCTAAATACGACCTTCGAAATCTCGACAATTACGAAAGCATCATTAGCATTTACGATCATTTTCGCAAAGACCCGCCCCAGTTTATCATTGATAAAGAAAACGTTATCAAAAAGCTTTTCCAACGGGCTCCCTCGCTAGCCTCTCTGTACGAAAAAACTGAACTGGAGGGAGTCTACCGCCGAAAAGAGGAGTCTATCAGCAACTGATTTTGCCCACCCGCGTCTGGTGACGTCCTCCTTCAAATTCCGTCGCCAGAAACCGTTTCACACATTCCAGCGCTTCTTCCGCCGAAATATAGCGCTCCGGAAGGCAAAGAATGTTGGCATTGTTGTGCTGCCGGGCCAGTTCGGCCAGTTCGGGTAGCCAGCAAAGTGCGGCCCGAATACCCTGGTGTTTGTTCGCCGTAATGGCTACGCCATTCCCGCTGCCACAAACCAGAATACCCCAGTCAAACTGTTTGGCTTCAACGGCCATCGCCACAGGATGCGCGAAATCCGGGTAGTCAGCGGAGGATTCGGTATACGTGCCAAAATCTTTCGTTGGATAACCTTCTTTTTCCAACCAGGCAACAATTTCCTGTTTGTACGCAAAGCCGGCATGATCGGCACCAACGGCAATGGAGGGTTTCATGGGATTTTTATTGAGAATTGAAACTAAAAATTAGATTATGCGTTATTATTTTCCGGTTCTGCCAACAGCGGCTTACCAGTTCGTTGAAAGAGCTGAATTCGACAGCTGAATGACAAATTCGAAACAAAGTAAACACTCAAACAAGCAGCATCAACGCAATTCATACTCTAAATTTTGCAAAAGCCGTTCGAAATTACCAGCTTACTGCCACGAACAAACTCATAAAAATACCCCACCATCAGGGAATTCGGAGCATTGGCGAATTTGAAAATTCAGACGTGAGCAGCCGTTTCAGGGCCAATTTTCAAGTGAGCAGTCTCCCCAGCTCCCGCACAGAACAGTTACTATATGGACGCAGAAAAAACAGTACAACGATCAGAAACTCAGGACGTTTCCCAAATTCAAAAAGATCTTCCCAAACGGGACGAATTGCTGCTGACACCGGACGAACAGCGCATCAAAGAAGCTTTTCAAGACCGAAACTGGAACGAAATAAAAATTGCCGATTCCTGGGTCATTTTTAAAGTGATGGCTGAGTTTGTCGAAGGATTTGATAAACTCGCTAAAATTGGGCCTTGTGTGTCGATTTTTGGATCGGCCCGCACCAAACCCGATCACCCGTATTACCAGATGGCCGAAGAAATTGCCGCTAAGCTGGTCAAAAACGGCTACGGCGTCATCACTGGCGGTGGGCCCGGCATTATGGAGGCCGGAAACAAAGGCGCTTTTGAACAGGGCGGAAAATCAGTTGGATTGAACATTCACCTTCCATTTGAGCAGGAAAGTAACATTTACATCGACCCGGATAAAAACATCAATTTTGATTTCTTCTTCGTCCGGAAAGTTATGTTCGTTAAATACGCGCAGGGCTTTATTGCCTTACCGGGCGGTTTCGGTACGCTGGATGAATTGTTTGAATCACTCACGTTGATTCAGACCAAAAAAATTGCTCGTTTCCCGATTGTGCTGGTTGGCAAGTCATTCTGGCAGGGGCTGGTCAGTTGGATTGAAGACGTGATGCTGGAGCAGGAAAAAAACATCAGTCCCGGCGATATGAAACTATTTTCGGTGGTTGACACCCCCGATGAAGCCGTGAAGGCAATCGATGATTTTTATTCAAAATATATGCTTAAGCCGAACTTCTGACCAGGCTCAAAATTCCAGGTAAGGTGTCAACTTTTCCAGGGTTGACGCATCCAGAACCCGAATATTGCGTAACGATTCGGGTGACGTATAAGCCCCGTGCTGGGTTCGATAGTTGACAATAACCTGGGCCTGCTTTCTGGATAAATAAACGTGTTGATCAAGTCCTTCCACAGTAGCGGTATTTACCGCTATTTTTTTGGCCGGTGACACCAATTTCCCATAAGCTGTTAGTTCCGAGAGCGCCAGCGAATCAAGGCCAAAAACCTCCCGGTATTGATCAACGGAAACAAACCCGCCGAGGGCATCCCGAAATTTCACGATCCGGAGCGCCAGCTTTGATCCAATGCCGCGCAGTTTTTTCAGTTCCGTCGTGTCGGCGGTATTGATATCAAACGGTTTCAACACGGTTTTGTACGACCGATCCGGCAAAGAACGTTCGTGGGTGGTTGCGGGTTGGTCAACCGGAAAGGGCCGGTGAACCGTTCGCTCCCGTTGACTACCCTCCCATTGAGAAGGACGACTGGTTTCATTCAGCTGGATAAACGGCTCCAGATCAGCGTATAAGTCGGGCGAAAAATCATAAATCTTCAGCAGATCCTCTTTCTTCCGAAACCGTCCTCCTTTGGATCGGTAGCGCACAATGCGGTCGGCCAGCCAGCGGGGTGCTCCCAAACGCTGCCAGCTTTCGGAATCGATCGTATTGGGATCAAACGAAAACCGCTCCACCTTTTTCGGTTCAACTTCATTTTGATAACGCCCCGGACGTTGCTCATACGCTTTCGGTTCACGCGGGTCGGCTTCCAGCAGCGCAACCAGGCTATCCAACTGACGTTGATCCGTTTGGGTCGTATCAGGAACGGCATCAGGAACCCACAGCCGGTACAGTAAGGGCAGGACCAGCAAAAAAACCGATACGAACAACAGGGCGAGCAGCCCCCGGGCCTCTTGCTGGGAAGCGCCAAAATAATCACGAACAACCGACAGAACTTTCTTCATACGTTAGCCGACGGGTAAAACACACGCCGGACGGTTTTTCAGAATCTGCCTGTTTAGACGATCGAAAACCGGAAAGTAACGGTTGTGCAAAGTGGATAATTTGTAATTTTAGGAAGGCGAGCTTGGCCCGTAAAAGCCGAAAACCGCTTAAACAAATCGGCGAGAGGGAAGTTCCAGTAGGTTAAAGTCAATGCCGCTCTCTTCAGCATCTTATACCGTACACTGTCATGGCATTTATTGATTATTACCAAACGCTCGGCATCGACAAGGGTGCTTCTACCGAGGATATTAAAAAAGCGTATCGGAAACTGGCCCGGAAGTATCATCCGGATTTAAACCCTAACGACAAGGAAGCCAATGCCAAATTCCAGCAGATTAACGAAGCCAATGAAGTATTGAGTGATCCAGAAAAGCGTCAGAAATACGATCAGTACGGCGAGCATTGGCAACATGCGGATCAGTTTGAACAGGCCCGTCGATCCGGGCCATCAACCCAGCAGGGCGGGCAATCCTATTCGGGCGATGCTTATTCAGGTACGGATTTCTCCGATTTTTTCGAGTCGTTTTTTGGTGAATCGGCCCGGGGCCGGGGAGGTCGACAAGCGCAGTTTCGCGGGCAGGACTACACCTCAGAACTGCACATAACCCTGCAAGAAGCTTACCAAACGCACCAGCACACGCTGAATGTGAACGGCAAAAACATCCGCATCACTGTTCCGGCGGGTATTGCGAATGGGCAGGTTATTAAGCTCCGTGGCCAGGGTGGGCCGGGCGCCAATGGCGGCCCTCCGGGTGATCTATTCATCACGTTTGTCGTGGCGGATGACCCGGTTTTCAAGCGGTTAAATGATGATCTTTACCTGACCGTTGATCTGGATTTATACACGGCGGTGCTGGGCGGAGAGCTTACGATTGATACACTAAGCGGAAAAGTTAAACTAAAAGTCAGTCCGGAAACCCAGAATAACACCAAAGTCCGGTTAAAAGGCAAAGGATTTCCGGTTTACAAACAGGACGGCAAATTCGGAGACTTGTACGTCACCTACTCCGTCAGGATTCCCACCGGCTTAACCGAAAAACAGAAAGAGTTATTCCAGGAGTTGTCGCACTTATAAATCGCAGCATTATGGTACCGGAAGATATGATCCTTGTAGAAGACTATTGTCTGAAATATACTATTGAAGAAACCTTCGTTCATTCGCTGGAGGAATACGGTTTGATCGAACTTAGTGTGGTAGAAGAGCAGCGGTGTATTCCAATTCACCAGCTACAGTCCATCGAGAAGTTTGCCACTCTTTATTACGATTTAAACATCAACCTGGACGGCATTGATGCAATTCATCACCTGTTGTACAAAATTGAATCGCTCCAGGATGAGATTAAGCAACTGAAAAACCAATTGAGTCTGTACAGACCCAGCGACATTTAAAACGGCTGGTCAAGCCCCACAAAAGCTTAACCAGCCGCTAGTTGGCTGACGAAAACCCGATAAAGACCGGCCGTCATCGGTCCGGGTTGGCCTCCAGAACCGCCCGAATAGCCGGCAGCTCCGATTCCAGTACCAGAATATATTGTTCAACCAGGGGGACGATTTCAGACATCGGTTTTTTCTCCGCAATCAGCGCTTCTGTGTTCATAATGAGTCGAGCGGCTTCGTTCAGTCCAAAGGTCTGAATAACGGCTTTCTGAGTATGGATCAGGCGTTTGATGGCGGCCAAATCACCTTCCTCCAGACATTGGCGCAACTGCTGAATTTCGCTCGGCGTCTGGTGCAGAAAAAGTGTCATCATTTCGCCCGCAAAAGTCATATCATTTCCTACGGCATCGAGAAGCGGTTCAACAGTGAAACTAGGCTTTGGTAACATATACGGTTTTTGAGTCGGTAGTTTGGTCGGCACTGTCGGTAAATATTTGCGCATGATGCGCTGTAATTCATCAATCTGAAACGGCTTAGGAATGAAATCGTTCATTCCGGCCTGCAAACATTGTTCCCGTTCATTCGCCAGGGCGTGGGCGGTCATTGCAATAACGGGCACGGCATTTTTGAGCGTGTTTCGGATATGGTATGTCGTTGTGTAGCCATCCATGACGGGCATTTGAATATCCATCAGAATCAAATCCACCGACTCCTTTTGGAGCAGATCCAGGGCTTTCTGGCCGTTTTCAGCCACCTGCGCCGTGTAGCCCAGGCGACTTAACACCTGAAGCGCCAGCTTTTGATTCATCACGTTGTCTTCTACCACCAGAATGCTCACTTCCCGCGCTTCGGCAGTAGACTTATCGACCTCCAGCTCAATCTCATGATCGGCCTGATGCGGTGCCAGTTTATACGGTATTTCGAGTGTGAAGGTTGACCCTTCCCCCAAATTACTTTCAACGTTTACCCAGCCCCCCTGCATTTCGGCCAGGGATTTAACGATATTCAACCCCAGCCCGGTACCGCCGTAATAACGGGTAGTAAAATCACTGGCCTGCCGGAAACGTTCAAAAATATGGGGTAGAATTTCTTTCTCCATTCCGATTCCCGTATCCTCAACTGTGAACCGAATTTGGGCGAATTCATCCCCCTGTTCGCGGTTTTCAATGAGCACCGTCACGCCCCCCTGCTTCGTAAACTTGATGGCATTACTGAGCAAATTTAGCAGAATCTGCGTGAGTCGAGTGGGATCACCCAGCACCACAGGTGGCAAATCGGGGTCGGTGACGACCGTAAGGTAGAGGCTTTTATCGGAGGCTGTCGAGTCAAGCATCGTCCGGATCGAATCGACCAACGACGTAATACTGAATGGGATACTTTCCAGCGGAAGCATCCCTGCCTCAATTTTTGAGATGTCAAGAATATCGTTGACGATCGTTAACAGATTTTTGCCCGCCGTCCGGATATAATCCACAAATTCTTTTTGCTCCGAACTAAGCGCCGTCGAATCGAGCAGGTTCGAGAAGCCCAGGATGGCATTGAGCGGAGTCCGGATTTCATGGCTCATATTGGCCAGAAACTGCTTTTCCGTATGGCGGGCATCTTCGGCCACCTGCTTGGCCTGGGCCAGCTCCTGTTCAAGTTGTTTGCGCTCAGTAATGTCGTAATGAATACCCATCGACCCGCTAACATTGCCGTCTTCATCGACAATAGGGGCTCCGCTGATAATGACCCAAAGGGGTGATCCATCTTTCCGTTTCAGTCGCAATTCGTAAGAACTTGCCCCTCCTTCACGCCTGAAATGCTGCTGTTTCTTCAAAAACTCATTGAACTCTTCCGGCACCAGCAATTTATCCGCCCGCTGCCCGATGAGTTCATCTTCGCGGTATCCGACCATCTGGCAAAACCGGTCGTAAGCGCGCTTAATAACCTGATTATTATCAACTTCGATCAGACCAAGTTCCATCCGGTTCATGATACCCCGGTATTTCTCTTCACTTTTCCGAATCAGCTCTTCAGCCTCAAATTTTTCGGTTATGTCCGTATACTGCCAAAGGTGCCCCCGGTACTGGCCTTCCAGAAAGATAGGAATGGCAGTTCGCTCCAGCGTCCGACCGTCTACCAGCTTAACAACCTCACTCGTAACGGCATACTGCCGACGACGTTCTTCGTCCAGTGTATTGATGAACTGCTGGGGATTGACAAATAAATCTTTCGGAGGCCTGGTGAGCTGTACGTAATCCATGCCGATCAATTCTTCGGGCGAGAAAGGCACGTTGAACAGATCGCAATACAACTGATTGGCTATTATAACCTTACGGTTTTCATCTTCAACCAGTACGCCCGCTTGCAGATTGGAAATGAGCGATGTCAGGCGGGCCTGAGTGGACCGAAACGCATCCTGATCAATGACCCGTTGCGTAATGTCACGGGCCACTGCCACCAGCTCCGGCCCGGTTCCGTCTCCCTCGATCAATCGCACGGTTTGCCCAATCCAAACGGTATGCCCATTTTTGGCCTTGACCGGGAATTCGATGTAGGTACTCGGTTTCCGGGTTTGGATCATCGTTTGATAAAACTCGATGAGCGTAGACCGCCAGGCTGGTAAAATCAAATTGATGAAATTCAGCCCAATAATGTCTTCCTCGGTATACCCAAGGCTCTGTTCGACAACGGGATTGACAAACGTGAAAAAACCGTCAATAGACGTTTTGAAAATAATGTCCTGTACGGATTCAACGACGTGACGGTACTGCTTCTCGCTTTTCTGCAACTCTTCAATCTGCTCTTCCATCTGCTCGTGCAGAAGATGCAGTTGCTCATTAGCCTCAGTAAGTTGTCTGGATTTCTCTTCCAGTATAGCCTCAACCTGCCGACGTGCTGCCTGTTCAAGGGCGAGTTGGCGTTCGAGGTTTTCAATTGAAGACATAACTAGGTTGACAAAAATTAACTGAACTCTAATTTGCCATTATTTACACGTTGGAAACATCGAAAATCTGACAATTCACAATGCATATGCCACCAATCCTCCTATCACTTAGAAGAAGTTCAGTAATATTTATCTAGCAACGCTGAGAGATGGTATCAACTCGACTGTCGAAATAACGAAATTATTAATAAATTATAGCAACAATTATGCCGCTAAAAAACAAAAATCCAGCCTGAAAAGCTGGATTTCTACCTAATAAATTTTCCTGTTGTCAGTTCATACTCACCAGGCGAGTGGCCGCTACAACGGGAGCCTTGGTTTGCAGGGTCACGGTTTTCACTTCCGTGTATCCGCCGTCTGATATTTCGACTTTATAAACCCCATCTTCCAGTTGGTTCATATCGAATCGGAGGCTGACGGTTTCGCTGCCTTTCCCTACTTTTTTGGTTGCCAGCGTATAACCGTCACTGTTAACCAACCGAATATCGACTTTGCTGTCTTTCGCTTTACTGACATTGACCCCTACTTTCATGCTGTTAATCATGGGGTACACTGCCGATTGAAAGGTGGATTTGGCTTCCTTCTTTTCGTTGTTGTCGGTGGCAAATGCAACTGAAGTCGTTAACGTAAAAGCAAGCAAAGCGGAAGCAAGTAGCGTTTTCATGAGATTTGTTGTTTAAGGATTGTTCTGTTTTGTCGTTTACTGCCTTTTCGGCGGATTGATGACTCAAAGTTATCAAAAACATAAGGTACCTTGCTATACATAGTACTTTAGCGGTAAAAATACCGGGCTGAATGGTCAATAGTCTAGACGAGGCTATCGACCGGCCCGGTATTTCATTAAGCAGCTTTAGAAAAATCGTTGTACTGCTTGTAGTTGTCTTCAAATTCTTTCTGAAGCGCCTTGGCCCTGGCCATGTATTGGTCACGGTCTTCCCAAACCGGATTCAGGATTTCGGCCGGAACGCCTTCACACGCCGTTGGAATCTGCAAGTCAAAAACTGGGAGTGTTTCAAATTCATTGTCACCCAGCTTTCCAGACAGGGCCGCATTGATCATGGCTCGCGTATAAGGCAGCTTGATTCGCTCGCCAATTCCATACGGGCCTCCCGTCCAGCCCGTGTTGATCATCCAGACGTTTACATTGGACTGCTCAATTTTTTCACGCAGCAACTGAGCATACGCCAGCGGATGCAGCGGCATGAAGGGAGCTCCAAAGCAGGCACTGAACGTGCTTTGTGGTTCTTCAACCCCTTCCTCCGTACCAGCAATCCGGGCAGTATAACCCGAAATAAAATAGTACATGGCCTGTTCCGACGTTAACTTCGAGATAGGCGGCAGAATTCCGTAGGCATCGAAGGTGAGAAAAAAGAGGTTAGCAGGCGTCGGCCCCACCGACGGATCGGCATAATGATCAATAAAAAAAATGGGGTACGACACCCGGGTGTTTTCGGTAATCGAGCGGTCTTCGTAATTGATGGTTTTGGTATTAGGAAAAAATACCGCATTTTCAACCAACGCGCCCTTCTTGATGGCTTTGTAAATGCCCGGTTCGTTTTCGGGGTCCAGATCAATACATTTGGCATAACAACCGCCTTCGATATTGAAAATACCCCGCTCCGACCAGCCGTGCTCATCGTCGCCAATTAGTTTGCGGTCCGGATCCGTACTGAGCGTGGTTTTGCCCGTTCCGCTGAGCCCAAAAAAGATCGCGGTATCCCCTTTCGCTCCGATATTAGCTGAGCAGTGCATACTCAACACGTTTTCCTCGTGAGGAAGCAGGTAGTTCAGCACCGAGAAAATTCCTTTCTTGATCTCGCCGGTGTAGGCCGATCCTCCAATCAGGATAATGCGTTTTGAGAAATTGACAATTGAAAAGTTGCCCTGGCGGGTGCCATCGATTTCCGGATCAGCCTCAAAACCAGAGGCCTGCAAGATTAGCCAGTCTGTTTTTTTATCCATCGAAAATTCAGCTTCCGGCCGAATAAAAAGATTATAGCAAAACAGGCTCGCCCAGGGCGTTTCCGTAATGGTGCGGATAGTCATCGCGTATTCCTCATCGGCACAGGCCAGGCAATCCCGCACCCACACTTTTTTGCCTTCGAAATAATCGCAGACTTTTTCAAAAAGAAGATCAAAATATTTCTCTTCAATAGGGTGATTCACGTTGTTCCAGTCAACGCTTTTTTCGGTCAGGCTGTCTTTCACAATGAATTTATCATCCGGTGCCCGCCCGGTAAATTCGCCCGTTTTCACCACCAGCGCTCCGGTATCCGCCAGTTCGCCCTGTCCCAGATCCAGCGTCTGCTGGATGAGTTCTTCCGGCGGGAGCTGATAAAAAAGCTCTTCAGGCGTAAAAAGATCCTGTATTTTCTCGGGTTGTTCCGTGGCCGTTTTCATAAGCTGATTGGTTCGATCCTTTCTTAATAACTGCTACACGGAAACCAAGGTTTTCCTGAAGGCCAATCCCAACCAGCAATAATCACTGGGCAATACCGTCGAAAAAGTGCTTTCCTCCTGAACAACCGCCCCGCTGGCGGGTTGCTCTGGGTAAAGAAATTTCCCGAACCATGCGAATCGTTCCGTGTCTTCTCGTTGGTCTCTTTTTCAGCCTGACCCTTTCCCCCACAGCTGCTCAATCTACAGCTATTGCTTACCCTTATCCGGTGCACTTTCTGCCGCTTACGATTGAATCGAAATCTGTGCAGATGGCCTATATGGACGTAAAACCGGCCCAACCGAATGGCAAAACAGTTTTGTTATTACACGGCAAAAATTTCAACGGATTTTACTGGAAAAGCGTCATCCAGTGGCTCACCCAAAACGGCTACCGGGCCATTATCCCCGACCAGATCGGCTGGGGCCAATCGTCACATCCCGACATTCACTATAGTTTTCACCGGCTGGCAGCCAATACCCAGAAGCTGCTGGATACACTGGGTATTCAGAAAGTGACGGTTTTAGCGCATTCGATGGGCGGTATGCTGGGCACCCGGTTCGCCCTGATGTATCCGGAAACCGTCGAAAAACTGATCCTGGAAAATCCGATTGGTCTGGAGGATTATAAAACATTTGTGCCTTACCAGACCATCGAGCAGCAATTCCAGAAAGAAAAATCGGCCACACTCGAATCGTACCGCCACTACCAGAAGAGCTACTACCCGGTTTGGAAACCGGCCTACGAAGAGCTTGTTCGTGTGCAGGCCAGCGACCTGAATTCATCCGACTTCAATGCCATTGCCTGGGCCAATGCCGTAACCTACCTCATGATTTATGAGCAACCGGTTTGTTACGAATTTGGCAACCTGAAACCGCCTACATTGCTCATTATCGGACAGGAAGACCGTACGGTAGTTGGCAAAGCACTGCTGCCCAAAGCTCAACAAGCCCAACATGGCCAGTATCCCGAACTAGGAAAGAAAACCGTCCAAAAGATTCCCTCCGGAAAACTAGTCGAATTGGCTGGTATTGGACATATTCCGCACATTCAGGAGCCACAGGCCTTTCTGAAGGCATTAGGAGATTTTTTGCGATAAGCAGTAATTTTTCTAACCATCTAACCCGCTAAGCAGTTAGATTTTAAGCAATCAACCAAGGCATATATTATGAACACACAGAAAAGCAAAACAGCACTTATCACGGGCGCTTCCAGTGGAATTGGTCAGGAACTAGCCAAACTATTTGCTAAAGACGGTTATAATCTCGTTCTGGTTGCCCGGAGCACCGACAAACTCAACGAACTCGGTGGCCGTTTCTGGGATGATTTTGGTGTCGAAACGACCGTGATTACCAAAGATTTGTCTGAAGAGGATGCGGCCCGAGATGTTTATCAGCAGGTAAACGATAAAAATATTTCTATTGATGTGCTCGTCAACGATGCCGGTGTTGGTCTGTACGGGAATTTTGCAACCGATACCGACTGGGAAAAAGAGAAGGCCCTCATTCACCTGAACGTCCTGACTACCACGCTCATGACGAAGCTTTTTCTGAAGGATATGGTGGAGCGGAACGAGGGAAAAATCCTGAACCTTGCTTCGCTGGTTTCCATTACGCCTATGCCGCTGATGGCCGTTTATGCGGCTACCAAAGCTTATATTTATAACCTTACGCAATCGCTGATCAATGAGTTGAAGGATACGAATGTCAGCGTGACGGCTTTGTTGCCAAATGCCACGGACACCGATTTCTTCAATAAAGCGGGGGCAACCCACACCAAAGTCACCGAAAACCTCGACGATCCGGCGGTGGTTGCGAAAGATGCGTACAATGCCCTGATGAAAGGAGCGTCCAAGGTGGTGCCGGGCGGTTTGGGTAATAAAGCCTATGAAGTACTGGCGTACGTAGCGCCCCAGGAAGCCGTGGCGGGTATGATGCGAAAAAACATGGAGCCCAAAGATCAGGCCACGACCGAAGAAAAAAACAACAAAGCAGCCTGGGCCTGGGGCCTGGGACTCGCTACGGTTGTGCTGGCCGGAGCCGCTCTGGCACTTGCTTACAACAACAGCAATGATTTTACGAAAGCACGATACCGGTATCGTGCCAACAGGCTGAAATCCAACGCAGATGACGTCTACGAAGATGTAAAAGATGCGCTCGTAGGTGGTCTGAATAGTGTTAAAGATGCCATTTCAACCGCTAAAGAGGTCGTGGCAAAAGCCAAAGAAACCATTGCCGAAGCAACGGCCTAACGGATAAAACCGTTTTGACCCGTCGGAAAACCGCTTTGTATGTTGCCTACAAGCTGGTGATCCGACGGGTTTGATCATATTGGTCCTGCGTATACCTTTACATTCACAGCGTGATTAGTCAATCTTGATGTGGAAAAATCGGACCGAATTTTAGCGACAGCCCTATCCCTTTTTGTGACCTACGGTTTCCACGGAACACCCACCAGCCGCATTGCAGCCGAAGCCGGGGTGTCGAATGGAACGCTTTTTCATTACTTCAAAACGAAAGATGAGCTGGTGGTTGCGTTGTACAACCGGATAAAAGAAGAGCAGAACACTGATTTGTCCACCCAACTTGGCCAAGCCAACGGGGCACAAGGAAGACTACAAACCCTGTTTGTCGAATCGGTTCGCTGGGCGGTGAAGCATCCGGATGAATATTATTTTATCCAGCAGTTTCATTTCTCACCCCACCTGAACCTGGTTTCTTCCGAAAACCGCGAACGACAGGATCACCTGCACCGGCAGCTCCTGGAAGAAAGCCTTCAGCAAAATTGGCTCAAACCATTGCCAGCTGAACTGATTGGAACGTTATGGAATAGCCATATCACCGGAACGTATCATTACATCCTGACCCATAAATCAACGGAATCCGAACAGCAGGCATTGATCCAGCAGGCTTTTGATTTAGTCTGGACTATGCTGGCAAATCCCGAAACCCGATGAATGAACCGGCATTGCGAGTCATTATTACTGGTGCCACCGGCATGGTGGGCGAAGGGGTTATGCAGATATGCCTAAACCGCCCCGATGTCGAAACCGTATTGGTCATCAACCGCAAACCCTGCGGAGTTGCTCACCCCAAGCTGAAAGAAATCATTCACAGCGATTTCTTCAATCTTTCGCCCATCGAAAACCAGTTAAGCGGCTATAACGCCTGCTATTTCTGTCTGGGTGTTTCATCGGTTGGTATGTCACAGCAAGACTATTACCGGCTGACTTATACCTTAACGATGCACGTAGCCCAAACACTCAGTCGTCTGAATCCAGACATGACGTTCTGCTATGTTTCCGGGGGCGGCACCGACAGCTCCGAGAAAGGACGTTTGGCCTGGGCGCGCGTAAAAGGCAAAACAGAAAACGACCTGATGAAACTTCCTTTCCGGCAGGTATACGCTCTTCGGCCCGGTTTTATCAAACCTTTCGACGGGCTGAAAAACGCCCACCGCTATTATACTTTCATCGCCTGGCTTTTTCCGCTGGGTCGGGCGCTGTATTCCAAAGGGTTTTGTCGAATGGAGGAATTGGCCCGGGCCATGCTTTACGTCACGAAAAATAGCTACCCTACCAACGTGCTGGAAGGCGACGACATCATCAAAGCGGGTAAGGCATAACCATAAAAAAGCCAGGTCACTTCTGAGGAGTAACCCGGCTTTCTTCGTTGATATTCATTTTAGTCCAGTTCCGGAATCACTTTATCGAGGTTGTAGAAGATGATATCCTCTTTTCCATCCTCGGTTTCGTTCAGCATCATGCCGATGATGGCATTTTTCTGCACCCGACCCGATAGGATCTCTTTCGACAGCGTGTTCAGAATCCGCCGTTGCATCAAGCGTTTCAGCGGACGAGCTCCAAACTGCGGATCGAAACCTTCCCCGGCCAGCTTATCGAGCACTTCCTGATCCGCTTCAATGGTGATTCCCTGCTCCGACAACCGATCCTGAATGTGTTTGAACTGCAGGCTGACAATCTTGCGAATTTCACGTTTGGTCAGCGGCTGGAACATCACCAGTTCATCGATTCGGTTCAGAAATTCGGGGCGCAGCGTCTGTTTCAACAATTCGAATACCTCATCTTTGGTATCGTCGATGACCTGCTCCCGGTTCCAATCCTCCATCTTCGCAAACCGTTCCCGAATGATATGGCTACCGATGTTCGAGGTCATGATAACGATTGTATTCTTGAAGTTTGCCACCCGGCCTTTGCTATCCGTCAACCGCCCGTCGTCCAGCACCTGCAACAGAATGTTAAACACGTCGGGGTGAGCCTTTTCAATCTCATCCAGCAGAACCACGCTGTACGGTTTCCGACGCACGGCCTCCGTCAACTGACCGCCTTCATCGTAACCGACATAGCCCGGAGGAGCTCCAATCAAACGGCTCACGGCGTGACGCTCCTGAAACTCCGACATATCGATCCGGACCAGCGAGTTCTCATCATTGAATAAATAATCGGCCAGGGCCTTCGCCAGCTCGGTTTTACCCACGCCCGTTGTACCCAGGAAAATGAACGATCCAATAGGTCTCTTAGGGTCCTGCATACCGGCGCGGCTCCGGCGCACGGCGTCGGCCACCACCTGAATGGCTTCCTCCTGCCCCGCCACACGTTTGGCCAGTTCGTCTTCCAGATGCAGCAGTTTCTCGCGCTCCGATTCCATCATCCGGCTGACCGGGATGCCCGTCCATTTGGCCACAACTTCGGCAATATCGTCGGCGGTTACTTCTTCCTGCAACAACGATTGTCCATCGCCTTCGTTCTTCACCAGTTCGTCCAGCCGCTGCTGCATCTCGGGCAAACGTCCGTAACGAATTTCGGCTACTTTGCCATATTCTCCGGCACGTTCGGCCTGTTCGGCTTCCGATTTCAGCTGGTCTAGTTGTTCTTTCAGCGTCCGGACCTCATTGACCGATTCTTTCTCAACTTCCCAACGCGCCTTCAGGCTGTTCCGCTGTTCGTTCAGGTCTTCAATCTGGCGGTTCAGGGCACTCTCCTTGTCGCGATCAGCCTCGCGTCGAATGGCTTCCCGTTCAATCTCCAACTGCATGATCCGACGGTTCAGCTCATCCAGCTCTTCGGGCACCGAATCAATTTCAAGCCGCATTTTGGCCGCAGCTTCGTCCATCAGGTCAATGGCTTTATCGGGCAAAAACCGGTCGGAGATGTACCGATTGGACAGTTCAACAGCGGCAATGACCGCATCGTCCTTGATCCGAACGCCGTGGTGCAGCTCGTATTTTTCTTTAATTCCGCGAAGAATTGAAATGGCATCTTTTACATCCGGTTCATCCACCAGTACCGTCTGGAAACGGCGTTCAAGTGCCTTATCTTTTTCAATGTACTTCTGGTATTCATTCAGCGTTGTTGCGCCGATGGCATGGAGTTCGCCACGGGCCAATGCCGGTTTCAGCAGGTTGGCAGCATCCATAGCGCTATCCCCCCCGCCAGCCCCCGCACCAATCAAGGTGTGAATTTCATCAATGAAGAGCACGATTTCTCCTTCGGAGTCCGTCACTTCCTTGATCACTGCTTTCAGGCGTTCTTCAAACTCACCTTTGTATTTGGCACCCGCTATGAGCAACCCCATATCGAGCGATACGATAGTTTTGGATTTCAGGTTTTCGGGGACGTCACCCTGTACGATTCGCTGGGCCAGCCCTTCCACAATAGCCGTTTTTCCGACCCCCGGTTCGCCAATCAGCATCGGGTTGTTTTTGGTCCGACGACTCAGGATTTGCAGTACCCGGCGGATTTCTTCATCCCGGCCAATCACGGGATCAATTTTCCCTTTCTCAGCCAGTTCGTTCAGGTTTTTGCTATACCGCTCGAGCGAACGGTATTTCGCTTCCGCATTTTGATCTTTCACGGGGTTATTGTTTCCACGCAATTCTTTGATGGCTTCTTTCAAAACCTTTTCGGTAAAACCGACATCTTTTAGCAGGTTGGCAACCGAGTCTTTACCACCAGCTAAACCTAAAAGAATCAGCTCAATACTAATGTATTCATCGCCAAACTCTTTCAGCATACCTGTGGCCCGCTGCAAAGCCGCGTTCAGATCATTTCCGAGGTAAATATTAGCAGTTCCCTGCGTTCCGCCCGACACTTTGGGATACGTATTTACAATTGCATCCAAAGCCATCGTCAGTCGGCTCGAGTTAACCCCCGTCTTTTTGGACAAAAAACCCATTGTGTTCGGGTCACCGTCCAGAATGGCTTTCAGCACGTGCCCGGTTTCGACGGTTTGCTGCTGATTGCCCTGCGCTATTTGGGCGGCCTGTTGAATGACCTCCTGCGCTTTAATGGTGTATGAATTTAAGTTCATGGTTGTGGGTTATTCTGTATCTATTTTAATGTTTCTTGTTGTTCGACTCTTGCTTATCCACAAACGACAGACCAGTTGTATTTTCCGGTCATAATGGCCGTATTTCGCTAAAATTGCCGCTAACCCATTGCCATTTTGACCGATAATTTGTGTCTTCGGCTCGCTGCAAAGGCTACTTTCAAGCTATTGCGGCTCATTTTAATTCCGTCTCAAACGAAGTGAGCCAATTTTAGTTATGAATAAACCATCCAATGTGCCATTTTCAAGTTCAATCCACTCTGTTCTGCTCATGAAAGATCGAACAAGGTTTCCTTTTTGGCTGGCGGTTTTGCTGTTACCGGGCTGTGGCGACAACGAAAACAATAAACCGGACCCCGAAGCTGATATTTGTCTGATTAGCGAGGTTCCTGATTTTTATTATGATTCCGGTTCGGCAACGGTCCAGTATAATACTGAGAACCGGGTCTCGGCCATCACCATGTCTTCCTTTAGCCTGTTTTCGTTCACCTACGATGCAACCGGTAAAATCACGAAGTTCTCGGCGGGAACTTCACAAGCTGAAAACCTGGGTGCCGAAGAACATACCGTCACATACGATGAGAGAGGGCGATTGGTACGTATCCAGGCCGGTGCTACTGGACAAATCGTCACCGCTACACCTGATTTTGATGATCAGAACCGTCTTGTTAAGGTAACGGTCACTGACCCAAGAGGAGTGCGTAATTACGTCAAACGCATGGAATATGACGGTGCGAGCAATGTATCAAAAGTGTATTACATGGCCAATAACCAGGCGGAAAGATTACTGGCGGAGTACAAATACGACTCCCAAAATTCACCATTCGCCAATCAACTCGCTTTTCAGCTCATTCCACTTATCTCTTCCCTGACGGACAAGAGTCATTATTTAAGCGTCAATAATCCGATTCAATACAAGGATGCGGGTTACAGCTTCACGGCGGTTTACCGATACACGAACGAGTTGCCCACGGAAGCGTCGCTGCTTCTACAGCGCACGGGCAACCCGGGTGTTACAAACAAGCAAAAGTTATTTAAGTATATCTGCCGCTAAAGGCTGGAACAATCCTTGCCTTCAGCGGCTTCCATTAGATGGATGTATACGAATACGACTCCGTTTCCTGGTTGGGGCTTTCGTCTTCCCACCAGCTCTCATTCGTTTCATCATCAGGCTGAATCTCCTCCATGTCAAGCGTCAGAGATCGGAATTTTCCACGGGGCAGCCATTTCACGAGCACCCCCGCAATCGTAGCCGAGCAAAGGGCAGCCGTGAGTGCAATGGCGTCGTTTTTGCCCTGCTGCTTGGTCGCAATTCCGGCAAAACCGGCTACGAACGGCAGCAAATAATACGGATCATTCAGCCGTCGGGCCACGACATAGGCCGCTCCGGCCGTTGCGCCCAAAACACCAACAAAAACCGGGGTGTCACGTTGTGGATTCGGTTGCCAGAGCCTCAGATTGAACAGTAGATTTGGCGTTCCAACCACCGATGCGGTCGTGAGCCAGCCCGCATACAGGCTGAACGGAATCCGCAGGTACTTTTCCGGAGCCCGAACCCTTGTTTTACCAATCTCTAACTCCCGATGAATCATCAAAGCCACCGGCAAACTTGCTTTGGTTACCAGGTCAGAACCAATCATGCTTTCCATCCGGCTATCGGCAAAAAACCGTCCGAATGCGGCATTTAGCACGTAGCTGAGCGCCAGCCAGGGCATAGCTCGCCGGTATCGTGGATTGCTCACCTGCGCAGGCAACGCCTGGTGAATGGCATACGCTGTGGTTCCCGTGTAAATGGTTGACCAAACAGAGGCAAATGTCCAACCCGCCGGTACAAGGGGATTTTCGTCAAAAACACGACGGTATTCGGGCAGGACATTATCTCTTTCGATTTCGTCCTCTTCCCGCTTTCTTTTGTTCGGCATTTTATCCGACCGGGCGGTGGCCGTTGATGTATAAATAATGCTCCCCACCACCAGCACGGCCGTACCAATACGCCAAAACAATGAATTCTTCATAATGATCTGACTGATTTCATGAAAGATACGAAAAGCCGCCCGAAGGCGGCTTTTTATTCGCAAGTATTAATTCAGGGATAACGAATCCAGCAGGGAGTTTCCGGCGGATTTTGCCTGGTGACGAAGTGAGGTTGTGGTTCTGTTTCCATTTCGGTTCAGGCCGCCCAATGCCCACAACAGGGTGGTTGCGGCCACAACTCCGACGGCGATGGCGGTGACCAGTAGGGCTGGCTCGGGCGATTCTTGTTCTGAGTTGGGCGATGCGGGCCGCTCCATCTGTTTTCGCATTGTTCCGGCCAGGAAATCGTCCGGCACTAAATTGGACACGGCCACTTGGGCTTTGTTCATGAAACCGGAAACCACTTTTTCCTTCCCCCTCATGAGCGCATCGTAGCCATCCCGGGCCACTTTGGCCGGATCGGTTTGTTGGGCCATTTGGTGCGCCCGCGTACCTTCCGCACCGGCCTTGGTAAAAAAGTCGGTTTTGGTAGCGCCGGGCAATAAGGCTGTCACCGTTACATTGGTGTTTTTCAGTTCATTTTGCACTGCTTCGGTGAATGACAGAATAAATGCTTTGGTAGCGCCGTAAACAGCCATGAGCGGATTGGGCATAACCGATGCAATAGACGCTAGCATCAGGATTTTACCTTCATTGCGCTCTACCATGTCTTTCAGGAAAAGTTTGGTCAGGTGTACCAGAGCCGTGGCGTTGACCTGGATGATGGTCAGTTCTTTTTGCAGATCAGATTCGTTGGCAAACAGGCCGTATTCGCCCATCCCGGCGTTGTTGACCAGTACATCAACCCGAATCCCTTGGCGTCTGGTTTCATCGTAGATTTCTGTCGGTGCTTTCGGATCAATGAGATCTTTGGCGATGGCGGTTGCTTTAATGCCAAATTGCTGCTCATACTCTTCGGCAATTTGAGCAAGGCTGTCGCTGTTACGCGCTACCAGCACTAGATTATACCCATCTTTTGCAAACAAATTTGCCAGCTCGCGACCAATGCCGCTTGTTGCTCCGGTAACCAAAGCCGTCTTTTCCGTTTGTGCTTCCATGCCGTCTTTGTTAGTTAGTCGTTGAAATGACAGGTAAAAGCCCTGCTTGTCTGCTAACAACCGGAAATGGGAGATGTTGGAAAAAATTTCTTTGTGGCCTAACAACGCAGCGCGTTGAGAATGATAAGGCGGCCTTATCATTCTCAACGCGCTGCGTTCATTCGTATCGGCTTACTTTACAACGACCTTAACGTCGATCTGTTTCAATCGCGGCTTGCCAACGGCGGTCGAATCTCCGGGTTTAATACCAGTACCGAGACCGATGGCATCAACACGAATGTAGTTAATTCCCGATTTGATAAGGTGATTTTTTATGGCCACTACCCGGTTGATGGACAGCGCCCTATTGCCCATTGGAGGCACAGCGTCATTCGCGTATCCAACCAGCCGAATTTGGGTAGTGGGGTTATTCTTCATCAAAGTCACCAATTCCTCCACCGTAGCGGTTCCAGCTGGTTTAAGCCGATCCGTACCCGGCTCGAAATCCAGCGACGGTATTCTGAAACTCTTTCCCGCCGGAGCCTGCGCATTGGTTAAGTAGGCGGCTAAGGCTGTGGTTGATACCACTCCCGTAGTGCCGGGCAGAGCGGCTTTTCCTGCCGAATCCGTTCGGGAAACCGTGGCTAATTGCCGCCTGGCTGAATCAGAAGAAGATACGGCCGTTGAATCCACAAACTCGGTCGACAACACTTGTTCTTCGTTCGCCGATGAATACGATTGGGTGTTGTTCCAGATGTAATAACCCGCGCCAGCCAATGCGACCACTACCAACGTTCCAATCCCCCATTTGACCAGCGAGCCATTGCCCTCGTCTTCTGGTTCTGTAGCAAACCGTTGATGCCGTTCCGGCACAGGGGCACGTTCGGCAAAACCCGTTCGCTTGGCGGGTGTAACGCCCACTGCCAATAACTGCTGAATGTTTAATCCTTCGGCAATGCGGTCCAGCAACCGCTCGGGAGTCAGTTCAACGAGATGATCACGCTGTTCAGCCAGCATAGTGGCCAGGCTATCGGCATCCAGTTTTTTTTCGCCGACCAAGCGGTTCAATGTTCCCAACACCAAGGGTGTTACCAACCCCAGCAACGTAATGGCTGCCGAGTTTTTGATATTGGCATACCCGGATATGGCCAGCCCGATGGCGCTTTTCATGGCAGGAAGCAAATGACTGATGCTGTTGCTTCCCATTTCAGCCAGCCGATTCGTTTGCTCAGAATCGCGGAGCAGTTCCGGAAACGACGCCACCAAATTACCATCAAACTTCCCCTTCTGAACTGAACTATATAGTTGATTCACCCCGATTTCCGTGGTCGTCCGTTTCATCAAACCGGCCACTACCGTATGAACAAGCCCTTCGAGGGCAATCCGGGTTTTCTCCGGACTTTCGTCCACATAATAGGCCGCGCGTGAAACCACTACATCGGTTAAGCTCTCTTTCAGTTCGACTAATAAATTCATAAACACACTATTGCATGGAACTAAACATCAACACGTAAACCACATCCGCAAACACGAAGCTGACGAATACAATATGAATGATAAAGTTAGACAAAAAAAGGAAGTAAGACGTGAGAAGTCTAAATCAGGCTAAAATTTTAGACAAATAAAAGAAGAGAAAAGGAAAGAAGTGAGCGAAGAGCAACAAATTGAGGAAAGAAATTGGTTGCCGTCAACAATCGACGTTTTCTTTCGCCGATTGCTTTTCACTCACTCCTATTATATTACGCTCCCTGAAACTGCCGGAGAAACCGAACGTCGTTTTCGGTATAAAGCCGTAAATCATTCACCCCATAGCGCAGCTGCGTGATCCGTTCGACGCCCATCCCGAATGCATAACCGGTGTATTTCTCCGGATCGACTCCGCAATTGAGTAAGACGTTAGGATCAACCATGCCCGAACCGGCGATTTCAACCCATCCGCTGTATTTACAGATATTACACCCCTTGCCATGACAAATCTGGCAGGAAATATCAATTTCGGCACTGGGTTCGGTAAACGGGAAATAAGACGGCCGAAAGCGGATTTTTACGTCTTTGGCAAACATCTCTTTCACGAAATGATAAAGCGTATCCTTCAAATCTTTAAACCCGACGTTTTTATCCACGTACAACCCCTCAACCTGGTGGAACATGCAGTGAGCACGGGCCGAAATAGCTTCATTGCGGTAAACACGCCCCGGCATAATCGCCCGGATCGGCCGAAATTCCGTATTGTTGCGCTGATGTTCCATCAAACGGATTTGCACATTCGATGTATGCGTCCGCAGGAGCTGATCGGCGGGGGCGCCTTCGCTTTGTTTAGCAACGAAGAACGTATCCTGCATATCGCGCGCCGGATGGTTGGCCGGGAAATTGAGCGCTCCAAAGTTATACCAATCGGATTCGATCTCGGGACCATCGGCCACGCTAAACCCAATCCGTTCAAAAACCCGGATAATCTGTTGGCGGACAATATTGAGCGGGTGCAGCGTGCCGTATTGGGCGGGCACCACGGGCAATGTCAGGTCGACGGGCGCTTCCACAGCCTCGGCCACGCTATTTTCCAGCGATACACTGGACTCTTTAAACCGCTGCTGGGCAAAATCTTTCAACTGATTTAGCTCCTGCCCCACCGCCCGGCGGTTTTCCTGCGGCACTTGTTTCAGTTGCTCGAACAGTTCGGTGATGACTCCTTTTCGGCCAATATACCGAAGCCGAAACTGCTCCAACTGATCTTTCGATTGAATCTGGCTTTGTTCAATCTCCTGATGTATCTCTTTGACTTTATCCAGCATACGTGTTGTATCCAATTGATGCAAAGATAACCAAAATTCTGTGCCTCGTTAAAGCTGTTGTAAACCTACTTCCACAATCTCCCGGTACGGTTGTTGGGCACGGTATTGACAACAGGTGACTTGGGGAATCGGCTAAAAAAAACGCCAGATCGAAGATAACCTGTTCATAATCAATCGTGTCCATTGTTACACTCTCTTACTCAATCTACTATGGAATCCATCCTGAAGGAAAACATTTTCGACCAAGTGTCCACAAAATTCCCCAAAAGTGTGGAAAAAAAGTCCACCTCCTCAATTGCCCAGAAGTTACTCATTCCCTTTTATGACCGGAAACGTACCATCTCTTTGGAAGAAATTGTTCGGTTAGAAGGCTCCGGTAATTACACGAATTTTTTCCTGAAAGATGGCACCCGCATGTTAGTATCGCGTACCTTGAAAGAATACGAAGAATTGTTGGAAGGCGAAGCATTTGTGCGCGTCCACAAATCCTGCATCGTTAATTTGGGATACGTGCGTCGGTTTTATGTGAAGAAAGAAGGCGAATTGGAATTGAATGATGGTCAACAAGTAAAAATCTCGCGTCGGCGGGCCCAAAACTTTGTCGACCGTATTCGAAATTTCACTCCCCAACAGTAACTGTTTTTATTCCGTAGTTGACGTGAAGTTTACGTGAGCTTTCAATACGTAGAAATACGTAATCGGTCAAGGAGATATACGGAAAGTATTTTTGCAAAATCACCATAAAGGCTTGATATATAGCCGTTTAACGAACACGTTAGACCACTATATGTCAAGCCTTCTTTCTTAGCGAACGGCGAATTGGAGTAGTTTTGTCATGTCAGTAACAACAACAACATTCCATTAAAACTCTAATCGCATAATCGCTATGGAAACGCTAGCATATCCTTCTACTTCAACCTTACAACCACTGTTTCCCCGGACGCACCAGCGTAACGCAAACCGCATTGCCTTGCCTTACCTGAACCGCAACATCATGATCTCGGTTGATGACGTGGTTAGTCTGCACGGAGAAGGAAACTACACGTTCATCACGACACGCGATAAAAAACGCTATCTGGTTTCGAAAACCCTGAAAGCGTTTGAACATATGCTGGATCAGTCGATGTTCCTTCGGATTCACAAATCGACCATTATCAACCTGGCTTACGTTCAATTCAATGTTTTTGCGACAGAGCGCATCGTTCGCTTGACTGACGGTCAGGAGGTAACAATCTCACGGCGCCGAATGAAAGAAATCAGCCAACGGCTAAATTTCTTCATGCAGTCGCTTTTCAACTAAATTATTACTACTTATACGGTTTATTTTGGGTTAGTTGAGCAGAACAGCCGTTGTCGGCTCCCACCGGGACATGACAACGGCATGTTTTTTTACCACCTCTCGGTTTTTTGGCCGCCTGTCTGCATACGCTGCCCGGATGTGGTCAATTATAAGGTATAGGGCTTTCTGCGTTCTTACTGCCGTTACCGTATTCAAGCTCCTGGAAACGTCCAGTTTCTGGTTGATCGCGAATAAATACCACCTGCGCAACGGCTTCATAAAAAAAGCTCCAGCTTTCATTCTTTGAAAACCGGAGCTTGAAATGGTATAATTCCTAGAGACTCTTCTAAAACAAACGCATGGCCAGCGTTACCTGCCATGATTTTAGGCGCTGACTGAATCGCTCCGACCCGGAATCAGTTCCAAGATTAACCGCCGAGATATCTGACAACCCACCCTCCCGGCGGACATCGATACCAAAACGACCCAGGTCCAGCCCCACCCCGAGCTGATACCCATAGGTGGCCTGCGCCAGAGCGTTGTTCAAGCTACCAGAAGTGTAATCCTGCAGGGCTTCGCGCAGGTTCTGATCGTCGCTGATGCGAAACGAAACAATAGGACCGGCCACCACCCGAATTGGTCCACCTTTTAATCCCAGCAGAATGGGTACATCAAAATTGGTCGTCCGGATCGAAACCGTCTCTGAGGTAGGCTGTCCGTTTATATCCCGAACAATCTCAAATGATCCGCCCTTCGACGACACCAGCAATTCGGGCTGGATGTAGATGTTTTTCCCGAAACGCGTATAGATACCGTAGGCCCAACCCGTTTTGCTGTCAAAACTTTCTTTCAGGTTATCCCGAACAACCTGGCCGCTGACATTTACCTGAGGAGTTCCATTGGCGTTCAATCGGGTGGTTACAAAATCACCCATGGAAAATTTCGAAAGGTTCACCCCTCCTTTGATACCGATGCTGAATTGGGCAAACGTTAGGGATGGCAGGATCATAACCATACCCAAAAACAGGATTTTTTTCATTTGAAGAGATGTTTGAGTGAATAACGAGAATGATGGCAAATGTGCTATGCCATACCCGTTTTTTTTAGTATATTGTTACTTTACGAGCGCATCGCGTTCTTTGCAGAAGCGCATTTTGAGGATGACACGCAACGAACCGTTTTCCCCTATTTGTCACAGCACCCTGCTTAGAAGCATACATGTAACCAAAGGTTTAATGGCTAAAACAAAAACAACTTTTTTCTGTCAGAATTGTGGTACGCAGGCACCCAAATGGCTGGGACGATGCCCAGGTTGTGGCGAGTGGAATACCTTCGTAGAAGAGGTTCTTACCAAAGAAGAACCGACACCTGGTAACTGGCGACCTGCGACATCGACGAAAACTGCCCCAAAGCCCAAAGCGATCCACGCTATTAATTACGAAGAACAGGAGCGTGTCCTGACACCCGATGCCGAACTCAACCGGGTGCTGGGCGGTGGGATTGTTCCAGGGTCACTGGTATTGATCGGCGGAGAACCGGGCATCGGCAAGTCTACCCTGCTTCTGCAAATTGCCCTCGGGCTGAACGACACACGGGTGCTGTATGTATCGGGTGAGGAGAGTGAACAGCAGATTAAAATGCGAGCCGAGCGGCTTCCGACGCCCGTGAGCGACTGCTACATCATGACTGAAACATCCACGCAGAATATTTTCCGGACCGTCGAGCATTTTGAGCCCGAAATTCTGATTATCGATTCCATTCAGACGATGCACTCATCACTGGTCGAATCGGGTGCGGGGAGTGTCTCACAGGTTCGTGAATGTACGGCGGAGTTCATGAAATACGCCAAGGAGAGCGGTGTTCCGGTTTTTCTCGTTGGCCACATCACCAAAGAAGGATCGCTGGCCGGTCCCAAAGTTCTGGAACACATGGTGGATACGGTTTTGACGTTCGAGGGCGACCGGCACACGACCTACCGGATTCTGCGCACCACCAAGAACCGTTTCGGCAGCACCTCCGAGTTGGGAATTTACGAGATGCAGGGCACCGGTTTACGGCAGGTTAACAACCCGTCGGAGATCCTGATTTCGCAGCGCGAAGAAGCCCTGAGCGGTGTTGCCATTGGCTCTATGATGGAGGGGAATCGGCCACTATTAATTGAGATTCAGGCACTAGTGAGCGTAACTAATTACGGAACTCCCCAACGCAGCAGTACTGGTTTTGACGCCAAACGCCTACAAATGCTGCTCGCCGTGCTCGAGAAACGCGGTGGTTTTCGACTGGGTCAGCAGGACGTTTTTCTAAACGTTGCCGGGGGGCTGAAAGTGGAGGATCCAGCCATTGACCTATCCGTCTGCGCGGCTGTTGTTTCCAGTTACGAAGATATTGCCATTCCGACTTCCGTGGCCTTCGCGGCTGAGGTGGGGTTGGGTGGTGAGGTCAGAGCTGTTAACCGGATCGAATCGCGGATTTCGGAAGCCGAAAAGCTCGGTTTCAAGCAAATCTTTATTTCCAAATACAACATGAAAGGCCTGGATACCAGCAATTTCAAAATCAAAATCCGCCCCGTGAGCAAGCTCGACGAAGTTTTTCAGGGCGTTTTGATGTAATGGGGCAAATAAAATCCCATTACATCCCTGCATTTGTATAATTTCCGCCGAGTTTTTTACATTTGCCCGTATCTCTTTAAATTCTTTTCAATGAAACGCATGAAAAATCTTTTGCTGGCGGTCGGTTTCCTGGCTTTCAGCACCGTTGTATCCCTGGCCCAAAAAAATCCAGAAGACAAAGCTGGATGGAAACTGGGTGCCCAATCCTACTCCTTTCGCTTGTTTACCTTCGCCGAGGCCCTTCGTAAAATTGATAGCTGCGGGCTGAAATACGTGGAGGCTTTCCCGGGTCAAACACTCGGTGGCGGTCTGGAAGGTAAAATGGATTATAAAATGGATGCAGCAACCCGCCAGGCCGTCAAAAAAATGGTGAAAGACAAAGGATTGACGCTGGTTGCGTTTGGCGTTACCAATGTGGCGACTGAGGCCGAGTGGAAAGCCATGATGGAATTCGCCAAAGATATGGGCATCACCAACATCAATACAGAACCCAAAGTAGAGCAAATCCCGTACATCGCCCGGCTAGCCGACGAATACAAAATCAATGTAGCCTTGCATAATCACCCGAAACCGTCGCACTACTGGCACCCGGACTCAGTGCTGTCGGTAATTGGCACCAGTAAATACCTGGGGGCCTGCGCCGACATCGGCCACTGGGTACGCTCCGGCCTGGACCCGGTCGATTGCCTGAAAAAACTTCAGGGACACATTGTGGGTATGCACTTCAAAGATGTAAAGAAAGACTCGCCCGATGGCAAATACCACGATGTGATCTGGGGAACCGGTGACTGCAAAGTTGACGCGGTCATTGCCGAACTCAAACGGCAAAAATTCAAAGGTCCCATTTCGGTCGAATACGAACACCACTGGGAAAACAACGGCCCCGAAATTGCCGAAAGCGTAAAATACTTCCGAAGCGCTTACAGCAAGATTCGCTAATGCAAAAGAACCCCAATCGCAGGATTGGGGTTCTTTTTTTCTGGTGTGGAAATGCCGGATTATCAGCGCACTCTTACGGTACGCTCAGCCTGAACCGGTTTCTTGGTTTGCAGATTGACTTCTTTCTCAATTTTGGAAGAACCGTCACTGACTACAATCTTGTACGTTCCGTCTTGCAACTCGCTCATATCGAAGCGCGTGCGGGTAACCGTTTCACTCTTGTTCAGTCGGTGAGTAGCCAGAATTAAGCCTTTGCTATCCAGCAGCAGAACATCAAGCGCAGCTCCTTTTTCTTTACTAATCATTACATTTACTTTGGCTTCTTCCAGCGAAGGATACAGCCCAACCTGATACGAATCCGCCTTTTTTTCGTTATCGGTATTAGCAAATGTGGGCGTTGACGTGCTTACCGCCAATGCTACCAGTACGGACGAAATGAATGTGTTCATGGTGTGTGTTTACTGTGTTCTGATTTGTTGTTGTGTGTTGGTCAGATTGACGATTCAAATATAGAGGTCTTTGCCAATACCGTTCGAAACATAGTACGCCAGCGGTTGTAGCCTGTATCCGAACGGCTTGTAGCCCGGATGAGTAATTAAACGGCAAACAGCATCCAATAGATCATAAACAACAGATTATCAGCACCTTTCCTTAATTCAAATTTTATACTATCGCCGTTTTTGTTGAACTATTTTCTATCCCTGGCAAAGAACCCGAAATTATAGACCGACGAAACTGGAATTTACCAAATAAAATTTTGCAATGATTTTAACAGAAGTATCGTACCGCACACCAACGGTTTTTACCGCTTTCCCCGAACTCATTGCCACCGAAAGCACGCGCCACGGCGGGGTAAGTCCCCAGCCTTTCGCTTCGCTCAATGTAGGCATCAACACCACTGATCAACCCGAAAACGTTCAGAAAAACCGCCAACGGTTTTTCTCCAGCCTGGGCATCCATCCCGATGAGGTTACGTCTGCGTATCAGGTGCACGGTGATCGTATTCTGGCTGTTACTCAACCGGGGCACTTTGAAGGATACGACGCGCTAATGACCAACCAGCCCAACCAGTTTCTAACAGTTACCGTAGCCGACTGTACGCCCATTCTGATTTACGATGCTCACCAAAAAGCCGTTGCCGCGATTCACGCGGGCTGGCGCGGCACGGTCGCCCGAATCGTTGAAAAAACCGTTCAGGCTATGCGCGAACAATTTGGCAGCCAGCCATCGGCCTGTTTTGCTTACGTAGGAACCTGCATTGACCAGTGCTCTTTTGAAGTGGGCACCGAGGTAGCCGAACAGTTCGACGTTCCCTTTAAACAGTGGAACGCCGATTCGAAGAAGTATTGCATTGACTTAAAAGCTGCCAATATGGCTCAACTGGAAACTGCGGGAATTCCGGCCAATCAGACCGAAATGTCACCTTACTCAACGGTTTTGCACAATCGCGATTACTTCTCTTACCGAGCTGAGCATGGCAATACGGGCCGCATGCTGGCCTTGATCGGTTTTCGCCGAGACAAATAACGCCTTAATAGTCTATTTATCAGAACCCAAACAAATCCCATCCTACTGGGTTTTACTCCTAAAAAACGAAGTCATGGAACTCTTAATGACGATTTTGGTAGGAGCTATTGCTGGTTGGCTGGCCGACATTGTTTTCAAACGCTTCTCGTTCTCCCTCTTTGTGGAGATTCTGCTGGGTATTGCCGGTGCCTTCGTTGGCGGCTGGCTTTTTGGAAATACCTTTGCCACGGGCGCGGGTGGCCTGCTCGACCGCATCTTGACGGCTTTTGTGGGAGCTGTCATCATCCTGGGCATTGCCGCCCTGATCAAAGGATCGCGCAAAACCACCTGAGTTTTTTCAGGAATTGATCACAAACTCAACTTCCTTGAAAGCAAAACTTCTTAATTTATCACCAACCTGAACAGCCAAACGACCATTCTCCTCAACGCCAACGATGGTACCCCGAAACCGCTGTCCATCCGCTACAAATTCGCTTTCTTCCTGATAGCGGAATAAACGCTGCAAGTAATTCGTTTTCAATGTGTCACGTTGTCCGGTTCTGAGGGCCAGATAACGGCGTTCCAGAAATTCAAATAAGGCAGGAAAAAGATCAGAGAGAACAAAATCCTGGTCATTTGGTGTTTCATTGATAAGGGAGGTAGCAGTGGGGATTTGAAAACGAATTTGGTTAACATTCAATCCAATCCCAACAATCGACCAGGCGATGGTATATCCGTAAAGCGTATTTTCTATCAGGATCCCACCAATCTTACGTTCCTGAACATAAAGGTCGTTCGGCCATTTGATTTTGAGCCGATCACCAATGTAGGATTCGAGCCAATCTGTGATGCCTAGCGAAATGGCAATATTGAGCCAGAACTGTTCGCTGGCTTGCAGGAAAGAAGGTTGCAGGATAACCGAAAAGGTCATGTTCTGCCCCGGCTGGGCTTCCCACTGATTGCCGCGTTGGCCCCGACCCGCCGTTTGGTTGCCGGTAATGACGACGGTCCCATCCAGTGCCGTATCGGTCGCAATTAATTCAGCGGCAACATCGTTAGTTGACTGACAAGTTGGCAGATAATTAATTTTTTGGCCAAGAAAAAGCGTTTTGGGTCGAAACTTGTACAAATTTTTAATACTTTTAGTTGGATGAATGTCGATATTATGGTACGAAATATAGTTTTAGTTGGTACCCGCTGATGTCAGACTTTGCAATTTAAACCAGTAGCATGAGAATAAATAAAACGAAAGAATTATCATCCGAAGAATTGTGCAAACTCGTTGTTAAGGGAATGCAGGAAAAGAAGGCCGTTGACATCGTGGTCATGGATCTTCGCAACGTCAAAAACGCCATTTCTGATTACTTTGTCATTTGCTCCGGGAACTCCGATACGCAAATCGACGCCATCGCCGATTCGGTGGAAGAAGAAGTGTATAAAGCCAGCGAGAGCAATCCCTGGCACGAAGAGGGTAAAATGAATCGGGAGTGGATCCTGCTTGATTATGTGGATGTTGTCGTTCATATTTTTAAGAAAGACCGCCGGGTTTTTTACGACCTTGAGCAACTTTGGGGGGATGCCGAAATCCACGTCGTGGAGGAAACGTTTGCCTGATTATCAAAACGGAAACGGGCCTAAGTAGCCTTCTGACCCGGACGCTGGCCTTTGAACGAGTGTTTATCCGCTCCTACAACCACCTACCCCGGTAACTCTCCGTTTATCGAATCTCAAAACCAATAGAAACAATCCATTCATAATTGGTGTTTCCTTTTTTGTCTATTAAGCCGTAATTCTGTTGCAAAAATGCCTGATAACAATAGAAATCCACTTTCACCCAGAACTCCCCGTCGGCCCAACTTCCAGGGCTGGATTGTAGCGATCCTGATTGCAGCGATCCTCGGGATAACTTTTTTCAACCGCAGCAGTGCCGTTCGTGAGACGACCATCCGCGGTTTTGAAAAAATGGTTAAGAACAAGGAAGTTGAGAAGGTTGTCATTGTAAACAATGAAGTTGTAGAAGTAACCCTGACTCAACAGGCACTGCAACAAAAATACCGGACTCAATTTCAGGATAAATCGTATTTCAACTCTGAATCCGGCCCCCATTTCAGTTTCCGGGTGTCGTCGGCCGAATCGTTTAAAAAAGACCTCGACCGCATTCAGGAAGGAATACCTGATAATGAAAAGATCGATTATAAGATCGAACAACGAAGCGATTGGAGCGGTTTTCTGTCGACTTGGGGCTTTTTTATCATTATGATTCTGGCCATGTATTTTCTGCTCGGCCGCATGTCGGGTGGTGCTGGTCCGGGCGGACAGATCTTCAACATTGGAAAATCGAAAGCCGCTCTTTTTGACGCTGAAAACCGGGTTAAGATTACGTTTAACGACGTCGCTGGTCTGGACGAAGCCAAGGAAGAAATCAAAGAGATTGTCGATTACCTGAAAAACCCGACCAAGTTTACCAAGCTTGGAGCCAAAATCCCGAAAGGTGCGCTCCTCGTAGGCCCTCCAGGTACGGGTAAAACGTTGTTGGCCAAAGCAGTAGCAGGCGAAGCGGGCGTTCCATTCTTTTCGCTGTCGGGTTCTGATTTCGTTGAAATGTTCGTCGGTGTTGGTGCAGCCCGGGTTCGCGACTTATTCAAACAAGCGAAAGAAAAGGCACCCTGTATCATCTTTATTGATGAGATCGATGCCGTGGGTCGCTCGCGCGGTCGGGGATCTATGCCTGGTGCCAACGACGAACGGGAAAATACGCTGAACTCGCTGCTGGTTGAAATGGACGGTTTTGCGACCGACTCGGGTATCATCATCCTGGCGGCCACCAACCGCCCCGATGTTCTGGATTCTGCCCTGCTGCGTCCTGGCCGTTTCGACCGCCAGATCAGCATCGACAAACCGGATATCGTTGGTCGGGAAGCTATCTTCCGGGTGCACCTGAAACCCATCAAGCTGGATACCGATGTTGATCCGAAAGAATTAGCGACCCAAACTCCGGGCTTTGCCGGTGCCGATATCGCCAACGTTTGTAACGAAGCGGCTCTTATTGCCGCGCGTCGCAACAAAGAATCGGTGGATATGCAGGATTTCCAGTACGCTATGGACCGGGTAATTGGCGGTTTGGAAAAGAAAAACAAGCTCATTTCTCCGGAAGAAAAAGAGATTGTGGCTTACCACGAAGCAGGTCACGCCGTTACTGGGTGGTTCCTCGAACACGCTGATCCGCTCGTCAAAGTAACCATTGTACCGCGGGGTGTAGCCGCTCTGGGCTATGCCCAATATCTGCCGCGTGAGCAGTATCTGTACCGTACAGAACAACTGTTCGACGAAATGTGCATGACACTGGGTGGCCGGGCCGCTGAAGAAAATGTGTTCGGTAAAATCTCAACCGGTGCCTTGAGTGATCTGGAACGGATTACGAAGTTGGCCTACAGCATGGTAACCATGTACGGGATGAACGATAAAATTGGTAATGTCTCGTTTTACGATTCAAAACAGACGGAATACCAGTTTAACAAACCATATTCTGAAGCTACGGCAGAAGCCATTGATGAAGAAGTTCGTAAGATCATTGAAGAAGCTTACAAACGTACGAGAGACCTGCTGGAGCAGAACCGGGCGGGTCTGGAAGCGGTAGCCAAAGAATTGCTCGAAAAAGAAATTCTGTTCCAGAAAGACCTGGTTCGGATTCTGGGCAAACGTCCTTTTTTGAAAGAAACGACTTATCAGGCTTATAAAAACAGTGGTGAAGTGGTTGGCGAAGAGATTGGAACGGAAAGTAAACCGGAACAAACCAAGCCGCTGCCAACGCCGGATCTGCCAGCGTTGTCCTGATTTTCGCAACTTGTTCTATACAAAAAAGCCGACATTAAGTCGGCTTTTTTGTTGTACTTCTAGTTTTGCCCGTTAACGGAACCGATAGCCTGTCACGTCGAATGAGTGATTGGTAGGACCAAAATAAACCAGTTTCAAGGTGCTGGTGGCTGGTTTACCGTTTACTTTCTCCGAATAGTACTCCTTTTTGGATTGAACCAGCAATTCGTTCGGCCCCAGTGAGGAGGAGAAGTTAATGCTGTGCGCATCCGGCAATTTGGCTTCCAGCGCGATTTCGTTGAAAAGATACAGCGGGTACGAATTGAAAGGTACCTCGGCTACCCAAAGCCACTCGGTATCGCTGCGCCCCAGGCTCGCCCTGTACTCTGTAGCAGTCAAACCATACTGGCTACCCTCCCGACCCGTGGGACGGTACCGCTGACGAAATCGATTTTGGCATACATCGGCCCGGTTTGCGGTGTAGTAGGATTTACCCACATTATACCGCATGATAACTTTGCCTTCGTATTTATCAGCTACGTAGACCCGATAACTTCCATCGGGCTGACCGGTGACAAACGTATACCCCCCAACTACCCCCGGAAAACTCAAATTAGCCAACTTACGGTCAAAGCCAAATTGACCGGTTCTGGAGTTTAAAAGTATCTGATAACGCACCACCGAACCATTGTAATCCGTTTGTTCGTATACCAGCACCCGGTCAAAAACCAACTTTTCAACGGCTTCCGGCCGTTTTTTTGTGACCATCGCCAGCTCTGTCTGCGCCCACACCGGCTGCCCACCTCGTTCCGACAACCCAAAAAATCCTAACAAACCCACCAAGGCAATAAACCGTTTTTTCATACCATCTCTGCGTACAAGTTATTGAATTACCCTTTCTTCCTTTAAGAATGCAATATCCGAGTTTCGGAGGTAAAGAAGCAATATATTACCTTTGTATTCTTGAAAAAAGATTCATGCTTCCTATTGATCAGCTAACACTTTCTCCTAACCGAGCCATTTATTTTGCTTCTGATTTTCATCTGGGATCTCCTACTCCCACGGCCAGCCGCGAACGGGAACACCGGATTATTCGCTGGCTCGAAACCGTGCGAGCCGATGCCGACGCCATTTTTCTGGTGGGCGACATTTTTGATTTCTGGTTTGAATATAGCCACGTTATTCCCAAAGGTTTCAGCCGGCTGCAAGGGAAAATGGCAGAGTTGGCCGACAGCGGATTAAAAATTATTCTCTTCTCGGGAAATCACGATATGTGGATGGCCGATTATTTTACGGAAGAAATGGGAATTCCGGTTTACCGAAAACCCCGCACCTACGAAATTGGTAGCAAACGGTTTTTGGTTGGCCACGGCGACGGTTTGGGCCCTGGCGATCACAGCTACAAACGGCTCAAAATGCTGTTCGAGAACAAGCTGGCTCGCCGGATGTTTCGCTGGCTTCATCCCGACATAGGCGTCTGGTTTGGAAATACCTGGTCACATAATCGGAAGATTTCCAACCGGCACAAAATGGAAGAATTCAGGGGAGATGATCAGGAGTGGATCCTGCATTATTGCAAAGAAGTCGAAGCCCGTCAGCACCATGATTATTACATCTTCGGCCACCGACACCTGCCACTGGAACTGAACGTAGCCCCAAACAGCCGCTATATTAACCTCGGCGAATGGATTAATTATAATACCTACGCCCGGTTTGACGGACAAACGACGCAGTTGCTAACCTTCGAAGGAAAATAAGCTTTATGGACGTACAGTGACGAGGCACAGTTGCTGGCGCGTTCCTTTTGCGAGCGCGAAACTCAACAAGCCATCGGTACCTTGTCAGGCAGGAACGGAATTCAGCTGCCGGGGGGCGAAATCCGTTAATTATTTTTGAGAATATCCTGCCGGGACAGCCCTTCCGGTGGCGTAGCATTAAGCTCCTGCCGAAACTCCTTCTTTTTCAACTCACCGTTTTTAACGGATTTAATGAAGTTGGCCCAGGCAAACGGGTTCAGGAATGGAATGGTCGTCATCTGGCTGCGCGCCGTCATTGACTCTCGCCCAAACCACTGCTGATTGAGATAATACCGGTAATTGGCAGCCGCACTCATTGGCGTCATAGCGGCCAATCGCTGCATGGCCTCGGCACTGGTATTTCGGGCCAGGTTTTCGCGCTCTTTTTCGTCCGGCAGCTTTAAGTTCACAAAAGCCTGTTTGAATAACTCTTCTGTCGGATACGGATAGACTTTTACTTCCGTCAGCATCTGTACATCTTCCTGCATGGCTACCACCGCCGAATACGATGCTTCGGTCAGTCGGCGCGGGATGATGTGGTATTGTTTCTTGAAACCGACGTAGCTGAACACCACACTATCGCCGGGCAGAACCGGAATGGCAAAGTAACCTACTGTGTTGGACAACACTCCCCGGCCAGCTCTCGGAATCGAAATGTAGGCTTCCGGCAGTGGTTCCGACGTTTTGCCTGCCGTAATAATACCGGTAAACATGATCAGCTTCTCCTGCCCTTGTGCCGATGCCGTCTGGGCAAATGCCAGCGCCATTCCGGACGCCATCGCCAACACGGTTATGATCTTTATGATTGAATGCTTCATGACTCTCTTCTTAAAACGTTCGTCTGAAAAACGTATTGCGCTGACTTGTTGCTGCTTATCCGCCATTTTGTCAGGAGCAAATCCGTCTTCCGGCCCTACGCAAATAGTTTCAAAAATGTAATTATAAACGGAGCTGCCAGCAATAAACCGTCGAAACGATCCAGAAAACCGCCATGCCCCGGAATCATCGAGCCGGAATCTTTGATAGCAATGCTACGCTTGAATAACGACTCGACCAGATCGCCGTAGGTTCCGGTCACGACAATGATTGCGCCCACGCAATACCACTCCCACGGCCGTAAATCATCGACAAAAATAGTCAGAATAAAAGCAATAACAGCCGCAGCCATCGCCCCACCGACAGCACCCTCCCAGGATTTTTTGGGTGATACCCGTTCGAAGAGCTTTCGACGGCCGAATTTAGTACCGGCAAAATAAGCACCGATGTCACTCGCCCACAGCATAACCAGACACCCCAGCATCAGGCCCGGATGGTAGGTACCACCCCGCAACGCCAGCACATTCAGCAATGCAAACGGCACAGCCACATAAACCAGTCCCAGGAACGTGAACCCGATGTTGGTAAAGGGTTTTAGATCCTGCTTTTTATACAGCTTGATCAGAAAAATCATCGAAGCCGCCGGACAGATCAAAAAATAACCTTCGTAATTAACCACCTGTTTTTCAACTAAGTAAGTCAGAAGGCAAATTAAACACCCGACGGCAGTACCATAGTAGGTAAGCGGCTGATTGCCGTCCAAACCGAGCAGTTTATAAAACTCCAGTTGCGTCAGAGCGCTGATTATACAGAATAACAAGGCAAACGTCCAGTCACTGTACCAAATACCAAATAAGATAATGATGACACCAAACGTAGCAGTAATGACACGCTGCTGCAGGTTCGTCATCTGATTTAAACGTTCTTTCATGCAAAACGGTTACGACAATTCAGGGTAGTTGTTCCGGCGAAAATAACAAATTACGAACAGCACATTCATAAATTGGTTTCTCTTTCCGTCGATTTTTAACTTTATTTACAGATCGTAATTAGTAGAGTTCTATTTGATAGCATTCTACTCACCGCTCTCTATCTTGTATGATTCTAGTATTGCTTGGCCTGCTTCTTCAGTTCACCGGAACCAGTCAACAATCGGAAAACGATCTGCGTGCGCTCCGCTGGGGCATGACCCGCAAGCAGGTCCAGACCATTGAACAATCGACTCCTTACCGGACCACTGATTCGACGCTTCAATACCGCCAGCGCTGGTTCTACGATTTCCCGGCTTCCGTGAAATTTGCCTTTGTGAAAGATCAGCTGGCGGGCGTGCTGTATATTTTTACCAATCGCCACGTTCGCGCCCAACAACATTGGGATGACTACCAGGCCGTGGTCAGAATTTTATCCGAACGCTACGGAACACCGTCTGGTGATTACTGGTCCTGGAATTATCCGTTGTACAAAGACCGTCCTGAACGTTACGGTGATGCGGTTCTGCTGAGTCACCTGAGTCGGTCGAGTGTTTGGGAAACCGAACGCACAGTCATCACCCTGGAAATGTCGGGCAAACCCAAAGACGGCATTTATACGGTGATTTCGTACGCGAAGAAGAATAACTCGGAAAAATAAGGACAGGTTCGGCACTCCGCGTAAAGTCCGCATCAGTACTCCAGATCGGCTGAAATTAGATGAATGCGGGCCAGGTCGGCATCCTCAGCCTGCACATAGACCTCACAATTTCCCAAGAGATAATTACTATCTTTCTTATTGACAACAACAGCATTGATAGCGTGTTCGGCTAACAGCACTTTGGCCAGTTCGGCGCGGTGAATGGCAGGTGTCACCAGTACTTTCTCCCACTGATCAGACATACGGCTGGGACGGCGATTGATTCGATTTTCGAAAAAAAACTAAAAAACCAATCGTTAAAAGTAATGAAATTACCGCACCGGTCAAAGGAACCGATTCCGTATTTTCAATGTCGATTGAAATCATCTTGCGGTGGTACAACCACGCCATCAGCACTGTAAAACCGTTGTTCACGGCATGAGCCAGAATGGGAACCCATAGATTACCGGACCAGGCATAGAGGTAGCCAAAGAGGGCGCCCAGCAAGGCTCTCGGCACAAATCCATAAAACTGAACGTGAATAGCGCTGAAGATCAGGGCGGCCAGCCAGATCGCTACGTGAGCGTTTCCCGTCCACTGCGCCAGCTTCCGCTGCAAAAGCCCCCGAAACAACACTTCCTCCCCAATTCCCGGAAGGATGGCAATTACCACAATGGCGATGGCCAGATCCAGCGGAGACGTAAAATTCGTCAGGAACATTGTCAGCTCGGACATTTGATCTTCCTTCTGCCGCATCCACTCCTCCAGCCCCCGCAGTGCTTCCGGCAATTCCAGTTGCTGATTCCACTCAATAATCAAGCCGTTGAATGGCATAAACGCAATGGTCAGCAACGCCACCAACCCCACCGACTGCACTGCCGACAGCGGACGGCTGTTGAAGTCAGACCAACCCCGGTGCTCGATCCAGCGCAGGTATAACAGCCCCGGTAACAAAAACGTACAGACGTGGCTGATGGCCTGAATCATCATCAGCAAATGCCAGCTGCCCGGGTAATCCGCCGGATTTGTCAGGAGATCAGTTATGTCGCTGATGCGCTGGCTTCCACTACTGGCCGCCCATCCCGCCAGAACAAATCCCGCCAGCAACCCACCCAGCGACATGCCCAATAGCACAAACCCCAGCAGAACCAGCAGGCCACGAAACGGATGCAACGGATTGGATGGCGGAGAAGTAACGCGGAAGTCTTCCATAATTGATGTAAATTTACGGTCAAAGTGACCACTTTTCTGAACGTTGGCCGGATTTTTATCCAAATTTTGATCATCCTGACCAACGCATCCCGAACGTCTTTAAAAACTGTGTTGTTAGCGGTATATGGTTAAAATTGGAACAATCGAACTGGGTACGTTTCCGTTGTTACTGGCACCGATGGAAGATGTAAGCGATCCGCCGTTTCGAGCGGTTTGCAAGGCCAACGGGGCTGATTTGATGTATACGGAGTTTATTTCGTCGGAAGGACTGATTCGAGACGCGGCCAAAAGCGTTCAGAAACTGGATATTTTTGAATACGAACGGCCAATTGGCATTCAACTTTTCGGGTCGGATATCGAAACCATGCGGTCGTGTACTGAAATTGCAACGCGTGTCAATCCGGACCTGATCGATATCAACTACGGTTGTCCGGTCAAAAATGTGGCCTGTCGTGGTGCCGGAGCGGCTTTATTGCAGGACATTCCGAAAATGGTCAAAATGACCGAAGCCGTGGTGAAAGCCACGCACCTGCCCGTTACCGTCAAAACCCGTCTGGGCTGGGATGATACAACAAAAAACATTCTCGAAGTGGCCGAGCGGCTACAAGATATCGGGATTCAGGCTTTAACAGTGCACGGCCGGACGCGGGTTCAGATGTACAAGGGCGAAGCCGACTGGACGTTGATTGGCCGCATCAAGGAGAACCCCCGCACCACCATTCCCATTTTTGGCAATGGCGATATCGATAGTCCTGAAAAAGCGCTGGCGTACAAAAACCGTTACGGGGTCGATGGAATCATGATTGGCCGGGCCAGCATTGGTTACCCCTGGATTTTCAACGAAATTAAGCATTATCTCCGCACAGGGACCCATTTACCCGCCCCAACCATTGCCGATCGGGTGGCGGTTTGCAAACAGCATCTGGAATTTTCCATCCGCTGGAAAGGAGAAAAAACCGGCATCTTTGAGATGCGTCGGCATTATACCAACTATTTCAAAGGGCTGGACAATTTCAAACCGTTCCGGATGCGGCTCGTTCTGGCCGATACGTTCGCGGAAATCACCGAAATTCTGAACGAAATTACGGATACCTACGAACTGGCGATACTCGCGTAAGTCATTAAAACCGCCTTTCAGCCTCCCGGCCTGCGCGTTCAATGGCTTACGGTTTCGGTTCGCCCTGGCGGTATCGCAGGCTCTCGCGGCCGGGAGCACCCCGCAGAATAAACCAGGCTAAGTGGGCAAAATGGCGGCTTTTGAACGACTTCCGACCGACCTTAATGAGGTAGAGAAGTTGCAGCAACAATTGCTTGGGCAGGCTCTCGTACTTGCGGAAATAGTAGAACAACGAAATATAGTATTCTTTGTCGATCAACAGGTTCCGTTTGGTACTCCCACCACTCACGTGCCGAAACCGTACGTCTGGAACGAGCATCGTTTCCCATCCGGCGGCCTGAAGGCGTCGGCACAAGTCTTCCTCTTCGCAATAGAGAAAATAAGCCGGATCAAAACCGCCAGCCTGCCAGAACGCCGTGGCCCGCACAAACATGGCGCTGCCCGTCACAACCGGTACCGACACAGGTTGTTGGTACGTTTTGCGCCGGGATGGATACGCCGTAGGATTGAACCAGCGCATGATGCCGTGCCCCAGCAACTTCTCACTCAATGTCGGATAGTAGTTAAAAGAAGGTTCATGGGCATCCGACCGGTCCACGGTCTGCGCCGTGCAGCTACCCACCGTAGACTGCTCTTCCATGAAGGCGTACAGCCGCCCGCACACATCATCGAGCAGTTGGCAATCGTTATTCAGGAAGAAAAAATACGTTGACGAAGGGTCCACAAACTGCAGGCCCAGCATATGTCCGCCCGAAAACCCAAGATTGATCCGACTGCGGACCAGTTTCAAAGAAGGCTCGCCCGCCAAACCGCGTAACTGCTCACCATCAGCCGGTTGAGAGCCATTATCGACCACGATGATTTCATAGTCGGAAAGCGTTGTCTGTTTTCGGATGGAAGCTACACACTCCAGTGTATACCCACTGGAATTATAATTCAGAATAATGATTGATACGTTCATACCCACGTAAAGGCCGACACCGAATGGCAGGGCGGGGCAAATATCGGAAAACAAACCCAGCATCCGTCTACATCGGACCAATCTGCCCAATACCGCTGACCTACTAGCAGGCAAGACCGTCGGCAACAAGTAGTTGCCAGAACAACTTTTTAGCCAGCCAAAGAACCAAACTGCCTGAAATGAAGGTTGTCTGCGTATGACGAAACCATTTACCAATCACCCCTTACCAGCCCCCGAACCGGCTGTTACGTCGCCATCGAAGCGCCAGCTTCAGGCCTGGTTACTGCTCATGCTGGTTGCCCTCATTTGGGGAACGTCCTTCATCTTGATCAAGTACAGCCTAACGGTTTTTTCGGCGGTTCAGGTTGGCACGGGCCGTATTTTTCTGGCGCTGGTCTTTTTTCTGCCCTACCTGATCGTGCGCTGGAGCCACTTCCCCCGCGACCGCTGGCTGCCCTTGCTGGGTTCGGGTTTGCTTGGATACCTGATTCCGGCCATGCTATTTGCTACCGCCGGTGCCCACCTGAACAGCTCGCTGGCCGGCACCCTGAATGCCCTCAGTCCACTGTTTACCTTTCTGATTGGGGTTATCTTGTTTGGTCGGCGGGCGCGCGTCCTGCAGATTGGCGGCATTTTACTCGGTTTTGCCGGATCGGTTTTTCTCGTCTTCTTCAGTGCTACGGGTTCGTTCTCCTACAATGCCTACGCGCTGCTAATTGTGCTGGCGACACTCTGCTACGGTTTTAACATCAACATTGTTTCGCGGTACCTGTCGGATTTACCCGCCCTGTTATCGACCGCTTTCACGTTTGGGCTGGTTGGCCCGATTGCACTGCTGGGCCTGTCTACCACGGATTTTCCAACGCGGGTAGCCGCTCCCGGTTCTACCTCCGCCCTGCTGATGCTCCTGACCCTGGGCATGATTGGCTCCGGTTTTGCCACCATTCTTTTTAACCGGGTGATTCAGCTAACCTCGGCCGTTTTTGCTTCTACCGTAACCTACCTGATCCCCGTGGTGGCCGTTCTCTGGGGATTACTGGACGGCGAGCCGCTTCATTGGCCGCAGGTGGCCGGTATGGGAATTTGCTTGTTGGGCGTATATTTGATCAATAAAAAGTGATCCACTCAACCCTTATCCTGCATGTTTCGCGCTACCGTTAACGATCAGCCATCTTTTGAAATCGATTTTTCCGGTGATCAGCCGGTTCTGAATGGCCAGCCGATCCAGTGGGATCTGGTACGCCTGAATGATCGCATGGTTCATCTTTTGCACCAAAACCGCTCGTATACTGCCGAAATCCTGCACCTCGACCGTACGGCCAAAACCGTAACCCTGAAAATCAACGAGGCCACGTATCAGGTAAATCTGAAAGATCGTTTTGATCTCCTGCTTGAGCAAATGGGTATGAGTTCGGTTAGTCAGACCAAAATCAATGACATTAAAGCCCCGATGCCCGGCCTGATTCTGAGCCTGAATGTGCAGCCCGGCGATACAGTGAGTAAAGGCGATACGGTGTTGATTCTGGAGGCCATGAAGATGGAAAATGTCATCAAAGCCCCCGCCGACGGCAGCGTTAAAACCGTTCGGGTAACCCGCGGGCAAACCGTCGAAAAAAACCAGGTTCTGGTGGAATTTCACTAGGAAAGCGGCAACGTAGCGGGAACAGATGAAGAAAAGAAAATCTGATTATTCCCTTTTCTCCGCGCCTTCCCTGCCGCACTTCTCCTTTTTCTTTTATATTTGTCGCCAAACTTTCCTTCATGGCTCAACTAAAATATAAACGCATTCTGCTTAAGCTTAGCGGAGAAGCTCTAAGCGGAGACAAAGGGTACGGCATTGATCCGGCCATTCTGGAACAGTATAGCCTGGAAATCAAGCAGGTTGCGGAAATGGGTGTTCAGATCGCCATCGTCATCGGTGGAGGTAACATTTTCCGGGGCATTCAGGGAGAACGCAGCGGTATGGACCGGGTTCAGGGCGATTATATGGGTATGCTGGCGACAGTGATCAACGCCATGGCCATTCAGAGTTCGCTCGAACAACACGGTTTGTACACGCGGGTAATGTCGGCCATCAAAATGGAGCAGGTTTGCGAACCCTACGTTCGTCGCCGGGCCGTTCGTCACCTCGAAAAAGGCCGCGTCGTGATCTTCGGTGCCGGAACGGGCAACCCGTATTTCACTACTGATACCACGGCCAGTCTGCGGGCCATCGAAGTCGAAGCCGACGTTGTACTGAAAGGTACCAAAGTAGACGGTGTATATACCGCTGACCCGTTCAAGGACAAAACGGCGACCCGGTATACCACGATTTCGTTTCAGGACGTTTACGAAAAGAAACTGAACGTAATGGACCTCACCGCCTTTACGTTGTGCAAAGAAAATAACCTCCCCATCATCGTTTTCGATATGAACCGCCCTACCAACCTGATTCGTCTGGTAGAAGGTGAAGACATCGGAACGCTGATCACGGGCTAATTTTTAAAAATGATGAATTATGGACGATGAATTATGAACGGGTTACCGGTGCGATGATCAACCGTGAATTATTGCGTCAGTTACTCATCGCCCATCCTTCGTAAGGCATCATTAGTTAAAAACAATGGAAGAGATCGAGCTATATCTCGAAGACGCCCGGGATACCATGGAAAAGGCGTTAAAACACCTCAACATCGAACTGGCTAAAATTCGGGCCGGGAAAGCGTCGACCGCCATGTTGGACGGCTTGCAGGTGGAATATTACGGCATGAACTCGCCGATCAACAACGTGGCTTCGATTACAACGCCCGATGCCCGGACCATCGCCATCAAACCCTTCGAAAAGAAAATGATTGGGGAGATTGAGAAAGCGATCCGCAACAGCAACCTGGGCCTGTCGCCGACCAACGATGGTGAAAATATTCGTCTGAACATTCCTCCTCTGACCGAGGAACGTCGCCGGGATTTGGTCAAAAAGGTAAAGCAGGAAATTGAAGTGGCCAAAGTGAACGTGCGCAACATCCGGAAAGAAACCAACGACGGAATTCGTAAACTGACCAAAGAAGGGGTTTCGGAAGACGATGTAAAAAAAGGAGAAGAACGCGTTCAGAAGCTAACCGATGGTTTTATAGCCCGGATCGATACGATTTTTGTGGCGAAAGAACAGGATATCATGGTAGTGTAAATTCAACTGCCAGATAACAAAACGAGCGCAGCCTTTTGGCTGCGCTCGTTTTGTTGTCTGTATTGTTTATGCATCCTTTCGGATATTGATTGAATAGAGTTCTGTAGCCGACAAAAACTGACCGTCGGCACTGAACTGCAGTCGCAAAGCCTGCGATGCCGACGGATTCACCAAAATGACCCGATACGGGCTATTGTCGGTGCCGTTGGCGCCAGTCAGCACTGAATGAACCCGGTAACCGGCGTACTGCTTGCTGATGTAATCCTCGGTCTTTTCGGGCATGGTAGCCCGGTCCACCAGTACGCCCTGATCAAGAACCACGCCAGTAGGCGTAATCAATGCTGCCATATCGACGGAATCCTGGGTAAAGCGAGCCTCCCAGATACGTTCTTCAAAATTAGACCACTCCACAGTCTGTACATTCGGGAAGGCCGTTTTGAAACCGCCATAGGCACCCACCGCCACCTGACTGCTGGAAGCTTCGTAAATAAAATCGGCCCCCGCCTTATCCTGACAACTCCATGCTAATACGCTCAAAACCAGAATACCCATCCATGTCCGCAACTGGTTACTAACTCGATTTTTTTTCATGATTCGATGTGTTTAGAGATGTTAATGAAAAGAAAAGAATTGAACTAATTGACTCCAATCGCTTGCTTTGAAGGCCCGGTTTACTCATCCAGATCCCGAAGGCGGTAAACCCGGTGCCGATAAAAGAAGCGATAAATAATCGGGAAGATCAGCAACGTCAGGATGGTGGCCGTAACCAACCCCCCGATGACGACAATCGCCAGCGGTTTTTGCGTTTCTGAACCAATCCCGGTTGAAATGGCCGCCGGAAACAAACCGATGGCTGCCATCAACGCCGTCATGACTACGGGCCGAATGCGCGACTGAACACCGTCACGAACGGCGTCATCCAGTGACATTCTGGCCAGTAGATTTTTATTAAAAACCGAAATCAGAATCACCCCGTTTTGTACGCAGATGCCGAAAAGCGCGATAAATCCAACTCCAGCCGAAATGCCAAAATTCATGTTGGTGACGTGCAAAGCCAGAATACCACCAATCAGGGCAAAAGGCACATTCAGCAGCACCAGACCGGCATCCTTGGTGTTACCGAACGTGATAAAAAGGATGACAAAAATGGCCGCCAGGCTAATTGGCACAACCTGCGTCAGCCGTTCGGTGGCCCGCACCTGGTTTTCGAACTCGCCAACCCATTCCACGGAGTAATCCTTGCCGGGCTTGAGGGCGGCATTTACTTTTTGCTGAGCCTCGGCAATCGTGCTGCCCAGATCGCGCCCCCTGACCGAAAACTTCACCCCGATAAACCGCTGGTTAATATCACGGTAGATGAAAGCCGGACCCGTTTGCTTCCGAACCGTCGCAATTTCCCGCAACGGAATCAGGCCACCTTTCAGGGTTGGCACCATCAACCGCATAATGTCTTCTTCCGTTTGCCGATACTCCTCCTGATACCGTACCCGAATGTCAAATCGCCGTTCGCCTTCGTAGAGTACCGAAGCGGTTTTCCCCCCAATCGCCATTTCAATTACTGCCTGGGCATCGGCCGTTGTTACCCCATACAGGGCCATTTTATGATCGTGAAACAGCACACTTACCTCCGGTTGCCCCACATTCCGGATGATACCCAGATCACGAACCCCCTCCACATCTTTCATCGCTTTCATGACCTGATCGGCATATTTTTCCAGCTCGTAAATGTCCGGCCCAAAAATTTTCACCCCGTTGCTGGCTTTATAACCAGCCACGGCTTCAGCCACGTTGTCGATAATCGGCTGCGAGTAGTTGTACAGGATTCCGGGATAGTCCCGCAGTTTTTTATCCATCTCGTCGGTCAACGCTTCCACCGAAATTTTGCGTTTCCACTCTTCTTTCGGCAGCAAATCCACCTGAAACTGACAGAAATAAAAGCCGTTCGGGTCCGTACCATCGTTGGAGCGACCTACCTGCGAAAGCACCTGTTTGACTTCCGGAAACGTTTGGAGATCCCTCCGGATCTGCCCGGCCATCTCCACGCTTTCGGGCAACGACAAACTCATTGGTAGTTCGGCAGTTACCCAAAGCGCTCCTTCATTCAGTTGGGGTAAAAACTCCGTACCCAGAAAACGGGCCGAAAAAAATGTCCCTCCCATAAAAAGAAACGCAACCAGTACACTAAGCCTTTTGCGGGCGTAACACCACGCAAAACCCGCCATGACAATGCGATTGAAGAAGTTGACGACGGGGTTATTTTTCTCCCGAACGTTCTTTTTCAATAAAATGGAACACATTACCGGTACCAGTGTCAACGTAAACAACAAGGCCCCCAGCAGTGCAAACCCCAACGTCCAGGCCAGCGGAGAAAACATCTTTCCCTCTACTTTCTGAAAAGAGAAAATTGGCAGTAAAGCCGTAATAATGATCAGCTTAGAAAAGAAGACTGCTTTCCCCAGCTCACCCCCCGTCTTTTTAATTAACCCCAGTTTGGCCAGTTTGTTAAACCGTTCCATCCCAACTTTATGCGCCCGATGGTCGAGCGCGACAAATATGCCCTCGACCATGACGACGGCCCCGTCGATAATAATCCCGAAATCAACAGCCCCCATTGACAGCAGATTCGCCGACATCCCCCTCATTTTGAGGCACATAAAAGCAAATAACAGCGCCAACGGAATGATAATGGACACGATGAGCGTGGTGCGCCAGTCGGCCATGAACAGGAATACCATGACCGTTACCAGAATAATTCCTTCGGTCAGGTTGTGCAGAACGGTTCGTGTGCAATATTCGATCAGGTTGTCGCGGTCGTAAAAAGTTACCATTTTCACGTCGGCCGGCAATACCCGGGTGTTCAATTGCTCAATCTTGGCCTTTACACGCTCCAGCACTTCACTGGGATTTTCGGCTTTCCGCATCACAACGATGCCTTCCACCACATCATCGTTTTCATTCAAGCCAACCTGGCCAACCCTCGGCAGCTGTGATTCAGCCACTTCCGCGACATTTTTAACCAGAATGGGATTTCCGTTCAGCTCCTCGATAATGATATTTTCGATATCCTGAATGGAGGTTAACAAGCCAATTCCGCGCACCACGTAAGCCTGTCCGCTTCGTTCAATAACATCGCCCCCAACATTGATATTACTGCGGGTAACGGCCTGGTAAATTTCCAGCGGTGTCAGATCGTATTTGGCCAGTTGAGTCGGATTAACCCGCAACTCATAAATTTTCTCCCGGCCCCCAAACGCCACCACATCAGCGACACCCGGCACGCTACGCAACTGCCTATCAATGACCCAGTTATGAATGGTCAACAGCTCCCGACTATCCCGTTTATCACTTTTTAACGTAAAGCGGTAGATCTCGCCCGTTGGGCCGTAAGGGGGCTGCACATCGGGTTCGACCCCCTCAGGTAACGGAACATTTCGAAGCTGATTATTGACCTGCTGACGGGCAAAAAAGTCTTCGACATCGTCTTCAAAAATGATTTTGATCACCGACAGCCCGAACATCGTTACAGATCGGACGTTGGTTTTCCGCTGCACCGAATTCATGGCGACTTCAATCGGTACGGTTACAAACCGTTCAATTTCTTCGGCGCTCCGGCCGTTCCATTCCGTAACGACAATAATCTGCGTGTTGGTGACGTCCGGGAAGGCCTCCAGAGGGGTATTCAGGTAGCTGAACACGCCGGCGATGACCAGGGCCGCCGTCATGAAAAAAATGAAGAATCGATTTTTGAGCGAAAAACCGACAATATTTTGGATAAACTTGTTCATCGATTAATCGTTCAATGCGTTGTAGACCAGAATCTGATTTTTGGATATGACCTTTTCACCGGGTTTGACCCCCGAATCGAGGTAGGTGGTGGTTCGCATCGTTTTGTGCACGGCGACTTCCCGTACTTCCAGATCACTCCGATTGCGGTACACAACGACATAGTTTTTGGATCGATCGAAAATGACAGCGTCCGTAGGAACCGTTGCCAGTTGCTGCCCGGTCGACAGACTCAGCCGGATCGTGGCATGCATCTGCGGCTTCAGCTTATAGTCTGTGTTCGCCAGCCGGATGCGCACGCTCATCGCTTTGGTGTTCGGATCGAGGACGTTATAAATTTTATCCACTTTCCCCCGAAACACTTCATCGGGGTAACTTAACGTCTCGATCTGGGCATCCATGCCCGTGCGGACCCGCGCAATGTCGCTTTCATTGACATTGGCCATGACCCAGACATCGTTGATCTCGCCGATGGTGAAAAGATTATCGGCGTTATCAGAACGGAGCTGTAAACCCGGATTTACGTTTTTCTCGATGATAAAGCCCGAAATGGGCGCTTTGACCGTGTAATTGGTAGAATTACCCAAGCCGTAAATCTGGAAAACCTCCCGCAATCGGTTTACTTCGGCCTGCGCCTGATCAACCTCATTCTGGGCCTGAACTACGTCGCGCTGGGCATTCAGTTTGCTTTCATTGAGGTCTTGCGCCACCCGCAGGTTTTTTTGGGCCACGAGCAGGGCCGACTGTGCCTGAATCATCTGCCGCTCCAGATCCGCCACTTCGCCAGAACGAATCAGGGCCAGCGTCTGTCCTTTTCGAACGTAATCGCCCAATTCGACCGATACGGTTTCTACATTGCCCCCCACCAGCGGAAAAACTTTAATTACTTTGTTTTCGTCGGCCATAACCCGCCCGACGAGCGTCAGCTCATTGCGAACTGGTTGCGTCACGACTGAATCCAGCCGAATGCGTTTCAGCATGGTATCCGACAGCATAAAGGCTTGAGCCTCTTCCTGTTCTTTCGGGGTATCACAACTCAGTATCCCGAACGCCGTCGTTAAAAAGAAAAATAGGATGATGATTTTGCTCATGATTTAATTCGATAAATCGGTACCAACGACGTAGTTAAATTCTTCGTAAGCCGCCATGCGGTCGGCCTTCAGACGGTTCAGATCCCGGATGTTTTCAGTGTAGGTTTCAAAGAGGTCGACAAACTCCAGCAGGGAGATATTGCGTTTCAGAAAGTTTTGTACCACGCCTTGGTTCAGTTCTTCAAATTGTTCTTCAAATCGGCCTTCAACCGACCGGATCATCTGCTCGGCGTTGCGGACTTTCTGCCACACGGCTGTTACTTCATTTTCAACCTGAATGGTCTTTTGCTGCTGGAGCCCTTTCTGGTAATCGATCTGACTCCGGGCGGCCCGGATGGCGCCCTGATTGCGGTTGAACAGCGGCAGGTCGACCGCTGCCGACACGCCCACGTAATGCTGAATGTAATTGGAAGCCTGATCGTAAATACCACCAATCCGAACATCCGGTTTCGCCAGTGCTTTCTGCAGGTTGAAATTCAACTGGGCTTGCCGGGTTAGGGATTCGCTGATCTGAACATCCGGACGGTTTTGCAGAGCCAGGCTGCGAAGTGAGTCCAGTGACTGTGCCGATGGCCGTAAGCGGGACAAAGCCGTTTCATTCACCAACGCCCGGATGGGTTGACCAGTCGAAAGCAGCGTTTGTAGATACTGCTGCTGATCCGCCAGTTGGGCTAGTATTTCCGTGCGGTCTTTGCCCAGTTGAAACAGTAGTGATTTTAAACGAAGTAGTTCGCGGAGGGAAACGTTGTTGCGCCGGAATTGCTCTTCAAATGCATTGACGGTATTCTGCAACACATCCAGTTGCTGATCATACCGCGCCAGGGTATTTTGCTGGAAATAAAGTTCGTAAAAGCGGCTATGCAACTCAAAACGCAGCGCCCGCAGCAAATCACGAAACTCCAGTTCGGTCAACCGGGCGGATTCTTTAGCCAGTTCGACCCGTTTGTTACGCTTTCCGGCGGTATAGAGCAATTGCTCAATGGAAACGAATTTCTGTCCTTCGCGTCCAACATCCAATACGCGACGACGGCCGGGATTGAACGCGTTTAGTTCAACGGTTACGGTAGGATTGTCAAATAAACCGGCCTGGAGTACCTGCGCCTGGGCGGCATCAATCTGGTAACGCCCGGCCAGTGCGAGCAAATTTCGGCCTACAAACAGGCTATCTGCCTGCCGGAGCTGGATGGACAGCGTGTCCTGTGCCTTCACCATCCCGCTGAGTAGCAGGATCGTCAAGGTCAACGATCTGATCATAAGTTTTTGAAAAGTGACAGGTACGATATGGCGTATCGAGCCGGGCAGAATCCGCGCACCGTGACTTACTCCAGCCGTAAAGAGACCGGAGAAAACGATTTGTCAGCCTGAACAGCGAATACGGGAAAAGAGAAGAAACAAGCCAACCGCCGAATGCAGAAGGGCATCGTTACTTCACGGCAAAAAGCAGGAGCTAGCCCCGTCGAGGTGGAGGGGAGTCAATCTCGGGGAAGTGAGACGTATAATAAGCTGCGTAGAAGAATTGTTTCTTTTCGGGCACCAACGGAAAACTGATGGTTATTTTTTGCAGAGCGGCCGCACTAGCCGGGGTAGCCCAGTCACAAATCGATTTAACGATCTTTACGGCAAACGGATGATCCGGATCATCTTGTTCGGGAACCGCGTCCGGAATTTTAAGCACTTTTTCCAGCAATACCTCACCAATGCTTTCCATTTTGTTGACGGAAAGATCTTCCGCACCCACATTTTTGACAAGCGGTTGGGTGAGTTGATCCGGCGCATCAATACTGAAGTTGATGACGTTAATGGCCATCAACAAACAGAACATCCGGTTCAGTAAAGGAAGCTGACGAAGTACCTTCATAGGTTTGCTCCTGCAAAGATATTGGAAAATTACGAAACTTGGTAACGTCCAATGATTAGCGACATAAATCAAAATAATCTCACAATAATGATAATTGATCATTAATTGGTATCTTGTCGCATGATCTAAACCACTACTAACCTGTGAATGTTTTACTCTCCCTGTACCGCTGGGTGCTGGTCGGGTTGTATTTTATTGCCAGTGGGGTTAGCGTTTACGCCCAATCCCTGCCGTCACGCGTCATTTCCGGCTACGTGCGCGAAACGGGCAGCAACAAACCGATCAGTGGAGTGTCTGTCTTCATTCAGGAAACCCGCCGGGGAACCACCACGGACCGCGACGGTTTTTATAACCTGACCGTATCCGACGGCACTTACACCCTACTGATTTCCCACATTGGCTATCTGCGGCTTGAGCAAAAAGTAACCGTTCCGCCCAGTCGAAACCTGAACAACATTTCCCTGGCACCCGACACCCAACTGCTCGAAGAAGTAACAGTTAAGACCGAATCGGCAGACCGTAATGTCAAGAAAGTGGAATTAGGCGTGACGCAGTTGCCCATTCAAAGCATCATTAAAATGCCCGCTCTGATGGGGGAAGTGGATGTGGTTCGCAGTCTGCTGTTGCTTCCGGGGGTGACAACCGTGGGCGAAGGCGCTACCGGTATCAATGTCCGGGGCGGCAGTGTGGATCAGAACCTGGTTTTGCTCGATGATGCCCCGATCTACAATTCATCGCATTTGATGGGTTTTTTCTCGGTATTCAACCCCGATGCCGTGCGCGATGTTACCCTGCAAAAAGGTAGCATGCCCGCCCGCTACGGAGGACGGACCTCCGCCGTGCTTGATGTCCGAACGAAAGAACCCGATCCCGAAAAAATACGGCTCAGTGGTGGCGTTGGCGTGATATCAAACCGGCTGGGTGTTGAAGGACCGATTGCCGGACGCAAACTGACGTTTCTGGCCGACGCCCGGCTGGCCCTCAACGACTTTTTATTTAAATTGGGACCAGCTACCATCCGGGATGTAAAAGCAAACTTTTACGATGTAACCACCAAACTAAAATTTTTGCCCAACGAACGGAATACGGTTTACGTGTCGGGTTACCTCAGCGACGACCGGATGGTGCTACCCTCTGATTCGCTGTTGGCGGTGGATGTATCAGCATCTCAAACGGGCATTGACTACCAGACCGCCAATGGTTCGCTAAAATGGATCCATACGTTCAGTGAACGGTTGAACCTGACGGCGTCTGCTATCATTTCCCGGTATCGTTCGGCCACGAGCGTTCCTGATAGCAGTAATCAGTTCCGGCTACAATCAGAATTACTGACTAAAATTGGCAAGGTAGAAGCTAATTATCAGACTGGGCAGCACCACTGGGCATTTGGCCTTCAGGCCACCCATTACAAACTGTTACCCAATACCCTAACGCCCGGACCGGTTTCCAACACCTTGCCGATCAACATTCCGGCCGAACAGGGACTGGAAGCGGCTTTATACGCCGAAGATGAAATCGAATTGAACAAAAACCTGTCGCTCATTGCCGGGTTACGGTACTCCCACTTTCTGTTTCTGGGACCAACCGAAATCCGAACGTATGCCCCCGACGGTCCGCTCCGTCCCGAAACCCTTGCCCGGCAGGAAACCGTTGGCCAGGGATCGGTGGCGCAGCAATACGGCGGGCTGGAGCCGCGGCTGGCCTTTCGGTGGGCGCTCGGAACGGATCGCTCGCTCAAAGTGTCGTATACCCGAACGCGGCAATACCTGCAATTGATCACCAACACCACGGCCGCTCTGCCTACTTCGCGCTGGAAAATGAGCGACAACCACATCAGGCCCCAGATTGCCGATCAGCTTTCGGCGGGGTATTTCCGAAATTTTGAGGATGATCGTTACGAAGCCTCGGCGGAAGTGTACTACCGACAGAGCCAAAACGCCATTGATTACCGCGATGGGGCGAAACTGCTGCTTAACCCCACTCCCGAAACCGATCTGGTTCAGGGCCGGGGGCGGGCGTATGGCCTGGAGCTCATGCTGAAAAAAAAGCGCGGCTTTCTGACTGGCTGGGCCAGTTATGCCTTCACCCGAACCCATCTTCTGGTCAATAGCCCCTACGCCGGCGATCGCATCAACAACGGAAAATGGTATCCGGCGAACTTCGACAAACCGCATTCCGTCAACGCGTTAGCCATCTACCGCCCGTCGCTCACGTTTACGTTTTCGGCCAACTACACCTACAGTACCGGGCGCCCGCTGACGGTTCCGTACGCCAAAGCCCGGGTAAATAACCTGATTACGCTCCCGGTTTACCTCGACCGCAACCAGCAGCGGATTCCGGATTATCACCGGCTGGACATTTCGCTCACCTGGGAGAAAAATCCGGCCCGAAAAACCCGTTATTGGTACAGCTGGACCTTCTCGGTTTATAATCTATACGCCCGAAAAAATGCCTATTCGGTCTTCTACCGATTCAGCAGTTATTCAGCGGGCGATGCCAACAAACTGTCAATTTTTGGCGCGGCCATTCCGTCACTCACCTATAACTTCAAGCTGTAACGATGTTCGGAATGAAGCCTTTCTCTATCCTTCTTTTTTTCCTGCTGGCGGTATCCCTTTGCCAGTGCATTACGCCGATCAACCCTGATGTCCAGACGCTCTCGCCTTCATTAGTCGTTGATGGATTAGTGGCCGACCAGCCCCGGCGAAGCCGAATCTTTCTGAGTCTGACGGCGGAATATACCGCCAACTCGCTCAATTACCAGGTTCAGCAAGCGACGGTTTTTGTAGCCGACAACACGGGGCAGCGAACGGTTTTTGGTGAAGTTTCGCCCGGCTATTACCAACCTGATACAAGCTGGCGAGGCATTGCCAACCGCAGTTACACCCTACACGTCCGGCTGGCCGACGGGCGGGAGTATGCTTCTAAACCGGAAGTATTACGGCCCGTTGCCTCCATTGACTCGATGTACGTCGAATATTCCCAAAAACTAAAATTTGGTACTGATGCCTACGACAAAGGCTTTGACGTTTACCTTGATTTGAAAGATCCGGCCACGCCGGGTGATTATTACCGCTGGAGCTGGGTGCATTACGAAATACCGTCTTTTTGCAAAACCGTTAAAATTCCTGCCTGCGGATCGTGCCAGGACAATCTCGAATTTGGCATGAGCTGCTGCGGCCCCTGTTGGGATATTGTCCGCTACCAGAATATAATTAACATTTCCAGCGATCAGGCCATCAACGGAAACCGCATCAGTCGGCGGCCCATTCTACGCGCGCCTTTTACCAGTTACCAAACATACTACGTAGAAATTGAGCAGCAATCACTGACAAAAGAAGCGTATGAATACCTGTCCACGCTCAAAGATATTGTGCAAAATACCGGCGGCCTTTTTGATGCCGCTCCAGCCACCTTAATCGGGAATATAAACCGAATCGGTGATCCGAACGAACTGGTCTTGGGCTATTTTGGCGCTTCCTCCATGACCGTTCGCCCCTTGTATATTGATCGCAGTAAAGCCCCGTCTTATCCTGACCTGGTTCCGTCTCCTCCCCCACTCCCGCAACCCGCTTCCTGCGATCAGTGCCTCGAAAGTGCCATTCGAACCGCCCGAAAACCGACCTGGTGGGTGTACTAAAATAAGGGGTTCATGTCATTTACGCGGCTCTTACCAACCCGGATTTTGCGTCAGATTGGGGTTCAGCTGGCGCTCTTTGGCGGGAATCGGAAACAAGTAATGCTTTTTCTCATCGAACGGACGCCCTTTGGAAGTCAGCTCCAGATAGGCTCGTTTCCAGCGAACCAGATCACGCCAGCGGTGCCCTTCCAGCCCCAGTTCAACCACCCGCTCATGCATCAGCCAGTTCATAAATTCAGTCTTCGACATACCCGGTTCCAGCGGATCCAGCCCCGCCCGGGCGCGAACCCGATCCACGGCGGCATAAGCATCGGCGGTGGGTCCCTGCGAAGAATTGACGGCTTCGGCATACATCAGCAACACATCGGCAAACCGTAACAACCGAATGTTGACATCCGATCCCGTATTCCAGTCAAACTCATTACCAGCATCTTTCTGGTATTTCCGTACGGCGAAGTCAATCGGCAAAATATCCGACCAGGCCCGGTATTCCAGCACTTTGTAATAATCGAGCCCGTCGAATTTACTGCCTTGCGGCCCAAAAACCGACGCCAATAGACGGGTATCGCCAATTTCGAACTGTTTGACATACCACTCCGATGGAATGACATTGTTGTTGGCGCGGCCCCGAACGCCCATTTCCAGAGGACGTAAACCTCCCGTTCCACACTCATCGCAGGCGGCACCCGGATTAACCGTGGTCGAAAACTGCACTTCAAAAAGCGATTCTTTGTTGTTTTCGTTGGTATTGGTGTGGTTGTCGCGGTAATTGGGCACCAGATCATAGACCTTTGAGTCGATAATTTCCTTAAACAAGCGAGCCGCTGCCGTGTAATCCGCTTGATTGTTCGTCAGGTTGGCGCGGTACAGAAACGCTTTTGCCCGAAACCCTTTGGCCGCTCCGCGCGTAACCCGCCCAATCTCGTCGCCCTCGTACGAAACCGGCAACCGTTTTTCGGCCTCTTCAAAGTCTTTCAAAATGGCTTCGTACACATTGGCAACGGCAATTCGGGTCGGCTGTTTTTCGGCTGGATTGCTCACATCCACGACTTTCAGAATCAGTGGAACATCCCCAAAATTCGTTACCAGAATGAAATAATACATCGCCCGCAGAAAATGCGCTTCGCCCAGCAAACGGCTTTTCTTAGCCTCATTCATAGGAATGCCCGGAATGCGCGTAAGTGCCAGATTCGCCCGATAGATACCCTGATAACAGCCCGACCAAATGGCGCTATAAACACCGTTTGAGGCATCGGCTTCGGCCTCCCGCATTGTCACCAGACTCGGGCTGGTCGAAACTGTTGCATCGGTTTCGTCCGACATCAATTCCTGCGTCAGGTGCATCATCTGCGAATACAAATCCGGCGACGCCAGCGTTGCGTACGTTGCATTAACGGCTTTCAGGGCATCTTCTTCGGTTTTGTAGTAGTTATCCGAAGTCAGCACGTTGACGTTCTGAAAATCCAGGTCTTTATCACTGCATCCAACCATCAGCCCGGCCACCAGCAACAGCAAACTTATTTTTTTCATGCGTTTATTGAGTATGTGGGAATGAGAAAGTACGTCTGATTTTGATCGCTCATTCGCCCATTAAAAACCGATTTGAATTCCCCCCAGAAACATCCGTGACTGAGGTTGCAGCCCCCGGTCAATTCCTTCAGATACGGCCTGGTTGCTTGCAAATTCCGGATCGAAACCGGAGTAGTTTGTTTTCGTAAACAGGTTCTGGGCTCCGACGTAGACCCGCAGCGTACTGGCCCCAAAACGGGAAAGCAAGGTTTCGGGTAAGGTGTAACCCAGTTGGAGCGATTTGATTCGGAAGTAGCTGCCCTCTTCCACGAAACGGTCCGACGGGCGGAAGTTACGGGTTCCGGACGCATCGACACGGGGTTCAGTGGCCGACGGTTTTTCGCGGGTCCAGCGAGACAGCACCTGGGTTCCGGCGTTGTATTTCCCCTGATACCCGTAAAGCCAGTAAGACGTACCATTGTAAAGCTGCCGCCCCGACTCGCCCTGCAACAGCACCGACAGATCAAAGCCCACGGCACTCACAGAAGCCGAAAAACCGTAATAAAATGTGGGTATCGGGCTGCCCAGGAAGGCCTTATCCTCATCCGTAATTTTACCATCGTTATTCAGGTCGCGGTAGCGAATATCGCCGGGCTCGGTGCCCGTCAAATGCGGCTTTCCAATAATCTCGTTCCGGTTCTGAAAAATACCTTCCCGCAAAAAACCGTAGTAACTACCCACCGGCTGGCCAACCGCCGTAGCCGTTACGGTTTCGTCCTGCACTTTGCCATCGAAAACCGGGCCGGGCCGGTCGCCCAGCGACACCACCTTGTTGTTCTGCCAGCTGGCAAATCCGCCAACCCGGTACGTGAGCCAGCCCGTGCGCTGCTCGGCCGTTAGACTCAGGTCTATTCCCGAATTGTCGACAGTCCCCGCGTTGGTAAGCGGGGCAGCCGCCCCTACCGATGCCGGTAACGGCACTTCCACCAGCAGGTCCGTGGTCCGCCGACGGAAGTAGTCGGCCCGCACTTTCACAACCTCTTCCAGCGCACTGATATCCAGGCCAACCGTACTCGTCGTCGTGGTTTCCCAGCGCACCCCCGGATTGGGCAGGATGTTGGGATAAGCCCCCACGCCCAAATACGAATTGGTGGGCCCAAAAGGATAATTATAATTCTGCGCGATCAACGAAGCGTACTGAAAATCACCGACATTATCGTTGCCGGATCTTCCCCAGCTTGCCCGCAGTTTAACGGTATTGAGATACGGTACTGATTCAAAAAATTGCTCTTTGCTGAGATACCAGGCCACGCCCACCGCCGGAAAGGTACCGAAACGGTGGCCCGGTCCAAACCGTGAAGAACCATCGCGCCGAACCGTTGCCGTTAGCCAGTACTTTTTGTCAAAGTCATACGAAAGCTGCCCCAGCAGGCTGACAATCCGGTAAAAACCGTAGGTGCCGCCTACTGTGCGGTTGGGTGATGATTGCCCGGCGGTCAGGGAGCGAATGTCGTTTCCGGGCAACCCGTCGGCAAAAGCCGTAATATCATCAATCCGGTAGGTCTGGCGGTTCCCGGCGGCTAAAACCGTTAGGGTATGAACATCCTGCGTGTAGTGGTAACTCAGCTGGTGGTGAAGTAACGTATTATAAACCGACTGCTTGCCCCGGGCCAGCGAAGCCGTGGGATTAATGTTGAACTCGCCCATGTTGAACGCAGGCATCGAATAAAGCCGGTCGAAATTCTGCAAATCGAACCCGAAGCCCGCGCGGTATTTCAAGCCCTCGATGATGGTCCATTCCCCAAACAGATCCCCCGTCAAATTCAGGGTGGTATGCCGGTCGTTGGCCAGTCTCGACATACCAATGGGGTTCAAGGCGTCGTTGCCAGCATCGAGGTAGGTCGTTCCGTTGTAGCCACCCAACAGCCTGGGGTTGGTAATCGACAGGTATGGCGCGCTTTTCATTGCCTGCTCGATGGGTGAACGCCCCCCCACGCCATCGTTTGCGTGCTGCACGGCCTGGCCCACGCTGAGGTTCTGGCCAATTTTCAGGTTATCTGACAGATCAAAATCAGTGTTGAGCCGGACCGATAACCGCTCAAAATCGGAGCCCAGAATGACGCCATCCTGTTTAAAATAATTGGCGCCGATCAAATACCGCGCAGCCTCGTTTCCGCCCGCAACCGAAACGTACGCGTTCCGAACCGGCGCCGGACGCAGCAAGGCTCCGAGCCAGTCGGTACTGGTTTTCAGCAACGTATCGAGCGATGACTGATTGGTCAGCTTAAACGCCGGAATCAATCCGCCGTTCGAGCGGCTGTCATTGATAAAACTGATGTATTGGCGGTTGTTGAGTAGCTGGGGGCGTTGGGTTGTCTGTTGAACACCGGTATAAAAACCGGCGGTTACGCGGGGCCGGCCAGTCACTCCTTTTCGGGTGGTAATGAGCAGCACCCCGTTGCTCCCCCGCATACCGTACAAGGCAGTAGCACTGGCATCTTTCAACACTTCTACGGTTTCGATATCACCCGGACTCAGCCAGTTTACATTATCCGACTGTCCGACAATCATTCCATCCACTACCACCAGGGGGGTGCTGTCTCCAAACCGTCCGGGCCCGTGAAGTTGCAGCGTGGCGGCCCCGCCCGGTTCACCGGAATTGGACCGAACCAGCAAACCAGCCACCTGCCCTTGCAATGCCTGCAATACGTTGCCAGTAACAATCCGCTGAAGATTGGTATTGGAAACCGTATCGGTGGCACTAACGTGCTGCGCAACCCTCAATCGTCCGTTGCGAATGGCCAGTGAATCATCGGTCCGACTTGGAAAGGCAGGCCGGGCGGATAGGTAGGTTGTTGAAACGAGAAAACAGGAAGCGATGAAAGTTTTTTTGGACGTTGTTCGTAACGTTGAGAAACACCGAATGAGCGGTGGACGTATCATACCTGGAGTGGGTTAGAATCGGCAATCTAAAGTCTGCTAACCCTTCTGTATCAAGAATAATACCAATCGAACATAAAAAAACCTGCGCAATCAGAAAGATCACGCAGGCTATTCATATCCACGTACTTGAAATCGTAATTTTTCGATTCTAAAATCTAATGCAGGGTTGAGCAGGTCCGAAAACCCACGCCCGGCCTATGTCTGCTTATTTTTTCGCAAACTCGCGGTGGTAAGCGGCTTTGTACAATTCTTCTTGTGGCAGGCTCTTGAAATAATCATACGTAATGCGTAGCCCTTCCTCCCGGGATACTTTCGGCTCCCAGCCCAAAATTTCCTGAGCCCGGGTAATATCCGGACGGCGTTGTTTCGGGTCGTCCGTTGGCAACGGCTTCAGAACCAGCTTCTGCGTAGTACCCGTCAGTTTGATGATTTCTTCGCCGAATTCCTTGATCGTAATTTCGCCGGGATTACCAATATTGACCGGGTACGGGTAATCGCTCAGCAACAGGCGGTAAATGCCCTCAATTAAGTCATCGACGTAACAGAACGAGCGCGTCTGACTTCCATCCCCAAAAACCGTCAGATCCTCACCCCGCAGCGCCTGACCGATGAACGCGGGCAGCACCCGGCCATCGTTGAGCCGCATCCGGGGGCCATACGTATTAAAGATCCGCACGATCCGGGTTTCCACACCGTGATAGGTGTGATACGCCATCGTCATTGCTTCCTGAAAGCGCTTGGCTTCGTCATACACCCCGCGTGGACCAACCGGATTGACATTTCCCCAATAATCTTCGTTCTGCGGATGAACCGTCGGATCACCGTACACTTCAGAGGTCGAAGCGATCAACACCCGTGCCTTTTTGACCCGCGCCAATCCCAGGCAATTATGAATGCCCAGCGAACCGACCTTCAACGTCTGAATCGGAATTTTCAGGTAATCGATCGGGCTGGCCGGCGACGCAAAATGAAGGATGTAATCCAGTTCGCCGGGAACGTGAATAAATTTCGATACGTCGTGGTGATAAAACTCAAAGTTGGGCAGGTGGAAAAGGTGTTCGATGTTGCGAATATCACCCGTAATAAGGTTGTCCATCGCAATGACATGATGCCCTTCCTTAATAAAGCGATCGCAGAGGTGTGACCCCAGAAAACCGGCTCCGCCCGTAATTAGTACGCGTTTCATATAACAGTTGATCAGTTTTGTTCGTAGTTTACAGTTAACAGAATACCGGTTTCATCAACCATAAACTTAAAACCATAAACTGAATTTAAATAGGTATTAGGTTGAAATTAGGCGTTTTGGGGAACTTCCGGCGTCACCGTTTCCCGTCCGATGCTGTAGTAGGTGTATCCAACTTCCCGCATTTGATCGAGTTCGTAAACATTCCGACCGTCGAAAATCAGTTTATTTTTCAGCAACAGGTTCATCTTGCCAAAATCCGGAGTCCGGAACAGCGGCCATTCGGTCATGATCACCAGCGCGTCGGCATCGTCCAGGGCTGCGTACGACGTATGGGCGTAGGTAATCTGGTTGCCCAGGACATTCCGCACATTGTCCATCGCTTCGGGATCGTAAACCGTCACTTTCGCGCCTTCCTGCAGCAATTCCTTGATATTTTCCAGCGCCGGTGCCTCCCGGATATCGTCGGTATATGGCTTGAAGGCCAGGCCCCAGATCGCAATGATTTTTCCTTTCAGGTTGCCGTCGAAATGGTTTTTGATGACCGGCAGCAGCTTGCTTTTCTGCTTGGCGTTTACGTCCATCACCGACTTCAGAATCTTGAAATCGTATTCGTATTCCTGCGCGGTTTTAGCCAGCGCCTGCACATCTTTCGGGAAGCAGCTTCCGCCGTAACCAATTCCGGCAAACAAAAACCGCTTACCAATCCGGCTGTCCGTGCCGATTCCCCGCCGGATGTCGTCAACGTTCGCACCCGCTTTTTCGCACAAGTTCGCGATTTCGTTCATGAACGAGATTTTGACAGCCAGGAAGGCGTTAGCCGCGTATTTGGTCATCTCGGCCGAGCGTTCGTCCATAAAAATCACGGGGTTACCCTGGCGTACGAGCGGAGCATACAGCTTGTTCAAAACCGCCTTGGCTTTTTCGGATTTCGTTCCAATCACCACGCGGTCGGGCTTCATGAAATCGTCAACCGCCACCCCTTCCCGCAGAAATTCCGGGTTGGATACGACGTCGAAATCAATTTTAGCCCCCCGGGAAATATGCAGCCAAACCTTCTCGGCCGTTCCCACCGGAACGGTGCTTTTATCGACCACCACCGCGTATTGTTTCAGCAGCGGCCCCAGGTCATCGGCCACTTTCAGAATGTATTTCAAATCCGCGGAGCCATCTTCGCCCGGAGGGGTAGGCAGCGCCAGGAAAATAACTTCGGCCCCTTCAATCCCTTCGGCCAGATTGGTCGTAAATTTCAAACGACCCTCGGCGGTGTTCCGGTTAAATAGCACGTCAAGACCCGGCTCGTAGATCGGGATGATACCGTTGTTCAGCTTTTCGACTTTCCGTTCGTCGATGTCAACGCAGACGACCTGATTGCCGGTTTCGGCAAAGCACGTACCCGTCACAAGCCCGACATATCCGGTTCCCACAACTGCTAATTTCATAGGTGTGTTTGTAGCTTAAATGTTAAGTAGATGGTTGGAAGGCAACTGATTTTGGACTTTTTATATACCTCACTTGCAGGTCACAAAAATAGATTTTTTTACTTAATTCTGGTTGCCTGTTGCGGAATTTGTGATTTACAGGCTGTAAACTTCTTGAGCGGTCGTTGGTTAAACCGCTATTGAAAGACGGTATTGCCCGGAACGAAAATTTATTCGCGCCAACCGAACCCGATTAAGGCATTCGCTTGAGTCTGTCGATTTAAAGTTGTATATTATTGCTACGAGTGCCGTAAAACGCGGTCCAAACCCCACACTGTTATGACGTCAGAAATTGTAGAAAACCAAGCACAGGAGCTTTCAAGCCTGATTACGCAAACCGTCCGTGATTTTGCCGCCCGGCAAATTCTGCCCCACGTTCGGGACTGGGACGAAACGCAGCATTTTCCGGTGGAAACCATGCGTCAGTTGGGCGAACTGGGTTTGCTGGGCGTTCTGGTTCCGGAAGAATTTGGCGGAGCCGGATTAGGCTATCGCACTTACGTCAATGTCCTTGTCGAGTTAGCCCGGGTCGACGGGGCCATTGCGCTGTCTGTAGCGGCCCATAATTCCCTGTGCACCAACCATATTTTAGCATTCGGCACTGCCGAGCAAAAACAACACTATTTACCCAAATTAGCCTCCGGCGAGTGGATTGGTGCCTGGGGATTAACCGAGCCCAATACCGGTTCCGACGCTGGCAATATGCGAACCGTAGCCGTTCGGGATGGCGATGACTGGGTGCTCAACGGTTCCAAAAACTTCATTACGCACGGGAAGAGCGGCCACGTGGCCGTGGTCATTGCCCGCACCGGAGAACCCAATACCTCCCACAATGCCACCGCGTTTGTGATCGAGCGCGGCACGGCCGGATTTTCGGGTGGGCGGAAGGAAGACAAATTAGGCATGCGGGCGTCGGAAACCGCCGAGATGTTGTTTCAGGATTGCCGGATTCCGGATTCCCAGCGACTGGGCGAAATCGGCGACGGTTTTGTGCAGGCACTCAAAATTCTGGATGGTGGCCGGATTTCCATTGCCGCCCTGAGCCTGGGCATTGCCGTGGGCGCTTACGAACACGCCCTGCAATACGCGCAGGAACGGCAACAGTTTGGCCAACCCATCGGACGGTTTCAGGCTATCGGTTTCAAACTGGCTGATCTGGCCACCAACATCGAAGCTGCCCGGCTCCTGACCTACCAGGCCGCCGACCTGAAAGATGCCCGCAAACCTGTGACCAAAGAATCGGCGATGGCAAAGTTATACGCATCGGAAGTGGCCGTTAAAACCGCTGATGAAGCCGTGCAGATCTTTGGAGGCTACGGATACACCAAAGATTTTCCGGTTGAAAAATTTTACCGCGACGCCAAGCTTTGCACCATCGGGGAAGGAACCAGCGAAATTCAACGATTGGTTATTTCACGCTTACTGCTTTCTTAAAAGGAAAAGCGGGCAATTTTGCCCGCTTTTCTGCTTTCCTACAATTAATCTAAGCTATTAAACCGATTACTGCTACTCAATTAACACGCTTTTTCTCTACTTTCTTCGTTTCCGTTTTTTTGACCACCGCATGGTGTTTTACCTGCTTTCCATTCATTTTCTCACCTTTTACGGCGGTCGGGGTGGCCGTGGATTTAGCCGGTTTGTCCTGCGCAAGAGCAGCAGGTGCTGCCATTATGGCCAGGCATACAGCAGCAAGCATGAACGTTTTCATCATCTGAACCAGTTTTAACGTTTTCCAACCCTCATTCTGTTTACGGTCAGAAAGGTCAAACCTCTGCATTAAAACCCTGTTAATCTGGATTTAAAATAAGATTAAAGTTCCTTACTCCAGTAGCTTATCAACGAACGACTTATCAGCCCCAACGCCATTGTTCCCAAACAAGATATAAACCGCTTTTTTATCCGGAAAGTAAAACCAGTTGGCATCCACGCCCAATAACGTACCGTTGTGTCCCCAGCCGATGCCTAGCTTTGGAGAGTTGTACGAATCCAGCCCCAAACCGTATTCGTTGGTGCCGTTCCGAACGGGTTGCACCGTCATCATTTCGCGGACCGATGCCAGACTGACGATTTTACCGCTAAAGAAGGCTTCGCTAAATTTCAGTAAATCTTCCGCTGACGAAATCAGTCCGCCATTGGCTTGCCCTTCACTATCGGCCCGATCCAGCAACGTCACGTCCATTAGTTTTCCGTTGGCATAAAAATCAGTGTACCCCCGAACCACATTCCGATCATCACGCCGTTCCAGGTAGGTTTGGGTAAGGCCCAGGGGTTTGGTAATCAACTCTTCCAGCACGAGCTGAAGATTTTGCCCCCGAACTTTCTCGATAATTTTCCCCAATAGCCAATAGTTGGTATTGGAATACCCAAACCGATCGCCCGGCGGAAAAACCAAAGCCCGACCGTAGACGTACCGCTGCAACAACTCGTCGGTGGATTGCTGAAGCCGTCGCTGGGGGTTGTTCAGTATATCCAGTTGGTATTGAAGATCGTTGTTGGTCGGATCAAAAATACCGCTGGTGTGCGACAGCAACTGCCGCACTGTAATAGTCTGCGCATCCGGAATACGACCATCTACGTCCGGCAGCAACGTTGCCAGGTTGTCGTCCAGCCGTAACTGGTTACTTTCCTTTAACTTCATCACGATCGTGGCCACAAACGTTTTGGTGATGCTGCCAGTACGAAATACATCGTTGATCCGAAGATCGGTCTGGTGTTCCAGATTGGATTTTCCAACCGCCCCGATCCAAACCGGTGCGTCGGTGCGTTTCAGCAGCATGATTGCACCGGGGCGATTCCAGGCCCGGCTGAACTCCACTAATTGCTGTTGGTAAAACGCCTGATTGGGATGTGTGGTGTAGTTCGTGGGTGAATTCGACGGAACTGATGGCAACGGTATGGACTCGGTTGCACAGGCCGCCAGCAGCACGACCAGCGCACTACAAAGCAGTTTGTTTCTCATGGTATTTGTTGTTGGGCTTTACTTGAGCAAAAAACGGGTTCCCAGATGGAGGGCCTGATGGGGCAAAATCAATGCGCGAAACGGCACTTCACCAAAAACTTCGTACCGTGTAAACAGGGTTGTGCGGTTGGGAAGCTGATAACCAATTCCCAGATTCACCGTTGGCATGAATTTGAGTTGGAAAGTAGCGGCTTTGCGGTATTCGCCCGTGCCTTCGTTACGCTCGTAGAATGGCATGGCCGGACGAATCAGCAAGGCCCCACCGCCCACCAAGGCATCGATCCAGAATGGCCCGGCGTATTTTCGAAAACCAAATTCTGTGGTAGCAAACAAGCCCGACTGCACCCGAGGGTGGTGGTAATAGCCAATGTGAAGGGTTTGGATCAGCTGTGATCCGGGGCGGTTTCGGTAATAGAATTCCGTTCCGACTTTAATGCCCAGACCACCCGCCTGAATTCGCTTCAGTGTCGGCAGACTAATGGACTCCGAGAATACGCTCAGGGTGATGGGAACGCCCGCTGGGATCGCAGGCGGTTTTTGGGCCTTTGTCGAAACAACCGGAAACAGCAGGGTAACTACACAAGATAGTAATATTTTCATGGGCGATTCAGCATTTGTTGTTGCTGCAAAAATGGCCCTAAAAACGGCACTGATGCGGTTTTTACCGCCCACTGGTCATGAATTCGGCCTGGGTGGCTGAATCAAAACGCTGAATGGCAAACCGGCAGCATTCAAGTCTGGTGCCAGGCGCCCATCCATTGCCGAAATTCGGCGACCCGTCGGCGGCTGACCGTTACTTCATCACTGTGGACCGGCTGAAGATGGAGCACCAACCGCCCGGTTCCGTCGCTTTCGACCTTACGAACGGCGTGCCGATGGGCAATAAACTGCCGGTTGAGCCGAAAAAAAGCCTCGGCCGGTAACCGGTCGCCGAGCTGCTCCAGTGTGGCATCCACCGAAAACGACTGATTGTCGACGGTTTTGACAAGGCTGATTTCGCCCGCAATAAAAATATAGGCGATCTGTTCCATCGAAAGTGGAACCAAGCCTTTCCCCTGATTGACCAACAGGGTTTTCAGCGTGGAATTGCGGTTTTCTGCGGTTTCCGCCCGGTTCGACCCCGCGCTGGTTTGCAGGTCGGTAAGTTGCTGGCGAAGGGCGGCTACGGCTTGCCGGTGGTATACAATCATCCAGTACATCGTATAGCCCATGTGCAGAATCAGAATAAACAGCAGCCCAATCGGTACGTCGTTCGAAATCGTAATCGACAAGTCGAACGGTGCCGGGCGGTGCAACACCAGATTGTTGTAGATCAGACTGAAAAATGCAATGATGGTGGCTGTCAGGGAAAAGGCCAACCCACTCTGAATCAAAAGCCGCTGAAGCGGCTGCGCAGCCCAGGAGTACCGGACGTCCATTCGCCGGATCAGCCACCGGTTCAACTCCCAGAGCAACACAGTAACGCCCATCACCACTGCCAAATCGAGGTAAAACGATGCATTCTGAAACAGCACCCCCAACGGAGCCGGATCACCGATTAAGCGGAACAAAAGGGACCAAACCGGAACGCCAATCAGACGGGCCGCTTTGTCAGGGTACGACACACGGAGCATGTTTAAACCGTAGTTTTCGGCCTGGCTTCCAACGGTTTTCCGCCCAAAGCCCGGTTTTTCCGCAAAATAATAGCTTTCGGTGCGATTCTTCATCCACCCTGTCAACCTTTCATAGTTAGTTTTTTCTGCCCATCCCTACAAATCTTGTTGTTGTAGGGGCAATTATCCGAGATTTATCGTATCTTATTCAATCTTAACCTGGTACTTCCTATGCAATATGTATTTCTGACTTTTGTTGTTCTCGCCCTGATGATCGTTTTCATGACGGTGAAGGTTGTTCCTCAGCAAACCGCCTACGTCGTGGAACGGCTGGGCAAATTCCTGACCGTGCTTCAACCGGGTATCACCTTCATTATTCCTTTTTTTGATCGGGTTGCGTACAAACACAGCCTGAAAGAAACCGCCCTGGACATTCCCGAACAAATCTGCATCACACGCGACAACGTTCAGGTTCGCGTCGATGGCGTCATTTTTATCCAGATCGTCGATCCGCAAAAAGCGTCCTACGGAATTGCCGATTACCGGTTTTCGGTTATTCAGCTGTCGCAGACCACCATGCGGAGCGAAATGGGAAAAATCGAGCTGGATAAAACGTTTGAAGAACGGACAACGCTCAACCAGGCCGTGGTTCGGGCCATCGACGAAGCCGCCATCGGCTGGGGAGTGAAAGTACTTCGCTACGAAATTAAAAACATTACACCCCCGCAGTCGGTCCTGAATGCAATGGAAAAACAAATGCAGGCTGAGCGCGAAAAACGGGCCATGATTCTGCAGTCGGAAGGAGAAAAGCAATCGGCCATCAACATTGCCGAAGGCCAGAAACAAAAAGTGGTGCTGGAATCGGAAGGGGTACGCCTGCGGCAGATCAACGAAGCCGCCGGAGAAGCCGAGGCCATCAAATCCATCGCGGATGCCACCGCCGAAAGCCTTCGGAAAGTGGCCAGCGCCATCAACGAGGAAGGAGGAATGAACGCCGTTCAACTGCGCGTGGCCGAGCAACTGGTGGATCAGTTTGGGAACCTGGCCCGTACCAACAACACGCTGATTCTGCCCGCCAACTTTGGTGACATGGCCTCCATCATTTCAACCGCCATGACGGTTGTCAAACAACAGGACAAAAAATCGTAAGCTATGGAACTGATCACCTGGCCCCAACTTTGGGTACTTCTTGGCCTTCTTTTCCTGATTGCCGAATTACTCAGCATTTCATTCGTCTTTGCGTTTTTAAGCGTGGGTGCACTGACAACGGCCCTGCTGACGGTTTTGGGCCTAACACCCGACCTGAGCCTGCAGCTATTCTGTTTTGCCGTCGTCACAATCCTAACACTAGTTACGGGCCGAAAACCGCTGCGTCGCTGGTTTGAGGCACGGACCAAAAAGCAGGAATACGTCGAATCGGTAGGCGATCAGGCAACGGTCATCGAAACCATTCCCGTCCACGGCGAAGGCCGGATTTTTTACCGGGGCACGGAATGGGCAGCCGTTTCGAAAAACGCAGCCTCGATCATCGCCGGGCAATCGGTCATTATCCGCCGGATGGACGGCAGCCGCGCCGTGGTGGAGCAACCACCTGTGAAAAGCTTCCAGCAATAAATAATTTTCTTCTACCGCTTCAAAACCGTCTAACGCTGACCGGAGACGGCTTAAACCTGACAGGTCTTGAAGACCTGTCAGGTTTTTGGCATGTAAACCAACCCAAAAGTCCCTCCCTGAATCACCAGAATCAGGAAGTTAGCCCCCGATTATAGGCCATTCAATCACTCCTTCCGTTTTCTCAAAACTTTTCTGGTTCAACGGTGCTTAGTGTATGTCGGCTGGCACTGACAAATTTGTACAGCTTCACCGCCGACCTGATTTGTTTTTGGCGTCATTGTCCTTAAGGCATTCTACCATTTTTATGAATAACCCCATTACGACTTACCGTATCCAGTTTCATAAACAATTTACGTTCAGCGATTTCGAGAAAGCTCTCCCCTATCTGCAAAAGCTGGGTATCGGGGCAGTGTACGCTTCCCCAATTTTTGAGTCCGTGCCGGGTAGCCAGCATGGCTACGACGGTACTAACCCCCTGCAGATCAACCCCGAAATCGGTACCGAGCAACAACTGAGAAAGCTTAGCAAAGCCCTGCGAAAGCAAAATATTGGCTGGGTACAGGATATTGTTCCGAACCATATGGCCTTTCACCCCAACAATCCCTGGTTGATGGATGTGCTGGAAAAAGGGCCGTTGTCGCGGTACGTCGCCTTCTTCGATACCGTTTGGAGCAGCCAGCTTTTTCACGGACGTTTATCGGTCCCGTTCCTGGGAGCACCGCTGGACGAGGTGATCGAAAACCGGGAACTCAAAGTAGCCTTCGAGGATGGTCGGCTGGTGCTGAAGTACTATGATTCGGCCTATCCGCTCCGGCTCCGTTCCTACCCAACGGTTTTACAGGCTTCAGATCAGCCCATGCCGGATTCACTACAGGGATTTCTGGACCAGCTCCGGGCGCTTCAGCTAGTCGAAGAACCCGAAGCGTACGCCTTGGGTATGAACGAATTACGACAGCAACTGACGGCTTTACGAAAAAACCCGGCTACCAAAGCTTACCTCAATGCCTGCCTGAAAACCATCAACCAGCAGCCCGACCGAATCCGCCAGCTCAGCGACGAACAGGTGTATCGACTGAGCTTTTACGCCGAAACCGATCAGCGGATCAATTTCCGGCGCTTTTTTACGGTGACGAGCCTGATTGGCCTGAACATGCAGAATGAGCAGGTGTTTGAGCATTTCCATCAGTTTATCAAAACCCTGCTCGACGATGGCGTTTTCAGCGGTTTGCGAATTGATCACATCGATGGTTTATATGACCCCAGCCGCTACCTGGAACAACTCCGAACTCTGGTGGGCGATTCAGTGCCCATTATCGTGGAAAAAATTCTGGAAGCTGGCGAACCCCTGCCGAAAAGCTGGCCCATCCAGGGGGCGTCGGGTTATGAATACCTGGCATTGGTCAACAACCTGTTTACGCAACAAGCCAGCGAAAAACCCTTTACCACGTTTTACCGCCAGCTGGTTGGCGACAACACCCCGGTTTCCCGGCAAATCCTCGACAAGAAAGCGTATATTCTTTACGAACACATGCGGGGCGAGCTAACAAACCTATACCAGCTCTTTCTCGAATTGAGTCTGGCGGACGAAACCACATTGCCGACTCTCCCGCCCGAAACTTTGCAGGAAGCCATCGGTGCCTTTTTGATTTATTGCCCCGTTTACCGGTACTACGGTACGGTTTTTCCGTTGGAATCGGAAGAAGCCTCGGCTATTCAGGATATTCTGGAACAAATCCGCCAGGATCAACCGAAACTGAAAACCGCCATCGATCTGCTCGAAGAAATACTGCTAAACGCTCCCCGGAAGGGTGACGAAGACTATAACCAACGGGTCGCCCGGTTTTACAAACGGTGCATGCAGGTAACGGGGCCACTCATGGCAAAAGGCGTGGAAGACACCCTGATGTATACCTACAACCGGTTTATTGGTCACAACGAAGTGGGCGATGCGCCGGAAGCATTCGGAATTTCGCCTGCCGATTTCCATCAGATCATGCAGGACCGTCAGGAACACTGGTCGCTGGCCCTTAATGCCACCTCAACGCACGACACCAAACGGGGCGAAGATGTGCGCGCCCGGCTGAATGTGCTGACAGACTGGCCCGATCGGTGGCTGGAAACCGTGCAGGAATGGCAGCAATTGAATGCCGATCTGAAGCAAAACGGCGCACCCGACGCAAACGATGAATACTTTATTTACCAGACGCTGATCGGCGCTTATCCCATGCCCGGTCAGGACGAGGACGATTTTGAAAACCGTATTCAGGAATACCTGGAGAAAGCCCTGCGGGAAGCCAAGCAGCACTCCAACTGGAGTTCGCCGGATACCGAGTACGAAGCCGCTGCCAAGTCCTTTGCCGTTGGCTTGCTGAACAAAAAGCGATCTTTCTGGAAACATTTTCAAAAATTCCACCGGGAAATCGCGGATTTCGGCATTATCAACTCCCTGGCGCAACTCGTGCTGAAAAGCACCTGCCCCGGCGTACCGGATGTGTACCAGGGCAGCGAACTGTGGGATCTGAGCCTGGTTGACCCCGACAACCGCCGACCCGTTGACTACGACCAACGGCAACGGTGGCTGGACGAACTCCTGGAGGCTGATCCGGCACAATCCGATGCGCTACTGGACGACCTCTGGCAGAACCGGTACGACGCCCGAATCAAGCTCTGGCTGACGCACAGTCTGCTGAACGAGCGCCGACAACAACCCGAGCTTTTTGCCAGGGGTCACTATATCCCGCTGGTGGTGGAAGGCCGCTACAAAGACCACGTGCTGGCGTTTGCGCGCCGGTATAAACGCACCTGGCTGGTTGTTGCTGTTCCTCTGCACCTGGCTACCCTGAGTCAACAGCAAAAACGCAACGTAACGGCGCTGGACTGGAAAGACACCCGCATTATCCTGCCCGCTGAGGCACCGGACGAATGGCAACACATCTTCCTGAAAACAGATGGGCAAGGCGAAGGGGAGCTTTTGGTAAACGATATTTTCAGCCATCTGCCAGTAGCGGTTTTGCGATTAGCGCAACCGATCACCAGCCGAAGCGCCGGATTGCTCCTGCCTGTTTCATCGCTCCCCTCGGCATTTGGCATTGGCGATCTGGGACCGGAAGCCCGGAAATTTGCTGATTTTCTGAATCGAAGCCGGCAAAAATACTGGCAAATTCTGCCCCTCAACCCTACCGAAGCAGGTGCCGGTCATTCTCCGTATAGCACCTATTCGAGTATGGCCGGAAATACGCTCCTGCTCAGTCCGGAATTGCTGGTACAGGACGGTTTGCTGGAACCGGAAGAAATAGCCAATCACCAACTACCCGCGACGAACCAGGTCGATTACGACGAGGCTAAGCGCATCCGGCGCGTGCTTTTCGACAAGGCGTATCAGGCGTTCATCCAAAAGCAGGAAATGGAATTACACACTCATTTTCAGCAGTTTTGTCAAAAACAGCAGTATTGGCTGGATGATTTTGCGCTCTACCTGGCACTAAAGCAAACGCATAACGGCCAGGCCTGGTACCAGTGGCCCACAAAGTACAAGTTACGCGATTCGGAAGCACTGCAAGCGTTCTCCGAACGGCAGGCCGATCTTATCCAAAAAGTACGGTGGGAGCAGTTTCTGTTTGACCGGCAGTGGCAGGACCTCAAGACGTATTGCCACGACCGTGACATTCAGTTGCTGGGTGACTTGCCTTTTTACGTCAGCTACGATTCCGCCGATGTATGGGCGCATCCCGACATTTTTAGCATCGACGAAGAGGGGAACCTGGTGACGGTGGCGGGTGTACCGCCGGATTATTTCAACGCCAACGGGCAATTGTGGGGTATGCCGGTTTTTCGCTGGGACCGCCTGAAGGAGCGCGGCTACGATTGGTGGATTCAGCGCATCCACAAAAATGCGGAACTATTCGACCTGGTGCGCATTGACCACTTTCGCGCCCTGTCGGCATATTGGGAGGTTCCGGCGAACGAAACGACGGCCATTCCGGGTCACTGGCGACCCGGACCCGGGGTTGCTTTTTTTCAGGCCCTCCAAAAATCCCTGGGAAACCTTGCCTTGATCGCGGAAGATCTGGGCGATATCACCGAGGATGTTTACGAGCTTCGGGATGCCTTTCAGTTGCCCGGAATGAAAGTCATTCAATTTGCTTTCAACGAGAAGCTGGCCGTTTCTCCACACAGCCCGCATAATTACACGCCTAATTTCATTGCCTATACCGGCACGCATGATAACAACACCACGCGGGGTTGGTACCGGCAAAATTTGTCAGAAAGTGATCGCAAGAAGCTTCGGCAATATGCCCAAAAACCCGTATCTGAGCAGAATGTCCATCAGGTATTGGGCCAACTGATCTACGCTTCGGTGGCCCAAACCGTAATTCTGCCCGTGCAGGACGTACTGGGACTGGACGAAACCGCCCGGGTCAATACCCCGGCGGCCACGGAAAAAAACTGGCTCTGGCGCCTGCTGTCCGATCAGCTCACCGAAACCGCCGAACGTCAGCTCCGGGAGTGGGCGACCCTCTACAACCGTTGGTAGGAAAAGTAGTTCTTGATTGCTTCGTTGTTTTGGTTACTATAATCACAGTAACCAAAACAACCTTTCCTTCCTGTTTCCATGAATAAGAAAACCGTCCTGATCACCGGCAGCACCAGCGGTATCGGTCTGGCCATTGCCAAAGCCTTTGCCCAACAGGGGCACAATCTGATTTTTAACGGATTGGAACTGGACGGTGGTCAAACAGCAGCCGCGTTGGCCGCCGACTACCAGATTGATTACCTGTTCGATCCGGCCAATATGCTGCATCCCGAAGCCTTGCGAACGCTGGTTCTTCGCGCTGAGCAACGGTTCGGCCAGATTGACATCCTGATCAACAATGCTGGTATCCAACACGTTGCCCCCATCGAAGATTTTCCGGAAGACAAATGGGATGCCATTATCGGCATCAATCTCACCTCGGCTTTTCACCTGACAAAAGCCGTCTGGCCCGCCATGAAAAAGCAACGGTTTGGCCGCATCATCAATATAGCGTCGGCCCACGGTTTAGTGGCTTCCGAATTCAAAAGTGCTTACGTAGCGGCCAAACACGGACTCATTGGTTTTACCAAAACCGTTGCGCTGGAAGGTGCACCTCACGGCATTACGGCCAACGCCATCTGCCCCGGCTACGTCCGCACGCCCCTGGTTGATCAACAGCTTAGCGATCAGGCCCGGGCTCATCGGCTCTCCGAACGCGAGGTAGCCGAAAAAATAATGCTGGCCAAACAGTCCATCAAGCAATTTATTCCGGCGGAATCCGTCGCAGCTCTCTGCTTATTTCTAGCTTCCGAGCAGGCGGCTACGCTTACCGGTGCGTCACTGCCCATCGACGGCGGCTGGTCGGCACAGTGATCACGAAGGGTCGGACGTTTAGTTCGTGATCTCGTACCAATTATAGCCATAACCGGGCAATTGAACCGAATGCGTGCCATCGTTTTCTGCCCGGTTTTTGCTACGATCCATCAGACTCAGCAGCGTACGGCCCTTTTTGGCTTTCGGGTTCAGTTTGAACTGCTTCGGGTCCGGACTGAAATTGTGGATCATCAACAGGGACCTTCCCTCCCAGTCGTACCGGATCGCCAGCAGATTGGCCGACCCCGTCTCCAGCACTTCCCATTCTCCCCAGCCAATTTCGGGGTGAGATTTCCGCAGCCGGGCAAAGGATTTTATGGTAGTCAGCAGCGAGGTTGAATCAGCGAGTTGTTTTTTGACGTTCACCTGCGGAAACCCGTAAGGCCCCTGGCTAATAACGGGACGCACGGTTTTGGCCGCCGTTGAGAAACCGGCATTCGGCGCATCCGACCACTGCATGGGCGTCCGGACCGACTCCCGCTCTTTTAAGCTCAAATCATCGCCCATACCGATTTCTTCGCCGTACCGAAGAACCGGCATTCCCGGCAATGAAAACAACAGGCTATACGCCAGATCAATCAACCGGCGGTCGCCCAGCATCGGCGCCAGCCGTCGCCGAATGCCCCGGTCGTAAAGTTGCATGGTGGTGTCGGGGCCCATTTTAGCGTACACTTTGTCACGTTCTGCATCGCTGAGTCGTCCCAGATCAATCTCGTCGTGGTTGCGCAGAAAATGCGCCCACTGAGCCGTTGATGGAATGTCTTTGGTGTCATTCAGGGCTTTCACCAACGGTTGGGTTTCGCCAGTCGCCAACGCATAAAATAGATGTTGGTTCGCAAAAAAATTGAACATGGTTTGCATTCCCTGTCCATCTTTGCCAAAATACGGTTCCTGATCTTTCGGGTCTACGTTGGCTTCGCCCAGCAGAATTGCGTCGCTCTTATGCCATTGAACAAATTGATGCAGCTGCGCAATCATATCGAACTGGTATTCGGGCGATTCCGGATCAAAGTCGGGGTTGGCAATTTCGATTAGAAACGGGACGGCATCGAGCCGAAAACCGACAATGCCACGGTCAAGCCAGTGTTTGATGATCTTGCGCATTTCCCGCTGCACGGCCGGGTTCTGGGCGTTCAGATCCGGTTGAAAATCGTAAAACCGGTGGTAATAATATTCGCCAGCCTGTTTGTTGAACGTCCAGACTTCTTTTTGAACCCCTGGGAACACCATTCCTCTATTCGCTTTTTTGGGCCGCTCCTCCGACCAGACGTACCAGGAACGATATGGGGACGACTTGCTTTTCAAAGCCTCCTGAAACCACGGATGCTGATCGGAGGTGTGGTTTATTACCAGATCCATCATGACCCGAATACCCCGCTGATTGGCCTGCTGCATGAATGCCGCAAAATCGGCTTCGGTGCCCACCCGCGCGTCAACACTGTAATAATCGCTGACATCATACCCGTCGTCCCCTTTGGGGGAAGGTTGGAACGGTGCCAGCCAAATGGCATCCACCCCGAGGGCTTTCAAATAATCGAGTTGCTGGGTCAAACCTTTGAAATCACCAATACCGTCGCCATCAGAATCTTGGAAGACGCCAACTTCCACGTTATAAACAAGGCTATTTTTGTACCATAATTCCTGAATAAAATCGGTCGGGATCGGAGCCGGTGGGGTATTGTTTTCTTTGGTTTCCAGTTGATTGCTCTGACACGCCGTCATCAGCGCAATGGCGAAGAGAAGGATAGTTTTCCTCATAAATCGGATGATCATTTTTTCAAACAGCAGCCTATTTTTGAATAACTGCTTTGAAGCACTTGGTTCTTCTTTTTTCCGATTTCCCGATTCACCGGTCTAAAACGCATCTTTGGCTCACTAATCCTATTTTTTAGGCGGTACTCCAAATCAAATCGGTCAGACAGGCGGTTTAGCCGTTATGAAAAAAGAAGACATTCACCTGGCCGATTTGCACCGCATTCTGATTGGTAATTCACCTACTGAATTTTTACTGGAAGTATTCATTCGCACCACAGTAATTTACCTTATCCTAATCGTGATTCTCCGTTTTTTGGGCAAGCGGATGAACGGACAATTGACCAATCTGGAAATGGCCGTCATGCTTACATTAGGGGCCATTGTGTCGCCCGCCATGCAACTCCCCGACCGGGGAATCCTTTCGGGCGTTTTGGCCCTATTATGCGCCCTTTTCTTTCTTCGCGCTACGAATTTAATAGGTTTCAAAAGCCGTAAAGCAGAGCAAATCATTCAGGGAACCGAAGCACTTTTGATTAAAGACGGCGTTATTCAATTGGATGTTATGGCCGAAAATCGGCTTTCACACCAGCAGGTGTATGCAGCCTTACGGAAAGAAAATATCTACAACGTGAGCAAGGTGAAACGGTTGTATCTCGAGGCCTACGGGTTGTTTACCATTTATTCGGAGAAAGATGACCGGCCAGGATTATCGGTTCTGCCGCCGGACGACGACGAAATCCATTCGATTCACCGATTCCCCCAGCAACCCGCCCGGGCCTGTACAAATTGTGGGTATACGGTCGAAGCTGATGGAGCGCCGGATGTTTGCCCGAGCTGCCAGGCCAATAAATGGGTTAAAGCCGTTTTATAATATAATCATGGATAAAGAAGCGATTCATCTGGCCGATTGGTACCGGATTCTGGTGGGCGAAGTGCCGGTTACTTTTTACGTAGAGATTCTTATTCGGGCGGCCGCCATTTACCTGATTCTGGTCGTTTCCATGCGGCTCATGGGCCACCGGATGGCCTCTCAGGTCAGCCGCAACGAAATGGCCGCCATGATTTCACTGGCAGCCGCCATCGGGGTACCGATTCTGGATCCCAGCCGGGGCATTTTACCCGCCGTCATCATTGCGATGGTCGTTGTTTTTGTACAGCGGATGATCTCTTACTGGGCTGCGCGAAACGAAGACTTTGAAGGTATTTCGCAGGATATTGCCAGTACGCTGGTCGAAAATTCCGTCATGCAGCTGACCAATATGCAGGGTTCCCGCATTTCCCGGGAGTTGCTGTTTGCCCAGCTTCGCTCCGAAGGGTTGACTAATTTGGGGTCTGTCAAACGCCTGTATATGGAAGCCAACGGCGCTTTTACCCTCATCAAGCATCCCGAACCCCAGCCGGGTCTTTCAATTCTGCCGGAATGGGACAGTGATTTTATCGCGCAACAGCCTTCGGTACCGGATTACAAAGTCTGTTACCATTGCGGAAATCAACAGACTACCGGTGCCAAAGACGACGCAACGTGTACAAACTGTGGCCAAAAAAAATGGGTGCAGGCAATTTGTTAACCGGCACCCATTTGCTTACCGACTGCCATAAACCGTTACGCTACAAGGTGCCAGCGTTAGTTGCTCACCTGACTCAGGTTGCTGGGGCATCGGGCTTCCAACGCCCCGTTCAAACCACTGAGCTTCTTTCGAGTCCAGTAGCTTGTTCCATCCTGACAACCAAGTCGGCAGGGTGTAAGAAATGGCGTTGTCTGAGAGGTTAAACAGGCAATACACGTGATTCGAACCGCTGGTACTTTGCCGGTGTAGTACGAAACCGTCCTGATCCAAAACCGTCACCCGAATGTCATTTTTGGAGATATTTTTAAGGGCTATTTCGGATCGGCGCAGGTGAATGAGTTTTTTGTGCCACTCCTGCATGATGCGGTGTTTGCCTTCGGTGCGCTTTTCCCACTGAATGATCGAATCCGTAAACGATTTTTCGTCGAACGGGTCCAGGTGATCGTCATCCGCATTGAAGGCCGCAAACTCTTTCTTTCGCCCGTCTTTTACCGCCTGAATCAGGGACTCTTCCGAATGGTCGACAAAATAGAAAAACGGCGTCTCATCGGCGTACTCTTCTCCCATAAAGAGCATTGGCACATAGGGTGATAAAAAGACAGCCGCAGCTCCCAGCTTCTGGCGCTCAAAATCAACCAGTTGCGAAAGTCGCTCTCCACCAATCCGATTGCCGACCTGATCGTGATTGATGTTAAACACCACAAAGCGGTCGCCCGGTATACCCGCCGTTGACGCGCCAAATTTCCGCTGCCGGAAAGATGCATATTCGCCACTCATTACAAAACCGTCGGTATAAGCCTTGGCCAGCTGCTCCATCCGCCCGAAGTCCGGGTAGCGTTTTCTGCCATCTTGGTCCAGTAACACATACAGGGCATGGTGAAAATCATCGAGCCATTGCGCATCGAAACCGTACCCACCCGTATCCGGCTTTTTGACCACCCGTGGGTTGTTTGAGTCCGATTCGGCCACCAGGTGCAGCGTGCGGCCCAGCTGATGTTCCAGGTATTTTACCTGTGAATGGATCAGTTCCCAGATAGGAACCGCCCCCATATCAAACACCTCATGAATAGCATCAAACCGCAGCCCGTCGATGTGGTAGTGTTCAAACCAGAATAGGGCATTGTTGGAGAAATAATCCCGAACGCCGTCGGCGTAGGGACCGTCGAAGTTGATGGCGTTGCCCCAGGGCGTGTGGTATTTATCCGTAAAATATGGGCCAAACAGAGCGAAGTAATTGCCTTCCGGTCCCAGGTGGTTATAGACGACATCCAGAAAAACCGCTATGCCGCGCGCATGGCAGGCATCAACCAGTTTTTTCAGTCCTTCAGGACCACCGTAATTATTCTGCACCGAATACGGATACACGCCATCGTAGCCCCAGTTGCGGTTGCCGGGAAACTGGGCCAGTGGCAGCAGTTCCAGGGCATTAATACCGGTTTCGGCCAACGCATCCAGCCGCGGAATAATGGCCTCAAACGTGCCTTCAGGCGTGAACGTACCGACGTGCAGCTCGTACAAAATCATATCCCGGAACGGCAGCCCCCGCCAGGTCTGGTCCTGCCATTGATAGGCCGCATGATCAACCACGGCCGACGGACCGTGTACCCCTTCGGGCTGAAAATGCGACGCTGGATCGGGGTACTCGCGCCCTCCATTCGGCTTGAAATAATACTGCGTTCCCGGCTCTACGTGGTCAACTTCAACCTGAAAATAGCCTTGCCCGGCTCGCTTCATCGGAATTTGCTGCTCCTTCGGTTGCAGAAGGTGTAAGCTCATCGTTTCTTTTTTCGGCGCCCAGACCGTAAAGACACACCGGCCCTCGCCGATGTAATTCGCACCAATCGTTTTCATTCGTGTTACTTATTCAATCGAACAATAATTCCTTCATCTCCGCCCAAATTGATGGTTTCGCCAACGGTTTGCCCTTCCAGTTCCGGATACGTTGCCACCTCAACCACCCCGCTGAGCGAAGCATCTTTTGCTTTAAAGTACACCGGCCGGTGACTTAAATTTAAGATAATCAGAAACCGGTCAGCGTGGGCCGCCTGACGAATGTAGGCAATCAGCTGCGTGTCGGCGTACACCGGTTTATAATCGCCCACCATCAATGAAGGCTCTTTCTGACGCAGCAAAAGCAGCCGACGATACAGCGAAAGCATGGAATAGGGGTCATCTTTTTGGCTATTTACATTTTCGCGGGCAAAATTTCCGGCCAACCGAAGCCACGGTTTGCCGGTGGTGAAACCAGCATTTGTAGTGGCATCCCACTGCATGGGCGTTCGGGCCGGATCGCGGCTCAGATTCTTATCCGGCATGTTCAAGCCCTGTGGGTCCTGCACTTCTTCAACCGGTATGGGCACATCCCGCATCCCAATTTCCTCGCCGTAATAAATGGTGGGTGTACCACGAAGCGTCAGCAGCAACATGGCCGCTACCCGAGCCTGCTCACGCCCGACACGGCTGGTAATCCGGGGTTGGTCGTGGTTACCAAGTACCCAGTTAGGCCAGCCACCCGTGGGCAAAACGCCTTCGTACTGATCAATGGCAGCGGCAATCTGAGGAGCCTCCCAGGGCAGTAGTAGCAGTTGAAAATTAAAGGGAAGATGCGCACCTTTTCCGTCAATACCGTAGTAGGTTACCAACTGATGAACCGGCAGGTAAATCTCGCCGATCATGAGCCGTTCGTCGTACTCATCCAACACGTTTCGCATCGCCAGCACAAGCGCATGAACTTCCGGCTGATCGGTTGAATAAACCGGCAGCCGTTGTTCATAAGTAGCCATGTGCGGCTGGTAATCCGGATTTACGGGATTGTCGCGAAACTGATCGTCTTTGATCATGTGCCACATTACATCCACCCGAAAACCGTCGACGCCTTTATTCAGCCAGAACCGCATGACATCAAACATGGCTTTTTGAACCTCCGGGTTCCGCCAGTTCAGGTCGGGTTGTTCTTTCAGAAAAGCGTGGTAGTAGAACTGACCGGTGGTTTCGTCCCACTCCCAACCGCTACCGCCAAAAACGCTGAGCCAGTTATTGGGGGCCGAACCGTCCGGGAGCGCATCGTGCCAGATGTACCAGTCGCGCTTCGGGTTATCGCGGGACGAGCGGGACTCCAGAAACCAGGGGTGCTGATCGGATGTATGATTCGGCACCAGATCCAGAATCAGCTTCATACCCCGTTGGTGAACCTCCCGAAGCAGCGTATCAAAATCGTCCTGCGTGCCAAACAAAGGGTGGATGCCCCGGTAGTCGGAGATATCGTAGCCAAAATCGGCCATCGGAGACGGATAAATGGGCGAAAGCCAGACTGCCGTAACCCCCAGCCACTGGAGGTGATCCAGCCGAGTAAGAATGCCCGGCAGATCACCGATGCCATCGCCGTTGCTATCCTGATACGACCGGGGATAAATCTGGTAAATGACTCCCTTCTGCCACCAAAGATGGTCGTTCGAACCCTTCTGCATACCGTTTGTAGGCCAATTGTTAGTAGAATAGTTCAGATGGCACGTCGCCACTGCTACTTCTGTAACACCCTGAATAGGCAAAAAAGCCCGAAAACCGATTGTACGGCACTCTTTTAAGCAGGCACACTGTAAAAAGAGTCAAACAAAAAGGCCAAAACCGTAGTGCTACGGTTTTGGCCTTTCTTTAAGCCCGTACCAGACGGTTTATTTGATGGCTTCAAACACCGGATCACCAATGTTTCCGGTGGGTTCCAGAATGTGCAGAAGCGCCGAAACCGTCGATGCAATATCCGATATATGCGTCCGGCGCATGGTTTCGCCGGGTTTGATGCCCCAGCCATAAAACACCAGCGGCACGTGCGTATCGTAGTTGTACAGGGTTCCGTGGGTTGTTCCACCGCGACGGGCACCTTGCAGCCAGCCCGGCTCCGTTACCAGCAACACGTCTCCGCTCCGCTTGGGGTTGTAAACGTTACGCAGCAACGGCAGCCAGTAGGTTGGCACCGAATTGGACGACACATCGTGCAGGTTGACCACGTTCTGGATACCCTGTTCTTTCAGCAGCGCCAGCCGGAGCACTTCGGTCACTTCCGCCATTTTCACCTTCTTCTCGCGCATCAGGTCATGATTCATGTAAATCTGGCCGTTCGAATTGCCGACAAACCATTTACCGGGTCCAAAAGCATCCACCAGCGCCTTGGTTGTTGCGGCCGAGATCTGTTTTCCCTCCACAAAATCGCCCGGCAGGTTCATGCTCTGCGAATACAGCGGATTGTCCACAACACCGTGGTCGGCCGACAAAAACGTGAAATAATTTCCTTTCCCAACCTGAGCATCCAGCGCCGTCAACAGCTCGGCCATGATTTTATCCAATCGCAGGTATTCATCCTCGATTTCGATGGATGACGGGCTGAACCGGTGGCCAATGGCATCGGGCGATGAAAAACTGACGCAAAGGAAATCGGTTTCTGTGCCCTTTCCCATGTTTTCCCCTTTTAACGCGGCCAGGGCTACTTCTTTCGTTAATACGTCGCCAAACGGGCTGGTGCGGAGTGCTTCGTACTTGCTCCCCAGCGATGCCACGGCCTGGTGCGGAAATACGGATTTCTGTTCGCCCGCCAGCGGGTTTTCAAACGGCGTATCATCCACGGTGCTTTCAATGTACTGATCAATCGGCAAAACCGTTTCCCAAGCCTGCGTCAAATACTTGTCGGCCAGCTTGCGGGCGTTAAAGTCCTTGGCCCACTGTGGTTGCTCTTTCATGTAAAAGGTGCTCGAAATCCAGCTCCCATCTTTCGAATCGAACCAGTACGCAGCATTGGCGGCATGTCCGGCAGGCAGAATGGCACCCCGGTCTTTCATTGCAATTCCGATCACTTTGGAACGGCCCTGCGTCGCAATTTTCAGTTGATCCGTAACCGTCGAAACCAGCAAATTGCGCGGTGACATCTTTCCGGACGACGTAGCTGTTCCGCTGGCCGATACACCTGAAACGGTAGAATCTTCGACGCAATACACGTCGCGATCCAATCGCCGGTCGTACCAGTCATTGCCCACCATACCAGAAATAGCCGGGGCCGAACCCGTATATACGTGGGTATGACCCGGGGCCGTAATCGTGGCCGCGTAATGATAATGATTGTTGCGGGCATTGAAGCCGTCGCGCATCATTCGCTTGAATCCTCCTTCACTGTATTTGTTGTAATAACGATACAGATAATCGTAGCGCATCTGGTCAACGATAATGCCAACCACCAATTTCGGGCGACTCAGCGTCGTTGGCGCACCGGCGACTTTTTTAGGGGTAGTTTGAGCAAATACCAGGGAAGGTGCGATCAGAAATGCCGCAAAACGTAGTAATTTCATACTAAATTTAAAAACTGTTTAAAGTTAGGTCGGGTTACCACCCCAAAAGTAGTGAACATTTCTGGTACACGTGCCGTTAGAGGGTGAAATGAAGATGAAAGATGGCGTCAGTTATTGCATTTAAACCCGCACACATCGGGAATCGGGGAATTTATGCTGCCGCAGCCATTCTGCTGAGCTGGTTTGGTATGCTCGCTTTTCTGCTGAACTTGCCGATTGACTGGAAAAACCCGCTGGTTTATCTGTTTGTCCTGATCCAGACGCACTTGTATACCGGCGTATTCATTACGGCTCACGACGCCATCCACGGCGTGGTTGCCCCCCACAACAAGCGGTTGAATTACTGGATCGGTTTTCTGTGCACAACGCTGTTTGCGTTTAACAACTACAACCGGCTCAGCCGTAAGCACCACCTGCACCACCAGCACGCAGCCACCGGCAACGACCCTGATTTTCACGACGGCAATCCGAACCTGGTGGCGTGGTATTACAGCTTTTTAAAGGAATATATTTCCGTTGTTCAGATTGTCCTGATGGGCATTACGTACAACATCCTGCAAATCTGGTTTCCGGTCGAGAATCTGATTGTTTTCTGGATGGTGCCAGCCATTCTGAGCACGTTCCAGCTTTTCTATTTCGGAACCTACATGCCCCACCGTGGGGAGCACCATAATCCGCCCCACAACGCCCGCAGCCAGCAACCCAACCACGTGGCGGCTTTTCTGAGTTGTTATTTTTTCGGTTACCACGCCGAGCACCACACCTGGCCGTACCTCCCCTGGTGGAAACTCCCGGAAGCGCGGGAGCTGGAGTTAAAAAGTAAGCATTAAAAGGCTGACGCATTCTGTGCGTGCTCCGACGAAGCTCTTACATTTAACTCTATTTGCTCCGTTCGATGGTGTATTGAACGAGTTGTTCGAGGGAATTGCGGTAGGATGAATCGGGCAACGTGAAGAGCAGGTTTTTGGCTTCTTCGACGTAACGCGTCATGACTTCGGTGGCGTATTGAATGCCGCCCGACTGCTTCACAAAATCGATGACTTCTGCCACCTTTTTCGGGTTTTCGCTTTCGTTTTTAACGATGTTGATGATCCGGCGTTTTACGCTCCAGCTAGCTTGATTCAGGGCGTAAATCAACGGCAGGGTCATTTTCTTCTCCTTGATGTCGATCCCGAGTGGCTTGCCCACTTCAACATCGCCGTAGTCAAACAAATCATCTTTGATCTGAAACGCAATGCCTACTTTCTCCCCAAAAAGCCGGGCGTTTTCGATGATTTCAGCCGTAGCACCCACCGAGCGAGCCCCCACGGCGCAGCAAGCGGCAATGAGGGTGGCGGTTTTCTGACGGATGATGTCAAAATAAATCGCTTCGGTAATATCCAGCCGCCGGGCTTTTTCGATTTGCAACAGCTCGCCCTCCGATATTTCCTTGACGGCCCGGTTGATCAATCGCAGAAACTCAAAGTCTTCGTGATCAACCGCCAGAAAAAGACTGCGGGAAAGCAGGTAATCGCCCACCAGCACCGCAATTTTATTTTTCCACAAAGCATTGACTGAAAAGAAACCCCGGCGGTAGTTGGAGTCGTCTACCACGTCGTCGTGCACCAGGGTTGCCGTATGAATCAGCTCGATCAGGGCAGCTCCCCGGTAGGTCGATTCGTTGATCTTACCACAGACGCCCGCCATCAGAAACACAAACATGGGCCGCAGTTGCTTGCCTTTCCGGCGTACAATGTAGTTCATGATCTGATCCAGCAGCATGACTTCGCTCTTCATAAATTGCCGAAATTTGAGCTCAAATGTTTCCATTTCAGCAGCAATCGGCGCTTGTATGTCCCGGATCGATAGTGGCATCAGTGCAATCAGTCCATCGGGTTGGATGAACCGTATTCAGGCCGCAAGTATACCACTGAAATGCGAACTTCGGGGCAAAACTTTAAAAATTTATGAATGATGAAGTATGAACGATGGCCAGAAAACCGTTAATTGAGCTTTGCATTCATCATCCATACTTCATTATTCTCTTCATGCGTGCACTTGTATTAGGTGGCGGTTCGCTCAAGGGCGCCTTTCAGGCCGGTGCCATTCAGGCCATTTTGGAAACCGGTTTTGAGCCCGAAGCCATTTACGGTATTTCGGTTGGTAGCCTCAATGCGGTTTTTCTGACGCACGAAGCGGGTAAGCAATTTGCCGAACACGGAGTCATCAACTGGCCCCTGGCTGGCCGACGGCTGATTGAGTTCTGGATTCGAAACATTACAAAGCCCGAAGATGTGGCCGAAATCCGTTCGCGCCTGATGATGGGGTACAACACCCTAATGAGCCGTTTTGACGGTTTGCTGGACAACGCTCCGCTTCAAAATCTGATCCGAACGGCGATCAAACTCCCCACCTTAATCAATAGTCCCGTTAAACTGAAAGTGGGGGCCGTCGATATCATCAAGGGCGATATGGTGTATGCCAGTAACAATGACGACGCCATTCTGGATTATGTGATCGCCAGCAGTTCACTGCCGTTTCTGATGCCCGCCGTATGCATCGGCGGTGACCAGCAGAAGATGTTTCTGGATGGCGGTTTGCGAGAAGTTGCTCCCCTGCGGGAAGCCATCGACGACGGTGCGACCGAACTGATTTGCGTGGCCTGTCACGCAAAGCGGATTTTCACGGAAAAATTCAACTACCGCAGCCTGCTTAATCTGGTAGAACGGGTCAAAGACATTACCGTTAATCAGATTGTTAATAACGACATTGCCTGGGCCGAACGTTGTGTTGAACGTGAAAAGCTGCACGGTCGCGATATGGAGCTGACCGTCATTCGTCCGCAGGAACCGCTTTACCTTAATCTGATGCGGTTTTCATCCGATGATATCGGGCGGCTCATTGTCCAGGGCTACCAAAATGCGACGGAAGTGCTGCGAGCCGCCGGTGTAGAACGCAAAGTCTAAATACCGTATTCATACTCCACTTTCACCCTCATTAAAACCGTTAAAAATGACAAAACCACGCCAATGCCAGCGTGGTTTTATCCTAAAACTGTCTTTTACTTGATTCGGAAGCCAACACCCAGGTTGACGCTATACCCGTCGGCCGGAAACCGGTTTACCTGCTGACCAAAATGCTTCTCAGCCAGGGCATTAATCGACCAGCGTCGGCTTAATTGATACTGTCCCCCCAGCCCAACATTCACCATGCCGTAATTGAGTTCTGCGCGATACCGCTCCAGGCGGGAAATGGTGGGCGATTCTTCAACGAAGCGATACAAACCGTAATTCGTTCGACCGTAGAAATACCCCGCCTGGCCATAAAGGGAGAAACGGTTTGTCCGCAGAAAATGGTACTGGGTCATCAAACCCGCCCCCAAATAGTTATCACCATCGGATCCGTTGTAATTATACCGACCTTCCAGGCGCAAAGCCCAGCCTTCTTTTAGAAAATACTGCGCATACGGCGTAGCCCGCAAATAACCGCCAACCGAATTGCCCCAACCCGCTCCAACTCCCAGGCCAACCTGTACCTGCCCCTGCGCTAAATCGGGTTGCGTAGTCGCCTGTGCTTGGCTAATCAAGGGCAACAAAAGTCCGGCCACTAGCAAATAGTGTTTCATCGTCTTACTGTTGAATGATTGAAAAGCAAGATATACCCAGCTTCGTTAGCGAAAAGCCTTGTTAACGTCTTTTAACGAAAGGAAGCCCTTAAGTGCTAAATATACTTAATTTTAGGAGCCTACGGATCGAGTTAGACTGCGATCAAAGGATTAACTCAAAAATTAGTTGATGTTTGCACTGAATCCGGTTTTCCCAGATCGGGGCAGGGTAAGCCCGCAAAAAGTGGTTGTAGTTGACGTCGATTAAATCAAAACCGTGCTGCTGATACAGCGCAATCTGACTAATTCCGGAATTACCGGTTTTGATAATCAGCCGTGATAATCCCTGCTGCCGGGCGGCTTCGGTGGCATACGTCAGCAACGCCTTACCCAGGCCCTTTCCCTGAAACGCTGGCTCTACGGCAATGTTCACAATTTCACCGGCATCGTCTTCGATCTGCAACAAACAGACTCCCAGCACCGGCTCTTCCTCCTTGCGTTTCAACAGGTAAATCAGACTGGTTGGCAAATACGCCCGAATCAGGTCCGGATTTTCATCTGCCAGCAACAGTAGGTTCCAGGGCAGAGCGTCATTTGGCCTGGCTTGTTCAATTATATAGGTCATCGTTCTTCATGAAATACCGATTGGATACTGTTGCTTAACAGCATCGTAAATCGACCAGTAATCGAATTTCTCATAATTGAAGTGAAACAGGGCGTTGCTTGATTTCGCCCCTAATTACTGGAAATATACGTTGAATGCATCATGTATTCGTGGATGTTTTTTGAACGGTTGGCCACAAAAAAACCGGGTCCTTTGCAGGACCCGGGAGTACTTGATTTATTCTGAGCGGAGCTTAAAAGTTGTACCGCAAGCCCAGCTGCATCCGCCACGTATTGGCAATATCGAAATAGTTACGATATGGAGTAGTTGGCAGAATGGTCTGGTTGTTCTGATTGATTGTGATCATGTTGAAGCTTGGCACACCAGCCGCCGTTACACCCGCTACGTTCAGCAGCGCGTAGTTGTAAAGCGAACCACTGTTCAGCTCCTGACGAATCCCCCAGTTGGAGTTCAGCAGGTTACCCGCATTCGTGATATCAACACTGAATTGCAGGCTATGGCGTCTCGGACCTACGTTGGTGAAGACATCCTGCAACAACCGGAAGTCGAAGCGGTGGAACCAGGGCAGGATACCGGAGTTACGCTCTACATAACCACCTTTGGCGGCTTTCAGCGCCGGAACATTCTCAACGAACCGGTCGTAGGCTTCGCGCTGTTGCTGGGCCGTGAAGCGAACCGTTCCGCCACTCACGATATCCACAAAGTTCAGTTCAGAAGAGCTGTTTGGCACATACAGCAGGTCGAGGCTCACCCCATCCCGGTTGATATCGCCGTTGTACGTGTAAGCAAATCGACCCGCGCTGGTTCCCTGATAGAACAATGAAACCGTTGTAGCCAGGTGCTTGATGTACTCGAAACGGTACGACAGGTTACCCACCAGACGGTGCGGCAGGGCGTATTGCGACTGACCGAGCAGCAATTCGTTGGGATCGTTGATGGAGTAGTTGTTCGACCAGGCTGAGTTAGCCGCCGATCCCGGGTTACCCGTTACATCTTTAGCTGCCGTATAGTTGTAGAAGAACGAACCATACAGACCTCTCCGCGCGGGCAGCGATACGCCCAACGTAGCAGCGACAGAATGTCCTTTGCTGGTGTTCGACAGAACTGGCACGATTGGCCCGGTAGCCGGATTGTAGGTTGCGTTGGCCGTACCATTCCAGAAGTCCCGATTGTCACCCGAGTAATTCAGCGTCTGCGTAGCCCGTTTCCGGTTGGCATTGTACTGGTACGTGGCGTTGATATCTTTCGTGTAGATCAGGTCGAAGCTGGCGACGAGCGGAGTACCGGGGATTTTGTAATCGGCACCGATATTGGTTCTGAAAACCTGCGGCATCCGAAACTCGGGATCAACCAGAGCAACCGTTCCGGGGGCATTGGCACCCGGGGTTTTCGGGAAACGGTTGGGCAGGCGGTTCACCCAGTAGTACGGATCAGCATTCAGACTGGTGATTTCGGCCAGCGTAGCCGCGTTCACCGGTTCGAAGGTATTTTGCAACACGCCGGAGTTGGTTGGCATGTTCGTAAACCATACAAACGGAATCAAACCCGTGAAAATACCGGTTCCTCCGCGCACTTGCAGGGTCCGATCCCCAAACACGTCGTAGTTAACCCCAACGCGTGGAGAGAACAGGGGCCGCGATTTCGGCCATCTCGTTGTGTTAAAGGTTGTCTCATTGCCGTTCTGATCGAGCAACCGCAGGGCGTCAATAGCCGGGTTGTTCAACGGTTTATCCAGGAACAGCGGCATGTCTACCCGCAAACCGATGGTCGTATTCAGGCGCTCATTGATCGCAATCCGATCCTGCGCATACAACCCGGCCAGACCGAACTTAACTTTTGCCCACGTATCGCTCTGGAATGGATACGTAACCCCATATACCGAAGGAGCGCGGTCGTTCAGGAAGTCCTGTACCGAATTAAACCGGTAATATGAGGTCCCCATCCGTACGTAGCTATTGTCGAAGTTCATGATCTCGAAGCTGGCCCCCGCCGTGATGGTGTGTTTGCCAGCCTGGTAGGTCAGGTTATCGATGAACGAGAAGTTACTGTTCTTCAGTCCGTTGTTATACGAGAACAATTCCGTTCCGAACGACATGTAGTTCCGGCCATCTTCCCAGATATCCACAAACGGGAACAGCGAACCGGGCGTTGAGCGCGTCGACTCAATGTAGCTGTACGTGGCCAGGAACTGGTTTGACAGTTTCGACGAAAAGTTGCTGTTCAACTCGGCCGTTACCGAACGAACCACGTTTTTGAGCGCGTAGTTGGCATTTTCGAACGAGATCGACTCAGAGCTGATCCGGTTGGCACTCGACCGTGGGTTAGGTCCCGAGTTGTTGTTCGTACCGGCATCGCTCGTTCCCACGACCTGGTTGTAACGCAGCGTCAGTTTATGCTTGTTGCTGATGTTCCAGTCCAGACGACCCAGGAATTTGGTGCTCAGGTTGGCGTATTGATTGGCGTAATTTTCGTAAGCACCCGGATCGTAACCGTATTTGCTTTTCAGGTGAGCACTCACCGCTTCCAGGTCAGCTACCGTAGTCCGGGCAACACCGGGACGACCCGCGTTATCACCCCGGTTGGCAACCCATACGTTACCCGGGAAGACGTAATTTTCGCGCTCAAAGTTGGCGAAAAAGAAGAGCTTGTTCTTGATCAACGCTCCACCCAGCCGGGCGCCATACACTTTGTTGGACGATTTCGACTGCTCGGGCAGCGCTACACCGGCCACTTTGGTGCCGTTGAAGCTCTGATCCCGGTAAAAACCGTAGGCCGAACCGGTCAACTGGTTGGTTCCGCTCCGGGTAATGGCGTTGATACCAGCCCCCGTAAAGTTGCTCTGACGTACGTCATACGGCGCAACGTTCACCTGAACCTCTTCGATAGCATCCAGTGAAATAGGTTGCGCATCACCACCCGGCAGCAGATCGTTGCTCAGACCAAAACCGTTGGAGAACGTCGCTCCGTCAATCCGAACGTTGTTCAGACGCGGGTCGCGACCGGCAAAACCCGTTCCGTTGGCCTGAGGAGTCAGCCGCGTAAAATCCGTCAAGCTCCGGCTGATGGTCGGCAGCGACGTCAATTGACGGGCGTTGATGTTGGTCGAAGCCCCCGTCCGTTCGTTGTTCAGAATCGAGTTGCTGGCAACGACCTGAATTTCGGCCAGTTGTTGCGAGCTTTCGCCCAATTTCTGATTTAATACATACGGTTCACCCAATACGAGCGTAATGTTTTGCACGACCTTGGGTTCGAAACCCACAAACGTAATTTCTACGGTGTACGGTCCGCCCGTCCGCATCCCTGGGATGGTAAAACGGCCCGTATTCTGGGTAGTTGTACCATAAACCGTTCCTGAAGGAACGTGTGTTGCTTTTACCGTCGCACCGGGCAATCCCTCGCCTTTATCGTCGGTAATTAATCCGTTGATTGAAGAATTTGTAACCTGTGCTAATGCTTTGTGACTATCAAACACACTGAAAATCAGCACAAAAGCCACCACTACCATCTGAAACCACAGTAGTCTTTTACACATAATTTCTGTTAATTTGGTTAAACTGATCTGAAAAGCCCTCAGTTGCCTGGAGCCAACTCATTACAAAGAAACAATATTTTTTTTTGCGGCCCAAGCCTTCGTTCTTAGTAAAGTACTATAATCCTATGCACTCAAACCGGGAATCTCCAAAAACTCCATAAATCTGTTTTTATCGTTCAATTTCGGTCTGTTAATTTTTTATTAAGAAATCATCCAATGCCTTCTCTTTTTTGTAATAACTACACACAACACACTTTTAATCAACCACTTATTTAGATCTTACGCCGGCACAGCACCTGATAATTCTTATTGACCAGAGCCATTCCTTTCAGCTCCAAAAAATAGAAAAGAGAAAATTAGTTAGCGGTTATTTTTCTTATCCAATGTATTTTACTAAACGGAAATATACAAACGAGTCAGTAGGGTTGCCCGGTCGACTATATAAGGAAAGTGATACCCGAGACAGCAAAAGTTGCAGCGTACTACTTCCAACTTCAAAGCCGGAAAATACCGTCAGAAGTACGACAAATCACACGTGGGAAATGGTGCGCAGCCTAACATTCCTACGTTTCCCCGAATAAAAGCCTTATTTTGCGAAGCAGCGGAACCCGTTTCCGCCGGGTTTTAACTATAAATCCCGGGCTACGGTCCGGGGGTACGTGGCATGAAACTTTATTATCGACAGACCGGCGAGTCCGGGACACCTATTATCATTTTGCACGGCGTTTTCGGCTCGTCCGACAACTGGCTGACCATTTCGAAAACCATCGCTGAGCACAATCACCGCGTTTTTCTGGTCGATCAGCGCAACCACGGTCGCTCTCCGCGCAGTGAAATATTTGACTACAGCGCCATGGCCGCTGACTTAATGGAGTTCATCAACGACCATCAGCTGGAAAACCCGATCGTTATCGGTCATTCCATGGGCGGCAAAACCGTTATGCAGTTTGCCATGAATTATCCCGGACAATTCAGTCGGCTGGTGGTGGTCGATATTGCACCCAAGTCCTACCCCATTCACCACGCTGAACTGATCAGGGGTTTAAAAGCCATTGATTTGAGCACGCTGAAAAGTCGGAACGAAGCCGACGAAATCCTGAGTCAGTACGAGCCCCTGGTCTATGTGCGTCAATTCCTGCTCAAAAACCTCTACCGGACCGAAGAAGGTCAATTCGACTGGCGGCTGAACCTGCCCGTCATTGAGCAGGAATTACAAGGGATTGGTGATGAGCTGCAACACGTCCGCTCGGTGACCGAACCGACGCTGTTTATTCGGGGCGCTAAATCGCGGTATATCAAGGATGAAGATGAAGCGGAAATCAAACGGATTTTCCCCAATAGCACCCTCGAAACCATTGAAGACGCCGGCCACTGGGTACAGGCCGAAAAACCGGATGAATTCGTAGATGTTTTGATGCGGTTTCTGGGAAAATAGCCATGAATGATCAACGGTGCGTTATGAATTACCTACCAGCTTTCTGATTTTTAATTCATAACGCACCGTTGATCATTCCTAATTCACTACTCTTCAATCCAGGTCAGTTTTTCTTCGATGGGCTTCCGAACAGCCGGTTTTTCTTTGCCATCATGATAACCCATGAAAAACAACCCAACGCACTTCTGCGATGGACTCAGGTTCAGAAATTCACCCAGCAGGTCCAGGTTACCCGGTGTGCTCCAGTAAGCGCCCACGTTCAGCGCCGTGGCCGTCAACCACATGTTTTGCACGGCGCAGGCCACAGCCGCCAGCTCCTCCCATTCCGGAACTTTGTCGGAATGCAGTTGCATGTTCACCGCGATCACGCAGGAAGACCGCAGAAATTTGGAACGAGTACCCTCATATTTTCCTTCCGAAAAAGACGCGGGTGGGGTTTGTGAGCGGTACAGATCGCCCATGAAATCAGCCAGTTTTTGCAGGCCTTTTTCCCGAAAAATGGTAAACCGCCAGGGTTGCGTCAGCCGGTGAGTCGGCGCAAAATTGGCATTGGCGACAACGGCCTCCACCACTTCCCGGGGGACTTGCTTGTCACTATATTCAGGCGGAAAAATGCTGCGACGGGTACGAATAATTTCGTTGATTGTTTCAAAAGGAGTTTGCATGGTACTTCACGAACGAGATGAATAATTATACTGCAAAGCTACCCAATGATTGAACACCATTTCAATTATATGCGTCATCTTGTTTAGGTTTGCAGTCCACACAGTGACAACTCGAAGAAAATGCCTACGCTTTATCTTATTCCAACGGTTTTGGCCGAAAATACCGTCGACCAGGTTTTATCCCCCCAAATTCGGGAGGTGATCGGGCACACGAAGGTGTTTTTTGTTGAAAACGTTCGTACGGCCCGGCGATTTATCAGCAGCCTGAAAACGGGCGTGGTCATTGACGAACTGACGTTTTACGATCTCCACAAAGACACCCCCGAAACCGATACCCGGCAGCAACTGCAACTCCTGCAACAAAACCACCAGGACGCCGGTATTTTGTCCGAAGCGGGATGCCCCGGTGTGGCCGATCCGGGGGCGGTAGCCGTTCGGCTGGCTCACCAATCGGGCTGGCAGGTACGCCCGCTGGTCGGACCGTCTTCCATTCTACTGGCCTTGATGGCCTCCGGCATGAGTGGCCAATCATTCGCTTTTCACGGTTATTTACCCGTTGAAAAACCGGCTCGGATTCAGCAAATCCGGCAGTTGGAACAAGACGCCCGCAAGCGGCAGCAAACCCAGATCTTTATGGAAACGCCGTACCGTAACAACCAGTTGCTGGCCGACATTTTGGCTACCTGTCATCCAGAAACCCGGTTGTGTGTGGCCTGCAACCTGACCGCCAGCGACGAACTGGTCCGGACGCTCAGCATCCGTGAATGGAAATCACAAACGCCGGACTTACACAAAAAACCCAGCCTTTTTCTTCTTTTGTAACGCTTTCCCTTCCGCCCTATGGTCCAGGTAAAATCCTTTGTTTTCAGCCCACTTGCCGAAAATACCTACATTCTATACGACGAAACCCGCGAAGCCGTCATCATCGATCCCGGTTGTTACGAGCAATACGAGAGAGATGAATTGGCGGGTTTTATTGAGCAAAACGGCCTTAAGCCCGTCAAACTTCTCAACACCCACGCGCATATCGACCACGTGTTGGGCAACGCGTTTGTCAAACAAAAATACAGTCTTGAGCTGTACCTGCACGAGGATGACCTGCCTGTTCTGCGGTCGGCCAAAATTCTGGCTCCGCACTACGGTTTAGCGGGCTACGAAGAAACCGAAGTTGATCATTTTCTGAAAGCAGGCCAAACGGTTGCATTCGGGAATGCGGAACTCGAAGTTCGGTTTGTACCGGGCCACGCGCCGGGACATGTCGCTTTTGTCAACCATGCCGACCGGTTTGTCGTGGGAGGAGATGTGTTGTTTCGGGGTAGCATCGGCCGGACCGATTTTCCACTATCGGATCATGAAACCCTGCTGCGCAGCATCCGAACACAGCTGTACACCCTACCCGACGACTTTACGGTTTACGCCGGGCACATGGATCCAACCACCATTGGGCGGGAGAAGAAAACCAATCCTTTTGTCAGAATGTGACGGTGGTTACACAGGCACCGACTGCGAACCGGCAGAACCGATGGATACGCCGGTTCCCGGTTCGGTATCATTCCCATCGGTGCCTTCGTCGGGTTCAAGCGTATCGTTTGTATCTTCCTGCGGTGCATCGGGCGGATTCATCAACTCCGGTCTGGTTTCCAGTCCGATCGCGTCTTCGTGTCCAGATTCATCAATTTTTTCCGGGCGGCTTTCCATACGTAGTATAGGGTGTGTTTACTCAATAACCGAGGCATTTCCGGAATGTTTGCCCCGTTTTTATGTTTATATACCAAATGGATAAGGTTACGGAACGGTTTCGGTCCAACGCACCATCCACCCATCGTTATCCAAACCTCAGCACGGAATCGGTCGTTATAAGGAGTATGAAGTTATTTTTGCGCGTCCTTCAATGGACTTTCATTGTCATTATTGTTGTTTTTGCCGGGTTGCTGACGGCAGCTCATTGGATAGAATCCCGCGACAGCGATGAGGAGATTGTCGAAAAGTTTCGGGATGGTCCCGTTCACCCGGTCGTTCATCGCTATACGGTTAATGACCGCACCATCCGGTACATGGAAACCGAGGAAGCTGGCCAGGACTCCCTACCGGTGGTTTTGTTCGTACACGGCGCTCCCAGTTCGTCGTCCTTTTTCTCGAAGTTTTTCAGGGACACCACCCTGCTCAATCGCGCTCATCTGGTAGCCGTGGATCGGCCGGGTTACGGCTATTCCGATTTTGGGCGTGTCGAAACCTCGATTGTCAACCAGGCCAGGCTACTTCAACCCCTAATGGATCGCTACCGCAAGGCGCCATTTCTAATGATTGTCGGTTCGTCGTACGGCGGCTCAGTTTCGGCCCGGTTGGCGATGAACAATCCGAATGAAGTAGACCACGTAGTTTTTGTGTCCTCGGCTTTAGGACCCGGACTGGAGCGCACCTATCCCATCAGTTACTTCATCGATAAGCCGCCCCTGCGCTGGTTGATCCCGCCCCTGCTGCTGCTCGCCAACGATGAAAAACTGGCGCACCGCCAGGCTCTGACCGAAATTCTGCCCGACTGGTCGAAAATCAAAGCGGGTGTCACCTTCCTGCACGGTCAGCGCGACGAGCTGGTATACCCCACCAATGTGGCGTTTGGCCGTTCGCATCTCGTCAATGCCGAATCCAAGGAGTTTCTGTTGCCCGAAAACCGTCACGATATTGTGTTCAATAAGCGGGAATATATGACCCAGATTATCGTAAATATTCTCAATACCTACGCCCGTTCCAATAAACCGGTCCAGTCCTCGCCCAAAGAGTACATGACTTCCGCCCATTGACCATGAAAAACCACCAACTCCGCCGTTTGTCCGACCAACCGATTTTATCCGCTGCCGATGTCAAACCGTCGCATCCGCACTTTCAGGTTCTGGGTGCCTTCAACCCGGCAGCCTGCCGTTTTGGGAACGAAACTCTGCTGTTGCTGCGTGTGGCCGAAGCCGTTGAACCGCGCCCGGGAACAATCCAGGTACCCATCGTTCAGGAACTCGGTGGCCAGTTCCAACTGGTTATCAAAACCTTCCCTGAGCCAGAAGGTGACTACGATCCACGCGTGGTGCAGATCGGCGATCAGGCCTACCTGACTTCGCTGAGTCACCTGCGACTGGCTCGTAGCCAGGATGGCATTCACTTCACAGTCGATGAAAAGCCGTTCATTTTTCCGGAACGGGCCGACGAATCGTTCGGGGTGGAAGACGCCCGGATTACGTTTCTGGACGGTCAATACTGGATTACGTACACGGCCGTTTCGGAAAATGGCCCCGGCGTTGGCCTGATTGTCACCAAAGATTTCGTTTCCTTCGAACGAAAAGGTATGGTACTGCCCCCACCCAATAAGGATGCCTGCCTGTTTCCGCAAAAAATAAACGGTTTTTACTACATGCTCCATCGCCCCATGGTTTCGGATATCGGCAAACCGTCGGTCTGGCTGGCCCGTTCACCGGATGGCATCCACTGGGGCGACAATCGGTTTTTGTTCGGAGCCGCCGGAACACCCTGGGAACACCTGAAAATTGGAGCCGGTCCAGAGCCGATCCTGACCGACAAAGGCTGGCTGGTTTGTTACCACGGGGCGAGCATCAATCACGAATATTCACTGGCCCTGGCCCTGCTCGACCGTGATGACCCGACCAAGGTACTCGATCGTTCGACTGCCCCGCTGCTGACGCCCGATCTCGACTGGGAACGGGTGGGTTTCTTCCCGAATGTGGTTTTTTCGAATGGCTGGGTGCAGCTGCCCGATGGCCGGATTCTGGTCTACTACGGGGCTGCGGATTATTGCGTGGGTGTAGCGGAGTTGGTGCGGGTTTGACTCACGCGACTATAACCAGTATCAATTGGCGTGTTAGCGGAGTGCCGGATTACCAAACAAAAAAGGGACGCAAGCGTCCCTTTTTTGTTTTCCTGACGAATCAGTTCTATACCCAGTCCCAATCAAACAGGGGCTGAATCTTACGCTTGGCCTTCAGAAAAACCTGATACAAACGCGTACGGCGGAATCGCAGCACGCGGATGCCCAACAGGGCCGTCATGGCCATTGGTGCCTGCGTAGCCGATGCCGTCATGGACGCAGAACCGCCATCAGCCGGATCGGCATGCCCCTCGGCTTCGCCCACAATCTGTGCCAGGGTTTCCTCCAGCAAGTTGCGGCTGCGCGGCCCCCAGGTTGGTTCGGGTTCTACCCCCGGCTCCGAACTTGGCTGTACGAAGGGCAGTACATCAGGTCGGAAATGCTCACCTGGCAGCGGTTTTGTCAAATCAGCCAGCACGGCGGGTTTCAGCATATCGCTGTACATCCGCGGGCGCGTCAGCAGTTCTTTGTACGCCAGCACCCGGTACAGGTACGTGCTGGTTTCCCGATAAAGCCGCAGGTTGTAATAGCTCCGGATACCCTGCTGATCGATGCGACGCTGTACGTGGGTTACACCACTGTTGTAAGCCGCAGCCACCAACGTCCAGGAACCCAGTTCCTGATGCAACTCGCGCAGGTAGCGGCAGGCAGCCACGGTCGATTTTTGCAGATCCCGGCGCTCATCACGTCCTGATCGAACAATCAGGCCGTAATTCCGGGCGGTTTGGGGCATTAGTTGCCAGTAGCCACCCGCTCCTTTAGGGGAGGTACTGGTTCCGGACAAATCACTTTCCACCAACGGCAAATACTTAAAATCCTTGGGAATCTTGTACTTAGCCAAAATAGGCTCAATAACCGGGAAGTAAACTACCGCCCGTTTCCGGAGCCGAAGCAAATAATCCCGGTGCCGGGATTGTTGTAATAAGACCGTTACCCATCGTCTGGTAACTTTAGATTGTTTAAGGGGAACATACTCCCCGCAAAATTGGACCGGCTGTAAACTTTGAATGGTTGCGGTTCCTGGCAGCCTTACACTGACGGTGCCATTGGTGTGGGACGTGAACTCTCTTGAATGGACGTCCTTCGCTGTCGCAAAACCGATTGGTTTGAGAGCCGACAGCAGCAGAAATACACTAGCTTCTTTTATCAAAACAGACTTATTTGTTGTTTACGTCAACACGACGGTCACGGTTTAATAAAAAGTCGATTCTACGAAGATAGTTGATTATCTGCACTTTACCAATTATTGGTTCTTCTAAAATTACTAAACGGCCAACCTACTAACGCCATAGACCACTCAGAGAATTCGTCCTGAAAGTGCCGCAACGATTCGAATTTTGGTGTAATCATAGCGCCCCTGAAGCGCTTCAAAAACGGGTTTTAAAACGTTATTATCAATACCAACCCGTTCAATTGCCCGCTCAATATCAAGGCGTTCGGCCGTAGTTACCAGCGCAGCCAGGTCGACGTCATAACCGTTATTTGCCAGATAGACCAGGTGCATCCCGATGGTGGATGCGGAGAGCTTCCGTTCGTCGGCAATTTCGTTGATGGCCATGCCCTGTTGATAAAGATCGTAGGTCAGCAAATGTGTCGCTCCCTTTAAGGTAGTTCCCTCGCGGGCCTGCCCGGTCAGAAAGGCGGCAATTTCCTGCATAAACGGCTTTCCGAATACCTGGAGCTTCCGCTCTCCCACCCCACTGACGTTCCGGAACGCGTCGGGCGTGGTGGGGCGAAGGCGGCTCATCTCCTCCAGGGTCGAATCCGTGAAAATCACGTACGGCGGTACATTCTGCTCATCGGCGAGCTGTTTCCGCAAACTCCGTAACCGCTCGAACAGGCCGTCGCGTGCCGCTTCGGTTTTGGTTTTGGGCTTCTGTTCGGTTTTGAGCTGGGCGGCTTCTTCCGGTTTGATCAGTTCAATTTTCCGGCCTTCATACAGCACGGCACTGGCCAGAATACCCCGACGCAGGCAATAGTGATCGTCGTAAGCGATTTCGATCACGCCAACGTTAATGAGCTGGTGCAGGTAACTCCGCCATTCGTCAAACTTCAGATCGCTTCCGGCGCCGTAGGTTTTGATCAGGTGGTAGTTGTTTTGTAAAACCGTCTGGTTGCGCGACCCCCGCAGCACGTCGATCAACGTGTTCATGGGTACCTGCTCTTTCAGCCGAATCAGGGCCGAGAGCGCCTTCTGGGCCAATACCGTTCCGTCGAACATCACCCGCGGGCTCTGGCAAACATCACAGTTTCCGCAGGGTTCGCCCAGGTCTTCCGAAAAATAACTCAGCAAAATCTGCCGCCGACACGAGTGGGCCTCAGCGTATTGCTGCATCCGCTCCAGTTTGGCCATCTGCAAGCCCAGGTTGGCGGGAGCGTTTTCGGCCAGCATTTCCTTCCAGTTGGCCACGTCGGCGAAGCTATAAAACAACAACGTTTCGGCCGCCAGCCCGTCGCGCCCGGCCCGCCCGATTTCCTGATAAAAGCTTTCCAGGTTTTTAGGCATGTTGTAGTGAATCACCCAGCGCACGTTGGATTTATCGATGCCCATTCCAAAGGCAATCGTTGCGCAAATGATGCGGACATCATCCCGCACAAATTCTTCCTGCGCCTGCGCGCGGCTTTCGGCGCTCATGCCCGCGTGGTAAAAACCAGCCCGGTAGCCTTTTTCCTGCAATTTGGCCGCCAGACTTTCCGTTGATTTGCGGCTCTGACAGTAGACGATGCCGGCCTGATCGGGCTGTTGCGCCAAAAACCGCTCAATCTGCTGGATTCGTTTTAGCCCCGGCAGTACTTTCAAACTCAGGTTGGGCCGGTTAAAAGAGGCCACAAAAACCGCCGGATCGCTCAGGTTCAACTGATTTACGATGTCCTGCCGGGTCAACTTGTCAGCCGTAGCCGTCAACGCCACCACAGGCACATTCGGAAAGTGATTCTTCAGTAAATTCAGTTGCGTGTATTCCGGTCGAAAATCGTGCCCCCAGGACGAAATACAGTGGGCTTCATCGACCGCAAAGAAGTTGATTTGCAAGGTATTCAGGAAAACAAAAAATGCTTCCGACAGCATTTTTTCGGGCGATACGTAGAGCAGTTTTAAGCGACCCGCCTGGCAATCCTGTTCAATCTCCCGCTGCTCGCGATTGCCTTGTGTACTGTTCAGGTAAGCCGCCGGAATACCGTTCTGCAACAGCGCTTCAACCTGATCTTTCATCAAGGCTATCAAGGGTGAAATGACCACGCAGACCCCCGCTTTCATCAGCGCCGGGATCTGAAAGCAAACCGATTTTCCTCCCCCCGTTGGCATGAGCACCAACGAATCACGCCCGGCCAGCAACGTCCGGATGATCGACTCCTGCATGGGTCGAAACCGGTCGTAGCCGTAGTATTGCTTCAGAAAATCAACGGGTTGCATCGTCTCTGTTTCGTTCATTATCGTTGTTTCTAGTTCTTCAAATTTAACTGTTCCGCTTTTGTCGGGAACACCGTATTGAAATGCCCCCAAAACCGTTCGTCGTACGTTCCCGGTTGCCGGGGCAGGTTTTCAGTCGTTGTCAGCAGCTCGGTTTCCCGAACGGCCTGTCCATTGGATCGACCGTATTCCGTGGTAACAAAATGCAGTTGAATCGAGGCCAGTGCCGATTGACTGGCAGCCTGTACAAACTGCGTTTCCAGCACCAGGCGCGAATCCTGCAAAAACCATTTGCCGTTGAGCTGGCGGTACTGGCTGTGGCTCGCTACCCGTTTTACTTCTTTTTTTGACCGCCCGGTCAGGTTATCGAACACCGATTTCAAACTGGTTTTCAATACCTCTCCGGCGGCTTCGGGCGTAAACTCGTACGCCAGCCGCACCACGGCCCGGCTGGCCGTATCAATCAGGATTTCGCCCGTTCGGGCGGCCCGCACCCGCCGACCCGCTACCGGAACAAATTGCATCCGATACGCGGGTCGATTGTCGAATTCGGTCAGGAGGGAATCCAGCCTGAATTCATAATCGTTCAGATGCTGACCACTCAGGTAATCCGGTGGGCCCAATTCCATGCTCCGGGTCACCAGGGCGGCTCCGTTCGGAAACGCGTACCCATCCAGCATCTTCGGCAACGGCTGGTGCGCGCGCTGGCGCCCTCTGATCAGCTTCACTTTTTCCGGCCATTCAGTTTTGGCATTGGGCAGTTTTTCCACCTTCAGAACCGCTTCCCGAACCTGCCAGCAAGTTGTATCGACTGAAAGCATTTCCCGGTAAAAACCGTTCAGCACCGTAGGCGTGGTCTGAAAGTTTGCCGAAATCGACTGCCAGGCCGACAGAACCAGCGAACGCGCCTTCTCCGGCTCACGCAACGACGTGCTCACCAGCGTCTTCGTCGCAGTTTTCAGCCGTATCTGAACCGTATCGGTTGATGACAAATCCGTCAAATTCCGCTCGCCATTTCGGTACCCAACTGCCGAGATCGTCAACTTTTTCTGCGCATCAATTTTGGGGTATTTTAATAAGAAATACCCTTCCGCATTTGCCAGCGTTCCCCAGGCTTTACCCGCAATACTGACATACGCAAATTCGACCGGCTGGCCCGTTGCTTCATCGAGCACGCGTCCTTCCATTTGTTGATACCCTTGTGCCCAGGCTCCACTCACCCTCGTCAGGACGAGAAAAATCGCTATAAAAAACCGCTTCATTCCGGTTACAGAGAACGCAGAATCTGATTTGTGGGGCCTTCCAAACCAAATTCCAATGTCAAAAATACAACATTCAGCCCGCTTGTCCCAGTATAATCTGGCCGCAAATTCACCGTTGCGTGCACAAAAAATAACAAATACCGTACCCACCCTTCACTGTCTCCAATCGGACAACGAATAAAACCGGGCAGCCAGCCATCGGGTGAGGAATCAGCTCCGGCACGAACCCCATCCTTCTTTCCCGGGCCATTGGCGGAACGCATTAAGCACCCTAATAATCCTGGATTATCCGTAAGTTTGGTTCAGAAACACTTCTTCTCATTACCCAATTCATATGAAAAAATTAGGATTGATTGGTAGCCTGCTGGCGATAGCGCTGGTAACGCAGGCTCAGAATCCGCTTACGCCCGAACAACTCTGGAAATGGGGCCGGGTGTCGGATCTGGGCCTGTCGAAAGACAAAAAATTTGTCGTCTACGCCGTCAGCACACCCAATGCGGAGGACAACAAGAGTGCCCGCAAACTGTATAAAATACCACTGAAGGGTGGATCGGCGGAAGAAATTGCGACTACGGACGGTTTACTGCCCAACTCCCGTATTTCGTCGGACGGCAAACACATCATCAGCAGCGAAGCGGTGAAGCTGGAATCCATTACCAGTGCCGACAAATATCCTGACCTGAAAAAATCAGACGCTTACATCTATACCTCGTTGAACTACCGCCATTGGGATACCTGGGAAGATGGCAAATACGATCACGTGTTTGTGGCTCCGCTGACCAACGGAAAAGCCGGTGCAGCCAAGGATATTATGCCGGGTGAGAAGTTCGACTGTCCGCAAAAACCGTTTGGGGGCGACGAGGACTTCATCTGGCACCCCGACGGCAAACGCATCCTGTACGTCACCAAGAAAAAGCACGGAACCGACTACGCCGTCAGCACCAACACCGATTTGTTTGAATATGACCTGGCCACCGGCACCACCAAAAACCTCACGGAAGAGAACAAAGGCTACGACGTTAACCCCGAGTTCAACGCCAAAGGACAACTGGCGTGGCTGCAAATGAAGCGCGACGGCTACGAAGCCGACAAGCAGGACATTGTAGTCTCGAACGGCGTCACCAAACTAAACCTGACCCAACAACGCGACGATATCCACGTCAACGGTTTTAAATGGAGCGAAGACGGCGCTTCGCTTTTCTTCACCTCGGCGGTCAACGGCACCATTCAGTTGTTCCGGGTGACGTATCCGGGCCTGACCAAGATGATGCCCATCATTACGCAGATCACCAAGGGCGATTTCGATATCACCGGCATCGTGGGGCAATCCGGCAACACGCTGATCGTTTCGCGAACCGATATGAACCACCCTACAGAATTGTATGGTGTTGAGTTGATGAACGGTTCGCTGACCCAACTGACCCACGTCAATGATGCGGTTTTGAAAAATACCGGTATCTGCAAAACCGAGCGTCGATTTGTAAAAACAACCGACAACAAGCAAATGCTCGTCTGGGTAATTTATCCGCCGGGCTTCGATTCGTCTAAAAAATACCCGACGCTGCTTTACTGCCAGGGAGGTCCGCAATCGGCGCTGACTCAGATGTATTCCTACCGCTGGAACTTCCAGCTGATGGCGTCACAGGGCTATATCGTTGTGGCTCCCAACCGACGGGGTATGCCCGGCCACGGCACCGAATGGAACGAACAGGTCAGTAAAGATTGGGGCGGACAGGTTCTGAAGGATTACCTGAGCGCCATCGACGAGGTGGCCAAAGAACCGTATGTCGATAAAAATCGCCTGGGCTGCGTTGGACCCAGCTTCGGTGGATATTCGGTGTATGCGCTGGCCGGTATTCACGAAAAACGCTTTAAAACGTTTATTTCGCACGACGGTGTTTTTGATTTCCGCAGCATGTACGGCACGACGGAAGAGTTATTTTTCGTCAACTGGGATTTTGGCGGCCCCTACTGGGACAAGAAGAATAAGGATGCACAGCGTACGTACGATAAATCACCGAGCAACCTGGTCGATCAGTGGGATACACCCATTTTTATTATTCAAGGCGGCAAAGATTACCGCGTCCCGATTGAGCAGGGCTTGCAGGCTTTTCAGGCGGCCCAGTTGCGGGGCATCAAAAGCAAATTGCTGTATCTGCCCGACGAAAACCATTGGGTCCTGAGTGCCCAGAATGCCCTGGTATGGCAGCGGGAGTTTTTTGGCTGGTTGAAAGAAACGTTGTAACGGCGGAGAAACAGGGTTGAAAAGCGAAGGGATAAAAAGGGAACTGGCATTAATCCATATTCCCTTTTACCTTCAAACCGCTGGGAACGCGGGTCGGAACGGTTTTGTCGAAGGAGTCGTCGTTGAGGGTGTTCAGGAATTCAACAATTCCGGATATGTCCTTGAATTTCAGCCTCAGATCCGTTACCAGTGGATCAATCTGACTGGCGGTAACGTGCGGATTCTCGATTTTCCCACCCGCGATGTCTTCGTAAAACATCAGCACCTGATCCAAAGTTTTGAATTTCCCGCTGTGCATGTAAGGCGCTGTATACCGCAGGTTGCGCAGTGAAGGCGTCCGGAATGCGTAATCGTTGTTGATTCCCGCGTCGGATTCGTTGCGGTTTTGGGTATCCGGTACCCCCAACGCGTGCAATTTGTAATCAGACAGCATCGGTCCGTTATGGCATTTGGCGCAGCCGGTGCGCAAAAACAGATTCAGACCATCTTTTTCGCTGTACGAAAGGGCATTGCTATCGCCCCGCATGTACAGATCAAACCGGGTTTGATTGGCCACCAGCGTCCGTTCGTAAGCGGCAATGGCTTTGGCCAGATTTTTGGCGTGAACGGGATTGGTTTCGTCCGTAAACGCTTCCGCAAATAACTGCCGGTATTCGGCGATCCGCCGGATTCGGGTGATGACTTCATCCAGAATCGTTTCTTCCGAATACGCATGGCCCCGCATTTCTTCCAGTGTTTTGATGGGCAGCAGCGCCTGTTCTTCCAGACTTTTCGCCCGCGAATCCCAGAACATCGGTGCCCGCTTCGGATCGTAGTGGCCGTGGTTGGTGATGCCGTTAAAAGCCGTATTCAGAACGCTCTGCGAGTTTCTTTTAACAAACGGAATGGTGTTGGGCGTCAGAAAACGGCGCTTGCTGTTACTTCCGGTGCCATTGACCCCAATCGACGTTTCCAGAAATTCTGCGTAATTGAATTCTGCCTGATGACAGGTGGCGCAGGCCACATCCCGGTTGCCGGACAAAATCGGGTCGTAAAACAAGTACTTTCCCAGTTCCACTTTTTTTGCATTGGTCGGGTTATCCGGTGGATGTGTGGCTTCGAGTGGCAAGGCGGCCAATACCGCAATCGATTCCGAGACGGGCTTTTCCTTCTTTTTGCGCGCGTCGTTTTGTGTTCCGCACGCAGCCAGCCCGGACAGCATCACTCCCAAGAATAACAATTGGCGTACTCCTCCCCAACGCATTTTAGCAAACTGCAATGGTAAACAGTCAAAAATTAAAGTACCCTATTTTTAAAATTTACTCAGAAAAATCAGGATTTAGCAAGGACAGAAAAGAATAAAGGGGGAAAAGGCAGAAAGGTTTCGGGCAATTTATGCCTTTCCCTCCTTCCTCTTCTCCCTTACCTTAACCCTTGATTATTAGCCGCTTAAAACTCCGCACTTTTGGGCGTTCTTGGGAACGGAATCACATCGCGGATGTTACCCATGCCGCTTACGAATAGCACCAGCCGTTCGAAGCCCAGCCCAAAACCGGAGTGTGGGGCTGAGCCAAACTGACGGGTTTCGAGGAACCACCAGATGTTGGCCGGATCAACGCCCACTTCCTGCACCCGCGCCATCAGTTTTTCGTAATTGTCTTCCCGCTGCGACCCCCCGATAATTTCACCAATACCGGGGAACAACACATCCATCGCCCGCACGGTTGGTCCCGGAGCCGACTCCGACGGCTCGTCCTGTTTCATGTAGAACGACTTGATTTCGCGCGGATAGTTGGTCAGAATAACCGGTTTTTTGAAGTGTTTTTCAACCAGATACCGTTCGTGTTCCGATTGCAGGTCGATGCCCCAGCCCACCGGATACTGGAATTTCTTCTCCTTATGCGGTTTCGACTGCAACAGAATGCTGATGGCCTCGGTGTAAGTCAGGCGCTGGAAATCGTTGTTGACCACAAACGACAACTTTTCGAGCAGCGGCATGGGGCTGCGTTCGGCCTGCGGTTTGGATTTTTCTTCGTCAATTAACCGGCTTTCCAGGAACTTCAGATCGTCGGCGCAGTGTTCCATAGCGTACCCGATGACGGTTTTGACGAAATCTTCGGCCAGATTCATGTTGTCTTCCAGCTCATAAAACGCCATTTCGGGTTCCACCATCCAGAATTCGGCCAGGTGGCGAGTTGTATTGGAGTTTTCGGCCCGGAACGTCGGACCGAATGTATAAATTTTTGACAGGGCCAGTGCACCCAGTTCGCCTTCCAGCTGCCCGGAAACCGTCAGGTTGGTTTCGCGCCCGAAAAAGTCCTGTTTATAGTCAATCGCGCCTTCTTCCGTGCGCGGCAGCTTGTCCAGATCCAGCGTTGTAACCCGGAACATCTCCCCTGCTCCTTCCGCATCGGATGCGGTGATGATGGGCGTATGCAGGTAGAAAAAACCGTTGTCGTTGAAGTATTTATGAATCGCAAAAGCCAGGGCGTGGCGAATGCGGAGAACCGCACTGAACGTGTTGGTTCGGGGGCGCAGGTGGGCAATCTCCCGCAGAAACTCCATCGAGTGTTTCTTGGGTTGTAGCGGATAAGTTTCGGGATCTGCTGGACCGTAGATGTGAATATCAGTGGCCTTTACCTCCACTTTCTGCCCTGAGCCCTGCGACTCGATCAGCGTTCCGGTGATGGCAACGCAGGCCCCTGTCGTCACCAGTCGGATTGTCTCCTCACTGAATTGCCCGGGTTCGGCAACGGCTTGTAAGTTATGAATGGTAGAACCGTCATTGATAGCAATAAAAATCGCATTTTTACTTTCCCGCTTGGTCCGAACCCAGCCCTTGACGGTGACAGCGTGGCCGGTGTTTTCAGACGCAAGTAATTGTTTGACAGTCATTCTGAAAAGTAATAAGTGAAAGAAGGTTGTAAAGTTAAGGCATTCAGCGTAATATGAAGCGATTTCTTCGACAAAGAAAAAACAACCCAGCAAAAACAATTTACCATAAAGTGCTCATTATGAGAAAATTATATTTATAAAACAGAAAATAAGCAGAATGTAAAACATTTTTTCATAAAATTGGTCTGGAATTTGATAGGCGTGGTCACCCGTTATTGCCCGGGCAACCCTTTGTGATCCGCCCATAAAGTACATTACTTGGTTATGCAAAGACTCAGCCTTACCCAATCGCTTCAACAGAAGTTGTCTCCGCAACAGATACAGTTTATTAAACTGTTGCAAATTCCGACGGCCGAACTTGAAACCCGTATTGAAGAGGAATTAGAAATAAACCCGGCTTTGGAAGAAGGACTCGATACGGACTACGATGAATCCAGCGCCGACGATCCGTTTACGGATGATTACAACGACGATGATTACAAAGAACGCAATGATGAAGTCGATCTAGGCAGTTATCTCAACGAAGACGACTACAGCGGCTATAAAATGCAGGGCGACGGCAATTATAACGAGGAAGAACGTGAGATGCCGGTGGCCAACCGTTCGACCCTGACCGACACGCTCATGCAGCAGTTTGGTTATCTGAACCTGGACGAACGGCAGGAAGTGATTGGTATGCAGCTCATTGGAAGCATTGAAAACGATGGGTATATTCGCCGGTCGATGCAGGCCATTGTTAACGACCTGGCTTTTTCGCACGGTATTTTCACCGATATTGATGAGCTCGAAGCGGTGCTAAAACGCGTTCAGACGTTTGACCCACCGGGCATTGCGGCCCGCTCGTTGCAGGAGTGCCTGCTGTTGCAGTTACACCGCAAAGACCAGTCTGATCCGGCCGTTACGCTGGCCATTCGAATCATCGAAGATCTTTTTGAAGAATTCTCCAAAAAGCATTACGACAAAATCCAGAAACGGCTGAATATCAACGAGGATCAACTCAAGAAGGTCATCACCATCATCACCAAGCTAAATCCGAAGCCGGGTTCGGTTGAGGGCGAAGACAGCGCCATTCAGTACTTGATTCCGGACTTTATTTTGACCAACAATGGCGGCAAAATCGAATTAACGCTCAATTCGCGCAATGCCCCCGAACTCCGCATCAGCCGGTCGTTTGCCGAAATGCTGGACACCTACGAGAAAAGTGATAAAAACAACCGATCGTTAAAAGAAACCGTTTCGTTTGTCAAGCAGAAACTCGATGCCGCCAAGTGGTTCATCGACGCCATCAAACAACGCCAGGCAACGCTGCTGAAGACGATGAACGCTATCGTCAAGTTTCAGTACGATTTCTTCCTGGAAGGCGACGAAACCAAGCTTCGTCCCATGATCCTGAAAGATATTGCCAACCTGATCGATATGGATGTTTCGACGGTTTCGCGGGTTGCCAACAGCAAGGCCGTACAAACCGAATTTGGCATTTATCCGCTTAAATATTTCTTCTCTGAGGGGATCGCGACCGATTCTGGCGAGGATGTCAGCAGCCGTGAAGTAAAGAATATTCTGAAGGAATTTATTGATCAGGAACCCAAGAGCAATCCGCTTTCGGACGATAAACTGGAAAAAATGCTCAACGAACGCGGCTACAACATTGCCCGCCGAACCGTTGCCAAATACCGCGAGCAATTGAATATTCCCGTGGCCCGGTTACGCAAACAATTGTAACTCTTGACGGTTTCTGTTTACGCCGGGCCACGGGAACGGTTTTAAAGCCTCAATGCGTTCGTTTAATTGAGCTTTGTTAATTTTGTTAAATGATTGAAGAGGAACGGTTGACTGACAACCGAAAACCGAAAACCGAAACCGTGAGCGTCACGTTGGCCCGCGCCCTATCGGCGGCTTTTCATCCGCTGATGATGCCCACCATCTTATTCAGCATCCTGTTGTTTAATGCATCAGGAGCACTGGGTGTTGATGCATTTAGCACGACCTTCAAATTGAGTCTGCTGATGCTGATTGGCATCACAACGTTCTTTGTTCCGGCGGTGCTAATTTACTTTCTGCACCGCGCCGGACACATCCGCAGTCTGCACATGGACGAATTGCGGGATCGCCGGCTGCCATATTTTATGACGGCTCTGCTCTACACGACCACCACCCTCCTGTTTTCGTTTCAGCTACCGGCTCTGGCTAATATAGCGCCCGAAATCGGGATTATTTTGGGCAGCATTACGGTATCTGTCACCCTGGTTGGCCTGATCAGTCTGTTCTGGAAAATCAGCGCCCACAGCGTCGGAATTAGTGGTATTGTGGGAGCTCTGCTCGGTATTGCCATCAAATCGGGCGAGATGCACCTGCTGTATCCCTTGGTGGCCCTAACGGTTTTGGCGGGTTTGCTGGCCAGTGCCCGGCTGCTTCTGAACGCCCACACACCGGCGCAGGTTGTGGCCGGAATGGGGCTGGGCCTGCTTATCAGCCTGACGACGGTATTGGTATTACTTTAATCAGCGAGGCATCATTTTATCGTTTCGGGCCAAGTGCATGTAGCAGACGCCTAAACCAGCCATAACCATGTACGAGCATCTCCTTTTCGCCGTTTCAAACGGCATTTGTCGCATTACACTCAATCGCCCGCAGGTTCACAACGCCTTGAATCCTGCTTTGATCGGAGAAATCACGCATGCTATTGAAGCCGCCGGGGCCGATGAAACCGTTCGGGTCGTGGTGCTAACCGGTGCTGGTGACAAAGCTTTTTGTTCGGGAGCCGATTTAAAAGAAGCCGCCGGTCAACTTCAGCATACCGACGGTTTTTCAATGGGAGAATTGCTCCGAACAACTTATCACCCAATGGTCCGCGCTATCCGCAACCTGCCCAAACCTGTTGTTTGCCGACTAAACGGGATAGCGGCCGGTGCGGGTTGTTCGCTGGCTCTGGCCTGTGATGTCATTATTGCTGCCGACGAAGCATACGTGTCGTTATTGTTTGTGGGCATCGGTTTATTGCCGGATGCTGGCGCAACGTTTTTTTTGCCACGCCTGCTGGGTTCGCAAAAAGCCTTTGAGTTATGCAGCACGGGTCGGCGCGTGTATGGCCCCGAAGCGGCCCAATTGGGTTTGGTAACGCGTTCGGTTCCGTCCACGCACTTAGATGATGCGGTGGCCGAAACCGTTGGGTACTACGCGACGGCACCCACCCAAGCCATTGGTTTTATGAAATTAGCCTTGAATCAGTCGCTGTATACCCCGCTGGAGGATCAACTTGAACAAGAAGCTCATTATCAGGATCAACTTGGTCGGTCGGCCGACGCTGCCGAAGGGATTCTATCCTTTCTGCAAAAGCGCAAACCAAATTTTCGGGGAAAATGAGGCAAAATTTCTGCCGCTTCATTTGAATCGTATCTTTTTTATCTTACTTTTGCAGTCCCAACACAGGGAACGCATTCGTAGCTCAATTGGATAGAGCACCTGACTACGGATCAGGAGGTTTGGGGTTCGAATCCCTACGAGTGCACGAAACAAGCAAAAAACGCCCAATACGCTACGTATTGGGCGTTTTGCGTTTCCTAACCCTGTTCCGAATTGTTTTCTCCGTCCTATCTATTCCTAAAGTGATCCGAATGGGAACTACACAGAACTACGTAAAAAAGGTCATTATCAAGGATGATCACATCCGAAAAGACGGCACTTCTCCGCTGTACATTTATGTGAATGTGGATGGCCAGAAAGACCGAATTCCGCTAAAACTAGCTTGGCCACCCTCCTATTTTGACAAAAAGGCGGGTAAGATCTTACCCCGAAAGAAAGACGATAAAGACTGTTCCGACTTTCGAATGATCATCGACACGGAAGTCGGCAAGATCAACGACATTTTCAAAGAATACCGTCTATCTGGAAAAGTATTGACGATTGCCTTGCTGCTCAAAGACTACAATAATTTCACCTCCAGGAAGGATTTCTTCACCTTTGCGATAAATGACTGCCTGGAGCGATATAAGCGCAAGAAGATCGAATTAGGCAGCCGGAAAGGCCACATGGCCAGCCTGAATAGTTTGAAGGAATTCTGGAAGCAGGAACAGGCCAAGCTGATAAAAAAATCAAAAAGTGACTTAGAGCCTGATTCTGCGTCAAAACAATTACATCTCCCCTTCAAAGACGTTACCCCAAAGCTTCTGGAAAATTTTCGTGCCTGGATGAAGGCCGAACGTGGAAACATTCCCAGCACCGTAGAAGGCCACATGAAAAATGTCCGGACGTACGTAAAGCGGGCACTGGCGGCTGGAAACGTTTTTGACGATCCCTTCAAAATTGTCAAGGTTGCCCATCCAGAAACTCAGCCCAATGTATTGACGGAAGAACAGCTTCAAGCTTTAATGGCTATTTTCCGAAACAACTCTACACCCGAAAGCTGGCAAACAGTTCTACGCCATTTTCTCTTCAGTTGCTTCACAGGCCTTCGGATCAGTGACGCCAAGGCCGTAAGCCATGAGAATATAAAAGGCGACTGGCTGGTAATTATGCCCCTAAAAACGAAGCGTTTCCATAAAGTTGTCCGGATCCCCCTTCACCCCATGGCGAAAGTCCTAATCACAACTTCATTAGGTCGCCTTTTTGAAACGTACTCAGAACCCTATACAAATCGACTGTTAGACAAAATTGGAAAGGCTGCTGAAGTGGATTTCAAGATCACTACCCACACAGCCCGGCATACATTCGGAACACTGTTCATTGAACTAGGGGGAGACGTTGTAACACTGAAAGAATACATGGGCCACGCCAACATCCAAACAACCATGAAATATGTCCACCTGAGCGAAAAACGGAGAAAGGAGAAGATCAATGTATTTGACAAGCTATTTAAGCCAGAAGCCGCTTAATAAACCATATTGGCCTTTTTAGGGCAGCCAGGGCCGTTTTTTCAATATGCCCCCTACCTTTAGAGCTTAATTTTAATTAAAGGATGAATGAGCAAGATGGCCGGGTTTCCTGGCCATCTTCTTTTTTACTAAATGTCCTGAAACTGGCAAATAAGGTTTCAAATATGGTCCTCAATAACAACAGTTCCATCAGGCCTAATTTTGCTTTGTTTGTATTTGACATAAAGTTGCTCATTCTTACAAACTTGAACAATTTCATCTATTTCATTCTTATCCATCTCCGCTCCAAATACTATTTCTTTAAAGCAACTTTTAGGTAGTCTAAAAACCCTTTCAGCTATGGTAACTTCTTGCGGAAAGTCTTTATCAAACATCCTAACGATTCTAAACTCATCCTCATAGCGCCACTTATCATACTTTGTGAAATTATTCCTTACATTGTTAAAGAGCACCTGATCAAAAGTATCATTTGTCACAGCTACCCATTGTAACTTCGGAAAACTTTCCTTGACATATGTGATTGGGTTGAAATATATTTTGTTGCTATGAAAAGTTTTAAAAGCATCATTTAAGCTAATTCCAACACAAAATCCAGTATTATTATTTGCGTAGCCTTGCCACATACTAATATTGTCATTTGACTGACAAACGCAATAAACTCCTATTGAGTGATTTATCAACATGTAATATTCTTTTTTCCGTTCTTCGATTTTTTCAGGCGTGCTAAATCGTTTATCAAAATAGTACTTCGCCATTCTTAGAATTTCATCATCAGTCATGCCAGAACCTTTATAAGTCTGCAAAGCATGCTCTTGCATTTTCCTCTCCATATCATCAAATTCTATAGGAATTCGACAATCTCTTTCATCCAGAAAGTCTGTAATTGGATTGGAAAAAAAAATTTCTTGGCGAGTCAAAATAGCCCTATGCAATTTAACTTTCCAATCTCTGTATTTATAGAGAGTCTGAGGAACCCTACCTTCGTATTCTTCTCTGGACATTGGTTTCACTTCTATCGAAAATTCTATTTGTGACATAGCTGAGATTAATTTATAGTTTCCTTTTTGAAATAAAATTCACTACGGTCTGACGATTGACGCCCAGAATCCGGGCAATGGCTGAACGACTTACCTTGTTCTTCAGCAGTTCCCGAAGGACATCTTCTTTGCCAGTCAGCTTCGTTTCCTTCGATCGGGATCCCACCGGCCGCCCTAATACATGGCCTTCCGCTTTCTTTCGCTCCAGGCTTTCTTTCGTACGCTGGCTAATCAGTTGGCGTTCAATTTCGGCAGATAAGCTAAATGCAAACGCCAGCACCTTACTGGATATCGTGTTACCTAGTTCGTACCCTTCTTTTATTGAAACCACCAGCACATCCTTTTTCATGCACTCGTTAAGGATCGCCATAATTTCCAGCAATGAACGGCCCAGGCGCGACAGTTCAGTAACATACAGTGAATCTCCTTTCCGCATTCGAGCCAGCACGTCGCCCAACTGGCGATCCTGGGCGGCCTTTGTTCCTGATATCGTTTCTTCAATCCATTCGTCTACCAGCTGCTTTTTGGCGCTAGTAACTTTCAGGATCTCGAATCGCTGATTTTCGACCGTTTGTCGATCCGTGGAAACTCGTATGTAAGCGTAAATCATAGGGTGCTAGATTAAACGTATTAACTCCATTAATTTAAGCAATTTTTGACGGATTTAACAGGATTTACATTTGGCAATTTTTGACGGATATAAACGGACGTTTTAATTCGACAGAAAAAGAACGCATTGTAATAACAATGCGTTGTATAATAGTCAATAAGGCTGTTACTACACCTAGAATCTTATTGTCACAGCCAATGGAAGATTACTTCAATGAATTTGACAATTTTTATCATCCTGGAGAAGTTGAAAAGCTTAATAACATCCGGAAACAATTAGTACATCTTAGGAAACAGAAAACCCAGTTCGGACCACAAAAAACTGAAATTGAAACAATTGACTCGCCCTTCAATCAAAAATTGGGTATTGTTTTCCGAAATGGTTTAGAGGTAGCAATTAGACTAACTGAAAGCGGAATTGAGGCCAATGTTGTAAAGCCACTAATAAATATTAATCATAATGACTTTACACAGTCCATTGTAAATAGTATCAAAGTTTGACAACTTTAAAAAAAGGCCTGGCTCATCAAATCCCCAGGCCTTTTTTGTACTTCACACCCGCCACAGCTCCACTTCGGCCGGAATCACCCGCTGATCTTTCATCAGGCCCACCCGCATCGATCCCACCAGGTAGTTCACCCCTTTGATGTGAACCTTGTTCCGGAACGAAAACGTGGCCAGGTCCGTGGGCGTCAGGGCCACCAGCTTTTTCAGCAGAAACGTGTTTTCCTTGAACCGCTCAAACTGGCGATAGCCCGAATCCACCAGGTTATTCGCGCCGTGCCAGATCAGGCTTCTGGGTCCACTCGAATGCGTCGCCCTGGGCAGCCCGCCCACCACGCCGTTCCAGAACAGCAGTTTGGGCGAACTGCGGTTCTGGCTATCCTTGTTGTTGGGGCTGATCCCCGGCTGGAGCGCGCGGGCCAGGCCGGTCACTGGGTTGGTCAGGTAGGTCGAAAACCTGGAGCGGATTGGCAACACCGACCCGCCTTCGTTGGCCGCCGTTTCCGCCGTAGTGTACTTATCCATCGCTTCCGGAATCGGTTTCATCAGTGCATCGTTGCCGTCCAATTCGTAACCCAATTCCAGCCGGTTCACCGTTTCCGGGTGTTTGCTATGGCGCGGATCCGCCTTCGCCGTCCAGTCCAGCCCGCAAGCAGCCGCCAGCACATCTTCCCCGAAGGAGATATCGCACACCTTCCGCCGAACGTCAAAATCCAGGAACAGATTGAACAGCTTCCGCAATTCGATCAATACCCCCCCCGCCGTCAGATCCGGCAGGTGGTTGGCCGGATAAATCGCCGTCGCACTGTCGAGCGAATACAGGTTGGCCAGGCACAACCGCGCCAGATCCGGATCATCCAGAAACGCCCCCCGAAACCGCCAGCCGCACTTCTGGCCAAACGTCTCCAGCACCCACCGAAGAAAAAAATGGGGCACCCTGGCGGCCGGGTGATAGGTGGCCGTTCCGGAATCATATTTGTTGATCACCCCCTGAAATTCCTGGTTTCCGTAGAACGCCGGGTTTTCGATGGAGGGCAAACAGTACGGATCCACCAGGTGGCTGGCGGCCGCCAGGGGAGCACCCGGCAGCGCCAGCGAACCGAACGGAATTTCCGACAGCGCCAGCCCTTGCAGATCCCCGAAAATGTTGCCCAGGTTCTGGGTAAAGTACAGGGTGGTTCCGCCCTGGGGCGCTTCCTGGATCTTCACGTACCCCTGCTCGATCACTTGGCTATCCACGTACTTTTCACAGAAAAAACGCCGGTTCGCGTACGGAACCTGGGGATCGTGGAAGTAACCCAGAATTCGCCGATTCGTCGGCGTATCGGGCAGGGTGAAACTATTGACGCGGGATCCCTGCACGGTGGCAAAATCCAGCAGGGGGTTAAACTTCTCCAGGGTAATCTGGGTATTCGGCAGCAGATCCACCGAATACCCTTCCAGACGAATTTCAAACATAGTTTATTTTAGATTTGAGTCCCCCGCAACAACGTTGATATGGTTCATCACATGGACAAAGGTTTGGACACTCAGGTCTTTGGCCGCAATCCGCTCCAGGTAGCCATTGGCCGTTCCCCCGTTGCCGATGATCGCGTCCAGCTGCTGCTTCAGGCTGGCCACCAGGTATTCGTTTCCGGCTTTGTCGGCCGCAATCAGTTCCGACAGCTTGTTTTTCACCTCCAGCGCCAGGGCGTCGTTTTGCTGTTTGACGGTGGGCAAAAATGTAGTGGCCAGGTAGTCGATCATTTCTTCCAGGGCCAGTACAGTGTTTTCCGTGTTCTTGCCAATGGATTCCATCAGCTCCTGGCTTTTCTGGATTTCTTCCGTCGTCAGCGCGGTTGCTTCGGCCGCCGAATTCACCGGCTCACTGCTGGCAACTCCACCCATATCGGCCCCGCTATCGTAATACTCACCACCGTCGGCAAACATGCGCCAGGCCACCCCGCCCCGCCCGTACGACAGTCGCCGTCCTACGTAGTCGTCATACATCCCACCATCCCGGAAAATGGGTGCCCCGTTTTTGTGCAGGCTCGAATTCAGCAGCATGTCCACCACCCCCTTGTTATTCTTGTAGGTGTTGCGGCTGAGAATCATTACCGGCTCATCGCCTTCCAGCTCGCCGACTTCTTCGCCCGTTCGCCGGTTCACCATCGAAATCCCGGCTTCTCCGTACCGGCTCCCGTGCCGATCCCCTTTCACCACCCCCGCATTTTTGACGTAGTTCACCCCGCCTTTGGCGTAGCTGGGGGGCGCTTGCTTTTTGATCATGGCGATCTGGATCCCGGCCGCCACGGCACTGGCGGCCACACCCACCAGACCCAACGGCCAGCCCATCGTGGCCAGCGATTTCAGCGCGGCCTGGGCGGCATTGATAAGCGCCATGGAGATCTGAAGCGCCTGATCACGCTTCCAGGCTTTGAGTTTTTCCTGCTTCTCGTTTTCGGCCGCTTCGGCGTTGATCCGGGCGATCTCGGTTTCCATGTCCTTTTTGGTGGCCACCGTGCCCTTCTTCTCCGTCTCCAGGTTGGTCAGCTTCTGCTGTAGCTCCTTTTTCTCGGCGTCGGTGCGGGCTTTGCGAAGCTTATCTTCCAGTTCTTTTTTATCCTCCTGGTACTTGGTTTCAGCATCCGCAATGTCTTCCAGCATCTTTTCGTTGGCCGTCTGCTCTTCCTTCAGGTTGTCGATCTTTTGCTGAAGTTCCTGCTTTTCGGCTTCCGTACGGGCTTCCCGCATCTGCTGCTCCAGGGCGGCCATATCCTGCTGGTACTGGCGCTGGCGGGCTTCCACTTGCCGCCAGTATTCTTCCCGGCCCATGCGTTCCATCTCCAGATTCTCCATTTTCTGGCGCAATTCCTGGCGCTCGGCTTCGGTGCGGGCCATCCGCATCTGTTGCTCCAGGGCCGCTTTGCGGGCTTCGTAGGCATCTTCCTGGGCCGATACGTTGCTGATCTGCTCCTGGACCGCACTGATCCGGGCGTCCTTTTCCCGCTGGATCCGCTGAAGCTGGCTATTGAGGTACGCCTGATTGAGTGCCTGCAAGCCCTGCACCATGGCGGCCGCCATCTCCAGCCGATCCGCCATCTTTTCTTTCCAGTCCCGGTTTTCTTCCTCGTTGGCTCTTTTGGCATTGGCCAGCTTCTGCAAAATGAAGTTGGTAAACGAGACGAAATCCCCCTGCATCAGCCCTTCGACGGCCGTAAAAAAGTCGCTGATCTCTTTCTTGCGGGCCTCCAGGTGCTCGCGGTGCAGCGCCTTTTTGTCGGCTTCAAACTTAGCGTCGGCCAGGGCCAGCTGGTTTTTCAGATCTTCATCGATTTTGGTTTCAGCGGCCGCCCGCGCGGTCAGATCCTGGATCCGGGTTTTATTCTTCTCCTTCTCGGCCTGGGCCTCGTTCTCCAGCTTTTGACGGTTGTATTCGTGCTCGGCTTTCAGCTTCTCCAGTTTAGCCTGGTAAATGGCATCGGCATTGGTTTTGGCCAACTGAAGGTGCAGATCCGCCGACGCCACGGCCGCCTTGTAGGTTTCCGAAAACAGATCCTTTTCGGCCGCCAGCGTTTTCAACCGGGCCGCGTGTTCCTCATTCTCCTTCTTCTTGCGGGCTTCGGTATCCTTATCGTCTTTATCCTTCCGGATGGCGATAATTTCGGTGGCCAGCGAGGCTTCAATTTTCTTGATGATCTGGGCCAGCTTTTCCTGTTCTTCGGCGGTCTGCCCAAACGTCGCCTTGGCGATGGCAATTTCATCGTTGGCAAACTGCTGGGCCTTCTTGATCTTGCGCGTATACTCATCGTCCAGCCAGCGTTCCAGCAATTGATCCTGTTTCTTCTGGGCGTTCGCCTTCAGGTCGGCCACCTTCTCGGTATGGACTTTCTCCAGCAGTTCGATCTGATTGCGTTTATTTTCCTCCGACGCCAGCGACGCCTTGATGGTGGCCAGTTGCTGCTGGTACTTCAGGTTTTCCTTGGCCACCTCCCGCTGGAGTTCGTTGCTGATCAGCTGGACCTTCAGTTCTTCGATGGATTTAAGCGCGTCGGCGTTGGCTTTCTTTTTGTCGTCGGCCACCTTCTCGGCGTGTTTTTTCTCCTTCTCCTGCTCTTTGGTCAAATGCTGGGTATTCTGTAAACCCTTGGCATCATTAGCGCCCTGATTGGCTTTTATGGCATCTTCCGCCGACTGATTGGCCGACGCTTTCGCATTGGCGGTTTTCTTGCTGTTGTGGGCCGCATCGGCCTTTTCATCGGCCGCGCGGGCCGCGTTGATTTCCTTGCTGTAGGCATCCGAAAAGGCCACGCCCATTTTCGACGCCGTATCCTTGATTTTGCTGATCACCGAATCGATGGGCAAAAAATTAGCCATGGCCGCCCCCACCGCCTTGATCTTTTCCACCCCGCCCGCGATCACCGACCACAGGGCCGAAAACAGCGTTTTCAGCGGCTCGATCCGGTTGATCAGCCCGCCCAGGGCCGACGCGATAAACTGCGCAATGGTGGTCTGGAGATTAACCCATAGTCCCACGCCCTGCTTGATTAAGTCCCACAGCGGCCCCAGTAAGCGGCCCACCGGCTCCAGCTTCTGGCCCAGCGGCTCCAGGGATTGCCGGATCCAGTCGTAACATTTGCCGGTAATTTCCGTAATGGCCTGTACCCCCGTTTTCAGAGCGGCCCAAACACCGTTGACAATACCCCGGAAGGTTTCCGATTTTTCGTAGGCCATCACCAGCCCGGCCGCCAGCATCGCCAGCACCGTAATGACGGCCCCGATGGGGTTGGCCCGCAGGGCCGTATTAATCCCGTTCTGGGCAATCGTCCAGGCGTTGGTTAAGGCCGTTTTGGTGGCCGTCAATCCGTTACTGATCGTTGTCTGTGCAGCCGCCAATCGTTCCTGAATCGTCAGCTTTTGACTGGCAGCGGCAGCGGTATTGTCGGCCACGGCCGCGGCCGCCGTCTGGCGCGTCCGGATGGCTTCGGCAGCGGCCGCCAGCTCTGACGCCAGGGCTTCGGCTTTTTTAGCCGCCGAAAGCTTCACCGAATTGGCAGCGGCCAGGATGGCCGTGGTATTGAACGACACCAGGCCCACCACCAGGGCCGCCAGAGCGGCTTTATTCTCGTTGATAAATTGGGGGACGGCCCGGATGGTGTTCACAAACGTCAGCATCCCCTGGCCCGCGCTGATCACGATGGGGATCAGTTTCTGGCCCAGTTCCACGGACATATTGGTTACTTCCTTGCCCATCTTGGCCAGCTGGGCGGCCGAATTGGTGTTCTTTTTGTCAAACTCCAGTAAAACGCTGTTCTGCTCCTTAATCACCTGGGAAGCAAAGCCCACTTTATCGGTCACCAGCCCCTGGCTGTTGGCCAGTTTTGACAACACTTCCATGGCCCCCGATCCGGAAAGGCTCGTATCCTTTAGGATGTTGGCGAAAACAATGGAGCTATCCCCACTCCGTTTGGAGCCTTCGGCAAACTTCATCAGCGCCCCAAACAGATCCTGTTCAATCAGGGCCGTAAAGTCTTTGGTGCTCATGCCCGCCACTTTGGCGAAACGGTCCACGTCGGTCAGCATTTTCTGAACGATGGCCGTCACCGCCGTACTGCCCCGCTCGGCCGTCACGTTCATTTCTTCCAGCGACGCCGACAGGCCCAGGATCTGGGGCGTGGTCATGCCCAGCGGGATCAGCACCCCACCCATGCGGCTGGAGAAATCGGCCATCACCGACGCCGACGCCGAACCGGCCCCTTCCAGGGCGTTCAGGGCGTTGCCGATGTACAGCATATCATCGCCGATATTGTCGGTTTTGATATCCTGGAAAATGTTCCGCAGCCGAAGCGTGGTGGTGGCCAGCTCTTCGGTGCTCGAGAACTGATCCCCCAGGGCGATGTTCAGCTTGTCGGTACTTTCGACAAAGCCCAGCACATCTTCTTTGGCCACGCCAAACTGACCGGCCGCCACGGCCATTTGCTGGAGTTCTTCCACGCTGGTGCGGGTGTCGATCTTTTTCAACTGCTCGTTCAGCTCGACTACATCTTCGATCACCATTTCGGTGGCCTTGGCGATATCGGCCATGGCGTCATCGTTCTGGGCCGCCGTCGAAATACTTTCCCGGCCGAAGTCCACAATGCGATCCACCAGGTTATCCAGCTGGAGCGCGGCAAAGGTGCTGACGCTATCCTTTAGGCGGTCCATCACCGGCACGTTCTTTTCGGTGTGGGTACGTAGGGCGTCCATTTCCTGGCCGACTTCCCGAAGCTTGTTATCCACCTGGTCGATCTCCTTCATTTTGGCGATCCATTCGGTGCTGTTGACTTTCAGATCCTTTAGTTCTTCATTGAGCAAATTGCTTTTGGCCTTCAGCTGACCCATCGACGCATCGTTCAGATCGATGTTGCGGACCATGGCCTTCATTTCCTCGTTAACTTCCTCCTGGCGCTTTTTCAGGGTCTGGTAGGCTTCCGAATTCTCCAGGGCTTCCTTTTTGATACGGGCCATTTCCTGGCGGACCTCGATCATCTTGGCATCGACTTCGCCAATCTTTTCCATCTTGGCGATCCACTCGTCAGAACCAGTTTTCAAATCCTTCAGCTCATTGTTCAGCTTCCGGCTCTTGTTGGTCAATTCGTACAGCGATGCATCGCTGTTGTTGACCGCATCGGTCACAACATCCACTTTCGCCGTCAGATCCACCATCAGCCGACTCAGTTCCTTCCATGGCTCCTTGCCATCTTCACCCGCCTTTTCCAGCTTCTGCATCTCCTTGGTTACCTGGGAAACGGCTTCCTTGAGTTGCTTCAGGGTCGCTTCCCCTTCTTCGCCGTCGATCAGCAGCTTGATCTTACTAATTTCAACATCGTTCATGGGCGTATAAAAAAAATGCTTCCGACGAACTTCGCCGGAAGCATTTTCTTAAAACAGGACGCTATTTCAGGGCTTTTTGGTTACCAGCTTTTGCCAGTTGGTGCGCTCAAAATGGGGCAAATCCTTCAGCGTCCGGAAGGAGCCGCCCCAGGTAATGCCGGGCGTTTTGAGCACCAGTTTGGAAAACAGGGTAAACAGTTCATTACTCCAGTCCACTACCCCGTTCGGCTTTTTAAAGGCCACATCGAACGCCATCGACAATTCGTAATTGTGGGGCGACTGGCCCGCCCTGGCATTGGTCACTTTGGGCACCTGGGCAAATAGGGTATCCTGCTCGGCGGGGGATCGGTACGTACAGGTCAGAAACGGCTGGGGGCTTTCGGGAAACTTCAGTTTCCATTCCGCTTCGGCCTTTCCGAACGCATACGCCAACACCGGATCCAGATCATCAATTTTGCGTGAAGCCATCGGTTCGACAGTTTGGTTTCGGCGAAATTCCAGCGGCCCGCCCGTTTTTGGTAGGACGCTACTTTTCGCCTTCCAATTGTTTCGCCAGGTACGGAGTTACCAGCTTTTTGTACTTCTCCCGAAGCTCCCGTTTAGCCTGGTTGATCATTTTCATTTTGCTGGAATTGTACCAGGTGCCTTTATAGCCCCGTTTGACTACCCTGGCTTTCCTTCGGCCTTTAGCCAAGGCAAAAGCCAGCCGCTTTATGGCATTTTTCACGGTTGGAACTTGGTGGCCCCTGTAGCCCTGCACGTAGGCAAAACGATCCAGGCCGATGTGTTTAACAAATTCCTCCATTTCCTCAGGTGGGGCCATCTGCCCGTAATGGGTCCGGGCCATATCCTTGAACCGTCCGTAGCCCCGGAATTCAATCTGGAGCGCCAGCATACTGGCCGAACGGGTCAATTCATACCGGAAATTACGTTCCAGTTCTTCGGTCAGCACCAGGCGTTTTTCCCGGATTGCATCCTTGAACCGTTCCAGGGCATCGTGGGCGATTTCTTCCACCACCGGCAACAGCTGCTCATAAATTTGGTCGAAATCCATTAGTCCGCCGTGTTGGTTAAGTAAATCCGATCACCGTTCGCCAGCACAAACGAGTTGCCTCCGTTGGAAGTCAAAAACGTGTACTCGTAACCGTCGTTATTCATGGATAGTAGGTAATTCAACCGCAGAATTCCGTTCTGGTAAACCCGAACCCGACGCTGAGTTCCGGCCGGGCCGTACACCATGATCCGCCAGGCGTTCGATGGATACGAGATCGGAAAATCCAGATCGTTGCTATTCATCGGAAACACGTACGGCCGGTTTTGCCCCTGGGCCATCCAGACGTTGCCGATCTCCGGGAACGCAACGGGATTGTTAAACACCAGCCCCTGCACCGCAAAGCCCGACGGATTCGCAACCCGGTAATGCCAGTGCCCGGCCGGAACCGCCAAGGCGTACTTTTCCGGCTCCGAAAGGCAGGTGCCGAATTCATTGGCGTAGTCCTGGGTGTTGAGCCGCCGAAAGGCCGCTTCCGCTTTGGCCTGGGCGTCGTCCTGGCTGATTTCGGATCCGTAGGTTCCGGCCGCAATGACGATGGTAGCCGGGCCACCCGATTGCCCATCCGGACAAGTCAACCGGCGAAAGGTGCCCTGGCGGTTGATTTCGGAATTCAGATAGGGCGTCACCAGGCAGCTATCCGAATCCATGGGCGGGATATAGCCATCCGTCCCTGGTACGTTTGATTTTAAAGGCACCCCCACCACTTTGCTGTTATCGTCCAGGTAGTACTGCTCCAGTACCGTCGCCTGGCGCTTGCCGGTGCGTTTGCCAAACGCATCCACCAGACAGGCCATCGCCTTGGGCCGCCAGCCGGTCGGCCGCTGAAATAGGGACGCCGGATCGGGCAGGGCGCTGAAGGCCGTTTCGTTGTTGGCGTATTGAAACGTAAGAGTTCGCCCGATCAGGTATTCATCGTCAATCCGGCTCTGAAACTGATCCCCCACCGGCAACAGCGGCACAAACGCCCGATCCGTAACCAGGTAAAGTTCCCTGGAAAACAGCAGCTCTTCCAGGTAGCGCAGCCCTTCCGAATCCAGCCAGCCGGTGGCCACCTTCAGTTCCCGCAAGCCGCTCACGTCGTTGATTTCCCGTTCGGCGTAGCTGGGCAGAAACTGCCAGCCGTTAAAGCGTTCGCTGATCGACCGTTTGAACCCGATGGACTCTTCCCCCTGGCCGGTTAAGCAAAGCGTGTCAAAGCCGCCCAGGCTGTTGGCAAACAACACAAAACGCACGTTTCGGCGGTACTCCTGCTCCAGCTGGTAAGAACGGATTTCACTGATTCGCCGGTCGTTCTGATTGGCCAGCCAGACTTCGTACGAAAGCACCCGCCCCGCCAGCTGATCGAAGCCCAGCGCCTGGGGACCAACGGGCACCCCGTACACCGTAAAGGGCAACACGTTCGACAGCTCCGACGCGCAGCCGGTTAGCTCGGTATGATCCTCAAAAAACACCCGGTAACAAAGCTTCAGGGCCGTGGGCGATGGGGTAAAATTGGTCAGGTAGTACAAGAATTCGGGTTGCTCCGGATGAACGGTTTTGTAATCGGGTGCCCAGGTCAGAAAGCGTTTCCCCCGGCCAATGTAATCGGTAAAAAACAGATCCTTGTAAGCGGCATAATCCACTTCATTGATCCCGGCTTTTACTACGTGCTGCACCGGCAGCGTTTGCCGGAAAATTTCCACATCGTTGTTCTCGACGGTTAGCACACAATAATAGGGCATCACCAGCTGATCGGCCACAAAGATCCGGTTTCGGCCAAAGTCGGGCGCGGTTCGCTCCAGCAAGGGATCCAGCTGGTTCTGGACTTCAAAGAACGCGCCCTGGTACAACTTGCCCGGCCCGGCCGCCACGGCGGGCACTTCGGCCCCTTCCAGCCGAACCAGTTCTTGGTAGGTGGCCGACAGGTAGGATTCGGGAACCATCACCTGGCAATAGTAGCGCAGGCCGCCCCGATCCGGATAGGTGGCATCGCTGACGGCTTCGATGTTGACCACGATGGGGTTCAGCGACAGCTGGGCGGGTAAATGCGTCAGTAAAGCGGGAATACTCGTCATTTGATCAGGCGGTTATTGTTGTTTAACTCCAGTGTAAATTCCATCCGGTAGCCGTAATGGCTATCCACCCACAACTGATCGACGGGTTCTTTCCGGAGCGAATTCGGATCCAGTTGAATCCGGTTTTTGCGGTGGTCGCGGATCAGTTTGGCGTGTAAATCCGTCAGGGTGGAAAGGCTTAGATCGTAGGCGTCGATCTGGGCCTGGTGATCATCGGGCGCGGCTTTGATCAGGATGCAGATCCCGGTTTGAAAGCGTTCGTTCAGGTGCATGGCTCCGTTGTCGGTGGGCTGGATAATGGGCTGTTCCAGCCAGCAAAACGGATAATTGAAATCGGGCAGGGAGCGGGCGAATTCGATGCCTTTTTCGACGGATCCGAAGCAGAAAAATCGGATATCCGCGTGGGCTTCCGCCCAGGCCTGGAAATACTGGATGTACGTTTTTAAATCACCGTTCAGCATGGTTTGCGTCGTTTTTTGATCCAAGATCAGCAGCCGACACCGCGCCCGGTAGGACACAAAAAAGCCAGGCAGAACATTCGCCTGGCTTTCCATATGCAACCTTTATTCTCAATTACATTCCCCTTTGTCTCTTGGAAGTCTTGTACGGGAATGGTAAACATCTCTTTCAAGACTATTTAACTGGTCCTTCAGATCCATAATATCTTCCTGAATCGCCTTTTTATCAATCCATTGGATAGCGTTCCAAATGTGCAATGCAACCAACACAAAACCGATAACAATATCCACGTTAAGCTTTTCCATTTCTCTTTAGCGTTTAATCCATTTCTCTTTCCATTCGTGCGTTAGCCCGCCTAATTTTCAAGTTATTATCCAGCAAAAACATCCATACCGTATGTCCATTCTGGCGGCAAACCTGGTCGAACTCACCAAAGACGCCCGTTTTTGCTACGTCCATGAACGTCGTAATCAAGCCCCGACCATCCGGATACAGCGGTTCTTCGTCATCGTCGGCGGGTTCGTAGGCGTGTTTGTAGCGTTCCAGAAAGCGGTTATTGGTAAACTCGAAATACTGGAGTACGCCCATGATCACCCCCAGCGGTAACTTCTTCTTTTCAAACACCACCGCCCGTTCTTCGGCCAGAATGGTGTTATAAGCTTCCCGCGAATCGCCGTTCCAGTCCACCGATTTTTTAGCCCTGGCCAGGTCTTTCCGAAGCGGCCGGCACAAGGTGGCCACCAGCTGATAAACCGCCTGGGGGTTGGGGCTTTCGCGCCGGGCGTAAGCCAGGTACTGCATGTTCGCCATGGCGATTTCGATGGCGCTGGTATCGGCGAAGTTTTCCGCAAAAAGATGGTAGGAAACACCCTGAACCTCGAAGGACTCAAAGGGTTTGTGCCGGATCCGCTCGGTAAACACCCAGCCCGCCAGCCGCATCAACCGCCACCGCTGGGCAGCATCCAACTGATCCAGCAGGTCTTCCGGAGCCTGAAGCAGTCGCCTGGCGGCTTCGTACTTGATTTTGGCTCGCTGGCCCGGATCCAGTTTGTCCAGATCCGTCAGCGTTAGCGGCAACAAATCCAGTATCTGGGCACTGGAGCAATCAGCCCAGGCCTGGGGCATTCGGAACGTTTCGGAACCGATCTGAATTTTTTTCTTTTTCATCGCAACATCAACACGAAGGTTAAAACGGCTAAACCGCGCCAGATCCAGACTTCCCGTTCAGTTTTACGCCGTTTGTCGGCTTCCGTAGTCAGGGCGTTTCTGGCTTCTACTACCTGGCTTTTGGCTTCGGTTTCGGCCGCCTGGCTGACCTTTAAGGCGTCTTTGCAGACCTCAAAACTAGCCTGAGCATTTGCCGTCTTTTCAGCGGCAAAGTCTCCTTTAATCAGGTCCGCGTGGATCAGCTTGGCATTGGCCATAAACTCGGCCCGGATGGCCGAATCAGTTTCCGCGCTTATACCGCCCATTGACTGCCCGCATAGCTTCGGTAAGGGAAAGCAGATTAGCAGAATCCAGAGCCATTTTTTTGCGTAATTCCAGATTTTCATTCGCTTGGGATAGTATGATCAGATCCTTTTCCTTCAGCTTTTGGCCGTAATGCACTTCCTGGCGAAACTGTTCTTCTTTACGTACTTGGTCCATCAGGGCCGCGCGTTCGTCCTGGCAGCTGGCTAACTGGCGCTGATTGAGAAAATACCCCACCGCCCAGCTGACTACCGAAACCAGGATGGCCAGGCCGATTTCCCAGGCGAATCGGCGGCCATCCTGGCGAATGAATGCAAACACTTTCCTCATAGTTGGGAAGATTTAAGACTGGTCCAGTATGGTGTGATCCAGTTGGCAATTGCTTTGATCTCGCTCGTTTTGCGGTAATTGACGTAACAGCCGCCTTTGGTGCCCTTGCCCCCGGTTGTGTTAAAGCCGATGCACCGCACCCGGTCATCTTCCTCGGGATCGTACCGATCCTGGGCAATGCCTTCGATATGGCTGGCAAACAGCGAAACCGCGTCCATGCGGCCCGGCTTGGGTCCGATCCGCTGATTTCCCCGGCCATTGCGCCGGTAAATGATCCGTTTGGGCTGACTGAAATACGTTCGGACCATCCCCACCCCCGCCTTTTCTACCGGCAGCTTCACCCCGTTCACGGCGTGCACGTAGTAGAAGGCCGACGCGCAATAGTGGGCATTTTTGGGCAAGCCTGAAAAGCGGTTGATCGCCGTAATCCATTCGGCATCATTCTGATTCGTGCGCTCGGTTTTGCCCACGAATACGGCCGCCGAATCATATACGGCCTGGCGAAGCTGGGCTTCCGTTTGAAAGGTTGGAAATACAGGCGGCCGCTTCGAGTCACTGGCTTTTTTCGCCAGCGCCGAAGCGGCCGCCTGGGTTGTTTTTTTAGTCTGGGCGGTCAGGGTTTGACCGAATGCGATAAGGCCAGATAAAACAATAAGCCTAAACAGAAAATGGTTGTAATGAGTGATCGTTGCCACGGCGTTAGTTCTTCGTTAAACTCCGTGTAAAAGTCTTTCCGGGAACGCAGGAATGGTAGGACGTAAAAACCAACAAACGGCACGATCAGAAACAGGACCAACAGCGCCACCGGCAGATCCGCGAAAATCACCAGCTTTTCCCAGAAGAACTTTTGCACCGACGTGATATCGTACGGTTGCAGGTGTTTTTCGGGCGGTAGCGTCTCGTTCATTCGCTGGATGTACTCGTTAAACCGATTGAACTGGCGGTAGCAGTAGGTAATAGCCAGCAGGATTCCGGCCACCTGAAGAAAGGCCACCACCGGCCGCTTTAGCCAGGGCAATTTCGGTTTAGACGCCTGGTTGGGATCGGGCTGGCTTAACCCCAGTTCCTGGCCCAGCTGGTAGGCCAGCTGTTCATCTTCCCGCGCCAGCTGCAACAGCGTCCGTTTTTCTTCCGGATCGGATTCATTCCTGGCCATGTTGCGAAAATTTTCAGCATCCCGCAGGTGTACTTCGCGTTTGGCCGCCAGGCGCGAACGGCGGGCTACCTGCTCGGCTTCTTCTTCCTCCTGGATCCGGGCCAGCAGGGCTTCGGCGTCCAAAATGGCTTGCTGGGCGGCTGCTTTCGGATCCACAGCGGGCTGGGATGGCGTGGATCCGACCACGTGGCCGTTCACCTCGTTTTTGGATTCGGTGGCCATCTTCGGGCCGGACAATTTTGTGTTCATTGAAATTTTTGTTTTTGATAGACAAGACGGATTGAAAAATAGACGGCGCACAACAGCGCCCACACCGCCAGCCCGGCCACCAGGGCCAGCACCAGCAGCAGCGGTAAAAGTAGCACCCACCAGGGCAACCGATCCAGGACGGTATTCAGCAGCAGCCGCACCAGAATCAGCACCCCGTATAAAAATTGCACCGCCCCGATGGCCAGGCTTTGGAAGTAGCGTTTGAGCATCATAACACGTAAAAAGAGTTACCGGGTTGGTTGGGAAAACGACGGGATAAAACGCCTTGGGGAGCCACGTACAGCGGGCTTTGGAAGTAAGCGGCCAACACCTGGGCGCTGGCGTTGGCGTTCAGGTAATTGATCAGTTCGGCGCGTTTGGCTTCGCCCTTGCTCAGTGCTTTCTGGTGAATGATCTCCAGCCGCTGGGAATTTAGGGGCTGTTCGGCCACGGCCCCGCCGTCGATATCGTACACCAGGCGAAATTCCGTATTCAGATTCAAATACGGCACCGCTTCGGCAAAGCCCAGTTGAACCAGCGCCTGGCGGGCCAGCCGCAGGGCTTCGGCTTCCTGAGCCGACAACGTGCCTTCTTTCATCCGCTCCAGCAGCACCGGGTACAGTCCGCCCAGCACCGGCCGGATCTGGTCATCTTCAGCGGTATTGAAGTAATTCCGGATGGCCAGAAACAGGCGTCGGCTGCTCCGAATTGCGGGAAAAAATTTGCTGGCTTCCGTGGCCGACCGAATGAACCGGCTGTTCTGGATGGTGTAGAACTCGGACTGTTTCCAATCCGGAAACAAATCGGCGTTGGCTTCCAGCCACACCAGGGCGGCTTCCAGGTTGCGATCCGCCTTTTCTTCGTGCTTCTTGCGGGCCTCCAGGTAGAGCCATTTGGGCATCACGGCCGAATTGCCGGGCGTGGGAACGACAATGCCCCCATCCCCGGTCGTGGTGGCCAGGCTGGGCAGGGCTTCGGCGTAAGCAAACCAGGCCACGGCCATTTTCAGCCGGTGCTTCAGTCGCTTCTTCACGTCGGATAAGTTATCGGCCAGCAATTCATCGTACAGTCCCTGGCCGATGGCGGGCAGGATGTACGTTAGTTCGGCATTTTCCACAAACGGCCGCCAGGTGTCCCACGCCATGGTTTTCTGAATGCCGCCCAGGTAGGCTTTCAGGCCATCCTGGTCATCGATTTTTCCCGTATCCTTAAACAGCATCGTCGTCTTTGTTTTCGGTTTCGTCCTCGGTTTCTTCGTCTTCGTCGGATGGTTCCGGATCCGCTTTCGATTTCTTGTTATTCGGATTTTGCCCGGCTCCCGCTGGCGTCACGTCGAACGTGTACAGGGCAATGTTTTCGATATCGAAATCCATTTCGGCGGGCCAGTCATTGAGCCGTTTGGCGATCCGCAGCACCTGGAGCAAAACCAGCCGGTCCACGTACGTCAGAAAGCCCTGCTGGTAGTTGGCGGACGCTTCCAGTTCCTTGCCGGATCCGCCAAATTTGCTTCCCGTGTCAATCCCGGCCAGGGTCGGTAACACCCCGTGGCCGGAAGCCTGGGCCACGTTCGCCGTATTAAACAGCTTCATATAGGCATCGTCCGACATGGTGTTTTTCAACGGCTCGATGATGACCCCGGCGCTATCCTGCTGGCCCGCTAACCCGCGTTTGTGGAAGGTAAACAGGACTTTCTCCGGGTTCTCGACGCCTTCCAGGGACTCGCCCATTTGCTGGAGCACTTCCTGCTGAAGCTTTTCTTTGGCTTCATCGTCCAGCCCATCCCGGTCGAAATAGTCGTCGGGGATCGAAATGTGGTACTTGATGTTGTACCCATTGTCCAGGCCGTTATCGTGAAAGCGCGGGATCTTGTTGGCCACGTTGGTCCAGCTTTCGGTGCTCCACCATTCCGGAAACGAATAATAGTCCTGGCCAGGAATGCGGTCCATCAGCTGGAGAATGCAAACGGGATACCTGGTCGGATCCTTGGGATCGAAAGCGGGATACACTTTCGTATCAGCCGCTTTATAGGCCTTGGTTCCGAAGTTGGGATTCACCAGGTAGGCCGATACTTTGGTTTCGCCCGCTTTGAGCTTGCGGACCCGGCATTTGAAAGCGTCCAGCACTTCCACGCCCACCAGGTGTTTCGACAGATCCAGCGTCAGCACCACAAAGGCATTGCCGCTGAAGGCGTACTGTAGCCCCATCGATACGAATTCCAGATCCCAGTTCACCAGGTCTTTCCACGCCTGAAACGGAGGGTACACAACGGGTTCAAAGCGCGTACCCTGGGCTTTGCCCTTCTTTCCGGCGTGGGTATACACGCCCAGGCCGGTCATAAAGTCGCGCCGGGTTTTGATCAGCCGCCATTTGTTGGGCGAGTCGCTGGCCAGCTTGTGCATCCTCACCAGCTGATCATCTTTCTTGCCCCAGGGCACGTATTCGGATCGGGTTTTAAAGCCCGCCCCGGCAACGTGGGCGGAAATATCCGCTTCGCCGAACGTCACCAGGGCGGCTTCCTTTTTAGCGCCGTACGATAACGTGTACACGTTGCTCGACAGCTTGGTAATTCTTGACTTCGCCATAGCTTAGTAATTGTGAAAAATTCGGTCACCGTTGTACTCGACCATCAGTTCGATTTTTACTTCAAAGGGGTGGCGTTTCTCCACATCGTACAGCAGCAGCGCCCCGGCTCGGGTCATGTTGCGCTTGATGGAATGCAGATCTTTTTTTTCTCCGCTTCCGGCTGGTGTCGATGCTTTGCCAGGGTTCTTCTTCACCCGGCGTTTGATGCTGGTATCCCCCGACAGGGTTCTAAACTTCAGGCCGAATTCGTGCCCTGGCTGGTTGATTTCGTGCAGGACGGTTTTGAGGGTAATTGTCTGTTTTGCCATCGAATTTTCAAGTCTATGCAAGAATAAGTCGGGCATTTTGAAGCCAATAGGACGCTTTTTCGCCCTTATAGCGGCATTCTCTCAAGGCGTTTTGCAGTCTGTTTTTGGGCAATTAACTGAAGGTGAATGGCTTACTCTGGAGTCGTCTCAAAATCGCAGATCTGAAACACAGAAAGGGGGCCCGCCCTTTATCGTTGGCCGCCATGGCGGTGCCAAAATATGGAATATAACTCCCTACCCCCGACCACGGCCGGGACCGTGGCGGGGTGCGCGGGTGGTTGGGATTGGGTTGGATCAGCGACCGCGATAAATGAAGATCTGATTCTGCTGACCAACTCGACTGTTAGGCATCAGCTTGCGGTACTTACCCCAGACCAGGTAGTCCAGTGCATCGGTTCCGTCGGTTGCGTATTCGCGGTTCTTCTCGCTCTCTTCCGACTTCTTGTTCTTCTTGAATTCAGCCTTAACAGGAGTCATCTGGATCGCGATGATCAGCGGCTTGTTGGTGTTCTGGTTCAGGCGGATCCGTGGTGTGCGCTCACTGGCTTCCTCCAGCAGATGGTTAGTCAGGATGTACTTATCCTTGTGGCTAGGATAGGTGAAGCGCAGGTACTCCCGACGGATCTTCCACCCGGCCTTGATCAGCACATCACAGTACTGCTCAAAGAAAGGCTTGTTATCCTCGCTGGTGGTGGCCGATGTCGCTTTTCCACCCGGATCCCCCCACAGGGCAACCTCCTTGGTAGGATGGTTCTTGTACCGCTCGACGAACGATTCGGCCAGCTGCACCACCAGGTTCTTGGGCTTGTCGATAGCAGGTTTCTTAAACTCCGACCAGATAATCCGCAGCTCCAGCCCCACTTCCTGGCCCACTACCTGCCAGCAAATCGCATTATTAAAATCCAGGGATACTTCCAGTAAACGATTATCCCGGTAGTCGTTTGACTGGTGCAGCTGTAGCTTGGTTTTATCGTCGTACTCGTAGCGGAACGATTCGTAGTAGCAGTGCCGAAGCGTGGTAAAGGCGTAATAAAAACCGTTGGGCAATTGGCCCAAGCGTCGGTTCCAAACTTCCACGTCCAGGGTAATCGGATCCAGGTTTTCTTCCAGCGTCCGGTAGTAATCAGGGGGCAGCGCGTCTTTATTATCCTCCCAGGTGCTTTCCAAGTACAGCGTTTCGGGCGGGATCCGCTCCTTTTCATCGGCCGTCATAGCGGCCCGTTTTTCCAGATCCGCTTTCCAGCGGTCTTCCGTTTCATAAATCCACATGCCTTCCTGAAACCAGGCCGCCGACGAAAAATCGTAGAAGGCCAGGTGCAAATGGGACCTGGCAAAACCCGCTTTGGGGTTGGCCCGTTTGGCGGGCAAAAGGACGGTCTTGATAAAATCGTGTTTCATGGTGGCCGACTCATCGATCAGAATGCCATCCGAATTAATCCCCCGCTGGGAATCGGGCCGGTCCTGGCTGACGAATTGAACCGTAAAGCCATTGATAAAACACATGCAATACTGCCACCCCTTTTTTCCGGGACTCGAATACGGTTTCAGCCACTCATCGGGCGGCTGCTGGCCGATCACGTACACGCCCAGCAGATTCGCCTTGCTGAGTTCGGTGTACCCCATTCGCTCCAGGCTATTTTTGATTTCGGGTAACACAATCAGATCCAGCTGCACGTAGGTCAGTCCAGCCAGCACCACTTTCGCCCTGGGCATGTGCTCGAACATCATGCCCACCACGTACCCCAGCGTTGTCGTTTTGCCGGATCCCCGGCCGCCCTGGAAGGTTTTCCGGTTGGCCCGGCTCCGCAGGAACTTGGACTGTTTGGCGTTCACGTAGATCTGCTTGACCTTTTCCAGCTTACTCATCGTCGGCCCTTTCCCGTTCTTTTTGTGCGGCTTCCAATACCTTTACATCGCTGCTGAAAACAAACCGGGCTGCTTTCAGGAAGTCTTCGGGCTTCAGGCCGGTTTTCTCTTCTTCGTACAAGCCTTCGAGTTTATCGGCCCGCTCCCAGGCCCGGCTGGCGGCTTCAAAATCGCCCTGAACGCGGGCCATGTTGGAAAGCAATCGGTAGTAGTTGGCCGACGCCATTTTCTTGGCCTGTTTGTCCAGGTGCTGAATGTTGCCGAAGATATAGGCCGATTCCGCGATGATGTACCGGGCCTGGCGCTCCTGGATGCTGTAATCCTTCATCAGCATACCCAGCGTCATATCGTACGTGCGGCCCAGGCTCAGGTTATGCCAGGCTTTGCGGTACTTATCCAGCATCTGGTGTTCTTCGGGTGATAAGGGGGCGTTTTCGTGGTAATACGCCAGGTACTTATCGATCTTGGTTTCATCGATCTTCAGCACCCGTTTCATGCGCTGAAGCGCCGTGGTTTTTGCCATCGTCTGATTGTCTGTTTGGGCAAGAGTACGGCGGGAAAAATCCGATTCACAGGACGCAAAACGCCCCCTTCTACCCGAAAAGGGGGCGTCTTTTTTTGGACTTTCCCAAAATCGCTAGGCCAGGGCGGCCATTTTGGATTTGGCCAGCGCCAGTTCGGCTTCGGCCTGGGCCAGCTGTTTGGTGTAGTGCGCCCGCCACAAATCGGTTTTAGCGCGTGCCAGGCCTTTGCGGGCGCGGCTGACCTTTGGCGACAGCGAATTCGTGATCAACCTGCTTAACTCATAGCGTTCAGCGGGCAGATTCGCCAGGAAGGTCGATTTTACCGCTTCTGGCGCGTCTTCGGCGTCCGGAACGGGTGCAAGGTCCGGTAAGCGCCCGTTCGCCTTTAAATAGGCTATTTTCTCGCCCAGGGCGTTCCGTTTGGCTTTCCATTCCTGGATCTCGTCCACCAGCCCTTTCACGTTCACCGTATCCGGATAATCCGCCAGGCGGTTCGCCCGCATCGCCATTTGCTTGTGGGCTTCGGCGTTTTCGATGGTCAGTTCTTCCAGCAGCCGCGTAAATTCCGAAACCGGCATGGCCGGGAGTACCACCGCCGATTCGGCAGCAAGTGAATTACTTCTTTCAACCGGCAGCGGTTCCACCGGCACCCGGTAGGCCTTCAGCTGATCATAAATCAGCTGGGCTTCGGCCACGTCGGCTTTCGACACCTTTCCGGCGCGGTGGTACATTTGTTTCAGCTCCAGATTGGCTTTGGCCTTTTTCAGCTGGGCTTTGTGTTCGGTTTCAGTCATCGTCTTCTTCGTCTTCTACCACAAAATCCGGTTCATCGGGCAAAATCTTGGGCAGCTGCTGGAGAAAGGCCTGAATGGTATCTTCAAAGTCTTTGATCTCCAGGTATTCCAGGGGCTGGGCCACCGCATCGTGTTTTAGGTCAATGTGCTGCGCCAGGTGATCCGCGTACGCTTCCAGGGCCAGATACAGCTGGCCAGCGTTGATTCCTTCGGCTTCCAGGAAGTCCGAAAGTGGGGGGATGTAAACAGTTGTTAGCATGGAGCGAATAAACGGCAAAAGGCGGCCCGATTCCAGGCCGCCTTTTGAGTACTCCAGTTGCTTACGCTTCCCGCCGATCCGGCTGGGCGTCGTCGGCTTTCTTCTTCGCCTGCAAGGCCCGCCCGGCCGATTCCAGGTAGATACCCACCAACTCCGTGCGGGCTTTGGCCCGGATCCGGGCCGTGCGTTCGGGATCCGGATCTTCGACCGCCGGAGGCACGTCGTCGCTTTCGTCCGGATCATCATCCGATGGGGCCACACCGGCCGCCGATTGGCTTTTCAGTGTTTCCAGATCCGCCTGGGCTTTGGCCCGGATCCGGGCCGTCCGCTCATCAACCGATTCCGAATCCGGGGCTTGATCTTGCGCTTCTTCGTCCGGATCCGCTTCGTCATCGTCCGGATCATTGTCGGGATCCGGATCGGGATCCGCGCCATCCAATTCAGGCGCTGCTGGATCGGGATCAGCTGGCGTTTGGTCTCCAGCTGGTAGTTCGCCGTCAGGCTGATCGTCTGGGCCTGCATGGCCATCAGCAGCTGATCCAGATCCGGCAGCGGGTCCGGTTCCGGCTCCCGAAATAGAATCATCACCGGCTTCAGGTCCGCCTGATCCATCCGGTAATCCCGTTCCAGCGGCTGAACCATCACCACCGGCAACGGATCCGGATCCATCAACGCCGTTTCCATTAGGGCCAACAGGCTCGACAGTTCCAGCCCCATCGTGGCCAGGCAGATCCGTACCTGATTCATTCGGCTTTGGTGAATTGTCCGCTGGCGGCACGTTTACGGCTGCGTCGGGGGCTGGTGGGGGGGTTGGTTGGGCTTTCTTCTTCGCCATGAGTTGGGGCCGGTAATTCGGCGGTTGGGGTAATGGGTTCGATTAGCTGGAAATACGGCAGGCCTAGCGCCTTTAAACGGTCGGCCTGTTCATTGGTCAGGTTCTGGTTAATCCGAACCCGGTGGCCATCCAGCAAATGATCCACGCCCCCGCTGGGAACGTGGATCAGTCTGTACTTGGTCAGCATGGGCTGGGCTTAATCGTCGTCTTCTCCTGGAGCCAGCGCCAGGGCTGTTACCACCGAAGCCGCCAGGGGCGTTAATCCCCACATAAAGCCATCCTGTTCCCCTTTCAGGGTGTTGCCGCGTTTATCGGCCCCTTTGGCCCCGCCCTTGAATTCTTTCTTCAAATAGAACGGGTTATCGGAAGAGCCACCCACCACAAACTGGCCGTCGTTCAATTCGGCAATGATTACGCAACCGGCGTTCAAATGCTTTTGCATCTCGCTCACGATATCCTTGCCAAAACCGGCGATCATAAAGCCCACACTGTGCTTGTACGACATAAAACCCGGATCGCCCTGGCTGGCGTCATCCATCGAAAACGTATCGGGCGCAAACTCATACTCGGCGAACGACTTTCCGGCCTTCAGTTCAGGAGCCGCCGTCACTTCTCCCGTAACCAGATTAGCTTCTACGGGCCAGGTCTTGGCAAAATCCCGCTTGCCAATGACCAGCAACCGGCGCGTACCGCCCGGATTGGACTTCTGGTAACTTGTACCATCCAGGTTTGCCAGGCTAACCACGCCCGCGCCCGCCATCCCCAGGATCGCATCCGGGCTAAACAGCATCGACACCGAATCCGAATGCTGGGCCATCGCCAGCAGTTCCTGGGGCAAAATAACGGCCACCGCAAACACAAAGGCAGCCAGCAAAAAACCTTGAATTGATTTCATACAACTTGAAAAATGAAGGGGTGAAACAATTTGAAAACAGGGTTTGAAGAGAGGGCCACCCGCCGAAACAGGTGGCCTTCTTGAATTAGTCGTTGGTCCAAATCCGGTGTGGCTGGGCGATACCCGCGCCCACCTGGGCATCCATCAACCAGGCCAGGTTCCGCTGGCGTTTGTTGTAGTCGGTCGCCAGCGTATCCGCTCCATCCATATCATCGTACAGATAGACCAGATTCCCCTTCGGCGTAAACAACGGCCGCGCAAATCCCGACAGACCCGGTTCGACCACAAAGCGGATATTCGTTCCCACGATGATATCCTTTTCCTGGCCGGTGTTGTACGGCAGCGTTCCGTACAGCTTCCGGTAATTCAGCTCGTAGAAGGTCTTGATCTGGCGATTGGTCACGCAAACCATACTTCCGTACAGTTCGGCATCCGGCAGAGCCGCCACGATTTTTTCGATTTCAGCCACGGCATTTTCGACCGTGATGGCGGCCGTATCAATGATGTTGGCCGATGGGATTCCCCCACTGGCGATTTCCGCCAGTACCTGGGTCCGAATTCCGTCCATCACGTCAAAAGGCGTCTCACCGGCTTTGTTGTACACCCCGTTCCAGAGCGTTTTCACCCGGATGTTTTCCCGGTATTTGGCCAGGATCCCCGCCGTAATGTGCTCTTCCAGGGGCACTTCTTCCGGGTTGATCCGCTTGGATTTGACCATTCCCAGCCAGGATTTGTAAAACGCCATGATCTTTTCGTGGCTGAACAGCACGTCTACTTTCACCTGGCGTACTTTTCCAATCCGCGCATCGGGGATCACGGCGTTATTCGTCGGATTAAACGTATCCTTCCCGCCTGGTTGGGCCACGTCGCCGATCTCCAGTTCCGACAGCACCACTTCATCCGACGTCTGGATCGAAGTCATGTACTCATCGATGGGCACGATGGCCGATCCGTCCACGCCCTGATCCACGCCTGGGATCATCGCGCGGCCGTAAATGTGGTCGTAGTTCTCGCGGGCGTATTCTTCCAGCGAGTCGGCCAACTTGGTGAGATTTAATGAATCTGCTGCCACTGAATTAAAAATTAAAGGATGAATGAAAAAATGAACTGCTTGCCCGTAAAACCCTGATCAGTACCCTACTTAGGACTTCTTCGCACTCTTGCCGTACACCTCCGACGCCTTTTTGTTCCAAGGCTGATCCGAAACCGACGACGCCCCTTTTTCGTGGTGGTTCGTCGTGTCTTCTTTGCCCGGCACATTGGCCCCGGCCTCCTTCATGGATTTGTGCCAGTCGGTCAGCGTGGCAAATTGAGCCTTGTTTTTGTTCCACGCATCGGCATCCGCCCGGAGTTTCTTCAGATCCGAAGCGTTAATGGCCACCTGGCCCGGCTGGAGTGCAGCAGCCGATTTTTTATCGGCCGCTTCCGTTTCGGTGGTGGTTTCGGTTTCCTCCGATTCGGTTTCTTCCGACTCTTCACTTTCCGTTTCGGTGGTGGTTTCGGTTTCCTTTGGCGGGGTTACCTCACTTTCTTTTTTCTCTTCTTCGGCCTGTTTGCGGGCGAAGCTTTGGAGCGTTTTTGCCATAAAAAAGTATGAATTAAAGGATGAATGAATGCAGGGTTAAGCCGCCAGGGCCAGCCGATCCGCTTCCGCGATAGCATCGCCCAGAAAGCCAATTTTGTCCGCCATCTGGCGTTTGAGGGCATCGCGGCCGATGAACATTTTTCCGGAAAACACATCGCCCGAAATCCCCGGCCGACCGGCTTTGACCGTCTCCACGAACGTATCCCGGATGGCCTTCAGTATCTCTTTGGTTTCGGTCAGGACTCCCTCCGAAAGCGGTTCGACACTATTAAACAGGGCTTTGTCCTCCGATCCTTCCGAACGAACGATGGTCACTTTGTAGCCCGCCTTTTCGTAGGCCTGGCTAGCGTCGATGTGCATGGCCAGCACACCGATCGATCCCACTTCCGAACTGGTGGCCGATTCCAGGATGATCATCCGCGCCTGGCTGGCGATCCAGTAAGCCGCCGAAGCCGCCATTCCGGCTACCCAGGCCACAACGGGCTTCTGGGACTGGCGGATCACTTCGCCCAGGTACTCGGTGCCGTCCACCTGGCCACCGGGCGAATTCAGTTCCAGCACAATCGCCGAAACGCTCGGATCGTCGTTGGCTTCGATGATCCAATTGGCGTAATCCTCCGTCCCGTAGGTGCAGTAATCGCCGTACCGCGACATCGTTCCGATGATCGGCAAAACGGCAATTCGGCCGGATTCGGCCCTGGGCTTGTGCAGGGATTCATACGCCCAGCTGGCCCTGGGACTAGCCTGGCCAGGGACCGAAACGAAATACGGATCCCGGCGTTCTTTTTCCACCCGCTCGGCCGAAGCCGCCAGGGGAACATGGCCCGCTGCTACCCGATCCAGGATGATCTTGGCCATGCGGTTGTGGAACATCGGTTCCAGCGCCCACTTTGCGTTTATGAATGATTCCAACATGAATGCAACATTAGGAAAGAAGCATTTGAAGGAATTGGACGCTAATCAACCCACCAGCGACGGCCGAACCACCGGCAAGCCAGGTACATCAGGTAATTGCGGAACCACCGTTTCGGCTCGGCCACGGTCAGATCCTTCAGAAATTCCAGGTCCGCCAGCTTGCGGGCCACGTAGGGGCCGTACTCGCTTTCCCCCAGGCGGTTATCGTACCAATAGTCATGTTTTAGACTACCCCGATTCGACCGGCCTATCGGCGGAAAAACACCCCACAGCCAAACCGGAACACTGGCAAAATCCGTCACATACCCCTTCGGAACCGTCATGGTTCCAATCAGGGTTTTAAACCGGATCGGCCGGGTTATCACCCACCGATCCGGCTTGTCGGGATCTTCTTCCCGGTAGCGAACAAAGATTCCGTTTTTCATCCTCAGAACTCGCCCAGGGCGTCTTTTTCGCGGATGATATTGGCCAGCATCAGGTACAGCACCACCAGGTACGGTTCCGATCCATCCAGGGGCAAGCCCTGTGCCTGAAGGTGGGCCAGCGCCAGCGACTGGAAGAAAACGATTTCCGGAATGGCGTTCGGCGCATCCCAGAGCACCACCGCCCCGGTCTGGGGATCCCGGAAGCTATCCCGCGTCGTGCGCGGAATTTCAATCGGCTGCACCCTGGATAAACGTTCACGGCTGGCGCTGGGAGCCAGGGTCGTATCCGTGTTGTAAAGTTCAAACAGATCCTGATCGTCCGCGTCAAAAACGCGCAGCTCAAAAATGGCCGTGATCTCCAGATCCACATCGAACAGCAGTTTTTTCAGCCGAACCCGCCGTTTCGTACCGGCCGCCAGCAAGGGGCTATCCGAAATTTCAATTTCGATGCCGGTAATGGCTCCCGATTCCTGGACCAACAGCCCATATTCCAATAATTGATTCATGGTCAAACAGTTAAAGTATTACAAGATAATCCAGAAGAAAGGTGGTGCCCCCGGTCAGGGTCGCATCCGTCGAACTGAGCACCCAGCCAGTGGCGGTTTTACTGGCCACATAAAACTTGTTCATGGCCATGCCCGTCTGGTTGTTACGGGCCGTCAGCAGCACCACTTTAGGGGCGGCTGCCAGGGCGGTGGCAAACGTCAGGGTGGCAATGGTTTGATTGCCCTGCGGGTTGGAGGCCGTGACAATTTGCAGGGTGCCCGCCATATCGGTGGACCCGGCCACAATGGAGACCGTGGCCCCAGCTCCAGCGCCAACCCCTCCCGTTACGGAGGGCTGGGAGCCGGTGGCGGCAATGCGTCTAACGGATAGGTCGCCGTTGAACGTGTTGGCCCCCGTAAAGGTGTTGGTAGTACCCAGAAGTGTGGCGGGATCGGCTCCGGCGATTTCGCGGAAATCCAGCATCGTCAGATAGAACGTGGCGCTGACGGCCGCTCCGTTGTTGATCAGCATCACCGGCCGGATAAAGGCCGTCCCCGGACGGAACATCATGTTGGCCGGATCTTCCGTAGTGCCGGGGTTGATGCCCTGAATGGTGGCTTCGTACTGCGTCCAGACGTTGGGCACCAGTCCATTCGAGAGTGAGGCCGCATACATATACGTATTGCCTTCCATGACGTTAGCGACTTTGGTGCCCGCGGGCAGGGCCGGACCCGCCCAGGGTGCCCGCAGGGTGATTACGTTGCCGGAAATGCCCCCCGAAGCCCACGTCCCGCCGTTGACGGTCGAGTAGGATGCCTGGTTCGACGACAGATTGCGCGAATAGCCGTAGTCGTCGTATTTCTGGCCCAGCCCGTTGGTGTAAGGGTACCAGGCCATCTGCCGCTGGGAGGCCGTGGCTCCAGAATGCCACCCGGCGGCACTCGTCAGGGTGACGGTGGTTTGGCCCGGATTGAGCGCAGCCGCCAGGGTCGTCTGGGCCGATCCGTTTACTTTCATGAAGTGCTGGGGCTGGATGGGCTGCCCATCGACATCGTAACAGATGATGCCCAGAAAACACCGCCCATTCGTATCGTAGTTGGCCCCGCCCGCGTCACCACTGCGGGCCACCAGCGAAAGCCGGTGTTTGCGTAGCAGGTTAACCCCGATCAGGTCCGTAATGCGGAAAAAGCCGTTGGCCCCCAGATACCGAATCGCGCCCGCTCCGCCCGCGGGTGGGGCCTGGGTGCTGTCGAAGGAGAGTTTCGAGAGATCGCCCGCTACGAAGTTGCTCAGATCGCCAAACTCCATGTTGCCATTGGCGATCAGGTTACCCGTCACCAGGGGCTGGCCGCCACCGAGTTGAAACAGGTTGCCCAGCCGCTCGATGACGCCATCGCCCCGCTGTAACACCAGCTTATCCTGGGTGCGGTTCATTCCGCTGGTCCGCAGGGGCAGGGCCGCAGCCGTCAGCGTACCGGGATCACCTTTAGGGCCAGGGTCACCCGTATTCCCCTTGGGGCCGGTTGGGCCGGTATCGCCAATATCGCCCTTATCCCCCTTGGGGCCGGTTGGGCCGGTATCGCCCGTATTCCCTTTGGGGCCAGTTGGGCCGGTCTGGCCGGTATCCCCCTTAGGGCCAGTGTCGCCCGTATCCCCCTTGTTGCCTTTGTCGCCCTTGGCCCCCTTGAGTTCGACGTAATTTCCGGGCTGGCCATCGGCCCGCGTAAAGCGTAATTGAGTGCCGTTCCAATTATGGTCCGGCGTGTAATTCTGGGCCGCCAATTTGGCCACAAAGGCTTTTAAAAAGGCCCGAACCGTAGCCGCACTGTTAATGCGTGGCTGATTGGGGGGCGCACTTTTAATGCCTTCTTCAATCATCAATAAAATTTCATCGACATTGATCATGGTAAGAAAAATTAAGAATTGAATTCAAAAGAGAAGGATTCATCGAAATCCGGCGACAAATCAATTAAACACTCATCGTCAATGCCTTGCAGGTAATAGGCGGGCTGCTGAACGTTTCCGGAGAAGGTCAATACGGTTTGATTGCGACCCAATACGCCGGATCCTGTACCAGCGTTGACCGATAAGGCCAGCGGTTGATCGGGCGTACCGACACAGCGAAAAAAGCCGTTCCGATCCGCCAGGAAAGCAATCCAGCGAACATTCCGGTTTTGATGCAACCAGATCCGGGCGTCCGGCCGGACCTTCGGAATGGTCAGCTGAATGGAAGGGGCGTATAAAACGCCCTGACTGGATGAATTGTCGGGTTCGGCGAACTCCCCGGATCCGGGCATGATTTCTACATCGGTCAGGGTGTAGTCCGGCTGAAAAAACAGGTGCTGAGAAGAAAGCGTAAAGGCGGGATATCCCGACCGGCCCGGCAAAGCAAACCGTTCCGGCCGCAGGATCCGAAGCTGATTCGCGGGCATGATCCGAAGCCGCTGGATCCCGCCTGCGTTGGTTTCGCCTTCGGCTGCTCCCAAGCCTTCGGCGGGTGTATCAAAAAGTTGTAAATACATGGGGCGAACTTCGCCCGGCTGAATCAAAAAAAGTAGGACACGAAAAGGGAGTAAACAGCAAGTTTACAGCCTGAATTCACCTAAAAATGGGATGTTTCGGAGCACAATAGGCAACAAAAAAACCGCTGGACAATCCGGCGGTTTTCTGGACACGTTTTTGCAAAAAAAGGACACCTATCCCGCAAAACTGGCCACGTTTTTATTTTCAGTTTTCATTGCCCCCGTAGCAATCACCGCCCGTTTTTCGCTCACCGACAATTTGTCAAAAAAGGCGTCAGCATCTTTGGAGGACCGGGCCACCAGTTTCCGTACGGCATCCGACGTGTAATGGTCTGGGCTAATCTGGTATTTATCTGTAAAGCGTTCGGCGGCTCCGTTCAGGCTCGGATAAATATCCATCCGCCCCTTGCACCAGCCAATGGAATAAAACTCAAACAGTACTTCCAGCAACCGCCCCAGCTGCAAAAGCCGATCATCCGTTACCAGGCAAGGCCGAAGCGGGAATTTTAATCGTAAGTGCAGCCGATCCGGATCCAGGAAGTCAACAGGGGCCAAATCTTCCTGATCAATTTCCTGAAGTTGGTAGGTACAGAATACGGCGGCCACCAGTTCGCCCAGGCGCGAATTCCGGCGTACTTCAATCGCTTCTTTGCCAAAAACGTGCGAGGATTGAAAAAACTCTTTAACGTGACTTTTGACAGGGATAACTAAGATCATAACTAAAGGATGAATGGAGGTATAAGGATGGTGTACATAAAGGCATACCCCTTAATGCAGTCCGATAAATGTAAGTATTTTCTACCGCTCAGAAATAATGCCAGTTCGAAAAATATGGACATTTTCAGCCGTATGTGGGCGCACAACAAAAACCGTACTTACATTCTTGTATTTTACCAAGTCTCCCCGACTCATCAAATTATGACCAATACCCCGCTCCCACTTTCACAACTGCGCAAGCTGCGTAGGTAAAAAGTGGAAAATTTCTTTAACTTTTTAACTTCCTAAACACCCTACCTAAACAACTGTATATTAACACTTTACTCGTTTACAATTCTTTAACTTTTCTTTAACTGACCTCGATATTTTTTTTAACCGACCTCATTTTGCCAAAAATGACCTCCCCTTCATGTTTATTAACTCTTTATTTTCTTTAACTTCTTAAACGTCGTTAAAGAAAATAAGAAAAGTTTAACGATTGATAGCCAGCTAATTATCAGTAAAAATCCGCTTGGTTTAAGAAGTTAAAGAATTTTTGAAAAATTCTTCTTGGAAGGTTGCAAGGAAACCCAAAGCCCTGGTCAGGGCGCAAAAAAAGCCCGAAAACGGGCTGCTTCATTCGTCTTGAACTTTGCACAAAAAAAAGATTGAAAGCGGTTTTCGTTTTTAGTGATTAAAAAGGAGAAATAAGGGCTGGAAAGTTTGCGTAGTTACTACGCAGTTTGTAAATTTACATCAGCTAATCACAACAGCATGAACAAAAAAACCCTACAAGATCTGATTAACACGCACCGGGCGCAAATGGAGTATTGCAAACGGGTTCTCGACAACCACTATTACGATTTGGAAGAACGAGACGAAGAAACCAAGTGGATCAACCGCTATCTAAAGCACAAGCAAATTTTAGAATGGTTGGAAAGTCAAACACCAGATGAATAAGAAAGGGGGCGAAAGCCCCCATAACCCCTATATAACATGGTTAAGAACAAAGAAACATTGAACGACGCCGAACAAGGGTTCGCGGCAATGGAGAAGAAAACAGAAGAGACCCTAAAGATTATTACCCCGCTGGGTTTTACGCTCGATACGGCCGAATGGCTGACCATTGCGCGGTATTCCAAAAAGTATGATATCCCACAAAGTACTATTACCAGTTGGATATCCAGGGGCGTTATTCCCGCCGATGCTGTTCAGGATCTCCCAGAGCTGAACAACATCCGATTAATTAAGGATCAGCCCTATCGTTAATGCCATATTGTTGTGATATAAAAAAAACCGCTGGCAGTGCTGGCGGTTTTTTTATGCAGTCCAACAAACGGAGGTTTATTTAAAGTTGAATGCAACTTTTTACCTACAAAACTGGACTTATATATCAAGGAATAATCGGAAACGTATCTGGCAGTTGCATCGGTCTGATAGCTTGCGCTATTGGGCCGATTGTTTTTGGGAAGGTTATAAGCCAATGTGTTGATAACAAAACTTTAAATTTTTGAGTTGTTAATTAGCAGATTAGGACAGCCATGAAGACCAAAAAGTTGATCTTTTTTATTGAACATGATGCCAATAAGTGGGCAGTGATTCAATACGCCTTCCAACAAGCCAAATGTCCCCATTTAATACAAAGTTTTGCCAATGATACAGCTTTGCTTACTCACCTGAACACGGGGCATCAACGCCCAAATCTGATAATAATAGATCATGATCCACCCCATGTCGATGGAATTCAGTCTTTAAAAATGCTTAAAGAACAGCCCAAATTCCGTCTCATCCCCGTTGTTATCTGGAATAATCAGACTTGTGAAGATGACATTCGAAAATTTTACGACATGGGAGCTACTTCCTATATTGAAAAGTCGTCGGAATTGGATAAGCTCGTTCCTCAGGTTGAGCTCTTGAGTAATTATTGGTTTGAAATTGTCCACCTACCGCCCAATTCTATATTTAGGGAATACTAAAATGCTTTGTGTAATTAGGATATGGGAGTTTCGTGAACATTTCGAGAAGTATAATGTTAAACGTATATAAGTTGCGTAACTTTTATAGTTCGCATACTCTAATCAGTTCACACTGAGTTTCTTTTCCGCTCCTTTAATTGAAGCTGTCGGTTTAGCTTCTCCCAAACCGTCAGACATCCATTGTTACTTATTTTCTCGGTTGTGTACAGAGATAGCAACGACCTCCGTCCACTGGTGTTTTATTCAGAAAACCTGGAATTGAGTATTGATCTGCTCAATCATTATGTTAAACAAGGTTTTACCATTGTCTCAGCTGTTTTGAGGGAGCCAGAGAAAGCGGATATGCTTTTACCTCTGGAAGCCTTCGATGGTGAGCCGGTTAAGGAATACATTCAGCGGCTTCAAGAAGAATGGGAAAAAATCTTAAAAAGTAGGTCATAAAACGTGGATTAAAGAGTTAACTTAATAAGAAAGTGATGTGAATAAGCCAGAAAGCTTGAAACTCGGTGCAGAAATCAACGTACAGTAAACGGTAATTTCCGCACCGGAATTAGTAGACTCTACCCATTGGGCATTAATAGGGCTTCACGGATCCCAGAAGTTTGGTTGATTATATAAGTGAAGGTGCAGAGCGAAAAACCGTTATCATTCATCCATTCGGCGGCTTTCGCTTCCGCTTCATCCATCGAAGTGGCTTGTAGTTCAAATTCCCACACCAGGCAAAAACCGGCGTGGGTGGCAATCTCAACCAGATATCTATTCATAGCGCGGCCGGTTGTTTTGCTCTGGAATCACTTCCACCAGCGATTCTTTATCCACCAGGTTCCAAAAATCTCCCATGGAATGATAAAAGGCGTTGGGGTCGCCCACTTCCAGGAGCCAGATTCCCACCGTCCGGAAGTCGCTGGTAACGCCCTTGTTCATCTTATCGACGACTGCAAACAACCGCTGCCCATTTCGAGATTTCCACCAGCTATATAGCGCCACCGTTCGCACCGCCTTAGTTTCCTGATTCGCTTCCATTCTGGGCTTGCATTTGAGCGTGTAAATAGTCTCCAGTAGCTTCGTCTACAATCAGCACCCGACCTGCAATCAATTCATTAATCAGGTGCTCCGTAGCGGACAGATCATCGACAGACTGACAGTTCACCAGCTTATCCGCCAGTTTCAGCATGATATCACGCATCATGAATATTGGCTTATGTTCGTCTGCTGACAGTTCAGTTAGGAGCTTTACCCGGTGTTTATCAGCGGCCTTTTTAATAGCCGGTTCCATCTCCGTTTTGGCCAGCATCACCAGGGCGACATTCTGCACCAGGAATTGTACGACTTTGTTTCTTTGAGTGGCAGTCATTGGATTAGTCGTTTAATTCCGCGAAATAGAAAGCATAAGAGGGCCGTAAGAAAGGCCATGCAGATCAGGCCGGGTAACATCACGATCACGGCAATTAGGAGAGCCAGGCAAAGGCTGGCCAGGTTGAGAGTTTGAAGGAGGATCATTACAGAGAAAATTAAAGGATGAAGGGGTGGCGAAAAATTGCGGGATAATTTTTCGCCAATGTGAATAAGTAACCTAAAGGTGGGCGACCGTCATTTCGTCCTGATCCTGGCCGTAGGTTCTTTGTGGCCAGTGGGCTGAATGAAAATTTCCTGCCGGTCACCGGGTACGTTCGTGATGAACATATAGACCGGCGACGTGCCCGGATGGTCCTTTACAAACCATTTGTGTTCGTTATTCAGCACCATCAGAAAACCCGGCAACGTGACCGGCTTGATCACTCCTTTGCCGCTGGCCCAGCTGGTGGCCACATTGACCAGGTGCGCTTCCAACTCGTTCATTTCGGCTTGTGGCCGCAGGGACTCAACTAAAAATTTAGACATGGTTATGGTTAATTAAAGGATGAATGAGTACTCGTTAATTCTTGGCGATATCGTTGATTTCGGCGTCCGGCGTCCGGATGTAGATGAATTCTTTAGTAATGTCTTCTGAATTCTTCCGGATGATCAAACCCTGTTTATTCAGCAATTCAGCGGGATTATACTGGTAGTTGTTGAAGCCGCACCAGGCTTTCAGCGCCCGCTTAAATTGCTGACTGCTCATCTTAATTTTTGAGGACCGAAACAGATCTTCCTGGGCATCTTCCTTGATAATCAGCCGATCCAGCCGCCCGCCCTCCGGAGAGAAAAAGGCATCGGCCCAGGCACGGAAGTGATCCCCCATCACCGCGATCAGATTTCGTTTTGACAGGTTCGATAATGGCGCTTCCAGCTTCTCCTGGCAGCCCAGATAAAACTTCAGGCATTGGGCCATAAAGTTGTAAAAGCGGTTCCATTCGGTTTCGTCGAAATCATCGAACAGATTCAGCCCAAATTCATCGGCCGGGCTACGGCTCTCCCGGTAGTCGCCCGTATTCTCGTGGTAATAGTCTGAGAAGGCAACGTATAGCTTCCTCCGTCGGCTGGATGGATCCGTGTATCGATCCCCGAAATTGGTGTCGAACAGCCACTTTGGCGAAACGGCGTATTCCAGTTCAAACGACCTCTTTTGTTTAGGGTTAATGGTAGTGGCCGAAGTCAATGGCGCATAAAAAAACCCGAACGGCAGGTTTTCGGCGGCATCTTCCATGTGCACGATATCCGTATCCTGATCCACATTCTCCAGCAAGTGCTTATTATCCACCAGCTGCGGGTTCCGGCCGTCCAGCTGAACTTTCGTTACCAGCTTGTAAATCCCTTTGGCCAGGATCCCCTTACCGGCTCCACCGTGCGATTCCGAGTTTTCGGAAATCTTGGCATCCATCACGAAAACCGCCCAGGGCTTTGCCGGATTTTTGTAGCGGTGCAGCAAATACCCGATGGCGTAGATCTTATTGATCAGGTGCATTTTTTGCTCCTGTACTTCGTCGTCAGTCAATAATTCGCCGTCGATGGCAAACTGGTACTTCTTCCGGTACTCGGCTTGTCGCTCCGGCGTACTCCAGTATTGCATGGCCTTCAGATCATCGGGCGACAGGTTATTATCATCGCAATACGATTGCTGGGCGGCCTTATCCATCAGCCCAAAATCCAGCCGGTCTTCCAGTTCTTTGCGCCAGTGGCTCCGGCTGGTCTGGATCAGAAACTTCAGGAACAGCGCGGGATCATTACCGATCTCGATATCATACTGGCCATCTACCTTGCTAATGGTGAACATATCGTTCAGGATCGAAACCGGCCGCTGAATCACTTTGTGCTCCCAAATGTGCTTATCCAGATTTCCAGCCTTCTCTTCTGCAATTCCCTCTCCCGTAATCTTCCAGGTATTCTTCGCAAAAAACAGGTACTGATAGTCCTGGCCGTAGGTCTGAAAATCGCCGTCGAAAAACGCCAGGTTTGAAATACTGGTATCCGACAGATAGGGCGTTTTGTACATCGCGTTCCGCAGATCCACCGGATACCGCCGATCTTCCAGAAAGTTGTGGATGAAGTCCTTTACGGCCGATGGCTCGATCTTGGAAACGATATTGTTCTGTTCCCGGATAAAGCAAAAACCGTCTTTCTCCTTCGGTGACTTGTACCGCGCAAAACCGTTCAGACGCAGGAAGTTGTAGGCGTGTACGTTGTTAAATTTGTATTCCATCAACAGCTTACCAAACTTCATACGGGGTTCGCCATCCCGATCCAGCGCCACATCCTGATCCCAGAACTGATACGGTAATGCCACTTTAACCAATTCCAGAAACTCGTTCTTCCGGTGGTATTTCAAATAATCCCTTACGTCTTTACAGGGGTTGCCGTTGTTATCCATCCGCTTCCGGAGTTCGTCCGGAAGGCAGATCGTCCGTATCTCCAGGTATTGCATCGCCAGTTTGTGGGCTTCCCGCTTGCCAGTGATATCAATATCCGGAAGGTTGTAAATCGTTTGCGCCAGGCGACACAATGTTTTATGATCGGCCGGAGAAAGCAAAGCCGTTTCGCTGTTCTGCCAGACCACCGCAAAGCCCATGGCGGCTACATTCAGGGCATCCGACCCGCCCGTACAAATAATGATTTCTTCCAGCTTCTCTTTGGCTTTTTTCTTCTTTTTGGCGGGTTTGCCATCATCATCCAGGTCTTCTTCGCCCGACGGATCTGTATTGGCGGCCACCAGTTCGGCCACTTTCTTTTGAGCCTGGGCGAGTCCGTGGATAAAATCGATCGGTTTTTTGCCGGTAGACTGAAACCGGAACTTCTTTTCGGCCTTCGGTTTGTAGAGCTTCTTCCATTCGCCTTCATCAATCAGGAACATCGGAAACAGTTCCGTACTGATATACTGGTGGGTTTTGCCTTCTTTGGTTTGGGTGTACGATTTGAGGCATTTGTAGTGATAGTACCCACAAATCCGGGAGCCTTCCACTATTCGGGCTTCGTCGTTCTGGCCCAGGGTATTCCAGGCATTTGTGGAAAATAACGCCTTCAGGTCATGGATCTCGAATTCTTTGAACTCGAAATTCATTTGCCCCTCCCCTTCATCGGGTTTAGCTGGCCAGGACTTATAATCGGGCTTTGTTTCCGGAACGTCGGCCCCTTCGTATTTGTAGAAAGCCGCCACAGCTTTCAGCGCCGTCACAAAATCAGATCCGTCCAGGTATTGCGCCACCGCCACGGCATTCATGGCTTTGTCGCTGCTACCAAAATCCTTTACGATGTATGTTCCGGTTTTATCGTCTTTTTTAAGGCTGGCACTGGCCGTTTTCTCTTCCGGCCGAAGCTTAAATTTGCGGGTTCGGTGGTTCACACTTTCGGCTGCGTCCGGAAAACGGTATATGATATACGAAAGCCCGCCATCGATGGCCAGCAACTCCGTTATCTCGATTTTCTTCTTCATGGAAATTGTAAGGATGAATGAGTTTTGAAGTTTGGGTACAGCTTCGCCACTGGCAAAGCCAGGCCAGCAGAACACTGGCAAGATTAACCCCTACAGTTTTCCCATAATTGGACGCCGAACCCTGAGCGCATAACGGTCAAGTTCATAGCGTAAGGCGGGTTTAGTCGTCGCACCCGTAACGGGTTACTAAAACTCTGGTGATCAGTGATTCAATGGAAAGCATAGTTTGCCGAAAGTGCTTCAGGCCTGGCAGAAACTGAGACTGATAGGCGGCTGATTCGACCATCAGCCGGGCTTTCTCCAGGTAAGAATCGGTACGGGAAGGAAGGGTATCTTCCTCATACTCATCAATAATCGTTTGCAAGTTCATGGGTTTATTAAAGGATGAATGATTTCTGATTAAAGTACTGATCACCAGATAATAGACGATGAACGGGGGGTACGGGGGAAACTCAAGCGGACTTCGTTTTCAGACTCTCCACCACCTGTTCGACCAATTCGGTAAACTGCGGATCGCCAGCGTGCATAAACCAGGCGTTTCGCCAACGGTTGGCATTGGTCAGCTTGTTCAGCTCAGGGGCCAGTTCGGCCACAGCTTTTACAACGTCCTGTTGTCCCAGGGCTTCAGGAAGCCGGTCTTTTGCCGCCTTCATGCGGTTTTTCCAATACTGCGCGGATGTGACTTTTTGCATTACATTTTAAATTAAAGGATGATCGTAATTCTTGCTCAATGCACGTAATCCGTGTACATTTAGCACTCTTATGTACCACCAAAATGGGTGATGCACATTTTAAGTGTGCAATATCACATCCAAAATTTGTATACGCAAATTTTTGGTGAACATTTTATTGTCACTAATGAGTTTTGGAGATAGAATAAAGAGATTGCGGGAAAGCAAAAAGATGTCGCAAGACGATCTAGCACGTTTGATGGGCAAAAAACATCGTAACGTGATAGGCACTTGGGAGAAGGATAAAGCTGAGCCTTCTTTGTCAGATATTCGCAAACTCGCCGAAATACTCTCCACTACTACAAACTATCTCATTGAAGGTATCGAAACACCATTGCCAACGACTGTACAAGAACTTCCAGCTGGCTATGTAATGATGAAAGCTGAAGAAGTAATCGAAATGCAACGCCGGTTACTGGAGAAGCAGGATGAGAAAATTAAGAAGCAAGAAGAACAGCTTGAACGTAAAGAGTGATGCCCTTCTGGGCGCGTTCATTTTTGCATACCGGACTTATAATTGATTGTACACCTATCAAGGTAATAAGTATAAAAATAATTCTCTATGTCCTACTTAGCAAATGTCTTTAAAGTAATGATTGCTTCTCCTAGTGATGTTTCAGAAGAACGAGCACTCATTAGAGAAGTAATTAATGAATGGAACGCGGTTCATTCTGAAGACAAAAGGATCATCTTAATGCCTATAGGCTGGGAAACACATGCTAGCCCTGCTTTTGGTCGTCCACAAGAGGTAATTAACAATCAAATCCTACAAGATGCAGACTTGCTTGTCGCCGTCTTCTGGACTCGTATAGGAAGCCCAACCGGAAAAGCCATTAGCGGCACAATAGAAGAAATAGATAAACACACCAATGCTGGCAAACCAGCAATGATTTATATATCTGAAGCTAAAGTTAACAGGCATGAACTTAATCCTAAGCAGACTAAAGCACTGGATAAATATATAAAAAAGACTAGGAATGATGCTCTGACTGAATCGTATGAATCAACTCTAGAACTACGTGAGAAATTTAGCCGCCAACTAGCCTTAACTGTTTTGCGTTATTTTAAGAGAGAAATGACTTTTGAAATTGTCGAAACGTCCACCACAACAAACAGCCTTTCTGATTCGGCCAAAAGGTTACTACTAGAGGCTTCAAAAGATTATAAGGGCATAATCTTTAATACGTCATCCTTCGGAGGAAGATCCATAAACACCAACGACATTGAGTTTATACAAGAAAGAAACCCTAGAACTGAAGCATATTGGTTAAAAGTTCTTGATGAATTAATTGACGCTGAATTGATAAAAGATGAAGGTTATAAAAAAGAGGTATTGAAAATAACACAAAATGGTTATGATTTAGCAGATAGTTTGGGTCTAAAAGAAAACATATCAGGTGCAGAGTAATATTCATAAAGACACTATCCATGGAGCCATCTATTACAGTAAGTGAAATTGAATTTAAAGACGGTACAACGGTCGAATTAAAAAAAAATGAGATTATTGCTCTAGTTGGACCTAACAATGCAGGAAAAAGTGCTACACTGAGAGAAATAACAGATTCAATAAAGCAAAATAACGTAACTAATATTATCACTCAATCGGTTAAAATAAACAAAGAAGCAACTTCTGAAGAATTATTCAAATTCATTTCCGAAAACTACAAAAATGACATTAATTTATTAGACCATTTTAGAATTGGTGATCGTTCAATAAATAAACAAGGAATAGAAATAAGATGGAATGAATCAAGCAATTGTTTATATGAACTGGCAAATATATTCCTCTTACACCTTTCTACAGAAAGCAGGTTACATCTGTCTAATTCACCTGGATCATTTAATCTACTTAAAGAAAACCCTATCCATCCAATTCAGTATTTATATAAATATGATTCATTAGAAAAAAAATTTAGTGAATATTTCAAGCAAGCCTTTGGACAAGACTTAATTGTTAACCGTGGTGCAGGTTCTTTAATTCCTTTACACGTTGGAAATAGACCTATGCCTAAAGACGGTGAAGATAGACTTTCTGTTGACTATTTAACTGAATTAAACAAATTACCTACTATTGAAGATCAAGGCGATGGGATGCGTGGATTTGTTGGTGTTCTGTTGAGCGTCTTCGTGACATTTTCAAAGATTGTACTGATCGATGAACCAGAGGCTTTTTTACACCCGCCCCAAGCATATCTGCTAGGAAAAATGCTTTCAAAAGATTTACCTTCAAATAAACAGATCTTTTTAGCAACTCACAGTGAAGACCTCTTAAAAGGATTAATTGACGGTAATGCAGATAGAATTAAAATTATTAGAATACAAAGGAGTGGATCAAAAAACGAAGTCAAAGAATTAAATAGTGAAGATATAAAAACACTATGGAAAAACCCCCTTCTAAAATATTCCAATATTCTTGATGGAATTTTTCATTCCAGGGTGATTGTCTGCGAAAGTGATGGAGATTGTAAGTTTTATTCAGCAGTGCTCGATTCTATTATTAATTCAGATGAAGCAATTCCTGATTTCTTATTCGTCCATTGCGGTGGTAAAGATCGAATTCCTGACGTTATAAATCCACTAAAAAAATTAGGAGTTAGGGTAAACGCAATTGCAGATTTTGATTTACTAAGCAATAAGGAAAAAACAAAAATAATATTTGAAAGTTTAGGAGGTAACTGGGAAAGCGTGGCAAAAGATTACAGTATTTTTAAAAATAAAATTGACGAAAAAAAACCTGAAAGAAACACAATTGATATAAAAAGCGAAATAAATGACATTTTAAATAGTATTACAACCAAGGTATTACCTGAGAACAAAGTCACTGAGATACAAACTATATTAAAAAAATATTCCCCATGGGCACAAGCGAAAGAAATGGGAAAAAACTTTATTCCAACTGGAGATCCAAGGAAAGCATTTGACAGAATGAATGAAGCTTTTCAAGGAAAAGGACTTCATATAGTAGAAGTTGGTGAATTAGAATGCTTTTGCAGAGATATCCCAAGTGGATCAAAACCTAAATGGCTAAATGAAGTATTAACAAGAGATTTAGCAAATGATACTGAGTTAGAAGAAGCCAGACGTTTTGTTAAGCGATTGATTAATATTGATAAGACCACTATTTAAATCTCATTTTCACACAATCGGAAATTAGATATGGAGATGCCTTGTATAATTCGATTTAAATCTGAACCAATTGATTTAAAATCGGCAAATGAATTCTTGTACAAAAAGAATACTTCAAAAAAGATACGAGAACTTGCCAAATATGCATTGTTAATTGAGAATACGAATAAACGAAGAGATGATGATAATCTCTTTAATATAGAACCTGTTCTAGCTGAACTTAGCAAGCCCACTATCTTAAAACAGTCTGGATTTGATACTTTAAAATGGATTAAAACAGGTGGAAAGATTTCGATTGAAACTGAAAAATTAATACCTGGTGGAAAGTTATATAGAGCCGGTGAGGGTATTGGAAGCCGAGTTCAAATAGTTCAGGTATCAAAACCGTACTTAGTGGTAGAACACTGGGAAGCCGAACATACTTTTTTTTTTAAGATTGCATCTATTTCTCGCCTAGACGCTTTTTTGAAGCATCAAAAAGTTGCTTTCCATGAAATAAGCTTTAAGAGTTGGGATGCGTCAGTTTATGACGTTCAACCTTTAACCGCTCCAGACGTTGACGGGCTTTCCCAACAATAAAGCAACGCAACTCATCCACTAGATCTTCACCTACAAGAACTATTTCGGTGTCAATTAGATCTATATGAGCCATGTGAGTTGATTTTACATTCTCTGGACTATCTAAAAAGGTTACATTGGATAGATAATCGATCCTCTTTTCAATTGATTGAGGAGCGAAATCAGCATTTTCAGAATCAATAATTAGCATGGGCTTTATATGTCATTATAAAGTTAGAATTAAACCTCCTGTAAAGATAGATAAGAGCTTTCATCGAACACTTGGACAACTTCTCGCATGAGCTATTCTAATTTTCTAGTAGTTCTGAAACCATAAAGTGACATTTCTTTTGGGCGCTTTTGCTATTTCTGTTACCCTATTCAATTCACAAAGCTTTGAATAAATTTCCTAATCGATTCCGATTTTTATACATATAACTGTTTATCAACCATGAACGATTTCCCTACGAGTGCACCATTATTGCTTCAAATAAGCCAGAAAGCCCGTTTTTTACGGGCTTTTTTCGTATTCTCTCCCCAACTGACTGCCGCATAAATTTTAAAAAATGACTAGTTGAAAGATATTCAGTTTATAGCACGTTTTATGGACAGTGCAATTCGCGAAATTTACGGATCAGATCAATGGCATCATCCATAAAGAAAGGTGAATAGCTTTTAAGTGGATCGTGCCTCAATCGGAAGCCTCTAGCCACAGTCCTTTTTAATTCCTCTATATGGACTTGAATATTTGTTGGGGGTATAACGATGAATTCTTGCTGGGTATTTATTGCATGGCAGGTGTGAAGAATACGCTCCCATTCTTCCTGTAACCGTTGTATGGCCTCAGAAACAGGTCTGCCATCCAGGGCTTCCAAAGGTAACGCAGTTTCAGACCCATTGAGCTCCTGCAAAACAGCCGATACAAGTGTGTACCCTTTCCGAACAAAGGAGTTAAGAAAATCAAGGCTAATTTCAAGGCGTGTCGCACCAAAAACAAATGACTGAACTTCCCGACTAGTGGGATGTAAAAGGGAAAAAAGTAAAAGCACGGGTGGGTCGATTTATGATAAAGCCAAAGAAGTTAAGGCATCAAGTTCTTCATCCTCTCTAGAATGAGTTGTCTCTTATCGATGAGCTGTTGAAGCCGATCAGAAATTTGCGTATTGATCAATTGCTGGGCTTGTATGCGCTCATTCAACTTCATACAACTTTCTTGAAACGTTCGACAGGCGCGACTGTATCTTTCATAATCAAATTGGTGCATTTTCTACCGGATTAAACGAGTAGCTCGACCAGCAGCTTAGATTACAGAAGCGGGAAAGGGACTCAGCGTGAACTAATTAGGGATGAGTGGCGAGATTAACGTGATACTTTATACGTATAACGAGCGAATTACCTAGATGGTTTATTTCCGTCCACTTTTTCTCTCCTATCCAATCGTTGATAGATGCGGATTAGGGTAATTGCATCCGCGATTAGAGAAGCGGGAAAAGCTTTGAAGGGATGATGCCTCAGGTGAAAACCTTTTGAAACCACCCATTCCAATTCCTCGAGATGGCCATGAATTAAGGTTTGGTTCATACGAGTAGTTGTTTATTAAGGTAGCTACTCGCTTTCTATTAACCAGGACTACTAACCGATTGGAAAGTTAGGAAATGGATCTCTAACACATTATAATAATCGTCCAGTTTTTAAACTCACAATCACAACCTTTCAATACTTTAGGAGGTCTTCCCTGAAAATACTAAATCCCTTACGTTGCATATGAAAAGCTCTACACTTCGCTTATCACTGTTATTGATCATCGTGCTGGCCACAGTACAATGCAGATCCAAGGCCGAAATAGAGCCTAGCCAACAGACATTGTGCGGTATCAAAGATCCTATTAATAACATACAATGGCTCAATGATCAGTTTAAATTATTTATTGGGGGACCAGCAATCAATGGAATACTTGTTTATGAATATGAAGCGAAAACAGTTATCGAGGTGCAAAACGGTCTTTCTAGCTCTACCAATCAGCATCAATATTACTGTGATGGCCAGAAATTAGACTTAGATGATCCTTTGGCTTTCAACAAATACAAAAAGGAGCGCAAAGAGCTTAGTATTCTCTATGGCGTAAACTTATGGAAATAGGTACCTGGCTGACTTAAATAGGATTACCTTAAACCTCAGTTTGCTATCAGCGGTCTACCTCCATAGAAATCAAACTCATCTTGCTGACCTGTTGCCGTTTTGTAATGAATGGTTGCAGCAAAGCTGTTTCTGGGGGATGAACGCAATTTTTTGTAATCAACTTTGGTAATTGTAATGACTGTGCCAACCCCATGCTTATCTTCCATTAACAGATGGGCTATTTGCTCTATTTCTGCAACCTATTTAGCGATTCTAACTCCATTTGGTGAAATTAACTGTAAGTCTAACCTAACAAATCGATCATTATTTATATCACAGCTTGAAAGAAATAACACAAGTAAATTGGCTACGATAGGTAATGACTTTCTCATGATTGATACGGATAATGAGTTTGAGATGTAAACTATAACGACATATAATACCTAATAGTATAAGTATATAAAAAATGCATAATAATATTAGGTTGAATATCCCAGTCTATAAAATGTCCGATACAGGAAGTTAACCTAATCAAAGATTACTTCAGTTACTCAAACCATAAATACAAAGTTGCATCAGCTAACCCAACCACAATCGTCCCATTCTGATACTGCTCAGTAAAACTGATTTGACTTTTGATCTTAACCGTGTCATTGGCTACTTTGGCCAAAGTCCAGGTTTCACTGAAAGGGCTATTGCCGGAAGGTGTCGTATACGTTGCCTTAGCGGAAGTTGGGTTAATTTTTGTGACGAAAAGAGAAGATGAAGGTTTATAATACTCCAAAGCCGCATCTGGGTTCATAGGCCCCGTTACTTTGATCAATTGATAAGTACCGGCTACAATCGTTGCAGCGTCAGGCTCGTTCAGTTCAACGTTCCGTTTGCAGCCCATCTGCAACGTAACAGAAAAAAACAGCAAGAGTAGCTTTTTCATATAGGCTTAGAGTAAATGTTAATTTAATCATACAAAATGAATGCCAATCAAACTATAGTCAACTAACTGTCCGTTTGTTGAACTAGCCCATCGTTTTTACGCCCTTCCTTTCCCCTCCCTCAAAAAGGAAATTCGACTTTCATTCAAATCAAACGAGTGCACAAACTAACGCAAAAAGCCCGTTTTACGGGCTTTTCTGAGTATTCTCGCCAGCTAATCTGGCCTATAGTTTTTATTAGGACATACCTTTCAGCCCATTTCCCCCTCAACTCCCTGCAAGTGGTCAGCTATCCGTATTTCGGCCTTTCCACCAAAAAAACAGGTCATTCTGCCAATAGGCGCATGGTTTGAAATAGGTCGTTTTACAAGGGCAAGCCATTAATTCTCACCGTCTGGCGCAAACTCAATGACCGATTGTACGTGCTTATAATCAGAAATAATGGGATGCCCCGAAGCAACACCACGGCTGTACGAACAGATTAAGTATCCGCTGTCGTTTTTGAAGATGGCCATCACCACTTCACTGCTCGTCGCCGACACCCGACCGACCGCTTCAGTCACCAAGGTCTCATCTTGAAAATAATCAACTTGATAAATCCGATCCACCAAGGGTTCATAGCCCAGTTTCCCCAAATGATCGACAATGCGTTTATAAATTCGTTTGAGTTGGACCTCTTCGGTAATAAAAGGGATAAAAAACTTCATGATCGACGGTTTTGGAGTTCTTAGCCGTCAGCTCTGTACAAGAGGGGCAAATAAAGCTCAATTGAAAACCAATACTTTCCGAAAGGTAAGCTATATTCTATCACTTAGTCAAGAAAAAATCCGGATAAGATCAACAGGTTCAAGATAGGTAAGCCCATGTCCTTGTAGCCGGACGCAAAAACCTTTCTAATCATGACCTTTAACGGCAGCGACTCAATGGATAACAAATCGGGCAACTATTCCAATAATAAATTCATAATCAGACAATTGCCAGTAAACCAAGCAATCAAACAGCATTCATCTATCGTTTTTCCGACGGTTTTGCTCCTATCAAAAACAATCTCCCGGGGAATCCCGGGAGATTGTTTTTGCCATTTACGGTCGAACAGAAACCCCAGATTAACCGCTTCCGGATGGCTTACTGTTTCTCATTCGCCTTCGTCATCTGCTCCGTTTGGGCATAAGCACTCGGCATGGGCGGCCCCAGCACGGGTTCATTGCCAAAAGGTCGGGCAGGTTCTTCCCGGAAAGTCGACCGACCATCCACAGACGTTCCCGCGGTCCAGCGCCGATTTTGCCCTACGGACGCTTCTTTATCCAGGTTGGTGTTCATGAATACGTAACTGAACTCCTGATGCTCATTGGCTTGCGGAAAACTGTTGGGAATGGGATGAACCGTACGCAGGTCGCCATGACCAAGTTCTTCCAGCACCGCCAGCCACTGATTCTGGTGCATGGTATCGCGGGCGATCAGAAAAGCCAACATGTCTTTCATACCGGCATCATTCGTCAGTTCATAAAGGCGCGTAGCCAGCAACCGCCCCGTCGACTCAGCCATCACATTGGCGTACATATCGGCGGCTGTATTGCCCGAACTGATCACCCAGGAACCATTGAAAGGCACCCCGTTGGCATCGGCAGCCATAGCTCCCAATCCGCCCGAAAGGTATTGCCGGGGGTCCATACCGCCCATGATGGCTTCCACCAGAGGATTCTTACCCACCAAATCATCGATCACGTCGTTGGAAGCGCCTTCCAGATTCAGCGCAACGGCCGTAGCCAGCATCTCAATATGCGAGATTTCCTCCGTTCCGGTATCCAGCAGCATATCGCGGTAGCGAACCGGTCCGCGGGAGTTCCAAGCCTGGAAGAGATATTGCAAACACACCCGAATTTCGCCTTCAACTCCCCCAATGGCTTGCTGAAGTGCCCGGGCAAAAGTTGGGTCTGGCTTCTCGACCCGCACTTTGTACTGCAACTTTTTGTCGTGATAAAACATAATGATACTGGCTTTTAAAATGGTTGATTGCAAGAAGAACGCTACCAAGAAGCGCTAAGTAAGAAGTAGGCTCTGGAAAATGAGGTTTCGGTACAGGCCAGCCAATGCGGTCGATTTACTGGTCAGCGCAACCCGGTTTTGGCGGTTTTCTCCATACGGCTATCTCCATAAACAGGGGCCAAAATCCGGTCAGTTAGTGACTCTGATGCGCTTTTTTTCGCTTCTTATCGGCTTTCTTGCTACCGTTTTTTTTCCTCTTTCCCTCGGTAAAAATGATCAGCAACGTGGCCGCCAGCAGCAGCCCGATCAACGGATACAGCAAATCGCTCCTATTTTCCATGGTGTAAGAAGGTTACCACTAAGCATGGATAGAACTGCGAATTGGACGGTGGGATTAAGATGGTTCTGCCCAAATGAGTATTTGGACCGACCCCCCTTTTTCGAACGAATGGCCGCTGCACGCTCCTGGGCTTATCAATCTTTTTTTAAGTCGGCCAGTGTGCCACGGGCAACCGTCATCATTTTGCTGTTATGAAACGACGGACGCCCTTCTTTATCGATAATTTTACACCGGAACGTGACCTGAAAAGGCGTATCTTTTTTATCAAACAGCATTTTGGGCAGCAGTTCCAGGGTATTACCAGGCCGCATCGTCAGTGGAAAAACGACCGGCGTCGTGCCCTGCTTTTTAATCTGAATGGGCTCCGGCTGATGGCCTTCCGCAATTTCTTTCCCGTCGATAGAAACCGTATAACGTGTGTCCGCGAAGCTAAACGAAAACCGGTTTTTGTTGGTGATACTTACTTTCGCGGACACGTCGGTCCGCTTCAGGCCCAGCTTTCCAAAATCCAGGTCTTCAACCTTAATTTCGGGCAGGTAAAATGTAGGCAAACGGCGGGTAATGGTCTGGGTAAAGGTGCGCTCGCCCAGAATCGGCACATCCAGATCAAACGAACTACGCACCGTATACGTCGTACTATCAATGTCTTTTTGGTCCAATGTTTTAAGCACCGCCAGAAGTTTTTTGTTCATTACCTCCATCGGTAGCGTCACCCAGGTGCTGTCGCCCGATTTGACTTCTATCGGTTTTTCGTAAGCATCTTCAATAATGGGCGTGTTGGCCATCAAAATGGTGTAATTGAGCCGGCTTGCCTTAAAGCCAACCGGTAGCGGATTATCAATCAACAGCTTGACATTCATCTTAATCCGGTCGTCGTCGATATCCGTTATTTCGAGGGCGCTCATCTCCAGCCGAGGTTTGAGGGTGTTGTTAAAAGCTCCGCCTTCGTTTTCGGCCTTACTTTTCAGACGACTGTACCAGACATACGCGCCAATGCATCCGATCAGGAGAAGTGTTAACGCAATAATCCATCCTTTTTTCATAGTCTAACGTTTGAGAACTGAGAAATCACAAGGCAATTTGATGGTTGTGATCAGCTAGTATCCAACCATTTTCGATCATGGTTGGTTAAGTCTGCTGGCTGGCAGGGGAAAATATTGCCGACGCAACCAGCGGCTTAGTCCGTCAAGCCCCGGAAAAAGCACCCGCTCATTGATATTGGCCTGGTCCAGTTTATCCCGGATTTCCCACTTCAATGTATGGGGGATTATAATTTTTCGGTAACTGTCCGGATGCCGCAGCAGCCATTCATCCAGGCCCAGCGTTGGGGAAGAAACCACCGAAAACAGCGCGTATTGATTGATAATGCGCTCATCCATCGAGGGTGGCTCAAAAAACAGTGCACAAACCGGGTCCGACAATTCATCCAACTGCGCCAGCGATGTAATGCAGTGCAGCATCTCCACCGTGAATACATCGGCCCCTTCCCGGATTAATTCCTCAATCAGATGGGTTGGTAAATGGGTATGAACCTTCTTATAATTGACGCACCAGATGGCCCCATCCTGGTGATAGCGATCGAGGCAAGCCGTTGCAAAATGCAAGGCAACGTAAGGCGAAAATGTCCAATCCATCAACCGGGTCGGTAAACCGTGATGCTGCGCGACTGATAGCCAGTACCAAAATGAATCCTTTTCCAAGGCTACCCGGTAGGCATATTTCTTAAAATTTCGGAGCAGGTGGCCTTCCAGTCGGTCATGGTCAACACCTAAGCGCATCAGGGAGGTACTGAGCTTGAAGTTAGCATCGGCCAGCCCCCGAAAAGCAAACGGCGAACGAAATCGGTTGAGGGCAGGCTCCCAGGCATCTTCATACAAACATTCTATTAACTCATTCCAGGTATTGATTCGAATTTCGCTCATACTGACAGGTTACCACGTACGGTTCATCACCTGTTTGGCTTAACCTGCTTTTCGTTCGGTTGGTCTTCCAACAACGCGAAGGAGTGAGGATTTGGCCGGTTGGCCGCTACCTCATTTCGGCAGCTCCTGGTAAAACCATTCTACCAAAACCGTCCTTCTGTTAGTAGAAGTTTCGGCGGAACAACGCCCCGTATCAACAATCCCGATAGAACCTATGAAAATTGGTGATAGCCTGATGAAGCAGCTCAATAAAAAATACGCCCCCTCGCAGCTGGTTACCTTCAAATTCAGCCGATACGATGTGGCCCTGAAAACCGATGAAGACGGAAATCCGGTTTTGATGTACATTGGCAAGGCCAACGAACGGGGTATGATTCGGGGTGATCAATTCACACGACGCCTGCTCAGGGATGAAACCGGTGCCATTATCAAAGACCACTGGGACCATAAAGGGAAAGTATAATCCGGCTTTCCGTCGTCCAGGAGCATCTTTTGTCACGCAACGAAAGCTACGCCGTCTGTCCATTCGCAAAAAATCCGGAGCTCTGGAGCTCCGGATTTTTTGGCTAAGTTGGTCGAATGGCCTATCGGTTTTTCAAATTATAAAGGAATTTATCCGGTGGCGGCATAATCTTAGAAAACATGGTAGCGCGCTGATGGCAAACTAACGGTGTCCCACCAGTATTCCCGCAACACCTTGAAACTTTCCTGCCATTGATCAAGCAGCAGAGGTTTTACCAGGTAACAGGAGCTCCCCCGCTCGTACGCTTCACGGATATCATCGGGAAAATCGGAAGAGCTCAGCATTACGATTGGAATCAGGCCAAGTACACCGGGCAATTTCCGGATTGATTCCAGGGCAGCCCATCCATTTTCCCGTTCCGGTAAATATAAATCCAGAATGATCAATTGCGGAATATCCTGGATACAGTCTTCGGCCGCTTTCAGGTACTTCAGGGCTTGCTCCGGGTTGTTTACCTGACTAATGTGCGCACCCGGAAAATTCTGCTGAATAGCGTTCCGGATGAGCAAACTTTGGTCTGGATTGTCTTCTACAACCAGAATTCGAGCATTCTTAAGCTCACGATTTCGATTGGCATATCCTCTGCTCATACCAGCTTGATTGGTAAAATTGGTAACTTTCTATACGTATTAATCAGTAAGCATACTTGCTCCTTCCAAAACTGAAATCAATTTCGGCAGGTCAGGAGCATCCGAATGGTGATTTATGCCTGGAGAAAATCAGGCTCGGGCTGGTAAAGCCGCCCGATGAAACCAGAATTTCCCGAGTTGATGAATCGTTTTGGTAAATGCTGCGTAGTCTTCAGAAACAGGAATCACGGAGTTGGCATGTCCGGCATAAGCCAGTTCAAGCGCTTCCGGTGCCTGCCCCGAAATCAGCAACAACGTCGGGATGGAAGCCGTCCGGGGCGTTTCTTTCAACAATTGAAGCGTCGAAAGCCGGTCAGCTACGGAAGAACAGGCATCCAGTAAAATCAAGGCCGGTAGTTCCGTGTCGGGGATTTGATGCAATATCGTCGGCAGAAGCCGTCCCCGGTTGAGATGATTAACCAGACAGTCGCTGTACTCACCTTCGAAAGATTGCTGTACCCAGGTTGCCCGCGTCTGACTGTCGGAAACGAAGACCACAGCCCGGTCAATTTTCACCTCTGAAAGCACGTCCGTTTCGGCATTGGCTTTGGGTAACAGGCCGACAATTTGGGGCCAGCGCCGACGCCCCACGGGCAAAACCATCCCACACCGCATGCGGACCGATCCGGCCATCTTGGACCTGGGAGGAGCCTGCCAGTCGATCACGTAGCGCGGATTAATCAGAGCCGTTTTGTGAATGCGAACAAACTGACTTAACCGGGATTCAAAAAAACTCAGGGGTTTACTGATCAGTTCTTTTTTTCCGTCTATAAAATACAGCCAGCTGTAGTTGCTAGCTCCGGATAAAAAAGAGATATGCGTCGGAGATTCGAGCAGTTTATTGACTAAACTCATCCTTCTGCGTTGTTAGGGTTATCACTCATACACGTAACCCTAGAAGCCGCGACGGTCGCTATCGGTTTTTCGGAATGAGGCAACGGCCCCCGAATTTTTACTTCGATTGGTCGTCGGCACCGGGTTCATTCTCGCCTTTGCCAACGTTATCCAGCGAATTATCCTTATACGTATTTTTGTCCATTCGATGCTGCTGCTCGCTACAGAATTCGAACGTAAGCGCTACCACAATCAGCAGAAAGAGAAGCGCACTCAGAACGGCCAGGCGACGTGGCCGCATACCCGGCTTGGTGAAATCAACAAACCGAATTCGGGAAGGGCCCCGGAAGGCGATCCAGTAGATGAAAAAACCGCCCCCCACCAGCAGAATCGCTAGTATGATCATTTCAATTCCTACGCCCATAATGCTTTTCGTTAGTATTAGGTTAAAACCTAACCGGTGAAAAGAACGGACAAGCATCCACCCAAACAATGAGGATTCGGCCAATACCGTAGAAAGCGTTGGGCCAGGAACCTGTTTCACAGGTCCGTTGCCTTGTTTCAACGCCTTTTGCCGAACAGATGGCTGCGCTGGCGGGTTTGCCTGCTACAGACCCATTTAGGAGACCACTCAATAGCCTGATCTGGCACATCCACGGGGCTTATCTGACGGCCCTCGCCCAAGCCAAACCCACTTAGTAAGTACGAAAAAAGCTGGTTTTGAAATCCGTTTTCCCACCCTGAATCATCTCACAGGTCAGGCTCACCAACTCCTGCGCCCGGACCAGCGCCCGGGCATACGGTTCGTACAGCACCCGCCCGGGCGGATTGGTTGATACGTCGGCGTCCCAAAGTCCGGCCTGGTGCCACTGGTCGGGATGATCCCAGTCGGGGCGGTCGATGATCGGGTATAAACAAACGCCCCAAAGCGGCAACCCAGCCGCCAGCACGGCGGCACATTCCCCGCCCACCATATCGATCCAAAGTGGCCTGTCGATGCCGGGGTGGCTGGTTTCGCTCAATACGATGGGCCGGTGATAACGCCGGTAGGCTTTAAACAACAATTTCTGGAGTGACACCCAGCGCGGATCAGGAACCGGGTCATTCCAACCCAGAAATGTACCGTCACTCTCGATCCATTGATTGTTGTAGTAGTAATTGAATCCCAGGATATCCAGGTAGTCGGGTGAGCCCCCCAGCTCTGGCGCAAGATAGCCCGCCAGCATGTCTACTGCCTGAAATTGATTTTCGTCTGCTAAGGCGGCATTCACAATCTGCTCTTCCGTGGCATGCAGCGGAGGCACCACCTGCACCAGCGGTTCCGTTGTCAGAATCCGAATCATGGGGTCCAGTTCACGCATGGCGGCTACGCCTTCAATGTAGGCACGCATCAGCCCCCGTTTAACCTCCCAGCCCTGATTGACGCAGTAAGGCGACGTCCCGCGCACATCGCCCCCTAGCCAGGCAATAAAATTGACTTCGTTGATGGGCGTAACAATGAGCGCATCGTCGGGATACCGGTCGCGATAAAACCGAACAAAGGCCCGGCATAAGGCCGCAAACCGTCGGGCAAACATGGGATGAAGGGGCGTCAGGTCGTCGGGGTACCCGAAGTGACAAAGATCCCAGACCTGCTGTATCCCGGCTCTGCGTCCCGTCACCAGCATGGTTTCGACCACGCTCCAGTCGTACTGGTAAGCGGTTTTCTCTACCTGACTCCACCGAATTCCTTCCCGGACCGTCCGAATGTGAAAGCGGCTGAGTTGGTGGTAATCTTCCTGCAACAAATGCAGATGGCCGGTTAACGACAAAAAATCAACCCGGTTTCCGTAGCAGTTGAGCTGGTCGGTGCATTCGTAACCAGCCCACCAGAACGACCGAAAAGGATTTTGGTGGAAAATCATGTGAAGATCAAATGACAACAATGGACGTTTTGGAAATCAGTCAATACGGAGAAAACTCGCCAAATGCCAACCAAAACCGCTTTGGCGAGGTAGTGGAGAAACCTGCATGTAGCGGTATTGTTTAAAAAACCGCCAAGGCCAAAAAACAGGGGCCAAATCCTCATTATCAGCAAAAAAATAAATCCAATGGCGTCCGGAACGGGTAAAGTAATAACAATCCTGGAAGCAGCTTCCGTGTAAATCCAAGGAGATCGACCGCTTCCGATGGACCTGAAATCTGAATTGCTTACAACGAATTAATCCCAAAGGCTATGTCTTCTGCGCAACAGCAATATGCGCTCGTTACGGGCGCCACTAGTGGTATCGGGTATGAATTAGCCAGGCTACTGGCCCAGGACCAGTATAATCTCGTCATTGTGGCCCGAGACACGGGGGAGCTAGACCGCACATCGGCTGAACTTCGGCAGCAGTTCGGCGTTGATGTAATCCCTGTTGCTCAGGATCTGAGCCAGCGGGAAGCAGCCCGCGAAGTATACCAAACCGTGCAGAGCAAAGGCATCACCCTCGATGTGCTCGTCAATAATGCCGGGCAGGGCGAATACGGTTTGTTTGTGGACACGGACCTGGATCGGGAACTTGATATTATTCAATTGAATATCAGCGCTTACGTGGCACTGACTAAGTTTTTCCTTAAGGAAATGGTAGCCCACAACCACGGAAAAATCCTGAATGTAGCCTCTGTGGCGGGCAAAATCCCCGGTCCCTGGCAGGCCGTTTACCATGCCACCAAAGCTTTTGTGCTTTCCTTCACCGAAGCGATTCGGAATGAGGTAAAAGAGTCGGAGGTGACGATTACGGCGCTGTTGCCCGGCCCGACGGATACGGACTTTTTTCACAAAGCCAGTATGGAATCGTCCAAAATAGTGCAGGAAGGCAGCCTGGCCGATCCCGCACAGGTTGCCCAGGATGGCTACAAAGCCCTGATGGACGGCGACAGCAAGGTCATTTCGGGTTTCAAAAATAAAGCCCAGGTCGCGGCCAGCAACTTCATACCAGACAGTATGGCCGCTGAAAATATGGGTTCCATGCAGGAGCCCAGCCAAAAGTCTGCATCAGACTAATTGCTGCTTAAAAACCGCCCGCTCCAAACCGGCGGGTCAGGACGAGTTTTTGTATTCAAATTCATTTTATCATTTGTACCAATCCTTTTATGCAATCGATTCAGGATCCCCGTCATCAATACCCCAGACCACCTTACGAACAACCGTCGCAGGACCATCCCGGCACGGACACCCAAATGACTCCCCAGGCCGACCACGGCGAAACGTCGTACCGGGGCAGTGGCAAACTGACCGGCCGGAAAGCCCTCATCACCGGCGGTGACAGCGGGATCGGACGGGCCGTAGCACTGGCGTTTGCCCGCGAAGGAGCCGACGTACTGATTTCTTACCTGAGCGAAGACCAGGATGCACGAGAAACCGTGCGGCTGGTGGAAGAAGCAGGCCGGAAAGCGGTTGCTGTTCGGGGCGATATTCAAGAAGAAAGCCATTGCCAGGAATTGGTGCAGCGGACTTTCGATGACTTGGGTGGGTTAGACATTCTGGTCAACAACGCGGCTTTTCAGATGAGCCACGATTCTTTTCTGGATATTAGTACCGAAGAATTCGATCAGACGTTCCGGACGAATGTGTTCGCTCTGTTTTATTTGTGCAAGGCGGCCCTGCCCCGCATGAAACCGGGCAGTTCGATCATCAACACCACGTCTATTCAGGCCTACCAGCCCGAGCCGAGCCTGCTGGCCTATGCCGCCACCAAGGCCGCGATTGCCAACATCACCAAATCCCTGGCCAAAGAAGCCATGGAAGTGGGCGTGCGGGTGAATGCCGTGGCACCCGGCCCCGTCTGGACCCCGTTGATTCCGTCGACCATGCCGGACGAGAAAACCAAAAGTTTCGGGGAAGACTCCCTGCTCGAACGGGCAGCCCAGCCGATCGAACTGGCTCCCATTTTCGTGCTGCTCGCTTCGCAGGAAGCCAGCTACATCACGGGCATGATCTACGGCGCAACGGGTGGACGACCCATTGCCTGAACCAACGCTTATTTCAACCGAAATCCAATTTGTATGAAAACCGCACAAGACCCCACCGGCGAACCCGTCAACGACGCGCTGACATCAGGAAGTCACCAGAGCTGCTGGCTCGACTCCGTTGCGCCCATTCGGTTTCAACCGCTGAAGCAGGATCGGCAAACCGACGTAGTTGTGATTGGGGGGGGCATATCCGGCTTGTCGGTCGCTTATAACCTGGCGCTTTCGGGTAAAAAAGTGGTGGTGCTGGAAGATGGGTACGTGGGCAGTGGCGAAACCGGCCGCACCACGGCTCACCTATCCAATGCACTGGATGATGGCTATACGGAGATTGAACGCTACCACGGAGCGGAAGGGGCCCGGATGGCGGCTGAAAGCCATTCGGAAGCCATTAATTTTATAGAACGAACGGTGCAGCAGGAGCAAATTGACTGCGATTTTCAGCGGCTGGACGGCTATATGTTTTTGCACCTCACCGACACCCCGGACAGCCTGACGGAGGAGTTGGCAGCTACCCAGAAGGTCGGTCTCAAAACCGAATGGCTGCAACAGGTACCTGGTTTGGCCAACCACGAAGGGGTTTGTCTGCGCTTCCCCGATCAGGCGCAGTTCCACCCTTTAAAATATTTGAAGGGCTTGACCGAAGCGATCATCAGGCTGGGGGGCGAAATTTACACCGAAACGCGGGTGACCGAGATCGGAAAGAGCGAGGTGGTAGCCAATTCGTTCCGGGTAACAGCCTCGGATATTGTGGTGGCCACCAACTCACCCATCAACGACCGGGTAACCATGCACACCAAACAATGGCCCTACCGAACGTATGTCGTTGGCGTCAAACTACCGAAAGGGACGGGGCAACCGGCGTTGTGGTGGGATACGGGGGACCAGCAGTCGCGATGGACCAGTAAACCTTATACCTACGTTCGCTTACACCCGCTGGATGATCAGCACGATCTGGTGATTTGCGGAGGACACGATCATAAAACCGGTCAGGCAGAGGATGAAGGTATTCAGGAAGAAGACCGTTACCAGGCCCTGATCAATTGGGTAAAACTGCATTTCCCGCAAGCCGGCGAAGTAGCTTACCGATGGTCGGGCCAGGTTCTGGAACCGCTGGACGCCATGGCTTACATAGGCCGGAATCCGGGCGATACCCATACCTACATTGTCACGGGCGACTCGGGAAACGGCCTGACACACGGCACCATCGCCGGGATGCTGATCACCGACTTGATTCTCGGGCGCGAAAATCCCTGGACCTCTTTGTACGATCCGAGCCGAATCAGCCTCAAAACAACGGGCGATTACCTGAAAGAAACCGGCAACTTTACCGCTCAGCTGAGCGACCTTGTTACCTCCAGCGAACTCTCGCATGTGGATCAACTGCCGCGGGGTGCGGGCGGTATCCTGGGATCGGGACCGGGAAAAATTGCCGCTTACCGCGACGAAAACGGTCGATTGTATACGCATTCGGCCATCTGTCCGCACCTGGGTTGTGTGGTTCATTGGAATACCGATGAAAAATCATTCGATTGCCCCTGTCACGGTTCCCGGTTTACGGGCAAAGGAGTCGTAGTCAATGGTCCGGCAATCAGCAATTTAAAACCGCTGGAAGTAAATCTTCAAACCATGGATAGCAAACCGATTACGCCCAAATTGCACGGCATTCTGGATTATGTTTTTGCCGGCCTTCAACTGACGGCTCCCGCCCTACTCGGTCTTAATCCCCAGACAGTCCGGACCTACCAGGCCCTGGGCACGAGTTTTACGGTGGTCAATGCACTGACTGACACGCCCGTAGCCCTGAAACGGGTGATTCCGTTCGAAGATCATCAAAAAATCGATGCGGCCTTTCTGGCGGGCCTGTCATTGTTGACTTTTGCCAAATTCATTCGCAACGACAAGGCATCGCTGGGCTTTCACCTCGGTTTTCTGGGAACAGCCGTTGCCAATTACCTGCTAACGGATTATAAAGGGTCAAAACAAAAACGATAATGCGCCTTCTGGCGAAAACACAACTGCAAAAACCGTCAGGGGCAGGCTTATGAATCCGTTTTTAGCCCCCTAACTCATTCAATTCCTGAAGAGCTTGCTGACGGGCGGTTTCCAGGAATTTCATTCGGTTTTCGCAGTTTTTCAGGTTCGTCTTAAAATAAGCGGCCATAAACAAGGGATTCGATGCCGTTTCCTGAAAAGAAATCATTTCCATTTTTTTGCTAACGCGCACGATTTCTTTGCTGGTCAGGTTGATCTGTTTGTCGTAATAGGCGATCAGGCGACGGGTCCAGTTGACGAAACGCTGACTACCCAGCACTCGCCGGGCAACGGGCTCTTCCGACAGGACGCTTTCCCACTGCCGCTGAAGTTCGGCGAACTGGCTATTCCACCGCACCTGTTCATGCAATACCTCGATGGGCAGTTCCTGGCGGCTGTTTCGATTAATTAAAGTAGCGTTGACCAACTCTACACCTTTTTCATTCAGGCTGGAAAGCCGTTCCAATGCTTCTACTTCATCCGGGACCACCAGTAACAGGTTTGTCCAGTTGGTTCCGTTAAAAACGCCGTTGATAATCAGAATCATAACCGAAGTTCGTTTTCTGTTTGGTAAGCCAACCGTACCTGCTTCTATCTTACTCAATTTACTACATTAACGACCCAAAAAGAAAAAACGGAAATTTTTCCTTGTGCCGGCACGATTTGAACAAAAGCGGCTCTTTCGTTTTCGGGCAGAACCATGCGATTCCGGATCAAACTTTTTGCTGTTGTTGAAAAATAAAATCACGCAGCACCTGAGAGCGCTCCCGGGTTTCGTGGGCCTTGGCAAAATAGTGTTCGGCTGCGTCTGTATTATTGCCTTCGGCAAACGTTTTACCCGATTGGTCGAGCAGAATCACCGTTTCTTCCAGGCTCTTGACGGATTTCCAAAGATTGTCTTCAATCGTTTTGGTTACTTCGGCCAGCAAAGAATTGGCCGTAAAAGCATGACCGGTATGGCAGCGGTACCGAATCAGCTTACCTTCCTTGATGCTTACCAGGGCACCATTGCACTCCGGACAGGTTAAGGGCGTCAGGTCCCCCATGTTCAGAACACCCATTTCAAAGGCGTTTTCCTGCGCGGCAATATTGACTTCGGTTTCCAGCCGATTGGATTCTTTCTCGCCGAGGGGCGCCGACTCCGGCGCAGTTTGTTGCGTCAGCTCCGTTAATAAAGCGGGCATCTCCGAGACCGATACGCTGTAATCCACATCGACGTATTCCAACACACTCCGGGGCATACTGGAATACATGGCTTCTTCCGGTTTCTGAATGATGCACAAGCCGCCCATGCGATGAATTGACCATAAACCCGAGGTGCCATCATCCAGCAGCCCTGTCAGAACAATACCGATCACGCGGGCTCCAAAGCGGTAAGCCGCCGACCGAAAGAGAGCATCAATGGAAGGGCGGAAACGGTTTTCTTTGGGTCCTTTCTTAACAACTACCTGGTCGTATTCAATCAGCAGGTGATGATCAGGAGGAGCTACATAAATCTGTCCGGGCTGCACCCATTCGCCATCTTCCGGATGCTTGGCGGGCAGCGGCCCCGCGTGGTTGAGAATAGAAGGAAGCAGGCTCGGCGAATGGGGCGATACATGCTGCACAATAAATATGGATGCCTGAAAATCGGCAGAAAATCCAGCTACCAGCTCTTTCAGCGCATAAACTCCACCCGCTGAAGCCCCGATAACAATAATATCGCGTTTTGCCATAATCGTTTCTGCGTGGTTAGGTTATAACCGGCATACGTATTTAACCACCTTAAGTGGTCGATGTTTCAATTAAGTTCGAGACGGTTATGCATCCGCACTTCCGTACCGGCGGGGCCAGCTAATCTGGAAGGTCGTTCCAACGCCCAATTCACTTTCAACGTCCAGCCGAAGGGATAAGAGCGCACATAGCTGCCGAACAATCGCCAACCCGATTCCTTCGCCCGACGCCCCCGGCAGTCGGTCTTCGGTTGCTCCATCTTCGCCCGATTGACGAACCAGCGAGCGGGAAGATGCCGGATCAGCTTGCTGCGACAGGGATTGTACCAGTTCGGGTGCCATGCCGGCCCCGGTATCTTCAATGCGCAACACCCAGTGTTCTCCTTCCTCCTGCCAGCGAATCGTGATACCGCCTTGGCGGGTATGCTTGATGGCATTCAAGATAAGGTTCTGAAGAATCCGTTCCACTTTTACCGCGTCACCTTCCACCTGCAGGGCGTCTGGCCCTTCCATCCGTAGCCAAAGACCCTGCTCGGTTATCAATGGCTGAATTTGCTGACAAAACTGCTGGATCAGGCTGGATACGTCAAACGAGGTAATCTGGATGTGTTCCTGACCAGCTTCCAGCCGGGCATAATCCAGCAATTGGGTCAGCATCCGGGCTGCCTGGCTGATGTTGCGTTGCAGCATGTTGAGCATCTGGGTGCGTTCTTCTTCCGACGAAACCATGGACAGCAACGAGGCCGCACCCGAAATAACACTGAAGTTGCCCCGCAAATCGTGCGACGTTTCCCGTAAAAACTGCCCCCGCTGGCGAATTTGCTCACGCAACTCCTCCAGAACCCGGAGCGATTTATTCGAATTCTGGAGCTCATCCAGCCAGTAAGCCTGCCGGCTTTCGGCCTGCTTGAGGGCGGTGATATCGAGCCCTGTGATGACTACTCCCCCATCAAACCGGGTTGCCGAAACCGCCGTCCACTTGTCCGGTTTACCCGGCAGTTGTTTTTCCTCGTAAAAGTCTTCATCCGTATTCCGAATGTGTTTGAGCCGCGGAAGGGTGTCTTCCTGCCACAACAGGTTGGTCATCTGGCCGGTCATCTGGCCAATCAACTCGTGCGCCGGCTTCCCCTGCAACCCGGCAAATTTCTGATTGCAAACGGCCAGCCGAAAATCAATAATCTGATCCGGGTTTTCGCTTGAAAAAACCGCTTTAAAAAACGCAATCCAGGTGGGCGAACTATCGAGTACGGCTTGCAGGTTTTCCGTCGTTTCCTGTAGTTGCGCGTTGGTGGTAGCCAGCTCCTGCGTCCGCTGTTGCACCCGCCGATCCAATTCCTGATTGAGTTCTTTCTGCAGATGCACATCCGAACACGTGCCGATGTATCCGCTGAAAACGCCTTCGGGCGAAATCGTGGGGTGGGCACGTTCCAGCATCCACCGGTACTGGCCATCGTTGCGCAGCAGGCGGTATTCGGCGCTGAACGGCTTCTGGTCGGCAAAGTGAGCGTGGTACGTGGCCAGATACCGCACCCGATCGTCGGGATGGATGCCCTGGGCCCATCCCTGCCCCGCTTCTTCCTGCATGATTCGGCCGGTATATTCCAGCCAGGCCCGGTTCAGGTATGTATACCGCCCGTCGGGTCCGGCCACCCAGGTCAGCGCGGGCGAATTGTCGACGATGGCGTGAAACCAGGCTTCGCGTTCTTCCAATAGCCGCCGGGCCCGGCGGTGTTCGGTAATATCTTCAATGGCCAGCAGAATAGCTTCTTTCCGCTGCTGCCGAACCACCCGCCGGGCGTTGAGGAGTAAAATTTTCTCCTGCCCCCCCGGCATCAGATACGCAAACTCAAAGCCCTGAACCTGCGTATCCTGGGTAATAACGCCCGCCAAACGCTCCCGCAACCGGGTGCTGTCCCACTGACGATTTCCTATTTCATAAAGCAGACGGCCTTCAATGTCTTCGCGACGGACACCAAATATTTCATAAAAGGCAGGATTGGCGCTCCGAACCCGCAAATCGGCATCCAGCACCAAGGTGGCTTCGCGCAGCGTAACAAAAATAGCTTCCGCAAATTCGTACGCTTCCGAAAGCTGTTCATTTCGAACCTGTAATTCCTGGTTAATCGTCAGGAGTTCTTCGTTGGTCGACTCGATTTCCTCCTTACTGGTTTCAAGCTCTTCGTTAATGCTTTGCAGTTCTTCGTTACTGCTGACAATTTCCTCGTTCGCCGATTGCAGCTCTTCATTACCAGCTTCCTGCTCTTCAATCAGCGAATGCATGTCGCGCCGGACGGTGGCCAGCTCTTCTTCCAGTTCCTTAATCCGGCGATTGCGGGCTTTCACCGGGCCGGTTTCGGAAACTAAGGGCGGCACGGTTTCCTGAAAAATAATCAGAAACAGCCGTTCTTCGGCTTCATTTTCCAGTGGAGCGGCTTCAATGGCCACGTAGTGCGTAAAGCCGCCCACCTTCATTTCCAACCCGCTTTTTCGGACGGGCTGGCCAAATTTAATTACTTTATGAACGGCATTCCGTAACTCGAACGACAGCGAAGGCCGGGCCATTTTTAGCAGATTCAGGCTGGCCCGGCCCTGGGCATGTTCCAGATACAGGCCCGTGCCTCCCCGGAAACTTAAAATGTCCAGATCCTGGTTGACAACCACGCTGGCGGGGACATACTGATTAAGCAACAGCGCATCGACCCGTTGCTCCAGATCATTAACCGGCACCACCACAGGACGAGCCGCGGCAGCCCGTCGGGGCGGCTGTATCATGGTCGTGTTGGGCTCCATGGTACGCGGCTGAAGTTCAAAGCTGGCCCGGCTGGCCACGTCGTTCTTGCGGGCAAACACTTTATAGGCTTTTTCAATCGGCAAAAACAAAGCGGTTGAGTTGCCCACGGTTTCTGACTTGCCCAAGATCAGATACCCTCTCGGATTCAGGCCGTAGTGAAACAGGGTCAACGCCCGGCGTTGAAGGCTACCATTGAGGTAAATCAACAGATTCCGGCAACTGATCAGATCCACCCGCGAAAAAGGAGGATCTTTAAAGATATTATGGGGCGCAAATACGCACAGGTCGCGGATGGTTTTATTGATCCGGTAATAATCATCCTGTTTGGTAAAAAACCGGCTCAGCCGCCGGGGCGACACGTCCGAAACCTCCGACCGGGAATAGCTCCCCAACCGGGCTTTGGCAATTGCGCTTTCGCTCAGGTCGGTTGCGAAAATCTGGATGACCATCTGGGCGGCCCGGTCGCCGAGTACTTCCAGCAGCAGCATGGCCAGCGAGTAAGCTTCCTGACCCGTCGAGCAGGCTGGCACCCAGATGCGCAGCGGTTCGCCCTCGAGGTTTTCGCTAATGATGCGCGGTAGCAATACTTTTTTCAGATACTCCATCACCTCCGTATCCCGAAAGAAGGAGGTAACATTGATCAGCAGATCGCTATAGAGCAGTGTTGTTTCCGACGGGTGCTGCCGAATGTATTGGGCATAATCTTTCAGCGTTTCGAGTTTGTAGAGTAACATTCTCCGGATAATCCGGCGTCGGATCGTGGTTACTTTATATTGGCTGAAATCGACACCGACGGCTTTTCGGAGGAAAGCCAGAATGGGCTTAAGCTCTTCGTCGGGGCCCAGCGTCTCTTCCTCTTCTACGGCCAGGGCCGTCTGCCGGAAAACGTCCGTTTGTTGACCCAAGCGTTCCAGTTCGCGGGCAATCTGATCGGGTGCCAACACCAGATCCACGACCCCTTCGGCAATGGCCGAGCGGGGCATTCCTTGGTAGAGGGCGGTTTTATCCTGCGCAATGGTAATCCCACCGGCAGCCTTGATGGCTTTCAGTCCCTGCGTACCGTCCCCGTCCAGCCCCGACAAAACGATGGCAATGGAACCCGCTTTTTGCCGGTCGGCCAGTGACATAAAAAAACGATCGATGGGCAGATGCAGGGCTTCGTTGTCTGTCCCCATCGAATTTTGCCGGTGTTGCAAGGAAAGCACCCCATCCATGATCTCCAGATCTTTATCGGGGGGAATAATATATACGGTATTGGCAACAATTGGCTGTAAGTGTTCAGCCTCCTGCACGGGCATGGCCGTTGCGCTTTCCAACACCTCGCTAAGCCGGTTTTCGTGGCGGGGCGTCAGGTGTTGCACATACACGTACGCAAACCCGATGGAAGGAGGAAGTTCTGCCAACAAAGCCGACATGGCTTCAATACCGCCCGCGGAAGCTCCAATAGCTACAACCGGAACCGGTTGAGAGGGGCTTTCGGGCTGTGGTTTTCGTTTAGCCATTCTAGTAGAATCGTAAAAAGCTTATTTTGTGACCGAATGCTATAATCCGGGCAAATTGTATCAATACCGTGAATTCGTAAATGAGGCAGGAGCAAACTTAACTAAAGTAGGTAATTTTTACTTCTCCTTTGGTTCTTCGTTGTGCTTATAAATCTGAATTACTTACTGAACCGCCCTGTTTTGCCAAAGCCACCATCAACGGTATTCTCCTCACACTGAGCAACAAAACCGTACCGATTAGCCACATCACGGAAAAACCGTTCCAGCCTGTGCTTTTCAGCGTGCGTGGGCCAACGGTCCTGTTGCGGATACAATTTATCTATCTTGTTGAGTTTACTACGGTTTTTATGAGGAAACGGTCCTTGGTAAACGTTCATCCTAACAATGACATACTAGCATGTATACATTTTTACCTGTCAAAAGCAAACGCCCAGGGCTATGGCCTGGGCGTTTGCTTTTGACAGGTGCTATCGCGTATTATGTTATCGTTTTACCGTCTTTACATCCTACTTAGCACTTCCTCCTTTAATGTCCTTTTGCACATCCTGCGACACCTGAAGGTGGGTACGGACCAGCGGATGAGCCGCCAACGCAACACCCTTCAAACTGGCATCGGTAGCCGTTGACTCAACTTTCGACATCACCTGATCAAGCTTTTGGTGACCGTTTACGCCACTTTCCTGCACGTAAAACCGATCCAGCTCTTCGCCCCCCAGACTTTGCATTTTGGTCAGCATGGCTTTCGTTTTCTCATCCGGACTTGTTGGCAAGGTTACGCCTTTGGCCGACGCAATTTCCTTGAGTTTATTGGATAGCCCCGTTTGTTCGTCCACTTCGGCCTGCGCCAATTGCCGCACCGACTCGCTGGTGGCTTTTTGCATCGCAATCCGGCTCACTTCCAGTTGCATCATTCCTCCCAGGGCCACCTCTTCCATCAGCGCCTGATCCGCCTGCGAGAGCGCATTTTTCGTGGGTCTAATTGCCGAAACGGCTACCGCTCCCTGCTTATTCTGGTTGTCAAAATCCATTTTACTCATCTTACCAATCTGAGCGGAACCCGAACGCGTCTCCCGGGCAGACTGCCCCTGTTGGGCCAGCGAAAACGTTGCGAACAGACAGCCCATCACTAACCCAACGCCACTTCGAAATAGTTGCATGATCTTGTTTTTTAGTTTGTCAATACGATACCAATGCTGATAACAGCCTGTGTCTAGACCTGTTGGTAACCGCCAATGAGTAATAAGCCAACGGTCCCTGAATGAACGCACCCTATTGAAAAGCCGGTTTTCAGACCAGCAGCCCAGCAAAAACCGTTCTTAGAAAAAACCACGCTAGCCCGCTGAATGGTGGTTAAATCAACTGAAGATGGGGACGAATCTGGATGCCTACTACGTCGCAGCGTTGTGGCTGCGTCAGAATATAATGAACGCAGACGGCAATGTCTTCGGCCCGCAGTATTTCTTCTTTCTGCTGTTGCTCCCGTTCTTCCTCCGGGGTGGTGGGTTGCATATCGGACCCCACCGCGCCGGGTTCCACCAGACTGACTTTAATACCGTCTTTGTTGACTTCTTTCCGCAGGCTTTCGGCCAGTCCCTGAATAGCGGCTTTGGTAGCGACGTACACCGAACTGCCTTCCTCCCGCACGTCGGCACTCATGGAACCGATCAGTACAATATGCCCCTTTTTCTGCGCCTGCATTCGGCTCAGGGCTTCTTTGGTCGTTGCCAGGTAGCCTGTCAGGTTGGTTTCAATGACATACCGCCAATCCGAATCGGCCATTTCACTGAGCGAACCAGCGGCCAGTGCTGCGCTGTTGATAAGGATATCCAAACCGCCCAGGGCCGTATCGGCCTGCTCAAAAACCCGCTTTACGTCTTCGGGCTGCGCGCTGTCGGCCGTGACGCCATCGGCCTGTCCACCGGCATCCCGAATAGCCTCCAGGGCCTCGTCAAGCTGCTCCTGATGCCGGCCATAGGTAAAAATATGGGCACCGTATGATCCCAGCAGAATGGCAATAGCCCGGCCGATGCCGGTTGTTCCGCCGGTGATGATAATTCGCTTGGCTTGGAGCGATTCAAAAGACGTATGAGATTTGCTTTGTTCCATCATTGCATCGTTTAGTTATTCTTTATCTGATTTTGAAGCAGGGTTCCATTCCAGGCGCAACCGTTGGTGGCCCTGCACCTGGTACTCGTGGTAAGTTTTTTCGGTTTTCGTGGGCCGCAGTGGCAGGCTGTCCGGTGCATCTTCGTCAAAAAGCCGTAGGCTTGGCCACGTACTGCTTTTGCTCAGCAACCGAATGCGACAAAAACCGTCTGCCGTACCACCCAACCGCAGCACCACGTATCCGCTACGGTTTTCCATCAGCTGATATTCGGCGTGGTAGATGGGGTATTCGCAGTAAATAATGACCGGCACCTTGGCAAACCGTTTGTAGGCATACGTCGTCAGAATTGCCGGCAGGGCTCCGCCGTAGACCTCCTGTCCGACCTCACCGGCCTGCTTCCACCCCGTCGGGATGTCTTCCAGCGGAATGGGTAGCTCCCGGATGGTCCGGCCTTCGCGGGGTTGTTCACAAACCATCTCCGGCGGCAGTTCGGAGGGAAAATAAAACCGGCCCCGGTGCAGCAGGAATTTCATGTATTCCGAAAAAAGCAGGCGGATCGGATTGGGCACATCCGGCCCTACTTCTTTCAGGTAGTTGAGCATGGTTGCAAAAATTTCCGCTTCTTCGTAAGCCGCCAGGTACGGCGCATCTTTCAGGGGAGCCACCCCCATGAAAGTGCTGCGCGCCTGTCCGAACCCGAAGTTGCACTCCCACCCCCACAGCTGCGCCAGCACATTGGCAACACCGAGCCGACTCAGGTCGAAATACAGACGGTTGCCGGTAATTTTCCAGAGCTTGGCCAGCGTCAGCGCGCTCATGATGGTGATGTTGGTTTGGTAAAGCAGTTCGAATCCTTTGCCCCGCAGCCGCTCGGCCGACGCGACGGCTTCCTTCAGATAGCGCGGATCCCGACTGAGTTCATACACCTGAATCATCACGTGGGTGTACAGGCCCGCTACATCCAGCTCACCACCCCGGCCCTCGGCGGTTTCGGCCTTGATTACCTTCAGGGTTCGAATGTCGTAAAATACCGGCCATTCGTAGGAAAATTCGTGAGCGGCCTTGATGGCAAACTCCAGCGATCGAAACAGCAATTCTTTGGCTTCCACATCCCCTTTTTCAGCCAGGCGTCCCAGGTTCATCAGCGTATGCAACAAATACCAGGAGTCGATTTTATTGGGGTCCTGTTCCTCGCTGCGGTCTTTTTCCTTGAACGTTCCGCCGGGCAGCCACCGCATGAACGTGTCGTGCCGCTTGTCGTAAAACGACGGCAAATTCTTCTGAAGCTGATCCACCAGTTCCACCGGTTTTTCCACCCATTCCTGATACTCCCAAAGGGGCACCAGAATAGCGAGCTGCACCATGCTTTCGGGCGGCTTCTGATCCGCATCGACGTAAGCATTGACGTAATATTGATTCCGAATTACCCGACCGCAGTGTGGGGATTCGGTCAACGCCCGAATGGTTCGCTCGGCCGCGGCTGGCCAATCGTAATACTCAACGTCGGGCTTGGGTATCCGTTTGTAAACACAGGCCAACGCTTCCAGAAACAGGTCCGCAGCTTCGAACTCATTTTGCGGCACCCCTGCATCCAGATAAAGATACGCATCCGACAGCGTGAGTTCTTTACCGGCCTCCAGCGGGTGATCGGACGTCGGCAGGGAAAACCCGGCTTCGGGCCATTGAATGCTCACACTGTTGGTAGGTTCGGTTTGGGTGACCTGAAAATAATCGTTCAGCGCCGTGAAATTCTGAAAATAAAAGAGTGAGCCAGTCTGCGGCTGGGTGAGCGAGACAAAAATCAGCCCGGAGGTGGGCCCACTTTGGGTGACATACACCATGCCCTGTGTGGAATCGTGCTTAAACTGCTTATCGAGCAGGTAAAGGTCGCGGGGCATAGACTGGACGACAAACGCCTGATCCGGTTTTAAGGTGGTGGTGTAATGCAGAAGGCTACTACTGCCATCGGGAATTTCTACCGTTACGCGAAACTGGCCCAGAGCGCCCTGAATCTGGTACTCGGCAACGGTTTTGCTTTTCCGCACCAGCTTATAACCGAGTAGCTGCTGGGGATCGAAGCAGGTGCGAATGGCCAGTCGGCCGCCGGTATCAAATTGGTAAAAGAGCCAGAACGAGTTGGTGGTTCGGCCGGTTTGCAGCCGACCATCCTGGAGTTGCAGGGGGGCTTCGTCCAGATCAACCGCGTGTTTTAGCTGATCAGCAAGTCCCATAACCCATTGCGAAATATCCGCCGATTCTGTGGAAGCCTGCCAATCCGTAGGGTAATTGGATTTACTACGCATCTTTAATTGAATTGGATATTTGGGTGTTAAGAAGTCTTTTTTAAACTGACGATCCCAATACCCGTTCTGCTTGTAACGCTGAAAGTAAGGCAACGGCACCCACCTCCGGGCCGTTTCCTTATTTATCAAATACGCTGACGGCATCGGCGGGTTAGTCAATCATCGGGGGCAACGGTGCCCTGACGATATGGCCTTTGTAGCGATGAAAGATGTTCTGAAAGCCGTTATTCCCGTCGCCGTGGCGGTGTTGCTTTATACCTATCTAGCCGAGAACGGGCGGGTGGATGCCGCAACCTGGCTGCCCGTGTCCTTGCTGATTGTGACGATCAGTCTGGTGGTATACATGATCATCCGGCTGTTTCGCCGTAAAAAATTCCCAAAACCGTAGCCGGTTCTGGTACCGAATGCGCTATCATGGCGTTGGGCCGAAACCTCACTTACGGAAAAACGTTCTCACCCGATTTCATTTGAATCAGTTTCCTTTTTACCATTTATCACCAAAAACCATGAAAAAGCACTGGTTATTAGTTCCTCTCTGTACGATGCTGGCCTGTGGAGACAGTGGGTCGGGTTCCGGCAACAGGGGCGCTGGCGACCGCCTGATTGAAAATCTGGGGCGGCAGGTCAGCGGCACCCGGCACTTGAGTGAATATTATCAATACAGTCCACCCTGTGGTTACATCAACGAATCGTCGCTTCACACGCTGTTTGAGCTTGAAGAGGGTACGGCCCTAACCTGGTCACAGGACGATAACGTTTGTGAAGTCTCGTTGAACAACAAAAAGCTGGTGAGTCTTTCAACGACCAACCGGCGGCCTTTCGAATCGATTTTCCACGCCGAATATTATTTTGACCGGCACTTCCAGCCATCGGCCCTGGTGGATCGCGGGCGGAAACAAACCCATACCGGCCCAGACCCGGAAGGAACCGGTGCCGAAAGCCCCATGGGTGGAGTGGGCGATGGCTCGTCGGAAGACCGGGCGACGGTTGCCGGAGCGCCAACCGATTCAACCCAGGTTCAGGCACAACCCGGTGTGCCGCGCGCCCAACTTGATGACAACGACGAAATGAGAGCGGGTAGCCAGCCCATTCCGGGAGTCTGGGAAAAGGCGGTCTGGAATGCCAAAACCCGCACCCTCCATATTCTGAATCTGGAACATGTTTTTCACATCACGGTACACCACGGCCCGACAGCAGCCGCTGATAGCCTGCACGCAGCACGCTTAGGATCGCTGCTGGTCAAGCAGATAGACCTCGAAAGCGACCGGGGCGAACGGCCGATTTATTGATCCGTGTGAATTCAAAATCTTTTTCCATCCATACTTCAATTGCTATGAAAACAATGCAGGAATTAATGCAGCACATGATTCAGGATTTATACTCGGCCGAAACCCAGGCGCTCGACGCCATGACCGAATTGGCCGAACGAGCTACGAGTCAGGAGCTGCGCCAGGCTTTTGAGGTGCATCAGCGGGAAACTGAACAACAGGTGCAGCGTCTGGAGCAAATTGCTCAGCAAATGGGGGTCGAGCCCGAAGGAGAAACATGCCTGGCTATGCAGGGCCTCATCGACGAAGCCCAGGACTTGCTGGAACAACTGGAAGATGACCAACTGGCCGATGCGGCCATTATTGGGGCTGCCCAGAAAATGGAACACTACGAAATTGCAGCCTACGGAACAGCCCGCACCCTGGCCCAACAAGCGGGTCAGGATCAGGTAGCTGAACTGCTGCAACAAACGCTGGATGAAGAAAAGGCAACCGATGAAAAACTGACTGGCATTGCCACCGGTCAGGTCAATCAGAAAGCCGCCCAATCCTGATCGAATCGGGGGCAGGCTATTTTCCATTCTTCGAGGAAGGGATGCGGTTTGCCCCCTTTTTTTACCATACGCTGATCTTAGCCCCCGTTCCTATGCGCCTGCTTTCGACCCGAACCCACGGCATGATAGACTATATCGCCGGGACTTTTTTCGTGATATCTCCCTGGGTATTTGGCTTCGCCAACCGTGGCCCCGAACAGTGGGTTCCGGTTGTTTTGGGCGTAATGGCCGTCCTTTATTCCCTGTTTACTGATTACGAATGGGGACTCGTCCGACGCCTGCCTGTTCCGGTGCACCTCACGATGGATGTACTGAGTGGCGTGGTAATGGCGGCTTCTCCCTGGCTATTCGGCTTTGCCGAACATGTGTATTTGCCCCATGTCATTTTTGGGGTATTTGAAATCGGGGCCGGGCTGATCACCCAGCGGACGGCGTCCGCTACCCGGTAAAACCGTTTCTTCACCAACTGCCCAGACTTCAAAACCACGGCAAGCACCATGCATTCATCCTTTTCCAACGCCATAGGAAGAACTCAGCACCGGTTTTCGGCATGAGACAACAAATCCGACGCGGACTTAGCTGGCTGGCCGGGATGCTCCTCTTGTCAATGGCAATCGGGCTGGGCTATCTTGCCTGGCGTAGCACCGGCAAAACTTCCCCCATTGCTGACTCCAAAGGTCAACCAATGCCCAACAGCATTGCCGAGTGGGTCCCCCTGACAGTCAATGGCACCCAACAGTGGCTGCTCATTCGCGGACCAAACCGAACCAAACCGGTTCTGCTGTTTCTGCACGGTGGCCCCGGCTTGCCCGAACTATCGCTGCTGACGGGTCATGAACTGGAGCAGCACTTCGTGGTAGTCAACTGGGATCAGCGGGGATCCGGAAAGTCGTTTTCGGGGAACGTATTTCGGCAGTACGGCACGTTCCCCTTCACAGTGGAGACTTTTGTAGACGATGCCGCCCAGGTCAGCCGGTATTTGTCCCGGCGATTTGGCCAGCCTAAAATCTACCTGCTGGCGCATTCCTGGGGCACTTTTCTGGGTGTGCTGACCGTCCAAAAATACCCTCACTTATACCAGGCGTTGTTTTGCATCAGTCAGATTGCCCGGCAGCTGGAAGCCGAACAAATCTCCTACGATTGGGTACTTCAGCAAGCCCGACAGCACGAAAACAAACGGCAGGTTGCCAAGCTGATTCGACAGGGCCGTCCGCCCTATCCGCCGGAAGCCTGGCTGGACTACCTGACGTGGCAACGGGAGCTAGTCGCCCGGTACGGCGGGGGCATGTACAAGGGGCATTTTTTCCCTCTTTTCATTCGCAGCATTCTACTTAGTCGGGAGTATAGCCTCGCCGACAAACTTCATTATGCGTTGGGAGCTCAGGAGTCGGTGCGGTATTTGTGGCCCGCTGTTGTAGCAACGGATTTAACCTCGGCGGCTCCCGAGTTAAAAGTACCCTACGTTCTGTTTCAGGGTGTACACGATTACCAAACGCCGTATGCCGTTGCCCAGCGGTATTTCAACCAGCTCAAAGCGCCCCAAAAGCGGCTGTTTACGTTTGTCAACTCGGCCCACAGTCCTATTTTTGAAGAGCCCGAACGGTTTATGAACTGCCTTCTTAGGGCTTTAGCCTCGCTACCATCGACCGAAGCCCGCCCATAAATCAGGCGTATTTTTTTATCGTTTTATGGCAATTAAAACGTCGGCAGGTGGACTCGCTTGCTTTGCCAATCCATTTGCCGACGTTTCCGGTACTGAAAGAAAGCTGCTTTAATCTTCCTTTTTATTCTTCAGCCACATATACACGGCCATCGTAACGACAGCCCCAATCGCAACTTTCTGAACGAGACCTTTCGGATTGTGTTTCCACTGGGCTTTCCAGCCTCTTTCGGCAAAGATGTTGGGAACATGCCCCTGCTTGATGTCATCAATGATCCCTTCGACCGCATTGACACGGTCGGCCAGGATCAACGGCAGCCAGTGGCCGTATTCCGATTCGCTGTATTTGAAGGCATACCGGCGGATAGAACCGCTCAAGCCCGCTGGGGGCGAGGCCGTCCCGAAAACCGCACTTACATTCGGTCGTTCGATGGAGCGGAGCACCTCGGTATCAATCGGTTGCTGGGTCGGCCGCTCCCAGCTATACCCCGTTTGTTCAGCGTCCGTGCGGTGTTTGATGGGATAGGTAGGATCATTTTTCGGATCGGCATCAATGCCCCAGCCTTTAATGTGGGCGTATTTCTGCGCCAGGTCGGCGGCAGGGTTTTTCGGGTTATTTTCCATGATTACATACGGGCTGATGGTGGAATAAGAACGGGTTTGATGCAATTGTCGAGCTTATCGGAAAAAATCCGGTACGCATCGGCGGCTTCTTCCAGCGGCACACGGTGTGTAATCATCGCTTTGGGATTCAGCACTCCGCTTTGAATATGCTCGATGAGCCGCGGCAACAGCCGTTTTACGGATGCCTGATTGGCCCGGATGGTCAGGCCCTTGTTAACTACGTTTCCGATGGGAACGAGGTTATCCGTCGGGCCGTATACGCCAACAATCGACACAATACCGCCTTTTTTGACGGAGTTAATTGCCCAGTGAAGCGCCGTAGCCGAGCCCGCCTGGATCAGCGTTTTCCGACCGGTAATGGTTTGCAACGGACTTCCGGCGGCTTCCGCCCCCACCGCATCAATCACCACATCCGCGCCCATCCAGTCCGTCATTTTCTTGACAAACACGACCGGATCATCCATTTCTTTGAAATTATACGCTTCACACGGGGCATAATTGCGCACAAATTCCAGCCGGTAATCGTACTGGTCGATAACAATCACCCGTCCGGCTCCGAACAGCCACGAACACCGCGCGGCCATGATCCCAATCGGTCCCGCGCCAAAAATAACAACGGTATCACCGGGTTGAATCCCGCCCATCTCGGCGGCCTGGTAGCCCGTTGGCACCACATCGGTCAGCAAAACCGCATCATCCGGGTCCATCCCCGGCGGAATGACGGTTGGCCCAACGTTGGCGTAGGGTACCCGAACAAATTCGGCCTGCCCACCTTCAAAGCCGCCCGCCGTGTGGGAATAACCAAAAATACCGCCCACCGCCGTAGCCTGCGGGTTGGATTCGTGGCAGTTCCCAAACAGGCCCTGCTGACAAAAGTGGCATTTTCCGCAGGCGATATTGAAGGGCACGAGGACGTGGTCACCTACTTTTATTTTATGCACCTCAGAGCCTATCTCTTCGACAACTCCAATAAATTCATGACCGAACGTCATTCCTACCCGCGTGTCGGGCACATTGCCATTGTACAAGTGCAAATCCGAACCGCAAATGCAGGAGCGGGTCACCCGGACAATCGCATCTTCCGGGTGTTTGATTTCGGGCATGGGTTTTTGACTGACGCGGACGCGCTGGGGTCCGCGGTAATTCATTGCTAGCATACGGATATCAATTTGGGTCTATGGAACCGAAGTGGCCGTTTACTCCATGTAACGACGGCAAGCACGCGCTGTTCCTTCTAGTGAGAATCCGGCCCGGGAAAGTTATTTCTGCTTTTAAACCCCAACCAGGTAATCGGTGAGTTTTTTCCATTGCCACTCTTGAAAAAAAGCCCACCCTCCGGCGGCCACCAGGGTGTTGGCAACCGATCGCTCACCGGCTTGTTTTCCCTGATTATTCGCACTTTCCTTTCGCCCTAACTCATAGGCGCTGATGCGGTTTCCGACTTGTTCAACCAGAAAAATACTCCGGGCCCGCTCATCAAAAAAATGATCGACGACCCCTTCGGCCTGCTTTTCCTTTTGCCGCGGATCGGCGCTGGGCTGGACACTAAAGAATGCGCGCGAGGCTTCTATTTGCAGGTCTGTTACCTTTACCCAATTGTCAGTAGCTACCGGGCTGGGTATGGTGATGCAGATGTGATAGCCAACCTGGGGGCGCACCTCCGAAACGGGTTGCCCGTGCGGATCATGAAGTTTAAACGTAGAATTGATGCCGGGTAAGTCCGACCAGGCATTCACATCAAACAGACGGTTTTTCGCTTCCGCAAAGGCTGCTTTTGCGGCTCGTTCATCCGGAAATTTACGTTCACTTTCGTACGTTCGGTCTTTGGTTTGTTTTCCCGTCAGAACGGCAAATTGATGTTTAATAAAGTCAATAATTCGTTGAAAGATCATAATCAAAGGGGTTAAGTAGGCGTCAGCGTCCACTCCCTGCTTCAGCCATTACAGAAATCGTACGGTAAATGCCGGGCTTTGATCATTCGAAAATCATTCAAAGCAACGCTCTTTACCTCTATACGTAAACTGACCCCGTCCGGAAAGGACTGCTGGCCAGCGCAACTAGTGAGGATGTGGTCTGCGGCCAGCGGCAGGATTACCACGCACGGCATTCGATACAAGTAGATTGGACTTCGGGCAAGGAGATCAATGGGGCGAGTAAGTCAGTTGCACCACCAGCGCCTGTCCCCCATCCTGATTGGATCGTCGCCAGCCAACGGCCAGCGGCAAATGACTGCCCAGGTACACCTCAGCCCCCAGCACCAACTGGCCATAATCATGCTTGCCCGTGGCCCAGTCAGCCATCAGGTGCAGTTTTTCGTACCAGATGCCCGCGTCCAGCCCCAAATGAAAGCCTGCACGCGGGCCGTCTGCCAGATACCGATGATTTCCCGCATACAGGCCCGCTACGGCTTTGTAATGGTGGTGGCTAAAATCCCACCCCAGATTAGCGTACCCCCAGCCAACCCAGGCGCTTTGATGCCTGACGGCCACATTCACCCCGGTTTGTCCGCCCAAACCGAGGTGCAGGTTTTCGTTGAAATCAACGGTTTTCTGGGCATTCAGGAGCAGCAAGGGAGCGTACGGGATCTGGATTGTCGTATCGTTTCGCAACCAGGTATGCTCCGGCCGCTGATAATCGAGATGATACAAATTTAAACCGGCTTCCCAGTTATGCCCCAACCCATACGTCACGGTCGTCATGGAGCGCACTTCCTGACGGTTGATATCAAGTTGCACCTGCGCCAAAATCTGGTGCGCGGGCGTCATATCTGAAGATGGAACGCTAAACAGGGTTTGCTGGGCCTGTAGGGTCAGGCTACTGAGCAGCAATCCTACCAGAAAACAGTACGTTTTCATACCTGATACTTCTAAGGCGTTATTTCATTCTCGGGTGGAAAACCATTTACCCGTTAATCGTGTCACATTGCGGCCATTGCCTCATTCATTCCCGAAGACGACTTCATACTTCTGCGTTTACGAGTTAAGGTAAAGTATCTCATAAAACCATGATTGATTGGCTAGCAGACAACCCGGATTCAATGAATCCGGGTTTGTTTTGTTGCGTCATTTCCAGTGCAAGCGAATCCTACGATCGAGCCAGAATAATCAGAATAAGCCCGGCTACATACGCCAGTCCCATGAGCCAGAGATACCGGTTTGCCCGGGCCGGGGCACCTTCAAATTCCTTCCAGAGAAACAGCCCCCACAAAACCGAAACGATCGTAGCCCCCTGACTTAATCCGTACGATACCGCATCCCCGGCTTCGGGAGAGCCCAGCAGTAAGGCCAGCATTCCCAGGCTCCAGATGGAACCGCTGGCCAACCCCACGGCCCGCAACCGAACCCCAACGCCCGGCTTGGACCGTTGTGAGTCTTCCTTACCGGCCAGTTCAAACCGACTTACCAGTCGTTCAATGAAGGGATTGCTCAGTCCAATGCCTGCAACAAACAAAAGCAGCGCCGAATACGGCGTCAACAGACCCGCTTCCGGATTCGTCAAGTCCTGGGCAATAGCGGAAGAAACCGTGCGGAAGAAAAACCCCGCCACCAAGCCACCCGCCAGGGCAATCCAGATGCCGGAGTTATCCGAATCATCCGAGGGCTCCTCTTTTTCTTTGGCCAAATACGCCAGGGCACTACAGGCAATGGCGGCTAAAACGAGTGCACCGCCAGCAATCAACAAAGGAAGCTTACCGGACGGCTCGGCTACGTAATTGACCACCAATCCGACCGCCAGTGAAAGCCCGGTTCCGATGGGCATGGCAATCGCAATGCCCGACCGGTTGACGCCCACCGCCAGCAACCAGTTGCCTACATTGAAAATAACACCCCCTGCCAGCGCCAGCAGCAAGTTAGACACTTCGCCCTGTCGCAGATCATCCAGCAGCGAACGGCCTTCGGAACCCCAATTGCCCAGCGTAAAGGCCAACAGGATGGACACACCGATGATCCCGTAGACATAATCGCGGTAAAAGACCGGCAGGGGAGCCGACTGGGTCACTAGCTTCTGGCCATTATTCCAGGAGCCCCAACACAACATGGTCAACAGGCAAAAGACAATGGCGAGCCCGGGTTGATCGACGGTGAACATAGTTAGTTAAGAATGAGAAAACCGAATTGTTCATAAGTACAGGCTCTAGTTATGCAAGACCCCCAAGTCCGCATCCGGAAATCAGGTTGACTTCAACAGCGTGGGCAGAACATGCCCGCCGAAATCGTCAATAAACCGTTGCTGTTCCCGGTTAACGTTGTGTAAAAGGAGCCGCTCAAAGCCCAATTCGATGTCTTCCGCCAGCCACGCTATCTGTTCATTGACATCGGCTGAAATGCGCACCATTTTGTCGACCTCTGCCAGGTTCACCAACTCACCCGCCATGGCAAATTGCTCGGGCATTCGGAGTTCGGTGAGCATGGCATTCGGGAAAACATTAGAACGCCATTGCTCATAGGCCCCCTGCTGAGCGGTTTCCCGGCTCTGGCCGTAGGAAAGCTGAACTTTAAGATACATGGGTTTTCCTGCTCCTCCCCCGCGCCGGAAGGCATCTACAACGTCCCGCAACTGTTCTTTCGGCTGCGAAATCGTCAGCAATCCGTCCGCCCAGCTACCAACCCATTCGGCGGTTTTGCTTGTTACGGCGGCTCCAAAAAGCAGCGGTTTTACAGCGGGCCGGGTATATAGCTTGGCATCTTCCACCATAACCAACCCTTTGTGCGAGACGGTTTCGCCATTCCACAACGCCCGAATGATCGCTACACATTCCAGCAACCGGGCATTTCGGTCGGCTTTGGCGGGCCACTTCTCACCAGTAATGTGTTCATTGAGGGCTTGCCCCGTCCCAACGGCCATCCAGAACCGTTCAGGAAACATCTCGGCCAGCGTAGCGGCAGCCTGAGCAATGATGGCGGGGTGATACCGCTGACCGGGTGCATTGACAACGCCAAGAGGCAGGTTTGTAGCCTGTAGGGCGGCTCCCAGCCACGACCAGGCAAACCCACTTTCGCCCTGCTGATCGCTCCAGGGATGAAAATGATCCGAGCAGGAAATGGCCGTAAAGCCAGCCTGTTCGGCTAATTGGGCATACGAAAGCAGCACACTGGGCTTAAACTGTTCATGGGATGCATGATAACCAATTCGGAGCATAACAGTACTAACGGTTAAAGTTCGACAATGGGACTGCCATAAATAACAATGGATTCAGGCTGAATAAGCAGGGTTTCGGCGGGTGCCAGGGCAGATGGTGCCGTGTCGGTAACTGACAGTCCCGACTCCTTCTGCCAGGTTGGCTCTGCCGAATCAAGCAGTTTTTGCCCGTGCTCACCAGCCAGTAGGGGTAGCGTTTGGTGCTCTTTCGAGAAATTTAGAAAACATAAAACATGATGCGTTTCGTGCCAGCGGTATAGCTGGAGGGTCTGTCGTTTTTCGTCGGCCACCACCTTCAACTGCTGCCGGTTTAGGTGGCGCAATGCCGGGTGTTTTTTCCGCAACGTAATGAGCGCCTGATAAAAGCGAAACAACGTCTGATGGGGCGTTTCGTCCAAACAATCCCACACTAACTTCGACTGCTGGAAGGTTTCTTCGGCCACAGGGTCGGGCACCTCGCCCTGCCCGTGAAAATCGGCAAACTCCTGCTGGCGTCCCTGGCGAACAGCCTCGGCCAATTCCGGGTCTGTGTGGCTGACAAAATACAGGAAAGGATTGGGTGCGCCCCACTCTTCGCCCATAAACAACAACGGCAGGTAAGGGCTGACCAAAACCGCAGCCGCTAATAGCTTTTGCATCTCAAAGCTCACCAGCTGACTGGTTCGCTCCCCGGCCATACGGTTACCGACCTGATCATGGTTTTGGGAAAACACAATAAACTGATGGCCGGGATTAGTGGAGGCTTTCTGACCAAAAAACCGATTTCGGTGGGCAGAGAACTGTCCATCATATACGTAGGCATCCTGGTACGATTTAGCCAGGTGGGCAATCCCGTTAAAATCGGAATAGTAGCCTTTGCGCTCTTCACCAGCCGACACCCGAAGTGCATGGTGAAACTCATCAATCCATTGGGCATCCATACCAAATCCCCGCTCGGCCAGCGGATCAATAAACCGGGGATCGTTGAGGTCATTTTCCACCATGAGATAGTGCCGCCTGCCGGTAGCCGCCATCAGTTGATCGAGGTGTTGTTTGATTTCCTGCAGGATATGCGTCGTGCTAAAATCTTTGATAGCGTGTACGGCATCCAGGCGCAGGGCGTCAATGTGAAAGTCCCGAAACCACATGAGTGCATTTTCCACAAAAAACTGCCGAACGCCGTTGCACCAGGCATCGTCAAAATTAACGGCATCCCCCCAGGGCGTGCAGTATTTGTTGGTGAGGTAAGGACCAAAATCGGTGAAGTGGTTGCCTTCGGGTCCGAAGTGGTTATAAACCACATCCAGCACCACCGCCAGCCCTTTCTGATGACAGGCATCCACCAACTGCTGGAGCGCCCGGGCCCCTCCGTAGGAATTTTGGGCAGCAAACGGAAATACGCCATCATAGCCCCAGTTGCGAGCACCGGGAAACTGGGCGATCGGCATAATCTCGATTGCATTAATTCCCAGCGACTTCAAATAATCCAACTTGCTGACAATGGCGGCAAACGTCCCCTCGGGTGTGAAAGTACCCGTATGTAGTTCGTAAAGGATATACTCCTCCAGATCATAATTGGCCCAGTTCTGATCATGCCATTCAAAAGAAGTAGTATCGATGGCTTCCGAAGGGCCATGAACCCCTTCTGGCTGGGCGAGCGACGCCGGATCCGGCCGCATTGTATCACCATTGATCCTGAACAGGTAACGATTCCCCGGTTTAAGCTGATTGGTCGTCGTCTTCCAATAGCCAAACGGTTGTTTTTCCAGGGGAATGCAGTGGGTTTGATCGCCCCAAACGAGGTCTGTCCGGTCAGCACGTGGGGCCCATACGACGACCTCGGCAGTTCCATCTTTTTGAAAAGTAACGCCTAACGAACGTTGGTTTACCTGTAATTCACTCATACCAAAAAAGAATAAACGTATTGAAGCATGATACTACATACTGAAGTAAGCGCCCAGTTCCACCGGGCTCATCCGGTGCAGGATGAGCTTTCCTATTCGTGAATTTCCTTTGAAAAAGCCGTGGCCCCTGGTAAGTTATCAGACTCAGCCGGAACAGAATCTGACCCGCTGCGGGCCCGGTAGCAGGAAGCTTTACTGTGAACCTAACTCGAATCGACCGACTTTGTCCGCGATACCCCGAACAAGTGAGAATGTGGCCCAGAATGTAGCTGTGCGTGATTTACAGCTTCGGAGACTTTCATTCCGTTTCCAAACGGTCATAGCCGGATAGCCTGCCCTATGCGGAAGCAGGAAGCTGAAAACGAAAAGCATTTTCTAGAATGCTTGCCAACCGCCCAGGCTGGCGGCTATTGGAAAGATCGCGTCTACGTTGTGCGTTTTTTTTGATTCTGGTAGAGGCTTAACTGCTCAATGACGGCATGGATCAACGCTTTGATTTGTTCGCCAAGCGCTGCTACGATCTGGAAATCAAACTTTTCCAGGTACTCGAGCTGGCGGGCCCGTTCAGAAAGTGAATCCATGCCCGCGCTGATGGTTGTGCCATACAATCGATGACCCGCCGATTTGACAAAACCCAGGTCGCCCTCCAGTAATTTGGGAAACCGGTCGGTTAGCCAGCCATTCAGCTCATCCTTAGCCGCCTGAACCAATTCCTCCGTTAGTTCGGGATCGTTACCGGCCAACCGCTCAATAACCGAAATGTCTACCAGAACAGGTTGCAGGTCCGATTCGGCTTCTTTTTCCGCGCCTACTTTCCACCGGGAAAACACTTGAACCAGGGAATCTTCCACGATCGGTTTGGCGATGAAATCATCCATCCCGGCTTCGACACACTTCTGCTTTTCCTCGACGGTACTGCTGGCGGTCAACGCTACAATGAGGACGTGGCTGTTGTGCTCCAGCCCCCGAATTTGCCGGGTTGCTTCAATACCGTTCATGACGGGCATCTGCACATCCATTAAAATAAGATCAGGCTTCTCGGCGCTGTAATACTCAACGGCCTCCTGCCCGTTCAATGCTTCCAGCAGAATCGCATCCGGAACGATGCGTTTCAAAATGGATTTGGCCAGCAGCTGATTGATCTTATTATCCTCAACAATCAGGATTTTGACAGGAAGTTTGGCGGCCGGTTGATTCGAAACGGACGCTTTCTGAGGAGGCCTGGTTTCATTCTCGGTTTCCTTGAGCCGGGAAAGGGCAAAATACAGCTCCTGCATTTTAATGGGCTTCACCAGCCGCTGCCGAATGTGTAACTGCTCGCACCCCTTCAGAATCTCGCCGTCGTCCGACGAACTGTGCAACAGCACTACGGGTTGGATATCGGGCGATTTTGCAAAATGCCCCCGTATTTTCTCAACCGTTTCAAGACCGTTCATGAACGGCATATGGTAGTCCATCAGAATGGCGTCGAACGTCTTGCCTGCGGCCAGAATGTTGAGGGCTTCAAAACCGTTGCTGGCTTCCTCCACCTGTATTTGCTTCATGAAGAACATCTGCCGGAGAATGATCCGGTTATTCTCGTTATCATCCACGATCAATACATTCCGCACACTCCGGACATCCTGCCAGACAATCGGATCACCTTCCTGGGCTTTGAGCGGTAGCTCGAAATAGAACGTACTGCCTTTCCCCGGCTGACTGTCCAGCTGCAAATGGCTTCCCATCAATCCCAGCAATTTGTTGGAAATGGTCAGCCCGAGACCGGTACCGCCGTATTTTTTGGTCGTAGAAGGATCTTCCTGCGAAAAAGCCTCAAAAATTTTGGCCTGCATCTCAGGTTTGATGCCAATGCCGGTGTCTCTGACTTCGAATCGAAACAACGCCAGCCCCAGCTCCCGTTGCTGGGCCGTAATTTTGAGTTCGATCTCCCCTTGCTCGGTAAATTTGACCGCGTTCCCGAGCAGGTTGATCAATACCTGTTTTAGCCTGACCGCGTCGACAGACACAAAACGGGGCAGGTTTGGCGGCAGATTGAGCAACATTTCAAGTCCTTTATTTTGAACCTGATACGTGATAATATCCGATACCTGGCTGCTGATTTCGTAGATATCCGAACGGGTAACATCCAGTTCAAGCTTTCCCGCTTCGATTTTCGAAAAGTCCAGAATATCGTTGATGATGCTCAGTAAAGCATTGGCCGATTGGTTAACAATAGACAGATATTGCTGCTGGGTAGTATCCAGTTCGGTTTTTAGCACCAGGTCCGTAAATCCGATCACGCCGTTCAGGGGCGTCCGGATTTCGTGGCTCATATTGGCCAGAAATTCAGACTTGGCCTTGCTGGCGTTTTCGGCCAGTAACTTAGCTCTTTTTAACTCCTCCCGCTGCAAACAGATTTCGGTGATGTCCTGCGTAAACATCATGATCCCCCCTATTTTGCCATCGTATTCATACCACGGCCTGACTTCCCAGCGCAAATGCTGCTCGTAGTTCCAGTCCGGCGGTTGCCAGATATCTTCTTCGCATTTCTCAACCTCGCCCTGCAAGCAACGCTGGTGAATGTTTTTCCAGCTATCGGTGATGTTGGGAAAAACTTCATAGTGTGATAACCCGATAATATCCTGCGTAATTTTGTATTCCTCCAGCCAACGCTTACTGACGGCCAGATACCGGATGTCTTTATCAAACATGGCCACGGCCGCCGGCGCGTGTTCGACAAAAGCAGCCAGCCGCTTCTTTTCGGTCAGCAGCTCTTTTTCGGCTTTTTTCCGGTCATCAATATCCTGGAACGTGCCGAACACCCGAACGCATTTTCCATTTTTGAATTCCGGTTTACCAATAACCCTTACCCAAACCGGTCGATCTGTCGCCGTAAAAACCTGAAGTTCAACATCATAACTCACCCCTTCCGTTACGGCACGTTGGAAAATCTCCACGATTTGCGCCCGATACGGTTCTTTGAAAAAAGAAACCGCTGCGTCGAAGTTGGGAACATACTCTTCAGCAACCCCATGAATCGCTTTTGTTACACTCGACCACGAAACCGTCTCGCGCACCAAATCAACCTCCCAGCCTCCGATTTTAGCCACTCGATTGGTTTGCTCGAGCATTTCGGAGGCCTTTTTCAACTCCAGTTCGAGCTTGTGCCTTTCAGTGATATCGATGGCATTTCCGATCACGTAGGGCTGCTGTTGGGAATCCACCTCAAGAATATTATTAAAATACCAGATCTGGGTGGTGCCATTCCGGTGCAGGGTGTACATCAAGCCGCTAGCCTGGCCGTGTTGCTGAATGCCAAACAGGTAGTCTTTTACCTGTTCGTGCCATTGAGCGGGCGAAATATCAAAAAGCGTTAGTTGGGTAAAGTCCTCCGGTTCGTAGCCCATAGAACGCGCCCCCGCCTGGTTCACCCGCAGAAAACGTCCGTTCTGATCGTGCAGACACATGAATCCCTGCGAATGTTCAAAAAATGACCGGAAGCGGTTTTCGGAATACTGGAGAGCAGCCTCTTTCTCTTTTTCAAGGGTTATATCCCGCGCAATGGCATAGATCAACCCCGTGGTGGTATCCGGCGTAGCCACCCATTGCAGGTTTCGGTAGGAGCCATCCTGGCAGCGGAAGCGCGGTTCAAAATTGATACTTTGCTGCCCCTGCGCCAACCGGAAGATTTCTTCGCGGATAGCAGGAAGGTCTTCCGGATGAACCAGGTCAAAAATGGAGGTACGTAATAAAACGGTTTCGTCCCAGCCCAGCACCCTTCGAAAAGCCGGATTGATTTCTTTGAAAAAACCGTCAGTTCCTGCTACGCACAACAAGTCGTTGGAGAGTTCGAAAAGCTGCTTGAATTGCTGAAGCTCCAGTTTTTCGCGGTGTTTTACGATGAGCCCCACGGCAATGTCCGCCAGAATTTTCAGATTTTTCTTCTGGCTTTTGGTCAACTTTCCGGGTTTTTGATCGATAACACAAATAGAGCCCAGATTAAACCCCGCCGGGTCCGTCAGGGGGTGGCCAGCGTAAAAACGGATGTGTGGTTTTCCCAGTACCAGCGGATTTTGGCGGAAGCGATTGTCCTGGAGCGCGTCTTTTACCTCCAGGATATCGTCCTGCAAGATGGTATGCCCGCAAAAGGCAATGTCACGATGCGTTTGGCGGTCTTCAAAGTTGTAGGAAGACTTGAACCATTGCCGCTGCTCATCAATCAGGGAAATCAGCGCAGTAGGCACATCGCATATCACGGAAGCTAGTTCGGTTAACTGATCAAACTCCTTTTCGGGCAGCGTATCGAGAATATGATATCTCTTCAAGGCCATTATTCGCTGGGCCTCGTCGTGTCGATTGATCATATTTAAAGATGTCTTGAAGTGTAAACTACCAATTTTCCGGAAAAGGGAAACATTATTGCACTCATCATTTAAAACACCTCAAGCTTAAATCCGACAATTGAATCTGCGGCATTCACTCACCAAAAGACAAATATAAACTAATTAACTAACAGCTAATCATTTAAAAAATCAGCCTCTTTATCTGGCAAGTAAATACGAGTAAAAACCGTGCCATTTTTTAGTCTGACAAACCAATAAATTACTCATTTTTATCATGACGGAGATCGGGGATTCCGCACCGTTGCGAACAGCCCGATTGCCTGAATGGGCTAGCATGTTGGCGGGAGCTAAACCGCTGCAAATTGCGTGGATCCGGTCAACACCTGCTAGAGAGCGTTGCCCTCGATGAGCATCACCCGTTCCACCGACTCGTCTTTCAAAGGCAGGTATTGCAGGCGCTGTGGGTCGTCCCGATAAGCCTCAAAATGGGACCGATCCGAAAAACTCACCAGGTGAATTTCGTAAGGATAGCCTAAAGTTGTCGTCAGTACGGAGTCCATCGCGGGCCGTATGCGGTATACCAACTCACCCTGATGCCGCTGAAGCAAAGGCAAAACGTGCTCTTCGAAGGAATGAAAGGTAGCTTCATGTCCTTCCTTTATAAAGATGAGTTGCGTGTAGTAAAGCATCGCTACGGTTTTTAGGAATACGATAAAAAATACAGCCGGGACTGCGACCGGAAGATACAGGTTGGCACGTGTAAAAACAACCTAGTCACATCCGATAAAACCGTAGTAGCCACCTTTTTCCTTCCGATAGCCTTTCTCCCGCCCATTTCCCAAAAGTGACAGCGATTGACTCATTTGTGACAGCCTTTTCCCGACCGTCTGCCGACCTTTGACTCATCCAAAACGGATTCACCCAATCGAAACAACAAAAACATTATACGCCATGAAAACCCTGATCAACACCCTGTTCGCAGCCTTCACCCTGACGGTTTTTAGCTTCACCGCAACGCAGGCCGAAACCCACAAGCCAATCGGTCGGCCACAGAAAGCCGCTGCCTTTCAAAGTGCTATGTACACGACCGTTGACGGTAAACTGCACATTTCCGTCGATAAACAAATTGGTGGCCCGGTGGTGGTTGCACTCAAAAATAGTGCAGGCTCGGATGTTTTCGCACAGCAGATCGGCAAACGCCAGCCGGGTGCCCGGCTACGGCTCGATGTCAGCAACCTGCCCGACGGGGTCTACCAGGTGGTGATCAGCAACGGCGTTGATTCATCCACTCAAACCGTCACCCTGGCGACCCACCAACCCAGCCAACCGACTCGCCTGGTGGCCCTTCAGTAAAATCAGCTTCACCCGGACCAGACAGTAAACAACAACACGCCATCCCTTCCAATCGGCCAGCACGGTTTTACGCCGTTCTGCCAATTGGAAGGGCTTTTTTTATACTTTTAGCAAACGACGAAAAGAATGACACCTCGTTTACAAGTTCTTGTCTTTGGAATAGTAGGCTGGTTGCTAATAGGCTGCCAACCCAAAAAGAAACCTGTCGACGACTCGCCAGCCTTGCTTACCCCTTCCGTGGCCTCACTTTCCCAGACGGTTTATGCCACCGGCGACACCATCGTAATTGCCCTTGAACAGGCACTTACGCAGATTGATATACGATTCGATACGGCGTCCGTAAAACCGATTCAGCCTGATAGCCTGCTCCTGAAAGTACCCATCACGGTCTCAAAGGTTGGTGTCTATCAACTGGTGATCAACGGAATGACCACCCAACAGCTTCCTGTTTCCGACACAGTGGCCGTTGAAATTCGGTCTGATACGAAACCTCAGCCACTGTCCTATCAGGTAGTCACGACGCTCCCCCACCAATCCACCAGTTTTACACAGGGCCTGGAGTTTTATAAAGGCTCCCTGTACGAAAGCACGGGCTTGAATGGCCAATCCAGGCTAATGCGAATTGACGTATCCACGGGGGCTAGCCTTCAATCAACGTCGCTACCACCGCAGTATTTTGGCGAAGGAATTACCATCGTTGGGGATCGAATTTACCAATTAACCTGGACGTCGGGCCAATGCTTTCGCTACACCCTGGGATTTGAGCATGATCAGACCTTTTCCTATCCAACCCAAGGTTGGGGCATGACGCACCAAGACACTACGCTGATTGTGAGTGATGGCACCAATCGGTTGTTTTTCTATACCCCAAATTTTCAGCCAATCGGTTTTTTATATGTCTACGATGATCACGGAGCTGTAGCAAAGCTCAATGAACTGGAGTATGTCAACGGTTTCGTCTTAGCGAACGTTTGGGAAACGAATCGCATCGTTCAGATTGATTTGGAATCGGGGAAAGTTGTCGGTGAGTTAAATTTAGAAAAGATCGTTCCGAAAAACCTGGCGGACCCGCAGGCTAATGTATTGAACGGGATTGCTTACCATCCAAAAGAAAAGGCGCTGTATGTCACCGGTAAAAATTGGCCCGCACTCTTCAAGTTGCAGGTAAATAATTTGCTGCAACCCAAAGGCAAAAAACCGTTGGCCCTCTAGCAATCTCATGAGAACCGGCTTTTTTTTATTCATAGCATTGCGCCCAACATTGTCTTACAGATGGTTTTTCAACTTATTGGCATTACCCCATCGGTCCTTCCTGATCAATTTTGGAACCTGATTCCCGCCCTCTTCCATGCCGGACTTTCGTATTTGTACGTTCGCCAACCCGATTCGGCGGAGCTACGGCGTCAGTTAGAAAGCGAAACGTTGCGACCCTACCAGACGCAACTGCTCCTGACTTTTCCGTGGTCCGATACCGATTTTCAGCTTCACTGGAAAGAAACTACTCGGCAGCAGGCCCCTTCCGGCAACCGGGCTTTTTCGACCAGTATTCACGACCTGACCCATTGGCCCGCGCTGGCCGGACGCGTTGAGATGGTGTTTTACAGCCCAATTTTTCCAAGTATCAGCAAACCCGGCTACGGCCCGACCCTGACGCTGGATGAACAGGTCAATCAGCTCGCAACGCTCCGTCGATCCACCGAATCATTACCCAAACTGATTGGCCTGGGCGGTATTCAATCGAAAAACATTGCCCAGGTGCAGCGGGCCGGTTTCGACGGAGCGGCCGTCCTGGGCGCTCTGTGGGAAAGTCCGAACCCGGTTCAAGCCGTGCGGCAGCTGGTTCAGCAACTTGCTTAAACGGGTGCGGCGCTTATGCCTCCTTTTAAGCTGACCACCCGCTGAAAACCGTGCGCTTGCAAAAACTCCACCGCTTTCCGGCTTCGTACGCCCGATTGGCAATAAATAACAATGGGCTGATCAGGCGGGATCAGCGTCGGTTGTGCTAACAATTGGCGCAAAGGAATCAACAGTCCTCCCAATGTTCGGCGGGCGGCTTCTTCCGGTTCGCGTACATCAATCAATTGTAGATCAGGCTCCTGAGCTAGCCGCTTCCGGTATTCAGCATGGGTAATTTCCACAACCGGCGAAGCACATACCGAAAGACCCGCCGACAATTCCGTGACTGTTTTATTCACCGGATCAGCCGCCAGCGTGAAGGTCTGAAAGTGCATCTTCATCGCATTAAAAACCAGCAGTTTGCCACTCAGCAATTCGCCCGTACCCGTCACCAGCTTGATCACCTCGTTAGCCATCAAACAGCCCGTAATGCCCGGAAGCACCCCCAAAACACCCGCTTCGGCGCAGGCAGGCAGATCGCTCGGGTCGGGATAGAGGCAGCGATACGTGGGGCCATCGCCGACATTGAACACGCTCACCTGCCCCTCAAACCGGTAAATCGAGCCAAACACCAGCGGTTTGTTCAGCATTACGCAGGCGTCATTGACCAGATACCGGGTGGCAAAATTGTCCGAACCATCCACCACCACGTCGTAACCGGCAATCCAGTCCAGCGCATTTTCAACTGTCAGAAAATCCGAATGAGCCTGAATCGTTATCAGCGGATTTTGCTCCCGTAAGCGGGTGGCTGCCGCCTGCGCCTTGGGCTTGCCCACGTCGGCGGTCGAAAAAAGAATCTGCCGCTGGAGGTTGCTCAGGGCGACGGTATCACCATCGGCCACGCCAATCGTCCCAATTCCGGCAGCGGTCAGGTATTGCAACACCGGGCAGCCCAACCCACCCGCGCCGATAACCAGCACCCGGGCCCTTTTCAGCTTTTCCTGCCCTGCCAGCCCAATTTCGGGCAAGAGCAAATGGCGGCTGTATCGTTCCTGTTCGATCTCGGTCATGGATGTACGGTCATTAAGCTGGCGTCCCAATCTTTCCAAACCGGCTCGTAACCGGCCCGCCGAATCACCGCGGCCATTTCAGCGGGGGAACGTTCGTCGGATATTTCGAACTGTTCGAGCGACTGCGGCTCCACGACGTACCCGCCCGGATTGGTCTTCGACCCCGCACTGATGCTGGTGATTCCCAACCGAATAACGTGGTCGCGGAAGGTCGGACTTTCACGCGTTGACAGCGATAATTCGACTTCGGGACTAAATAGCCGGTAGGCGCAAATCAGTTGGACCAACTCTCGGTCGGTCAGGCAGTTGCCAAAATCCCGGGACGTTACCCCCTCCGCGCCCAGCACGTCGATGGGCCGCAAACGCGGAAACGACAGGCTGTAGCGGGTTTGCCAATACGTACGTTCCAGGTAATGCAGGTGCAGGGCCGTAAAAAAGCTGTCCGTGCGCCAGTCCGACAGCCCCAGCAAGGTGCCCAGCCCCAGCTTGTGGATGCCCGCGCGGCCCAGCCGGTCGGGGGTTTCGACCCGGTAGCGGTAACTGGCTTTTTTCCCCTTCGGGTGGTGAGTCTTGTAACTGTCGCGGTCGTACGTCTCCTGGTAGACCAGCACCGTATGCAGTCCTTCCGGAATCAGTTCTTCGTAGGCGGCCTGGTCGAGTGGTTGCACTTCCATCGAAATGTGGGCAAACCGGCTGCGCAATAACCGAATGGCGTTTTTCAGGTACGGCACCCCGACGGTCTGGTTGGCCTCCCCCGTCACGAGCAGAACGTGCTGATAGCCCATCGCTTTCAACGCATTGGCTTCGCGCAGAATCTCATCATCGGTCAGGGTTCGTCGCCGGATTTTATTATCCACACTAAACGCGCAGTACGTGCAGATGTTCTGGCACTCGTTGGACAAGTACAGCGGGGCGTACAACTGCATGGTTTTGCCAAACCGCTGCTGGGTTAGGCGGTGACTCTGGCGGGCCATTTCTTCCAGATACGGGGATGCGGCTGGCGAAATCAAGGCCTGAAAATCAGCTAGCGTCCGGTCAGTGCGGGCCAGCGCCATTTCCACATCCCGCGCAGTTTTTGTCTCGATGGCCCGCTGGCTTTCCGACCAGTTATATTTTTCCAGTAATTCGCTAAACATCGTTATTCTTCCAGGAAAGCGGTGAAAGGACTACTCGCTACGGCGGTCGGGGAAGCGGCCCCTAACCGGGCTTCGTACGCCAGCCGTCCCGCTTCGACGGCCATCTTGAAGGCGACGGCCATCTGCACCGGGTTATCGGCTACGGCAATGGCCGTATTGACCAGCACCGCATCGGCCCCCAACTCCATCGCGGCAGCCGCGTGCGACGGGGCACCAAGCCCGGCGTCCACGACCACCGGCACCTGGCTTTGTTCGATGATAATTTCCAGAAAATCCAGCGTTCGCAGCCCCCGATTCGAGCCAATGGGCGCCCCCAGCGGCATCACGGCGGCCACACCAACCGCTTCGAGCCGCTTGCACAGCACCGGATCGGCGTGGATGTAGGGCAATACGACAAACCCCAACTTGACCAGCTCTTCGGCGGCTTTCAGCGTTTCGATGGGATCGGGCAATAGGTAGCGCGGATCAGGGTGAATTTCCAGTTTGAGCCAGTTGGTTTCGAGTGCTTCGCGGGCCAGTTCGGCGGCAAATACAGCTTCACGGGCGGTGCGCACTCCGGAGGTGTTGGGCAGCAGGTTCAGGTGCGGAGCCTTCAGGTGCAGCAGCGTGTCGTCGTTGTTATTGGCCAGGTCAACGCGTTTCAGCGCCACCGTCACCAGTTCGGAGCCGGACGCCAGCAGAGCCGCTTCCATCAGGTCGGTTGAGCTAAATTTTCCGGTGCCCGTAAACAGGCGCGACGAAAAGGTTTTATCCGCAATTTGCAGGGGTTGAGAAAGAAGGTCGTTCATTGTTTTTCCAGCGTTGAATAGGGTGTAACCGTTTGAATGGCCTGCCAGAAGGCGGGCACCTGACGTTGGGGATCGCGAGTAATAGCCGCCGAAACGGCAATGCCGTGTACCCCTTCCCGAAGGAGCGCCGGTACATCCGCCACCTCAATGCCACCAATGGCGATGATCGGCAGCGAAAGCCCTTCGGATGCGCAGGCCGTCATTAGGGCCTGGTAGCCCTCCAGGCCCAGAATAGGACTTAATTTTTCCTTGGTATTCGTGAATCGGTACGGCCCGAGACCAATGTAGGTTGCTCCGGCAGCGTGGTGGGCTCGAATGTCCTCCAGGGTGTTGGCCGTGCCGCCGATGATCACCGAAGGCCCCAGCAACCGCCGGGCTTCGGCCACGGGCAGGTCTTCTGTCCCGACATGAACCCCATCGGCACCGATTTCACCGGCCAGGGCCACGTTATCGTTGATGATCAGCCGGGCGTTGTACTGGCGGCAAACGGCCAGCGTTTCGAGGGCCAGCGCCTTCCAATCGGCTGCGCTGCGGTTTTTAATCCGCAACTGCACCCAGTCTACCCCCGCCCGACAAGCTGCGTCGGCCTGTTCGGGGGAGGTGGTGATGTACTGTAATCGACTACTATTCATGCTCATTTTTCGGCTTATTGATAAATCTGAGCGCCCTGCTCCACAAATTCCTTCGCTTTGATTTCCATCGCCTTGTCTAGCACATCCGCTTCGGCTAATCCCTGCTGCTCCGCATACGCACGGACATCCTGCGTGATCTTCATCGAGCAGAAATGCGGGCCGCACATTGAACAGAAATGGGCAATTTTGGCCCCTTCGGCGGGCAACGTTTCGTCGTGGAAAGATCGGGCCGTGTCGGGGTCCAGCGACAGGTTGAACTGGTCTTCCCACCGGAATTCGAAGCGGGCTTTGCTCAGGGCATTGTCGCGGTATTGCGCCCCCGGATGCCCCTTGGCCAGATCGGCGGCATGGGCGGTAATCTTGTAGGTAATCACCCCGTCTTTGACGTCTTTTTTGTTGGGCAGCCCCAAGTGCTCTTTCGGTGTCACGTAGCAGAGCATGGCCGTTCCGTACCAGCCAATCATGGCCGCTCCGATGGCAGACGTGATGTGGTCGTAACCGGGCGCAATGTCGGTCGTCAGCGGACCAAGGGTATAAAACGGCGCTTCGTCGCAGTGCTGAAGCTGCTTTTCCATGTTCTCCTTGATGAGGTGCATCGGTACGTGACCAGGGCCTTCGATCATCACCTGCACATCGTGTTTCCAGGCGATTTTGGTCAGTTCGCCCAGCGTTTCGAGTTCGGCAAATTGGGCCGCGTCGTTGGCGTCGGCAATAGAACCGGGCCGCAGACCGTCGCCCAGCGAAAACGCCACGTCGTAGGCTTTCATAATTTCGCAGATTTCCTCGAAATGGGTATACAGGAAGTTTTCGCGATGATGCGCCAGACACCATTTAGCCAGAATGCTGCCACCCCGCGACACAATACCCGTTACTCGCTTGGCCGTCAGCGGAATGTAACGCAACCGAACGCCCGCGTGAATCGTGAAATAATCGACCCCCTGTTCGGCCTGTTCAATGAGCGTATCGCGGAAAAGCTCCCAGGTCAGGTCTTCGGCCTTGCCGTTCACTTTTTCGAGCGCCTGATAAATCGGCACGGTTCCAACGGGCACCGGGCAGTTACGGATAATCCACTCCCGGGTTTCGTGAATGTGCTTACCTGTCGATAAATCCATCAGCGTATCGCCCCCCCAGCGACAACTCCATACGGCCTTTTCGACCTCTTCCTCAATGCTCGACGTCACTACCGAATTACCGATGTTGGTGTTGATTTTTACCAGAAAATTACGCCCAATAATCATCGGCTCACTTTCCGGGTGGTTGATGTTCGAGGGGATGATGGCCCGGCCAGCGGCCACTTCCTGCCGCACAAATTCCGGCGTGATGAAACCTTTCGGTGTGTTGGCCCCGAAGCTGTTGCCGGGGTGCTGCTCCTTCAGCGGGTCAGCCCCTCGGATGGCATCAATGCGCTGATTTTCGCGGATGGCGATGTATTCCATCTCCGGCGTAATGATTCCCTGGCGCGCGTAGTGCAATTGCGTGACGTTCTGGCCCGGTTTGGCCCGCAGCGGCTTACGAATGTGCTCGAACCGCAACGAATCCAGTCGGGCGTCGGCCATACGCTGGCGGCAGTAATCAGACGAAAAATCCGGTAGTTCTTCCACGTCGTTGCGCTCCCGAATCCAGGACTCACGCAGCCGGGGCAAGCCTTTTTGCAGGTCGATGGGCACCGCTGGGTCCGTGTACGGGCCGCTGGTGTCGTAGACGGTAACGGGCGCGTTGGCGGTTCTGATTTCCGGGCCGTTGAGGTGGCTGACGGTATCCGAAACGACGATTTCGCGCATTGCCACGCGAATGTTGTGTAATTGACCAGGTACGTAAATTTTGCGCGATCCCGTCAGCGGTTCGCGGGTGATGGACTGCGGTGCAGGCTGTTTTTCAGTTTTCTGGCTCATAATTATCCTCCCTGAGTGGCTTGAATAAGCGTGATAGAATCGGCTTCCTGAAGGGAAGTCTGGCCCCAGCGGGCGCGTGGAATAATGCGGTCGTTGCAGGCTACGGCAATGCCTTTCTGGTCGGACAGACCAAGCGTTTGCAGCAGCCCCAGCAGCGTACTGGCTGTCGGACAATCGACGGGTTGTGAATTGAGTTTGACTTGCATGATTTGGCAACCGGTTTCGGTTCGGCCAAACAGCGGGGAGGATGAAAATGAATGGCCAAACCACCTACGCAGCCGCGTACGGTTTGGTCCAACGAGTCACTTTTCCCTTCGCAGGCATTACCCTGTTCAGGTTCAGAGGGTATCATCTCAGCCCGCCCGAAGGCGAACACCCCTAAAGTTTGGCTTGTGTTAAGCTGGGCAAATATAAGGCTCTGTTTCTTTCTGCCTAAATAAGTCAGTATAAAATTTCGCTTCCTTTCACCAGAACTCTGTCTAACGTCAGCGTTCCAGAGAAAACCGCAACAAAGTGAACCAAGGGCCAGCCCCGCGACCCACTTGGCTCCTAATCAAGGCCCTAATGGCAGACAAGTCTTTCGTTAAGATTATAAACCGTACCCCAAAACTGATTGAAATCATCCTTGGCTACTACTGCTGGTCAACGGCAGGAAAGCTGGCTTCCGCTATTTTTGACGATAACTTTCCTGGTCGAGTAGCTTAGTAACGTACTTCGACCTTTGGGTTCGGAAATATCTCCGAAAAACCGGTATGAAAACGCTTACAGAACCTCCCCAGCCCCGCCATCAGGACGTCTTGCGCACGTCTGTTTTTACCCTGCAATGGCGAATGGCTCTGGTCTGGCTGGTCCTGGCGGGTGCCATCGGAATGGGGCTGCGCATGCTGGTCCTCTGGCCCGTCGAAGCGTTCAACTATATGAATTGGCTACACGCCCACTCGCACGTGGTTTTGCTGGGCTGGGCATTCAATGCCTTACTGACAGCTATTTGGAGTGAGTTCGTCGCTCCTGAAGAAGCCCGGACCTACCGGCACTGGTGGCTGGCCTTGCAACTTTCAGTGGCCGGAATGCTGGCACTTTTCCCCATCCAGGGCTATGCAGCGGGGTCCATTCTTTTCTCGACCTTGCACGTCTGGCTTACCTACGGCATCGGCATCAAGCTTTGGCGGCACCTCCGTCCTGACCAAACTTTTTCGGCTACGCTGCTACGGTTTGGAGTCGGCTTTCTGTTTTTATCGACGCTGGGGCCTTACGCAGTGGGCATTCTGAAAGCAAAAGGGTTGGCCCATTCCAACGCCTACAACCTTGCCCTTTATTTTTACCTGCATTTTCTGTACAACGGCTGGTTTGTATTCGGGATTCTGGCGCTGCTCATGCGGCAACTCGAACGCTGGAAAGTGGTTCTCCCCGATCCGATTCGCCGATACGGGTTAGTCGCCTGGGTGATCAGTTGCGGCAGCAGTTACAGCCTCTCAGCGCTTTGGACCGATCCACCGGAGCTTGTTTGGGCGCTCGGAGCTTTTTCTGCAATCCTGCAACTGGGAACAGGCGGCTGGCTGGCCGGGTGGCTCTGGCAACGTCGGGCTACTTTCCGGCAACACCTCCAACCGTGGACGTTTACCCTTTACCGACTGGCCTGGCTGGCTTTTATCCTCAAACTCCTTCTTCAAACGGCGTCGGCGCTGCCCTGGGCTGCCCAATGGGCTTATGAACAACGTTCGCTGGTGATTGCCTATTTGCATCTGGTATTTATCGGCGTCATCAGCTTTTTTTTGTTCGGCAAGGCGATCCAGGATAAGCATCTGACGGTTTCGGATTTCGCACTCAAAAGCAGCATCGGATTTTTCGTCGCTCTGGAAACCATCCTGGTAACCGAACCCATTTTGAACCGTTTTCTGAATGATAGCCTGCCTGCTTATTTTTACAGCCTGTTTGTGGTTTCTGCCGGCCTGTGGGTGGGCTTTTTATTACTTCTGACTGCCCAACTACAAATTTCGTGGAAGTGGTTTACCTACCGGGACCCGGTTTCTGCCAATAAATAGTTTATTTGCACGGATGACTTCGCCGACGGAAACCATTCATTTTACACTTATTTACCAGCAACGGGACGTGCCGGTGCAAACCCATCGGCATCACTATCCCTCGCTGATGAGCCTGATCTCCGATGTACTTTTTATCCCCGGATTTGGCCTGTGCAGCGGGATGGGTAGCTGCGGCACCTGCGTTGTCAAAATCGACGGTTTTCGCCGTCTATCCTGCGAGGTACCCATCACCGACCATCTGGCCAATGCCCGGGTAGAACTTATCGACACCTATTGATCGCCCTCCGTCTCTCCTACCTGGGTCAACGGTTTTCGCCATTCATGACTCGTTCTGATTGCCAGCGGATGATCGACCGCATCCGTTTTCGATACAACCGGGTCCAGGATAGCGGCTTCACCGGATACGAACGTTTTGAAGGAATGTTGTTGATAACAATGGCGGTGAGAAACAGAATCATAACGCCCGACATAACGGGTGTAAGGGTATAATAAAAACCCAGGTTGGTGATTTTTTCCGAACCAATGTTTGCAATCAAAGCGGTGGCACCCGCCGGTGGGTGCATCGTCTTGGTGATCTGCATCCCAACAATCGTTAGCGAAACGGCCAGAGCCGATGATAACCAGAGTTGGTCCGGAAAAAGCTTGTGAACCGCCACCCCGATGACGGAAGCCAGCAGATGGCCACCAATCAGGTTGCGGGGCTGCGCCAGCGGACTGTTTGTGGCACCGAAAATCAATACACAGGAGGCCCCGAATGAGCCAATCAGAAAAACACTATCCTGCCGGGAAAAATCAGCCTGTTGCAATAATCCAATGGAAGCAATGGCGACGAAGGTGCCTATAAAAGTCCAGACATGGTCGAGCGGTTCTAGAATGGTTTCGCGATAAAGTACATATTTGGCAATGCGGTATTGTCTCTTCAATTTCTTCCTCATAACACGTTTACTACACGCCAGCGCGGATACATAGTTCCTATCCTGCGAAGAAACGGGCTAAAAAACTCACAAACTAATTTAGTAGGGGAATTTTCGCGTGAAATACCCTTTTGACAAACCCACTATCTGCATCAGTATACGCCGGTCCGTAAAGTCTTTATACAATCACGATCGCCCTGATTTAACAAAACCGTACAGCAATTAATAAACCGCGAGGTCTCTTTCAGTGAAACGCCCGATTTCGGGCCAACCGGTTGCGACTGTTCCCGCCGAAATTCCGTATGAGAAAAGTGTTCCTGATGCACGTACTGGTACTGGTTGCTCTGGCACTCAACGCCCAGCCTTCTCCCCGGGTTAAGCCCCGGGTTCTCATCAGCACCGACATCGGCGGAACCGACCCGGACGACAATCAGTCAATGATTCATTTCCTGATGTACAGCAACCTGTTTCAGACCGAAGGGCTGATTTCGTCTCCCTCCTATGGCAACGGTTCTACGCAAAACATCCTCGAACTGATTGACTTGTACGAAAAGGACCTTCCCCAATTAAAGCAACACCAGAACGATTACCCATCCCCGGATGCCCTGCGGGCCGTCTGCAAACAGGGCCAGCACGGGGCGGCTCCCTACAAAGGCTACACCACGGCGACCGAAGGATCGGAATGGATCATCCAATGCGCCAACAGAAAAAGCTCGCAACCGCTTTGGGTGCTGGTCTGGGGCGGTTTGGAAGACCTGGCTCAGGCGTTGCACGACGCGCCCGAAATCCAAAGTAAGATCAGGGTCTACTGGATCGGTGGCCCCAACAAAAAATGGAGTGTCAATAGCTATGCCTACATCGCCAGCCAGTTTCCCAACCTGTGGCTGATCGAAGCCAACAGCTCGTATTTCGGTTTGTTTTCATCCAACGGCGTTCCGGATAGCCTCACCAACCGTCATTATTATGAACGGTATATCCACGGGGCCGGACACATGGGCACCGATTTTAAAAAGTATTACCAGGGCCACATCAAAATGGGCGATACACCTTCCCTGCTCTATCTGATGAACAGCGACCCCGCCAATCCGACCAGCGAAAACTGGGGTGGCAGTTTTGAAAAATTCGCCCACAGTCCGCGGCATGTATTCAAGCGCAACACGAGCCTATCCGATACCGTACGGGTGTATTCGGTACTGGAATTCCATTTCGAAGGGCCACTTATTGATATCCCGGCTGATTCCAGTTGTTTTACGATGGCCGTTCAGGCGCAGATGGGTGAGCAAAAATGGCCGGGCCATTACCTCGGCAACGGCCATTACGTTGTCCGGTATTCGCCCAAGCAAACCGAAACGCTGACGTATCGGATCAGTTCCTCTATTCCGGACTTTCCGGAACAAACCGGGCAGTTGGTGGTCAACAACACCTGGCCAGGGAAACGCAGACCGGAAGATTTTCGGCTAGGCACCCACTGGTACACCGACCGCGCTGACCCGGCTCTCTTTGACGGCATCAAACAGGGTGCCCAAACGGTTTTGAAATGGCGCAGCACCGTCCTGCTGGATTGGGCAACCCGCTGGGCGTGGCTGCGGTAAGTAGCGAAGTTTCAGACATTAGAATGCCCCTTCATCGCAACGATAAAAAATAGCATTTAATGCGTAAATAAATCAGACGAATTCCTTTTTCAAACCTGTCAGAAAAAGCCGTTGACGCAGGGGAGCAACACTCTTTCACCAAGCAACTATCATTCTATTTTCTTGAATTTAAAATCAAAGACACCGTTTGTTGCTTTCAATGATTGATTCGTTTTCGTATTGCGTAACGATACTGAAAATGTACCCGAAACAATATTTCGAAGTGTATCCAGCTTACTAATTGTTATCTCCGAAAAATTAGGTTCGGCATAATACGCGCCAGAATCATCAAAATAAAACGTATTCCTTTCCCCCCAACTGGTTTGAAATTCAGGCAACAATACCCCCGTCGAATCTCTATAAAAATTCAACAGGAAACCGCTTCTTTTGTTATCCTGGCTAGTTTGACTGGCACTAATGTATAATCTTCCAGCCCGTGGATGATAAGAAGCACCAGGTCTTGCCTGTAGAGCAAAAATATTCATACTTTCCCTCGGCACCCAAACTTGGTCCTTAATCATACACCCAAATGTATTCTGTCCCGTCTGAGTAAACATTGGCAAAACAGGATTCTCCTCCTTGAAACACGCACTAGTGAAAGCAAGGAAAAATACGAGTACAGCCCTTTTCATTGTTGCCTGTAAAGTTGACTACGCTAAGTAATTATACAAAACTTTTCGACATGAATAAGGCTATTTTGAGCTATAACGTTCAGAAGACAATTAGTTCGAACAGGATAGACTTCGTAATGCAAAACAGTAGATTATACTACTCTTAGCGGTGTTTCGTCACGCCCACCTGCTCACAATACGCCAATACCGGGCAGGTAGAACAACGCGGTAAAGTGCCGGTGCAAATGTGTTTGCCAAACGGCATGAGCAACCGGTTGATGTCAATCCATTGTTCCACCGGCACCTGCTTTTCCAGGGCTTTCAGCGTTTGTTCCGGCTGCGCCGTCCGGACCATCCCCCATCGGTTGGTAACGCGGTGGACGTGAATATCGACACTAATGGCTGCCTGACCGGTAGCAACGCCCAGTGTCAGGTTGGCGCATTTTGGGCCGACACCCTTAAACGAAGTCAATGTCTCGAAGTCGGCGGGAATCTGCCCGCCAAATTCCTCCACCACCCGCCTGGCAATGCCCAGCATCGTGTAGGCTTTCTGCTCAGGATACTGCGTTCCGTACAAGAGTTTCGCCAGCGCTTCCGGACTAAGCTCCAGCAGTTGTTCGGGCGTTCGGGCCACTTCAAAAAGCCGCAAAGAAACCGGAATGGTGGTTTCGTCCAGCGTTCGGATGGAGATGATGCACGAAATTAACTGCTCAAAAACCGTCGAATACCCGCGCTCGAACAGGTCGAACATAGCGGCCTTCGGATAAGGTCGGATGGCTTCTTCCACCCGACTCAAAACCAGGGTTAAATCAAAAGTAGGCTTCACGATTTAGATAACCGTAAAAAAGCGCAGAGGTTATGGTTTTCCCACGGAGTTCGCAGAGATTTACACCGGGTTTCCGTTCGGCAGCCCCATTAGCTACCTATCTTCTGAAACACTTTTGAAAAACCGTTATGCGAACCGTCGTTTTGCTCCTGTTTTCCAATTTATTCATGACCACTGCCTGGTACTGGCACCTGCGCTACAAGGAAGAATCATTGTGGAAAGTCATTCTGATCAGCTGGCTCATTGCACTCCTGGAGTACTGTCTGGCTGTTCCGGCCAACCGGATTGGCTCCTATCAATTTAATGCTTTCCAGCTCAAAACAATCCAGGAGGTGGTCAGTCTGCTGGTTTTTGTCGCTTTTGCCGTTTTTTACCTGAAAGAAGAAGTGAAATGGAATTACATTGTCGGCTTTGCATTGATTGTGCTGGCGGTGTTTTTTGTGTTTAAAAAATGGTAACGTCGTTGCCTCATCGCCTATCTTTGGTAACTAATTCGTATTCTACTCATTCATGACAACAAGACGCGATTTTCTGAAAGCATCAGGCAGCCTGGCCGCCGGTGCACTTTTTCTACCTACGTTAACCCAGGCCGCCAAAGTGAAGAATGTGGGCATTCAACTGTATACCGTCCGGAAAGAAATGCTGGAAGATGCCGTGGGTACGCTGAAACAACTGGCCAAAATTGGCTACAAGGAACTTGAATCGGCCCGGAGCGTGAAGGGAAATTTCTACGGTTTGCAGCCAAAAGAAATCAAGAAAGTGGCCAACGACCTGGGCATGAACGTCCGCAGCGGTCACGTGCACATCGATAAAGACTGGCAGCGCTCGGTCGACATGGCCGCCGAAGCCGGACAAACCTACCTGGTGTGTTCGTCGTTGCCCTCGGAGGGGCAAACCGTCGCCAATTATGAGCGTTGCGCCGATCTGTTCTCCAAAGCCGCTGAAGATTGTAAAAAAGCAAACCTGGTGTTTGCTTACCACAACCACGATTACGAGTTTGAGAAAAAAGACGGCAAGGTGCTGTACGACATTCTGATCGAAAAATCGGACAAGAATCTGGTCAAAATGGAAATGGACCTGGGCTGGGCCATCCTGACGGGCAACGACCCAATCAAGTATTTTGAGAAATATCCGGGCCGTTTTCCGCTCTGGCACCTGAAAGACATGGATGGAAAGACCAAGGAAAGTACGGAATTTGGCAAAGGCCAGATCGACATCCTGAAAATGCTCAAAAGCATGGATAAATACGGCATGAAGTACTTTTTTGTCGAACAGGAAGAATACCCGAAAACCGCCATGGAAAGCGCCAAGTATGATTTCGACTACCTGGCGAAACTGAATTACTGAAAAAACCGTCCGGTTGTTTTCCGACCTTTTTAACGACAAAAATCCCCCGCAATCTGAAGGTTACGGGGGATTTTCATTGAAAGCATTTCTAAACTTACTTCTCAAACGCAACCCAGCTCAAGGCGCCGATGTTCTGGGCTTTCGGGTCGTCTTTTACAAACACGAAGTAGAGATCCTGCTTGCCGCCGGGGTTCTGAATCGGGGCGGTGAGCTCGGTGGTTTTGTTCCAGGCACCGGTAGCCGTGTAGTTGACCGTGCTGATCACCGGCCCTTTCAGCGAACCCGTCCGCACCTCAATCGTGCCGTCCTGGTCTTTCGACGCAATCTCGTAGGTCAACTTCTGGATGCCTTTCAAATCCACCCCCTTCAGCACAAAATACGCCTTGTTGCGGGTGGCCGCCAGCCGTCCGCGCTGACGATTCATGTTGTACACCTCATCGGCTTCTCCAGCGGCTACTTTAGCCGGACGCAATATCAGACTCTGGCTGCTGGTCAGGGGCGTAATGGCCCCGCCCTTGTCGGTGTACGACGCCGACAGAATGTAGCGGCCCGTCTGCTCCTTGCCCACGTGTTCCTTCAACACCGTTGCGCCCTGCTGCGGCAAGGTTACGTCCGGCTGCTGCATCGACAGCGCCAGCACGTACTTCACAATTTCGGTGGCGTCTTCTTTCGACAGCTGTGGGTGGGCGTTCATGGCGTGCTCTCCCCAGACACCGCCCCCGCCGGTAATCACCTTGCTGGCCAGCCGCGCTACCGCACCCTTATCACCCCGATACTTCCTGGAGACTTCCATAAACGCCGGTCCAACCGATTTGCCGTTGATCTGGTGGCAGGCTTTGCAGTCGCTGCCCTGCATCAGACTCTTGCCCAGGTTGAAGGTGCTCGTAATCTGCTGATGCCCCACCAGCGGCTCGTTACCGGCCACTTTCGGAATGTAATTCAGAGCCACTTTTACCTTTTTCTTGTCAATCGTTTTGTCCTCGTTGTCCGTCACGTTTACCGTGTATTTGAACGGCGTCTGACCGGCGAAGAAGAACGTGCTGTTGTCGGTTGTGGCGATGGCTACCTGCGGCAGCGTGTTTCCGACCTTGATTTCCAGCGTATCCACGGAACTGGCCCCCGCCGGGTCGGTTACTTTCAGCGTGACGTGGTAAATACCGTTCTTCTGGAACGTATAGGTTGGATTGGCTTCGGTCGAACCAACCTGGCTACCCTCAAAGCGCCATTCGTAACTCAGTTTATCGTCTTCATCGAAATCGTAACTCCGGCGACTACTGAAAGCCACTTTCAGCGGAGCCAGACCGATGGTATCCCGCGCCATTACGCTGGCTACAGGAGCCCGATTTCCGGGATTATACTCAATCTTGACCAGCCGGGCATCGTCGTTGTCGATACCGTACACCGAACCGTATTCCAGCATGTAAATCTCACCTTTCGGCCCAATTTCCATATCAACCGGACGGCGAAAATCCCCGCGGGCGGGCATGAAGGCTTCCATTCGTTTGTAGTTCTGGTTTTCGTCCAGCCGCACCGCATACACCCAGTTCCGCATCCAGTCGTACATAAACAGCGCCTTGTCGTAATACTGCGGCAGTTTCACATCCGATTGCAGGGTCGGGTCGAAGTGGTACACCGGACCGCCCATGGCGCACCGACCGCCCGTTCCGAGTTCCGGAAACTCCGTCGATTTGCTATACGGATACCAGACCATTGCCTTCGTCACCGGCGGCAGATTTTTCAGTCCGGTGTTGTTCGGTGAATTGTTGACGGGTGCGTTCGGGTCGAACTCGGCACCCACGGCTTTCGTCGCAAAATCGTAGGCTTTGTACGGTTTACTGTCGCCGACGAAGAACGGCCAGCCGAAATTCCCGGCTTTTTTAGCCTGGTTGAACTCATCGTAGCCACGCGGTCCCTGAGGACCGTCGGTACCCGAATCCGGGCCAATTTCGCCCCAATACACCACCGACGTTTCCGGATCAACCGAAATCCGGTACGGATTCCGGCAGCCCATCACGTAGATTTCGGGCCGGGTTCCGGCCGTGCCTTTCGGGAACAGGTTGCCGTCGGGAATCGTGTAGGAACCGTCGGGTTCAACGTGAATGCGCAGAATTTTACCCCGCAGATCGTTCGTGTTTCCCGCCGAACGGGCCGCATCAAACGTCAGCCGCCCGGCCTGCCAGTCGGTTGGTGAAAAACCACTCGACTCAAATGGCACGGTATTGTCGCCCGTTGAAATAAACAGGTTGCCGTGCTTGTCCCAGGCCATCGACCCACCGGTGTGCGCGCTCACTTCCAGGTCAATCGGAAACTCAATGATGGCTTTCTCCGACTTGAGGTCCAGCGTACCGTCGTCATTCATCACAAACCGACCGATGCGCTGCTTGGTCTGCTCACCATCCTGAATCGTGTAGAAGAAATACAGGTAGTGGTTTTTGGCAAAATTCGGGTCGATGGTCATGCCCAGCAGACCGTTCAGGTATTTTTCCACGGCTTTAACCGGAAAATCGTAGACCAGTTTGGTGCTTTTGGTTTTCGGGTCGTACATGTAAAACTTACCGGGCCGCTCGACCATAAACACCCGGCCATCGGGCGCCACGGCCAGTTCCATCGGTTCGTTGAGGTCGTTGGACAAAACGGTCTTGACAAACCGCGTTTCGTCCGGTGTTTTCACGGCGTACGACTTCGAATAATCGAGGTCTTTGTTGTCGCCGATTACGTATTTCAAACCGCCGAGCAGGTGCTGCACAAACAGCGGTTCGCTGAAACTCTCGTGGGTGTGGCCCCCGCCCGTGTAGAAAGCCCGGCCCCCGTCAAACTCGTGGTACCAGACAAACGGGTGGTTATCGCCGTTGCGGCCTCCTTCGTACGTCGTTTCGTCGAGTTTCGCCAGCACCTTCACGTCGGGGTTGATGCTTTTGTAGCTGTACAGTTCATCAAAACGCTCCCAGCGGTCGGGCAGAAAGCTCGTCGACGGGTGGTTTTTGTCGACCACATCAATGGCGGCTTTCTGCTGTTTGGGGTGGTGCAAAAAGTACGCGCCGGCGAGTTTGTTGTACCAGGGCCAGTCGTATTCGGTATCAGCGGCCGCGTGGATTCCCATGTAACCGCCCCCGGCCTGAATGTAGCGTTCAAAGGCCACCTGCTGGTCGGCATTCAGCACGTTGCCGGTGGTGCTCAGAAAGACCACGGCGCTATAATTTTTCAGGCTGTCTTCCACGAAATACGCCCCGCTCTTGGTCGTATCCACCCGAAACCCGTTCTCCTGGCCCAGCTTCTGGAGAGCCGCAATACCGGTCGGAATGGACTCGTGGTAAAAGCCTTTCGTCCGCGAAAACACCAGAATACGGGGCGTTTTCGGCGCAGGAGCCGGAGCTGCGGCAACGGTTTGCGCGGCCGCTTGATTTTGGGTCTGGCCGGTAGCCGCCTTGGGCGATTTGCAGCCGTAAAAACTCCAGGCCGTTGCCGCCGTCACGAGTAGGGCGGTTGCGATCTTCCCTGTCTTAATAGAGGTTAGCATGTAGGGAGTTGGTAAAATTCATTCCATTTGAAGGAACAAAACGGTTTTAACCGTTCAAAAATAGCAGTTAACTACATTTCAGCCCACGGTTTAATCGCAATCGGTACGCCAACGCGGGACGACCCGCCCGTGGGCTGAAAAATGTGTCTACGAAAATCGCTATGAAGAAATTCGCTATGAGTTATAATTTAATCGCCCACTCGTCCTTCAACGAACGGCCCAGCATCGCATTAGCGTCTTTGTCTTTCTTGAACTGTTCCTTTTTCGCATCCCAGCTTAGCGGACGTTTCAGTTCGTAGGCAATATTTCCGATGGTGCAGACCGATGCGGTCCGGTGGCCAATTTCCACGTCGCAAATGGGTTTGCTGCGTTTCCGCATGGCATCCAGAAAATCCTTGTAGTGGTTTTCGCTGTGGTAAACGTGTTTTTCATCCGGCCCAATTACCTTATCTTTCAACGAAGCGGGTGTCGTTTCAAGTTTCTTCCGCTGAACTTTCAACGTTCCTTCCGAACCCGTAAATTCAATGGCATTGTTCCACTCCCACGGTTCGTGGGTCATCGTAATGCCATTGTCGTAGCGGTAGGTCAGAAATTTATGGTCTTTGCCATCCGGCGGAATCACCTCAACCGGCCCGCTACCATCCATATCCAGCGACCATTGCACAATGTCGAACATGTGCGCGCCCCAGTCGGTCACCATACCGCCCCCAAACTCCTTGTAGTTCCGCCAGTTTGGAAACACGTCTTTCGACAACGGCGGTGCCAGTTCTGAATTAAACGAAACCGGTTGGTTGGGGCCGAGCCACAAATTCCAGTCCAATCCTGCGGGAATGGTTTCGGCGGGCAAATCGTATTTTTTCGGCGGGGGACCTACATTAACTTTGATGCTTTTGATTTCGCCCAGATACCCGTTCCGGATCAATTCGGCGGTTTGCCGAAATTCGGGCCACGAGCGCTGCATGCTACCCGTCTGAAATACCCGGTTGTGTTTGCGGGCCGCGTTTACCATCGCCCGTCCTTCCTTGATGGTCAGCGCCAGCGGTTTTTCGCAGTAAATATCCTTCCCGGCTTCGGCGGCTTTTACGGCCATCACCGCGTGCCAGTGATCGGGAGAAGCAATGACTACGGCGTCGATATCCTTGCGGTCGAGCAACTGCCGAAAGTCGTTATAGGCCTGAATTTCCGGATGTACTCCCTTCACTTTAGCCTTGCCTTCTTCACTGGTGTAGTACGTTTTCGTCTGTTCAATAAACAGATCCCGTTTGGCTTTGTATACTTCCGCCGACGCCAGAATTTTAGTTTCGCCCGTGGCTAAAAAGTTACGCGCCAATCCGCGACTTTGTTTGCCGGTTCCGATAAAACCGAGATTGATGATATCGCTCGGCGCGCGGTAGCCCGAGCCACCGAGTACAAACCGGGGCACGATCAGAAAAGCCGACATAGCCGCCGACGCCTGCCCTATAAATTTGCGCCGGGACAAAGCGTTAAAAGGTTCTTTTTCCATGAGGGTTCGGAAGAATGAATTTGATTCCAACTAAAAAGAGGATAAGCCGGCAAATTTACTATTATCAATGATTTCAAACCACCGATTTCAAACCAGCCCCGTCTAGGCGACCCCGTCTCAAAGACCTGGCATGTTTTTAAGGCCCGGTCTCATCAGTTGGCCAGAAAGTACACAATCCGGCAGGCACCACTTTTACTTTTGTCCTTTTTGGCGGGTGCCATGCGTAGTTGCAAGGTATGTTTTTTATCCGGCAGATTGCTCGCAAAGAGCTTGTACCAGGGCAAGTGTAATTGCTGGCTCCACTGTGTTTGCAAGTCCATTTTGCGGTACGGCCCGTTGTCGATGCGGTATTCGACAACACCCGCGTCTGGCCCCGACACGATCGCCATGCCTACGGCAGTTCCCGTAAAATTAAGCGTCAGTGTGGCCCCCGGCGTGGTGGTTTCCAGCATGGGGCGGCCCACAAAACCGGCGCGGGTTGAAACCTCGTCTGCGGGTTTCCAGTTGTCGACCAGCTTCCAGCCGTTTCCCAGTTTTGCTTCCTGAATCGGTACATACCGGCCCCGTTCGAAGTTGCCACGGTTCAGCGGAGCCGTGGCGGCCACCAGCAACTTTGCAGTTTTATCAGCCGATTGAAAGCTGGCATTGAGCAAATACTTAATCGTCTGAAAGTAAATCTCTTGTCCAAACGGCGACGGATGCAAATCCTTAAAATCGTATTCCCACGAAAATTCTTTCGCGGCCATCCGGTCGTAGACTTCTCGCGCGAGATCAATGGAAGGCAGGCCGTAATGAGCGGCTACGCGTTCATGGTTGGCCAGCTCAACCGGTTTTTTGCCCTGCCGGAAATCGCCAAACTTATCCGGATCGGCAAATTCCATCAGCACGACGTCCACCATTGGGTTCGCTTGGCGGGCGTGCCGCACAATGCCTTCCAGCGCCCGAAGCTGCGTCAGGCTATCGGTTTCGTTGGTCCGGTCGTTGACGGCGGCTTCCAGAAACAGCAGATCAATCTTCCCTTTGCTCAACACATCCTGTTCCACCCGAAACGCATGTGGCAAACTCCCCAGCGACGGAATGCCGGCCTTGATGAACGTAAATTCGGTCTGCGGAAACCGCTCCTGCAAATACTGGCTCACCTTGTCGCGCCAGCCCGGATTGTGCGTAATAGAACCGCCCAAAAACGCCACCGTTGCCTTTTTCTGCTCCATGATGGTTCGGTACACATTGGACAAACCGTTTCGGATTTGCACGTACGGTTGCGGGCTCAGCGGTTTTTGAACCGGATACGAATGCTGCTGAATAAAATCGGCCCACCGTTCGGGATGTTCAATCGGGAAGTGATGACCTTCCAGCTTTTGTGCCCCGCGCGACATCGAATAAACCGTGGCCGGTCCGCCTAATTTCAGGTAGCGGTCGACAAGCGAAAATGTATTCTCATCGTTGGGCACCAGTTTGTCATTCAGACTGATGACGTGGAGAAGCGGCACTTTATAAGCCGCCAGTCCGGCCAGGTTGTCCATCGGCTGATCGGGAAAATCCAGCGCCTGTTGCTCCGAAAAGCCGTAAACTTCCAGCAATTGCTGCCACGATTTGGCGTCGCCTTTGCTCTTGCCTTTGCCGCCGGGCCAGCTCTTGAAGTCGCAAACCGGGGCTTCGGCGTAAATGCAGCTGACTTTAGCCGGATTGCGTTTGGCCCAGCCGTAGACGTACAAACCGCCCCGACTAACGCCCTCCAGCGCCACTTTCGGCGCAAAGCCTTTCACGGAAGTGAGGTAGTGGTAAAAATCATCCCAGGCCATCATGGCCTTTGGTGCACCGTACTGATCGTTGGTGTTGATGTAGGCAATATGGAAACCGCGCTCCAGCAACATGCTGTCCATCTCGATGTGCCAATCGGGGAAATGGGCGCGCCAGACCCACGGATTGCCCGGCAGCGGTTTACGGGGCCGAATGTACCGGGCGGGAATATCGTGCAGTTTAAATTCTACTTTTTCAAAGCTGTGCCAGGGTGAAACCGTTTCGGTGGTCTGAGCCTGTAAAACCGTTGACGTTACTACCCAAAAGAAGCTTAACGAGAAGAAGAAAAGGCGCATAAATGGAACGAATCGACTTAAATTCGGAAGCCTTGCTGCCTCGTTTTCTACTCAATCAGGCGGTTTTTGATTATGGTTTGCTGTTTTTTACCGAAAAACGGTAAACCGTCGTCTGACGATACACCTGGCCGGGTTCCAGTAGTGTCGGCGGAAAGGTGGGCTGGTTGGGCGAGTCCGGCAGGTGTTGCGGATACAGCAAGAATCCGGCCTGGCTGGCATACGTCCGGTTTCCTTTCCCGTTCAGCTTGCCATTCAACCAGTTGGCGGTGGCCAGTTCAAGGCCCGGTTCGGTGGTGGAAACTTCCAGAAACCGTCCGCTGAGTGGCTCAAAAACCGTAGCCGCCAACCGTATGCTCTTATCATCCGACCGGTTCAACACAAAATTATGATCGTAGGCACCGGGCAGTTGGTTCAGCCGCGCTCCGATGGCGGTGGGTTTCGTGAAGTCCAGCGCGGTATTGCTCACTGCCCAAAGTTCGCCAGTGGGTACCATTTTCGAATCCATGACCACGTACCGATTGGCATCGATCCGGACCTCGTGTTGCTGTATATTCCTAGCTTGGCCCGCCGAAAGGTCGAAATAGTTGTGATGCGTCAGATTGACGTGCGTTTTCTGATCGGTCCGGGCTTCGTAATCGATCCGGAGTTCATTGCGCGCGGTGAGTGTAAACGTAACGTTCGCGTCCAGATTGCCGGGAAATCCTTCTTCGCCGTCGGGGCTCTGGTAACTCAATTGCAAGCCTACGTTTTGACCGGACCGAATCTCCTTCGCCTGCCAAACTTTTTTATCAAATCCGACGGTGCCGCCGTGCAGGTGATTGGTTCCGGCATTGGTTGCGAGTTTGTACGCTTTTCCGTCGATGGAAAACCGGCCGTGGCTGATGAAGCTGCCGTAACGACCCAGCACCGCGCCCAGGTACGGCTGTCCGGACAGATACCTTTTTAAGCTATCGAAACCCAGCACCACGTCGCCGGGCCGACGGTTTTTATCCGGTACGACAATCGACGTGATGGTGGCGCCCAAGTTGGTAATCTTCACAACCATTCCTTTTTTGTTGTCGAGCGTAAAGAGATCGACGGGCGTTCCGTCGGCGGTTTGCCCAAACCGTTCTTTGCGAATTTCTGCGCGCTGCGGAGCGGTTTGGGGTCTTTTTTCAGCACGGTTTTCTCCAGAAAACCCCAATAAGCCCACCAGACCGACAAAGCCCGCCAGCAACCCCAAAAAAGCCGAACGGCCCACTAGTTTCTTCATCTGTTTGGCAGCAAAAATTCTCAATATCACTACTGGTTTACGGTTGGCTGATGCTCCAAAAGAAGGCGTCAGCCAACCGTAACCTGAAAACCGTAAACTGAACTGACGACGATCAATCAGCGCCCCGGCCAAAAACCGGGGACTGACCGCTTACCATCTCTATTTTCGTTGTTTCTGGACGTATTTGGCAACCTCGCCGATCGGCGCAATCCAAACGCCGTTGGCGGGATCTTTGGCGTATTCACACAGTTGCTTTAGCATGGCCAGCCGGGTGGTCTGCGAGCCAGATTCGGCGGTTTCGTGACCGGCCAGCACCAGCCACTGCCCGGATTTGCGGGCGGCTTCGATCAGTTCTTTGATCTCGCCGAAATCCTTGCCATCCATTTCCATTCCGTAAATCTGCGCCATGTCGCAATAGGTCGGATCGTTTGGCGCTTCGTTGCGCCAGCCCCGCCCACTGATGAACAGATCGGCAACTATGGGAACATAACTTTGTGTATTTTTCCCACGATTAATAAACATCTGTCCACACGGATACGCAAACACCTCCGGTTTCACACCCAGCAACTCCTGCACCTGCTTATTGGCTTCGATGAGCTCCGCCCGCATTTTCTCGGGCGTGTAATCTTCCAGTGCTTTCTCCCGCGACCAGACAAAGTTGCCGCTGCACGGGTGATTGACGGAATGGTTGCCCATTTCGTGCCCGCTGGAAACGGCTTTTTTCCAGCCTTCCAATCTTTTTTTGACGGCCGACGGCACCACAAAGAAGGTGGCTTTAACCCCGTATTGGTCGAGCAGAGCCGTCCCCTTATCGACGTTGCTCAGACGTGCGTCGTCGAAACTCAGGCTGACGGCCACTTTCTTCCCGTTCGGCCAGGTGATGGGGGCTGCCGTTTGGGAAGGCGGCTCGATTCCACCCAAAAACGACAAGCTGATCAACGCCCCCAACAGGGCCGAAGCACGTAACAATCCATTTCGCTTCATAGAACGTTATTTTTTACCTTGTAAGTGATTAATAACCGCATCGGTCAGGTCTTTCCCGGCCGAAGGCGAAAACGGGGAAACGGTTACCTCATACCCTCCGTGCGGTATTTCGGCCTCCGTCAACAAGTACCCCAGCCACCCGTTCGTGTACCCATAATAAAAGGTATACGGGTAAGGCGAACGATCTCTGACCTCGTTTGAGATTTCACAAAACAGCTCCAGCGGGGCACTCCAGATCGCAATGTCATCATTAATGTGCAGAAACCGAACCGGCAACCGAACCAGGTTGGTCCCGGCTTTCGTGGTGCGCGTATAGTCCCTCAGATACGGGAGCCAGCCCAATCCTTCTTTCCGGGGCGTTTCGACGGTAATCCCGCCCGATTTGAGGACCACCTGATCGGTGGTCGCTTTCAGGTTTTTGTTGGCAGCAATGACTTTATCGCCCAATAACACCTTGAACTGGTGCAACCTACCAGCCTGCGGACTTGGGTAAACGCTGTAGATAGGGGCTAAATTGCCGGCGGCCCCGTTGATGAAAAGCATCGGTGCCCCAACCTTTTGTTCCACGTATTCAGCGACCACCCCGGGCGCATCGCCACTGATCAGCAGGTTTTCTCCCCCCATCACGGTGCCATGAATCGGGTAGTTTCCGAGCAAGGCCAACGGGCTGCCATCGGCCTTTTCCAGCCGGATTAACCCAATCCGGCGATCAACGGCCCCGTCGGGGTCCATGCCTAAAAAGGCTTTACCGTCAACACCCTTGCCCCGGCGGTTTATATTGGCATTGGATAATCCCCAGCCGACACCCAGCCGGGCCGGTGCCAGATTTTTCCGCGCTTCCCGGACGGCCTCAATCAGCTTTCGCTCCACGACTTCAGTATAATCGGAGTCGAATTGATGGCGATACCGCTCGCCCATAAACAGCTCGGGCAAACCGGGCGGGCCCACTTCCGGCGCCGAATGCGTATGGGTCAGTGTCCACCAGAAATTGACCGGATCGATCCCCAGTTCTTTCGAAAGCCGGGCCGCCACTTTATCGTATTCGGTAGGAGACATCACACAGATATCGGAAGACGCCATCACAAACTGCGTTTTGCCGTCGTCCATCACCACGATGCGGTGGTAAATTTTGTCGTAAACGCCCGTTGATCGGCGGGCTCCATAGCCGAGCAGCATCTGGTGTCCTTCCGGGGTAATATCGACCTTGACGACAGCCGCCCGAAAACTGCCTGTTTTCGAATCAAAAGCCAGGCTAAGGGTTGGCAGCAGCAACGCAGTCGCGATAAGAAGAAACCACCTCTGGACGGTTAGTTGACGTTGAAAAAAGATCATGGGGTAAGGGTTGTTATTGTATTCGGTATACAGTTTTCGGTAGCTGACGCAGGAAAACTGTATACCTATTTCGCCTGCCGGATGTACGCCAGCAGATCGGCCATTTGCTGCGGATTAATCTGTTTTTCCAGCCCAGCTGTCATGGCCGACATATTCATGGCTTTCAGTGATTCAATGTCCTGCCGGGCGATGGTGGTTTCCAGCCCGCCCTGATTGCGCAGGGTCAGTGCCGTTGGCGTTTCGGTGGAAATCAGACCCTGTACGGTTTCTCCGTTTTTCAGCTGGATCGTCCACAGATCGTATCCGTCGGCAATGGACAGATTCGGATTCAGAATATCGCCCATAATGGATGCGGGCCGGCGGTTGCGGATGGTGGCCAGGTCCGGTCCGAACGCGACACCCCCGGAGCTGCCAATCTGGTGACACAGGGCGCAATTCTGCTGAAACACCACCATTCCGTTTTCGGCATTGGCGGGCAGATCGAGCGCCGTCTGGTATTGTTTAATCACCTCGTCACGTTTCTGATCCCGCTTTGTCAGCAACACCCGGGCCCGATCCCGCAGCTGTTTGTCCGAATTGGCCATGAGCCCGACACTCCGGGGCCAGCCGATGCTGTTCTGATCAATAATTTCCTTCTCAACGGCATCCAGCAGTAGCTTGATACGTGCCGGTCTAACCTTCTCCGAACCGGCAAAAAAGGTTGCAATGGCTGGTTCACGAATGTCGGGGGTCAGCACGGGCCACTGTTGCAGCACATACTGGCTCACGGTTTCGTCGGGAATGGCGCTAAGGGCCTGCAAAGCCGCCACCTGCACCGAGAGCGGTTCGTTTGGTGCCATTAGTTTTTTGAGGAGCGGCAACTGGGTTTCGGGTTGGTGCAAGGCCAGCAAGCCAACGGCTTCCGAGCGTTGCTCTACGGTTTTGTTCGCATCCCCCGCCACTTGCGCAGCCCGTTGTAAAGCCGCCGTTGCCTGAGCCGTTTCGGGCAAACCGGTTACCTGCAACACTTTCAGACAGGCCGACCGGACGGCAGCCGACGGATGATCGAAAAAAGATTGCAGCAACAACGCCTGTTCAGCCTGTAAATTCTCAGCTGGTGCTTCTTTCCGTCGTTTTAACCCCTGCCCGATGCCTTTGATCAGTGACGGTTGCCAGGTTTCCTGACCCGCCGAAACCGGAGCAACGGCTTTTTGTAATAAAGTGTGGATTGTCGTCGGAGATTGGCTCGCCCCGGCCATCGCACTGAGCCGCTCCACCAGCGAACCATAAGCTGGCACATCGGATTTATACCGCGCCAAAACCGCATTGAGCAAATCGCCGTGCTGGGACGATGGGGCCGACAAAGCCGCCAGCTGCACCCACTGATCATCAATATCGGTAAAGAGCAGCTTTTGCCGGGCTGCAGCGGCTGCGGGGGTATCCACAAATCCCAGCGTACAGAGCAACTGAAACCGTACCTTCGGATCACCGTCGGCCTGCATCGACAGCAGGGCTGGAATCAGGACCGGGGCGGTTTTCAAATGCAGTTCAGCCAGCTTGATTGCGTTGGTGCGTACGCCCGGAACCGGGTCTTTCAAGGCCGAAGCAATCAGCTCGGGGCGCAGTTTCTCCAGCCCTTCGAGCGTCCAGAGCGCGTGGAGACGGCCCAATGGGGAAGCCGGATTCTGGGCCATTTTTTCCAGCGCAGCCACGTCCTGCGGAGTCGCCCGGTCGAGCAAAAGCCGCTGCGCGTGCCGACGCCACCAGCTATTCTTATCCGCCAGTTTTTGAATCAATTCGGCATTGGTCGCTTTACCCAGCAAATTTTTATTAAAGCCGGCAGGCTTGGCTCCTTTGGGCGTAATGCGGTAAATCCGGCCCTGATCCGTGCCGTTGTACAACGCACCAGACTTCACCACATCGTCGGCCATCCATTCGGGATGTTCCACAATCTGGCGGTAATAATCAACAACATACAGCGCCCCGTCTGGCCCGATGTACATATTCACCGGCCGAAACCAGGCATCCGTCGAGGCCAGGAACTCTTTATGCGCCTGAACCCGGCTGGCTGTAAAACTGGCGCCTTTATCGGTAATTTTGTCAAAATGAATCAGGTTACTCACCGGTTCGGCCACGAAGGTTACGCTGTCGTATTTCGCCGGAAACGCCCCGCCCAGGTAGTGCGTAATGCCACAGGCCGAGGTGATGACGCCCACATCAGTGAGCAGCTGGTGCATGGGATTTTTGGTAATCGGAAACACTTCAGCCGCATTGCCGTGGTCCGAGATCGACTGCGTCACGTCCGATACCAGCAAGTCCGGATTGCGCGTCAGGTAAGGCGTCGTGATCACTTCGTGGTAGGCGTGGTTGGCGTTGCTGACGAGCAGCCGATTGCCCCAGGCATCGAACGAATGGCCAAACTGCGTGTTGCCCGCGACGGGTTCCAGTTCGTAGCGATCAGGCCGAAACCGGACGCTACGGCCGCTGGCATTGTCGGGGAGCCGAATACCATCCGGTTTTTTCGGGTACAGAATGTCGCTGCCCCGGTCGCCAAACTCCTCCTTGTAAACCTGCGCCGTCACCGCCGATTCGTGCGCCAGGTAAATCCAGTTGTCGAGCCCCAGCAGCGGACTGTTGACGTTATGCTGCGGATTGGAGAGGGCAAAACCAGTCAGAATCGTTTCGCGCACATCGGCTTTGCCATCGCCATCGGAATCTTCCAGGTACAAAACATCGGGCGCGTCGGTTACCAGAACGCCTTTTTTCCAGCGCATGATGCCGGTGGGCAACACGAGGTCATCGGCAAAAACCGTACTTTGGTCCATCCGGCCATCGCCGTCGGTATCGGTCAGCAGTTTTATTTTTCCGGTGCCACTTTTGTCGAGCGGATAACCGTGCATCTCCACCACGTAAAACCGTCCGTCTTCGTCAATTTCCATGGCCACCGGATCGGCCACCAGCGGCTCACTGGCCACCAGCTCGATCTGAAAACCGGGTTCGAGTTCAAAGGTCTTCAGCGCTTCTTCCGGCGAAATACCCGAACTGGCCGGTTTTTTCTGGCAGGCGAATGCCCCAAACGCCAATACCGCGACCAGACTGTAAACACTCCATTGCTTTGTCTTCCTGTTACGCACGCGCATCAATAATTCGGGTTTTGGGTCAATTTTGTATTCTGGTTCATGGCCGACTGCGGGATGGGCAGTACGTAATTTCGGTTGGCAAAAAACGTTCGTAAACCATCCGGTGCGGGAATCACGGTGTACGTCCACTTACCGCCAACCTGTTCAATTTTCATGGCGTGAAGCGTTCCGTTCAGGTTCTTTTCCGCCAGTTTCAGACGCAACAGGTCGTACCAGCGTTTTTCTTCAAACGCCAGCTCGACCCGGCGCTCCCGCTGAATGGCCACCCGCATCTGGGCCTGCGTCAATCCGGCTTTCAGCGCGGGCAATTCCGAACGCGCCCGCACTTTGTTAACGGCCTCATACACCGACGCATCCGGCCCCACGGCCTCATTCTGGGCCTCGGCATAACTGAGCAGCACTTCGGCAAAACGGAAAATAATAAAGCTGGCACTACTCAACTGGTGATTGCCGTTGACGGCGTATTTCGGGTCCAGGCCTTTCCGCAAATAGTAGCCGGTATTGGTCGCTTCGTTGGTATTACTCAAATCCGTCGCATTCCGACTACCGACGCCCTGTTTCATCACCATTTCGGCACCCACCCAGGTCGAGCCATCGTACACAATCGACTGGTAAAACCGCTTCTCGCGGTTTACATACGGTTTTTGCGGATCGTAGCCCGAAGCCGGATCGGAAATCGGCAACCCGTTCGCCATCGCATATTCATCCACCAGTTCCTGCGTCGGATCTACACCACCGTACGCCCGCTGCACCCCGCCCACAATCCAAGGGCCCTGCAACCCTTCGCGACCGCCACCCAGGGCCGTTCCGCCAAGATACTGCTTGGCAAAAATCACCTCGACGTTGTTGTTATTGCCCTCGTAGAACATGGTTTCGTAATCCGCAAACAGGCTGTGCGAACCCAGGTCGACCACTTTTTTGTTGGTGGCAGCCGCCAGCGCCCAGCGGGCTTTGTCGTTGGCGGTATTTTTCAGCGGACTCGCCCAGTACAGTTCGCACCAGCCTTTCAGGGTCAGGGCCGACGCTTTGGAAACCCGGCTCGCTTCAGCTTTCAGCGGCAGATCATCCACAATAGCCGCACATTCATCCACAATAAATTTGTACGTTTCCTCGTCTGTATTTCGCGCCCGGAAAATTTCATCGCCCTGCGTGTTCTGATTCAGCGTGTTGGTAATGATCGGTACGCCCCCGTGAGCCGTCCACAGCAGGTGGTAATAATACGCCCGCAGGAACCGGGCCTCGGCCAGCTTGACTTTCTTCCAGGCATCGGGCAGGCTCGACGCCGTTACTTTCTCGATGAATAAATTGGCCCGGCGAATATTGGTGTACTGGGCCCAATAGTGGGGCGTATTGCTGGGGGTGTAAACGGAGTTGGCGTATAAAACCCGACTTGTTTGACCGTTGACGCCATTCATGGCGTTGTCCGTAAAATTTTCCCACGGATCGAACGTGTTGAAGGGCCCCGGCAATCCGGAGTAAACATTGTTCAAAAACAGATCGGCGGTGCCCGGATCCGTCCAGACGATATCATCGGCGATCTGGTCGCGGGGCATGACTTCCAGAAAACGGTTGCAGGAAACGATTCCCAGGGCCGCCAGCAGCAAAATCACCTTGCTGCTGAAGCTATTACGATTAGGCAGGTTCATAGGGTGTGAGGGTCGGTTGAGGTTAAAGCGTCAGGTTCAGACCAACGGAAATTACTTTTTGCTGCGGATAATTTCGCCCGTTCACTTCACTCACTTCCGGGTCGAAATTCCGCATCTTCGTCCAGGTTAGCACGTTCTGCCCGGCCACAAATACCCGCGCGTTTTGCAGCTTGATTCGCTGGGTAATGGCCGCCGGAATGGAATAGGCCAGCATGGCACTTTTCAACCGCAGATAACTGGCATCGCCCATCCAGAAAGAAGACCGCTGGGTGTTGTTGGTGGTTGGAGCCGCCGTGATCCGCGGGTTGCGGGCGTTGGGGTTTTCGGGCGTCCAGTAATCCAGGTTATCTTCGAGCGCCCCCATGCCGTTGAAGAAAGCCCAGGCGGCATCGTTCTGGTAGTAAAAATTGGTTTTGGCCGCACCCTGAAACAGCAAATCCAGCGTAAATCCTTTATACTGCACGTTCGGCGCAATCCCGTAAATAATGCGGGGGGTCGCCACCGGATCGCCGATCTGCGTGAGGTCATCGTCATTGATTTTGCCATCTTTGTTGATGTCCTCGTAGCGAATGTCACCGGGCTGCACTTTACCCCAGGGCTGCACCGCAATGCCGGGTTTCAGGTTACCCGCTTCGTCAAAATCACCCGGCTGAAAAAAGCCGACCGACTGAAAGCCAAATTGCGTTCCGAGCGGTTTTCCGGTCAGCCGCCGGTTGAGGTTATTGTAGGTAGCTGCGGCTTCGAACACCTGCAACAGTTTGTTTTTGGCGTAGGTGAAGTTCCCGTTGAGCGACACCCGCAGATCTGACCCGAACCGATACGTGGATCCGATGGACAGATCCACCCCCTGGTTTTGCATGACCCCCGCGTTGACCTGACTCAAGCCGATGCCGTACTCGGAAGGCACAATCACATCCGGATTCACCAGCATGTTGGAGCGTTTCTCGTAGAAATAATCGGCTTCCAGACTGATCAACCCTTTCCACAACGTAGCCTCAATACCGACATCGGTTTTCTTGGCCCGCTCCCAGGTAATATTCGGGTTGGGCTGGTTGCGCTCCCGGATGGCCTGAACGGCATTGCCCCCAATGACGTAGGCCGGGCCCGCCACGCTGTAGGTACTCATGTATTGAAAGGCACTGCCGGCCAGCGCGCCCACTTCGCCGTACGATCCCCGGAGTTTCAGGTTGTCAATCCAGCGAACATTCTGTTTGATGAAATTCTCTTCTGACAACCGCCAGCCGAGCGAGAACGCCGGAAAAAAGCCGAAACGGTTTTCGGGCGCGAAGAAGTAACTGCCGTCGTACCGCCCGCTGGCTTCTACCAGGTATTTATCAGCATAGTCGTAGGTTACCCGGTATACCAGGCCCATCTGCCGGGCGTAATTGGAGGTTCCGGTGGTCGTCATATCCGCCTGACTGGAACTGCCCATGTCCAGCTCGTCAATGTTCAGGTTAAAATTCCGGCGCGTGGCTCCCAGCACCAGCCCGTTGTTGGCTTTGGCCTCAAAAACGCCCAGCGCTCCGACGGTGCTCTTGCCAAACGAACGCGTGTAGTTCAGGCTAGCCTGGTAGGTCAGCTGCTGCGTCTGGTTGTAACTCTGACTCAACGATGATTTGGCCTGCCCAAAAATACCGTCGGTAAATACGTACGGTTTTTGCGCGGTGTTCACACTCGCCATACGGACCGGCGTGGTCCAGATTTTATCCATGACCATCGTTGGATCATAAGCAATGGTTCCCTTCGCCATCAGTCCCGGAATGAACGGTATTTCCTGCTCAACAGACAGCTGCGAATACAACGCCGTGGTGTTGGTTTTCTGGTAACCGCTGTCGTAAATGCTTCCGGTGACGTACGTTCCGTTCATACCGTTGCTGAAATACAGCGGGCCGGTTTGCGGATGGGCGTAGCCAATCAACTCAAAGATACGCGACGTTCCGATCGACGGATACTGGGCCCGCTGGAGCCGACCATTGAGGTTGAATGAAATCTTGGTGGTTTTGGTCACCTGCGCGTCCAGGTTCATGGCCAGGTTATACCGCTGATTTTGGGTCGATGGCCACATACCCGCCTGGTACTGATAGCCCAGACTGGCGTAATACCGGATGCGTTCGGCTCCGCCCGACAGTTCGATGTTGTGCGTGGTGATGGTGGCATTCCGATTGACCAGCCTTTCCACGTAATTGTCGGTCGGGTACGCATCGTTATCCGAACCGTCTCTGAACTTCTGAAGGGCGTCCTCCGAATACGGCAGCGGTAAGCCAGCGTACTGGGCAGCCGCATTTTTCAATGCCGCAAAATCGTACCCGTGCAGGTAGCTGGGCATGACGGTGGGATTCTGAAAACCGACATAGCCATTGTAAGTCAGCGAGGGCGTACCGGTTTTTCCGCGTTTGGTGGTGACCAGCACCACCCCGTTGGCCCCCGCAACCCCGTAGGGTGCCACGGCGGCCGCGTCTTTTAAAATGGTAAAGCTATCAATCGTGTTGGGATCGAGTTGCTGAAAATTGCGCGGAATCCCGTCGACAATCAGCAGCGGCTGGTTGGCACCCGTCGATGAAATACCACGAATGTAAATATTTGACCCATCGCGCCCGGGTTCGCCCGATCCTTGTTTGACGATCACCCCCGGCAGCCGCCCCCCCAGTCCGTTGCTCAGGTTCGTCACCGGCACCGATGCAATCTCCTCGCCTTTCATGGCCGAAACAGCCGCGGTCACCGAGGTCTTTTTCTGCACCCCGTAACCCACAACCACCACTTCGCTCAGCGCCTTTACGTCCGGTTTCAGCCCGACATTGATTTCGGTTCGGCCACCCACCAGCACTTCCTGCGGTTCGTAGCCGACAAAACTAAACACCAGCACCGCATCCGGGCCGGGAATAACCAGCCGGTAGTTCCCTTCCGCGTCGGTGGTGGTACCCCGCTGCGATCCTTTCACGACAATACTCACCCCGGGCAGCCCATCACTCTTGGCACCGTCGGTCACGCGGCCCTGCACCGTCACCTCACTACGTTGCGGTTTTTCCGCCAGACTGGAGTTCGTTCCGACCGAAATCAGATTTTCGACGGGTCGGTTTTCGACCGGGCGGGCGACAGCGGTTTCCGGAAATCGATTCGGCGTTGGTTCCGCCCTCCCCTGCGTTCCTTTACCAGTGATGACGTAGCCGCCATTGCGGTTTTTCTTGTAGCCTAACCCAAACGGTTTCAGCACCGTCTCCAGGTTAGTCTCCAGCCGATCTTCCCAGCGAACCGCATCCGGCGAGACGAGGTACCCTTCTACGATCCGGTCAAAAAACAGGATATCAACTTTGTAATGGTTTTTCAGGTCCCGGAGGGTTTCCTTCAACTGACGGTTTTCGGGCCGGACGGTTTGGGGCTGGCGAGCCGCCGTCTGTGCTTTCGCCAGCATCTGCGCCAGCCCGGGCTGGATGATGCCAATCAGCAGGGCCAACAGAAGTGGTATTCTTTTTTTCATGGGTTTATGGAGAGACAAGTTAGTTGGCAGGCTCGGTAATGATGATGCGGTTACCCTCTCGCTTATACGTCAGTTCGGAGCCATCCATCAGTGACTCCAGCAATTCATCGGCATTGTGGGCGGTGAAAGAGCCCGAAACGGTCCACGACGCCAGTTCAGGGTCGGTTATTTCAACTTCCAGTCCGTAATTTTCCCGGAACAGGTGGACGATTTCCTGCAACGGAGTTTCTTCGAAGACAAAGCGGTTTTCGCGCCAGGCCGACGCGTTTTCGGGCTGACTGAGCTGCCGCAACTGCACCGGACCATTCCGGCGTTCAAGCGTTGCCAGGTCACCGGGTTTCATCAGCAACTCCCGGGGCAACTGGCCTTCCTGATACCGCAGCCGAACTTTGCCTTTGTTCAGCACTACCCGACCGCCCCGTTCCCGGTTATAAACCGTAAATTCGGTCCCCAGCACCACCACTTCAAAGTTTCGGGTGGTTTTGACAATGAACCGTTTATGATCCGGTGTGTGCCGAACCGAAAACGTAGCTTCGCCCGTTAGCTCGACTTCCCGCGTCTGCGACCCAAATCCAAACCGGGGGACTTTCAGGCTGGAATTGGCATTCAGCGCAACTTCACTGCCATCGGTCAGCACCAGCTGGCGGGTTTCACCAAAAGCGGTGGAATACGTTTCATTCAGCAACGTCTCCCGGAACACCCATCCGAGGCCCACAGCCAGCACCACGGTAGCCGCTGTGATCCAGGACGACCGGCGTTGACGCGCCCAAAACCGCCCTGAAGCGCCAATGGGGTCAGGACGACTTGTCTCCTCTTCCGGCGAATGAACCATCCGGCGCTGGTGGCGTTCCATTGCGGCCTGGACGTTGGCTACGTACTGCGGATGCTGGCTTTCCCAGATTTCCAGCCAGGTATAAAATTGCTCCCGGTTATCCGCATCTTTCACCCACTCGTCGATCAGCTGCTTCTGAAAAGCAGATGTTCGACCGGCGAAATAATTGAATAGTAATTCCTTGGTTACTTGCGTTTTCATAATTCAGGCGTGGTTCAGCGCTCCCCGTCGGGCGGCTTGACACACGATTCAGGAAGTGCTTGTGGTCTTATTGCGAATACTGACAGAGGCTGATGAGCAAAATCAGCCATTTGTCTTTCAGGAAGGCCCGGACGTGGTGAATGGCCCGGTACATGTGCACCTCAACGGTTCGGAGCGACAGGTTCAGTTCGGAAGCGATTTCGGCGTATTTCCGGCCTTCAAACCGGTGCATGACGTAGACGGTTCGCTGTTTCACCGGCATGGCATCAATCGCCTTCTCCACATCGTGATACAACTCTTCAAACTGCGTGACGGAATCGGGCTGTTGCTCAATGGGAAACGAAATTCGCTCGGCCTGGTCCAGCGAGGTATTCCGTTTCATCTCGGCCCGCACGTAGTCAAAAGCCCGATTTCGAACGGCCGTAAACAGAAAAGCCCGGTACGAGCTGGTGATGGTACTATAAAGCCGGTCGGCATGAAACTCGTAGAAAATATCCGACACAATATCCTCGGCCACTTCCTTGGAAGAAACAAACCGGACGACGTGGCTGCACAAGGGTTGGTAATAATGCTGAAAAAGCAGTGCCATCCCCGCATCCGGATTCTGCTTGAATGCACTGTGAATCAATCGTTCAACATCCAGCAAAGCCGCTGGACGCTGGGGAGGGTGCTCTCCGAACGAAAACGGATGTCCATCGCTGCAATCCGGATCCGGCAATAAACGTCTAACCTCTCCCATGTTGGTGAATGTATAGAATTGGTGTCAAAAGGTAAAATTCAGGGTTTAATACCCGGAGACGATTTGGCCCCGGAAAAACACTTACTGTTTTTTTATTTTTTTTAGGAGATTTGAAAATTCATTGCCGGGACTGCGCCAAAACCGTCCCGATTCACGTGCTATTTCGACGAACCCTTTTACTCATGCAGACGAACCCCCGCATCGAAACTGATCAGCAATTGCATTCTTTATCCCCTTCTCTCCTCCCGTCTTTCCCCTTTAAAATTGGCCTGTTTGGCATTGGCCTCGACACCTACTGGGCGCAATTTGACGGCCTGGAAGAACGTCTGAAAGGTTACCTCCTGCGGGTAGAAGAGCGGTTTCGCCGGCCGGATGTTGACGTTGTTAACCTGGGGTTGGTCGACTCCCCGGAAAAAGCGCTGGTAGCCGGTCACCAGTTCCGGCAGGCCGACATCGATCTGCTCTTTATTTACGTCACGACGTACGCGCTCTCGGCTACGGTGTTGCCGGTGGTGCAGCGGGCCAAAGTGCCGGTCATCATTCTGAATCTTTCCCCCGAACCCGCCATTCAATACGAGTGGTTCAACCAATTGAACGACCGCACCCGCATGACCGGCGAATGGCTGGCCTACTGCTCGGCCTGCCCGGTGCCGGAGATTGCCAATGTGTTCCGGCGGGCCAACATTCCATTTCAGCAGGTTACTGGTATGCTCGAAAATGACCCCGAAGGCTGGCAGGAAATTGACGAATGGATCGAGGCCGGGCGGGTGGCGCATAGGATGGCGCATAACTGCCTGGGCCTGATGGGCAATTACTACAGCGGCATGCTCGACATTTATTCGGACCTGACGCTGCAAAGCGCCACGTTCGGCGGCCACATGAAAATTGTGGAGGTAGACGAACTCTCGGCCCTGCGCGAAGCCGTTTCGCCGGAACAGATTCAGGCACGAATCCGTCTTTTCAGCGAAACCTTCGATGTGCAGGACGACTGCGCCCCCGAAGAACTCGACCGGGCCGCCCGCACCTCCGTTGCGCTGGATCAGCTGGTGGCAACCCACGGGTTGGGTTCGCTGGCCTATTACCACAAAGGCAGCGGCAACCCGGCCAACGAGGATACGATGAGCTCGGTGATTCTGGGCAACTCGTTGCTGACAGCGCGCGGTATTCCGGTGGCTGGCGAATACGAAGTCAAAAACGTGCAGGCCATGAAAATCATGGACAGCTTTGGGGTGGGTGGCTCCTTTACCGAATACTACGCCATGGATTTTACCGACAATGTAGTGTTGATGGGTCACGACGGGCCGGGCCACATCCGGATTGCGGAATGCAAAACCAAGGTTCGTCCGCTGTATGTTTACCACGGCAAAGTGGGTAAAGGACTTTCGGTGGAAATGTCGGTCAAAAACGGCCCCGTCACGCTGTTGTCGGTGGTCGAAAATGGCAACGGAAAAATCAGTCTGCTGGTGGCCGAAGGAGAATCCGTTCCGGGGCCCATTCTGCAAATTGGCAACACAAACAGCCGTTACCGGTTTTCGCCCGGTGCCCGGCAGTTTGTCCAAGCCTGGAACAGCCACGGTCCGGCCCACCACTGTGCCGTCGGCGTCGGTCATATTGCCTCAAAGCTGGTCAAACTGGGAGCCTTGCTGCGTATCGACGTAATTCAGGTTTGCTAACTGACCTTTGCGCCAATCGGGCTGTCCAAATTTCTGTTGATCGGGGTTCGGGCAGCCCGCTCAACCGTTTGCTCAGTTGTCTATTCTCCCGGCGGTTTGGGATGCTGCCAAGCGCTTTTTGTCTCTTCGTTTCCCGCCCATTGAGCCGCCATTTCTCAACCCGCTTACTTTGTTGCATAACGTCCGCAAATGCCATCCGGCCAACGAGCTGACGATTCACGATTGCCCACAAACAACAAGACGATGACAACAAGTAAGCCACTATCCCTTCAGGCAGAGCGGCCCATCAAAGTGACTACCCTTGCCATGACACTGGCGTTTTTTTTCGTTACTTTTGCTGCCATCGGGTTGCTAGGAACGGGATACCGACTCTGGTCTGCCGGCCAACCGTCGGCGACGCTCTGGGTGGTTTTTACCCTCGAATTAACCTTTCTGGTCGCCGGTGCTTCGCTGTATCTGCTGGCGCTCGGTGAGAAATCTGGACATGCTGAACAATAGTTTGTTGCAGACCTGACAGGTTTTGTGGGTAAAACCATAGTTGGAAGTGACTGTTAGAATCCCTCCTGTACCAGTACTTTTCGAAAGGCCGTCGGGCTGTGCCCTTTCTTCTTGCGGAAAAACTTGTTCAGGTGACTTTCATCCGTAAAACCCAGTTCCTGCGCAATTTCATTGATGCGCATGTCGCTGTGCCTTAGGCGCACTTCAATCAATTTCAGCCGGTAATTGGTGATGTACTGCTGCATGGTTTCGGCGGTGTGTTTCTTGAAATACCGCCCAAGGTACGTTTCGGAAATGCCAAAATGACGGCTTACGGCTTCCGCCCGAATTTTCTCCGGCTCATAGATATGGTTCTGGATGTAATTCAGGATATCCAGTGCTTTCTCTTCAGTTTTCGCACTCACCTGCTCGGGCATGTAGTTGGCTATGTTGCGGGCCACAACCACAATCAGCGTATTGACCAGCTGCCGAATCAGTTCCTGATTGTACAAATCCCGGTTTTCGTACTCCCGAATGATGGCTTCCACCACGGGCCGTACCAGTTTTTTATCCGACTGATTTTTCAGAATACAGCCCGGCTGGTGGTTGGCATTTTGCAGGATATACTCCAGCCGCTGAATACTACCCGTTTGCAACGCCCCCGACTGCACGTAAATGTCGTTGAACCGCAGGAAAAACAGCTCCGATGTGGTTTCAATATAAAGCGCATGGCAATCGTCCGGCGTAATCAGAAACAGATGACCGGCGTGGTAGTTAAACTGATTTTGATTGATGCACTGCCGACCCGTGCCCGACAAAACGTACACCAACTCGAAAAAGGAATGCTGGTGCTCCAGCTTCGGGCATTCGTCCAGCGTCTTATAAACGATTTTGAACGGTTCGTGCAGACTTTCTTTCAGCATGGCGCCAATTTACCAAAAAAGAGAAAATATATACCACACAACATCAATCTCAGCGGTATAAGTTTGCGTCATCATTCAAAGATCACCACTATGAAAGCAATTTTGTTAAACGGTTTTGGCGGTGTTGACCAACTCACTGCAACCGACATCCCCACGCCCACGATTCAAAGCGATGAAGTGCTGGTTCAGGTAAAAGCCTTCAGCATCAACCCCGTCGATGTAAAAACCCGGGCGGGCAAGGGCGTTGCCGGGCGATTGAAAGACGTTAGTCCGCTCATTCTGGGTTGGGACATTTCCGGAGTCGTTACTGAAGTGGGTGGCCAGGTCACGGATTTTAAAGCGGGCGACGCCGTGTTTGGCATGGTCCATTTCCCCGGTCACGGCAAAGCATATGCCGAATTTGTAGCCGCTCCAGCTTCGCAGCTGGCGCTCAAGCCCGCCAGCATTTCGCATGAAGAAGCCGCAGCCGCTACCCTGGCCGCGCTGACGGCCTGGCAAGGCATGCAAAGTCAGGGGCCGATCCAACCCGGCCAAAAAGTCCTGATTCATGCCGCAGCCGGTGGTGTGGGCCACTTTGCTGTGCAGCTTGCCAAACAATGGGGGGCATACGTCATCGGAACGTCATCGGCCGCCAACCGGGATTTTGTGCTGAGTCTGGGAGCCGACGAGCACATTGATTACCAATCCCAACAACTGGAAGAGGCCACGTCCGATGTTGACTTTGTTTTTGATACGGTTGGGGGCGACAACATTGACAGGTCGCTGCCGGTGATTAAACCGGGCGGCACCATCATCAGCATTCCGAGCGGCAAAAATGACCAGGTTGCCGAAAAAGCAGCCGCTCAAGGGATCAACGGTTTTCCGTTCATGGTTTCGTCCAATGGAGCCGACATGAAAATACTGGCCAACCTGCTCAACCAGGGCATTCTCAAAGCGCACATTTTCAAAACTTTTCCGTTCGACCAGATCGCCGACGCTCATTTGCAGGTGGAAACCGGGAAAACCGTCGGAAAAGTCATTGTAACGCCATAAATCCGGCTGAGCCTTCCTGCTCTTTCGGCCTGTGAATAAACTTTTAAGCAACCAGCAGGTTCAAGAGGCAGAACAAAACGGTATCCTCACTCTTCGATAAAGCTCATTGAAGAGTGAGGATTTGACGACATAATGAGAACGCTATCAGGTCTTTTCCTCCTATTTCTGCTGATTTTATTGGCCGGTTCGGTCAAGGCTCAAGGCAATAAATCAGCTTCTCCCAAACGCTATGTCAAAGTTCCGGCGGGTTATCTAATGGTATTGCGTCAGGGCGATGACGTATTTGCCCAACTGGAAAGCCTTGCCCAAACGGAAAAAATACCGTCTGCCAACTTCACGGGCATGGGCTTTGTCAATGTCACATTCGGTTATTTCGATCAGAAAACGAAGGAATATAATCCCCGAAAATTTGAGGATGTCGAACTGGCCAGCCTGACCGGCTCCATTGCCTGGCAGGACCAAAAACCGTCGCTGCACATCCACGGCGTCGTCACCGACCGCAGCTTTCAGGCTTATGGTGGTCATATGCTGTCGGCCACGGTGGGTACCGGCTCGGTCGAAATTCTGATTACGATTCATGACAAACCGTTGCAACGCGTGAAGGAAGAACCGTTGGGTGCCAATGTCTTACAGCTGGGCCAATAAGCAGGAGTTAGCCTCCCAATTCCCTCTGTCGCCGAGTGGCAATCCGTTAGCATAGCGACCTGATCCGCAAAAAAAATACACAAACACTTGATTATCAAACAAAAACAACCAGATCAACTTTTCTTTCGCTAATTCTGTTGTAGATACATCAATTGATGCCGTAGGCAATAACAACCTCTTTAAATAGATGTCGCATGGAATTAGGAATCAGTAGCTTTGGAGAAGTACAACCCGATGGCGTAGCCGGAAAAGCGGTAAACGCCCACCAGCGTATGCAGCAATTGCTGGCCGAAATCAAGCTGGCCGACGAAGTCGGACTGGATGTCTACGCCCTGGGCGAACACCACCGCCCCGACTTCATGGTATCGGCCCCCGAAGTGATTCTGGCCGCGGCAGCCGCCCAAACCAAAAAAATCCGGCTGTCGAGTTCCGTCACGGTATTGAGCTCGGCGGACCCGGTACGGGTTTTCCAGAACTTCGCGTCGCTGGATCTGATTTCCAACGGGCGGGCTGAGATCATGGCTGGTCGGGGTTCGTTCATCGAGTCCTTTCCGTTGTTTGGCTATGACCTGAAAGATTACGACGAACTGTTTACCGAAAAACTGGACCTCCTCCTGGCCATCAACCAAAGCGAAATTGTTGATTGGGAGGGCAAGTTTCGTCCCGCTATTCACCAGCTCGGCGTCTATCCTCGCCCCTACCAGGCTCAGCTTCCGGTCTGGCTCGCCGTGGGTGGCACCCCCGCTTCGGCGGTACGGGCCGGCACGATGAACCTGCCAATGACGCTGGCGCTGCTGGGCGGCACCCCAGACCGGTTTGTGCCGTTTGTCAACCTGTTCCGGCAATCGGCCCAGAAAGCCGGTCACGATATTTCGAAATTACCGCTGGGCATCAACTCCCATTTTTACCTGGCCGACGAGTCGCAACAGGCAGCCAATGACCTCTTTCCAGCGTACGAATCCATGATGAACCGGATTGGTCGGGAACGTGGCTGGTCACCGCTCGGTCGGGAACAATACGAATACATGCGGAAATATGGCCCATTGATGGTGGGCAGCCCGGAGCAGGTCATCGATAAGATTCTGCACTTCCACGAACTGTTTAAAAATACCCGCTATCTGGCGCAGGTGATTGGCGGAGCCCAACTGCCGCACGCCAAAATCATGCATTCCATCGAGTTATTTGGGACAAAAGTAGCGCCAGCAGTTCGCAAAGCGCTTCAAACGAAGCAGGCCGAAGTTAACTCGTAAAAGCGGTTTCAAACCAACGGTTTTCAACAAAGGGTCGTTGCTGAATAATCCAGCAACGACCCTTTGTTGAAAACTCGATCAATAGCCCGCGTTCTGCATCAGATAGCCGGGAATGTTGGACGCGCCATCGATGGCCGTCTGCGGAATCGGAAAGATCCGCTTTTGCCGATCGGTGTTGGTTTTCTCCGTCCACGTTCCCTCGTACTTGCCAAACCGGATCATGTCTGTCCGGCGCAGCATTTCCCAGTAAAACTCAAAGCCACGTTCACGGAACAACAAGTCCAGGCTCATGGAAGTCAGGGCCGGGGGGGGCGCTGTGGCCGTCCGCGACGCCCGCACCAGGTTGATGTCGGCCAGGGCACTGGCGGCATCGTTGCTTTTGCGCAATTTGGCCTCAGCCCGCATGTGATACACCTCCGCCAGCCGCAGAATGATGATATCGGCTTCACCGAAGTTCCGGCCACTCACCGACTTCTTGCTGAACTCGTATTTCTCTACCCGGTACCCCGTGTTGTAGTTGCTTCCCGCTACCGTAAAATCGATTTGCTCCGTGAATTCGACGGGCTGCGTCGGACGGTTTCGGGTGTCGTGGAATAACTTGCCAACTTTGAACCTGCCATCCGCACATTTCAAGAACACGCCGTTCCGCCGGATCAAACCGTACTGCTGCCCGCGCAGGATGCCCCGGTTGACATTGAAATTGGCTTCGGCGACGCAGGAATCTGCCGGATTGGAGTAAATGGAGAGGTTCTGTTTGTAAAACCGTGGATCGACCGATGCGGGGTCCTGGGGCGCGTACGCATTCACCCAGGTCCGGTAGTAATCGGGTGTGATGCCGGGGCCGTCAGTTCCGTTGGCATTCGGGTAAGCCGGAATCGCGAACTGGTCGCCCGATAGTGAAAAATACGCCATCCGGTTATGGCCGTTCAGATCGGCCCGCTGATCGACCGCAAAAATCAGCTCCTTGTTGTCGTGGTTGTCCGAGTTGAAGATCGAAAAGTAATCCCGTGATAGTTGGTATTGCCCCGAGTTAATGATCTTATCGCAGTATTCCACCACCTTGTCCATGTCTTCCGGCTTGAAATTGAACTGCGCAGCATAGCGATCCCTGTACACGGCCGCGTTCAGGTACAAGCGAGCCAGCAACCCCCAAGCGGCCCCTTTCGTCAACCGTCCGGGTCCGACGGTAGTTTCCAGATCCGGCTCCACGGCCAGCAGTTCGTTCTTGATGTATTCGAAAGCCTGTTCACCGCGCAGAATGGTGGAGTTGACGGCCAGATCGTCTTTCACGAACACCAATCCAAACAAATCCAGCGTCAGCATCGAATAATACGCCCGCATTCCCCGCGCTTCGGCCAGGTAGGTTTTCGTTACCGGATCGTTCAGTGTCGGCAGCGTCGTGCTGGCAGTGATGGCGCGTGAAATTCCCTGAAAAATCAAATTCCAGGTATTGCGCAGGTTGGGATCCGTGCTGGTATGCGTGTGCTGGTGCAAGGCCAGGTAAATCCCGTTATCCCCCCAATCGGTTCCCCCTCGGTACGGCAGAATAGCTTCGTCGGTCGTAATTTCCTGAAGTGCAAAATAGTTGGTATGCAGAAAGATATCCGGCAAGCGGGCATAAATCGGCGCCACAATTCCGTCGGCAGCCTGGCGGTCGGAAAGGCCCGAAGCCGAAGCTTCATCCAGCACATTTTCGGTCAGATTCGTACAGCCGTTCAACACATACGCACCGGCCATCATCAAAATAATTATAACTGTTTTTTTCATGATTGCGAGGAATTAGAAAGAAAGGTTCAGACCCAGCACGAACGTTCTGGCTTTCGGATAACTCAGGTAATCAATCCCGTAAGACGAAATACCGTTGACCGTCCGGTCGGTGTTTACCTCCGGGTCAAAACCGTCGTACTTCGTGATCACGAAGAGATTTTGGCCCGTAGCCGACAACCGAATGCCGGAAACCCAGCGATTGATACCCAGCAGTTTCGGATTCAGGTTGTAGCCCAGCGACAGGTTGTTCAACCGGAAGAAGGAACCGTTTTTCAGGTAGCGGCTCGACACCGGAGCCGAGTTGTTGACCGATTCGTTCGGATACTCGATGGCTTCGGGCGTGGTATTCAGGCTTTTCGACAACCGCAGTTTGTAGAAGTTGGCGTTGGCCGTGTTGTCGTAGATTTTGTTACCGGATACGCCGTTGAAGTTGACCGCCAGATCAAATCCTTTGTAAGCCGCATTACCGTTCAGGTTGAACTGCTTCGTCGGCAGAGCACTACCAACCGCCACCCGGTCTTTGTCCGTCACGATACCATCGCCGTCTACATCGCGGAACGTGCTGATCCCCTTGTCATCAAAACCGGTGAAATCTTTCAGGAAAAACGTTCCGATGGGGTGGCCGTTGATGTAGCCGTTGATCGTGGCCGAGGTCAGGCCGGAGCCGGAAGCACTGCCCGATGCAATGACGGTGTAGGGCGAATTGTTTACTTCATTGTCGATAAACGTAATGTTTCCACCAACGTCAAATCGAAAACCGCTCAGGCTGGCGTACCGGTAATTCAAATCCAATTCGACGCCCTGGTTGGTAATCGTCATGTTCGGAACATTAGTCCAGAATGTACCCGCCGGTTGAACGGGGTCCGCCGGAATCACTTCGAGCAGAATGTTGTTCGACACCTTCCGGAAATAATCGACCGAACCCGACAACGCGCCTTTGAACACGGCAAAATCCAGCCCGATATCCGTTTGAGAGGACACCTCCCACTGAATGTCCGGATTGGCCAGCCGGGCGTAAGACGTTCCCGCCGGATACGGACCCGTTGGCGTTAAGGGATAACTGGTTCCGGCCGAGACCGTTGAGGTAAACAGCGCCTGCGTGATTTTCGACGGAATTTCCTGGTTACCCGTCTGGCCCCAACCGGCGCGAAGTTTCAGATCCGAGAACGGCCCTGATTTCAGGAACTCTTCTTCCGACAACCGCCAGCCGACCGAAAACGAGGGAAAAATACCGTATTTATTATTCGCCCCGAATTTGGAGGAGCCGTCGGCGCGCACCGTTGCCGTCATCAGATATTTATCGTTATATTGATAATTGACGCGTGAGAAAAACGATTGCAACTCATTTTCGTAGGCAAAACCGGCCGGTTTGTTGTTCGCCAGCGTCAGTTCCTGCCCCAGGCCGGGGTTGTAAATCGGCTCAATGGGCGAAATCGGGAACTTGTTAATGCTCGACATGCGCTCCTGTACGAAAATTTTCTGGTACGAATGCCCCAGCAAAGCCGTCAGGTTGTGCTTGGTATTGGAATACGTATACGTGAAGTAATTTTCAACCAGCACGTTACGATTCGTTTTGTAATACGTTTCCAGCCGACCATCCCGCAGTGGAACCGCGTTGGGCAGCGATTGCAGATCGCGCACGGAATTGGCGTTATCGACACCCAGGTTGAGCTTGTACACCAGATCTTTCGTGATCTTCAGGGAAGGAGAAATGTTACCCACTACCCGATTCGTCGTGGTAACATCTTTATCCAGCTTCAGAATAATCAGCGGATTGGTTCCGGCCTGGTACTGAAACGGCTCGCCTTTGCTATCGTAAGCCGGTAAGGTCGGGTTGGTCGAAATGGCTCCTCCAATCAGGCCTTCGGTAGGTGGCCGCAGGTTGTAGGTGCTGCTGGCGTTGAGGTTGACATCCACCGTCAGGCGGTCTTCCAGGAATTTCTGCGACACATTAATGCGGCCCGTATACCGGTTGAGCTTGCTATTTTTGATGATACCATCCTGATTCTGAAGCCCGAACGAACCGTAATACGTCAGTTTATCCGATCCACCGCTAAATGACAGGTTGTGATTCTGGGTGTATGCGGTCTGTGTGATTTCCTTCTGCCAGTCGGTCGATGCTCCTAAATCTTCCAGAACGCCACCAACCGCCGGAACCTGCCGCCGGAACTCATCCGCCGAAAAAACCGGCAGTGCCCGCGTCAGGTGCGAAATGCCTACACTGGACGAAATATTGAAGGTCGAAAATCCGGCTTTGCCCTTCTTGGTGGTAATCAGCACCACCCCGTTGGCTCCGCGCGAACCGTAGATAGCCGTCGCCGACGCATCTTTTAAAACATCAATCGACTCAATATCCTGCGGATTCAGAAAGTTCAGCGGATTGGTCGCTCCGCCCGTGCTGGAGTTGTCGAGGGCAATCCCGTCGAGTACAAACAAGGGCGTACTTCCCGTGCGAACACCACCCGGCCCCCGGATGGTAATACTCTGATTACTCCCCGGTTCACCACTGGCAGAAGTCACATTGACACCCGCAACTTTGCCCTGCAACAGTTGCTCCGGCGAGTTGATAATGCCTTTGTTGAAATCCGTGCTTTTGATTGACTTCACGGCTCCGGTCATGTCCTTTTTGGACGCGCTGCCGTAGCCGATTACCACCACCTGCGACAATTCCGAGGCAGCGCCTTTCAGCAACACGTTGATCGAAGTCCGGCCATTGACCGGAATCTCCTGCGACGTAAATCCGATAAATCCAAAAACCAACACCGCTCCGGCGTCGGGCACAGCAATCCGGTAATCGCCGTTGGCATCGGTCGTGGTGCCGCGTTGCGTCCCTTTCAGCACAACGCTACAGCCCGCCAGCGCTTCGTTGGTCGTTGCGTCCGTGACCCGGCCGCTAACGGTTAGTTCAGCGGCCTTTTCCTGGCCCATCGCAGCCGGCATTTTAGCAGTCGCTACCGGCTGACTTTTCCCTTCGAACGCCAGGACGGCGAACGTCAGCAAGATGCCACAGAATCTCCGCCAATGAGTTCCCACTGGTGGAGCAATTGAGTAAAAATTTAGCATAGTGTTTTAAGTAAAGAAGGTGACAAAGATTTCCTGAATCCGTTGAATTCCACTCGAATAACCAAATATTTAAAAATAATTTAATATATGCGAATGGTCGGAAAACGTATAAAAGGCGTAGACGCTGGAACGGCTCTCAACTCGTTAAAAAACGGTCAAATTGAAGCGTAGAAGCCGTTGTTAGGTTCCGAAAGAACAAAGATTTTTTTCGGAGCTGCGCACTTTTATTTTGGCGGGATAACGGTCGTTCCGTTCACATTTAAAATCCGGCCTGAACCAGAATTCATCTGACTGTCCGATAACCGGTTAGCAATACATCAAAAAAGCCGGGAGACATTGGTCATCCGGCTTTTTATGAGCAATCCATTCAGTGCAAAACCGTTTTCGATTTCGCAAAATAAGTCAATAACGAAAGGCGGTTTTATACCCGGTTATTTGTACCAAAAAGCGGATACTACCAGCCCAATCATGGCTCCATTGGCAGACGACAACAAGCACATACCTGGTCTCCTCCTCAGCTGACGCCCGGCCGATCACATAACAAATCGGTAAAACAGATCGAACACCACCCGAGTTTGGGTAGGCCGCATCAGTTGAGTCCAGTCGGTTCAGCCCAGTCTTTTTCCTCCAATTCGTTGATAAAATAATCGGTAACCCGGATCTCGTTGCGTTGCGAACCCTGGGTTTGAACTTCTGTGAAGGGCAGCAAGACGCCCTTCACAGTGCGGAAGTTCTCGTACCGAACGGTCGTTCTTTTGCCCTCCGACGGCAGCTCCTCACCAACCACCCGGTACTTGGCATCCAGCATAAGTTTGAGTTGCGCGCCATCCTTGCGGTACGTCAGCGCATAACCGCCGTTGCGTAAGGCTTCCACGTCACCCTGCCGCAGCGTAGCCATCCGTTCTGCGTGCAGCCCGGAAAAACCCGCGTACCGGTTGGCTTCCTTGTCGCGGATCCGAACGTCGGTCAGGGGTGTCTTTTTTCCCTGCAACCACGACCAGCCTTTCTGCCCATCCCAATATTCCGCATAAACCCTTTTTCCAGACGCCCGGGCCTCGGCCATCGTACGCGGTTGTTGGTAATCGGACTGCGTCACCATCAAAATACCGCGCGATTGCGAAATAACTTTCAGGTTTTGAATGGCATCCAACGCTTTTCCACCGTGTGCTTCCCGGGCCTTGTCTACCAGCTCCGAGGCCGTTGGCAAGTTGACGGCCGGCTTTTCCTTTTTCCTGGAACTACTCTCTTTTCCGTCGTCCTTGGTGTAAATCCGGCCGTTCATTGCGGCAATTTGTTCACCGTCTTTCGTAAAAAAGAAACTCTGAGTCTGAGATTTTCCAGTGTTGTATTTCAGGGTGAGCATTCCATCCTGATAGGTGTAGGTCCCTTCGTCCTCATTCTTATTATTGGTTCCACCACCGATGTTATCCCCTGAAACCATCACCGTGCTGTGCCGCGAATGACTAAAATTCCCTTTCCCGTCGAAATGGATTCGGTTCTGGCTGAATGTGCCGACGTACGGCAGGTTGGTTCCGATGCCGCCCGAGCTGGACCCGCCCGTGTATTTAAAGCTGGAAGCGGGTATGGTCGCCTTCATTTCCATCGGCATCAGAATGAAATTTCCGCCGGACAGATTCCCTTTCTCAGTGATTTCGTAGGTTTCCTTATCGCCGTCTGTATACGTCATAATCACTTCTTTCCCACTGACCTTAAATTTCCCTTTCACGGTTTTTTTCCAGTTAGGATCTTTCAGGTCATTGGTAAACGTGCCGTCTGGTCGAAAGTAAATTACGATATCATCCCGCTCCATAGCCCCACCGACCCACGCACTGATTCGCAACTGAATCCCGGCGTAGATGCCGCTGACGGGTGCCGAATTGCACGATTGACAAAGAAAAATCAGGACAGAGAGTTGAAAAAGAACAAAATAGCGTTTCATAGGCATTCTTTTAACACATGAATTGGCTAACTCCCGAATATGTTCAGGTTTGCATAAGAAAACCAAAAATCTTCTGAATTGTCTACTGAAAACCAGCCAATATTTGTTGATTAGCGCACCGTAATCGTAATTTCTCCAGACGCCAACCCGGGCGCGGTAGCTTTCAACATCATGGTTCCGGCTTGGGATTTAGGCCGCAGAATGGCCAGACAACGCCCCCGGAATGTGGTCTTGGCCGGTTTCTGAAAACTGCTCAGGTCGGTGGGGTTGGCATTGCCTACGCCCGCCAGCTCACCCACGCCCGTCAATTGAAACACTACCGGAACCGCAGCGTTGGGAATGACTTTCCCGTTCTCATCGACCACCTCGACGGCAATGTACGACAGGTCGTTTCGATCGGCCCGAATAACGGCGCGATCGGCAGTGAGTTGCAGGTGATGCGGTTTTCCAACCGTCGTCAGCTCAACCACCCCAACGGATTCTCCCTTATCGATGGCGGTTGCCTTCAAGGTTCCGGTTTGGTACGGCACCGTAAAAGTTGCCGTGATGCTGGTATCCGGAATTTGCTGCTCCCCAATCAGATTCCCGTTCAATTCCAGCCGGACCAGCGGACCGCGCGAAAAAACCCGGACCTGCAACGGTTTTCCTTCCGCCCCCGGCCAGGTCCAGCTCTGCTGCTCGTTGGGCCAGCCCCAGTTGGTCACGGTTTCTTTCATGCCATCCGGAATCGGACTGTGCACCGCCAGTTCAATGGGTCGGTTGCGCCAGACCACATCGCGGTAGTACGATTGCGGCTTCTTGAATCCGATTAAATCCAGATCACCGCAGTAGGCATTGAACCACGGCCAGGGCAAAACCGCAATCGTGCTGTCTTTGGCATTGTTGGGTTGCAGCAGCGAATGGCCAATGGCGGTTTCACCCATGTAATCCATAGCCGTCCAGACAAAATCACCGATCACGTACGGGTGTTTTTCCACCATCTGCCAATTCTGAAAAGCTTCTTTTGCGAACGTTTCCGTACCCAGCATGACGCGGTCCGGGTGGCGCTGGTGGTCAGATTCGTACTGTTTCCATTCGTAATTGTAGCCGCCTACGTCCAGCAACGCAAACGCCGGATCGGCGTCGGTCCAGACCTTGCCGGGATGTTCCCAGAACACGCAGAGTGCTTCCGTAACGGGGCGCGTCGGGTCAAGACGCCGGGTTTCGTCGGCTAGTTTTTTCGTCATCGCCAACCCCGCCGGTTCGGCGCGTTCGTTAATTTCATTGCCGATGCTCCAGATCACCACCGACGGATGGTTCCGGTCGCGCCGAATCATGGCTTCCAGATTCCGTTGCCACCATTCGTCGAAAAACCGGTGGTAATCCTGCGGTTTTTTGGGCCGCTGCCACATATCGAACGCTTCGTCGATCACGAGTAAACCCAGCCGGTCGCAGGCATTCAGAAAAGTGGTCGAGGGTGGATTATGGCTCGCCCTGACGGCATTGAACCCGTTTCTTTTCAGCAACTCTACTTTGCGTTCCTCCGCCCGGTCGATGGCTACCGCCCCCAGCGGGCCGTTATCATGGTGCACACACCCCCCTTTCATCAAATAGCGCGTTCCGTTCAGCATAAAACCGTCCTGAGCACTGAACGCAATCGTACGAATTCCGAACGGTGTGGTCAGCGCATCCAGCTTTTTGCGGCCCGACAAAACCACCACCTGCGCCTGATACAGATGGGGCGTTTCGGGCGACCAGCGCTGAGGGCTAGCAACCGTGATGGTTTGCTGGCTCGCAACCTGCCCGCTCACAGGCACCGTGAGGGTTTGCTGTTTCCTCCCCACCACTTTTCCTTTGGCGTTTGTCAGGGTGACCTGCACGATAACCGGCATTGACTTTCCGGCTGCATTCTTCACGGTAGTTGCCACCTGCACCTGCGCCGACTTTGCCGTCACCGTTGGTGTTGTGATGGACACGCCAAACGGAGCCAGATGAACCGGATCTGCAACAGTGAGCCAGACGTGCCGGTAAATACCGGAACCGGTGTACCAGCGGGTATTTTGCCCAATGTTTTTCACCCGGACCGCCAGCACATTTTCCTGCCCCGGTGGCAGCAGATACTGCGTCAGATCGTACTGAAAAGGCGTGTAACCGTAAGGATGATAGCCCAGATGCTGTCCGTTAATCCAGACGTCGGTCTCCATGTACACCCCGTCAAAATAAATTGAGACGTTTTTCCCTTTTTCGGCGGGATTGATCTTGAATGTTTTGCGATACCAGCCGGTTCCGCCCACCGTGTACCCCGTTGAAGTAGCCCCCACGCTGGCGCGCGAAAACGGCCCGACCACCTGATTGGGCGTTTGACCCGGCAAATCCTCGATGCTCCAGTCGTGTGGCAAATCGATTTGCCGCCAGTTGGCGTCGTTAAAATCGCGGCCTTCGGCGCTCACGGTGCTGTCTTTCAAAAACCGCCAGTCTGCATTGAACAGGCGGGGTTGCGCCAGGGTCTGGATGGTAGTCAGCAGGCTACAAACGAATAGGAATCGTTTCATGGTTTCAGGGTATTTCACAGAGTGAGCAGAACGCTGATGAGCGCCACTTCACGGTGCAACAACTCGGATTAGTATTACACTAAAAACCCGTTCCACAGCGCGTTGTTCTCCATGAACGGTGCGTCGATGCGCCCTTTGCCGAATGACAACAACATTGCCGAAGCCTGCTATTCCGCTTATTTATTCTGAAAAAAACCGTACGTCCACGTTCCGGCAATGGCGCTTAGCAGGGTGACCAGTACAACGACAAAACCGCTGCCGATCTGGGCAAATAGCGGCCCTGGACACGCCCCCGTAATGGCCCAGCCCAGTCCGAACAACAACCCGCCGTATACTTGTCCGGAATGAAACACCTTCGGCTGAATGACTACCGTTTCACCCGATAAAGTTTTGATATTAAATCGTCTAATGAGCCAGATCGATACCATGCCCACTACGACAGCGGAGCCAATGACGCCGTACATGTGAAAACTCTGTAACCGAAACATTTCCTGAATCCGGAACCAGGAAACGATTTCCGCTTTTACAAAAACAATCCCGAACAGAATCCCGAGCAGGCCGTATTTTAGGTTTCCAATGATCGTTTCGGACCGCTTCATGGCGTTGGCCGCTTCAGAAACCGGGTCTGGTGTTTGCTTGACAGTATGCATAAGACGAAGTGTTAAAAAAATGTCATGAGATAGGGTAAAATCAGGTTGGCCATCACAAACCCACCGATCATGAAACAACAGGTGGCTACCAGCGAGGGCCATTGCAGGTTGGAAAGTCCCATGATCGAATGCCCGGACGTACACCCACCTGCCATGCGGGTTCCAAAACCTACCAGAAAACCGCCCACCACAAAGAAGAGTAATCCCTTTAGCGTAAACAGATTGGCGACACTGAAAATATCAGTCGGCATCAGTCCCGAGAAATCCTGGACGCCCAATGCTTTCAGGTCAGCCACGGTTTGGGGTGATAAATTAATGGCTTCCGGATTGGCCAGAAACTGCGTCGCCAGAAAACCGCCGATCAGAATTCCCGCTACAAAAAACAGATTCCAGCGTTCACGCTTCCAGTCGTATTGAAAAAAAAGGAGGTTGGCCGGAATACAGGCCGCGCAGATGTGCCGAAGCGAGGAGGAGATTCCAAACGATTTATTGCCAATCAACAGCAAAGCGGGTACTGTTAACCCAATCAATGGTCCGGCAACATACCACGGCCAGGGTTTTCGGATTAACTCCAATACATCCATACAATCCTTGATCAGATTTAAACATTCATTTACTGGATTGAAACCACTATTTTAATCGATAAATTCCATAGATAATCTTACCCTGTTATAATTACCGGGCAGAATCAGAAGATCCGACCATTGTGGTCGTTTATTCCGGTTTTTTTACCGCTTCAACGGGTTCGAATTCGGTTACAATAGCCCCAATGCCAGCTTGATATGGGCCAGGTGATGCTGCACGTGCCAAACCGACATGCCCACCGCCTGCGCCTGGTTGATCCAGATTTTCCGAACCGGATGGTAATACGTACGGGCCAACTGCGCTTCATCAAGCGATTTCGCCAGGTACGCATACCGCCGGTGAACGCCCTCAAAAAGCAGCAAGGAGGCTTCCACCGGAGCCGTTTGCGCATCGGGCGTTGACGCCCAACCGTCCATATTCACCAGGGTAATCGTGTCGTAATCAGGCTCAGTCAGCACCTTTTTCATCCGAAAGAAGTGCAACAACTGCATATCGGCAACGTGGTGGACCAGTTGCTGGACGTTCCAGCTTCCTTCCCGGTAGGTTTTCGCCAACTCGTCGGAGGATCGATTTTCGACTAGCTGACGGTATTGCGCCGGTGCGGTTTCCAGAATTTCGATGTTTCGGGCCAGTTCTTCCGGCGTATAGGATTGCTGAAGAGCAAGAGGCCCGATTGGAAACTTGCGATCAATGGGTTGTTCGGTATTCATTGTCAACGGTTTTAAGCGATTCAAATTGACTTGAGTTCACCCGTAAATTTTAGATAAAAACCGCAATTTACCGCGCTCCACCACGAACAATCCTGTTTCTTTTGAGGCATGTTTACAAAAAAAGATGCCTCCGAAAACGGAGGCATCCCACAATTTTACTTTCACAATTGCGTCCCCTTACTGTTTGTCCCACCAGATGCGGGTCGTAAACAGATCCGGGCCTTGACGGGTAATGGCCTGCTGGATGTTGGGGTTGATACCCGGTTCGCCCTGCGGATAACGCAACCGGCGCGGAATCTGGCCATTGGTTTCGTTACCCGGATAATTGACCGGCGTCAGCACCGGAATACCCGTTCTCCGCCAGTTCGACCAGCCTTCGATGTGATTCAGCACCGAACCCGTGATGGCCCACATTTCTGTATGGATTGCGGTCATTTTTTCCGCCAGTGAACCCGCTGGATACGGGTTTGCAGCTGCGTACGCCGTTACTTCTGCCGCCGGGATGGTTCCGCCGTAGGAAGTCAACTGGTTGACGCCCGCGCTCTGACCAGCCTCAAATTCGGCTTTGGCATTGCCGGTAGCCCAGCCCCGTTCGATGGCTTCCGCTTTCAGTAAGCGTGCTTCGGCGTGGGTCATGATAAAATACGGATTTGCCAGCACGTACATATTGGGAGCCACCCGTGAGTAGTTGTCCAGATTGGTTTCCGGAAGGTTTTTCAACGAGGTCGCGTCGGTGCCCGGCGGAATGCCGCGTTGTTTGGCAACCGTCCGGTCGCCGTTTTTGAGGGCTGCAATAACCGTCAGACGGGGGTCTTTACGGTTTTTCATGGCATCGATGAAGGTGCTGGCCCACTGAATGTTGTTTCCGTTGGCGATTCCGCGCCCGGCCCCCAGATTCCAGGAGTTGGAATTGGAGTTGGTACCCGCTCCGGTGTCCGAAAACTTGATCAGAAAACTGTCGTCGTTGCTGGCCATGATGCCGCCGTCGATGGCTTTTTTGGCCCATGCCTGCGCGTTGGTCGGGTCGACTTTCTGCATCCGCATGGCCAACCGCAACATCAACGAATTGGCACCACGCTTCCATTTGTCCAGATCACCAGCGTAGATAAAATCAGCGGCCTTCGGAATGTACGAACTGGCGCTGAGCGCTTTACTGGCTTCTTCCAGTTCTTTCAGCATGTCGGCATAGATATCCTTCTGAGCATCGTACTTTGGCGAAAAGTTACCGTCCAGGTAACCCAAACCAGCTTCCGAATACGGCACATCACCGTATAGATCCGTAATGACCGCCATTTCGACCACCCGGAGAATGCGCGCCATCGACAAAATGTTTACATTTTTCGGATCTGCCTTCGCAAGAGAGATCAGGTTCACCAGGTTTTTGATGGAATTCGGATAGGAGTTCACGAAATACGCTTCACTCAAATCGCCCTGATACGTATAAACTGTTCCACGGTAAAAACCGACTTCGACCGACGACATCTGCTGAATGACCGTGGAGGCATAAATAAAATTGGCCCGCCAGGACTTGTACCCCGGGTCACCCGCCGATCCGGGAATGTGCAGGGTCGCGCCGGACAAGAGGTAATCCAGCGGTACAGAAGAAGGCGTATTGGGATTGACGTTGATGGTTTCGAAGTCTTTGGTGCACGCCCCCAACGTAAACAGCAGCGTACTCACTATCAATATTTTGCGTAACATAATCGTAAGGAGTTTCTTTAAAGGTTCGAGAGCCGCTTAGAATTTCAGATTGACGTTAACCCCGATGGTCCGGGTGGGGGGCACGCCCGCCAGCTCAAGCCCCTGCGCGTTGGAGTTGTTATAGGTCGACTCTGGATCGATGTTCGGCGTATGCTTCATCAGAATCGCCAGATTCCGGCCCACCAAGGCAATGGAGGCTCCTTTGAACGGCGTCCGTCCGAACCAGCGTGCCGGAATTGAATAATCGATCACGACCTGACGGAGTTTGAGGAAGTCGGCGCTGTACACAAACGGATCGGCGATATTAAACAACCGCTGATAGTATTGCTGCGCAGGCACCCGAACGTTATTTGGCTCGCCCTTTTCATTGACCCCCTGACCGATAATCCCCGTTTCGCGTCCTTCCAGCGTTGATTTCAGCAATCCGCGGTTGTTGGCATAGGCGTTGGTTCCTGAATAGAGCACAGCGCCAAATTTACCATCGATCAGGAAACTCAGGCCGATGCCTTTGTACCGGAACGAGTTGTTGAAGCCCAGCGTGGTTGGTGCAACCCCCGTACCGAAGTTGACCAAACTTCCCTGAATAGGATACCCCTGCGCGTCGTAGACGACGTTATCCGATGCATCGCGCTTGTAGGTAAATCCTTTCACCTGGCTGTAGGGCAAGCCAACCACCTGGTGGATGTAGGCAATCCGGGTACGGTTTTCGTCCACCTGTAACGTTTGCAGGTCACCATACAGGCTAATCACTTTGCTCACGTTGTGGCCCATGTTGAAGGAAGCGTCCCAGCTAAAATTTTTGGAATCAGCCAGTCGATACGACAACAGCAACTCGATGCCTTTGTTGGCGATTTCGCCCACGTTGAACAAAGCGCTACCGTAACCCGAGGTATTGGAGATAGTGGCGGCAACAATGTCGTTTGTGGTTTTGCGCGTGTACAGCGCGAAGTCGATGCTCAGTTTGTTGTTGAACAGACGCGCTTCCAAACCGGCTTCGGATGTAGACGATGTAAGTGGTTTCAGATCGGCATTGGGCACCCGGTCGCCATTGATCTGGGCCAGCGGAGCACCCAGGTGAGCCCCGGACAAACCATAGTATAGAGACAGGTTATACGGATCGGTTCCTCCACCAGCCTGCGCCCATGACCCTCTCAGCTTGAGGTAATTGATCGCCGTTGGCAACTTCAAAGCTTCTGAAACCACAAAGCTTCCGCCTATAGACGGATATAAGATGCTAAAGTTTTTCGGAGACAGGGTTGAGAACCAGTCATTCCGGGCCGTTGCGGTTACGAACAGATAGTTATTGTACGAGAATTCGGCCGAACCAAAGACGGAATTGATCCGTGATTCGATGTAATTCTCGCTCAGACTCCGGGCCGCCGGGTCGATGTTCGAAATGTCGTAGAAGAAGGGAATGTTGAAATTACTCCCCCCATAATTCGAATTCTGATACACCTGCTTCATCAGGTTACCACCAAACAGGGCATTAACGCCCAGCCGATCATTAGCAAACTTCTTGTTGAAGCCCAGCAACAGTTCCGAATTGGTTTCTGTAAAATTGCGATTGTTGACGTTCATCCCACCCCGGGGCTGAAACGGCGTTCCGTAGGGTGTAATCGTCAGGTTCCGGTAATTGAAGTTATCGAAACCGATCCGTCCACGCAGATACAACCAGTCGGTGAAGTTGAAGCGCGGTTCGATCACTCCGATAATCCGGCCTTTCTTATCTTCCTGCCGCCAGCTGTAAGCCGCCACATACGGGTTCTGAATGTAAATATTGTCCGACCAGGTCAACTCCGAACCGTCCGGATTAAACTGGCTCTCTTCCAGTGCCGAGATCGGCAGGGAGGTCGGCATGGCATTGATGGCGTAGGTGGCACTACCCGGCGAGTCAGAAAGCCGCGGGCGGTTTTTGGTACGCTCCAGAATGTACTTGACGTTGGTAACCACCGACAGCTTCGGCCCCAGGTTGGCGTTGAGGTTCAGCGCAAAGTTGTTTCGGCGCAGATTGCTGTTTGGAATAACGGACTGGTTGTTCAAATCATTCATCGACAGGCGGTAGGTCATGCTTTCGGTTGCACCGGTCAGCGCCACAGAGTTCGTAAAGGTGCCGCCCGTCCGGTAAAAACCGCGCTGATTGTCGCGGTGAGCCACGTATGGGCGCTGTTTTCCATCAAAATACATGGCGTTGGATCCATCCAGTTTAGCGCCCCAGCTGTTGGAGGTAAGGGCTTCCTGCACCGTGGTTGGCTTTACACCATTGATCCCCATACCGTACTCATACTGGTAATCCTTATAAGTGGGCAGCAACAGGTCTTCCACCACGTAGTTGCTGCTCAGTTCTACGCCAATTCCTTTGTTCGCTTTACCGCCTTTGGTCGTAACCAGAATAACGCCATTGGAAGCTCGCGAACCGTACAGTGCTGCCGCCGTAGCCCCTTTCAGTACACTGATTGTTTCAATCTCGTCGGGGTTCAGGCTGGAAATACCATCTCCAGAGTCACCACCGCCCCACATCCCGGCCGAACCGAGGTTGTCGTTGTTAATGGGGGTTCCGTCCACCACAATCAGCGGCTGGTTGTTACCGGAGATTGAGCCGTTTCCGCGAATAATAATCCGGCTTGATCCACCCGCTCCCGTTGCGGTGTTAGCTACGTTCAAACCGGCCACCCGCCCCTGCAATGAATTGGCCATGTTGACGGTTCGGGCCTGGGTCAGATCTTCCCCCTTCACTTCCGAAACCGAATACCCCAGCGCCTTTTTCTCTTTCCTGATCCCCAGTGCCGTTACCACGACCTCATCCAGTGTGGCATTCTCAGCTTCCAGCACCACATCAATGGTCGTTGAGTTGCCCACCACCACTTCTTTCGAAACAAATCCAATCGAGCTGAATTTGAGCGTCGCACCTTTCGACGCCTGAATGCTGTACTCACCCCGGTCGTTGGTGATCGTACCGCGCGTGGTCCCTTTAATCAACACATTGACCCCATTGATTTCGCCTTTGCCTTCTTCAGTCACCTTTCCTTTTACCTCAATGGTTTGGGCAAAGGTTAAGGTTGACAGAAGGCTAAGAACCAGGACCCTCAAAAAACATAAACTTTTTTTCATAATAGGCTTTGGATTAAAAGTTAACTAATCAACTGTTAAACAACTAATTACCCCAACACAGTTGGCTTCATAGGTAAATTGCTGGCAATCAGGACATGGAAAATTAAGTCACAGAAATTTATAAAATAAACAATAAAAATTCTACTAATATCACAAGATAAGAGTAAACAAAGCCAGCCCAGTGAACCGGCCTTGTCGGTACTACCAACCTATAATTTGTTGTACTTAAGCAGAATTCAACTCGCCAGTACCTGCGTCCTTTCAGACGAAACCGGGACCGGTTCCTGGGTCGGAAGATGGTTCCACCAGGTCTTCTTGAGAATAAGGGCACAACACAACAGCGTTGCTGCGGTGGCGTATCCTTCACGACTTTGCCCCGTAATCAGGTACATGGGCAACAACGTCAGGCAACACTGCGCCACCACGCCTACTCCCACGTTAAACATGTCGCGCCGGAAGTTGGGGTTGGCCTTAAAAGATGGCTCTTCAGCGACTACCTGTCTGTGCACAGGCTGCCAGCCCCCCCAGGGGCGCACGGTTTTATAAAATTTCTTCAGGGTTTCAATATCGGTGGGTGCTGTCAAGAGCGAACCGGCTACACACCCCACCAACGACAATCCAAATAAGAGCGGGAAATAGTAGAGTTCAAGCGTTTCCCGAAATACCGAAGGCAGAATCAGGGCCGGAACGATCCCCGCCAGCATTCCCCAGAAAAAACCGTTGGCGTTGAAGCGCCACCAATGCCATTTGAGCACATTAGCCGCCACGTACCCTCCAAACAGAGCCGACACAATCCACTGCAAGATGCTGTTCACGTCGCGGACAAACAGGCCGAGCAGCACGCCAGCCCCCGCCATTACCAGCCCCGATGCGTAATTCATCCGGGCAATTCGTCGGTTCGACGCGTTGGGATGAATGTATTTCAGGTAAATATCATTGACCAGGTAGGCCTGTGCGGCATTGAGCGTTCCGGCGAACGTACCCATGAAAGCGGCCAGTAAGCCCACCAGCAGCACGCCCATCAGCCCGACCGGCACAAATTGCAGGATGGCCGCTGGCAAAATTTTCTCAAAATCGACTCCAACCCTGCCGGTTGTCTGTAGATTGAGCTGGTTGTAATGAATCAGCGCCAACACAGTAAATCCCATGATCATGGCGTACCGCACCGGCAGCAGCACTACCGAAACCAGCCCGCTCATCTTGGCAGCATCCTGCGGTGAGCGGGTGGATAGGATTTTCTGCATATCGTAGTTGGGGGCCGGCCCCGCCAGACTCGCCAGAATTCCCTTGAAAGTCATCATCATGAAGAAAACCCCGAACAGCGAGAAACCGTCGGACGCAATTTTGGCGTTGACCTCGTCCATCAAGCCCGTCCAGTTCAGGTCATCGAGCCGCCAGTTGAAGAAAGGAGTATACCACCCATCAGGAACGGGCAAGGTATGGACCGACCGATGCTCTATAGCAATATAAGCCACGGCAACAGCCGCGATGGTCAGGAAGCTGTATTCAATAAATCACCGATAACGATGCTGGTCATTCCGCCCAGAATGACGTAAAATGCGGCAACAGCCGTGAACACAACTCCGTAAAAATGAGCGATATAATTGGGCGAAACCGTAAAAGGTAAGTACGGTGCAACGTTCTGGTAAGGGATGACAAGTTCGAGAAATTTACCAAGCCCAATAAACCCGTAGGCCATAAAGCCCAGGCAACTCAGCAGCGCAAATACAACAACAATGGTGTGCGAAGCCTTCACACCGCTCCCCCGGCCAAAGCGCGTTTCGATCCATTCCGCCCCCGTCGTCACGTTTGACCGACGCAGCCAGGCCGACAGGTACATCATCAGAAAAACCTGGTTGAAAACAGGCCAGAGCCACGGCAGCCACAGACTTTTCAGGCCATAGACGAAGGCCAGTGTTACCATCCACATGGTACCGGAAATATCAAACATTTCCGATGCGTTGGATAAGCCCAGCAGGTACCAGGGTAGCGTTTTGCCGCCCAACAAGTACGCTTCTTTACTTTGACTTGCCCTTTTTTTCTGCACCAATCCCAGCACAATGACGGCTAGTAAATAGCCGACACCGATGCCCAGATCGAGCGCAGAAAGTTTCATACGTATAGAGACGGTTGGTGGCCCAAAATTATAGGCTTTTTTGTCTGCGTAGTAATACTATTTTAGCATTCTTTTGAACAAAAAGTATTACAAACAGACAAATTATTCTATCAAATAGCCAATTCACATTTGATTATATCGCCATTTTCCAATTCTTACTTACTATAAAGCTAAAATTAGAAGCCTTGATTTTGATACTATCTATACCTATCATCTGATACATTTTAAGTATCTTTGTTCAGAACCCTCCTCTTATTAGTCATAAATGAGTGCTGTGTATCGGGAAATTACTCCCTTGACCCAAAATGATTGCTATACCCTCTTTGCCCGGGTCAAGAAAGATTTCGATTTCCCACTGCATTCTCACGAAGAATACGAACTGAACTTTCTGGCGAATGCTGCGGGAATCAAGCGGATCGTGGGCGACCATACTGAAATCATTGACGATCTGGAGCTGGTGCTGGTTGGCAGTAACCTCCCACACGGCTGGTTCAACAACCAGTGTGAAAGTGAACAGATTCAGGAGATTACGATTCAGTTTCACCGCGATTTATTCGACGAAAAGCTGCTCCGTCGCAACCAGCTTAGCTTTATCCGGGCGTTGCTGGAGCGATCGGCGAAGGGCATTGTTTTTTCACGGGATACGGTTGAGGCTCTCCGGCCCCGGCTCGAAGGCTTGACCCAAAAAAGTGGTTTTGATTCCGTTCTTGAACTCATGTCCATTCTGCACGATCTGTCCATTTCGCGAAACATGCGGACGCTTTCGAATGTGTCATTTACCCATGATTCACTGAACTTCAACAGCCGACGGCTCGAAAAAGCCTTCGAATTCATGCAAACGAATTACGACAAGGATATTTCCCTGGCCGACCTGGCTCGGGTGGTCAACATGCCCGATGTTTCGTTTAGCCGATTTATCAAAAAACGGACCGGCAAAACATTCATTGACAGCCTGAACGAGATTCGGCTGGGCCACGCATCCCGCCTGCTGATCGATACCACACAAACCATCACCGAGATTTCGTACAAATGCGGGTTTAACAACATGTCGTACTTTAACCGGATTTTTCGACGAAAAAATGGCTGTACTCCCCGCGAATTCCGGCAGAATTATTCCGGAACCCGCGTATTTATCTGACGATTGGGGTGCAGGAATAAACTGGCCCAAACGCCGTAAACTGAAGACCGTAATCCCTAGTACCGAAACTATTACTTAATTAAATACCTCGTGGAAAGACGAAAAGCACTTAAAAGCCTGGCCGTAGCGGTGGGCGGGTTAGTGACCCTCCCGGGTTGGGCCAACAACTGGAGCCCCGCCAACCTGCCTGCCAACGCTTCCTTCCTGGCCCCTAAAGCCGATGCGCTGCTGGCCGAAGTGGTGGAAGCCATCATTCCGGCTACCGACACCCCCGGTGCCAAAGCACTGGGCGTTCACACGTTTATCCAGAAAATTGTAACGGATTGCATGGAACCGTCGGCGCAGGAAACACTGACTAAAGGGTTGACGGCGGTAGAAACGCAGGCCCGGGCCACCCAAAACCGATCGTTTTCGTCCCTCGACAACAGCCAGCGCACCGAATTGCTCAGGGCCATGAGCCAATCCGCCGAAGCCGATCAAAAAGACTTTGTATCGCTGGTGAAAGGGTTGACAATCCGGGGCTATATGACTTCTGAATACGTCATGAACAACATTGTTCGCTACCAGATGATCCCTGGATTCTACCACGGCTGCATCCCCGTTGTCGCCCAGAAAAGTGCCCCTAAAAACCAACAGAACAAATAAGCAGTCCCAAATAACATGGCAAATTTTGCAATAGATGCCGTAAAAGCAACCACCTACGACGCCATCGTGATTGGCTCCGGAATCAGTGGCGGCTGGGCGGCTAAAGAATTAACGGAAAAAGGATTACGCACCCTGGTGCTGGAACGGGGTCGCGACGTCAAACACGTCACCGACTATCCGACCACCATGCTCAACACCTGGGAAATGGACCACCGGGGCCAGTTGCCGCTGAAAATTCGGCAGGAAAATCCAATTGTGGGCAAATGTTACGCGTTTCACGAAGGCTCTTCGCATTTTTTCGTGAAAGACGCCGAGCACCCGTACGTTCAGGAAAAACCGTTCGACTGGATTCGGGGCTACCAGGTGGGTGGCAAATCGCTCTTGTGGGCGCGCCAAACCCAGCGCTGGAGCCAGCTTGACTTCGACGGCCCGGCCCGCGACGGTTTTGCGGTGGAATGGCCCATCGGGTACGCGGATCTGGCACCCTGGTACAGTCACGTTGAAAAATTCGCCGGTATTACGGGCAACAAAGACGGTCTGGCCACGCTGCCCGACGGGGAGTTTCTGCCTCCGCACGAGTGGAACTGCGTCGAAAAATACTTTAGCCAGCAAATGGCCGCCAAATACAAAGACCGCCCCGTGATCATGGGCCGGGCGGCTCACATCACCAAGGCGCAACCCATCCACCTGCAACAGGGCCGGGCACAGTGCCAGCACCGGACCATTTGCGAGCGGGGTTGTCCGTTTGGTGGGTATTTCAGCAGCAATGCCTCCACCCTGCCGTGGGCAGCCAAAACCGGCAAATTGACGCTGCGGCCCCATTCGGTGGTTCACTCGATTATTTACGACGACAAAAAAGGCAAGGCAACCGGCGTTCGCGTGATTGATGCCAACACGAAGGAAATGATCGAGTTTTATGCCCGCATTATTTTCGTCAATGCCGCAGCCTTGAACAGCAATCTGGTCCTGCTGAACTCCACGTCCAACCGGTTTCCGAACGGTTTGGGCAATGACAGCGGCCTGCTGGGGAAATACGTTGCGTTCCATAACTACCGCGCCGGTATCTCCGCTCAATACGACGGTTTTCTGGACTCAACCACGGAAGGACGCCGACCGAACGGGCCGTACATTCCGCGGTTCCGCAACGTTTACAAACAGGAAACCGACTTTTTGCGCGGCTACGCAGCCGGTTTCTCCGCCAACCGCGCTTCCCGCACGAATCAGGACGGTTTTGGCGTCGACCTGAAAAACAACCTGGCCAACCCAACCCTGGGTGGCTGGAACGTCGGCTCCCACATGATGGGCGAAACCATTCCGAAAGAAACCAACTACGTGGCGCTGGACAAAGACCTGAAAGATCCATACGGTATTCCGCAGTTGAAAATCTCGATTGTTTACGACGACAACGACGATAAAATGGTGAAGGATTACCAGGAGCAGATGACCGAAATGTTCACTGCTGCCGGATTTACCAACATCCGCCTTCGTGATGACAACCGTAATCCGGGTCTGGATATTCACGAAATGGGGGGTGTTCGGATGGGTAAAGACCCCAAGACGTCGCTGCTCAACCAGTGGAGCCAACTCCACCATTGCAAAAACGTGTTCGTAACCGACGGAGCATCCATGACGTCAACTTCTACCCAGAACCCGTCGCTGACCTATATGGCGCTGACGGCCCGGGCTGCAGATTACGCCGTGAAAGAACTGAAGAAGAAAAACCTTTGAGTTATTACATCGCGGAGTTAAGCGGGGAAATAAAGAAAAGCTCTGCTTAATTCCGCGATACAATTCACTTTTCCTTCACAACTGGATCGCCGTGCGGGGTATGCAGAAATTTCTTGCTGGCGGTCTTGATTTTGAGCAGCGACCGAATCATGCGGAAGATAAGCAGAGGAAACGTCAACACGTCACGGATGGAGAGTTTCTGCCACAAATACCCGGGGATTGAGATCAGCATACTCAGTAACAACATTGCCAGTAAACCGCCAAAAAACTGCCAAACCGTCAAACTTCCGACGACCAGCCCCACCAATGTTCCGAAGGCTAAAATGGCCAGCAGCAGTACGCGGGGAACAATCAAGGCTTTGAGTAGGGCATTGAAAGCGTGTCCGTTTCCTTTCAGCAACTGACGAAGCCCGGTCACAAAGAACAATTTTACAAAATGTACCTGCGCGGCAATCCAGCGGGTACGCTGCCGTTCGAACACTTCCAGATTCTGTACCTTTTCGTCGTAAATCAAAGCCTGTTTCAGGTAAGCAATCTGAATCCCGTCACACAACAACAACATTTCCAGCTCTTTATCGTAACCTCCTACCGACCGAATCTGCCCCATCAGTCGCTTCATGGTGGCAGGTTCAAACGCCATTCCTGAACCGATCAGAGACGCCGACAACCCCAGCGCCCGCTGGCCCGCCCGCAAAATGTGGTTGAGCACCTCCTCATTCATGGCATCGAGAACCGCAACACTGGTGTTTGTATTTTTGGCCACCCGGTGCCCCTGCACGGCCCGCCATCCCTGATCAAAAGCCAGGTTAATCCGCTGCAAAAAATCGGGAGCCATGTGGTTGTCAGCATCCGAAACAAGCACAATGTCATAAAATTCTTCCGGAAGGCGCTCCAAAGCATTTGTCAACGATTTCTGAACCGTTGATTCTTCAAATTGAACCCTCAGCACTTTTACGGGGAGATAAGACAATTTCTCCAGCGTGTCTTCCCGAAACGAGTCGGCAATCACATAAATATCGTAGCAGTCGGCCGGGTAAGTTTGTTGCAGATTAGCCTGAACAGAGTCCAGAATAACCTTGTCTTCTTTGTAAGCGGGAATCAGTACGGCAATCCGGCGGGTACGGGCAGGAACTCGACTGACCGGATCATCGTCTTTTCCGCCAAACCAGCCAGCAATAGCAAAAACGGCCAGGTAGGCCACGTTAAAAAGCAGGTAAATGGCAATTGGTAAAAAGATCAGATACCCCAGCATGTCCATAATACGTTGGAAATTATCGCTGCACAGATAAATTCAGCAGCTCAATTTGTCTGACAATTTTCAAAGTAGAAAGAAAAAGGGTTAATCTATTATCGTACTACTCCTTCTTAATGATCAGCTTTACATTGATCTGGTAGCAAATAATATACCATTTAGCCAATTAAGGAACTTTTGAAAAAAATGAAAGGCCGCCATTATAAAAAACGGCAGCCTTTCTCTTCAAGCGTAGGTAGAACTGAGAAAAAAATGTCTGGTAATAGCTAATAGAATCGCTCTTCTTAATTAAGTCCCAGGGACTCCAAGCCCGGGAAAAAAGGCTTCAAACTGCCAGTTATTCGGGACTTCCGTCCGCCCGACCGCCGAAGCATCGCCTTGATTTTGGCCTGAATTTCCAATGGGTTAAATGGTTTTGTCATGCAGTCGTCGGCGCCATTTTCAAGACAACTTATTCGAATATTGCTGTCTCCTTCCTCCGAAAGGGCCAGAATCGGCATCATGTGGTGAGAAATCGTACTCCGAATTCGTTGAATCAACTCAAGCCCGTCGAATTTTGGCAATTTCAGATCGGTAAGCATCAAATCGACGGTAAGCCCTCTTTCGAGCAAGGCCATCGCTTCGAAACCGTTGGCCGCTACGGTCACACTGAATTCGCTCGATAAGGTCTGGCGCAGAATATTCACCAGAAACCGATTATTCTCAACAATTAATACATTCAACTTGGATGACTTCATGGCGGATAGTCCTGTACTTCTAGTCAGAGAAAAATTTAAACACATAGTTAGACAGGATTTAGTTGAACTCATAAGCACTTTTACCTAGAAAACTATCAAAAACAACAGGCAACTGAGCGTTAAAAACAGGCAACCAACATGTCCATTTGAAAACTCCTTGCTGTACAAAATACAGCCCCATCAACACAATTTACTACAAATCAGATACTTAAGAAAGAATCAAGAAATATACATGGGCAGTAGAAACCTGAATTAGCGAACAGTAGGACAAATATATAATACTCAATTTAAAGTAAAAATATAATGTGTATTTATTTCTGCAATTATTAGAAAATTTACCCCTAACGAGTTGATTAACAAACCTCCTCTGTAGAACTTCAGAATATTACACACCGTCTTTTACCAGTATTTTTACTCTTCTTTCGGGATTTCGATTTATCTTACCTAATTATCAGACACACTTGGCACGATATGTGATGATTGTTTGATGCGATTTAAGACATGTTACTGCTATCAGAAATGTGCAGACATGTAAACTCATTCAGGCACAATGCGAGCAGTTTATTTTCCGAATTTAAATGGCTTACGATTTATCGCTGCCCTTTGGGTGATTATCCACCACATCGAGCAAATAAAGCTAATCTTCAAGGTTGATAATTACTGGCATCTTCCCTTCGTTGACCTGATCGGCAAACTGGGTGTTGTGCTCTTTTTTGTACTCAGCGGTTTTCTGATTACCTACCTGCTTTTGCAGGAAAGGGCCGTAACCGGCACCATTGCCATTGGCCACTTTTACCTGCGCCGGGTCCTTCGCATCTGGCCGTTGTATTACCTGATTGTCTGCATCGGCCTCTTTGTTCTTCCTCACATTCCGTTCTTTGATATTCCAATTTACTCCGAACTGCTGCACCGCAGCTTCTGGGTTAAGGTGGTGTTACTCATGCTAATACTACCCAATCTGGTAGCCACACCCATACCACACATTAATCAGACCTGGTCGATTGGGGTAGAAGAACAATTCTACGCGTTCTGGCCCTTGCTAATGAAAAAAATTGGCCACCCATTGCGCGTAGCGCTGGGAACCATCATCGTATACCTGCTCATCAAGTTCAGTCTACTTCTGTTGCCTGCGGTAGGAATCAGCCATTCTGCCCTCAGCTTTGTAACCCGATTCTGGTTAAGTTTCAACGTCGACTGCATGGCCATTGGCGGGGTTATTGCCTGGGCGCTTTTCTACCAGCGTACGGCGATTCTAGACATTCTTTTTAGCCGCTGGACGCAGCTGATTGTTTACCTGCTCACGGCTTTCATGATTATCCGGGGCGTTGAAATCCCGTATCTGCATCACGAAGTCTACGCCTGTCTTTTTGCGGTGATCATCCTTAATCTGGCGGCTAATAAACAGACATTAATCCGGCTCGAACACCCGGTTATCCACTACCTGGGCAAGATTTCGTTCGGCATTTATATGTACCATATGATTGCCATCATCGTAGCATTCAAGCTACTGCAGCCTCATTTTCCCGGCAATAACTGGCTGTTATACAGCGCCAGTATCATCCTGACTATTCTGCTGGCGGCAGCATCGTACGAATGGTTTGAACGCCGGTTCATCAAAGCAAAAGTCAAATACTCGAAAGTAGTGAGTGGCGACAATACCACCGAGCCAACTACTGATGCGGGCTCAACCGATAAAACCGTTCCTACACTCACCAACTCCAAAGTCAAACCGTAACCGCCCTGTCGGGACTTTACAGCCAACATGCGAAATCAGGCAGCCTCCATATCGTACCAGGTACAGAAACGATTCTGGCTTTACAGCCTGTTGGGGACGCTCATTGCCATTGGTTCGGGCTTTCTGATTGCCAAAGTCGGTTTCTTATCGATGGGAGTTATTGTGGTGCTTCCTCTGGCGCTGCTGCTGGTTGGTGCCGTGCTGGCCGAACCCAAATTTGGCTTTCTGGTGTATGTGCAGCTGGTTTTTCTGGTCAATGCCCTGGCCCGTTTTCTACCCATTAGCATTCCGTTCGGAATGATTATCGACGGAATTCTGGGCTTAACGGTGCTGAGCTTGCTGCTCAACAACCGGCGTTTCTCCTGGAAACGGCTTCATCACCCCGCTTTTTACCTGGTGGGTTTCTGGATGTTTTACACGGTCATGGAAATCTTCAATCCGGAATCGCCCTACCGGGCGGCCTGGTTTTTTCATGCCCGCTCCTTTTCGCTGCACTTTTTCATCGTAACCTGTACCATGCTCCTCGTTGACATCACCCGCGAGGATATCCGTATCATACTGCGTACCTGGCTCACCTGGTCGGTGCTGGCGGCTCTGTGGGCTTTCAAGCAACAATACATTGGCCTGACAACCAACGAGATGATCTGGCTTAACTCCGGGGCCGCCGAAACGCACATTTTGTTTGGGCATTTGCGGAGCTTTTCGTTTTATACCGATGCTTCGCAGTTTGGTGCCGAGATGGCCGCCGTCTCACTGCTGTGCATGATCTGGATTTTCGAAGCCGAAACCGTTCCCCGCAAGGTGGGTTTTGTGTTTCTGCTGATGATTTATTTTTGGGGTTACGCGGTGTCGGGTACTCGGTCTGCGCTGTTTGTTCTGATTGCGGGCTACGGTTTTTACCTGTTCATGAAGCGGGATTTGGTAAAAATTGCCCTGGGACTCTGCGTGGCCCTTCCGCTGCTTTTTGTGCTGAAATACACCAATGTCGGCAGCGGCAACTACCAGGTCCAGCGCATGCGCACGGCCCTGAACCCACTGGAAGACCCCTCGTTTTTGCTTCGTCTGAAAAACCAGCAGAAGCTGCGCGCACACTTGCAGGATTTGCCATTTGGGGCAGGTATCGGTACGTCGCTGGACACGGGGCAACGGTTTTCGCCCGATCACTGGGCCGCCCGAATTTCCCCTGACAGCTGGTATGTCGAACTCTGGATCGAAACTGGGCGAGTGGGTCTGACCATTTACATTCTGATGCTGGTTTCTCTGATTTCCATCGGCGTTTACCGCGTCTGGAAGTTGAAAGACCCGCAACTTACCTCCCTGATGCGCGCGCTATTATCCGTTTTTGTCGGCATTGTGGTCATGGGCTATTCCAATCCTGTACTCGGGCAGTTTCCAACCAGTGCCATGCTCTATATCAATGCGCTTTTGTTTACGACCTGCCATCGGTGGGACAAACGTGAATCCCTGAGTACCGTAAACCTTCAACATTAACTTTTACTCAACACTTCTATGAAACGTCGCCAAGCCGTGTTAGGGATTGCCCTTTTAGGTGCTGGCAGTCTGGTTTTCAGCGGCTTTAAATGGCATTCCTGGTATAAAAAACCGGATCTGGTTTACCTTCACTCACAATATAAACTTCTGGCAGCCTTAGCCGAAACCATCATTCCTGCCACGGATACCCCGGGAGCCATTGCCGCTGGCGTACCTGATTTTGTTTTGAAAATGGTGCTTGAAAACACCACTACCGCTTCTCAAAACCGCTTCATCGACGGGTTGAAGGCCGTTGATCCGTACAGCATCCAGCATTTTGGAAAACCGTACGTTCAATGCAGCCGGGAAGCGCAAAATGAGATCATGAAACGCATTGAGCAAGATGGAAAACCGCTCGATGGCATTCCCGGAAAAGTGCAACGTAAGCTCATCGGAAACTCGTTTTTCACGACCTTGAAGGAATACACCTGCATCGGTTATTTCACGTCCATGACGGGAGCAACACAGGCGCTGGCCTATGTTTATACTCCCGGTCATTATCAGGGTTGTGTGCCACTGAAACCCGGTCAAAAGGCCTGGGCTATCCGCTAACGCCAACGTCTTTCATGGTTCCTATTCACATCAACACAAAAGGTAAACAGGCCAACACCTACGACGCCATCGTGGTCGGCTCCGGTATCAGTGGCGGCTGGGCAGCCAAAGAACTCTGCGAACAGGGCCTCAAAACTCTGGTGCTGGAACGAGGCCGCAATGTGCAGCACATCGTCGATTACCCCACCACCGAAACCAACGTCTGGGAGTTTCCGTACCGGCTTAGCAGTGTCCAGCAGTATCGGGAGCAGAGTCCGGTGCAGAGCAGCTGTCCCGTCTACAACGAAGCCACCAAGCATTTTTTCGTCGACGACCAGCAGCATCCCTACATTCAGGAAAAACCGTTTTCCTGGATTCGGGGCTATCAGGTAGGGGGCCGCTCGCTGACCTGGGCGCGGCAATGCTACCGGCTGGCCGAACTGGATTTTGAAGCCAACGCCAAAGACGGCATTGCCGTCGACTGGCCCATTCGTTACAAGGAAATTGAACCGTGGTACAATTACGTTGAAAAATTTATTGGCATCAGCGGGCAGGCAGAAGGCCTATCACACTTCCCGGATGGCGAGTTTTTGCCCCCGATGGAATTGAACTGCGTCGAAAAGCACCTTCGGCAACAGGTTAGCCGGCATTACAAAGACCGCATTGTTACCATTGGTCGGGTGGCAAACCTGACGCGGGGCTGGAACGGCCGCGGCCCCTGCCAACACCGTAATCTCTGCAACCGGGGCTGTCCGTTTGGCGGGTATTTCAGCAGCAATTCCGGCACCTTGCCCGTGGCGGCCAACACCGGTAACCTAACCTTACAACCCGATGCTATTGTTGCTGAAGTGCTGTACGATGAGCAGCAGAAACGGGCTACCGGTGTTCGGGTCATTAATGCAAAGACCAACGAAGTGACGGATTATTTTGCCCGCATCATCTTCCTGAACGCATCCACCATCGCCACGGCGTCGATTCTGCTCAATTCAGTCTCGAGCCGGTTTCCGAACGGTTTGGGCAACGATAGCGGACAGATCGGGCAAAATCTGATGGATCATTTTATGATGGGCGGTGCTCAGGGCGAATACGAAGGGTTTCAGGACCACTATTATTCGGGCCGTCGGCCGACCGGTTTCTACGTGCCACGGTTCCGGAACATCAGTCCCGAAACGCAGCACAAGGATTTTATTCGCGGATTTGGCTACCAGGGTCGGGGCGAACGCGCCGAATGGGGCGACATGTTTCGCAGCGCATCCGGTTTCGGCGAATCGCTTAAAAATACACTGACCAAACCAGGGCCCTGGAATGTAGTGATGGGTGCCTGGGGCGAAACCCTCCCCTATTTCGACAACCAGGTAACACTCGACGATTCGCAGAAAGATCAGTGGGGCTTGCCGCAGGTCCGGATCAAGCTAACCTACCGCGACAACGAGAAAAACATGCGCGAAGACATCAAGAACAGCGCAGCCGAAATGCTCGAACGATCTGGTTTTAAGAGAGTTGAAACATTTTATTTTGACCAGCCTCCCGGTTCTGCTATTCACGAGATGGGAACGGCCCGGATGGGTCGCGACCCGAAAACTTCCGTCCTCAACGCGTTTAACCAGATGCACGATGTCAAAAACGTGTACATCACCGACGGCAGTTGCATGACCTCGGCGGCCTGTCAGAATCCGTCGCTGACCTACATGGCGCTGACGGCCCGGGCCTGTGCCCACGCGGTTTCGGAATTGAAAAAACTCAATCTGTAAGCCCACCTATGAAACTGGCCCATTTGATTCTGGCGCACGCCCAACCCGACCAGCTCGACCGGTTACTTGGTGCTTTGCAGCACCCGGATGCGGATTTTTATATTCACATTGATCAGAAAACCGATAGTGAGCCGTTTCGTAAATTGCAAAAGTATCCAAACGTCTATTTCATCCGGAAACGGGAAAAAGTGTATTGGGGTGCCTATAGCATTGTCCAGGCAACGTTAAACGGTTTTGAAGAAATTGTTGCTTCCGGTATTTCTTACGGCTATGTCAATCTGTTGAGCGGTCAGGATTACCCGTTGAAATCCCCCGACATGATTCACGAGTTTCTGGAAAAACAGTCCGGAGCGCAGTTTATGGAATATCTGTCGGTCGAGAACGAGTGGCACGAAGCCATTCCGAGGGTAAAGAAATACCACCTGATCAACTACAACATCCCGGGAAAATACGCGCTTGAAAAAATTCTGAATACCGTTCTCCCCGACCGAAAGGCACCCGAAAACCTGATTTTTGTGGGACGCTCCCAGTGGTTCACCATCACACTGGAAGCCGTAAAATACATATTACTGTACCTGAAGGCCCACCCGGGGGTTCGTCAGTTTTTTACCCTGACCTGGGGCGTCGACGAATTGATTTTCCAAACGCTGTTGTATAACTCGCCCTTCAAAACAGCGCTGCGGAACAACAATCTGCGCTACATCGACTGGTCGGAAGGGAAAGCCAGCCCGAAAACGCTGACCCTGGCTGACGAAGCCGCACTCCGAACCTCCGGAAAATTGTTTGCCCGTAAATTCAACGCGGACACCGATGCGGCCATTCTTGACGTACTGGACGCTAACTACCTGAAATAAAAGGACTTTACACCCTAACCCCAGGTTTCACCCAAGCGTTTTCGCTCGCATCATACTGCTTCAGTAAGCGGGCCGGATTACCACCAACCACAGAATAGGGCGGCACGTTCCGGGTTACTACGCTACCCCCCGCAACCACCGAATGCCGCCCGATGGTGACGCCCGCCGTAATAACGGCATTGGCGCCAATCCAGCATTCGTCTTCCACCACAATCGGGCGGGTCACAACGGGTTGCGCCCGAATCGACTGGCGAACATCTTCGTAGGAATGGTTCAGCCCCGAAAATACCACATGCTGGGCAATAATAACATCGTTTCCGATGGTAACCGGCCCAATCACCACCGACCCAATGCCAACCGTACAACGATCGCCAATCAGAACGGGGCCAACGCCATTATTTACGACACAAAAGGATTCAATAACGCTCTGATTTCCCAGTGCAAACGGGTTGAACGGCAGCACATCCAGCCGTACCGACGACCGCACTTTCGAGCTGCGATGCCGTTTGTGAATGAAGGGGTTCACCAACCAGCTCACCCACCGACGCGGCCGGGCTTCGTGCCGGGGAATGAGCAACCAGTGAACAAACTGCTTCAATTGAGGGTGTTGATCCAGGTACGCTTTCATACGGTTTTTGAAATGGGGCGATTGGTGGGCGATTGTGATTGCCGAAACTGATTGATCGCGTCGATCAGCATGCCCACCGAGTTTTCCCAGGTATGCTCCCAGGCAAAGGCAATCCGTTCTTCCGGCGACGATAGAACCTTGCCATTCAGCACGTCCGCAATCCGGGCAATAAACTGCTCCGCGTTTTCGGCCAGGTATACGTGCCGTTCAAATAACGACATTGTTTCCGTTTTTCCGGCCACCACCGGTTTGCCCATCGCCAGGTATTCGTCAATCTTGCGCGGATAATTACCGATGGTTACCTCGTTAAGCACCTGGGGGTTGATCAGCACATCCATAGCCGCCAGGTAAGCCGGAATTTCGCGGGGCGTTTTTGCGCCCAAAAAGGTGACATTCGGCAAGGATTTCAGCCGTTCGGTCGGAAAGGAATCGTCCGTAGAACCAATCAGAACTATTTGCCAGTCAGGCCTTTGTCGAGCTACCTGCTCAATCAGAGCACCATCCAGTCGCAAGCCCGTCAGTGCCCCCGCATAACCAATCCGGGGTTGAGGCACGTTGGCCACATCATCCGGAACCTTGGTAGTTGCGACGGGATCAAACATTTTCAGGTCACAGCCCTGGCCCACATACACCGAACGCGGGTTGTAGCGGGCCGCCTGGTTGGCCAGGTACAGCGAATTGCTGGCAACCAAATCCACTTTACTCATCAGCAGCGGTTCCAGACGCGCGCCGTGTCGCTTCCAGAAATCGACCGCCAGAAAATTATCCCGCAAATAATAAACGTAGACTTCCGGTTTCAGCAACTCCTTTAGGTAAAACCCCTGCAGCATGTCGTTATCGTTGATCAGTACGAACGATTTCCAGCCGAGTTCGTTCACCGCTCCTCTGACTTCCTCCGCCAAAACTGTTCCGTTATACCGATTGGCCCAGTCGTACACCCCGTTGTCCGGAAGCCAGTTAAACGAGCCCAGCAGCGATTTGGGCGACAGCACCCACAGGTTTTTCTCGGCTTCAACCAGATGACGACCGCCGTTTTCGGCAATAAACTCATCGCGTCGCTGCGCCCGATCCGATCGTTTCGATAAGCGGGCCGACCAATCCAGGGGTTCGTTGACAAACAAAACCGAATGATGCTCCGCTAAGGTACGGGCCATATCCCGGATATTGCTCCCCAACTGTTTTTCCTCCCAGGGTTGCCGGGATGTAATGACAAAATTTGTTCCGCCAGACGGTTTATTCATGACTTGGTTGAGTACGATTAAAACACCTATCCACTATCCGTGTTTATTATTAAATTTGTCTGATAATTTACAAACTTACTCCTGCTTTTGAAAGTTTACGGAGCAAATAACATGCTTGATTTTCGGCGAAACAAACAATTATCGGTACCGTCTGATAACTTGACGGCTTTGCCTAGACAGAAAACAGGTAAAAACTAAATCCCCGACCGATTTTCATCTACTAAACCAACAACAAAACAGCGATTTAAGCAGCTTATTACGAAATATTGGAAGAAAAACAAGATGAACAGCGAACAAAAAAGCCCTTGTAGTATGGTATCATTTTTGCTTTCCATACTCAGTTAAAAGTAACGTACTGATCCTAGAATGGCCGATCGCTTGAGATGACAACTCGATTAATGAATTTACCCGGAGTAGCCTACCAAAAAGTCATTTTATTGTCTTTTTATTGTCTATTTATTTCACCGTTTGTAAACGGTCAGAATACGGGTGCAGCGCCTAGCCCGGCCGTGGCAACATCGAATGATACGCTCTATCTCGATGTCACCCAGGACCTGGCCGCGCAGTTGATTCCATTCGAGGAGATTTACGCGATTGCGGTGGCTAAATCGCCGTTTGTTCGCTACGAAAACGAAATCATTACCACCCAGAATGCGGACTATAAACTCTCCAAAATTCTGATTCTGCAGACTGCGACGGGTTTTACCAATTACTCGTTCGGGAATCAGGCCATTTTGTCGAATACGTCGTTTGGGGCTGATGCACTGGGGCAAATTGCCAATGGATATCGTACGGGCGTCGGCCTTCAGGTTAGCCTGTACGATTTATTCAGCCGGAGCCATAAAATCCGGCAGGCGCGGGCCAATTACCAGGCAGCCCTGATCAAAAAAGAAACCGTTGAATTGCAGCTGAAAAAGGATCTGATTGCGGTGTACCAGGATTTGATGACTTCGCAACGCGTTTTGAAAATCCGGCTTCAGGATGAACAGGCCGCGTACACGGTGTATCGGCTGGCCGAAGCAGACTCGCAGCAGGGGCGGCTGGATCCAAAAAGTATGGCTATTGCCAGTAATGGGTACGCCCAGACAAAATCAATTACCGAACAAGCCCGGGGCGAATTTCTGAAAAATGTCTTCTACCTCGAAGCGATGGTCGGCGTTCCACTTCAACAACTAAAACGTAAATAACCCATTCCTGCAATGACACCACGGGTATTCTTGCGTCTTTTGAAACAGCATGCGCTCTGGTTTATCCTGATTCCTATCCTGACGGCGGGATCCGTGTACTATTTTACGCGGGATGAACCACGGCTTTATAAATCCCAGGCTACCCTTTACACGGGCCTGGCATCCGGCTACTCGTTGCTTTCAGACCAGCAGGCTGGCTTTATTGACCATTCGGCGGCTGCCTTCGAGAACCTGCTCACCACACTTAATTCGCAGGAAACCCTGCGACAGATTGGTGTAGACCTGTTGACGCACCACCTGCCACTCGAACAGTCTGACGGCAAAATTCTGTCGATGCCCGGTTTTATCGAACTTCGAAAGTCGATCCCGGACGATCTGCGGAAATCACTGATCCGCAATGCAACCGAAGCCCAGCTTCGCGCCCGCATTGATAGCCTGTCACGCACCGTTATCGACAACCCGGTTCAGTACATGCTGCTGAAATCAAACACTTATTGCTCGGTTCGGGTAATCAAGAAAAACCTGAAAGCTACCCGGCGCGCGCCCAGCGACATGCTGGATATGGAGTACGAATCCGATGATCCGGCGGTGGCTCAGCAAACCCTTAAGAGTGCCATTGCCATTCTGAACCAACGGTATTCAACCCTGAAAACCGCCGAAACTAATTCGGTGGTGAGCTATTACGAAACAAAATCGGAAGAATCGAAAAAGCGGCTGGACGAAGCCGAAAACAAATTGCGCGCTTTCAACGTGCAAAACAAGGTTCTGAACTTTGAGGAGGAGACGAAAAACGTAGCCGCAGCCCGCGAACTCTTTACCGAAGATTACAACAAAGAACTGATGCGTAACCGGGCTACCAAAGCGTCGATGGATGCTTTGAGCCAGCGTATGGGCCAACAGGGCGCTTTGCTGGCAGCCAATGGGGAGTTGAAAGCCAAACAGGCAGAACTCACCGATGCCCAGACGCAATTGATCAATGCCCAGGCCTACGGACAACCGCAAACCGTCATCAGCCGGTTGCAAACCCGCGTTGATCAGGCTTCGGAAGCACTGAAAGCCACTGCCCGCACGTATTCAGCCGCCGAAAACTCGCCCGAAGCCATTCCGCAGCGGACGCTGTTGAACGAATGGCTGGAGAAAGTAATCGATTTTGAAGAATCGTCGGCGCGGCTCGAAGTCTACAAATCACGCATGAAAGAATACCAGACCCGGACAGACGCATACAGCCCGCTGGAGTCGCAACTGCGGCAGCTCAACCGGGATCTGGAACTGGCCGAAAAGGATTACCTGGCTTCGGTTCAGTATTTGAATCAGGCCATTACCCACCGGCAGGATATTGCGGTTGATGGCGCGTTGACCACCCTTGATCCGCCGAATTTTCCGTATGAAGCCCAATCGAAACGCTGGTTGTTCATCGGCATCGGACTGGGTGTTGGCCTGTTCATCGCCATGATGCTAACGGCAATCCGCTACTGGATCGACCGCCGAATCAGTTCGCCGGAGCAGGCCGAAGACCTGATCGGCCGCCCCGTCGCTGCGGTTTTCCCGACGGTCAAGAAATTCACTATCGCGTCAAAAGCCGGACGCACGGCGCTCAGCATGTTCGAGCAATTATGCAACGCCATCAACTTTGAGATTGTCAAAGCAAGTCCAACGAAACCCTATCCGCCCATCATCACCCTATTCAGTGTGCGCTCCAAACAGGGAAAAACCTGGATTGGCAACAGTTTGTGCCGGATTTATGCCGAGGCCGGGCAGCAGGTGGCTTATTGTTATCCACGGCTAAAAGAAAGCCAGGAAAAGGTTGAACAGAACGGCATTACGTTTTTTCCGTATACCCGCCGGTCGGATTTGATGAACGTCACGGAGATCGATTTCCTGTTCGATGAAGAAACCAAGTTCGACGCATCGCAGTTTGACCGGATTATCCTCGAAATTCCTCCGCTGATCAGCAGTCCGATTCCGGTGTACCTCATCAACCAAAGCTCGGTTTCGGTGCTGGTTACCGACGTCAACAGCATCTGGGCGCGTACCGAGCGGAAAGTGCTCGAGATGTATTTAAAAATCGCCACCCACGCTGTTGTCACCATCCTGAACCGGGTTGATGGAAGCTACCTCGACGCACCGAGCAAAACCGATTCGGAGCAGTGGCCCGAACAGCCTGAGCATTCCGTCGAAGTTCAGCGCACCCTTCGTTCGCTCGAGCACCAACGGAACCTTCAATACGGAAAAATAGCCTAGCAGCCGATCACGCACAATGAGTACGAAACAACAGGCCATCAGTGGCGGAAAATGGATTACTATTTCCACCGTTATTTCAACGGCGTTCCAGTTTCTGCAGGTCTCCATTCTGGCCCGGCTGCTGGACCCTTCCGTTTTCGGGGTCGTGAGCGTCAGTACGCTAATTATCAACTTCTTCTTCATTTTCAGTAACTTAGGCTTTTCCAACTCCATCATTTCCAAGCAGGAAAGTGATCCAAAAGTCCTTTCAACGCTTTATTTCATGGGGTTAATGTTGGGCGGGACGGTTTTCCTGATTGTCTACTTCAGCTCCCCGCTCGTGGTGGCTTTTTACAACGAACCCCGGCTTGACAAAGTCATTAAGCTGGCTTCGCTGTATTTCATCATCAATTACCTGGGGCAGATTTACCTGTTTATTCTGCAAAAAGAGTTGCAGTTTAAATCCGTCGCTATCATTGAAATTATCGGCACATTTACCGGCACTTCTATTGCCATTATAATGGCCTATAACGGTTTTGCCGAAACGTCATTGATTATCGGTTATTTGATCATGCACGTCATCCGAACAACGTTATCCATTCTGCTGGGTTTAAAATACTTCAAACCATCTTTTTACTTTAATATCGGACTCATTAAAGATCATTTACGATTTGGCCTGTTCAACGTAGGTGACGGCCTAATCGGTTTTATTCAAGGCAATGCCGACAACATCATTGTAGGAAGTTTGCTGGGCGTTACTCCGCTGGGTTATTATACCATTGCCTACCAGTTGGCAGTTTTTCCAATCAATAAGCTAAATCCAATTATTCTTCAGGTCGCCTATCCAGTCTTGGCCAAAATGAAAGGTAATGATCAGGACTTAAAAAACTCGTACATCAAGATTCTGGACATTATCAGTTACTTAAATCTACCGTTGTTGGCGGGATTATTTATCACGGCTGAAAGCGTAGTTCCTTTATTTTATGGCCCGGGCTGGGACAATACTATCCCGTTGATCAAAATCTTTGTTTTTCAAAGCTTTTTTGGTTGCCTGGCACATCCATTATTTACGCTGGCGTTCACCAAGGGAAAGCCCAACCTGTTATTCTACTTAAATCTGGTTACATTAGTAATCAAAGTTCCTTTGCTATATTTCTTCGGAAAATACTGGCATGTGACTGGTATCGCTTTCTCATATTTAACGACCACATTTATCAGCCTCATTTTAAACTTTGCAATTGCCCGATCATTGGTCGGCAACTTTTTCAAAGAGTTTCTTACCAATATCGCCAAACCGCTTAGCTTTAGCTTGCTAATGGTCGGTAGTATTTTCGTTTATAAAGAGTTGGTTGGACATGTAGGTGTGTTCAATACCGTCGTTCAAATTGCGATCGGTGGCCTGATTTACCTAGGTTTGACACTGCGGTATAAGGTCTCGCTTCCCGAAATCAGAACCTTTAAACAGTCTTTATGAAATGGTAGGACCGCAAGCCATAAAGCATCGATTTCAGGTTCTGGACATTTTCAGAGGCCTTTTTGCCTCGATGGTGGTTTTTTTCCACTTATCCCCCTTCGCAGATACGCCCCTGCTCAACAATCCATTCGTTGACAACTCGGATATGTTTGTCGACTTCTTTTTTGTGTTGAGTGGCTTTGTCATTACGTACAGTTATCCGGCTATTGGTAGTGGATCCGAGTTAGGAACTTTCATTAAGAAACGGCTGCTCCGAATTTATCCGTTGCACCTTTTGATGCTGCTCAGCTTTGTTATTATCGAAAATATAAAACTCCAGTTTTCCAACTATATCCACATCAATCAACCTTTTAACGAGAGCAATAATATTTTTACTTTTTTCACCTCCTTATTCCTGCTTAACTCCATTAGATTTCCAACGATTCACGACGTAAGCTGGAATATCCCCAGCTGGTCGATTAGTGCCGAGGTGATTTCTTACTTGATATTTGGGAGCTTACTGGTTTTGCTGTATAAAAACCGGCTACAAACGATCAAATTTCTTGTCTTTGGTTTTCTACCTATCTTGGCGTTGTTCATACTTGTGTCAATAACCGGAAAGTACGAAATCAACTACAGCTTTGATTACGGTTTTCTGAGGGGAATAATCGGTTTTTTTACAGGCTCTGTTTGTTTTTTCGTCTTTAATCGTAGTTACTCTTTTTTCAGCAAACTGAAGGCAGTATATTTTTCGCTACTGGAAGTTGTTATTATGCTGGCTTTAGTTACAATGATTTACAACGGAACAGCTTTAAAATCCGTAGGATTCGTTTATGAATTCATTTTTTTCGTCGCTATCCTCATTTTCTCCTTTGAACGGGGTATTTTATCATCTCTGTTAAAAAAATCAAATTTCCTAACCCAAATCGGCACTTACAGTTATTCTATTTACATGACTCACACGCTCCTGCTGAGTCTTTTCAATGTTGTCTTTATAAGAATATTTAAACTCCCCCCCTCTGCTTATGCTTATCTTGTTTTTCTGAATTATTACCTGATCTATATTGTTTCAAAATGGACATATAAAAACATCGAGATGCGGTTTAATAAAGGAATTAAAATGACTCGATCTGGACATAAAAAACCAGTATCGAATCTAACGCAACATTAGAAGTAAAGAATTGAATTTATACAACTTGTTATTATGGAGAATAAATCGAATCATTTCATCAACCGTTTTTTACTGCTGATCACGTTAGTAGCGTTCGTGATGAGTTGTCAGCCTACCATTACCCCACAACCTGTTGCAGATTTTTCGATTGAAAAAGTAGCCGGGGCACCGGGAAAGATAAAACTGACCAACAAATCGCTCAATGCCAAACGGTATCAGTGGACGTTCGGCGATGGCCGGGCATCGACCGAAGAAACGCCCGAAATTGAATACAAAACGGACGGCACCTTTACCATTGTTCTGACGGCAAAAAATGACGTTGGCGAAGATCAGGTATCCAACAGCGTTGAAATTAACGGCCTGGTTAAGTACGTCACGGCGGCTTTTGATTTTGCCCTCGTCAGCGGTTCCCCAAACCGTGTTCAGTTTACCAACCGATCCGTTAATGCCGACCGGTATCAGTGGGAATTTGGCGACGGACAGGCATCGACTGAACCCAATCCGATCATTGAATTCAAAGCAAACGGTATTTTTTCCGCCCGGCTGGTTGCCAAGAACGGCAACAGCACCGATGAGGTTTCCAAGAGTGTTTCCATTACCGGAATTCCCACCTCGGGCAGCGTGATGTTCTGGACGAATGGCCCCGGCGATGGGTCCGATATTGAAGTCTATGTGGCCAACGCCATGCAGGGAGTCATTAACAAATCGCAGGCAGCTACTCCTACCTCCTGCGGTCAGGATGGCTACGTGACGTTCCAGAACACCGATGGCAACTATAGTTTTTACGCACAATCGAAAAGCCGCTCCTGGTCCGGCGTCATTACCGTCAAGAACGGAGAATGCCGCATGAAGCTATTACCGCAATAAGTTAGCAACCAAGCCTTTTGAAGCCGTGAGCAGTTCCCTTGTTCCCCACTGGATTGACAAACACACGTTTGCTTACAATCCCAGCAATGTTGCCTCAGGACAACTCCATGATTTACGCACCCGGCTGGCCCAGTTTGACGTTGATAAACCGCAGTTGTCCATCGTCATTCCGGCTTATAACGAAGAAGCCAACCTTCTGCATACGCTGTCGTCGCTCGCCGATCAGAAACTGCAACGACCAACGGAACTGCTCGTTGTCAACAATAATTCGTCGGATCGAACGCAGGAGCTGCTCGACAAATGCGGGGTGCGCTCCATCATCGAGCGTCGCCCCGGTGTGGCTTTTGCGCGCCAGGCCGGTTTGGAAGCTGCCCGTGGTATGTATATGGCCAATGCCGACGCTGATTGCCTCTACCCGCCGGGCTGGGTCGAAACCCTCATGAAGCCTTTGAAAGAGCCGGAGATTGCCTGCACGTACGGATTATATTCGTTCTTGCCCAGCCCCAATTCATCACGGCTGGCGTTGATGCTGTACGAACAAATTGCCCAGCTCACGAATAGCATCCGAAACCGCGACAAGGAGTACTTAAATGTTTACGGTTTCAACTTTGCGTTCCGGCGCGCCGATGCACTGGCAGTTGGCGGTTTTGCGCTGGATAGTGGCCGCGAAGGCTCGGTAGCGGAGCTGGTGGCCGCGGGGATCAAACCGCCCCCGTCCGGCAAATGCGAAGACGGCTGGATGGCCCTTACCCTGCAGGAACAGGGAAAAGGCCGGACACTCCGGATTACCGACCCGGCGGCCCGCGTCTGGACAAGTGACCGGCGGCTTCTGGCCGACGGGAGTTTGAGCAAAGCTTTCACGACGCGCGTCAGGCAGGCCATCCGGAGTTTTGGAGGGTCGTTTTCGGCTTCCGGATCAACCCATTCCTGATCCGTCGGACGCCTATGGTTCGGCCTGTTCTGGAGTGCCTGGTGGCCCTGATATGTCGGAAATCGCTGCTCCTGTTCATGCTGCTGGTCCGCTTTTCCGCCCCCGGATTCGCGCAATCCTGCAACGGTATTTTAGGAGAAGCGATTGTCAATGAAACGTTTGGCAATAGCGTGTCAACACCGTTGGAGCGCGGAAAAACGACGTATCAGTTTGTAGCAGATCGTTGCCCCAACGATGGGGAATACATCCTGGGTAATTCCAGTTCCTGCTACGGCGGCACCTGGCATACGGTTCCGGAAGACCATACGCCCGACGACGACGGTGGTGTAATGCTAATTGTGAATGCCTCGTACGAAACGGGCGAATTTTACAGCCAGTCCGTGACGGGTTTGTGCCAGGGCATAACGTATGAATTTTCGGTCTGGGTCCTGAATTTGATGAACCCCGGCCCTACCAACGGCTGTAATTCGATTGAACCCGTACCGCTTGACCCGAATATTACGATGCGAATTGAACGAACCGATGGCAGTAGCCTTCAAACCATTCAAACGGGTACGATCAGCCGTACGCCGACGCCCACCTGGGTTCGGTATTCGGTTTTGTTCACCATGCCCGACGATGGGACTACGGTTCAGATTAAGTTGATCAACAACGGACCGGGCGGCTGTGGCAATGACCTGGCGCTGGACGACATTCAGTTTCGACCCTGTCATCCGGCCCTTTCCATTCGGCATGAAGCAACCGATGCAACCAACCTGGAGGTGTGCCAACAGACCACCCACCTGCTTCAGTCAAACCTGGGATCGGGCTATACCCAGCCGGTTTATCAGTGGCAGGAAAGCACCGATACGACAACGTGGCAGAACATTCCGAACGCAACGCGGGATTCGTACCGCATTCAGGTGACCTATTCAGAACCGCGTTATTACCGGCTAGTGTGTACCCAGTTTCCGAACGCCATTACGGAGCAGAATACGCTATGCCGATCGGTTTCGAATAGTTTGCAGGTCACGGTTCGGCCGACGGGCGAATGCCTGGGACCGCGGATCATTGTTCCTGAAGCCTTTAGTCCCAATGCCGACGGAATCAATGATGTGCTGGACGTTTTTTTTACGGAAAACACCACCTTCGAACTACGCATTTTCAACCGCTGGGGCAGCGTCATTTTTATGACCGACACCAACGGGCTTCGTTGGGATGGCATGTATCTGGGAAAACCGTGCGTAGAAGGGGTCTATCCCTGGAAGCTTCATTACCGCTCCGCCGGGTCAACCAATGCGGGCGAAGACTATTTAAAAACCGGTCAAGTGGTCTTGTTACGTTGATTTTTGACCAAGCTCCTGGTGGAGCTTCTAACGTATTCAACTTATGAAAAATCATTTTTCGGGCGTGACGTTGCTGGTCACTCATTATAACCGAAGCGGTTCGCTGGAGCGCCTGCTGCGCACATTCCGCGAATTAAACTGCTCCTTCGAGGGAATTGTGGTATCCGATGATGGCAGCAAACCCGAACACTTGAACGCCCTCAAAGAATTGACCAATACCTACCCTTTTCAACTGGTTACCACCCCAAAAAACAAAGGGTTGGGCAATAACATTAATAAAGGGCAGGATGCCGTTCAGACGCCCTATACACTCTATGTGCAGGAAGACTTTGTTCCCCAACCGGCTTTTGCTACCCATTTCAGGGATGCCCTGGACATTATGAATCAGGAACAGGAGCTGGACCTCATCCGCTTTTACGCCTACTTTCCTTACCCCTACACAAAACCCTACGGCAAAGGGTTTTCCCGAATGATGTACAAACCGTGGCCCTGGTATTCCAACCACCTCAAATTTTATTTATACAGCGATCACCCGCACCTACGGCGCAGCAACTTCCTGCAGAAATTTGGGCGGTATGTTGAAGGCAAAGACGTTAACGTCACTGAGTTCCAGATGTGTCTTTCGGTTCTTCAAAAGAAAGGGCAAGGGCTGCTTTTCGACCAATTTACTACGGTTTTTGATCAGAAAAATTCGAGCGCCGAACCCAGTACGTTCTACCGGGCCAGTTGGCGCGAGAGCACCAATCCGGCTTTTTTGTTTGCCCGCTGGTGGTATCTGAAATACCGTCTACTGAAAAATACCCTGGAACTTGCGCGTTTAAAAGAGTAGTACTTGTTATCCCGATTTTACCGAGTTGAATTCTTACTTCCCGTATCCAATGGCTTCATATTTACCACATTCACATTTCCCGGGAGTCACGTTACTGATCACGCATTATAACCGTAGCAGCTCGCTGGAACGGCTATTGCGAACGTTCAAAGACTTGAGCTGTTCGTTCGAAGATATCGTGGTGTCTGACGACAGCAGCAAACCCGAACATTTACAGGCCATTCGGGAGTTGACCAAACAGTATAGCTTCCGGCTCCTCACCACCTCCCAAAATAAAGGCTTAGCCAACAACATCAATAAAGGCCAGGATGCAGTTCTTACGCCGTATACGCTTTACGTGCAGGAAGACTTCATTCCGAAACCAGCTTTTGCTGCTCATTTTAAGGATGCGCTGGAGATGATGCATCAGGAAAAAGAGCTGGACATAGTCCGCTTTTATGCCTACTTCCCCTATCCGTACCTAAAACCGTACAAAAACGGTTTTTATAGAATGCTGTACCAACCCTGGTATGCCGATTACACCAAAATCTATTACTACAGCGACCATCCGCATTTACGGCGCAGCAATTTTCTGGAGAAATTTGGCCGGTACGTCGAGGGAATTAAATCGGATAAAGCCGAATACCGCATGTGTGTCTCCTTCATTAAAAACAAAGGCAAGGGGTTATTTCTGAAGGACTTTAATGCCATGTTCGAGCAGAAAAATTCGGAAGATGAACCAAGTACGGTACAACGCAGCAACTGGCGGCATCAGAATTCCAACTTTTTTGTGGTCTGGGGCCGCGCGCTCTACCGCCAGATCAAATACAATTACGATCTTCTTTTTTAAACGAAAAAGCCCGGCAGAACCGAAGTTCTACCGGGCTTTTTCGTTGCGGTGGGCTTACTTGCCAGCCTTGATTACTTTCCGGAACGCCCGGTCATTTCCCTGTTTTACTTCCAGAATATACATGCCGGGGGCCAATCCGGAAATATTGACTCTCTCCGAATATTTCGCCGACGGTTTCTGAGTCGTCACGTTCTTGTGCAACGTACCCAGACTTCCGTTGAACAGATTAATTTCCACGGGTTCGTTGCTGGTATTTTCCAGGTCAACGATGACATGATCGACCGACGGATTCGGATACACCTGAACCGAATGGTGCAGCGACTCGCTCGTTACTTCCGCCGAACCCAGCCGGGCGTTAGCCGTGGTGGAAGTTGACGAGGTCACCACCTGATCCGAAGCGATCACAAAAATCGGCGTTTCTGTCACGGTCAGCGTGAGTTTACCGGCCGACGTGTTCAGCGTCTGCACATCGGCGGTATCGCTGGCTATCTTGGGCGTGTACACTTTTGCGTGGGTTGCCGACCCTAAATCCAGCGTGTACTGCGCCGTACGGCCCACCTCGTCGGGAACGACCAATACATACGCCGATTTGCCCTGGTATTCATAGCGATCCACAATCGGGTTGGTGCTGATCGTCTGCTTGTATTTATATTCGCCTAACAACTTGTTGGCTTGGTACAGAAAATCAGCAGCCGGTTTGCGCGTAAAATCCTGATTGATTAAGCCAGAGGAACCAAACTGCGTTGGATTCAGGAAGTTGTCATCGTACATCTGGTAGAAGAAAATGCGATCTACACCCGAGCGAGCGTAGAACAACGCCGTCCGCAGAATCCAGTCAGCCTGGGTCTGGTACTCGTTTTTGTTGCCAATTGGGATGGCTTTCAACGGGCTTCCCTGGTTGGCATCGTATCCCGTTTCGGTCACCCAAACCGGCATGTCGTACGAGTACTTATGGGCTGCTTCCACAAATTGCTGCACCACGTTTACCGCCGACGAAATTTCCGGAGCTGCTCCCCGAGTCGACAAACCGCTTTGGGACGAGTTGGAATTATCAGGATAGAGATGGTAGTTGATCACATCCCAGCACAAATCAACGGTTCCGTCAGGTTTGTAGCCCCGGTATTGTTTGCACCAGTCAATCATTCCGCGGAGGTAATCAGGCCCGGCATAAGCCGATGCAACCCCACCAATCACGACTTTTACGTTCGGGTCGGCATTTTTTACACCCACACCCGGGCCCATCGTGTTTTTGTGACCATCATAGAAAGCCGACAGGTTGGCTGCGTATTCGCGGGCGGTCTGGTACGCTTTCCGGCCCTTCCACCACTTGTCACGTTCGTTATCGCATTCGATGTATTTGATCAAGCCCAGCCCGATCTTAACGGTATTGATTCCGTCGCCGGTCCAGCGCTGTTGGGGGTTTACGCTCACCAAAGCCGGGTTCACGTTTGTATTGAAACCGTACCGCGCGATGTACTGGAACGCCACTTTTGCCTGATCGATGTACGAATGCGGATCCGTGAAATCCTTGCCGTAGCGCAGCGGTACGTTTTCCGAATCCCGCTGATCTTCCGGATAGGTTGCCAACATCCAGCCGGGCAACGTCTTCAAACAGGCCAGTACTTCAATGCCTTCCGTTTTGCACCGCTCGTAAATGGCATCGTAATTCCAGCCGCCACTGTGCGTCGGGTTATACGTGTATTTTCCTTCGTTGGCTTCTAGTTTTTCCCAGTCGATGTAGTGCCGAACTCCGCGGAAGGCTTTCACGGCTTTCATTTTTGTCTCATCAATCCGATCCGGAATCCGCCCATCGATAAAGTCCCATTCAAACGCGTTGACTCCCATCATGTTTTTCAATGGAACCGATTTCTGCGGAACCGGGGTGTTGGGCACCGTGGTTGGCGTGTAGCTACCATAAAGCTCCATTTCGGTGGGATATCCCCACCAGGCATTCAACACCAGATACCGGGCGTTGCTGATGGGCACATCGAGCATAAACCGTGCATCACCGGTTGTTGGACGGGTTGGGTACGGCCCCACCCAGTTGTTGTATTCCTGCCCCGTGAAGGTAGCAATGGGGATTCGCTCCCACTGATCGGTAATGATCGACAACGTAACCGGGTTATCAACCATTGTGCCAGCTCCATCGTAAAACCGAATGCTTTCAATCTTCATCGTTTCACCCGGCAGCAGCGGATAATATGCATCGAAATTGTTCAGAATCTTTCCGTAGCCCGTGTTCACTTCGGCCTGTGTATTGCCGTCAAACAGTCCTTCTAGCCCATTGTTGACATTGTTCAGTTGGTACCAGCGCTTGGCTTCGATCGGGATTTTAACCGCCGTAGACGAAGTGGGTGGTGTTTGGGACGGATGCACCACGATCGTTCGCACTACATTTTCAGCCGCAGCAAAGGTGGTATTCCCTGCCTGCGATGCGGTGATGGTCGCCGTTCCGGCGCTAAGAACCGTGGCTTTCCACGATCCGGTCGAATTGGAAACCGACACAACCGAAGCATTGGAGGAAGCAAACGTAATGGGTGTTTGGGTGTTCGTACTGCTGGCCACCAGATTGAACGGTGCATCACCCACGGTTTTATCCGTCAGGGAAGCAAACGTAATAACGGCGGGATTCGTAACGGGCGCCGACGACTGCCCGATTTCCAACCAGTTAAAATTCCAGTCGCCTTTCACGGCATACACGCGCAGCACCTGACTTCCAGCGGGCAGCGAAGCCGTGCCACTTACGGTCGACCAGTTCTGCCAGCTGCCGGTAATAGGCACCTCCACGGTGGTCAAAACCGTTCCGGCTGCGTTCCGCACTTCAATTCGACCTTCTCCCCATTGCTTGGCAATGCGAAAATTAAACGCATAAGTACCCGCCGACGGCACATTGACGTTGTAATCCAGCCAGTCGTCGTCGTTAATCCAGCCCACGCTCAGGCCCCCGCCGGTATCCATCGTCGTCTCGGTCTGGATGCCATGCATCGCGGCATAGTTCTCCGCTTCGATTTTGCCTGGTACCGGGGTTGCGGCTTCAATCTTGAACCAGTTGAAATTCCAGTTACCGGCTTTTGCGAAAATTCGTAAGGTTTGTTCACCAGCGTTCAAATGCGCCGTCGTGGTAATGGTCTGCCAACCTTGCATACCGCCGGTTTGTGGCACATTCAGGGTTGTCAAAACCGTTCCATTGGACGTTTTGAGTTCAATCTGGCCATTGCCGTAGCTGTTTGCAATCCGGAATTTAACGGTATAGGCCCCTGCCGAGGGTACATTGATCTGGTAATCCAGCCAATCATTGTCGTCAATCCAGCCTACGTTCTGTCCTCCCCCCTCATCGGCGGTATTCTCCGTCTGAATACCCTGCATACTGGCGTAATTTTCGGCTTCAATCTTACCCGGAACCGGTGTAAAAGCCAACAACGGCTTGTGCGCAACCAGCTTATCGGTGTTGTTATTCAGCCAGATTGAATAACCCTGACCGGTATTTTCGCCCGGTCTTGCAGACACGAATGGAATCCGTTCCTCGGCCTGAACAAAGGGGGCAAACGGGATAACTAAGCACAGCAGTGACAGTAGAGTTTTCTTCATAATAAATTCCTGAAATGGAGCGATAAAAAAACGAAATACACGTTACAGGGAGTTAACAAAGAGGGAGGGCAATAAGTAGTTAATTGGAGTTTCTGTATCAAATATACTCCAGAAATAGCAATATAGTTTCACCCTTTTTACCGATTAAAACCACTGCACAATTACCAGACTTGTAAAATATTTCTGCTGTTTTTAAGTATAGCAACCTCAGAATTGGAAAATTTTAATTGAACCTTAAAAAAAGAAACTGAAAAAATAGGCAATTATTTCTGCTACCCGATTTCGCTTTTTTCCAGTTAAATTATTTTTTAATCTCTTTTTTGCCGTATTTTAATCTCGTTAGATCGGAACCGCATCATCAAAAGGTAAAAGAAGCGCGACTCGAACCCCTATTTTTGCCAGCTACTCTGGCGTAAAGGTCGTAAAGCAGGTGCAGTAACCTTTTGTGAAGCTGCTTAAGTAGTATTCCGGAATCAAAAACGATGCTTTGCAGTTTGCCAGACAAGAATAGACTCAAATTGTGATTAATTGGTACTCAAAAACGCCCTATTTCCATTCCATCAGAATAGCTTCTATACCTTATAGATAAGGTGTCTTGAAATTGGCAGCATAAAGCAGCGAATACATTACGCAACCGCTGCGGCTATAGGGAGGATTCAATTACTTTTACGAGCTGCGGTTTGATGGATTGTAAGTGCTGGTACCCTACCCGAAAAAGCTCGCGGGCCCGTCGCCAGTCGAATACATCATACCCTTTCAGCTCGGGCGGTTCGATCAACAGATCACACTGGGCTAGGCGCTCCTGTGTCTTGCTGCGAACGGCCAAGATCAGGCTTCGTTCCAGAACGCCCTTGATCGAGGTCAGGGGTTTACGTTCGGCAAATGGATTGCAGTGACTTCCGATAATAAAGTTTACTTTGTCGGCAATAACTTCAACTGGCATGTTGTTCAACACGGCCCCGTCCACATATTGCCGCTTGTTGATTACATAAGGCTCAAAAATGCCGGGTAGACAGCAGGATGCCAGAACCGGTCGAACCAGCTCTCCGTTATCGAAAACCGCCAGACAGCCATCCGTCAGATTTGTAGCAACCACGTGCATGGGAATCTGTAACCCTTCAAAGCTATCATGGGGCAGAAATTGGCGATACAGCGATTCGGCTTTATCCAGCCGCAGCAAACCCATTCGGGTAAAAGCCGGGCGAACATGCCGGTAAAAAGGGGTCGTCTCAATAATTTTCAGTATTTCGTCGGGCGTGTACCCGTGGGCGAACAGCGATCCGGCAATAGCGCCTGCACTCGTTCCGGCAATCTGCTCCACCACCAACCCTTCTTCTAACAAGCCCTTCAACACCCCTAAATGCGCAATTCCTCGTGCTCCGCCCCCGGAAAGCACCAAGCCTACTTTCATACCGATGGCACAGTTACAATCTTGTTATAAACTCATTTTCTATGTAGTAACGCAGAAAGTGGGCCTTTGTCACGAATTCGAACCCCTTTATCCGTCATTTCGACCGTAGCGGCTTCCACAACCGGATCGTGCTCAAACACCAGAATCCAGTTTTCGGCAGCGGCCCGTTGCAGCAAACGGGCCTTTTCGTCCATCGTCAGCAGCGGCCGTACGTCATAGCTCATAATCCACGGCAAAGCAATGTGGGCCGCCGACGGAATCAGATCCGCTACATAAGCAACCGTTTGTCCACCAACCCGCAGAATTGGCAACGCCATTTTCTCCGTATGCCCATCGACCAGCTCCAGCTCCAGATCAGGCAGTGCAAAATCGTGTTCGTCTACAAACCGCAATTGGCCACTTGCCTGCAATGGCTCGATATTTTCGTTCAGAAAAGAAGCCTTTTCGCGCGGGTTGGGCAGAGTTGCCCATTGCCAGTGTGCGCTGTGGCTCCAGTACGTTGCCACCGGAAAAGCCGTCTCCAGACCGTTGCTGGTTCGCCGAACCGCTCCGCCCACGTGATCAAAATGCAAATGAGTCAGTAAGACATCCGTAATATCCTTCTCGGAATAGCCCGCCCGACGAATCGACTTGGTCAGCGAGTCTTGGCCGTGTGGTTCGTAAAAGCTAAAAAACCGGGCATCCTGCTTATCGCCTAAGCCCGTGTCCACCAACACCAGCCGATTCCCGGCTTCCACCAGCAAACAGCGCATTGCCCAGGTACAAAGGTTGCGTTCATCCGCCGGATTGTGCTTGTGCCAAAGTGATTTAGGAACCACCCCAAACATGGCACCACCGTCTAACTTAAAGAAACCGGTATCAATTGTCTGTACTGTCATCATCATCAAAAAAACCAAATTTTTGAACAAATAGCCATGAGCGCCCTCTATTTCGGGTTATTTTTCAACCATCGCCCACAAACGGCGTTATCTTTACTTCATATAATCCATTTTCTTTATTAAATGGTATACAGAACTTGTATTTACCAGACATATTTACTACCTTTGGAACGTATTTGAGTACTTAACGTGTATGAACATATTGAATTCTTCTTCGACATGGCTTGTTCTTGGCCAACAGTGTCATTGAGTTTCTGTGTTTTCACGTTCGATACTCATCTATACCCATTACAGCATTATTTTTACGCGACTTTATACGAACGTTCCTATTCTTTGTGGTGATGCAAAGAGTTTAACGATAAATTTTTTCGCTTGCAAATAAGTGATCAATCGGAAAGTCTAGTATAGATGTTTCATTTTGCTACCTGCGGTTTGCCGACGGAGCGATATGAAATGGTTATACTGATCTTTTTAAGCCTTACCTCTAACCAGGTAAGGTAGGTAGGACAGAGAAAAATGGTAGCAAAAATCCCCGTATTTTCGGGGATTTTTCTTTTTCGGCCTATTCCGACTGCTTGGCAACGATTTTCGTTGAATCGATCGGTACTGTCACGGTATCACCAATGCGCCACGGGATGGCGTCGGGCGTTACCGGAATCGAGACAATCGTTTCGTCAATCTGGATTTGGACGTAGGAGGGCGTTGGCTCCGGATCGATATACGTGACCCGCCCCGACACGCCAACGCCCAGAGCGGAAGAAACCGCAGCTTTTTTTTCAACGGAAAACGCCTTTCCCTGCCTGATTTCGAGTAGCTCATCGGCCACCCGCTGAATATCTTCCTGCTGGTGGCTCACTAATACCGTAGTCGTGCCAAACCGTTGATGCAGACGCACCAGCTCCGTCAGCAACTGCGCCCGGGTTTCCGGATCTAAGGCCGAAAAAGGCTCGTCCAGCAGCAACAGATGCGGACGACGGGCCAGCGCTCGGATCAACGCTACCCGCTGCCGTTGTCCTCCCGACAACGTAGCGGGGTGTCGGTCGGCCAGCTTGGTCAGCCCGACCAGTTCCAGCAATTCGTCCACGATAGTATCCCGCTTTTCAGCCGCATATTGGATGTTTTGACGAACAGTCATATTCGGAAACAAAGCCGCATCCTGAAAAACCATACCAACCACCCGCTGCTGCACGGGCAGGTTGATGTGCCGTTCGGTATCGAGCCAAATCTGCTCACCAAGCCGAATAACGCCTTGTTCCGGCAACGTAAGTCCCGCCAGAATTCGCAGTAATGTCGTTTTCCCCGAACCAGACGGCCCGTACAATCCCAGTAAACGGCCGGTTTGTACCGCCAGTTCAACATCAAGAAAATCTGGCCCACTGGCAAACAGCAGGTTCATTCGGGCGCGCAGTTGGAGCATGGACATCAAAAGTGGACCCACCTTTTATTAATGGCATAAACGGCCAGCAAAATACCAAAGGAGACGGCCAACAGCAACAATGCGTAGGCGTTTGCCGCATCGTAATGCAGCAATTCCACTTCATCATAAATGGCCACGGATGCCACCCGGGTCTGGCCCGGCAGGTTGCCGCCAATCATCAACACCAGCCCAAATTCACCAATGGTATGGGCAAACGAAAGCACAACACCGGTGAGTAACGACGGTTTTATATTGGGCAGCAAAACGCGAAAAAAGGTCTCCCTGGGTGATTTTCCCAGTGTGTAAGATGCTTCTCTGAAGGAAATGGGCAGGTTTTCCAGTCCTGCCTGGACCGGATGAACCATAAATGGCAGGCTGTAGAAAATGGAGGCTACTACCAGCCCTTCAAACGTAAATAACAAGCGGACATCAAACCAGGCCAGCAGTTTCTCCCCCAAAAAACCTGTTGGGCTAAATGCCAGCAGGAAATAAAACCCAAGCACCGACGGCGGTAGCACCAGCGGCAGGCTAATGACGGCTTCGATGAACGGCTTGGATCGCAACCGGGTGAAAGCCAGCCAACCCGCAACCGGAATGCCCAGGAAACACAGCAACACGGTGGTGATGGTTGCCAGCCGCAACGTAAGCAGCAAAGGTTGCCAGTCGAAATTGGTCATTGGCGGGAAGGCAGTTGATACCCGTATTGACGGAAAATGGCCCGGGCCTCCGACGAAAACAAATAATCGTAGAATTTCCGGGCGGCAGGTGAAGCGTTTTTGAGCAATACCACGGCCTGCGCGATGGGCCTCGCTCCTCGCACTTCAGCCCATTTGCCCCGGCCCTGCAACGACGGTTCGAGGACCACCGACTTCGCCGTGAAACCCGCTTCGACCGCCCCCGAAGTCAGGTATTGATTCACCTGCGCAATGCTTTCGCCGTATACGATCTTTGGCCGTAAACCGTCTACTAGCTTTTGAGCAGTCAGCACATCGATAGCAACACTGCCGTAGGGCGCGGTTTGGGGGTTCGCAATGGCAATTTTAGTAACTCGTTTGTCGTTCAGAATCGCCAGCCCTTTTGAGGGATCAAGATCGGCCCGCGTCCAGAGTACCAGCAAACCGTTGGCATACACCCGAGGCTGGGTTTGGGCTAGCCCCGCTTTGAAAACCGCTTCGGGATAATCGGTATCGGCCGACAGAAAAACGTCGAACGGCGCACCGTGTTGAATCTGGGCGGTCAGCTTCCCCGATGAGCTTACAATGGGTTCGATTGCAAGACCCGTTTTCTGTTCAAATCCCGCTTTGAGCTTTTCTACCACAAATTGCGCATTGGCCGCCACTGCCACCCGAATTTTCTGGGCTTCGGCGATCCCGGCCAACAGAACAAGGAAAAGAAGAAAAAACCAGTGGCGCATTGCAAATCGTTATGGTTTTTCAAATATAACGAGATCTGGCAGAAATGGATGGATTATCGAAAATTGGGCGCTATTTACTGAGCTTGAGGGAAAATCATTTGCAGCTTCAACCCATAACTGGGATGAACCCATGCCGGTTTCGGAAAAGTGCGCCCTGAACCTGCCTGAACTGCTACGGCAGGAAGGGATTGAATTGTAAGTTTCTACCGTCCCGGATTATACCGGGCTGCGTCGACGATGGACCAGAGGTGAATGAGCCAGCCCAACAGGAAGAACCACAGCACACCCGCCAGAACAAATTGAACAATTGCGATCAGCAGGCGTCCCTGCAACAGCTGACCTAACCCCGGAATGAAGAAACTACATAGGGCGGCTAAAACATTACCTCCCGATCCTTGACCTGCCATTGTTTCTAATGTTTACCAAGTACAAGCCTGCCCAGCGGTGTGTTCAGGCTTTCGATTAGCGTTGTATAGCTACAAACTAACGGAGGACGGATCCGGTTTAAAATTTGGTAAACGGCTTGGCAACGAACTGGAAAACCACCTCCTGCCAAGCCGCTCCCCGAAAGACTATAATCCTAATACTTTCTTGTTGAACTCCTCATCAGCGCCCGTTCCGGCAAAATCGTCGAAAGCCCGCTCAGTTACCTGAATAATGTGGTTTGCGATAAACGGAGCCCCTTCGGCTGCGCCCTGTTCCGGGTGTTTGATGGCACACTCCCATTCCAGAACCGCCCAGCCGTCGTAATCGTACTGCGACAGTTTGCTGAAAATCCCCGCAAAATCGACCTGGCCATCGCCCAGTGAACGGAACCGGCCCGCGCGTTCTACCCAGCCCTGGTAACCACCATAAACGCCCTGTTTGCCCGTTGGGTTAAACTCGGCATCTTTTACGTGGAAGGCATAAATCCGGTCGTGGTAGAAATCAATAAATTGCAGGTAATCCAATTGCTGCAACACAAAGTGGCTCGGATCGTAGTTGATCCCCGCTCGTGGGTGGCCATTCACGTGATCGAGAAAGGTCTCAAACGTGATACCGTCGTGCAGGTCTTCGCCGGGGTGCAGCTCATAACCGACATTTACCCCGGCTTCGTCGAACGCGTCCAGAATCGGCGTCCAGCGTTTCGCCAGTTCCTGGAAAGCGGTTGTCACCAGCCCTGCCGGACGCTGTGGCCACGGATACACAAACGGCCACAACAGCGCTCCCGAGAAGGTGACGTGCGAAGTCAGGCCCAGGTTTTGGCTGGCTTTCGCGGCCCACTTCAATTGCTGAACAGCCCACTCCTGCTGCTCTTTCGGTTTGCCCGCCAGCTCAGCCGGACCAAAACCGTCAAACATAGAACCGTAGGCCGGGTGAACCGCTACAAGCTGCCCCTGCAAGTGCGTTGAAAGCTCGGTAATCTCCAATCCGAGATCGTTCAACTTCCCTTTCAGATCGTCGCAATACCCTGCGCTTTCGGCGGCTTGCTTGAGATCAATCATGCGCGGATCCCAGGTCGGAATCTGAATGCCTTTGTACCCCAGATCAGCCATGTATTTGGCGATCGAATCTAATGAATTGAAGGGTTCAGTATCACCCAGGAATTGTGCCAGAAAAATGGCGGGCCCTTGAATGGTTTTCATATTGTTTAGAATTTTGACCGGGTCGCCGGTGCGATGAATGAATGAGTGAATGATAGAATAAGTGATTAATCAATTGTTTTTTCGGGTGTCAGAAAGAACTTTCACCATCTCCGTCGCTTCGCGCATCAAGCTTCAAAGCCTGTGGGGCGACATAATCTTAGTTTCAGATAAAATTTCCATCCAGAACAGTGCTTCATGCTTTTTCAAATGTGACGCTTAATTTAGCGTAGAATTCAGCCTTGCTTCGAGCCCGGCAATTGACCTCTGTTGAAGACGCCGATCTCAAAATCTGTTTACCCATTATTTGAGCCTCGTTTGCATTTGGCAAGGCCTGAAAAAACCGCACGCTTCTCAGCACATACGGCTTCGTTCTTCGCTAAATGCTTCAATGAATTCCTTTTTATCCGAAGCCGATGAAAATTCATCCGTTATCACTTATTCTATCATTCACTTATTCAAAATTAAACTTCAACCCATGCTTGGTTGCGGTTGGATTCCAGGATGCGCTCGCAGATCAACAACTCGCGGTAACCGTCGGCAAACGTCGGGTAGGTTGGGTTTTCGGGTTGCTTACCAGCCGCAATAGCGTCGTATACCTCCCGGAACATCTGCTTTGAGGTATCGGGAAAACCTTCGTTGTGACCACCGGGGAATGAGATCACGGAACGGGCTTCGGAATACATCAGCGACGGGTCGCGCATCAGGTTTTCGTTGTAGCCGTCGCGGTTACCAATCCACATTTCGTTTGGTGCTTCCGAGTTCCAGGCAAACGTTTTTTTCGAACCGGCAATTTCCAGTTTCATCTGGTTTTTCCGACCGGCTGATACCTGCGACACCGTGATGACTCCTTTGTTACCGTTGTCAAACCGCAGCAGCACATTGGCGTGGTCTTCGGTATTGATGGGCACATCGGCGTAATCTTCCGGCCGTAGCATCATGCCCGAATACGTTTCAACGGGACGAAGCGGTTTTTTACGGGTTTTATGAATGGTATTGAAATCGGCCAGAACCGCTACGGTTTTCAGGCCGGTGATGTATTCCAGAATGTCCATCAGGTGCGAGCCGATGTCGGCAATGGCCCGCGAATCGCCCGATTTGTCGGGCTCCAGCCGCCAGTTGTAATCCGTGTCGTAGAAAAGCCAATCCTGCAAATACGATCCAATGACGGAATACACCTCACCCAGATCGCCTTTCTCACGCATTACTTTCATCTGACGCGCCAGGGGATAATACCGCAGGTTAAAGTGAACGGCATTAACCAGACCGGTTTTTGCGGCCAGTTCCACCAGTTCTTCAGCTTCTTTGAGGTCTTTGGCTAACGGTTTTTCGCAGATAACGTGCTTGCCTGCTTCCAGCGCGGCTTTCGACTGCGAATAGTGCAGGAAATTGGGCGTACAGATGTGAATGCTCTGAATGTCGTCCTGCTTGAGTAATTCGTCAAAGGTGTACGAACGGGCAATACCGAGCGAATCCGCTTTTTGCCTGGCCAGTTCAGCCGTGACTTCGCAAAGAGCCGCCACTTCCACGTTCGGAAGCCGACGCAGGGCTTCAATGTGCGCCGGACCAATAAAGCCCGTACCTACTACACCAACTTTTATTTTTTCCATTTGTGAGATTTGAGTATGTATTTTAAGATTGGAATAAAAGGTTAAATCAGAGGGTATTCATGAACGTTATTTCGCGGAGCTGAGCAAGTCAGTGTTTAGCAGAGCCGCAGCGTTCCCGCCGGGTGGCCCCGTCTGTTAATCTTGCGATAAACTCGGCGAAATAACGTTCACGGAAGCATTATTCCACAAACTTCGTCCACTTTTCGTCGGACTTGTTGGACTTAAGAACCGTCTCAATAAAGGCTAATCCCCGAACACCATCCTCGGCGGATGGGAAATCGGCGTAAATCGGGTCGGGTTCTTTGCCTTCCAGGGTACTCCGCAGGGTAATCGCAAAGTTGCGATACAGGTTGGCAAATGCTTCGAAAAAGCCCTCCGGGTGACCAGAAGGAACCCGAATGTGCGCCTTGGCCGCTGCCGAAAGCTGGCCCACACCCGGTCGAAAAACCCGTTTGCCTTCCTGTGACTTGTAAATCAGCGTATTGGGCTCCATCTGATGCCATTCCAGTCCGCCCAGTTCGCCGTAAATCCGGATGTTCAGGCTGTTTTCTTCCCCGTTGGCAATCTGGCTGGCGTGCAAAACGCCCTTCGCACCGTCTTCAAAATGCAGCAGCACATTTCCGTCGTCGTCCAGCCTCCGTCCTTCTACGAAGATGGTCAAATCGGCGCAAAGCTCCGTGATTTTCAAGCCGGTAATGTACTCCGCCAGGTTTTCAGCGTGCGTTCCGATATCACCCATGCAACCCGCAGCGCCCGACTTTTCCGGGTCAGTCCGCCAAATGGCCTGCTTATAATCCGTTGCCTCTTCCAGCGTTGACAGCCAGCCCTGCGGGTATTCCACTACCACCTTGCGGAGCTTGCCCAGTTTGCCACTGCGCACCATTTCACGCGCTTCTTTCACCATCGGGTAGCCCGTGTAGTTATGCGTCAGGCAGAACAGTTTACCGGTTTCCTTCACAATACGCGCCAACTCCCGGGCTTCTTCCAGATTGAGCGTCATCGGCTTGTCACAGACAACGTGAAAACCGTTCTCAAGCGCCATTTTGGCGGGCGGAAAGTGCATGTGGTTCGGCGTCACGATCGACACAAAATCCATGCGTTCACCTTCCGGTAGCTCTTTTTCGTTTAGAATCATGTCTTCAAAGCTGCCGTAAACACGCTCTTCGGGCAGGTAGAGAGCATGTCCGGTTGCTTTCGACTTTTCCGGGTTAGAGCTGAATACGCCACAAACCAGTTCGATCTCACCGTCAAAAACGGCAGCCCGGCGATGAACGGCCCCAATAAAGGCTTCGAGGCTACCGCCAATCATGCCCATCCGCATTTTTCTGTGCGCCATAGTATAAACTGTAGGTTTAATTAGGATTGTTGATTTCTGACCGGCGATTTCAAGTTTCAATCAGGGAAGTTCCAGAAAATGAGTTCCTACTACTTTCCTGCTGAAAACCTTGAAATTTAAAATCAGAAGATTTTAGCCGGGAAATTAGCAGATTCACTTATTTTTCGGAAATTTTGTATATTTCCATTCAATAAAACTTAGTATTGACCTAAAATTTTTCAACTAAACCCCTGCAACATCTTTATGGAGACAGTTATGGCGACGACGCCAGTCAACCAAAGCCGCCTTTTCAACGCCAGCTGCTTTGCGCTTATTACCACCGCTTTTTCGTTTAGTATACGGGCTGGTATTCTACCTCAATTAGGTACGGAGTTTGGGCTGACTGCCGAACAATTGGGCTACATCAACTCCATGTTCTTCTTTGGCTTTCCCATTTCAATGATCATTGGTGGTCTGGTTTATTACTCCGTTGGACCACGTATCATCATGCAGGTTGCTTTTTTGGCGCATACGTTGGGGATTCTGTTGACTATTTATTCGGGCGGTTTTACAGGCCTGTTGATTTCTACGTTCTTTATCGGTTTTGGAAATGGTTGTACGGAAGCCGCCTGTAATCCGATGATTGCGGATATGTATTCCGGCCAGAAAATGAACAAAATGCTCGCCCGTTTCCATATGTGGTTCCCGGGTGGCATTTTCGTCGGTAGCTTGATCTCCCAGTTTATGACCAGCGCCGGCTTATCCTGGCAGACTCAAATCTGGATTATTATGATCCCGACTTTAATCTACGTCTTTCTGTTCTTCGGACAAACGTTCCCCCGTCCGCACGTGGAAGGATCTGCTTCGCTGTCTAAAAACTTTGCTGCGATGCTCACTCCGCTGTATATCTTCATCTTCTGCTGCATGGCCTTGACCGCCATCACCGAGTTTGGCCCACAACAATGGGTTGGTTTAATCATGAGCAAGAGCGGAGCCAGCCCAATGCTCATTCTGGCCCTGACGGCTGGTTTGATGGCTATTGGCCGGTATTTTGCAGGTCCCATTGTTCATAAACTTGATCAAACCGGAGTCCTGCTGGGTTCAGCCGTTTTTGCGGCCATCGGTATCTATCTGTTTAGTACCCAAACGGGTGCAGGTGCCTACGCAGCCGCTGTTATTTTTGCCATTGGCGTTTGTTATTTCTGGCCAACCATGATTGGTTTCGTGGCCGAGCGAATTCCGTTGAGTGGCGCTCTGGGAATGTCAATTGTTGGTGGTGTCGGTATGTTTTCAACCGCCATTTTCCAACCGATCATTGGAGGATGGATTGACGACGCCCGCGCTGAGAAAGCCAGTGAGGGGCTATCCGGTGATGCACTGGAGCTGGCAGCAGGGCAGGATACATTGATTAACATTATGACCTTCCCGATTATTCTAATCGTAGCCTTCACACTTTTGTGGTTCTGGATGCGCAACCGCAAAGCAGGACCAGGCAATGAGAAGTTGGCCAACCAACAACCCCAGCTCTAAAACGCCTTACGTTTAATGACTTGAGCCGATCTGGATATAGACCAGATCGGCTTTTTTAATTTTTTGCAGATTTTTTAGCATTATCCTCCCCTTTTTCATATATTTGATTACGTAACTTGAAGAATTAGTAATGGACAGGTATTAAAAATCCATTTCAGTAACCCACTTAAACCGTATTGCACTATTAATGAATCACTTAACTCAACCCCGTAAATGGCCTAAACTGGAATTATCCCGTTGGCAAGTCATTCAGTTATCCATGCTCACAGTCCTGATTGCCGCCATGGCTTTCTGGAAGTTTCAATACGAGCAGATTTTACCCAAAAGTATCCCCGTCCAGATGATGTTTAAGGAGACTGGTGTCCTGGACGACCAATCGATTGCAAAAACCACCGTTTCACCTATTAAAACGGTTAAGGCTCATTTCTAAATCCACCCAATTTGCTTCAATCTATACTATCGACCGATCTCGAACTACCAAGTGGCCCGCCCGTAAAGCGGGCCATCTTATTTTAAATAAGCGCTGAACGCTACTTTTTTCCTTACCTTAGCGCCCCGAGTGTAGTGAACTCATCAGAAAGGGCTTACCCCCACACTCGCCAATTACCATCTGACATATTAGCTTTATTGGACCAACCCTGACTCATTGTTTATGGAGAAGAAAATCCGCCGGGAAGACGCCCTCGAATACCACGCCAAAGGACGACCGGGTAAAATCGAAGTCATTCCAACCAAAGAGTATAATACCCAACGTGACCTAACACTTGCTTATTCACCCGGTGTGGCCGAACCGTGTCTCGCAATTGCCGAGAACGTTGAAGATGTGTATAAATACACGGCAAAAGGCAACCTGGTTGCTGTCATCAGCAACGGAAGCGCGGTATTGGGGCTGGGCGACATCGGTCCCGAAGCGGGCAAGCCCGTTATGGAAGGAAAAGGGCTGCTGTTTAAAATTTACGCTGATATCGATGTGTTTGACATTGAGTTGAACACCAAAAATGTGGATGAGTTTGTCCGCACCGTCAAAATTCTGGAACCAACATTCGGCGGTGTCAACCTGGAAGATATTAAAGCACCGGAATGCTTCGAAATTGAAGAGCGGCTGAAGCGAGATCTGAACATTCCGGTGATGCACGACGACCAGCACGGCACCGCCATCATTTCGGCAGCCGCGCTGCTGAATGCGCTCGAGTTAACCGGCAAAAAGATTGGTGACGTAAAGATTGTGGTCAACGGCGCTGGCGCTTCGGCAATCTCCTGCTCGAAATTATACATTGCCCTCGGCGCCAAGGTCGAGAATTTCGTCATGTGCGACAGCAAAGGGGTAATTCGTGCCGACCGCACCGACCTGGATGAACGCAAAAGCCAGTTTATCACAAACCGTGATCTGCGCACCCTGGAAGAAGCGATGATCGACGCCGATGTGTTTATCGGTTTATCGAAAGGCAATGTCGTGACGCAGGATATGGTGCGCTCGATGGCAAAGGATGCCATTGTTTTTGCGATGGCCAACCCGACACCCGAAATATCCTACCCGGATGCCACGGAAGCCCGCGAGGACATCATCATGGCAACCGGGCGTTCCGATTATCCCAACCAGGTCAATAACGTTCTGGGCTTTCCTTTCATTTTCCGGGGAGCCCTGGACGTGCGGGCCACCGAAATCAACGAAGCCATGAAGCTGGCGGCCGTTCACGCGCTGGCCGATCTGGCCAAAAAATCCGTGCCGGATCTGGTGAACCTGGCTTATGGCGAGTCCAACCTGATGTTTGGCCGAAAATACATCATTCCCAAACCCGTTGATCCGCGTCTGCTGACTACCGTTGCCCCGGCCGTAGCCCAGGCAGCAATGGATTCAGGGGTTGCTAAACACCCGATTACGGATTGGGATGCCTATGAACAACAGCTGGCCCGGCGATTGGGCCAAGACAACCAGATTTCGCGCGTCATCCTGAACAAAGCCAAATCCAATCCAAAACGGGTTGTTTTTGCCGATGCCGAAAACCTGAAAGTACTGAAAGCCGCGCAACAAGTCCGGGATGAAGGCATTGCTTTTCCAATTCTGTTAGGGGAAGTAGCCCGGATTCGCTCCCTGATTACCGAAAATAACCTGGACTTGGGCAATGTACCCATTCTGGACCCGCGCGCCCCAGAACAGGAAGAATTGATCCAGAAGTTTAGTGAACTCTATTACGAGAAACGGAAGCGCAAGGGCGTCAACGCGACGGAAGCGACCAAGCAGATGTATTACCGCAATTATTTCGGCGTCATGATGGTCGAAGCGGGTGAGGCAGATGCTGTGATTTCGGGTCTGACACGTAATTATCCCGACACCATTCGTCCGGCACTTCAGGTGATCGGGAAAGAATCCGGCGTGAAAAAAGTAGCCGGAATGTACATTCTGCTCACGAAACGTGGTCCGCTGTTCTTCTCCGACACCACGGTTAACTTCAATCCAACGGTTGATGAAATCGTTGAAATTACGGAGCTGACCGCCCGTGCCGTCGAACGGTTTAACATCAAGCCCCGGATTGCCCTGGTTTCGTATTCCAACTTCGGGAGTGCCAAAGGCGACGATGCGCAGAAGATGAATCAGGCCGTCGAAATCCTGCAACGCAAACACCCCGATCTGATTGTCGACGGTGAAATCCAGGCGCACCTTGCTTTTGACACAGACTTGCTGAAGCTCAACCATCCGTTCAGCAAGCTCGTCGAAGAAGGTGCGAATACGTTGATATTCCCAAACTTGTCGGCCTCCAACATTGCCTATAACCTAATGACGGAGTCGGCCGGGTTCGACGCCATCGGTCCGATTTTGCTGGGGCTGCGCAAACCTGTTCATGTTCTGCAACTCGGTAGTTCCGAACGCGAGATCGTCAATATGGTCGCCATTGCCGTTGTTGAAGCACAAGGAAAATAAACCTAGGATGGTGAATTATAAATGATGAACGATGGCCTAACGCAGCGCAGGCCATCGTTCATCATTTATAATTCTATAATAGAATCAACCGTATTTTTCCTGCCATTCTTTTCGCAGCTTTTTATAGTCCGGATCTTCGCGGGCCTGAAGGTATTTTTCGCGGAAAATAGCGGCACTTTCAGCCTTTACCGGGTCCACATCGAGCGGTAACTGATCACGGCCGTGACTTCCGCTGCGCCCCTTTTGGTCGTCGGGAACCGGCCCGTCGTATTTCTGCCCGGATTTGTGGTTGGCATACCGCCGGGAACGCGTTACGCCCATTTGCAGGAACTTCCGCGCCATATCCATTCCCACAAAATCGCCTTTGTTTTTATACGCCAGGAACAATTCATAGATTTTTCCCGCCGATGTTCTGGCAATTTCCGGCGTTTTAAACCGCCAGTGCGGTAAAATTTCGGACTTATAAGGCTGTACCAGCAGCACCCCCTGCTCCCCCTTTCCGACCCGGTATAACTCCGGTTTGTCACGGAGGTTTAATTCCTTGTAATTGAGGTCGTAATCAAATTTCTTTCGTTCGGTTTTCATCAGCGGTGCGGTTCTAAACAGTAAACCGCTCTCAATATCTTTAGTTTATCACCTTTTTTTGCAGTCCCTGTAATATTTTCCTCGTTTCCGCGACTAACAGCCTGAATCATCCATGCAATTCTGCTTTACGTATGCCATTGAGATTAAGAAAAAGGAGCGTTTTACGCCTGGTCCTGATCAGTCCCGGGCTGCTCTTTTGCAGCTGGCTTATTTGGTCTTCTCAGGCCCGGGGCCTTGACGAAACAGTCTTCCATACCACGCCATCCCTTCGGGTAGATCGCACGGATAATTGGATCGCCTTTATTCCACAGAAGCCCCAAAGAGCAACGGTTTTGTTTTTTCCGGGAGCCCTGGTTGACCCCGACGCCTACGCCCCGCTGGGCCGACACATTGCCGAGGCAGGCTACCAGTTTTACCTCATCAAAATGCCCTGGCGACTGGCCTCGCAGGGTTACCAAAAAATTAATGGGCTTTTTAACTGGGCCGACTCTTCCCGCCAATACATTCTCTGCGGTCATTCGCTCGGCGGCAAAATGGCGGCTCAATTCGTTTACGAAAATCCTGGAAAAGCCGCTGGCCTGATTTTACTAGGAACATCGCACCCGAGAGATATTGATTTGTCAAACTTCCCGATTCCGATTCTGAAACTGTATGCCACCCACGACGGGTTGGCGAGCCCGGAAGAAGTGCTTCGGAACCGGGACAAATTGCCTGTTCATACCCAATTTGTACGGATAGAGGGCGGCAATCACGCGCAATTTGGCTATTATGGTTTTCAGTTGGGCGACCATTCCGCCGAAATCAGCCGGGTTGAGCAACAGAGGCAGACGGTTCAGTCGGTTGTACGGTTTTTAGGTCATTTTTAACCACCCGCTATGGAACAGGAATTTGTCAGCTTGCTGAACCGTCACCCCGGCATTCTTTACAAGGTTTGTTCGCTATTCTGCAATGACCCCGACGACCGAAATGATCTTTTTCAGGAGATCGTTCTGCAACTCTGGAAAGCCTTTCCCCAGTTCAGGCAGGAAGCAAGCGTAACCACCTGGATGTACCGGATCGCGCTTAATACGGCTGTTTCGAATTACCGCCGAAAAACCGGCAACGTACGTCTGGTGCCCTTTTCGGGTTCCGAATTGCATATCCCGGATTTGCGAGACAACGCAGCCGACGAATCCATTAAAGCACTTTACGACGCCATCGAGCAGCTTTCGCCCGTCGAGAAAGCCATAATCATGTTGTATCTGGACGATAAAAGTTACGACGAAATGGCCAGCATCATGGGTATTTCTAAAACCAACGTGGGTGTAAAACTAAACCGCATCAAATCAAAACTGGAGAAGCTGATTAAAGTGACGACTCCTTAAACGCACCATTATGAATCTGGAGGCATTCAAATCAACCTGGAAGTCATATGACAAAACGGTTCAGACTCATCAGCCGCTGAGCGAACAGACGGTCCGGCAAATGATCAAAGACCGTTCGGCAAGCACCCTGGCAACCATGGAACGCAACCTGCAACGCGCCGGTCTGATCATGACGGGAGTAATTTTATTTTTTCTGGCGGCCGCCATCGGCAATGCCTTCGACTACCCGCGCTGGTATTTCTACATCCCGTCTGCTTTGTATATTGGACTCGCAACGGTTGCGCTGAAGGTAATAGTTACCAATTATCGCCACGTAAAGCGGGTGAACCTAAGTCAGCAAAATTTGTACGAAAGCCTGACAACGGTTTTGCAGGAACACGAAAAAGCGCAATTTATTTTATCAAAAGTCTGGTTACTGTGTATGCTGGCCGGTTTTCTGTTTGGCGTTTCGATGGTAGGGCGAAAGCTGGATACCTACGGTCCTGTCACGGTTCTATCTTTTCTGGGTTTTCAGGCCCTCCTAATTTTATCTCTGTACGCTGCGGCCCGCTGGATTTTCAGGCTATTTGAGGATAAAACAGGCGCTGAGCTAAAGACAAGCATTCAGGAGCTGGATGCACTAAAAAACGTTGAATAGCGCCCAGCCTGCGGCTTTTTATTCATACTCTACCTCATTTTGACCTTTACCCCTAAAATAGCGTAGTCCATCCTGATAAAACCGCCACTCATCGAAAACCAGACTTTAAAACGATGGTGACGCCGTAAATTTGAGGGTGGTTTTTCAGGTAATCCATACCGCTCCGTTCATCCATTTTCCGTACCACCCGAAGGCTAGATTTTACCGTTCCACCGATTTAGGGAAAGCCTGACCAAATCAGATGGCTGATTGATGAGACTTAGTAATATCTTTGTATAGTTCTATTTAGCCTTATTTATCTACGCACGTAGCTCATTATCACATAAGAATTATGAAAAAATTAATACTTTTTGGCATTATTTTATGCGCCAAATTGTCGTTCGCGCAACAGCCTGCGGGACCTCCACCGGGGGGGGGCCGACCGACCCCCGCAATTCCGGGAACCGTAAACCCGGATGCACCGCGTGGCAACGGGAAAATTACGGGTGTCCTGATCGACTCCACCACCAACAAACCCGTTGAATTCGCCACCATCGCCTTGCTGAACGTGCAAACCGGCAAACCGATTGACGGAACAACCAGCGATGAGAAAGGCAAATTTTCGTTAACGAAACTGCTGCCCGGTGACTACCGGCTGCAAATTTCGTTTTTGGGCTACCAGAATAAGGAAACCCGCATTTTGAAAATTGAGCGCGGTACCGATATCAACATCGGCAATATCCCGTTGTCACCGGATGTAAAAACGTTGCAGGAAGTCAACGTAGTCGGTCAGGCCCAGATGATCGAAGAGAAAGTTGACCGGCTGGTCTACAATGCCGACAAAGATGTTACGAACCGAGGAGGTGATGCCGCCGAGGTGATGCGAAAAGTTCCGATGCTGTCGGTTGACCTCGACGGCAATGTGTCCTTGCGGGGTAGCACAAATGTGCGGGTACTGATCAATAACAAACCGTCGACGATTGTAGCCGCCAGCGTGGCCGATGCCCTCAAACAAATTCCGGCGGATATGATCAAGTCGGTGGAGGTGATCACCTCGCCCTCGGCCAAATACGACGCCGAAGGCTCGGCCGGGATCATCAACATTGTGACGAAGAAAAACACCTTGCAGGGGCTGACGCTGAACATCGATGGCGGGGTCGGAAACCGCGGGTCCAACCTGGGCTTAAACGGGAATTACCGCACCGGGAAAGTAGGTTTCTCGCTGGGCGGTTTTGGCCGGGCCAATTACAACATGATCGGCAAGTCGGAAAACATTCAGCGTAGCTTTTTTGAAAGCGGAACCGTTGAAACCCGGCAAATGGCCGATTCGAGAAACCAGTTCCTTTTCGGCAACTATCAACTGGGCTTCGACTACGACATTGCCAAAAACCAGAGCCTGACGGCCACGTTGCGGTATGGGGCCCAGAACGGAAAATCCACCCAGGACCTGACTACAGTTTTTTATCCGGGCGGGTTGGTTCCGGGCGAAACGTCCCGGCGCGATATCGATATCAAAAACCTGTCGGGAACGGTCGATTTAAACGTTGATTATACCCGCACGTTCAAAAAACCGCAGCAGGAACTTAGTATTCTGACGCAGTTTAGCCGGAATAACCGAACCAATGATTACGAAGCCGAGCTGTTTGGAAACTCGGCCATCATCACCGGACGCGACCGCAATGACAACCTGAGTTACAACCAGGAGTCAACGATTCAGGTTGATTACCAGACGCCGATCAAAAAAAACCAGCAGATTGAGTTTGGAGGAAAAGGAATTTTCCGGCAGGTAGATAGCGACTACAAATATTTTGTTTCGACCGGCCCGGACGGTGAATACGGGCAGAATCCGCTACGGCCCAACAACGGGCTGGACTACAACCAGAATGTGGTGGGTTCGTACATATCGTATACTTACACCTCAAAAACCAAGTATACGATCAAAGCCGGAACCCGGTATGAGTACACGGTGATTGACGCCAACTTCCGATCGGAAACGCCGGGCCAAACGATCGATATCCCGAGCTATGGAAATCTGGTTCCGAGCATTAACATTTCGAAAACGCTGAAAGGCGGAAAAACCGTAAAACTCGCTTACAACCGCCGGTTGCAGCGCCCCGGGATTCAGTTTCTGAACCCGAACGTGAACGCATCTAACCCGCAGAATATCACATTCGGAAATCCGTTCCTGGAACCCGAGCTGACGGATAACCTGGAACTAAGCACCAGCGCTTACGTCAAGAAAACCTACGTGAATGTATCGCTGTTTGCGCGCCGGACCGACAACTCCATCGAAAGCGTGCGAACTACAAGTTCGGAGGGGGTCATCACCACAACGTTCCAGAACATTGGTCATAAAGAAAACTATGGTGCCAACGTATTCGGAAACATCAACCTCTTTTCAAAGTGGCAGATTGGTGGTGGTGCAGATGCCTATTATTCCTTCATTACCAACAACAGCCCAACGCCGTCGTTGAACGCCAGCAATTCAGGCTGGGTGGTTACGGGTCGGTTGTTCACGAATCTAACGCTGAAAAATGGCTGGGGTGTACAAGGCTTTGGATTTATGCAGGGCCGGAGTGTTCAGCTGCAAGGGTACCAAACCGGTTTTGGCTTTTATACGCTGGGCGTCAAGAAGGATTTCAAAGACAGCAAAGGACAGACGAAGGGAAGCCTGGGATTGGCCGGGGAGAACTTCCTGACCAGCCGGTTCAGGATGCAGACGGAGTTAACATCTCCTACTTTCCAGCAAAGCAACATCAACTACATTTACAACCGGGGTGTCCGTCTGACGTTCAGCTACCGAATTGGAAAAATGAGCTTTGACCAACCCCAACGCCGGAGAAAATCCGTTAGCAACGACGACGTCAAAGATGGCGGTGGCGGTGACGGTGGAGGTCAACAAGGCGGTAATAACCGGCAACGGTAATTCAGTTAAAACTTAAGAGTTAAAAGTATGTGCGTCCGCCAACTTTTAACTCTTAAGTTTTAATTCTCAGTTGATCACAGCATGGCTGCGCCGAAAACCCCGGCGCTGTCGCCGAGCTTAGGTTTCAGAAACTTAGTTTCCAGACGGCCTTCGTTGAAGACGTACTTTTTGGCACGTTCGACGCCTTCGGTATACAGCAGATCTATATTGCCAACGCCCCCACCTAGCACGATAGCATCCGGGTCCAGTACGTTGATGATTACCGAAATAGCTTTTCCGAAATTTTCCAGCAACCGGTCGATGGTCTGAGTCGCAAACGGATCGCTTCCCGCGTAATGGCGCTCGACAATCTCCTTGAGTTTGCGCTTTTCACCACTGATATCTTCATAATACCGTTGCAGGGCTGGTCCGGAAAACACCTGCTCGTTGCAGCCGCGTTTGCCACAGTAACAGGGATAACCGTTTTCTTCCAGGGTGATATGGCCCCACTCGCCCCCAATACCCTGCAAACCGTTCTGAACAAAAGGCTGGCCATCTTTACCCCGAAAAACAACGCCACCGCCAACGCCCGTGCCCATGATAACACCAAAAACCGCCCGATAATCGGGAACGACTTCCGGCACGGCACCCAGCGTAGCCTCAGCCAGTGCAAAGCAGTTGGCGTCGTTGGCAATACTGACCGGAACCCCCAACACCTTCTCAAGTTCCTGGGGCAATGGCATCCCGTTCAGGCAGGTCGTATTGCAGCCTTTCATCACGTGCCGGGCCGGATCAAACGTACCGGGTGTCCCAAAACCGATGTGATCGGGTTGACTTCCTGTTTCAGCCTTCAGTACATCAACCAGTTTGGCAATCTGGCTGACAATATGCTGGTACCCTTTATGAGCCTCTGTATCAATTCGTTTTCGAATAACGACGGCGTCTGGAGATGGGGCCGACAGCACCACTCCTTCAATTTTAGTACCTCCTAAATCAATACCCCAGTAGGTTTGCATGAATGGATTTAAGAATTTTGATCCGCGAATTAAGACAAAAGAATTAAAAGTTAAGAATTAAGCGTGAATAATTAAGCACAATACGTGCCTGCAACCGCTTCATTCTTAATTCCCCGCTTATGGCCTGGTACGAGAATTTTTTTACGGGATTGGTGCAGGAAGCCTGGAAAGCCGCGCAATCCGAAGAGCAAACAGAACTGGAATGTGACTTCCTGAACGATGTGCTGGACCTGCAACCGGGCCAGCCCGTGCTTGATATTTTCTGCGGTTATGGACGGCACGCGCTCGAACTTGCCCGTATGGGGTATGTTGTAACGGGTGTTGATATCGCAACCGAATCCATTCAGGAGCTTCAGAAAACCGCTAAAAAAGAGAAGCTGACGGTAACAGCGCTGGCCGGTGACTTTATGGGCCTTACGCTGGAAGATGGTTTTCAGGCGGCTTATTGCATGGGCAACAGTTTCAGCTTTTTTCCGCATGACCAAATGCTGGTGTTTTTGCGAAAAATTGCGAACACGCTCCCGAAGAATGGACGGTTTGTGGCCGATACAGGCATGATCGCCGAAAGTATATTGCCGGACTTTGAGGAACGAAGCTGGATGCAAATCGGGGATATTACCTTTCTGCTCGAAAATGAATACGACCCCCGATCAAGTTGCATCAATGCCCAACTTACTTACCTGCAAAATGGGAAAACCTTACACCGTAAAGCTCGGCATTATGTTTACACCCTGGCCGAATTAAGCCGTTTATTTGAACAGGCGGGACTAAGAGTTGCCGATGTATACAGCAACCTGGATGGCTCAGATTTTTTACTGGGAGATGAACGTTTATTGATTGTATCGGAGAAAAAATAGGGCTTAGCGAGGCTAAACGTCTGATAATTGATAAAATTCTGACGGAGAACCGTTTATCTATACTATTTCCGGCAAGTATTGAACTATTTAAAGAATCATTGCAATTTAATTAGAAGGTCTGCTTACTTATGTGTAGTTTAACGTTGATTTAACACTGTTAACCCAACATAAGCCGAATGGAGACTCTTGAACGCAAGCAACGTAGCCGCGAACAAACTCGCTCCGGTATTGTTCTGACCGCCAAGGACATCGCCCGTCGTGAGGGCTGGCAAGCCGTGTCGATCCGCAAAATTGCTGATGCAATTGATTACAGTGCCCCCATTGTCTACGAATATTTCGATAGTAAAGATATTTTGCTGGACGAAATCCGCAACGAAGGATTTCGTCATTTACGGCTCGAGTATGAGCGCATCGCCAAGGTCTACCGCGATCCTGAAAAACGACTTTTCGAGATGTCGATTGCCCAATGGCAGTTTGCGATGGACCAGCCCGAAATTTACCAGGTGATGTACAACCTGAACGGAGCATACTGCACCCGGCCGATTGAAGAGTCCGTTGAAATGGAAGCGCTGAGCACCCTGATCCGCGAGATCATTTTCACTTTCATTCCGAAGTCCAAGGACAGCATTCAGAAGCTCTACTTTGAATGGTGGTCGTTGTCGCACGGTATGATTATGCTGGCCCTGATGCTTCGTGACCAACAGTCACTGGAGTTGTCGGAGCAGGTGTACCGCGACGCTATCCGTCGGTTTGTTCGTTCGTTGCGGTAACAATTCAGGCCGTTAAACGAATCTTCCAACCGTATCTACCAAAGCCCATGCAAGGGCTTTGGTAGATACAGTACAGGAGCGGTTTGCCCATACCTCACGTTTTATCAGGTTCCCGTATTTCGTTCAGCAGTAAGCAGCGTAGCATGAAGCCGGAATTCCAGCAGAAACCTTTCTTCGGATGGCTACGTACCAGGCGGCCAAAGCACTGGGCGTTTCATAAACCATCGGATTGCTCAAAAAGGCATGAAAGCCGATCTGGCGGTATTTGATGGTGATTTCGAAACGAACTTTTCCAGAACGCTTTCCGCGGTCAATCTAATCATCAAAGACGGCCAGATTGTGCATAGCCCCAACTGATCTGCCACTCCGTATTCTGATGAAATGCCGCTAATCAAGCGGCATCAAAATTTGTATTGCCTTTCTTCGGAAGGCCACCCTCCCAGCCTGCTGCTCCCATTCATTTACCGACAGATTTCTGCGGTTTACCTACAAAATGAAACGCGGTGCAACAAACCGCACCTATTCTACGGTATAGGTGAAAAAGGAGCCATTTCAGGGCTATCACTGAACAAAAAGGCAAAGTCTATTCATTCGGAATTAACACAACTCACCTATAGCTATCATGGAACGTAAAGATTTTTTGAAAAGAAGTTTCTCCGCTCTCGGGATTGCGGCCATTGCACCAATGATCAGCGCTTGCAACAAAGAAGATGAGGTGGCCCCGGATTCGCCCACAAGCACCGGAACGTCAACTGGCACAGGAAGTTGTACGGTCACGTCGAACGAAACCGAAGGCCCTTTCCCTACCAAAAGCCCGGCGAGCCTGGTTACGTCCAACATTACCTCCGACCGTCAGGGCACCAAGCTGACCATCAAGATTACCGTCCAGAACAAAAACAACAGCTGTGCCGCACTGGCTGGCGCTCTGGTCGATATCTGGCATTGCGATGCCACTGGCAACTATTCCGAATACGGCGGTACTCAGATGCAGTCGACCAACTACCAGAGTGTCCACTTTTTGCGTGGCCGTCAGACCTCCGACAGCAACGGTCTGGTTGCCTTCACCAGCATTTACCCTGGCTGGTACCAGGGCCGGGCACCCCACATCCACGTTCACGTGTACAACGCCAGCGGTAAATCCCTGAAAGTATCCCAGATTGCTTTTCCGGAAGACATCAGCAAGGTGGTTTACGCGCAGGGCGTTTACGCCAGCCACGGCCAGGCCGATACGACCAATGCCCGCGACACTATTTTCAGTGATGGCATCAGCACCAATATCTCAACCGTTACCGGAAGCACATCGGCCGGCTACGAACTAGCCTGGGCCATCATCGTAGAAGCGTAGCGATTAGCAAACGGCATCATGGTGAAAGGCCTTATTAAGTTGAGTTACCGGAAAATAATCGACGCAGCTTCCCGGAAAGCCTGGGATACGTTTGTGTTCAACGACACGCACCTGGAGTTTTATATGCAGGCCCAGCAGCTGGACCCGGAAGGAAAATTTCCGACCTTCCAGCTAATGCGGGAAAACCTCGGCCGCGAAGATCAGCTCCAGTATTTAACCAGTACGGCGGCCATTGGCTACATCCGTCAGTTAAATAATATTATCCCGGATGTCGCCAACCAACAGGGTAAATTATGCCTGCCTTTCAGGAACTTTCGGTTTGAAATCATCGATTCGCACATCCACAATAAGAGTCAGCACCGCATTGCGATCTGGTTTTATAGTGAACCCCTTACTTGGATCGACACAATTGATCACCAACTTCTGGTTGCTTATGGTGATCAAACCGCAGAGCTGGCGACTGGTCAGGAGATCGAAACCGATCAGATTCCGTTGTGTCCCTTTCTCAGCATTTCTCACTTTTCGGCTCGCCAAATTCATCTTTCTCAGCACACCAAAGAGCATGTCCACACCAACGCAAGCCCGAATTTACCTCGCTGAGCACCGGGGCTGTACCCAATTGTCCGATTACCGTAGTTTTCACACGTTAAACGTCGGCTCCTACCAACAGGAAGGCCGCGAACCATTCGGCGCTTTAACGGTTTTTGATGATGATACGCTGTTGGCCGGAAAAAGCCATCACCTCGTTGTTGATGCGCCCACCGAACTGGTGTTGCTCCCCGTGGTAGGAGGCCTCGAACTAGTGGATTCACTCGGCGAAAGTGTCTTTCTGGGTGCGGGGGAGGTATTCCGTTTTACGGCATTTCCCGGCCAGGAATACCGTGTAATTAACCCGTACCAAAACGAAATGGTCAACTTTCTGCACATCGGATTAACAATCGGGCAAATGGGTGCTGTGTGTCCGGAAAATTTCCCAATGAGCTGTTTTGATATTGAAATCCGCAACCGACTTATTCCTCTATTCTCGTCGATCTACCAAAATGTAACCGGTTACATCGGGAAATACGGAGGACGACAGGCAGGATCTTATACGCTCAGTAACCCGCAAAATAGCATTTTCGTCTTTGTCATTGAAGGAGCCTTTGAAGTACAAAACCGCCTATTGCACCCGCGCGACAGCCTGGCGTTGTCGAATGCAGATACTGTAGAATTTGAAGCGCTTTCCACCGACGCCATCCTGCTCGTGATCGAGCTGTAGTCAGGACCGTTGTTGCTTAAGTGGCCGCCGTTATCGTCGGCAGCAAGTCCTGAATAAGCCCGGCCAGAACGGTTTTTGCCGTAAAACCAACCTGCCGATGAACCAACTGTCCGTCTTTGAAAATCAGGATGGTAGGCATGTTCCGAACATGGTAACGAGCCGTAACGACAGGATTCATTTCTACATCAATCGTACTGATCGTAGCCGCACCGGCGAAACCACCCGCCAGTTCGTCGATAATGGGTTCCAGCCTCCGGCAGGGCGGGCACCATTCGGCACTAAAATCAGCCAGCAAGACACCCGGCTGCGCCAGCAATTCGTCCCAATTCTGATCGGTTGCGTAAACCGCTTTGGTGTTGTTCATCGTCGTCATTTTGAATCATTTGTTTTCAATTGATTCCGATTGGCGACCGAAAATCACCCTGGTCTGAGAAAAATTTCTCAAAAACGGTTTTAACCATTTTCCGTAACCCGCTTCAATTGTTGAATGCACTTGTATTTTTGATTGACCGCCGTATGCCGGTTTTTCCAGCCCATCGTCACCATAACCTGTTCTATTGGTTCGTGTGAAAAATAAATGGACGTAATGACCCGTTGGCAGTGGCCCGTGATGCGAGACATCCACCTGCTGAGCCGCTCATTCTGACTATCGAGAGAAGACGATTCAGGGGGGCTGAAATCCCGGCTTTCCTGCAAGGCAATGAGTTGGTCTTCCGGGATTGTTACCAGTTTTTCGTCCCGGAGTTTTTTCAACCACAAATTTCGGGCAATGGCAAATAGAAAGGTTTTTAGTGTAGAAGTTAATCGGAAGCCAGAATCCGCCACTTTCTGATGAAGCAGAATAACGGCATCCTGAAAAATATCCTCAGCGTCGCCTTCGGTGCCGCTATTGCACTGAACAAAATGCAAAACTGATGGATAATACTTTTTATATACCCATTCGTAAGCCGATGCATCCCCCGTCCGCAATAGCTCAATCAGGCTCTGGTCACAAATGCAGTCCATGGTCAAATCCGTTTAGCCATTCATACCCAGAAGGCAAACAAAATCACCCGCTTCCCTGATTATTTTTTACGCAGTCAGGATTCGGTTGCCAACGACCGCACTTCAATCTGGCTCGTATGGTACACCAGCGAATACGGCTCAATGCTCTGGGTCAGCCAGACGTTTCCGCCAATGACCGAATCGTGTCCGACTACCGTCCGACCGCCAAGAATGGTTGCATTAGCATAGATGATGACGTTGTCTTCAATCGTCGGATGCCGCTTCCGTGATGCCATCGATTTGGCGACGTTCGTTGCTCCTAATGTTACGCCCTGATAAATCTTTACGTTGGAACCAATAATGGCTGTTTCACCAATCACAACACCCGTTCCATGATCAACAAAAAACGACGACCCGATTTGGGCATTCGGGTGAATATCGATTCCGGTGTGTCCGTGGGCGTATTCTGTCATCATCCGGGGTAGCAACGGCACTTGCAGTTCCGTCAAGACATGCGCGATCCGGTAAACGGCGATGGCGTAAAACCCCGGATATACCGCAATCACCTCTTCTACCCCCGCAGCCGCCGGATCAAACGCGGCAATAGCCTGCGCATCCAGCAACAACGCGTCGTAGGTACCTGGCAGGCGATCAAAAAACCGCTCGGTCGTCATTTCTTTTTCATCCGACAAATGCCCTTCCAACGGTTTCAGCAAGCAATTCAATTGCCGGTTGAGCTCGCGGTAGGTATCGGCTGTGCTGATCACAAACGGTCTGCAGTCCTGTGTGATCGGAAACAAAAACCGAATCAGGCTATCGATAAACCGCCCAACATCGGGCTTAGACGGCAGACGGTATCGAAAGCTGGCGTTTTGCGTAGCCATTCGTTCAAAGAAATGTTGCTGTTCGGCGGAAGTCATGAGGGGTGGTCCAGTAGAAGCCTATAGATAGAATCAATTCGATAGAGTAATGAAACGTCAGCGCAAAAAAAATCCTTCTTTCGAAGGCGGGTCCGCATCAGCAAAAACCGTAGATCACCTTCCCCGTTTTGAGGAAAGACAACAACAGCCCTTTATTTGCTTAAAAACGCGCATTTAGTAACAATTATTCGAGTAATGCGTTGAAAAAGAAACAAAAAGATTGCCAAAAAGTTCGGCTTTACCCTTTGGATAGAATATTGTATGACGAAATTAAAGAACTTCATCAATACTTCGATGACTCACCTAAAAAAAACGGCTGTTACTCTGGTGAGCTCACTGGCTGCAACGGTCGGTTTCGCCTTTTTGGTGTCGATCGCCTGCCAGTCAGGTGGAGCTTCGGAGGGAGATAGCGATACGACCAATCCGGCACCAACGGCTCCGACGGCCATGCGTCTGGAAAATGCATTTCCGAACCTGACATTCAAAAATCCGGTCGAACTAACGCACGCGGGCGACGGAACAAACCGCCTGTTTGTGATTGAGCAGGAAGGTCGAATCCGGGTTTTTGAGAATAATGCAGCCGCCCAAAGCGCTGAAACCTACCTGGATATTGCCAGCAAAGTGGCTTCGGGCGGGGAAATGGGCCTGCTGGGGCTAGCCTTCCATCCGAATTTTAAGCAAAACGGTTATTTCTACGTCAACTATACCAAAAATAACCCCCGCGAAACCGTTATTTCCCGGTTTACCGCAACACCAACGGCCAACCGAGCCGATGCCAGCACGGAAACGGTTTTGCTAAAATTTGAACAGCCCTATTCGAACCACAACGGTGGAAAAATTGCTTTTGGTCCCGACGGTTTTTTATACATTGCAACGGGCGATGGCGGCAGCGGGGGTGACCCGCAGAATTACAGCCAAAACCTGAAGACTTACCTGGGCAAAATGCTGCGGATTGACGTCAACAAAACGGACAAAGGAAATTACGGCATTCCGGCCGATAATCCATTTGTTACAAACGCCAACGCGTTTCCCGAAATCTACGCTTACGGCCTCCGCAATCCCTGGCGTTTTAGTTTTGATTCGCAAACCGGCCTCCTTTGGACTGGCGACGTCGGACAGAATAAACTAGAGGAGATTGATATCGTGAAGAAGGGTGGCAATTATGGCTGGCGACTGAAGGAGGGGCAAGATTGTTTCAATCCTGCCAGCAACTGCAACCAGGGACAGTTGATCGATCCTATTCATCAGTATGGCCGCGAGGAGGGTGTATCAATTACGGGAGGTGTCGTTTATCAGGGAGCCCGAATCCCCGGCCTGAAAGGAAAATACATTTACGCCGATTTTGGCAGCGGTCGGGTATGGGCGTTGAGCTTTGAAGGGGAAACCAAAACCGCTAATCAGCAGATTGCGGGCGACGCCGGTCCGATTTCGGCTTTCGGGGAAGACGCCAATCGGGAGCTTTATCTCCTGGAGCATACCAACGGAACTATTAAACGTTTTGCAACGGCTCAGTAAGTTCAATTCCAACACTAACATTCCGGACAGATTCCAAACGGGATCTGTCTTTTTGTTTTATATTTTCTGTAGATTGGTAGCATGAACGCTAACAGTTCGGCAATGTATACGACAACAATTCACACGCCGGTTGGATTTGCTGTTATCAGCGGCAATGAGGATGGAATTACAAGCGTTCGGTGCAGCAACGAGCCCGGGCAAGACTCGTCCTTTGTCCCTTCCGTGCTGCATAAATGTGCCCGCCAGCTCGAAGAATATTTTCAGAACGAACGTCGGTCGTTCGACCTGCCGCTTTGTCCGCAGGGCACTCCATTCCAGCGGTCTGTCTGGCAGATGCTGGCTGAAGTTCCTTACGGAAAAACCATGTCTTACATGCAACTGACCCGGCGCTTGGGCGACGAAAAAGCCATTCGGGCCGTGGCGGCAGCCAATGGAAAAAATCCAATTTGGATCATCGTTCCCTGCCATCGCATCATTGGTTCCAACGGCGATTTGACAGGCTATGCGGGCGGCCTTGCCCGAAAAAAATGGCTGCTTGAACACGAGCAGGTTGCTAACGGCCAGTTAACAATTGGGTTCTAAAAGGTAACTCACAAAGGCAATTCAGTATTCAGACGTACGTTAATTAATTAGTAATTAGGTTATTCGTAATGGATCGGATCGTTCTTACCCCCTCCACCGATAGACCGCGTAAGGCTTAACCAGTAGAATTATTTATTGCGTGAAAGTATTCAATAGCTTCCTGCTCCTGCTGCTTCTTCTTAGTTTAACCGGCTGTTTTCGTCGCTGGCGAATGAGTGATCGCCAGATTCAGGAGCACTTTGCCAACCGCTCCGCCAAGCCGACTTTCTTCACCATTGAAAATGACAGCCTGAAGTTGCACGTTGCCAGCATTGGTTCAGACACCTTGCCCCCACTCCTGTTGATTCACGGTGCGCCGGGCTCCTGGTATGGTTATCTGAAGATGTTCGATGATAGTTTGTTGTATAAACGTTTTCACATTTTATCTGTCGACCGGCCGGGCTACGGCAAATCCCGAAAAGGCCGCAAAGCCGTTACCTCCCTGAAAAAGCAAGCGCAGTGGATCGCTCATGCGCTTAACCTGAATCATTCGGGTAAACCCGCTATTGTGCTGGGCCGCTCGTACGGTTCGCCGGTGGCTGCCCGGCTGGCAATGATGTATCCCAGCCGGATCAAACATCTTTTCCTGCTGGCTTCTCCCCTTGATCCGGACAAGGAGCGGTTTTTCTGGTTCTCAAAATGGGGAAGACTGGCACCTATTAAGCTTTTTTTGCACCGCCACCTCAACCTGGCAACGGCCGAAAAATACACCCACATTGCCGAACTGCGCCAATTACAACCTCTCTGGTCGAAACTGAATGTGCCGGTTACCCTGATGCAGGGCGGTAATGACTGGCTGGTCGATCCGGCGAATCTCGATTTTGCTAAAAAGGTGCTGACGGGCAAACCGGCCGAATATATTTTCCTGCCCGAAGCGGGCCATTTGTTGACTAATTCCCACGCAGAAATGGTCAAAAGTCTAATCCTTCGCACGGGAGGGTACCCTTCCGCATCCAGCGAAGTGTCGGCCAATTAGCACCTCACTAAGCCGCCGGTTTTACCATATATTCTACTCAAACGGTTTTCTTTTGACACAATGATTACCCTCGAAACCATTCAGGCTACTCACGACCGCATCCGACCCCACATTCATCGAACACCGGTGCTGACCAATCAGACCATCAATGAACGGAGTGGTGTTGACATCCACTTCAAACCGGAAAATCTGCAAAAGATTGGTGCATTCAAAGCACGCGGTGGCCTGAACGCCATTCTGCAACTATCCGAACAGGAACGCTATCATGGCCGGACTCTCGGCCCCGTGACTACCCATTCGTCGGGCAATCATGCTCAGGCAATTGCCTATGCCGCCCGGCAGGTCGGAACAACCGCTTTTATTGTGATGCCCCGAACGGCTCCGCAAGTGAAGAAGGATGCGGTTCGCGGGTACGGTGCCGAAATCATTGAATGCGAGCCGACGCTCGAAGCCCGGGAAGCGGGGGTTCAGGAAGTCATCCAGCGCACGGGAGCGGTTTTGATTCATCCGTTTGACGACGATCGGGTCATTACCGGACAGGCAACGGCTGCCAAAGAATTAATTGAAGATGCCGGTGCCGAAAAACCGTTCGATGTTATTATGGCCCCGGTTGGCGGGGGCGGACTGCTCAGCGGAACGGCTCTTGTGACCCATTTTTTAAGTCCGCAAACCCGCGTGATAGCCGGAGAGCCAGAAGGCGCGGCCGATGCGGTGCTATCCTTTCAAAGTGGGAACGTGGAAAAAGCGCCCTACATCAAAACCATCGCCGATGGGTTGATGACGAGCCTCAGCGAGCGAACGCTGGGCTACATCCGGGAGCACGTCACGGCTATTCTGACGGTTTCGGACGCTGATATTGTCGACGCCATGCGATTAGTTTGGGAACGAATGAAAATTATTATCGAACCGTCGAGTGCCGTTCCTTTGGCGGCCTTACTGAAAAACAAGGAGCAATTTTCCGGACAGAAAGTTGGACTTATTCTAACAGGGGGGAACGTTGACCTGGCCAAATTGCCATTCTAATCCCTAGAAACGAAATAAAAAGACCTGTCAAGGTTTAAATCCTGACAGGTCTGGAATTCGTTCTCAAAAAAGAGACATCTATTCTGCTTGATCGTTTAGGCCGGATACAATTGATTGGTAAGCCGAACCAGCTCACTGTAGTTGGTTGGTTTTACCCGCAGTGCGTCGGGACTGATTTCATTCGTAAACAGGTTGTTGTTGGTTTCAAACGAGGAGCTTAATAAGACGGTTGGAATGGAACGAAACCGGCTATTCCGCTTCAGCCGCTTCAGGGTGGTTACGCCATCCATAACCGGCATGTTCAAATCCAGAATGATCAAATCGGGCACGTCATAATACTCCAGCAGATGATCCAGCATCTCCTGCCCGTCTGAAAAAGTAAACAGCAAACAACCGGGATGATGTTTTTGAAACGCCTGCCAAAGCATGAAGCGATCGTCTTCGTCGTCATCGACAATAAAGATAAGACTATGTTTCAATGGCATGACAAACCAGTTTTTAGTTGAAATGGCCTCGACCAACCCACAACAAGATAGCCGGCCCAATCAGATGGGCCGGCTACTCCCTTTCTACCTAAAACGCTAAGAAAACACTCTGATGAAACTAACTCAATTTGTCTGCAGCTGATTTTTACGTTTCAACTGCTGCCGACACCATCGAAGGAGTTGTAAACGCTCGGGCGGTGAAAGCCACCGAAGAAGTTTACGCAGTTCCTTTCGAAATAGTCGCCGGTCAAAATCAACTTTGTTCAGTACACACTGACTGTATTCAAACCAGGACATAATGGTAAGGATTAGTCTACTGCAAAGATGACAACTGCTGTTTAAATAACCCTTAGAGCAGGATTAGAAAAAAATTAGATTTTTCTCCAAAAAAATAGCCGGTCTCTAAGGAGTAACCGGCTATCGAAATCACCTGAAATTAGCAATTTACTCGCCAAAAACCTTCTTTTAGCTAAGCATAAAAGACAAAGAAGCGCGGCAGAATTACAGGATCGCCTTGAAAATCAATCCATTTCAACCGATCTTCCTTTTGTCTCTTACCTTAGCCTGTATCAACCGCATCAGAAAAATCCAGCAGGAGGCTGAATCTGCCTTTGATTTTTCTGATGCAAAGTAGGGCCTGCCAGATTAGAAAACCCTTAGAGCCATCTTAGAAAAAAGTTAATTATACCCGCTCCAAAACCTGCGACTCCCGGCGCCAGGGTCTTATGGAGCTGTCAAACTTCCGGTAAAAGTATCGATACAGGATTGGAAAGATAAATAACGTCAGCAAGGTGGCCGTAATCAATCCACCGATGACCACCACCGCCAACGGCTTTTGCGTTTCGGAACCGATGCCGGTCGATACGGCGGCCGGTAACAGGCCAATAGCCGCCATCAGGGCTGTCATGACAATGGGCCGAATGCGGGTGCGGAGTCCCTGCCGGATCGCTTCGTCGAGAGGTAGCCGATCGGCCCGGTTCTGGTTAAATACAGAAACCAGAATGACCCCATTCTGCACACAAATGCCAAATAGCGCGATGAACCCGACACCCGCCGAAATACCGAAGTTAATACCTGTCACGTGCAGCGCCAGGATACCGCCCATCAACGCAAAAGGCACATTGAGCAGCACCAGCCCCGCGTCTTTGGCATTTCCGAAAGTGATGAACAGAATAATAAAAATAGCCGCCAGACTCAGCGGAACCACCTGGCCAAGCCGCTGGGTTGCCCGGACCTGGTTCTCAAATTCGCCTGTCCAGGTGATTGAATAGCCCTTCGGTAATCGTTTGATTTTTTGCTCCACCTTTCGCTGGGCTTCGGCAATCGTGCTGCCCAGGTCGCGCTCCCGAACCGAGAATTTTACGCCAATAAACCGTTTGTTCAGGTCCCGGTATATAAACGCAGGGCCGGTGGTTTTTCGCAACGTAGCGATCTCACTCAGCGGAATTTTGCTACCGTGCAGGGTGGGCACCATCAGCCGCATAATATCCTCCTCGGTTTTGCGGTAATTCTCAGCGTAACGCAACCGAATGTCAAACCGACGTTCTCCTTCGTACAGAATGGAAGCGGTTTTTCCACCAATGGCCATTTCAATGACGGCCTGCGCGTCGGCAGTCGACACTCCGTAGAGGGCCATTTTCTGGTCATGGAATAAGACACTGATCTCGGGCTGTCCGATGTTCCGCAGAATCCCAACATCCTTGATTCCCGGTACATCTTCAATCGCTTCAATCACTTCGTTGGCCAGGCCATTCAGGGCGTTCAGATCTTCGCCAAAAATCTTGACGGCATTGGAGGCATTCATGCCCGCAACGGCTTCGGCCACATTGTCGATGATCGGCTGTGAATAATTGTAATTTATTCCCTGAAACTGCTTTAGTTTCCCGTCCATTTCTTCAATCAGCCCATCGGTCGTAATCTTCCGCTGCCACTCTTCCTTAGGCTTCAGGTTGACCTGCATCTGTACGTAATAAAAGCCCGAAGGATCTGTACCGTCGTTGGAACGGCCCGTTTGCGACAACACGCCGTTCACTTCCGGAAATTCCATCAGTTTTTTCCGCAATACACGCACCATCTTGGTGGTTTCGCTCAGCGACGAACTCATCGGCAGCTTCGCTTCCACCCACAAAGCCCCTTCGTTCAGTTGCGGCAAAAACTCGGTTCCTAACAACGTTGCCGAGAAAAACGTCAAGCCTAGCAAAACCGTTGCGAGCAGAAAACTCAGCCGCTTGCGCGCGTAACACCACTCAAAACCCGCCGTAACGGCCCGATCAAAAAACCGTACAATGACGTTATTTTTTTCCCGAACGTTTTTCCGCAGCAGAATGGAGCAGAGCACCGGCACCAAGGTGAGCGTAAATAGTAAGGCCCCCATGAGCGCAAAACCGAGCGTCCAGGCCAAAGGCGAAAACATCTTCCCTTCTACCTTCTGAAAGGAAAAGATGGGCAGTAACGCCGTAATAATGATTAGCTTGGAAAAGAAAACCGCTTTGCCTAATTCACCCCCGGTCTTCTTAATCAACCCGAGTTTGGTCATGCGGTTGAAGCGGTCAATCCCTTTTTTGTGAGCCAGGTGATCCAACGTCACAAAAATTCCTTCAACCATCACCACCGCCCCGTCGATGATAATACCGAAATCGACGGCTCCCATCGACAGCAAATTCGCCGACATGCCCCGTAACCGAAGGCACATAAACGCAAACAACAACGCCAGTGGAATGATGATGGACACGATAACCGTCGTGCGCCAGTCGGCCATGAAAATAAAGACGATCACCGTGACCAGAATGATGCCTTCGGTCAGGTTGTGCATCACCGTCCGGGTGCAAAAGGCGATCAGATTATCACGGTCATAAAAGGTGACCATCTTCACATCGGCGGGCAGAACGGAGGTATTCAGCTCTTCTATTTTGTCTTTGACCCGCTTCAGGATTTCGCTCGGATTCTCTCCTTTGCGCATGACCACAATTCCCTCCACCACATCGTCGTTATCGTTCAGTCCCACCTGTCCGACCCGCGGCAAACTTGATTCTACGACTTCGGCCACATTCCGGACCAGAATCGGGTTGTTATTCAATTCCTGGATAATAATGCTTTCAATATCGGTGATGGATGTCAGCAGCCCCACCCCCCGAACGACGTAAGCCTGACCATTGCGCTCAATAACATCGCCCCCGACGTTGATGTTACTTCGCGTGACGGCCTGGTAAACCTCCAAAGGCGTCAGGTCGTATTTGGTTAGTTGCGTTGGATTGACCCGGATTTCGTAAACCTTTTCCTGTCCCCCGAAAGCAACCACATCGGCCACCCCCGGAACACTCCTCAACTGCCGGTCAATGACCCAGTTATGAATCGTTAACAATTCCCGGCTGTCCCGGCTTTTGCTTTCGAGCGTAAAGCGAAAAATCTCCCCGGTTGGTCCATAAGGCGGTTGCACGTCGGGCTCCACGGTTTCGGGCAGCGTTACGGTCCGGAGCTGGTTATTCACCTGCTGGCGGGCAAAAAAGTCGTCAACGTCGTCTTCGAAAATGATTTTGATGACCGATAAGCCGAACATCGTAATCGAACGCACGTTTGTCTTCCGCTGCACCGAATTCATGGCCACTTCAATCGGCATGGTTACAAACCGTTCTACCTCTTCGGCACTCCGGCCATTCCACTCCGTAACGACGATAATCTGCGTGTTGGTCACATCTGGAAAGGCCTCCAGCGGGGTATTGAGGTAGCTGATCACCCCGGCAATGACAAGGCCAATCGTCAGAAAGAAGACAAAAAAACGGTTTCTGAGCGAGAAGCCAACGATGTTTCGAATGAATCGGTTCATGGGATTCAGCGGAGGGTATGAAGCAAAGGCGGAGGTCTATAAGGGCAAAAATCACCCGATTATCTCTCCCTCAACTCCGGGCCTGTTAATCATTTAGCGCATCGTATACCAGCAGCTGATTCTTCGAAATAACCTGCTCTCCCGGCTTCAATCCCGAATCGATGTAAGCAATATCGCCCAGGAATTTATGGACATGCACCTCCCGGGTTTCAATATCCGACCGACTGCGGAAAACCATCACGTAGTATTTCGAATTATCAAAAATGACGGCCTCAGATGGCAATGCTGCCATTTTCTGCCCTTCATCAAACCGTAATGCAACGGTTGCGTGCATTTCAGGTTTCAGTTTCATTCCTTCGTTGCGCAGCCGTACCCGGATGGTCATGGCCTTCGTGCTGGGGTCGAGTACACTAAAGATTTTATCAACATGCCCACTAAACCGCTGATCCGGATAACTCAGCGTTTGCACGCTGGCTGCCATGCCCGCCTTGACCCGGGCAATATCACTTTCGTTGACATTGGCCAGCACCCACACATCACTGATTTGCCCGACAGTAAACAAATTATCGGCATTGTCGGACCGCAGCTGCATGTCCCGGTTCACATTCTTTTCAATGACAAAACCGTCGATTGGCGCCCGCACCGTATAGGTAGAGGCCTTGCCTAGCCCATAAATACGGAAGATTTCCTTGACCCGGTTGAGCTCGGCCTGGGCAGTTTCCACGTCTTTTTTAGCCGTAATCACTTCGCGCTGGGAATTCAGCTTGCTCTCGAAAAGGTCTTCGGCCACGCTCAGGTTTTTCTGCGCCAGCAACAGATCCGACTGGGCCTGAATCATTTGTCGTTCAAAATCAGCCACCTCACCCGATCGGATTACGGCCAGTTGCTGCCCTTTTTTGACGTAGTCACCCAGTTCAACATCCACTTCTTCCACCACGCCACCCACCAGTGGAAAGACTTTGATGACTTTGTTTTCGTCGGCGGCCACCTTGCCCACCAGCGTCAACTCGCTCCGAACCGAAAGCGTAGCCACCGTATCCAGCCGGATGCGATTCATCATCGTATCTGACATCATGAAGGCTTTTTCTTCCTCCACTTCCGACTTCTGATGACAAGCCGCCGTCAGGCCAATTACCCCCAGAAGCAAACCGGTAACGAATGTTTTTTTTCTCATTTTAATTGAACAATTCTTCCCCCACGACATAATTCAGTTCTTCATACGCACTGATGCGATCAGCTTTCAGCCGATTCAATTCCCGGGTGCTTTCGTTGTAGGTTTCAATGAGATCGATGAACTCCAGCAATGAAATGTTACGTTTCTGAAAATTCGTAAACAAGCCTTGGTTCAATTGCTCGAATTGCTCCGAAAACCGTGCTTCAACGGATTGGACGGTTCGCTCCACCTCCTGCACCTTCTGCAAGGCGGCAATCACTTCGTTGCCCACCTGGAGGGCTTTCTGATTCAGCAGCTGCTTCTGGTAGCCAACCTGACTGCGGGCTGCCCTGATGGCCCCCTGATTGCGGTTTAGCAACGGCAGATCCATGCTGGCCGATACCCCAACGTAATTCATGATGTAACTACCCGCCTGATCGTAGGTACCGCCGACCCGCAAATTCGGAACCGCCAGGGCTTTCTGTAGATTGTAGTTCAGTTCGGCCTGGCGGGTCAGCGACTGGCCCGCCAGCACATCGGCCCGGGAGCGCAACGCCCGCTCCCGCAATGAATCCACCGGCTCACTGGGCAACTGGTATCGTCGCAGCCGGGCCTCATCAACAACCGGTAAGATCGGCTGTTCCACCGACAGCAGCGTCCGTAGAACCTGCTGGTTTTCGGCCAACCGGAGCCGAATTTCCAGCCGATCGTTGTTCAATTGAAAAAGCAGCGCTTTCAACCGCAAAAGCTCCCGCAACGACACGTTATTCTTTTCGTATTGCTGCTCGAAAGCCGTTACCGTTCCCTGTAAGGTACTGATCTGGCGATCATATCGGTTCAGGGTTTGTTGCTGAAAGTAAAGGTCAAAAAACCGGCTGCGAAGCTCGAAACGCAGAGAACGCAGCAAATCCGCAAATTCGAATTCGCTCAGGCGGGCCGATTCCTGCGCCAGAGCAATGCGTTTGTTGCGTTTACCGGCTGTATAAAGGAGTTGTTCAACGGAGATGATCTTCTGCCCTTGCCGACCCACATCCAGTGCTCGGTTTCGCTCTGTATTGTAAGCACTTACTTCGACCGAAACCGTCGGATTATCGTACAAACGAGCCTGAATGACCTCCGCCTGTCCAGCTTCAATCCGGAAGCGACCAGCCAGCAAAAGCAAATTATTTTTTATAAAAAGACTATCGGCCTGTCGCCGGCTAAGCCGTAACGAGTCCTGGGCGTGGCCGTATGCTGAAAGCAGCTCAAACAGGCTGAAGACTACTATGAATCGCATCCAAAAGATCGCAAAATCGCGACCACAAGATTCAGGAAAAGAAGTTAGAGGGCCGTTAAAAGTGAATTAGAAAAATCTTAGATACCCGTTAAAAAAAAATTAGAAATTACGGCATTGCTAAACCGTAGGTTGATTTCGGCCAGCCCGGGCTAACGGTTTTGATTACGCCCGTAGTTTCTATATCTACAACTGCCTATAGATGAACCATTTGAATCGTAAACAAACTTCCTTCGTTCGGGCGACTTTCCACGGTAATTTGTCCCTGGTGGAGCTCCATGATTCGCTGGCAAATGGACAGGCCAATTCCAAATCCTTCGTACCCAACAGCATTGGCGGTGCGGTAGAAAGGCTCAAAAATCATTTCGGCTTCTTCCGGTTTGATTCCAATTCCTTCATCCCGCACCTTCACCCAACAGATACGAGAATCGGTTCCGATCCGGACGTAGGCCGTATGGTTGGGCGAGTATTTGCAGGCATTATCCATCAGATTCAACAACACCCGTTTTAGCAATTCTTCGTTGCCCGACACCGTTGTTTCAGTTTCTGACCCAGGCAGGTTATCGTAATCGAATTCAATCCGGTAATCCGGTCGGGCACTCAGCAATTCATCCCTTGCCAGCAGTACTACCTCTTCCATCTGCACGGGCGCCAACGGCATTTGACTAATATTTTCGAGGGTCTTAGCCAGAAACAACAAGCTGTTTGTCAGCGCGATAAGTCGGTCCGTATCCGACAGTAGATTGGTCAGAATATCCTCGTATTCAGCCGTATCCAGACGGCGTCGCAAGCCCAGTTGAATTTCCGACTTGAGAGCCGCCAGCGGGGTTCGCAGTTCGTGGGAAGCGTGCGAAACAAAGCTGCGCTGTTGTTCAAAAGCTTGCTCAAGTCGCCCCAGCACCGCGTTGAAATTGATCGCCAGCTGATCAATTTCATCGCGACGGTCGCCCTCATCCAGGCGTTGCCGGAGGTTGCGGGCCGTAATGGTTGAAATCTGGTTATTGATCTCATCGATGGGCCGCAATGATTGCCCGGCAAAGAAAATGCCCAGGCCAACCGTCAGTCCAATGCCTCCCACCAGCCCCCAGATCAGCGTGATGCGCAGGTTCCGTTGCTTGCTCTTTCCCACCCGGTCATACGCCGACGCCAGAATCACCAGCCGACGTCCCCCTTCTTCGTACGAAATACCCACCAGCTGATTTTCGTCACTCCAGGTTTCCACTTCCTTCTGCTCCCGGACTTCGTGAAGCAAACTACGCTGATAATGAATGATATGATCATCAACGCTGGCGTAAATCAACCGGTTTCGCTCATCGAACACCAGCACTTTTTCGTCATATAAGGCCGTGAGTGTATTCCGATCAATAATTTTGAGCAGGTTCTGGTCGACTTCGTTCACCTGGATCAAAAACCGGGCGGTGGTGCGGGCTTTCTTTTTCAGCCGCTCATAAAAATCATCCCGGCTGTAGGCGGCCGTGGTAAAATAAACGATGAACGAAAATACGAGCAGAATGGAAGCTACGATGAGCGAAAACTGGAGTGCGATCCGATTTCTGATCTTCATGCCATTACTCCGCTTTTAACAGGTACCCCATACCAGCCCGGGTGTGAATCAGTTTGGGTTCAAAATCCCGATCGACCTTTTTGCGTAAATAATTGATATATACCTCCACTACATTGGTTCCCGGGTCAAAATTCAGGCTCCATACCTTTTCGGCCAGATCCATTTTGGAAACCACCCGCCCCCGGTTGCGCACCAGGTATTCGAGCAGCGCAAACTCCCGCGCCGTCAGATCGATCGGTACGCTATCGCGTTTGACCTGCTTGGTCGAAACGTTGATTTCAAGATTGGCGATCCGCAGAATTTCGTCAGCCGCGCTTTTGTCCAGCAAATCCAGCCGCCGGAAGCAGGTGGCAATTCGGGCATTCAGCTCCCGAAAATCGAACGGTTTTACGAGGTAATCATCGGCCCCGCGCTGGAGCCCTTCCACTTTATCCTCAATCTCGCCCAGGGCGGTTAGCATGATGATGGGCAAATGCGGCTTTTCGGCCCGAATATTCCGGCATACTTCGTAACCATTCAGTCCCGGCAGGTTGATGTCCAGAATAACCAGATCAAACGGCTGCCGCAACGCCAGATCGCGGCCGTTGTAACCCTCGTAAGCGATTTCGGTCAGGTACCCTTCTTCCAGCAATCCCCGGCTGATGTTCTGGGCAATCCGGCGGTCATCTTCAACTATCAGAATACTCTTCATACGGTTTTGAATGCGGAGGCTTATCAATAGTAACCAAACAAGAGCCGTACCCGGTTCTCAGTATTTTTATTTCTAAGCGTATTCTAATTCCGGGCCAGGGGTTACGGCGGAAATCGCTCACACCAAACCTGCTTTCTTCAGCATTCCGCGCAGGGTTTGCAAATCGGTTTGCATGGCCTGATACACTTTTTCGCGCGGAATGGTCAACGCGCGCTTGCCCTGATCGGCTCCCCCCAACGGATATTCGAGGTGCAGCGAAATCGGAACCCGGACATTCAACTGCTTCAACAGCGCAAAATAAGCCGGAAAATCGACCATTCCCTGCCCCAGCGGGACACTGACGGCTTTCCATTTCCCGTCTACTTTCTCCCAGACCACGTCTTTTATGGCAATAAAGCGAATGAATGGGTGAATCATCCGTAAACCCGTCGACCAGGACGTACCGCCCTCTACGGTTGCGTGCCGAATATCGTACTGACAACCCAGTCCGGGATTATTAATGTCTTGTAAAACGCCCGCCAAATCCCAGATTGCCGAGCCAAAGTTCGTTCCGGCATGGTTTTGATACGCCCCCGACAGGTTGAGCTGCTGGTTCAACTTAGCCAGTTCACCGAGCTGTTGACGGTACTGTTTTAATAACGCCGGAATAGGGCGATTGGCCGGATAGGGCAGCCAGCCAGTGCGGTAATACCGGATGCCCTGTTTGCTGGCGGTTTCCAACACGGTCCGGCTGACCGGCTCATCGGCCTTCGACACAGCCGTGGTCATCAGCAAGGCGCTTAGCTGGCGGTTTTTAAGGGCTTCTACGGCCCGCGGCAGGTCTTCCCGAACACGGGCCGGTTCAACATGACCGTCGGGCCGAACCGTCAGGTCAACGCCATCAAAACCGAGTTCAGAGGCTGTGGCTGCAAGTTCGGTATAGTTTAAAAAATGAAGGTGTTTGGAAAAAACATGAATGCTGAAAGGTGCAGTATCGGCAGGCGGTTGGGGTTGCGCGATGGCCATGATGGCCGGCCCCGCCAGCCCCGTTGCCAGCAGCCCTTTTAAAAGTTCGCGTCGTTGAAGTAAGGAGTGCATAGAGCATTGGGAATAGAGCCAAGCCGATAAGAAATTTTAGTTGTCGATCTACTTGCTTTCCGACTTCATGAGCTACTAGCAAACTGTTTCCAAAATGGGTATGTTTGTCCGAATTTATCCCGTGTTGATCCGTATGCTTATCCTCCGCCGTGCTGGCCTTGTGTTGCTGGCGTTGTTTGTGTTATTAAATATCATTCTGGCCTTCCATGCCTCCCGTTTTACGTATTTTTTTGATAATCCAGATAAAACACCGTCGAAAAAACCGGAGGAATACACAATGGGTGAAAAACTGAATGCGGCTTTTTTTGGACTGAAACTGAAAAAATCCGTCGTCAGTGATCAGCCCAAAATCCCTTTTGAAACCATTCGGCTGACCAACGAATACAACCAACGGCTCGAAGGATGGTATATCCCGGTTGAGCAGGCCCGTGGCACGGTGATTCTCTGCCACGGTCACGCATCGAGTAAGGCGAAAGTGCTCTGCGAAATGGATTATTTTCACCAGTTGGGTTACAACACGCTGTTGTTTGATTTTCGGGCACACGGCAACAGCGAAGGCAATATTTGCACCATTGGATACCGCGAAACTAACGACCTGAAAGCCGCCTATGATTTTGTGGTTCGGGGTGGAGAAAAAAACATCATTCTCTGGGGCGTTTCGATGGGGGCTGCCACCATTCTAAAAGCCATTCCCGAACACGACCTGAAACCGTCGCGGGTGATTCTGGAATGTCCGTTTGCCACGCTTTACGATGCCGTTCAGGGACGGTTGCGCTCGATGCACATTCCCGCCCATCCGGCGTCGGAACTGCTGCTGTTGTGGGGCGGTATGCAGCGCGGTATAAGCACGTACAAATTCCGCCCGTCGGACTACGCCCGGCAGCTTAGCATGCCAGTGCTGCTTAACTGGGGCACCAAAGATCCGCGGGTTTTGCGGCACGAAACCGACGCCATTTTCGAAAACCTCGGGACGAAACGCAAACAACTGATCGTTTTCGAAAATTCCGGTCACCAATCATACTGCACGCAGGAACCCGAAAAATGGCAAACCGCCGTACGCTCGTTTCTGCAAGTCCAGCCGTCAACCAAAGCCAACCCCGTTGCCGCGTTGTCAGCCCGTTAAAGTTGACGGCTGGCTCAAACAAAGCGGTTCACAGTCAGTTGATACAGGATATCTACACAATTCTGTTCAACAATGAAAAAACCAGTAACACTTTTCACATACACCTTGATTTTGAGCGGGTTTCTTTTGGCTTGTGGCCAGGGCAAGAAGTCGGAGAATACGGAAGAAACCGCCACAACCCAAGAAACCGAAGCCTCCCAGGCACCCGATCTGCCGCCCCCCTCCGAACCCTCCAATCACTACAGCAATGTTGTTGGCTGGGAAGACGGCCAGATGCCCAAAGCGCCCGACGGTTTTGTTGTCACGGAATTCGCCCGCGACCTGGAAAATCCGCGTACCACTTATGTATTGCCCAACGGAGATGTGCTGGTGGTTGAATCGCAAACCGAGCGGAAAGGCGTGGTTAAGAAGGTAGCGGCTACCGTTTCGGGACGCGCCAACTCGGAAGCATCCGGCAAAAGCGCCAATCGCATTACTCTCCTGCGCGATGCCAACAAAGACGGAAAACCCGAGATTCGCGAAACATTCCTGGAAGGGTTGAATCAGCCTTTTGGCGTGTTATTGATTGGCAATACTTTGTACGTAGCCAATACCGATGGCTTGCTGTCGTTTCCCTACCAAACGGGACAAACCAAAATAACCGCCAAAGGCAAACCCATTTTGTCGCTGCCAGCGGGTGGTTATAACAACCACTGGACGCGTAACCTGATCGCCAACGCCGACGGTTCTAAAATCTACATTTCAGTGGGTTCTGGTAGCAATGTGGGCGAAAACGGGATGGAGCATGAGGTTCGCCGGGCCTGTATTCTGGAAGTCAACCCCGACGGAACGGGTGAACGTATCTTTGCCAGCGGTCTCCGCAACCCGGTCGGAATGGACTGGGCTCCCGGTAGCAACACCCTCTGGACGGCCGTCAACGAACGCGACGAGCTGGGCGACGACCTGGTGCCGGATTACATCACGAGTGTAAAAGAAGGAGCGTTTTACGGATGGCCCTATTCGTATTTTGGCCAAACCGAAGATCCCCGCCGGAAAGGCGAGCGCCCCGATCTGGTCCAGAAAGCGGTGGTTCCCGATGTTCCGGTGGGGTCGCATACGGCTTCGCTCGGTCTGGCCTTCTATGATCAAAACGCTTTTCCCGAAAAATACCGGAACGGTGCGTTCATTGGCCAGCGCGGCTCCTGGAACCGATCGGCATTTTCGGGCTATAAAGTAATATTTGTACCGTTTCAAAACGGAAAACCCAGCGGTAAGCCGGAGGACTTTTTGACGGGTTTCATCATTGATGACAAAGATGTACACGGTCGGCCGGTGGGCGTCACGGTTTTGGCCGATGGGGCGCTGCTCGTGGCCGACGATGCGGGGAATCGGCTTTGGCGGGTGAGTGCAAAACAGTAATTTCGTGGGGACAGCTTGGGTAAGTTGTCCCCACTCTTCTATTCCAAGCACCCCTCTCTCGCACTTTATGAACACCGGGTTGAATTCTTTCAGTGATAATAGCTCCAGTTGATATGCAGAACGCCTTCCACCATCGGCAATCCCGGCGCGAAAGCCTCCGATTTTTGACGGCTTCGGCGGCTGTACTGACTTCCGGCGGTGTTTACGGTTTCTCTCATCGGCAAAAAACCGCCATGCTCAACCGTCCGATCCCCTCCAGCCAGGAAAAACTACCCGTTGTTGGTCTTGGTACCTGGCAAACTTTCGATGCTGCCAGTGCTGCCGAACAGGAACCGCTGATGCAGGTGTTGAAAACCGTTCAGCAGGCGGGTGGCAAGCTGATCGATTCATCGCCAATGTATGGCCGATCGGAAGAGGTAGTCGGCAACTTGACGGCTCAATCCGGTTTCCAGAATCAGTTCTTCTATGCAACCAAGGTCTGGACGCGAGGCCGCGAAGCGGGTATCCAGCAAATGGAAGACTCGATGCGAAAAATGAAACGGCAGACAATGGACCTGATGCAGATTCATAATCTTCTCGACTGGAAAACGCATCTGGAAACACTGAAAGCCTGGAAAACCGCCGGCAAAATCCGGTACATCGGCATCACGCACTACACCGATTCGATGCACGATGAGTTAATCGAGATTTTCACCCGGTACCCCATCGATTTTGTTCAGTTCAACTACTCCATCCTATCCCGAAACGCGGAGAAAAAGCTCCTGCCTGCTGCCCGCGACAAGGGCGTTGCTACAATCATCAACCAGCCTTTTGCCGAAGGACGCCTGTTTTCGCTCGTCAAAGGGAAGCCATTACCCGACTGGGCGAAGGAATACGAGATACATAGTTGGGCGCAGTTCTTCCTGAAATTTCTCATTGCACACCCCGCCGTTACCTGCGTTATTCCGGGTACCAGCAACCCCCGCCATGCCGCCGACAACCTGCAGGCGGGTCACGGCCAGCAGCCAGACACGGCTTTGCGCGAAAAAATGGCCGGATTGATTCGCGGTTTGTAAGTTTACGGTAGGCTGACGCTTGTAGTAAATAAAATGCGTCAGCAAACCGAATACCGTAACGTATCCCTCCTGTCCGTGCGTGGACAAAATCTGTACGATAACGGACAACGGCTTTTTCTTTTTTAGCTCTATACCGCTACTACAAGCCTTTTTATGATCTGGCACTCAATTTGTTTTGCAAAATTACAACTAATAAAAAGTTGATTTTAGCATCATGCGCAGATCCTTTCTGGGGGAGTTCGAAGAAATAGTGCTGCTGGTGGTAGCCGCCTGCCCTGTCGAAGCCTACGGCGTGACGATCTGGGAAGACGTTCAGCAGCAAACTGGTCGGTCCATCACCATGAGCGCCGTTCATGCGACCCTGTATCGGCTGGAAGAAAAAGGGTTCCTATCATCGGAAATGGGCGGAGCGACAGCCGAGCGGGGTGGGCGACGCAAACGGTTTTTCGCGCTGACGACAACTGGTGTCCGCGCCCTACACGACATCCAGGAAATCCGCTCCCGGTTGTGGGAAGCCATTCCGCCGGGCAAATTTCAACGCATCGGATTTCAGCCCTAAATTCCAAAAATCGCATCGGTTATCCACCGGCTCAATTTTTCACTTTTCACGCTCATGTCGAAACCCGTCACTCCGCCCCGCTGGGCTGATCGCTTGCTGGAATGGTTTGTAGCTTCTCACCTGCTGGAAGATGTGCAGGGCGATTTGCACGAAGTTTTTCATCAGCAAGTAGAAAAAGCAGGCTTGTCGAAGGCCCGCCGTCATTTCGTCCGGGCGGTTTTTCATTACATCAATCCCTTCTTTCTAAAAAGGAAACCATCAGACTTTCCATCAACCTCTTTGTTGAACCTGAGCATGTTACGCAATTACCTTACCATCGCCTTCCGGACACTGGTCCATAACAAAGCCTACTCCGTTATCAACGTCACTGGCCTTAGCATCGGTTTGGCGGCTGCCATGCTGATCATGCTGTACACCAAAGATGAAGTCAGCTACGACCGGTTCCACGCCAACAACCCGAACATTTACCGAATCACAAGCAAGAAAATAAGTCCCGACGGATCACCCGACCGTTTCAATCCATACACGGGAATTTTCCAGGGTCCCAAGTTCACCGCTGGCGTTCCGGAAATGTTATCCTTCGTCCGTTACAGCGAAAACCGCAGGGATATGAAGCAGGGCCGGGAAATTGTCAGCCAGAAAATTTATCAGGCCGATTCCAACTTTTTTTCGTTGTTCTCCTTTCCGTTGTTGAGCGGTAACCCCAAAACGGCCCTGCAACAACCCACGTCGGTTGTGATATCGGAAGACATGGCGATGAAGAGTTTCGGCAGTACCGACGTGCTGGGGAAAACGCTGTTTTTCAAAGAGAAAGAACGGTTTGAACCGTATACCATTACCGGTGTTGCCCAACGAGTTCCGCAAAATTCATCCATCAAGTTTGAGGTGTTGATACCCAGTCAGGTTTCGAAAGAAGCCTGGAGCAAAAACGACAACTGGTTCAGCGTGTTCCAGAATACATTTGTGTTGCTCAGCCCCGGTGCTAACCTTGCGGCTGTAGAAGCCAAAATGAATCAGATTTACCAGGCCGATGCCCAGGAAAGCATCCGGATGATGGCGGAGAAATTTGACATCAAAACCAAGGAGGTATACAGCCTTCAACCCCTTACGGATATGCACCTAAGCACGAACTTACCCGCAGATAACGGGCTAGTCGAGAGCAGTAATCCAATCTTTTCGTACATTCTATCGGGCATTGTGGGTTTTATCCTGCTAATTGCCTGCATCAACTTTGTGAACCTAACGCTGGCCCGGTCGCTGAAACGTGCGAAAGAAATTGGGGTCCGGAAGGTGGTGGGCGGAGGCCGTTCTCAGCTTGTCATTCAATTCCTGGGCGAATCGTTTGTGCTGTGCACCATTGCCTTTACGCTCGCTTTATTCCTGGTCCAGCTGGTGCTACCGACGTTCAACCAGTTGGCCAACAAAGCACTAACGCTCTCCTACCTTTTTGATTACAAACTGATCCTGAGTTACATCAGCCTTTTTGTACTGACGGGTTTGCTGGCCGGTTTTTACCCCGCGCTGGTGCTCTCCAGTTACAACCCCGTTCAAACGCTCTATAGCCGCTTTAATCTTTCCGGTAAAAATTACCTGCAAAAAGGGCTGGTGGTGGTGCAATTTGCGCTGGCTTCGTTTCTGATTGTGGGTACGCTCACCATCTACGCTCAATTCAATTACCTGACCCAAAAAAATCTGGGCTATGACGATAAAAACCTGGTTGTTTTCGATAAAACGAATTTGAAACGCAACGAAGCCAAACTCCTGAAGGAAGAACTGCTCAAAAACCCGAACATCGTATCCGTTGCCCCCAAAAACCGGGGCTTCTGGGGAACCATCGCCAAGGTCAATAACGGAACGAAACAGCTTTCATTCGCCTACGAAACCGTTGATGAAACGTATCTGCCCATGCTCAAAATTCCAGTCGTTCAAGGCCGAAACTTCTCACCGGCTTTTCCAAGCGATTCCACGAATTCCGTGTTGGTCAACGAAGCGTTCGTGAAGGAAGCGGGCTGGAAAAAACCCATTGGGCAGGTGGTTGATTTTTCGTACGATAGTCCCGAAAAATATACGGTAATTGGCGTGGTGAAGAATTACCATTTTGCCCCCCTGAATCAGGAGATCAAACCGCAGTTGTTTACCATGAAACCCAAAAACGAATACGGGAAGGCCATTATAAAAATCAAACCCACTACCGAAACCGCGAGCCTGCGTCAGATCGAAACAACCTTTAAGCGGCTTTTTCCGCAGAATCCTTATACGTATAAGTTTCTGAACGAGGAAAATCTGAAAAAATACGAGGCTGAAGCCAAGTGGAAACAAATTATGCTGTTTGGCGCGTTGCTGACCATTTTCATCTCCTGCATTGGCCTTTTTGGATTAGCGACGCTCTCGGCCGAACGACGTACCAAAGAAATCGGAATTCGGAAGGTGCTGGGAGCGTCTGTCGCCAGCATTGTGCAATCCCTTTCCGTGGATTTTCTCAAACTGGTTGGGGTCTCGTTCCTCTTCGCCTTTCCTGCCGCTTATTATGCCATTGGTAGGTGGCTTGAAAACTACCCGTACCGCATCGATTTCAGCATCTGGACGTTTACGGTAGCCGCGCTACTGGCGCTTGTCATCGCCTTTTTCACTGTCAGCTTCCAATCCATCCGGGCGGCTCTGCGCAATCCGGTAACAGCCCTGCGGTCTGAATAATCTGAATAAATTCCACGTTTTAGCCAACGGTTAACCCGGCGAAGCTAGCAGAAGTGGCTCCGAACCTGTAAAACGAAAAATGGGCATAGAATTCCGCTATGCCCGCCCCTCACCCCTAAAACTACGCACACCAAAATCAAGTAATAATACGCTGTTACCGAATAAGTTATCTTCCTACTTTTGGTGAATCACTAAACACTTAACGGATATGATACCTTATCGGTTTTTTGCCTGTTTAGTCTGCTGCGTCGTTTTCACTGCCTGCCAATCGACGTACATCCTCCGGTCGGATTTCGAAAGTGATGCCATCAACGCCCTTCCGAACAAAACGTTACCCGGCGACCCTGCCGGAGATGCCATTGCCTATAGCTCACAACTGGAACCCCGACTCAAGGTGGTGGCCTCAGCCACGGCGGGACAAAAAGCCCTGCGGTTTACCCAGGCCGATGCCCCGGGCTTAACTGCCAGCAACCAATGGCTTTCGTTTCAGGGAATCTCGACGAATTTTGCCCAAACAGTTTGGTTTTATTACACGGCCACTCAGGAAAATACCTTCGGTGGTGACATCCTGGTCGACATCACTGATGGCAGTGCCGGGATGATCGCCCGGATGACCATCAAGGCTAACGGCGATGTTACACTGCTCCGCAACCTCACTACTCAGCAGCAGGATTTGATTGGCACCATTCCGGAAGGAATCTCGCACACGGTGGTCTTTACCGTCAACCTAAGCAGCAATACTTACAACGTAACGGTGTTAAAAAGCGCTGGTTCGGCCATCACAGTGACGGATAAAACCGTATTGCTGGGTACGGGTGTTTCCTACGCCAACCCCGCCCGGCCCACCATGAGTCTGCGCTACCAGGACGGAAACTCGGATGCCCGTCGGTACACCATCGAAGCCGTTACGATTTCCCGTAAAAAACCGAACATGTAGCTTTTATTGCCAACCCTTTACTCCATGAAACAGAAACACATCATCCTACGAACGACCCAAACCGCCACCCGCGATCCATTTCTGGGCGCACTTTCGCAAGTCCGCTCCGTGGAATCCGTCGCTGCGGGACTGACCGTTGAAATCGACGAGTTTGACCGGCGACAGGTATCAACCATTACCCGCGACGCTGGTGTTCTGGCCGTGGCTCCGGCCATTCCGATGAAATTGATTGAACCGGTTCAGGTAAAAAACGTGGCAAAACCGTCGGCGGCCACCGTTGCCTGGGGCGTCAAAGCCGTGGGAGCCGACACTTCACCCTTCACTGGTGCTGGCGTTATTGTGGCCGTGCTGGATACGGGAATTGATAACGCTCACCCCGCCTTTGCGGGTGTTCAACTCATTGAACGGGATTTTACGGGCGAAGGCAACGGGGATCCGCACGGCCACGGCACCCACTGCGCCGGCACTATTTTTGGCCGAATTTCCGACAACACCCGGATCGGCGTTGCACCCGGCGTGGAGAAAGCCCTGATTGGTAAGGTGCTCGGCGAAAACGGCGGTGGCTCCAGCGACCAGATTGTCAATGCGATTCAATGGGCGGGACAGAACGGAGCCAATGTCATTTCCATGTCATTGGGCATGGATTTTCCGGGCTTTGTTCTACAACTGATTGATCAGGGTTACCCGGCTGAACTAGCCACTTCCTACGCCCTCGAAGGATACCGGGCCAACGTCCAGCTTTTTGAAAGGCTGGCTGCCCTAATTCGGATTCAGGGATCGTTCGCCCAGGCCACGATCATCATTGCCGCAGCCGGCAATGAGAGCCAACGGAATGTCAACCCAGATTTTGAGATTTCGGTCAGCCCACCCGCCGTATCGGAAGGCATCATCTCCGTTGCTGCGCTGGGTGAAAGCAGCCAGGGCTTAACCGTCGCCCCCTTTTCCAACACCGGGGCCAATATTGCCGGGCCGGGCGTAAAAATAGTGTCGGCCAAACCCGGTGGCGGTTTCGCACAGATGAGCGGAACCAGTATGGCTACTCCGTATGTAGCGGGGGTAGCCGCTTTGTGGGCGGAGAAAATCACGAAAACCGGTCTGTTGACCCCCTTGACCTTAACAGCCCGGCTGATTGGTTCAGGAACGGAAACCGGGCTAAAATCCGGCTTCGATCCGGCCGACGTAGGGACGGGCCTCGTTCGGGCTCCACAGGCCTAAACCCAATATAAATGAAAAAACCGGCGACGAGCCGGTTTTTTCATTTATACTTCTTCTTCGTACAACTCCTCATTTTTCCGTTTCCGGGATTCGGGTTCCGGCAACGGCTGGACGGGCTGTGGGTGATCTTCGTACGCCGAGTTATCAACGTGTTTATAGCGCGACATGAACGAATACATGGCCGGAATGACAAACAACGTGAGCACGAGCGAAAACATAATACCACCCACAATCACAACCCCGAGCGGGATACGACTTTTCGCAGCCGCACCCAACCCCATAGCGATGGGTAATGCCCCGAAAGCCGTTACCAGGCTGGTCATCAAGATCGGACGAAGACGCAAGGCCGAGGCTTCAATGGCCGCGTCGAGTTTATTCATGCCCTCTTTCCGTTTCTCATTCGCAAACTCAACGATCAAAATACCGTTTTTCGTGACCAGACCGACCAGCATGATGATACCGATCTGGGAGAAAATATTAAGCGTCTGGTTAAACATCCAGAGCGATAAGACCGCCCCTGCTATAGCCAGCGGCACCGTCAACATAATGATGAGCGGATCGGTGAAGCTCTCAAACTGAGCCGCCAGAATCAGGTAAATCAAAACCAGCGCCAGCACAAAGGCAAACAGGGTGTTCGACGAACTTTCGGCGTAGTCGCGCGAAGGCCCCGAAAGAGCCGTCTGGAACGTATTATCCAGGGTACGAGCCGCAATGGCCTGCATGGCCTCAACTCCGTCGCCGATCGTTTTACCCGGTGACAAGCCCGCCGATACGGTGGCCGATTTAAACCGGTTGTAGTGATATACCTGCGGAGGACTGGATACTTCGGCGAATTTCACCAAATTGTCTAGCTGAACGAGGTTTCCCACGTTATTCCGGACGTAAAACGACGCCAGATCAACCGGTTCATCGCGGTCATCCCGCGATACCTGACCAATAACCTGGTATTGCTTTCCATTCATCAGGAAATACGCCAGACGGCGGTTGCTGAGCGCCAACTGCAACGTCTGGGCCACATCCTGGACCGATACGCCCAAGCTCGTGGCTTTTTCCCGATCGATGGTGATGTTAAGCTCCGGTTTATTGAATTTCAAATCCACATCGAAGCCCTGGAACGTTGGATCTTTCTGTACCTCATCCATGAATTTGGGCAGCACCTCCCGAAGTTTATCGAAATTCAGGTTCTGAATGACAAACTGAACGGGCAAACCGCCACCACCCCGACCCACCTGAATGGTTTGTTCCTGGGTGGCATTCATCCGGGCTTCACTAAAACTTCGGAGGTATTTACCCAGGTAATCGGTAATATCCTGTTGTGACCGGGTCCGTTCCCGCGAATCCGTCAGGTTTAAGGATACAAACCCCGAGTTGACGGCACCGGCAGCCGAGTTTCCGGGTGCAATAACGCTGAAGGTAAAGGTAATTTCGGGCACCGAGTCCAGCACAAACTGATTCACCCGATCCGTAATCCGGCTCATGGCTTCATAACTCGTTCCTTCCGGTGCCGTAATTGGAATCCGAACCCGCCCCCGATCTTCCAGCGGTGCCAGCTCCGATTTTAATGTTGAGCCAATCCCAAAAATGATCGCGATACAAACGGCGATCAAACCAAAAGCCCAGCGACGGCGTTTCATGAAATCCGTCAATGCCGAACGGTAGGAATCGTCCAGCCAGCGGTAGAACGGCTCCGTTTTCTTGTAAAACCACGACCCTTGCCCGTGGTCTTTGCTGACTAGCTTAACACTGAGCACCGGCGTCAGGGTTAACGAAACGAAAGCCGATATCAACACTGAACTGGCCACTACCACCCCAAATTCGCGGAACAGCCGCCCCGTAAAACCCTGGAGAAAAATCACAGGCAGGAACACAATGGCGAGCGTAGCCGACGTAGAAATAACGGCAAAGAAAATCTCTTCGGACCCTTCCTTGGCGGCCCGTTTCAAGTCCATTCCCTGCTCAATTTTCTTGAAAATATTCTCGGTGACCACAATCCCGTCATCAACAACAAGCCCCGTAGCCAACACGATTCCGAGCAGGGTTAGTACGTTGATACTAAAACCGGAGACATACATGACGAAAAAAGCGCCAATCAGGGATACCGGAATATCGATCAGCGGGCGGATGGAAATCAGCCAATCGCGGAAGAAAAGATAAATAACGATAACGACCAGCACGAACGCAATGAGGATCGTCTCCCCCACTTCTTCAATCGACTTCCGAATAAAAATCGTCCGGTCAATTCCGTTACGAATTTTGATATCGGGCGGCAACTCCCGCTTGATATCCTCCAGCCGTTTGTTGAATTCATCCGCGATAGCCACGTAGTTGGCACCCGGCTGCGGAATCATCACCAGAATAGCCCCCGACGCATTGTTCTGCTTGGCCGCCGACTCTTCGTTTTCCGGCCCCAATACCGCGTATCCAACATCTTTGAAACGAATAATCTGGTTGGCCGTCTGCCGAAGAATCAGGTTATTGAAATCCTCTTCCGTCGTCAACCGACCAGCGGCTTTCACGGTTAGTTCGGTATTATTTCCGTAAATTTTCCCCCCGGGCAGCTCCACATTTTGGCGGGTTAAAGCATCCTGAATATCCTGCGCCGTCAAGCGGTAAGCCGATAACTTATGGGGGTCAATCCAAAGCCGCATGGCAGGACGTTTCAGACCATAAATCATCACCTGACTAACGCCCGGAATCGTCTGCAAGCGCTCTTGCAACACGTTCTCAGCATAATCCGACAACTCCATAGGATTGCGGGTTGTGCTCTGAATGGGCATAAAAATGATTGGGTCGGAGTTGGCATCGGCCTTACTCACCACCGGTGGTGCGTCGATATCCTGTGGTAACTGCCGCTGGGCCTGTGCTACTTTATCCCGAACGTCATTAGCAGCGCGCTCCAAATCAGCGCCCAGATCAAATTCAATGGTGATGTTACTACTTCCCAGGGCACTATTGGAAGAGATCGTCCGAATGCCTTCAATGCTGTTGAGCGATTTTTCAATTGGCTCCGTAATCTGCGATTCGATGATATCGGGGTTAGCGCCAACGTAGCTGGTCCGCACCGAAATAATCGGCGGGTCAATGGCCGGATATTCCCGAACGCCCAGAAATGTAAAACCGATCACCCCAAACAGGATGATAACGATCGACATAACCATGGCGAAAACCGGTCGTCGGAGACTTAAAGAAGGTAAACTCATTGATTTAGTTTGTTATCTCATGCTTGCACTCACTCCCGCCCCTGATCCGGTTGCGGGCTGGTTCTGACCCGTCAACTTGTCTATCTTGGTCACTTTAACCGGCGAGTCGGGCCGCAAAAAAATCAGTCCGCTCGTCGCCACAGTATCGCCGGGTTGCAACCCCTGCGTTACTTCCACCACATTGGCGTTCCGTAATCCGATTTTCACATCCTTAAAAACCGCTTTCCCATTTTCAATCACCACCACCTGACTTCCCCGGGTTTGCGGAATCACTGATTGAGTCGGCACTACCAGCGCGTTTGACGTATTGATCACCAAATTCACCTTGGCAAACGTACCAGGGCGCAAATTGGCCGAACCATTGGCCACCCGCGCCCGAATGCGTAAATTCCGGGTGGCTTCTTCCACACCGGGTTCGACCGCATACACCGATCCATTGAATACTTTATCCGATCCGTCAATCTGAAACGAAATCGTACTACCGATTTTCACCGACGGGCCGTATTTTTCAGGGACCGAAAAATCCAGCTTCATCGAACTCGTCTGCTGCAACCGGGCAATCAGGGTATTGGGCGTTACCACCGCTCCCAAACTCACATTCCGCAACCCAATGGTCCCCGAAAAAGGGGCCCGGATTTCGGTCCGGCGCAGGGCCGCTTTGGTCACTTCAATGTCGGCCAGTGCGCCTTTCAGGTTCGTCACAATAATGTCATATTCCTGTTGGCTGATCCCCCCCCGCTCGAGCAATTGTTTGTTCCGTTCTTCAATCCGGCGGTTATTTTCTTCCACTACTTTCAGCTTCTGCAATTGCGCCTGTAAATCACCGTCGTAGAGTTTAACCAGTAAAGTCCCCTGACTAACTGCCCGGCCCTCCTGAATGTTTAACTGAACGATCCGCCCCGAAATTTCGGGGTAAATATCCACCTGCTCGGCGGCTATCAACGAGCCTGTAGCGACTACTTCATCCTTCAAATTCTGCGAAATCACAACATAGGCATTGATGGCGGTAGGTCCCCCCGACCGTCCTCCAGGCCCTCCGGCAGCAGCTCCGCCCTTGTTACCAGCGCCCCCGGGGCCACCCGGTTGTTGCTTGTAAAACTTGTTGTAATAAATGGTACCACCCAAAACCAGCAGCACCAAGCCAATTGCAATCCACCTTTTCACAGAAATAAATGTTGAAGCGAGTGCAGCATTGCACCCGTTGAGAAAGTAACCTCCGACGGCGCGTCAATTTACCGAGTACTATCGGAATCTGATTTTTCAGCTAACTTAGCACCGAAATTACTCCATTATAATAAGCTATGACAGTTGACGAATACATTAATCGACAAACGCCCGAAATTCATCGCCTATTAGCCCAAATACGTCGCTTAATCCAGGATGCTTCCCCCCGTGTTCAGGAGAAAATCAACTGGGGAGTGCCTTTTTTTTCGCACAAAGGCCATTTGTGTTATCTCAATCCGTTGCGCACCACCGAACCCGCCGTTGACCTCTGTTTTTTAAGAGGATACGAATTATCCGACGAACGGGGCGTACTCGAAAACCGGGGGCGTCGAACAGTCCGGTCGCTGGTGGTCCGGGCGCAGGATTTTAACGAAGAATTGATCCGGGAATTGCTTCGGGAAGCCATTCTTCTCAATGAAACATCCCGGGAAAAACCGGGGGGTGTGCAAAAAAACAAAGAATAAGGACGGCGAAAAACCGCACTCAGCGACCGCACAATTTGCGGTATTCACACCATTCACAGATCTTTTTATCTGCGGTTTTTTGAAAAGGTTGGGCAGGGTCAAACAAGTCGGTGATGAGTTTTCGGAGGTGAACTTCCGTCTGGGCAACAAACTCATCCGGACTTCCCAGGTACAGTTTGTTTTCGATAAAACCGCCTTCCAGGTTCCGGAACGAGTAAAATCCGGCCACAACCTTCGTCGTCGTGCCGTCAATTCGCTCGTTCCCGAACTGTAGTCCCTGGTTTTGCAGCATTTTTTTATAGACCAGGTACTGATACAACCACAACTGGCGCGCTTTGCCTTTCAGGGAATCGGTCAGCAGCAGTTCCATCGTTTTTACGTCGGCATCCTTCGCATCCACTCGGCCCGTTTTATAATCAGCCACCCGAATCAGGACCGACCCGTCGGGTTGCCGTAATCGCTCTACCCGGTCGATTTTCCCGGCAATCCGGATGGGCAGCAAACCGATCGCGGTTTGAACTTCCAGTTCGGTTTCCCATTCTTCCTCGGTTTGCAACACCTCCAGGCTTGGACCGTACCGTTCCAGCTGCAAGGTGTTAAAACGCACCATCAGATCCTCGGCAATCCGGTAGAGCAGCCGGTTCATACCCGATTCGGTCACCCGGTTTCTAAACTGCTCTTCGTACTTCGTTCGTAGCTTTTCAACAATGGTTTGAGCTGTAACCTCCTCGCCTACCATCCGGTGCTCCTGATCGAGCGCTTCCAGCGTGTTGTGAATCCACTGGCCAAATTCGGCGGCATCCATTTCATCACTCACCTCTTCGTCTTCCTGCATGCTGATTACCCGGCTGAAGTAATACTTGAGCGAACAACTGACAAAATTGTTGAGCGAAGTTGGGTACAGCCCCCCGAAAAAACGGTTTTTGGCCGGATTAAACTGCGCAATCAGGTCTTTTTTCAAGGTTGTCAGAATAGCCTCGCTTTTCGGTATTTCGAGCGTATCGTACGAAAACACCAGCGGTTTTTGCACTTCCAGGTGCCCAAACCGGACGCTGGGGTAACTAATTTGTATATTTCCCCCCGATGCTGGCACCAACTCGTGTTCAATCTGCCGGATAAACCGGCTTTTTTCGCCTTTGCTGGTTCCGTAAGCATCGGCCGACGTTACATACAGCAGCGTCACTTCTTTGGCGCGTTGCAACAACCGGTAAAAATGATACGACATTACCGACTCCTGATCCTGGTAGGTCGGCAATCCGACTTCAACGCAGGCATCAAACGGAATGAGTGAGTTCAGTTTCCGGGCCTGCGGCAAAACACCCTCGTTGACCGACAAAATAATCAGTCGGTCAAAATCCAGCGCGCGCGTTTCGAGCATCCCCATCACCTGCAAGGCACTTCCCCCTTCGCTTTCGAACGGTATACTCGTCTGCCGAATTAGCTCATACAGAAATTGCTTCAGGCTTTTGAGGGTCACCAGTTCGTTTCGTTCCTCCCGTTCGAGGGTTGTTTCCAGCTGACGCAGCAGGTTTTCAAACAGATACAGGTATTCCGTTTCAATGGCGTCCTGCTGTTCGGCATAAACGCCTTTCAGAATGTCGATCAGGGCGTAGAACTGGCGAATGATGACCAGCGGTTTATCGTCGGGCCACCGCCGAAACAAAGCATCAAAAAGCGGATCACCCGCCCCCAGTTTGATAACCTGTCGTTCATCCAGGTAGACCAGATTGTCGGCGGTAATGGTTCGGATAGCCTGTTGTACCAGCCGGGAAGCCGTCTCTCCCGACTGCTTCAAAACCGTTTGTTCATACTGCCGGATAAAGGGATGGCTCAACACTTTGACAACGTGCCGGTGGTTGTATTTGGGAATCGAAACCGTACCACTGCCGTCCTTTTTCTGGAAGGTTGCCACCGTTCGCTGCATTTCGAACAAGGCATCGATCAACGTAAAAAGGTGTGAGTTCTGGAGCGAAAGCCCCATCGTTACGTTCAGGTCCGAAACCGATCCGCCGAGCGAATACAATACGGGCAACAAAAGGGTTTCGTCGCCCAGCACCAGGGCCGTTGTTTCCTGATTCGCCCCAGCCGATTGCCGGTACAGTTGGTTGGCCACCTTCGCCTGCATGCTGGCGTTTGGCACCCCGATCACCTGAATGTGCTTCGGCGTCTGGGTAAGGTCATTTCGCTCCCACGTCCAGGGGTTACTCCAACCCGCGTCTTTGTAGGTACGCAGCATTTTGCCCGCTTCCTGCCGTTTCGACTGCATGTAATACGCGTCGGTATCCCATAACATTTCGGCTTTTTGCGCTTTCAGCAGGCTTTTGACGATCTGTTCTTCCGATTTACTCAGGGCGTTGAAACCCACAAAATACAGTTGATCGTACGCCGGATTGTCGCGCACCCGTTCATCGACCTGTTCGGCCAGCAGGCGATACGCCATGCCCCGGTACGCCCAGCCTTTCGCCAGCAGCCGGTCGTGCAAAGCCTGGTAGGCCGCCTGCAAGTTCTCAAACAATTTGAAATACCGCTGCGTCCCCACGGTTTCAAGCTGGGCCGCTCGCCCGTCGGGGAGGTCGAGTTTCCAGCGCTCCAGTGCTTTGGCGGCCGTCATGTAGCTAAACAGTTCCGACGGCGAAATCATATATTGATCGATGCGGTCGAAGTCCGTCAACAGCACGCTGGCCCAGTTCAAAAACCGCCCGAATTCCAACGCCGGGTCAATTTCCCGGAACACTTCATACAGCTCAAACAACAGGCTGACCGGATCAATCAGCATTACTCCCGCGCTCTGGGTGATGAAGTCATCGACGGCCAGCACATGGGGTGATAAAAACGGGGTATCGGCGTGTTCGCTGAGGCAATTCTGAAAAACAGAAACCGCCCGGCGGGTCGGTACAATGACCCATACCGTATCCATCTGCGTACCGTGACGCTGGAAAATATGGGCAGCAACCTGACTTAAAAATGACATTCGGGATGATTAAAAATAGAATTCGGATGGTAGCGGGTGTAGGAGCACGATTTGTCATCCTGCTCAACAAAGCGTGCTCTCCGAATGCGAATCGGATGAATGGGTTAATGGAACCGGTCGGCCCGCACATCCATCGTTTTCATGATTTCCGCTTCGGCTTCCAGCAGTTCTTTCCACCGCTTCCGGACGGTTTCCCTGGGTACGTATTCTTCCGCCAGCTCAATAAAGTTGCGGTAATGCCCGGCCTCCGAAATCATCAGCTCGCGGTAGAATTTTTGCAGGTATTCGTCCGTGAGGCTTTCCGAAAGCAACTTAAACCGCTCGGCGCTGCGGGCTTCGATGAGCGCATTCAGCAACAACTTTTCCATTAATTGCTCGTTGCGGTCACTCGGTTTCCTCAGGATCTGCTGCAACTGGTTGACATACTCATCTTTGCGCGGTTTTCCCAACGGAATATTTCGCTTACGGAGTTCTTTCAGCACCCGCTGAAAATGCCCCCATTCTTCCGCGACTACCGGAGTCAACACCTCCACCAGTTTTTCCCGCTCCGGGTACTGAACAATCAGCGAAATACACGACGAAGCTGCCTTCTGTTCGCAAAAGGCGTGATCGATCAGGATATCGCCCAGATTCATTTTGGCAATATCGACCCAGCGCGGGTCAGAAGGAAGCTCTAAGCCTAAGGTTGTAATCACAGTTCCGTTAGTTTTTCTTTTTCCTGATCCCACCGGTAGGGCGAATCAGGGGTTTGATAAAACCCACCCAGCCAGCGTTCAACCGGTGGCAGCACCCGACGCCCGGAAATAACATCGGCTCCGGCTTCGGTCAGGCTCACGCCTTCGTCTGTGTACACCCAGAGCTTACCATTCATCTGCCGAATGCATTCCCCCACGCTCAGGTCCGTGATGCCATAAACGCGGTCTTGCCGCAAAAACCGTTCGATCAGCGTTGCTTCCGGCACCGGGCCTTCCATGAGAATAACCGTCAGCAGGTGTTCCATCAGATTCAGGTTATTTTCCGTAAACGGAAACCGTTGCAAATGCAGCACAAGTGCGTCTTTCAGAAACCGTAGCCGCCCAAAATCCGCATCCAGTAGCCCCTGAATGGTCAGCGGTTTCATGCTGGCGTAGGCATTCCAAACCCGTACGGCCAGCTTGAGCTCGTGCTGCGTCAGTTCCTCGGCCTGCAAATACAGGGTTGCCAACTGAGCACCGGTCAATTGTCCCATGCCTTTAAAAAACGGCTCATCGGGTACCGAATCAACCGATATCTGTTTAATTCGGGTAGTTCCCAGGGGGAAAGTAGCCAGTTGTGCCAACAGAAAAACCAGGTTGATCTGGCAAAACAGATCCTGCTCGAACCAGAGATAAATCGTCTCGTAATCCGTCGGTTTCGTCAGTCGTTCAAACTCTTCGACCACCATCTGATCGTAGCTCAAATTTGGGTTACTGGCATACACACGGAGCCACGCCTGCCGGATGTCCCACAGTTCGCGCAATGTGTCCACTTCCGCCCGCACCGGCCCTTCCGACAGCGCTTCCCGCCAGATGACGGATTCGTCGGAGGGTCGCAGGATGTTCGATTCGGCAAAGGCTCCCGCCATTGCGTCGCCATTGAGGATATGCAACGTTTTCACAATACGAATTTAATCAAATAATAACCAATGAACCCCAAAAGAAAAGGAACGGTTAGCCATGGGGAAATAGGGAGCACTGTAATACACCTGATTAAGCAACCCCTGGTTGGCGTGCGCCAGTTTCAAAAACAGCCTTACGCGGTTGATCCGGAAATTGGCATACGGTTCGGCCAGGATGTAATCGTCCAACCTGACCTTGTTCTGCAAATGGTACTGTTGGGTCAACGGCATGTATTGGTCGGCGTAATAGGCAGATTTATAATGCAGATGAATACCGGCCAGCACATACAGTTTCTTGAATAACAACAACCCGTATTCCACCTGGGCATTGGCAAACAGCCGGGGTATCCGCAGCACATCGTCGTTGGAGACCAGCGTATAATACCCCTGCCCCGTCATCCGGAACTTGCCCGCCCGAAACTCCAGCCCCGCGCTCGTCCGCAAAATACTGAATGGGCTGGAAGCCTGACGCGGCACCGCTTCCGTATCAAAATAGATGTAGTTGGTCAGCAGGTAATAATCCAGTCCGGGGCTGATTCTCAGCTTGCCCACCCGCACATTCAGCTGGCCATAAGCATGTTGGGTTCCGCGCAGATCAAACTGCGACGACAGGCGACTGGTATGATCCCACTGGTACACATTGCTAATAAACCGCTCCTGCAACAACGTCGGCGACGCAAACACACTTTCGTACCCCGCCGTTAGAAAGCGGCTTTCCAGCCGCCCCTGAAGCCGAAAATCACGCCCGAGCAAATATTCCATTTCAGCCGTCACCCGCGTCAGACTGTCCGGAAAATAATAGCCAAGCCACCCACCAACGTACGTTTCGAAGCGGTTGCTTTTGTAACTGGAATCGGGCAGGAGCCGCACGGCATTAAAGCGGTTACTCAACCCGTAATACCGGTTTCGGAGCCAGGCCCGGTAATTGAACGCCGATTGCCGCAGCGAAAATTGTCCTTTCAGGCCAATCTGGTTGTCGATCGCCCGGAACAGCGTAGTTTGCCGAGCCTCCAAACTATCAAAATAAGCGCGGGGATAAAATGCGCTCAGCCCGCTGTCGGCAGGCACCAAATTAGCCAGCAAATCGGTATCGTTAAACCGGTAACTTTGGGCGCGGAAGTCGAGCCGGTGGTATACCTGAAACGCCGTATCGACGACATATTGCTGATACACATGCAATTCGTTCCGCTTTTCGTGCGAGTTGGCCGTTTCCACAATAGGCCCCAGCTCCAGGTTCGACCCCGTTACCTCCCCAATCAACCCGCCCCGGTCGTTGGAGCGGTGGTTGAGGTTGTTATAATGCGCCAGCAGGGTGTATTTATCGTTTTTGGACCGGTAGTTGGAATGCGTCACGAAGTTCCAGTTTTCGATCAGCCGCTGGGCCGTATTGGTACTGGTTCTCGGCGGGTACTGATCGTCCGATGTCATCCGCTGGATCTTGAATCCGACGTTCAAACGCGTGGTAATGTTGCGGGCAAAATCAAAGTTCACCATGTTCTGCCCCAAACCGCCCAGCACCAGGTACATATTGGTGTACGGCGATCGAGTATCAAAATACTGAATGTTCTGGGTCTGATTCCCGTAGAGTCCAAACGCATTCAGGCCCGTCTGAGAACCAATTGAGGGAGTTTCGTAAAAAATGGGGCGTAGGGCTGTTCCCAGATTACCCAAATCCGTGTACTGGTAATGATACCGGCTCAGGTAATTCGTTCGCTGCACTTCTTCCAGCGTCGTATCAATGGGGTAAAGCGTTTTCCGGTTGTTCAGCAGATCGTTTTCCAGAAAATACCGGGTGGTGGTCGGTCCGTAGATCATTTTCGTGGAGTCATCGAGAATGGCCCCTCCACTGTTGGCTCCGGCCCCCGGACTTCCCGTAGTCGTTTGTCCTCCCATCCGGCCACTCCCCGGAAACGACGGCATCCGGGAAGGTAATTGAGCCCGAACCGGGTTACTGATCCACAACACCAATGCACTTACAATCAGTATATAAAAACGATTCATATTGTCTGAACTAGGATTCCAGCAATTTATTGATTCGTGGAGACCTTTTTTTCGATAATTAGCTTTTTTTAACAACACGGCCGGGCTAGCGTCAGCATGAGGGCGGAGAAGCGATGATCTTCCGAAAACCCACTTCGTCGCCCAGGAATTTTATCTCAATGGGCAAATAGTAATAGTTGGAGGCATCCACGCCAGTTTCGCCCAGCAAGGGATCCAGCTTAACAAAATCCTTTTCCGTCGTCAAAATTACGCCGTCTTCCGGCAACACCCGCTGAATGCGTCGCAAATCTGTATGCGCATACCGGTAATGATCGGCAAACCGCACATGTTGAATCATTGAAAAATGAGTTTTCACATACTGCTCCAACGGGTCGGATTGGGCAATGCCCGATACCAGCACCACCTTTTCGAGGTTGGCCGCGCTGCGCTCCCGCCCGCTTGCTTCGTTGAACGAAACCGGTGTCCCATACTTTAACCCCGTAAAAAAAACCGGTACATCCGCCCGACTATAGGCCCGGATTCGGTGCCGGATTCGATCCTGATCCGCTGCTTTGAGTCCATCAGGACATTTTGTCACCAAGATGGCATCGGCCCGGCGCGCACCGTGGCGCCGTTCGCGCAACCGCCCGCCCGGAAATGGCTCGTCTTCGTAAAATGGTCGGTTGTAGTCGGTCAGCAGCAGGTTGAGATGGGGAGTAACGGGGCGATGCTGAAATGCATCGTCCAATAGGATTATTTTCAGATCGGGTCGGCTCGCCAGCAACTGAGGAATGGCCTCCGCCCGTTTTTCACCCACGCTGACGGTAATCCGTCTTTCTGCCGATGGCGACCCGTGTTTTCGGTACAGCAACAGGGGTTCATCCCCAATGGTATCGGCGGTATCAGCATCGGTGGCAATCCGAAAGCCCTTCGTCCGGCGTCCATACCCCCGACTGAGCGTTGCCAGGGGGCCAGCGTCGGCTAGCAACTTGAGCAGGTAGTCTACGTGCGGAGTTTTGCCCGTTCCGCCAACGGTGATATTCCCTACACTAATGGTGTAGATAGATGGGCTTAACGCTGAGATAATAGAACTGTCGTACAGAAAGTTACGAATATCAGTAATACCTCCGTACAGCCAGTTTACTGGTTTCAGCAAGTGGGTAAACACTAAGATTTACGTAATATTTTATTAATAGACCTGTTCAGTAACACCCAAAATTACTACTTTTAATGGTGAATGCCCGTCTGTTTACCGTATCCCATGAGTCTCAAGGCCAGCTTTCTGAAATACACACTGCACTTTACGTTCGAGGCCGGAACGTCACGTGGCATTTTAACCCAAAAAGATAGTTATTTCGTTCGAATCTGCGATGAAGACGATCCATCGGTAGTTGGCTGGGGAGAATGTGCGCCCCTGCGCGGGTTGAGTGTGGATGACCGCCCCGACTTTGCCGACCAGCTCAGCCAGGCCTGCGAGGTATTCAACCAACTTGACCTTCAGCTTTTTCACTGGAACATCCCAATTTTTCTGCAACTGATCAACGACCGGTTGCCCTCGATTCATTTTGGCTTCGAAACCGCCATGCGCGATTACATCAACGGCGGCAAACGTACAGTTTTCGAAAACGACTTCAACGCGGGAACCAGGTCCATTCCCATCAACGGTTTGGTTTGGATGGGCAAGCCGGATTTTATGCGTCGGCAAATTGAAGAAAAACTGGAAGCGGGGTATACTACCATTAAATTAAAAATCGGGGCCATTGACTTCCAGCAGGAATGTGCGCTGCTCGAATCCATCCGCTCCCGGTTCAGTGCCAATCAGGTTACGATTCGTGTCGATGCCAACGGTGCGTTTAGTCCGGATCAGGCCCTGGCAAAACTGAAACAACTGACTTCCTACGACGTTCATTCCATCGAACAGCCCATTCGGCCAGGCCAGCCCGAGCTGCTGACCGCTCTTTGCCGCGAATCGCCGGTGCCCATCGCCCTCGACGAAGAACTGATCGGCCATATGGAGTACGTCGACAAAACGCGGTTATTGAAAAAAATTCAGCCGCAATTTATCATCCTCAAGCCAACGCTGCTGGGTGGTTTTATCCATTGCAGCCAGTGGATTGAAATTGCCAACCTGCTGGGCATCGGCTGGTGGGTCACCTCCGCACTCGAATCGAATATCGGCCTGAACGCCATTGCGCAGTATACGGCCCAGTTTAAAAACTCGCTTCCGCAAGGGCTCGGTACCGGTCAGCTTTACCACAATAACCTCGATAGCCCGTTGCTCATCGAAAATGGATTTCTAAAAACCGATGCGACCAAAAGCTGGAACCTGGCCCCTTTGGAAGCGCAAAAGGAAATTCGAATCGAAAATAGCCTCCGGAACCGGATCGAATACCCCTAACGGTTTTCTCAAGAACTGCCTTCTCCCTCCTTTCTCAACGCACTCCACCAAATCCAGGCAATATATACTGGCTGGAACAACAACCGCGACCAGACATACCAGGGCGATGCGGGCAGGCCACCCGGCGGAGGTAACTGATTGATGGCTACGTTGATATTCGCCGGAAACAGTACCACGAGCAGGAGGATCAGCCCGATGGCCGCCCAGCGACGAAACCGCGGCAGTAACAGGCCAAGGCCACCGGCGATTTCGGCAATTCCGCTGATGACAACGAGTGCGTAGGCGTCAGGCAACCAGCCGTCGATCATATACACCATTTTTTCGGGGGTTGCCAGGTGTGAGGTTCCAATCAGGACAAACGCCACGGCCGCGGCAATACGTCCTTTTTGGGCGTGAGAGGCTAACTCTGCCCGGAAGACAAGTTTCGAGGTTAGCCACAGAACAGCCCAGCCCGAAAGCAACAACAAAAAGAAAGCCATGTCGGTACACGAAGTTTTCGGCAAAGTTCGCGGCCGACCAATCTGTAAAAAATGACCTATGTCAGAAAATCACGGCAGCAACTGCTTCCGGATCCGGCTCAGGCTTTCGGGGTGAATACCCAGGTAAGAAGCGATAATCTTGACGGGCAATTGTTGGATCAGGTTAGGCTGGCGATGCAACAAATCTCGATACCGTTCTTCGGCGGTCTGGCTCAAAAACCGTATTTCGCGTTGCGTGCGGGCAATGTACAGCCCTTCGGCAAACAACCGTCCAACTTTGTTGCTCTCCTCATGACTTTGGTAAAAGTTCTGCAACACATCGTAATGCACCCGCAAAGCCTGCGTTGGAAAAAGCGCCTGAATGAAAATCTGGGAGGGCTGGCGCGTCAGAAAGGAAACGTACGACGAAACGAAATGATCACCAAACCACAAGTCCAGGCATTTTTCGCGCCCTTCGGTCACCAAAAAAGAAGATGTCGCGCCAGTCAACAGAAAATAAAGGTAATTCTCGACGGTTCCTTCTTGGGATAGAAACGCTTTTTTGGGGTATTCAATGTATTCAAACGCGTCAATGAACGACTGCCATTGATCGGTTTTCGAACCGATTGTCCGGTTCATATAAGCCCGTAACTGCTCGGAATGAATCGGTTTCATTGCTGCAGTCTATACCCAGTTCACCCCTTTTTTTAGCAATTGCAGCGTTTCGGCTTCCCGGCTGCCGGGCTCGGGTTGGTAATCATACACCCAGTTGGCTTGCGGGGGCATACTCATCAGAATCGATTCCGTCCGTCCGTTGGTTTCCAGGCCAAATTTGGTTCCCCGATCCCAAACCAGATTGAACTCAACATACCGCCCCCGACGCAGCATCTGCCAATGCTGCTCCGTTTCGCCAAACGGCAGATCGCGGTTTTTCTGCATGAAGTGTGTGTAAATCGGCGCGAAAGCATTGCCAATCTCCTGCACAAAGGCCCAGAGCGATGCCTTATGGTCGTCGTTTTTCGGGCGCAGGTAATCGAAAAAAATACCGCCGACTCCCCGGGTTTCGTTTCGGTGCCGGATGTAAAAATAGTCGTCGGCCCAGGCTTTGTAGCGGGCGTAATAATCCGCATCATGCCGGTCACAGGCGGTTTTCAAGTGTTGATGAAACCAGCGGGCATCCTCGTGATCAACGTAATGTGGAGTCAGGTCAATTCCTCCCCCAAACCAGCAATCGCCCGTGCTTAATTCAAAATATCGTACGTTCATGTGGATGATCGGCACCATCGGATTATGCGGATGCAGAACGATAGACACGCCGGTTGCATAAAACTGCGCCGGTTCTGTGGTATTCATCTGTCTCAACACCGCTTCCGATGCCTGACCGTGGACCGCAGAAAACAACACGCCCCCTTTTTCGATAACAGCTCCGTTCTGGATTATTCGGGTTCGCCCTCCGCCCCCTTCGGCACGCTCCCAGCGGTCCTCCCGAAACGTACCCTGGCCGTCGGTTTCTTCCAGTGCCTGGCAAATGCGGTCTTGTAAATCGGTAAAAAAGTGAGTGATGTGTTGTTGATCGACAGCCATTCGCAATTCAAAACGGTTTTCTGCAAAGATAACGCACCTCCGCCGTTTCTACTCCGCGCTCATGGAAATTAAACCGGTTGGGGCAATCTACCCGTTGCGCTTCGTGGAAGGGTTATTCCGTAATTTTTAACGCAAACCGCGCCGGCCGGGGTTTATCGACCATAATCAGCAGGCCCTGTTCGGTCAGTTGCCGAAGTAATTTACTGGCCCGATATTCTGAAATATTGATGAGCTGGGCATATTGCTTGGCCGTAACGAAATCCGTCTTGCGCAGCGCCTGAATGAGATTCCGGACGTTGGACGTTTGCAAAAGCTGCCCATCGGGCGACAACGGCCCGTGCAGAATCAGTTTGTTGGTCGGAATGGATTTGTCTTTGGCCCGTACATAGATGGTCCGGTTACCCTTTTCGTCAATGGCGTAATGCGGTTTTTCGTCACTCTCGGGCACTTCCACCACAATTACCTGCCGCCCTCTTTCATTGATCACCTGATAGCTGACTGAAATAACGGGGTCGATCAGGAAATCCGTTGCTTTCTCGATTTTCTGCATTTCGTGCAATTCCGACTCAATGCCCGACACCCGCCCGTCATCTGATACCCCAATAAGTAACAAGCCCCCCGCCGTGTTGGACAGTGCAGTCAACGTGCGTGCAATCCGGTAGGCCGTGTGAACCGTCGACTTAAATTCCAGACGCGTTCCTTCGCCCTGAGCAATCAATTCTGTAAGATTGTAATGCATACCTTCTTAAACTCGCTATGGGCGGTTTCGTTCCCCCCAATTATTTAGGATATTATGCCCCATTTTAACAAGATTTGTCTTTATCCGCTCTATTTAATTAAATTTGTTGGTCATATACTGATCAACGTATTACTATTTTACTTTTTTCAGTATGTGCAAAAATGAGTTCTTTTTTATTTAGTACGATAGATAAATCAAGCAAAGCCCGGCTGCCCTGCAACCGGGCTTTGTAGTTTCCCCGAAATTTGGTCATACTTGTGCATATTTCCTCTAAAATTCGCCCACTTCATGAAATTTCTGTACAGTCTACTTTTGCTGGTAGCGCTCAGCTGTCAATCCCCCAATACTACAACCAGCAAGCCTGATGCCTACCGTGACCTGCTCATTGACCGGATGGTCTGGAAAAAAAGTGAACCCAGCCACTCCGCAGAAAAACCGCTGAATGTCCACCGGTTTACCCTCACGAATTCATCCGACTCCTATTCCTACGAGAAAATTGAAGTAAGGTTCGATTATTTCGACAGTACATACCATAAAATCAGCTCCTCCAAACAAATCCTTGACAAAGCCATCGGCCCCCGGGCCGCCCTAGCTGTCGGCGAAATTCAGGATGGCCCCACCCTGGCGGGTACCAAATCGGCAACCGTCACTATTGTTGATGCCGTCGCCCATGAGTCAGCTCCGGAAAACTGATGGCCTACTAAGTAAATTACCGGTAAAAGCCGGCTACAACAGGCACAAAAGGCACGTTATAACTAACTGATTGTTCACTATTTATAAAAATTAGAAAAATTTAATTTCAAAAAAAAGGTGATAAATCGTCATTCTGTCCCTCTTACATACTGAGAGTTACCCTGTAGCTTTTCATATTAATAGAGATTGGTAAGTGGAACATCCCGGCCATTTTGGCCGGGATTTGTTTTTCCGGACGAAGTCTGAATTATTTAATAACTTTACCAACAGTATGCCACTGTTTATCTCTTCTCTAAATTCGGGCAGCAACGGAAATTGCTATTATGTCGGTAATGAGCAGGAAGCTGTTCTGATCGACGCCGGTATTTCATGCCGCCAGGCCGAAACGCGACTTCGCCGTCTGGGCTTACCGCTCCAGAATATAAAAGCCATTTTCATTTCCCACGAACACTCCGACCACATCAGCGGCTTGTCTCAGCTGGCCGGGAAGTACAAATTACCGGTTTTTATCACCACCAAGACCTTATCCCGATCACGGGTCACTTCCCAGAGCTTTCCGGTGCGGGCGTTTCGCAGCAACGAGCCGGTCTGGATTGGCGACCTTTGCGTAACGGCTTTTCCCAAACACCACGACGCGATCGATCCGCACAGTTTTACGGTTTCGTATCAGGACACCAAAGTGGGTGTATTCACCGACATCGGCATCGCCTGTGACCAACTGATTCACCACTTTAGTCAATGCCACGCGGCTTTTCTGGAAGCGAATTACGACGAAGAGATGCTGACCCGGGGACGGTATCCGTATTTTCTCAAGCAGCGCATTCGGGGTGGTAAAGGCCATTTGTCCAATCAACAGGCGCTGGAGCTGTTCCGGACGCACAAACCGGCTTTTATGAGCCACGTGCTGCTGTCGCACCTGTCGAAAGACAACAATTGTCCGCAACTGGCCCGGGATCTGTTTTTACCTTACATCGACAACACGGAGCTGATCGTGACGTCCCGCAGCGAAGAGACGCCCGTTTTTCGGATTAACGCCAACTGAGTACGGTTTTCAGGAACCGATTTTGGAGGGTGCCACCCCATACCTTTTCTTGAAGGCAAACGAAAAATGCGACAGGTCTTCAAAACCTAGGTCCAGGTAAATCTCCGAGGGAGCTTCCCCTTTTTCTGTGATGCGGTAATAGGCTTCCTGCAACCGGCGTTGTTGCAGCCAGCGGCTGGGTGAAAGGTGGAATTTCTTTTCAAAATCCCGCTTAAACGTCGCCAGACTACGCCCGGTCAGGTAGGCAAACCGTTTCAGCTCTACATTGAACTGAAAGTTTTTGTTCATGAACGCTTCCAGATCGATTTTACCCGGTTCGCTAAAATCAAATAGTACATCCTTCAGTTCGGGATTGGCCTGCAACAATACCAGAATCGCTTCCCGCAACTTCAGCGCAATCAGGTTTTCGTCGGTGGGCGGGTCGGGTTGCCGGTAAGGAGCCAGCGATTCCATGTAGCTTTTGTACAACGGATGTGGTTTCAGCTTTATAACCGGTTCATCGCCTGATGGCTTTTCGGAATGATAGCCGTATTCCAGGCTAAAACGGCGCAGGGTTTCCTGATCCAGGTAGATCGACAGGGCTTTGTATTCACCGTTTTCGGGCGGCTGTTTGATGAATTTAATGAGCTGATTTCGCTTGTGAAACCGAAAATCGCCCGCCCTGAACGTCTGCTCCCGGGTTCCATCGCTAACGACGATGGAACCGGCAATCTGGTAGCTAAAGACGTGCTCCGACACAAACTGCTCCCCCTCCCGATTTCGCGACAGATAACAGGAATACAGAATTTGTGGCAGTTTTTTCAATTCAAAAAGCTCATCCATAAAACCGTATCTGGCTACAGAACCGGAATTGGTGCTAAACAATTCCGGTTCTTCTCCCTTCAACGAATCAACAAAACCGTTTGAATCAGCCCGGAAATTAACGGTAGATGCTACGATCCTCTACTTTTTCTGACGCGTGTACCACTGCCCTTGTTCCGTTTCCAGAAAACTCTCCGCTTCATTGTGATCGGTGGACACGCTGACGGGCAGCCATTTTTCCAATTCAGCGGTTCGGGCGGCATCGGCACTTTTTAAAATACCAATGGCTTCGCTTCCCAAGACAAGGTGCACCGGCGGCTCGGGATGCGCTATCAGTTCCAGCATCACTTTCGCGGCTTTGTCGGGATCGCCCACCGGCACAAACTGACCACTTTTAAAAAAATTGGCCCGCACATCCACGGTTGTTGCATAGCCTTCCACGGCGGGCGCATACGTCATGGAAGCACCCGCCCAATCGGTGCGAAAGCCGCCGGGTTCAACAGACGTGACCAGAATGCCCAGCGGAGCAACCTCTTTCGCCAGGGCTTCGCTAAAACCGCTCAGACCAAATTTTGCCGCCTGATAGATGGATACGCCGGGATTGCCAACCCGTCCGCCGATGGAACTGACCTGCAAAATCCGACCGGAACGCTGCCTGCGCATGTGCGGCAGAACGGCCCGCGTAACGTCAATGGGCGCGAACAGGTTGGTTTCCAGCTGGCTGCGAACCTGCTCGTCGGTGAAAGCCTCGGCAGCGCCGGTAATTCCAAACCCGGCGTTGTTTACCAACACATCAATGCGTCCGAAACGTTGGATGGTGTTGTCAACGGCGGATCGAACCTGTGCGCTGTCCGTAACATCCAGTTGTATGGGATACAGCTGATGAGGGTATTTTTCCACCAGATCAGTCAGTAGATCCAGGTTACGGGCCGTTGCGGCCACTTGGTCGCCGTGTGCCAGTACGGCTTCTGTCAGGCTCCGGCCCAACCCACGCGAGCTGCCGGTAATAAACCAAACTTTTGTCATGGTATTTGCTTTTAATTTTTGACAAAGTTCGGTCAGAAACCGGCTGGCAACTTTGTTAAAAAGCTCAATATTGGTTTGTTAAAACGCTCACCGCTGTCCGGGAGAGTCTGTCATTCCATTTAGCTAGAAGCAGGGTTTCAGTGCTGCGTTTTGACAATTGAAAGGATTCGTTTGAAAAAACCGTGTGCGCATAACTCGAACGGTTTTCACCTTCCTTAAGAATGATAGACTTCTTTCGTATCTTGCTCCGGCCAACCCAGGCATTCTTCGCTCTTCAACGCTCAACTCTGTATGCAAAAAACCGCATTCCTCTTTGGCTTACTATTTCTTTCTATGCTCGGCGCACAGGCCCAATCGTTTACCTTCCGTGGGACTGACAAATCCCCAATGGACATGGCCTACTACCCCGACGATTACGCCCACGACCGCAAATTTGCGCCCGCTAAGATTGGCTCGGACAAGGCGATGGTCCGGATTACGTACAGCCGTCCGGCTAAAAACGGTCGGGAAATTTTCGGAACGAAATTGGCCCCCTACGGCAAAGTCTGGCGGGTAGGTGCCAACGAAGCTCCCGAAATCAAATTTTATCAGGATGTTACGATTGGCGGCAAAAAAGTCAAGGCTGGTACGTACGCCCTGCTGGCGATCCCGAATGAAACGGAGTGGACCATTATCCTCAGTTCGGATGTAGACCAATGGGGTGCCTACAGTTACAACCCGGCCCTCGACGTAGCCCGCTTGACCGCCCCCGTGCAGAAATCAGACAGTGTCATTGAGAATTTTTCGATTCAGTTTGCCAAGAAAGACCCCAAAACCGCTATCCTGTATATGGGATGGGATACGGCTATTGTAGCACTTCCGATTTCGTTCTAAGGCTCTTGCACCCGATCAGTGCCCAACCGCAATTAGCGTATCTCTAATTGCGAGGGCACTGATTTTGGGCGCTGCTTGCCGCTCCATCAAGCGGGACCGTAGTCCCGTTTCCTGACTACAGCTCGAACATGTTGACGAAAATGGTGGTTGTGTTGCTACCAATCTTCCTTGAGCTAGTTACGACCTATAAGATCCCCACCAATGACTTATGATGCTGATGTCCTGATTATTGGTGGTGGCCTGGCAGGATTGACAGCCGGTATCAATCTGGCCCAGAGCGGTTTGCACGTTATCCTTATCGAAAAACAGCCTTATCCCCAGCACAAAGTTTGTGGGGAATACGTATCCAATGAGGTCGTTCCCTACCTTCAGCAATTGGGAGTGGTTTTCGACGAGGTGAAACCGTCGCGTATTCATCGGTTTTTGCTTAGTACCGTTTCTGGAAAGACCCTCGAAAGCGCCCTTCCTTTGGGTGGTTTTGGCCTCAGCCGGTATTCTTTTGACTCCATCCTGTACCGAAAAGCACTCGACGCTGGTGTCCGGATTGAGCAGGATCAGGTAATGGACGTCCGGTTTACGGATGATTCTTTTCACGCAATTACGTCGGCGGGCCGTACCTATTCGTCGAGAATAGCCGTCGGAGCTTACGGCAAACGATCCAGCCTGGATAAGCAGCTTCAGCGAAACTTTATCCAGAAAAACTCACCCTGGATTGGTGTTAAGGCGCATTACCAGGCCCGTTTTCCCGATGACCTGGTGGCTTTGCATAACTTCGAAGGGGGGTATTGTGGCTTGTGTCAGGTTGAAAACAACGTAGTGAACGCCTGTTATCTAGTCAATTACAATAGTTTTAAAAACCACAAAAACATTACGGCTTTTCAGCAAGAGGTACTGGCAAAGAATCCTTTTCTAAAGGATTTTTTCTCGCAGGCAGTGCCGTTGTTTGAAAAACCGCTCACCATCAGCCAGATTTCCTTCGCTCGAAAAAAACCGGTCGAACGGCATATGCTGATGTGTGGCGATACGGCGGGCATGATTTATCCCTTGTGCGGCAACGGCATGGCTATGGCTATTCATAGCGCCAAGCTGGTATCCGAAGTGGTTAGTCAATTCTTCCAGGGCACGATAACGAGCCGGGCGCAACTGGAGAAGCAGTATCTAACATTCTGGAACAATGCGTTCAAAACCCGGTTGACTACTGGACGTCTCATCCAATCGATGCTGTTGAATGCCCGGATTTCCTCAGTTTTACTGGAAAGTTTACGACGAATTCCCGGTGCCCTGCCGCTGATCATCAAACAGACGCACGGAAGCCCGCTGGTGATTCGCTGAACCGGCGCACCAAGGAGGCCATGTACCCAAAAACACCCATGATGTTGAACACCAAACAGCGATCATCGCAGGAAGAATTTTTGGACGATTTTTCGTTAGAGGGCGATGAGCTGCGCGACGCGCTGGATAAAATCGCAGCTATTAATCGCTGGCTGGGGGGCAATCAGGTTACGCTGGACGGTATCGAAAAGCTGCTAAAAAACGCTCCCGCCCAAAAACCGCTCTCCATCGTGGATATTGGTTGCGGCAATGGCGATATGTGCCGGGCCGTCGTCGACTTTGGTCGGCAACGGGGCATTTCCGTTCATGTTCTGGGCATTGACGCCAATGAGTACACGATTCAGCACGCCCGAAAATTATCGACCGCTTATCCAACCGTTTCGTACGCTGTTATGAATGTGTTTGGGGCGGATTTTGCCCGGCTGAATTACGATATTGCCCTGTGCACCCTAACCTTGCATCACTTTACGGATGAGCAGATACTGGCCCTGATGGGGTTGCTGACCAGGCAGGCTAAACTCGGTGTGGTGATCAATGACCTACACCGCAGTGCTTTTGCGTACCGGCTCTTCGAACTTCTTTGTTTTGTTTTTCGCCTGAACAAGCTCTCGAAAGAAGATGGCTTGATTTCGATCCTTCGGGGTTTTAAAAAACAGGATCTGGAAGCCTTCTCCCGGCAACTCCAGTTGACTTCTTACCAGATCAACTGGCGCTGGGCTTTTCGTTATCAATGGATTATCCAAAACCTATGTGTGTAAAAATAGCGACTGTTGCGAAAGCGTTGCCCGCTCACTGGCGTGAAACCAAAGACATTATTCCATTTCTGGATACCTGGCTGGCGGATCAGGATGATCGCTTTCGGCGGAAAGTGCGGAAGATTTTTGAAAACGCGGCCGTTGATAAGCGCTATTCGGTCATGACGCCCCTTGAAGTGTTTACCCAAACATCATTCGAAGAGAAAAACGCTATTTACGCCCGGGAAGCTATCAAGCTGGGCGAAACCGCCTTGACGAATGCACTCAATAAAGTTGGCTGGCTACCCGCCGATCTGGACTACCTCATTACGGTCAGTTGCACGGGCATTATGATTCCTTCACTGGATGCGTACCTAATCAATCGGATGCAGATGAAGCAGGACATTGTTCGGCTGCCCGTGACCGAAATGGGGTGTGTTGCGGGTATTTCGGGGATTATTTACGCCAAAAATTTCCTAAAGGCGAACCCCGGCAAACGGGCGGCTTTACTGGCCGTTGAGTCACCCACAGCGACGTTTCAGCTGGACGATTATTCCATGGCAAACGTGGTGAGCGCGGCTATTTTTGGCGATGGAGCCGCCTGCGTTTTGCTGTCGTCACACGAAGAGGATGAAGGCCCGGAAGTACTGGCTGAAGAAATGTACCATTTTTACGACGCGATTCACATGATGGGTTTTGACTTGAGAAACAGCGGTTTGCAGATGATACTGGACAAGGACGTAACCGAGACCATCGCCACGCATTTCCCGGCAATCATCCATCCTTTTCTGGAAAAAAACCGTCTGGCTATCAAGGACATCTCTCACTTGATTTTCCATCCTGGGGGGCGAAAAATTGTGGAGGTTGTTCAGGAGCTTTTTGGTAAATTGGGAAAGAACATCGACGACACAAAAGAAATTCTGCGCCAATACGGAAATATGTCGAGCGCTACGGTGCTTTACGTTCTGGAACGATTTATGGACCGGCAACCGGAAAAAGACACGTACGGTCTCATGCTCAGCTTTGGTCCCGGTTTTTCAGCGCAACGTATTTTACTAAAGTGGTAACCGAATTTCAAGACAAAAACTACTGGGCACTCATCCTGGGCGGAAGCCGGGGGCTGGGACTTGCCACAGCCCGGAAGCTGGCGCAACACGGCATGAACCTCTGCATCGTCCACCGAACCCGTAAAACCGATCTCCCGGACGTTGAGCAGGCTTTTGTGCACATCCAACGCGAAGGAGTTCAGCTTCAACATTACAACGTTGATGTCACCAATGCCGAAAAACGCGCGCTGGTCATCCACGCGTTACAGGAAACCGTAAAACCGTCCGGCAAAATCAGAGCCGTGATTCATAGTGTGGCCAAGGGCAATTTGAAACCGTTGGGAATCCACCCGCCTACTCACCTGAAGCACGATGATTTTCAGCTTACCATTGATGCGATGGCCATCAGCTTATACGATTGGGTACAGGAGCTATTGGCCGGTTCTTTGTTTGCCCCAGATGCCCGGGTCATCAGTTTTACCAGCGAAGGGAGCACAAGAGCCTGGCAAAGTTACGCGGCTGTTTCGGCGGCTAAAGCTGCGCTCGAAGCCATTTCCCGGAGTATGGCGCTGGAATTTGCCCCATTTGGTATTCGCAGCAACTGCCTGATGGCCGGGGTCACCGACACGGCTTCGATGCGGGCCATTCCGGGAGCAGAGAAATTGGTAGCCCATAGTTTGCAGCGTAACCCCTTTGCCCGGCTGACGACACCAGCCGACATCGCGAATGTGGTTTATTTGCTTTGCAAAGACGAAGCCGCCTGGATTAATGGCGCCGTTATTCCCGTCAATGGCGGAGAACATCTGCAATAAAACCGTTTATAACCATGCCGAACTACGCCGATATTCTTGCCAAACTACCGTATCGTCACCCGTTTTTGTTTGTCGATGCGTTGGTCAGCGTGGATGAAAACGGGGTAACCGGAAGGTATACATTTCCCCCTCACTCTTCGTTTTACGAAGGCCATTTTGCCGGAAATCCCGTCACGCCCGGCGTTATTCTGACGGAAGTGATGGCGCAGATCGGCGTAGTGTGTCTGGGCATTTTCCTCCTGGCCAATTCCCCGGCGAATGACCTGGAAATTGCCATGACCTCGACCCAAATTGATTTTTTCCGCCCCGTTTTTCCGGGCGAAACCGTCACGGTACGGTCTGAAAAGGACTACTTCCGGTTTCATAAGTTGAGATGTAAGGTGGTCATGGAAAACAGCCAGGGCGAGTTGGTTTGCCGGGGTGCTATTTCGGGTATGATGAAAAAGAAATCGAATGCGTAATCGAGTCGTTGTTACGGGTTTAGGCGTTGTAGCCCCAAATGCTGTCGGTATATCCGCCTTTCTGGAAGCCATCCAGCAGGGCCGAAGCGGGATTGCCTTTCAGCAAACCTTAGCTGATTTGAAATTTTCCTGCCAGATTGGGGGAGTTCCGGCGGTGACGGAAACCATCAGGCGGCAATATTTCACGGAGTTACAGCTTCAACATCTCAACAGCAGCGGTATTGTTTATGGGGTGATCGCGGGCATGGAGGCCTGGCAGCATGCCGGTCTGCCAGTGGCCACCGACGAACCGGATTGGGACAGCGGTATGGTGTTTGGAACGGGATTGCTCGGCATCGATAAGATTCGCGAATCGGTTTATAAAATTGATCAGGGGCAAGTCCGGAGGCTGGGGAGTACCGCCGTCGTGCAGACGATGGCGAGCGGAATCAGCGCGTATCTGGGAGGAATGCTGGGATGTGGAAATCAGTTGACGGCCAATTCTTCGGCCTGTGCCACCGGCACCGAAGCCTTATTGATGGCTTACGAACGCATTGCATCCGGAGCGGCAAAACGCATGCTGGCGGGCAGTGGAAGTGATCATGGCCCTTATATCTGGGGCGGATTTGACGCGATGCGGGTATTACCGTATCAATACAATTCGTCGCCCGAGCGCGCTTCCCGGCCCATGAGCGCGACGGCCAGCGGTTTTGTTCCGGGAAGCGGAGCCGGGGCGTTGGTGTTGGAATCGCTGGAAAGCGCGCTGGAACGCCAGGCAACCATTTACGCCGAAGTTTTGGGCGGACATGTCAATTCGGGCGGACAACGGAATGGTGGATCAATGACAGCCCCCAATGCAAACGCCATCCAGCGCTGCATCCAGCAGGCGCTCCAACAGGCCGGCATCCAACCCGAAGCAATTGATCTGATCGATGGTCACCTGACGGCTACGAGCAAAGATCCTGACGAAGTAAACGGCTGGGCAACAGCTTTAGGGCGTCGTGGTTCGAACTTTCCCTTTATCAATTCGTTGAAGTCAATGGTTGGGCATTGTCTAAGCGCAGCCGGCAGCATTGAATGCGTTGCAGCCGTGCTGGAGTTGCATGAGGGTTTTATTTATCCTTCCATCAATTGCGACGATCCGCATCCGACCATCACTGCCCTGATTGATTCGAATAAAATTCCGCAACAGTACATTCAAAAACCGGTTAATATAATCGCGAAGGCCAATTTTGGGTTCGGCGATGTCAATGCATGTGTTATTTTAAAGAAATATCAGTTTTAGCACCATCCCTCTATGCAGACGAATGACGAATTAGTTACCGCTCTAAAAACCATCATTAAACCGTATGTTCAAGATGAGTCGGCCTTTGAGCAGTTGACCGAACAGACCCACTTTATTAATGACTTGAAAATTAATTCGGCGAACCTGATTGATGTGGCGCTGGATGTTGAAGAAAAATACGGCATCGAAATTGACAACGAGTCCATGGAGCGGATGCTAACGGTCGGCGCTGCGATCGAAATCATTCAGCAGAAAGTAGCGGAAAATGGTCGGGAATGATATTGTCGATCTGGCACGCGCGCAACAGGAAAGTAACTGGAAACGCCGGGGATTCCTACAAAAAATCTTCACGGCTGACGAACAGCGTCTTATTCGTTCGGCCAGTCACCCGGAGCAGATGGTTTGGACGCTTTGGAGCATGAAAGAAAGTGCGTATAAGCTAATCGTTCGCCAGACCGGTCAACCCTTTTTTGCCCCTCAGAAATTAGCCTGCCATTCAATTAGCGTTTCGGACGAGACGATTGAGGGATGCGTTTTTTACCAAAACGAGTACCTGACCTGGTCACGACGAACACCACATTACATTGCGAGTGTGGCATTACCAGCTGATTACCCTCCCGCTTTCAGTCACCAAATCATTCCGTTTAATTGTGCTGCTTACTCTCACCAGCACGAACATCTTCGGCAGGCTGTAAAGCAATTTTGCACAAGCCATTTTGCGCTAAATCACTCCGCGTTTCAGTTATTGAAAGATGAGGTTGGCGTCCCTTCCGTCCAGCTTTGTAGCTCGACCGGGAGTACAACAACCTTTCCGATCAGCCTAAGCCATCACGGCTATTTTGGGGCATTTGCTATTGCTACCGACAACCGGTAAATGACAACATACCTATAGAAAACCAGCTGGCCCTCCTTTTGTAAACCGTTCCCGCAACAGCGATACCTTTGTCAACCAACTGTTGACGGTTGCGGGGCCATATACAAATTATTCGCCCCAAGCTTGACCCCAAAAAATAGAATACCCCTCTAAAAGTGTCTCAGAGGGGCATTTGGTGGAGACGCAGGGAGTCGAACCCTGGTCCAGACAAGGAAACCGTCGTGCTTTCTACATGTTTAGCTGCGATTGGGATTGTCGGGAATCGGTCAGGCTCGCATCAGGCCAAACCTCATCCGTAGGTGCTTGTGTCTCACTCGGCCGTTAACACCATAAACCGAGCCAGTGCCGCGAGTCGATGCCTCCTGATCCAGCCAGCAGCACAGAAGCTGGGGAGACAATGGCTATTGCTTAATCCTCCGGATTAGGCAGCCATGGCGTAGTTATATTCGCCAGTTATTGTTCGAAGGTTTGTTATACAGGAAATGCCCTCAACTCCCGACATGCTTACACGCAGCCTCATCAAGCTGTCAATTCCGGTCGTCCCCAGATGCGTGTACTAAGATTGAAACACAAACTTACGAAAATTAGTTTTCCTTTACCGCATCGTTTTTTTTCAGCCTTGTCAGGCTCACCAACCAGGCATTGTACAACCCCGTCTCAATCGCCACGGCCTGCTCGGCATGCGTTCGCCAGTTGTCGCCAAAAAAGGTATCCATTTGCCGCAGCATTTCGGCCAGGTGACCCTCTTCCTCAACAATGATCGACCGCACGTTGACCTTACTACCTGCTTCGGTCAGCACATCCTGATAAACCGGATACAATTCATCGGCCCGCACCTCAATGGCGTAGGTTACCAGCAGATAAGCCGCGTACTTCAGCTCAGCCCCTGAAAAACCCAGGGTAGATTTTAAATACCGGCATACCTGTACGTCAAGCCGATTCAGGTACGCATGGCTGTCGGTTGGTGCCAGCAAATAAACGGACTCGTAGGTCGGGCAGTCGCTTTTCGACAGTTTCTGAATCTGTTTTTTGAGGTAATAAGCGTGCCGGGCTTCCTCGGCTGCGTGTTTGAGCATCAGCAAATCGACCATAGTTTTGGGCTCGGCCGCCGAAATTTTCCGGGCGCCGGTATTCTCCATCATCGACAGGGTATTCAGCCAACGGGCGTGCAGGGAATCGTCGGCCACGACTTGAGTCAAAAGGTGTGTAAATTCCATTCGAAAACTTAAATGATTGCCCCGCAAAGATACAGCACAAGCTTGGCTATCAGAACCGTTTTTTTTGTACTTTTGAAGCTTTGTAAAAGTCTATTTGAAATCCGAATTTTTATAAGGCGGTTTTCCTTTTTAACTAACCTCTATGTATTCTTCATTTCATCAATCTTCGTTTCGGTCGCGGGCATTCCGGTCATGGATGTTGGTATGCTGTCTGGCCCTGTCGGCCGTATGGTCCGTGGCTCAAACGCCCCAGAAACGATTGCTGGTATTCTCCAAAACCAAAGGGTTCCGCCACAGCTCCATTCCGGCCGGTAAAGTGGCCATCATGAAACTGGGAAAAGAGAACGGTTTTGCGGTCGACACCACCGAAAATTCGGCGAAGTTCACCGAAGACAATTTGAAACGCTACAGTGCAATTATTTTCCTCAGCACCACCGGTGACGTACTGGACGATCAGCAACAGGCTGCTTTTGAACGCTACATCCAGGCGGGGGGTGGCTACGTCGGGATTCACGCAGCCGCCGATACCGAATACGATTGGCCCTGGTATGGCAAGCTGGTTGGCGGGTATTTTGCCAGCCACCCCGGCAATCCCAACGTACAGGAAGGCGAAGCGTATGTGACCAACAAAGAACACGCGTCGATGTTCGGCTTTCCGGATCGCTGGAAAATCAAGGACGAATTTTACGACTTCAAAAACGTCAATCCCGACGTAAAGGTACTCGTCAAAATCGATGAGAAAACGTACAAAGAAGGGAAGATGGGTGACAATCACCCAATGTCGTGGTACCACGATTACGACGGTGGGAAGGTGTTTTACACCAATTTTGGTCACCCTGACGAAACGTTTACCAATCCCGTTTACCTGAAGCACCTGCTCGGCGGCATTCAGTCGGTAGCGGCCACGAAACTGGACTATGCCAAGGCTAAAACGATGCCGTTTCCGGAAGAAAACCGCTTCAACCGGGAAATCTTGGCCGAAAAACTGGACGAACCGACCGAACTGGTGGTACTCGACAACGGAAAAGTGTTGTTTACCGAACGCAAAGGTGCTCTGAAACTCTATGATCCCAAAACCAAAGCCGTGAAGGTTGTTGCCAACCTGCCGGTATATACCAAGCAGGAATACGGTTTGATGGGGATGAACATCGACCCGAAGTTCAAAGACAACCAGTGGTTGTACCTTTATTACTCGCCCGACGCGGCCAAGTGGAAAGCCGATACGGCCCAGCACTTATCCCGGTTTAAATTTGACGCCGAAAAAGATGAGCTGAAATCCGAAACCGAGCAGGTATTGTTGCGTGTACCGGTGAAACGGGCTGATAAATGCTGCCACACTGGCGGTTCAATTGCCTGGGACAAATCGGGGAACCTCTATCTGTCGACGGGCGACGACACCAACCCCTTCGAGTCCAAAGGCTTCAGCCCATCCGACGACCGCCCGGGCCGTGAAGGGTATAACGCGCTGACAACCTCAAGCAATACGATGGATTTGCGCGGAAAAATCCTGCGCATCAAACCGCTCGATAACGGTACGTATGACATTCCGGAAGGAAACCTGTTTCCGAAAGGAACCCCCAACACCCGGCCCGAAATTTACGTAATGGGAAACCGCAACCCGTACCGCATCTCGGTTGATCAGCGCACGGGGTATTTGTATTGGGGCGAAGTTGGCCCGGATGCCGCCAACGACCTCGACCGCTTTGGACCACGGGGTCACGATGAAGTAAACCAAGCGCGCAAAGCCGGTTATTACGGTTGGCCGTTGTTTGTTGCCGACAACCGCCCCTACCGCCAGTTCAATTTTGCCGACAGCACCTCCGGTCCGTTGTACGACCCGGCAAAACCGATTAACCCCTCGCAGCGGATTCAGGGTCTGCGGGAATTGCCCCCCGCTCAGAAAGCGTTTATTTACTACCCGTACGCCGACTCACCGGAATTTGGTGCGATAGTAGGCAAAGGCGGCCGGAACGCGATGGGTGGCCCGGTGTATTATTATGATGATTACGAAAATAGCGCGGTGAAGTTTCCGCGCCATTACGACGGTAAATTCTTTGCCTACGACTGGATTCGCGACTGGATTCACCCGGTAACGATGACCAAAGAAGGCGATTTCGTGAAGATGGAAACTTTTATGCCCAACACGAAATTCAGTCACCCCATCGATATGCAATTCCACAAAGACGGTTCGCTGTACGTACTGGAATACGGCCAGAACTGGTTTGCCCAGAACGACGACGCCCGGTTGACGCACATTACCTACAACGCCGGAAACCGCAAACCGGTGGCCCTGGCCAGTGCCAATCAACTGGTAGGTGCTGCTCCGCTGGCCGTACGATTCTCCTCGAAAGGGTCGCAGGATTACGACGGCGACGCCATCAAATACGAGTGGACGTTTGGCAAAGGTTTACCGAAAAGTACCCAGCCCAATCCGACCTTTACTTACGCCAAACCGGGCGTTTACCAGCCGACGCTGAAGGTAACCGACGCAGCCGGAAACGTATCGATCAAGCAACTCGAGGTTCGGGTCGGTAACGAAACGCCAAAAGTGGAAGTTGCCGTGAAGGGCAACAAAACATTCTACTTTGACAACAAACCCGTTGAATACGAAGTAAAGGTGGCCGACAAGGAAGACGGCAGCCTGGCAACGGGTAAGATCAGTCCGGAAGATGTGACGATGACGATAAACTACCTGGAAGGCTTCGACAAAACACTGCTGGCGCAGGGCCACCAGGCCAACGTCGGTTTTGCAACCGGCAAACGCCTGATTGAACTCAGTGACTGTAAAGCCTGCCACAGCATCGAAAAAAAATCGATTGGACCTGCCTATCAGGATGTAGCCAAGAAATACGCGAAAGAACGCCGGACAGAGATCGTCAATAAACTCGCCCGGAAGGTCATCGAAGGCGGTGGCGGTGTCTGGGGTGAGCAGGCCATGAGCGCCCACCCGCAGGTGAAAGAAGATGAAGCCAAAGAAATGGTCAGCTACATTATGTCGTTGGGTGACAAGAAAGCCGCCGATCGGAAACCGTTGAAAGGCTCGTATACCACATCGGCCAAAGAAAAAGACGGTTCGTATTTGTTCTCGGCCAGCTACACCGACAAAGGCAGCAACGTGATTGGTCCGCTGACGGGCACCTCAACCGTGGCTCTCCGTAGTGCGAAAATGAAAGCGGCTTCTTTCGACAATAGCAAAGATGCGTCCAGATACAAACTGCCTACCGGCAATGAAGTCGTTTTTGGAACCGCCAACAACGGTTATATTGCCTTCAACGACATTGATCTGTCCGGGATCAGCGGCCTGACCGTGATGGGATCGGCTTCGTCGCAATACATGGCTGGTGGTAAGCTCGAAATCCGGCTCGACTCTCCGACGGGCACGCTGCTGGGTTCCGGCGACGTGAAAAGTAACAAGATGGAAGCCGTTGATATCGCCATCAAAACGCCGGTTAGCGGTTTGCACAAACTGTTTTTTGTGTTTGTTAATCCGAACGCAGGCAGCAAGCCGCTATTTGCGCTGGATGGTATCCAGTTTAATGCCGCAAGCATGTAAACCGAGAAAGGGCCCTAAACCGGGGCCATCTTGATGTTTGTAAAAGTCCCTAAAGCGGTGTCAACGCGCGTTGACACCGCTTTGTGCTTATTGACCTTTCCAATTTGTTTGCGCCATTGCTGCTCCACCCCATCCATCTAATTCGCTGCGTTGCGGTGGCCGGCCCATTGCCCTCCAAACCCGCTTTTACCCGCCCTTCGGTATTATTTCCAGAATGAATTGTGAAAATTTATTGAAATGACCAAGGGTATTCCCGCGAAAAATACTCTTATACAAAAAGACTGTTCTGAAGCTGCTTATGAATCGTTCGGCCAACCCGGAAGATACGTTCCAATTTTCCAGCCCTAAAGGAGTACCGGTCAATTCGGCCAGCGAGGAACCGGGCGAGGGCCAATCCGGGTCCGCGTTGGTGGATTCGGAAGTATTCATCCGCAAAGCCTTTGAGGAGAATCCCGAAAGCGGTTACCAGCTTCTTTTCAAGCGGTATTATGGTCCACTGTGCAGCCATGCAGCTCGGTTTGTGTACTCCAAGGAAGTGGCCGAAGATCTGGTAGTTGATGTTTTCGCTCAGTTCTGGCAAAAGCAGTTGCATCGTTCTGTAACCACTTCGTACCGGGCTTACTTGTTCACCTCCGTCCGCCATGCGGCCTTTGCCCACCTGCGGTCCGAGCTTCGGCACGAATTCATCACCGACGACCGGCTCGAACTGGATACCGTCAATACGCCACAGCATCTTTTGCAATACAACGAGTTATCCATCCGGATTGAAGAAACGATCCGCTCTTTACCTCCCCAGAGCCAGAAAGTATTCATCATGAGCCGGTTTGAAGGGAAAAAGAATGGCGCTATTGCCCAGGAACTACAGCTATCCATTAAAACCGTTGAAGGTCACATTACCAAAGTACTGACCATTCTGCGGCAGTCTTTGCGTCATTATGGGTTGTTGTCGGGTCTGTTAGGACTTGGTGTTTGGGCGGCCGAGCAAGGGTTAAAGCCCTTTTTTCAACTCGTTCTCATGGCTACATTTTTCAACGTATGAAACCTACCTTATCCAAACAGACGATCCTGAATGTATTCGAAGGGAAAGCCTCTCCGCTGCAGAAAAGTCTGGTTGAAGAATGGCTCGAAGCACCCGAAAATCAGGAGTTGTATTTTCAATGGCTCGAAGAATGGGAACGGGAAAACCCACAATTTTTGCCCGATGCCGATGTGGCTTACCGCAAGTCATTGCAGCAACGTCAGGTCTCTGCGGAACCGTCTTCACCCCTGCCCGATCAGGCGCTGAACTCCACCCCATTCAGGCGGTTTTTCTGGGGACTGGCGGCTTCGGTACTGCTGCTGGCCAGCGCCGGAAGCGCCTTATTTTTCAAGGACGACCTGCTGTACCGCCACTACCAAACCGCTTACGGTGAAATTCGCTCATTTACGCTTCCGGATGAAAGCCGGGTGACCCTGAATGCGAATACCAGCCTGAAAATTCCCCGCTTCAACCTGGGCCAGAAAGATCGGCAAGCCTGGTTAACCGGCGAGGCCGAATTCGCGGTAAAACACACCAAAGATCATCGACGCTTTGTTGTTCATACCCCCGACAACCTGGAAGTTCAGGTATTGGGCACGGAGTTTATCGTTTACAGCCGCAGCCGGGGCAGTAAGGTGGTTCTCAACAAAGGTAAAGTACAGGTCCGTTTAAAAGACCAGGCTATGACCCCGCTCATTATCAAACCGGGGGATATCGTCAAGTTATCCCGACAAGGGCAGCTCACCCTGCACCACCGGCAACTGGTTAGTCAGCACAGTGCCTGGAAAGAACACCGGTTTATTTTCCAAAATACCGCCATGTCAGAAATTGCCGACCAACTCACCGAACGGTTTGGCGTTCGGTTTGTCATTCAGGACAGCACCCTGGCCCGACGAACCCTGGGGGGCACGTTCAAAGCCCGCTCCGCCGACGAGATTCTGCCCATCCTGTGCGATATGCTGAACATGAAGGTGAAACACCGGGAAGGTCCGCCGGACACCTACGAACTCGTTTCTTCCCACTAAATCGCTTATTTCCTTATTCTATTTATTATGATTCGACCCTTACAGTTACCTGTTCTGGTGGCCGGAATCGCCTGGGGTTTATCGATTCCCAGTCCTTTGTCGGCGCAATTGCTGGCCCACCATCCCTTATCACAGCGAACCGAAGAAATACGCCAGCCGAAGACCATCAGTTTGCGGGACGCCTTGATGGAGCTTAAACACCACCACCATATTGATCTGCTTTTTGAGGAAAAACTGCTGGAAGGCCTCAGTGTACCCGCCGACCAGCTGAATTCAAAAAACTCCCTCGAACGCAATCTGACCCGGATTCTGCAACCGGTGGGGCTACGGTTTAAAAAAGTCAACCGGGATGCTTACGTTATTTTTCCGGCAAAACGTGATGCTAAAAACGGTTTCGACGGCACGCCCAATCCCACGGGTGAAAACCGCCTGGAACTTCCTTTTGCAACTCCCATACAGAGTTCGAATACCTTCGCCCAGCAATCCCTGGATAAAACCATTACGGGGAAGGTGACCAGCGAAACGGGCGAGGGCTTACCGGGGGTTAGCGTCGTTATTCAGGGAACCACCCGTGGTACCACCACCGACGCAGAAGGAAGCTACCGACTCGATGTCTCCAACGACGAAACAACGCTTATTTTCAGTTTTGTGGGCTACGTCAGCCAGGAGCAAATTGTCAAAAGCCGTTCGGTAATCAACGTTCAACTGGTGCCCGATACCAAGGCCCTAAGCGAAGTGGTGGTGGTTGGGTATGGTCAGGTAAAAAAGAGTGACCTGACCGGTGCCGTCTCCACGGTACCCGTAGAAGAAATTCGCAAAGTAGCCGTGACCTCGCTTGATCAGGCGTTGCAGGGTCGGGCCGCGGGCGTTCAGATTACCCAGAACTCCGGCGCCCCGGGCGGCAGCACGAGTATTCGCATCCGGGGCGGCAACTCCATTCAGGGCGATAACGAACCCCTTTACGTGATTGACGGCATTCCGTTTAAAAATGACGGAGTGGGCAGCGGTTCCAGCTTTAACGTGTTGAGCACCCTGAATCCCAGCGACATCGAGTCCATTTCGGTCTTGAAAGATGCTTCTTCAACGGCTATTTATGGGTCGCGGGGAGCCAATGGCGTCGTAATCATTACAACCAAACGCGGAAAAGCCGGCAAATCGACCATCAGCCTGGAAACCTACTACGGTGTGCAAAGCGTTCGCCGGAAGTATCCCGTGCTGAACGCGCGGGAGTATGCCCAGCTGGTTAACGAAGCCAATACCAACGAAGGCCGACCGGCGGTTTATACCCCGGCTCAGGTCGATGCGTTTGGCGAAGGAACCGACTGGCAGGACGAAATCTTTCGGCAGGCACCCATCCAAAATTATCAGTTGTCGATCAGCGGTGGGGATGAAAAAACCCAATACGCCATCAGCGGGGGCTATTTCAAACAGGATGGTATCGTAGCCAACTCGGATTTTGATCGATACTCCATGCGGGTTAACCTGGACCGGAAGCTGACCAGCAAGATTAAAATCGGCAATAGCCTGACCGTCAACCGGACCCTAACCAACCAGTCGCGAACGGACGGTAGTCTGGGGAGCGCGGGTCTGGTGACGATGGCTGCCCTGCAATTTCCGCCCATTCTGCCCGTCCGCACGGCCAGCGGTGCTTACCTGATCACCGATCCAGCCTTTGCTTTTACGGCGGATAATCCGGTCGCGCTGGCCCTGGACAGCAAAAACCGCAATACGGCCTACCGGATTTTCGGTACCGTTTTTGGCGATTATCAAATTATGGATGGACTGGACCTGCGCGTTTCACTCGGCATTGACGGGGTACTGCAAAAACAGGATTCGTACCTACCCCGCTCCGTTTCCAGCGGTTTGGCGCAGGGCGGCAGCGCTTCCATCTACAACTCGCAGGCGCTGACCTGGCTGAACGAGAACCTGCTGACCTACACCCGTACCTTTGGATCAGTTCATAACGTAACGACGCTGCTCGGTTTTACGCAACAGGCCAGCCGGTTTGAAAGCAGCCGCGCTAGCTCCCGTAATTTTGTCAACGATAACCTGGGTTCGGGGAATCTGGCTTCAGGATCGGTGCCGCTGACGCCCGAATCGGGCATTGGCACCTGGGGACTGCAATCGTATCTGGCCCGTGTCAATTACGGCTACAAAGACAAATACCTCTTAACGGCATCGTTCCGGGCGGATGGTTCTTCGCGCTTCGGTTCCAACAATCGCTACGGTTATTTCCCCTCGGGTGCCCTCGCCTGGCGGATTTCCGAAGAATCGTTTATGAAAGACGTTCGAGTCCTGAGCGATCTGAAATTGCGGGCCACCTATGGGATGACCGGGAATCAGGATGGCATTGGTAACTACCCCGCTTATTCGCTGCTCGGAACGCAGAACTACGTATTTGGCGGGACGGTTTCGACCGGTTTGGGACCGAACCAGATTGCCAACCCCGACTTGTCGTGGGAAACAACCACCCAGGCCGATATTGGCGTCGATGTTGGATTGCTGAACAACCGCATCACCCTGACCGCCGACGCTTACCTGAAGCGTACCCGGGATTTGTTGCTGGACATCACCATTCCGAGTACGTCGGGGTATGCCAGCGCCATCAAGAACCTCGGAAAAGTTCAGAACAAAGGGGTGGAAATCAGCGTGTCATCGCGCAACATCGACGGGGCTTTTCGCTGGAATACCGATGTCAACTTTGCGCTCAATCGCAACAAAGTGCTGGACATTGGCGGGGTTTCGCAGATTTTTGCCGGCGGGGTAGCCAATATCGGCCAAAACCTGAACTCCGGTATCATCCGCGTGGGCGAACCACTGGGTTCGTTTTACGGCTACGTTACGGACGGCCTGTACCAGACCACCGACGAACTGGCGGCTTTGAGCGATCCCCAGGCCCGAAAACCGGGTGACCGCAAATACCTGGATTTGAACGGAGACAGAAAGATCGACGATAACGACCGCACCATCATTGGCCGGGCGCAACCCAAATTTATAGGCGGTATTAGCAACACGTTCTCTTACAAAGGTTTTGAACTCACCGCCTTTTTTCAGGGCGTTTACGGAAATGATATCCTGAACGCCAACCGGTTTGAGCTTGAATACCTGAACGCAACCACCAACCAGACCCGGGACATGCTCAACCGCTGGACGCCGACCAATACTAATACGGACATTCCACGAGCTTCCACAACACGCCCGGCCAACCGGATCTCAACCCGGCAGATTGAGGATGGATCCTACCTCCGTCTGAAGAACCTGCAACTAGCCTACAACCTGCCCAATTCGGTGATTCAAAGCCTGAAAATCCAGTCGGTTCGGGCGTATGTAACGGCCCAGAACTTTCTGACCTGGACCAACTATTCGGGCTATGATCCGGAGGTCAACCGCTTTGGTCAGGACAGCCGCAGCCAGGGCTTCGACTACGCCAGTTATCCGGCGGCCAAGACGTTGCTGTTCGGCCTAAACGTTGGTTTTTAACCCCTAACTTCGCACTGTCATGAAAAAGAATATTCCTGTTTTTCTGCTACTTCTGGGGCTGTTGTCGGCCTGTGAAGTACTGGAACAAAGACCCGAAGCCAGCTTTACTCCGGCTAATTTTTATAAGAATGCGGACGACGCCAAAGCAGCCGTCAGTTCGGTCTATGACCCTTTGAGTTCTCAGAACTTATACAGTCAGGTCATGTGGATTTTGCAGGACCAGGCCACCGATGACTCCGAATGGGGCAACGGACGATCAACGGCCAATCAGCCTAAAAATGACCTCGATCGGTATACTTTTACCCCCGCCACCGTCACGTTTCAGTCGCTCTGGTCAACCACGTATGCGGCTATCAACCGGGCCAATACCGTACTGGCTCGCGTTCCGGCCATCGACATGGATAACGAGTTGAAAAACCGCTATTTGGCCGAAGCCAAATTTATGCGGGGTTTCTATTATTTCACACTCGTACGACTGTTCGGCGGAGTTCCTTTGGTCATAACGGAAACCACCTCTCTCAATAACCTGAATGTAGCGCGGGCGTCCGTCGATGAGGTTTATGCCCAGATCATTCAGGATTTCACCGAAGCCGAAAGCGTATTGCCGGTTTCTTACACGGCCGCCGACCGAGGCCGGGCCACCAAAGGAGCGGCTAAAGCATTTCTTGCGAAGGTGTATCTGACCCGCCAAGACTGGCCCAAGGCATCCGCCAAAGCCAAAGAAGTGATTGACCTCGGCGTCTATGACCTGTGGGCCAACTTTGCCGACGCTTTTGTGATCGCCAACAAAAATGGCAAGGAGGCCGTATTTGAAATCCAGGCACTCAATGGCGGATTTGGTGAAGGAAGCTGGATGCAGGGCTACATGCGGCCCAATTTTGACCGCCTGAATGGGGTGGCTGGCTTTGGTGATGATCCCCCGACCGAAAACCTGTACCGCACCTATCGCCCGGACGATAAGCGCCGAAACGTAACGTTGCGACTCTACAGCACCACGGGAACCCCGGCGGCTCCGGCCAGCGTGCTGTTTCCCTGTTACGTTTATAAATACTTGGACCCCACGGCGACCAGTAACAGTGATGGCGGGAACAATTATCCCATTATTCGCTACCCCGATGTGCTGCTGATGTACGCGGAAGCCCTCAACGAACAGACAGCGAATAATGCGGCTGCCTACTCGACCATCAACCGGATTCGTAACCGGGCGGGGCTGCCCAACCTGACGCCCAACCTGAGCCAGGCGCAGTTCCGCGACAGCCTGCTGCTGGAACGGCGTCTGGAGCTGGCTTTCGAGGGACACCGCTGGTATGATCTGGCCCGCACCAAGCGACTCATTAGCGCCATGAAAGCCCAGAATCCGAGCATTGTGGTGAACGAGTATCACTATTTGTTCCCGATTCCGCAGACCGAGCGGGATGTCAATCCGCTGCTCACGCAGAATCCAGGCTATTGATTTTTGACATAAACCTAGTTATCGACAAGCCGGACGTGGGCAATCCCATCTTCCGGCTTGTTTTCTAATCAATCCTCAACATGCAACGCCGGACTTTTCTGCAACAGGCCCTGGTGGCTGCTCCGCTGGTCGGCCAACTGGATACGCTTCCTGCGCCTTTCAAGCCGCAAGAGCCAATAACGGTTATCAACGCGGGTGTCGGTGGGAACAATACCGTCGATTTGCTGGCCCGCATTCAGAAAGATTGCCTGGTCCACCAGCCCGAGCTCACCATTCTGATGGCGGGGACTAACGACATGAACAGCAAAAAGCACGTTCCGCTGCCGGAATACGAAAAGAACCTTCGGCAGCTCGTTTCGGCTTTGCTGGCGTCCCGGAGTCAGGTGATGCTGATGACCATTTTGCCGGTTTATGAACCGTATCTGATGACCCGCCACGATCCGGCGTTTTACCAGCCCGAGGGCCATGCCGCTCGCAAAACCCGGGTGAACGATACCATCCGAAAAGTTGCTGCTGACCACAAACTGCCGCTGCTCGACATGCACCACATTTTTGAGAAAGTGGGTAATATTGGACTGGATGCCAGTAGTTTGATTAAAAACGAATCCAACAGCCAGAAAACAGACGGTATTCACCCAACGCCGGATGGTTACCGCACGATGGCGGTGGCAATCTATACCTTCCTGACGCAGAATCAGCTATTGCGTAACCGCATCGTCTGCTTCGGCGATAGCATCACGATTGGGGATGGGCAAGGAAAAAATTACCCGACTTACCTGCAACAATTGATAAATACCTAATCCGGTAGTAAACCGCCTTTCGGTAATTTTTACGAGCTACCTACTTTATAAAACAGACTATTGATTTTAACATGAAAAGAAGATACGCGATAGCCTTATTGGGCGGGTTGACGGCCTTTTTAACCAGTTTCACTGCACTGGAGAAACAACCGCTGGTCGTTCGCAAAGCCGATGTGATTGTCTATGGCGGCACCTCGGCTGCGGTCACGGCCGCCGTGCAAGTCAAAAAAATGGGAAAAACCGTCATTGTTGTCTCGCCCGATAAACACCTGGGTGGACTGTCATCGGGTGGCCTGGGCTTCACTGATACAGGCAATAAAGAAGTCATCGGCGGGCTTTCCCGCGAGTTCTACCACCGACTCTACCAGCACTACCAGAAACCCGACTCCTGGAAGTGGCAGAAACAGAATGAATACGGTAATAAAGGTCAGGGAACTCCCGCCCTGGATGGCTCCAACCGCACCATGTGGATCTTTGAGCCTCATGCCGCCGAACAGGTTTTTGAGGATTTCGTCAAAGAATACAAGCTGCCTATTTACCGCGACGAATGGCTCGACCGTTCGGCCAAAGGTATCACCAAAAAAGGGGGCAAGATTCAGTCCATCCGAACCCTGAGCGGTACGGTTTACGAAGGAGCCATGTTCATCGATGCCACCTACGAGGGCGACCTAATGGCGGCTGCGGGCGTCAGCTACCACGTGGGTCGGGAAGCTAATCAGGTCTATGGCGAAACCTGGAACGGCGTGCAGCCGGAAGTTTTTCAACACGGCCACCATTTCAAAACTAACGTCAGTCCCTACAAAGTACCGAACGATCCGGCCAGTGGCCTGCTGCCCGAGATTTCGGCGGATAAACCCGGCGAAAAAGGTTCGGGCGACCACAAAATTCAGGCGTACTGCTTCCGGATGTGCATGAGCAACCACCCCGACAACCGTGTGCCCTTCCCCAAACCGGAAGGCTACGATCCAGCCCGGTACGAGCTGCTGGCGCGAGTGTTCGAAGCAGGTTGGCGCGAAACTTTCCAGAAGTTTGACCCCATCCCCAACCGCAAAACCGACACCAACAACCACGGCCCGTTCAGTTCGGACTACATCGGCAAAAACTATGACTATCCCGAAGCCACCTACGAGCGCCGGAAGCAGATCATCAAAGACCACGAACGCTACCAAAAGGGGCTGCTGTATTTCATGGCCAACGATGCGCGAATGCCCAAAGATGTACAGGACCAGGTGAAAGAATGGGGCTTGGCAAAGGATGAATTTACGGATAATGGCAACTGGCCCCACCAGCTCTACATCCGGGAAGCTCGGCGGATGAAAGGAGTCTTCGTGATGAAGGAAGCCGATGCGCTGGGTAAAACGGTGGTGCCTGACCCAATCGGGATGGGGTCGTATGCGCTTGATGCGCACAACTCGCAGCGGTACGTGAAAGCCGACGGTTTTGTGCAGAATGAAGGCGATATTGGCGTGCACCCCGACAAACCGTACTCCATTGCCTACGGATCGATTCTGCCTAAAGAGGAAGAATGTCGCAACCTGTTGGTGCCCGTTTGCGTGTCGAGTTCGCACATTGCGTACGGGTCGATTCGGATGGAACCCGTGTTTATGATTCTTGGCCAGTCGGCGGCTACGGCAGCAGTGCTCGCGATCAACAACAAGGTTTCACCGCAACAGCTTCCGTATCAAAAGTTGAAGGAAGTACTGCTCAAAGATAAACAGCGCCTGACGTTGTAATCAGCGTGTTCTAACTCTTTTAGCGTGAACCTGTCGGTGAAGGCTCTGCGCCCGAACCGGCAGGTTTCTTTTTTTAAGTTTTCGGGAGAAGGAGCGGTATGTTGCATCCACTCCCAATAGCCGAAGATTCCGTTTATAGGAATAATGCATCGACCGCCGGGACCATGAAGTTATTTTTTGACCAAAAACGGCGCAACAAACTCCGCTTCCTCACGATTATTTGCGCGTTATTGCCGCCAGAATGAACATGGCAATGGCACAGATTGCCAAACCGCCGGATTCGCGGGCCAGTTCAATGTTGATGGTTTTCATCCCCATTTCGTCGAGCAAAAACCCTTCGAAAGCCGAGGGCCACTGGGAAATGGCTCCCACCAGATAAGCCAGGCCAGCGACAACGTAAAACCAGGGACGGATGGTATTGCCCAACGCCATGAAACTGGCCACTGTAGCACAACCGTAAATCGGTACCCACACTTGCGGATCTGGGTCGTTATACTGAAAAACCGCAAAAAGTAGAAAAAGCAGCCCGAAGGCAATCGCGATCGCTTTGCGCATAAGAGGTAAGAGTTATGAAGCAAGCGGTAAGAATCATTGAATACAAGGCCCACCAGACGGTTGAGGGCAGCGAGCACTCCCCATTCATGAGTCCTGCCTCTTGCTTCTATTCATTGACAGTATTCGGTAATATACGCCTGAGCTTCCGTGTAGCCAAGTTGTTGAGCCTGCTTCAGGCTCAGGCAGGCTTTTTCCCGCTGGTTCAGCATGGCTTGGGTAACCCCCAATGCGTTAAAGGCTTTCCCAAATTTAGCATCCAGTTGGACGGTTTTGGTGAAATCTTCCAGCGCTTCGGCGAACTGATCCTGCTGAAAACGGATATTGCCCCGGTTGAAATACGCCAGCGAATTTTTCGGTTCAAGCTGAATGGCTTGGTTGAAATCCGACAAAGCAGAGGTCAGGTTTCCGGAATTGGCAAACAACTGCCCCCGATCCAGGTAGATATCCGAAAGGTCGGGAGCCCGGCGGATCGCTTCCGAGAAATCCTTCAAAGCCGCATCGGTTTCGCCCCGCGCCGTTTTCAGCTTCGCCCGGTTATAATACGGTTTGTAAAACTCCGCGTTCAGCTGAATAGCCTGCTCGTAATCCAGTAGCGCATTTTCGTAGTCTTTTAACTCAAAATAGGCCACCGCCCGGCTGTTGAACGCTTCGTAATTTTTGGTGTCGGCGTCAATGGCTGCATTCAACGGCTGGATTGCCTCCCGAAACTTGCCCTGCTGCATCAGGCTACGGCCTTCTGCCAGTTTTTCTTCCGACGACGTACAGGCCTGTAACCCAATAATCGTGAAGACTATAACGCACCAGCCAATGTGCCGACCGGTTTTTTTGCGCCCAATTCGATGCGTTGAAACGGTTTTAAAAAGAGTATTTATCATATGGTAAGGCTCAAAAATCTCACAAAATTAGCGGGTACACTTTTATTTCCTGCATAATTTCTTAATTTTGCACCCGGCAAACAGGCACTACCAGCTCCTGCTGAATCCCCCAGGTCTTGACAGAAGCAAGGGTAGGCGGTCGTAGCGGTGAGATGTCGGTTTGCCTTTTTTTGTTTTCCGAAATTCAGTTGCTTCTACACGGTCGTTCACAAACCGGTAATCGGTAAACAAAAATCTCCGGATTATCCTTACTTTTGGGTCGATTCGAACAGATCATATTCCTTCATACCTTGTTATCCCAGTTTTAATACCATGAAGTTTTTCATTGATACGGCCAATTTGCACGAAATTCGCGAAGCACAGGATTTGGGTATTTTGGACGGCGTAACGACCAACCCTTCCCTGATGGCGAAGGAGGGCATTACCGGCAAAAATAGCGTCATGCAACATTACAAAGCCATTTGTGACATTGTGGATGGCGATGTGAGTGCCGAAGTGATTGCCACAACATTTCAGGAAATTATTGCTGAAGGCGAAGAACTTGCCGAGATTGACGATAAAATTGTGGTGAAAGTCCCGATGATTAAAGACGGGATTAAGGCCATTAATTACTTTTTCGAAAAAGGCATCAAAACAAACTGTACGCTCGTATTTTCGGCCGGGCAAGCCTTGCTGGCTGCTAAAGCCGGGGCTACGTACGTTTCCCCTTTTATCGGTCGGCTGGACGACATTTCGTTTGACGGGGTTGCACTGATCGAGCAAATTGCCCTGATCTACCGGAATTACAGCTACGGGACGCAAATTCTGGCCGCTTCCGTCCGTCATCCGATGCACATCATCCAGTGCGCTGAAGTAGGAGCCGACGTAATGACCGGGCCGCTGAGCGCTATTTCTGCCTTATTCAACCACCCGCTGACCGACAGTGGTCTCGCTAAATTCCTGGCCGATCACCAGAAAGCAGGAACAAAAAAATAGTTATGAATTAAGAGTGAAGAGTGAAGAGTTGGCTGACGCATTCGAAAAGTAATTGTTCTGCTTTAACTCTTAGCTCTTAACTCATCACTCTTCACTGAATAAAATGTTTTCTACCGAACCCGTTCTGTCGCTGAGTCAGGCTGATATTTACCAAGGTGGGCGCATTGTGCTGGCCGGTGTGACCTTTGACATCAACAAAGGAGATTTTGTGTTTTTGATTGGCCGAACGGGTAGTGGAAAAAGCTCACTGCTCAAAACGCTGTATGCCGACCTGTGGTTACAGGCTGGTTCGGGCCTAGTGGCCGGTTTTGCCCTGGAAAAGTTGAAACCGAAAGACGTGCCGTATCTGCGCCGAAAAATCGGGATTGTTTTCCAGGATTTCCAGCTTTTTATGGATCGCAACGTCGAAGACAATTTGCGGTTTGTCCTGAAAGCGACGGGTTGGACTGATCAGACCAAGATGAAAAACCGTATTTCGGAGGTTTTGATGCAGGTTGGACTGGGAACATTGCATAAAAAGATGCCTCACCAGTTGTCGGGTGGCGAACAACAACGCGTTGTGGTAGCCCGCGCCATGCTGAACGAACCCAAAATTCTGATTGCAGATGAACCGACCGGAAACCTGGACCCGACCGTTGGCGAACAAATCATGCAGGTTTTCCAGACCATCAATAATTCCGGCACCGCTATTTTGATGGCTACCCACAACTACGATTTTCTTCGCAAATACCCCGCCCGCATCCTGCGTGTTGAAGATGGGAAAGTGATCGAACAAGGCTTATAGTATAGCGTGAAGAATGATGAGTTGAAGAGGGTCAAACCCTTAACTCATCATTCTTCACGCTATACTCATTTTGCCTTTAGGTAGGCAAATGGTATAATCATTTCTTCCAGCGAGACGCCCCCGTGCTGGAAAGTATCCCGGTAATAATTGACGTAATAGTTATAGTTGTTGGGATACGCAAAGAAATAATCCTCCAGCGTGAAAACGTAAGCCGTAGAAACGTGAATCCGGGGCAGGAAGAAGTTTTCAGGCTTGCGGCACACAAAAAGGTGGTTGTCGTCGAAGCCCAGATTTTTACCCTGTTTATAACGCAAGTTTGTGTTGGTATCCCGATAACCAACAATTTTGGCGGGTTTCTGAACCCGAATCATTCCGTGATCCGTAGTGACGATCAAGCGACCGCCCTTCTCCGAAATCTTCCGCACTAATTCCAGCAAGGGTGAGTGATTAAACCAGGAACGGGTAATCGAACGGTAGGCCGCTTCATCGGGAGCCAGTTCCTTGATCATGGCCATGTCGGTCCGGGCATGCGAAAGCATATCCACAAAATTGTAAACGATCACATTCAGATCGTTCTGCATCAGGTTGTTGAAGTTATCGACCAGCGATTTGCCCTGATTGATATTCAATATCTTGTTGTATGAAAACTTGATGTTCAGCCGGCTGCTGTCGATCTGGCGTTTTAGAAACTGGTCCTCATTGTTGTTCAAACCCGCTTCTTCGTTGTCGTCGTTTACCCAAAGATCGGGGTGTTTCTTTTCCATCTCACTCGGTAACATTCCGGAGAAAATGGAATTACGCGCAAACGCCGTTGTGGTTGGCAGGATTGAATAGTACGAAGACTCTTCTTCCACCGTAAAGTATTCGGCCATGATGGGCTCAATGACTTTCCACTGATCGTACCGCAGGTTGTCGATCAACACGAAGAAAAGCGGATTATTCTGCTCCAGCAGCGGAAATACTTTCTTCCGCATCAGTTGGTGCGACATGATCGGCTTATCCATTTTCGGTTCGTTCAGCCAGTCTTCGTAATTGTCCATCACGAATTTGCAGAAGGTCGAATTAGCTTCGCTTTTCTGCATGTTGAACACTTCCGCCATGCTGCGATCCTGCGTACCATCCAACTCCAGTTCCCAGAAAATCAATTTCTTGTAAATATCCACCCAATCGTCAAAATCGATCCGGTCGTTGTAAAGCATTGATAAATTCCGGAAGTCCTGCTGATAACTCTGGTTGGTTCGCTCGGTCACCAGCCGTTTGTTATCCAGAATCTTCTTAACCGACAGCAGGATCTGATTCGGATTCAATGGTTTGATCAGATAATCCGCAATTTTAGCGCCGATGGCCCCTTCCATGATGTGCTCTTCCTCGCTCTTGGTGATCATCACCACCGGCAGGTTGGGGCGCATCTGTTTGATTTGCTGCAACGTTTCCAAACCCGTCATCCCGGGCATCATTTCGTCCAGAAAAACCAGATCAAAATTTTCCTGATCCACTTTTTCAAGCGCATCCGCACCGCTATTCACGGGTGTGATGGTATACCCTTTATTGTTCAGAAAAAGAATATGGGGTTTCAATAAATCAATCTCGTCATCAGCCCAGAGGATGGAATAGTTTTGCATGATATGGGAGTTAAATTCTGTGTGGTTTGACTGAATAGCTTGTCTTTATTCAACTTGGTAACGCCCGAAACTGTTTGACCGGTTCACTTTTAACATCTATTAACAAATGACCGTTGGCAAGTTACAATGACTTTATCGGCTCAACAATCGCCCCAAATCGTCAGGAGTATCAATGCCGTAACTGTCTAGTTCTGTTACCACGCAGCGAATCCGGTAGCCGTTTTCCAACCAGCGCAGCTGTTCGAGGGCTTCGGCTGTTTCCAGCGATGATGGTGGCAACTGCGTGATTTGCCCCAGAATATCCGCCCGGTAGGCATAAATACCAATGTGTTTGTAAAACGTGTGAAACTGCAACCACTCTTCCGGTTTTCGTTCCCGCAGATAGGGCAGCGTCTGACGGCTAAAATACAGGGCTTCACTCCGGCTGTTCAACACTACTTTTGGCGTACTCGGATTGGTCAACACGTGCAGATCGTCAATTTTCTTTACCAAGGTTGCCAATTCGGTCTGCCCGTCCAGCACCGAAGCCAGCAGATTAATCTGTTCCGGTTTGATAAACGGTTCATCGCCCTGAATATTAATCACATAATCGACATCGCCACCGACGGCCTGCATCACTTCAAAACAGCGGTCGGTGCCACTTTGGTGATTTTCGGAAGTCATCATTACCTCCCCGCCAAACGAGCGAACGTGTCCGGCAATGGCTTCGTGATCGGTTGCTACCACCACCCGACTGAGCGATTCGGCCTTCCAGGACTGCTCCACCACGCGCTGAATCATGGTTTTGCCATCAATTTCGGCCAGCGCCTTGGCCGGGAAACGGGTGGATGCGTAACGGGCCGGGATAATTCCGAGGATATTCATTGGTTGATTTTCGGTAATTTTGGCGCAAGATACTCCGAACTCGGTTTACACCGCTGCACCGGAGCTTCGATTATTCCAACGATGACCATCCAGCATTGCGACCGTGAATCCAAATCAACTGCCCATTGCCTTCCAACGAACGTTTGCTGAACCAATCTGGCGGCTGATTTTTGAGGAGATCGAGACCGCTCCGGGATTGTTGGTTGCCGAATTACGAAACCGGCAAACCCAGACGCTGACGCTGGCAACAGCAACCCTGCCGGAAGGAATCCTTATTGCTGAAATTCAGCCGGATCTGCCCTTTCACTGCGCATTGATTGGAGTTTGGAACGGTTTTGCCCTATACCACCGCTTCGATAACAACCGGCTGCCCGTTCCTACCGCCCTGGGCGGTGTGGACCTGAAAACCGGCCGAACCCGCTGGGAATGGCCGCAACACGTTTTCAAGGGAGCTGATTCGGAACACGTTTGGGCTCAGCGGGTTTCCCTGACCGATACGGCATTGCTGCCTTTGATTGCCTTCCAATTGGCCGACGGCGAACCCGTCGAATCCGCGAAAAAACCGTCTTTTGTTCACAATCCGGCGCTGCAATTTCCCGTTTCCTACACAACGTCGAGCCCCTGGTGGCCGGTCGTTGACCGATTCATAAAAAAAACAACCAATCACCAGCCCATCGATTCGGTCGATTATTTAGAAGTTGGTGATAAACTTATTTTTTCGTATTATTATCGTGAAACAAACGATCAGATCCGCTCCTTTCTGTTGATCACTGACCGTCGACAAGGTATCTGGCTACATCAGCACACCGACCAGGCTATTGCAACGACTGGCGCTACCTCCGAATCAAACGCCCTGCCGTTATTCGGAAACGGCTCCTTCTGCGTCTGGCAAAACCAGCTCATTTTTCCATCAAGCCCAACGTGTATTACCAGTTTTTATTTGACACCAATGCCATGAAGCGACTGATGCCGCTGTTACTAGCTGGCTGGCTGACCAGCTTCGCTACCCAGGCCGCCCCTATCCTGCCGGATTCACTCGGTATGGAAAAGAAAGACGGCAAATTGTACGTACTGCACCGCGTTGAACCCGGACAGACCCTGTATTCGCTCGTCCGAAAATACAACGCTTCCATCCAATCCATCAAAGACGCCAATCCGGGGCTACCGGATAACGTGCGCTACGATCAGGTTGTGCGCATTCCCGCCAGCAACTTGTCGAGAAAAGAGGAAAAAGCCGTTAACAAGGCCCTCAAAAAAGAGGAAAAGGAACAAAAACGCGAGGAACGGGAAGTTAAAGAGCAAACGGTAAAAGAAGCCAACAGCGGTATACACCAGGTCGAACCGGGGCAAACCCTGTATAGTCTGGCGGCCCGTTACGGTGTTTCGATGGATGAGGTCCGCAAATGGAACAACCTGTCGTCCGACCATATTGTGAGTGGTCAGGCTTTGATAGTTTCCGAGAAAGCGTGGCGGGTGCGCGAACCCGCGCCAAAGCCCGACATTCCCCACCGTTCTGATTCGGCGACCGAAGTTTCACGTACGTCACGCAATGACTCGCCCAAAACCGAGCGTCCGGCTCCCCCACGCGCCCTGCCCGCACCGGCTGACGAAGCGCCCCGACCAACCGAAACCGAACGACCAGCCGCCGAGCCGACTAGCTCCGCACCGGCGGAGCCCCGCATCATCCGCCCGGGCGATTCCGGCCCTCTACCTGACCCCAGCGGCAATGCGCGCCGGATTTCAGAAGTTGGGCTAGCCGAGGTGATCGACCAGTCCGGCAACTCGAATAAATACCTTGGGTTACACCGTACCGCACCCATCGGAACCCTCGTTCTGGTTCGGAACGATCGAAACCAGCAATCCATTTGGGTTAAGATTATTGGTCGTCTGCCGGCAACCAGCGTCAACGACAAAGTCATCGTTAAAATTTCTGCCCGGGCTTTTGAGAAACTTTCCCCCGCCGATCGACGTTTTCGTGCTGAGGTCAGTTATTTAGCTCCCTAAACAAGAACCCTGATCAGGTAGATAACGGAACGGTATTGGAAACACTGGCCACTTAAAACCGTCTATTTTTTCTATCCGATTGTACGATTACCTATGTTAACTCCAGAACAAAAAGCAGAACGGATCGCCCGTCGGCACAAAGAGCGGGACGAGAAAATGAAGGCCACTACGGGTTATAAAGTATGGAGTGTGCTTTTTACGGTTTCTTACCCATTTATTGCCGTCTTTACCGCCCTTTTTTCGGTTCTTGTGTCAATCTGCTCAAAGATTTCACAAGGCGTAGTCTGGGTACTGAGCGGAGGAAAAAGCCATTAATAGCTGTTTGACAGCCACTTCTACCCCAAATCCATTCCGCAGCGGTAGCATTCCAATCCAATGTCCATTGACTCTGTAAAAGAATTGCTCGACCAGAAAGTTGAGCAGTATAATCAGCGTTCCTTCATCGAAAAAGACCCCATCAGTATTCCACACCGGTTTAGTCGGCGGCAGGATATTGAGATTATGGGTTTTTGGGCGGCTGTTCTCGCTTGGGGACAACGTCCGGTTATTCTCAAAAAAGCCAATGAATTGGTGGAGTTGATGGATGGCGCCCCCTATGATTTCATCCGCAATCATCAGGAAACGGACCTTAAACGGTTTTTAAACTTCAAACACCGGACGTTCAACGCGACAGATACGCTTTATTTTCTGCATTTTTTTCATTCTTACTACCAACAGCACGAAACACTCGAAGATGCGTTCATCAGCGGAACTACCCCTCTGACTACCGGCAAGCACCTGGAACTGTTTCATACCCGGTTTTGCGACGATCCATTTTTTCCGGAGCGTACCCGAAAGCACGTTTCAACCCCGAGCCGAAATTCGTCCTGCAAACGGCTGAATATGTTTCTGCGCTGGATGGTCCGACGCGATCATCAGGGCGTTGATTTTGGAATCTGGACCCGCCTGAATCCCGCCCAGCTGGTGATACCGATTGACGTGCACGTCAATCGGGTGGCCCGAAAACTGGAATTGTTGAACCGCCCCCAAACCGATTGGAAAGCGGCTCTTGAACTAACCGATGCACTGAAAGTCTTTGATCCCACCGATCCGGTGAAGTATGATTTTGCCCTGTTTGGTCTTGGGGTAGAAGGTGAAATGTAAGCATCCACCCTTAGTCCAGGCACAAACCGGGGAAGTCAATTTGGTAAATAAACCACCACTTTTCGTCGTTTTTATAACAGACAAGGCGGCCCCGATCAGTAAAGGACGGTTTCTGATGTTTTTCCAAACCGTAGTGAAGAAGTAGATGTACGATGCCTTTGGACTGATGGGCATCCAGCTCAATGTCTTCGATACTCCAGTCAATCAGAAAGCAGCCATTCAGGTATTGATGATAAGCATCCAATTTGTCAACAACGCGGCTGTATAGCTCTTCACGCGGGTCGTTGTTGATGAAAAAATGTTCTGCCAAACAGCCATCCAGGTAGTCGTAATTCTCGCGAAACAGCCCGTCCAGCAGCATATCCGTAATAAAAATGCAGGTATAAACCGGATCTGGCTTGTAGTAATTATAGTCAATGCTGTAACAGATTCCAGGCAATCGAATGTCCCTGATCTCCTTGGGAAAAACCACTTCGGTAATGAACGTATACAATTGCCGATCGTCGGCATTGGCGTGCGGTTCCGACACTTTGATTTCGATACCATGCTGGGCCATGACCAGCAGCAGCCGATCTACTTCCTGCGTTATTTTCCGATCCGATAAAAGGGATGCAGAAACCCAGTGTGGTTTCCCGATAAAATCATAAACCTTGATCATCGGAGCTGCTTTGGAAAGCTGGTAATAAATCGAATTATGCGCCCGTTCCCGAATCTCTACCTTGTCTTGTGATAAATGCCCTTCTCCGAAAAGGGCTTCCCGCTCCAGCGTTTGCTTGATCGTGGTAAGTTCATTATAGGCTTTATAAAGTTCATCAAGTGATAGGATTTCCTGTGATGCAAACACGGCGAAGGTTAGTTTTAGTGAGAATCAATGAGTATTAAATAGTATACGTTGAACGGGTTCAGAAGTCACATTATTGCCAGCTATTTTATTACCAAAATGCAATTTCAAACCGTACCGCTCACCAATCACTTTTGGGTGGTATCATAAGGTGTAACCCGCCAACACGCTGAAGCCTTTCGTATTTTCCCCGTATGCCTTCACGCTCATTCCCGCGGTAATTCCGTTGCGAAACTGATAAAGCAGGTTGTAGCGTTGATACGATGCGGGCTTATACCACTGAGGACGAATGATATTCCATCCGTGGTGAGCGGTAAAAATGAAACGCCCCTGCCAGAACTCATACCCTGCCAAAAGCGTTCCCTGCCGGGCATCGGTTACCCGGCCCCGCGTCCAGGTTTTGACTTGCTCCTCAAAATACTGGTCATCAACCAGCTCAAACCCGGCTGAAAAAGCGTGAGTCCGCGTAAGGCGGTAACCTCCTACCACATAGAGACCATACACCGGCAGGGCCATTTCCGGCTTTTTGTCGGTTTCGGGCAAGACCCGTATTGACCCCATCAACAGCGCCCGAGTCATCCAGCGTTTGTTCAATGGTTTAGGTTTCCATTGCCGCGTATCCGGAAAAACCGTAGGTTGCAACAGGTATTGCGCACCCAACGCAATGGTTGGAATGTTCATTCCCTGATTGGGCAACCGCGTTCCAGCGTTGGAAATATGGTTATAAACCGCCCCAAGTGTCAGGTTCCAGTGGCGGGTCAATCGGTAGTACGTTGTAAACCGCGCCCCGATCAATGCGCTAAGCGGCATGCTGAAGTGATCATTGGTGGGATTGGTGATGGGGTCATAAACGCGGGTTAAATAGGTAAGGCCCGCCAACGCACGAACGGAAAAATACCATCTGCCGTACGGACGAATAAGGGGCTCAAAAAACAAACCGGCACCCGCCGTACGCCCCAATGCAACCGGATTCCGGAAAGTAAAATAGTTGATGTAACCTCCAATCTGTGCGAAACACTGGCAGTTTTCCCAGGCCTTCCGGCGCAAGCTCACCTGACTATAGGTTACCTCAACGCCCAAAGGTGTTTGCCTCGATGCAGGTACAACCTGGTTTGATTTTGAGATTCCCTGCTGCCAGGCCACACCAAACTGGTGCTGTGCTTTCAAGGTATCGACCGGATTTTGACCCCGTGCCGTGGTGAGAAAAAAGCATAGTAGTAGTGCGAATGCATAAAATTTCAGCATGGCTTCGTGTCTTACAAATAAGACCTTTCAAACTGTTTTTCACAATTTTATGCATCATTTGCATCCGTTTATTACAAATTGGTAACAAAAATAAATACGTATCGATTAAGTTCAGTTTTTCATTTTTTTTATCCTAGTTTCACCAATAAAGAACCGTTGTTTTTCCAGCTGCTACCCGTTGTTAAAACAGCTTGTCAGTTTTAATTTCCTTGCAATCCATCCGAAGAGTACCTTTACTTTCCATCATAATGCAAACAGTTGCCTCATTCTGCACGTTGTTCTTTGTAGACTGAAACTCCTTGTAAACACCTTAATTACTGTAAAAATGTCATTTGCAATTTCACATCATCCTTTTGATGCGCTGACCGAATATTTCATTGAAAACACCGAAACCGGCGAATATGTAAGCGTTTTGCCGGCATACGGGGCTGTTGTGCGGCAGCTCGTCCTGCGGTCGGCCCGATCAGGCGAGGATTCAAAGCTCGTGTCGCTTATCAAGGCTCCTAAATCACAGCAAGCCTTGTTGGCCGACGAAGCCTACTCCAATGCACTCCTGTTTCCATTTCCGAGTCGGATTCGCCACGGTATTTATGCCCACGAGGGCACCATGTATACCCTGCCTATGAACGAAGCCAATCAGGACAACGCCATCCACGGTTTTGTCGCAAAACAGGCTTTCGAATTAACGGGACAGGATATTTCGTCTACGGAGGCATCGCTGACCTTGCAGTACGTACATGATGGCTCCTATCCGGGCTATCCTTTTCCGTTTGAATTCAGCGTGCGTTATACTTTGTCGGCATCGGGATTAGCGGTCACGTACGAAGCGAAAAATACCGGAACGCAATCGGCCCCGGTCAGTTTCGGCTGGCATCCGTACTTCACCCTCAACGAGGAACCCGTCGATCAGCTGACCATCGAAATCCCGGCCGTGAGACAGGTTCAGCTGGACGAAAAACTTTTGCCCGTTGGCGAAGAGCTCTTTATTCAGAAAGGAGAACTGGCCCTGCATGAGAAGAAGCTGGATGCGGTTTTTATCGTCAACGAAAACAACGGGGAAGGCATCACAACCGTTTTACGATCGGCCCGGCAGGGTCTGCAACTGAATATCTGGCAGGAAACCGGTGCGGGCAAATTCAAGTATCTGGTCGTTTTTACTCCGGTCGCCCGCGACAACATTGCCATTGAACCGCTGACCAGCAATGTCAACGCCCTGAACAACGGCGAGGGACTGATTACGTTGCCCCCCCAGGAGGTCACCCAAGGCACAATCCGGATCAGCCTCAGTTAATTGAATGAGGAGTTAGTTCATAACTCCTCATTCATAACTCTTAACTCATAACTCAAACTTGATTCCCTGCGCCAGCGGTAGCGAGGTTCCGTAGTTGATGGTGTTGGTTTGACGGCGCATGTAGGCTTTCCAGGCATCCGAACCGGATTCGCGCCCCCCCCCGGTTTCTTTTTCTCCGCCAAAAGCCCCCCCAATCTCGGCCCCCGACGTACCAATATTGACATTCGCGATCCCGCAGTCTGAGCCAGCAGCCGACAGAAACCGTTCGGCTTCGCGCAGATTGAGGGTAAAAACCGCCGATGACAATCCCTGCGGAACCCCATTCTGCAACGCAATGGCTTCTTCCAGACGCTGGTATTTCAACAAATACAAGATGGGTGCAAACGTTTCATGCTGAACAATGTCGGTTTGGGCGGGCATTTCGGCAATGGCCGGCCGGACATAACAGCCCGATTCAAAACCGGGACCTTCCAGTACTTCGCCATCAACGAGCAACCGTCCTCCCTGTTCCTTAATCTGAAAAAGCGCAGCCTGATACCCGGCAACGGCTTCCCGATCGATCAGCGGTCCGACATGATTTTTTTCGTCCAGCGGATTTCCAATGCGAAGCTGGCCGTACGCTTTTAGCAGACGGTTTTTTACATCGTCATAAATCGACTCCTGAATAAGTAACCGGCGCGTTGAGGTACAACGCTGCCCGGCCGTGCCAACGGCACCAAACACAATGGCCGGAATAGCCACGTTCAGATCAGCGTGCTGGGAAACGATAATGGCATTGTTTCCGCCCAGTTCGAGGAGGTAACGACCCAATCGCCCAGCTACGGCTTGGGCAACGCTCTTTCCCATCCGGGTCGAGCCGGTTGCCGATAAAAGCGCAATTCGCGGGTCCTTGGCCAGCCATTCACCCGCTTCCCGTCCGCCAGTGATCAGGCAAGACACGCCTTCCGGAACCTCATTCCGCTCCAGCACTTCCCGGATAATTTGCTGGCACGTCAGCGCGGTTAACGGCGTTTTTTCCGACGGCTTCCAGATGCAGACATTGCCGCACACCCAGGCCAGCATGGCATTCCAGGACCAGACCGCTACCGGAAAATTAAAAGCCGAAATAATACCCACAACCCCCAACGGATGCCACTGTTCATACATTCGGTGATCGGCCCGCTCGCTATGCATCGTAAAGCCATAGAGTTGCCGCGACAGGCCAACGGCAAAATCGCAGATATCGATAATTTCCTGAACCTCGCCCAACCCCTCCTGGAGCGACTTGCCCATTTCGTAGCTTACGAGGGTTCCTAACTCTTTTTTATACAATCGGAACTGATCACCCATCTGTCGGATAATTTCCCCTCGCCTGGGGGCCGGAATCGACCGCCATTTCAGAAAGGCGGCCTGGGCGGTTTCAACGACATTGTCATAATCGTCTTGCGTTGTCGGATACACACGGGCCATCAACTGCCCATCAACCGGTGAATACGACTCCAATAATCCACTGGGGCCTTCTTCGACCGACGAATGCCAGAATGCCTGTCCGGTGCTTGTGCCAGACAGCATAGGCTGTGTCTTTAATTTCTGAAGGAATTGTTGCATACCGTTAACTTTTCAAAATTCGATCCGTTCGTACTTGTCTACTCCCTGCGGCTCCGCCTAACTCCAAAATTATTATATATAAACTCGCTAACATTATAATTACCGTTTTTGGCTCGCCACTTACAAACATTTATTGGGTGGGCGCTCTCCAATCGTCTGATAATTAATTAAATTTATCCTGTTAATCTATTAACTAACCTTCTTATCATATGAGAATATACGTCCTACCAACTCTATTTTTTCTTTTGATCGGTTCCGCCTGGAGCTCGGTGTCGGCTCAGGACACGCCAGCCACCCCTGCTCCGTATTCGGTTGGCCTTCAACTAGGCACAACCGGTGTTGGTGTTCAGCTGGCCCGGGGCCTAAACGCCGATTCCCGGCTTGTTGGTCGGATTGGTGTCAGTTATTTCGCCTACGACCGGGTTTTCCGGGTAAAAGCGGGCGAAGGCAAGCTCAACATTACACCAGATCTGGTATTGGGGATTGCCCTGGCTTCCGTGAAATGGCATCCCTTTAAACGGAACCAATTTTTTCTGACGGGCGGAGCCGGATACACGTGGCGGCCCGATGTTAAAGCCAACGTCACAGCAGAAGGAAATGTTACGTTTGGCGGGCTGCAAATTTCGGAAGAAAATGTCGGCGTTGTCAATGCCGCACTACGCTGGAACAGTGCACTGGGTTATGCTGGCCTGGGCTATGGTCGCTCCACCCCCATCCGACGCCTGGGTTTTGCCGTGGAGTTGGGTTGTTATTATCTGGGTACGCCCACCGTCGATTTACAGTATACCGGCTTTCTGGAAACTACTACTATTGATGAGCAGATACCGGTTATTCAAAACAACCTCCGAAACTATCGTTTTTTACCTTCCCTGCAATTCTTGGTAACGTACGGCCTGTTCCGAAAAAAATAAATACGCATAAAAAGGTACCAATCAGCTATTATTAGAATTCTATTGCTACTTCTACTTGTATTATAACCTGAAATTAACATGAAACGCTTGCTTTCAATCATCGGTGTACTGATCGTGGGACTGCTTGATGCCTGTCAGAACCCGGTTGAAAATGTTGAATTAAAATTTAAGGAACCGTTGGCGGTTGCCGTGCAGCTCAAATACGCCCTACCCGCCGGTTTGACGCCCGATAAGCTAACGATTAAGATTGGCGGCCCGGATGCCGATAAAGTGGTTACGACCCTCAACACCAAAAAGTATAAACTCACCTCGGACGGAAAATTATTTCTTTGTCTGGACCCTGAGGTGACTCCTACAGCTTCCGACCCAATCCGGTTTAATGTGGCAGCGATCTCGGAGCAATCGGTGGATCATCTTCAGCCGATTCAACTCGTCAATACGAATCCGCGCAACCTGAATGTTACGCTACACAGTAACAAAGACAACAATGCACCCGCCCATCAATCGTTTAAAAGCTCCGATAATGGAACGGTTCAGGCAGCGGCTACGGTTCAGACCAAGACCCAGGCCAACGTCACCCAGGCAACCCTGACGGTTCCGCAGGGCAGCGAGGTTAAAGACGTTGCCGGACACCCGGTCGGTGGTACCCTAACCATCACTGCCGATCCCATCAACAACAGCTCTACCGGTAAAGCGGCTTCCGAATTGCCCGGAAACGGTATTATCAACGCATCGACACCCACCGGCACTTACCTGGGCAACCAGCAAATCCTGGCCGTTGCGGGCGGTGCGCACATCACGGTTTACAATGATGCCTACCAGTTAGCCAAAACCTTCTCGCAACCCATTCGGATCGCTTTCGCCATCAATCCGCAACTAATCAATCCGAATACCGGAAAAACCGTTCAGTCGGGCGACCCCATTCCGTTGTTTAGCTTCGATGAAGTATCCAACCACTGGACGCAGGAAAAAGCCGGTAAGGTTCAGCGCAACGCCAATGGATCGCTCGAATACGTCGCGGACATCCCGCACCTTTCGCTTTGGGTAGCCGCCTTCACAGAGGAGGTCTGCGCCGACGGGCCAACGTTCAAATTTATCAGCAAGTATCCCGACCGAAGCCCGGAATATAAATGTGACGTAATTGATCAGAATGGCAACGTCATCAGCCGTGCCACGGGTGCCCTTAGCTTCTGGCGATCCATCAACAGCGGCACGTCGCTTCGCGTGACGAACCTCCGAAAAGGGCTCAAAATCCGGCTCCGGCTGTACGATCAATACAATTCCAATAAAGCCTATACTTCGCCCGAGGTAGATGCCTGTTCGAACACCGAAGTGCCATTCAATCTCAACGACGTGGTTTATAAACCCGTTGCACCATCGGCCCCCGACAACCGCAAGGAAGTCACAATCTCGCTCGTATTTAATTGCGGCAACAAGGGCATCAATCCGGAAAAACTGCCGTTTAAAGTTCTCTACTCGCAGTTTCGGGCGGCTGGCAGCCAGGACGAATGGAAGGATCTGCCGGTGATGCGCTGGCCAGACCTCAGTACCAAGGTATTCATCGAGCTAAACAAAGCGTATGAGATGAGAGCCGGTTCCATTCCTGATCGCCTGGATATTGAAATTAAGAATTATACCGTCAAAAGCACTACCTGGCCCATCAAGCTGACGGCCGAAGAAAGCAAGCAGTATTGCAATTGATGAGCCGTTCAACCTGGTCCATAAAAAAACCGCTGGCAGCACTGCCAGCGGTTTTTTATCGCCATTGTTTCTAAACTACCTGTGGTTTGGCAACACGGCGTTGCGGTTTGGCCGACTTCTTCTTCTTCCGGCGCCCCCACCAGATAACAAACCCCGTCACGGGCAAACTGGCACAAATCAGGCTGGCCCCAAACGCCAGAATTTTACCCGGTAAACTCAAGATGGCACCCACATGAATGTCGTAGTTCATCCGGCGGAGTTTATCGCCAAAAGCGGCCTTGTTGTAAGCCCCAAAGTACGGTCCTTCGCCCGACAATTCCTTCAGCGTGTATTGGTCAAAATTGTAGTAGTCCGTTTTGTAATACGTGCCCGGACGGTGATTTATCGACACACTAAACGACTCGGCAGCCAGTTCAGGGGAGGAAATATACAGGCTAGCCGTTTCGGTTTTCAGCGGATAAAACCGTTGCCAGAGCCGGTCCATCGGGTCCGAAAACTGGCGGGTCGCGGTCGTATCCGACAGGGGTTGCCGGTATTCGGGCAGGGTTTTGCCGCCCGACGTACTCCAATAAATCGAGTCAGACAACCACTCAATGCCGAAAATCATGCCCGTAATAGCCAGGATCAATGAAATCGACAAGACGTAAAAGCCGGGAACGTTGTGCAGGTCGTAATTGACCCGGCGCCACTGGGCCTTCCACTTGACTTTAAAGCTCTTATCGCGGTTGGCTTTCTTCAGATTTTTCGGCCACCACAACACCATCCCGGTAATCAGCAACATCGTAAAAACCAGCGTTCCGTAGGCAACTACCGGCTGTCCGATTTCTTCGGGTAACCAGAGGTAATAATGCCCGTGGAGAATAAAATGGAAGAAATCCGATTCCTCGTCTACCACCTTTAGTACCTCTCCGGTATACGGATTCAGATAAACCTGGTAGTAGTAATCCGGGGCAGCTCCGTAAAACGGCACGTTAACGCTCCGCCCGATCTCCCCGTAGTTGACTCCTTTGGCGGGTTTTCCGGGCACCTGCTGTTCGGCAATGGCTTTCAGCCGGGAAGGCGGCAAAACCGTAGCCGTAGCCACCGGCTCGACGTACTGAAACGGGCGTATAACGCTTTTGATTTCGTGCTCAAAAGCCAGGATGCAGCCAGTGATAGCCACTACAAACACCAAAAGCCCGGACGTTAGTCCGAGCCAAAGGTGGATTTTTCCAACCAGTTTTTTTGCTGTCATTTACTTGTTGTTAAAATCGGTACGCCATGCTCAGGCGGAAATTCCGGGGAGGTTCGGTTTGCCAATAGTAGGCCTGGCTCCACGGATAATAAGCGCCTGAATACAAATAGGCATTTAGAATATTATTGACGTTGAGGGCAATGCTTACCCGATTGTTCTGCCAGGAAATAGCCCCGTCAGTCCGGAAGGTGTTCGGCATGTTCGGTTCCTTGCTGGTTGCATCCGAGAACCAGCCGTAGCGATCGAGTTGCCACTGATAACCGAGCGAAACACCCAACCCCTGCAACGCGCCGTTCCGCAGCCGATACGACAACCAGGCGTTGGTAATATGCTTGCTAAACCCAGGAATCGGCATGCCCACGTTTTCAGATTGGGTATCTTCCGTAATCTTGCCATCGGTATAGGCGTAGTTGACAACCAGATTCAGGCCCGGCAGAAGTTCGCCCCGCACGTCAACCTCTACCCCACTCGTTTTGGTTTGACCCAACTGGATGGAGTAATTCGGGTTGGTCGGATCGGTCGTCAGCACGTTGTTCTTTGTAATCTGATACACCGAAACCGTAGAGTTCCAGCGCCCTTCGGCCCAGTCTTTTTTCAGACCAGCTTCGAGGTTATTTCCCCGGATTGGTTCAAAGGCACGCCCCTGCCGATCAAGCCCCGACTGCGGCACAAATGCCTGATCATAAAGCGCGTACACTGACGTTTGCTTGTTAATCGAGCCGCTGATGCCCACGCGCGGTGTGAATACGGTTTCGTTGGTAGCGGCTCCGTACTGGCTGTCTTTCGCCGAGGTCAACCGACCGGCCAGCGTCAGCCGGATGCGATCCTGCCAAAAACGCAGCTCGTCCTGCACATACAATCCGGTAAACGACTGGGTCATGATGTTGACGCCCGCCCGGTAGCGCAAACTCCGTGACCGATCAAACTGCGGCTGCAAATGCGCCGGCAAGTAATAATTGGGCGAATTGGAGTTGAAGACAAAGCTGCTGTCGTACATCGGGAAGCTCTGGCCCCAGTCGGCCATGTACTTTTTCGTCCCCAGGTCAAGCCCCCCCAGAATCCGGTGCACAACCGGCCCCGTTGTTACTTCGCCATTGACAAAAATCTGGCCGAAGGTATTTTGGTTGGCAGCATCCCAGATTCCTACGTTCCGGTAAATCCGGCCGTCGGCTTTGGCAGAATCGGCCCAGAGCGAGCTCCCGACCTGGCTGTAGTTAAAATACGCGAGTTGGCCGGTCAGTTTCCAGTTGTCACTGATCTGGTGCTCCAGAATCAGAAACGCGCTGTGATCGTGAATATTCGTTGGGTTAAGGTTGGCAGATGCGATGGTCGCATTAACGGGCTGCACGCCAAGACCGCGGGCATCGAATACATAAGCGGCCCCAACCGCCGACATTTGCTGGTACTGATACGTATATTCGGCGGTTACGGACGTTTGCTCGCTGATTTTGTATTTCAACACCGGGGCAATGGAGTACCGGTTGTTAAACTCAAAGTCGCGGTGGGTACCTTTGGTTTGCCCCATCACATTCAGACGGTACAACAAGCGATTGTCTTTGCTCAGTTTGCCATCCAGATCAAGCGTAGCCCGGTATGTATCGAAGCTTCCGACCGCAAAAGCGGCTTCTCCTTTCGTAACACCGGTTGGTTTTTTGGTAACGACATTGTAAAAACCGCTCGGTTCGCCATTGGCCATCATAAATCCGGCAGGGCCTTTCACAAATTCAATCCGTTCCACCATTGACATATCTTCGGCAACCGGACCCCAGGTCGATTGGATGTTCATCCCGTTGCGGAATGGCGCCACCCGCGACCCCCGCATGTTTAGCCGGGCGTAGTTGTCCCAGTGTTCCTGACGGGTTACCCCGCTGACGTTTCGTGAAACACCTTCCAACATGTCGAAGATTTGCTGGTCGGCCAGCAACTGCCGGTTAACCACCTGAATATTCTGTGGCACTTCGATCAGGGGCGTCTTCAACCGCAGGCTAGCCGATGGCACATCAGCCTTGTACGAATTTTTTCCTTCAACCGTTACTTCGGCCAGTTGCTCGGCATTTTCAATCATTGTCAGATCCGAAACCTGCGTAACCTGTCCGGCGGTCACTGTAATGGCGTGCCGAATCCGCTGATGCCCAACCCGCGTAATAACCAATACGTGCTGACCAGCGGGTACATTGTTGAGCACAAATTCTCCGGCGTCGTTTGTGATCGTTCCCAATCGTGTTCCGGCCACACGGACGTTCACCTCCGTTAACGGGGTAGCATCCGACGAAACCATCTTCCCGGCCACACTTCCGGTCGTCTGGGCCATTGCTGATAGGTTCAGCAAACTTATCCAACAAAAAAATAAACTGCGTAATAATCGGCGCGCTTGGGTAGAAGTGGTCATTTTTGTTTATACAAAACAATTATTTAGACTAATTATAATTACAAAGGTATAGCCAGGTAAAATTGCCTTCCAACTTTTTTACCGGAAAATTAATTCGGAGCTTCAAAAACCTGCTTTAATCCTATTGCGCAATGCCTTCTTACAATTAGTCACGAGTAATAGTAATTAGCAGAGACGACCAACGGAGCGCTGCGCTCCAGCTGTCCATTGCTGGAGAGTGAAGAGTGCGTTTGAATAAGTTTGTCTTTTTGTAAGGCTTAGAAGAGTAGCAAACCTAGCGTAAAACCATTGACCCGTTATGGTTTGCTTACGAACGGATTCCCTTTAACGTAAAACCGGTACGGTAAATCAACTCCCTGCGTAATCCCGATGCGGGTGGTGGTTACCATGTCAATATCGTTCCATTGACGAGACCGGATGTAAATGGGTGAAACCGGAGCTGTCAGCTCCGTAAAATTATGATGCCGCGAAATGCCCATTGCAATCACAAGCTTGCCCGGCCCACTGGTCAGGCCACGCAAACCGGTTCGGGTAGCTGGGTCCAGGCCACGACGCGCCCCCATCAGATCGACGCCTTCGGTTGGCTCTACCGCCCGGATCAGCACCGCTTCGCCCACGTCCTCCGGACCCGTAACCACGTTTATGCAGTAGTAAAAACCGTAAATCAGATACACATACAGTGTTCCGGCGGGGCCAAACATGGCCGCATTACGGGCGGTTTTGCGCCGGTATGCATGGCAGGCCGGGTCGCCAGTCAGATACGCTTCGGTTTCCACAATAATGCCCGCCGTAGTGCCTTCCGGACTTTCGTGAACCAGTTCGCAGCCGAGTAGTTGTTGCGCAATCGTTATGGTATCGTATCCTTGATAAAAGTCAATCGGAAGTTTCATGGGTCCAATTTCTGCAAAAACTTAGTACCTTGCTAACGTTCAGTACACAACACATCAACCTATCTATGAATAAAATACTAGTAGTTGGGATGGGAAAAGTGGGTTCGCTCGTCGGAATCCTTCTCAACAAACGCTTCGCCGTAACGGGATTTGATAAAAACCAACCCGCCCATGATCTTCCTTTTTCCATCGTACTGGGCGATGTAACCGACGAAGCCGTGCTTCGCCAAACACTGGCTGACTACGACGGTGTTGTCTCGTGCCTGCCGTATAACCTCAACCTACCCATCGCCCGAACGGCCTGGGAGCTGGGCCTCCATTATTTTGATCTGACCGAAGATGTACCGACAACCACCGCCATCCGCCAAATGGCCGAAACTGCCAAAGCCGTTATGGCTCCGCAATGTGGTCTGGCCCCCGGCCTGATCGGAATTGTCGGCGCCAATCTGGCCAAGCGCTTCACGAAGCTCCGGGATATCGAACTGCGCGTAGGAGCGCTGCCGCGCTACCCGAACGGTTTGCTGGGATATTCCTTTACCTGGTCGCCAGCGGGGGTCATCAACGAATACCTGAACGATTGTGAAGTCATTTCCAACGGCGTTTTCAAAACCGTTCCGGCGCTTGATGGCATCGAAGTTATCAACATTGAAGGACAGGAATTTGAAGCCTTCAGTACCTCCGGCGGTTTGGGAACCATGTGCGAAACCTACGCCGGGCAGGTCGATACCCTCAACTACAAAACCATCCGCTACCCCGGCCACGCCAAACTCATGCGGTTTCTGCTCTACGAGCTGATTCTGAAAGACAAGCGTGTCCTGGTGGAGCAGATTCTGACGGAAGCCAAACCGCCCGTCCAGGACGACGTTGTGTACGTTTACGCCGTGGTCGAGGGGTGGAAGGGCTCATTGCTTGAACGAGAGGAGTTTTTCCGGGCTTATCATCCGCGCGAAATCGACGGTCAATCCTGGCGGGCCATTTCCTGGACCACCGCGGGGTCAGTGGCCGCGGTGGTCGAACTGGTTGCCGACGGTTTGATTGCGCAAAAAGGCTTCATCAAGCAGGAAGAAATTCCGTTTGCGTTGCTGCTGCAAACGCAGAATGGGGCTTTTTTTGGCGGCTAGCCCGGTGGTCTTAAATCACATTCAGGGTCTGCTCCTTGATTTTTTCGAGTTCGTCCTTCATCTGTACAACCAGCCGTTGAATGGACGCATCGTTGGCTTTCGAACCAATAGTATTGATTTCGCGCCCGATTTCCTGAGCGATAAAATTGAGTTTTTTGCCGTTGGCTTCTTCAGCCGCCAGCACTTCCAGGAAGTAGCTCAGGTGGTTTTTCAGCCGAACTTTTTCCTCCGAAATGTCGAATTTTTCGATGTAATAAATCAGCTCCTGCTCAAACCGGTTCTGGTCAAATTCTTCATTGCCCAGCAATTCGGTTATCATGCCGCGAATCCGTTCGCGAACGGCCGGAATGCGCTTCACATCCTGTACTTCAACGAGCGTCAGCCGGTCCGTAATGACCTGGATGTATTCGCGAAACTTGCCTTCCAGTCCGTCGCCTTCCTGCTGCCGGAATTCGTCGCACTTGCGGATGGCTTCCAAAGCCGTCAACTGGATCAATTCCCAGTCACTCGCCCCCGTTTCAGAAGCCGTCGACACTTCGGAGTTAAATGCATTGGGTTGTTGCAGCGCCAGCTTGAACAGGTCGCCATCGGCCACATCCAGCAACAATCCCTGCGACGTTGCCCGCAGGTCGTTGAGGTAGGCTTCCACCAGCGGACGGTTGATCGTCACACCGGGCCGCACATCCGCCAGACGGCTGATATTCAGCGACAATTCAACCTTGCCGCGTTCGAGCCGCTGGGTTAGCAGGTTCCGTAGTTCAACTTCTTTATCAGAAAACGCCCGCGGAATTCGGCAATAGATGTCCAGAAACTTGGAGTTCAATGTTTTTACTTCGGCAGTAACCGTCAGGCCGTTGGCTTCCTGGGTTGCACTCCCAAACCCCGTCATCGATTTTAGCATAATTGTTAAGCAGATTGCTCGCTTATTTTCCCACTAATTGTTTTTTTATTCAAGGCGTTCTGCTCTATTTCTGCCATTTCTTTCCGGTACCGCGAAACATCGCAAGCCAGGTAGATAGCCTGAAGCATGGACGTTTCGTCCGCCTGGTTTTTTCCGGCAATATCGTACGCCGTACCATGATCGGGTGAAGTGCGCACAACCGGCATTCCGGCGGTAAAATTAACACCTTCGTCAAACGCAATCGTCTTGAACGGAATCAAACCCTGATCGTGGTACATGGCCAGCACAGCGTCGTACTTGCGATAAGCCCGGGTTCCGAAAAAACCGTCGGACGCAAACGGCCCATAAATCAGCTGCCCTTTGTTGCGCAATTCCTGAATCAACGGGTTCAGCACTTCCTGTTCTTCGTTGCCCAGCAGCCCTTCCTCACCCGCGTGCGGATTCAGCCCTAATACCGCAATCCGTGGTTTCCGGATGCCGAAATCACCCTGCAACGACTGGTGCATGAGATTCAGCTTTTGCAGGACTTTTTCTTTGGTAATGCTGGACCGAACCCGTCCCAGCGGAATGTGCCCCGTCACAACACCCACCCGCAACACATCGCTCACCAGAAACATCAGATTGTCTTTGACCTCAAACGCTTCGGCAAAATACTCGGTATGGCCCGGAAACTTGAACGTTTCGGTCTGAATGTTGTACTTGTTGATCGGGGCCGTTACAATGGCATCCAACTGTCCGGCTTTCAGGTCTTCGGTAGCCCGTTGCAGGCAGGCCAGTGCCGCTTGGCCAGCTTCGGGCGTTACTTTTCCCGGCTGCACATCCAGCCCCTGCCCTTGTTCGTTCCAGCAGGTGATGACATTGGTAAACTTCGGATTGGCCTGACCGATGTGCTGAATACCGTTTAAATTCCAGTCTTTCAACGACAAACCACCTTGTTGCAGCATATTTCGGTACCGATTCAGTACTTTCATCGAGCCATAAATAACCGGCGTGCAAATTTTCTGCAACCGATTATGCTGCAAGGCTTTCAGGATAATTTCCGGCCCAACCCCGTTGTAATCGCCGAGCGTGATTCCAATGACAGGACGACGGGCTTGGGGTTCCGATTGACGTTCGTTATTTTTCTCCGATTGGCGCGGTTCCATTTAAGTTAGTAGTTTCGCCTTTGTGTTTCGAATGACTAATCAATAATGAACAATGAGAAACAAAGATGGCTCCAAAAGCGAAAAAACCATTTTTAGGGTTCATTATTCATTGTTCACTCTTCATTTTCTTTGCAAGTTACAAAAACCGTACGGATGTCCCAGAATCGCTCCATAATCCTGATTGCCGACGAAATGCATTCTTCGCTGTTTGACATGCTCGAACAGGCAGGTTTTGATTATCAATACGAACCCAACATAACCCGTTCGGAACTGCTCGAACAGATCGGTTCCTACCATGGACTCATCATCCGCAGCAAAACGAAAGTTGACGCCGAAATGCTGGCAGCGGCTCAACAATTGCGGTTTATCGGACGAGCCGGGGCCGGTCTGGACCTGATCGACCTGGCCGTGGCCGAACAACGGAATGTGCAGGTTTTTCACGCGGGCGAAGGCAACCGCGATGCCGTAGCCGAGCATACCGTCGGTATGTTGCTCGGTTTGCTGGCCAATATCGCCAAAGGCGACCGCGAAGTACGGCAGGGAATCTGGGATCGCGAAGGCAATCGGGGCTACGAACTGGGCAGTATGACCGTCGGAATTATTGGATTTGGTAACAACGGCCGCGCTACGGCCCGGCGACTGAGCGGTTTTGGATGCCGGGTGTTGTGCTACGACAAATACCTGACTCACTACGGGGGAGCCTACGCGCAGGAGGCCGAACTGGAGCAGATTATGCAGGAAGCCGATGTGCTGAGTCTGCACATTCCGCTGACCTCCGAAACCCGGACGATGGTGGGGGACCTTTTTATTGAACGGTTTGAAAAACCGTTTTATCTGGTCAACATCGCCCGCGGAGAAATTGTGTCATTGGCGGCACTGGTGCGGGGGCTGGAAAGCGGAAAAGTGCGCGGAGCCTGTCTGGACGTGCTGGAAAATGAAAAACTCACCCAACTAAGTCCCGAACAACAAACCGCTTTTGACTATCTTCGGAATTCGGATAAGGTGCTGCTAACCCCTCATGTTGGCGGCTGGACACACGAGAGTTACGTCCGGATCAACGAAGTTTTAGTCCGTCAGTTAACCCAATTTGCATGAAACTCCTCTTCATTCTTTTCGCACCGTTGATAGTCAGTGCCCAATCCCTGCCCGATCAATTGACCACTTACCTGCAAAAACTCCCCACGACCGTCCGGGTAAACGTAGCGCTGGAAGAACTGGCGGGCAGCACCCAGTTTTACCACCAGGCCGACGAACTGGCACCGGCAGCCAGCGTAATCAAGGTACCCATTATGGTCGAAACGATGGAGCAGGTGAAGGTCGGAAAATTTGACCTGGAGCAAACGCACGTTCTTCAGGCGTCCGAAAAAACGGGGGGCTCGGGTATTCTGAAAAGCTATCCCGACCAAAGCCAGCTCACCAACCTTGAGGTGCTGACGCTGATGATGACGCACAGCGACAATACCGCTACCAATATTCTGATTCGTGCCCTGGGCATGGACAACATCAATCAGCGGATGCGTTCGCTGAACCTGCCCCAAAGCCAGTTGAATCGCGTTATGATGGACACGCTGGCGGCCAAACAAGGACGCGAAAACCGGGTGACAGCCCGCGAAATGAACGCCTTGCTAAAGAAAATTTACCGGAAGGAAGTGGCTACTCCGGCGCTCTGCGATCAGATGATTGAGATTTTGAAAGCCAACCGCGACAAAAACACGTTTCGACGGTTTTTACCGCAATCAGCCGTAATTGCTCACAAAACCGGCGAGTTGTCGTACGTGCGGGGCGATGTGGGTTTCTTTTACGTCAACAAACCGTTCCTGTTATCGGTTTTTGTGCAGGGAACCACCACCGAAGAAGCCGAAAAAATCATTGGTGAGATTGCCCGCATGAGTTACAATCACTTTCAATAACATGGCCACTTTTGCCGACCGCGCCATTCCGTATTACCTCAACCTGACAGAACCCAGTCAGTTGCCCACCGGCGTGGGCGCCCTGAACCCCTACCGTCAGCCGGACGTGGCCCGGATCGTCCGGGCGTTTTACGGCACCTTTTTCAGCGACGAGAAACCGCGGGTGTATGTGCTGGGCATTAACCCGGGGCGTTTCGGAGCGGGCGTTACGGGCATTTCCTTTACAACGCCCCAGAACCTGAAACAGTATTGCGGCATCGACAACGACCTGCCGCCCACACCGGAGCTCTCAAGCCGGTTTATCTATCAGATTGTCGAGGCATTTGGGGGAGCCAGGGACTTTTACGGACGGTTTTTTCTCAGTTCGCTCTACCCGCTGGCGCTGGTGAAAGGGGGCAAAAACTATAACTTTTACGACGATAAAGCCACTACCGCTACGCTCTGGCCGGACATGGTTGCCTCCCTTCACCAGCAGCTCACGTTTGGCTGCAACCGGAATGTAGCGGTTTGTCTGGGCCGTAAAAACGAAGCTTTTTTGAAAAAACTCAACCAGGAGCACGGATTTTTCGGGCGAATTGTCACCCTCGATCACCCGCGCTACATTTTGCAATACCGCAGCCGGGACATTGAATCGTATGTTGACAAGTATGTCACGACGCTGGCGGATTGTGTGGCATTGTAATTTGCAAAATAAATAAGACCTTAACTGACAAATACTTAAAAACATCTATTTACATTCATATTCAAAATTAGTTACTCCTATTCCATATAAATCCTCTTCCAACCCCCATTTTGAATTTATAGCTTTTCCATGAGCAATTCGTCGTTTAACTCGATTTTTGTTATCAAAAAAATAGTTATAGTTTTTCTCATAAATTATCCCATCTTCAATATATCCAAATCCAAAAACTTCTACCTTTTCCCTGATTGGCAAGTTAAAGCTAACTTTTCCAATCAAGGACTGCGTTGCAGGTAAGTTCAAATGGTTTAGATTGTATTCTATGTATTTATTATAAACTTCTCCTGTTTTTACATATTCCCCGTTTCGCTTCGTAAAAGACTCTTGTACTAATTTTACTACGTTTTCATCTTTGTAAACATAATATCCTTGCGTTGTATTTGCTCCCCAATTAGTTGGATAACCCTCTGTGTCGTAACGAACAGAATAGCTATTGTTATAGTATTTGGTAACTAACCCTAGTTCATTCAGCGAGATCGTGTCAGACTTTGAACTAACTTTCTGGTCATCATTGAATGTCCATTCTTTATATCTATAAACTTCTCTAGAATTATATTTAAACTTTGTAAGGGTGTAATTATTTGAAAGTAATTTCTCATACTCCTCTGTTATACGACCTTCGGTATCATAAGTATATATTGTAGTACTAACTAAACTAACTTCAACCTTTGACCCATCGGATAAGGTGATAATTTCAGGCTCTATTATCAACTCTCTTTTTCTACCAATTGTAGGCGTTTTATAAATAGTTTTCACAATCCGACATTTTACATAAGGGTGCGGTAAAATGTCATTATTTTTATTCCGTTCACAACCAATAATGATAGCGAATAGACCAACTACGAGCACTTTTAATTGTAATGAATTTTTCATCAGGAAAATGATAGAATACAAGTTTATCTATTATTGTCTATCCAAGCAACTTACTTGTGCTTTTCCCATAAAAAAAGCCCACCGATGAGTCGGCGGGCTGTCTGCATTGTATATTAATAGCAACTACGCCTTCTTGAATTCAAGAATCATGAGATCGGCTTTCCCATCGTCGTTCATGTCTTCACCCGGCATTGTCAATGTCATCGTGTTACCGCTGATATTCATGTCATAAACCTCAGCCGAACCACCACTCGTAATTGTCAATTTATTCCCGTCCACTTTCCACGTTGATTTATCTTCGATTGGGTTGAGGTCATCAGAACCTTCCGCCTGACAGTTTGGAGACGCAGTACCGGTGATGGAGCCATTACCGTTAAATGTGATTTTGGTGTCGGTCAAACAGGCAATCAAGGCGTCTCCACCCGGAACCAATTTTAGAACGACAAAAAAATCTTTTGTTTTTGAGCCATCTGGAAGTTCCATATCGACATTCGTCTTCATGCCCGAAATTTTCCAGCTTCCTTCAACGGCACTCGGCTTTACATCCGGATTTCCATCGGCGTCTTTGTCTTTGCTACAGCTGGCAAACCATAGCGGCAAGGCCAGTAACATGATCAGCGTCCAGCCATAACGGAAATTAATGCGGTTCAGTAGTACTGTTGTCGTTTTCATTGTTGTTTTGGATTGATTTGTTTGGAAAAAAGTAGATTGTGCTTCAAAAATGGGTCAAATCGACGCGGATGCCCAATGGCTTTCTTGTGAAATGCGTATCTTTATGTTTAAACAGTCATATCTGCGGGCTGAAGTGTATACGGTTTGGGATCAGCATTCATTTCATGTAACTCTGATTTCGAGAGTCAGAGCCGCGCTCATCCGTTGAAAGGCTACTGGCTACCGCCCGTAAGTCAAAACAAATAGCCTATACTTAAAAAATAATCTTCTGTGTAACTCTGTAAAACCGTAATCTTCCGATATTTAATTTTGCCTTATTGTGCACTTCAACATCGGAAACCGTCAGGCGGCTCCATTCAGATAAACTCTATGCTGGTAACAACTACGTCAAACATCGAAGGCAAACGAATCATCCAATACCTCGGCCTTGCCAACGGTGAAGCCATTATTGGTTCCAACCTTATCAAAGATTTCTTCGCTACTGTGCGCGATGTTGCGGGTGGGCGGTCAGCCGCCTACGAACAGGCGTTACGCGAAGCCAAAAGCATTGCGATGAAAGAGATGATCGAGCAGGCCATGCGGCTGGGTGCCAATGCCGTCATTGGCGTCGATCTGGATTATCAAACCATCGGCAGTAACGGTGGGCTGCTGATGGTGAGCGCCAACGGAACGGCAGTCGTTGTCGACTAACCGGTAGGCGCCGGGCTGTTTTGTACGCTCTTTTAAACGGCCCGGCGTCGTTCTTACCGCCTGCCCAGCGGGAACAAATAACCCACCGAGAACGTAGCGACCTGCATACTCACGTAATCCGTCGGTTTCGGGTTAGCATCCGTTCCGAGGCTGTAATGATACCGCCCTTCGACGAGCAACCGGCCCGGCCCCGCCGGAATCGAAACTCCCAGACCGCCCGTTACGCCGTACTCAAGCCGGTCGTCGTCGTTGGTTAGTTTCTGTTTCTCATCAACTAGCGTTTCACCATCGACAACGAACTTGGCGCTGGCATCCAGCCCATAAGTAACATATGGACCGGCATTTACAAAAAACCGGGTTTTCCGACCGAACGACAGTTTCAGAAGAAGTGGGACTTCAACGGCATTAGTTGATATCTGAAATGAGTACTTCTGCCCGCTTTCTTCACCCGCTATTTTCAGCGACCGGCGGGTGTACAAAATCTCCGGCTGAATCGAAAATACCTCTCCAATACCGTAGTTAATGATAACGCCACCCGTGAAGCCCGGCGCGATGGCCTGTTCCCCAGCAGCACCAGATAATTCATCCGGCGCAAATTCGTTCATCCACAGGTTCGCTCCCCCGCGAATACCCACCGATAAGCCTTTGGCCGAGTATTCTTTTCCCGCTTTTACCCGAGCGGGCTGCTCTGCTTTCACCTTCGCTACTTTTTCGGCCTTGGTGGCTTTTTGTTTTTCCGGCTTTTCGGCTTTCTCTTTTTTCGATCGCTTGGCGGTTTCCTTTTCAGCCATCTCAGCCTGCGGTTTGGCTTCTACCACAGTTTGTTGGGCCAGTACCGGCTCGGTTTCTGCCACCGCCGTCGTTGAAACGGAAGCCGTTGTAGCGGATGCGGGAACAGAAGCCACGACGGGTTTGGGAGTCGGCTTTTTAGCCGCGGGTTTCGGCTTATAAGCCGTCGTTGTTTTTTTGGGGGCGGTTGCACCCGATTTTTGTTGGCTCGAAGTGCCCGGTTTCGCTTGGGCAGTAGCGGTCGGTTTCCTGGCCGGAGCCGTTGTTTTGGGCTTCGTTGTCTGGGCTTCGGCCAGCAGGCTGATTGCTACCAGGCAAACGGTTAACAGGGATGTTTTCATTTGGGTGTTAAATGTCTTGTATTTGTTGTTACTGATGCTACAAAAGTATATCGTTAATCATCCGCTGGGTAGAGAAGAACTACGCGATTTTATAACTGCGTAGTTTCCCTGTAGCATTTTACGACACTAAAAAAGGCAACCCGTGCTCCAGGTCGCCTTTTTTAGAATTATGAATGATGGATTAAAAGTTACGAGTTGGCCGCCTGGCGCATGACTATAAACGCGTCAGCTAATTCATACTTCTTAACTCATCATTATTTAAAACCGGTCTTCTTCGTCATCGTCGTCATCGTCGCCGAATGCATTGCCGGGGCTGAACATACTACCGAGCAGGTCTTTAAACTGTTGCCCGGTGTCCAAAGCTTTTTTGCCCACCAGCGAGTGTTCGGCCAAACCGTGCAGCGCAAATTCCATCATGAACAGCTTCTCCTGCTTGCTCAATCGCGCGTGCAACGAATCAACTACGTCATCCAGCCCGTCAATCGTCCGCAACCGGTTTTCGTAATCGCGGTTGGGCAAGTCGTTCAGCACGTCCATAACGTTTCCATCGCCAAACCAGTCCGTTATTTTTTTATACGGGTTGCCGCCTTTCTGTTTTTTGGCCTTTTCCGGATTCGGGAAATAGTTCAGAAACTGAGTTCGAATGGCTTTGCCGATTAGGTTCTGGGCCACGATCACCGGGCCTTCTACCTCACCTTCGTAAACCAGCTCGACCTTTCCGCAAATGGCTGGAACCACGCCGTACAAATCGGAAATCCGGATGTAAGTTTCTTTTTCACCATTCAGCAGCGCCCGGCGTTCGGCCGCCGACAGCAGGTTTTCGTAAGCCGCAATGGTCAAACGGGCCGACACCCCACTTTTGGCATCTACATATTCGCTTTCGCGGGCTTCCAGGGCAATTTGCTCAATCAGGTCGGCCACCAGGTCATTGGTTTTGACCATTCCTTTCTGCTCGGTTTTAACGATGGCTTCCTGCTGCGTAATCTTCTTCCCAATCTCCAGCGATTTCGGATAGTGCGTCACAATCTGGCTATCGATCCGGTCTTTCAAGGGCGTGACAATGCTGCCCCGGTTGGTATAGTCTTCCGGGTTCGCCGTGAACACGAACTGAAGATCGAGCGGTAACCGCAGTTTGAAACCGCGAATCTGAATATCGCCCTCCTGCAAAATATTGAACAGCGAAACCTGAATCCGAGCCTGCAAATCCGGCAATTCGTTGATAACAAAGATGCAGCGGTGCGACCGCGGAATCAACCCAAAGTGAATTGTTCGCTCATCGGAATAAGGCAATTTCAGGGTTGCGGCTTTGATCGGATCAACATCACCGATCAGGTCGGCCACCGATACATCCGGCGTGGCCAGTTTTTCGGTATACCGATCATTGCGGTGGAGCCAGGCCACGGGCGCGGCATCGCCTTTCTCCGCAATCAGGTCGTGGGCAAACCGTGATAGGGGCTGCATCGGATCATCGTTCAGTTCGGAGCCTTCGAGCACCGGAATGTACTCGTCGAGCAGGTTGATCATTAACCGGGCGATCCGGGTTTTGGCCTGTCCGCGCAGACCCAGCAGGTTGATGTGGTGCATTGACAGGATGGCCCGTTCCACGTCCGGAATCACGGTATCTTCGTAGCCCCAGATGCCCGGAAAAACCACCTCCTTCGCCCGGATTTTCTCAATCAGGTTATCACGAAGTTCCTGTTTGATGGATTTTGGTTTATAACCGGCGGCTTTGAGCTCGCCGAGGGTTTTAATTTTTATTAACTCTTTACTTTTCAGGGATGAATAGCTCATGAAATCGTTGTGTAGCGTCGAAAAATGGGGGTATGGTTGGATAACGGGGATTGGTCGGAATTAGTTTTCCGACCTTGTCGCCCGGTTATTTCATGTTCTTCCGGCGGTTTCGCTGGAAGTCTTCAAACATCATATTGCCTAGCCCCTGCAAACTGCTGTAATACGCCCGACCGTTGTTGACTTTGGTAAACTCGTGGACAAACTGTTTCAGGTACGGGTCCGAAGCAATCATAAATGTAGTGATCGGAATATCGAGCCGGCGGCACTGAGCGGCCAGCGTCAGGGTTTTGGAAACAATCTTACGGTCCAGTCCGAAACTGTTTTTGTAATACTTGATGCCTTCTTTCAGGCAGGTCGGCTTGCCGTCGGTAATCATAAAAATCTGCTTGTTCTTGTTTTTCCGACGACGCAGCAGATCCATCGCCAGTTCGAGACCGGCCACGGTATTGGTGTGATACGGCCCCACTTCCAGGTACGGCAAATCCTTCACCTGAATCTGCCAGGCATCATTTCCAAACACGATGATGTCCAGCGTGTCTTTCGGATACTTCTGCTTGATGAGTTCCACCAGCGCCATACCCACCTTCTTGGCGGGCGTGATGCGGTCTTCACCGTACAGAATCATGGAGTGGCTCACATCGATCATCAGCACCGTTGAGGTCTGGGTTTTCTGCTCTTTTTCCACCACTTCCAGATCACGTTCCATCAACCGAAACTCCTCCACTCCGCTGTTAATTTGGGCATTGCGGATTGACTCGGTCATGGAAATCTGCTCCAGCGTATCGCCAAACTGAAAATCACGCAGATCGCTGCTTAGTTCATCGCCCACGCCAGAATACGGCGTATGATGATTGCCGCCGGATTTCGAGCGTTTGAGTTTGCCGAAAATTTCTTCCAGGGCCGAGCGCCGAATGGCTTGTTCACTCTTGGCGGTCATCGCGAGCGTTCCTTCTTCATTTTGCTCGGTCAGATACCCCTTCTCCTTCATCTCCTCGACAAAATTGCCAATACCGTATTTATCATCGGTCAGGCCGTAGCGCCGGTCGAGGTCATTCAGATAGGCCAGCGCCTGTTCGACGTTGCCCGAGGTCATCAGCAGCAATTGCTGAAAAATATTGAGCAATTGATCGAATTTGCTGCCCTCCTTTTTTTCGGGCGGTGTATAATTGGAGAATTGAAAACCTTTCATGTAGTAAGTCGTTAATCAGCCCGGGCCGTTGAGGAAAGAACATCACGCCAAACGGATTTGTTCGCCTGGTGAAAATACGAAATTTCCCGCCATGCTGGTTTTCCGGCGTTAACAGGCTGCCGTCCGTTCTCTAACGTATTTTAACCGTTCAGCATTGTTGCCCGAATCCTGCCGCCTGCTTTCCGAAAACCGTTTCGGCTGATGCTGCTGGGCTGCTTCCCTCCGCATTTTTTACTCACGCCCTTTTCAGGCTTATTCCCTACTTTTTCGTTCAAACACTTTGCAATATAGAAGCCGCTTTTTAGCTATATTTGCGCTCCTTTTCCCTTCATCACCAACACAAAAGCCGGATTGCCGATACCAGTTCATCGCGCAGTCAATCATTCCATAATACCCCACTGTATGAACGTATTGAAATTTGGCGGGACCTCCGTAAAGTCAGTTGAGAATATCAAGAAAGTCATTGCCATCATTTTGAATCACCGCCAGAACGGCGATACGCTGGGAGCTGTCGTGCTGTCGGCCATGAGTGGTGTTACCAATCAGTTGATTGAAATTGGTCGCATGGCCGCGATCAACAACCCCGATTACCTGGAATTGATCCGGGGAATCGAAGACCGCCATTTCAATGTCATTAAGGGTTTAATTCCGATCAAAGAACAAAGCAAGGTTTTCGGTAAGGTACGCGGAACCGTCAATGAGCTGGAAGACCTGCTGCGGGGTGTGTCGCTCATCCGGGAATTGTCTGACCGGACGATGGACCTGGTCATGAGCTTCGGAGAGCGGCTTTCGTGCCTGGTCATCAGCGAGTGCCTGAAAAGCCAGGGCGTTCCGGCCCGGTTTTGCGACGCCCGCCAGCTGATCAAAACCGATGCACAGTTTACAATGGCCGAAGTGGATGAAACCGCTACCAACCAGCTCATTCGCGATTACTTTTCGACCATTGGCGCAGACCTGCCGATTGTGACGGGTTTTATCGGCTCCACGGCCAACAACGATACCACAACCCTGGGCCGGGGTGGTTCGGATTATACGGCATCCATTCTGGGCGCGGCCCTGAACGCTACTTATATCGACATCTGGACGGATGTAGACGGCATGATGACGGCCGACCCGCGCAAGGTTCCCAATGCGTTCAACATCCCGACAATTACCTACGCCGAAGCAATGGAGCTGAGTCACTTTGGTGCAAAAGTGATCTACCCACCCACATTGCAGCCCGCGTTTGCCAAAAATATTCCGATCCGGATTCTGAACACGTTCAACGCCGACCACCAGGGTACGGTCATCAGCCGGACCGCCGATCGGCGCGACTTTACCATCACGGGAATTTCTTCCATTGATGATATTGTGCTGGTTAATATCCAGGGCAGCGGTATGATCGGGGTGGCTGGGGTTTCGGCCAAACTGTTCAGTACACTGGCCAACTACAAAATCAGCGTTATTCTGATTTCCCAGGCCTCGTCGGAACATTCCATCTGTTTTGCCATCGAACCCCGGAACGCCGAACGGGTTCGCGAAATTCTGGAAGCTGAGTTTGAAACCGAAATTGCCCACGGCCACATCGACCACATTGGTATCGAGCGGGATTTGTCGATTATTGCCACAGTCGGCGAAGGAATGAAGAAAAGCTCGGGGATTGCCGGAAAACTGTTTTCGGTACTGGGCAAAAACGGGGTCAATATCATCGCCATTGCGCAGGGGTCGTCCGAGATCAACATTTCGGTGGTTATCAACAAAAATAACCTTTCGAAAGCGCTCAATGCGATGCACAACGTCTTTTTCCAGTCCGAAGCCCGCATTCTGAACCTGTATCTAGTGGGAGCCGGACTGATTGGGCGCACGTTGCTGCAACAGATTCAGGCACAATACGAATACCTCCGCAACGAAAAATCCCTGCGAATCTGTCTGGTGGGTGTCTCAAATACCAGGAAAATGCTGCTCGATCCCAAAGGCATCGATCTCACTACCTGGCAGGATCGGCTGACGAGCGAAGGCGTAACCACGTCCTTACCGGCTTTTGTCGACAAATTAAAAGATTACAACCTGCCCAACAGCGTGTTCATCGACTGCACCGCCGATAAGGACATTCCGCTGTTTTACGAACCGCTGCTGAACGCTAACGTTTCGATTGTCACTCCGAACAAGGTGGCCAATTCGGGTTCCTACGCCGACTACAAACGGCTGCAGCGGGCCACGGTTCGGCGCGGGGTTAAGTTTTTGTACGAGACCAATGTGGGAGCCGGGCTGCCCATTATCAATACCGTTCAGGGGCTGATGACATCCGGTGACCGGTTTTTGAAAATCGAAGCCATCCTGTCGGGAACGTTGTCGTACATTTTCAATACGTTCAAACCGGGGGTATCGTTTGCGTCCGTTGTGCGGGAAGCAAAAGAAAAAGGTTTCACCGAACCCGATCCACGCGAAGACCTCAGTGGCATGGATGTGGCCCGTAAAATCCTCATTCTGGCCCGCGAAGCTGGTTTTGAACTCGAACCATCCGACGTAACCATCAATAACCTGCTGCCCGAAAGCTGCATTACGGCCCCGAGCATTCCGGCGTTTTTCGAAGAACTGGATCGGCAAAATGCCTATTTCGAAAGTCTCCTGCAGGAAGCTGAAAGCCGTCATGAAAAATTGCGGTACATTGCCACCTTCGAGAACGGAAAAGTGACCATCGAACTCCGGCCCGTCGGCTTTGAGCATCCCTTTTATGCGCTATCGGGTGCCGACAACATCATTTCCTTTACAACAGAGCGGTACAAAGAACGGCCGCTGGTCATCAAGGGACCCGGCGCGGGCGCGGAGGTAACGGCTACGGGCGTTTTTGCGGATGTGGTGAGCATCGGAAGTTACCTGGCGTGAACTAAACAAAGCGCCAATTTTGTATCATTGACAAAAGAATGAAGCAGTGGATTCGATAAAAGTTTTTGCCCCCGCCACCGTTGCAAACGTTGCCTGCGGTTTTGATATCTTCGGTTTTGCGGTCGACAGCCCGGGTGATGAAGTCATTCTCCGCAAAAGCGCCGAACCGGGCGTTCGGATTAAGGCCATCGTAGGCGATGAAGGTCGCCTGCCCAAGCAGGCCGAGCGCAACACCGCCGGCATTGCCATTCAAACCTACCTAAAGCATATTGGGTCGGATCAGGGGGTGGAGGTCATTCTCCACAAAAAAATGCCCCTCGGAAGCGGGCTGGGCTCCAGCGCGGCCAGTGCCGTTGCGGGCGTTTTCGCCATCAACGAATTGCTGGGCCGCCCACTGAAGCAGATCGACCTGCTGCCGTTTGCGATGGAAGGCGAACGACTGGCTTGCGGTTCGGCCCACGCCGACAACGTTGCCCCTTCGCTGATGGGTGGTTTTGTGGTCATTCGCAGCTACAACCCACTGGATATCATCACGGTAAATACCCCCGCACAACTCTACGCAACCATTGTTCATCCCGAGATTGAGGTGAACACCAAAGACGCGCGCCATATTCTGAAAAATGAGGTTTCGATGAAGAACACCATCATTCAGATGGGAAATGTGGCCGGACTGATTGCGGGCCTCATGAAACCTGATTATGAGTTGATTGGCCGTTCCATGGTCGATGTCATTATCGAGCCGATCCGCGCCATTCTGATTCCTGAATTCAGCGAAGTGAAACAGGCTGCCCTGGACGCCGGTGCCCTTGGTTGCAGCATTTCGGGCTCTGGGCCGTCAATGTTTGCCCTTAGTCGCGATCAGGAAACCGCTGACCGCGTTGGTGCCAGCATGCAGGCTGCGTTCAATACCGTTGGCATTGGCAGTGAAGTGTACGTATCCGGTATCAACCAGGAAGGACCGCGCGTCATCGGGTAATCGCGAACTGGAACAGTTTTTGTGCATACAAAAAAACATTCCAGGTCAATAATAGCCTCCAACAACGGGAAACTGTCACCTGAAGTGTTCTAACGAAACGTGAACCCTTGCGCAATGGTGAGAGTACTCCTATTTCTGGTATTTATTCCGCTTTTTACAGTTGGGCAACCCATCATCGAAACCAGACCCACTCGTTTTTTTGCGGAAGTAGGAAGTTTTTACGCTCCCGGTAAACAAACACCGTTCTGGATGCGCACGAATCAATACGGTATTGTACCCAACACGCTGCCGTACGCGACCATTCGGGCCGGTGTTCATCAGGATTATTGCTATTACCCACTCTCCGACATCAGCACTTCTAAACGTCAGGATTTTTTTGGCATTGGGTACGGTTTTGAATTAGCTTCAAATTTGGGTGCACAACAAAAAATAGCCGTTTTGGTTCCAGAAGCCTATGTAAAGGCGCGAGTGGGCGCATTCGAGATTCAGGCTGGTCGCCGACGTGAAATCACGGGCCTGGTCGACTCAACCCTCAGTTCGGGCTCGTACAGTTGGTCGGGCAATGCGCTGCCGATGCCCAAAATCCAGATTAGCTTACCCACTTACACCCCCATTGGGTTTACAAAAGGATTGATTGCGCTACGGGGAAACTTCGCCCACGGCTGGTTTGGCAACCATAATCGCAAAGTCGACCATTCGTATCTCCACCAGAAATCCTTATACGGCAGGCTGGGAAAACCCCGCTGGCCCGTCAAGCTCTACGCGGGATTCAACCACCAGGTGCAGTGGGGCGGAGTAACGGACGAGCTCCCCGAATCGCTGGCCAAGGATGGGAAGCTGCCGGCCAAATTTCAGGATTACCTTTTTGTGACAATGGGCAATAGCCTAAGCCGACTGGTCAAACTCGATACCGTACGCTACAGCCGGTTTGATCGCGAAAACCGGATCGGGAATCACCTGGGGAGCATTGACGTAGGCATTGAATACAGCAATCGGGAAATATCGCTGCTGCTGTATCATCAATTTGTTTACGAAGACGGGTCATTATACTACCTCGCCAATGTCGAAGACGGTTTGACCGGCTTACGGTTTCGAAACCTAAACCCCGCCCCCACCGGCTTACGCGTTACGGGTGCAGTTGCTGAATTCTTGTACACCAAAAGTCAGGGCGGCAGCGTATTTGATGACTATAGCAACATTCGCGGGCGAGACAATTACTTCAACCACGCCCAGTACCGCGACGGCTGGTCGTATTTCGGGCGGACCATCGGCACTCCCTTCATCACGCCCGTGACAGATACCCGTCTGAATTTGGCTCAGTACGGTTTTTTCAACAACAACCGCGTTCGGGCCTACCATACAGGTATTCAGGGCCTTTTTTCCAAAAACTGCGGCTTCCTGTTCAAATTCTCCTACAGTGAAAATTACGGAACGTACGAAATGCCGTTTTCCGAAACCGCACGGCAGTTTTCGGCCAGTATGGCGTTGGAGTTACCGTTGAACCAGCGCGGATTGCTGGTTACGTTTTCGGCAGCCGCCGACCAGGGCGATCTGTTTCCGAATAGCAGCGCCATCTACGCGGGCATTCGGAAAACCTGGGACTATTACAAGTACCGGATCGGGAAATAGGAGATCGGTTTGCGGTTTTCAGTTTATGGTGCGGAAATCGGCGCCATAAACTGCATTTAATCCTCAGGAAAGGGAATGAAGATAAACCCCGCAAATTCCCCTTCAACAACAAACAGGCAGCAGTACTCGTCGGGGTTTTTATAATTTTCCTTAAATAACTCAATCGACTCCTCCCCCACCAGCCTCCGTTGGACGAACTCGTCGAGCAACGATGCCCGGTAGCTCCACGCATTTCCCGCCAGTTCGTTTGGACCGAGCAGGAGTTGGCCAATATCAACCGCCCGTCGGGAAGCGACAAAGACGGGATTCTCCGAAAAACCACGCTTTCGAATCTGGTACGAGGCTTCGCGCAATGTATCGGCCACTTTGATAAAATCCGACGAAACCGCGCTCATCAATTTCCGATTGATTTCCGGCGAATTGGCATCGTCCAGAATGGTGTTCTCGTTACTATGATGGATCATGTTGTTTACGGTTTTCAGTTTACGGCTTTCAGTCTATGGTTTACGGTGCGGATCTTCACCGAAACTGAAAACTATAAACCGTAAACCATAAACTGGCTAACTAAATTCGTGCGGCTAGCAAAAGGCTCAAATCTTTGTATCGCATATTAAATTTTTTGGCGATATAAGCGTTGGTAAGCAACCCGTTGTGACTATACACGCCTTTCATAAACCAACGGTTGGCAAACATCATTTCTTCGATTCCGCCGATGGTGCCTGTTTTTAGAAGAAAAGGCAGGAAAATGTTACTCAGCGCCAGGCTGGCCGTGTGTGCCACCCGCGAAGCAATGTTCGGAACGCAGTAATGAATGACGTTTTCGACTTTATAAACTGGCGCGTTGTGCGTCGTCATTCTGGAGGTTGCAATATTCCCACCCTGATCAATAGACACGTCGATGATGACGGCATCGAGTTTCATTTTCGATACCATCTCCTGCGTCACCACAATTGGACTCAAACCGTCTTCGGCCCGCATAGCCCCGATCACCACATCAGCCCGCTGGATAGCTTCCGACAAGGTATCGGTTTCAATGATGGAGGTATAAACGTGCTGTCCGATAGCGTATTTCAGCCGCTGGAGTTTGTAGATATGCTTGTCAAAAATCTTGATGTCGGCTCCCAGGCCCAAGGCCGTCCGGGCGGCATACTCGGCCACGGTTCCGGCTCCCAGAATTACCACCTTGGTTGGCGGAACGCCCGTAATGCCGCCCAAAATAACGCCCCGGCCATTGTTCGCGCTGCTCAGGTACTCTCCGGCAATCAGCATCACCGTACTTCCCGCAATTTCGCTCATGGCCCGGATCACCGGCATTCCGCCCACTTTATCCTCGATGTATTCGTAGCCGAGTGCCGTGATTTTCTTGCTGTTCAGCCGTTCGAAGTACTTTTTCTCCAGATTAGGCAGGTTAACCGCCGAAATCAGCGTGCTTCCGGTTTTGATGTATTCAAACTCCTGCTCAACCAGTGGCTCAACCTTCAAAATCAGGTCGGCGGTATATACTTCCTTTGGTGAAGGTGCAATCAGGGCTCCGGCTTCGCTGTAGTCGTTATCCGAAAACTTGGCACCGGCACCGGCGCCCGTTTCGACCAGCACCTCGTGGCCGTTTCGCACCAGAATGGCCACAGCTTCGGGCGTGAGCGCAATCCGGTTTTCCTGCAAGGAAACCTCTTTCGGCAGTCCAATCATCAGACTACCTTTGAGCTTTTTAACAGCAGCAGGAGATTCCTGCGGATAAAGTGCCGATTGTTTGGCTAGTTGTTCAAACCCAGTCACTATAAACGGGATTTATGAGTTACGAACTGCGAATTACGAATCTTTTTGGCAGGAATCCGAAAACCTATTGAAAAGCCCTGCGATAATCCGTCGTTCGTAATCCGCCATGATGTCAATTGATTTCAAGGATACGCTCGCCATCTTCAACCCGGAGATAAATTGTCCAGGCATCCGGTGGCAATAGTCCGGCAATCCGCTCCGGCCATTCGATCAAACAGCGGTCGCCCGAGTCAATGTACTCTTCCAGCCCGCTATCCAACGCTTCAGCTTCATTTCGAAGCCGGTAGCAGTCAAAGTGATAGACGGGCTCTCCGGAATCGGTAACATATTCATTTACAATCGAAAAGGTTGGACTTTGAACGGTAGTAACAACGCCCAGCCGACGACAAATCGCCTTAATCAACGTAGTTTTGCCCGCTCCCATCGCGCCCTCAAACCGCCAGACCGAATACGGATGCCCGGCAGCAATCACTTGTCCGGCAACAGCATCCAGCTCATCAAGGTTTCGAAAGCGTATGGTCATCCTGTCATTCTAGTTCCAATTCCAAAGATAACACTTTTCTTGGTCTCCAACAGGTTACGGTTTATTGTTGCCCTTCTGATCAAAATTAACCATCTTCGGCCCTCAACATTCCATTGCCTATTCCTATGTCTCGTGTCATTCAGGTTGGATTGATCGGTTTCGGACTATCGGGTCGGTATTTCCACGCCCCATTCCTAACGGTCAACCCGCATTTTACCATTACAAAAGTAGTCGAGCGGCACCGCAACGAAGCGGAAGCGTTCGATTCGTCCATCCAGACGGTCCGCAGCCACGAAGCACTTCTGAACGATCCGGCCATTGATTTGGTCATTGTCAGCTCGCCCAACGATACCCACTTTTCATACGCCAAAGCGGCACTCGAAGCCGGAAAACACGTCCTGATCGAAAAACCGTTTGCCAACACGTCAGACCAGGCTCGCCAGCTGTTCGACCTGGCCCGTCAGAAAGGCCTGGTAGTTATTCCGTACCAAAACCGTCGGTACGATGCCGATTTTCTGACCATCCAGCAATTGCTGCGGGAAGATCAACTGGGCGATGTTGTCGAGTATGAATGCCGGTATGATCGTTACCGCCCCGATATTGTCAATAGTTGGAAGGAGCAGGACCCCGAAGGGGGCGGCAACCTGTTCAACCTGGGTTCTCACCTGATCGACCAGGCCGTGACGCTGTTTGGGGTGCCGGAAGCGGTTTCGGGCGACATTCGCATCATTCGCAAAGGTGGTGTGCTCGACGATTACTTTGATGTGAAGTTATTCTACGCGGACAAACGGGTCATCCTGAAATCATCGATGCTGACGATCGACAACAGCCTGCGTTACATCATTCACGGCACAAAAGCTTCGTTTGTCAAACACGGTCTGGACATTCAGGAAGAAACCCAGCGTAAAAATATTCTGCCCAACACGCTGGATTGGGGGGCCGAACCCGAAAGCCAGTACGGTACGCTGACCACGCCCGAAGGCCACTTTACCTTCCCCAGTCAACCCGGTAATTACCACTATTTTTACGATAATCTCTACCGCGCCATTATCGGTGAAATTCCGCAGGAAGTAACACCGGAACAGGCCATTGCCGTGATCCGAATCATCGAGCTGGCCAACGAAAGCAGCCAGTCGAAAAAAGTACTGGCGTTTCAATAGCGCCGAAAGAAAAAGACAAGAGAAATGAGAAAACCGTTGGTAGTCTCACCTCTCTTGTCTTTTCATTTACATCGCTACATCAATAGCCCGGATTCTGCTTTAGCGTCGGTTTGCCATCCAGGTAACTATTATTGATTTCGTCAACCGGCAGCGGAAAATATTCGTGCTTGCCCTTGGTAAAAGCGGCTCCATTCAGATACGCTCGTTTTTTCGATTCAACGGAAAGGTATTTGGTGAGGGTTTCGGCGGCAATGCCCCAGCGAACCAGGTCAAAAAACCGGTGCCCTTCCATCGCAAACTCCAGCCGCTGCTCGTGCCGCACGGCTTTCCAGGCTTCAGTTTTACTGGCAAAAGCCGGAGAACCCGCCGGGTATTCGTTGACTACGTAATTGGCCGCGGGTTTGCCGTCTGCCGACGAAACCGGCACGCTGTTTTTAGCCCGCTTCCGGATCATGTTCACATACTCACGCGCCTTGTCGAGGCTCCCAACTTCCGTTTCTATTTCGGCCAGCCACAGCAGAACGTGTGAATACCGAATCATGCGGTAGTTGTTGGCCACCCGGCGTTTGTTCGTTGAGTGCGTGTTGGTTCCCTCCTCTCCTTTGAAATACATCCATTTTTTGCCCGTATACGGGCCAGCGTAAACCTGATCACGCACCCAGGTCACACCCGGCATGGCGCCCCAATCCAGAAACGGAATGCCCCGCCGTCCGACGGTATGATCCAGCCGGGGATCGAGCGGTGTTTGCATATCCGGCGTATACGGATCGGTAATTTTCAGTCCCTGATCGTTTTTCAGGTCAGCTTCATTGAAGGAATCCAGCAGCGGAAGGCCGTTTGCATCGGTTTTGTAGGCATTGACCAGATTCAGCGACGGTTGGTAAAAACCGCAGCAGCCCCCACCCGGCGCGCCCGAAAAATACGGCCAGTTCAATGTTTCTCCGGCATTTCCGTTGTTACCGTTCGTGCCGTCATTCACCGAAAATTGCACCTCAAAAATGGATTCGGCGTTGTTGTTGGTTGCGGCCCGGAAATTATCCAGGTAATCGACCAGCCGGTATTTGCCACTGCTCACAATACTTTCCAGCAACGGTTTGGCTTCGGCGTATTTCCGCTGAAACAGATACGACTTGGCCAAAAAGGCCGTAGCTGCAAATTTGGTCGCCCGGCCTTTTTGCGACTGGGTTTCCGGCAAATTGTCCACGGCAAACTTAAAATCAGCTTCAATATTCGGCCAGATGTCTTTGTCATTGGGTACTTTCGTCGAGTTGGGGTCGGTAGCCTTGTAGATTTTGTCGTCGATATACGGCACCATGTTCCACATTTTCTTAGCCTCAAAGTGATAATGGCCCCGCAGGAACCGAGCCTGCGCAATCACCAGTGTTTTTTCGGCATCGGTCATGTCATTGGCCAGCGCCACGGTCTGGATCACCTCGTTGCAACGCGAAATGGCATCGTAAACATGACGCCATTTTCCGCGCATGTGCACAAACCCCGGCTGCACTTCGTAGCGCTCGATCCCCGTAATTTCGGGCTGATCACTGGCATCGGTACCTTTATAAGCATCATCAGACGCCACGCCACCGTATACCCAGTTTGAAACCGCTGCGTGCCAGTCCGTTGTTCCGGAGCCAATGCCATCAAGCAGCGAATACGCTCCGATCAGCAACGCATTCACGCCGTTTTTATTGGAAAGCTGTTGCAGCGACGCTACACCCTGTGGGCGTACATCCAGAAAGGACTCGCTACACGACGTTACCAGTCCGGCCGTGAGCAGCGAGGTAAGCATAAATATCTTTTTCATTGGAAATGTTCGGAATTAGTGATTCAATGTTTCGGATGAGCTTAAAATTCAGGGGCAGATTCCGGTTAGAAACCTAGTCTTAAGCCCACCAGCATTGTTTTTGCCACCGGATAGGCGCCCTCATCGACACCCAGGTGCGTGTCCTGGTTGTTGTCTCCCGACCGGCGCAGGTTGATCTCCGGGTCCAGCCCCGAATACTTGGTAAACGTCAGCAGGTTCTGGCCCTGAACGTAAATTTGCGTAGCGCCCAGACCGAGTTTTTGTTGCAGACGCGTTGGCAGGGTATACGACAGCTGGACGTTTTTCATCCGGAGGTACGAGCCTTTTTCGAGGAAATAGGTCGAAATCTGAGCACTGGTGGCATCCGTCGAGCGGAGTTCAGGCAGAATCGCATCCGTTTTTCCCGGCCGCCAGGAGTCGTACAGCATCCGTTTGCTGCGGTTTCCCTGGAAGGTGTTGAAGTCCGTCCAGTACTTCATGTAATTGAAAATGTCGTTGCCATATACGCCCTGTCCAAATACCGTCAGATCAAACGCCTTGTATCCCACGCTAACGTTTAATCCGTAGGTGAAATCCGGGTGCGGATTCCCGATAATATCACGATCGGCGGTAGTCACGACACCATCGCCATTGAAATCCCGGAACATAAAGGAACCCGCCCGGTTATACGTACCAAATTGCGGAGCGTTTTTGGCGGCTTCGGCGGTCTGGAAAATCCCGTCGACGAAATACCCGTAGAATGATGCCACCGGGTAACCTACCTTCGTGGCACTCATGGCAGGCAGACGGGTAGCAAACCCGAATTTGATCGAGTTGGGGTCATTGTTGATTTTCAGCACTTCGTTCCGGTAGGTTGAGAAATTACCGCCAACCGAATAGCGCAGAGCGCCCCCCATTGCCTTGCCATTGTAGTTGATGCTCAAATCAACCCCTTTGTTCTGCATATCACCAATGTTGGTAAACGGTACTGTGGCGATCCCCTGCGTGTACGGAATGTCAATCTGGGACAACATATCCGTCGTTTTCTTGACGTACCAGTCGAAGACCACTTCAATCTTGTTGTTCAGCAAACTGGCATCCAATCCAATGTTTGTCGATGTGGTCGTTTCCCACTTTCCGTTCGGATTACCAAACTGAACCAGGTCGAAACCCGGCACAATCGACGTTTTGGCACCATTGATGTCGTAATGGTTTTCGACGGGCCGCGATTCGTACAGCGTGAAGGCATTGTAGATATTCGGGATGTTTTGGTTACCGGTTTTACCCCAGCCCACCCGCAGTTTCAAGTCGGAAACCAGATCAACACTCTTCATGAAATTCAACTCGGAAAGGCGAAAACCCACACTGGCCGCTGGAAAAATGGCGTAGCGATTGGCCGGACTAAACCGGGATGAACCATCACGACGCAGCGTAAAATCGGCCAGGAAGAAATCCTTGTACGAATAATTCACCTTACCAAACAGCGAGAACAGGCGCGTGCGGTTGGCTCCCCGACCGCTGTTCTGGAGGCCGAGCGGGCTACCCGCGTTGAGGTAGCGGTAATCCAGATCATCGTAAGCGTAATTGCTGCGGGTCGCATCGAAGATAAAATCGTAGGTAGCAATCGACTCGGTTCCGGCCAGAATGTTAAAACCGTGATGACCAAACGTACGGTTATACGTTAAAGTATTGTACCACGTCCAGGAGTTATCATACCGGTTTTCTGACCGGAAGCTGTTGGCGTTCCGGGCTTCGGGCGATTCCGGATCGCGGGGCGTGTACTGGTCGAAGTTGTACAGGTTATATTCCACACCGAAACTGGTCCGGAACGTTAGTCCTTTGAACAGGTCGAGTTCGCCAAAAGCGTTCCCAAACAGGTGAACTCCTTTGGTTTTGTTATCCTTAGCCCGGTACAATTCCTGCAAAGGAGTTCGCGCATTTCCCAGGTTCAGCCCTTTGGCACCGGCAAAATTTCCCGCTACATCGTACACCGGAATCAACGGGTGCGACCGGACGGCGAAGGCAATCGGGTTGGATTCGTCGTTGTTCGTAAAACCGACCCGTTCATCGTACGAAACCGTCAGGTTCTCCCCTATTTTGAGCCGGTTTTTCACCTTAAATTCCGTGTTGGCCCGGATCGAATACCGTTTGTAGTTGGTGTGTTCCAGAATTCCTTTCTGGTTGAAGTGGTTGAACGAGATCGAATAAGAGCCTTTTTCGGTTCCACCGCTGGCGCCCACCTGGTAGTTTTGAATCGGGGCCGGATTAAAGATGACATCCTGCCAGTTGGTACCTTCCTTATTCGCTTTGGTAATCATGAATTTCGTACTTCCCAGCGCCGGATCGGTTAAATCGTACGTGTAATTCAGGTAATTACCGTTGGCATCACGCGCCAGCCGCGGATCCCCTTCCATCGCGCCCGACGGATAAATGTAATCCGGAATCCGGGGTTGCTCTCCGTTGCCATACTGGCCGTGGCTGGGCGTCTGGCCAACATTTTTAGCCTGCTCCCAAAGCAACTGCCCCAATTCCTGCGAGTTGGTCAGGTCCAGCAGCTTCCCGTTCCGCTGCACCCCCGCATACATGTCAAACGTAATTTTCGGCTCACCGGCTTTGCCTTTTTTGGTGGTAATAATCACTACGCCATTGGCCGCCCGGGCACCGTAGATTGATGCAGCCGAGGCATCTTTCAGGACCTGTAAACTTTCGATGTCGTTGGGGTTAATGTTGTTGAGCGAACCGGTCGTCGGTACTCCGTCGACGATGTAAAGGGGCGAGTTATTGTTGATGGTTCCGAAACCGCGAATCCGCACCATGGTTCCCCCGCCGGGTGAGTTGTCGTTCCCGACCGTTACCCCGGCAGCCCGGCCCTGCAACTGTTGCGTCAGGCTGGCGGCCGGAACAGCCGTCAGGTCCGTTCCTTTTACAACCGTAACGGCACCCGTAATGTCTTTTTTGCGCTGCGAACCGTAGCCGGTCACAACCACTTCCGTCAGGGTTTTGGTGTCCGCCAGCAACGAAACCGTAATGTCAGAACGGTTGCCAAGCGTAACATCCTGCGCTTCGTAGCCAATGGCCGAAATGGTCAGTACATTGCTGTTGGCTGGGACATTGAGTGTGAAGCGTCCGTTGGCATCGGTCGACATTCCGATGGTGGTGCCTTTTACGAGAACATTGACACCGGGTAGTGGGCTTTTGTCTGTTCCGTCGATGACACTACCGCTGACTTTCCGTTCCTGCGCCCAGGCAGTAAACGTCAACAGGCATAGCAATGCCAGGGCTGCAACCGACGGAGTCGGTCTCAGGTAATAATTTTTCATAAAATAGAGATGGTAGATGGTTTGTATAAAAGGGCAATATGCTTGTACTTAATATGGTGCAAGCGTCTCAAAGTAAAATTTTTTATTAGCAAAAATCAAATTTTACAACCTTTCCACAAAAAAAATATTTTCCACCCACCAAGAAATGCGCAATAAAAAAGCCGAAACTGCGTTTCGGCTTTTTCTGGTACTGAAATCCAGCCCTTTTAAGAAAGGTTCAAGTCGGTCATAACCGATTGAACTTTCTGCTTCAGTTTCGCATATACCGCGTCAAAGTCGGCTTTGTTGGCCAAGGGCTCATTCACACTGACGTAAAACTTGATCTTTGGTTCGGTACCTGACGGACGGGCCGAGACCTTGCTGCCATCGGCGGTGAAGAATTGCAACACGTTCGATGCTTCAATCCCCATTTTTCCGGATTCGATCGCGGTTTTCTCCCCGGTTTTCAGGTCGGTCCGCTCCAGCGCTTTGTAATCGTCCACCCGAATAACCGGCGAACCAGCGATTTCTTTCGGCGGGTTTGCCCGGAAATCGGCCATCATCTGCTGAATCTCTTCGGCTCCGGTCTTTCCTTTTTTCGTCAGCGAAATCAGTCCCTCGTAATAAAACCCGAACTTCTGATACATTTCCATCAGCAGATCGAACAGGCTCAACCCGTTGTCTTTGGCGTAGGCCGTCAGCTCGGCAATCATGGCGCAGGACGCAATGGCATCCTTATCCCGCACAAAATCTCCAATCAAATACCCGTAACTTTCCTCGCCCCCGCCGATAAACTGCTGTTGGCCTTCCAGTTCGCGAATAATCTGGGCAATGTATTTAAAACCCGTCAGCGTGTTGTAGCACGACACCCCGTACTGTTCGCACATTTTGTCGATCAGGTCGGTTGTTACGATAGTTTTGGCTACAAACTCTTTGCCCGTCAATTTTCCGGCATCCTGCCAGGCCTGCAACAGGTAGTAAATAATCAGACTGGCCATCTGATTCCCATTCAGCAGCTCAAATTCTCCGTGGTGGTTGCGGGCACCCGATCCGACCCGGTCGGCATCGGGGTCGGTGGCCATGATTAAATCCGCGTTGAGGGCTTCAGCTTTATCCAAGGCCAGTTTCATGGCATCGCGCTCCTCGGGGTTCGGCGATTTTACGGTCGGGAAATTACCATCTGGCTGCGCTTGTTCTTCCACAATATTGACGTTGGTAAAACCGAGGGCTTCCAGCACGCGCGGAACCAGGGTAATGCCGGTGCCGTGAATGGGCGTAAAGACAATTTTCAGGTCTTTCTGCCGCGCAATGACGTCGGGATTGATGGAGTTCGACTTGATGCGTTCCACGTACACACGGTCAATCTCCTCATCAATCAGGTGAATCTTTCCGGTCGACGAATCGCCGGGTACACCCTCAAACTTTACGTCGTCAATGGACGTGATTTTGTTGACTTCCGCAATGATATTTTTGTCGTGGGGGGCTACAACCTGTCCGCCGTCGCTCCAGTAGGCTTTATAACCGTTGTATTCCGGCGGGTTGTGCGAAGCCGTCACTACAATTCCACTCTGACAACCCAGTTGCCGAATGGCAAACGACAACTCGGGCGTCGGGCGCAGCGCGCTGAACAGATACACCTCAATCCCGTTGGCGGAGAAAATATCAGCCACTATCCGCGCAAATTCCGGGCTCATCCGGCGGCTGTCGTGCGCAATCGCCACTTTAATGTCGGTGTCCGGAAAAGCAGCATTCAGGTAATTGGCCAGCCCTTGCGTGGCCGCTCCAACGGTGTAGCGGTTCATGCGATTGGAGCCTACCCCAATCACTCCGCGCAGTCCGCCCGTGCCAAATTCTAAGCTTTTATAGAAGGAGTCTGTCAGTTCTGTGGTTTCGCCGTTGTCCAGTAATTTCTGGATGGCGGCTTTTGTTTCAGCGTCGTAATTTCCGTTTAGCCATTGGTCGATGGTAGCCTGGGTTGCGGAATCAATTGCAGTTGTCATGGGAATGAGTGTTAGAATCGGCTGCCAATTTACGGTTCTAACGCAAGGAACCAAATCCTTTCGGTAAAAGCTTTTCTACCCGCAAATAGATTAGAAAATGACTTACAGAATCAAACCGGGCAGCCAAAACACGCCATCGCCAATCCAACGATAACGTTCGTTGGTTAAAAACCGGTTCGGATAGCGCTGAATGGCATACAAAACCGCGCTCATCGCTCCTTCAATGACGGCGGTTCGTTGCGCAAACCGGTCGTCGGCCAGAAAAAAAATGACCAGCGACAAAACCGTTACCACCATCGTGAGGGTGCGCAGCACCACATCACTCCGATCAAAGCCCCAGGTGGTTGCCAGGGAGAATGAGCTGTCTGGAAATTCATAAGCTTCCATGACCGAAAACAACAGCAGATTCTGGAAGACAATCAGCAGAAACAAGACACCCAACCCGATTTCGGACCACCCGATTGTCGGTTTTTGCGCCCACGAACTCCCCCAGACCCCCACGGTGTACACCAGAGTCACCGCCGGTTCTTTCCAGATCAGCTTCCGGTTGGATGCCGGTAACCGTGAAACCACCCAAACATACACTCCCGAAATCAGTCCCAACGCTGTTCCAAACCAGATCACGCTTCTAGGCAGCCAAAACAACAGGATGGCACAAACCGCCACCAGCCCCATGAGCGTCAAAATCAGAACCCGGCGGTTTTCGGCGTGAAACCGGTGCCGGGCCGTTAGCTGCATGCGGGCATTCAAATTCTTGCGGGCATCGTAGAGCCGGTCAGCCGCGTAAATAACAAAAACACAAATACCCAGCAAAACCGTCGTAGCCCAGTCAACGGGGCGGTGTCCGTCTGGCAAACGGGCCACCAGGATATGGGAAATCACCGCACCAACGACCACATCCAGGCTGAGGTAATGGGCGGTTTTTAAAAACTTCGTAATCGACTTAATAAAGGTCATACAACTTCATCTGCCTCCCTCATCCAGCGAAACAGAAAGTGAGTAGTTAAGAAAATGGCAATTGGGCCGGACGCCGTTCCTGAATGGTTACCGCCTGGCCAACGCGCAGAACGCCCGTAGTCTCGGCCAGCACATTTTGCCCAAACAAAATCTTTTTATCCAGCCGCCGGTAGGTCGCCAGCGTTTTGAGCGGCTCTTTTCCTTTCTGCGCCGTTTCCGGGTCAATCGTCGTCAGTACGCACCGGGCGCAGGGCTTCACGCCAGAGAACGTCAGATCGCCAATCTGAAACCGGTACCAGGTATCTTCATCGTGCGGACGGACGCCTTCTATCACCAGATTAGGCCGAAACCGAATCATTTCCAGTGGTTGGTCGACCCGGCGGTTGAGTTCGTCCAGCGAATCGCAGCTAATGACCAAATACGGAAAACCATCGGCAAAACTGACAACATCGTCGGGCTGGGCGTAGCGCGGATCGACCGGACGCAGCGAACTTTCGGGCATGTAGACCAACCGGCACGCAAAACCCAGCAACCGGCTGAACCAGTCGTCAGCCTCCGGCCCTACCACCCGCGCATCAACTGCCTGATCATTCCAGACGTACACCGTCATCGCTTCTCCAGCAGTTTGCCCGAGCGGAATCTGGAGTACCTCCTCCGGGCGATGGCGGTAACAGACCTGTAACGATTGGTCCGTCAGGGCCACGTTTACCAGCGCCATAATGGGATTTTCGCGCTGGGTCAGAAAGGTGCCGTCGGGCCTGACCAGCATCCACCGACGGTCGTACTGGAAGCCTTTCTGCTCAACAACCGCTTCAGTCAGCGAAATGCCCCCCAGGGATTTGATGGGGTAAATCCAGATTTCTTTTAAAACCGGTGCGTTCATGTCGCAAATGTACGCAATTGGTTTCGACGGTAGAGCGAACTATTTTACCAGCGCGGCAGTGGACTGACTTCCTGTGATGTAAATTCTCCTTTTAAATACTTGAAGTGAGCCGCCATTGCGATCATGGCCGCGTTGTCTGTGCAGTATTCAAACTTAGGAATATAAACGTCCCAGCCTTCCTGCTGACCCATCTCGGCCAGGGCTGTCCGTAATCCTGAATTGGCCGACACCCCACCCGCCAGCGCGATTTCCCGAATGCCGGTCTGCCGGGCCGCTTTCCGCAATTTGGTGAGCAGAATCTTGATGAGCGTCTGTTGAATACTGGCACAAATGTCCGGCAGATTCTCCGCAATGAAATCCGGATTTGCTTTGGTTTGCTTTTGCAGGAAATACAAAAAGGCCGTTTTGATTCCGCTAAATGAATAATCCAGCCCCGGCATTTCAACTTCCGGGAACAGGAACGCCGTCGGATTTCCCTGTGTCGCGTAGCGGTCAATCAGCGGCCCGCCCGGATACGGCAGGTTCAGCAATTTAGCGGTTTTGTCAAACGCTTCGCCGACGGCATCATCCTGCGTCTGTCCAATAATTTCCATGTCCAGGTGATCCCGAACCCGTACAATCTGGGTATGGCCTCCGCTAACGGTCAGGCACAAAAACGGGAACGTGGGGGTTTTGTGTTCCTCAATGAAATGCGCCAGAACATGCGCCTGCATGTGATGCACTTCGATCAGCGGAATCCCCAGCGCCAGCGCCAGGGCTTTCGCAAAAGAGGTTCCGACTAAAAGTGAGCCCAATAAGCCCGGACCGCGGGTAAAAGCAACGGCACTTAGCGCGTTTTTTTGTATATTTGCCTCTTGTAAAGCGCGTTCGACAACCGGTACAATTCGTTGCTGATGAACGCGCGAAGCCAGCTCAGGGACAACGCCACCATATTGTTCATGAATTAACTGTGTGGCTACAACATTGGATTGTATTTTTCCGTTAACACAAACAGCAGCCGACGTCTCGTCGCAAGAAGATTCAATTGCCAGAATTATCATTTTTCAACCGTAATGAATCTCGAAATTAATGAATAATGACCAATGAATAATGAATTTCTGCGCTGGGTTGGTTGGTCGCCCTCCCATCAGACACCCATTTTTCAACTTTCATTGTTCACGGCTCACTAAACACTAGATGCGTTCTTTTTTCACCATACTCCTCAAGACCCTGCTTTACACCGTTCTGGTGGTACTGCTCGTCGTCGGGATTGTGGTGGTTAGTCTTCAAATACCAGCGGTGCAAACAAAGCTGGTGCGCTATGCAGCCAAACGGGTATCCCAGGAATTACTATTTCCAGTTGATATTCAACGCATTGCCATCAACTTTTCGTTCCCGAACGTTTGGGTCAATTCCGTTACGCTGGAGGAGGTTTCGATTCGGAACCGCGACCAGCAACCTATGATCAATGTCGGACGGCTGGAGGTGTCGCTCGAACTCGAAACCCTCATCAGCAACTCCAAAAATGCCATTCATCTGGATGAAGTGCTGCTCTACAAACCCGATGTAGTGCTGGTGAAGGATGCCCAAACCGGCAATCTGAACATGGATGATTTTCTGGAACGGATCAACGAAATGACCCGCGACACGACCAAACCGTCGGTTGCCAACCAGAATATCCCGTTTACCATCGGCAAAGCTACGCTGATCGACGGCAAATTTACGTACCACGACCAGCGAAAGCCAACCATGAGCGGCCGGCGGTTCGACTACAATCATTTCATCGTCAACGGCTTGAGTGCCAGCTTAAAAGACTTCCTGCTCCTCGGCGATACCATTGCGGTGGACATTAAGCGCATGAAAGGCCTTGAGAAGCAAGCTGATCTGCGTATTCACCGGCTAGACACAAAATTTCTTTACTGCGCCAAAGAAATGCGGCTGGATAACCTCCTGGCGCGCATTAATGGCTCGACGGTACGCAACCGGCTGGTCTTTTCCTACGATAGCTTTTCCGCCTTCAATGAATTCAATGACGAAGTGATCATGCGCGCCAATCTGCGGAATGCCGTGGTGCGGGCGCAAGACCTGGCTCCTTTTACGTCGTATTTTGACCGAAATTTTGATGTTGCCCAGGCGTCCGGCGATTACGTCGGGTATATCCGGAACTTTAAAGTTTCCAATGCCGATATACGGTTTGGCCAACACTACCGCAGCCGGCTCGTCGGCAACCTGTCCTTCAAGGGCTTACCAGATACCGATGTTAACACGGAAGTAGATTTTCGATTCAAGCCCTCGCAGGTAAACATGCAGGATTTGCGGCCTTATTATTCCGATTCGGCGTTCAATCAGATCGCCCGGAAGCTGGGCACCGTTGATTTTGCGGCTACCTACACCGGACGGTTCATCGATTTCAAAACCGTTGGCACGTTTCAGACCGCCATCGGTACGGTTTCGGGCGATCTGGCCCTGCACCTGAACGGCGACCGGGCTACCACGTACCGGGGGAATCTCAAACTATCCAGCGTGGACGTGGGAGCACTGATCAACCAGCCGCAGCTGCTTCAGAAAGTCGACGGACAAGGGCAGTTTGAGGGCAAGGGACTAACGATCAAAGACGGCTCACTGAACCTGAATGCCCGATTCAGCCGCGTTGGCTTTCAACAGTACGACTACCGCAACATGGCCATCAATGGCAATTTGCAAAAGTCTTTCTTCAACGGACAGGTCAGCGTTCAGGATACAAATCTGACTTTCAGCCTGAACGGTGAGTTTGACCTTCGAGGCCCTAAAAACCAGTTCGATGTTCGAGGAACCGTTCAAAAGGCCGATTTTCTGGCTACCAAACTTCTGGACGACAGTCTGACGATTCGGAGCGATCTCAATGTCCAGCTGGTGGGCAATACCCTCAACGAAATTGTTGGCAACGCCCGGCTGCTCAATACGTCGATGACCTACCGCAAGCGGAGTCTGGTGCTGGATACGCTGTTTCTAGCCTCGTCGGTCGAGAACGATGAACGGTCAATTGCTGTCAATTCGGATTACCTGGACGCCAATCTGAAAGGCAACTTCCAGCTGACTCAGGTGGCCGATGATTTGAACCGTATTGCAAAAGAATACCGCCTGAATTTTGCGGGAAATGCCGCCGGAATGGCCGCTTACTACCAGCAGAAGCTCCGTAAACCGGTGCCGGTTACGCCGTACAACATTGACTATTCTTTCTTGCTGAAAAATTCACAACCGCTGCTGGCGTTGCTTTACCCGTCGCTATATGTGTCGCCCAACGCCCGGCTGGAAGGGCGCTTTGGCGTTGATCAGTCATCGCTGCTCACCGTCAATGGCGTTATCGATACCCTGAAATTTGACGAATACAACTTTTACAAAAGCACGATTGACCTCAATACTTCCAAGTACGTTACTTCCCCGGATGTATTGGCGTCGTTGATTATCAATTCGGCCCAGCAGCAATTCGGCTCGTTGGCAGCCACCGAGAATTTACAGGCAGAAGCCTCCTGGGACGTTAATCACATCGATTTCACCACCAGCCTGCAACAGCAGAAAAGCACCAATCGCGCCGATCTGAACGGGGCGCTCACCTTCAAAGGCGATGCCATTGATATCGAATTAAAACAATCCCGCTTTCGTTTGCTGGATAGTACCTGGACTATTTCGCCCGACAACCTGGTCCGGATCGTGGGTCCCGAAATAAGCATCCGGAATCTATCCGTTTCCAACCAGAACCAACTGATTTCGATCAGCGGCAAGGCATCGCAGGATTCACTCGAAGCCCTGCAAATTGAGACGAAAAACTTCCTGCTGGCTACACTTAATCCGGTATTCAACACTCATATTTCGGGAGTTGCCAACGGCAAAGTGGCCGTGCGGGGGCTATACGGTTTACCGCTGCTCGACGGAAACATCACGATTGATTCGCTCAAATACAACGATTTTCTGATTGGAACGGTCGTAAATCGCAGTATGCTTGACCAGGCCAACCGGATCAAACTGGATACACGCATCCGCCGGTTTGACCGTGAAGTGCTGGCAATCACAGGCGTCTATAGTTCCGGCAAATCGGTCAAAGAACCCCTGGATCTGCGGGCCGTCATGGAAGGAACAGATTTGCGTATTCTGGAACCTTTCCTGAAAGGAATGGCGACCAATATGGGCGGAACAGCCACGGGCGTTGTAACGGTTAAAGGACAAGTCAGCAATCCGGTTCTGGGCGGCACCGTTGACATCACAAACGGCAGACTAACCCTCGATTACCTGAAAGCCGACGTTGGCTTTTCCGATAAAATCTACTTTGGCCCCAATGAAATCGTCGCGCGCAATATGGTGCTGACGGATCTGAACGGTGGTCGGGCCACCTTACGGGGTGGTATTTTTCACGATGGTTTCAAGTATTTCACCGTGGATCTGAACATCGTAGACATGAAGAATTTCAAGATCATGAATACGACCTTGAAAGATAACGATGATTTTTACGGCACCGCCGTCGCCAGTGGACGAGCCAGTATCGAAGGCCCTTTCGACAATCTGGTGATCCGAGCCAACGTAACCAGCAACCGGGGTACCCGTATTTTCATTCCGCTCGATCAGGCCGCCACGGTTTCGCAGGAAGAAGTGATACGCTTTATCAACGTCAGCCCGGCTCACCGCGACAGCCTTAACAAGGTCAATGAACCCCAGGTCGATCTGTCGGGGATTCGGATGGACTTCAACCTGTCGATCACGCCGGAAGCCTATTGCGAAATTCAGCTTGACCGCCAGACCGGCGACATCATTAAAGCGTACGGAACCGGGCAACTTGCCATGCGGGTTGATACGAAAGGCGATTTTACGATGACTGGTTCGTACGAAATTGAGAAGGGCGAATACACGTTCACCTTCGAAAATGTGATCAACAAACGGTTTCAAATGCTACCCAACAGCCGCATTACCTGGACCGGCGATCCGTACGAAGCCATGGTGGATGTTAAAACGGCCTATACGCAGTATGCATCGTTATCCCCCATTTTGCAGTTTTATTCGGCCAATTCAGCCAATAATCCCGACCGAAACCGCCGGTATCCCGTTGATCTGCTCATCAACCTAAACGGCCGGCTCCTGCAACCGGAAATTTCCTACGATCTGAAAGTTAAGGAGTACCCGCAACAACCGGATTTCCGGCAAGCCGTTGCTGCCTTCGAATCCCGGTTGAAAAGCAACGACCAGGAATTGGGTCGTCAGGTCAGCAGTATTTTATTGTTCAGCCAGCTCGCCCCCGGCGAAGGCATGGGTCTGATCGATCCCGCATCCGCCAACAACGGGATGGTGAGTTCGGGCTTAACCAACAGTTTGAGCGAGTTGCTTTCCAACCAAATCAGCCGACTGGCCTCTACGCTGGACAAAAACCTGGATGTGGGGGTTTCTCTAAATGGTCTGGATCAAAACCTGGTGAATAACCTCCAGGTGCGTCTTTCTTACCGTTTCAACGACCGTTTCCGCATCAGCCGGGATGGTGGCTTTACGTATGGTCAAAACCAGACCAACGTGGCCAGTTTGCTGGGCGAATGGACGCTCGAATACTGGCTCTCCCCCGACGGGCAGCTTCGGCTGAAAATGTACAACCGGAACCAGAACCAACTGGGGGCGTTCAACGCCACAACATACGGCACAATCACAACCGGGGGGGGGATGAGTATTCAGTATACCCGCTCGTTCAACCGGCTATTTGGCCCCCAACCGGAGCCCCCCCGCCCCGGTGTCCGGCCCCGGCCAACCCCCATCGAGCGGCCCTCCCATACCCTACCGCCTGTGCCAGCTGCCACATCGGCTTTGCAGGATCGGGAAGAGAGTCATTTCTAACCAAACCGCGGCCGATTAAGGATCGGGTTAGTTGAAAAATTAGAAGAACTTACATAAATCTATCCGGGCACCGAAACCTTTTAAAAGTCGGCAGACGTTCTGGGTGTAATGCCCTTTCACACCATCTCTCCTTTCGTCTTTATTCCTTCTGTTGAATGATCGTTTTCCCGATTTAAGCAGACGGTTTTCGAATAAAATTGCAAGGCTGCTTCGGCCACCAGATAAAAAGTATGAGGAAGTCAATTCTTGCCAGTTTTACCGTTTTATTACTCAGTGCCACTACGTTATTGGCGCAAACCACAGCCTCTTCGGGCGGGTCATCGGGAGGGGCCGGAGTTTCTGCGGCTGCTCAGTCCGGCTCGGTACGTGATGGCTGGGCGGTTTTTCACGATCCTACCCTCGATTCCCTGATCGACGTTGGATTGCTCAACAATCCCGACATTCGGGTGGCCATCAACCGGGTTGAAGAAGCTCGCATTCGGGTTCGGGTGGCCGAATCGTACCTGTCTCCTTCCATTCGAAGCAGCATCAATTTCAACACCCAGAGTTTATCGGAATACCGCCCCGTGGCCGTTCCGGTTACGAGCGAAAAGCTGCCCCGGATTCAGCTCAACACGCTCCAGATTCTGCCCATCGATGCCAGTTACGAGGTCGACTTATTCCGGCGCATTCGCAACACGGTTCGAATGACCGACCTGCAACGGCAGGTTTCGGAATCAGATGTTCAGATAACGCAACTGGTCGTAGCATCGGAAATTGCCCGGCTGTACTACCTCATTCGGGCCAATGAAAGTGAGCAAACCGTCGTCCGACGCAACATCAGCCTGCGTGATTCCACCATTTCCATTATCCGGGCGCGTTTTACGGCCGGACTGACCAACGAAATTGACGCCAAGCGTGCCGAAACGGATATTGCCAATGTGCGGGTTCTGTTGCTGGGATTGGAGCGGAGCCGGACGGAACTGGTAAACGGTTTAGCGAATCTTTGCGGTCAAAATCCCGCCCTATTCAGTCTGTCGGCCGGGCGGCTGGCAACCAGCTTTCCTGACTTGCCGTTTGCCTCTATCAGCTCCGACCAACTCCGCCGTCGGCCCGACATTCGCCAGGCGGAGCAGCAAACGCAGGTCGCCAACGTTCAGGTTCAGGTCAACCGTTCGTACCTCTATCCCCGCGTCAACCTGCAAGGCTCGGGCGGCACCCTGACCGGGCGGATCGGCGGTTTATTCTTTCCGGCCAGCATGACCTATCTGCTCGGCGTCAACGCCAGCGTTCCGATTTTTGAAGGGAAACGCAACCAGCAGAATATTGGGCTGGCGCAACAGCAATACCGTACCGCTGATGCCTCCTACCAGCAGCGGGTTCTGAATGCCCAGCGCGAAGCCGAGACGGCACTGGATAACCTGCAAAATACCCGTCAGCAGGTCACTGCACAAAACATCGCCCTCGAATCGGCCCGCTACACCGAACGGCTGAACCGCGAACTGTTTGTAAAAGGCCTGACAACGTTTCTGGAAGTACTGGATGCGCAGCGAACCGTGCTCGACTCAGAACGGCAGCTGGTTATTTTGCAGGGTCAGCAGGCGTCGTACACGGTAGCCTTGCTGAAAGCACTGGGCGGTAGCTTCTAAAAGCGTACGGTTGCAGCCCGAAAACTACCGCATTCCAACCTGTAGGTTCGACAAAAAATCAAACAGTCCGCCCCGCTTGGGCAGGATTGCTCCTTTATAATCAGGCGGCTAACTACCCAGGTTCTGCTCTACGAAACCAATGGAATTTCGTAGAGCTTTCTGTTTGTAATCCCATTCCATCAATCCCCCTGGTTCTTTCAAACCTTCTTAGATATGCCGGGTTGTAGAGGTATTTAGTTATCAAGAACACTCAACTAATTATAAACGCTATGGAATCTCAAAGCAACATCATGCAAAGCAACGCCGATACAGATTCAACGGGCACTACCGCAACCGACCTCGATTTGTCCACTACGGCTACTGCCCGTGATCTGGACGATCCGGACACGGGAGGAGCGCATTATCCCGGTAAAATGGCGACAAGCGGCTACGGCGGCATGGATAGCATACCAACGGCCCCGGAAGATGAAGATGCCCAACTGGAAGATGAGGAAGAATACGATGAGGAGGAACTAACTATCGTCGATGGAGAGGAAGATGACGAAGAGGACCTGATCGACGAAGAGGAACAGAACGGACATGGTTTCTGATTGCAAAAAACTTGCCTGACGAATCAGTAAACCATCCCTCGAACGCTATAATCAACGAACGAATGGAACCGAAAGAAATCGAAAAAACCGATCAGGAGTCGGAAGAAACTGCTCCCGAGAGCGACACACAGTCATCGGCCAGCAGTGCGCAGGGAAATCGCGAAACCGATGAACATCGGGCGCCAAACGACCCGGCAGAAGGGAATTGACTGAATGATGAATTAGGGATGATGAACAATCAAGGGCTGACGCAGCGCAAATCTTCATCGTTCATCATCCTTAACTCATCATTTCAAAAGAGACAACATCGTATCACACTTCAACTCCGTTTCACGCCATTCTTTGGCGGGCACCGAATCTTCCGTAAGTCCGGCACCGGCATAGAGCGTACCGGTTACCCCTTCCAGTTTCATGCAACGCAGGTTGACAAACAAATGCGTTTCGGGTCCATCGTTGCGAAAGAGATTGACGGGACCGAGAAAACCGCTATAAAGTTCACGCGGGTGCGTTTCGTGTTGCAAAATAAAGTCTAGCGCTTCTTCCCGGGGCATACCACAAACCGCCGAGGTTGGGTGTAGCAAGCGCAGCATCACCGTACCCAGTTGCGGAAAATTAACGGCCTGGGTATCCACGGAATAATCCGACCGCAGGTGCATCAAGTTGCCTGCCACAACCGTTCGTGGGCCTTCTTCCAGGTATTCCCGAATCCGGATTTTTTTGAAACAGCCAATAATATACCGGCCAACCAGGGCCTGTTCTTCAATTTCTTTCTGCGTCCAGGGAGCATCCGCCGTCCGCTTGGGCTTGCCTTCAGAATCAAACGCCGACTGTGTACCGGCCAGGGCAACAGTCTGGAAAATACCGCGCGCATCAACGCTTACCAGCCGCTCGGGCGTAGCACCAATCCAGACCTGATTCCGGTCGGGCAAATAAACCGCCGAGATAAAGGCACTCGGGTAGGCATGGCACATGCGGTTAAACAACGCCGGAATATCAGGCTGTTCGTCAAACGTGACGGTTTTGGTCCGCGATAAGACAACCTTGCGAAACTTCCCGCGTTCGATCTGCCGCGTCGCTCTGGCCACGGTTTCTTCAAAACGGCTCTGCTGATTGCCCGCCGGTTCAATGGCCGTCACCTTAGGAACGGTTTGCTGCGGTTTACCAGACGCAGCCTCTTTCAAAAGCGTCTGCGCGGCCACACTATCCATCGAAAGCTTGTTCTGTGTGTCCAGCACATTGCCTTCTTCATCGAAACGCCAGTAAAAATCAGCCTTTAAGAACAGGGTATTTTCCGTGTCCGGATTCATAAAAGGGCCAACGGCAAAGCCCATCGGCAGCTCCTCTAAATCCATCACCACGGACGAAACCGTTCCGGACGTGTCGATGATTAATTCTCGTTCGGTTTGATTCGGCAACCGCCAGAGGGCCGCCGGGTAGCCAGCCTGAACAGCAGCCCGCCAGAGATCCCGGCTGGTTTGCTTCGTTTGTACAGTTGATGACAAGTGCGTTGAAAATTGCATTATCGAAATAGAGTCGCTGCAAATTTAGTTCTATTTAGGTAACAGTTTGTTCTTATTTTTTGTGCGCGACATTCGCTAGTTATCGAAAAATATCTTCCGTCCAGCCCCTACAATTCAGGTCATCAGATGCACAATTCACGCTATCTTTTGCCCAATTCATCTCTTCTCCGGTTGGCAATCCTCTCATTTGCACCGTATTTAATCTGTTTTTTTAACCGGTACGGAAATCTATGAATTTGCTGATCGTTGAGGACGAGCCGCTGGCCGTTCAGAAACTCGTTAAATTATTGAACCAGATTGATTCCAACCTCCAAATCGCTGGCGTTACAGACGGCATCGAATCAACCGTCGATTGGCTGACGGCGAACTCCTTGCCTGATTTGATTCTGATGGATATTGAACTGTCCGACGGGCAGAGCTTTGAAATATTTAACCTCGTCTCTGTGGAATGCCCCGTTGTTTTCACAACTTCCTACGATGAGTCCGCCGTAAAGTCGTTTCAGATTAACCGTTTCGATTACCTCCTGAAACCCATCAAGAAAGAAGAACTGGAGCAGGTTCTTCGCAAACACCAGGAAAAAACCGTTCCCAAGGTTACACCAGTTGGTATCGGCGAGTTGGTCGATGATTTACGGAGACAATCCCGCAAACCAGAATTTCGGAATCAGTTTCTGGCCAAAATCCAACAGCAGTTGGTATCGGTCGAAGCCTCTGAAGTCAGTTTCTTTTACACTAAAGACGAAACGACCTATTTGTATAGCCGGGACAACAAACGGTTTGTAGTTGACTATTCCCTCGATACGCTGGAGTATCTCCTCGAACCGAATCGATTTTTTCGCATCAACGACCAGTTTATTGTGGAATACCGAGCCGTTTCGCAAATTCATGCTTACCTTAATGGACAACTTACGTTGAATCTGAAATCGGGAGGTTTGGTACAGGACATTGTTGTCAGCCACGACCGCGCGAAGGAGTTCAAAGCATGGATTGGCCGGTAAAATGCAAAAATTGAATGACAAATGGATGCGTCTGATTGGCGTCCCGCTCCTGGCGCTCACGGGTCAATGGGCGATGTACGGGTATACCAATGTGCCCTACCCGGACGACTGGCGAATTCCGTTTTTCTTTATTCTGGGCAGTATAGCCGTTTGGGAAAGCAATCGCTGGGGCATCATTTTATCGCGCCGTAAGTACCCGGAACTCACCCAAACCTCGCACCGCATTCTATATCAGCTCAGTTGGTTTATGTTCTTTGCGAGCCTGATCCGTATTACACAAACGTACTTCTACGAACTCATTGGTCTTTGGCCCGTTGCCGATCACCTGCAATTTAAACCGTACTTTTTCAACACCCTCGTCTCGGTGGTTGGTACCGTGCAGATTGCGGCTTATTACGAAGGCGTTTACCTCTATCAGCGCTGGAAAGTAACCTATACAGAAGCGCAGGAACTAAAGAAAGTAAACCTGCAAAGCCAGCTTGATTCGCTGAAAACCCAGATCAATCCCCATTTTCTGTTCAACAACCTCAACTCGCTGTCGTCGCTCATCACGAGCGATACAGAACAGGCCGAATTGTTTGTGGACGAACTTTCGTCGGTTTACCGCTACCTACTTCAGCAAAATAACCGCGATTTGTGCCCGCTCAGCGACGAAATCCAGTTTATCAAAGCGTATTTTCACCTGCTCAAAACCCGGTACGGCGACGGTATTTTTATGGAAACCCAGATCGGACCAGATTACCTGACCTACCTCATTCCTCCCCTGACACTACAGATTCTGCTCGAAAACGCCATCAAACACAACATCATTGCGGTCAGCCGCCCTCTGACAATCCGACTGTATACACGCAACGATCGGCTATTTGTGGAAAATAACATTCAGAAGAAAAAGATGGCCGTTCCTTCCAACCAGATTGGACTGCAAAACATCCTAACTAAGTACAAATTACTCGCTAATTCACCCGTCACGATCCACAATGATGAACAAATGTTCCTGGTGGGCGTACCGCTACTGACACCGACCGCGGAGGTGTTGATGAAGTGATTGCTCAAACGATCGGTTTTCGTAATCGCTGTATTCAGATGGCCAGCCGGTTGCTTTTCAGCCAGCGCCGACACATATCCTGTAGTTGTTCCTTAATGCCATTGACCGAAATATCTTTAATGATGTAGCCGCTGGCCCCGGCCTTCAGGCAGGCTTCTCGTTCTTTGGGTGACGTTGAATGGGTAAAAATAACCACCGGAATATCCTTCCACTGATCGTCTTCCTTTAGTTGAATCAGCAGTTCGAGCCCATCCATGTAAGGCATCTTAAGATCCAATAGAATCAAATCCGGCTTTGACCGGACCGACTCCATTTTTTGCTGCAGAAAAAGCCCGTCGGAGAAAAGATGAAATGTGTAGCTGGGCAGGTACCGGGTAAAGATCCACTCATACAACAAAAGGTTATCATCATTATCCTCTATAATATAGAGCAGGGGATTCATTTCTCCCATTAATGAATACACCGATGTGGATAAAGAATTACCCAACATTTTATTTTCCATAACGTCTCCGTTGAATCGCTTATATGTAATTACTTATAGTAGCAATAGAGCAAGCAATTATCGGACATTTTTTTAACAAATAAATACTTAGTTATTTTCCGGTACAAAATAATTCCATACCGGGACCTATGGGGTAAATCAGCGACCTAAAACCCGGTCAGACGGGCCCACTTCTCACGTAATCAACCCGCTTGGCTAGCTATAACAGCAACAGTTAACCGGCTAATACATACCAACTTACCCAACTCATCTGTAATCCTGATATCCCAGATATGGGTGGTCCGGCCGATATGAATGGGCGTTACCTTCCCATGCACCCACCCTGCCTTCACGGAGCGAACGTGATTGGCGTTAATTTCCAGACCAACAGCCCGTTGCTTAGTGGGGTCATCCAGGTGCATCACCGACGCAATACTTCCTAGCGTTTCGGCCAGCACAACCGATGCTCCGCCGTGCAAAATTCCGAACGGTTGTTGGGTGCGGTGATCAACCGGCATCCGGGCTGCCAGAAACCCGTCGCCCAGCTCCGTCAGTTCAATGCCCAGGTGGTTCACGATGGAATTAGCATGAAATTGTTGCAATGATTCTAAAGTCCAATCCGGCTTCATTGTATGAAGATTTTTTCGTAATTTTGCAGGCGTTTTCAGTGCAACCTATTGATGAAATTAGTATTAATGGAGTAGCGAACTAGTCGGCACAGTACCTGCTTGTTTTTTATTCGCTGTTCGTTATTCACCTCAATATTATAAAAGCGAGATTGAAACAAAAAACGATATATCTCATTCGCCACGGCGAAACAGATTATAACCGGCAGGGCATTGTCCAGGGAAGCGGAGTTGATTCGGATTTAAATGCAATGGGCCAGGCTCAGGCGCTGGCTTTTTACCAAGCCTACCAGCATATTCCCTTCTCGAAGGTTTATACCTCGAAACTCCGCCGGACGATGCAATCGGTGCAATTTTTCATTGACGCCGGTATTGCTCACGAGAGCTACGAGGGGCTTAACGAAATTAGCTGGGGCGCCCGCGAAGGCAAAACACCCAATAATTTCGATAACGAATATTACCGCACCCTGATTGAAAACTGGGCTGCCGGGCATACCGATTATCCGACCGAAGACGGCGAAAGTCCCAACCAGGTGGCCCAGCGTCAAAAACCGGTCATTGATCTCATTCTCTCCCGTCCAGACGAGAACCCCATCCTGATCTGCATGCACGGTCGGGCTATACGTATTCTGTTGTCATGGATGATGAACGAGTCGCTGGCAACCATGGACCTGTATGAACACAGCAACCTGTGCCTGTATAAGTTAAACTACGATTATGACACGAAGCAGTTTACAATCGAAGTTTCTAATGACAGTACGCACCTGCTGGCGCTGGTGATGCACCACTAACCTGTACCTGTTCTGTATTGCCGCTCTACCACGTTAGCCTACACATATCAAATCAGGCTACTGAAAATTCTATATTACCACTCCTGTAATAAACACCGCACTTCGTCAGCAAACCGTTATATTCGCTCTATATGTACCGCGTCTTTGGAGTTGATTCCTGGAGTAAGCAATGTCTAAGAATAGAATATATTGGTTTTGTCAGATTGCCGGGTGGACGATGCTCATCATGGCCGAGTTCGCCATTTTTACGTTTGCGGAAGGATATAAAGCCGATTTCTTTTACGAAGCAATCGCTACCATTATTCTCTGTGTGCTATTAACCCACCTTTACCGCCTGATGATCAAACGATGGCGATGGGTTCAACTTCCTTTCTTTCAATTAGTTCCGCGGGTTGTTTTATCGGTTTTCGTTTTGGCGGTGATCATGACGATCATCAATTTACCCATCGACAAACAGGTTCTGCCGCAGTACTTAGCCGACGAACCTTCTATCGTTTTAGGCTATCTGCTCAATTGGGGGAAATGCATGCTGGCTTGGGTGCTGAGCTACACCGCCTACCACTACGTCGAACGGTCGCGCGATGCCGAAATTGAAAAAATTCTGTTGAAAACATCCATTCGCGAATCCGAAGCCAAAGTGCTCCGGTCACAACTCAACCCCCATTTTGTTTTCAACGCCCTGAACAGCATTCGGGCGCTGGTTCTCGAAAATCCGACCAAAGCCCAGCAAAGCATCACCCAGCTTTCCAACATTCTCCGCAACTCCCTGCTGGCCGATCGGCGAAAAACCGTCGAACTTCGCGAAGAAATCAAAACCGTTGAAGATTACCTCGCCCTCGAGAAAGTTCGCTACGAAGACCGGTTGAATTGCCGGCTGGAAATTGACCCCAAAACGCAGTATTTGCAGGTCCCGCCCATGATGCTCCAAACCCTGGTTGAAAACGCCATCAAACACGGGGTTCAGAAAGCCATCAACGGGGGTTTTGTTGAACTGACCACCTGGCTGGAAGATCGCCTATTGTTTATCCGCATCCGCAATACGGGCGTTCTGGGCAATACCGAAGCCTCCGGTGGTTTTGGCCTGAAGAATACGGCCCAACGGCTCGAATTGCTGTACGGCCCCGAAGCGAGCTTCAGGATCCAGCAGGAAACCGCCGACGTGGTTTGTGCCGATGTGATGATTCCCATGCAATCGATGGGGGTCTTCAAACGAACCGAAGAATTGAAAAAAGTTTAAAGATTCCGGTTTAGGATTGACGGCTGGCTGACGCATTAAAACCGTGAACCCTAAACCGGAATCCATGACCTGTAAACCGCAAACGATGCAATGAAGACACTGATTGTTGACGATGAGCGACTGGCCCGTAATGAACTCCGCCGGCTGTTAGACAATTTCCCCAAAATTGAAGTGATTGGTGAAGCCGCCAACGCCGACGAGGCTCTAAAACTCATTGACGACCTCCAGCCTGAACTGTTGTTTCTGGATATTCAGATGCCGGGCAAAAACGGTTTTGAATTACTTTCTGCCATCGATGGCAAAAGCCCGGAGGTTATTTTTACGACGGCCTACGACGAATACGCCATCACGGCTTTTGAATACAATGCGCTGGATTACCTGCTGAAACCGATCGAATTAAACCGTCTGTCGGAAGCCATTAACCGCATCGAAGAAAATACGCTTCATCCGGAAACGGAAGCGCCACGGCGGGATGCGAATAAAATTCTGGGCGAAAACGACCAGGTCTTTGTAAAGGATGGCGAGAAATGCTGGTTTGTCAAACTAGGCAAAGTTCGCCTGTTTGAATCGATGGGCAACTACGTCCGGCTGCACTTTGACGACCAAAAACCGTTGGTGCTGAAATCCCTGAACAGCCTGGAAGATCGGCTGGACCCCAATACGTTTTTTCGGGCCAACCGCAAACACATCATCAACCTGCCCTGGATCGATAAAATTGAGCCGTGGTTCAGCGGTGGTTTGCTGGTGACCCTGAAAGGGGGCGACAAAATTGAAATCAGCCGTCGCCAGGCCATCCGCTTTAAGGAGCTGATGAGCCTGTAGAGAGCTCGTTTAGGGCCGCGCGGGCTTTGTTATCAATGCTGTTTTTATACTCGTGTTTTTTGTAGCTCAGCGCTTTCTGAAAGTACTGTTCAGCTTTAGGCACATTACGTGACTGGTAAATATAGCCCAGTTGCAAAGCGGCCGTGGCACCGTACGAAAGCTGATCCGTTTCGCTTAAACGAATTGCTTTTTCAAAGTACGGCACGGCCTCATCGGCATCGCCCCGACGCTGGTAAATACGGCCTTTGCGGTAGTTATATTCGGCTTTTTCATCCACCAACGGAAAAGCCGACTCTCCATAAGGACGCAATGTTTGCAAAGCCGTATCGTAATACCCGCCGTCGGTAGCCAGCCGGGCTTTCATCAGAATTTTCTGACGGGGCGAAATGCCTTTTTTGAAATACTGCTCCGCAAATTTCTGCGCCACTTTGTCCGATTCCACCACAGTTGCCCCCACCTGCGTTACCTGCCGGAGTAGCGGAATAGCCTTTGCATCATCACCACTGAGCCAGTAACACAAAAATTGCTTGTAATAGGTGTCTTTCACAAAGTTTGATCCCTTGTACTGACTCAGGAAGGTGCGGTAGGTACTCGCTGCCTGCGGGTAATCACCTTTTTGAAGCAGGATATCGGCTTTCAAGTTTTCCAGAATCGGAAAGGGCAGATAAGCAGGACCCGTGGGGCGCGTTGTCAGCAAGTTGAGTGCTTGCTCACTCTGACCTTCTTTCATCAAAACCGAGGTTGCCAAAAAATGCAGCAGCAGATTATCCGGATTTTCCCGGACGGTTTTCTTCAGACTGGCCACGTCCTCCGGCGTAAATTTGAGCACATAGGCCCGAATCAGCAAATCGATCAGGGCGGCTTCATCCTGAAAAATCGCATCTTTTCGGGCTACCGTCCGTATTTCCTGCAACCCTTGCCGAATATTACCGTGCAGGCCCAGCATTCGGGTCACCCAGGTATAATTGTCGGGTACGGCACCAATCATCACGTGCAACAGCCCAAGCGACTTGTAAGTTGGCAGAAAGCCGGGAAATTTCTTACGGTTTTCCTCCAGCATTTTGTACGCCCGGATCACATCCCAGCAAGCGCTGACTTCTTTCCCGAATTTCAGTTTGACAAACGCCCAGTGCAGCCGTACTTCTGCCTGAGCAAACCGCTGCCAGGGCGAATTGGCGTCCAGATCCCGAAGCTGATCCAGGCGCTGATCTTCCCGCTTCGCCCACTCCCCAAAGAGCTTCTGGTCATCCGATACCAGCAACGTGACCATGTCGGTCACATCACTTACGTAAATGGCTATTCCATTTTCGCGGGTGGCTTCACTGGCCAGCAACCGACGTCCTTCCGGCACCTTCAGTTTCAGAACCTCCCCATACGCCCGCTGCAGGTTGGGGGTAAATTCAAAGTCAGCCGCCCACACAGGGCCGACCAGCATCCACATCAACAAAAACCGTAGAAACCACATGGCGCGAATTTACGCATTTGTCCCTAAGGTTATCAAACCTTCCCGAAACCAAAAAAAGGCCACCCGGGGGTAGCCTCTTAATGGAAAAGAAATTTCTTACCGGCGCGATGTAACGGGTTCAGGAACCCCTTCAACGTCAGCGAAGATCCGGCCACAATGCTCACAAACAATAATCTTCTTTTTATCCCGGATATCGGCTTGCCGCTGCGGAGGAACCACGTTGAAGCAGCCACCGCAGGCACCCCGTTTTACGATCACGACGGCCAGGCCGTTCAGCGCATTCTCCCGAATTTTGGTGTACGATTTCAGGAGACGATCTTCAATGTGCGTCATCTGCTCATCACGATCTCCCAGCAAGGCTTTTTCTTCGTCCCTGCTTTCCGACGTGATCTGGTTGAGCTCCTGCATTTTCGCTTTCAGGTCTTCCTTACGCTCTTCCAGCGCCCCCTGCGTCGCTTTAATTTCTTCCTGCTTGTTACGGATTTTGAAAGAAGCTTCGTTGATTTTCTTGTCAGCGAGTTCAATTTCCAGCGTCTGCAGTTCAACCTCTTTGGAGATGGCGTCAAATTCGCGGTTGTTGCGAACGTTCATCTGCTGGTCTTTGTAGCGGGTAATCAGCCGCTCAGCATCCTTCTTAACGGCCTTGTTTCGGTCGATTTCCTCTTCTAGTGCCTGGATGTCGGCGTTGAATTTTCCGATGCGGGTTTCAAAACCGGCGATATCGTCTTCCAGATCGCGCACCTCTTCAGGTAGGTCACCGCGTATCTTTTTTAATTCATCAAGTTGGGAATCAATTGATTGAAGTTTAAGAAGTGCTTCAAGTTTTTGCGCAATCGTCAGTTCCATTCGTGCGGTTTTTGCTGCCTAAAAATAATATGATACCGGGTTGGTATCTATTTCGGACAAAATTACCGCAAAGGTAAACCTTTTTTTCAACAAATACTGCAGAATCAAGTCTTTAGTGAAGACTTCGCTTTCATAATGCCCAATATCGGCGATAATGATGCGTCCGTCGGCATCAAAAAATTCGTGATACTTGTAATCCGCAGTTATAAACACATCGGCACCGGCCCGAATTGCATCCGGTAACAGGAAGCCACCCGCCCCTCCACACACTGCAATCCGGCGTACCGGCTGCCCGCGTAAAGCCGTATGACGAACAATGGACAGGTTCATTTGTGTTTTTAAATAAGCCAAAAAATCCGGCTCATCAAGCGCCGTTGGCAGTTCGCCCACCGCCCCGGAACCCACCTCCTGGTTTTCATTATTCAGCGGGTACAAATCGTACGCGGGCACTTCATACGAGTGCGCCTTTTTCAGGGCGGCCACCATTCGTTTTTCCAGAAAAGCCGGAAAAATGACCTCAATCCGCTGTTCCTGTACTTCTTCCTCCTCCCCAATCTGCCCAACGGTCGGGTTCGCTCCAGCCAGCGGTTTAAAGGTCCCCGTACCACCGACCCGAAAAGAGCAATGCTCGTACGCACCGATTTTCCCGGCTCCGGCTTCGTACAAGGCCTGCAACACGGTTTTCACCTCCTTATCCGGTGTAAAAACCGCCAATTTGGTCAACAATTGATGCTTGGGAGCCAGGATGTTTATAGACTGCAGCTTCAGTTGTTCGGCAATCCGGAAGCTCACACCACCGGCAATATTATCCAGATTCGTGTGGGCAGCGTACAGGGCAACATCCTGCTTAATCGCCTTGATAACGACCCGTTCTACGTAATTCCGTCCGTTCAGTTTTTTCAGCCCCCGAAACACAATCGGGTGGTGAGCCACAATCAGGTTGCAGTTTTTCCGGATCGCTTCATCAACCACATCCTCCGTAACGTCGAGCGTAATCAGTACGCCCGTCACGGTGGTTTCGGCATCGCCAACAATCAATCCGGCATTGTCGTAACTCTCCTGGTATGCCAACGGCGCCCAGGCTTCCAGGTAATTCGTCAGATCGCGTATTTTCATTTTATTCCGTATCGTTCGGCCAATATGTTCAGGTGGTGCCGTTCGTGGCCGGCTAAAATTGAAAAGAATGCCCGGGCCGAGAGCGTGCTTCCATTAGCCGTACCGAGCCGTTCCTGGGCCTGCTCAGGCAGGCTTTCGGCCAGTGCCAGGGTCGATTGTCGAACCAAGCTATAGTGATTCAGCAACTGCTGCCGCGATTGCAGACCAAAATTACCCGCATCGGCGTATGCATTTTCGTCAAAGCCCGGCAACGGCTGCTGTTCGCCCCGTGCAATGCACAATGCCCGGTACGCAAAGATACGCTCGGTATCGATCATGTGGCCCAACATTTCTTTGGGAGACCACTTTCCCTCGGCATACCGATAGTCCTGCTGCACGACGGTTAAATTTTTATATAAACTTTCGATGATAGCTGCCTGCTGCCGCAAGGCAACAATAACATTCTCGGAATCAACCAGATCAATGTATCTGGCGAACGGACTATCGGCCGGAAACTCGCTTATCGAAGGTTTTCTCATCATTTTTTATCGTTTTTTTTTCGCAAAGCTATTGCGTTCTTTCAAAAACCGTCTACCTTTGCACCACGTTTTCAGGGAAACAAACTGAAAACAAAACGGTCTGGTAGTTCAGTTGGTTAGAATACCTGCCTGTCACGCAGGGGGTCGCGGGTTCGAGTCCCGTCCAGACCGCAAACATTGATGAAAGATTTAAAGCCCGAAAATAACGGGCTTTTTTCTTTTCCCGGCTTTTCTCTTCCTCATTTATTCCAAGTTGGTCCTTTTTTTGACACCTTGACTCGGAAAGCGCTGGACACCTTTGATTAGCGTTCCTTGATTAGACTACTGTTTTTCCAGCTATCGCAGCTCAGCGAGCGTTTGAGTTATTGGATAGCGTAACTCTGGCCCCTACGACTACGGTTTCTGATTCAGTATAATAGACGTTGCGTTATTTCAGCTTTTTTCGCAACCAGGCTCTTACCGGTTCATCATACCATCTTAGACTGGCATAAGCCAACCCGATAGCCCCAGCAAAGGTGAGCAGGGCATAGGGCCAGGCCTGCCACAAAGTGATACCGCGGTGGTTGCTTACCCAGGCCACGTAAAAATAAACCAGTACATAATGGGTCATGTATAAAGGGTAAGAAAGATCGCCGAGGAACTGACAAATTTTACCTTCCATTGGCGTATGCACCACCCCACTGGCACCGATATAGACAATGAGCGGAAAGACAACGATAATGCAAAAAGCTTCGTACAAACCATTCATCCAAAGGTGTTCTGCACCACCTATTCTTGGCATCAGCAGCACGGCCGCAATCAGGAAGCTACACCATATGAACGCATTTTTGATATAGGTCGGCCGTGCTACCCGCGATAAAAGCAAACCGGCAAAAAATGGAAATATCGTGCGCGTGATCCCGATGCGCATGTGTTCAGCATTGAGTGTCCAGCCACCGGTAACGTCTCCGTTCGGGCTAGTAACCGCAAAATGCAAAAGCACGGCACCTGCCAATGCGGCAAAACAAACCAGTGCTTTATTAGACAATTTCCTTAGACCCAGCGCGTAAAGGATATTGGCTACATACTCGAAGAATAATGACCAGGCCACACTATTGAGCGGGTGCATTTCCTGCCAGCCGCGTATATCCATCGAAAGTGGGATGGGTAGAAGCGTGTAACCGATCAGCATAACAACCAGCAGTTTCCATACAGGAACGGTATGAATAAGGGGCCATATTGGTGAGTCGGTAAAGTAAAAGCCGATGGCACCCAGCGTCATGCCCCACACAATGAGTGGTTGCAGCCGCTCGAACCGGCGCCGAAGAAAACCGCTGATGGTTAATTGGCTCCATCGGTCATCGTAGGCATAACCAATGACAAAGCCGGATAGGAGGAAGAAAAAATCAACGGCCAAATACCCGTGATTTACCACATTGTCAAAGCGGCTGCTGGCCAGCGGTTCGGCCAGGTGAAAGAAGACCACGATAATAGCTGCTACTCCCCGAAGCCCATCTAATATTTTGTAATGAGGCTTTGTGCCCAATTTGTTGTTCATTAACAGCAGGTAATTTAGTACAACACGATGGCTTGGCCGGGGAATAAATTGAATGTATTTCTTCTCTGCCAGGAGACATGGCGTTTTCTTCCGTTTCCTTCTTGGTGAACGACAAGGCCGGTTGAAGAAGCGCACAAGCGGGCTATAGCGGTACAGACGTCAAGTAAGGATGCAAACACCTTATTTTATCTTCATTCCTGGCAGCAGCGGAACAGTTTCCACCAATTCAAGGGACTTGACCATCGATTGTGTTGTGGCCTTGTATTTTAAGAAATGAGGGGTTTGTAAATGCGCTTTGTATGCACTCGAATCGGCATAAATCTCCAGAATAGTAATGTGGGTCGGATTTTCTTTTTCAATAACCGCGTACAACGTCAGCACACCCGGTTCAACCCGAATCGACGTTTCAATTTCTTCTTTCAGTGCTGCTTTGTACTTTTCTAACTGGGCGGAATCAATTTTGAGTTTAGCCAAACGCACCATTTGTTGGCTTTGCTGGGCAAGGGCAGGGCTAATAATAAACAACAGAAATGCTGTAATTGAACTAAAAAAACTGGTTCTCATTGGTCTATTCGATTGAATGAACCCCGAATAAGTGATGTATATAAGGGCACCCTCATCGGTTTTAATAGGATTTATAGCCCACAGAAACCATCATTTATCGAAATATTTTCCCGATAATGTTCCCGATTTCCACAAAATCGCCGTGATTATTGACGGATCTTTCTTCAGCAAAGTCCTCATTGGTAGTGGTGTGCGGAAAGACCAGCAGGTAATTTTTATCCGAAAACTGGGTGTTCAACATATCCGGTAAAATTCGCATTTCCGGTAAATAAGAGAGCATATCGCGTTTTGCCATGAGCAAAATCAGCCCCTCATCTTTGGTCAGTGATTTGGTCGCCCGCTCCATTTCGCTCCACTTCCTGATGGGCGTAAAATCGGCTTCAATAGCTACTTTTCGGATAATTTTTTGTAGCACCTCCATGGTGGCTGGCTCGGCAAAAAAGCTCAGGGTTGCTCCAGAATTGCGGGCAATATTCCATATCCGGAGCAGAGCGTGGAAAAAACCAGGTTCGTTGTGGGACTTAGGAGGCAGCACCACAATATGCCGTTTGATGGTTGAGATGGGCTGAACCGCATGATAAACCAACACATTTGTGCTCTGATTCTGCAAATAACCATTGTAGAGATTATAAACAAACGAAGGCGAAAAGCCTTTGCTACTCTCCAGCCCAATGAGCAAGTCAGTCACTTTTTTTTCCTTAATCACATTGTTGATTCCGTTAATCACATCGTTGTCGTAACGGGTCAGCGGAGTCAGGGTTACATCGGCCGCTGATGCCGTATGGACGGCGTTGTGCAGAATCTTTTCGGCGTTTTTCATCGAGGACTCCTTTTTTTCCTCGTTAATGACATTCAAGGCAATAAGCCGATCGGTATTGGTTTTGGCCTTGATAATCAGCGAAAGGTTAACCATTCTTTCGACGGTTTCCGCGTAATTGACGGCCAGCAGGATATTTTCCTCTTCCCAGCTTTTACCAGCTACGGTATCTTCGTGATCGGTATCGGCGATCTTTTTGGCATTTGCCATCGACACAAACGAAGATACCGTACAGGACACCAGAATCATCAGGACGCTACCGTTCAGAATATGTTCGTTCAAAAGCCGTACGGGCTCGCCCGCTTCATTTTCCGAAATGATAATGTTGTACCCGACCAGCACTGCCGCCAGCGTGGCCGCAGCCGAGGCCGAGCTAAGACCAAATATTAACCCACCCTCCTCTTTTCGTAAACGGAATGTCTTCTGGGTGGCAACAGCGGCCAGATACTTGGTACCAATTGCCAAAACCGTCATTACAGCGGCTACCTTGATGGTTTCCAGACTTTTGAAAAAAACCGTAAAGTCAATGATCATTCCGACACTGATCAGAAAAAAGGGGATAAACAGCGCATTTCCCACAAATTCTACCCGGTTCATGAGCGAAGATGTATGCGGTATCAGCCGGTTCAGGGCCAACCCGGCAAGAAAACCACCAATAATGGCTTCTACGCCGGCCAATTCAGCCAAAAGCGCAGCCAGGTAAATCATGACCAGCACAAAAATGTACTGGGAGATTTTATCGCTTACTTTCTTGAAAAACCAGCGGCCAATGATCGGAAAAAGCAATAACACAACTAAACCGAACACCACAATGGACACCGATAATCGGATCCAGAACTCACTCCCTACTTCACCTTTGGCCATACCCACCGAAACCGCCAGGACCAACAGGGCGAGAATGTCCGTGATCATCGTCCCTCCTACGGTTATGTTAACGGCCAGATTCTTGGCAATTCCCATCTTGCTCACCAGCGGATAGGCAATCAACGTGTGCGACGAAAACAAGCTGGCAAATAGAATGGATGTCAACGGCGAAAAACCAAGCAGGTAATATCCTCCTAAGTACCCCAATACCAGAGGAATTGTAAACGTATACAGGCCAAAGGTTAGGCTTTTCCATTTGTTTCTTTTGAAATCGCCCATGTCAATCTCCAGCCCCGCCAGAAACATAATGTACAGCAGTCCTGTAGTTCCAATGACCACGATACTGCTATCGCGGGCCAGCACATTCAGGCCATTGGGACCAACGATCGCTCCGGCAATGATGAGTCCTAATAAATGGGGTACTTTTATTTTGTTTAGCAGGATTGGGGCACCCAAAATAATGACCAGCACAACCAGAAACTTCAATACAGGATCTTCAATGGGTAGTGACAGGTTTTGGAGACTCAGTAAAATCATGGTGGGGTTACTCTTTATTTGGGATGCGAGTTAGGTCTACCGTAAATCTGGCGTTGCATTTATCGTCAATCGTCAATGTGCGTACACCTTTCAACTTGTTTGGACTGATTTCGTTCAGTACCACGCTCATTTCTACCTTCTTACTGGCGGTAGAGTCGGTTTTGAAACTCAGCGTAATCTCATTATTGGCATACCGGGCCGCGTAAACCCGCACCAGGGTGTTGTTGTTAATAACCTTGGTAACCATTTGCGTAGAATCACTGCTAAACTCCCAGACATCCGAGCGCTGATCGCCCACGACATAATCTGAACAGTTCGATTCGGTACAAATCACCTTGCTGCTCCACTGCCCCGCTATTGTTTCTGGCCAGGCTGCCACCATCACTACGGTATCCTGCATGGCGATCAAACTATCCCGCATTTTAGTCAGGGCCTGATAGTCAGCTTCTCTCAGCGCAAACTGCTTCTCTTTTTCCAGTAAAGTCTGTTCCCGTAGAATCAATTGTTGTTCCCGTTCCCGGTTCCGACAACCGGCTAACAACAGCACCAGACTTATCAATACACTAGCAACATTTCTGGTCATAGTTATAAAATATCAATGAGGCAGCTCTAATTAATACAGCGATACGAGGTGGCAACTCAATCTATACTAGCTAAAAATTGCCACGTTTCAAAGCAAGTTGCCAACAAATGAGTAGAAAACCGTTCGACGGCCTGCTGCAAAATGGATCAGGTAGTACCCAAACACCGGGCCAGCACCCAGTCGTTGTGTTTCTTAAAAACCGTCTCCTCGCTGTCCTTTGGCCTGATAGCAAATCGACAAATCAATACGGTCAAAAATATTGCCAAATCCACTTTTCACCTTAAATGCATCAGTTGTCACCGGCACTCTCACTAGTCAGACAAGCCACTTCCGGAGGATGTTTAGCCAAACTGCTAAAAAGCTACAACTCGCTAATATTCAGCGCCTATCAATCAACATCAAAAAGGTGTCGGGTCCGTACGCTCAATGAATGAAAAAATCATAACTATTTCAACTATGTAAAGTTCTCTAAGTACTTACTCAATCCTAATTCAAAATAGTTGTGACTTCCTCCGTAGAAATTACTACCGGTTATCTGGCGATGATCACCCGGGTTATAGATCATCGTATATCGGTTGTGCCCGGGCTAGAAACTAATTTTTCGGGGTATCCTGTTGTAGTGTATAATTCTGCAAAACTGCTGCTGGAAAAACTCCTGCGACCGACTACCGTGTTACCCACTGTTATTGTGGTCGATCTTTCAAAATCCCCGGATTGCGGCTTACATTTCCTGCGCGAAATAAAGGCTCACGAGCGACTGCGGTCAATCCCCGTACTGATGCGCCGGATTACGGCCGATTCGTCGAAAGGCATTCAGATTCCGGTGCGCAAATGGGGAGACGCTAGCACTTCTCACTTCAACTGGGAACAGCAATTGCAGATCGCGTCTTAAACCATTTACTATATCAAGTAGGATCAACAGCGCCGTCAACTACGTGTTCATATTACATACCGGCCCGGACTTTTAAAAGTCCGGGCCGGTGCATTTAGGGGCTTACGAACTCAATACCCTGGATTTTGCTGCAACAGAGCGTTGTTGTTGATTTCGGTTTGCGGAAACGGAAACAGCAGGTAATTTACATTGGATGACCCAAGCTGTTGCTGAATAACATCCAGCGCCGTAACCGCATGATTTACCCCTTGCGATGCCTGCTCGTGCCGGGCATACCGCAGTAAATCAAACCAGCGTTCGCCCTCAAAGGCCAACTCCAGCCGCCGTTGCCGATCCACTTCATTGCGAAACGCCTGTTGTGAAGACACTTCCGCCAGCGTCAGCGCGGGCAAACCCGCCCGCGCCCGAACCGCATTGAGCGGTGTCAATGCGGCCTGACTCGGTCCATTCTGTTCGTTGCTGGCTTCGGCGTACATCAGCATCACGTCTGCCAACCGCAAAACGTAATAATTATCCGGGCTGTTGAAAGCGTTCGGATTGCTGCGCCATTTATAGACAAAATAACCGTTATCGTTGGCGTTCGACGAGCGGGCCAGCACGAAACTGGCGTAGTTCCGGCCCGCCTGAACGACTTCACCCGTAAATTTCCAACGCATATCCCGCGTAGTATCAGCGTATTGAATCAACTCGTTGGTCGGAATGTTGAATTTTGGAAATGAGTAGGTAGCCGGTGGAGAAGGCAGTAGTAGATCGGGCAGAATAAAGCCTCCGTCGGCAGTACCCGCAAACTGTACTTCAAAGATTGACTCCGCTTTGTTTTCGGGTGGAAATAAGGCATTGAAGCTCGGCAGCAACTGGTACAAGCCGCTCGTCATCACTTTATTAGCCGCCGTAGCCGCCTGCGCCCACTGCCGCTGCGTCAGGAAGACGCGGGCCTGCAACGCATTGACGGCGGTTTTGGTAACCCGAATCGGGCTTGACCCGGTAGCCACCCACGACTCGGCCCGTTGCAGGTCGCTCGCAATTTGGGCATATACTTGCTCCGGCGACGATCTTGCCAGGTTGACAACGCTGTTCTGCCCCGACTCCGTTGCTTCGAGCCGCAGCGGCACCCCACCGTATAACCGTACGAGGTTGAAATAATGCAGAGCCCGCAGAAAGCTGGCTTCGCCCAGAATCTGATTCCGGCGCGTAGTATCCATCGAAATCCCGGGAACGTACTGCAAAACCGCATTCGACCGATTGATTCCGATATAAGCCGCCTGAAAAACACTGCCAACCTGACCAGTCAGCGGAGTCCAGAGAATACGATTCAAGGCGTTAACATCGCCATTGGTACTCGTCACATTGTCAGACGGCATCTCGCCCACAACATTCAGGTCCTGGCCGTACGCACCGGTTTGTTGCAGAGCGTCGTAAGTCGCCGTCAGCGCAGACTCGGCATCGTCGGCATTCTGGAAAAAGTTTTCGGGAGTAATACTGGGCAACGGTGTTTTATCCAGCACCTGACACCCCGCCATCAGCAAAACAGAAAGAAAGGATAAAGCAATTTTTTTCATGACAGTGTACAATTAAAACGTGACGGTAACCCCCGCGGTGTAGGTCCGGGCCTGCGGATAAACCCCGAAATCACGTCCAAAACCAACAGACGAGAACGGATCGGCGCTCACTTCGGGGTCGTAGCCGGTATAATTGGTAAACGTGAGCAGGTTTTGCCCCGTCAGGTACACCCGAACCCCGCTGATTTTGGCGCGCTGCAACGGTTTGGCGGGAATATTATACGCTACAGTCAAGTTTTTCAGGCGGGTATAGGTCCCACTTTCCACGAATCGCGTCGAAAACCGATTGTTCTGGTTTGGGTCGTAGCGCACCGCCCGGGGCATATCCGTACTGGTGTTGCCGGGCCGCCAGCGATCCAGCACCCGCGCCGTCTGGTTAAACGGATCAGCCATGCCTTCGATGCTTACCCGGTTCTGGTTGTAGATATCGTTCCCAAAACTGCCCTGAAACAAAACGCTGAGTTCAAAACCTTTGTAGGTGAGTGTATTCGTCAATCCCGCAAAGAATTTTGGGTTAGGATCTCCGATAACGGTTCGGTCGTTGGCGTCGATCACTCCATCACCGTTCAGGTCGGCAAACCGGATATCGCCCGGTTGCGGATTATTGGGCTGCGTAGCGGCCTGCGCAATTTCATCCGTGCTTTGAAAAATTCCCTGCGCAACAAACCCGTAAAAAGCCCCCAGTGGATCTCCCTTACGGGTGATGGTGTAAGCCCCGATAATTTCCCGGTTTACCTCTTCCCCCTGTTCGTTGCGCAGCGTACCGATGTCCAGCACCTCGCTGCGGTTCAAGCTGATGTTGAAATTGGTCGTCCAGTTCAGTCCGTTGTTCTGGCTTTCGATGTTGGTGCTGTTGATGGCCAATTCAATTCCTTTGTTCTGAATATCGCCGATGTTCTGAATGATCTGCGGATTTTGTGCGCCCGTATTAAAGGGCAACGGCACATTCGTCAGCAGATTGGTTGTTCGTTTTAAATAAGCATCCACCGTGGCCGTAAGCCGGTTGTTGAACAAACCGATATCTACCCCCGCGTTGAATTGCTTGGTGGTTTCCCAGCTGAGGTCGGCATTTCCGATCTGCTGCGGAGCAATCCCGCCCTGAATACCGCCGGGTCCGGCGTAGTTGAAGCCCGACGCATACGTGCTAAACCGTTGATAGGCCGCAATTTCCTGGTTTCCGTTGGCGCCGTAGCTCAACCGCAATTTCAGGTCATTGACGGCTCCGGACTGCGGAAAGAATTCTTCCCGGGAGATCCGCCAGCCGAGCGACAGAGCCGGGAAGTACCCAAAGCGATTGCCCGGCGCAAACCGGCTCGAGCCATCGGCCCGCAAACTGAGGGTGGCCAGGTAGCGCTCCTGGTAATTATAAATAGCGCGGGCAAAAAAGCTCAGCAAACCCCACTGATCCTGGTAACTGGAGGGAGCCGTAAATTGCGTCCCGGCACTCAGATAAGGAACCGCATTCGACGGGAAACCAGTAACCGACGCTCCGGATGTAAACCGGTCCGACGCCTGAACGGATTGCCCGGCCAGGAGCGTCAGTTTATGATCATTGCCCAGGTTCGGGTCATACGTCAGCGTGTTTTCCCACAACCAGACCACCTGCTGGTTGGTGGCCGTACTGGCGCTTCCGCGCGTGGCCGGGCTAGCGTTCTGCGTACCAGGATAATCGCGGCTGATAAACTGGTTTTCCAGCTGCGTCCGGTAATCGATTCCCAACGAACTCCGCAACGCCAGGTTGTCCAGAATATCCAACTCGCCAAACACGTTACCAACTACCTGATAAATAATGGCCCGGTTGTTGGTTTCGAGCAGGTTACCGACCGGGTTATCCAGCTGCTGAAACGGGTTTATGCCGTAGCTGCCGTTGGGGTTTCGAATTGGAATGGTCGGAATTTGCGCCAAGGCACCCAAAACCGTACCGGAATTTTGCAGACCCAGTTCACTCCGCACACTGGTGTTGTTGTTGGTACGGCTCAGGTTCAGGCTAGCGCCCATCCGAAACCGGTCGCCCATCTGCTGGTCGAGGTTGAGCTTAAAATTATACCGATCAAAACCCGAGTTAAGCAAAATACCGTTCTGCTTAAAGTACCCGCCGGAAACGTAGTACTTGGTTTTGTCGGTACCTCCGCTGAGGCTAATCTGGTAGTTCTGAATGGGGCCGGTTCGGTAAACGGCATCCTGCCAATCCGTGTTATACGGCAGGTTGTCCAAGTTGGTAAATGCGGGCGGATTACCCGCTGCGGCTTCCGCTTCGTTAAAATAGTCGGCAAACTGGCGGGCATTGAGCATATCAATTTTTCTCCGCAACTGCTGACTGCCGTAGTACATGTTCAGGCTGACCTGGGGTTTTCCGCTTTTGCCCCGCTTGGTGGTAATCACCACAACCCCGTTGGAAGCCCGTAAGCCGTAAATGGCCGCAGCCGCCCCGTCTTTCAGGACATCGATGGACTCAATATCGTTCGGGTTCAGCGTATTGAGCGGATTGGGGCGTTGATTTCCGATGCCGAGCTCCTGATCATATGTTGGCAAAACCGGTACGCCGTCAATAACGTACAACGGTGAATTGGTGAGGCTGATGGAGTTATTACCCCGAATCCGGATGTTGATCCCCGCGCCCGGTGCGCCCGACGGAGCCGTTACCTGAATACCGGGTGCCTGTCCCTGCAACGCCTGATCAAACCCAGCTACCGGCTGACGTTCAATCGCTTGTGACCCAACCGACGTTACTGCCGTGGTCAGTTCCTGCCGTCGTTGCGTGCCATAACCCACCACAACCACCTCCGAAAGCGCTTGCACATCCGTACTTAAGGTAACATTGATGGTGCTACGACCATTGACCGGAATTTCCTGCGACTGAAAACCAATGTAACTAAATACCAGCACCCCATCGGCAGCCGGTAAAGACAACGAGTAAGAACCGTTGACATCAGTAGTTGTTCCCATTGTAGTCCCCTTTAGCAAGATGCTGACGCCGGGCAACGATTCGCCGTTATCGCTGGTCACTTTGCCCGATACGGTTTGGGCCAATACACTATTTCCAGCAACCTGAATCCAAAAAACGGATAGAAAAAGAATAGGCACGAGCCGACGAATGGGCCCATGCGAGTGTAGCATGTTTTTCATACACTTAAACTTCTAATTAGATAAACGATACGATTCCGTAGCTCTTCTTTGCGCGCTCCACCCCTCCGGTTTCGGTAGAATTGAACCGGATTTGTAAAAATTGGTATACTGGAGTAACAGGACCGGTTCAAAAATGTTAATTGAACCCAAAAAATTCAGCCAGATTCTGGCCAACGGACTGGCTCGAAAAGCCCGCAGAGGACAGGCCAGTCTAAACGTAAGTAACTCACCTTTCGACCTGTTAGCCTATACGCAGGACTTTTTTACTCCCCGAAACTGTAAAGTGCTCTTTACCGCCCCGCTAATCCGGTCCGCGTAGGTTTTGCTCCGTCGCTCGTAGTTGCCGCCACAGTGGCCATTTTACCTTTGCACGAAACAACAACTACGAAACACCAATGAACGTACGACGCTACCTGCTGGCAAGCTGGGCTTTCCTGGCTGTGCTGACATCCTGCAAAAAAGACCCCATTATGGTTGATCCGGTGGTGGAGCCACCCGTTGAAGAGACCAAATCGTTTCCGGTTGGAAAACCGTTAGGTGCCCTAAAAACAGTTACCATAGGCCCAGCCGGGGGTGAATTCAACTCGGTGGAAAATGGCCTGAAACTGACGGTTCCGGCGGGAGCGGTGAAAACCGAAACCGTCATTTCCGTCCAAACCGTAGAAGCCACCTGCCCGGCGGGCCTGGGAAAAAGCGTTCGGCTGCTGCCCCACAATGTCGAGTTTGCCAAACCCGTGACCATCGAGTTTTCGTACGCGGCCTTAAAGGACTCCATTGCTTCGGCAAAGGCGTTGAGTCTGGCTTATCAGGATGAGAAAGGCGTCTGGAACCTGGCCATGAGCCGGGCCGTCAACGAGAAAACACACACCATTCGGGTCGCAACCACTCATTTTAGCGACTGGAGTATTGCCACGGCGGTCCGTCTGCTGCCTTTTTCAGTAACTCTGACCGAAAAACAGGAGCAGAAGTTTCAACTCATTCAATACGTTAAAATCAATTCGTACGAAGAATTTGCGACCATGATGGAAGTAGATGAACTGCTGGCTCCGCTGGTGCAGCCTGAAGTAAAGGTCATCTATGAAGGGCAGCCGCTGGATCCGAAGTACGTCAAAGAAGGCAGCTGGGAGCTGCATAGCATAGATCCGGACGCCGAGGAAGGAGAAATCAACCCACAATCCAACCAGTCGCACGCGCTTTATAAAGCCCCGGCTTTCATTCCGCACCCGCAAAGCGTTGGTGTCTCGGTGGCATTCAACGCCAAAAAAGGGAAGATTCTGTTTGTGGCTAACGTTGAACTGCTGCCCAAGAATGCGCTGGTTTATCGCATTGGCGGTGGTCCCTGGAAAACCATTCACGACACGTTTGTGGTCCGGCAGAAAGGAGAATATGCACTGGGGGGCTTCGATGCAATCAACGACATTGGCATTTCTATCATCTGGAAAGGCGAAGTAGGTACCTACCGTTGGTCGATGGTCGATCAATCCAAAAATATGACGGCTTTTGGACTAAATGACATGAAAGGAAATAATCATTACGAAGCTCGCTACTGGATCGAAAAGGAAGGTTTCCTCAATAGCGGGGGCTCGTTAACCATCACAAAAGTTGGAAAAGCCACCGAAACCGTCAGCGGCAAATTTACCGTCTCCCCCACCGGTCTTAGCAAAATCGGCGTTCCTAAATCCCTGATTGGCCCTACTATCGAAGGGTATTTCACGGTCACCCGGATGCCGGATGTGAATTAACTAAAAGGAGCGGTTCCGAACGTTCGGAACCGCTCCTTTTCTTATCGGGCCAGATAACCACCATCCACCGGGTAATAAGACCCGGTCACGAACGACGCTTTATCGGACGAAAGCCAGATGACCAGTTCGGCCACTTCCTCCGATTTTCCCAGCCGTCCGATGGGGTGCAACCCAATGAGCAGTTGTTTGCCTTCCTCGGGAATAGCGTTCAGGAGCGGGGTATCAATATACGCCGGACCGACCGCGTTGATGCGAATACGGCGGGCGGCATATTCCATCGCGGCCGTTTTGGTGAGCCCCACCACGCCGTGTTTGGCCGCTACATAGCCCGGTGCCTGTGCCGTACCGACCTGCCCCAGAATCGACGCCATGTTGATGATAGCGCCCGGACGGTTTTGGTTCAGCATCACTTCCAGTTCGTACTTCAGGCAGTAAAACACACTATTGAGGTTGATGTTGATGATCTGTTGCCAGCCTTCCAGCGAATAGTCGGCCGTTAAATTTGACTCTCCGCCAATGCCCGCGTTGTTACAGGCTATATCCAGTCCACCAAACGCCGAAACCGTCTCTTTCACAAGTTGCTGGCACTGGGCCGGGTCGCCTACATCGGCCTTAAAAAAACGCGCCTGGCCCCCTGCGTCCACAATTTCATCCACGACCTGCTGCCCCAGGGTTTCGTTTACATCTGATAGCATAACATTGGCGCCGTGCTGGCTATAAAGAATCGCTACCGCCTTACCAATGCCCGAAGCGGCTCCGGTAACCAGGGCGGTTTTTCCGACTAAGTCTTTGTCCATCTGAAAATATCGTTTAAGAGTTTTCGACAGGCTCTTTAAGGAACCCTACTACAAAGGCAAATCTATAACGAGTAGCTGGGCCAAACGCTGACGTTTCTTTCGTAACGAACTGACAGAAATCAGGATAGTGGTTCGAGTCTTGTCGCTTCTTTTTTGGTGATGCGCTTCAAGCGGGCAAAAGCATCTCTCCGTACCTTAACCGAGGCATCGTCGAAGCGTTTGAAGGTAACCCAGTCAACGTAAGCCCGGTTGGATTCCTGGTCCAGAAAACCACCATGCTCAAGCTGATGCGGATCCAGGGTTGAAACGTAGATAACGGTTAGGGTGATAGCCGGTTCCGTTTTGGAGTAGAAAGTCCAGGTAAGTTTCATAGCCTCGGTTTTTACAACGATACGAATTTTTCGTCGTAACGAATACCGTTTTCGGTCAACAAAGCTATGTACGCTTCCAAAAACGTCGTTTCCCGGTGGTGTTTTTTCTACTTTTGAATAGAATTTATGATTTCATCGCGTTCCCGGATCGGATGGGTGAAGACGCCGTACCACCCTTAAAAATCGGCGAATAAACTGCTTTTTTCATCAAAATCGAACGCTCTGCGTTGACGTTCTTAACCCAATTGGCCAGTGCCACCGTTTCTATAATGCCCCAGACCGGTACAGTGCGGTTCGTTAATGAGACGTTTCCGGCACAGCCAGATCACGCAGGCCGGGCGGCAGGCCCAGAATCCCCTCGGATTAAGTAGCCCCGGGGTTGTGCCGCTCCCGGTGTAAGCAGGTCATCCAGCCGACAACGAATGAACAAACCGTTGGTTAACGAATACTTTCTCCTTATTTTTAGTCCCGTCGTTTCATTAAGAACCGTTCATCCGTGAAGAATATATCGTTCCTATCCCTCCTGCTTTTGCTGCTTTTTTCCAATACCGGTATCGCCCAAAAAACCGTTTCGCCGAGTGCTGTCGTTAAATGGCCTGACAATCTTCCCTGGTGGAAACCAAATAACCTGCGCGTTATCCAAACCAACCTTCCTGCCTACGAAGCAGCTACCCTGAATCCCGACTCTTTGTTGCAAGATCTGCTGAACTGCTCGGCTAACACGCTGCTGATCAACGCGGGCGGCATCATGGCGTTTTACCCAACCCAACTCGACTTTCAGTATACCAATCCGTATATGAAGCCCAACACCCTGGGGGAGGTCGTTCAGAAATGCCACCAGCACGGCATTCGGGTCATCGTGCGGTTCGACTTTAGCCGGGTGCACGAGAGCATTTTTAAAGCCCATCCCGACTGGTGTTACATCTCGCCCAAAGGGGAGCGAATCATCAACACGGACATGTACGTAGTGTCCATCAACGCGCCGTACGTGCAGGACCGGGCGTTCAAAATCATTGGGGAAGTGATCGACAAGTTTCCAATCGACGGCATTTTTCTGAACATGCCGGGCTACCAGGTCAACAACCCCTACGAAGGCAAATACCACGGCATTGACCAGAACGAGTTCGATAAGAAAGCCTTTGCGGCCTATAGCAACGGCATGACATTGCCAACCGTGGAAAACAAGGCCGATCCGGTTTTTCAGAAATACCTGGCGTTTAAAAAAGCGACCGTGGAAGACTGGTCGAAGCGGTTGCACGAACTCGTAAAGTCCAAAAACAACCAGATCGCCATTTGCACGTACATGGATAAATACGTGGACATCATCCGGCACGAATCGCAGTCGAGCACCAGCCTTCCTTACTGGCCCTACACGGCGTCCGACAACGTGGGCAATGCCATCAACTCCTTTCCCGATCACGTCATCAGCAACGCCAGCATCCAGCAGATTTCGTTTCAGTCGCGCTACAACGCCGTGGAGCCGGAAGAAGTCGGTATTCGGCTGTACGAAAACATTGCCAATGGTTCGGGGCTGGATATCAGCCTCATGGGCGACCTGCGTGGTTACGAAGACGAGCGCAATTTTGAGGTGGTCAGGAAGATTTACGCCCACCACAAAAAGCACGAACCGTATTTTGGTAAGTATAAATCGGTTGCAAAAGTAGCCGTGGTTGCGCCGGGGGCCTGGCCGAGTGGCGAACCCATGCAGGAATACCGTGGTATTCAGCTCATGCTGAAAGAAGCGCACATTCCGTTCGACATCATCGAAGACGCACAGCTGGCCAACCGGGCCGAAAAAGTAAAACAATACCAACTCCTGATTCTGCCGGAAATCACTTACCTGAGCGCCGACGCCATCCGGACGCTGAAAGAAGCCAGCCAGCAGGGCACAAACCTGATTGCCACCAACCGCACGTTATTTGATAGCCCCGAAACCTTGCAGGAATTATTCGGCGCCAAAATCGTGAATAAAGACCATGACGGAGCCGGTTTTTACCTCAATCCGGAAAATAAAACCGTTTTCAAACGGTTTCTGAAGCAGAAAATGTTGTTCTGGAAATTCAATCTGGGTCTGTATGACCTGAAGGGCACCGACCAGACGTTTCTGCCCATTCTGGCGAAGGGCCGCCCGGGACCGCCCGAGATCATCGGCGGTCATGACCCAACCGGTTATTTTGCGATGGGCGTCAAAAATCATCCAAAAAGCAAGGCCGTCATCCTGCCGGTCAATCTGGGCCGACTGTATTACATGCACGGTTATGAACAGCATAAAAACCTTCTGCTGGACGCCATCGATTACATTTTTCCAAATGCGACGCAACTTGTAAAAACCAACGCCCCGGAGCGCGTCGAACTGATTTTGCAGGAATATACCCGGAACGTTCCAGCCAACCTGAACAAAAAAACCACCGACGGCCAGATTCTGCACCTGGTTAATCTGACAGGCTTCAGCGGTAATACCTACTTCGAACCGCTGCCGGTTTACGACCTGACGTTCCGCATTAAATCCGCCTTCAAACCGTCAAAAGTTTTTTCGATGGTGAACGAAAAACCGATCCCATTTACCTGGAAAGATGGTTTTGTGGAGTTTAAACTGGGGAAACTGGGGGCCTTTGACGGGATAGTAATGGACAAATAAAGGCGGCCGTCCTTTGCGTCGACGGAGAAAAGGCTGCTTAGTTGGGTTGCCTTTTTTCCAGCTCTTCTTCCGAACGAGCATCGGCCAGGTAAAAACCGTATAGGGTTATCCCGGCAATTGCCACCGCCAATATACTAATGAAAGGAGCCCGGTACGAATGGAATCGCCCGTCGGCGTCCGTTCTGCCCCAATCGTCCGGAATAAACCCCAGAAACAGCCTGAGTCCACCGTAAAAGATCACGGCCAACACCAGGAAAATCAAAAACCGGTGGAAGAGGCCCGACCGCATTTTTTTAATGATCGGTAGCTTTTCGTGCAACCAGGTGCCGTTTATCAATTTCCATCCAAAGTCCAGGTAATGTACAATAAAACAAAGCAGTCCGTAGAGAATTCCAACGCTCCCAAGCACATACAGTACATTCCGTCCAGTCTCCGTCATTTTTTGGTTCTCGTATAGGTAGACAACAATCCGCCAAATTTATCGCTTTCGGGCGAAAAGCTACTGACATAGGGCTGTCACAGGGTGACGTTTACTTTGTAACGTAAACAAAAACCAACAACCATGTCACAGATCGAAACGCTTTTGAAGGAAATGGATCAGGAAGCCCAAACCACCCGCAAAATGCTGAGCCGTGTTCCCGACGATAAATACGACTGGCAGCCGCACCCGAAAAGCATGACCGTTCGCTCGCTGGCAACGCACATTGCCGAATTGCCGTCGTGGGTAAGCCTGACCCTGACGACCGACGAACTGGATTTTGCCGTCACACCGTACCAGACCGTACCCATCAGCACAACCAGCCAACTCCTGGATTATTTTGAACGCTCACTGGCCGAAGGAAAAGAAGAACTCTCGAAAGCCACCGAAGACCAGTTGGAAGGGCGTTGGGTACTGCGCAACGGCAATGCTATTTTCAGTGATACCTCAAAAGGCGAAATGATCCGGATTTCGTACAGCCAGATTGTTCACCACCGTGCCCAGCTTGGCGTTTACCTGCGTTTGCTAAACATCCCCATTCCGGGCAGTTACGGCCCCAGTGCTGATGAACAATAAGAATTGAAAAGAGCAGAGACAAGGAAATGAACGCTAAAAAACATGAGACAAGGGACACAAGACGTTACGCTATACCAGACGATTATCGCGTCGGTTTCATTGTTCCCTTGTCTCTGCTCGCTTGTCGCTATTCTGCTGCCCCGTCAATATCCTTTTAAATTCAACTCTTCGGTTTCGATCATCTCGACGCGCTTGCGCATTTTTTTCTGGATGATCTTGAAATGGTGTTCGTCGTCGGGGGTGATCAGGGAAATCGCTTCGCCTTCGGCTTCGGCACGGCCCGTGCGGCCAATCCGGTGCACATAATCTTTGGGCGAACGCGGCAGTTCGTAATTGACAACAAATGGCAGCAACTGGATGTCGATGCCCCGCGAAATCAGGTCCGTAGCCACCATCACCGGCAGCGATCCGGCTTTGAATTTCCGTAGCGTTTCGGTGCGGGCGCCCTGGCTTTTATCGCCGTGAATTGCTTCGGCCTGAATACCGTTCTTGCGGAGCTTCACCACCAGATTGTCCGCCGTTCGGGTGGACGAAACAAACACCAGTACCTGTTGCATCTGTTTCTCTTTGATCAAATACCGTAGCAATGGCCCTTTGCGCTCCAGGTCGATGCGGTAAGCAACCTGCTTGATTTGGTCGATATTTTGCGGTTCTTCGGCGATTTCGACCTTGATTGGATTGTGAAGAACGTGATCCCGGATTTCCTGAATGCTCTCTTTCAACGTTGCCGAAAACAGCAGTGTCTGCCGTTTTTTGGGCAGCATCTCGAAAACCTGATTCATCTCGTCGGCAAAGCCCAGTTCCAGCATTTTATCCGCTTCGTCGAGCACCAGCACCTCCACATCCCACAAGTGCAGGGCATTGGAAGCGACCAGATCGAGCAGACGGCCCGGCGTTGCCACCACCACTTCCGCATCCCGCACGCCAATCATCTGCGGATTGATCGACACCCCACCGTAAACCGCCAGCGCTTTTATTCTTCGGGGCAAATACGTACCCAGCGCCTGAAAAACTTCGGTTACCTGAACGGCCAATTCGCGGGTCGGCACCAGCACCAGGGCTTTGACACTCCGGTTGATCGTGGTTTTCCGGCGCTGCAAACGATCCAGAATCGGTAGCACAAAGCTGGCGGTTTTGCCCGATCCGGTTTTGGCAATTCCCAGCACATCGTGGCCTTTCAGAATAACCGGAATGGCCTCCTGCTGAATGGGATACGGATTAATATACTGCTGGGCCTCAACGGCTTTCAGCAAGGGTTCGGCTAAACCGAGCGAGGAGAAAGACATACTCGTAACCATCAATTGTTCTTCCGGGTTTTCTTAATTGGCTTGCCGTATTTTTTCATCATTTCCTTGGCGTGATCCCGGCGGACGTTCACTTTTTTGTTTTTTTCTATCTTTTCGTGAAAAGCTCCGCCGAAGGTTTCGCTTTTGTGAATTTTCTCAACAGCCAGCTTCATGTTGATCTTCGGCTTTTCGTCGTCAATGAGTTCATCCGAAATCTCGAGGCTTTTCGGCAGCGGCAGCACCGGAATTTTGTAATTCATCAGCGCTTCGATGGCCGCTTGCTGCTCTTTCTGTTTTTCGGTAACGAACGCAATCGCAATCCCGTTTTTATCGGCGCGGCCCGTGCGGCCAATCCGGTGAATATAGCTTTCTGGTGTTTCGGGCAGATCGAAATTGACCACGTGCGACACTTCAGCAATGTCCAGTCCACGGGCGATGATATCCGTTGCAATCAAAATTCGGTACGTTCCATCCTGAAACTGCCGCACGGCATTGAACCGGTAATTCTGCTCCTTGTTGGAATGAATCACTCCGACCTGCTCCGGCAACTCCTTGACCAACTCGTTGTAGAGGTGATTGGCCAGCTCTTTCGTGGCCACAAACACCAGCACCCGGTTCATCTCGGCATCGCGGAACAGCAGGGCTTCCAGCAGGTTGACTTTCGTATAAAAATTCGGCACTTCGTACGCCGTCTGCTGAATGTTTTCCAGGGGCGTTCCCACCGGCGCGGCTTCGATCCGGACCGGATTATTGAAATACGTCTCGATCAGCGTTTCCACCTCCTCGGTCAGCGTAGCCGAAAACAGCAGGTTCTGGCGTTTGGCAGGCAGTAAATCCAGAATGGTTTCCAGTTGGGTCCGAAAACCAAGGTTCAGCATTTCATCCACCTCATCGATCACCAGCCGCTTGATGGCTTTCGTTTTCAGCAGCCCTTTGATCGACAGATCAATCAACCGACCTGGCGTCGACACCAGCACATCCATCCCCTTCTCGACTTCGGCAATCTGCGGCTTGATGTTGACCCCGCCGTACAGCCCTACCACCGTCAGCGTGAGGTACGCGCTCAACTGCTGCACCGCTTCCACCACCTGCACCACCAGCTCACGCGTCGGAACGATGATGAGCAGCTGCGGAAGCCGATCTTTTGAAAACTGCAGTTGCCGCAGACTCGGCAATAGGTACGCGAACGTTTTTCCCGTTCCGGTCTGGGCAATCCCGCACACATCCTTGCCCGACATCACCACCGAAAATACCTTCTGCTGAATGGGCGTGGGCGCCGTATAGCCCAGGTCCTGCAGGGCATTCAGGAGCGGTTTATTTAGATTTAAATCCTCAAAAGTCATATCCGTAAACAATGTCGGTCGTTTTATTCTTTACAAGGAAAGCTGCCTCCAACGTTCCATCGACCGCCATGAAAACGCAAAATTACGAAAATCACGTTCGTTATTATCCACCTCACCATTTTGTATTTTATCCGGTTGTCCTCCTTCTGCTCGGCATTAGTATTTATTTCACAGTGAACGACAACGAACATTCCACGCTCTGGCTCTTTCTTGCACTTTTGGTTGGGCTCATTACCTGGCTCGCGCTGATGCTCCGGCAACACTACGCCCTCAATAACCAGAACCGCATTGTCCGGCTGGAAATGCGGTTTCGTTATTACGTCCTGACGCATCAACGGCTTGAATTGCTGGAAAACCGGCTTTCGTTCGGCCAGATTGCCGCCCTGCGGTTTGCGTCCGATGAGGAGCTGCCGGGTTTGGTCCAACGTGCGCTGACCGAAAACCTGGGTCCGGACGAGATCAAGAAAGCCATCACCCACTGGCAACCCGATCACATGCGGGTATAAGATACGCCCCCAAAGGGTTCATCTCACTGTCTTAATTCTTTTTCCAGGGCGTAGACCATGCCGTGATAATCACCAACTTTTTTGGCAATTAATCCTTGCTTGTTAATGACAAAATGAGTGGGATACGAATTGATTTGAAGCTGATCGGTCAGAAATTTAGCCTGATCGGGCACAACGGCATAATCAAACTTCTTTTTCGTTAAAAACGCTTCAACTTTATCGCGCGAATCCAGACACACACTGACAAAAAGAACATCCTTCCGACCCTGGTATTGCTGTTTGATGGCGTTGAGCGCGGGCATTTCCTGTACACAGGGCAGGCAGTTGATAAACCAGCACTTAATCACCAGCACCTTTCCCCGGGTGGATTCGTTGGAATACCGGTTTCCATCCAGATCAATCAGGTCGTACTTCGGCAGCGATTGCCCTTCCTGCTGGAAGTGTTCGTATTGCTCCAGGCCCCAATATTTAGATACGGTTTTGATGTCGTCATGAACCGATTTTCCAAGAGAATACAACCGGTAATAAACCGATGAATCAGTAGACCGTAAACGCACCGGAAAATACTGCCCGGTTGAAATCTGCTGGAGAAAACGTTCCTTCGAAATTGCATTGGATGCCGTATCCAACGCTTCAAAATCTTCGTACAGTTTCACGTGCTTTTGACGATAGCGCAAAAAACTGTCCATATCCTGCACGGCCAAAGACGGCTCCACAACAGGCTCACCATAAGGCCGTTGTGGAGTACAGGATACCACAACCAACGCGAAAACTAAAACCACTATGCCTTTCATCATGCGTTTTGCTTTACTCAGGTTACCGGTTGCTTAAACAATTGAAATGCCCTGAAAGTATATTCTTTTACGGAAAACCGAAACCACCTCAACTCTTTTCCTTGTGAAAACGCTCCTTCATACCCTGGCCGGAACCTGGTTTATTGGCAGTACCAACTTCCCGATGTGGCTGAAGGGCGACAAAACCAACCCGACCTTCAACTACACTATCGTTCAAAAGAATAATAAGACGGTTTTGCTGGATGAAGTCAACTACAGCAAAAACGGTAAAACGAAAACCATTACCGGTTACGATTACCCGGATGCAACCGACTCGACGGCTTTTGTCTGGCGCGGAAAAGGCTTGCTGTGGCTGGCAAAGAGCCACTGGAAGGTTGCACTCCTTGACCCCGACGGCCAATGGGCCGTGATCTGGTTTTCCAAAACGCTCTTTACCCCCGAAGGCGTCGATATCATCAGCCGCAACTCCAACCTTTCACCCGATGCTCTTTCGCATATCCGGCTTCTGATGGCCAAAGATCCGGTGCTGCAACACCACCTTTCCAGCCTGAAACCGCTCTAGCGCTCAACCAACTGAACCCTGCAAGATATTTAAGACAGGACAGGGTCGATCTTCTATCAGTTCATCCTTCCTGGTTCAAAACCAAGTTCGGCAATCATCTCTATTTTACCGGCAGTTTTGTAGGCTTCCGGCACTATTTTATTTTTCATCTAATTCCAGAAAAATCCTATTTTTGCCTTATCATACGGTTTTCCGCCGTCTGCTCCATCTCTACCATCGCAACACGCGCTTAAAGGCCTGGCTGACGGTTCGAAACCGCGCAGTAAAAAAGGCTCTCGCACGCCTTATTATCACACTACAAGAAATCAATTTGAATGAACCCAACCTTTACGATTGTTTCGGGCCGGTTTTCCGGAACCTCCCTGACGTATTTTCTGTGTCTGTTTATCACCGGCTTGCTTTCTTTGCCATCGGCCTACGCGCAGGATAGCAAACTGAAAGTGAGGGGAAAAGCATTGGACGCTCAGACGAACGCTCCGCTCATTTTCGCCAGTGTCCGGCTTTTCAAACAAACCGACAGCTCCTTTGTGGCGGGTGCGATTACGACCGAAACCGGCGATTTTTCGATCGATGCCTCGGCCGGAAATTACTACGCCCTGCTGGAATTTATCGGGTATAAATCATTGAAAAAGTCCGCCGTTCGGCTGACCAAAGAGAACGCTCCGCTCGACCTCGGCACGATCAAACTCACGGCTTCGGCCAGCACGCTGGCTGAAGTGGTGGTGCAGGGCGAAAAAAGCACAATGGAGTTTTCGCTGGACAAGCGGATTTTCAACGTCGGCAAAGACCTCGCCAACGCGGGCGGAACCGCCGTCGATATTTTGAGCAACGTGCCATCGGTGGCCGTTGACGTTGAAGGCAACGTCAGCCTGCGGGGCAGCAGCAGCGTCCGGATTCTGATCGACGGAAAACCGTCGGGTCTGGTCAGTTTCAAGGGCGGCAGCGGGTTACAGCAGTTGCAAGGCAGCATGATTGAACGCATCGAGGTGATTACCAACCCGTCGGCCCGCTACGAAGCAGAAGGCATGGGCGGGGTCATCAACATCGTCTTGAAAAAAGAGCGGAAAGAAGGTTTTAACGGCTCGTTCGATGTCATTCTGGGCAATCCGGCCAATTACGGCCTGGCCGCCAACGTCAATTACCGGCGCAAAAACCTGAACTTTTTCGTAAACTACACGGCTTCATTCCGCAACACGCCGGGTCGGAGTGCGCAATATCAGGAAGTATACCGCAACGATTCGACCTTTCTGACGCAGCAGAATTCGACCAGCAAACTCAAGGGCCAGAACAACAACGCCCGCGCCGGAATCGACTATTTTTTCAACGATAAAAACGTCCTGACCGGTTCGTACACCTGGCGGATCAGCAAGGGGAAACGGTTTACGGACATCCGTTACCTGGATTACCTGAACAGCCTGAGCAACCCGCTAAGCACCACGTACCGTACGCAGGATGAAACCGAAACCGAGCCCAACTCCGAGTACGCCATCACCTACAAACGCTCGTTCAAACGCCAGGGCCACGAGCTGACCGCCGACGTTCGGTATCTGGACAACTGGGAGAAATCGGATCAGTATTTCGGTCAGCGGACGGTTTTGCCCGATGGCAAGCCTTCTTCCATTCCGAATACCCTGCAACGGTCGGTAAATGATGAAACCGAAAAGCAAATGCTGGTGCAGATCGATTACGTTCAGCCCTTTTCGAAAGACGGAAAATTTGAAGCCGGTTTGCGGAGCAGCTTCCGGGATATGACCAACGACTACTGGGTTCGGCAGCAGACTTCGGATGGTGGCTGGGTACCGCTGCCGGGCCTGACCAACGACTTTCTGTACGAAGAAAACATCCACGCGCTCTACGGTATTCTGGGCAACAAAACCAATAAACTCTCCTACCAGGCCGGGCTACGGGCCGAGTGGACGGATGTAACAACAACGCTCCGGCAAACCAACGACGTCAATCCGCGCAGTTACGCCAACCTGTTTCCGAGCGTTCACGTTACGTACGATCTGCCGCTTCAGAATGCGTTGCAGCTCAGCTACAGCCGCCGGGTGCGCCGACCAACGTACAACGACCTGAGCCCATTCATGACTTTCAGCGACAACCGTAACTTTTTCAGCGGCAACCCCGACCTGAACCCGGAATTTACGGATGCTTTTGAAGTGGGCCACATCAAATATTTCGCCAAAGGCTCCATCGGATCATCGCTGTATTACCGCTACACAACCGGCAAGATCATCCGGATTCGCCGGGTCGACGAAAACGGTTTTGCCAATACCCGCCCCGAAAACCTGGCCACCGAAGACTCCTACGGGGCCGAATTCACGACCTCTTATTCGCTTTTCAAATGGTGGAAGCTCGACGGTAGCGTCAACTTTTTCCGGGCCATCACCAACGGTGCCAACCTTAATACCAACTTTCAGAGCGACACGTACAGCTGGTTTGTACGGGCTAATAACCGGGTGACCGTCTGGAAAAATACCGATTTGCAGTTTCGGGGTAATTACGAAGCGCCCCAGCTGACACCCCAGGGCCGCCGGAAATCCATTGCCACCCTGGATTTTGCCGCCAGCAAAGACATCATGAAAGGCAACGCGACGCTGACGCTCAATGTACTTGACGTGTTCAACTCGCGCCGGTTCCGTTCCATTACCGAAGGCCCCAACTTTTACACCGAAAACAACTCGCAGGGTCGGCTCCGGCAGGTTAACCTGACGTTCAATTACCGGTTGCGGCAAGCCAAGAAAAAGACCAAGGACGTGGGTGAAGGCGATTATTAGGAGCAGTATATGAAACGAATTTTTCTGGCCGGGGCTAGCGGGGCGGTTGGGCAACAGCTTTGTCACTTGCTCGTGCGGGATGGCTGGCACGTAACCGGCACCACACGCTCAACCTCCAAAACCGCCTTGCTACGCAGCCTGGGTGTCGAACCGGTGGTGGTTGATGTATTTGACGACGATGCGCTGATCCGCATCGTCACCGAAGCCCGGCCCGACGTGGTTATCCACCAGTTAACCGATCTTCCACCGGCCCTGGACCCGGCGAAAATGCCCGAAGCGCTGGTTCGCAATGCCAAGTTGCGGGACGTTGGAACCCGGAACCTGGTAGCGGCTGCGGTGGCCGCTGGCGCTCACCGAATCATTGCCCAGAGCATTGCGTTTGCTTACGCGCCCGGGCCGCTTCCTTATACCGAAGAAGCTCCGCTCAACCCGGAATCCCGGGGCGTCATCAGTCTGGAAAACCAGGTATTAGCGGCTCCGCTGGAAGGAATCGTTTTACGGTATGGTCGGTTTTACGGACCCAAAACCGGTTTCAGCCAGCCCGCAGCGGGTGGTTCGGTTCATGTCGATGCCGCAGCGAATGCGGCCCGGCTGGCCCTGACCTACGGCAAACGGGGCATTTACAACGTTGCGGAAGAAGACGGAACGGTTTCCAGTCAAAAAGCACGAGCGGAACTGGGCTGGGAATCCACGTTCCGGATTCCCTGACTTTTTGATCAAAACCGCCGATCGCTACGGCTAAAAATCCGTTTCTGACTTCTTCAAATCCAGTTCCCTGATCCAAATGTTACGGTAGAGGACATCGTGACCTTCGGCTTGGAGTTTCAGCCCGCCCGGCGTATCGGTGATGCCTTTGCCCTTATCGTTTCCGCCGTCAATACCTGAATTGGCTCCGCCCCACACCTGGTTGATTGGCTGATTAGTGTGAACTTTCTTGCCGTTAAAATACATCGTAAGCATCGCTTTTTCGGTGCGTTTACCGTCTTTGAACCGGGCGGCCCGGAACACAATGTCGTACGAATTCCACTTGCCAACGCCGTTGTAAGCATGATACGGCGAGGGTGTTTCGTTGATGACCGCCCCCATACCGTGCGACGTGGTATCGCCGTCGAGCACCTGAATTTCGTAGCGGTTTTGCAGATAAACGCCCGAATTTCCACCCGGTTTGGAGATAAAAAACTCTACGTGCAACCGAAAATCCCGGAATGCTTTCTTGGTGACAATATCAGCCGAACCGTATTTGCCACCGGCAGCCGTTGGGTCGTTGCTGTTCAAAACCGTCCCGCTACCCGTCGGATCTTTTTCGATCGTCCACTTAATGGGCAACGTTCCGGCAAAGCGCGGCCCCTCCCAATAGGTCCATTTGGCATCGAGCATTTCGCGTGATCCATCGAACAGGACTTCAGCTCCTTTCGGGGCTTTGGTGCCAACACCTACCTGCGCAACGACGGGCAACCCATTCACAAGGCCAAAAATTGTCAGGAGCGCACTAAGAAAAACCGTTTGAAACTTTCGCGTAAAACGTTGCATCAGGAGCCGGATTTGGATGTTTATGTAGTAAGGTCGGCTAAAGATAAGCGGCTTTCTCCTAAAGTGATGATTGGATTTCCGGGAATCTCCGATTAATTTACAACTATCTGTACGTGAGCGCAAGACAGGTTATTTCTGTTTCGCAATCGCCTAAACCGGCATCCTTCATGAATGAAAACCACTTTTCGGTCTCCCGGCGGAAGTTTCTGCTGGCGGCTGCGGCCACGGCGCTGGTACCTCCCCTGGCGCTCAAGGCGTCCAAACGAAAACTCGGCCCGAACGACAAGCTCAACCATGCCTGCATCGGTGTCGGTGGTATGGGCTGGGGGGATCTGCAAAACTTCGCCAAACATCCTAAAGTGAACCTGGTGGCCCTGTGCGACGTGGACGAAATTCGCCTGAAAAAAGCCGCTGAAGCCTTTCCACAGGCCCGCACCTATACCGACTGGCGGGAGTTGCTCGAAAAAGAAAACGCCAACCTCGACTCGGTAAACGTAACAGTGCCCGATCATAACCACTTTGCCATTGCCATTCAGGCCATCCGGGCGGGCAAGCACGTTTATTGCCAGAAACCGATGTGTCACGATGTGGTGGAAGTTCGGATACTGACCGAAGCCGCCGTCAAAGCGGGCGTCATAACCCAGTTGGGCACCCAGATTGCTTCGGGCAAAGGCGACCGCACCGCCGTGCAGTGGATCAAAGAAGGAGCGATTGGCAAAGTGAAACACGCCTATCTCTGCTCCAACCGTCCCGGAGCTATTAAAGATTATCGACTCGTGGGTCCGCGCCCAACGGAAGGCCAGGAACCGCCCTCGACGCTAAACTGGGATCTTTGGATCGGCACAGCCCCCCAGCGCCCGTTTGTGCCGGAGATTTATCACCCCACCAAATGGCGGGCCTGGCAGGATTTCGGAACCGGCTGGTCGGGCGACATTGGCTGCCATATCTTCGATGCGGTCTGGAAAGGGCTAGGCCTGAAAGCCCCCAAAACCGTCATTGCCGAGGTGCAGAAGTCCTGGGAAGACGCCCCCGAACGCCGGGGCGACACCTGGCCGCAGGGCGACCACATTACCTGGGCGTTTCCGGGTACAAAACTAACCATCCGCAACCTGACGCTGGAGTGGTTTGATGGAGAGTTTTATCCGCCGGAAGAAGTTCGTGCGCTTTATTCGGTAAACGATTATCCCGCTGAATCGGCCATGTTGATTGGAACGAAAGGCGCGCTGCTGATTCCCCACGGTGAGATGCCGGTGTTGCTTCCGCAGGAAAAATTCAAGGATTACAAAACGCCGGAACTGGAAGACCGCAATCACTACCACCATTTCGTGGATGCCTGTCTGGGTGGGCCCAAAACCGAGTCGCATTTCGCGCAATCCGGCCCAATGACCGAGGCCATTATTCTCGGAACGGTTGCCATTCGGGTGCCGGGTCAGTTGCTGGAATGGGATGCGGCCCGCCTGAAAATTCCGAATCATCCCGAAGCCGAAAAGTACCTCAGCCGCATTTACCGCGACGGCTGGCGGATTGCCGGGCTTTAGGACAAATGAAGGGCATAAGGCGATCTCTACTTCCTTATGCCCTTCCCCAGGCTACTCACTTCACTCATCCTTTATGAGCGCTTTGGCTTTCTGCGCCAGTTCGGGCGTAATCGTCACGCCGTGTACGGCCTGGGCGTGCTGAGCCGCCTGTTGCAGCACTTCGTTTTCCGTTTCCGCTTTGACAACGCCTTCACAATCAAAGCCCAATTCCCGGCAATGCAGTGTTTTCATGGTCTAATGAAGTTTAAAGGTTAATACGTAAAAACTTTGTCGCTCTCGGTCGCCAGCCGGACCAACACCGTTGGCAGCGCAAATTCGGCGGGTTTATTTTTCAAATCTTCTTCTGTCATGCTACGCGCTTTTGCCGAATTGCCGGATAAGTAAAACCGTCCGTTGCCTTTTACAATGGCATCGTAATGTTCGCGGAGTTGGCCGGTCCCCAAACCGCTGACCTGGTTCAGCACCTGATCCTGCAAAAGTTTGACCCCATCGCCCGCCAGAAACAGGTTGACGGTATGGCCTTCTTCCAGAGCCGTTTTAGCCACCAGAAAGGCCAGCGCGGCCCGGGTATGATCTTCGCTTTGCGTTACGTGAATGAGAAATTTCATCTTTTTGAAAGGAAAAGAAACCGACTTGGACTGGGAATAACCAGCTGACAAAGAGAGCAGAAAAACCGTCAGGGCGTAGAAAACCGTTTTCATCCTGTTTGGGTGTTGATCAGGACAAATCTATAGCCGAATACTGCCAAAAGACGGTATCAAAAGATACACAAGCACAAATTTATTTTAGCTGAATGGCCCCGCGAAACAGCTTGACTTTTCCCTGCTGCTCAAAGTCCTTCAGGATGCGGGAAATGACAACGCGCGTGGTGCCGAGTTCATACGCCAGATGTTGATGCGAGATTTCAATCTTCGACGTAGAATCCTTGGCCGACCGGCTTTTCAGATACGCCAAAACCCGTTTATCAATCGGATCGAAAGCTACACTTTCAAACGAGCCCAGCAATTCGTCGTAACGACTGCGGAACGTCTGGATCAGAAACGCGTTCCACGACGGGTATTTCAATTGCCATTCGTTGACGAGCCGGGTTGGAAACACAAAAACCTCCGACGGCTTGGTGGCCATTCCGTACGCAGTACTGGTGTTGCTGAAATAAGCCGCCGACAGCGACATCATGCAGGTTTGTCCTTCCCGCACGTAATACAGGAGAATTTCCCGGTCTTCTTTTTGCTGAAATACCCGGATTTCACCCCGGATCACAATGGGCAAGAAGTCGAGGTATTGCCCTTCGCGCACAATCATATCGTCTTTGTTGACGGACAAAAACTTTCCGTACGTCAGCATTTCCTGCCGCAGCGCCGGCTCCGTAAATACCGGGGGCAGTTTGGTCAGCCATTCGTTTTTTTCCATCGTAGCGGATCTTTTCAGGTAGCGTAGAGAAGACTAAAAATAGCGAAACAGGATGGACATAATCAACTCTAAGTCGCTGGAAACCTGACCCTAAATACTCTTCCCCGCCCTGATTTTACTAAACGGAAACCCGCGCGAATTCACCCCGGTTAAAACCGGTCGTGGAAAACCCCTTTTTTGAAGTAGACGGCTTTGGCGCTTTTGTTCGGAATCAACGACTGAACCGCTTCGGCGGTTTCGATGGGTCGGTCAGATTCCAGGATGCTGGCCCCGTCGGCAAAAATGCTGCGGTAAGCGTTGGCCCGCTCCGCCGGGGTGTTGAGTTTGTCGTAGGTGGGTGCGGCCGAAATCATGCACATTACCTCTTTTGCATTCAGCAGTTTGTACATCACCTGGTTTTCAGGCTTGATGTCCGGCCCGATGTAGGCAATCATTTGTGAGAAGGGAATGCCCGCTTTTTCGTATTCCTTCATGGCTTCCGGTGTTTTGACGAAGGCCGAAAACATGCGGTTTTTGTTGTCTTTGTAGTAATACGCAGCTTCGGCAGCCGTATGAACCGTCAGCATCATAAAGGCATCGGCTTTGTGTTCCCGGATGATGGCGGCAATCATCGGAAAGGGTACGTCTTTCTTGTCCAGGTTCAGCACGGTTTTGCCCCGCGCCCACTCGATGGCTTCGGCCAGCGTCGGAATGCGGTGTTCGGTGACGTTTCCTTCGGCGTCTTTCAGTTTCAGTTTTTTCAGTTCGGCCCAGGTATAGTCCGACACTTTTCCGGTGCCGGTAGTGGTTCGGTCGAGGGTGGCGTCATGCATCAGCACAATCACGCTATCTTTCGTCAGCCGCGGGTCAATCTCGAAAAACGCCGGGGTGTGTTTCAGGGTATTTTCAAATGTCGCCAGTGAGTTTTCCGGGAAACCCTTTACCATACCACCCCGATGGCCGCTGACGATGGGAATGTCCTTGCCGGTCCACCGGAAAAAGCTGTGCAGGTCTTTGGGCGTCTTGAGCGCCAGCACGTGCAGGGGTTGCTGGGCTTTAATTAAAGTTGAAATCAGCAGAAAGCCGAAAAAGCAGATCGTTCGCAGCATAAACCGTTGCGGGTTCGGGTCAGTTAAGAAAACCGGATTCAGGAGTCCAAAAGTACGGTGCAGGGGCTGTTTCGGCAAGCGGAATCCCGTTCCTTAGGAAACCACCGTCGGTTTTAAACTTCGCTGCTTGAAAACTTTACCTTCATCCGGCACAAACGCTTCGATGCCTTCCCGCGTTTGAATGGCTTCCAGCCGACGCCGTAGTTCCGCATCCGTGCGGAGTTTGGCGAGTAGTTGAAAATCATCGCCGAGCAAATCCGCGGTGGTAATGATTCCTCGCGTGAGCGCCAGACTCAGTAAGTCCGCAAACCGCGTATTGGCGTAAACGTGTTCCTTTTTCCGGAAATACTCCTCGTTTAACACTTCATATTGCCGCGTAATCCAGTCCGCCATGTCGGCGGAGTTGACCACCATTTGGTGCTGATAAACAGAAAGATTATCCAGAAAACGGTGAATCTGGTCGATGGAAATGCGATTGGCGTAAAACAAATCCCGCAGCGTATAATCAAGCCGGTCGGCGCACAAATCCGGCAGCGGCAATTCCAGTAAAGTGTAGGAATCGCTCGATAAAATGGCCGAATTAAATCCGAACTGCTCCAGAATCGAAGGAATCCCGGACTGATTAATTACCTCATCGAAGATGGCTTCGTGGTAATCTTCGCCAGCTTTTTTAAAAACGTAATCGGTTACGTGCGAAAAAGCGGTATGGGAAATATCGTGCAGCAGCGCGGCAATTTGTTCTTCCACCGATCCGCCCAGCTTTCTGACCAGATAGTATACGCCTATGGAATGCTCAAACCGGGTGTGATTAAGCGTAGGATCAACCAGAAAAATTGCTCCGCCCTGGTGCACCGACTTCAGCCGCTGAAACGGTTTCGACTGAATTAATGCTTCAATAACCGGCTGAACCGCAAACGTTCCGTACAATTTGTCGTTAATCATCATTGCTCTACTGAGTTGCGTCTCACGCTAGCTTTTCCGTTTAGTTAAACGATTGCCGAAACTCCAGCGGAGATACCTGCACCTTGTTTTTGAACAGCTTACTAAACGACTGCGGGTATTCGAAACCGAGCTGGTAGGCAATTTCACTAACCGACAACGAGGTGGTTGTCAGAATCTGCTGCGCCTTCTCGATGAGCTTGTTGTGAATGTGCTGCTGGGTGTTCTGGCCGGTCAGGGAGCGCAGCATGTCGCTTAAATAATTGGGAGAAATCGCCAGTTGCTCCGAAACGTACTGAACGGTCGGCAGGCCCAACTTCTGTACTTTGTCGCTGTCGAAATAATCGTCCAGCATGGCTTCCAGTTTGATTAACAAATCGTTGCTGGCGTTTTTTCGGGTAATAAACTGCCGGTTGTAAAACCGGTTGCAGTAGTTGAGCAACAGTTCGATGTGCGAAATAATGACATCCTGACTAAAACCGTCGATAATCGAGCGGTATTCTTGGTCAATCTGCTGCATTAGGCTGGTAATCAGCGCTTCTTCCTTTTCCGAAACGTGCAGCGCTTCATTGACTGCGTACGAGAAATAACCGTAGTTTTTGAGTTTCTGACCCAAAGCAGAATGGCGAATGTAATCCGGGTGAAAAACGAGCCACCAACCAACACAGGATCGCTCATCTTCCGTGATCGTGGACAGGACCTGCCCCGGTGAGAAAAAAGTCATCACGCCGTGGTCGAAATCATAATAATGCTGGCCGTACTTCATTTTACCCCGGAAGTCTTTTTTGATGCAAACCGAATAAAAGTTATACATGTAACTCTTCATAACTTCCTCCGGAAAGCACATCGTCTGGCCTAAATCAATAACGCTAACCAGCGGATGCGCCGGTTTGGGTAAGCCCAGCAGGCGGTGCAGCTCAGAAACAGAATGAATCAGATAGGGAGCGTGAGCCGTTTTTTTCATGCCTATTTCGCGGTTTGGTAACCCGCTAAACCGTTTGGCCAAACGGTTTAGCGGGTCGGTTTTATTAACGCTTACAAATTAATCAGGGCCATACCCGTAGCATCGTAGCGGTCGCCCACCGAAAGCCCCAGCGGAACAATGGCTTCCAGTTTCGCCAACTCGTTCGGGGTTAAGCGAATAGTCGTTGCCGCGCTGTTTTCCTCCACATACCTAACGTGTTTGGTTCCCGGAATGGGCACAAATCCTTTGGAAATCACCCAGGCAATGGCCAACTGCGGGGCCGTAACGCCTTTCTCATCGGCCAGCTTTTTGATTTCGTCCACCAGCTCCATGTTTTTGTAAAACCGTTCTCCCTGAAACCGGGGAATACTCCGCCGAAAGTCATCCGCCGGGAAATCGTCCGGACTTTTGATGGCACCGGTCAGAAACCCACGGCCCACCGGCGAATAAGCCACAAACCCAACGCCGAGCTCCTGCACAGCGTCGGCAACGCCGTTTTCTTCCACGCTGCGTTCAAACAGCGAGTACTCTGTCTGCACGGCCGATATGGGATGAACGCTGTGTGCCTTGCGAATGGTTTCCGCCGAAACTTCCGAAAGCCCAATGTACCGGACTTTTCCTTCTTTGACCAGCTCGGCCATCGCGCCGACGGTTTCGTCAATGGGTGTATCCGGGTCCTGACGGTGCAGGTAATACAGATCGATGTAGTCCGTACCCAGGTTTTTCAACGAGCGTTCGATGGATTTTCTGACGTAATCGGGCCGCCCGTTGATCCGCCAGGTCAGTTGTTCGTTGTCGTCAATCTCAAAGCCGAATTTGGTGGCAAGAAGGTACTGACTCCGGTTGCCTTTGATGGCTTTGGCCACCAGCCGTTCGTTCAGCATGGGGCCGTACAGATCGGCGGTGTCCAGAAAATTGCCGCCCAATTCGAGCGAGCGGTGAATGGTAGCGATGGATTCGGCTTCGTCAGCTTTTCCGTAAATATCCGCCCCGGCGATGGGAGACATGCCCATGCAGCCCAGCCCAACCAGCGGAACAATCAGTCCCTGACTGCCTAATTTTGTTGTTTGAATACCGTTCATGATTTGTTTTTACGTGTGTTATCGTTTGAACGGTACAAAGGTCGGGCGGCTATTCCGGAAAAAAGTAGCCAAATCTCCGGGGATTGTATCCAAAATGAGAAAGGGGGCTGTTGGTAGGAAAAAACGAATGGTTTTCCTCTGTACCGTACCCTCATTAGCTTCTTTTTCAACTAACTTTTCCGTTTTGTCCGGTAGTGGTTTCAAATTGTCAAATCAACGGAAAATCAGGCATAAAAGGCTTAGACGGAGGCATCTGTCAAACGCCTTTTATCGGGCGTTGGGCAGTTCCGCAGGCTACTTCACTGGCGTAAATGTCATTTTGGGCAGCTTCATGGCGTTGTCGATCAGCTTGATTTCCAGCCGCAGAATCTCCTCTTCTGCTTTGGCATCTATCTTCTCGGGATCGTCGCCCGGCTTGTGGTAATCCGGATGGCCGCCGGTGTGGAAAAACAGCACGGGAATCTGTTTGGCGTAAAATGCCGCATTGTCGGACCCGCTGTTTCCGGCCCGGTCGGTGAAGAATTTAATGCCTGCTGTGACGTCTTTGAATACGTCCGGCCAGGCGTCGGCGGTGCCGTAGCCCCCGATACCCACGCCCCGGCTGGGGTCATACCGGCCAATCATATCCATGCAGATCATGAAATTCAGCCGGTCCAGCGGCAGCGTTGGGTGGTTCAGAAAATACCGCGAACCCAGCAAGCCCAGTTCTTCCGCGCCAAACCCCATGAACAGGATGTTGTACGGTTCTTTCACGCCATTGTTGGCGTAATACTGCGCCAGTTCCAGCAACCCGGCCACGCCCGAGGCATTGTCGTCGGCCCCGTTGTGAATCTGCCCCTGCGGCTTTTCCGCCAGCGAACTGCCCTGCGTGCCCATTCCCAGGTGATCATAATGGGCCCCGATCACAATGGTGTGGGTGGCGCCGTTGTCCAGAAAACCAATCACGTTGGCGGCTTTGCGAACGCTGTCGGGCACCACCACGCGCCGGACTTTGGCCGTGAAATGCTGGTAATAGCCATCGTCGCCCAGCGGTTTCAACCCGTATTTTCGAAAATGCCGGACGATGTAAGCAGCCGCTTTGGCATTTTCGCGGCTGCCCGTTCCCCGGCCTTTCATTTTGTCGGAAGCGAGTTTTTGAATGTGTTTTTGAATGCGATCAGCCGACGGCTCCTGCGCCAGCAGCGGAACCGTCAGGAAAAGCATGAATGCAAGCAAGCGGTAGTTCATGCCGCAAAAGTAACGGATTTTGGCGGTTCCGAAATCCATTCGACGCCCCACCGCCCCGACTGCTTGGCCCTGTTGCGTCATACCGCCAGTTTGGTATACGCTTATCCCGTTCGTGTGTCACCGAATCAATCCAGCCAAAACACAGCGCTTCCTCGTTTTTTTGTGGTAAATGATCAGGCACACTTCTTTTTTCGATTGGCAGTTGGCAGCCCGCCACTGCCGCCCGGGAAAGTCGCGTGGTTTTGTTATCGCTCAGGCGTTTGTAGAACGGCTTTTTTTCATGGAATCGCGTACCTGCTTTTTCCATACGGTTTCCGAACGATTGATTCCGATACCGAACCAATCTTAAAGGTAGTAATTTGAACGCTTTTTAACCGGTACTTGCTGTCTCTATCCTACCCAAATCAAAAACATTTTGCACCTTTGCTTTACAACGCTTTTTTTCATCGGCAACCATTACTTCTTGGCCCATGCGCATTCTGGCAGCTTTCTTTTTTTCGATTCTTCTCCCCTGTTTCGGCCAGGCGCAATCGTCGAAAAAGCCCAAACTGGTGGTAACACCCCTGACCGATCAGGTTCTGGTTCATACCACCTACGGAATTTATCAGAACACCAGCGTTCCGTCCAACGGCCTCATTATCAAAACCGGGAACGGCGTTGTGCTGGTGGATACGGGGTGGGATACCATAGGCGACACCGATAACACCAAACAATTGCTTCAGTGGATTCAGGATAACCTGCGCCAACCCGTCCGGCTTTGCATCGTCACCCACGCCCACGGTGACCGGGTAGGCGGTGTCGGTGAACTGCGAAAAGCCGGTATCCGGGTAGTGAGCACTCCGCTGACGGCCCAAAAATCGGTTAAAGAAGGATACCAAGCTCCCGACGGTATTCTGCCCAACGATACGACCTTCACGATCGGTCAGGAACCAATTCGGTGTTATTTCCCGGGCGAAGGACATACGAGCGACAACATTGTGGTCTGGTTGCCAAATCAGAAGATTCTGCACGGTGGATGTTTTGTCAAAAGCGTAGCGACTTTCGGCATGGGCTACGTTGGCGACGCCAACCTGAAAGAATGGCCGAATTCGATCCGGCGTGTGATGAGCCAGTTTGGTACGGCGAAGATTGTCGTACCGGGCCACGAAGAATGGAGCGACCCAAAGGCGCTGGAGCACACGCTACGGTTGTTGGAGAAGCACGCAGCTTCGCAACGCTGAAACGATCAGCCGACAGGCCTTCAGGATAAATATTCGATTTGCCGAAAAACGGGGATCAAGGCTTTTCCTTTTCCGGACAAGGTGTATTCAATATGTAACGGTTTAAGCCTGACGACGGTTTTGGTGATCAGCTCCTGCTCTTCCAACTCCTTCAGGGCTACCGCAATGGATTGTTTGTTAGCGCCTTCCAGCTGACGAAGCAACGCATTGAAACGCAGCGGACCATCAACGGCCAGTCGGAAGATTTGCGGTTTCCACTTCCCCGAAAGCTGTTTCAGGAGTCCTTCCGCCGGACAATTGCTTTCTTCTAGGTGTTCTTTCATCAGTGATGTTGCTTCAAATCATTGACCTAATCTGGCTTTTCAGCGAAACCGGTTTTGGGTATCCTATTCAGTTGAACAAAACTGAGGCCACAAATGTACCAGGAGTGGTCAGAAAAATCTGACTAATTGACTGCTACGACCGGAATAGAGACCTTTGTATCACCGTCCGGAAATGGGTAACAAACCCAGAACGTAGAAATTCTGCCGGAACTGATTGTGATCGTAAACTCATTAAAATACATGGAAACAAAAACCGTCAATCCGCTCCTGTGCGATATTGAATCAGGAATGTGCGAAATCCCCGATACGGCCCTAAGTACGCAGGAACAGGCCGTCTCGCCAATTCAGGAAACCGTTAAAATCATTTACTATACCGATCCTATCTGCTCGTCCTGCTGGGGAATTGAACCGCCGTTGCGGAAGCTAAAACTCGAATACGGCCCCCACATTACCATCGAATACCGGATGGGAGGGTTGTTGCCAGACTGGAGTTACAACAGTGGCGGCATCAGCAAACCGTCTGACGTAGCTCCGCACTGGGACGAAGTCAGTCTGCATTATGACATGCCCATCGATGGCGATGTCTGGCTGGAAGATCCACTAGACTCCTCCTACCCGGCTTCCATTGCGTTCAAAGCCGCTCAGCTTCAGGATTCCCAAAAAGCGATTGCCTTTCTGCGGGAAATACGCGAAATGGTTTTTCTGCATAAAAAGAACATTGCCAAATGGGAGCATTTAGCAGCCGCTGCCCAAAAAGTAGGCCTGGATCCGGAGCAGTTTAAAGCCGATTACGAAGGCCGGGCCACCGCGCTGTTCCGGGAAGATCTGGCTTTGGGCAAACAATTGGGTGTTCGGGGTTTTCCAACGATGTTTTTCGTTGACAGCCAGGGCAATTACGAAAGAGTGTATGGCACCAAACCCTACGCGGCTTACGAAAACGCCCTCCATAAGCAACGGCCCTCGGTCACAAAATCCGTCATTGATTCGTCCTGGGAGAATCTATTCGCCATCTACCCAACCCTGACCTCCCGCGAGTTTGCAGAACTGTCCGGGCGCGATCGCCAGGAGGTTGATGGCTACCTGCAACACATCGCCGACGCGGGTAAGCTGGAAAAACTGACCAGCAAGAACGGGGTGTTGTGGGTTCGGGTGTAATCCCTGTTTGAAAAAGAGAAAAAGAGCATCTGATGGCCGTTTTACGCGTGTCATCAGGTGCTCTTTTTGACTACCGGAATGGTTCGGACGTGCATTGAAGCGTTTGTAAATCTGGCGTTCAGCGAAATCTTTTTGGGAATGGTTTACAGTGGCTTAGCAAGCTTTGCTGGCCTACTACTACTGGGTTGCTGACGCTCGCCGAAGCCTACGCCAATACCGACGGTGATCTTTCTTAGTAACTATTTTGACCGTATGGGAGGAAACCAGCCTTTTGATTTCATTATCCAAAGGACTTATTGCGAATATCCAACAAGTCCTTGATTTTCAGTGGCAGAAAGAGTATCTAGAATCCATTACTCAGAAACGTCATGAATCATGCTACAGCCCTGTCCTTCCTGCCAGCGCGCCACCCTGGAGCGAATAAAAAGACCCTGGTTCCTAAAATGGGTTTTACCTTTTCTGCCGATTCGCCGTTATCAATGCCTTGTCTGTCAGAAGAGAGTCTATCGATTCAATTAGCAATCCACACCGGTTTTTCCGTTTTTTTCAACGTCACATCGGCTTAAAACAGTAACTTTTTGGTCTGAGATTGGCCGAAAACAACGATTCTCCTTTTCTTTGCGGTTAACAGCCCAACTGGCATGACCCGGTTCATTCGGGCCAACTGGCCGATCTTTTTTGGCAACAGCCGCCCAAAATCTACTTTCCTACTCCCTGTCATACCGTTAAAAATGATCTGCGGTAGCTCTGAACAGGGTCTAAACCGATGATACGATGAATGTTACTGTATTCAGTACCAAGCCCTACGACATTACTTTTTTTGAGCAAACCAATGCCGCCTTCGGCTTCAATTTACGGTTTCTGAAAGTTCCGCTGGACGAAACAACGGCCGAGCTGGTGACGGATTCGCCCGTAGCCTGCCTTTTCGTCAACGATCAGGCCAACGCCACCGTCATTGGCAAACTGGCCGAACAGGGTGTAAAATTGCTCGCACTCCGGTGCGCCGGGTTCAACAACGTTGATCTGGATGCGGCCCGCCAGCACGGCATTCAGGTGATGCGCGTGCCCGCTTACTCACCTTACTCGGTAGCCGAACACACCATCGCCCTGATTCTGGGCCTGAACCGCAAAACCCACCGGGCCTACAACCGGGTCAAAGAAGGCAACTTTGCCCTGGACGGTCTGATGGGGTTTGACCTCTATGGCCGAACCGTCGGTTTGCTCGGATTGGGAAAAATTGGCAAAGTAACGGCCCAGATTCTGCGCGGTTTCGGCTGCCGGCTGCTGGGATTCGATGTGGTCGAAGACGAAGAAGCCCGCCAAATCGGAATTGAATATGTGTCGTTGCAGGAACTTCTGAGTCAGTCCGACATCATTTCCCTCCACTGTCCGCTCACTCCACAGACGCACCATATTATCAATTCGAAAACGCTTCAGCTCATGAAAAAGGGAGTTATGCTGATCAACACTGGTCGCGGTGCCCTGATCGACACCCAGGCGGCCATCGAAAACCTGAAAAGCGGGCAAATTGGTTACCTGGGTCTGGACGTTTACGAGGAAGAAAGTCACCTGTTTTTTGAAGACTTGTCAGATACGATCATTCAGGATGATGTGTTTATGCGCCTGCTCACCTTCCCCAACGTGCTAATCACGGGGCATCAGGCTTTTTTCACCCGCAACGCATTACACGGTATTGCCGAAACCACCTGTCAGAATATTCAGGCGTTTTTCCAGGGCCGCCCCTCGGGCAACGAAGTTTAAGTCGTTACGGTTTGTGTAAACGACGGTCTTTGGCAGACCCGTTTACACAAACCGAATCTTTTCGACCCTTCCCGGGCGTCGTCGAGGGTTGCGTACGACGTCCGGACAGGATCGAGTCGGTATTTTTCAGGCGCAGTTTTTGACATTTAGCCAAAGGATGGTTGCCTGCGTTACCAGCATATCTGCCAGGCGTTGAGCTGTCCGTAGATCCAACGCCATCAGCCTTCGTATAAAGGGGACCGATCTTTGGCATGGCCTTTCTTTGAGGATATTTTCACCCGTAGCCAATCCGTTTAACCAAAAAAGGAGTATAAAAAACACAACCCCGGCAATTGCCGGGGCCTGTTCTTATCAGTGTATATACTTTCAGAAGAGTAACCACGCACGGAGGGCAATGTTATATTTTTGTCTGATAAATAAACTTTTCCTTATCTTCCAATGAGATTGTAAATGTCATTCATATACCAAAAATGATTATTTCAAGCACATTTTATTACTCTTCATCACTACCACAGGCATTGCTATTTGTCTATTTATTCAAAACCGCTACCTTTAGTAGAAAGTAGGATACACCGTATCCACCTCCACTCCCAGCAACTGTAATTTGCCTATCGATAACGCCACTCGGTTTTTTCCGGCTAGCGGCTTTATGATATTGCCTACTATAGATTTGCCCGGTGAAATATCGACCACCGTAACGGATGATATTATGAACAAAAAGACAACCATTCTGGTCGTAGACGACGATGTGATTTACCGGAAGTTATTAACCTACCAGCTGACCAAAGCGGGCTATCAGGTATTAATTGCGAGTGATGGCCTGGAAGCGCTCAGCTGGATTCAGTCGCCCCACCACCGGCCTGACCTGATGCTGCTGGATTTGTTGATGCCGCGTTTCAGCGGTCTGGACGTACTAGAGCGGTTAAAAACCTTATCCTATAAGTTTCCTGTCATTCTGATATCGGGTGCCGAACGACCCATTGCCCGTGAAGGCGTTCTGATGGCAGAACCCAGCGCTTTTATCAAAAAACCGCTCGCTATGCAGGATCTGTTTCACCAAATTGAAACCTTGCTGCAACCCGTCGCCGTTTTGGAGTACGCTTAATTACCGTTGCTTAATGGTGTTGTAATAAACCGCCAGGTGTTTGTGCATGGCTTTTCGAAATTCTTCCGGGGTTCCTTCCTTCAAAATCCGGAACAGATCATAATGTGAAACGGGATCAGCAATGGCTATTACAGTCCCTTTTTTGAATTGTGATGTAAAGACATGTTCAAAAACGGGAAAAAGCAGGCTTTGAAACCGTTGGAAGGTTTCATTGCCCGTCATGTCGTACAGCTTTCCGTGAAATTCGATTTCGTCTTCCTTCGAAAGCTCCACTATTCCTTTTTGTTTCTCCACAATTGCTTCCAGCTCTTCCAGATTTTTTCGGTTTTTCCGGGCAAAGAGGAATTCGGCAATTCCCATTTCCAGAATCAATCGTAATTCAAAGATATCCTGCCGGTTGTTAGGGCTCAGGATCAGCGGATTCAACACTTTTTCAATCCCCCCCAGTGGGTCCGGCTGCGCCATCACCATTCCGCGCCGGGGACGGGCTTCAATCATGCCCAGCATCCGCAGGCGACTCAGCGCTTCCCGCACCACATTCCGACTCACGTTTAGCTTCTGAGCCATTTCCTGTTCATTCGGGAGCGGATCACCGGGTTTGAAAGCGTTTTCTTTGAAATATTCCCGCAGGATATTCTCCACACGATCTGTCATTGACAGGCTTTCCAGTGGCTCCAGCGAGCTCAATTTAGTAGTCATTTTTTGATCCTTTGTCACAAAGGTAATGGAATTCGACGGTATTCCGGCTGATTTGAAGGACTATACTTTTTTTGATACAAATTTATTGAAATTAAAATACTATCAATACATTTGTAGGACAAATAAAAATTGAAATAATATTTTACTCAACTGGCCCATACCCTTCAATCATTCTATGGTTTCAACTATTTACCTCCATGAAGACACCGCCGAAAACCGTTTTTAAGCTTATCGCCGTATGTTGCTGGCTAATTACGGCTTTAGTTGCCAGCGCGCAGGGACAGTCGGTCAAAGGAACCGTCACATCAAGTACCGATCAGGCACCGCTCCCCTTTGTAACCGTGGTTGTCAAAGGCACCCAGAACGGGATAACAACGGACGGAAACGGTAAATTCACCATCAATGCTCCCAGCGGCAGCACCCTTGTTTTCAGCTACATCGGCTACAAAACCCAGGAGTTCAGCGTCGGTAATCAGACGGAAGTAAACGTAGCGCTGGAAGCCGACCAGAAAACGTTGAATGAAGTGGTGGTAGTAGGGTACGGCTCACAGTCGCGCGAAACCGTCACCACGTCCATCTCCAAACTCGATAACAAAGTCCTTGAGAATATTCCGTACACGAATGCGGCATCAGCCTTGCAGGGAACCTTGCCGGGCGTTCGGGTACAGACCACCACCGGGCAGCCGGGAGCCGCCCCCCGGGTCATTATTCGCGGGGGAACTTCGATCAACAATCCGAACGGTTCTTCTCCACTATACATCATCGACGGTGTGATTCGGAACGACATGAACGACATCAACCCCGACGATATCGAAACCCTCCAGGTCCTGAAAGATGCGTCATCAACTTCGATCTATGGTGCCCGGGGGGCCAACGGCGTGGTCATCATCACCACCAAAAAAGGAAAAGCCGGGAAAATGCAGATCAGCTTCCGGCACAACACCACCTTCTCGCAGCTGGCCAAACGGTACAACATGATGTCGGGCCGCGATTACGTATACTACGGCCGGTTGGGCGTACTCAATTCGGCGATCAAGATTCCGGAGCGCATGAACCTGCTGACCGTGGCCAACAGTTTCGGAACGGGCAATGACCTGACAAACCGCACCTACTCAACGGTTCAGTACCTGACGCCCCAGAACCAGCACAAACTCAACGAAGGATGGGAAAGCATCGCCGACCCGGCCGACCCGACCAAAACCCTGATTTTCAAGAGTACCGACTGGCAAGATCTGCTCTTCCGAACGGGCGTTTCGCAGAATTACTACGTCAGCGCGATGGGCGGCACCGAAAAAGGCAGCTATAACCTGGGCGTGGGCTACCTGAAATCGCAGGGCATCACGATCAATACGGATTTCAAACGGTTTACGTTCGACTTCAGCGGTGACATGAAAATCCGGGAAAACCTGAAAGTCAATGCTTTTACCAACTTCGCCAATTCGGGTAGCCAGTCGGTATACAATGATAATCAGATTTTTCAGCGGGCCGTTGCCCTGCCGCCCGTCGCCAAGCTTTACTTTGAAGACGGAACCATGTCGCCCGGTTTTAACCGGAGCATCGGTAATCCGCTGTATCACCTGGATCGTTACAAGGCCGAAAACAACCTATACCGCCTGACGTTGGGTGGTGGATTAACCTGGAACATCTTGCCCGGATTGACCTTCGAGCCGTCGGCTTCCCTCTACGTGGTTGAGGGCGATAGCAGTTCGTTTCAACAATCCTACCTGAACGGCCCCCTGTCTTTCATTGACTCGCGCATTGCAACCGGCAAACGATCCACTCACTGGCAACAACAAGTCGACGCCATCCTTTCGTACACCAAAAGTGTTGGGCAACACGGGATGGATTTCATGCTGGGGACCTCCTATTTTGACCGCCGATTCTCGGTCTTGTCGGCCACCGGCCAGGGCGCTTCAACCGACATCATTCCGACCCTCAACGCATCAGCAACCCCAACGGCGGTAAGCAGCTCGGTCACCCAGCAACGCATCATTAGTCTTTTCGGACGAGCCAATTACAACTACGCCCAGAAGTACCTGCTATCGCTAACCGCCCGCTACGATGGTGCCTCCAACCTGGGGGCCAATAGCAAATGGGGATTATTCCCCGGTGCATCCGTGGGCTGGAATATTCACAACGAGGACTTCTGGAAAGACTTCGGACTATCACGCATCGTCAACAACCTCAAACTCCGGTCAAGCTACGGTGTCAACGGAAACCTGGGTCAACTGGGTGATTTTCAGGCGCAGGGAACCTACGGTGTCGGCACCCGCTATGATGGCGCAGCCGGTATCCAGAACACTGTTATTCCGAACTCCAACCTGAAATGGGAACAAACCCAAACCTACGACCTCGGTATGGACATCGGCTTGTTCAACGGGCGACTCAATGTGTTGGTGGATTATTTCAATAAACGCACCGACAACCTGCTGACCAATCTGGAACTCCCGCTGGAAACCGGTTTCCGGTCCGTTCTGACCAACTATGGCAGTCTTCAGAACCGCGGTTTTGAGCTCGAAGTTTCGGGAACCATTCTCAGCTCCCCATCAGGATTCAACTGGAACGCCAGTTTTAACATCGCGACCAACCACCACAAAATTCTGAAGCTACCCGATAACGGCAACGAGCGCAACCGGGTGGGCGGAGTACAGGTCTACGATCCCGAAACGGGTAAGATTGAGTGGCGCGGTGGCTTGCAGGAAGGCGGTCGGATCGGCGATTATTACGCCTACCAGCAGATTGGCATCTTTGCCACTGACGAAGAAGCTGCCGCGGCCCCCCGCGATATCATCGTTCCGCTGGCCAGCAAAACCAAGTTCGGGGGCGATGTCAACTGGCTGGACGTCGATGGCAACGGCGAGATCAACTCCTACGACCGCGTGTACCTGGGCAATCCGTTTCCAACGGTTACGGGAGGAGCCACTACGTCACTGTCGTACAAGAACATCGACCTGACGGTTCGGGCCGACTACACCCTGGGGCACACCATTTACAACTACACCCGGGCGTTGCTCAACGGGCAGTTTGTGGGCGAAAACAACGCATCAACCGACATTCTTCGCTCCTGGCAAAAACCCGGCGACCAAACCGATATTGCCCGGTATTACTACGCCGACCAGCAGGTGCAGAGCAACCTGTTTCGGCAGAACTCTTACTACTTCGAGAAAGGTAACTTCCTGGCTTTACGCGAGGTAACACTTGGCTACGGTTTTCCGTCGGCCCTAACGTCGAAAATAGGCCTGAGCAACCTGCGGCTGAATCTGACCGCCAACAACCTCATGTATTTCACGAAATACTCCGGCCTGAACCCGGAAGAAGGCGGGCAGGATAACGGGCGCTACCCAGTTCCCCGCAATTACATCATTGGTCTGAATGTATCATTTTAAGCCGAAAGAGATCATGAAAAATAACCTGACTGTCTTGTTGCTCATTGCGCTGCTCGGAGCCTGTACCAGCGAGTTGGAGATCAATCCTAAAAGCCAGATTACGGCGGCTTCGTTCTGGAAAACCCAGGAAGATGTAATCGGTGCCCGCAACGGAATGTACGTGCGGTTTCGGAACTTCACCAACTTCAACCTGTATTACCTGGGCGAATCGCGCAGCGAGATCATGGGAACCGGCCTGCTGAACGCCGATTTCCGGATTCCGTATTTCCAGAACCGGCTGCACAAAATCACCGCCCCCGGCCCCGACTGGAGTTCCATCTATACGGTTATTCACGACATCAACCTCATCCTGAAATACGGACCCGGAATTGCGTTCACGTCCGAAGCGAACAAAAACACCATCCTGGCCGAAGCCTACACCATGCGGGCTTACCTGTATTTTGTGCTGGTGCGCACCTGGGGCGGCACACCCCTGATGCTGGAACCCACCGAATCGTCCGACCCGGCCACAATCTACAAACCCCGGGCGAGTGAGGATGAAATCTTTCAGCAGATTACCGCCGACCTCAACAAAGGGCTCGAGCTTTTCCCCGTCAACACCTACCCAACCCGCCGGAGCGCCTGGTCGAAACCAGCGGCCAATGCCCTGAAGGGTGAGGTGTATCTCTGGATCGCCAAACGCCGAAACGGCGGAGAGGCCGCCCTGACTACTGCCCTGACCGCCCTGCAGGAAGTCCAAAAAACCGACGTGGCGCTGCTGCCCAACTTTGCCGATGTGTTCAGCTATACCAACAAAGGCAACCGGGAAATCGTGTTTGCCGTCCGGTATCAGGATCTGGAATCCGTCAACAATTACAGCGGAGATATGTACATCCGCGACAGCGACCTGCCACCGGGTACGGATGCGGCCACCATTCAGAAGATCGGACTGGGGGGCGGTATGAACTGGTGGGCACCCTCCGAAACCATGCGCAAACAGTTTACCACGGACGACAAACGCAAGGACAAATCTTTCGTGGAAGTATTCAGCCGAAATGCGCAGGGCCAGCCGGTTTTCTTCACCTCCGTCATGACCAAATTCAGCGGTTTTGTGGACGCCAACGGCCGGCGGTTTCTCGACGATGTAATTATCTACCGCTATGCCGATATTTTGCTGATGATTGCCGAAGCCAAAAACGCCCTGGGTCAGGACCCCACGGCGGAGATTAATCTGGTGCGGCAACGCGCCTACGGCGACCAGTTTGAAAAACACCGGTTTGTTTCGTCGACCAAGACGGCCAACGATGACGCTATTCTCAAGGAGCGGTTGTTCGAGCTGGCGTTTGAAGGCAAGCGGTGGTGGGATCTGCTGCGCTTCAACAAAGCGTTTGATCTGGTGCCTTCGCTCGCCGATCGCAAGGGGCAGAACAATCTGTTGCTTTTTCCCATCGCCGAAACCGTCCTGAGTCTGAATTCCAAACTCGTGCAAAATCCCGGGTATGAATGACGGTTTACAGTTTTCGGGTAGAAAACCGTAGACGATAATCCCTAAACCGAATACCGCTAAAACTATAAACTACTCCAAGTACATAAAATCATGACGCATTCCCCCATTGGCGGCCTTTGGCCTGCCCTGTTCACACCAGTCGATCAAAACGGCAATCCGGATTTTCACCAGCTGGAAAAAATTGTTCAATTGTGCATCAAACAAAAGCTGGACGGTCTGTATATTCTGGGTTCGACCGGTCAGGGTTTTCTGTTTTCGGAAAAACAGCGAACGGCAATCACCCGTACTGTCATGGAAACCGTCGACGGAGCCATGCCCGTCATCGCCCAGGTCGGTGCCCTGAACACCCATGAGTCGGTTCGGCTGGCGCAGGCGGCTCAGGCACTGGGTGTTTACGGTATTTCCACCGTCGGACCGATTTACTACCAGTCCGGCGTCCGGAACGCATTGGAACATTACAAAACCGTCGGCTCATCCATCGACATTCCGTTTTTCCCGTATCACATTGGCAATCACAGCGTTTTCGGTGGTGATGCCCGGCAGTACATTGAACAGATTCTGACGCTGCCCAACATTGCGGGCATGAAACTCACCACGCAAAACCTGTACGAAGTAAGCCTGATCCACCTCTTATCCGACAACAAACTGCTGCTGTTCAGCGGGGCCGATGAGCTGTTCTGTCAGGCAACCCTTTGCGGAACCGTGGGTGCCATCGGAAGTTTCTTCAACCTCTGGGGTGAAGAATGCAAGTTTGTACGCGAAGAGTTTATCAAAGGCAACTTTGAACTGGGCAACCGCTTCATGCTCACGTTTCAGGAAATCATTTTTGAGGTCTTGCCCAACATCTGGTCGTTCTTCCGCCAGGCCATGCTGCTTAAGCACGGCATCGATATCGGCCTGCCTAATCCGCCGTTGGGACTGGGTAATTCGGCTTGGTCCGAAAAAGACATTCTGGACATCTGCGACCGGATTTCGGCCGTCAGCGGCTTGGTAAATAACTGATTACTCAACGAATAAGCGAACCGTCGAAACCTGACAGGTTTACAGAGCCGGAACTCCATGAAAACATTCCATAACCATCCATTCCGGGTATACCGAAACCGTAAGACCGCCGGTTTTGTGGTTGGGCTGCTGAGTATGGTTGCAGGAATGTTTTCATTTTCATCGCACGCCCAGCCAACACCATCCGAGGCTGAAACCTTTGGAATGCGATTACGGCCGGTCCCCGGGCAGGCCACGTCCATCGTGGAACCCGTGCGCGTTGCCCCAGCGCCCGGCAACGAAGCGACAATGGTGCGAAAAAAGAATGGAGAACTAGCCATCTATTACATCAACCGCCCCGGCAATGCCGACCACCTATTGTCAATTTCTTCCACGGACGGGCGACAATGGACCCAGCCCGCAACCGAATTCCGGTTACCCGGACAAGCCTACTACGCAAACCGTGTGCTGGAAGACACGGAGGGAACGCTGCACGCCATTTTTCACCTCTGGGGAACCGGCAACAACGGTTACCGGGGCCGTCATCTGGACGTTTGGTATTGCCACAAACCGCGTTCTGAAAACCGCTGGAGCCAGCCCCAGAAAATCATGGACGGTTATGTGGGTTCGATGCGGAGTTTTTTGCAGCTCCGAAATGGCCGACTGCTGATGACGTTCGCCCGGGCCGTTCCGGAACGGATGGAAAAACCGGCACCTGGGCAGACCGATGAAGGCTGGAACGAAATCGTATCGCTCTACTCGGACGACAACGGCCAGCGCTGGGAAACATCCGCCAACGCCATTCGGGTTGAAATTGACAACACCATGCCGGTTCGGTACGGCGGTATCGAACCGGCTGTTGTCGAACTGGCCAACGGACAACTCTGGATGCTGATCCGGACCAACAAAGGCTTGTTGTACGAATCGTACTCCGGCGATCACGGACGTACCTGGAGCACCGCGCAACCGACCCGGTTTATTTCGTCGGATTCACCCGCCGAATTGCTGCGGCTTTCCGATAACCGTTTGCTGCTGCTTTTCAACGGCAATCAGCGCTGGGACAACCCGCACAGCTATGCCGCCGGGGGCCGGGATGTATTGCACGCGGCCATCAGCCGGGATGAGGGCAAAACCTGGAACGGTTTTCGGGAAGTGTTGACCATGCCCTCGGCAAAAACCGCCCGCCATGCCAAAAATGACCGCGGCACAGCCTACGCATCAGCAGTAGAAACAACCGATGGCAACGTGGCGCTGGTGGCCGGTCAGGGCGAAGCCAAATCCATTGTTCTGTTCAACCCCGACTGGCTCGAACAACGCCAGGCCAGTGACGATTTCTCGCAAGGGCTGGCTCAATGGACCGGGTACGACGCCGACAGCCTGATTCAACTAACCCAACGGAATTCAAACCAAAAGGCGTTGCAAATCAACGGAGCCGAAGCCGTCTGGAATTTTCCGGCGACGGCCCGGGGTTCGCTCAAAACCAGCCTGGAAATACCTGACAGCCAAACGACGGTTTTGCTCACGCTGACCGATCATTTCTCCGTATCCGCAGATTCATTGGCCACCAGAAATGGCGTTGTCACATTCTTGATTCGGCCGGATAAGCGGACTAAAAACAATCCTATACCCGTAGAAATCCGGTGGGATTGCAAAAAAAACGAAGCGGTTTTATACATAAACAACCGGCTCACAGATCGAACCTCGCTGCGCCGAAAACCAGCTTTCGGAATCAACTACCTGCGGATTGGTCCAGCGGGTAAGCCGGTATCCTTTCCCGGTATTAGCCTTTACTCCGTAACGACTACCTCCCAAACCCCAACAAACTGACTATTCCCAACCCTTAACTGTTATTCATGATGATCGCCCCTATCCCATTAAAGCAACTCGGCACCCTGTTTCTTTTCAGTCTGCTAACGAGCGTTTCGCTTTTCGCCCAACTGAATAAAACCGGAGGCACAACGACGGCGTCCGGTTCCTGGATTGCCGCCCATGTGCAGGAAATGAAGGACCAGAAAATGGGACCTTTCGTGCGGCTCGCCGACGGTGGAATCCTGACCGTGGAGGGAACCAAAAGCCTGATCAGCAAAGATCAGGGTAAAACCTGGACGGACTACCCCATCTTCAAAGACACGGCAAAATTTCTGATCAGCAGCGAACGGGCGTTGATCCGCACCAAGCGGAATGTGATCATTCTGGCCTGCATGAACCTCAAGGAACGGGCCAACTGGAACTGGCAGAAAGACATCTCGGATTCGCCGGGTGCCCAGTTGCCAACCTACGCCATTCGGAGTTTGGACGGGGGCAAAACCTGGCAGGATGCACAAAAGCTGCACAATGACTGGACAGGCGCCATCCGCGACATGATCGAAACCAAAGACGGTCATATCGTTTTCACCTCCATGATGATGCGCCACCATCCGGGGCGGCACTCCGTGGTCACTTACACCTCGAAGAACGACGGCAAGACCTGGACCCGCAGCAACATCATCGACCTGGGCGGCACGGGCCACCACGGCGGAGTCACCGAAGCCACGCTGGAACAGCTGAAAGACGGTCGGTTGTGGCTGCTCCTGCGCACCAACTGGGGAAATTTCTGGGAAGCGTATTCCACCGATAACGGGATTTCGTGGAGCGGTTTTAATCCGACGACCATCGACGCAAGTTCCGCGCCGGGCCTGATCAAACGGTTGCAGGATGGCAAGCTTGTGCTCGTCTGGAACCGCCGTTTTCCGGAAGGTAAAGTAACCTATCCGTTGAGCGGGGGCGATAACCAATGGTCGGAAGTACCGGCCAGCAACCACCGCGATGAGCTGTCGATTGCTTTCTCGGGCGATGAGGGAAAAACCTGGAGCAAACCGGTGGTTATTGCCGATCACGGCAAGCAGCGCTGGATTTCGTACCCGTACTTGTTTGAAGAAAAACCTGGATTGCTCTGGATCACCACCATGCAGGGCGAGCTGCGGGTCAAACTCAATACGAAGGATTTTCTACGTCAATAAGGCCTTAACACCCAAGCAATCATGCGGTTTTTAGCACAAGTTCTCCGAACGGTCTTTTGTTTTGGCATCAGCTTGGCGGTTTTTGCTCAGAAACCGTCGCGGCCGCATAAAAACAACCTGACGATTGTGGCGTTTGGGAATTCCATTACGGCCACCCGAAAAACCGTCAATCAGGTTTTTGCCCAGCGCCTGCCACACCTGCTGACGCAGAGAGGCATCAGCGCGACGGTAATTAACGCGGGCATTCCGGGTAGTCATACCGGTCGCCAGACTGACCATAATCTTTTCAAAATCCGGCACGCCCTCGACCGGTTCGAGTCGGATGTACTGGCCCGCCAGCCCGATCTGGTGATCATCGGTTTTGGCATCAACGACGCCCACATCGACAACGGCGGTACCACTGGCCCTTCACGCATTCCGTTGGAAAAGTACCGGCAAAACCTGTCGTTCATGATCGAAGCGCTCCAAAAGCAGGGCAGCAAATTGATTCTGACGGTTCCGAATCCGCTGGGTAAAAAATATCCTGATTACCAGAATGAACGCTTGCAAGCGTACCTCAACACCGTTCGGGAACTGGCCCGAAAATACCGCACCGGCCTGGTTGATAACAACAAAGCGTTTCGTGATTACCAACAGCAAACGGGCGTACCGTTTGACTCGCTCCTGCTCGATGGCGTCCATCCCAACGACAAAGGCCACGAGCTGATTGCCGCTACCATGACCGACGAAATCTTGCGGGTTATGGCGCATAAACCCCGGCCGGACAACAAAAGCCTGACACTCCAGCTTAACCCCGGCCCCGACAATCCGCGCAATAGCGAGGGCGATTTTGTCACCCTGAAAGATGGCCGCATCCTGTTCGTGTATTCACGGTTTACGGGCCATTCGTCGAGTGACTTTGCAGCCGCTTCGCTGGTGGGCCGGTATTCCAGCGACGGTGGTAAAACCTGGACACCCACAGACCATCCGATTGTCCGGAACGAGGGCGGAATGAACGTCATGTCGGTTTCGCTGCTGCGGTTACAAGACGGAAAAATCGCCTTATTCTACGCCCGCAAAAATTCGATGGACGACTGCATTCCGCTGATGCGGGTTTCGAGCGACGAAGCCCAGACCTGGAGCGAACCGATTTCCTGCATCACCGACCGCGTCGGTTATTTTGTGCTGAACAACAACCGGGTCATTCAACTCAAAACAGGGCGACTGCTGATGCCCGTTGCGCTGCACGAATCGCCACCCGGCGGCAAGTTCAACGGTAAAGGTCGCCTGTTTACGTATTATTCCGACGACAACGGCCAGACCTGGAAAGTCAGTCAGGAAATTGCCAATCCCGATGCCATTACCTTACAGGAACCGGGCCTGATTGCCCTGAAAGACAACCGGCTGATGATGATCATCCGAACAGATGCGGGCGTTCAATATGCTGCGTATTCGACGGATCAGGGACAGAACTGGAGTCCGGCGCAGGCCACCAACATTGTTTCTCCGGTTTCGCCAGCCACCATTGCCCGGATTCCGTCTACCGGCGATTTGCTGATGGTCTGGAACAATAACGACAACACCGACAACAACCCGATCCGGGGCAAACGAACTCCGCTGACCATTGCCGTTTCGAACGATGAAGGACAGACCTGGCAGCACGTCAAGAACCTCGAAGCCGATCCCGACGGCTGGTATTGTTACACGGCTATTCATTTTGTAGATAAAAAGAACGTGCTGCTGAGTTATTGCGCCGGAAACCGTCCTAAAGGAACCGGTCTGTCGGTCACCAACGTCACCCGTTTGTCGCTCAACTGGATTTATGGAAAATAGCCTGAGCCAATAAACCCTGTACTGATTCGATTCTAACCCATACTAACTAACCTTACCGTCATGATCAAAACCGTCTATAGCTTTCTTTGCCTGTTTGCCCTTTCGTTACTCATCCCCCAAACCATTCAGGCGCAGTCGGACGCGGGCGTAGCATTGCAATTGAATCCCGGACCCGATAATCCGCGCAACAGCGAGGGCGACTTCATCACGCTGAAAGACGGCCGGATTCTGTTTATCTATAGCCGCTACACCGGTACTTCCACCAGCGACCACGCCCCGGCCTACCTCGCCAGCCGGTACTCCAGCGATGGCGGCAAAACCTGGAGCCAGCAGGATCAAATCGTTGTGCAGCGGGAAGGCGATATGAATGTCATGTCGGTTTCGCTGTTGCGGCTCAAAAACGGCAAAATTGCGCTATTTTACCTCAAGAAAAATTCCGAAGAAGACTGCATTCCTCAGATGCGGATTTCCTCGGATGAGGCCAAAACCTGGAGCGCTCCTACCCCCTGCATCACGGACAAAGCCGGTTATTTTGTGCTGAACAACAACCGGGTGATTCAACTCAAAAACGGGCGACTGCTCATGGCGGTGGCGCTGCATCGATCACTGAACGGCAAATGGCAGAACAAAGCGACCCTATACAGCTACTATTCCGACGACAACGGCGCCACCTGGAAATCCAGTGAAGCCGTACCAAACAATACGGATGTTATTACGCAGGAACCCGGCCTGGTGGAACTAAAAAACGGCACAATTCTGATGATTATTCGTGCCAGCGGAGGAAGTCAGCAGCTTTCGTATTCGAAGGACAAAGGCCAGACCTGGAGCCACATCGAACCCAGCACGCTGAAGTCCCCTGTCTCTCCGGCCACCATCGCCCGAATTCCGTCAACGGGAAATCTTCTTGCGGTCTGGAACAACAACGACGGCAGCAACCCGGCCATCAAAGATAAACGCACCCCGTTGACGGTTGCCATTTCGAAAGACGAGGGCAAAACCTGGCAGAACATCCGCAACATCGAAACCGACCCCGATGGCTGGTACTGTTACATCGCTATGCATTTCACCAAAAAGGATGTATTACTGGGATACTGCGCCGGTAGTCAGCAGCAGAAAACGCATTTATCCGTAACGCGCATCCGCCGGTTGAGTCTGGCATCCTTGTAACCCCAAAAACGTCTGGTGATGAAACAGGAACCGTTTTCCCGTAGAAAATTCCTTAAAACAGCTGGCCTGGGAACAGCCTTCCCCACGGTTTGGGCACCTACGTTGGAAAACGGTTTTTCGAAAACCGCAACCGGCCCGGATCAGGAACAGCTTCAGGCGTTGCTGAAAAGGAAGGAACCAGCGGTCTGGCTCTTTACCGGCGACAGCATCACGCACGGTGCCAAGCACACGCACGGTTTTCGTAGCTACCCGGAAATTTTCGCCGAACGAATTCGCTGGGAACTGAAGCGGGTGCGCGATCTGGTGATCAACACCGGTATCAGCGGCAACGCCATTCCGAATATCCTCAGCGATTTTGACTGGCGGGTCGCGCAGTTCAAACCGGCGGTGGTCTCCCTGATGATTGGCACCAACGACTGCGCACGGGCCGGGATGACGCCGGACCTTTTTGCGCAAAACCTGAACACCATTGTTGAACAGATTCGGGCGCTGAAAGCCGTACCGGTTCTGCATACACCAAACCCGATCATGTTGGAAAAAGCGCCCGATCGCAAAACGCTCCCGGCATATATTCCAGTCATTCGGACGATAGCCGAGCAAAAACAGGTCGTTCTGGTCGATCACAACCGCCATTGGCAAACCGTCGCCGATGTAAACGTAAACCGGGAGTGGCTGAATGATCCGCTGCATCCCAACGGACGGGGCCACCAGGAAATCGCCCGGCTGCTGTTCAAATCGCTTTCAATTTTTGACCCGAAAGAACCCACCTGCGGAGGGCCGTATTACGAAGGAGAACATTGAAATGAACGTAAAACAACTAAAAGGTCCGTTGCCGGGGCCTCACGTTCTGCTGGTTGCGGGCGTACACGGCGACGAATACGAACCGATTCTGGCCGCCAGCGCGTTGGCGCACGAACTGGGCAACCAGCTCTCTTCGGGTTCCGTAACCATCGTTCCGGTGGTGAACGAGAGCGCGTATCAGCAGGCTAATCGCTGCGGAGCCGACGGCCTGGATCTGGCCCGGATCTGTCCGGGAAAAGCCGATGGTACGGTTTCGGAACAAACCGCCGATAGTCTTTCCACGCTCATCCGGCAGGCCGATTACCTGGTCGATATGCATACTGGCGGACTGGCTTACGATATTTTTCCGATGGCAGGTTACATGCTGCATCCATCGCCGGAAATCTTGGAGAAACAACAACAAATGGCACTGGCCTACAACCTGCCGATGATCTGGGGGACCGATTATCGACCCGGCGGCAGGACGCTTTCGGTCGCCCGCGACGCCAATATCCCGGCTATTTACCTCGAATACGGGGGCGGAACCGGCCTTCGGCCACCGGTCGTTGCGGCCTATCAGGACGGTTTTATCAACCTGCTCAAAATCCTGGGCCTGATCGACGAACCGGGGCAGACACAGCCAGTAGCCGAACGGTTTTGGGTAGAAGATCACCGGCCCGACAGCGGGCACCTGCAAGCCAAGATGCCCTCGCCCGCCAGCGGAATCTTTGCCGCTGCTGTAAAAACCGGTGACTGGGTAAAAGCGGGCGAACGCTGGGGAAGCGTGACCGACCCTCTATCGGGCGAAAAAACCGAGGTGCTGGCCACCGAAAACGGACTGGCCTTTCTGCTCCGCACAACCGTAAAAGTAACCAAAGGCGATGCCCTGGGGGGTATTTTGCCCATCGAAAAAGCCGGAAAACGGATTTTGTATGAAGACTAACAACGTGGTTATCATTACCGGGGCAGCCGGTGGAATCGGTCAAGCCACGGCAACCCGATTCGCCTGCGCGAACGCCCGGCTGGTGCTCTCCGATATCGCCCGGGAGCCGTTGAACACGCTGGCCGACGCCTTGAAAAACCGTTACGGAATCGATTGCCTGACCATCGCGGGTGATCTGGAGCAAACTATTTACTGGGAAGAACTGATTCGGCAAACCGTTCAGCACTGGGGACGGATCGACGTGCTGGTGAACAATGCCGCCTGGCGAACGCTGGAAACCCTGCGCACCATGACGCTCGAAACCTGGGAGAAAACCCTGCGCGTCTGCCTGACCGCACCGGTTTTTCTGACCCAACAGGTGGCCCGGGTTATGGAGAAACAGGACCAGGGCGGGGTTGTGGTGAACCTGTCCAGCGTCATGGCCGACCGACCTTCCGGCTGCGGACCGGCCTATATTGCGGCCAAAGGAGCCCTGGAAAGCCTGACGGCGGAGCTAGCGATCACGTACGGTCGCAACGGTATCCGGGTAGTTGGTGTAGCACCGGGCTACATCGAAACCGAGCTCAGCAATGATTATACCAACCCGGATGGCACCAACATCAGCGCCCGCCTGACGCGCGAGCTCACCGATTTCATTCCGCTGGCGCGGGGTGGTCAGGCGCAGGAAGTGGCCGAAGCCATTTTCTGGCTGAGCAGCCCGGGGGCTTCCTACATCAGCGGAACTACGCTGACGCTCGATGGCGGTTTCAAAGCCAATTTCAATCCTTATTCCATCAAAAACTTACAATTTCCCGACGAGTTTTGAAGACCATCTGGACCTACGACAACCACGTACCACGGGTACCTCCCGAACACCAGGTGCTGCTCGGCGAAGGACAAACTCCGCTGGTCCGATCGCGGACTATTGGGGCCTCGCTGGGTATCAAAAACCTGTATTTCAAACTGGAAAACCTCAACCCGACCGGCTCGTACAAGGATCGTTTTGCGGCCGTTCTGGTCAGTGAAATGCAGGCCAGGGGCCAGAAAGTCTGCGTGGCCACCTCCAGCGGCAATACCGGAGCGGCTTTATCGGCCTATTGTGCAGCCGCCGGAATGACCTGTTTTCTGGTTATTGTCGACGGCGCTCCCCTGCCCAAAATCCGGCAGATGCAGTTGTACGGGGCCACCCTTTTTATGGTCAGCGGTTTTGGCAAGGACCCGGGCGTTACCGAAACCGTATTCAAGGACCTCGAAAAGCTGTGTAATCAACACGGTATTCCCTTGCCAATCAGCGCGTATCGGTACTGCCCGTCGGCCATGCAGGGCGTGCAGACAATAGCCGCCGAAATTCTGGAAACGCTGGATGGCAGAATTGATCATATTTTCGCTCCGGCGGGCGGAGGAGGGTTAACGCTGGCTATTACGCGGGGTGTTCTGGCCGAAAACGGGCGGGCCAAAGTCAACTGTGTCCAGCCCGAAGGAAACGACACCATCGCCAGCGCCTTGCGGAACCAACAGGGGCAGGCCCGGGCGGTTTCCCAATCCACCACCCGCGTCAGCGGTTTGCAGGTGGCTGGCGTCATCGACGGCAACCACGTCATTGCGAACTGCCGAAAAACGGGCGGCAACGGCTACGTTGTGCCGGACGAACGGGTTTTTGCGTGGCAGAAAGCGCTGGCGCAGCAGGAAGGCATTTTTAGTGAACCTGCCGGTGCGGTGGCCCTGGCCGGATTGGAAGATGCCGTTCGCCGGAACGAAGTTGACCCGACCCAAACCGTCGTTTGTCTCGTCACGGGCAGCGGTTTTAAAGATATGATTTCCGTGGAGCAAACGTTTGGCTTACCCGCCGTGCCCACCGTTGATGTAACCCAGACGGTTGAACGTATTCAGCCGTTTTTATAAAACCGTATTCGCTATGCCTGCACCCAAATCGTCTTTTTATCCCTGGCTGGTCGTCGGACTGCTCTGTGTGGTTGGTTGCCTGAATTACCTGGACCGGATGATGATCACTACCATGCGCAGCTCCATTCTGGCCGAAATACCGATGACCGACGGGCAATTTGGGCTCCTGACATCGGTTTTTCTCTGGATTTACGGGTTGCTGAGTCCCCTGGCGGGTTACCTGGCCGACCGGTTTAACCGCAGCCGCGTCATCATCGGCAGTCTGTTCGTCTGGTCCATCGTTACCTGGTTTACGGCCCGGGCCACGACGTTCGAAGAATTGCTATTGACCCGCGCCCTGATGGGCATCAGTGAAGCGTGCTACATTCCGGCGGCTCTGGCGCTTATTGTTGATTACCACCGGGGTTCCACCCGTTCGCTGGCCACAGGTATCCACATGGGCGGTATCATGGTGGGTCAAAGCCTGGGCTTCATCGGTGGCTGGCTGGCCGAAAACCACAGCTGGAGCTACGCTTTTGGAGTTTTTGGTCTGATCGGGATCGGTTATGCGGTGCTGCTGGCGCTGGTGCTCCGCGATCCCTCTTCGAACCAACCGGAAATGACACCATCCACGTCCACAGTACCACCGATCAGCTTCAAAGCGGCCCTGACAGACCTGTTTCGGCGAAAATCCTACCGGATCGCGCTGATGCTCTGGGGACTGGGCGGCATTGTGAGCTGGCTGGTGGTCGGTTGGCTACCCACGTATTACAAGGAAGAGTTTAACCTGTCGCAAACCGTAGCGGGGTTGTATGCCACCGGTTATTTTCACACGGCTTCGCTGGTGGGCGTCCTGACGGGCGGTTTTCTGGCCGACCGCTGGAGCCGAACCAACCCGCGTGGCCGCATCCTGGTTCCGTTCATCGGGCTGGTGGTAGCCGCGCCGGGTATTTTCCTGGCCAGCAGCACCAGCATTCTCCCGATTGCCATTGGTTGTTTCATGATTTACGCCTTTACCCGCACCTTCCTCGACGCCAACATGATGCCGATTCTCTGCCTGATTGCCGATCCGCGCTACCGGGCTACGGGCTACGGCGTGCTGAATCTGGTGGCCTGCATTGTGGGAGGTATTGGATTATACGCTGGTGGTATCCTGCGGGATGCCGACATCAACCTCAGCCGGATGTTTCAGTTTGCCGCCCTCACCCTGCTGATTTCCGCCGGTTTGTTGTACACCATCAAACCCAACGAAGAGAACACCCCTGAATCGACCGAATTACCTGATAAACAGTTAGTCAAATGAACTTTGAAGAATTAAAAAAAGAGCTGTACGTAGCCGTTCTGTCGGATGTGCTCGACCAACTCGGTTATACAAACCAAGCCACCCGCATCCCTTTTCACGCCTACACCGGTATTCCTACATTGTTTGGACGCTGCAAAACGACGCTATGGGCGGATATGTTCGACCGGGACCCGAATCCCTACGAGCTGGAGCTGAAAGCCGTCGACTCCTGCCAACCCGATGACGTTCTGATTGCGGCAGCGGGCGGTTCAAACCGTTCCGGTATCTGGGGTGAACTGCTATCGACAGCTGCCCGCAACAGCGGTTGTGTGGGCGTTATTGTCCACGGTGGCGTTCGCGATATTGACAAAATGCGGGCGATGCAATTTCCCGTATTTGCTACCTCGCGCAATCCCTACGACAGTCAAAACCGTCAGCGGGTCATTGATCTGGATGTAACCGTCGAAATTGACGGCGTTTCCTTCCGCCCCGGCGATCTGGTCTTGGCCGATGAAGACGGCATTGTCGTGATTCCCAAAGAGGTGGAAGAACAGGTTATTGCCGCTGCGCTACAGAAAGTTTCCGCCGAGAACATCACGCGGAATGCCATTAAAAACGGCATGAAAGCCGAAGAAGCTTACCAGAAATTTGGTGTATTATGAGCAAAAAAGAAGTTGTTTCGGGAGCTAATCTCCCCAAAAGTCACCTCCCCTTTTCTCCCGGCATTGTATCGGGTGACTACCTGTTTGTGTCCGGCCAAGCCTCGGTCGATGATACCGGCGCGATTGTTAACGATACGTTCGAAGGCGAATGCCGCCGGTCGTTCGGGAACCTGAAGCGGATTGTGGAAGCCGCCGGAGCCAGTCTGGATGACGCCGTTCAGGTTCGCAACTACGTGGGCAAACAGGAATACTTGGCCGAATTCAACGCCATTTACCGCGACTATTTCAACGCGCCCTACCCGGCCCGAACCACGCTCATCGGCTGCCTCGGCGACCTGCTGAAGTTTGAGGTGGATGCGGTTATTTATGTCGGCAAAAACCGTTGAAATGATAAAGAAACGAATTGCCCTGCTGGGTATCTACCACGAAACCAACACTTTCATCGAAACGCCCACTACGCTGGACGATTTCCGGAACGGGTACTGGTTGCCGGGAGAAGCCATCCGCCGGGAATACCAGGGCGCTCACCACGAAATCAGCGGGATCATCGACGTCATCGACCGGTGCGCGGATATGGAGCTGGTGCCGGTCTGGTACGCAGCCGCCACCCCGGGTGGGGTCATTCAAAAAGCGACCTACGAAGCGTTGCTGAACGAAATGATGACGGCCCTCGACGCGGTATTGCCGGTGGACGGCTGCGTGGTGGTGCCGCACGGGGCTGGCGTTGCGGAGTTCTATCCCGATATGGACGGTCATTGGCTGAATGTGCTCCGGGAAAAACTGGGCCCCGAAATTCCACTCATTGGTACGCTTGACCCGCACGCCAACGTCAGCCCGGCCATGACAACGGCAACCGATGCGCTGGTCGCTTACGCAACGAACCCGCACATCGATCAGCGGGCAACGGGCCAGAAAGCCGCCGAACTGTTAGTGGAAACCCTTCGGGGTACGATCCGGCCGGTACAGCAACTGGTTCAGCTCCCGTTGGCCATCAGCATTGAGCAGCAATACACGACCCAGGACCCTTGCCGAAGCCTTTATGAGCAGGTTCAGACGGTTCGGGAAGCGCAAACATTGCTGTCGGCCAGCGTGTTGCTGGGTTTCCCGTATGCCGATGTACCGGAAATGGGATCGGCTTTTATCCTGGTGGCGGATGAACGGAACAAGGCGGACGTCCGAAACCGTCTTCAGGCAGCAGGCCAGCAGCTTTCCGACTATATGCTGCACCGCAAAGAAACGTTCAACGGGTCAAAAACGAGCATCGCTGCGGTAGTACCGACGCTGGCAACATTGCCCCAGCCGGTGCTGATGCTGGACATGGGCGACAACGTCGGCGGTGGCGCCCCCGGCAATAGCATTCACTTGCTGAAGGCTCTGGAAGAAGCATCCGTTTCACCGGTTTTTACCTGTTTATACGATCCGCTGGCCGTCAGCGAAGCGAGCAGTCAGCAACCGGGCGACTGGTTTCGGTTGGGGATGGGACCCGCTGGGAAAACGTACGAAACCGAGGTGACACTCCAGCAACTTTCCAACGGCAAATTTACCGAGTCGACCCCCAAACACGGCGGATTTGTGAATTACGACATGGGAAAAACCGCCATCGTACGAACCCGGGCCGGAAATACAATTATGCTGACCACCCGGCGCACCCCGCCCTACAGTCTCCGTCAGATGACGGCGTTCGTCCTCGATCCGGAATCATTTGCCGTGATTGTTGCCAAGGGTGTCAACGCGCCAATTGCCGCCTACGCCCCAGTTTGCCCGTCCATCGTGCAGGTTGATACCCCCGGCGTCACGCAAGCCGACATGACGTTATTTGCGTACCAAGACCGTCGAAAACCACTGTTTCCATTTGAATAATTGGATTACGGTTTACCGGTGCTAAATGCGTCAGCACCGGTAAACCGAAGACCGTAAACGCTATGCACTATACCGTTAAAAAGCTGTTTAATTTTCCGTTTTACACCGAAGGCCCGGCGGTGGATCGGGAGGGAAATTTTTACATAACGACATTGACGGGTGGCGAAATTATTCGGCTGGATACGCAGGGCAAGCAGTCGGTCTGGGGAAAATACGGTTGCCCCAATGGGCAGTTTATCCGGTCCGATGGCCTTCATTGGGTGTGTGACCCACAACAGGCCGCCATCCATGAGTTTGATACCAACGGACGGTTTCAGCGCTCGGTCCTTCACCGGTTTTGCGCGGGCGCAATCGTTCAATCACCCAACGATCTGCTCCTGGACTCGCAGGAAAATCTGTATTTCACCGATTCAATCCGCGTTGACGGGAAGGTATTTTTTAAAGATTCTCACGGCACCGAACGGCTGGTGGCCAACGGCATTGACTACGCGAACGGCCTGGTGCTTTCCCCGGACGAAAAACGGTTGTACGTCGCCGAGAGTTACCAAAACCGTATTTTGGTTATCGAATTATCCGAACCGGGACTGGCACGGGGGAAACCGCAGGTCTTTGTCAATCTTCCCCACCATTCGTTGGCCAACCCGATCCATAACCTGCCCGACGGCTTGGCCCTGGATCAGCAGGGCCGCATCTGGGTGGCGCATTACGGCATGCAAGCGCTCCAGGTACTTTCCGCGCAGGGGCACTGGCTCTTTTCCATCGACACGACGCTGCCGCTGACCAGCAACGTCTGTCTGGTTTCCGATGCCCCCGACCGAAAAGTTCTGCTGGTTACCGGCGGCTCCGGCGAACCGGGCCCGGGTGGTGCCGTGCTGGTAACGGTTTATTTTCCATCCGAACAATCATGAAACAACGTATTCCTTTTTTAGTACTCATTATGGTAATTGCCCTCAAAACCGTCGCCCAATCGACGCTGGAATGGAACGAATTACCCGCTCTTCCGGGCGGAAAGGGTTGGGCTGGCATGTACGCAGGAACCAGCCACGGCGCGTTGCTGGCCCTGGGCGGAGCCAATTTCCCCGAACGATTCCCGTGGGAAGGGGGAAAAAAGAAATGGTACGACGACATTTACGTGCTGGCCGACGGGAAATCGTGGCAAAAAGCCACCGAAAAACTGCCGGAACCTTCGGGGTACGGGGTTACGGTTTCGTACCAGCATACCGTGATTCTGATTGGGGGCAGCAACGAACAGGGCCACCTGAGTCGCGTTGTAGGGTACGAGTGGACCGGTCAGCGATTAAAGCAAGCCCGTTATCCAGACCTCCCGATTCCGCTGGCTAACTTGGCTGGCACGCTGCTGGGTGATGTTATTCTCATCGCTGGGGGCAGCTCGTCTCCCACCGGCCCCGCCTTGAAAAAGTGCTTTTTATTGGATTTAAAAAATCCGTCGCAAGGCTGGATGGAAATGGAAGCCTGGCCGGGGCCGGAACGGTTATTTCCGGTTTGCAGCGTTTATGATAATCATTTCTACCTGTTTGGCGGAGAAACCGTAGCCACAAATTCCAAAGGCGCTACTTACCGCTCTATTTTACTGGATTCCTACCGGTTACAACTCAAATCGGAAGATGGAAAGTGGACCAGCCACTGGGAAAAGCTAGCCACCATGCCCCGCGGTTTGTCGGCGGGTGGAACGGTTTTACCGGTGCTGCACAACGACCGCTTTCTGGTCTGGGGGGGTGTTGATGCAGTCACGGCGGCTTACCAAACGCCAGCAACACATCCCGGAATTATTCAAAGTCTGCTGTACTATTTCCCGCAAACTGACCGCTGGGAATACCTCGGTCAGCAAACCCGGATTCCGGCACGGGTTACGCTACCGGTTGTGTTCTGGAACAATCAGTGGGTGTATGTCAGTGGAGAAATCAAGCCTGGAATTCGAACCCCTTCTGTCATCAGTGTCAAGTAACCCAACTCATGAATTACACAACCTTTCGCAGCTACCGGTTTTCGCAACTTACCTTGGGAACGGTACAGTTGGGACTCAACTACGGTATTTCCAACTCCGGTGGTATTCCTGATTCCCAGGAGAGCTTTCGAATGCTGAGGTATGCCGCCGAAGCGGGCATTAATACGCTCGATACGGCCCGGCAGTATGGCCATTCCGAACAAATTTTGGGTGATTTTCTGACTACCCAACCTCTGGCACAGCCCATTCATCTGGTTTCCAAATTCAAGATCAGCCCCGGTCATCTCTCTCATCCAAACCGCGCCTGGAACGAGGTCTACAACAGTGTTAAGCAATCCGTCGATACGCTCAAAATTGATAAACTGCCGGTCTGCCTGTTGCACAAAGGCGCGGAACCGATCGATGCGGTGATGAAACTGTTGCCCACGTTGCTGCGCCAGCTCCAGGAAGAAGACCTAATTGATATAGGGGGTTTATCGGCGTATTGCCCCGAGGATGTTGCAGCCTCTCTGACGGAAAACGAAGTGGAAGCACTCCAGATTCCGCTGAATATTTTCGACCAGCGACTCCTCCAAAATGGGGTTTTGGACCAGCTTGCCTTGAGCTCCAAACTGGTGTTTGCCCGCAGCGTATTCCTGCAGGGACTGTTTTTCATGAAACCCGACCAACTAAGCGGCAACCTGAAAAACGCCGGTTGTCATCTAAAGCGTTTACAAAAAATGGCGGAGCAGACCCACTTATCCATTGCCCAGCTCGCTTTTTCGTTCGTCCGGGATTTGCCTGCCGTAAATAGCCTTGTTTTTGGGGCCGTGAACGAGGCTCAAATCCGGCAGAACATTGAATTGCTGAACGGTCCGGCCATTCCAGCGTCAGTAAGGACCGAAATGCAGGATGTATTTCAGCAAATGGATGAAGCGATTATTACGCCGGGTTTATGGGTGTTGTAAAATACCGCCTAGCGTACGAACGCCGATGGTAATAGCCGTTAAGGCAGATCACAAATCCTGCCCCACGTTCTCTAATCCAAAACCGTACATCATGAACCATTTATTTAGTCTGGAAGGTAAAATAGTCATCGTCACGGGCGGAGCGGGCTTTTTTGGCACGCCCATTTCGTGGGCGCTGGCCGAAGCGGGTGCTACGGTCCTGATCGCTTCCCGCGACGGTGACAAATGCCGCCGGTTTGCCGAATCCATCCGCGCAAATGGCTTTCGGGCCGAAGGTTTTGCCTTGAATCTGGAGGAAGAGAAATCAATCCAATCGTTTGTCGATGCGGTAAAAAATCAGTTTGGCCGCATTGATGTGCTGGTCAACAATGCCGTTTCGCGGGAAGGATTTCACAACCTGGAAGACATTGAAAAAGCCAGTTGGGAAAAAGCCCAGCGTATCAATGCGACCGGCCTGGTCCTGATCACCAAAGCCGTGATTGAAGTCATGAAACCGCAGCGATCCGGCAACATCATCAACATCAGCTCCATTCAGGGCGCCGTGGGGCCTCATTTTCCGGTCTATGGCGATACAGGTATGAGCAGTCCGGTCAACTACACCTACGATAAGTGGGGCATGGTGGGCTTTACAAAATGGCTGGCGAACTTCTACGGAAAAGACAACATTCGAGCCAATTGCATCAGTCCGGGTGGTTACGGTCCGGGGGTTGAGCAAATGAGCGGAAAGGAAGAATTTGTGGCGAATTATAAGCGGCTGACGCCCCTCGGTCGCTTCGCTGATGACGACGATATCAAAGGACCCGTCGTTTTCATGGCGTCGGAGGCTTCTGCTTTTGTAACGGGCCAGAATTTGCTGGTCGACGGCGGCTGGACCAGCTGGTAGGTCCCTTTTATTTCCGGATCTGGTTCTCAAACAGGAAAACGCCGTTTTTGTTGGCTACCACAATATCCGGTTTTCCGTCTTTGTTCAGATCCTGCACCACGATGTTGAGCCCGGCGCCCGAAATCGTTGTCGATAGCGTGCTCCCTGAAATACGGTTCGTTGCCGGGGGTAAATTCAAACCACAACAAAATGGCCTAGTCACTATCGCCGGGATCACGACCGTGGTGCGCCAGAAACCGCTTGCCCGTGATGTAATCGGCGCGCCTGTCACCGTTCAAATCCGCCACGGCCACACCTTCCGAAATGAAATCCCCTGTCAGTTTGGTCTTTTTGAAGTCACCGCCCGGCACCACGGGTTTGGCTAACTTACCTGCCGTTGGCGTATCCGTTACCATCTGCTTCCGCAGGTTGAACAACGGTTTTTCCTGCCCATAGCCGGTTGTCAGGTATCCCAACAACAGCAACCCGCTCAACAGGTATCGACGGTTTTGGCTGGCAATCCAGTTGAGGTTGCCTGAAAAGAATCTTACTCTTCCAATACTTTCGAAATCAACGCCTGCAACTCGTGATTTTCGTGCGAATGTTCCCGCTGGCCCACGCGGTTGTTTAATTCCTTCAGTAGTTTTTTGGCATCATCCGTTCCCAGCGCCCCGATGCGTTGAACCGTGTAGGGCAGTTGCTTCGGCAATTTTGCTTTCTGAGCCATTTCCAGCGCTCGTTTCATGTCAATTGCCACCAGCGGTTCAGAGGCATACCACACCATCAACGGCAGGTTGTGATCGTCTTTGTCTTCTGCCTTCTGCGCCAGGGCCTCCAGAACTTCCCAACGCTGATTCGGTTCCAGGCGCATCATGGCCGAAGTCAGGTAAAGCCGCACCAGCGCAGAATTATCGTTTTTAGCCAGATCCGTCAGTCGCTTCATGGTTTCGGGTGTAACGGTTTTGTCTTCCGCCAGCAACTGAACGGCCCAGCTGCGGACGTATTCATTTTCGTTGCCCAGCAAATCAGCCAGCTCTTTTTCGGTCAGCCCTTTTGTAACATGAAGCGCCCAGAGTGCCCGGAGTTTCCGGGTCGCATCCGGATTTTTAGCGAGTATTTCCTTTAAAGCCTTGTGTACTTTTTTGTTCGGGCCACGCTCCTGCAAAAGCGTACGTGCCTGCCGGACATACCACTCATTGCCGTGAAGCTGGTATTTTACCAGTTCCAGATCCGACGCTTTGCTTAGATCGACCTGCACCCATTTGTCGTTGTCGTGCGTAATCTTGAAAATCCGGCCCATTGTTTTATCATGCACATCCGGGTTGGCACTGTGGCACTGGTTTTTGTCGTACCAGTCAATGGCAAAGACCGAACCACTGGCATCGTATTTCATATTCAGCCACTGCGACCAGGAATCGTTCATGGCCAGGAAATCCGGCTTGTGGGTTACTGTATAGCCCGATCCCGACCGCGCCGGATGATCGTGGTTCAGCCGGGCACCGTTGATGTTATTCATGAATATATCATTGCGGTATTCCTGCGGCCAGCTGTTGCCGAGATAGATCATAGCGCCGGAATGGGCGTGTCCGCCCCCGGCCGCTGCCGACCGGAAATTACCGGCATGCGGTCCGCGTTCGCCCAGCCAGTGAACGTGGTCCGCGTGGGTTTTGATGTCGTCGTAGGTATAGGGGTTGAAATGCTTGCCCGCCTGCCGTTGGTAGCGTCCGCCCTGAATCATGTGGTACATGTGCGGAATCACGCAGGCCGTGATAAACGCGTGGCCATAATCGTTGAAATCCAGTCCCCAAGGGTTGCTGGTTCCTTCGGCAAATAGCTCAAACTGTTGGGTTGTTGGATGATACCGCCAGACTCCGGCATTTAGTTTGGTCCGCTCCGAATCCGGCGCGCCCGGTTTGCCAACGTTCGAGTGGGTAAACACGCCGTGGTTGCCGTACAACCAGCCGTCGGGGCCCCAACGCAAACTGTTCAGGGTTTCGTGGGTATCCTGCGTTCCCCAGCCATCGAGCAATTTCTGAGCGGGTCCGGTTGGTTTGTCATTTTTGAAGTCGGCGGGAATAAACAGCAGATAGGGAGCGGCTCCGAGCCATACGCCCCCCATACCGACCTCAATGCCACTGACCAGATTCAGCCCTTCGGCAAAAATTTTCTTGTTGTCCAGCGTGCCATCGCCGTTGGTGTCCTCAAAGATCAGGATGCGGTCCCGGCCCTGCCCCTCCGGTGCCGGAATGGGATACGTATGCGATTCAACAACCCAGAGCCGCCCGCGGGCATCAATGGTAAAGCAGATTGGCTTGACCAGCTCCGGTTCAGACACGGCTAGTGTAACTTTAAAACCCTTGGGTGGCGTCATGGCCCTGGCCGCTTCGATGCCCGAAAGCCCGGCGTGCAGAACGGGGTCCAGGGGGGGCAGAATAATGATGTCCTTCGGTTTCAGCTCATTCGGGAAATTGGGTCGCGTGGCGTAGAATTGAAAATCATCAAAATTGATATGTGCCCACTTGTCGTTTGGGATGTACGGTATTTGCGAGATACCGGTTTCATTGTCGACAATCCGAATAAAAATCTCCTGGTTCAGGTACGGCTGAAGGTCTACTACCGTAGGTTGAAGTGTAGCGCGCCCCTGGCCGGTAATGTGGTAGATAACCTTGTTGGTAGCCGCCTGCACAATTTCGACGCGCGTGTCCTGCAAAGCACCACCCGACACTTTAAAGGAGGCAAAAGGCTGTGTCACTTTGAACGGCACGGAGGTCAGGGTACCCATTTGTTTATAATTAACCGTTCCCCCACTGCTCAGAAAGTATTTCCCTCCGAAACCGATCGTCATGTCTTTTTCATGTACCGGCGAGGGATCAGTACTGAACAAGGGGTTAACAAAGGCGTCTCCCGTGGCCTTCCAGTCCTGCAAGGTTCCTGTTTCAAAATTCAGATTCAGCGGTTTTCCGTCTTTCATGGGGGTTTGCCCGGCTACCGTCACGTCGGCGATGGGGCCTTCGACCACCTCGAAACTGCCGACCATCCCGGCACCACGGTGGCCCGGCACCGAACAATAGTAGGTGTCGTTCTGATCGGCCCGAAACGTAATGCTGGTACTGGAGCCTTTCTCCAGAATGGTTTTACTCTTTACTTTCAGCTTTTCCAGGGCAATATCATGCGTCATAACCTCGCCGTTGGTGATCGTGATCCGAACCCGGTCGCCCCTGTTGGCTTTTAAAGTCGGGTTGCGGGCACCATCTTTCCCGAAAAAGCCCAGCATAGTAGCTTCCAGTTTGTAATCCCGGTCAACTTTAGCGGTATCCTGAACAGCAGCCCGGTTTTTGGAAGTCTGGGCCTGGCTGTGCGTTTGAGTGAAGAAAAGAGTGGTGCCCAGAAAAAGGGTGACCAAACGGAATCTGTACATGATTGAGGGCCGTCGAATGCTTAGGAATATTCTCGTTAAAAGTATAAAAAAACCCTACTGATAACAAGGCAAGTTTCCAGGCTTTTGCTGTTTTCCTGCTAAAGCAAAATGAGCAGACCGGGCAGTGACTGAATGATCAACATTCTATCCTGTACAGCCTGCTCATTGGGCCAACACACGCAATCGGGCGGTAAAAAGCCGTGGAAAACCGTTGCTCAAATCATTACCCAACGGTATTACTTTCTTTTGCTACCCGCAGTGCCGCTTCCTTTCCATTGATCCATATAATCGACCGTCAGGTGGCAGAGGGCCTTGACACCCAATCCAAATCCGCTTTCATCGATAAAAAAGTCGGGGGTGTGGTGGGGAGCCGCTTCTTCCAGTTTTTTTCCTTTCGGCATCCCACCCAGAAAGAAGAAAAAGCCCGGCACCTTTTGTTGAAAAAAGGAAAAATCCTCCGCACCCGTATCCAGGGGGCGAATGTGCACCTTGTCTTTTCCGGCGACGGCTTCGAGCGTGGGCACCATTTGATCGGTCAGGGCGGGGTCGTTGTACGTTACCGGATACATCACATCAATTTTAACATCAGCCTTGGCGCCGGCGCTTTCCGACACATTGGTGGCTATTTCGTTGATCCGACGGTGGATTGTTTTCTGCATTTCCGGCGTAAAAGACCGAATCGTGCCAATCATGTTTACTTCTTCCGGAATGATATTCTGCCGGATGCCGCCGTGCATTGCGCCCACCGTAACAACCGCGGGATACTCCGTGATCGGGAGGTTCCGGCTTACGATGGTTTGTAGCCCCATCACAATCTGCGAAGAGGTAACGATGGGATCGACACCCGACCAAGGGGCCGCCCCGTGGGTTTGTTTGCCTTTCACCTTGATGCTGTAAAAGTCAACCGCAGCCATTGTTGCCCCGGGACGGTATTTGATCGTTCCGACTTCGGTCTGGGAGTTGATATGCAATCCAAAAATGGCATCGACTTTCGGGTTTTCCAGTACGCCTTCTTTCACCATCAACTGCGCTCCGCCTTCTTCGCCCGCCGGCGCGCCTTCTTCCGCGGGTTGAAAAATAAACTTCACCGTACCTTTCAACTCGTTTTTAACACCGGCCAATACCTCCGCAACACCCATCATGATGGCGACGTGCGAATCGTGCCCACAGGCATGCATCACGCCCGATTGCTGGCCGTTGTATTCCGTCGTGGCCTTGGATTTAAACGGCAGGTCGCCCCGCTCCGTCACCGGCAGTGCATCCATATCAGCCCGCAACGCCACAACGGGGCCGGGCTTTCCGCCTTTCAGGATGCCGACCACCCCGGTTTTGGCCACGTTGGTTTTGACGTCCATTCCCAACGCCTGGAGGTGAGCGGCCACCTTGGCAGAAGTCTGAAACTCACGGTTTCCCAACTCCGGATTCTGGTGAATATCCCGGCGCCAGCTAACGATCTTTTTTTCAAGCCCATCGGCGGTTTTATTGATCTGGCTTTTCAGGGGCGACTGCGCATAAAGAGCTGCCGTTGACACTAGCATGGACGCACAAAGCAGTGAAGCGTCCCTCATCGTTCGGGTAATAAATTTGTTGAAAGCGTTTTTTGGAATCATGGCTCAAGTGCAGCAAACAAATACCGTAAGAATTTACTAAATCTTTGATAATAAGGTATTATGCGATGATTTTTGAATTATTATCACCCATAATTTGAATTAAAATACAGATTTATAAAAAAATTAGTAGCCTTCCTACGGCGATGATGTGTCACGTTGTTTTATAGCTACTCCAGCGCCAATAGCCCGATTATCTGGAAGATTACCAACAATGCTGAGAAAACGACGCCCTGACCGGCTGATGGCCCTTTGCGGATAATCGAACCCGGCAACGGTTTCTCCGGCGTTTCCAGACACTATTGCTCTCCAAACAGCCATTTTTTACCAGAATGAGGTACTGAACTGTTCGGCAGCGGTTCTCTGCTTAGTAGTTCGCTCCGCCAAAATCTTTCCTAACGGCCAGAGCCACGCTCCAGCTTGTCCCGTGCCAGTATTTGTGTGTACGCAGGCCATTCTGTGAGAAAGATAGAACGTTAAAAACTAATCGTTCTCCATCGCATATCGGATATTCCCTGGCCTGATTATTGGCACGTTCGAATTGAGCAAATTCGCCCAGCCTCAACTTCGTCCAGTTGGTGTAACTTCGTTGTTAGCGAAATATTTTTACTTAGAAAAAGATTAAAAAGATTCTAATCACCAAAAAATAACTTACTGACAGACAACACCATATAATAAACAAATCTTAAGTATGTCTAAAAAAGTTAGCACAAAACTTCTTCTTTGGTTTATTTATTGCGGATATAGAAGTAGTTTTGTACCCATTTTCTTAGTTCATCCAAACAATAACCTATCTATGAGAAAACGTTTAGCCTACTTATGGCTACTATGCGTGCTTTTTGCCCTGCCCGCATTAGCTCAGGATCGGACAGTGACTGGTAAAGTCACCTCCGCCGATGACGGATCCACCCTCCCCGGTGTGAGCATCCAACTGAAAGGTTCTAGCCGCGGTACGACTACCGATTCCGAAGGTAACTACAGTCTACCCAACGTTCCAGCCAGCGGTCGCCTGGTTTTTAGCTTTATCGGAACCGCCACTCAAGAAATTGAAGTCGGTAATCAGACAACGATTAACGTCCAACTCAAGGCCGATGCCAGCCAACTAACGGAAGTAGTTGTTACAGCTCAGGGGATCGAGCGGGATCGCCGTTCGCTGGGTTACTCAACGCAGGATGTTCGGGGTGATGTGTTAGCGCAGCGTTCCGAGCCCAACGTTCTGAATGCCCTGCAAGGAAAACTGGCCGGTGTAAACATCACACCTTCCAGCGGTGCCCCGGGCGCATCAACCAACATCAACATTCGCGGGATTACGTCGTTCAACGGAAGTAACCAGCCGCTGATTATCGTCGACGGTGTTATTTTCAACAACGATGTCAACCAGAACCCATCGACGGATAACACGCTTTTCAGCGCTCAGTCGGCAAACCGTCTGGCCGATATTAACCCCGAAAGCATCGAGTCCATCAACGTTCTGAAAGGCCCTGCCGCATCGGTTCTGTACGGTTCGCGGGCATCAGCTGGTGCGATCGTTATCACGACCAAAACGGGGCGCAATCTCAAAGGTAAAACCGAGGTAACCGTCAATTCTTCCTTTAACGTTCAGAACGTTTACGGTCTTCCTCCCCTGCAAAATGAGTATGGACAGGGTACGCAGAACAACTTTGTTAACACGTCTGCCAACTCCTGGGGTCCTAGATTCGGCGGCAGCCTGACTGAGGTTACGACCGTTCAGGGCAACACCGTTCCCTACCGGGCTTACCCGAACAACGTCAGAGATTTTTACCAACAGGGTAGCATCTGGCAAAACTCCGTTAACATTGCTTCCGGCGACGAACGTCGTAACTACATTCTGGCCGTTGGCAACACGCTGCAGAAAGGGGTGGTGCCCAACTCTAAATTTGACCGGACAAACATCCAGATTGGTGGGGAGTCCAAGCTGCAAAACGGCCTGAAACTGAGCAGCACGGTAACGTACGTTAAAACCGCTCAGAATGGTACCCCAGTCGGAAACGGGGGTAGTGCTTTTGGCCAGATCACCCGGATTCCGCGGAGCTTCGACTTGGCAGGAAGCCCCTACGAGAACGCACTGGGACGGAGCATTTTCTACTCGCTGACCCAAAACCACCCGCTGTGGAGTGCTTACTACGAAACGATGAAAAGCCAGGTTGACCGGATTTTCGGAAACTTCCAGGCGGGTTACGACATCACTAAATGGCTGAACGTAGCTTACCGTGTCACTGGTGATACCTACACCGATCGCCGGAAAATGAATTTCGCCATTGGATCGGCCCGCGGACCAGCCGGACAGATCATCGAAGACATGTTCTTCCGTTCGGAACTGAACGGAGACCTGCTGATCACTGCCCATAAGGATGATTTATTCCTGGAAGGACTGACGGCCAATCTGTTGCTGGGTAACAACATCAACCAGCGCAGAACACAGAACACCACTTTATCTTCGCAGCAGTTGACAATTCCGGGCTTTAACAACGTCAGCAATGGCTCGGTCTTTACCGCCAGCCAGGAAGAAACCACCATGCGTCGATTGGTTGGATACTATGGTCAATTATCACTGGGCTACCAGAACTACCTGTTCCTGGAATTGTCGGGCCGGGTGGATCAGTCGTCGACACTGCCCAAAGCCAACAACACGTATTTCTACCCGGCGGCTTCGGTCAGCTTTGTGCCAACTGACGCTTTCAAACTTAATTCAGATGTTCTGTCCTACGCCAAGGTTCGCGCCAGTGTGGCCCGCGTTGGTCGGGATGCGGATCCGTACCTGCTGAACTCGGTTTTCGTGCCTACCAGCTACGGAAACAACGCAGCCGGTCTTACCTTCCCGATTTCGGTAGGAGGAGCCAGCCTGCCAGGCTTTAGCCCCAGCAACCGGATTGGTAACAACAACCTGACACCGGAGTTTGTGCGTTCGTATGAATTTGGTCTTAATGTGGGCCTTTTCCGCAACCGGGCCAGCATTGACCTGGCTTACTTCGATACGCGCAGTACGAACCAGATTTTCAACGTTTCGGTGTCGAACTCAACCGGTTTTGACACGCGTACGACCAACGTTGGGGCACTCCGCAACAGAGGTATTGAACTGGTGTTTAACACTACGCCAATCCGTTTGCAAAACGGTTTCAAATGGGATTTGGTGCTGAACTTTACCCGGATTCGGAATAAGGTGGAAGAAATCGCCCCGGGTGTAACGCAGTCGCCGATTACGGGAAATGCCTTTATCGGGATCAACCCTTCCATTGTTGTTGGTCAACCGTACGGTGTGATTGTTGGAACGGCCAATGCCCGCAGCCCGCAGGGTGAGTACCTGATCAACCCAACCACGGGTTTGTTTGCTCCTGGAATTGCCGGTCAGGTTATTTCTAACCCGAACCCGAACTGGACCGCTGGTTTGACGAACACGTTCAGCTACAAAGGAATTTCGCTTTCCATCCTGTTCGATACCCGCCAGGGTGGCCAGCTGTACTCGTTTGGTGCAGTCGATCTTCGTGGTCAGGGCCACTTAGCCGTGACCGGAATCGACCGCGACCAGCCCCGTATTTTGCCGGGTGTGATTGAGGTGACCAACGCTGACGGTTCTAAATCATACCGACCCAACAACATTCAGGTGAGCTCGCAAACGTATTGGGCGAACTTGGGTGGTCTGGCTTCGGAGGCCGCGGTTTTCGACGCCACGGTTTACCGCCTGCGCGAACTGGCCCTGAACTACAGCCTGCCAGCCAACCTCACTGACAGAACCCCCTTTGGTGGAATTTCAGTTGGTGTCAGCGGCCGGAACCTGTGGTTCTACGCACCTAATTACATGGGTGACCCTGAAACCAATACCCAAGGTGCTGGTAACATTCAGGGACTTGATTTGAACGGTATTCCTAACACACGGAATTTCGGCGTTAACCTGCGGTTTACGTTTTAATCAACCTCATCACAATTCTGACAATGAACATTTTCAAGTATAAAAAATTTCTGTTGGTGCCCATGCTGCTTTCCATGGGGGCCTGTAGCAAATACCTCGACGTCAACGTGACGCCGAATAACCCGACGGCAGTGACGCCCCCCGTTTTGCTGCCTTCTGCACTGGCGGGTTCCGGATTTGCGAACAACGGTGAATTAAACCGGTTTGCATCCGTACTGATGAACTACCTGTCGGGAGCGGCCGGAAGCCCTGCCAACTATGACCGATTCACCACGAATGGCGCTGATTTCGGTAACCAGTGGCGCTTTGACATCTACGCTCGCACCCTGATCGGCTATCAAAAGCTGATTGAAGCCGCCGATCAGCAGAATTCCAAAGCGTATACCGGTGTCGCTAAAATTATGAAAGCCTATATGTTCAGCATGGCAACGGATATTTGGGGCGACGTACCGTATTCAGAGGCTTTGCAGGGTGAGGCCATTGTTCAGCCTCGCCTGGACAAACAGGAAGATATCTACAAAGGGAATCAGTCGCTGGGTATTCAAAGCCTGTTCGATCTGGTTCGGGAAGGCCTGGCGGATCTGGATGCACCTTCTACTTCCAAGCCGGGTGCTGAAGATATCGTTTATGCCGGCAACATTGACAACTGGAAGCGGGCCGGGAATACTTTGTTGCTGAAACTGGCCAATACCATCAGCAAAAAAGAGCCTCAGCTCGCCACGCAGGTTATCAACGAGGTGCTGCAAAAGAACATGTACATTACGAGCAACGCGCAGGATCTGAACGTGAAATACGGTAGCAGCGTTGGTAGTACCAGCGCCATCTGGAACCTGGCTATTTTTGGTTCATTCAACAATGAATTGATCATGAGCACGCGCTTCCTGAATGTGCTGCGGCCCAACCCTACAGACCCGTCAAAAACCGATCCGCGTCTGCCCGTTTTCTTTACCAAACCGGCTGCCGATTACGTAACCATTGACAACGGTTTCAATGGCGTATTACCGCAACCAATTACGAGCTGGTCAAAGTACGGTCCTTACGTTACGGGGGCTCAGGGCGAAGGTCCGGTGCGACTGATCACTAACTTCCAGCGGGCGTTTATTCTGGCCGAATCGGCGTTGACGCTTGGCACCGCCGGCGATCCGCAGGCACTGTATACCGAAGGCATTCGGGCTTCGATGACGCTGGCCGGAATTTCGACGGCTGCCATTGACGCGTATCTGGCTGCCAATCCGAACATAGCCACGTTAACGGGTACCACCGAGCAAAAACGCGAGCAAATCATTACCCAGAAGTGGATTGCCTGGACCGGCAACGGGTTAGAATCCTGGAACGACTGGCGTCGCACCGGTTATCCCAGACTGCAGCCTTCTCAGAATGCAACGGGTATTGATGGCACCCGGCCCGTACGGGCCGCGTACGTTACACAGGAAATCGAGCGGAACCCCAACTTCCCCAACCCGGGCCCGCAATCTAACGTACGTGTGTGGTGGGATGTTGATTAATCGGTCATTCGTTAACAGAATACTATCATGAAAAAAATAGCGTTTCAATTTTTTCTGCTTTCCGTTATCGCATTCGCGGGCTTTTCCTGCAAGGACGATGGCGTCTACAGCGACCTGGTACGGGATAACCGTCCGGCCGTACCCGTAACCTATACGGGTGCTACAACCTACGGTTTTGATCCTTATTACGAAGTCTCTACGGCTGCGGGTGGTAACATCAAGATCACGTTGTCCATTCCTTCTTCCAGTGGCCGGACCATCAAGGAAATTACGCGGGTAGCTGCTGGTGCCACCAGCATCACCGTGCAAACCTTGAACACCGCTTCGACCAATTACATTTCGGCTCCTATCACCGCAAGCGGTACAACTGTAGAGTTTACCACAACCTTGAAGGATTTTGCCACCAAGCGTCCTTCGGTTGCTATCACTCCTAATACACCGGTACGGGAAATTGCCTTTATGTTTCTGGTAACCCTGGATGACGGTTCTGAAATCGTTGCCCAGCCAGTACGGATTCGGATTCTGGCGTAAAGCCCGGCGTGCATAAAAAAACCGACCTGAGATTCAGGTCGGTTTTTTTATGTCGTTAAGTAAATTTATGCGGTTCCTTGGCCCATTTGTGCCGTTCAGCCGTCCAGGGCAAACTCGCTACTCCACTCCTTTTACCTGCATGTCAATTGTGTAAACAGACTCCGTTGCGGTAATAAAAAGGATCTTGCGATCTGTACCCCCAAAACAGATATTGCCTACCCAACGCGACGGCACTGGAATATTCTGGATTTTTTCACCCGTAGGACTGTAAACCGTCACACCTTTGCCACTCAGGTAAATATTTCCCTGAGTGTCAATGGTCATGCCGTCAGAGCCCTGCGGCACGAACAATTGCCGATTGGTTAACGAGCCATCGGAATTGATCTGGTATTTGTAGGTTTTGCTGTCGCGAATATCGGCGACGTACAGAAACTTGCCGTCGGGCGTTCCTACGATGCCGTTGGGCTGCATCAGCTTATCATCGACAATCACCGGCTCTTTTTTTCCTTTGGGCAGGTAATACACTTTCTGTCCTTCGATATCCGGTTTCTTACGATCCCAGTAATCGCGCTGGTAATACGGGTCGGTAAAATAGATTCCTCCTTTCGAATCAATCCACAGATCATTCGGCCCGTTAAGCCGTTTGCCTTCGAAATCCGTCAGTAATACCGTAATTTTACCTTTCGGACTGATCGACCATAATTCATTTTTTTCGTCGGCGCAGGCAATCAAATTCCCTTTTTTGTCGAAATACAGCCCGTTCGAGCGCCCGGTCTTGTCCATGTAAAGGGACAAATTCCCGTCCACATCGTACTTCCAGATTTTATCGTTGGGCTGATCTGTGAAGTAAATATCCCCTTTCTTGTTGACCGCCGGGCCTTCCGTAAACTTAAACTGACTGGAAATCTGTTTCGGAACGGCACCCGGAGCAGTAACTTTTACAGAATCGATTCCACCCGTATTGGGTTCATAAGCAAAGCTTTCTGCCATAAACAGGCCCCAAACCGCAAAGAGCAATACGGTTTTTCTACGAAGATTCATAGGAGATATTTTATAAGTTCAGGAGAGCGCAAAGATAGCAGATTCCGCTTACCACGGCACTTCCTGCTTGTCTTTCCAAAACTTACCCGTTTCGTGCAAAGGAGTTTCTGTAGCCAGCCAGACGGCGGTTTCGGCTCCTTGCTCCAGCGAACGATTGGCACCAGGCCCGCCCATTTGGGTTTGCACCCAGCCGGGATTAACACAACTTACGGCAATATTTTTACCCACCAAAGCGGCTGCAAACTGGCGGGTCATTGCGTGTAAAGCCGTCTTGGAAAGGCTGTAGGCAGGGTATCCATCGCGCATGTGCGAAAGCGCCCCCAGATCACTGGTCATGTTAATGATTCGCGCTCCTTTTTTACTTTTCTCCAGAAATGGCAGAAAGTCCTGAATCACCATAATGGGACCAACCACGTTGGTCTTGAGCGTCCGTTCCAGCGACTCGATATTGAGTTTACAGATCGTAACGTGCCGGTCGGTTTCTTCCAGAATGGCCGCGTTATTAATCAATACGTCGAGGTGATCAGCTTTTTGAGAGAAGGCTCCGTAAGCGTTTTTAATACTCACAGGGTCAGTGACATCCATATGCAGAAAGATGGCTTCGTACCCCTGGTCACAGAGTTCATGAACGGCTTCCCGCCCTTTTTCAACATCGCGGGAGGCCATGAAAACCGCAAAACCCTGCTTACACAGTTGGTGCGAAATTTCTTTTCCAAGTCCCCGGTTGGCACCGGTTACCAAGGCAACTTTCTCGTGGTTGGTATTCATGATTTCAATGATTGAATTGTAAACCTGCACTGAGATTATTGCTTCCACACAATCTCTTCAACCTTACAATTCAATCATTGAAATTGTTTAAAAAACGGCCTCTGTCCTCAACTTAGAAGAAGATTCGGGCATGTGCAATTAACTCTTGACTTTTCGGTAAGCGCCTTACGCGTCTTTCCCTAACGCTTTTACAGCTCCATAAATCATATCCGTCATCCGGCGAGAGCTTTCATCACCCAGAATTTCGGCATAACGACGCATCAGGTTATCCCAGGCCTTTTTGATATCCGGCAGCATGGCAATGCCTTTTTCAGTTGCGTAAACCAGCGTGTGCTTCCCTTCAATTTTCCGCTCCACCAGCTTTTTCAGCTCCAGCTTTTCGATAAGCCGCGTAATTGTGGATGGTGTTAAATGCAGTTCTCCACTTAATTCCTTTGGTTGAATACCGGGGTTTTCAATGGATTCTTTCAACACAAAGGCATGGGAGGCCGTTAGACCCAACCGACCAAATTCTTCATCAGAAATGTTAGTCATTACTCTAGCCAGGGCATTTGCCGTAAAATTCAGGCAACTACTGTACTTGGAAACTCTTTTTTTCTCTGCGATCATGATTGCTAGGGCATTAAAACGTAATAAAATTTTGTAACCAACTTGTAATAATAACGAACTTAAGAAAATTAGTTTGTCAAAGCAAGTGAATACAAATTCTTCCAAATGGTTTGTTACTAATTTGTTAACGCAAATCACTGTAGTTTTCCACAAATTCAACTAACTACCATAATTGTATCAACAATTAAGTTATTAAACGGTATAAAGGATTCTATTTATTGTGAGCGAAGTACAATTTTTAAACCACACAAAACAAAGCTATCAAACCAATGCATTTAAATGCATTGGTGCATCTTCAGAAGCTTTTGTAGTGCTCACTTAAAGGGCAGATGGACCTCAGCCAGCATACAGCGGGCCGATCCGCCACCGTAGCGTTCAATAGTAGACAAATCGAAAGGAAGTAAGGCCGCAAAATCGTCCAGTTCGTCGCGTTGCCGGGGGGTCAGCGACTCTAAAGCCTGCTTCGACATTACCAGAAGTTTCTGACCTTTCTGGCTCACAACCAGCAACATATTGCCGGCAAAACGAGCCATTTGTTCCAGCGTAATATCGATCACGTGCTTGCCATTATTGACGAGTGTTTGCCGCAACATCAGCCGCTCATCCGGGTCGGCTACGGCAGCCAGACAAACCACCGCAAAGGCATCCCCAATGCACATCATAACGTTGGTATGGTACACCGGAATCCCATCCGCATCAACAGCCGAGAAAGCAACCACCTGATAACCCGTCTGCTCGCTAAACGCGTTTAACACTTCCTGATTGGTTCGGGGTGACAAACAGGCGTAGGCAATCCGCTTCATCCGGTCAAGCACCATGCTGCCGGTTCCTTCCAGAAACTTTCCTTCCCGCTCAAATTGAGTCAGGTCAACAATTTTGGCCACGTGATATTCTTTGCCCAGATCGTCGATAATGTCTAGCCTCCGCTCCTGGCGACGGTTTTCGGCCTGCATCGGATACAGCACCACCGTACCGCTGAAGTGAAACGACACCCAGTTGTTGGGAAAAATAGAATCAGGCGTATTTTGCTCTAACGTATCCTCGTAGATAATCACATTGACGCCAGCAGCCCCCAGCTGCCGGGCCATTTCATCAAACTCGCGAAGCGCTTCTTGCTGAACTTTTTCCGGTTCATTCGTGGCCAGCGTAGCATCCTGAAAAGCGTTGCTTGCGGCCGTTTGCTCGTTGAAACCAAACCGAACGGGCCGGATCATCAATAGGGTTGACGTAGTCTGTGATTGCATACGTTAGGGTTAAGTTTATAATTCAGCACGTAATAACGGCAAACTCATGCAGTGGGAACCGCCCCGAGCCCGCGATAGTTCGGCGGAGGGCAACAGGATAAAGGTATTTTCCAGCTGGTCCGGGCTCGTATCTCCGCGCTCAAAACGCGCCAGCAAATCGGCCGCACCCACGGTTTCAAAGCCTGCCTGCCGAAACGCTTCCAGGGTTTTGTCATTGCGGTCATAACCGATGACAACCCCTTCTTTCAACGCCAGCAAATTGCAGGAATCGGTCCACTGCTCGCGGGCGCCAAACGGAAATTCGTTATTTCCAGAATAGATGAACCGGACCGGTTCTGTACATCCCAGGTCGTCCTGGCTGATTGCCGTAAGCAAATCTTCCAGATTTTCGTAGTCAACGGGTGCGTGTTCCGCCCCTCGTATAAACTGGATGATCCGCAGCGATTCGGGCACTTCTTTAGGAGCCAGAAAATGCAGCAAATCGCTCTTCTTGGCCTCATCGCCCACCCGGCCCAGTGACCCCAGCAACACCCACATATTCCGTTTCACCTGCGTGAAGATGGTGTCGATGTGCATAAAATCCCGTTTTTTCGGAATTTTGATAATGGTGACTTTATCAACAATTTTCTTCTCAAAAACGATCCGAATGACTTGCTGGGCGGCATATAAGGTAGTCCGTTCGCTGCATCCGATTACCAGGTGATTTTTCGCCACCATCATCACATCCCCACCTTCGAGCGTCGAACGGGAATAATCGTGACTGAGCTCGTTATCGGGCAATAGAAAGTGGTGTTCGTTATCCGGAATTTCGATAATTTTATCCCGGTAGCTACTGAACAGCGGGTGGTAGAAAAAGATGTATTGAGCCAGGAACGCTTCACGCGTTCGGGCCAGCTTGGCGGGTTTGTTCAACAAGATGTAGCTGTTGATAACGATGCCAATATCACGCGTAAAAATGAAATTCGGCAAGGGCGCAAACAGCATAGTTCGATCGGGTAAAGAGCCAGAAATCAGAATCTTAGACAGCTCGATCGGGTCGTACGTATACAACTGGGTTTGAATGGCAAAGCTACACCGCTCGACGGCGCAAATACCCGAAATCAACCGGGTTCGGATCACTTCGTCCTCCAGAATCTCGGCCAGCAGGCGCTGGATATCGATCACAGCATCAGAACGGAAATAGTCTGGATGGTCCGGCTTGAAGAAATTGCGGGTGGTGTCGGCATCAATATCGTCCAGTTTGCCCCGGATCTTATCGGGATCCAGAAAGTACAGCAGGATTTTTACGTAATAATCGTACTCTTCTTTCCGCATCGTTTCCAGATGCACAATATCTTCAAAAAGCCAATCCTGAGCTTTGGAGGGCACAACTTTGCCCAATCCCCGATCGGGACTGTGGATCAAAAGGCGCTTCAACGGACCGATCTCCGAGGTTACGCTGATCTCCTGTTTTGCGGGTTGCTGGTTGCCATTCTGCATTGAATTCATTGCCGGAAAGGGAAATTACTTCCGATTGCAAGGTAAAGCATTGGGTAGCGAAAAAAAAGTCATCCCAACCCGTGAATGAAATCCGGTGAGTGTCAACTTTTAACGGCTCTAAATTGTTATTGAATCGTGCAGCTATCGCGCGATCGATTAACTTTGCAGTTTAATTAAGTAGAAATCAACCTTCCATTATGCTAACTATTAGCAATTTACAAGCATCCATTGGCAGTAAAGAAATATTGAAGGGTATCAACCTGGAAGTCAAAGCCGGTGAAGTACACGCAATTATGGGACCGAACGGTTCCGGCAAAAGTACCCTCGCGTCGGTGTTGTCCGGTCGTGAAGATTATGACGTAACCGGTGGTAGCGTTGTATTTGAAGGCAACGATCTGTTGGAAATGGCACCGGAAGAACGGGCCGCGGAAGGAATCTTCCTGGCGTTTCAGTACCCCGTTGAAATTCCGGGCGTGAGCACGACCAACTTCCTGAAAACGGCCATGAACGAAATCCGGAAATACCGTGGCCAAGACCCACTGGACGCCGTTCAGTTTCTGAAGCTGATGAAGGAAAAAATGAAACTGGTCAATATCGACCAATCCTTGCTCAGCCGATCGCTGAACGAAGGGTTTTCGGGTGGCGAGAAAAAACGGAATGAGATTTTTCAGATGGCCATGCTGGAACCTAAACTGGCGATTCTGGACGAAACCGATTCGGGACTGGACATTGACGCCCTGCGGATTGTGGCCGAAGGTGTAAACCAGCTGCGCTCACCGGAACGGGCTACCATTGTGGTAACGCACTACCAACGCCTGCTGGATTACATCGTTCCGGACTATGTTCACGTACTCTACAAAGGCCGTATCGTAAAATCCGGCCCGAAAGAACTGGCGCTTGAGCTGGAAGAAAAAGGGTACGACTGGATCAAAGCCGAAGTAGAAACGGTATAACTTTCAAGTTATGAGTTAGGAATTATGAATTGGTTGAGGCTCAATCAACCATTTAACTCTTAGCTCTTAACTCCTAACTGACTCAAATGAATAATCAGCCCAATAACGATCTTAAATCGCAACTGCTGGCGGATTTCAGAAGCTCGGAAGAGCGGATGAACGGGGCCAGTAAATCGCCCTTTCACCAGATTCGCCGTGAGGCTCTTAACCAGTTCGACCGGCTGGGTTTTCCAACCGTCAAACACGAAGAGTGGAAATATACCAATGTCAATACGTTAATTAAGGAAGTCTTCGAGTTCGACGCTGTTTCTCAGGCTACGGCGGATGATCTGGTTCAGTTGGATTCTTCCAATCTGGCCGGGAATGTTCTGTACTTTATCAATGGACGGTATCGGCCCGAGTTATCGAAGATTGTCAGCCCCGCCGACCAGCTATCGATCACTCCGCTGTCAGAAGCGATTAAAACGATGCCCGAACTGCTGACGCAGTATTTCGCCAAATATGCAGACTACCAGGACAATGCCTTTACGGCCCTGAATACGGCATTTGCAAGCGAAGGTGTGGTGATTCACGTTCCGGCTCATACCACCGTCGAAGTGCCCACCATTCTGCGCTTTATTTCCGACGCCCGGCAGGTAAACGTGGCCTCTCAACCCCGCAACCTGTTCATTGTCAGCGAAAACGCGGAAGTCAAAGTTGCCGAATCGTTCCGAACCCTGGGCGACCAGGCCAGCTTTACCAACGTCGTCACTGAAATTGTGCTGGCTGAAGACGCCCGGATGGAGTATTACAAAGTTCAGAATGAGTCGGATATGGCGTATCACATCGGGACAACGCAGGTGGACCAGAAAGAGAGCAGCCATTTTTACTCCGCAACGATCACCCTCGATGGCGGATTTATCCGCAACAACCTGAACATTGCACTCGACGGATCGAATTGTGAGGCCCATATGTACGGTTTATATTTCCCGAACGGCCGGCAACACATCGACAACCACACGCTGGTGGATCACCGCAAACCGAATTCGCACAGTAACGAGTTGTATAAAGGAATCCTGGAAGACCGCTCGACGGGCGTTTTCAACGGCAAAATTTTCGTCCAGGAAGATGCGCAGAAAACCAACGCGTACCAATCCTGCAAAAACGTGGTTCTGTCGAACGAAGCCTCGATGAATACCAAACCCCAGCTGGAGATTTTTGCCGACGATGTGAAATGTTCGCACGGCACCACCACGGGTAAACTCAACGAGGAAGCCTTGTTTTACATGCGTTCGCGCGGCATTCCGAAAGAAGAAGCCCAGTCACTGCTGATGTACGCTTTTGCCGAAGACGTGATTCAAAAAATCAAAATCGACGTTCTGCGCGAACAGATCGAGCGCCGTATTCAGGCCAAACTCGCACGATAATTACGAATTATGGGTTAAGAATTATGAGTTGAGAAATAACTTATCACCGCACGGGCAGCTCCGTCTTAATTCATAACTCATAATTCATAACTCATCATTCCAATGCAAATCGCCCCCCACGAAATACTGAACATACAGGCCATCCGCCAGGATTTCCCGATTCTCGATCAGGTCGTGAATGGCCGGCAGCTGGTGTATTTTGATAATGCGGCTACCACCCAAAAACCGTTGCCCGTCCTGAATGCTCTGGCCCGGTATTATGAAGGGTACAACGCCAATATCCACCGGGGTATCCATACCCTGGCCGAAAAAGCAACCTCGGCTTTTGAACAGTCACGCCGGGCTATTCAACAGTTTTTGAATGCCGCCCATGTCGAAGAAATCATCTTTACGTATGGGACCACCGACGGTATTAACCTGGTGGCGCAGACCTACGGGCGACGGTTTCTGAACGAAGGGGATGAGATTATCATCACCACAATGGAACATCACTCCAATATCGTTCCCTGGCAGATGTTGTGCGAGGAAAAAGGGTGTGTTCTGAAAGTGATTCCGATTGACGACAACGGCGATCTGATTCTGGAAGAATACGAGAAACTGCTTTCCGAACGGACCAAGTTCGTATCGGTGGTGCACGTTTCCAACGCAATGGGCATTATCAATCCCGTAAAAACCATTATTGAAAAGGCCCACGCCGTTGGTGCCAAAGTACTGATTGACGGGGCGCAGGCCAGCTCGCATATCGATATCGACGTTCAGAAGCTGGATGCGGATTTTTACGTTTTCTCGGCGCATAAACTGTACGGCCCGACGGGCATGGGCGTTCTATACGGCAAACGTGACGTCTTGAATTCAATGCCCCCCTGGCGGGGAGGTGGTGAAATGATCAAGGAGGTGACATTCGAAAAAACCACCTACAACGATTTGCCCTATAAATTCGAAGCCGGAACGCCCAACATCGCCGATGTCATTGCGGTTTATGCCGCCCTGGAATATATCGAAACCCTCGGCAAGCATAAAGTAGCCACCTACGAACATAGCCTGCTCGAATACGCCACCGACGCCCTGCAAAGTATAGCCGGTTTGAAAATTATCGGTCAGGGAGCCGAAAAAATTAGCGTTATCTCGTTTGTTATCGACGGTATTCACCACCAGGACACCGGCGTAATTCTCGATCAGCAAGGGATTGCCGTCCGCACGGGTCACCATTGTGCGCAACCCTTGATGCGACGGTTTAACATTACGGGAACCACCCGGGCCTCCTTTGCGGTTTACAACACAAAAGAAGAAATCGACCGGCTCGTGCAGGGCTTGCACCGGGTGCAGAAGATGATGCTGTAATTGTCACTGTACTGATCTCAGCAAGACAATAAAGTATCAGGTATGAAACCCGCCGGTTTAGTTATCTACCTATAAAATGTAGCCATCAGGCATTCAGCCGGTGATCTTGGTCGAATACAATGACAATTAACGAAAAACAGGACGAGATTATCGAAGAATTTGATCTCTTTGACGATCAGCTCGATAAAACGCAATACATCATTGATTTAGGCAAAAAACTCCCCCCTATGCCGGAGCAGTTCCAGACGGACAATAACCTGATCCGTGGCTGTCAGTCGAAGGTGTGGCTACACTCCGAGATGCAGGGCAATACCGTTCATTTTGAAGCCGACAGTGAACCAACTGCCCAGATTAGCAAGGGATTGGTCAGTCTGCTCATCCGGGTGCTTTCGGACGAAAAACCGGAAACCGTTGCCAACGCCGAGCTGTATTTTATCGACCGGATTGGATTGAGTAACTTAGTAACCTCACGCCGTGCCGGGGGGCTCGCGTCAATGATTCAGCAGATGAAGCACTTTGCCACCGAGCAACTTAGCCACAAACCAACCGCCGACCGGCCTACTCTTTAACGGAAATGATCATGAACGAGTCTGAACTGAAAGAAGAAGTTATAAAAGCCCTGAAAGAAGTTTACGACCCGGAAATTCCGGTCGATGTTTATGAATTGGGCCTGATCTACGAAATCAAAATCTTTCCGGTTAATAACGTATACATCCTGATGACGCTGACTTCGCCCTCCTGCCCTTCTGCAGGCACTATTCCGGGCGAAATTGAGGCTAAGGTTCGGGCCATTGAGGCCGTTAACGACGTCAGCGTCGAGCTTACGTTTGACCCACCCTACACGACTGAAATGATGTCGGAAGTGGCCAAACTGGAGCTAGGATTTATGTAAGGAATGAGTCAATAAAACGCAATATTTTAAATCAATAAACAAGAATAACGATATGTATCCTCCACATTTAGTTGCCCCGATGAAGGACGATCTCCTGAGCGCCGGGTTCGAGGACCTGAATACGGCCGAGAAAGTTGACGAGGTTATGGACAATGCCGAAGGCACCATGCTTGTGGTTGTCAATTCGGTTTGCGGTTGTGCGGCTGGTGCGGCCCGTCCGGGTGTAAAAGCGGCTCTGGCGCAGAGCGGCATCAAACCGGATAAACTGGTAACGGTTTTTGCGGGAGTTGATATGGACGCAACGGCCCGCATGCGCGATTACCTGCTGCCCTACCCTCCTTCTTCGCCCTCAATTGGTATTTTTAAAGATGGTGAGCTGGTGCATTTCATCGAACGTCACCACATCGAAGGTCGTTCGGCCCAGATGATTGCGCAACACCTGGAAATGGCGTTCGAAGAATTCTGCGAAAAAGCATAACAGCTAGCTTTTTTGAAAAAATAAAGCCGGTAGCAACTCTGTTACCGGCTTTATTTTTTCCTTTTAATAAAAGAGTAGGTCAAGTAAGGCTAATAATGATAGTAGCATGTAACCAAATGTTGTATAGAAGTAAACATTTGCATTTTTTTGCTCTATGAATAAACTCTACTACCTACCTTTTCTCTGTTTTTTCGTTACATGCATCACGTTCGCCCAATCCCCACATCCTCACCAGAGTACGGTTTACGCTGAAGCCGGTATCTTCGGCTCGACATCCGACCGCAGCCCGTTCTGGTTGCGGGCCAACCAGTATGGTATTATTCCTTTATCGTCGCCCGGCGCAACCCTCCGGCTTGGCGTACAAGGCTCTCTTTTACTCACAGATACAACATCCGTCCGGTCTTTTATCCGGCCCGATCGTGAATGGACAGTATCCTATGCAGCAGAAGGCATTGCAAATGCCGAAAAAAACAGCCAGATTTTACTGCCGGAAGCACACATCAGGCTGACCCACCGCTGGTTCGAATTGGTGGCGGGCCGTCGACGCGAAGTTATCGGACTGGTCGATTCTACGCTTTCATCGGGCTCATATAGCTGGTCGGGGAACGCCCTACCTATTCCTAAAGTTCAGTTCGGAACGCGGGGGTTTATTCCGTTTCGGTCGGGAGGCTGGCTCGCCATCAACGCATTCCTGGCGCACGGCTGGTTTGGAAATACCTGGTATGTTAAACGTTCCTACCTGCATCAGAAATCCGTGATATGGCGGTTTGGCCGGCCTTCGTCGCGGCTACGTTTTTATGCCGGTATCAATCACAGCGTGCAGTGGGCGGGTCGTACCACCTATTTACCGGATAATTCAATTGCCGTCAATGGCCAGATGCCTAACCGGTTCAGCGATTTACCCAATGTCATGTTTGCGATCCGCACCAACGGTTTAAACAACGACCGGATCACCCAATTCGACTGGGAAAATATGTACGGCAACCACGTCGGCAGCAGCGATTTCGCGCTGGAAACATCACTCAACGGTCTGAACATCCTGGCGTACCACCAGCACTCCTTCGAGGATGCCTCCAGCTTTCTTTTTCAGAGTTTTCCGGATGGGCTGTACGGTATTCGCCTGCGGACCACCAGACCCAGCAACGCCTTTATTCAGATCAATGGGGTCAATATCGAATATTTGACAACGGTTTTCCAAAGCGGAGATCCGGCTATGAAGGATTTACAATTTGGCTGGGGAGGTGACAACAATTTTAATCATGCCCAGTATCAGGAAGGCTGGATTTATCGAAACCGGGTTATTGGAACACCGTTTTTAACTCGTTTGATTGATGCAAAGCCCGAGAATCGGATTGGTTATGTGGTGAACAACAACCGGGTCAAGATGGCTCACATTGGTTTTCAGGCAACTGTTGCAGGCACGCTTACTTTTATGGCGAAAGTGTCTTACAGCGAAAACAGGGGCACCTATAATTTCCCTTTTCCCAAAAAACTCCCCCAATGGTCTTCCATCCTTCAGCTCGGTATGCCAGTCTCCTGGCTTGGTGGCACCTGGCTGACGGCCGCCCTAGCCATCGACTCCGGGCAATTGTACAAAAATACGACGGGCGGTTTCGTGAGCCTGCGCAAATCCCTCTGGTCAACCACACGGAGTCGGCTTGCTAAAAAGCCCGCTGGCTGGCTCTAACTAGGGATTCACTTTGGCCTGCCCCAGCACCCGCAGCAGATTTCCACCCCAGATTTTGGCAATATCTTTTTCCGAATACCCCCGTTTGACCAGCGCCAGCGTCAGGGCTTCAATCTGGCTGACGTCTTCCAGCCCATTGACGCCCCCTCCGCCGTCAAAATCGCTGCCGATGCCAACGTGGTCAACGCCAACCAGACGAACAATGTAATCGATGTGTTTCACCAGATCGGCCACGCTGGCTCGCTCATAAGCATACCGCTTCTGAATGGAGTCTGCCTTGGCATCGAGCTTCGCCTGTAATTCTGGCGTTACCACACGGCCAACGCCAGACATCCGGACAGCATTCAACGCCTGCCGGTGTTCATCCGACGGTTTTCGCAGGTAGTCGCTCACAAAATTGACCTGGATAACGCCCCCTTTTGCAGCCAGTGCTTTGATCATCTCATCGGTCATGTTTCGCGGAAAATCACAAAGTGCCCGCACGTTGGAGTGAGAGGCAATCAACGGCGCTTTTGACAGGGCCAGCGCATCGTAAAACGATTTATCAGAAACGTGCGAAACGTCGATCATAATACCCAGCCGGTTCATTTCCTGCACTACCTTTTTCCCGAAAGCACTCAATCCGTCGTGCAACGGCCCATCGGGATCCGTAGCCGAATCGCAGATGGCATTATTGGCAAAGTGAGATAGCGTAATGTATCGACATCCCAAATCGTAATAAGTTTTCAACAGGGAAAGATCTTCGCCCACCGGATACCCGTTCTCCATACCAATAAAAACCGCCCGCTTTCCGGCTTTCTCAATCCGATAGGCGTCGGCCGGCGTGGTGGCCAGTTCGGCCTGATCGGGGTGTTTTTGCAGGGCGTCGTGAATGCTTTGGAAAATCTCGAGTGCTTTGATCTTTGCCTTGGCGTGGCCCTCAACCGTGCGCGGCCCCTGTGCCATGTATACCGCAAAAAACATGGCATCCATGTCCCCTTCCTTCATCCGCGGAAAGTCAATCTGGGATTGATCCCGCACTCGATCGTGTCGTTCGCCCACATCGAACCCCTTTCTAATCATGTTGATCGGGGCATCGGCGTGGGTATCGAGTGTCAGTACACGCTGGTGAATTTTATGCGCTTTCCGGGTATCCCGATCGGATGGCAAAAGAATAATAAAGAGCAGAAAAAGAAAGGAAAAAATGGCGTTCATCAACAAATGGTCTATGTCCCAAGTTAGAAAAGAATCACTAAAAAAGTACTATACTAGCTCCCTAAAACCGCTTGGGACGTATCGCTGCACCTGATTCTCAACTTTTTCAGAAACCGTTGTCAACTAATAATCCATCAAAATGACTCCAACTGCCTTAATTACCGGCGCCACTTCGGGCATCGGTCTGGCCATTGCCAATGCCTTTGCCAAACTAAATTACCGGCTGATTCTGTGTGGAAGACGCCAGGATCGGCTGGATGAGCTCCAACAGACGCTCAGCCAGCAATCGGACTGTCATATTCTCAATTTCGACGTACGCGACCGGGCTGCGGTGGAATCCGCTGTGGACTCCCTACCGGGTGATTGGAAAGTCGTCGATATTTTAATTAACAACGCCGGAAACGCCCACGGTCTCGGCCCAATTCAGGAAGGGAATATTGACGATTGGGATGCGATGATTGACGGCAATGTAAAAGGGCTGTTGTATGTTTCCAAAGCCGTAACGCCGGGCATGGTGGAGCGGGGCCGGGGGCATATCGTCAACATCAGCTCCATTGCCGGCAAACAAACCTACGCCAATGGCGGAGTATATTGTGCTTCCAAAGCCGCCGTTGAAGCGTTGAGCGAAGGCATGCGACTGGACCTGACCCAGCACGGTATTCGGGTTACGAATGTAGCCCCCGGTGCCGTCGAAACCGAGTTTTCATTGGTTCGGTTTAAGGGTGACGAAGCCCGGGCCACTAAGGTTTACGAAGGATTCACGCCCCTCACAGCCAGCGACATTGCCGATGCGGTTGTCTACGCCGTGACGGCACCACCCCACGTCACCATTGCGGATCTAACCATTCTGGCTTCTGCCCAGGCAGCCGCCACAACGATTTACAGAAAATAAGCGGAGGATAGGGATGGAAAGAAACCGCTTTCCATCCCTCCTTCTTTTATTGAAAAATCATACACGTCGATGTTGCGTGCGCATACAGTTTGCCTTGCTCGTCTTCCACCCGGGCTTCGGCGGTGGCAACACTCCGCCCGACATGGATCACGGTGCCCGTACAGGTAAGCTTACCGGTTTTGGCCGTAACAGGTCGCACCAGATTCACTTTCAGTTCGAGGGTCGTGTAGCCTGCGCCAGCCGCCAGCTTGGTATGAATAGCACAACCCATCGCGGAATCACAAAGGGTGCTCAGCAAGCCACCGTGGACTACGCCGATGGGGTTGTAATGGAACTCGGAGGGCGTCACGGCAAAAACCGCTTTGCCATCTTCCATGGCTACCGGATCAAAATCCATCGTCTGGCAAATCGGTGGTAATGGGTTTTCACCATCCAGAATACTTTGTAGATACTCCAGTCCGGACATGGTCTTGGCAGCCTGCGCGCCCTGCATCGGATCTTCCCAGTTGTAAGACCGTTCTCTTTCTATGGCCATTCGTATGTAAGATAGTATGGTTTAATTAGTTGATTTCAAATTAAAAACCTGCCGGGAAATTTGCGCCAATGCCTCAATTGTTTCGTTGCCCAGTTGTGCTTCAACCCGCTGGTGCAACGCCTGCCAGATGGTCTGGCACCGTTGGGCGATCTGAACACCCGGTTCGGTCAGAAACAAACCGTTCCGGACCTGACCGGTCAACCAGCCTTTTCGTTGCAGCAGTTGAATATCCCGGCTCAAAGCTGATTTTTCAATCTGTAACCGCTTCGACAAAACTACCTGCCGCACGCCGGGCTGCAACAAAATCTGCATCAGCAGGCTGGCTTGCGCAAAGGTAACGTCTTCAGCCGCAAAGGCTTCATTATACAACGAAGTAATCATCCGCGATAGCATCCGCAGGCGACCGGCAACGCAATCCGCCATGTGGCTACTGCACGCTTCGTCCTGGTTCTGGCTCAAAACGATCCACTTTTTAAATGATGCCCTTCCGCCAAAACGCCTTCTTTCAACGAATACGTGGAAACCCGAATCTGCGGAATCTCGTAATTTCGCAGAATGTAATCAATCAGGCAAACGCTCACCACAATCATATCCACCCGCAGTTCGATCATGCCCGGCAATTGCATCCGCTCCGCCCGGTTTCGGGTCAGTACCAGCTCGTAGTAGCGGTAAAACGCATCCAGTGGCAATACAGTCGTTGTCTGATCCTCCGGCGGCAACTCGCCTTTTTCGTGCTTATACTGCATGTCAATGAGTGTATCGAATGCACCGGAAGAGCCCACCAGCGCCACAGGTGCGTACTGATGGACGGCGTTGGTCAGCGGCAACAACTGCTCCTGAAAATAACGACTCATACGAGCCACTGCCGAGGTGCTGATGGGATCAGTTTCCATAAACCGTTCCAGCAAGCGCTGCCCGCCGATTTCAAAGCTCTGTTTCCAGTAGACCCGTTGTTGGGTACCCAGGATAAACTCGACGCTTCCGCCCCCAATATCAACCACCAGCGCCATCTGCTGATCCAGCGCACCAGCCGCCCGCACCCCGGCATAGATGTAGTCCGCTTCCTGTTCGCCCGAGATCGAACGAATGATAATCCCCGTTTCCCGGCGAACCCGTTCCATAAATTCGGCCTGATTTCCGGCGTTTCGTATCGCACTGGTACCGATTGCCACAGCCTGTTCCGCCGGAATCTGGTACCGGTCGAGCACGCTCCGGAAGTACTGCAAAACGGCAATAGCCCGCTCCGTCGCGTCCTCGGTAATAATGCCCTGGTTGATGCCCGCTTTCCCAATTTTAGCCGGTCGACTTTCCCGGAAAAGCGTCTGGTCCCTTTCCATGATCATTAAATGAAAAGTGTTCGTTCCGAGGTCAATAACGGCTTTTTTCATAAACGGAATTTAAATAGTCTGCTGGTTAAACGGTTTCGAAGGCCGTATGGTTGGTTGGCGGTTTTGCCACTGCGGCTACTCCCAGGTGTGCCAACCGTTTCGGGCTGAATCATTTCGCGCAAAACTATTGTTTTTTTCCTTTCGGAAGCCTACCTTTGCAATCCGTTTGATACTAGAAAATTAACGAATAGCAGGATATGCTCATCATAAACGTCAAAGAAAACGAGTCAATTGATAAAGCGCTGAAGCGTTTTAAAAAGAAATTTGAGAAAACCGGCGTATTACGCGCTCTGCGTTCGCGCACTGCCTTCCAGAAACCATCGATCAAACGTCGTCAGGAAATTCTGAAAGCCGTTTACCGTGAAAAAATGTACGGTAGCAACAGCGAAGCATAGTCTGAAATACGCAACGGCAACAGCACGGATTGGCAGTAGGCATCGCTTACTGCTTTTTTATTTTCTTTTGTTTACTTTTCGGCTGCATTCTTATGGTCACGCTCTTTCTCGAACATATCCGCTACGAAAAACGCCTGAGCCATCATACCCTCACGGCGTATCGAACTGACCTGGATCAGTTCCTGGCGTATTTGAAAAGTGATTACGAGCTGGACCAACCCGAGCAGGCCACCTTTCACCAGATTCGCTCCTGGATTGTCAGCCTGGTTGAATCGGGCATGGACAAAACCTCAGTAAACCGCAAAATTGCTACGCTCCGCAGTTTTTACGGTTTTCTGATGCGTCGAAAAATCATTACTACCGATCCCACGCTGAAAGTTTCAGCGCTGAAAACCAGTAAGAAAATACCGGTTTTTGTGGAAGAAAAACCGATGGAAACGCTGCTGGACGGCGTTGATTTTCCGGACGATTTCAAGGGATTGCGCGACAAGCTGGTGCTCGAGCTGCTCTACGGTACCGGCATCCGGCTGGCCGAACTGGTGGGTCTGAAAATGGCGGATGTGAGCCTGTACGAGAAAACCATCACGGTTTTGGGCAAGCGGAATAAACACCGGATTATTCCCGTGCCTCAACCGCTGTTTGCACTGATTCAGCAGTACCAGCAAGCCAAAGAAACCGAATTTGGACCTAAATCGGACCCCACCTACCTAATCCTGAGTGACCAGGGCGTCCGGGCGTATCCAGTTTTGATTCAGCGGATTGTAAAACGGTATTTAGAACTGGTAACAACGCTGGAGAAGAAAAGTCCGCACGTATTGCGTCATACCTACGCTACACACCTGCTCAACCGTGGGGCCGATCTGAATGCGATTAAGGACCTGTTGGGTCATAGTAGTCTGGCCGCAACCCAGATATACACCCACACTACTATTGATAAGCTCAAGAAAGCCTACAACCAGGCGCACCCGAAAGCGGGGTGAGTTGGCAAACGGTGATCTGCTTGCTACATTTACGGCATGAATTCTTCCGCACTTTCCAACGCCCTGCTGGAGCTGATCGAACGACAACCTAACGCCGAAAAAGCCCTCAACTACCTGACGCAACAAGCCGATGCGTATCACCAAACCCCGACGACGGCCATCTTCTACCGCGTTTTTACGGCCATTCCGCGTTTTGTAGGACGAGCCCTCGTTACGGTTTCGCCTACTACGGCACAAACAATTCAGGAACTCCGCCACGGTTTTACGGTTGAGGGCTGGACGCTCGACCGGCTGGCGCGCGTTTGGTGGTTGTTGCAGTTGTCACCCAATGACCCGGGGACCTACACCAGCACCATCGAAACCTTATTCAAAGCCGCCGAAATGAATGAATTAGTGGCGCTGTATTCGGCCCTGCCCGTCTTTCATTTTCCGGAACACTGGCGGTTTCTGGCAACAGAAGCCGTACGGAGTAACATCGGACCCGTGCAAGAAGCGCTGATGATTCAGAACCCCTACCCTGCGGAGCAGCTGGACGAACCCGCCTGGAATCAACTGGTTATGAAGGCGTTTTTCAGCGACAAAACCGTTGAACAGATTAGGGGTTTTACCGAACGGGCCAACGAAAAACTAGCCCGTATCGCTATCGATTACGCCCAGGAACGCCGGGCTGCCGGACGCAGTATTCACCCCGCGCTCTGGACGCTGATTAAACCGTTCGTTACCGAATCCACTCAAACCGAATTAGAACAGCTATTCCATATGCACGGACCGGCGGGCGACCCCGCCTAGTCCGTGCATATGGTTATAACCAGCGGTACGACAAACCGACCGACAACATCAGATTGGCACTGTTGTTCAGCTCATTATACTTGAAAAAGACATTCTGATACTGCGCCTGTAACTCGCCCCCGAAGTTGTTATTTTTACCAAATTGAAACTTCGCACCAATGGCCGGAGCCACCGCAGTCCGAACGCCCGTCTTCTGGTCCGCCAAGGTGCCGTAGTACTTCGTGTAATCCACATAAGCGCCACCGGCCCCTAGCTGCAAATACGGCCGAACCGTTGCATGGATATCGTTCAGATATACCGAACCGATGGCCATTAAGGGCACCACCGTTAACGTGCGGGTTTGTACCGCCGAGATATCCGACCCGTCGTCGAAGGAATAAGTCTGGCGGGGCAGTCGTTCGCTGATGTATTGATGTCCGATGCGTCCGCCCACCGAAAACCGTCCCGGAAACATGGCTTCAACGGCTACGGAAAAATTACGTCCCCCGGTTTTATCGATATAATTGGGCAGACTCCCCAGCGGCAAACTGGCTCCGTAAAAAGCCGTAATCCGGCCCGATACAAACCGATTATAGAGTGTGTTCTGAAAGGCTTTCTGCGAATCGTCCGGGTCGGCACCAATTTGCGCAAACGACCCCAGCGCCCAGAAAAAACCGATGATACTGAATATGATCTTCTTATTCATGACTTTAAAAATGGATTAGCTTCAAGAAATGAGGCAAAAGACGTGAGTGGCTAAATACCGACGAAGCCGACGCACTCTTGCCTCAGTTCTTTTCGTTACGATTACTGATTTGCCCGTAAATACGATGACTGTTCAAACACTTTCGTGAGCATTGCGTCGATGGAATTGGCGTCGAAAATACCGTTGCCACGAATCTGCGCCTGCCAGATCACATTCAATTCCTGATCCGCCGTATTCGGATTTTTCAAATCGATCAATTGAATCATCCAGTACGATTCACTCACCTCATAGAACGAATAGTAGTTGGGGAAATACGGATTGAAACCGCCCCAGCCTCCCAGGCCGCCAAAGCCCCAATAATCGAGGTAATAGGGCGAAAAAGGCATCGAATTGACCCCAATATAACTGTTGTTGATCCGCATAACGGCAACTCCCAAATCCGTGCTGTCCCGACGGTTTACCCGCGTATATCCCCGGCTGGTCAGCTCCTGCGCCAGTCGATTCAGGAACGGCGTCTCGAGTCCCGTCAGCGAAACACGCGCCTGGTCATTCGAAACTTCAATCACCGAATCCGGTAGACTGAACGTTTTATAGGTAGCAAAATTGGCCGAACGGTCACGGTTGGTGATAAACACCTGACTTTCTTCAGGCGACAAATTATCCAGCGGATCGGGACGGCAGGAACTGATTCCACTTCCGAACCCTACACCTACACCCAGCCACAGCAGAATCTTTAATATGGACTTCATAGCTAATAAAACAAAGTTGTACAATTGATTTAAAATGGATCGATACCGGGGTATCCACCCTATTAACTAAACGTTTTTCGCTCCTGTTTTAATAAATCTTTATCGTTTTTTCGTGGTATGAGCGAAGCCACGCGGCTTCGGCCCTTGCAACTGGGTTGCAGGCCGACTACCTTTGTTTTTAGACAAGTTCAGCTACCACTATGAGTTTTTTAGATACTGTACGGGGCATGAAGTTCTTCGACATGCACGTCCACATGACTTCCCGCACCACGGACGATTATCAGGCGATGGCCGATGCTGGTATTGTGGCCCTGATTGAGCCGGCTTTCTGGCTCGGGCAACCGCGCACGGGTGTCGATTCATTCCGCGATTATTTCGCCAGTCTGGTAGGCTGGGAACGGTTTCGGGCCTCACAGTTCGGTATCCGGCACTATTGCACCATTGGCCTGAACTCCAAGGAAGCCAACAACGAAGCGCTGGCCGAGCAGGTGATGGAAATTCTGCCGTTGTTTATCTACAAGGAAGGTGTTGTGGGCGTTGGTGAAATTGGTTTTGACGACCAGACCCCAGCCGAAGAAAAATACTACCGCGCGCAGCTCGATCTGGCCAAGGAGGCCAACTTACCCGTGCAGATTCATACACCCCACCGCGACAAAAAACAGGGAACCAGCCGCAGCATGGACATCGCGCTGGAACATGGTCTGGACCCCGGCATGGTGATCGTCGATCATAATAATGAGGAAACGGTGAAGGAAGTACTGGATCGGGGCTTCTGGGCCGGATTTACCATTTACCCATTCACAAAAATGGGCAACGAGCGCATGGTTGAGGTGGTCAAACAATACGGACCGGAACGCATCATGATCAACTCGGCTGCCGACTGGGGCATCAGCGATCCGCTGGCTTTGCCCAAAACCGCAGCTTTGATGAAGGAACGTGGTATTGCCGACGAAACCATTCGACTGGTCACTTTCCAGAACGCCGTGACGGCTTTTGCCCAGAGTGGTCAGCTCAGTCTGGAAGATCTTGAACAACCCCTTGGTATCGACCAAAGTCAGCGCTACAACGGCAGCTCAGTGCTCCGTGGAGGCCAAGCACCCCGCGTAGACAAATCGTCCACAATCATAGAATGATGAATTATAATTGAATGATGAATTATAACCGATGAATTTTAACCACGCGTTAGCCTAGTTCATTACGTATACTTTCATCATTCATACTTCATCGTGTATTTTACCATGCTTCTTCCGCTTCTCCGCTTAACGCGCCCCGCCAACCTGATTACCGCTGTTGCTGATGTTATAGCGGGTATGGCCATTGCCGGGTACTATCTGATTCCCGACGCTGACCCCGTACCGGTGGGCTGGCTTTGTTTGTCGACAGTAGGATTGTATGGCGGAGGAGTGGTGTTCAACGACGTTTTTGACGCCGAACTGGACGCTCTTGAGCGCCCGGAACGACCCATTCCGAGCGGACAGGTCAGCCTACAGGCCGCAACGATGCTGGGGCTATTCCTGCTGGCAATCGGGATTGCAGCCGCCTGGCTAGTCAACTCAACCGCGGGCTGGCTGGCGGTTGCCATCAGCATTGCGTCGCTGGTTTACGACAAATTCGGGAAACACAGTGCGTTGCTCGGGCCGTTGAACATGGGCTTGTGCCGGGGCCTGAATCTGGCACTGGGCATCAGCATCCTGCCGGATCAGGTCATGGTATGGGGGGCGCTGGGGCTTATTCCCATTGTGTATATTGCCGCCATCACCATGATCAGCCGGGGCGAAGTGCACGGCGGAAACGCCGGAATTCTGCGCGTAGCCGGGTTGCTCTACGGCTTGGTCATCGGCTGCATTGCGGCCATTGCCCATCGGCAAGATCACCTGGGAACTGCCTTCCCGTTTCTGCTGCTATTTGGGTATTTTATTTTTCCCCCGCTCTGGCACGCCATCCGTCATCCCAAGGGCCACAACATTGGTATGGCTGTTAAAGCGGGTGTTTTGTCGTTGATCGTTATGAATGCCGCCTGGGTAGCAGCTTTTGCTTCTTTCCCGCTGGCGATGCTGGTCGTTTGTCTCTTGCCGCTATCCCGGCTCCTGGCCAACGTTTTTGCGGTCACCTAGCCGAACCGATCGAAGCAATTGCATGTTCTAAAAGACAAGCCATCAGGTTTGTTTTATTAGTAACTTTACATTTTATCAACCATCATTGCGAGGAATGAACACCCTTCACCAAGCATTCAGTGTTCGGTTCACTTACGACGTTTATTTTTCCGATCAACTGTTTGAAAGTACTAACCCAACCTTACTTGACTTCCTGAAAAAACAGCATACGGAAGGATTTCGCAAGAAACTCCTATTCATTCTGGATGAAGGAGTTACAGCCAACCATCCTGATTTAATTCAGCAGATCAAGACCTATTTTTCCACCCTTTCGCTGGTCGATCTCGTCCCCGACTTAATCGTTATTCCGGGCGGAGAAGGTGCCAAAAACGATCCGGCGCTGGTGGAACAAATTGTCGAAGCGATTGATCGCTACGGTATCGACCGGCACTCGTACGTCGTGGCTATCGGCGGTGGATCGGTGCTCGATCTGGTTGGCTACGTTGCCGCCATCTCCCACCGGGGTATTCGGCATATCCGCATTCCAACGACGGTTCTGTCGCAGAACGATTCGGGTATTGGCGTTAAAAACGGCGTTAATTACCGGGGCAAGAAGAATTTTTTAGGTGCATTCGCCCCGCCCATTGCGGTTTTCAATGACCTCCAATTTCTGACCACCCTCGACGACCGCGACTGGCGGGCGGGTATTTCCGAAGCCATCAAAGTGGCGTTAATCAAAGATCAGGCTTTCTTCGAATGGCTGGAAGCACAAGCCGAAAAACTGGCGGCCCGCGACCTGACCGCCATGCAGTACCTGGTCCACCGCTGCGCGGAGTTGCACCTGAACCATATCGCCAGTGGCGATCCGTTCGAGATGGGGTCTTCCCGTCCGCTCGACTTTGGCCACTGGAGCGCCCACAAACTCGAACAACTGACAGATTTTGAGATTCGCCACGGCGAAGCTGTTGCCATTGGCATTGCCCTCGATAGTCTGTACTCCCAGCAACTAGGCTGGCTGAGCGAAGCTGATGCAACCCGCATTCTGAATCTGGAGCGAACCCTCGGGTTTTCCCTCTTTCACCCCGCTTTGGAGGGCAACGGTATTCTGAAAGGTCTCAATGAATTTCGGGAACACCTGGGCGGCCAACTAACCATTATGCTGCTCGACGCCATTGGGCACGGGGTAGAAGTCCACGAAATGAATCCGGACCTCATCCGCCACGTGATTGGCAAACTGAAAGAAGACGAAACCCAGCCCGCATGAAAACACCCCTCGGACATTTAGGCTATTGCACCAATATTCACGCCGGTGAACACTGGGCCGAGCATTTCATCGCGCTGCAACAGGCCGTCCCAACGCTCAAGCAGGCACTTTCCCCCAACGCTCCCTTTGGTCTTGGCCTTCGTCTGTCCAACATTGCCAGCCAGGAACTCAGCCAACCGGAACGGTTTCGGGAATTTCAGCAGTGGCTGGCGGATACGGATTGTTACGTGTTTACGATGAATGGTTTTCCGTACGGCGGTTTTCACTGGACCCGCGTCAAAGACCAGGTTCACGCTCCCGACTGGCGCACGGCGGAGCGGGTTGAGTATACCATCCGGCTTTTCCGGCAACTGGCGGCTTTGCTGACCACCCATCCTTCGACGAAGCTGACCGAGGCTGGAATTTCTACCTCACCGCTTTCGTACCGGTATTGGTTTTCGTGGAACAACCGCGATCAACGCGATCTGGCTTTTGAAGCGACCACCCAGCGTCTGCTCACGGTGGTGGAAGAACTGGTTCGGATCAAACAGCAGGAAGGCCTGAGCCTTCACCTGGATATTGAGCCCGAACCCGACGGTTTGCTGGAAACCGCCGATGAATTCATCGAATGGTTTAACCTTTATTTGCTGCCCATCGGCATCGAGCGACTGAACGACGAGTTCGGTCTGTCGGCGGGCGAGTGCGAAGCGGCTCTGCGGGAACACGTCCAGTTGTGTTATGATGTCTGCCATTTTGCGGTCGGCTACGAACGCCCGGAAGAGGTGTTGACAAAACTCCAGGACAACGACCTGAAAGTGGGCAAAATACAGATTAGTGCAGCCTTGAAGGCCACTTTTCCGGTAGAGGAAAATAGCCGCGAAGCCGTTCTGGAGCAATTCAGGTGGTTCAACGAACCCACGTACCTGCATCAGGTAGTAGCGCGAAATGACGCCGGTGACCTGCTGCGGTTTCCGGATTTGCCGGAAGCGCTGCTCGCCTTTGACAAAACCCATGTCGAATGGCGATCGCACTTCCACGTACCCCTGTTTGTGAATGATTACGGTCTGTTGCAATCCACGCAGGATGACATCATTGAGGTGCTCCGTTTGCAGCGTGAAAAACCGTTCACAGCACAACTGGAAGTTGAAACATATACCTGGGAAGTGCTGCCGGAAGATTTGAAAATGCGGCTGAACGACTCCATCGGGCGCGAGTTGGAATGGGTTTTGAAACGTGTTGTATGAAAAAAACCGTAGTAATCGACGTAGTTGGCCTGTCGGCTTCCCTCATTGGCGAACACACTCCTTTCCTGAAACGATGGATCGCCGATAAGCAGTTGTCTTCCATTGAACCCATGCTACCGGCCGTCACCACGGCGGTTCAATCGGCGTATGTCACGGGAAAATGGCCCACCGAAACCGGCATTGTGGGCAACGGCTGGTACGACCGAACCGATTGCGAAATCAAATTCTGGAAACAATCCAATAAGCTGGTAAATGGCGAGAAAATCTGGGAACGCGCCCGGCAACTTGATCCGTCGTTCACGGTTTCCAAAATGTTCTGGTGGTACAATATGTACTCATCCGCCGACTTTTCGGTAACTCCACGCCCCCAATACCACGCCGACGGGGTAAAAGCTCCCGACTGTTACAGCCATCCCTCCGACCTGCGCGACCGGCTTCAGGAAGCCCTGGGGACGTTTCCGCTGTTCAACTTTTGGGGCCCCAACGCCAACATCAAATCAACCCGCTGGATTGCTGATGCATCGCTGCTGGTGGATCGCTGGCACAACCCGACATTAACGCTGATCTACCTGCCGCACCTGGACTACTGCCTCCAGAAATTCGGGCAGGATTTGGGTAAAATCTCGAAGGAACTTCACGAGATTGACGACGTACTCAAAGACCTGATTCAGCACTACGAACGGCAAAACGCCGAAATTATCATATTGTCGGAATACGGCATTACCAATGTCAGTCAGCCCATTCACCTGAATCGGCTGTTTCGTGAAGCCGGTTTGATTAATGTCCGCGTTGAACAGGGATTGGAACTACTGGATGCGGGGGCGTCGCGGGCGTTCGCGGTGGCCGATCACCAGGTGGCTCACATTTACATCAACGATCCCGCTTGTACGGCACAGGTGCGCTCCATTCTGGAAAAAACGCCCGGTATTGAATTAATTCTGGACGAAGTTGGTAAGCAGCAACACCACATCGACAACGAACGGTCGGGTGATTTTGTGGTGATGGCCGACGCCCAAAGCTGGTTTACCTACTATTACTGGTTCGACGATACCAAAGCCCCGGACTATGCCCGGCTGGTTGACATTCACCGGAAGCCAGGCTATGATCCGGTCGAAATGTTCATGGACCCGGCCAACCCGCTGGTCAAGCTAAAAGCCGGGTATAAACTCATTCGTAAAAAGCTGGGTTTCCGCTATCTGATGAATGTCATTCCGCTGGATGCCACGTTGATCAAAGGCTCACACGGCCGTGTCGGTACCCAACCTGCCTATCATCCGGTTTTTGTGTCATCCCGCCAGGATCAACAAACTGATCAACCGTTGCAGGCTATTGAGGTATACGATAAAATCTGGCAGGCTCTGACCTCCGAACTACCCCTCCAAACTACCTGAAAAAGAACCGTTTAAAACCCTGCCAGCCGTATAATTAACCGTATACGGCTGGCAGGATTGTCCCGTTTGATAACAGAATCCAATCAATACCGGACGGTTTGAGTTCTGAATTTAGACAAAAGAGGAGAGACATGAGATGTGAAAAAATCCCGCTGCGGTACTAATCATTTTGTCTTTCTTCCTTGTTTAATCAGCTTTCTGATTTACTCAACCTCGGGAAGAACGGTATGGAAACAAAAATCCCTCCCCAGCACCAGGACGTACAGCCCGGGCTGGAAAGCGAATTAATTCCGCAACCCAAAGTGATTCGGCATACCTACGTTGGATCCGGCAAATTAAAAGACAAAGTAGCGCTGATTACAGGCGGTGACAGTGGCATTGGTCGCGCCGTAGCCGTGCATTTCGCGAGAGAAGGAGCTGACGTTGCCATTGCGTATACCCCACGCGAAGAAGGCGATGCCCAGCGAACCCGCGAATTAGTGGAAGCCGAAGGAAAAGCATGTCTGCTCCTTCCGGGCGACCTGCGCGACCCGGCTTACTGTGAACGCCTGGTCGACGATACCGTGCACCAGTATGGCCGATTGAACATCCTGGTCAACAATGCAGCAATACAATTGGCCCACGAACGGTTTGAAGAAATGACCGACGAAGACCTGGTGAACACCTTCGAGATCAATATCTACTCATTTTTTCGGGTAACGCGGGCGGCCGTAAAGCACCTGCACGAAGGCGACAGCATCATCAATACCACGTCGGTAACGGCTTACCAGGGACGCGCCGATTTGCCGGAATATTCGGCTACAAAAGGAGCGATCATGAGCTTTACCCGGGCGTTGTCATCGAATCTGGCCGATCGAAAAATTCGCGTTAATGGCGTAGCGCCCGGCCCCATCTGGACACCCCTGAATCCCGCATCCGTTGATGCCGAGCAAGTGGCGGAGTTTGGCCAGGATGTCCCGATGAAACGCCCCGGGCAGCCCAGCGAAGTGGCGCCGGCCTATGTGTATTTGGCCTCCAACGATGCCAGTTATGTTACCGGCCAGACCATCCACCCCAACGGCGGCACGATTATCAATACCTGATAACCGGAAATACCATGAATTTAGAACTTGAAACACCGCCCCAGCACCAAGACGAACAGCCGGGACTGGAAGAGCTCATGCACCCGCAGCCCATTTACATCCGGGATGATTACAAGGGCAGCGGCAAATTACAGGATAAAATCGCGCTCATTACCGGGGGCGACAGCGGCATTGGCCGGGCGGTTGCGGTCCATTTTGCTCGTGAAGGGGCCAACCTGGCCATTGTCTACCACCCACGTGAAGATAAGGATGCCCGGAAGACCCAAAGCCTGATCGAAGCTGAGGGAAGACGCTGTCTGCTCATCGCCGGCGACCTCCGTGACCCGGCATTTATCAGACAACTGATTGAGCAGGTCGTCCGCGAATACCACCACATCAACATCCTGGTGAACAATGCGGCCAATCATGTTGAACAGCACGACTTTACGGCAATATCCGACCAGCAACTAATTGAAACCTTTGAGCTCAATATTCTGGCCCTCTTCCGGCTTATTAAACAGGCATTATCCCACATGGGAGCGTACGACTGCATCATCAACACCACGTCGGTGGTTTCGTACCGGGGCAGCAAAGCGCTCGTCGACTATGCGTCCACCAAAGGAGCAGTAACCGCTTTTACGCGCTCTTTATCGCAGCATTTGGTTGAGCGAAACATCCGCGTCAATGCCGTGGCACCCGGCCCCATCTGGACTCCATTGATTGTCTCCACGAAATCGGAAGAAACAGTGGCTACATTCGGGAAAGATACTCCTTTGGAGCGCGTAGGGCAACCCGCCGAAGTGGCACCTGCGTTCGTTTTTCTGGCTTCGGAAGATGCCTCTTACATGACCGGCCAGGTGATGCATGTCAACGGGGGCGAAGTAGTTAATACCTAAAACCGCTAAAAATCCTGTTAAAAATCAGCTTTCCGTCTGATTTATCAGATTCCGGAATTAGACAATAAGAAGAACTTTTACATCAACTCTTTCGGGGGTTGGTTACGATAAGTGGTGGTTTTGACCTGTGAGGTAGTATTCGTAAAAAAACGGACAATTTCCCAAGTTGGATATTTCGATCAGGCCCTTGATTCTTTCCCCTGATTTTCCAAACTTAGGTAGTCCATGGGTTCTTTGTTTAACTTTATAACCATGCGACACGTATGAGAATTCAAGTTCATTGCGTCCACTTTACGGCAGATCAAAGTTTGCTGGATTTCATTCAAAAAAAGCTGAACAAGCTTGAGACCTTCAACGACCGAATCGTTAGCGGTGAGGTTTACTTAAGGCTGGAAGGAAGTGAAACCAGTAAGATTAAGTTGAAAATCTTTGAGGTTAAATTGTTCCTGCCGGGAGATTCCATTTTTGTCCGTCAGCAAGGTACCACGTTCGAGGAAGCAACGGATATGGCCATCGACACCCTGAAAAATAAACTGAAACGTCATAAAGACAAACAACGAAATATCTCTGCTCAGCAGATTAAGGAGTCCAAGGAGTTGGTAGAGGCAGATGTCGTTAATGAAGACATCGATTTTTAACCCCTTGTATTCCAACAAAAAAGCCGTCTTTTCGAGACGGCTTTTTTGTTGGGTACGGATGACGTTTCAAAAATTTTAAAGACCAAATGCTTCTTTAATTTTATCCACGTAGTCAAGTTTTTCCCAGGTAAACAGTTCTACTTCCACTTCTTTTGTGCTTCCATTGGCGCCAAACACCTTCTTAACAACCTGATTCTGGCGTCCCATGTGGCCATAAGCCGCGGTTTCCGAATAAATGGGGTTACGCAGTTTCAGCCGTTGCTCAATCGCGTACGGACGCATATCGAATAATTCTTCAATTTTGGTCGCAATCTCACCATCGGTCAGGTCCACCTTGGCCGAATTGTAAGTGTTTACATACAGCCCGCACGGTTTTGCCACGCCAATGGCGTACGAAACTTGAACGAGTACCTGGTCGCACAAACCGGCCGCTACGAGGTTCTTCGCAATATGCCGTGTTGCATAAGCCGCCGAACGGTCTACTTTGGAAGGATCTTTGCCGGAGAAAGCTCCCCCACCGTGAGCGCCTTTGCCACCGTAGGTATCAACGATGATTTTACGGCCCGTCAGACCCGTATCGCCGTGTGGACCGCCGATCACAAACTTACCCGTCGGGTTGATATAATACGTGATATCGCTGTTAAACAAATCCTGTAATTCCGGTTTCAGCTTGGCTTTCACACGTGGAATCACAATGTTGATCACATCTTCACGAATCCGCTCAAGCATAACCGCGTCGGTCCCAAAATCATCATGCTGTGTCGAAACAACAACGGTATCAATCCGAACCGGCTTATCATCATCGCTGTATTCAATGGTCACCTGCGATTTGGCATCCGGCCGAAGGTAGGTCATCACATCCTTCTCATGGTTCCGGATGTACGACATTTCCTGCAGAATTTTGTGGGCCAGGTCGAGCGGCAACGGCATGTAGTTGTCCGTTTCGTTGGTCGCATACCCAAACATCATTCCCTGATCGCCCGCGCCCTGATCTTCCGGATTTGAACGTTCAACCCCTTGGTTAATATCCGCCGACTGGTCGTGAATCGCTGACAGAATACCGCACGAATCGGCTTCAAACATATATTCACTCTTGGTGTAGCCAATGCGTTTGATGACTTCCCGGGCAATTTTCTGAACATCCAGGTAGGTCGTTGTTTTCACCTCGCCCGCCAGTACCACCTGACCCGTTGTAACCAAGGTCTCACAAGCGACCTTGCTGGAAGGGTCATAAGCCAGAAAATGGTCAATTAATGCATCAGAAATCTGATCGGCAACTTTATCGGGATGTCCTTCAGAGACTGACTCTGAGGTAAATAGATAGGGCATTGTACGTAAGATTTAAGGCCAAAAACAATCGCAAAGCTACTGGAATTTTACGATAGGTCAAATGCTAAATTTGGGTTCGATCCAAAGCGCAGTCAAACCGCCAAGGAATAGCAACAGCCAGATCCCGTCCGGAATTTTAGCCGTAGATTCCCTTTCTGGCCCAGTTTTCGGGCTGCGGTTCTCCTGAGAACGGGCACGCACATACGCCCGCAGTTGTTCGCTCCCGAAAACCGGCGTTTGGTCAGCATCGTTTACGTAAATCGCCACCGAGTCCGGCAAAGCCTGCCAGCCCGCCCGGCTGGGTAGCCAGAATGCTTCCGCCGACAACCCGTTGAGGGCCGAATAATTCAGGCGAGCCGTATCCGTACCAACCTGAACCATAGCGGGTTTATCAACCCAGTTGTTGAAGTAAAGCCGTGCTTGTAGCCCGGAAAAAACCGGTGCATCCAGTTGAATCGTATTCCTGGAAGAAGGCAACAGTTGCGCAAAAACGGCGGTCCAGACTCGGTTATACGCCACACTATCTCCACTTAACTCTAACGGAAACGTGTCTCCCAACAAACTGTAGCCAACAAGAGCGCCAATTTGCTGCACCGCCACCGGGTAGCCCGCAACGGGAAAATGATTCGCGGCTTCGCGGAATTGGTACGGCAACGCCTGAATACCCTGGCCAACCGATACCGTGGCCTCATTCGAGATTTTCTTTACGCTCCAGCGGGTTCCCAACGCCCGATTGATGGCTTTGCTATCGGTCTCCGGCTCCGTCCCGTTCATAAAAAACACCGGTTTTCCCTGCGCAACGGCTTTTTTGACAGCCGCATGACCTGCATGGATCGGGTCCGTCACGATCACGTCGGCCGGAGCCGGGCGGTTGATTTGAATCCGGTTACGAATGTCTTTCGAAATCGCCGACGTCACCTCCACCGAATGCCCCCGTTTACCAAGCCAGTTGGCGAGGGTTTTACTCTCAAAATCTGGACTATCCAGGATAAACTGGTACGAAACGGGCGCTGGTTTTCGAGTAAAAAAACGAAGCGTATCCAACGGTTTTTGCCCCAGCAACAGCTCCACCTCCGTGCGCCCCTGCGCCAAAACCGGGAACTGAAGATTGAATTCCCGGTATCCCTTTTCTAGTTCCAAGCTGTCAAGCGTCTGATTCCCAAACCGGACCGTCAGCGTCTGTTTTTGCGCCAATTCAATACTGCCCCGCACGGTTTGCATTTCGCCCTGCCGAAGCACAGCTTTCCACCGAATCTGCTGCACCTGGTCGGGCGGATAATACGGAATCAAATGCACTCCCTGGCGGCTCAGCTGGCCCAAAATGTCGGGCGAAAAAACCGCTCCAACCAAAAGGATCGAATCGATTTTGCCCTCCACCAATTGCGCCCGGAAAGCGGGTTCTTTGAATGCGTCGACCCGAACGGCTCGCTGAATATTCAGGCTGCTTTTCAGTCCATTCAGGTAGTCGGCCGGAACGGTTTGGTCCGCCAATAATACGGTTTTCCCCGATTCAGAAACCGTCCAATCCACATCCAGAAAATAGCCTACTAAAACCAGCCACAGCCACCCATTCAGCACCACCCGGAGACCTTTTCGAAAAACCGTAATCTGCTGATTCCTAATAATTAACAAAACCTGCAATACCATCAGACCAACCAGACAGGCCAGCACAAACCAGCTGGCGAGATCACTCGGATCAAAATGGATGGTCAACCGGTCCGTTAGTTTCATTTCAAATGCCGCCAAAACGCTTGTTCTAATTTTCGTTCGCTGGCGTACGATCCGGGTTGTGCCGTGGACCGGTCACGCGCCGAGAACCCGGCTACCGCCAGCAGTTTTGTTTTCAAATCCGCCTTTTCCGGGCCGGAGAGGGTCTTTCCACTGCCTAGCTTCTGTAACCCCGTCAGCACTGCCCAATTCGACAAGCCGCTGTTCAGGACGGAATTGGTCAAGGCCGTACTCAATTTCTGAATGGTTATCTGCTGCTGCGGACTAATCTTTTTCAACTCCAAAAAGCCCAGCACCTCGCTCACCAGTTGCTCAACCCGGGCCTGGTCATACTGGCGTTCCTGCGTAAAGCTGGTGTTCACTTTCGTTAATTCGCCCGTCAAACGGACTTCTTTTTCCTTGATCGGGGGCGGATCGTAGCCGCTTTTCTTCACGAACGTCCGGGCTTTGTGCTGGGCAGCTTTCAAATAAACCAAGGCTTTATTTTCGAACGGCAGGGCTTTTTCCGGCTCATACAAGCGCAGATGCAACTCCGACTGCCACATTTGCTCCAAGGCCATTTTCAATAAACTGCGGGTCGATTGCTCGTAAAAGGTATTCGCTTCCCCATCATCGTGCGAATGAATGTATTGCTCCATCAAGGCCGCCACGGGGTCTTTATTTTCACTTTCCGCCGATTTTCCGCCGTGGTCATGGCCGTGCGCCCCAGGCGCTGGCAATTCCTTATGCTGAGTCTCTTCTGCCTTTTCAATCATCTTGAAGGCAAACGATTTAGGCGCATCTTTCTCGGCCTCTGTATCGTGTTTGTGAATAAAGCCATCCAGCACGTTGCCTTCGGGTTGGAGGTCGTGCCCGCCAATTGAATTTTCAAACTCTTCGCCCAGATACTGCCCATACCGGAGCCGCAGCACTTTCTGATCAAAGCCAATTTCGTTGGAGGCACTTTTAAAATCCTTGACCGCCAGCTTTTTCCGCCGGGCCACTAGCTTTTCGGTATCGATGATGATTTGTCGCTGACTCCGGAAATATTCCGGCATGATGTTCACCGCCATCGTGGCCAGCTCAGCCTCTTCAACCCGGGCGGTGTCTTTGTAAACCACAAAATAGGTATCCGATTTCGTAAAGTTGGCTTCCGGCTGCTTGTTGTCAATAGCCGCCCAATAATAGTAAAGCTCGTCACCGGGCGTAAAATTCAACGCGTTCAGATCAATGGTTTGGCTCAGTCGCGCATTCTTGAAATTGGTTTTGGGCAGCGGAAACTTCACCTCCCGGAATTTCACACTTTCGCCGGAACCACGCGCCACCGTAGCAACAATGTAAGCCTGACGAACGCTGAAATCATCGAAAATCCGGGCCGAAATGCGCAGTCTTTTAGAATCTTTCAAAAAATGAAACTGGTACAATTCTTTGGAATCCGGCTGGATTTTCGGTGCCAGATCAGGCCGGGCTTCAAGCCGGTAAAATTCGGACTGGTAAACCAGTGAATCCTGGCCGGAAGGTAGCCGCCAGTACGCTTTCAACGCGTAGATTCCGGAACTAACCAACCGATCCCGGTACTCAAACCCCACCTGGGTTGGCTGAAAAGCAAGTTCTTCCCCCCGACTGTTCACCAGCCGGACTGATAATGCGCGTTGTTCGCTGAATTTGACCAGCCACCGAAGCGACGAACCGCTCACGGCCACCGTATTCAATTCCGGCGATTCCGTTGCGGGTAAACCCGTATAACTGGGCGGAGTAATCCGCAAGCTCGCCGATTGAAAGGTTGGAGAAATAAGCGTTTTTTGTCCATTGCGGAACGGTATATTCTCCGTTATTTGTTTCTGATTGGGTGCATTCGACCGAAGTTGTGGATAACCGTAATAAACGCCCAGCAACCCCAGCATCAAAAAGCCGTACCACCCGGTTTTTGAAAAAACTACCGATACGAATTGCCGGGCCGGAAGCCGGACGGTTTGCACCCGTTCGTTCAATCGCTCCAATTGAAGCTGTTCGGCGATATTCAGCTCGTTTTTGGTTAGCAAGGCCAAACTGTACTCTGCATCGCCAACGGCTTGGTGAAGGATAGCGACAGCCTGCGTTTTTTTGTCGGTAAAAAGTCGGGTCAGCCAAGCGCCCATTCCGAAGCCTAGCCCGCCCATCACCACCGCCCAAACCGGCGAAAAACCCAACAGTCGGGCACCCAGGCCCAGCGTCAGCCCCAGCAACAAGCTATTCAGCAGGGCGTTGGCTACCAGCTGACGGGTGATGATCGTCAGGGTTCGTTTAAGTTCGTTCATGCGTTCTTTCGTAAAGCGAGCCAGCGCTCAACTCCCACCACGATAACCAGGGCCAGCACGAGCCAATTACGAACCGTTTGCATCGGTCCTGATACAGGTTTCGCCGTCGGAATAAACAATGTACGTAGCTGTTGTTCGCTCAGGAATAGCGGTTTCGGATTCAGATTGAAATGCCGTACCAGGGCATCACCCAGCCATTCTGGCAGCTGCCCATTCCGAACCCGGTCAGCGCTTTGCGGACTGAACCTTTCCGGGGTGTATACCACATTCGGTGCCGTCGGTATTTTCAACTGGTTCGAAACCACATAAAGCGTTTTCGGATTGGGATTTGCCACGTCCTGATCCGTCAAGATCCAATCGTACGCTCGGGTGTTATTTTTTTGAATATCCAGTTGCAGAGCAAGCGAATAGACTTCCGTCAGCGCCCGGATCGCGGCCAAAACCGTCTGCTCCTCGGTTTTATCCTTAAATTCGACCAAAACCGCCAGCGAACCAGCGTGGGCGGGCGTCGATGTGTAGCGAACAGCAGGGGCCAGAGTCGAGTTCGTGGTCAGCCGACCAGCCTGGTCCACAAATGCATTTTTATTCGCCGAAAACGCCAGGTAACTGCGCAACGGTTTCCGGACCGAATCGGCTACGGTGTGTAGCTGATACGTAGCCGGAACCTGAATAAAGGGCATTTCGGCCAATCGCTGGTCATTGACCACATACAGGTGCAGAGCCGTATTTTCGTCCAGCGTGTTGTTAATCGCCGTTTGTAAAACCCCGGCGTTGAAGGGGCGCGGGTCGGGCAACTGCGTCAGCTGCCTGACCGGTTCCGGAACGGTATTGATCCAGTAAACCGCTTCGCCTGTCCGAAGGGCTTCTTCCAGTTCAAACCGAAAATTTTCCGTGACCCCTTTTTCCGCTTGCACCAGATGAATTTTCCGAATCGCAGCTGACCTTGTTCGTTGATTAACAATTGGTTGACTTAGTAAAAAAGCCAGCAACAGAATAAGTAAACAGCGGAGTAAGAGCAACAGCAGGTTGTCGATTTTGAGCCCTCGTTGTTGTTGCTGATCTTTTTCCAGCAGCCAGCGCATGGCGGCCCAGTCAATCGGCTGCCCTTTTTTCTGATGCCAGAAATGAATGGCGACCGGAATGATGACGGCCGCCATCCCCCATAGCATGTACGGTTGTACGAACTCCATCAGACTCTCCTTTGGGTCAAAAAATTGCTCAACGCCCGCCCGACGGGTTCGCTGAGCTTTACACGGATTAAATGCACATGTGGTAACCACAAATCTTCTTCCAGTTTCTTCAGATAGTCAGAAACCGTCTGTTGGTACGTTTCCCGGACGGATTCGGCCTGTATTTCTACTTCCCGGCCCGTCTCCAGATCTTTAAAACGGTAAAAACCGTTGAGATTGAGCACCGTTTCCTGTTCGCCGAGCAATTGAAAAATCACCATCTCCCGTCGCTGACTAGTCATGGCTTTCACCAATTGTAACCATTCGTCGTCCACTTGCCACAAATCAGACACCATCACCAGCAACTCTTTCTGCTTCTGCTGAAATTCCGGAAACCGGGACGAGCCGGGCAACCACGGTCCGGAAGCGGTGGCATTTTGCAGCGCAAACAAGATCCGCTGAAATGCTTGCTTCCCCGACGGTACAAGCGCTGGCAAGCTGCCATTTTGCAGACCGTATAAGCTCATTTGATCGTTCTGACGGTACCCTAAATAAGCCAGCGATGCCAGTAGAATTTTTGCGTAATCCAGTCGGCTAACGTCCTTTTCCTTGTAATTCATTGACCCGGATAAATCCAGCAAAAACCGGATTTGCAGGTTACTTTCCGTGGCCGACTCGCGGACTAAATGTTTATTCGTCCGGGCAAACAGCTTCCAGTCAATGCGTTTGGGATCGTCGCCCGGTTCGTAATGCCGGTATTGTTCAAACTCCGTACCCGAACCGGAACGCTTGCTGGCGTGGATACCCAACAGCAGTTCATCACTGACCAGTTTGCCGGCCAATTGCAGATTATTGAGCTTGATGAGGTCCGTGGTTAACAGCATTACGGTTTTCGGTTTACAGTTCAGGGTTTACGGTTTATAATTTACGATTCGTTGATGCACACCATAAAATGAAAATCGTAAACCAAAGAACCTATTTCAACAGTTCCCCGATCACCTGATCCGTCGTCACGCTTTCCGCTTCGGCGCGAAAATTCAGGGCGATGCGGTGGCGCAGAATCGGGTACGCCAGCGTTTGAATATCGTCTGGAATCACCGAAAACCGTTCGTGCAACACCGCCCGGGCTTTGGCACAAAGTACCAGGGCCTGCCCCGCCCGCGGCCCCGCGCCCCAGTCGCACCACTGTTTAACGAAAGCCGACGAACTGCTTTCCGGACGAGTCGAGCGAACTAGTTTGTTGATAGACCCAATCAATTCCTCGCTGATGTGGACCTGCCGCGTCAAGTTCTGCAAATCAATAATTTCCTGATCCGTCAGTACGGTTTTCAGCACCGGGCGGGCCGTTCCGGTGGTACTTTTCAACACATCCAGCTCCTCCTGCTCCGACGGGTAACTCAGTTTGATGTACAGCAGAAACCGATCGAGCTGGGCTTCGGGTAGCGGATAGGTTCCGGCCTGTTCAATAGGATTCTGAGTGGCAATAATCAGAAAGGGCCGCGGCAGTTCGTAGTCGGAACCGCTGTACGTAACCTTGTATTCCTGCATGGCTTCCAGCAAAGCCGCCTGCGTTTTGGGTGGTGTCCGGTTAATTTCGTCGGCCAGCACCACGTTGGCAAAGATTGGCCCCCGGTTGAACTTAAAAAATTTCTTGCCCGACTGATGATCTTCTTCCAGAATTTCCGTGCCCACGATATCGCCCGGCATCAGGTCGGGTGTAAACTGAATCCGCTTGAAATGCATGTCCAAGGCATCTGCCATTGTTTTCACCAGCAGCGTTTTAGCCAGTCCGGGTACTCCTTCGAGTAGGCAGTGGCCGCCCGCCAGCAGGGCAATCAGCACTTGATCAATGGCTTCCTGCTGTCCGACAATCACCTTGGCAATCTCTTTTTTCAGGTGCGGAAGCTTACCAACGAGTGTTTTATAATGCGTCAGTTCCTTGGTTTCCAATAGCTAAGCAGTTAATGCGTAGGTAACAATATTGACCCCGAATTTGGTATTATCTTCGGCCAGAAATCGTTTGTTGCGAAAGTCATAATCCCATTCACAACCGTAATCTTTATTGCTGTAGAGAACGCCAATGCGTCCGTTTATCGAGATGGCTTTGAGGTAATCATGGACAAGGTCATCGCCCCAGCCGTTCAACTCGAACGTGGTGGTTGGCGGCCCTTCAAACTGAAAAAAGCTTTTGTAAATCGCGTGGGTATTCGGAATTTTCTGCAACGCTTTCGAGCCAAATGTGCGAGCCATTTCCTGCTCAAACGATTTGGCAAACAGGCCGTCGATGTCGTGGTTGCAATCATCAACAAATACAAAACCGCCATTCTGCACGTAGCGTTTGAAGTGCTCCCGCTCCTGCGTCGAAAACTCCACCAGCTTATGCCCGCTCAGGTAGCAGAACGGACTTTTAAAAAGCTCGTTACTGGTCAGTTGTACAATCCGTTCTTTCTCATCAACCGGTATGGTGGTATACTGAACCAGTGAATGCAGCAGGTTGGAGGGCATTCGCTGGTCCGTGTCCCAATCGCCGGAGGTATACTGGATGCGTGTGAAAAAGAAAGGTTTCAAAAGCAGGTTGATGAAGTTGCGTATTATAAAGAGTTGTTTCGCAGAGACAAGCGGAGCTTAAAAAGAGTTTAGCGGAGCCTCTGCTCACCTCTGATGTTCTCCGCTTAACCGCCGGGCGGCCCCGTCTGCGAAACAACTTTAAAATCTAAACCGCGTCCGAAAGACTACTAAACGTAAACTCCCGGATTTTCATCGGCGGAATCAGGTAATTGGAATCCGATTCGGTGCTCACCACGCGCTCCGGCTTGCCCAGTGCCTCGAGGTTATTGAGCATGATGACCGGACTTTCGTTGAACCGGAAATTCTTGACCGGGTGCTTGATTTTGCCGTTTTCGATGTAAAACGTCCCGTCGCGGGTCAGCCCCGTCAACAGCAGGGTTTGCGGATCCACGGAGCGGATGTACCACAGCTTGGTCACCAGAATACCGCGCTGCGTGCTTTTGATCATCTCGTCCAGTGAGGCTGTTCCGCCCGCCATGATCACGTTATTGGGATACGGCACGGCTTTCACGCCCTTTTTCTGCGCCCAATACCGCGAATAGGCCATGTTTTTTACCACGCCTTTTTCGATCCAGTTGATTTTCTCCTGTGCCCGGCCATCGCCCGACCACGGGGATGCGGGCAGTTCCGGATTTGTTGGATCAGAATAGATCGTTACGCGTTCGTCCACAATTTTTTCGCCCAGCTTGGTTTTCCCGCCGGGTTTGCTCAAAAACGAACGGCCTTCGTCGGCACTGCGGGCGTCCATGCTGAAAAAGATATTTTCGAGCAGAACCGCAGCCGCCGTGGGTTCCAGAATTACGGTATATTTTCCCGGTTCGAGCGCCTTTGCGCCCACCGACCCCAGGCATTTCTGAACGGCAATTTTGCTGGCCGCTGCGGTATCCAGTTTCGAAAAATCGCTGTAGCCGCGCGTCACATAACCCGAACCGGTTCCGTCGTCGGTGCGCACCGTCAGCGAAAAATTCACGTTGGTGCTGGGGTAATAGGCAAACAACCCTTTGGAGTTCATCATGGCCGAATAGCCCCGGTAATCTTCCATGAAACCGGCCGCAGCCAGTTTCTGGTTGCCTGATTCCTGGAGGCTTTTAGCCACGGCCTCGGCCCGGGCTTCCGGATTGATCTTGGCCGTTGATTCAAAAAAACCGTTTGATTTCAGGTACTGCTGTGGCCCCATTACGCCCACATGTTCCGGATTTTCGGGGGCCAGCTGCGCCAGTTCCTCGGCCCGACGCACCACCTTCTCCAGTGAGGCATCGTCAAACTCGTCGATGGTGGCAACGCCCACTTTTTTGCCAAACGACGACTGAACCTGTAAATTCTGGTTAATCATAGCGCCACTCGTCGAGACTTCGTTCCGGGCGTACCGGATATTGCCCCGCTCCTCGCCCGACAGATTCACCTCGCACTCGTCGGCTTTGGAATAACTCAGTACCTTCTGAAGCAACGCCTTGGCTTCTGCTTCGGATAATATAACTGCCATTTTCTTTCAGGTTTGTTGGTCTATAGGGTACGGTTTTTGGTTTACAGTACCTGACGCATTCTACGAATAGCGCGCCAGTAGCAGCGGAGGCCGTACCGTAAACTGAAAACTGTAAACTAGATTTTTCTCGCTGTATTGATCACGTTCACCCCATTGAATCGAGCGGTTGAGCTACCGTGCGACACGGCGCTTACCTGCATGGGCTGCCCTTTTCCATCAAAAAACGATCCGCCCAGGCGGTAATCCTTCTCATCGCAGATTTGCACGCAGGAATTCCAGAACTCCTGGGTGTTCGATTGGTAGGCCACGTCTTTCAGCATACCCGCAATTTTTCCGTCCTTGATCTCGTAGAATAACTGCCCCCCAAACTGAAAATTATAGCGTTGCTGGTCGATCGAGAACGAACCGTCGCCAATGATGTAAATGCCTTTTTTGACATCCTTAATCATGTTTTCGACCGACAGGGGTGTTTTACCTGCCGCCAGCGAGACATTGGCCATTCGCTGAAACTGCACCGAACTCCAGCTATCGGCATAGCAACAGCCCTGCGATTCGTTTTCACCGATGATATGGACCTGATCCCGAATGGCCTGATAATTGACCAGCGTGCCGTCTTTGACCAAATCCCACTGCTTGGTTTTGACGCCTTCGTCGTCCCAGCCGACCAAGCCCAACGAACCTTCCTGCGTCTTATCAGCAAAAAGATTTACCTGCTTGCTACCGTAGTTGAAATTCTTCGTTTTCCATTTATCCAGCGTCGCAAACGAGGTTCCGGCAAAATTCGCTTCGTAGCCCAGCACACGATCCAGTTCCAGCGGGTGTCCAACGGATTCATGGATGGTCAGCCAGAGGTGTGAAGGGTCCAGCACCAAGTCGTACTTCCCGGCTTCCACGGACTTGGCCGTCAGCTTCTGTTTTGCCTGTTTCGCAGCCGCAACTACGTCTTCCAGCATGTCGTACCCTTTGTTGTAACGGGTTGTAATACCGGTTATTTTGTCACTCGGATTCGCCTGCAGGTAATCATACCCCATGCCCATCGGTGCACTCAACTGATCCCGCGTTTCGAACTTACCGGTTTTGGCATCAATGGTCGTCACGGTAAATGTGGGCCAGATCCGGTGAATATCCTGATCGATGTACGAACCGTCCGAAGAAGCAAAATACTTCTGTTCGTTGACCATAAACAGCACTGAATTGACGTAGTTCGCCCCGTTTTTCAGGGCTGCGTCGTTGACCGACAATAGCAGATCGACCTTCTCCTTGATAGGTACTTCAAACGCATTTTTCCGGATGGGTGCTTTCCAGCTTACCTCGCCGAATCCTTTCTGCGGTGCCAGCTGCACGGGTTGCTTCATCAACCGGGCGTTGGCCTTGGCAATCGCTACGGCCTCCTCTGCAGCCCGGGCGGTTTGCGTTTCGCTCTTGGCGTCTACTACGGACGCAAATCCCCAGCAGCCATCCACAATAACGCGCACGCCCACCCCGTACGATTCGGTGTTGACGATGTTCTGAACTTTGTCTTCGCGCGTGACAACAAACTGCCGCAAATACCGGCCAATCCGAACATCGGTGTAACTGGCGCCTTTCGATTTAGCGGCATTCAAGGCCGCATCGGCCAGGCGTTTTTTGACGGCCACGTCCACTCCGGGTTCGAGCAGGGCTTCCGGCGCTACCGAACGTCCAATAACTGTGCTACCGGGCAACAGGAAAGCGCCTGCGCCCAGGCCGGTCCATTGAAGAAAATCTCGACGATTCAATGTTGTTTGTTAATAAAGTGATACGGTTAAAAAAGAAACGAAATCCGGTCGTTTTTCTGTGACTATCTGCCGAAAAAACGGTTCATGTTACGTCTTCTGCGAATAACCCGACAGTGGCCACCTTGACGGATACCGTTAAAAGTGCGAAATAAGTGCCGGTAAAACCTCCTCCAAATTGGGGGATATTCCCTGATGTGATTGTTGCACGGGATGTTGAACCTCCCGCTCTTTGCTTGCGAAAGGCCGGACGCGCCTTTAAAACCCGCCACGTTATGACTCCCGAACAGCTTCCGCTTACACGGCGTCAGACAGCGAACTGAACGTAAAATCCCGGATTTTCATCGGCGGAATCAGCACGCCCCCGGCCCGAACGGGTTTTCCCATTGCTTCAACGTTGTTGAGCATAATGATCGGACTCTCGTTAAAACGGAAGTTCTTGATCGGGTATTTGATTTGTCCATTTTCAATCAGAAACGTGCCATCACGCGTCAGACCGGTATACAACAGCGTTTGTGGATCGACGGCCCGGATGTACCAAAAGCGTGTTACCAGAATCCCTTTCTGGGTGCTCTTAATCAGGTCGGCCAGCGACTGGGTTCCGCCCTGCATAACGAAATTGCTAGCCGGTGGTACGGCTTTAACCCCCGCTTTTTGCGCCCAGTAACGGGAATAACTCATGTTCTTGATGATGCCGTTTTCAACCCACAGCGTTTTCTCCTGCGGTCGCCCATCAACAGCACCACCCCCAAACCGGCCTCCACCCCCACCGACAAAGGGCGCTCCCGGAATTTCGACGTTAGCCGGATCCGAATAAATCGTGATTCGCTCATCGAAAAACTTTTCACCCAGGCGTGTTCCACCTCCTTTTCGGCTCAGAAAGCTCCGCCCTTCCTCGGCATTACGGGCATCCAGGCTATTCATCATCAGACCAATCAGATCGCTGGCCGCCGTGGGCTCCAGAATGACCGTGTATTTTCCCGGTTCGAGCGCCTTCGCGTTGGTCGAAGCCAACGCCTTTTGCATAGCAATCTCCGTAGCGGCTTTCGTATTCAGCTTCGATACATCGTTAAAATCGCGGGAAACGTAACCCGAACCGGTCCCATCGGCTGTGCGAGTTGTTACCGAAAAATCCACCGACGTATACGGATTATAACCGAATAACCCTTTACTGTTCGCAATAGCCGAAAAACCGGTCGTGTCTTCCATGTAACCGGCGGCTGTCAGGTTCTTTTTGCTGCACGGTTCGATGCTGTCGAAAGCCGCCTGCGCCCGAAATTCCGGGTTGATTTTGGCCGTACTCTCAGCATAGGTCACCGGGTCGCTGTATTTTTGCGGCCCCAGCATCGGTACATATTCCGGATTTTCGGGGGCTAGTCTGGCAATTTCCTCCGCCCGCCGAACGGTTTTTTCCAGCGACGCATCATCAAACTCATTGATGGTGGCCGACCCGACCCGTTTGCCAAACACGGAAGTTACGGCCAGTGAGAGGTTTTCCGTTTCGCCACTCGTCGAAACCGTGTTACGGGCGTAGCGGATGTTGCCGGTCCGGTTTCCGCCCAGGCTCACGCTCATCTCGTCAGCCTTGGAATAACCCAATACCTTGTCCAGTATTTTTTTTGCTTCTTCTTTCGTCAGAATAGCCATTTTGGTTTAACGTTTGAGGTTTGAGGGTTAAAGAATAAAGAAGCTAACACACACTAGGTTAGACGTTTAAACTTTAAACCTTAAACTTTTTCAGATCTTCCGACCGGTGTTGATGACATTGACGCCGTTGAAGCGTGTCGTGGGACAGCCGTGCGACACCGCGCTGATCTGCGACGGCTGGCCTTTGCCGTCGAAAAACGAGCCAAACGTCCGGTAATCGTCCTTGTCACACAATTGCACGCACGAATTCCAGAACTCCTGGGTATTCGACTGGTAAGCTACGTCGTCGAGCATCCCAGCAATCTTTCCGTTTTTGATTTCGTAGAAAACCTGGCCGCCAAACTGGAAGTTATACCGCTGCTGGTCAATCGAATACGAACCGCGACCCAGGATGTAAATGCCTTTATCCACGCCTTTGATCATGTCGGACACGGATCGCTTTTCGGTACTGGGTTTCAACGAAACATTGGGCATCCGCTGAAACTGAATCGAATCCCAGTTATCGGCGTAGCAACAGCCGTTGGATTCGGTTCCGCCCAGCATTTTAACCTGATCGCGAATAGCCTGGTAGTTGACCAGAATACCGTCTTTGATCAGATCCCACTCTTTCGCCGGAACGCCTTCGTCGTCGTAGCCCACGGTTCCGAGCGTGTAGGGCTGCGTTTTGTCAGCCACAATGTTGACGATCTTGCTGCCGTAATTAAAGTTTTTCGATTTCCACTTGTCCAGTGTCGCAAAGCTCGTTCCGGCGTAGTTGGCTTCGTAGCCCAGCACGCGGTCAAGCTCCGTTGCGTGACCGACGGATTCGTGAATGGTTAGTCCAAGGTGGTTAGGGTCGAGCACAAGGTCGTATTTACCCGGCTGAATTGACTTGGCAGTGAGTTTTTCCTTGGCCTGTCTGGCCGCTACGGTCGCATCTTCCACCATGTCGTAGGAGTTGCGGTAGCTAATCAATCCGTTTGGACCGGCTATTTTGTCCGACGCCAACCCATCCAGGTATTCGTACCCCATGCCCATCGGTGAGCTGAGCGCATCGCGGGTTTTGAATTTTCCGGCCTGCCGGTCCACGGCGGTAACGGTAAAGGTTGGCCAAATGCGGTGAATATCCTGATCGATGTACGAACCGTCGGTGGAGGCAAAGTATTTTTGTTCGTTGATAAAGAAGAGGTTGGACGTTACAAAACCCGCACCATTTTTCAGGGCGGCATCGTTCACCTTCAGCAGCAGGTCGATTTTCTCCTGCACCGGCACTTCAAACGCATTTTTCTTGAGGGGTGTTTTCCAGCTCACGTCCCCGACGCCCTTTTGCGGGGCCAGATCAACGGGTTCTTTCTGGATTTTAGCGTTGGCTTTGGCGATGGCAACCGCCGTTTCTGCGCACTTGGCGATGGATTCGGGCCGCACGTCGCTGGTGGCAGCAAATCCCCAGGTGCCGTCGGCGATAACCCGGATTCCAACACCGTACGATTCGGCGTTGGTGATGTTCTGCACTTTCATTTCCCGCGTAAACAGAAACTGCTGCAAATACCGTCCAACGCGCACATCAGCGTAGGTCGCTCCTTTGCTTTTGGCGGCATTCAGCGCCACGTCGGCCAGCTTCTTCTTCAGAGCCGCATCGGCGCGGGGTTCCAGCAACCGCTCCAGCGGAACCGCTTCGCCCAATACCGGAACCGACGATCCCATAAGCGCCCCCAACCCCAGGCCGGAAAGCTGGATAAAATCCCTTCGTCTCATTGTTGTTGATGGATTTAGTAAAGTCGAAAGTTAGGAAAGCCTGTGGATTTGGAATGCGTTTTTCGCAAAAAACACGGAATTATTCACAAAACAATTTCCATTTTTTACAAAAAACCGCCCTAGAATTATCACAAAGCTAACGATCAACCTATTTTTGGCGATACCCAAAAAACCGGAGAGCCTGGATTTTCGGAGAGTTTATACGGCGTTAGTTTGCGGGCTCGCCGATGATGAGTAGCTGGCTGGCATATACCGCATTTTCGGCGTACCGACGCGGATTGGTGATGGTCTGGTTGCGTTTCTGAAGGATCGCGGCTTTGTCCAGCGGTTCCGGCGAAACCGTCAAGGTAATGCTATGCGTTTGATCGGGCAAGGTTGGCAAAAAGAAGTAGTGTGAGCGGTAATACGTTGCATAACTATCAAACCGGGGAATCAAGGTGGCCGGTGCGCCATCGACGCTAACGGCGTATTGCCCGCAGCCAGGACCGATCACGTCATAAAGCCCAGCCACGGTTCCTTTGAACTTGACCTGGAGGGCCGCACCCGGCTGGCTGGATTTTACCAGGTATGGAAAACGGTTTTTCAGTTGCCGGGCCACGGTATCGTTGTCGGGTGTTAATGCCTGCCAGCTTCCTTGTTTCGTCAGCGATTGAACAGAAATCATCCGGGCGTTCTCCCAGTTGTCGGCCACAAACGGTTGGGGGATGCGGTGTGCGCCGGGTTTTCCAACGGCAGCAATGGAGGGCAGGGCTTTCGCCAGCGCTTCGGTATACAGCCGGTGGCCAGTGTCAGGATACGGATGCGTTTTGTCGGGGGAGAAAACGGTCTTGTCAGGATAGTCTTCCTTTTTACCGCCCCAGACCAGTTTGCCCTGCCGATCCAGCCGAATCACTTCCAGCCCCATGTGCACCGACGGAATACCGTAGTGGTTCGCGATCTGTTCCATGGCCCGCACCGAGTTGGGCATCCGACGCTCCAGCAGAACCGGAGCCATCGACGCGTTCAGGGTGTACACAAAACAAATGTCAGTTTTCCGATTTTGCCGCCAGATTTGCCGAACAATCCCTTCCATCGCTTTATGAATTTTCTCCGGCTGTTGCCCGCCATCATTCACCGCAAACTCGACAAACACCAGATCAGGCTTGTGAACCAGCACGTGTTGCTGAAGCCGAAAAGCACCCAGGTCAGAACCTGTTCCCCCAATAGCCGCGTTGATGTGTGTCAGATTCGCCTTCGGATCGCGTTCCTGAAACCATTTGAGCGATTGTTCACGCCAACCATTGCCCGCTTCGGTAATGCTGCCTCCGAAATAAGCAATCGAAACCGGCCCGCCTTTTTGCAACTTCCGGAAGAAATTCGGCAAACCGTCGCGAACCAGAAACTCCCGGCTTTCCGACAGCGTATCGGTTTGCGCCCGGACCTGGCCAGTGGGAACCAGAAAGAGACTAGAAAAAAGAAAAGCTGCAAGGAGTCGCATAAATAAACCGCAATTGAAGTTATTTTTTCTCGTGCTGTGCCACCATTTCGTCGAACTCCTGCGCGATGGCGGGGTCCAGTCGGGCCTTATTCTGCCAGGCAATCGAGCCGTATACCCCCGCCTGGCTGTAATCAAACGGTTTAAAACCGATTTTCTGCACCACATCGGTATTTTGCAAGCGGAAATCGAAAGCCTGTGGATGAACAAACCCCGGATCGGCCACAATTGAATGCTGATCTTGGCCTGTTTGCTGCCAGTCCGCAACGGTTTTTTTGCCAAATGTCGGCTCTTTTGCCCGGGCGTCCCAGTAGCAGTTTTGGTCCGATGTCAGGTTGAACTTCTCCCAGTTGCTGCTCAACAGCGTACCTCTATCAAAGTAAACGATGTTATTGGTAAACGAAAACGACCGGTGCGGTTCGGCCCGTGTGCCCTGCAACTGCGCCTTGATATTGTCAGCAAAAATATTGTTACGAATGATGTTGTCTTTGCCGTAATGCTGGTGAAATCCAGAGCTTTTGCAGGCATACACCAGGTTATTTTCCAGCACGATACCCGTTGAGCCTTCGTCGGTATACAGTCCCCAGCCGCCGTAATCAAACGCGTAGATGTGGTGAATGACGTTGTTTGAAACCACGGTTCCTTCCGACATGCCGAGTGTGTATACCCCGCCCATATCGCTCAGAACGCCCCAGCCCAGGTGGTGAATGTGGTTGTACTCGACCCGATTGCGCTTCGACGGGCTAAACCCATAGCCCCATACCCAGCCCACCGATACGCCGGAATATCGAAAATCGGCTACTTCATTGTGTGACAACACATTATCCCGCCCATTGAAAATCACCAACGCAACGGCACAGGGGAAAACATGGCCACCCGACCGCAGAATGTTATTGTCAACGGTAATGTGGTGCGTCAGTTCCGACGAATCGGGCCGGATAACGGTTTCGCCGATTTTGACGCCCCCCGCTCCCAGATCGTGCAGGTAACACCGTTCCACCCGCCCCTTGGCACAGGCTCGCCGAAACCAGATGGCGTTACCACCCGTGTGCGCAATTTCGCAATTGATCACACTGACCTGATCCGCAAAATCCAGCTGAATGGCCGCTTCGACCGGGGCGGCTGCCTGTACCGGATCTTCTCCCAACGGTGACATCCGATAACCGGCGATCTGGAATGACAGGTTTTCCAGCCGGATGTTTTTCACCCGCTTCCCGGTTTTTTCGTCACCTTTCATGATGACAAACTTCTCGTTGACCGGCGCGAAACAGGTGAGCTTCTCGATGGTTTCGCCGGGCCGGGGGTAGTAATAGAGCGTTCCGCCTGGTTCCAGGAACCACTCGCCCGGCGCATCCAGCGCAGCCTTCACATTTTCGATGATGAACAGCGAACGCGCGTTGATTTTATTCCAGGGTTGCATTCCCGCTCCCGTAATGTAGATCGCCGTATCGGCCTTGCTGAGGGACAGTACCGGTTTGCGGGTATTATCCCAATGGTGGTAAAACGTCACCACGGCCCGGTTCAACTCTGCTTCCGACAGACGGGTAAACCAGGGCATACTTTCCAGCGGAACGGTAATTTTTTGAGCCGCAAAATCGGCCACTTGACTGGCTCCCTTGTTCAAAACCGTTTCTGTAACCGCTTTGGGCTGGAAAAAACCGTCGTTGGGTGTTTTGGCGCGAACGGCCCGCTGACCGTTGACGTACAACTGTTCAAACAGCCACCCATACCGCCGAACCTCTGGCACGTCAACCTTCCAGAGCTTATCCGACACTTTGACAAACCCGTTCAGGCGCATTCCACCGTAAAAAACCGGTTGACTACCCGGTTCGCCCCTGATCACCAGCGGGGCGGTTTCCGTACCTGAGTCGTCGGGCGTTAGCAGTAGGGGTTCGTTCATCAGGTACTCGCCCTTTCGCACCACCACCTCAATGGGTTTGGTCAGCGGTTTTTGCCGACGCAACACCCGGGCCCGGTCGCGGGCTCCGGTCAGCGTAGCCAGTGGTTTTTGCAGTGTACCGGGATTTTTATCGTTACCGGAAGGAGCTACATACAGGGATTGAGCGCTGGATTCGATCGCCAGCAACAAAAGGCTGGCCAGTAACAAAAGAGGAACGGTTTTTCGCATGGTTCAGGAAGGTACTTTACCCAAAAGCCGCGTTAAACGGCATTTTACTAGCTTACCAACGTCAATCATCAAAAGCCACTCCGGAAATGGTTGCAACGGAACGGATTCGCAACATAAAGTAAAGAGCGCTTACGCTCTAATCGCAGCAATGCTTAACTTGCTATGGATCGGGCAAAAGTTATTATTTTACTAGTAGAACCGCAGAAAGAGCCGCTCAAAAATCGATTCCACCATGGCAGTGAGCATTCCCATCGAAGTCGACAGCGCCGTTACGACCATCATCGTTCAGCGGCCTCATACCAACCACATTCAAGCCTACGAAAGCTGGCTGCGGGAAATTGTTCCTTTGGCCCAGACTGCACCCGGGCATCGGGGCGTCAATATCATCCGTCCCCACGGCCCCAACAAAGACTACACCATTGTCCTTCATTTTGATTCGGAAACCCATTTGCAAAATTGGCTGGAGTCTGACACCCGCAAGCGGCTGCTTGCGAACGTGCAACCTTTTTTGGATGCCGAAGAAAAAATTGAAATAAAAACCGGTCTTGAGTTTTGGTTTACCCCGCCGGAAAACCGGAAAGCGGCTCCCCCGTTCAAGCAATTCCTGATCACGCTGTCGGCCATTTTTCCCCTTTCGATGCTGGTTTCCTGGCTTCTGACACCCGTTTTTGCCAGCTTGCCCTTTCTAGCATTTCCGTTGGTGAAGTCATTTCTAACCAGCCTGATTATTGTCGCGCTCATGACATTTGTCATTATGCCCCGGTATGTTCGGCTGGTGGCTAACTGGCTTTATCGCTAACGTCATCGCCTAGGTACTGTCCGACAAAACCGCCGTTCAAACGGTTTTCAAAACCGGGTGCGTCGATTTACGAATAATCAGGGTGGTATCCAGCGTTTGGGTTTCGGGCACAAAAGCCGCGCCCTCTTCAATTTGACGCAGCAGCAACCGGGCCGCTACCCGGCCAATGTCGTGCGTTGGCTGCACCACGGCCGTCATCGGGGGCGTCACGAAGGCGCTGTGGGGCGCATTGGAAAAACCGACCAGCGAAATATCTTCCGGAATCGACAACCCATTCTCCTGAAGGCAAATCAGGGCTTCGATGGCCGTCGGGTCGTTGACGGCAAACACGGCATCGGGCCGGTCGGGCAACTCTACCAATTGCTGGGTGTAAAATCGCGCCTTGCCCTCCACAAAATCGGAATGCATAATGATGGAGTCATCAATGGGGAAGTGATGGGCTTTCAGGGCGTCGATGTAGCCATTCAGGCGGTTTCGGCTCATCGTCAGGTTTTCGGGGCCAGCCAGATGGGCAATTCGTCGGCAGCCCGTCTGAATCAGGTGCTCAACCGCCCGAAAAGCGCCCCGGTAATCATCCACGAGCACCTTTGAACCGGGCAGTTCATCGACAATGCGGTTGAAAAATACCACCGGCAGTCCTTTGCGCTGGGCCGACAGAATGTGTTCGTATTCGATAGTCTCCCGCGTAATGGCCATGATCAGCCCATCAACCCGGCTCGACAGCATGGCCTGTAAATTATGTTTTTCGATTTCCAGCGACTCATTCGACTGCCCGATCATGACCTTGTACCCAGCGGCATTGGCTACTTCCTGCACCCCCAGAATCACACTCGGAAAGTAGGCATGCACAAACTCCGGCACCAGCACGCCGATAATATCGGTTTTATTTTTTCGCAAACTGGTGGCTATCGTATTGGGCTGATAATCGAGCTCTTGCGCCAGATCCAGCACGGCTTTTTTCGTATCTGGATTAATGTCCGGCGCGTTCCGCAACGCCCGCGAAACGGTCGATATAGACACGTTCAATTTGATGGCAATATCCCAGATGGTTGGTTGTTTACTTCGCATACGGTTTAGGACTTCACTTCTTAAAGATAGCTTTCCACCGTTTATTCCGGGTCTTTTCAATGCATTTTCTGCCAGGTTCACCGAGCTCGACCTAACCGTTCGACAGAAGTACTTCTGGTATTTTTTGTAGGCAAACCATTCTGTGGCCTATTTTCTTCGATCGAAACGGTTTTGAAAACACTGAACTCATTTCCTTTTTCGGCAACGTTTCCGGTAACGTTTTTTTAGAAAACCAGCCAAAACCGCCGGGCTTTCATTTTACGCTCTCCGATTTCTTCAGTTAAATTCAAAAATAATTCAACAAAAACCGGCTATCAGCTCTGAAATCCAATTAGCAGCTTTTTGCAAATTAGTTGAGAATGTCGGCAGAAAAATTGTACTATTCCAATCCCTTACCAACATGAAAATACATCTAAGAACAGTGCGATGGCTCCCCGCCTTCCTGCTCTTCATCACGCCGATCTGTTTATCACTATTAGCCCGCCATCCAGCTTTGGCTACCGCCACAAGGGCGGTAAAACCGGCGGCAATTCTGGTCAAAGGAACCGTTTCGTCGGAAACCGGCGAAAACCTGCCCGGTGTTACCATTGCCGTAAAAGGAACCACACTCGGCACCACTACCAACGAGTCGGGTCAATACAACCTCAGTGTTCCCGACGGAAATGCCGTTCTGGTATTCAGCTCGGTCGGCTATGAAAAACAGGAAATGCCGGTTGGGAACCGCAGCACGATCAACGTGACGTTGAAAGCAGACATGAAAGCGCTGGGTGAAGTGGTGGTCGTAGGGTACGGAACCCAGCAGCGCCGGGATTTGACCGGTTCTGTGGCTTCCGTAAAAGGCAAAGACCTGGAAAACCTGCCCGTAGCAGGTCCCGTTGAAGCCTTACAGGGCCGGGTGGCTGGCGTCGAAATTGTGCAGAATAGCGGTTCTCCAGGTGGTGGCTCCACCGTCAAAGTGCGGGGAATTACTTCCTTGAACGCGGGAAATAGCCCTCTGTATATCGTTGACGGCGTTCCGATTACGGGCAACATCAACGTTGTAAATCCCAACGACATTCAGTCGATGGAAGTACTGAAAGACGCTTCGGCTTCGGCCATCTACGGCGCGCGGGGTGCCAACGGTGTCATTATCATCACAACCAAACGCGGCAGGGCCGGAAAAACGTCCGTGAACTTTAACGCCTATACCGGTTTTTCGGAGGTTCGGAAGCAGATTCCGATGCTCAATGCCGTGCAGGAACGGGATTACATCCTGAACGCCGTCCAGAACGCGGGCGTGGCTGAGGTGCGGCTGGGGTTGGATACCTTGTTCAACGGCGATGTGCCGGTTTACGACACCAACTGGCAAAATGAGCTGTTCCGCAACGCGCCGGTTTCCAATTACGAGCTATCGTTGCGGGGCGGCAATGACAAAACCACTTACGCGGCCAGTTTGGGTCTTTTTGATCAGAAAGGTGTCGTGATCAGCTCGGGTTACCGGACGTACCGCGGGCGGTTTAGCATCGATCACCAAGCGTCGTCACGCTTCAAAACCGGGGCCAACATCTTGCTCTCGACGGCCAAACGCGACCGCGTTCCGGAAGGCGACGACAACAATGCGGTTTTGACCAATGCACTCCGGATGCTGCCGTTCTCACCGGTTTACAACCGCGACGGTTCGTACACCTTTGTCGATCAGATTCAACGCCCGAATCCCGTGGCCCTGGCTACGCAGAGCGTTTCGTTTGCAGTCGTAAACCGGCTGCTTGGTAATGTTTATGCCGACTACGAAATCCTGAAAAACCTGACGCTCCGCTCAACGCTGAACATCGACTATTCGGGTACCCGCGACGAAAACTTTATTCCGAGCACCATTCAGGGAGGAGCCGCCCGACCCGCAACGGCTTCTTACGGCGACGGCTTTAGCTGGATCAGTGAAAATACGCTGAACTACAACCGGACGTTCGGCTCCCATAGCCTGTCGGGTCTGCTTGGGTACAGCGTGCAGGAAACGCGCTCGTTCAACCTCTCAGCAGCGGCCAATCAGGGTGCCACGGACAATATTCCGACGCTGAACGCAGCGGCTACGGCCACGGGTGCATCCAGCAGCAAATCCGCCTGGGGACTGGTTTCGTATTATGCCCGGGCCAATTACAGCTACAACGACAAATACCTGCTATCGGCCACGTTGCGCCGGGATGGTTCTTCGCGGTTTGGCGCCGACAACCAGTGGGGCTGGTTTCCGGCGGCTTCGGTGGGCTGGCGGCTTTCGCAGGAACCGTTCATGCAGGGTTTGCCCTTCATCAACGACCTGAAACTCCGGGCCAGCATCGGCGTGGTTGGCAACCAATCCATCAGCGATTACGGTGCCCAGGGGTTGTACAGCACCGGCCGCAATTACATCGGCAAATCGGGCATCGCGCTGTCGGCGGTTCCGAATCCGTCGCTGAGCTGGGAATCGACTACCCAATCGGACATTGGTCTTGACATTTCATTTCTCAATGACCGCATCGCCTTCACCGCCGACGCCTACCTGAAAAAAACGAACGATCTGCTGTTGTCGGTCAACTTACCCACTACATCAGGCTTTAGTTCCGCGCTGCAAAACGTGGGCAACACACAAAACAAAGGACTGGAATTCAGCATCTTCAGCCAAAACATTACCGGAGCCGGCACGACGGGCGGTTTTAAATGGAGCACCAATTTCAACCTGTCGTTCAACCGGAACAAGATCATCAAGCTCTCCAACGACAACGCCGATATCATTCAGGCCAGTGCCGATGCGGTTTATTTCAGTGAACGACCCGTCGGCATTGGGCGCGTGGGCGAACCCATCGGTATTTTCTACGGGCTGCTTTACACGGGTCGCGTCTACGCCACTTCGGAAGAAGCTAAAGCCGCCAACATGCGGGATGGCAGCAAAACCGGTCCGCTCTACGAAGCAGGCGATATGATTTACGTAGACCTGAACGGCGACGGAGTAATCAACGCCGATGACCGTACCATCATTGGAAACTCCAACCCGAAATTTACCGGGGGACTCACCAACAGCTTTTCGTTTAAGGGCTTCGACCTGTCGGTATTCATGCAGTGGTCGTACGGGAACGATATTTACAACCAGACCCGGCAGGCATCCAATCGGAGTTTTGTTTACAACGCGGCTACGACCGAGGTGCTGCGGAGCTGGCGGAAACAGGGCGATATCACAGATGTGCCACGCGGAACGCCCAGCACCATCGCCCGCAACGGTGTTCCATCCAGCCGCTGGGTTGAAGACGGTTCGTACCTGCGGATCAAAACCGCCACGCTGGGGTATACGTTTCCGGTGTCCATCCTGAAACGCATCAAAGCCGAGAGTCTGCGGGTGTACGTCTCCGGCCAGAACCTGTTTACGTTCACCAACTACCTCGGTCTGGACCCCGAAGTAAACTTCCGGAGCAACCTGCCCCTACTGCAAGGAATTGATCTGGGGACCTATCCGCAGGTTCGCACCTTCACGTTTGGTTTAAATCTCGGCTTCTAACCTGACCTCGACCATGAAAAAATTCTTTTATCCCATAGTAACCACCGCCCTGCTCAATCTGGCGAGCGGGTGTACCGGCGTACTCGATCAGGTGCCGCCCAGTGCCCTGACGCAGGGTTCGTTTTTCCAGAATGCCGCCGACGCCGAAGCCGCCATCATTGCCGCCTACGATGCCTTGCAGGGTGACGACACCCGGCGGGTAGTCTGGGGCGACGCCCGTGCCGACAACCTCATCGTTCCTGTCTCCACAATTGGAGTCACGGACCCGGGCGTACTTGATTTTCAGAATGATAACATCAGCAACAGCAGCGGTTTTGCAACCTGGGGCGGTTTTTATTCGGGCATCAACCGGGTAAACAACGTACTGGCGCAGGTGCCCAACATCCAGAGCCCAACCGTCACCAGTGTCAGAAACCGGATCATGGGCGAAGCGTATTTTTTGCGGGCGTTCAACTATTTCTTTCTGGTCCGGCTTTGGGGAGCCGTGCCACTCGTGCTGGAACCGACCAATTCGCTGAACAAAGACCTGCAACTGCCCCGCACCCCCGCCGACAAAATTCAGGAGCAGATTCTGGCAGACCTCAAAGAAGCCGAAAACCTCCTGCCGGTTTCGTACGCATCGGCCATCGAAACCCGGGGCCGGGCCACACAGGGTGCCGCGCAGGCCCTGTTGAGCAAAGTGTACCTCTGGCGCAGCTCATACAACCAGACCAACGAATGGCAACTGGCCGCCGATTATGCCGCTAAAGTGCGCGCCAATGCCACGTATTCGCTGGTGTCGGGAGCTACTTACGGCACGCTTTTTACAGCGAAAAACACAACCGAATCCATCTTCGAACTCCAGTACAGCAACGCCAACCAGGAAACCAACGGCCTATCGGCCTACTTTTTACCCCGCAGTAGCAAGGTCCAGACCGGCGGCAACCAGACGTTGATTCCATCACCCAAACTGGTGGACGCCTTCGAACCGGGCGACTTACGGAAAGCGGCCAGTTTTTTTCTGAGCAACCCACAAACCGATCAATTTCCAAACCTGCCGACGGTGGCCAAGTACCAGGGAACAGTGGTTGGCAACGCCCGCTTTGGCGACAGCAACTACATTTTCCTGCGGCTGGCCGACGTCATTTTGATGCAGGCCGAAGCCCTCACGCAACTGGGTAAAACCACCGAAGCGGCTGTGCTGGTCAATCAAATCCGGAACCGGGCCGGGCTTGCCAATACAACCGCCACCACCAAAGAGGCCTTGCTGCTGGCCATCGAGCAGGAACGGTTTGTGGAATTGTGCTTCGAAGGGCAGCGCTGGTACGACCTGCTCCGAACGGGGCGGGCCAAAGCCGTGCTGGGCATGGATAAAAAACCGTTATTGCCGGTTCCGATCACCGAAATCATGCTTAATCCGAACCTATTACCCCAAAATCCGGGCTATTGATTGTTCTATCTGCCGTTTTATCGGTAAGTCGTTGAAACGGCCGGCTTTTACTCAAAACCGTTGAAGTTATGCATTTGAATCTAACAAGAACCGTTCTGTCCATTGCACTGATTCTGGCCCTTACGGGCCCCTTGTGGGCGCAGCAGGATTGGCGGGATATCAAAACCGGAACAATCATTCCTGACGAAACCTACAGCGACCAGCCCTACATCGTCAAAACCAACGATGGAGCCTGGCTGTGCGTGCTTACCACCGGAACCGGCCACGAAGGCGCATCGGGACAGCACATCATCACGCAGCGCAGCCTCGATCAGGGCAAAACCTGGATTGACAAAAGGGATGTCGAACCCGGCGACGGTCCGGAAGCTTCGTATGCCGTGTTACTGAAAGCGCCATCGGGACGGGTTTTTGTTTTCTATAACCACAATACCGATAACATTCGGGCAGTCAAAGGCGACGATCCACCGTACAAAGACGGTTTGGTGAAACGCGTGGATAGTCAGGGCTATTTTGTTTTTAAATACTCCGACGACAACGGCAAAACCTGGTCGGCCAACCGGATTACAGTTCCGATGCGAAACTTTCAGATTGACAAGAAAAACCCGTATCAGGGCAAAATTCAGTATTTCTGGAACGTCGGTCGAGCCTTTGACTACAAGCAGTCGGCTTATGTGCCGGTTCATAAAGTCGGCGGTTTTGGCGACGGTTTTTTCACTTCCAGCGAAGGCGCGTTACTGCAAAGCCCGGATTTGTTGACGGTTAACGATCCGGCCAAAGCAAAATGGAATACGCTACCTGATGGCGAAATTGGTCTGCGTACCCCCACTCAGAACGGCGGCCCCATTGCGGAAGAACAGAGTTTTGCGATTCTGAGCGACGGCTCGTTCTATTCGGTGTACCGGACTATCGACGGTCATCCGGCTTATACGTACAGCCGCGATGGCGGTCGTACCTGGGACACACCCCAGTACCTGCGCTACGCCAACGGCCAGTTGTTCAAGCACCCGCGAGCGGCCAATTTTGTCTGGAAATGCGAGAATGGGAAGTACCTCTACTGGTTTCATAACCACGGCGGACGGTTTATCCGGGAACATCCCCGACGTCGGAATATTGCGTACGAAGACCGCAATCCGGCCTGGGTGTCGGGCGGTGTGGAAGTCGATTCGCCCAAAGGGAAAATCATCCGGTGGACGCAGCCCGAAATTCTGCTCTACGACGAAGACCCGCTGATCCGGATGAGCTACCCCGACCTGGTGGAAGACAAAAGTGCTTATTACATCACGGAAACACAGAAAGACATTGCCCGCGTCCACAAGATCGACGAAAAACTGCTAACTGGTTTGTGGAATCAGTTTGAAAACCGGACGAAAACCGAAGACGGTTTGGTGACCAGCTGGACGTACCAATCCGGAAATTTCCCGCAAACCGTTGCGGCTCCAACGCTGCCCGAATTGTACAAACGGGATACGAAAAAACTGGAGCAGCCGGGCGTAAATGTTCCCGACGGATTTACGATTGAACTGAACGTCAACCTCAACAACTTGTCTGACAATCAGATTCTGCTTGACGCCCGCGACGCGACCGGCAAAGGCTGGCTGGTACGAACGACAGACAAAAAAACCGTGGAATTTGCCATGAACGACGGTCGAACGCAAGCCGCCTGGACGTGTGACGAAAATGTACTCAAACCCAACCAGAACCACCACCTCAGTATTGTGGTCGACGGCGGTCCGCACATCATCGCCTTCGTGGTCGATGGCGTACTGAACGACGGCGGCAACTCCCGCCAGTTTGGCTGGGGGCGGTTTAATCCGTACCTGAAGTCAGTGGCGGGTGCGTCGCAGATCCGCATCGGTGCGTCGATTAACGGACGGGTCAATCAGCTGTCGATCTATAACCGGGCGCTGCGCATCTCAGAAGCAGTCGGAAACTACAATGCCCTGAAGAAAATACCCTGAATCCGTTACGATTAACCCGTGGCTTTTTGAAAATGATGCCTTTATTCCGAACCTTTACAACGGTTTAAGTTTTCAATTCCTGTCTTCGTCAATCGTTATTTCCCACCGTTTCAGCCGTGGGCTGGGCTTCCTATCACCCAATCACTAAACACTCTTCCAAAACACAACCCATTTTACTCATGAACTTGAAACGCTCCATCGTGAACGCCAGCATTGCTACGGCCCAAGACGTTATTGCCCATTTCGGGATGCACCTCCCACCCTTTGCCCACTGGACGGTCGAGCAATGGCGGACCGCCGGTCCCGAATACAATGAAATCCGCGACTGCATGCTTGGCTGGGATGTTACTGATTTTGGCAGCAAGGATTTTCACAACATCGGCCGGACGCTGTTTACGGTTCGGAACGGGCGAACCAATCACCCCAATTACCCGAAGCAATACGCCGAAAAGTGGCTCATTGACCCCGAAAACCAACGCGCTCCGGCGCATTTTCACCTCTCGAAACGCGAAGACATCATTTGCCGGGCGGGTGGTAACGTACTGGTGCAACTGACCAAAGCCGATGCGGAAGGTAACCCTTCCAGCGAAACGTTTCTGACGCAGGTAGACGGCTGCACCCGGCGGTTGGGCGCTGGCGACATTGTACGTTTACGACCGGGCGAAAGCCTGACCATCCATCCACGGACCATTCACCAGTTTTGGGGCGAAGAAGGCACGGGCTGGCAAATCGACGGCATTGGGTATACGCTCAGCGCGGAGATTTCCAGCGTCTGCGACGACCTGAACGACAACGTATTTCTGGTCGATTACGGAGTTCGGTTTCCGGAGATTGAAGAAGACGAACCCCGAAAGTATTTCCTTTGCCATGAGTATCCAGCGGCTGCCGTTGAACTTCTTAACGCATAAATTCCTAAAAACCGGAACACCCGTTTAAAAACCGTGTTCCGGCACACCCTTAAACAGAACTTTTATGCCGCGTCGTTTGTCCACTCTCCTGCTGGCGTTGTCTGGCCTGGCCTTTGCCGCATCGGCGGTGCTGTATACTTCCGATAACCAGTCGGCCAACACCGGTCCGGTTCTGATGCTGGCGCTGGTATTGCTGGCGCTCGGCTTTCGCGGTTTTGCCCAGCTCAAAGGATTTTCCTATACCGTCTGGATTCTGGCAGCCGTTACCGTGGCGATGTTTTATCCGGGGTATTTCTTCACGGTTGGCGATTTCGAGTTGAAGCGGCTGATTGTCCCCTTTGTGCAACTGACCATGTTCGGTATGGGATCGCACATGAGTTTTGATGACTTCAAGGGCGTTGTCCGGATGCCGAAAGGCGTTTTGATTGGTATTTGCTGCCATTTTATGGTGATGCCACTGGTGGGTTTCGGACTGTCGCACCTGTTTGATTTTGAACCTGAAATCGCCGGGGGCGTCATCCTGATTGGTTGTGTTTCCAGCGCGATGGCTTCCAACGTCATGTCCTATCTGTCGGGTGCCAATCTGGCACTGGCCGTCACCATTGGTGCGTGCTCCACCATCCTGTCGCCGTTCATCACGCCGTTTCTGATGAAATGGCTGGGTGGTCAGTACGTCGAAATCGACATTGCACACATGATGATCGACATTACCAACATGATCATCATTCCGGTGGTAGCCGGTTTTATTTTTAACCTTTTCTACTTTGGCAACGAAACCAAACGGGCAAAAACCGTTCAGCTGCTGGCGTTTGCCGTGGTTATTTTTGTCACCAACGTGATTATGATGTTCGTGACCAAAGCCGACTTCGCTGGTTTTCTGACGGCTCTGCTCACGTCTGCGTTCTGGTTTTACCTCCTGCCGATGGTGAGTGCAATTCTGTTGAAAAACGCAAAAAACATTGACCGGCCCATGATCGAGAGCGCCCTGTCGTTTGTAGCCATGTTGGGCATTGTCATCAACACCGTGATCATCACCGCTTCCGGACGCGACAACCTACTGCAGGTGGGCGGTTTGCTGATTATTACCTGCCTGTTGCACAACATCATCGGCCTGAGTGTCGGCTATTTCACGGCTTTGCTTCTGGGCTTGCCCGAGCGTGATCGGCGGACGATTGCGTTTGAAGTAGGCATGCAAAATGGCGGAGTAGCCACCGGTCTGGCGCTAAAAATGGGAAAAGTAGCTACGCTGGGGCTGGCATCGGCCATTTTTGGGCCCTTGCAGAACGTAACGGGTTCGGCGCTGGCCAACTGGTTTCGCAAACGACCAACCGGTACCCATACCAACCATAATGCATCGGTTGCTCCAAAAACCATCACCGAACTGGCAAACGAAAACTAGTAATTTGCTCCCACTAGTCCGAAGGGCTTAACGATGGATGATCCAGGAGGTTTTCCGGAGTCAAGTCTTTCGGACTTGGCAACTGCAACCACAGCCGAACGATTAGGGGATAAAAACCAGCGTCGCAATAATACCGAGGCTGTACAACAACTTGACGCGCAGAATACGCAGGCATTTGCTGATGTGAAATTCAACGGTTTTTTCGGCTAATCCGAGCTGTTCTGCAATCTCTTTGTTTGCAAGCCCACTGCGGCTCAGTTCAAACACTTCACGACTTTTCTCGGGCAGTTTTTTCAATTCCCGGGAGTATACTTCCTGAGCCTCCCGGGCCTGAACCCAGTCCTGTACAACGTTGGCTGCGTGGGAAACCGTCACTTCCGAAAAAACATCGTCCAACGGGACGGATTTGTACAGCAGTTGCTTCCGCAAGTGGGAAATGATGCGGTTTTTCAAGGCCGAGAATAGGTACACGTGCACGGCTTTTTCCACGAAAATGGTTTCGCGCCGTATCCAGAGGGTCACGAATAAATCCTGCACCAGATCTTCGGCCACCACCCGATCGCCGGTTTTTCGGTAAGCCAGCGCATACAGCTTTTCGGCAAAACGAACGTGCAGTTCCGCAAAAGCCAATGTATCGGCTTCCGTCTTCACCAGTTGCCACAAGGCATCAGCGCTGTTGTCACGGTACGGGGTTTGCATCTTCGTTAAAATACAGGACGAATGCAATTATACTAAGTTTCAGACAGTATTTTATTTATTATAAATTTTCATCAAATTCCACCAGGGTCGCTGGTCTTTTCTGCGTCTTATGGATAAAGATGCTTGTCATTCTGTGTATTGACCAACGACCGTATGAGCCAGCCCACCATTTCGCCCGAGTTGCTAAAGAAATACCTGGAAGGAGCCTGTAGCGCCGAAGAAGCGGAACACGTGGAGCGTTGGTATGCAACCCTGCACGAAGGGGAGGCCGCTCCGGGCAGTTTTCACCAGGATCAGCACTTTCGAAAAATACAGGCTATCATTCATCAAAATCCCGACGACATTCCGTCCAACAGCCATGTGCGTCGAATAGTGCCGACTTTCTGGCGGTATGCGGTGGCGGCCGTAATCATTCTGGTAAGCGGCCTGGTCTTGTTTTTTTACCCCAGCGGCCAGCCGTCGGCAACGGAAACCACGGCCAGTACCACGGCCCTCGTCAATACCAAACGGCAGGTTGTCCGGCATCAGCTGCCCGATGGCAGCCAAGTTTGGCTCAACCCGGAAGCTAAAATTCGGTACACAAGACAGGCGTTTTCCGAAACCGCACGGGAGGTCAGCATCGAAGGCGAAGCGTTTTTTGATGTTACCAAAGATGCTTCCCGGCCATTTTACGTCAAAAGTAATTCACTCATCATCAAAGTATTGGGTACGAGCTTCAATGTAAAAACCAGCCCGGACCAATCCCGTTATGAAGTCTCCGTAGTGACCGGAAAAGTGTCCGTTTCAGCGCCGGACAACGCCGGAAAAGAAAAAACCGTGTTACTCCAACCCCGCCAGCAAGCGGTTTTTGAGGCAACATCAGGACGGCTTACGTCCATAGAATTCTCCCGGTTCCGGGAAAAAGTGGAAACCTGGCAACCCATTTCGCTTACGTTCGAAGATGAAAAGTTGTCGGAAATTGCCATCCGGCTCCAGAAGCGCTACGGAATCAAAGTCCGACTGGCGAACTCCCGGTTAGCCAATTGCCGATTGAAAGCCACTTTTGATCACAATCGATTATCGGAGATTCTGGATATAACCACCCAGATGGTGGAAGCCACGTACGAAATGCGGGGCGACAGCATTGTCATCGACGGCGAGGGCTGTGGTAACGTAGAGTAAATCAGAAAACCGGCAGTATCAATTCCTAAACCCAGTAAAACCCTTCTATGCAGCAACAAAAATCAAAACCCTTCGCTGGCTTTTAAAGGAAATCAGGAGTGATTGCGGCACTCCTGACTCTGAACAAGCTCTCCAAACCTCGTCACCCGGAAGGTGATGAACGGCTTCTTATTGTTCAATTTAACCACCCAAACCTATGCATTTTTTTCTAAAAAGCAAGACGGCATACCTCATTATGCGGTTATCGGTGCTCCAACTCCTGCTGATCGGACTGATTACAGCCGTGGCCTACGCCCGGGAGTCTGATGCGCAGGACCTGCTCAAACGAAACATTAGTTTAAAAGCAGATAATATTCCTCTGCAAAAGGCACTTTCTGAAATTGAAAGCCGGGCCAACGTCCGGTTTGCCTACAGCCGGAGTCTGATTCCGGTTGATGAAAAAGTAAGCATTACGGCGCTCAATGAGCCGCTTTCGGCGGTGCTTGACCGGTTGCTATTGCCACTTCAAATCGCGTATAAATCCACAAATGACCAGATTGTTCTCAAACGAAACCGGAAAAAGACCACGTTTCTGTACCCTGCCGAAATTATCCGGGAAATCCAGCCGCTTCCGATCCCGCCAAAACCTGATTTAACAATTTCGGGAAAAGTAACCGATGAAAAGAGTGAAGCGCTGCCCGGCGTCAGTGTGGTCATCAAGGGCGCCCAGCGCGGCACCACCACCAACGCCGAAGGGCAATACACGCTGACGGTGCCGGACGAAAGTGCTACGCTGGTGTTTTCATTCGTCGGTTATCTGCCGCAGGAAGTGGTGGTGGGTAAACAGTCTACGGTCAATGTGCTGCTGCAAACCGATACGAAGGCGCTGGCAGAAGTGGTCGTGGTGGGCTACGGAACGCAGCAGAAAGAAGACATTACCGGGGCGATTTCAACCATCTCCGAAAAACAACTGAAAGACGCACCCGTGGCCCAGGTAGGGCAAATGCTCCAGGGTAAACTGAGCGGGGTCCGCATTGATCAGACGTCGGGGCGGCCCGGCGAAGGCATGAACATCAAAATCCGGGGTGCCGTGTCGATCACCGCCGGGGCCGACCCGCTGTACGTGGTCGATGGCATGCCCATTTCCGGCAACATCAACACCATCAATCCCGCTGAAATTGAAAGCATTACGGTTTTGAAAGATGCCGCAGCCTCGTCACTCTACGGATCCCGGGCGGCCAATGGTGTCGTGCTGATCACCACCAAATCGGCCGTTCCGGGCAAAACGCTGATTGATTTTGATGCCTACTATGGTTTTGAGCGGATTCCGCAAACACGTCGCCTGAAAATGATGAACGCGCAGGAATACGCGCAGTTCCAGAAGGAGATTGCCGCCGAAAACGGTCGCCCGGTGAATGCGGTTTTTCAGAATCCCGAACAGTACGCCGGCAAAGGCACCGACTGGTACAACGCCATCACGCAGACGGCGGCCATCCAGAGTTACAACCTGACCGTCAACGCGGGCATGAAAAACTTCAGCACATCGGTCACCGGGGGGTATTTCAGCCAGGAAGGTACCATCGTTGGAACCGGTTACCAACGGCTTTCGCTGCGCGTCAACTCCATTTTTACGCCCAGCGAAAAGGTTAGAATCGGTTTTAACCTAGCCCCAAATTACGCGACCAACACCAATTTTGCCACCGACGGCGGTCCTTACGGTTCTGAAAACATCGTTTCGGCGGCCCTGGCCACTACACCCTTAGCCAGCCCATACAATCCAGATGGCAGCCTGGCGCTGACGGCTTCGGACCCCGCCACCTTTGGCAACCCCAACTGGTTGCGCGTTGCCAAAGAAAAAGTATACCGGGGCAAAAATCTGCAATTGCTCTCCAACGCTTTTGTGGAATACCGCATTCTGAAAGGACTAACGGCCAAAACGACGGTGAATGTACAAACGGGTAATTCCAATGTGTTCCAGTTTAACCCGTCCACGATTGGCGTGATGTTTACGCCCCCGCCCCGCATCCCGTTTGGCTCTGATAATACCGGGCGTTCGTACAACTGGGTGAACGAGAACTCATTGATGTACCAGACCGACATAAACGGCCACAACATCGACGCGCTGGTGGATTTTACGGCGCAACGCTACCGGGGCGAAAGCACGCTGGTGACGGCCAGCAACTACGCCGACGACAAGATTCAGGCTGTCAGTGCCGCCGGTCGGGTGGTGGTCTCCAGTGGTGTGCAGGAGTGGTCGCTCCTCTCCTATCTGGCGCGGCTGAATTACAACTATAAAAATAAATACCTGTTGACGGCCTCCGTCCGGCGCGACGGTTCGTCGCGGTTTGGCCCCGACAACCGCTGGGGTAATTTCCCTTCCGCTTCGGTAGGCTGGATCGTGTCGAAGGAGGATTTCTGGACCTTCAAGCCTATTTCGTTTCTGAAAGTTCGCGCCAGCTACGGCACCACCGGCAACTTCGACATCGGCAATTACACCTTTCGCTCCACCATCAGTCCAGTTTTTTACGCCTTCAACAACAGCCTGTTTCAGGGCCGGGCTACGACGAATCTGGGCGATAATGCGCTTGGTTGGGAACGCAAGAAACAATTTAACCTCGGGGCCGATGTATATTTCCTGAACGACCGCATCCAGCTGACGTATAATTACTATTCGACGCGCTCCAGCGACCTGCTTTTCAACGTGGCCGTTCCGCAGTCGTCCGGATTCAGCAATATCCAGACCAACATCGGGGAGTTGAAATTATGGGGGCACGAATTCGGCATCAATACGTACAACGTTAATACCCAACGGTTTTCGTGGAATACCAACTTCAATATTTCGTTCGACCGCAACGAAACCGTCAGCCTTTCTACCAAAGAGACCACGGCGTTGTTTCACGGCATCCTGAGCTACGGTTTTTACAGCCACCGGTCGCAGGTGGGTCGCCCGGTGGGCCTCTTCTACGGCGCAGTTCAGGACGGGGTTTACGTCAACCAGGCCGACTTCGACAACTCGCCTAAATACGCCGACTCGCAGGTAGGCACCATCAAATTCCGGGATTTGAACGGCGACGGCAAAATCACCTTCCCGGAAGATTATACCGACATTGGCAATCCCTGGCCGAAGTTCATTTTCGGAATGACCAACACGTTCAGCTACGGCAACTTTGACGGATCACTCACCCTCACCGGCACCTACGGCAACGATATTCTGACGCACTACGAGAACTGGACGACCAACCTGGACGGGGTTTTCAATGTGTTGCAGGAAGTGAAAGACCGCTGGAAGTCGCCGGAAAACCCCGGCGCGGGCAAGTACGGCAGCACCAAGCAAGGCACCACCTACCTCGAACGTGACCGCTGGCACACGCGCTACATCAAAGATGGCAGTTTCCTGTCGGTTAAAAATATCACGGTTGGCTACACGCTCCCGCTGAAAAACAACGGCCCGATTCGCCGACTGCGGGTGTACGCCAGTTCGCAGAACGCCTTCATTTTCACCAATTACCCCGGTCCCAACCCGGAAGTCAACACCCGAAATTCGGCCAGCGGCAGCTCGCCGGGCATCGACGAAAATTCGTACCCGGTTCCCCGAACCGTTACCCTGGGCGTCAATGTCGGTTTTTAAACCTTACTCCGATTTACCATGAAAAATAAAGCGATACTCGCAGGAATTTTGTTACTAACGGTTAGTTCCTGCACTGATTTTCTGGACGTTGTTCCCGAAACCGTGTTGACACCGGCCAGTTTTTACCAATCGAAGGCAGATTTTGAGCAGGCCGTCGGCGGCATTTATGCCCCCTTGCAGGGCCTCTATAACCAGGATTGGGTGCTGAACGAAATGCGCTCGGACAACACGCACTTTGTGTTCAACATTGCCCAACGCGGCCCCAAACCGGAAGAAGACCCCTCGACCTTTACGCTGGAAAACAACAACCGCAATACCGCCGGAAAATGGACCAACGATTACCTGATTATTGCCCGCGCCAACCAGGTGCTGAGTACCATCGACGCCGTGGCTTTTGACCAGCCCTCCAAAGACAATCTGAAGGGGCAGGCGTATTACCTGCGCGCTTTCGCTTACTTCGATTTGCTGAAAAACTTTGGGGGGGTGCCCATTTTTCTGGAACCGGCGGCTTCGTACCAAAGCACGTTCAAGCCCCGGGCCAGCAGCGACGAGGTTTACAAACAAATCATTGCCGATGCGGAACAGGCTACCAACCTGTTGCCCACCAAAGCCGCTCAGACGCCCGGCCGAATGGCATCGGGCGCAGCCTACACGCTGCTGGGAGACGTTTACCTCAACCAGAAGCGCTGGGCCGACGCCGAAACGGCGTTAAAACAGGTGGCTCCACAAGGATACGCGTTGCTGCCGGAATACGCCGACATTTATAAACCGTCGAACAAAACAAACAGCGAAATCATTTTCGACGTGCAATACGCCGAAGGGACCTCACAGGCCGTCAGTAATTATTTGCCCTACCGGTTTTTGCCCGTCCTGGCCGATCCGTCCGTAATTACGGGCGTCAAACCGTCGGCGTCTAATACAGATGGCTGTTTTAACACGCCAACGCCCGATTTGCTGGCGGCTTATGAGGATACACTCAAGGATAAGCGGTACAAAGCATCCATCGGTTTTTACTCCGGGCCGTCGCCACTGGTAGGCATTACCTACCGAAACACGCCGTACATCAAAAAATACCAGCACCCGCATGCGCGTTACGGCGAAACGGGTGTTAACTGGCCCGTTTACCGGTACGCGGAAGTGCTGCTGATGCTGGCCGAAGCCACCAACGAACAGGGCAAATCAGCCGATGCGACCGGCTTTCTGAATCAGGTCCGGGCGCGGGCGGGGCTCCCCACAACCACTGCAACGGCCCAGACAACCCTGCGCGAGGCCATCTGGCGCGAACGCCGGATCGAGCTGGCTTTTGAGAACAAACGCTGGCGTGATCTGGTCCGCAGCGGACTGGCCGTCAAGACGATGAGTGAGTACGGTGCCCGGGTGAAAGCGAATCCACAGAAATATTACTACCCGGCGGATAGCGGACCAGCTGCGACGGCTTTTAACGTCACGGAACGGGATGTGCTATACCCCATTCCCATTGGCGAAATCATCATCAATCCGGATTTGAAGCAAAATCCGGGGTATTAGTAACGTTTTTTCTATTCCAAACCTGTCAGGTCGCCCAGACGGGGTCGCCCAGACCTGACAGGTTTAGATTTGCGATTCCAAATCTCTCCAACGCCCGGTTGAGGAGGCTTTTTTAACCTGACCCATACTTGTATGACCTTTCTCCAACTCTTCGACAACGGTTTTCGTCGTTCCTTTTTGCACCGGCTACTTCCGTGCATTTTTGCCCTCACGGTTTTTGTGGGTCAGGCTCAACCACGGGTCGACAAAACGTTTTTCAACGGTAGGGATTTAACCGGCTGGTCAGCCGTTGACAAGCAATACTGGTCGGTAAAAAACGGGGCCATCGTGGGCCGGGCCGATCAGAAAGTCGATAAAAACAAATTCCTCTGGTCGTCAGTCAAAGTGGCGGATTTCCACCTCAGTATTGATGTAAAACTCGATCCGGACGAGTGCAACGCCGGAATCCAGTTTCGTTCTCAGAAAGCGGATGCGTCGGGGCAGGCGCTGGGATACCAGGCTGATATGGGCAAGGATGTCTGGGCACGACTCTACCACGAACACGGACGGCAAAAGCTGGACTGGTCGGACCGGGGCGAAAAAGCCGTCAAACGTGGCCAGTGGAATCATTACGAAATTCTGGCCGTGGGCGACCGGATCTGGACGGCCATTAATGGCAAACTGGCCGTTGCCATCAAAGATCCTGGTGGCGATGCATCGGGTTACATTGCGCTCCAGATTCACAGCGGAAACCCGCAAACCGTTGCGTACAAGATCAACAAGCTGGTACACAATCCGAAAATCGAACTCGCCGGATTAACCGAAGCACAATTGAACAATCAGTTGAAACTTCCGCTGGACAAGCGCCAGAGCAACGCCGTGCCAACGTTTCAATCGGGCCACATCATCGCACTGACTGGAGGAGCCAACATTGCCGCGATGCGAAAAGACGGTATTCTGGAAACTTTGCTTTACGCGGCCCACCCCACCACTCAACTGCGCATCTGGAACCTCGGCTGGGATGGCGACACAGTTTATGAGCAATTCCGGGATGTTGGCTTTGGCAGCTGGAGTCGCAACCTGGATAGCCTGGGCGTCAATACGGTTTTTGTTCAGTTCGGGCAAATGGAGTCGCTGGACGGTGTGAAAGCCCTGCCGCGGTTTATCGATGCGTACCAGAAATTACTCGATAGCATTCGGAAGCCAGATCGGCAAATTGTGCTGCTTTCGCCCGTTCCGTTCGAACAAAACAGATTACCCCTGACGCCACTAGGCAAATCAGACAACCCGATGAACACCGCACCGGTCGAAAAATACGCAGACGCCATTCGGGAGCTGGCGCAAACCGAAGGGTATGACTACATCGACCTCTTCCACCCCATCCGGGCATCGGCTACGTTTGGCTCGCTGACCACCGACGGTTTTCACCTCAACAAGAAGGGCCAGCAACTGGTGGCTGATCTGATCCTGCAAGCCCTGAATGCCCCCGAAAAACGTTCCGGGACGCTGGCTGCGCTCCAGCAGGAGGTGCAGAAGAAAAACGAGCTGTGGTTTAACTACTGGCGACCCAGCAACTGGGCTTTTCTGAACGGCGACCGAACAACGCAGCCATTCAGCCACGACTGGCAGGACAAAACCCGCCGGATTTTTCCCGAAGAGATGAAAACCTTCGAACCCCTGATTCGGGAAGCGGAACAACAAATCTGGAACGAACAAAAAAAGCTGGCTCCGGTGCGATAGAGCCACTTCTTACCGAACGAATTATTTCCTACTACCTGAATTTTGTGTCTGATGACTCTTGTTCATAAAACCGTTGCCTTTTCGTTTGCTTTGCTGCTCTTTACCAGCCAGATTCAGGTTGGCCTGGCCCAGAATATCAATCCCATGTCCGTATCTCCGGCGGAAACCGATAACTCGGTGGCGGCTGAACTCAAGTCATTTCAACTCGCCGAGGGCTACAAGATCGAGCTTTTCGCGTCCGAAGAACTCGGCATTGCCGATCCCTGCGCCATGCGATGGGACGAAAAGGGCCGCTTGTGGGTGCTGACTATTCCCTCCTATCCGCAACTGGAACCCGGTAAAAAACCGTCCGATAAACTCTTCGTTCTGGAAGACCGCAACGGCGACGGCAAAGCCGATACATCCTTCGTTTTTGCGGACGGTCTGATGATGCCGCTCGGGTTTGAACTCGGCCACGGCGGGGTGTATCTGGGCGAGCAGACTGAACTGGTGTTTCTGAAAGACACCGACGGCGACGGCAAAGCCGATACGCGGGACGTGTTGATGTCCGGATTTGGAACGCATGATTCGCACCAGACCATCAACTCCTTTCTCTGGAGTCCGGGCGGGGAGTTGTTTTTTTCGCAGGGACACAGCATCTACAGCCGCGTCGAAACGGCCTGGGGCGTCGAAAAAGCCGACCGGGCGGCCATCTGGCGGTACCGGCCGCTACGCCGACAACTCGACAACTTTCTGGACGGTTCCACGGCCAGCGTCAATCCCTGGGGGATGAACTTCGGCGAGTGGGGCGAGATGTTCCACAAAGCCAACGATCCTGAACTGTTTTATACCGTTCCGGGGCTGGTCAAAACGTCTCACCGCGCGCTGCTGCCGCCCATTGGCAAGCTGGTGATCAAAGGCTCAATCATTGAGATTATCCGAACGAAACACTTGCCCGATGACCTCAAAGGCGATTTTGTCATTGCCGGTTATTACAACAATAAAATCGAACGGATGCGGGTCAGCAATGATTCTTCGGGCTACATGGCCCGCTTGCTCGATCCCATTCTGAGTTCATCCAGTCGCAGTTTCCGGCCCATTGATATTAAGGTTGGTCCTGATGGAGCGCTTTACGTACTGGATTGGTACAACCCAATTATTGGGCATTATCAGGCTTCCATGCGTCACCCCGACCGCGACAAAACACATGGTCGCATCTGGCGCATTACGGCTACCGGTCGCCCGCTCGTCCAGCCGCCAAAACTGGCCGGGCAACCCGCTGCGGTGTTGCTGGACCATCTGAAATCCGACGAGCATTGGATACGGTATCATGTCAAGCGGGTGCTGGCCGAAAAACCGCTGACCGAAGTACGACTGGCTTTAACCGAATGGGTTGAAAAACTAAATCCAAATGACGCAACTCACGAGCATCACCTGATGGAAGCGCTCGGCGTTTTTGAAAGCCATGAGCTGGTTCAGGAATCGTTGCTCCGGCAACTCGCAACCGGCAAAGAACCGGGAGCACGGGCCTACGCAGCCCACGTTACGGGTCGTTGGGCCGACCGGTTGCCGAATCCACTGGCCCTACTGGAACCGCTGATCCAGGACGAAAATGCGCGGGTTCGGCTGGAAGCGCTGGTGGCCATCAGCAATGTTCACACCCCCGAAGCAATGGCGCTGGCGACGTGGGTGCTCGACCGCCCGATGGACAAGTTCCTGCGGTATGCGCTAAACAAAACCGCTCATGCGTTGCAACCGGTTTGGGAACCCGCTTTGCAAACCGGCAAAGTAGCGTTCCAAAAACCGGCGCAGTTGGCCTGGCTCGTGAGCGTGCTGCCGCCTTCGTGGTACAAACCAGCACAATTTCGGCAGCTGGCGGGCCTTGAAAATCTAGCGCCGGAGGTTCGGCGAAGCTTGTTGCTGAGTCTGGCGACCAGCGGAAATGCGGCTGATATCGACTTTGTTTTGGGCCAGCCATCCGTTCAGGCGGATGCCGGCTTGCTCGAAAACTTGAGCAAACTGGAAGCCCGGACCGTTTCGCCGTTGGCCGCCAGTTCTGTCCAGAAAAGCCTGTCATCAAAAACCGCCGAGGTGACTATAGCCGCGATTCATCTGGCCAAAGCATGGAAAATTACTTCGGCAGCACCGATCATTCATGCGCGGACAATGAACAACCAAACCGATCAGCGCATTCGGGCGGAAGGATTGAAAGCCCTGGTTGAGCTGAAAGGCCGGACGGTTTTGCCGTTGCTGCAAAAGCTGGCGGCTGCGCCCGAAACCCCGCGCATGATCCGGCTGGCGTCGTTGCAGGGATTGAGCGAGCTGGACGTGGCCCTGGCAGCCGCAGCTACCGTGAAAGAAATACAAAAGTCGGATCTTTCGGGCGAAGCCGTGCGGGCCTTCATCACGCCCCTCATCGACCAGCGGGGCGGCATCAAGGCCCTGTCGGCCCAGCTGAGTAAAACCGCTCTTGCAAAACCGCAGGCCCGGCTGGTGCTGGAAGCCCTGGCTAGCAAAGGAATTGACGCGCCCGAGTTGAACAACCGCCTAAACAAAATGGCCGAAGAACGAACGATCGTTTCGCGTCAGTACAGCCCGGAATACGTCGAAAAACTGGCCAAAGCCGTTCAGGAACAGGGTGACGCCCGGCGGGGAGAACTGATCTACCGGGCGAATCCGAGTTGTGCGGCCTGCCACGCGCTGAACGGTAAGGGCGGCACCATCGGGCCAAATCTGTCGGCAGTGGGCCGGGGCCTGTCGTCACGGGAGATTATCACGGAGGTGTTATGGCCCAATCAGAACATCAAGGAAGGATACAACCGGGTGCAGGTGGAAACGAAAAAAGGCGAAATCATTCAGGGCATCAAGGTGTTTGAAACGCCGGAAGCCATTCAGATCAAAACTACTGATTCGCCCAAAAGCCGGATGGTTAACAAAAAAGAACTCGCGAAGCAAACCGAAACGGGTTCGTTGATGCCCCCAGGTCTGATGGATGCGTATTCGGAAGAAGAGGTACGGGATTTGATTCGGTTCCTGAGCGAGTTGGGGAGCAAATAGGATTTCTTTATACCGGTCCGGGCCGCTTTGGTAAGTTCCAATCTATCAAAGTGGCCCGGATTTCAAGCATCGGTTCCAAAAATTAGTCTAAAAATCAGCTCGATCAGTATTTGGAGTAATGGTCTACGTAAATCTTGCTAACCTTACCCGCCCGGAAATGAACCTGAATCTGATCCATCTCGTCCTGGCCGGTCGAATACCCGAAGTACCATTGCGGGGATTGGCCCATGCCCGTATCGTAGCCCGTTGCCAGATTCTTGGTCAACAGCGAAATCCGCTGAAACTTATTTCGGTAAGCCTTTAGGTCGCTGATCGTAGCCAGCTTTGCGTACAAGGAGGTAACTGAATCCCCAATGCGCACGGACGAGCTGGCGTTGCGCTTTTCGGGCCACTGGCTGAGTTTCTTTCCATCGTTCAGGTAAATGACTTTGACCGACTGATTTTCGATGGTTATCTGCACTCCCGTACCCGAACCGGGTTTTTCGTCAAGCAGAATGTACTGGTAAAGTGGAATGCGTTTTTCAAGGCTGCCAAGATCCGAAAAAATATTGCTGACAATATGAAGGCCGCTCACCCCTTTTGTGGCTTGCAGGGCTTGTATTTTAGGGTATACCGAAGCTGCTTCTTCGTCGATGGCGATGCCTAAGTAGCTACCTGTCATCACACTATCTCGAACAACTTTGTAAGGTTCGGGTTCTGGACCAGTAGTTAGGGGATCTACCGGAGAATCGAATTGGCAGCTGACCAGAACGGTCATTAGGAGCAGGAATCCACTTAAAGTCAACTTCATGGGTTTATCGTTTATACGAACGGACCCGCCCCTGACGGATTCGGTTGTAATCATATGACAAAAAACACACAAAAACCGGCTCAATTGGTACGGCATTGCTAATTGTCCGACTCCCGCAACCGTGGCAACCACGTCATAAATGGTGCCCGCAATACTTACAGAAAACCGCATCGGCGTCGTGCCCTTCCCGCCCACACGATGGGCACGCCTGGGCCGACACTTTCTGAAACTTCTGAGCCGCCTGTGAAATCTCGACCGTGACAATCCCGGTTGGAACCGCAATGACCCCGTAACCAATAATCATCACCAGCGAAGCCAGCGCCTTGCCCGCCGGAGTTTGCGGAGACAGATCGCCGTAGCCAACGGTTGTTAGGGTTACAATGGCCCAGTAAATGCTCGTCGGAATGCTGTCAAAACCGTGCTCCTCCCCCTCGATGATGTACATAATAGACCCAATGATGACGACCAACGTCAATACCGTCAGGATAAAAACGCTGATTTTGCGTTGGCTGGCTTTGAGGGCCGAGACAATGATAGAGGCTTCTGACAGGTATTCGGAAAGCTTAAGAATTCGAAAAATGCGCAGTAAACGCAAAATCCGAATGGTGAACAGGTACTGCGTGCCCGGTATAAACAAACTCAGGTAGGTCGGCAGAATGGCCAGGATATCAATTATTCCCAGAAAGCTGGTGGCGTAATGCAAAGGCCGTTTTACGCTCAACAGCCGCAACATATACTCGATAGTGAACAACACGGTAAAGAACCACTCCACCTGGCTCAGCAGATCGCCATACCGTGCTCGTACATTGGCCATACTTTCCAGCATGACCACCGTGACGCTCACCAGGATACTCCCGATCAGGGCGATATCAAATGCTTTTCCGGCGGATGTATCCGATTCAAAAATAACCTCATGCAAACGACTGCGCCAGGGCGTACGAGGACGTTTGGGGGTGGTTGTGGCCATGCGTGAACGTTCGTTTAAACCCAATTTTAACCAGGCAGACGGTCAACGGGTTTTATCAGTCAGAAAAATAAGCGCGATCGCTAAAAAGAACAACCTTATTTTGAACGGACTACCCTACTTTTGCCGCTTGTCAACGAAGAACTTTCGATGAAAAAACAGTGGATTGGTTTTTTATTGGCCATCGTTGCGGCCACATTTTGGGGTATTTCCGGGGCATTTGCCCAGTTCCTGTTCAACCATCGGGGTATCGACACCGAATGGCTGGTAACGGTTCGGTTGTTAGTTTCGGGCGTGATTCTGCTCACAATGGCCTATATCCGCAAAGGACCAGCAGTCAGCCAAATCTGGAAAAATAACACGGACATCATCGACATCCTGATCTTTGGACTGATCGGCATTTCGTCCGTGCAGTATACGTATTTTGCCGCTATTGAATATTCCAATGCCGCCACCGCCACCATCCTGCAATACATTGGGCCCGTGCTGATCGTCATTTACCTGGCTTTCCGAAACCGTACCTGGCCCGCTCCCTTTCAGTATCTGGCGGTTTTTATGGCCACGCTCGGTACGTTTCTACTGGTGACGCACGGTCGTTTCGACAGCCTTTCCATCTCGGGTGAGGCTTTGTTCTGGGGATTGGCCGCGGCTCTGGGACTCGCTTTTTATACCATCCAGCCGATGCGCTTGCTGAGTCGCTACGACCCCATGATCGTCACTGGCTGGGGAATGCTGCTCGGCGGTACGGCTTTTAGTTTCATTCATGCCCCCTGGAACACTTCGGGTCAGTGGGATCTTTACACCTACCTGTCACTGGTAGCCGTCATTCTACTGGGCACGGTTATTGCCTTTTCGTTTTTCCTGCAATCCGTCAAACTGATTGGCGCCGAAACCGCCAGCCTACTGTCGTCCGTCGAACCATTGTCGGCCACGCTGCTTTCCATTGTGTGGCTGAATATTTCGTTTGGTTACATCGACTGGCTGGGCGGTCTGCTGATTTTATTAACCGTAATTCTGTTGACCGTAAAAAAACGAGAACCCGCCTTTTGACATTCAGCAAGACAGGCCATCTGCAACACTGCCTATGCATCAATACGTTGCCCGGCCCCCTGAAATATCGTAGATAAAACCGGTTGAAAAGCTGTTTTCCGGCGACACGATAAAACTAGCCATGGCGGCCACTTCGTCGGGTTCACCCAAACGACCCATTGGAATTTTGGCGGTCATGTAGGCCAGTTGCTCAGGCGCGGTATCGGCGTTCATGGCGGTTCGGATCACGGCGGGTGCCAGCCCGTTGACGGTTATTCCGGCGGTGGCGTATTCCTTGGCGATGGCTTTTACCAACCCGATCACGCCGGCTTTGCTGGTCGAATACCCCACCATCCCCGGATTGCCTTCCTTGCCCGCAATGGACGCGATCAGCAGAATCCGGCCGTAGCCCCGTTCAGCCATGTGCGCAACGGCGTATTTGGTGATTAAAAAGCTCCCGAACAAATTAACTGCGATAACTTTCGCGAAATCAACGGTTTCGTATTCGGTGATGCGGGTGCTGGTGGGGCCAACAATGCCCGCTGAATGCACAACGACATCAATTTTACCAAAATCCGCAACGGTTTGGGCAACCGCGTCTTTCACCGGTTCGTCCTGCGAAACATCCACGACATACGTCCGAACGGGAATATGCAGGGCTGTTAGCTCCTGCGCGGTGCTTTCCAGCAGAGCGGCATTTCGATCAAACAACGCCAGCGAAGCGCCTTCTGCGCCAAGCCGCATCGCAATGGATTTTCCCAAACCGTCGGCTCCGCCGGTAATAATGACTACCTGGCCTTGAAACCGGTCAGGAAAGTTAGTTGTATAGCTCATTTTTATTTGGTAGAGCAAAGGATAGACAAGAGAAGATAGACTTTGGATTTTGTATTGCGTTGTTCTATCTTCTCTTGTCTATTCTCTCTTATCTATTTTATCTTATTCCCCCCTCCGCTCGATTTTGCCAACCAGGAAAATGTAGGAACAGGCCCCGATCAACCCCAACGCGCCAATAAAAACCAGGGCCGGTTTGAAATTTCCATCTTTGGCCAGGTAACCAATGGCAATTGGCACAATGATCGACGCCAGATTACCCATAAAATTGAAAACGCCCCCGGTTAACCCAATCAGGTGCTTGGGCGACAATAATGATACGAATACCCAGGAGATTAAGGCCATTCCGGCACCAAAAAAGGAGAACGCCATGAAGAAAATGATGAATGCGGTATCGTTGGTGTAATTCGCTCCGACAATACTGACCGACAAAATAAGCCCAACGATGATCGGCGTTTTGCGGGCGGCACTCACGTTCCAGCCCCGTTTTACTAGATTGTCGGACAGAAAACCGGACAACAACACACCGGCGCAGGCCGCCAGAAACGGAATCGAAGCGAGGTAGCCGGACTTGATAAAATCCAGTCCGCGGTATTTGACCAGATACGTCGGGAACCAGGTCAGGAAAAACCAGAGCGTGGCGTTGACCGCAAACTGAGCCACATACACGCCCCAAAGCGTCCGGCCACTGAAAACCAGTTTGATATTCGCCCAACTCCATACTTTAGCGGGTGCCACTCCTCTTTTCTGGCCCCGAAACAACCCACCCCCTTCTTCAATATACTCCAGTTCGGCCTGATTCACCCCGGTATGTTCCAGCGGATCGCGGTACGAAAAGTACCAGACAACCCCCCAAACCAACCCGACCAAACCCGTAATGACAAACAGCCCTTTCCAGCCCGCATAATACTGAATCGTGACCAGAACCGGGGTCAGAAAGGCCAGGCCAATGAACTGCCCCGACACGTACATGGCCGTAGCGGCTGCCCGTTCGTTGTCCGGAAACCAGCTTGTTACAATCCGGTTATTGATCGGATAGGAAGGCGCTTCAAAAGCGCCCGTTGCCAGACGCAAGGAAAAAAGGCTGGCGAAACCACGGGCAAACCCCTGAAATAACGTAGCCAGCGACCAGGTAATCAGACAGAAGGCGTATAAAACCCGGGGACCAAACCGGTCGGCAACTAACCCGCCGGGAATCTGCAAAACCGCATAAGTCCACCCGAACGCCGAAAAAATATACCCCATCTCGACCGGCGTCAGGTCCAGATCACTGCTCAACGCCGAGGCTGCCACCGACAAATTGCTGCGGTCCAGGTAGTTGATCACCACGTTAATGAATACCAGAGCCAGCATCCCGTAACGCACGCGGGTTTTCGGCGTTCTGCCAATGACTTGTTCCATTTCGGTTAACGGTTTTCGGTTGATGGTTTTCGGTGTACGGTTTATGTTCAGTCAGCGTTAGCAGCAAAATGAAGGGAACTTGCCCGCCAACCGTAACGACGGCCCGGCGTAACCTGAAATACCGTATACCGATACACTATTTTGCCGTCCAGCCCCCATCGACGGTGAGCATGGAGCCAATCATGTAAGTAGCGGCATCGCTGGCGAGGAAAATAGCCGCCCCCTGAATTTCTCGGAGTTCGCCCCAGCGCCCCAGCGCCGTTGCTCCCACCACGAACTTTTTCCCTTCTTCCGTATCGGCAATGGGCACATTCATATCCGTCAGAAAAGGTCCCGGACAAATGGCGTTGACGTTGATGTTGAAAGGTGCCAGTTCCAGCCCCAGCGCACGGGTCATCTGAACCACCGCCCCTTTGCTGGATGTATAGGGCGTCCGGTTCGACAGGCCCACCATACCGAGCGTACTGGCCAGGTTAATGATGTTACCGCGTCCGGCTTCCTTCATGTACGGTGTCACGGCCCGGCAACACAGCCAGGTGCCGGTCACATTTACTTCCATTACTTTATTGAAATCGGCCAGCGTCAGTTCGTCAATTGGTCCCCGGATGTTGATGCCCGCGCTGTTGATCAGAATGTCGATCCGCCCAAAGGCTTCCAGGGCGGCTTTGGCCATCGCTTCCGTTTGTGCCTGATCCGTAATGTCGGCACTAAACGCATAGGCAGAAATCCCGAACTCTTTACTCAGTTCTTCGGCGGCTCTGGCTCCTTCTTCGGCGGTTCGGTTGACCAGTAACAAATTGGCTCCCGCCGAAGCCAAACCAGCCGCCATTGCCAGTCCCAACCCTTTGGAACCGCCCGTAACGATGGCCGCTTTTCCGGTTAAATCAAATTGCTTAATTCCAGGTAGTACGTCTTTTCGCATTGTTGATTGGTTTACGGTATCGGCTTACGGTTACAGTTTCCTTGGGGAGTGACACACATGGAAAAAAGTGCGTCAGCCAACCGCAACGACGGCCCGGCGAAAACCGTAATCAATAAACCGTAACCTTATTTCATTCCCAGCTTATTGCTACTGTAAGAAAGGCAGGAAATGATGTTTTTCTCCTCGGCTGCCAGCCGATCTTCTGCCGGAAGCTGGGCAAATTTGGGAAGGCCAGCTTTATAAGTATGCTGTTTTACCAGCCGCAGCGTCCGGTCCATTTCTGATTTTGGAATCCCGTCGAAGGTGGCCCAGTAAGTATCTTTCCGACACGGTATCTCCAGGGGATCGCGGGTGATCATTTCCAGGTTGAATGTCACATTCGGATTGTGTTTTTTGCAGATGGCAACCATTTTCGGCAAATCAAGAATACCGTTGCCGAGCGGGACTTCCGAGAGCAGAAAACCGTCTGGATACAGTTGAACGCCCATGTCTTTGACGTGCGTTGTGAAAACATATGGCGCCAGCGTCTCGACCAGTTTCAGGGGGTCTTCCAGCAAAGCGAGGTTGTTCCCAAAATCAATTGTTGCGCCAATCCATTCGCTGTTGACCTGTTTCAGCATTTCCACCAGCTCGTTGCCCCGCCAGTCTTTGTGGTTTTCAACCGCCAGTTTGACCTTGTGCTTGCGCAGCACAGGCTCGGCCAGCTGGAGTGAAGTCAGCGCGTTTGTTTTCAGCGTCTGCCAGTCTTCCGGCGAATGGTAGTTTTCGTAGCGCCGACCGGTTGAGCAAACCGTCCGCAGAATGGTGGCTCCGGCTTCTTTGGCGTTGATGACTTCCTGCTCGAAAGTCGCCACCTGTCCGGCATTTTTCGGGACGCCGATGGAGCCTTCCAGGTATACGCCGTTTTTTTCGCGCTCATCACGGACTTTTTTGGCAAAGTCGGCCGACCAGTCTTTTACCACCGTCTGTACCCCACCTGCGCCAATTGCCTTGCAATGCTCAATCAATTCCAGTGCGTTGGTAAAACCGGGGTATTTTTGGCTTTCAACTTTCGAATTCCAGCGACTCGCGTACGAATGCACCACCACGCCCATCGGTACATCCTTCAGAAAAGCGGGGACCTTAGGCAGCGAAAGTGCCAACGCCCCGACTGCCGCCCGTTGCAAAAAATCTCGTCTGTCCATACTGGTATCGGGTTGAAATAGCGGTTATTTCTTGGGCTGTTGTGGATTTAAAACTTCCGAACGCGGCTGCTGATTTTTACGTCAACTGTAACGGGCAGTCCGTTATTTTCCGTTCGCGGCTTTCACCTCGGCCATGTACTCGTTCAGTTCTTTGGCAGTCCACGGCACCACGCGTCCCTGCGAGGTCACGCGGGTCATGCCCACCGTTCGCCGACTAATCGGCCCCGCATTGTTGCCCCATTCGTTCCGGATATACATCAAAATGGCCGTAAGGGAATTGTCATCCATGGTTGAATGCGAGGGCATCACCGGCAGAATATCCGGCGCGTTGTATACCTTTTTGGCTACTTCCACCGGCCCTTCCATGCCGTGCAACAGAATCAGCGCCAGCCGTTTTTCGTCGCCCAGCACCCAGTCCGACCCAATTAAGGGCGGCCCGAAACGGTTCAACCCTCCCCCGTCGGTTCCGTGGCAGCCCGAGCAGGTGCTCAGGTATAATTGCCGCCCCGCTACAAAGAGCTTCTGTTCGTCGTCGTTCAGCAAGCTCTTTTTGGGCGCGTTTTCTTTAAGGGCCTGATGACCCGGCCATTCAAAGAGTGCGGCTAGGGACGCCAGCCGGAATGCTTCAATACCCGGATTAGCGCGCGTCAGGATGGCCGGAGCAACCGTAAGCTGGATCGGCTTTTTCGTTGTGCTGCCCTGAATCGACAAGCTGGTCAACACGGCTTTTTCCTGCCAGCCCATTGACTCCTTATCGAGCAGGGTCAACAAAGCAGTGAGCTCGGCGGGGTTCCGCTTCCGAACAATGGAAGTGGTCAGCATTTCCAGAAAAATCTCTTTCGACGGTTCGTGGTGCTGCCAGTCAGGTTTTTGCAGCAAGGTTTGCAGAAATGCAAACTCCTGATTTTGAAGGCTACTCAGGGCAGCATCCCGGATCAATGCCGTCGAACCGTACCGACTGACAATACCACTTAGTAAAGCATGCGAGGCCTTCGGTTCGAGGCTCCCCGCCGTAAACGCCATTTGGAGAACTTGCTCAACGGGGGCGGTTTGCCAATGGCTTAGCAAATATTGTTGTAGTTTTGCCCGAACAGCTTTATCGTTTTTTGCCATTGGTTCCAGCAATCGCAAAACCGTGGTTTGGATGAGCGGATCCGGGTCGGCCAGCAAACCAAACAGGAGCGTCGCGTCGTTCAGCTTCAACCCATCCAGCGTCCATAAAGCGTGAAACCGTCCCAGCGGTTTTTTGCCCTTCCGGGCCAGGTCAACCAACATCGGACGTACGGTTTTATCGTTGCGTTCCACCAGCAATCGCTGCGCCATATCCCGGTGCCAACCGTCGGGGTTTGACAATGCCTGAATCAGCTCTTTTGCCGACGCTTCGGAAAGGCTGGCCGGTTTGGCCGCCTTCCAGTTTTCCGGCACAATCCGCCAGATACGCCCCCGGTTGATCGGCATGACCAGGTCACGCTTGATCGTCTGTTCGCGCAGATAGGGAGTCACGTACGCTTTGTGCTGAATCAGCCCCCGGTACATATCGGCGATGTACAAGGCACCATCCGGCCCCGTGGTCTGGTAAACGGGCCGAAACCGTTCGTCGGTCGAAGCCAGAAATTCCCGGCCCGGATGTGGGTCCTGCGCACTCACCATGACCCCACTTTCTTCCAGTCGATTGCGTTTAACCAGGTTGCCAGCCGGTTCGCAGACAAACACATTTCCGTGGTACTCCGATGGCAAAGCCGTGCCCCGGTATACCAGGGGCGAACAGGCCGCCGTAAATTCCTGTAATCGCCCCCCTTTTTCCAGCGTTCCCGGAATGTAACCCCGGTTTACGGCGGGTGTGGGCCGGATGGGATACACCCGCCGTTCGATGGTCAATCCGTGATCGATGCCGGTTGTGGGCGTATGATTTTTATTGCGGGACAGGTAGTTGGGCGGCACCAGATCGGCGTGAAGCTGCGACCAGTTGTAGTTGTAATAAAGCCGTCCTTTATCATCGTGACTGATGCCCCACTGCCCCCGAAATTCGGTGCTGTCGCGTTGCCACTGCCCGTTGTTGAGCCGGTAGCGCAGCCGCGATTTGGCGTTATAATACCAGTTATCCATTCCTCGCAAGAGGCCGTTCCCGGCGTGTTCGGGCAAGCCGCTGCCGGCATATTGCGGATCAATCAACGTTTTGCTATCAGCTTTGCCATCGCCGTTGAGGTCTTTGGTCATCCATAAAGCGCCGTTTTCCACGACCAATACGCCACCGGGTACCAAAGCCATAGACCGCGGCAGTACCAGGCTATCCAGATAAACCGTACTCACGTCCATCCGTCCATCGCCGTTGGTATCTTGCAACACCGAAATACGCCCCACCGGTTTCTCCTCGCCAGTGCCGTCCATATTGGGCATGAAACCCCGCATCTCGACTACCCACAACCGCCCGTCTTCGTCGAACGTAATTACGACCGGGTCCTGCACCATGGGTTCAGCCGCTACAAGCTCGGCTTTCAATCCGGGTTCCAACTGAAACGTGGCCAGCTCTTCAGCGGGCGTCCGAACGGGCGACGGGCCCTCTTCCCGTTGGTAAATTAGACCGGAGGTAATACCTAGTAGCCCCAAAAGGCCAACACTACTAAAAAAGCGGGAATAACGGCGTTTTCGCATGAGACTGCCTCAATCTTTATCACCTAAAAAAGATTTTTTAGCAGAATACTACTCGTTTCTGTGGAGAAAACGCGCTAAATTTCACTAAAAAGGCACTAAAAGAAAGGCTACACCAGTCTGGTTGGAACGGGATCAGATTCGGAAAATTTTCTTCCGGAGAACGTGAAGAGCGGCTACGGTGAACGGTCCCAACGGAACGGTCGTCATGATTTTAAGATCCTCCGATAAGGTCGTATCTTCATCTAAAAACCGGAAAATCTGACTCGGATGATTGTTCTGATAAAGGCGAGTGAAAACATCATCGGCGGGGTGCCGACGGTTTTGCAAGACGTTCAGCAAAACGCTGTCCAGAAATTTCTTAAAAACGCGCCGAAGCCACGGTTTCCGGCGTTTGGGCTTGCCATGAGCAACTAGGTTTTGCACAATTTCGTGCAAATACCGCTGTGTCCGCTGAAAGGTATACCCCGTCGACGGTTTGGTGTATCCACCAGCCGTACCAATCCGGACGACGTGCCTGCCCGGACGCTCGTTGGTCGATTCGTCCGACATTGGAATGACTCCAAACTCCTCTTCTTCAATCGTGTATGTGCCGGTATCCAGAAACCGATCGATGTACTGCTTTAATCCCGCTTCGTATTGCTCATCCGACAGCAACGTGTCGCTGAAAACCGTGTACTCCACCAGGGCTTTCCGCTCATCAAAGGGCAACACATAAAAAAATCGGCAATCCTGATGCTGTTCCACCCGAAAATCCATCATACAGGGTTTGTCAACGTCGAAGCACGGTTTTTCGGTGGTGATAATCCAGCCCTTGAAATGCTGCAACAGGTTGTGGTTTTCAGGCCGGTTCAGTTTCAGCTTGTGGGTACTATCAAAAACATACCTGGCAATTAAAGGCTCATCGTCAACAATGACAAAACCGCCCTGGGGCGTATCCTTAACCCGGTTGACGGTAGCTTGTCGAAATTCGATGGATGGAAATTGGGCGAGGTGGTATTTCAGGTGTTCGTAAAAATCAATACCCCGCAGCATTTTGTACTGATACGCACCGATGTCGAGCAGGCCACTGTAGGTAGTTCCAAAAAATTCGACGGTATTCCATTTGCGGTACACAATCGGCTCGAATGGCCCCTCCTGCTGTTCCCAGAAGCACCACGTCCGGTCGTTTCGGGATTTGGTATCGTTGTCAATAATCAGAATTGAGCGGTCGCGCAGGGGTGATTGGCTCAGGTAATACGCCAGACTGAGTCCGGCCATTCCGCCCCCGGCAATGATGAAGTCGTATTGTTTCATTCATAACAAGAAAAGGAAAAAGGAGGAACGAAAAAAGGGAGCAGCAGAAAAAGGCGCTAAAACCTATTTCCGCTGCTCCCTTTTTTCGTTCTTCGTTCTATTTATACATTCACATGGCGCTCAGCATGGTACGACGAACGGACCAGCGGACCGGACTCTACGTACTTCAACCCGCGTTTCAGTCCTTCTTCGCGGTACATCGCAAACTTATCCGGGTGAATCCATTCGAGCACTTCGTGGTGCATTTTGGTCGGTTGCAGGTATTGTCCCAGCGTCAAAATGTCCAGGCCATTTTCGACCAGGTCATCCATCGCTTTCAGTACTTCATCAACGGTTTCGCCCAGCCCCAGCATGATGCCCGATTTGGTGCGTTGCCCAAACGCCTTGGTCCGCTGAATCTGCTCCAGGCTACGCTCATAGCGAGCCTGCGGACGGACGCGACGGTATAACCGCTCGACGGTTTCCATGTTGTGCGAGACCACTTCCTGACCGGCTTCAATCATCCGAATCAGCGCATCCCAGTTCCCTTTCGTATCCGGAATAAGCGTCTCAATGGTCGTTGTTGGCGATACTTCTTTTACCGCTTTGACGGTTTGGTACCAGATTTCGGCCCCGCGGTCTTTCAACTCATCGCGGTTTACCGACGTGATCACGGCGTGTTTGACTTTCATCAGCAGAATGGCTTCGGCCACCCGGCGGGGCTCGTCGGTATCATACTCATTGGGGCGACCTGTTGCAACGGCGCAGAAGGTACAGCTCCGCGTGCAGACATTGCCCAAAATCATGAAGGTGGCCGTTCCGGCACCCCAGCACTCGCCCATGTTGGGGCAATTGCCGCTTTCACAAATGGTATGTAATTTATACGTATCGACTAGTTTACGGACTTTCGCATATTCCGGGCCGATGGGCAGCTTGACCCGCAGCCAGTCGGGGCGTTTTTTCCGTTGTTGTTCGGAGGGTATTACGGGAAGTTCAATCATAGCAAACCTCAATCCTGTTTTCTACACAATGGATTTTCGGGCAGTAAAGTTCGGGAAAAAGGAGCAAAGGAAAAAGGAAGCAAACGAAACGAGAACGGAGCAAGAAAAAGAGGAGAAGGAACTGAAAACCGCAAAGGCTTCCGTCTACCTTACTCCTCTTTGTCCTTTATCCTTGTTTTACGTTTCTTCTTATTTTTTGTTACCAAAAAATAGCGTAATAAACCCAGACGTGTAAACACTGCGATTGTTGGCAGCGTTCATGATCACCACCTCTTTGGGGAATGCTTCCGCCAGGAACCCGATTTCCAGCCCCGTCATGTTGTTTCGAAAGGCACTTAACTCAAACGCAACAGCGGCTTTGAAGTTCAGGCCAACGGTCAATTTCGACCGGTCAAACCCCTGAAAAAAGCTACCGGAGCCCACAATCAGTTCGGGTTGCAGGGACGGATCAAATGGTCGGGTCTCGATCTGCCCGGGTCGAAGCGAATACTGAACATAATACGGTTTGATAACGCCAATCGACGGGCCAACCGCCAGAATACCGTTGATGGCGATGCCTTCGTCAGCCGTTCGTGTAAAAAGCGAAATCTCCCGCCCATACTGGGGTCGTACCACAAAGAGGTAATTCTGCTTGTTGTACACAAACCGTTGTCCGGAATAAGGTGTCTGCGACTGCACTTCTTTCGGATGCTTCACGTTGATGATCTCCAGCGCCAGATAGCGGAACTGGCGTTTTCCCTGAAAGAGCGTAGGTAACAACTTCGAATGCCGAAAAACGAAACCACCCAAAATACCGGAATTGGTATTGGTTGTTACGCCATAGGTAGTAACGGTTGTGTACTTATCCTCGTCCGTATCGCCGGTCTGGGCCTGCACACTGCGCACCGTCAGCAGCATTCCCATGATGAATAATAGCTGTAAAACTCGAACCACGATCGTAGTGTAAAACTTTTGTAAGGTTAAAAATAAGAGTTTACTTTGATATATGAAATTCTCGCCGAACCAATCCTTTCCGCTGCCTCTGTTTGAGTAACGGTCTGAACGAGTGGATGGTTGCGAGTGGCAATTTATATTTTTCGAATTACTTCTATACATAACCCGGATTTTAGTTTTTGGTACCATGCCCACAGTTCATACAATCTACGTAGGCGACTTACGAACGGAAGCCACTCACCTGCAGTCCGGCACCCGGATTCTGACCGATGCCCCGACTGATAATACCGGAAAAGGGGAAGCCTTTTCGCCAACCGATCTGGTGGCTACTTCGTTGGGAAGCTGCATCATTACCACCATGGGCATTGTAGCCCGGCGTGACGGCATCGAACTGACAGCCGGTGAGCTTTCGATCACAAAAGTTATGTCAAAAGATGCCCCCCGTCGCATCGTCCGGATTGAAGTTGACATTGCGATGCCGCCCTCCGAAGACTATACCGAAGACTTCCGGGCCAAGATGGAGCACACCGCCCATACCTGCCCTGTGGCTCTGAGCCTTCACCCGGACATTGAGCAGGTTATTCGGTTTGAGTGGCAAGAACAGGAAAGCGTTGGGGCTTAATCCGTTGCAACACAACGAGACCCAGGCTTCGCAGGAAGCCTGGGTCTCGTTTTTTTACCAGGTACTCAAAAAAGCTGGCGATACCGATTCACCTGATTTTTGGAATCGGGCCTAGCTTTTCTTTTGCTTCCCGGCCAGGTTTTGTTTGCCGGCCAGCTCCGTGATTGCTACCACCAGTCGATCCAGGTCTTTAGGAGAGGTATACACGTGGGGCGTCACCCGTACGCCGTTAAGTTCGCCCAGCGAAATCGGCGTTGTGTGCACCTTATAGGTTCCCAGCAACTGGCTTTCCAGTTCAGATCCTTTCATCCCGTCGATACCGACCACGGCCAGCGCCCCGGCAAACTCCGGTTTCAGCGAGGTATATAGTCGGACACCGGGCACCTCTTTTACTTTTTCGGCCCAGTAATTTTTCAGGTAGTGCAACCGTTTGAATTTCCGGGCGGCTCCAATGCCCAGGTGAAAATCGACGGCCGTACCGATGGCCATTTCAGCCGCAAAGGAGCGGGTCCCGAGCGTTTCGAATTTCCGGATGTCGCTACTATCGGGTTCAGGACTCGACAACAAGGCCCAGATGTTTTTGATCTTCTCTTTGCGGATATACATCATTCCGCTGCCAAACGGCGCACACAGCCATTTGTGCAGGCTCGTTGCCCAATAATCACAGCCCAGGTCCGGAATCTTGTATTCGAGGTGGGCGAAGCTATGCGCTCCATCGCAAATCACCTCGATGCCTTTTTTATGGGCCGCATCAGCAATTTTCCGAACCGGCATAATCTGGCCGGTCCAGTTGATGACGTGCGTAACGTGCACCACCTTGGTTTTGCTGGTAAATGCGCTGGTAAACTGCCGGGTTAGTTCTTCTTCATTTTCGGAAGGTAGTTTCAGATCGAGCCACACCAGTTTGATTCCGTCGCGCTTTTCGCGCTGTTTCCAGGCATTCATCATATTCGGGTAATCCTGCTTGGACAGCACCACTTCATCACCCGCCTTCAGGTCCAGCCCAAAAATAATGGTGTTTAAGCCTTCAGTAGCGTTCCTGTTAATGGCCAGCTCGTCCGGCGAACAGCCCGCCAGATCAGCCAGCTTGGCCCGCAGCGCTTCGCGTCCCTGGTCCAGAATTCGCCACATATAATACGTGGGCGCTTCATTCGAATACTGGTAAAATCGAATGTGGGCATCCTGCACCGACTTGGGTTGTGGACTCACTCCGCCGTTATTCAGGTTCAGGATATTGGGCGAAACCGTATACTCAGCCTTGATCCAAGACCAGAAATCTTCATCCTGCGCGCTATGCAACGGACTAGCTGTATTTTGCAAGCGTTGAAATAACGAACGATTGGCTTCCGTCGTGAAATCGGGTAATACAAAGGGAGTAGCGGCTGCTGCGCTCAATTGACGAAAAAAAGTACGACGCGTAGTCATTGATCGGGAAGGAATATTGCTTTTGCTCTACAAGGTAATCATAAAATTGGCACAACAGAAGTGCAACCAAACAAAAATAAACTATAATCAAAAAACATCCAATTTTATTCCGACAAACTACCGATAAATAAGAACTAAGCGAACATCTGCCCTGTATACGTATTTCTGGCAAGGTCTATGTGGAAACTACGCATTTTGCAGAAAGCGTAGTTGTGCGCTAAAAGGATCGCTGGTGGGTCGGTACTTTTGTATCGTCAAAGATGACGTATCCACACCATTCGTCCTAATCGCAACAAACTAATGAAAACGGTTTTGATTTTCAGTACGCTTTGCCTTGCCCTGGCTATCACATTACGGGCCTCGAGTCATAAGAAAATTACACTCAAACAAACGCTTGAACAGCAAATTGCCTCCTACGCGCTGTATCCCGAAATTCTGCAACAGGTAGATAACGAGGATGTTGTCGTAATCAAGTTCCGGGTCGATGCTCAGCAACGATTATCCGATATCCGCATCGCTGACGGAGACAACAAAACGTTGAACGCAACCATTGTAAAGCAACTGATGGGCAAAAAAATATTTCTGACCGAACCCAACGTCAACGAAAATCAGGAATATCAAGCTAAGGTTCGCTTCCGTTTACTTTGATCATTTATCTGTCCTTAATTAAAACCGTGGATCTGAGCCGTCTCCGTATCCACGGTTTTGTGGTTTCTTACAAAATCACCGGATTAAACAGGCTTCGGTAACGCTTTCCGGGTGTCCTTTATGACGCTGGCCAATAGTCCGGTTGTTTAGCTTAGAAAGTTACCGGAGGAGACGATTGCAGTGGATATCCGACTGTTGGAGTACCTAACTTTTGAAATGCTTGAACAAGCTATACTTAGAAGAACGCAACCACAAAGCCTTTTGCAATTTCTCCAGCATAATATGTCCTGAACGCAAAAACCGTACGGAGTCGAACTCCGTACGGTTTTGCCGGGTAATTGAAAAATGAAACCCGACTTACTGCGGTCCTTTCGTGAAGGCAATAAAATCAGCCAGCACTTTTCCGCATTCGTTTAAGTAAAGATCTTTCTTTGGTGCCTTGGCATCTTTCTGATCCTTAGAAGGAACCGAAGAGTCGGTGGTGGCAACGGGTTCGCCCGCTGAGTCACTGATCGACTTCCGGCGTTTCTCAGCTTCGTCACGTTCCTTCTTCCGCTTGGATTCCTGAAGCGACACCACGGTTTTCTCTTTAGCCCGTTTCAACTCTGCAAAATCAGCAATTAACTGCTTCAGATCGGAATCGGACTTCACACGCTGTTCGTACCGGTCACGCAGTTTGGTAATCAGCTTGTCGTCCAGATTGCGGGTGGTTTCAAAACGCGTTGAAGCAATCTGATCCCAAGGCAATGCGCTCGGCTGCGAGCTTTCACCGTATTCTTCAGCGCTAAATGCTGAAGGCAGTTCGATATCGGGCGTCACGCCTTTGTGCTGGGTACTGCTGCCATTGATCCGGTAGAATTTGGCGATGGTCATTTTAACCTGTCCAACTTTCTCGGGTTCTTTCAGCCAGGTATTCAGGTCGACCATCGTCTGAACCGTTCCTTTTCCGTAAGTCTGGCTTCCAATAATGATCCCCCGTTTGTAATCCTGAATGGCAGCCGCAAAAATTTCCGATGCCGAAGCACTGAAACGGTTGACCAGTACCGCCAGTGGTCCGTCGTACAATACGGATGGATCCGGATCGGTTTGCACTTCAACATCGCCCGTGGCTTCTTTTACCTGCACAACCGGTCCGCGCGAAATAAACAGGCCGGTCAAGGTGATGGCTTCGGTTAAGGAGCCTCCCCCATTGTCACGCAAATCCACCACAACACCGTCTACTTTTTCGGCTTTCAGCTCATTCAAAAACCGTTGAACATCACCGGTCGTGCTGGCGAATCCCTCTTCCCGTTTACGAGCCCCTTCAAAGTCCCGATAGAAAACCGGAATCGTGATCACGCCCAGTTTGTAGTTTTTCTGGTTCTGCGTGATTTCGATCACTTCTTTTTTGGCACGCTGCTCTTCGAGCTTGATTTTCTCCCGCACCAGCCGAATCTCTTTCGGCGGAGCACCGGCAATGGCCTGAATGGGTTGAATTTGCAGACGTACGGTTGTTCCTTTAGGACCTTTGATCAATTTCACGGCATCGTCAACCTGGTAGCCGACAATATTGACCATATGGCCTTCACCCTGAGCAACGCCCACAATCTTATCGCCTTTCGACAGCAATTTGCTTTTGAAAGCCGGACCACCAGGAACGATATCCGAGATTTTGATGTAATCGCCATCTTCCTGCAACAGAGCGCCAATTCCTTCCAGCGAAGCACTCATCTCCTGATTGAAGCGGTCGGCCGAACGGGGCGACATGTAATTTGTATGCGGGTCCAGGGACTCAGCAAACGAATTCATGTAAATCTGAAACACGTCTTCGGCTTTGATCCGGCTCATATAACGATCCAGGTTCTTATACCGCGTCTTCATGCTGTTGACAACCGACGTATCGGCTTTACCGGTCAGTTTCAGTTCCAGTGACTGGTTTTTCAACAGTTTGCGCCACAGGTCGTTCTGCTCTTCGAGGTTTTTCGGCCAGCTGGCTTTCTCGCGGTCGGTGTTGAAGGTTTCGTCGGCTGTGAAATCAAATGGTTTCACGAAGTTTTCCTGAACGAATTTATTTCGCTCCTGATAACGCTTCCGGAAAACGTTGTAGATATCGTAGGCCGCCGTCAACTCCCCATTGATCAGCTGATCGTCGATATTGTTGCGGTATTTCTCAAATGAGCTGATATCCGAAGCCAGAAAATACGCTTTGTTACCATCCAGTTCTTTGAGGTAATTTTCAAAAACTACCGAAGACAACGAGTCATTCAACCGCACTTTACGGTAGTGATGCGTCGTCAGCAGGCGCGCAACCAGCTGTTCAACGTGTTCATGCGACACCGATGGTTTCAGATCATCAGCGCTTGGGGGCGGCAGTGGCACAGCCGACATCCCCGCTTGTGGACCCGGCTGAAGGCTCAGCATCAGCACCGGGACTAACGTAATGAGGTACTTTCTCATGTTCCCCTTTCTAAGATTAATGTAGCACCACTCTCGACTCTATGATTAACACTAAACAGGCCGCAATCCGTCCAAGGTTGACTGGGCAATGGTAATCATTTAACATTTTTTAACCCTGCCCGTCTCCTTAGTAACCAACTATTTTTTCACAATCTCCAATAACTCAATATCAAAAACAAGGGTTGAATTCGGCCCGATTTGCGGCCCGGTTCCCTGCGATCCATAGGCCAACGCCGACGGAATATACAGTTTCCATTTAGACCCGACGGGCATCAGTTGAAGGGCTTCGCTCCACCCCTGAATCACCTGATTGACCGGAATCTCAAGGGGTTGTCCTCGTTCAACCGAACTGTCAAAAACCGTTCCGTCGATCAAACGCCCGGTGTAATGTGCTTTAACGGTATCGGTGGTCTGTGGTTTAGGCCCCGTTCCTTCTTTTACAATTTCGTACTGCAACCCGCTGGCGGTAGTCTTAACGCCGGGTTTCTTTTTGTTTTCGGCCAGAAATTGTTCACCTACTTTTTTGTTGGCTTCCGCTTTGACGGTCCGTTCGCGCTGAAAAAATTCTCCGATGATGCGGTTGGCTTGTTCCGGAGCGATTTGAATATTCTTTTCCCGAAGTACATCTTCCAACGCTTTTGCGATAGCACTGACGTTGGCATTGGCCAGATTCTGTTGTTTCAGGCCGAAACCGACATTCACCCCAATGCTGTAACTGACCGAGTCGATGGCGTTATTTAATTTAATGGAAGAGGAAGCGGGGGCAGCAGCCGGTGCTTTAGGCTTGGGTTTAGCAGCGGGTTTGGAGGTCTGCGCCACAACTTGACCCGTTACAAATACAGCCGACATCAGGCCGACTACAGTCCATTTTTTAATCGTCATGTGATAGATACAAAAGTTGTATTCAAAAAGTACTTATGGTGAAAACGTAAAATTGTAGATCAAAAGTTTGGCAATTGCGGGATTTAATAAAACAAATAATTGATGAATGGTGACGGGTTAGGGGTTAGCGGGTTGCCGACAGGGCTATTTCGTCAACAAAAGCAGCCGGCACCGGGTCCGAACAATTCACAACTCACTAAAGTAAAAAACAAATAGTAGTATCTCAACTCGGGTCTCTTAAATATTGTTATTTTTTTTGAGCGACAGTTAGTTGCGCATTTGGGGCAGCTTAGCCCCCTTCTTATAGGCCTGCAAGTAAATTCTTAGAAAAGTATAAACCTTAGGAACGAATTTTCTTAATAACGTCTGTTTTAGTGAAATTTAGTGCGTAACTTTGCACCCGAATTCTTAGAACCATCATAAAAAAAGATTCTTCCACTCATATGGTATCAGTTAGACCCGACGAGGTTTCGGCCATTCTCCGGGAACAGCTATCGAACTCCAGAACTACTGCCGAACTTGAGGAGGTCGGTACGGTATTACAAATCGGTGACGGGGTAGCCCGCATTTATGGACTGTCAAAAGTTCAGGCCGGTGAATTGCTGGTGTTTGAAAACGGATTGCAGGCTCTTGCCCTGAACCTCGAAGAAGACAACGTCGGAACTGTATTGCTGGGTGACTACAGCGATATCAAAGAAGGTGCCACGGTAAAACGGACGAACCAGATCGCCAACATCAACGTCGGTGATGGAATCCTGGGGCGTGTTGTGAATACGCTCGGTCAGCCTATCGACGGTTTAGGCCCCATCGCTGGCGAAACCTACGCCATGCCGCTGGAGCGGAAAGCACCGGGGGTAATTTACCGCCAGCCGGTAACCGAGCCGCTGCAAACGGGAATTAAATCCATCGACGCTATGATTCCCGTCGGACGGGGTCAGCGGGAGTTGATCATTGGTGACCGCCAGACGGGTAAAACCGCAGTAGCGATTGACACCATCATCAACCAGAAAGAATTTTATGACAAAGGACAACCGGTATTCTGTATTTACGTTGCCTGCGGTCAGAAAGCCTCTACCATCAAACAAGTAGAAGCTACGCTGCGCCGGGCTGGTGCTATGGATTATACGGTTATTGTAGCCGCTTCAGCGGCCGATCCGTCACCGATGCAATTCTATGCACCGTTTACGGGGGCTGCCATCGGTGAATATTTCCGGGATACGGGTCGTCCGGCCCTGGTGGTTTACGACGACTTGTCGAAACAGGCCGTGGCTTACCGCGAAGTATCGCTGCTGCTGCGTCGTCCTCCCGGCCGGGAAGCATACCCGGGTGACGTATTTTACCTGCACAGCCGTCTGCTGGAGCGGGCCGCCAAAGTCATCAACAACGATGAAATTGCCGCCACGATGAATGACTTACCGCCTTCACTGGCTGGCAAAGTTAAAGGGGGTGGTTCGCTGACGGCCCTTCCTATTATTGAAACACAGGCGGGTGACGTGTCAGCCTACATTCCGACCAACGTAATTTCGATCACGGACGGTCAGATCTTCCTGGAAACGAACCTTTTCAACTCCGGTATTCGTCCGGCGATCAACGTTGGTATTTCGGTATCACGGGTAGGTGGTAACGCCCAGATCAAGTCGATGAAGAAAGTGGCCGGTACCCTGAAACTGGATCAGGCGCAGTTCCGCGAGTTGGAAGCCTTCGCTAAATTTGGTTCTGACCTGGATGCCTCGACGAAACTGACCATCGAACGCGGTCGCCGGAATCAGGAGATTCTGAAACAACCGCAGTATTCGCCGGTAGTCGTTGAACAGCAGGTTGCGATCATCCTGGCATCGACCAACGGTTTTCTGGACAAAGTACCCGTTAACAAAGTGAAAGAGTTCGAAGGTGAGTTTGCGCTTCAAATGAGCACACAGCACCAGTCGACCCTTGATCAGTTGCGGGCCGGAAAACTGGATGATTCTATTATTGCCGTCATTAAAAAAGTCGCCACCGAGTTAGCAGCTCGCTATGCATAACGTTTAGAGCTTGGAAATTCAGGAGCTCAGGCCGTTGGGAGTTGGAGAATGTAGGGTTTGAAACCAAAGCCTGCTCCAATTCCTGACTCTGCCACTCCACAACCAAAAACATGGCCTCATTAAAAGAAGTACGAAGCCGGATTTCTTCCATCATCTCGACGCAGCAAATTACGAAAGCCATGAAAATGGTCGCTGCGGCAAAATTGCGCCGGGCGCAGGACAGCATCATCCAGATGCGGCCCTACGCTCAGAAATTGGGTGAAATGCTCAGCACCGTTGCGGCTGGTGCCGAACTGGCGGCTGAAAGTCCCTACAACCAGGTCCGCTCCATCGAGCGCGTGTTGCTGGTAGTAGTGACTTCTGACCGGGGTCTGGCCGGTGCATTCAATACCAACGTCATCAAAGAAACGCTATCGGTGATCAACGCCCGTTATGCCGAACAGGCCCGGCGGGGTAATGTTGAAATCCTGGCTATTGGTAAGAAGGGAGCCGAAGCATTCCAGCGTCGGGGCTTTAAGGTTAATACCAATTATGTGGATACGTTTCAGTCGTTGAGTTTTGCCAAGGTACGATCAGCTGCCGAAGATGTGATGAACGCCTTTACAGCAGGCCAGTATGACCGGGTGGATATCGTTTTCAACGAATTCAAGAACGTTGCCACCCAAATCATCCGTACCGAGCAGTTCCTGCCTATCGTGTCGGCACCTACTCACTCGGCCACAAAAACCGTCAACGTCAATTATATTTTTGAACCTTCAGAAGAGGAAATCATTACCGAACTGATTCCGAAAACATTGAAGATTCAGCTGTATAAAGCCGTTCTGGAGTCAAACGCGTCAGAACATGGCGCCCGGATGACGGCGATGGATAAAGCGACCGAAAATGCCGGTGAACTGCTGAAAGAGTTGAAACTGGTGTACAACCGGACGCGCCAGGCAGCCATTACGAAAGAAATTCTCGAAATCGTTGGTGGAGCTGAGGCCCTCAAGAATTAAGTATACTCGAAAAATAGGTTCGACCCCGTTACCGCGATGTAACGGGGTTTCTTTTTTCGCTTCTAGTCCAAAATGGATTCATAAAAAACCGCTGAATTTGCCCTACTGCTTTCGCGTTTTTGCCGAGACCGTTGAATCTAATTTTTAAAAGTTCTCTTTTTTTACAAAAAATTTACGGTTCTTGAAACCAATTTAAAAGATTAAATGTACTAACATTAAATGTCGTTACATTATTAAAGAAATAGCAATCATGGCAACTACTGCTCCTGAAACGATCGTTTGGAACATCGATCCCTCACACTCGGAAATTCAATTCAAAGTTCGTCACCTGATGGTATCGAACGTAACCGGAAAATTCAACTCATTTGAAGGAAAAGTTGAGACGGTTGGCGACAGCTTCGAAAATGCGTCCGTAACGTTTTCGGCCGACATCGACAGCATTAACACCGGCAACGAACAACGCGATGGTCACCTGAAATCAGGCGATTTCTTCGATGCAGAGAATCATCCGAAACTGTCGTTCAAGTCAACTTCGGTCAAAAAGACCGGCGACGATACGTACGAGATCACAGGCGATCTGACCATCCGGGGAACGACCAAACCGATAACGCTGAAAGCCGAACACGGTGGGCAGATGGGCGATTTCTACGGAAATACCAAAGCTGGATTTGAACTGACTGGTACCATCAAACGGAAAGAATATGGCCTTTCCTGGGATGCGGTTACCGAAGCAGGCGGGGTGGTAGTGAGTGATGATGTGAAACTGATCCTGGATGTACAGGTAGCTCGCCAGTAACCTTCTCTTTACTTAACATTTTTTAACCATCCACCCTGATCAGGGTGGATGGTTTTTTGTTGATATCTACTCAATAATCCCAGCCTCAAAACCCTGTATACCAGACAATTAAATACAGATAAAATTAAAAACCACCGGCCAATTTGATCGTAAAAATGGAGAACTAACTTTGTTAAATATTAGTTATTTAATTGACGAAATACTAATGAGAAATCATCAGTCGTTAACAAGTAGTTCACCCAGTTACCGAACACATTACTTAATAACCCAATCCATTTTCAACAAATAAAATCGTATGAATATCAAGAGCATAATTGCCAGTCTGTTCATGCTGGGTCTGTTGGCAAGCTGTTCGCCATCTATTAACGTCAAGTACGACTACGACCCAAAAGTGAACGTTCGTCAGTTTTCAACGTTCCGTGTTGAAGCTGATCAACGCCGTAATGCTGACCCGATTGCGGGCAGCAACCTGAACCAGCGCCGGATTGCCGACGAAATTGAGAAAACCATGAAAGCCAAAGGCTACAAACCCGTTGTCGGGGGCGAAGCTGACCTGGTGATTCGCTTCTTCTCGGATTCGAAAGATCGTCAGCAAGTTCAGTCCAACAATACTTGGTCTCCTTACTGGATGTGGTACAACCCGGGTTATAATAATGTTTACACCCGTCAGTACGAAGAAAACCGAGTGGTTGTTAACGTATACGATGCCCGTACAAACGATATTATCTGGCAAGGATGGGCGTCAGGCCAGCTGAACCAAAGCAAAAAAGAGCGTAGCCGGGATGTGGCCTACCGTACGACGGTACAAAGCATCATGAACCAGCTTCCCGAAAGTGCCGGTTCAGATTACAGCTCGGTTAAAGAAAAGTAATTTTTTTCAACCTGCCAGGTTAGCAAGCCGCACTCTTCCAACGAAGGGGGCGGTTTTTGTTTTTAAGGCGTTTGAGAAAGCCAGCCCGTTTTAAGGCGTTTGAGAAAGCCAGCCCGTTACACCACGACTTCGAACCAGTTGATACGAACCAAACACACCGAGGACGTCCACCACCGTTCCGGCAGGGATGGTTTCGATCACAGCTGCGCGCAGGGTAGCCGCTTCCAATAAATCCGTTCCAACCGGTAACGAGGCTTTGCGCAACGCCCTACGCGCTGGTTCGACCACACTGCTGGAAATATAGCCTGCGGCTCCATCCGGCAATTCAACCCGCAACCAGGATGACGTTCCTCCCGTAATGGCAAAGGTAGACGATCGCGGCAACCCGCGCAAAATCGGCGCATCGCCCGTCGGTGATTGACGCAGTACCGCCTGGGTAGCCGTCACCCGCACAGAATCGCCCAGGGTTTCGGAAGCTACCAGCGTTTGCTTCGCTGGTCCCGTTCCCCGACGGACGAAAGGCAGGGGATCAACCGCTCCGGAGTTGTAACTATAAATACCAAAATGCAGGTGTGGGCTCGTCGTACGCGCATTGCCGGTGTTACCTACAAAGCCCACTGTATCGCCCACCAAAACCCGTTGCCCCTGCTGAACAGCCTGCGAGTCCAGGTGAGCATAATACAAGGTATGGTTTCTTCGGGAGTCCGACAGATAGACGACATTGCCACCCAAATTATTCGTTCCGACCCGGGAAATATACCCATCGGAAGCGGCCACCGCCGGAGTGCCGCGGGGGGCAAAAATATCAATTCCTTCGTGCCGACGGCGACCAGCATCGCGCGGAACTCCGAAATAACTGCTGATCTGACGGCTGTCGCGCCCCTGAACCGGGAAGCTCAGGATGGGTTCGCGGGTAACGGAAATGGTGTAACGACCGCTTCGAAGCAGCTCGGGTTGTATGCGGATCAGGTGCGTCCGGGCGCGCCGAACTTCAACGGTTAGCTGATTGGTGTCGACTTTGGCCGACGTTAAGCGATCCGGATTCTGGTTACGCTCGTTCAATTCAAAAACGTCAATAAAAACCTGGACATCTTCTTGCCCTTCCACATCAACCTTGATAATGAATTTGTCTCCCCGCTGGCCGTTCAGGCGATAACCGAGGGCAAAGGGGCGATTGGAAGCGAAATAACCGCTTTCCCGGTATGGTGCATTGATGATGACTGAATCTTTCAACGCCCGGTCGGCGGTAGCCAGCCAGTCGGTGCCCAGCGCCGTTCGTTCCAGCCGGGCATCCCGGAGCGACTGGGCATATTGTTCATGTGGGGAGACGGATCGAAACAACTTTCCCGGCCCAACACTCGTACACGCGCCCAGTAAAACGATGACCGCAAGCAGTAGCAACCGGTTGATAAAGACAAAATTCATAGCTGAGTAGTGTTTGATTACTTAACGACTACCCAACCTTCATGGTTTGCTGAATGACCGCTTAATTATGGGCCTGGAACCGTTACTTACCCATCCAAATTTTGAAATCGCTAACCTTTTCCCGGCTGACAATCGCTTCTTTTTCAAAAGTTGGCTTGAGGGTTAGCGACAGCCGATTGCCAAAATACGGCTGAATCTGTTCAACGGTATTGTGGGTAACAATGACGCCCCGGTTGATGCGAAAGAACATGCCCGGGTCCAGGGCGTCTTCCAGTTCATCGAGCGTATAGTCGATCAGGTACTTCTGGTTGTTCCAGGTTTTGAAAAAACTGAACCGCTCGTCGGTAAAGAAGAAAGCAATATCCTGTACCTCCACCGAAAGCAGCCGCTGTCCCAACCGCACCAGAAACCGTCGGCGGTATTCTTTCGGTTGTTGCAGTTGCAGTTCGCGTAGCAGCTTATCCAGATTAATCGCCTGATTGGCCGGGGCGTCCGCTTCGTCCCGGCGGATTTTCAAATCCCGGAATTTTTTCAGGCTGCGCTGCAAATCATCTTTTTGAATGGGCTTCAGCAAATAGTCGATGCTGTTGACTTTGAAAGCCTGCAACGCGTATTCATCGTACGAAGTCGTGAAAATCACCGTACTGTTGACCTCGACCTGCTCGAATATCTCAAAGCTTTGCCCATCAGCCAGCTCAATATCCATAAAAATCAGATCAGGAGCGGGATTACTTTTCAGCCAGCCAACGGTGTCTTCAATACTGGCGGCTACGCCCACTATTTCGAGTGACGGGTCTACATCCTGCACCAGCTTCCGTAGTTTCCGTACGGCCAGATCTTCGTCTTCTACAATCAATACATTCATTGGCATATCGTTTCAGCAAACAATGGCAAGTAATCGTATTTCTTTGAATTTTCGATCATAATCCTGACCGAAATGCTTTTTCTAAAGTCTGTATTGAGAAAACCGTTGCGGGAATTGCAGCAAACCGCCAGCTTAGTTCCGTAAAAAACGTCCGGGCTGCTCATGAAAGGCCGTCAAAAAAGCCCCCCAACACGGAAAATCTAGCTGCTGATACGCCAGCCTAACTTCTCTTCGGCAAAGGTCTCAAATCGTTGAACTAACAACCTCATCTTCACTACGTAAACGGCAGAATTCTGTCAGAAAATGATGCTTTTTTGTCGCCTTACGACAGCGAAAAAGCAGTGGTTACCCAGTTATTTTGCCCTCAATAAATACGATGAACACAACTCTCCTGTTAGTATGAAAAAAGTATTTCGAGGCCTGCTGCTCCTAGTTGGGTTCGCCGTAGTGGCCGTCGTGAGTTTTGTCAGTTTTACCGCCATACGCGGTATTCCGAGCTTCGATCAACCGGTTATTCAGGATGTTCGCATCGAAGCAACACCCGCCCGGCTGGCCCGGGGTGCCAAAATCGCCCAGATGCACTGTATTGCCTGTCATACGGGACAAGATAACCACTTGACCGGCCGACACATCAACGACTTGCCCAGTCTATTCGGCACTGTCTACTCCATGAACATCACACAGGATAAGGAAGTTGGCATTGGAAAGTGGACGGATGGCGAGCTGGTCTATTTCCTGCGAACCGGCTTGCGGAAAGATGGATCATTTGCGCCCATCATGCCGAAGTTTGCCACTATGGCCGACGAAGACCTGAAATCGGTGATTGCCTGGCTCCGGTCCGGCGACGCACTGGTGCAGCCGTCAAAGCAGGAAGCACCGAACTCGGATTATTCGTTGTTTGCCAAACTCCTGGCCAATACCGTCATCAAACCGCTACCCTATCCGGAGCAGGTTATTCTAATTCCGGACAGCACCAACGAAGTGGCTTTCGGCCAGTACGTAGCCGACGGATTAGGAACCTGTTATGTCTGCCATTCGGCCGATTTCACCAAACAGGATCCCATTCATCCGGAACAGACTCTGGGTTATTATGGCGGTGGAAATGAGATGAAAACGCCGGAAGGAAAACCCATATTTACGGCCAATCTAACTTTCGACGAGCAAACCGGAATTGGTAAAAAATACACGAAACAGCAGTTTATTCAGGCTGTCAAAGCCTGCGTTCGGCCCGATGGTAGCCTGATCCGCGCGCCGATGTTTCCGCACCTGATGACCGATTACGAAGCGGGTGCCATTTTTGAATACCTCAAAACCGTACCCCAACTCAAGAACGACATTCCCGGCAGAGAACGGGAAGCGCTGGCCAACAAATAAAGGTTATTCGACGGTGATCTCATCCACGGCGATCCAGGCGACTTGTCCTGCTTTGGGCATACTAGCGGGAACTTTGCCCACATTCCGGGTGATTATCCGCACAAACCGACATGTCACCGGCTCCAGGGTGAGGGTTTGGCGGATAATTGCCTGTTGGCCTCGTTCGGTCGGATCAAGCGGCACAGTTTGAACGGTTTGAAACGCCTGTCCATCCTCCGAAACCGCAACCTCGACTGACCGGGGAAGCAGGATATTGCCAGCGGTTGCGCGCACCAGGCCAATCGTTATTTTCTGAACGCGAAGCAGTTCGCCCAGGTCAATTATTGCGTTCAAATCAGCCGTTTTGATGCGAGCAACACCCTGCATTTCCTGTAGATAGCCCACGGTAGTCCCGTATTGGCCATCAACCCACAGGGCCGGTTCCGCATCTTTGGGTACCGAAATTGCCGTTGCCAGCCGAACGGTTTTTCCGGTTGCTTTCGATACAACAAACCCCCACCGCTGCACTGCTCCAATCACCTTACCGTCTTTTACCGCAACCGCTTTTACCATCGCCGACTGCGGTAATCGTAACGGTTGGTCGTACCGGGTCGATTGGGCCGTTGGTTCCGAGCCATCCGTCGTATAGCGGACTTCGGCTGTTTTTTCATTTACGCTCAGTCTAACCTGCAAACTACCGTCTGGCTGGGGCGATGATTCAGCCACCACGTTGTAATAAGCCCGGGAATAGGCCGTATTGAGGTAATCCAAACGCTCAAACAACGTCGGCAAACGCTGCGCAAAATCGGGCCAGCTTCTTTGCTCCTGCGGTGTCCAGGCAATTTCGGCAACGGCAGCCGCCCGTGGCCAGGCCATGTATTCAACTGCTTCGGGCGTCTTCAAATATTCCGTCCACACATTCGCCTGAACACCAATGATTCGGTTTTGTGCGCTCAAAGGTAGGTCTGCGGGCGTGGGATTGTAGGAATACGTTTTCTCCAGGGGCGTCAGTCGGCCAAACGCCAGTGGTTCCTGCGCCCGGTCGCCCTGGTAATGATCGAGGTAGACGTAATCGCCGGGCGTCATGATGACATCGTGCCCCAGCCGGGCTGCTTTCAAACCACCTTCAACGCCCCGCCAGCTCATCACCGTAGCACTCGGCGAAACCCGGATCGGCGGTCCACTTCCGTCCATGATTTCGTCCCAGCCAATGATTTTCCACCCTTTTGTGTTTACCCATTTATCCAGTCGGGCCGTGAAATAGCTTTGTAACTGATTCTCATTTTTAAGTTTCAATTTCCGGATCAGGTTCTGACAAAACGGACTCTGCTTCCACGCCACCTTCGGGCTCTCGTCTCCACCGATATGAATGTAGGGGCCGGGAAACAACGCCATCACTTCCGTCAGCACATCCTGCAAAAAAGTAAAGGTCTTGTCGTAGGGGCACAGAATATCGTTAAAAATCCCCCATTTCGTCGCCGTTTCGTACGGACCAGCCGAACAGCCAAACTCCGGATAAGCCGCTAAAATAGCCAGTGCGTGGCCTGGTGTTTCTATTTCAGGAATAATAGTTACATATTTGGATTTGGCATACGCAACTACTTCCCGCACTTCATCCTGGGTATAAAAACCGCCATACGGCTGTCCGTCAAACTGTTGCGGATCAGATTCATAGTAATGACCGATCAGGGTTTCCTTCCGGCGGCTTCCGACCTGGGTTAGTTTCGGGTATTTTTTGATTTCGATCCGCCAGCCCTGGTCGTCGGTCAGGTGCCAGTGAAAAGTATTGAACTTGTGAAGTGCCAGCAGATCAATGTATTTTTTAATAAACGCAACTGGAAAAAAATGCCGCGCCACATCCAGATGCAATCCCCGGTAGCGATACCGCGGCTTGTCTTCGATCCGGCAGGCTGGCATGGACCAGACGACGGAAGCCGTCGGCGTGGTCGAACCCAGAATAGCGGGCGGCAACAGTTGATAAATGGATTGAATGGCGTAAAAAAAACCGGCCAGACCAGCCGCTTCAATCGTTACAACACGGGGCGTCACGTCAAGCCGGTACCCTTCTTTACCCAGGCTGGCATCGTCAACAGTTCTGAAAACCAGGACGTCACGGTCCGGTTGAGCGACTGCGCGCTCCTGAACACCGACGACAAAACCGCTAACGGCACGAAGCTGGCCCGCAAACGTTTCTGCCAGCCTTCGTAGTTCAGCGTTGGCTGACGGGGTCTGTATCCGGGTCGAATTGGTAAAGCGAAATCGGCCTTCGCGGGCTTCAAGATGAGCAGGTTTGGGCACCACCGAATAGGTGTTTGCCGACTGACTCAACCCCGAGACTGACACGAAAAAACCCAACCAAAGACAGGCAATCCTAAACATGAACAAGTATTGTTGAGTTGTTTAAGTTTCTATTGTATCAAAAACACATCGAACGTGCTACAGGCATTTCTGATTACAGGTTTACTTTTTCTGACGCTTACAGGCGGTTGCTGCCAGACCGTCACCCAGAAATATGACATCGAAATTGCCGGTTTCAGCATCGGCTCGATGACCGTCGCTCAGATTACCAGCCCGACAGCCGTGACTTACGATCAGAACAGCGACGTTGAGTTTTGGTTCTTTGGAAAAATAAAAATCTCCTATAAAACCATTTCCCGCTTTGACCTAGCCACCCGCCAGTTGTTGCGTTCCGACATTGATGCTACCACCAACCGGGGCAATTATCGTTCGGATGTGGTCTGGCAGAAGGATCATTACGACATCAATGTGAAACAGTATAAATATGAACGCAAAGCGACGGAAACGGCACCCATTGACTTTACGGCCATGCAATTGTACTACGAAGAGCCAACGGGCCGCACCCGGGTTTTTGCGGAATATTTTGGCGATTATGCCACCATTGAACGGACAAAAAAAGGTAGCTACCGGATGCGGATTAACGATCGGGAAGACGAATACTTTTATGAAAAAGGTAAGCTGGTAAAAATAATAAAGAAAAACCCGATCAAGAATTTCACCATACGGTTAGCAGAACAATGACCGATTCGCTGAGCTTTCTACGGCTGCGCCAGCAGTTATTCATCACAATACCGTCAGCATAACACCTTGTCCGGCCTGTTTTCAGCGCCATTTGCCAGACTCGTCTGTGTTCTAAATTTTCGTATTACAGGATGATAAAGTGCGCGCTGATGCCAGACGTATGGACGATTTCTTCCGTACCTTTGGAGCTTATAAACTGACAGATTCTTAACCAAAACAACCAATCCGGCTACGGCGGCTCGTTTACCTACGGCAAACAGGCAGTATACAGCTTACACACATATTCCAGCGGTGAGTTATTCGGGATTATGGCTGCTCACGTAGAAAATAGCCCAAACCGTAAAGCCAATCAATTAGTCAACAAACCCAACTGTATGAAAATTAGTCAGACAACACCGTCCGTTTGTCGGTTCCTGCTGCTGGCCCTTGCAACGGTTTTGGCAGGTCCGTTGCTGGCGCAACCGGCCATTAACAAAGCCGATTCGCTGTACATCGTCCAGAATTATACCAAGATGGAACGGATGATCCCCATGCGCGACGGGGTAAAATTGTTTACGTCGATTTACGTTCCCAAGAACACCGCGCAGAAATACCCGATTATGTTCGATCGGACGCCTTATAGCGTGGCACCTTACGGCGAAGACAAGTACAAAACGTCGCTGGGCCCATCGATGGCGTTTGCCAAAGACGGCTATATTATTGTTTATCAGGACGTCCGTGGACGCTGGATGTCGGAAGGTGAGTTTGTAGCCGTTCGGCCGCATAATCCTAACAAGAAGAAAAAAACCGATGTCGACGAAAGTTCGGATACCTACGACTCTATCGAATGGCTGATTAAGAACGTCCCAAACAACAATGGAAAAGTGGGCACCTGGGGGATTTCGGCCCCCGGTTTTTATACCACCATGACGGCAATCGATGCCCATCCCGCCCTGAAAGCGGTTTCGCCCCAGGCTCCCGTCACCGACTGGTACATGGGCGACGACCGGCACCATAACGGCGCGTTTTTTCTGATGGGTACGTTTTCCTTTTTGTCGTCTTACGGCAAGCCCCGGCCCGTTCCGACGTCCAAGCCCTCGCCCGGTTTTTCGGCTTTTGGCACACCCGATTCGTACCAATTTTACAAGAGTGTTGGCGCGCTTTCAAAGATCAACGAACGGTTTTTCAACAACGAAAACAAAGTCTGGCAGGAGATGATCGACCACCCGAACTACGATGAATTCTGGCAGGCCCGAACGCCCGTGCCGCACCTGAAAAACATCAAACCGGCGGTGATGACCGTGGGTGGCTGGTTCGATCAGGAGGATTTGTACGGCCCGCTGAAGACGTACGCAGGGATTGAAAGTAAAAATCCGAAGACCAAAAACATTCTGGTAATGGGCCCCTGGATTCACGGTGGCTGGGCACGCAGCAATGGCGATGCACTCGGCAACATCACGTTTGGGTCCAAAACCGCCCCTTATTACCGGGAGAAAATCGAACTGGCTTTTTTCAATCATCACCTGAAAGACGCTCCCGATCCACAACTGCCGGAAGCCTCGATTTTCCTGACGGGTGCCAACGAGTGGAAACAATACAGCCAGTGGCCACCCAAGGAGTCGGAGGAGCAATCTATTTACCTGCATAGCAACGGCAAACTGTCGTTCGAAGCTCCCAAAGAAACCGAGTCGGTGTTTGACGAGTACCTCAGCGACCCGAAAAAGCCGGTACCGTACACCAACGAAGTCCGGATCATCCGGGGCAGTGATTTCATGTATGAAGATCAGCGCTTTGCCGCCACACGGCCCGATGTGCTGGTGTATGAATCGGAACCACTGACCGAGGACGTCACTATCACCGGCAACGTCATGGCGAATCTGTTTGTGTCGACCACCGGTACAGATGCCGATTTTGTGGTGAAACTAATCGATGTCTATCCCGACACCTCGCGGGCTGTCAGCCCGATTCCAACGACAAAAATGGCCGGTTTTCAGTTGATGGTCCGGGGTGAAGTGATGCGGGCCAAATTCCGGAACAGCTTCTCCAAACCCGAGCCAATCAAACCGGGCGAGGTCACGGAAGTAAAGTTTGACATGCAGGACGCGGCCCATACCTTTAAGAAAGGCCACAAAATGATGGTGCAGGTGCAAAGCTCCTGGTTTCCGCTGGTGGATCGCAACCCGCAGAAGTTCATGAACATCTACGATGCCACCGAAGCCGATTACCAGAAAGCCACTCACCGGGTTTATTTCTCAACCAAAAAACCGTCGCACATCAAGGTACGGGTGTTGAACAAAGGGATTTAGTCGACGTTCAAACCGTACGCCGGTCGTCGGGGAAATGGAATCCCGGCGACCGGCTTTTTCATTGGTCAATAAAAGAGTAGACTGACCAATCGTTTAACCGGCTCTGCAGCCAACCGTTTAACCGGTTTTGCAGGCCGAATTGACTTCTAAAACCGTAGGCGATAAACCCCAACTGGCCTTTCTTTTGAGTATTCAAGGCCTATATTTGCGTTTTTAATCCTAACCCTAAAAACCGTTAGCATTTTCTATGAAACATGCGTTCATTGCCCTTCTCTGCATGCTCCCGGGCTTGTTAGCCGCTCAGCAAAGCGCCGGCATCGTCAAATCCGAGTTTATTTACGAACAGGCTCCATTCCCCTCCTGCCATGCTTCCACCCTGGCCGAAACCCCCAACGGTATTGTAGCGGCCTGGTTTGGCGGCACCCACGAAAACCATCCTGACGTTGGCATCTGGGTCAGTCGACGGGATAAAAAGGGCTGGACAACACCCGTCGAAGTGGCCAACGGGCTTCAGTCCGATGGTAGCCGCCACCCAACCTGGAATCCGGTTCTGTTTCAGATGCCCAAAGGGCCGCTGCTGTTGTTTTATAAAGTGGGTCCGAGTCCATCGACCTGGTGGGGAATGAAAATGACGTCGTCCGACGGCGGGAAAACCTGGTCAAAGCCCGAACGGCTGCCCAACGACATAGTGGGCCCAATCAAAAACAAACCCGTTCTTCTGGCATCGGGAACCCTGCTCAGCCCGTCGAGCAGCGAAGACAATGGCTGGCGGTTGCACATGGAAAGCAGTGCGGATGGTGGCAAAACCTGGCAGAAAACCCCGGCACTCAACGATGGCAAAGCGTTTAGCGCAATCCAGCCCAGCGTATTGTTCCACCCAGACGGACGGCTGCAATTGCTTTGCCGGAGCAAAAATAAATATGTTCTGGAAGCCTGGTCGGATGATCAGGGTAAGACCTGGTCGGCCTTAAAAGCAACGGAGTTGCCCAATCCCAATTCTGGCACCGACGCGGTGACGCTCCGCGACGGGCGGCAGGTGCTGGTATACAACCACACGCCAAAAGGACGTTCTCCGCTCAACGTGGCCTTCTCGCCCGACGGAAAGAACTGGCAGGCGGCTGTAGTCCTCGAAAACGAACCCGGTGGAGAGTTCTCTTATCCGGCCGTGATTCAGACCCGCGACGGATTGGTGCACTTTACGTACACGCATCACCGGAAAAAAATTAAATACGTCGTGGTTGATCCGGCTAAACTGAAACTGACGGAAATAAAAAACGGGCAATGGCCTAACCCATAACCCGTTCCACAAAGCAAAATGGAGGTCCTCAGCGCATTCTTTGCTGCTGGATCTCCATTTTAAGGCGTTCAATTTCCTGATTCTGACTATCAGACTTGAAGTAATAATACAGCCCTGCTATTAAAAAGATTTTGGATAGCACAAAGACAACAAAGAAAGCAATCCGCCAGAGTTTATGAACCCGAATAAATGAATCGCTGACTTCAACTTCGAGGTAATCCGATTTATCGTTTTTCGCTTCTTTTTTGGTGTGGTTTTTATCTTTTTTATCGCGTTTTAGTAGATCTTTTCCAGTCGTCCGCGCCTGAATCAAATCCCAGGTACCCGGCGGTGGCGGCACGGCACTGTCCAGGCAATATTGTTCAATTACAATTTCAAGGTCATCCAGCGCCGAAGAAACCTCTGGATAAAGAATCTTCATTTGTTGCACCTCCTGCTCCTCTTCTTCGGAGGACAGGCCCAACAAATAGGATTCTAAAACTCCACTGTTAATGTATTGACGAATATCCAACTTAATAAATGATTACGATCGACGAAATAAATGAATGAACTCCCGAACGGCTTTCAGTATCTCCGGTTTGGCAATCCCGAACTGTTCCGAAATTGCGTCAAATGAATATCCCTGACGAAAGGATAAGTCAAATAGAAACTCAGGAGAATAACCACCTGCCGACGAAACGGGTTCCGCAATGGCGGCTCCCCGATCGTTCGTTTTCCGCTTGAGTTCAAGCGCTTTGGCACGGGCCAGCCGAATTATGACAATAGCGGGGCTGATCGACGAATTTGCCGAAGAAGGTAATTGAGCAGACGTAAAAACGTCCAGCAGGGCTTCCTGTGCCAGCTGCGTCTGGGGTAAAATCTGCAAAATAATCCCGTAAGCCATTGCTCCGAAACGGTCGTACAAAGCCCGTTGATCAGAAGGGGTGCGAAGGTTCCAGTGGGAAGCATTCCCTGCCGATCGTTCCAATTCATTCATGCCATACTAAATTAGTGAAACTATTTGTGTTAACCTTATGGGCTAAAACAAACCTATATAACATCACCAGGATCCCATATAGCGTTCGCTTTTCGTTTCCAACTAAGTGACAATGTCTATGCCAAATGGTTAGTAAATATATTAAAATTCTACAATTCCGCACAGAATTACCGAACGGTAAAAATAAAACCGCCCGGACCGTTTCTTGAAAAAATACCCCACACCATTTCGACTTCGGTTGTAACCCGTGCGTTCCGCTCAATTTTCCGTATCTTTGCGCTTGATTTCAAATCCAGCAATGCCGTGAGTTACAAAGAATACAAGAACCTGAATTATGCCAAGGTTGCGGATGACGTATTAGTCTTCTGGAAAGCTAATCGCGTTTTTGAGCAATCGGTCGACACGCGCGAGGGCAAACCAACCTTTACTTTTTACGAAGGGCCACCTTCAGCAAACGGAAAACCGGGTATTCACCACGTGATGGCTCGGGCTATCAAGGATATTTTCTGCCGGTATAAAACCCTGCAGGGGTTTCAGGTCAAACGGAAAGGAGGATGGGATACGCACGGTTTGCCCATCGAACTACAGGTCGAAAAAGAATTGGGCATCACCAAAGACCACATCGGCAAACCCGAATCAGAGGGCGGAATCAGCATTGAAGACTACAACCAGAAATGCCGCGAAGCCGTGATGAAATTCACGGACCTCTGGAACGAGCTCACCGAAAAAATGGGCTACTGGGTCGATCTCGACAATCCGTATATCACCTATCAAAATGAATACATCGAATCCATCTGGTACCTGCTGAAAGAGCTTTACAAGAAGGATTTGCTTTATAAAGGATACACGATTCAGCCCTACTCGCCCAAGGCCGGAACGGGCTTGTCGTCGCACGAGTTGAACATGCCCGGAACGTACAAGGACGTGAAGGACACGACCATCGTGGCGATGTTCAAGACCAAGTCCTCGGACAAAACTTTACAGGTATTTGGCGACTTGTCAGGGTCACAACCTTACATTCTGGCCTGGACGACTACGCCCTGGACCCTACCCGCCAACTCGGCGCTGACCGTCGGGAAAGACATTGAGTATGTGCTGGTGCAGACCTTCAACCCGTATACCTACGAACCCGTGCACGTGGTTCTGGCCAAAGCCCTGGTGGGCCGCTGGTTCAATGAAAAAGGCAAAGACGGTGATTTTGAAGGCTATGCCGCATCGGACAAAAAGCTTCTGCCCTGGTCAATCGTGAGTGAGTTCAAAGGTGCAGAACTGGCCGGAATCGAATACGAGCAGCTTCTCCCCTACATCCAGCCCGACGCCCCGGCGTTCCGCGTGATCCTGGGCGATTTCGTTACGACCGAAGACGGTACGGGCGTGGTGCATACTGCACCAACGTTCGGGGCTGATGACTTTCGGGTTGCCCAGCAGAACGGAATTCCGCCCATCATGGTGAAGGACGAAAATGGGAAAGAAGTGCCGATTGTTGATAAACAAGGACGGTTTGTCAAAGAGATTGGTGAGTTCGGTGGCCGGTACGTGAAGGAGCAATACTATTCGGATGAAGAGCAGGAGGCTCCCGAGTTCAAGCCCACTGACGTGCTGATTGCTATCAAATTGAAAAGCGAAGGCAAGGCGTTTCACGTTGAAAAATACGAGCACCCTTACCCACACTGCTGGCGAACCGACAAACCGGTGCTGTATTACCCGCTCGATAGCTGGTTTATCCGCACCACCGCCGTGAAGGACAAACTGGTTGAGTTGAACAAAACCATCAACTGGAACCCCGAAAGCACGGGAACCGGACGGTTTGGCAACTGGCTCGAAAACCTGGTCGACTGGAACCTCAGCCGCAGCCGGTTCTGGGGTACGCCCCTGCCGATCTGGCGGAATGACGCGGGCGAAGAAGTTTGCATCGGTTCTGTTGCTGAACTGCAGGCAGGTGTTGAAAAAGCCCTCGAAAGCGGCATACTGTCCGACGAGCAAAAAGCCAAAAACGAAGCGTACCTGCAAAAACTGGCGTCGGAAAACTACGATCTGCACCGGCCTTTCGTCGATGAATTGTACCTGGTTTCTGAGTCTGGCAAGGTGCTGCAACGCGAACCGGACCTGATTGATGTGTGGTTCGATTCCGGTGCCATGCCGTACGCACAATGGCATTATCCGTTCGAGAACAAAGCGGTTTTTGACCAAGCTTACCCGGCGGACTTCATCTCCGAAGGCGTTGACCAGACACGGGGTTGGTTCTTCACACTCCACGCGATTTCGGGTATGCTGGGCACGCTGGATGGTAAAACCGATTCGTCGATTGCCTTTAAAAATGTCGTTTCGACGGGTCTGGTACTCGATAAAAACGGCAATAAAATGTCGAAGCGGCTGGGCAACGCCGTTGATCCGTTTACAACGCTGGAAACGTACGGTGCCGATGCCACCCGCTGGTACATGATTACCAACGCCGAGCCCTGGGATAACCTGAAATTTAACATTGACGGTATTGCCGAGGTGCAGCGACGGTTTTTCGGAACGCTCTACAATACATACTCGTTCTTCGCGCTGTACGCCAACCTCGATCAGTTCGATTTCGACGGGGTGCGAACCATTCCGGTTGAGCAACGCCCGGAACTGGACCGCTGGATTCTGTCGAAATTACAATCGCTGGTATTGGAGGTGGAACAACAGTTTGAAAACTATAATCCAACCAAAGCCGGTCGGGCCATTCAGGATTTTGTCAACGACCAATTATCAAACTGGTACGTTCGTCTTTCGCGTCGCCGGTTCTGGACCGGTTCGGCCCAGGGCAGTTCGATAGACGATAAACGGGCGGCTTACGAAACACTGCACGAATGTTTGACAACGGTTTCAAAACTGATGTCACCGATCGCACCCTTCTTTGCCGACTGGCTGTACCGCAACCTGACAAAAGAAAAGGAATTGTCGGTGCACCTGGTGTCGTTCCCGCAAGCGGAACAGCGGCTGATCGACAGCGATCTGGAAACGTCCATGCAACTCGGGCAAGAAATTTCTTCGCTGGTCCACTCGCTGCGGAAAGGGCATAAAATTAAAGTTCGTCAGCCCCTGACAAAGGTGCTGATTCCGGTTCTGAACGAAACGACCCGGCGCCAGATCGAACACGTTTCGCCCATCATTCAGTCGGAAGTAAACGTAAAAACCGTTGAGTTTATCGACGATGCGTCCGGCATTTTGAAGAAAAAAATCAAGCCAAATTTCAAAACGCTGGGCCCAAAATTCGGTCCGATGATGAAGGATGTAGCCACCACGATCAACACCATGAACGAGGAGGATATCCGGAAGTTGGAAGCTGCCGGAAGTCTGCAATTGGCCATTGGCGAGATTACGCTGGCTGACGTTGAAATCCGAACCGAAGACGTACCGGGCTGGATTGTTGCTAGTCAGAATGGGTTAACCGTGGCGTTGGATGTTACCATCACGCCCGAGTTGCGGCAGGAAGGTATCGCCCGCGATTTCATCAACCGCATCCAGAACCTGCGCAAAGACCAGGACTTCGGCGTAACGGATAAAATCCGGATCGAACTGGAACAAGGCAGCAACGACACCTCGAACGAAGTACTGACCAGCGCGATCGAAACCCACAAGGACTACATCTGCCAGGAAGTACAGGCGCTCTCGCTCGAGCTGGTTAAGGACCTCAACGGCAACGCCACCGAAATCGAGATGGACGAGTTCCGACTTCGTCTGAAAGTGGCCGTCGCTTAAAGAAAAAGCCCCGGATTTCGTCCGGGGCTTTTTCTTTTATCAATACGTTTTTGACAAACTGCAATAAACCAGCGACTTAATGGCGTTCAGAAAGCGAATCCGTAGCTCCTTATTCTGCTAGCTTTCAGCGAAATTCACCGCCGAACGTCCAGACAAGAAAACGCTGTAAAAAAGATGGTGAATGTCCTTCGCACAGTCCATTCACCCCTTCATTCACCATCTTGTAATTCTAACAGAAACTAAATCGTATTGTTTAAAATATGTTTATCTGGCAATTAATATATTGACAGAATAAAGCCGCCAGGCCAGCGCGTGAAGAATAATCGTGTCGAACAGCGGGACGGTTTTGTATCCGGGCCGTACCAGCAACGGTATTTCGGTACAACCCAGAATACACCATTCGCTTCAGCTGGTCAGATGCTCAATACCGGCTCCGGACTTCACCAGGATCATCGTTGGCAAACAACTACGCTTCGCCCTTTTCAACTCTTTGGTTGTGACCCCGGTACTAATCAACCGAATCGTTTCCTACATCATCCCCCGATGATGCCAACGGTTTTCATACTGCTTCTTTTATCAGTCAGTGATTGATCAGGGCAAATCCCCACAACACCACAAAGAGCAGCGTTGATAGAGCCAACTGGCCCAGCCGTGGGTTGAGTTCCCCGGGTTTTTGATGATTCGCCACCGCCCGGCCATTCAGTACAAACAGCGGAAAAGCCAGCAAATACAGCCAGCTCAACCAGCTGAAACCGGTGGCCAGCGTGTATACAACTGCGCACAACATGCCTCCCAGTAGCAGCAGCCAATGGTAACGAATGGCCCGCTGACGTCCGAGCCGCACCGGAATGGAGTTTTTACCGGTTTTGGCATCGGTTTCAATGTCGCGAATATTGTTGATATTCAGGACTCCCGTAGCCAGCAAACCAACACTGGTGGCTGGCAGGAGCAGGCTGGGATCAAACGACAAAGTATGCAGAAAGTAAGTCCCCAGAACACCTACCCAACCGAAGAAAAGCAGCACGGCAATGTCGCCAAAACCGCTGTAACCGTAAGGGCGCTTGCCGTTTGTGTAGGCAATGGCAGCTCCGATACACAGGAAACCCAGGCCCAGAAAAATCCAGAAAACCTGTGCTGATGCGCTTTTCAGCGCTTCGACCAGCAGCCAAATGCCCGAAATAAGCGACAGCACGGCCGTGACGACGATCCCGCGAAACATGGCTTCTTTGGTGATCATCCCCGTAGCAACCGCCCGACGCGGCCCAACCCGCTCGGCGGTGTCCTTGCCCGACACCGCATCACCGTAGTCATTGGCAAAATTGGAGAGAATTTGCAGAAAAATGGTGGTGAGCGACGCCAGAACAGCGATCTTCCAGCTAAACTGACCCACTGATGAAGCCAGAAAGCTTCCCAGAATAATGCTGGCCAGCGCCAGCGGTAATGTACGCGGCCGGGCAGCCGCAAGCCAACTTTTCATAGTGATGAGTGATGAGTTAAGAGCCAAGAGTTCACTAACGCATTAAACCCTTACCCCTTAACTCATAATTCTTACCTCTTAAATGCCGACAGCTTTTTTGAATTCTTCGTCGGTAGGCAACACTTTAGAAGCGAAAAAGTGCGTTAGTTCGCCTTTTTCGTTGATCACGTACTTGCAGAAGTTCCAGGTTGGTACTTTGTCGTTCCAGCCGTTGGCAGACTTGTCAGACAGCCATTTGTACAACGGAGCCTGGCTTTCGCCGATTACATCAACCTTTTCAAACATCGGAAAAGAAACACCGTAGTTCTTTTTGCAGAACTCGGCAATCTCGGCGTTCGAGCCGGGGTCCTGGCTTTTGAAATTGTTGGATGGAAAACCCAACACAACGACTTTATCGCCGTGTTCCTTGTAGAACGTTTCCCAGTCGGCAAACTGCTTCGTAAAGCCACATTTGGACGCCGTGTTCAGGATCACGACTTTTTTGCCCCGGTATTGTTTCAGGGGAACGGTTTTTCCTTCGATGGAATTAACGGTAAAATCGTACAGCGATTTTGTCGGCGCAGCAGCGGAAGCCGGACGAACGGCCACCTCGCTTTTGTCGCTCAGCAGAAAATTGATAACGGTTTTTACAGACATAAAGCTGGATAAGGTTACAGCCACAATACCAACGGTTACTACAAGCAGTAGCTTTTTCATGTGAGTTGACGGTTTACATTTTTGTTGGCACTTCGATTCCTAATAACGCCATTGCTTTTCGGATGGTTTCAGCAACGGCTTTTGACAACGCAACCCGGAATTTTAACGTATCCGCATTGGGTTCCGACAGGATCGACAACTCCCCGTAAAACTGGTTATACGCCTTGGCCAGTTCGAACGCATACTGGGCCAGGTACGAGGGTGCATAATCGGTGCCTGCTTCGGAAAGCCGCTGCGTAAACTCCGTCAGCAAATATACAAGTTGTTGCTCGCTATCAGCCAGTTCGACCGAAACTAATTCGCCCGCCGGATTCACTCCCAACTGCTCGGCTTTGCGCAAGATGGAACAGATCCGGGCGTGGGTGTACTGAATGAACGGACCGGTATGTCCCTGAAAGTCGATCGACTCTTCCGGATTAAACGTCATCCGTTTTTTCGGGTCCACTTTCAGCAGGTAATATTTCAACGCGCCCATCGCCAGGACGTGGTACAGATGAGTCGCTTCCTCGCTTTCGAAATCGTCGATTTTGCCCAGCTCCCGCGTACGGTTTCGGGCCGTTTCTACCATTTCGGCAATCAGATCGTCAGCATCCACAACCGTGCCTTCCCGCGACTTCATCTTCCCGCTCGGTAAGTCCACCATCCCGTACGAAAGGTGAAACAACCCGTCGGCGTACGAGCGGCCCAACCGGCGCAAAATGGCAAACAAAACCGCAAAATGGTAATCCTGCTCGTTGCCCACGACCCAGATCGCGCGCTGAATCGGAAAGTCCTGAAACTTCAAATCCGTGGTTCCCAGGTCCTGCGTGATGTACACCGACGTTCCGTCCGACCGCAGCACCAGCTTCTGATCAAGTCCTTCGTCGGCCAGATCGATCCAAACGGAGCCGTCTTCCTTCCGGTAGAAAACGTTTTTCTGCAAACCGTCGTCGATCACATCCTTGCCCAATACATACGTCTCAGACTCGTAATAAGTTTTATCGAACCGAACGCCAATCTGAAAATAGGTGTCGGCAAAGCCTTCGTACACCCAGGCATTCATCTTCTCCCAGAGCGCCACGGTTTCGGGATCACCCTGCTCCCATTTCCGCAGCATTTCCTGCACTTTCAGCAACAGGGGCGCTTTTTTCTCGGCTTCCTCCTTCGGCAGTCCCTCCTCAATCAGTTCTTCGATTTGCTGCTTGTAGGCTTTGTCAAACCAGACGTAGTATTTACCGATCAGGTGGTCGCCCTTCATTCCTGTCGACTCGGGCGTTTCACTGTTGCCAAACTCCTGGTACGCCAGCATCGACTTACAGATGTGAATACCCCGGTCGTTGACCAGACAGGCTTTTACGACATCGTAGCCGTTAGCCTGCAAAATCCGGCTGACCGAATCGCCCAGAAAATTATTGCGCAAGTGGCCCAGGTGCAACGGTTTGTTCGTATTGGGCGACGAAAATTCGACCATTACCGATTCATGGCGGGCGGGCAATTGACCCCAGTTCGGATTGGTCAGAATACCCTTTAATTGATCCAGCCAGACCGAATCGGCAATGCTCAGATTCAGAAACCCCTGAACCACGTTGAATTTGCTGATTAGCTGGGTATTTTCCTGTAGATACGTCCCAATCGCCCGCCCGATTTCGACCGGCGGTTTTCGGGTTGTTTTGGTTAACGGGAAAGTAACGAAGGTATACAATCCCTCAAATTCTTTCTTGGTCGGTTGTAGTAAAACGGTTTCAACGGACACATCGTAAAGCGAGCTGATGGCTTGCCCAATGGCCTGTTTGAGTTGTGCCTGAATATCCATTCAATATGACGGTAAGTTCCCCGGATCGGCGTAAAATACCTTGCTGATCTGGCTACAAAACTACGGCAAAAAATTACTTTCCGAACCGTATTCCGGTGCGGTTTTCGCATCTTCTCTACGGGATGACAAAAAACTTTGGTGCAGCGCCAGCGTTTTCGCCTAAACTTTCGTCTATGGCATCGGTGATAGTATCAAAGCATATCCGTAAATTTCACTAAATCCGTGATCCTATGCGACCCTTTACCCGACCTCTGCTGCTCGTAATCTTCTACGGGCTCCTCAACGGCTGCAACTCTAAACGCACCGAAGAAGTCAAGCAACAAACCGATTGCCGTATTCAGAAGATTGTTATGACCACTCAATCGACGACTTCTAATACGAACCAAGAAACCAATTTCCAATACAATTCCAACGGCGACCTGACGCAGAAATCGTACGTCAAAACCCAGACGTATGACACGGGAGCCGGTAATCAGCACTATACGGTCACCGACACCTATACTTACAACACAGACGGTTTTCTGACCAATTCGAAAATGACGGCCGTGGAACGTACCACCCTGCCGAGTAATGTCGTCAATACCGTGGAACGCTCCTCAACAACCACCTACGTGTATACCAGCAACCGGTTGACAAGCTACCAGACCAGAGACCAGAGCGGGTATGGCACAACCACACTCAGCGCCACGGTTTTGACTTATGACGACAAGGGAGAGCTGGCGACCAAAACCCAGACAAACACGTACGAGTTTGGTCAGAATCCACCCCAAAATCCGAGCGGTTCCGGGGGCGATCAACGGATCTGGACGTATAAAAATCAGTTGCTAGTGGATTACGTTGAAAAATCCGGCGGAACGGAGACCCGACCCCTAACGCTGCAAGACGGTTTGGTTACCAAAATGATTCTTTCGGGCCGTTACAGGCAGCAAAATACCTACGATAGCCAAAGAAGGCAGACCAAAACGGAGGAATACTTCAACGACAAACAAACCGGTTATTTTACGCGGGCCTGGAGCGATGCCAAACCTGCCACCAGCACGCTTCCGGTTTTTAAAGGCCACCCGGTTGTGCAGCCTGAATTTGGCGCGGAAGGCGTAATGACCCAGTACGACCCCTACGCCATCAACGCCCAAACGAACGCTGTTCAGCACACGTCAAGTAGTACCCGCGTACCCAAGTTGAATGCGCAGGGACTCATTGAGAGCGCAACCGGCGAACACCGGAATCTGCTTCCGAGTGCGGTGCCGCAACGAAGCACACTCACGGAAAGCTATACGTATACCAACTGTCAATAACTCCCTGACAAAGCACGGATTAGTCGAGTTGATTGAAGGCTGTCGACGCGGAAAAGAAGCAGCTCTAAAGGCGTTTTATGAACGGTTTTATGGCTATGCTTTGTCGGTATGCCTGGCCTATGCGGATGACCGCGAAGACGCCCGCGAAATGCTGAATGACGGTTTTCTGAAAGTTTTTCGCAGCCTGAATGAGTTGAAAAACCCGGAAGCGGTCCTGCCCTGGCTTCGCCGGATTATGGTCAATACGGCCATTGATTACTACCGAAAAAAGACCAAAAAAGGAATCGAAATTTCGGCCGAAACCGTTGCGAACCAACTGGAAGAACCCTACCAGAACGACGAAGCCATCCTGGCGCAATTGTCGGCTGAGCATATTCTGGCCGTTCTGCACCGATTACCGGCGGCTTACCGCATCATTTTTAGTTTGTATGTGCTGGAAGGCTACTCCCACCGCGAAATTGCCGACCAACTCAATCTGGCAGAAAGCACATCGCGCGCCCACCTGGCCGAAGCCAACCGCCTGCTTCGTCTGGCCCTGAACACCCAAACCACCACCCGCCGTGAACGATCCAAACGATGACTTGCTGCACACGTGGGTCCGGCAAACACTGGACCCCTACCGCCCGGCTTATGATCCGGATGATTGGAACCGCCTGCGCCAGACGCTGCGACGGCAGCGTTTTAAGAGGTGGACCCGTGCATTGCTCCTCTTTTTGCTGGTCGGGGGGGTGGCGGCCTGGTGGTTGTGGCCTTCCAGGGCAAACAAAACCCGGCCGTTGGCGGTCAAAAACCTTCCTTCTCAGACCATTGGAGCACAACCTGAAAAACAGACGATTTCTTTAGAAGAACCGTTGAAAACCAGTAGCTCCAATCCATTTAAAAAAGCCATCCGTCGGCTCCACCAAACCGTTGACGCCAGCCCCGACGGGCTTTCTTCCCCCGCTTTTGAAGCGGCCACAATCCCGTTGCGATTTTCCCGGCAAACCGGCGCGCGGTTGCAGCCGCCGGTTATTCCACCAATTCGGGTTTTCTCACCGCAGGAAACCGTCCTTCGCCGGCAACTGCTGGATCAGGCATTTGGCCCCGATTCTACATCGTACCAAACCCTGACCCGAAACATAACGCGCTGGCCCCATTCGGTGCTGGTCTGCGATTTTACGTCCAGCATGCATCCCTACAGCACGCAGGTTTTCGCCTGGATGCAGCAACATGCGCATTCGCCGGCGCTCCAGGGTATGGTTTTCTTCACCGACTGCGATAGTCTGGGCCAGGAAACCCGCGCGGGTGGTCCAGCGGGTCGGATGTTTATTACGTCCGAGCGTGAGCCGATCAACGCCCTGCCGGTTTTGCTCGATGCCGCCCAAAACACCGCCAACAACTCCGACGAAGCCGAAAACGACGTTGAAGCTCTGTTAATAGCCCAAAAACGCTTCCCGACGGCGCAGCACCTCATTCTGCTGGCCGATATGGATAATCCGGTAAAAGATATGTACCGACTCGATCAGGTGCAGAAACCGGTCCACATTATTCTTTGTGGCCGCGACTGGGATAGCACCCAGGCTTTTCACCCCGATTACTATACCATAGCCCGCCGAACCAACGGCACCATTCATACCCTCAAAGACGATATCGACCTCGCCCATTTACAGCCCGGCACCCGGCTTCGGATAGGGCCGTACCAGTACCGCTACCACCGCGGAAAAGGACGATTTGTGCTCAACCGTTCCCGCCAGCGACCCGGGCGGGTACGGCACTGATTCTGATGGATAAGTAAACCCCTTCGGCATTGCACATTCTCAAGGGATTGTGTACCTTTAATCAGTACTTAAGCACAATGTTGATGATCAAACGTCTCGCGATCGGGATTTGGAGTTGCCTACTCCTCGCATTCGTTCCTGCCTGGGCACAGTTTGAACCTTCTGTCCGGGTGGAATTACCCATTAGCCATAATTCGGAGGAGTTTTTCGACGTGACAACACTCGGCGAACGGGGCATTCTGGTGAACGTTCGGCAAAACGATTACTACTCATCGGCCCCCAACCGATTTACATTCAAACGGTACGATACCGACCTCAAACTACTCTGGTCGACGGAGTATCGGATTGAAGCTTATTACGAGCCGGTGCACTCCTTCCGGACGGAGCATTACCTCTACTGGCTGATGAAGGAAAGCGGTAACGAAAAAGTGGCGGTTTTGCGGGTAAATCTGGAAGATGGTGCTACGGAAACGTACAAGGGCAACCTGGTCACTCCGATGGACATTTTCTACTTCCGCGTGCTCGACAACATTGCTTATTTCGGCGGCTATTACCGCTCCCGCCCGGTGGTTGTCTCGTTTTCTTTTTTCGACCAGACATCCAAGGTACTACCCGGTTTGTATACCAACCACATTCAGCTCAATAACATCGAAGTGGACGAGCAACGGCGGCTCGTTCATGTCATGACCGACGCAACGCACCAACGCAATTGTGAATTTACGGTTCGCACGTATTCTTACGATGGGAAACTCCTGCGGACCGTTAGTATGGACGGCAACGAGCACAGTCTCATTTCGGGCAAACTGCTGCCCCTCAACGACGACGAATCACTGCTGGTCGGTAACTATTCCAACGACTGTACTCCATACTCCCAAGGCGTATACATCACGCGCATCCGAAATACAGCGGCCCCGGTTGGAACCGATCAGGAAGGCAACAACATGGCCATCACGCCCGTGGAAGAAACCCGCTACATTGACTTTTCGGAGCTTCAGAATTTTTTCAAATACATGAAACCCCGACGTCAGCAGAAAATGCTGGAACGGCTTGCCCGCCGGAAAGACCAGGGGAAAGACACCAAGTTTCGGTACCGCCTGCTGGTGCATGAACTGGTGCCAACGGACGACGGGCTGATGATGGTTGCCGAAGTGTACTACCCCCAGTACCGGGGCAGTGCCTATCCGTATCCGGGCGGCACCCGCTCCTTCGACCGGAATCAGGAAGGGTACCGCTACACGCACGCTTTCCTGTGCGGTTTTGACAAAAACGGGAAACTCCTGTGGGATAACTCACTCCCGATCACCGACCTGACCAGCTACGACCTGCATCAGATGGTGCAGGTATTGCGCTACGGCAACGCAACGGTACTGGCCTATCCGCACGATGGCGAAATCAACGCTGAAGTAATTGAAGGCGGTAAAGTAGTGCGCGAACGGGAGAAATATTCGCTAAAAGAACTGGGTGGTAACGAAAAAGTAGTTTACTCGGAAAACGACCAATTGGAAGCCTGGTTCGACGGCCATTTTCTGGCCTGCGGTTTTCAGAAAATTTCTTCGGGCACCCTGGCCCCACCGCGCGAGGTATTTTACATGAATAAAGTCACCTGTAACCTCAACCCAACCCCCAGCAATCCATCAAGTCGGTCGGACCTCCCGGAGCGATCTACCCGAAAAACTTCCGGATCAAAACAATGATGAGGTTGAGCAAAATACTGACCACGATGCACGTTACTACCGGAAAGTAAAAACCGCCGTTTTTGCCTTCGATACGAATATCGCCCGGCAACCGGCCCAGCCAGGTTAGCTTGTCACCGAAGAAATAAACGACAATACCGGCCAGCAGCACCACGGCGCCTATTCCCATCAAATATTTTCCGATACCTGGATTCATACGCAACAACCCTAATGCTTCTAGTGTATAACGCAGCAACGGTCAATCCGGTACCGGATTGACCGTTGTCTGGACGCTTATTTTTTTAACCCAAACCCGGCAAAGGGTGCTTTGGCATCATCGAGCACCAAGACCCAATCCGTTGTTGGCCCAGCGACGGGCGGTCTGAACTCCTGAGGTGCCGTATTTGGAAACTCTCCGATTTTCTGGCTTTTCCCATCGCGGGGATTATACCAATAGGCCAGAATTTTGGGTGCAGCCGTCAGCCGGACCAGGTCAACTTTTAAGGGAGTTCCGTTGGGCGTGTAGGCAAACAGGAAGTTGTCGTCTTCCGAAATAGCGGCTACCTGGTGGTTGCCATTATCGGGATTAGTCCCCTGAATCAAGCGCTCGTCGGGCATCAGGCGCGTCCAGGGGTGGGATTCATACAACCGACGCATAAGACCCATCTGCGTTGCTCCCGGGTGATCAAGCGCTATTTTCCAATGGGTACGCGCGGCCGAAATCGGCGGATTGCGATCCAGATCGTAAAACTGCCAGATGTTGTGGTTGCCATACGTATGCCCGCAGCCACCCGACAGCATAGCCCACCAGGCGGCCTGCCGAACGTCGAAATCACCAAAATACCCCTTTTCTGGCTTCCAGTCTATCGGATGATCTTCGTAACGCGGTTCGCCATCCAGCGTCGGTTTCGGCGGAAACATGGCATAATTTTGCCGTTGCATGACGTAATTCTTTCCGTCCTTCACCGAGTGCCCCGACTGGTACATATTGATATTTAACCACTTGTCGCTGTGAAAGAACCCCGCCGAATTGCTATCGCCCTGCGGGTGATACGTCATCAGCTTGGTGCCGCCATCGCCTTTTTTTATGCCTTCGGCCATTGCCCGAATCACCGCCAGGCGTTGTTCGCCCTCCGGATTGCGGTCGCCCCCCAGAATCCAGATAACCGGTTTGCCCCGGTACCGTTTCCCGATGTACTCGCCGTAGGTCCGGGCGTTGGCAGTATTGAAAATTTCCGGCCCTTTGCCCCATTTCTTATTGAATTTGTCGCCCCAGGTGGGCAGCAACCCCACCACAAGCCCCAGTGCAGCGGCCCGGTTTACCACCCAGTCGACGTGCTGAAAATAGGCTTCATTGGGCTTGGTCGGGTCGTTATTGACCAGGGGAACCTGTCCATACTGATTCGGCTGCGTCAGACCGTCCAGCTCTGCCAGCACAACGGCCTGAATCACCGTAAAACCCTTGGCGGCCCGGTTTTTCAGGTACAGCTCGGCTTCTTCTTTTGTCAGGCGGTGGAACAACTCCCAGGCGGTATCACCCAGCCAGAAAAACGGTTTTCCATCGCCCCGCATGATGTACCGCTTGTCGGGGATAATGTAAAGTTTGGAAAGCGCAACAGTTTCTTTGGATACGGGAGCGGGTTTCTGGGCATGGGCAAACGGAGCAAGCAGCAGAAGGGCGACCCAAATGATAAGCGCCAACTTCCGCTTGGGAGGTAGCAATAAGCTAATCAGTGGCCATTTTAAAAGGGTCCACCTCTTTTTTACCAAATTTATTCCGTGGTCAATAACTACCTTCATTGTCATGAACTGAGATCCCATACAAACTAACATTTGAATGAAATCTAAGACGGTTTGCTTATAATTCAAACACCTTTCCAAAAACTTGCCGTACTTTTGCGGCTTGTTAAGACTATGACACCGACTCCGCGCGATATTGTTGCCGAACTTCGGCAGGGAAAACTGATTCGACTGGCCGACGAAACGGGGGTTTCGCTGGCCTGTGATCCCAACCACGGGGAAGCCGTTCAGCACTTGCTGGATGTCCGGAAAGACCTGGTTCCAACCCCGTTGCCCACGATTCTGATTGCCGACAGCGGGCAATTAAACCTGTATGTCCGGCCTATTCCGGATGTGGCCTGGGATTTGATTGATTTTGCGGAAAAGCCCCTGACGGTTTTGCTCTCCAACGGCGTCAATCTGCCCGATGCCTTCCGCGCCCAGGTTCCGGTGCGCAAAACGTTGAGTGAATCCGTTCGGAAGCTCATCGGAGCGTTTGGCCGGGGCATCCTGACGCTACCGTTCGAAACGGTCGATTGGCCGGTGGGGCTATCCAAACCGTTGGTCTCGTGGGGCGAATTGCCCGCAACCATCCAACTTCCCCGCGTTATGGAACTGGGTTCCAAAGGAGAAGTTGCCTTTTTAAGAAAGTAATGAACCGTATCGCAGTCGCCGACCATCCCGGGCACGATTCGTTATCCGTTCGTTCTATGAATTTTACTGAAACCTTACATACCAATCCCATTTTTGAAGTGATCGCCCGGCAGGCGGCTGCGCTGAACGTGAGCGCCTACGTCATCGGCGGTTTTGTACGGGATTTGATTCTGAAACGTCCGTCCAAAGACATTGACATTGTCTGCATTGGCAGTGGCATCGAACTGGCCGAAGCCGTTGGTCGGGAATTGAAGGTCCCGGTTACGGTCTTCAAGAGTTTTGGTACCGCCATGCTTCGCTCCGGAACCGCAACGCCCCTGGCCGAAACCGACGACGCCGAAAGCTGGGAAGTTGAGTTTGTGGGCGCCCGGAAAGAATCCTACCGCTCCGAATCCCGAAAACCGATTGTGGAAGACGGCACCCTCGAAGACGATCAGAACCGCCGGGATTTCACCATCAACGCGATGGGTATCAGTCTGAATAAAGTCGATTTCGGGCAGATTCTCGATCCGTTTGGTGGTCTGGATGATCTACGGCGCAAAACCATTCGGACACCACTTGATCCAACGATTACCTTTTCCGACGATCCGCTTCGCATGATGCGGGCCATCCGGTTTGCTTCGCAACTGGGCTTTGATATTGAACCGGATACGTTCAATGCCATTGCCGACATGAAAGACCGGATTTCGATTGTTTCGCGGGAACGGATTACCGATGAGCTCAATAAAATCGTTCTTTCCCAAAAACCGTCTTACGGTTTTAAGCTCCTCTTCCACGCGGGTTTACTCGATCTGATTTTTCCGGAACTGGTGGCTCTGAAAGGCGTTGAAACCATTGAAGGAAAGGGACATAAGGATAATTTTTACCACACCTTACAGGTCCTCGACAATGTGGCCGAGCGTTCCGATGATCTCTGGCTCCGGTGGGCGGCCTTGCTACACGATATTGCCAAACCAGCCACCAAACGCTTCGATCCCCGCGTCGGCTGGACGTTTCACGGCCACGAAGATTTGGGGGCCAAGCAGGTTCCGGGTATTTTCCGCCAGATGAAGCTGCCCCTGAACGAAAAGATGCGGTTTGTCAAGAAACTGGTTCGGTTGCACCTGCGTCCTATTGCGCTGGTCAAAGAACAGATTACGGACTCGGCCCTCCGGCGGCTGCTGATTGAAGCGGGCGATGATCTGGAGGCTTTAATGCAGCTGTGCCGCGCCGATATTACGTCGAAAAATTACGACCGGGTCCGGAAACACCTGACCAATTTTGATAAGGTGGAACGGAAACTGCGCGAGCTCGACGAGCGGGATAAACTCCGTAACTTCCAGCCTGTTATTACCGGTGAGTTGATTATGGAAACTTTTGGCTTAAAACCGTCGAAGGAAGTTGGCCTGATCAAAACCGCTGTTCGTGAGGCCATCCTGGAAGGGACCGTCGTCAATACACTTGAAGCCGGTATTCCGTTCATGATTGAAGAAGGCCGAAAAATGGGCCTGACACCCGTTAAAGAACCCGAAATTTATCGCGAACCGCAGCCGGAAACCCCGGGAGAACCATCGTCCGAATCACTGCATTGACAACCTATAAAACCATCTATACTTCAGATTTCAATGGACAAGAACAACTTCCGGCGCTTTTTTGGTGCCACCCTGACCATTCTGGGCATCATCGTCATTCTATTTTCCTGTGTGGGCTTTCTATCGGATGCAAAACCAATTTTAGGAATGAGCATTACGAAATGGGAATCACTGGCTCCCTTTATTGTTGGGCTGGTTTTTTTAGGCTCGGGTGTTAGCCTGATCAACAATTCCTAGCCGCAACCGCAATAAACGTTTTAACGTATAGCCCTATTTTACGAGGACAACATACCCCGAAATGGGGCAATCCATCCACAACAATTGAGCAATAAATTGCTAGAATTCAAATAGTTACATACTGGTACAGCATTTGGTAAATGGTAAAATGTAAACTTGATGTTTAACCATTAATCAAATACCTGTATGGCATCGTTCACGGATCAGTTAGCGAAATTTTTTGGGACGAAGGACACGGATACCTCACTGCGTGAATTATTCATCAGCGAATTGAAAGGTATATATTACGCCGAAAAGCAAATTGAGAACGCGTTACCCGATATGGCCGATGCGGCCACTACGGATGTTGTCAGGGACGCATTTCGGCAACACCTCGCCGAAACACAAAATCAAATCAACCGACTGGAGCAGATTTTCCAACACATTGGTGTAGAAGCCGATGAAAAGATCTGTCATGCCGTTGATGGTCTGGTCGACGACGGCGAAGTTGTAATTAGTGATACCGACTCGGGGTCACTCACCCGCGATGCCGGTCTGATCATTGCCGGACAAAAGGTAGAGCACCACGAAATAGCGGCCTATGGCTCGTTGCATTCACTGGCCCGGTTACTGGGTTATCACGAAGCGGCCCGGTTGATCGAACAAACGCTCGACGAAGAGAAAAATACCGATAAAAAGCTAACCGAAATTGCGGAATCGTTCATCAATGAACGTTCAAAAATGGAATCGGACAACGACGATGATACGGATCGCAACAGCATCCGAAATCAAATGAGGGATACCGTTCGGGACGGCGATTACGGCCAAACCAGGGAGTCATTCCAAAGCGGCAGTAGCTATTCCGGGGTTACCGGAACCGGCACGGAGGAAAACGTAGGTGCTGATGCCTGGCGAAGCGAAGAAGCCAATCAGACAAACCGCAACTGGCGGTCGGATGATGACGATCAGCCCCGCTCTACGAACAACCCGTACCGGGGAACAACCGACCCAACTGCGGGCGGCCCCAGTGGAATCTAACAAAGAAAGTTCAATCGGTTATAACGGGCATGCCTCTTTTTGGGTGTGTCCGTTTTTACTTTTTCAGTAGACTTACCCCAATCTGACAAGACAGGCACTTTTTAGTCAAGCAGTACTGCTTATACAATTCAATAGAAGCCTGCGAGTCAAAAGCCGTCCGAATTGGCACCCTCAATTGCCGCCAGATCCGGGTTATACGGTTATTTTCGGCGGGCAATTGCTCCAGTATGGCCACGGCTTGCTCCCGGTATTCCAGGCGGTCTTTGTAGTGAGCATAAGCTATTTGCAGCGGTAAAACAGCGTTGATGATCAATGTTTCGGCGGCTCCCTGTCCCATCGTGGCCAACGCCTGATCCGACGGTTTTCCGAACCGATAGTGTCCTTCCCAATATGAAGATGGAGTCAGCAGGAAATGCTGAAATAAGGTTTCGCTTTGGTCGGCTCCTATCAACAGTGAAAACAGACTTCCTTTAAATGTCAATAGTTTGGCCAATTGCGCCAGCCGAAGTGTCGGAAAGTTGGCCGGACGCAGCTTAGCCCATTTCCAGCTGTGAAAAGGTAGCTGCTTCTCCATCAACTGGTACTTGGCCGCCAGAAAACGATATTCCCGTTGCAAGGCTACTTCGTACTCATCCGGTTCATTATTGTTCAAAAAACCGCCCGTTCCGAACAACAGCGCTTCCAGCTGGAAAAGATTATCGCGGTGTTTTAGCAACAATTTTAACGGTAACTGCCGACTCAACTGGCCAAATGGCTCGGCATTGATTTGAAATCCAAAAGCCGTTGCCAATACTTGATACGTGGTTTCTTCCCAGTCCTGCCCAGCTCGATGGAATACCTGCATCACATCATCGGCTTTTCGCTCCATGCGGTGCAACAGCACTTTATCAAACATGGCCATCCGGTGCAACGGCTCGACCTCCGCAATCTGTCCGGCACATGGAATCAGCTCCGAATCCGCGATCAAAGCTCGATAACGATCTATCAGTTGAAAATCCACGCGGTCGCTCAGGCAAAGAGTCGGGATCACCGAACCGTCAGAACGCTCAAGGACAATGATTTCTTTTTCCCAGACCAGATGCAGGATCACATTGTCGTACGCCCGATCATGTTGATGGCGGTGGAGCAGCCAATCAGCAGCCCGGACGTGTGCTTCGACCGTTCCAACCCATTCAACCGCCCCGATCACCAGCCGCGCCTGGGTAAAATCGGGTCCGGCATCCAGGTTTCGATAACCCGGATGAATCACCCGGATCGCTTCGCCATCCGTTGTCCGCAGCTCAGTATTTTGAAAATACTGAAACTGCCAGACAAAATAAATGAAGTCTTCGGCCACCAAATGAGGTAAGAATTAAGAGGTATAAGAGATGACTCAGGTATTCGCCAACGGATCGTCGACTACATCTTTGAAGAAGAAACCCGTAAAAAGTCACACTCCCAACTGAAATTCTTGCCTTTACCGGTTTCTATCTTAACTCTCAACTCTTAACTTGAGATACCCCGCCATCTCCTGCTGCAAAGCGCGGGCCTCGGTAGCTGCTTTCTGGGCGAAATCAGTACCGCTGGAGGCATACAGGATGCTGCGCGAAGCATTGACCAGCAGACCGCCCTGTTTATTTAATCCATAGCGTGACACGTCCGCTAGGCTGCCCCCCTGAGCACCTACGCCCGGAACCAGCAGAAAATGGTCTGGAATCAACGTCCGGATGTGGGCAAGCTGATCGGCCTGCGTAGCTCCCACTACATACATCATGCGGTCGGCCCCGGCCCAGGTTTGGGAGGTCCGGATTACTTTTTCGTATAATTTTTCGTCCTGAAGCGATAACTGTTGAAAATCAGCGCTCCCCCCGTTGGACGTTAACGCCAGCAGAATCACCCATTTATTTTCGAACTCCAGAAATGGCTCAACCGAATCCCGGCCCATATAGGGTGCCACCGTCACGGAATCAAAATCCAGGCCCGACGAAGCCGGATCGAAAAACGTCCGGGCGTACAAGGTCGACGTATTTCCAATATCTCCTCTTTTGGCGTCGGCAATCGTGAAGCAATCATCCGGAATATATTCCAACGTTCGTTGCAGGCTTTCCCAACCACGCGGCCCCTGCGCTTCGTAAAAAGCGATGTTCGGTTTGTAAGCAACCGCATACTCCGCCGTTGCTTCAATAATCTGCCGATTAAAGGCAGCTACTGGATCCGGCTCCCGCTGAAGATGAGCCGGAATTCGCCGAATATCAGTATCCAGACCGACGCATAAATAAGATTCTTTCGCTAAAATATTCGTATACAACTCGTTAGCCGTCATAGGATTGCTTAGAGGAGGTTGAAGGCCCGTAAAAAAGGTGAACCCCAAAATTACTGGAAGTAGACAGAGTTTCCTAAATTTGTCACCTGATGCCGGATAAACCGGCCTTTTATGCTCAATTCGTTTTTCATGCAGGTCATCAAAACGTCGATTGAAGGGTTGATCGAATTACGCCCCCAGACATTTAAAGACTCCCGTGGTAGTTTCCTGGAAACTTATAATCAACAAGTATTCAGCGACTTAGGACTACCTACTCATTTTGTTCAGGACAATCAGTCCTTTTCGGTAAAAGGCGTACTGCGCGGATTGCATTTTCAGAATGACCCTTACGCACAAGGCAAACTTGTCCGGGTCATTGTCGGGAAAGTCTTGGATATTGCTGTCGACCTGCGCGAAGGCTCGCCAACGTTTGGCCAATACGAGTCATTTCTTCTGGATGCCGAAAGCAGCAACATGGCTTACATTCCGGAAGGCTTTGCCCACGGTTTCGTTGCGCTGGAGGACAGCGTTTTTAGTTACAAATGCACCAACATTTACAACAAAGCCAGTGAGTCAGGTATCATCTGGAACGATCCTGATCTAAACATCGACTGGGGCATCAAAGACCCAATCGTGTCTGATAAAGACCAGCAACTCGTTCGTTTTCGCGAGCTATACCCCCAGTCAATTGCGTAAATCGTATCCTTTTTTAAGGCTGTATATTCTGTTTTCAGGCTGTATATTCCGTTTACTACATTAAAGCCCGAGCCGACCATTCTGGCACGATTCATGTCATTTAATTCATGACATCTGAGTACGTCATGCCAAAGTCCAGTCTGGCGGCTCGGCCCACGTAACTTCATCGGTATACAGCACAATGCCTTTCGGATTTCTGACCCGCACCAAAAAAGCGAAACCTGATGCAACACCAGCTTCGGTTGTTCGTGTCGACGTACATGCTCAATTGCTGCCCGGAAATCAGGACGGTACTGACTCGGTTGAGCACAGCATCAGCCTGCTTCGGGAGCTGGCCGCGCTGGGTTACCAGAAGGTTATTGCCACCCTCCATATCATGGATGGGTTCTACCATAATACCCACGACAGCATCTTTGCAGCCGCTACACTGCTGAAATATGAATTGAACAAATTAAAGATTAAGATTGACGTCGAAGTGGCCGCCGAGTACTTTGTAGACATTAATCTTTTGCGAATTTTATATTCTAACGCCGAGTTATTGACCTTTGGTCAAACGACCGATCGCTACCTGCTTTTTGATACCAGCCTGGTTAAACGCCCATTTGAACTCGACAAAGTTATTGCAGCTATTCAGCAACGGAATTTAATACCGGTAATGGCTCATCCCGAGCAATATCTCTACCTGCAAAAAAACCCGGAAGCGCTTAGAGAACTTCATTATCAAGGGGTTAAATTCCAATTGAATTTACTCTCCTTGTCAGGACAGCCTTCCCGGGAAGCGCGCAATCTTGCCGAATGGATGATCGACCAGCGCCTGGTTTCCTTTATTGGAACCGATATTTGCCACGAAACCCAGCTTTCAGCCATTCAGCAAGCCCGAAAAACTCCTTATTACCAAAAAGCCATCGATAGCGGCTTGTTAAATAACAGCTTGCTTTAGCCCTGCCCTTTCCCAGTTATTTATAATGCCTCGGAACATTCTCCTTCTCTCCTTGTACTGATTTATTGTACTTTTTATTGATTAACGCTTCCCTCAACCAGTACACTTACTTATTTTTGATCAGTTCGATTGCTGTTCTACAAGCGACCTATCAAGAGGATTGGCTTACTCATTGCTGACCAGGTATCTAATCCGGAAGCCGCTCTAAAACCGCTCCTACAGCCCCTCCATCGAGCATCTGTTAACGCCTGACGTAGCTTTATGACAAGCCCTATAAAGTCCATCATGTAACCGAAATGCCACACGTACACACTATAACGTTCCTTAATTTATAATCCGGAAACTAGCTTGTAACTGTTCATCAACAATAAGGTTACTAAAGCGATCTTGACTAATTTAAGTGGCTCATTTTAGGGACGAAACAACTCATAAGATGCTTCACTTTCTTAGTGCTTTTACGCTTTAAACGAATGCATAAATAAAAAAATAAAACACGCGATTTTGCCTATTTTTTTGTCTGATAATTAAACCAAAAAGGCTTGATGCTGATGGGATACTTACCTTGTAAAGCTAGCTGACCGCATTCTTTAGCGCATCTGCTCCCGGTATCGGTAATTTGTCGCCCAGTTCCATTCATTGACTTCCTTCTTAAAATCACTCGCCAACAATAATTCCTAAAGCAACACTTCCAATTAAAATTCTTCGTATTGCGTATAATACAGCTATTTAATTTGGATTATTTTATTATTTTTGAGATAACCGTACTATAAACTTGTAAATAACCTAATCATGAAAACCGTATCCTACGAGTCAATCAAGGCTGATCAGGCCTGGATTGCCGTAACGCAACTTCTGCAAAGCCGAAATAAACTTTTAGCAGAAGGGGTCTCGTTTCTGGAAAAACACCCCAAAGACTATGCTATGGCGGGGCGCCTGGTGATCATTCAGTATCATATACGGGCAACGGTTCGTCAGCTCATGGATGAAGCCTGCGCCGTCCCGAATGCTTCGCATCAGAAACAGCACGTCAAACGCCAGTGGTTGCTGGTACACCAGCTAAACTTTCTATTACGCCAGATTGACCACGAGTTGGATAACATGGGTGTAAACAGTCCCGGATTTCGCTCGTGGCTGCTTGCCAGACAAGGTGGATTTTCCTGCAAAGCCCCTTCAAGTTTGTTTTTAAATTGACTCTATACGTAAAAAAAGCCAGCTGACGTGTCAGCTGGCTTTTTTTACGCTCGTCTTTGAGCGGTTTATTTCGCACCCTGAGCTACTTTTTGGCTCAACGCATCGTCAGAAACGGTGCCGGATGTAATCAGAACCTGATACCGGAATGTTACCGATTTACCAGCAGGCAATACATAGTTCATGGCTTTATCTTTTCCTTCGCTCATGACGCTGGGTGCCAACGGATTTGCTGCGTATAAGCCATAGCCCCGTGAGTGCCAGTACGTAGGGTAGCCAACATTTTTGGGGTTATCGATGATCGCAACGGAAACATTTTCACCGTTGATTACGCCGGTTAGGTTCATCCACTTCGCGCGGGTTCCCCATACCTTCTCGCCTTCCGCTCCTTCGCTGCTCTTGTATTTCCCCGTCACACCGGTATTGTCCATTTGGGAAACTTTGGTAGCAACACCACTAGCGTCTGTAAACACTTCGGGCTTGTTTGACGGGTGTTCCAGTTGCCGCGCCAGCCGAATGGCCACCATCCCTTCTTTGTTGTCTTTGAAAGTAACGTCTTTATCCAAGGCCTTAAGCGTCGTTGTCCGGTCGATGGTACGTTCTTTGGCCGTTCCGCTGAAAACAAACGTTGTCGTTTCCTGCAGCATCGGTTTTCCGTCTTTGTCGAGCCAGTCAGCCGTTACGGTCAGTTCGCCTTTATCCTTACCACTTTTCATCGACTTAACTCCCGTGTGAACGATTGTCCCGAACGGCCCGCCGTGGCCTTTTACATCGTTGGAATTGTTCCAGAAGTCATGTCCATTGACATCGCCATAATTGAGCCACATGCCCACATGGTGCGGGTGATCAACGCGCTCGCCCGGTCGCGGGTCCATCGGCCAGCCGCGCGTAATAAAGTTGCCGCCCGCCGTCCGGATCGGGTAAAGAACCGGTTTTTTCAAGACATCCGGCCCCGGATAAATGTACGCCGTAAACGGTTTTCCATCAACCGTTACTTCGACCCGTTTCTGGGCTTCGTTGTTGGCCAGTTCTACGCGCTGCTTCTGGGCCATAGCGCTCGATGCAATCAGGAGAAGCAATAAACTTACTTTTTTCATCGTCGTATCAATGAAAACGCGGACCAAGTGGATTGAACAGATGGAAACGGATCATACAGAATGCCCCGATCCGTTCCCTCCGTTGAAACCGCCTAATCCGCGTTTCGCTTCAATTCAGTTAACGTTAAACCTTTACCATTTTACCGCCTGCCAGGATTTCCTGCTTGCCGCTATCGTACGTAACCCGCTCGCCCGTCTGGTAAGCAATGGTTGACATAATGCTGGCAACGGAGTGGTTGTATCCAGCTTTGGCGGGTGCATTGGGCTCTTTGCGGCTACGCACACACTCCATCCAGTTCCGCATGTGCCGCGATGTCATCGGATCAGCACCGGTATTGGCCGATGTCTCCTGCTTTTCGCCGGTTGTCGCCAACGTTTGATCAGCCAGCAGATTGGCCTTCATGCCCATTTCTTTCGCGGCTCTTTCCTGCAAACCGCCTTCTGAACTAATCTTATTGGTGTCCAGGTTGATCATCCCACCGTTTGAATAGTACAATTCTTTGGTACCGCCCGCTTCGTTGTTCATCCGCGAGCTATACAGCACCTGGAAGCCCTTGCTTTTGTCGTCGTCCGGGCCGTAATCGAATACGGCGGTGAATGTATCGGGGTTCACGCGACCATCTTTCCAAACGTAAATACCGCCGTTGGCCACCACGCTACGGGGGTGATCCAAGCCACTGAACCAGTGTACGGTATCAATCTGGTGCGACATCCACTGTCCCGGGATACCGGACGAATAGGGGTAGAACAAACGGAATTCCAAATACTTGCGTGGATCCCACTCCACCATCGGACGGTTCATCAAATACCGTTTCCAGTCGGTTTCTTCCTTCTTGATTTCGGAAACGAGTTTGGCCCGGCGCCAGCGGCCCGGCTGATTTACATTCCAGGTCATTTCCACCATGGTAATATCACCGAACTTGCCCGATTTGATGAATTCGTTCGCGGCCCAATAATTCGGTGTGCTCCGGCGCTGCGAACCAACCTGTACAATCTTCTTGCTTTTTTCGACGGCTTTCAGTGCCTTGCGGGCATCGTCCAGCGATTCGGCAAACGGTTTTTCCACGTAAACATCCCGGCCCGCTTCCACCGCTTCTGCGCAGTGCAGAGCGTGCTGGAAGTCCGCCGTACTGATGATGACTGCATCCACATCCTTGCGGTCGTACAGCTCTTCGTTGTTACGACACTTAACGAAATTGTTGCTAATCCAGCCGTTCTTTTTCAAATGCGCTTCGGCTTCATCGCGTCGGCGGCTCCAGATGTCGGAAACCGCTACAAATTCGAAATTGAGATCTTTGGAGTGCATGGCAAAACTAGGTGCCAAAGCGCCCCGAAAACGATCGGAAAAACCAACAACGCCAACCCGAACCCGGTCGGCAGAGCCCAGAATACGGGCATAACTGGCAGCAGAAAAGCTCATGCCCAGACCGGCCAGAGCAGATTTCTTTATAAAGTCGCGACGATTTTCCATACGGTATGTCGTTTAGTGGTTAAAAAGGTATACGTCTGATGGCTGACAAGAGACTATGACTGAAAGACTTATTTGCAAAAAGTCTACTATTCTGATTTACGGTTTTCGGTATACGGTGGCTGATGCCAATGAACCTACTCTGAAAACCACAAACCGACTACAACGGCCTGATTTTCATATTTCGGAACGAAACCTGATCGCCGTGATCCTGAAGCAGGATGTGCCCCCTGGGTGCTTCACCAAACCGTCCGTGCGAATTGTACGAAGCGGCACTGTATTTACTTTGCGCTACCAGCTTCCGAAATTCTTCGCTGCCCCGTTCGTACTCAACCACTTTTTTGCCGTTCAGCCAGTGCTCAACGTGCTTCCCTTTCGATACAACCCTGCCCTGATTCCACTGACCGATCGGATTGGCATTTTTGTCTTTGGCCGGAATTAGATCATACAGTGAACCGACGGTCCGGTTTCCATCGCGCCCTTTTTTAGCATCCGGGTGTTTGTCGTCATCCAGCACCTGGAACTCCAGGCCATACGCCGAACCCGCCGGTTTGGGCTGGTGTTCAACCACGAAGTACTTCAACCCGCTGTTGGCTCCTTCGGTGAGTTTAAAGTCGAAAACCAGATCAAAATCGCCATACTCGTTCTCCGTAACAATGTCACCGTAGTTTGTCGACTCCGACCCATCCGATTTGGTAATGGTCAGCAAACCGTCTTTCACCGACCAGCCTTTTTCGGGAAACTTATCCTTGTAAGCGCCCCGCCAGCCTTTCGATGTTTTCCCATCGAACAGCAGTTGCCAGCCTTCTTTCTTTTCCTTGGCAGTCAGGGTGTTGGGTGCCTGCGGTTTTTCGGCCGCAATCAGACCCACCAGCAAAGCCGCCGTCATCAGTAGTATTTTCATTTAATTAGGTGAATGAGGCATTGAGTGAATAAACAACACTCAATAACCGTTAAAGCGGAAAGTTTAGCGTTTTGGTAATGTACTCTTTGTTGATCTGCGCGCATTCCAAAGGTGTTTTGTTGGCATCAGGAACCCGATCAAGCTCAACAACGCCCCAGCCTTTGAACTTGATTTTGTCCAGAGCCGCAAAAACCGCCGGCACATCCACATTTCCCTGCCCTAACTCAACGAATTTGTACGCTTTCGGATTGTCGGGCTTTTCTGGTAGCGGACTTTTCGTATCCTTCAGGTGCAGCGAATGCAACACGTCTTTGTACTGCAAAACCGCCTTGGCCGGGTCGCCCCCACCCTGTTTATAGTGCGCAATATCCAGCAGCAGTTTCACGTATTTGGGGTTCATTTCCTGCACCAGCACATCCACTTCCTCCGGTGTTTCACCCCACTGATCCATATGGTTGTGATACGTTGCCTGCACACCCATATCAGCGGTTTGCTTGCCCACTTCGTTCATTACCTGTGCCAGTTTCTTCAGTTCTTCGGTGGTGGGTGCCTGGCCTTTTTTGCGCAGGCTATTGGTCATCTGAAAAGCCGATCCGCCCAACGCTTTGACAAAGCTGGCGTGAGCCACGTGAACATCAACCGTACTCTGAAATTTGGCCGGATCAATTTCCACGTTGCCGCTCGAGAACATGGCCAATTTCAGCCGGTGCTGATCCAGCAACGCCTTCAGTTCCGACGGTTTTGTTTTGTAAGGCGCGAAGGTATTGGCCCGCAGCTGAATTCCTTTGTAGCCCAGGGAGGAGAGTTCCCGGATAGCCTGTTCGTCTTTTCCACCCCAGGTAATACCGGAGTAGGCAATTTTCAGTCCCGATTTTTTAGTAATATCGGCCAGCAGATCGGTTTTGGTGGCCAGAAAAAGGGCCGATAAACCGGCTGTAGCCAGAAACTGGCGTCGATTAACAATATCCTGCATAATCCATTCGATTCTTGTAACGGGAAAAGTTAAAGAGAAAAAGTCGTTCGGAGAATCTACGTCAGGAAGCAACACCAATCCGGAATCTACTCAATGGCCTGCCAACAAATGAGCCCTGAACACGATCGGTCCAGGGCCCAGGCTTCTCTCGGGTTTCTAACCGCTCTTAGTATCCGGGATTTTGAGGATACTTCGCGGCACCACCCGCCGTGCGGTCGATCTGATCCTGCGGAATTGGACGCAGAACGTGGAAATCTTTAATGTTAGGAGCCCCATCAGGGTTATACGCTTTCACACGCGCTACCAGCACGCCCCAGCGCTTGAGATCGAACCAGCGGTGCATCTCGCCCGCCAGCTCCCGCTCACGCTCTTCCATGATAAAATCCATCGTTGCCTGCGCAGCCGTAATTTCCATCTCAGCCTGTTTTCCCGGCCAGGCAGCCCGCCGGCGAACCGCGTTGATGAACGGCACGGCGTCAGCAGCTTTACCCTGCTTGATCAAAGCCTCGGCCGCAATCAGGTACGTTTCGGCCAGGCGGAACATAATGAAGTCACGGCTACCGGGCTCGTAGGTCCGGTCCGGACGCAGCGGATCCAGAAACTTTTGCAACCCTGGGAACAGGTTCGGTCTGTAGAGACTAGGCACCAATACCTGATAGCGTCGTTTGGCTCTTTCCGCCAGCGGCATTTCGTAACCCGGAAGAAAAATGGCCGTATCGCCAGCCACAAACTTCAGTGAGGTTTTCGAATTGTCAAAAATTGGCGTCGTTTTGCTGGGGTTGTTTACATAATACGTGTCTTTGAACGACTTTTTATACCGCGAATCAATCGTGCGGTCTTTTTCGGCAAAAACCACATTTAGCATGTAATTGGTCGGCATAAACCGTCGGAACGGTCGTCCGTTCAACACATCGCGCTGCATTCCCGCCTGGTTGTCGTATTCCATCACGAAATACAAGTGCGTTTGGTTGCCATTGATTGTGACCGTATTGGTGGTTGTCGTGTTGTAACCCGAGCCAATATTGGTGATGGGTTCGGAGGTATACTGGGTTGAAAAAATAACCTCACTGTTAACCTCACCTCCACCCTGTGCAAAAACACTCGAAAAATCCGGCAGCAGGCTATACGTATAGTTTTTAATGACGTTTTGCGCGTACGTAGCCGCCTTGGCAAAATCATCGGCCGCTGCGGCATCTTTGTCCGTTGCTTTGGTCAAATAGACCTTCGAAAGCAGGTGTTCGGCAGCGCCCTTGGTAGCCCGGCCATAATCAGTGGTTGGCGTAGCCAGGTCGGTCAGTGAGCCTTCCAGATCCGAAATAATCTGCGCGTAAATGTCCTTTACCGGAGCACGGCTAAATTCTTTGGTGGGCGTCAGGTTGCCTTTGGTCAACAAGGACACCGGGCCAAACATCTGCACCAGAATGAAGTAATGATGCCCCCGCAAAAATTTCAGCTCTGCCACCCGGCGCTTTTTAATGGTTGCGTCCAGGCCAGCAATACCGTCGGCCGCATCGAGTGCCACATTGATGGTATTGATCGCCCCATAGAACGCGTTCCAGATGTTGTTCGTTGGGCCCAGACGGCCATCAATCTGCGAAGTATATTGATTCACAAATTTGAAACTACCATCCGCCCCCATCGTATACGTATCCGTTCCGAAAACACTCAGGGTCATGGCATCTTCCCGACCGTAATATTCCCGCAGTGAGGCATAGGCCGCCTTCACAACCGATTCAAAACCGTTGGGCGAATTGGCATATTGGCTACCAACCTGCGAAACTGGGACTTCGTTCAGCAAGTCTTTACAACTGGTGTTGCTGAGCAACAATGCCCCCGCAACAACTAATGTTTTATAAGATTTCATCGCATTCATCAATAATAGAGATTAAAATTTCAGGTTGAGGCCAAAAGTTGTTTGCCGTATCGCCGGAGACTGATTGGCGTTTACATCGCCATCGGTTTCGCTGTCAATTCCTTTATACTTCGTCCGGTACTCCGAGAAAATGAAAGGTTGTTGAACACTGGCAAATAAACGCAACGAGCTGATACGCAGCTTCTCCGTCAGTCTGGCCGGGACATTATACCCAAAATTGATGTTCCGGATTTTCACGAATGAACCGTCGAAGTACAGCAGGGTCGACCGGAAAGGCGGGAACTCCTGGTTTACGTTCGGCTGCGGGAATTCGTTGGTCGGGTTGTTGGCCGTCCAGTAATCAACATCCAGCGTATTGTAGCGACCAGCCAGCGTCAGGAAGTCCTGATGGAAAATACTGCGGAACATGTAGCCAACCCGCGCGAATACAAAGAAGGACAAATCGAAGCCTTTGTACTCAAAGCGGTTGGTGATACCGAGACTAAACTTCGGCACCTGCGACCCCAGGATAACCCGATCAGCTGGGTCGATTCGGCCATCTCCATTGGTATCCTGAATCTTGATCTGGCCTACTGTACTCTGGTACCGTTTGGCTTCATCAGCCTCGTTGGTCTGCCAGATACCGATTTTTTTGTAATCAAAGTAAGCCGTCAGCGGCTGACCGATAAACCGGGAATTGCCCACATCATCTACTTTACCATTAAACAGCTCCAGAATAGATTCCCGGTTGCGGGTAACCTGCAAATCAGTCGTCCAGCGGAATCCACTGGGGGCATCCATATTGACCGTCGATAGTGTCAACTCAATACCCTGGTTCCGCGTCTTACCCACGTTGCGCAACACCCGATCAAAACCACTCGTCAACGGCAGCTGATCAAACAGCAGCAGGTCGCGGGTGTCGGCCCGGTAGTATTCCAGTGCCCCGGTCAGGCGTCCCTGAAAGAAGCTGTAATCCAAGCCGATATTGCCGGTGGTGGTGGTTTCCCATTTCAAATCCGGGTTGCTAATGGTGAACGGTCGATACCCGAACGCACCCGTTGAGCCAAAGGCGTAAGTTGTACGGCCTAACTGAGCCTGGGTCTGGTACGGGTCAATGGCCGTACTACCAATGGTTCCGTAACTGGCCCGCAGTCTTAACAGATCAATCCAGGTCTGTCGCTTGATAAAGCCCTCTTTATCAATATTCCAGCCCACGGCGAACGAAGGAAAGAAACCGTATTTTGTATTCTCCCCGAAACGCGACGAACCGTCATAACGAGCCGTCAGTGTCATTTGATACCGCTCTTTGTAGTCGTAATTAATCCGAGCCATATAAGAGTTAAGCACCCACCGCCGAACGTTACTGCCCACGCTATTGATCAGTGAAGCCTGTCCTAAGTTATAAAACTGCTGGCTTTCGGCCGGTACCCCCGTTACATCAATCTGATTGGTTTCATAGTCGTCTTTTTGAACGGACTGCAACGCCGTAATATTGATGCTATGTGCATCTTTCAGGGTTTTGTTATAGGTCAAAATGTTTTCCAGCGTCCAGTTAAACTGGTATTCGTTGAACGAATAGGCCGTTGGATCAGCCCCCCGGCGGGCATTGGTCTGGCTACCGACAAACCGGCCAATTCGCCGATTGGCCAGGTCAGGGCCAAAATTCACGCGGTATTTCAACCCGTTCAGGATGTTCCACTCCCCATAGATACTGTTGAAAAGCCGAATGCGCTTGGTGAGATCGACTTGCGCACCGGGAATGATCTCCGCAATGGGGTTTGTCCGTAAACCGTCGGAGGTGGGCAGAAAGATCAGCTTGCCGTTGTCGTCATACGGTTTTCCGAGGGGGTTTTCCGCATAAGCTCCACCCAGCGGGTTAAAATTTTCGCCATTACGCGTACTATATACGCCTAGTGTCGAAGTCCCGATTTTAATTTTGGGGGAGATCTGATGATCGAGGTTGATGCGAAACGTGTAACGCGTAAAATCCTGATTTTTGACAACGCCCACGTCCTTGAAAAAGTTACCTGAAATGGCAAACTGCGTTTTTTCACTTCCGCCCTGAACACCAACCTGGTGGCTTTGGATATTTCCCTGCCGCATCAGATACGACTGGTAATCGGTGCTCCGGTTGTTAGCGATACCGTCCATTTCAATCGGCTCAAAAAGCTTATCGTCCGTGGTATACTGATTAACCGCCCGACGCGATTCCCGTTTGTATTCCGCAAACTCCGCTCCGTTGAAAACATCGATCTGTCCAAGCCGATCCGAAAGACCGTAGTAGCCGTCGTAACTAACCACCGTCTTACCCGGTTTACCGCGTTTTGTGGTAATCAAAACGACCCCGTTCGATCCCCGCGAGCCATAAATAGCTGTAGCTGAGGCATCTTTCAAGACCTCCATCGACTGAATATCGTTGGGGTTGATATCATCAATGTTGCCCGCCAGCGGAATACCGTCCACTACGTAAAGCGGATCATTGGAGGCATTGATGGAACGACGCCCCCGAATCCGGACAACCGGTCCCGTACCCGGTTTACTACTGCTCTGCACAACGTCAACCCCCGCAGCCCGGCCCTGAAGCGCCTGCCGGGCGTTGGTAATGGGTAATTCAGCAATCTCTTTGGAGCCTACGGATGAAATTGCCCCCGTCACCTGACTTTTCTTTTGTACCCCGTATCCAACAACCACTACTTCGTTCAGGGTGCGCTGGTCAACGGCCAGTTTCAACGAAATGTTTGATTGATTCCCCACGGTAACTTCCTGGGTCATAAAGCCCACGGATGAAAACACCAGCACGGAAGTATTGTTGGGAACGGCAATCCGGAATTTCCCTTCCGCATCGGTGGTTGTTCCGCGCGTTGAGCCTTTCACCGCGATGTTTACCCCGGGCAAGGGCGTGTTGTCTTCGGCGGTTAGAACCTGCCCGTCGACGGTCCGCTCCTGAACGGCGGGTGATTCGATGACGAACGAACGGGAGGCACCAAACCCACCGGTCGGATTTGTGGCCGCGAGGGCTTGTGGGCTACCAGCCAGAAGGCTGGCCAGCCCACAAGCACCCAAACTGATGACCAGCGTCGATCGGCTAGACCACGGAAAATGAGCATTGGTAATTCTGCATTTCATACATGTAGAGATTGGTTGTTTATATGTTAATTAATAGAGATTACAAAGTACGGTATACTAGTTACTTGGGGATTAACTAATGGGGGATTGCTGCATGCTGGTGTAGGTATGATTGAATGAGGTTTTTTGCTGCACGGTGATGGGAGCCGGGATTTCTACGGATTCGCCGGGTTTCATTTCGATGACCTGAGGTCTATCATTGATCATAAGTTTTATTTTTCCGGCTGAAAGCACAACCCGGGTGCCTTTCTTTCGTTCCGACACATTGAATCGCGTTCCCTGCACCTCCACCGTCAACGCGCTGGTGTGCACCCGGAATTTGCTGGCGTCACCGGAACCCGGCCGTTCGGAAACCGTAAAGAAGGCTTCTCCTTCCAGCCAGACGGCACGCGGCACTTCTTCCGACCAGACGCGGGCGTACCGAATCTGACTATTGCCGGTTAGTTTCACCAACGTTCCGTCGGGCAGCTTCACGGTTTTGTCCACGCCCACCGATGTTCGAACGGTTTCCATCGCGTGTGACCACTGCATCCAAAGGACCCAGCCAATGAACAGCACAATCCCGGCAACGGCACTCACCCAGCGAAAGATGTACCAGTTGGTTACCCAGCTCTGGATGTCGGGCTGCAACGGTTGCAGCTCCGGCATTTCCTGAATGGATGACCGAATACGCCCCCACAACGAAATCACTTCCTCGCCTTCCATGGCCCGCGAAGACGGGTTGGAAGCCAGCTGCACCAGCTCGCGGGCTAGTTCAACCTCTTCCGCTTTGTATGGATGGTGAGTCAGCCAACCCGCCCAATAAGCCGCAACTTCGGCGTCATCGGGATGTTGAACCCACCGAATGAACAACTCATCAGCGGCTAACTCCTCGGCAGTATAGGCGGAGAAGTGCTTCATTTAGTATTTTTTGGAGATAAAGTTTACTATACTGTAAAAGAAGCGCCGGTAAGCGTTCTACTTACCGGAATCTGAATTTTGCCAAGAAGACTTTTTTACCTCTCTATTTTAGGACGTTTCCAGTATGGTAAGGCCAAATCGTAGCGCCCAGAAACGCTTTTCAAATTTTTACTTAAGTATTTTTTCAGAAACCGAGAAAGAATTTAACCAACTGAAATGTGGTTAGCTGTGAAGAATTACGGGAGCGAATACGAGCAATCCGGAGCGGGGTCTACAAGGTTCATAACTACCACATAGCCAACCCGTTGAAACCCTGAAATTTTTGAACAAGGGCCGTAATCGGCTTTCGTAGCTACGCCAACACCCAGCAGCCCTTCGTTATTCATGGCCCCCCGGTTGTTGTGGAATCCCTGCCCGCCCGACGCATCTTTATCCTGAATCAGCAGCGTTTCGCGGTGCCCCCATTTCACGACAGCATCCTGGTACAACCAGGAAAAAATTGCCTGTTCGGTAAGAAACGCTGGCAGGTCCAGTACAGGCTTATCACTTGAGTAGTAGCAAAACATGTAAATATTTTCAGCCCGCGCCATGAATTCGTAGCATTTGTCACTAAAAACCGCCTGCGCATTGATCCGTTGCAAAGCCGTCCGTCCGTCGTGGCTGGTATGTCCGAAGAAATGATGGTTGACCATATCCGCTGCGTGTCCCTGCGCTACACTGTTCAGGTGAGTTTCCAGTGCTTCGAGCGGCAAACCCAAGGCTTTCCCGGTGCCGTAATCAACGCCGGAACGGGCCGTACGCTCCTGATTGACAAGCCACAACGCCCGTTCAGCTGGTGAGTGCTGTTTGTAATTTTCCGGTAATGTCAATGTGCCGAGACGGTTGGCGGGGAGCTTCATCTGCTTTTCTTCCTGACGCCGGGCGTAATTAAAGGCCGCTACAACTTGTTCGGCTTTATCAAAAACCGGAAACCCGTTCGGTGCACTCGTGTAGGTGGGGTCTTTCGGTAATTTAATATCGGCGTTTAGGTTTTTCGGCGCCTGGCCCCGGGCAAAACAGGAAGTTACAAGCAGAAGAAAGATAAGTTGACGCATCAAATAGCTCGAAATCAACAAGTATAAACTTTTAACAATCTCTGCCAACTAGCCACAATTGTTACTATGAATTTTTAGGCTAGAGCATGATCGATTTAAATCTGCAGGACAATTAACCAATAAAACTTCTTATCCAGCGAATTGACCCCAGAAAAAGAACATACCTAACTTGATCAAGTACCAGTCTCCTCAAATGGTAAACCATTCCTCAACGGCTCACCAGAAGACGTAGCATTTTTAGCACCTGTCCTTTTGAATCTGTTACTTTCCCCCAATACATTCCAGAGGGCAATGAATGAACGGGTACAATACGCTTTACTCCCCCTTCACTTAGTATCCGGACTGGTAATTCAACGCCTGTTGCGCTGAAAAGTTTTACATGGATCGGTTGATTGTCTGAAACGGCCAGGAAAAACCGACCGTCCATACTGGGATTTGGGTATACATATAAATCCCTATCAGCCGACTCCATATTCACGGCGACTATTTTTGATAATTCGGTTTGACCATTTGCATCGATTTGTTGTAACCGATAATAATAGGTTCGCCCTGGAACAACAGCTTCATCCGTCCATCCATAGGTCTTTGTTTCGGAATCGTTTCCCTCACTCAACACATAGCCAACTTTTTCGAATGACAAGGCATCATAGCTTTTCAAAATACTGAATCCCATACTGTTCCGCTCCCAACTGGTAGCCCAGCCTAATACGGCTCTTCCCTGCCGGGATGCACCCGTAAAATAAAGAAGCTGGACAGGTAATGCATCAGTAGTAGTATACACACAGTTAGCATCCGCTGTTGGATCTGCAATGTTCATTACTACAACATGTCCGGCAAAACCCGGACATGTCGCATTATAAGCACCGATGGGTGTCGAAGCAATACCAATTCCCAGAAAACCTTCAGTAGAAGCGCTTCCATGGTCGTTCACATACCCACGACGTGTGTTGGGAGGAGGAGCTAAATAGATGTCATCGTTTTGAATCAGAATGGCTTTTCGATGTCCCCACGATGAACCGGCATCACGATAAAGCCAGCTGAATAAGGCCTGCTCAACCAAAAAAGTAGGAGTTGCCTCAGTGGAAGTACAAGCAACGTAAAGATTCTCCGAGTAGCCCATTGGTCTCTGGCAAGCAGCCGAATAGGTGTTGTTGACTCGATCAAACGAAGATGACCCACCGGAGCCGGTATGAGAAAAGGTATTGTTGGCAACCAGGTAATTAGCATGGCCCTGCGCGGTCTGGTCCAGGGCCCCTTCAAGCCCTTCCAGAGGCAATCCGAGTACCGCAGTCGTTCCGGGATACACTATTCCTGCTCGGGCGATTCGCTCCTGATTAATAATAAAAAGGGCTCGGTCATCTGGCGAATACGTGGCGTAGTTAGCCGGCAATAGTAAATTCCCGAGGCTATTGGCTGGCAACCCTAATTGAACCTCTTCAGCTCGACGCCCGGCATTGAAAGCCGCAACCAATTGGGATGTGGTTGAGAATGATGCTAATGGAGCAAAATTCGTTTGGGCTGGAGCAGATAAAGCGACATCGGCTGTCAGGTTAGTAGGTGATTGTGAATAAACTGCTGCCGATATTATGCAACAGTACAGAATCAATCCAATTGTTTTTAAGGAAAGGTAAATCTTCCTCATCGGCAGGCCAGGTTAAGTTAAACCCATAGAGCAAACAGGTTTACGTTATGACGCTTACGCTATAATTTGGTAACCTAATGCGCCAAAAAACTTTCTGTCTTCTGTCACTTGCCTGCCTTTTCCTGTCCGTGCATGCGTCCATACACACACTAACAATCTCTAAATTTTTTACAATTATTTAAAAAACAAGTGCTACTTTACAGAAAGACTATTCCAGCCCCTTACGTTATGAATACGCTGCGCTCTGACTTCCGGAAAGGACAGACGTTACTTGATTATTTTTACTATTGGGAGCGTCAACAACCCAATAAGGTCTATCTGCGCCAACCGCAGGGCAACCAATACCGAAACTTTACCTGGCGCGAAGTTGGAAAACAGGCCCGCACGCTGGCCACCTACCTTAATTCGCTCGGCTTACCGCCCAAAAGCAACATTGGTCTTTTGTCAAAAAACTGCGCGCACTGGATTATTGCCGACCTGGCGATCCTGCTCAGTGGTCACGTATCGGTACCGTTTTACCCAACCCTGACTGCCAGCCAGCTCCAGCAAATCCTCGACCACAGCCAATGCCCGGTTTTGTTTGTGGGAAAACTCGACCAATGGCCGGCGATGAAAGCCGGAATACCGCCCCAAATCCACTGCATTGATTTTCCGCCCCAACCCGCGTCATCGGTTGCACCCGACGCCAACCACGCCCAGTGGAATGACATTCTGGCCCACTACGCCCCCATAACAGACAACCCGCAGCCGCATTCGGAGGATTTGTTTACCATCATCTATACGTCAGGAACTACGGGAAATCCGAAAGGCGTCATGATGCCATACAAAGCCATGATCAGTGCCATCGATGCTACCAAACCGTTCATGGAGGTTGAGGTGCCCAATCCGCGTTTTTTTTCGTATCTGCCGCTTTGCCACGTCGCCGAACGTAACCTCGTGGAAGCGCTCAGCCTGATTACGGGCGGAACCGTTTATTTCGTTGAGTCGATGGCTACGTTTGCCCAAAACCTGGCGACGGCGCAGCCCACTCATTTTTTGGGGGTGCCCCGAATCTGGTTGAAATTTCAACAACAGCTCTTCGCCCGGATTTCACCCTCCAGGCTTGAACGGCTGCTACGGATTCCGCTGGTGGCCGATCTGGTAAAACGGCAAATCCGACGATCGCTCGGGTTGAACAACGCCCGGTTGATTCTGACCGGGGCAGCCCCAACGCCCGTGTCCCTCGTTCGCTGGTTTCGACAGCTGGGAATTACCATTCAGGAAGCTTACGGAATGACGGAAAACCTGGGCGTGGTCTCGCTGATGCCTAGCGACTTTATTCAGGATGGCACCGTCGGAAAACCGTATCCCGGCATTCGCCTGAAGTTTGACGCAGTAACCGGCGAGTTATTAACCCATTCCGACTGGACAATGCGGGGGTATTTTCGGGAACCCGACCTGACAGCAGCCACCCTGGACACCGACGGCTGGCTCCATACCGGCGACGTGGGACAGCTGGACGAAGACGGTTTTCTAACGATCACGGGCCGGGTCAAAGAAATTTACAAAACAACCAAAGGTGAATTCGTATCGCCCGCGCAGATTGAAACCCGACTGTCCGAAAACACCTATGTTGAGCAAATTTGCGTGGCCGTGCAGGAATTACCCCAACCCATTGCCCTGATTGTATTGTCCGAAACAGGCCTGCAAGCCGATAAAAATGAAGTTGCGCAAAGTTTGGAGCATACTTTGAACACCCTGAATCCGGATTTACACACGTATCAGCGGGTCAAAAAAGCCGTTATCGTCAAAGAACCGTGGACCGTTGCCAACAACATGATGACACCGTCGCTAAAAATTAAACGGAAAATTATTGAATCCCGCTACCGATCCCATCTGTCTCCCTGGCTGGAACGGGATGAAACGGTGATCTGGGAAAAATAAGCGTAGGTAGGCTGCATGTAGACCATCGATTATTCCAATAAAACCGTAAAGGGAGGATTTAAATCCTCCCTTTACGGTTTTATTGACAAAGTGGACGAGAATTAGCGGGTTAAAGCGGAATAACCCAACGGATTAGTTCCGCGCCAGAACCACACGACTAACTTGCGTTTGAATAGTAAAAGACTGAGAAACACGCTCTTTGCCGTACGATACCTCGATCACGTACCGGCCATCGGCCAGTTGTGACAGGTCAAATACGCGACCAGCGTGGTCTTTTTTGCTCAGCGAGCCATTATACAGACGGGTGTTAGAATCATCCGCAATCGAAACGATTACTTTATCATCTACCGGCTGATTGACAGATACTTTAAATTTCAGGTTACCAACTTCGCGGATTGATACCGGAGTGGCTTTCGTTTCTGCTTTCGGGCCATCCAGCACACGAGCATTTGCAGAAGGAGCTACGGCCAGCAGTGAAGTAGCGGCCAAAAAGGCTAAACCTATTTTTACGTTATTGACGAAATTCGTTTTCATATTCTTTCTTAAGGTTGTATTCAGACTCGTTATAGTACAATAAACAAAATGCTTACCCTACCAAACTCTTGTCGACTGCTTTGTTGATACAAATTTATACATCCTTGAATACAAGTCAATTATCAAATTGTTAATTGTCAAAAAGTTGTTTATAATTTCAAGGTTAAACTTACCAAAATACAATAGTTTACGGTTGATTGCTACTAATACTTTAAAAAGTGAAATGCTATTTTTATGGGATAAATACCACGTTATATAAAATAGTACAATTCAATCCCCTTGGAATGAAAAAAGTCCGGGACCAGCTCGGCCCGGACTTTCTTTGTTTTGCGGATTTAGCCTCAAAAATTGACTTGAATAGCTAAATCTCAGACTAATTTCGAGGATTCTGAATGAGAAAATGAGGGTGTTTTAAGAGAATCGTAGCATTAACTTAGAAAATTACCACAATTTATCAGGGTAGCTTCCTGCATCGTGCAGACGTTTCAGCGAAGCCTGAACCAACGGTTTATCTTCGGGGTATGTTACACCAAACCATTCTGACCGACTCCGGAATACCTTGCATTTTCCCTGATTGTTCTCAATCAGATTGGTCATGATGGTTGGAATATAAAACTCCGCTTTCGGGGCTTTGTAATTAGCGCGGGCATACAGCTCAAATTGCTCCTTAACCATTGGAAAAACCTCCGGTTTGAACCCCCAGAAGTTCATGGAAACCGGCGTTTCGGGCGCTAGCGGATTTAACCCGTCGGCTTCTTCGAACACAATTTGTCCCGCGTCCTCTCCTTCAGTGAGTCGGTAAATTTTGGTCCGCTCAATGACTGATTCCAGGGTTTCATCTGGGTTCAGTTCACAAACCCCCCGCGATACCGAACCGTGATCTGACAACGTATTCTGAATTTCGTACCCTACCAGCGCGTGCAGATCGGCGTTGGTATCGCTCACCAGAAAGTTGGCTAGTATCTCAAACGCTTCCTGTCCGTAAAAATCATCGGCGTTGATGATGGCAAAAGGCGTATCGGTTTGCTCCCAGGCACAAAGCATGGCATGTCCCGTTCCCCAGGGTTTGGTCCGCTGGATTGGGCCCAATTCCTCCGGCACGTAAGAATCGAGGGCCTGAATGGCAAAATCGACCTCCAGTTTTCCCGCTAGTTTGGGCAGGAAAGTCTCTTCAAAATCTTTTCGCAGTTCTTCGCGAATGATAAAAACGACTTTGCCAAAGCCGGCCCTTATGGCATCATATAACGAATAATCGATGATTGTCTCGCCGTTTGGACCAAATTGATCCAGTTGTTTGATTCCACCGTAGCGGCTGCCAATACCGGCGGCCAGAATGAGGAGCGTGGGTTGCATCAGGTTATTTCGGTTGAAAATTCAAATAATAGAAGGCGTAAGCGCGGGCAAAAATAAGGAAATGATGATTGGTCTTTAGCAGACTAAGGATTAAATGACTTTTACGGCCCAAAATTCCATAAAATCAATTTATAAGAAAATTTATTCATGAAATTGTTCAATATAAGAGAGAAGATTCGTTATAATTATGTGCAAAGCAATAATTAGTATAACAATAATTAAATTCTTACTGCCACCATGCCATTCTATCATACCCTAGGCCATATACCACCGAAACGGCACACCCAGTTCGAGAAACCGCCGGGTAACGGTGGCAAGTCAAACTTGTATTACGAGCAACTGTTTGGTACGATCGGTTTTGAAGGAATGTCATCGCTGCTGTACCACATCCACCGGCCAACGATGGTAAAAACCGTGCTGGAGACAGTGGATGCAACTCCCACAGTTGCCGTGGAAAAAAACATTCTTTCGCGTAAACTACTGGGATTTCAGCTGGTGCCTTCGTCCGGCGATTTGCTCGAAAGCCGCATTCCACTCCTGGTCAATAAAGATATCATCGTGGGCCTGGCCGCTCCGACACAATCCACCACGGATTCTTTTTACAAAAACGCCGATGCCGACGAGTTGCTGTTTATCCACCGCGGTTCCGGGCGTTTGCGGACTTTGGTAGGAACCATACCGTTTGAATATGGCGACTACCTGATTATTCCGCGCGGCATGATTTACCAGATTGAGTTTGACCCGGAAACACAGCCCCGGTTACTCTATGTAGAATCGCATTCACCAATTTATACACCCAAACGGTATCGTAACCAGTTTGGTCAATTGCTCGAACATTCGCCGTTTTGCGAACGGGATATTAAACGTCCGCAAGACCTGGAAACCCACGACGAAGCCGGCGATTTTCTGATCAAAATCAAGAAGCAGGGCGCCTTGCATTCGCTGGTATATGCCACTCATCCGTTTGACGTGGTGGGCTGGGACGGCTACAATTTTCCGTACGGTTTTTCAATTTTTAATTTCGAACCCATTACGGGCCGGGTCCACCAGCCACCCCCGGTTCATCAGACCTTCCAGACCGATGCCTTTGTGGTCTGCTCGTTCTGTCCGCGGTTATATGATTACCACCCAAAAGCCATTCCGGCCCCGTATAATCACTCCAACATAGACTCTGATGAAGTGATTTATTACGTGGATGGCGACTTCATGAGCCGAAACGACATTGCCCCGGGCCACATTACACTGCATCCGGGCGGGATTCCGCACGGTCCGCATCCCGGAGCCATGGAACGCAGCATCGGAAAAAAGGAGACGCAGGAATACGCCGTGATGATTGATACGTTTCGACCGCTCATGCTGACCGAAGCGGCCCTGCAAATCGATGACGGCCACTATTATAAATCCTGGATTGAATAAATCATCAGCAACTATGGAGACATTCGCAGCAACCCGAACACAATCGATTATCCATTCAGACACCGACTTTTTGCCACTCAACGGCACGGATTATATCGAACTGTACGTCGCCAACGCCCTGCAATCGGCGCATTATTTTCAGACCGCCTTCGGTTTTCAGCCACTTGCCCACGCGGGCCTGGAAACGGGCTGGCGCGACCGCGAATCCTACGTGGTGGTGCAGGGGAAAATCCGGCTCGTGCTAACTTCGCCCCTGCACGGCGGCACCGACATTGGCAAGCACATCGACAAACACGGCGATGGCGTGCGGGTGGTAGCTCTTTGGGTCGATGATGCCACGAAAGCGTACGAGGAAACCACCCTCCGGGGGGCCAAACCGTTCCTGGCCCCTATGCGCGAAGAAGACTCCAACGGTTTTGTGGTTCGGTCGGGTATTCATACCTACGGCGATACCGTTCATATTTTTGTCGAACGAAGCCAGTATACCGGCATTTTCCTACCTGGTTATCAAGCCTGGGAACCCGAACACCGCCCGGACGAAGTCGGCCTGCACTACGTCGATCATATGGTTGGCAATGTTGGCTGGAACGAGATGAACACCTGGGTAAACTTCTACGCCAACGTCATGGGCTTCCGGCAGTTGGTTTCCTTCGACGACAAAGACATTTCCACCGATTATACGGCCCTGATGAGCAAGGTAATGAGTAACGGCAACGGGCGCATCAAATTTCCGATCAATGAACCGGCGGAAGGAAAAAAGAAATCGCAGGTGGAAGAGTATCTCGATTTTTACGGCGGACCCGGTATTCAGCACATTGCCGTAGCTACCGACGATATTGTAAAAACCGTGGCGGATCTGCGCAACCGCAACGTGGAGTTTCTGAAGGTTCCGGATTCGTATTATGACGATCTGCTCGACCGCGTGGGGCAGATCGACGAGGAGATCAACGCCCTGCGTTCGCTGGGCATCCTAGTCGACCGCGATGACGAAGGCTACCTGCTCCAGATTTTCACCAAACCCATTGGACCGCGACCAACCCTGTTTTTTGAAATCATTCAGCGAAAAGGAGCCAAATCGTTCGGAAAAGGAAATTTCAAAGCCCTCTTCGAAGCCATCGAACACGAGCAGGAGTTACGCGGAACACTTTAACCAACTGTAAATGAGTGAAACGCACTGTTCAAAGTTGCATTCTGCGGAGCAATTCACTCGTTTATTCTTTCACCTCTTGAACCATGCTCCAGACCTATCACACTTACACCTCCGACGACCAGGCCGTCTGGCGGTTACTGTTTGAGCGCCAGATGAAACAACTGCCGGGAAAGGCCAGCCAGGAATACCTTGCCGGTATTGACAAAGTTGGTTTTGTGGCGGATCGGATTCCGGATTTTGAGCGCGACCTGAATCCGCGGTTGCAGCGGCTTACGCACTGGCGGGTGTCGGCAGTACCGGGCCTGATTTCCAACCGGGATTTTTTTGAACTGATGGCCAACCGCAATTTTCCGGCTACGACCTGGCTGCGGAAGCGCCAACAGCTGGATTATTTGCAGGAACCGGACATGTTTCATGATACGTTCGGGCACGTGCCGATGCTGTCGAATCAGGCATTTTGCGATTTTCTGGCGGCTTTAAGCCGCATAGCCCTGGCGCACGTCGATCACCCGGAAGCCATCGAAATGATCTCGCGGCTTTACTGGTACACCGTCGAATTCGGACTGATTCAGGAACCGCAGGGCCTCCGGATTTACGGGGGCGGTATTCTGTCGTCGCCGGGCGAGACCATCTACAGCCTGTCAAGCCAGCTTCCCGAACGGATTCCGTACAATGTTGAAAAGTTGTTGCAAACGCCGTATGTAATCGACCATTACCAGAACCGATACTTCGTTATTGATTCGTACGAGCAGTTGTACCATTCCATTCCAGAAATTGAAGAAAAGTTGGAGGAATTGTTAGTCACCTAGTTTGGACTACTTTTGTGGTTGAATTTTTGTCATGTTATTCCGTAAATATGATGAACAAACCGTTAACCGCTAACTGACGCATGACGCACCCCTCCGATCACCGGGCTTATTTTTTTAAGATAGACACCACCATCAAAAAAATTCGGAATGTGCTCCAGAAGCAGTTCAACGAAGCCGGTTTTGATCTGACGGTTGACCAATGGGTGCTCATCGACCACCTGCACCGCAACCCCGGCATCAGTCAGAATAGGCTCTCGGAACTAACCACCAAGGATGCGCCAACGGTTACCCGGATGATTGATCTGCTCTGCAAAAAAGGCCTGACTGAACGACGTTTGGCCGAAGACGACCGCCGAAAATTCCTGGTTTTTCTCACGCCCGAAGGTCAGTATAAATACGAGGACGTACTGCCCTGCGTAGTGGACATCCGGCGAAAAGGCTGGGGCGACCTGAGTGAAGAAGACTATCAGCATTTTGTCCGCATCATGGACTCGATTTACCAAAATTTTAACGAGTAAGACGCAAAACAGGGAGCCAAACGACACACTGCTCTCCGATGTCTTGTCTTCCCGTGTAGCTTATTCCTTCTCCGAGCATGACCCTTCCCTACGGCATATTCAGCACCGAAAGCTCCGGCCCGCGCGTAGGCGTTTGGCTGGGTGAATCGATTCTCGATCTGGCGATGGTCGGTCGGCTCGGTTTTCTGGATGACCTGGACGTCGATCAGGCGGTTTTTTCAAAACCCGTGCTGAATGATTTTATGGAAGAGGGACAACCTGTCTGGCAAGCCGTTCGTCAGCGATTGCTAACCGTAGTAACGGACCCCACAAAACCGCTTGAAGAATTTGCCGAGCTGGTTTTCTGCCCCCTTTCGGAAGCGACTCTGCACCTGCCCATCCGCATCGGTGATTACACGGATTTTTATGCCAGCGAAGAACACGCCAGCAACGTAGGTCGGATGTTTCGACCACAGGCCGATCCGTTGTTGCCCAACTGGAAGCACTTGCCGGTGGCTTACCACGGCCGATCGTCTTCCATTGTGGTGTCCGACACACCCATTCATCGGCCCCACGGACAGTACCTCGGCCCCGACCAGCAACCTATCTTTGGCCCTTCCCAGGCACTTGATTTTGAACTGGAGCTGGGCATCGTGATCGGAAAATCGTCGAAACGGGGCGAAGCCATTCCGATCCGGGAGGCCGAATCACACGTATTCGGTCTGGTGTTGTTCAACGACTGGTCGGCGCGGGATATTCAACGCTGGGAATACCAGCCCCTTGGCCCATTTCTGGGCAAAAACTTTGCTTCGTCCATTTCACCCTGGGTTGTTCCCATCGACGCCCTCGAGCCCTTTCGGGTGGATGGCCCGCAGCAAATCCCAACGCCCCTGCCTTATCTGCAACCGACCGGCCAATCTCATTATGATATTACGCTGGAAGTAATTCTACAACCCGCCGGTAGCCCCACTGAAACCGTCGTAAGTCGCACCAATACCCGGTTTTTGTACTGGAGCATTGCCCAACTAATTGCGCACCACACCAGCAACGGCTGCAACCTGAATGTGGGCGATTTGCTGGCCACCGGCACTATCTCCGGCCCCACACCCGATAGCTGTGGTTCTTTGCTCGAATTAAGCTGGAATGGCACCCGGCCCGTTGCATTACCCAACGGTTTTTCCCGAACGTTCCTCCAGGATGGCGATACGCTGACACTCCGCGGCTGGACCGGAAATGGACAAATTCGTTTCGGCGAAGTTCGGGGAACCATTCAAGGCTAATCACCAAAAAGTTCTTCTTGATCAGATTCGAATACCAAAAAATCACTTTTGGGCTCATTCGGTCGTGTCTGCCATTTCCTTATTGCCGTTTAGCGCTTGGGGAAATAATTTTATTGTATTTTTCCGCGACAAATTTTACCTTTCCCCAAACTAAACCCGCATATGATCAAAACCGTAGAAACTTTTTTAGCCGACTACAAACCGGAGGTTCGTGAGCTTGCCCTCAAAGTCAGAGCGTTAGTCCAGCAAATATTTCCGGAAGCTCACGAATCTGTCCGTACCGGTTACAAAACCATTACGTACGGCATCGGTCCCCGCATGTCGGACGAAATCTGTTACATTGCCCCGCTCTCCTCGAGTGTCAATCTCGGTTTTCATTACGGAACTCAGTTGCCGGACCCCAACGGTTTGCTGAAAGGAACAGGCAAGCTTCTGCGGCACATCAAGTTCGAAGCCGTTGAAGAAGTAGGTACGCCCGGCATTGCCGAACTGCTGGAGATTGCCAAAAACCACGGCACGTTTTAACCGATTTCCGATAAACGCAAAAAAGGAAACTGAGTAGCTCAGTTTCCTTTTTTGATCTATTTTAATGCCTTATTTATTGACACCCATCCGAGCGCGGTAAGCGGCCATGGGTTCCAGATCCATCTGTTTGCGACGTTGCTCCAGATTCGCTTCGTCTTCAATAGGGTACACATCTTTTTTACCCTGGTTGTTGATATGAATCTGGGTGCCGTAAATCTGCTTCTCTTTTTTCTGAACCTTTACCTGATCGGTCAGAAACGCCACGCCTGCTTTGTCCAGCTCGCCCTTCTGAGCAGCCTCGGTCACCATGGGCAGGTATTTTTCGTGGATGGCCCGGTCGGTGCTGTGCTGAATAATCAGAAAAGCTACCTGATCCAGCGGTTGGCCAACCATGCTTTTTCCCGGATACCCTCCTACCTGTTCGATGATTTTTTCCACTTCGACCAGGTGCTCTTTATCCATGTCTTTGATTTTCTGGCGGGCATCCTGCGATTCTTTCGCTCCCCAGCCATACTGGCGTTCAACAGCATCATAGGCCGCCCGTTCTTTCTGATCCTTTTCGTAAAGCTGCGTTAGTCGCTTACGAACATCAGCCAGGTTAGCGGTACTTTTCGTTGCCTGTGCCCATCCACTTACGCTAATCAGGCACAATAGCAGCAAAGAAAGAAACTTCGTTTTCATGATTGTAAATCAGTAGCTTGCTAACAGGTATTAGATAAAAACCGGTTTTTTGCCGCAAAGTTTAAAAATTTCGACAAACCACCGTCTCTAGGACCTAAAATTCTGCTTCGTCAATGTCGACAATTGAAAGCCAGCCTGTTGTTTAGTAGCCAACCGACGTATTATCCGCCCGCGGGTCCGAAGCGCCTTCAAGCGTTCCGTCGGGCCGGAGCAGAATGCAATCCATGCGGCCCAATGTATTGGTCAGTTGTTCGAGGATGTAGCCCCGCGCCTGTAGCTTCTGAATGGTTTCGTCGGAAAAAGCACCGTTCTCGAAAATCGTCTTATCGGGCAACCACTGGTGGTGAAACTTCAGGGCGTTTACCGATTGTTGCATCGTCATGCCGTGATCCAACACATTCAGGATGGTTTGGTACACCGAGGTAATGATGGTCGAGCCACCCGGCGTTCCCACCACCATGTACAACTTTCCGTCCTGTTCCACAATAGTTGGGGTCATCGACGACAACATGCGTTTACCCGGCATAATCGCATTCGCCTGATTACCAATCAACCCAAACATGTTGGGCACCCCCGGTTTGATGCTGAAATCATCCATCTCGTTGTTCATCAAAAAACCGGCACCGCCCACCACAACCCGGCTACCATAGCCGCCGTTCAGGGTAGTCGTAATGGAAACCGCATTTCCATCCTGATCAACCACCGAAAAATGCGTGGTTTCCAGACTCTCATAACCCGGCAGAACACCTCCTTTTACATTCCGGCTATCGGTTGCTTTCGCCCAGCTAAAGTCCGACCAACGGTTTTGGAGATACCCTTTATCAGTCAGTTGTGCCACGGGCACTTTCACAAAATCCGGATCGCCCAGAAATTTGGCACGGTCAGCATACACCCGGCGCTCAGCTTCAATCATTACCTGTACCGTTGAATCGCTGTTCCAGCCCCATTTCCGCAACGGGTAGGGCTCCACCAACCGCAGTAATTGCAGCAGGGCCACCCCCCCGCTGGAAGTAGGTGGCATGGTGATAATTTTGTAATTCCGGTAGTTTCCCACTAGTGGATCACGCCAGACCGAATGGTAGTTTTTCAGATCGTTTTCGGAAATGATTCCGCCCCCTTTCTGCATTTCCGCTACCAGCAGACGAGCGGTTTCTCCTTCGTAAAAACCGCTCCGCCCCTGTGCCTGGATCCGGCGCAAGGTTTGTCCCAGGTCTTTCTGAACCAATAACTCCCCCGTTTTCCAATCCGTGGTATCGGGCTTCATGAAATACCGTTTGTCGGGATTCACCGCCAGGAAGGATGTTCTGGTCCGGTTTAATCCCAGGGCTTCACGTTCGGTCAGCACCACGCCTTTTTCAGCCAGCTCAATCGCCGGTTGCAGTACCTGCGACCACGGCAATTTCCCAAACCGCCGGTGGGCTTCCACCATCCCGTCTACCGAACCAGGCACTCCGCTGGCCAGATGCCCGGTAATACTCAGCCGAGGAATGACGTTCCCGGCCGAATCCAGGTACATGTCCTTGTGCGCTTTTTCCGGCCCTTTTTCCCGAAAATCAAGTGTAAATGCCTGCCCGGTTTTGTCCCGGTACACCATAAAACCGCCACCGCCCACATTGCCCGCACCCGGATAAACAACCGCCAGTGCAAACTGTACGGCCACAGCCGCATCCACCGCGTTGCCCCCCGCCTTCAGGATTTCAACGCCAACCCGCGAAGCATCGGGGTGGGCCGAGGCCACCATTCCCTTCTTGCCCATCACCGCCTGTCGGTCCGAAAAGTACGGTCCAGTCTTGCGCGCGGTTGTGTTTTTTTGTTCGTTATCGTACTGGTAAACACCGGTCCCCTGACGCACGCCCGGCGCCTGTTGTCCTGTTCGACAGGCACTTAACAAAGCGAAAAGCAGGATTATTGCATTATTGGCCGATAGAGTTTTCTTTTTCATACTAAACGCAGGTCGTAAACCACTAATCTACAAAATCTAACCAAACATCCTCCAAAATCACCTTCGCTTTCAAAATCATTTGGAAGATCAACGGCAGCCTGATACCTTTAATTCCACATTAATTCGTCGCCCTTTGAAGTTTCTCCGTCAGACGTACGAAAGTTTCCGGTTCGCGTGGCAGGCTCTGCGCTCGAACCTGCTCCGAACCACTCTCTCACTGCTGGGCGTGACGATTGGTATCTTTGCCATTATTGCCGTTTTTACCATTGTTGATTCGCTGGAACGGAACATCAGAGACAGCCTGTCGGGCATCGGCGATAAGGTAATGTACATTCAAAAGTGGCCCTGGGGCTTTGGAAACGAAGAATACCAGTGGTGGAAATATTTTCAACGCCCCGAACCATCCCTGGATGAATTCAAATTTTTAGCCGAAAAACTCGAAAACGCCGAAGCCGTTGTGGCGATGGATTTTAAAGGTCAGGTGACGGTCAAAAACGGGAATAACAGCATTCAGGCGCTCATTCAGGGTACTTCCATCGACTACAACAAAATCTCCGACGTTCCCATCGAGCGCGGACGCTATTTTTCTCAGCAGGAAATTGATGCCGCCCGCAACGTGTCTATCATTGGTTCCGATGTTGCCGAAACGCTGTTTCCCGGTCAGGACGCGGTGGGTAAAGAATTTAAACTGAATGGCCTCAAATACATTGTCATTGGCGTTCAGGAACATAAAGGCGAAAGCCTGGTCAATTTTGGTGGGAATCCCGATACCAAATGCCTTATTCCGATTGGCGCTTTCGCAAAAATGTACCACTCCGTTTACCCCAGCATCGACATTGCCGTAAAAGGATATGAGCAGGATGAAGGATTGCTCGAGCTGGAAAGTGAAGTCCGGGGACTAATGCGGGCCCGGCGGGGTTTGAAACCGTTGCAGGACGACAATTTTGCGCTCAACCGCCCTGATGCAGCCGCTCAGGCGATCTCCAGTCTCTTTGCCGTTCTGACGGTAGCAGGCTGGGTCATTGGCAGTTTCTCGATTCTGGTCGGTGGTTTTGGTATTGCCAATATTATGTTCGTATCGGTCAAAGAGCGCACCAACCTGATTGGAATTCAGAAATCATTGGGCGCCAAAAACTACGTCATTCTGTTTCAATTCCTGTTTGAATCGGTTTTTCTCAGCCTGATTGGGGGCATTGTCGGCATTCTGCTCGTCTATTTCTTGTCCTTCATCCAGTTAGGAAGTTTGGAAATCATTTTGTCACCGGCTAACATCCTGCTGGGTTTGGGAGTTTCTACTATAATCGGATCGGTTTCCGGGATTCTTCCGGCGTTGATTGCCGCCCGTCTGGACCCGGTAATTGCCATTCGTTCCAAGTAAAACGATTGCAATTCCATCCGAGAACGTGTTCATTTGTATGTCGAACACACCAAACCATTATCATCCATGCGACTTTATCTACTGCTTTTTGTATTTCTCCTGATTGTTTTTGGCGTATTTTACTACCTCACCGCCTGGAGCTACAGCGATGGCGAACGAGCGGGAACCATTTCCAGGTACAGCCGCCGGGGATATGTTTTCAAAACCTGGGAAGGCGTCCTGAATGTCGGCGGTTTTTCGGGCGAAACTGGCTCGCTGACTCCGCAGTATTTTGATTTCTCCGTGAAAGATGATTCGGTGGCCGCGCTCATCAACAAGGCGGTCAGAACCGGTCAACGCGTCACGCTGCATTACGAGGAAAAGCTCGTCAAACTCCCCTGGAACGGCGAAACCAAGTACTTTGTAACAGATGCTGAAATCGTTGAACCCGAATACCAGTACGGCGTTCCCGGTCAGCGGTATTACCCCAATCAACCCGCTCCACCGGCGCAACAAACTTCACCCGCTCCGGTTGATACACTTCAGCGGGATACCTTATAACCGGTTGTGTCCGTTCTGATTATAAAACGGACCTCAGGCCGTCACCCCCATGCTAAAAACCGTAAACGCCAGTCGTATTTTTTCGGATGTGCAGCTGAATGAATACCGTCAGCGGGGCGACGTCCCCGCCGACACGGTGATTACTTCGGTAGCCGCTCACGGTGGCCATGCCGGTCTGCGTTCGCTTATGAGTTGGTTGAGCGATCCCGTCCATCTGGCGGCCACTGGCCAACACCCGACGGTGCAGGAATTTATGCAGCTCCAGGCCCCTATTCCACCCTGGGCCAATGGCCGCCAGATGGAAACGGCCATGCGTTTTTTTCAAAAGAACGGGGCTATAATAGGGTTGATTCTGGGCTGTTATTCGCTGCCGTACTGCTACGCCGGCGCGGATGGTGCCCGCGTGCTCTGGCTCTCGCAGCGCATTCATAACGACACCCAAAAACGGCTGGAAGAAACCGGGGAATGGCTTTTTGGCGTCATGAAACAACGCAACTGGGAAACCGGAAAAGCCGTTCTCCATACGCTTAAAACCCGCCTACTGCACGCGGCTGTTCGCTGGTTTACCCTCCAAAGCGGCCAATGGGATAGGACCTGGGGATACCCTATCAATCAGGAAGATATGGCTGCTACGAACCTTGCCTTTTCCTACATCGTCATTCGTGGTTTGCGGAAAACGGGCGTTGCCATGACAGCAGAAGAGGAAGAAGCCTACCTACACCAGATCAACGTTACGGGGTATTTGCTGGGTGTTGCCGAGGAGCTATTGCCCCACAACCGGCGTGAGGCTTATCACCTGGACCGCGCGGTTGCCCACCGCCAATTTCGGGACTCGGAGCAGGGCAAAGGGCTAACACGTTCGCTGTTGAATGCCCTGGAATCGTTATCTTCTCCGACACTACGGAACCTCCCGGCGGCCCAAATGCGTTTTTTCCTCGGCGATGCATTGGCCGACTTACTTGCCATTCCGGATGTTGCGTTGGAAAAGCGACTGATTGGACTAGCCAACGCGTTACCGATTTTCCCCAAATTACTGAGTTACAACCTTTGAACACTGATTCCCTCGGGCTAATCAGCGCATTGAATGGATATTTTACAACAGGAGCCCATTGCGGCTTTGGCAACCGCGCCGGGCATCGGAGCCATTGCGGTAATTCGTGTTTCCGGCGCGCAGGCCATTGAAATTACCAACCGGCTCTTTCGCGGTAAAGACCTCACCCAGCAAGCTTCCCACACCGTCCACTTCGGTACGGTTCGCGATGCCGCCAACGTTATTATTGACGAGGTGCTGGTGTCGATTTTTCGCAGCCCGGCGTCGTTTACAAAAGAAGATGTGGTCGAGATTTCGTGCCACGGTTCTGAATACGTGATCCGGCAAATCCTGCGGCTGCTTCTCAAAGAAGGTGTTCGAATGGCCCAGCCGGGCGAATTCACCCAACGGGCTTTTCTAAACGGCCAGTTTGATCTAGTGCAAGCCGAAGCCGTGGCCGACCTGATCGCTGCCGATTCGGAAGCAACACACCGGGCCGCCCTCACGCAGCTCCGGGGCGGTTTCTCCAAACAACTCAAGGCGTTACGGCAGCAGTTGATCGAATTTGCCGCCCTGATCGAACTAGAGCTGGATTTCGGCGAAGAAGATGTTGAATTTGCGCAACGTGACGATCTTCGGCAGCTGGTTGGGTCAATTCAGCGCGTATTGCGTCCCTTGATTGAATCGTTCTCGGTTGGCAATGCCATCAAGCACGGCGTGGCAACGGTTTTGGCGGGTAAGCCCAATGCTGGCAAATCGACGTTGTTGAATGCTTTGCTGAATGAAGAAAAAGCCATCGTGTCTGATATTCCAGGTACCACCCGCGATGTTATCGAAGACGAATTGTTCATCGACGGGATACGGTTTCGGCTGATCGACACCGCCGGTCTTCGTGAAGCCACCGATACAATCGAAGCCATCGGTGTTGAGCGTACCCGTCAGCAGCTCGACAAAGCCGCTATCATTGTCTACCTCTTTGATGCAGCGGAGGCTACCCTGAGCGAAATTACGGATGTTGAAGTGGAGCTGAAACAACGAACTGTCCCTTACCTGCTGGTGGCCAACAAAATGGATAAACTGTCGACCGAAAGAATGGACGAATGGCAGCTTACTTTTGGTAAAAACCTGATTTTCATTCAGGCCAATACAGGTACAAATTTATCCGAAATGACCCAGCGGCTGACCGGTTTTGTTAAGGCGAATGCCGTTCCAGGCAGTACGGTTGTTACGAATCTGCGGCATTACCAGCACTTGAGCCAAACCGATGCGGCTCTGACCCGCGTTCTCGACGGGCTTGATGCCAGCACCACCCAGGACTGGCTGGCGATTGACCTCCGTGACGCACTCCGGCACCTGGGTGAGCTGACGGGTGAAATCACCACGGATGATTTATTGGCGACTATTTTTAGTAAATTCTGTATCGGAAAATAACCGCACTGAATACCGCCGGACGGGTTTCCTCGTATTACCCCAAAAAGGAGTACATGCTCTCCTATTCAACCCTGAAAACTACAAAACCGTGTTAAACGAATGAATAGTGGCTGTACTAATCTGGTCTGGTTGGAGAAACAAGCAATAAACCAAACTTCTGATAAAACCCCGGAGTAAGCTTCCGGGGTTTTCGTATAAATTCCAGCAAAGATGAGCCATGACAGCTTGACGGTAAAAAAGCCGGTCTATTGACCGCTCTTGTTGTGGCCGGCGACAAAAAGAGCGGGATATTGCTTTCCTTTTTCTATCTTGTCTTTTATCAGCGCTATCGTTGATAGTACTTTCCGAACCTCTTCTCCTTATTAAAACTCCGATGCCCGAGTACCAAAACCCGAAAGACCGTGCTTATACGGATACCCTGCTGAACTCGGCGCCCAAAGAATCAGCCGCGTTCATGAAACTCAAACACACGGCCGAACGTGCGGACGGCGTGATTCCTGTCAAGTACCGCGAACTGATGTCGGTGGCAGTAGCACTAACCACTCAATGCGCTTATTGCATTGAATCGCACATCAATAATGCCGTGAAGGCAGGCGCAACCCGGGAAGAGATTGCTGAAACCGTGTTCATCGCAGCCGCACTCCGGGCCGGCGGAGCGGTTGGAACGGGTCTCATGGCCATGCGTCTGTTTGAAGAAGCAAGCACGGAGGCCCCCTGAGCGTTTCAACTTCTACTTGTTTCGTGCTAAAATCGCTCTTCTCTGAGAAGCCCTCAGAAGTATCGATAACTTTTCTCTAACTCGCGGTTTTGAAAAGTCCGGCCAATGGCGGAGCGCGTACGTTTTACGCAAGTGTACCGATCCAGGATGATGTCTTTTTGGGTGCAGAAATCCGGACTTAAAACCGTTGTCTGTCAATGCATCTGGTCTATTTCTATTTGAAATACTCCGGCAAAGCCTGATCCACTTACGTTAAACGTCCAGCCATCATCTGTTTTGTCCATAGGCGTGGCCTTATCAAATGAGGAGTTTTTATCAGCAAACTCCTCGCTGGTGTACAGGTAAAACTTCAAAGCGTCCTCCAACATGGCCCGGATGTAATACTGCTTTCGAAAAATTACATTGTCGGAAAAACCGATTCCAAACAAATCCCGCTCACCGACGTAAAAGTCTAACCGGATCACCATATCCTTGACTGTAATGCTCTGATCTTCCAGGATTGACGTAGTATTGAGGTAGCCCTCCCAGATAAGCCGGTTAGGCCCGGCCCAGTCAAAGGCACTATCCGTATCACGCAGGTCATTGGTCGAAAAAGGGCCGTAACAATTCTCTGCTTCAGCACTTTGATGAAACAAGTCAAAATCTACTTTCCGGGGCTTGATTGACACACCAAAGTAAAATTCGCTTTTGCCAATGAGGTCCATCCCGCGCGTGATCGTCGCATCGATCATTCGCAGACGCGCCCGAACATTGCCGAAGAAGAAGCGCGTAGCGATTTCGAAAGCCTCCCGGGAGGTTACCAACGAGTCAAATCCCCCGTGGCATTTGTGTACAAACGTGCGGGGAGCACCGGGAATCTGGGCAAAGGTTTGCTTTACCAACCCATCGCTCCGGTTATAATTGGCCCCAAATTCATCCCGGACGGAGAAGACTCGATTTAACCAGGAGGAAGGTCCAATTGAGTAAGTTCGGTAATTGGTGCCCACCACCGTCAGCAGCCGCTCGAGGGGAAAAAAGCGATGAAAGTTTGTAAACGCTTCCTGGTTGTTGGAATTGGCCTGAAAATCCGGATTAAAATGTTCCAGCTCATTTTCAGCATCGATTCGGATCCAGTTTTTCAACACCTGAAAGGAAATGCCCTGGTGGGGCGTCCCCAACGTAACGATTTTATTGATGTAGGCGTCGGCCTGTTTCCCCAGCTTTGGATAGGTACGCTGCACCGCTTCGCGCGCAATCAGGCCCCCCATCGAGTGGGCAATAATATTGACTTTGGGTTTGGAACCGTTCGGCACCTTTACCGTGGCCAGGGCCTGGATAAAGTCAATAAGCCGAACCAGGGCCTTTCCGTAGTTTTCAAAAGCCCGATCATCTAAGTCGTAGTAGCGAAATACCCAGATTGTACGGAGTGGATCTTGAGTGGTCTTTAACAAATGAACGGCCATCGCCGGATCAATGACAATTCGGGAGCCGGAGAAAAATTTCTCATCCAGACCTTGTAATTCGGGGTAATCCGTGACGCGGCTATTGGCTTTTAAATCATTCCCGTAGTATCCCACCACATTGGTCGCATCCTGATACTGCCAATTCGACTTCATAAAGCGCAGGATGAGGCCTTCGTAGATGTAATTTTCTCCCAGCTTCTGGGGATATACCGTGCCGTCGTTAAAGCCCTGATAAGCAATCCGTTTTTCATCTTCGACACCCAGCCCGCCAAAGCCTCGAATCAAAATTAAGGGTAAGGGCGACTGAAGGGGTTCTGACCAGTCTTTGTCTGCCATGATTGAAGAGGTTTAGCGGGTCAATGAAGACGTTTGAGGGTTGATAAGCAAGGGGAAATATCTGGTATTTAAAAACCGTTCCGGAAATAGACATGCGAAGTAAGTGTTGCAGGTATCTGCACAAATACGTGGTAAATCAACCTTACAGACGGTTTGGCAAAAGAAGATAAAGACTCTCCTTTTATCCTTCATTGAGTCAGAAAGTTGGCTGGCGTCAGTCAGCCAACTTTCTGAACTGATTTACTAAAAGAAATCTCCTTATTTCAGGATCAGGCCTGCTTTTAGCGTACTTTTCAGTTTGAATTCAAGTGAATGTCCCACCGGCTTAAAAATAAAATGAACGTATTTTCTGGAACGCTCTGCTCCTTACTTACAATCCTGACGAGTGCCTTTTCTTTGTACGCACAGGTGCAAACAGACTCGCTGACATCTCCCCGACTCAATCGGAATGGACGCGAAAAAGCATTTCATTACCTGATGTTTTCGGAAGAAGCCGGCCCAATGCTTAGCAACGGCACGGAAGAAGGCCGGGCGCTCATTTCACAGTCCGATTACCGGGCGCACTCGGTTTGGCTGGGCTGGCAGTTTGCCAAGTCCGATGTTTACACGCGGCTCTACCGGTTTTCCCGCTTTGGCGTCGGAACCGACTTCTCGAATTTCCGAAATATGAACATTGGCTTTCCCCGCTCTTATTTTTTCTGGCTGGAAGCGCCCCTGAAGTATCCCAAAGCCGGTCAAAAGTGGTATTTCAGCTACCGGGGTGCCTTTGGCATTGCAGTCGATTTTGTTCCTTACGACGAGGATACCAACCCGTTTAACAATTTCATTGGCTCAGCCCAAAACTGTTTCGTCGATCTGTCTTTCTCCACTTTTTACCGGCTAACTTCCCGTTTTGAATTGGGGGCATCGGTTGGCTTCAAACATTATTCCAACGGCGGCTCGACCCTTCCCAACTACGGGATCAACATGCTGCCTTTATCGGTTTCGGCCCGCTACCTGATCGATGAACAAAAGCCTGAGATGTTCGACCCGGAGCCACTTCCAACTTATCAGAAACACACCCGGCTAAATGTTGGTCTTGCGATTGGTCAAAAACAATACGAGCGAGACGGAGACCACTTTTTAAAAGCAACCCTCAGTATGAATGTTCTGCGCCAAATTTCCTACAAATACCGCGTCGGGGGTGGTGTTGATATCATGTATGCCCAAGGCTACCAGGTACGCTACCCCGGTGCGTCAGGCTCCTGGAGACACTCCATCAGCAGTGCGTTGGTGGGTAGTTGGGAATGGATGTTTCGCCCCCGGATTTACGTTCCCATCGGGTTGGGCGTATACCTCAACCGGAATGGTCAAAACGGGGAGCGAACCTGGCTTTATCAACGGGTGGGTTTACGGTTTGGTGTAACCAACAACCTGTGGTTGGGGCTGACGATTAAAGCCCACCGGGGAACGGCTGATTATTTTGAATGGGGCATGGGGTACACGTTCCACCGTGATGCCAACCAGGTACGACGGAAATAACCGGTCACTTCCCGCAGCATCACAGGAATCAGACCGATCCGTAATGCTTCCTTTTTACAGTTCAATCCCAATCCGTCGCGATGCCAAATAGTCGAAATGCGTTTTTAACCACTCGGTTATTCTACTTTTTCGTAATGGCCTAAACGCTTAGGTACCAAAACATATTTTAACACCCACCAAAAGGTAAGTAATCCACCTAATTTAAAATATTCCATTAATATTGCGCTTATCCGTTTCACCTTGACTTTTTGTTATGGCTAATACAAGCGTTACCCAGTTGATCAAATCAAACAAAGCACGACTTCTTGATTCATGGATCCAGAAACAATTAGCCAGTGAAAGCCTCCGGGATGATCTGATGACTAATGATGAGTTGCGTGCCCAGTCGGAGGATTTAATCAATGCCATAGCCAAAAATCTGAACGACGGAAATATCAGCCAGGTCGAATCAGATCAGTTTGATGAAGTATTCGAGATTCTATCAGGCATCTCAATCTCCCGCGCCCAGCAGGGTTTTTCACCCCGCGAGACGGGTTTATACATTTTCAGTCTGAAGGATGCAATCATAGATCTGCTCCGCCAGGAAATTGAGGACACAAATATCCTATTTGAGGAGAGTCTAAAAGTCAACCGGTTGCTGGACAGCTGGGGCGTGATGACCTTTGAAACGTTCATCAAAGGCCGGGAAGAGGTGATCCTTCGCCAAACCGAGGAAATCGCGGATATATCCACACCTGTCATTCAGATTTGGGAAGGCATTTTGGCCCTGCCCATCATTGGTACACTGGATAGTTCGCGGACTCAGGTGGTGATGGAAAGTTTACTTCAGCGGATTGTTGATACCGGTAGCAGCATTGCCATTCTGGACATCTCCGGTGTGCCGGCCGTTGACTCATTAGTTGCGCAACACTTGATCAAAACCGTGAGTGCAACCCGGCTCATGGGGGCCGAATGCATCATCAGTGGTATCCGACCTGAAATTGCCCAGACGGTTGTTCACCTGGGAATTGATTTGTCGAATATCATCACCAAAGCATCATTAGCGAGTGCGCTCAAACATGCTTTCGCCATGAACCGACTGGTGGTTAAACGTACAGAAGCAGAAAAAAAGTCACTCTAATATCGTATGGATAAAATACCTATCCTGCGAATGGGGCCTTTTCTGTTGGTCACCATTCAAATCGACTTATATGACCGGTTGGCCATCAATCTGGAAGCCGATCTGGTTCAGAAAGTACACCAAACCGGAGCCCGGGGCGTCCTGATCGATATTTCGGCGGTCTCCATTGTAGATTCTTTTATGGGTCGGATTCTGGGCAATATCGCCAGCATGACCCGGGTGCTGGATGCCGAAACGGTCGTAGTTGGCATGCAGCCCGCGGTGGCCATTACGCTGATTGAGCTTGGCTTATCTTTGAAGGGCGTGCATACGGCTCTCGATGTGGAGCGAGGTATGGCCCTGTTGCAAACCAAGATTGATCTGGATAACGAGATGGCCGATGATGTTGACGACACTGAGTAAGGATAGCATGTCCATCACCCGCGAACAGGATGTTATTCTTTTTCGAAACCGTGTCAAGGAAGTTGCCGTCAAGATTGGGATGGGAATTGTCAACCAAACCAAACTTATCACAGCCGCCAGTGAGCTGGTTCGTAATATGTTACGGTATGCAGGCGGTGGAAATGTGTTGATTGAAGTCGTTAGTCGGGGGCGCGATTCAGGCGTTCGGCTGACGTTTGCCGATCAGGGACCGGGTATTCCGGATATCAATCTGGCCATGCAGGATGGATTTTCGACCGGAAAAAGCCTGGGTCTGGGCTTACCGGGAACAAAACGCCTGGTCAATGATTTTGCAATCAAGAGTACGGTTGGTCAAGGAACAACCGTCACTATTTTAAAATGGAAAAATGGATAACTCCCCGCATACACGGTTTCAGGTTACCGATCGGAGTTATCTGGCGCTTACCAAGAAAGGGATTAGTCAGCTGGCAGGACAGGTAGGATTTCGGCCGCAACGGCTGGGCGAAATTGACCTGATTGTAGCCGAAATAGCTTCTAACCTGGTTAAACACGGCGGTGGTGGCTCTATTCTGGTTCGTCATTTTGCCACTTCGGACAATGCCGGACTGGAAATCATCAGTATTGATAGCGGACCGGGAATTGCCGACCCGGCCCGGATGATGCAGGATGGCATCTCCACAACCGGAACTTTGGGAAGCGGGCTGGGAGCCATCAAACGGTTAGCTGACCATTTTCAATTATACTCCCTAAAAGGCTGGGGAACTATCCTGTTAGCCCGAATCCTCAAAAATCCGGTACCATCCACTTCCTCGCCGGGGAATTTTGAATCGCGGTCCTTACTCGTGCCCAAACCCGGCGAAATCGTCTGCGGAGACGGATGCCACGTAAAGCGAACCTCCGACTACACCAAGCTCTTTCTGGGCGATGGACTAGGACACGGCCCCGAAGCAAACTGGGCTGTACAGGAAGCGATTAAAGCCTTCCGGCTCTGCCCGTTCCATAGCCCCGTGGATATCATCCGGCATATTCATCAGGCCATCAAAAAAACCCGGGGAATCGTTGGCTCCGTCGTGGTTTTTGATACCAAAAGCCAGCAATGGACCTGGTGTGGAGTTGGTAACATCACCACCCGGGTTGTTGGCCCGGTAGCTGCCAAAAACGTGTTGTCTTACAACGGTATAATCGGCCTGAACCTCCCCAATACCATGAACAACCATGTGCTTCCGTTTGAACGGGGCCAATTGCTGATCATGTGTTCAGACGGTTTGCAATCGCGTTGGGATCATGCTAAATATCCGCAGATTCATCGGTATGATCTAACAATATTAGCGGCAGCTTTGTATAAAGATTATGCCCGCCAAACGGACGACACCTCATTATTTATCGGGCGCATTTAAAATGGAGGAACTCGCGAAAGTATCGCTCGACAACGAGATGGATCTGATTCTGGCGCATAAGCGAACGATGAAGCTCGCCGAACTGGCGAGCTTATCCCTGGCAGCCCAGACAACGTTTGCAACGGCCGTTTCGGAAGTCGCCCGGTACGCCATCGAATTTGGCACCCGACCCCGGCTTACGTTAAGCGCAGTATTGACAGCGCCCAAACAATACCTGGTGGCCACCATTGAGGATGAAAACCTACCCGTTGCCAATCCGGTTAATCAAGCCTTGCTGTATGCCCAACGGCTGGTCGATACGCTGGAAATAGCCAGTACCGGGAAAGGAAGCCGGATTTCTTTGTATTTTGGTTTGCCCGTGGCGCGAAAAATCAGTCTGGAACGATTTGCGAACTGGCGCGTCCAGTTTAGCTCCGATCAGCCGCTGTCGGCCTATGACGAAATCAAACGAAAAAATGACCAGTTGCAGGAGTTGGCTGGCCGACTTCAGGACAGCGAACAACACTACAAACGGGTAACCGACTCGCTTCCGTTGATGATCTTTACGGCCAATCTGGCGGGACAGCTTTTATACGCCAATGCCTGGTTCACCACGTATACGGGGCAATCCATTCAGGCGCTCAATCAGTCTAAATGGTCAAAAATTATTCACCCGGACGATTATACCAACTTCTGGCGGCAGTGGAATAACCGTTCTTCCGGCACGCAACCGTTTCATTACGAATGCCGTTTGCGAAAGCAAATGACGCAGGAATACCAATGGCATTTGTTCTCGGCCACGCCGGTACTGAATGAGCAGACGAAAGTCTCCGCCTGGACGGGTTTTCTGGTGGATATTCACGCCCAGAAGGTGATGGGCCAGACGCTCCAGGAAAAAAAAGAATTGACCCAGGCGAAAATTAAACTGGAACAGTCTGAGCGAGATTTGCAGGCCACGGTCAACGAACTGAATCGGAGCAATGCCGAACTAAGCCAATTTGCCTACATCGCGTCCCACGATCTTCAGGAGCCGCTTCGCAAGATCCAGGCTTTTGGCGAAATTCTGGTCAATCAGTATGCTCTGCAACTTGATAATTCGGGCGTTGACATGATCAACCGCATGCAGGCCGCTGCAGGCCGCATGAAAGTCCTGGTGAAAGACCTGCTTTCGTACTCCCGGCTTTCTACCAAAAAACAGCCTTTTGTCCAATTAAATCTGAATCATCTGGTCAACGAGGTGTTGAATGATCTCGAAACCAGCATTTTGGAAAAACGCGCGGAAATAACCATTGACGAACTTCCCGGTATTCAGGGAGATTCCTTGCAGATTCGCCAGCTTTTTCAAAATATCCTGTCCAATGCCCTAAAATTCTCCAAACCCAACCAACACCCCGTCGTTCACATTTCGGCTTCGATAGTAACCGCCGATCAAATTCCGGATAATTCCAATACCGGCAAAGGCGATTCGGCTGCCTACGCGTACATTTCAATCACAGACAACGGGATCGGTTTCGATCAGAAATTTGAGGATCGCATCTTCCGGCTGTTTCAGCGCCTGCACGGTCATAGCCAGTACGAAGGCACAGGAATGGGATTGGCAATCTGCAAGAAAGTAACGGATAATCACCAGGGGCATCTGGCTGTTCGCAGCCAGATGGATCAGGGTAGTACGTTTATGGTTTATCTTCCTACCGAATTAAATGCAGGCTCGCTGAGCCCGGTTGAGAGTTAACAACCTGTTTCCGTCCTCATCCTTTATAATCAATTCAACGTCTTTTTTCATCAATTGGCCCCCTGCCTTAAAACCGTAGCGCGTTGGTCTGCTACATTCGTTTTTTACAGATAAGAAGGAAGTCATACCCGGCAAAGTTGTGCCGGGTCTTGATTCTCACCGTTTTAGTTAGCCCTTGCCTACGCACTGCAGCTCCATTAGCAGAACACCCAAGCCCGACCGGGCTTGGGTGTTCTGCTAAACATCGGATGGCATTTGACCCGAAGCTGCTCCCTTCCTTGAATTTACTTCAGTGAATAGGCCTTCACCGTGTTGTGGAAAAAGGTCGGTACAAACAACATTTGGGTCGTTGGGTCATAACCAACATCAGCGGAATTGATTTTTTCTTTTGATGTATCCAGCTTCAACTCGGTTTTTCCATCCGCCTGAACGGACCAGATCTTACCGCCCCACTCCGTAACGATGTAACGCTGGTTGCCCAGGGCTACAATACCGTCAATCCCGCCCGAAGCTTTACCAATGGTTTTGATATTTTTGGTAGCTGGGTCCAGGACCAGAAGCGAACCGTCTCCGTTGCCAATGAGCAACTGATTGTTATCGACCAACAGGCCATTGGTTCCTTTCAGCGGAGCACCTTCCAGAACCAGGCTTATTTTCCCACCCGTCAGGGCCCATATTTTACTTTCGCCCGAATCCGAGATATAAATGATCTTTTTCCGGGGGTCAATGCTGATATCGTTCAAAAACTTAGCCCCCTGAATTGGATACCGGTTCGTAATCTTACCGCTCGACAACGCGATTTCGGCGACCTGATTCATTTCTGTCACATACAGTTTATCGCCCAAAATCCCCATTCCTTTGGTCGAGTTGAGGTTCTCCGCAAATTTTAGCTTGATGACTTTTCCATCCAAACCGAGCTTGGCAATGTAACTGTTCTTATTGTCCAGCGATGGGCCGCCATTGATACAGGCCACATAAAGAATTTTTTGGGCCGGATCGAACAACACCGATTCGGGCGTGCGCAACGTCGTATCGGTTTCCCAAACAGGTTTTAGCTCAACAGCCTGGCTCTGAGCGCAAAAAGAGGCTACCAGAAAACCACACAAGCTGAGCAAGGTAATCAGAAAAGAGGGTTTCATGAACGGTTTGGCATTGCTAGTTTCCATAGGGTTGTCGTTTTTGTAATTGTGTTGACCGGTGCTAAAGGTACATAAAGCATGTCTTTGGTAAAAATGACAGGACGCCGTAAAATCGTAAATAACAATAGGCCAACGGTTCAGGACCGCTCCCTTGCTGACTTACAACAGCTGTTTCAACGGCTTTTTACGCGACCATCTCCATTCAGTTATCAAAAAATAACCGCTGGCTATGAAGCTATAAAGGCTGGTTATCAGTCCGTGCCCCACAATTCCCCACCTTTGTATCAAGCAAACGGCAGCAATGCCACAAGCCCAGCGGAAGCCGAAAAGCTATAACAGAGTAGGCGCATCACGCAACTTATTTAACGTTATGAAAACGATGAATCTGGCCGACCTCCACGTTGAGGAGCTGACCCATGCAGAAATGACTGAGAATGTAGGCGGTGGTTATGGCAACAGCTTTAGCTACGAAAACAACGGCAGCAAAACGTCGTTCGGAACGGGCTTGAGCCTGGACTTTGGTTTGTCCTACGAAAAAGAATCGCATTCTCAAAGCTACGAGTCTAGCCGTGGCAACCGGGGTGGACTGCTGGGATTAGGTATCCTCTAATCCAGCCCGTTAAACAACGGTTTTAGTTAATACACAAGACAGGGGACTACTCATTCCGGTGCAAGAACAGGCATTTCACCGAATGATGAGTCCCCTGTTGTTTCATGATTAAAGCAGCTGTTTGTGGCCTCGACTCGTCCATCAATCCACTTAAGGCATTACGATTTTTTTCAATGATGTGTCAGTGCCACTACCCGGTAGCGAAACAAGTCCCGAGAACGTAATCTGATTGGTCGCGTTCCAGTCTAACCGACTTGTATAAGCAAACGACTCTTTTCCATTCGTCAGTTGCTCTAATCTATTCGTCTTGAGGGTCAACACCCAAACTGCCTGATAACCTGATCGGGTACTGATGAAAGCCAACTGTTCGCCATTGGGAGAGAAAGCAGGCTGTTGGTCGCTATAGAGCGAGGAAGTAACAGGTTCTATTTGCCCACCATTAGCCGGAACACGCATCAAATTCGTAACGTACCGTTCTGAATGAGCCGTTTCGAGGGGTTGCACAAAGACAATATAGCTGTTATCATGCGACCAGTCAATTTGTGGAAAAGAAATACTCGTGCTACCTGTTAACCACCGTATTCTACCGTCTGCCAGCGAAAACACGCTCAGGCCCCTACCCGTTACGTAGGCCAATCGTTTGCCATCATTCGACCATTCAGCAGCCATCATCTGTGAGTCCGTGTCGACTAAACGCACAAGGCCAGTTTCAATTTCTTCAATAAAGAGTTGGGTAGTATAGGACGTGTTATGGTTCCTCCCTCCCGTATAAGCAACATATTTGCCGTCAGGCGATAAGACAGGCGTCGAAGCCGAGTTGTTTAATTTTCGGGTAGTGCCATCAGCCAATCGAATTTCCGTACCGGCTTGCCCCTTATACACCAGGTTAGTTCCACCCCAGGCCCCATAGGTTATGTAAGGCGGATTGGAAGGAAACACTAACGTTGTCGTCTTTAATTGTCCCGCATTTGTTGTTGCTACATTCGATGGGCCAGAATTCAATTTCGGGTGTCTGGCTATTACTTTCGCATATACCGGTTGACCGGAGGCTACGTTTTGCACCAAAAACTCTTTCGTTGTTCCATCAACCACAGCTAGTTTTTTGAGGTTGTTTTCGCCAGTTTCAGAAATATAAATTTCATACTGTGTAGGGGGCACAGGTGGAGGTCCGCCGTACATGCCTTCTTCAAAAATAATGACTGGATTCCAGGTGAGTTTGACACCGGTGGATAATGGTTCAAGCCCGAGCATCAGATCTTTGATATATCCATCCGGTGTTGGATCATTTTTCCGGCAACTGATGAGCATTACGAGAAAGAACCCCAAAAGTGCTGTATATTTTTTCATAATTTTTAGATAAAATTGTTCAATATATACAAATCCATAAAGTAAATAAAGCCGGATCTTGTGGGAAGGATGGATGGGACACTATTGCTCAAATTAGCCGAGGATAAGGTCAAAATAGGTAACCACCAAAGGTAGTGCTCACCCAGTAGCTAATACCCTGCTTCCTCGTTTGAAATTTCTCCAATTATGTTCATATTTCCGATAGCTATTGCGATTATGACCAGTAAACAATAGCTTTGAATGATCACCAAAGCTGTCGATATGCTTGCTCAACTGCTCAAAAATCGTCTTCCCAAGTTTGTGGTTCTGGGATTAACCGCATCGATCCTGTTTTTTTCCTGTTCCAAACCGTCGAAAGTTGAGCCCGAGGTGGTGGTTCCGGCGGAGTACGAACTGAAGGATGTCCGTTATTTTATGGATGCCGGTGACCATCTGGACACCGTAACCGTGAAGCTGAAAGGAGTCACCCTTCGGAATTCGGCCAGCGTGGTAGCGGTGCAGCAAGTTGAAGACGACTTTGCGGAACTGGTTAAGACTTCCCAGTTTGAAGTAAACAAGAGCACCTTACCGGAAGATGTACAACTGGCTCAACTGGAAGTCAAAGTTCCCGAGCGGTGGTACGGGAAGGATTCACACAGCTATTTTCCCGAAACCTTCACCCTGAGTCCCGAAGAACAGCAAAAACCGTACGGTGCCTACCAAAAGGATGTGATGAAAATTAACATCCCGCCCAAATCGACTATCGTAGTCGACCGACAAATCAATGCATACCACCTGGCTTGTTCGTTCGACGGTATTTTGGTAAACAAATCGACCGGCCAACGGTATTCGATGAAAGGAAAATGGAAAGGCGTTTTGTTTTACAACAACGCTTCGGTTAACCTGCAACAGTATCCGCTGGCCCAATAAAACGCTGGCTTGCTGACGGGTTTTCCGGTAAATCTATAGGATTTAGTAATTAAATAAGTACGCCAGGTACGAACATTATCAATCCATTAAAAATACCCCGAAGGCTGGTTCACTCAGCCAAGGCTGATTACTTTTACACGGGAAAACGGGTTATCCAAGTCGACACGTGTATACAGGACCATTTAGCAAAAAGCAGGAAGCGGACTTCATACAATGTCTACAGCAAGGCGACACTGACGCTTTTGAGCAGTTGTTCAATGGCTACAAACGACCTGTGCTCTTTTTTATTCAGAAGTTTCTCCCCTCCGACACTGAAGCGGAGGAAATTCTTCACGACGTTTTTTTAAAAGTCTGGCATCACCGCGAGCAGCTTGATCCGGCTCTGGGCATCGGTGGCTACCTCCATACACTGGCCCGAAATCAGGTTCTGAATCAGCTAAAACAAAACGCAACCGCCCGAAAACTGAACCAGGAATGGGGCCGCCGGACCGATGCACACAGCCATACAACGGAAGACCAGTACATTGCCCGCGAATACGAACGCTTGGCCGACCAGGCCATTGCCCAGCTCCCACCCCGTCGCCAGGAAGTTTTTCAGCTCTGCTCAGTAGAAGGCAAAAGCTACGACGAAGTGGGCGAGCAACTCGGCATCTCCCGCAATGCCGTGAAAGATCATATGGTGCGCGCCCGACGGTTTTTGAGCCATTTTCTCCGCCGATACGCCGACCTGACGTTGCTGGGGATGCCCCTCGGTACGAGCCTTCTAAAATTTTTTCTGGGCGAACTACCCTAACGCTGCTGCCAACTGTATTGTAGGCAAACAGCAGTACATTGGCCTCTTCACAAACCAAAGAATTACTCCGGCGCTACCTGGCCGATCAATGCACGCCCCCCGAACGCAAGCAGGCCGAAGCGTTGCTGGCTACGCAGGAAGGAATAGCCCTTCTGCAGGAGCTGGTCAACGAAACTACGTGGCCCATCCATACCGAGCTTGGAGCCGAAACCGAGTCGGAACGCGCCCTGCACCATCGCGTCTGGAACCGCCTGAAGCAATCTGTTGATGAAACTCAGCCATCAGCCCCAGCGATCCGTCCGTTTCGCCGGTACTGGACGTATGCGGTTGCGGCTGCGCTGGGGGCTCTTTGCCTGTTGTGGTTTTGGCAAACACCTAAACCAAGTTCGGAACCGGTTGCTTTCCGGCAGATTGTGGCTCCTGCAGGTCAGAAGGCCCACGTAAAGCTGCCCGACGGAACGCAGGTCTGGCTGAACGCCCAGAGCCGTCTGCGGTACGCCAGTGTTTTCGGCCAAACCGGTCAACGACTCGTTGAACTGGACGGAGAAGCCTATTTTGACGTTGCACACGATCAACAACATCCGTTCATTGTTCAGAGCGGAACCCTCGCAACGCGCGTGCTCGGCACCCAATTCAACGTCCGGGCTTACGCCGACGATCCCGCCATTGAAGTGGCTGTTCTGAGCGGCAAAGTACGGGTGTCAGACGCCCAGCGCCATTCGGTTCATCTGCTGCCGAACCAAAAAAGCCACTTCGATCGGCATACGCGTACGCTAAAACACCAGACCATTACCAATGCCAACGACTACCGGGCCTGGACAACCGATCAACTCATTCTGAACAACCTGACCATTGCCGAAACCGCCCGCTTACTGAACCGCCGGTTTGCGGTGCAAATACAGGTTCCGCAGGAAAAACTGCGGCATTGTCAGGTAACAACCCGCTTTATCAAACCGTCGTTGCCGGACGTCTTAACCGTGCTCTGTTCATACCTCAACGCAACTTATCAGCAGCGAGGGTCCATCATTACCATTACCGGAAAAGGTTGCTAGTATTTTCAATTCAGTTACTTATGTAATCCTCTTTATGAACAAACTGTATCTCTCACCCCGACAACTCGGTCAACGTCTGCTCCTGGCAGGCTTCCTGATGGCCCAGTGGCCCACGTCGTCACAGGCGGGTCCTACCCGACCCGAACAGATCGTCACGGTACAACTCGTCAACGTCACCCTTCAACAGGCCCTTCAACAACTCGAGACCCAGACCAGCAAACAGTTTGTCTATGGCCCGTCGATCCCTCTTAACCAGCTTGTTACGGTAAAGGCCAGCAAACAAAAGTTAAGCAGCGTCCTGACTGATCTACTGCGTCCGTACGGAATCAGCTACGAGTTGGTCAACAATCATATTGTGCTCCGCAATGCTCCTGCAACGCCAACTACACCATCCGCCCAAAAACAGATTACCGTGACGGGAACCGTAACCGATCAGCAGTCGGGTGATGTTCTACCCGGAGCCAGTGTGGTGGTAAAAGGTCAAAACATGGGGAGCGTTACCAATGCAGAAGGCCAATTCTCCATTAATGTTCCCGATGAGAATACGGTTTTGGTCGTTTCTTTCATTGGTTATGAACCCGTTGAAGTAAAAGTGGGCAACCGTACGCAGCTGGCTATTACCCTCTCCCAATCGGCTCAACAACTCAATGAAATGGTTGTGGTGGGGTATGGCACGCAGCAGAAACGCGATGTATTGGGTGCGGTAGCAACCGTACCAACCAAGGAGATTGGTAGCCGGAACTACAACACGGCCGCCGAAGTTTTGCAGGGTACTTTGCCGGGCGTTACCGTCGTCAATGAAGGCGGTGATCCAACAGCGAACCCCACCATCAAAATCCGGGGAATCGGCTCGCTCAATGACGAAAGTCCCCTGCTGGTTGTCGACGGCGTCATCTTTCCGGGAACGCTGAGTTCCATCAATCCGAACGATATTCAGTCAATCAGCGTCCTGAAAGATGCCTCGGCAGCTATCTACGGTGCCCGGGCGTCGGCGGGTGTGATTCTGGTTACGACCAAGAAAGGAACCAGCGGCCAGATTCGGACAAATATTAACTACCAGCACGGGCTTCAGCAGGTAGCGCGAACGTTGAAACCGCTCGACGCTGCCGGTTTTGCAGACGCCATGAACACGGCCACCGACAACGCCGGTTTGCCGCGGATTGCGGCCTTTGACCCCGCAAGAAACCCAACGGCCCGCACCACCAAAACCGACTGGATGAACGAAATTTTCCAGACCGGAAGCATCTACAACGTTGATGCATCGGTGAGCGGTGGCACCGAAAAATCGACCTTCTTTCTGTCCGGCGGTTACCGCAAGAACGAAGGGATCATGCTGAATACCTTTTCGGATCGGTATACGTTCCGTCTGAACTCCTCGCATCAGCTTTCTAAACGGGTAAAAATCGGCGAAAACCTGGCATACAACGTCAATAACGGCCAAACCGGGAATACCTCCAGTGCTTATACCGGTGCCATCCTGACCGCTATTTTCTACCCACCCAACGCCACGATTTACCGCGAAGACGGCTCAGGACGGTTTGGCGGGGTGCCAGCGAATTTTGCCGGTTCCTACGGTGACCTGATCAACCCCGTTGCCTACCTGAAACGGCTCGACAACCGCAATCCGGTCAGCAACCTGTTTGTCAATCCTTATCTGGAATGGCAAATCATTGATGGGCTAACGTTTCGGAGCAACTGGGGAATCACGCAGATCAAGAACAACCGGAAGCAGTTCAACGTCCGCATTACCGAACCCGGCAAAATATTCGACTTCAACGAATTGTTTCAGAGCAGCTACCAATCGAATGACCTGCTGAACGAACAAACGCTTACCTACAAACGGGCGTTTGGCAGCAAACACAACTTCGATGCCTTACTGGGATACACCTTCCAGAAAACCAAAATCGAATCGTTCGGTATCCGCGGAACGGGCTTCGACAATGAGGACCCGTCGCAGCGGTATCTGGCCAATGCCAAGGAGATTTTCTACGACGCCGACAATACGTACGTCATTGAGCGCGGGCTGGAATCGTACGTTGGCCGGTTGAATTACAGCTTCAACGATAAATATTTGCTGTCGGTTATTGTCCGGCGCGATGGTTCCTCCAAGTTGTTGAGCGCAAACCGGTGGGAATGGTACCCATCCATCTCCGGGGGCTGGCAGCTGGGCGATGAGCCTTTCCTGAAAAACATCCACTGGCTAACCAACCTGAAACTACGTGCCAGCTGGGGCCGGATCGGAAACCTGGCCGGACTGGGTGATTACGCGTACTCGGTGCCACTTACCCAAACGCTGGCGCTCATCGGCTCCGACCCGGCGATCAATCTGGGTTATGCCGAACGATCGCTCTCCAACTCCAACCTCCGCTGGGAAACCTCCACGCAAACGAACATTGGGCTTGATTTTGGCTTGCTGCGCAACCAACTCGTCGGTACCATCGACGTATTTTCGAAGCAAAACCGTAACATGCTGTTTCAGGAGCTATTACCGGGTGTCGCAGGAGCACCGGGCGGACGGACCATCAATGCCGGATCGACCGAAAACCGGGGTATTGAACTGGGGTTGACCTATCAGCGAAACTTCGGCAGTGTGAAATTTGACGTTACCGCCAACGTATCGTTCCTGAAAAATGAAGTAACCGCCCTCCCCCCCGGCCAGGATCTGCAACCCACTGGCTCAACGGTTCGAAGCCTGCCAAACTCCAATTTCCACATTGTCGGTCAGCCGTTTGGCGCGTTCTTCGGCTACCAGACCAACGGTTTGTTTCAATCGGATGACGAAGCCGCCGGGTATGTCAACGCCAACGGTACACGCTATCAGCCCAATGCCAAAGCGGGCGACTTCCGGTTCGTGGATCACAATGGTGACGGAAGAATCGACGACAACGACCGCGTCATTCTGGGCAGCATCCTGCCGACAAAAACGTTCAGTCTGAACAGCAACGTGGGCTACAAAGGGTTTGATCTGAACGTGTTCTTCCAGGGCTCGGCGGGCAATAAAGTATTCAACTCGCTGAAGAATCTGGGCCTGAACCCCGGTGCCTATCCGGGTTATAACATGCTCGACGAAGTAAAAGATGCCTGGAGCCCCACCAATCCCGGTGGAACCATTCCCCGGCTGCGCGCCGGTTCGGACCCCAACAACAACTTTGGCCGGATCTCGGATTTCTACCTGGAAGACGGTAGCTACCTACGGCTGAAGAGCCTGACCCTAGGCTATAACCTGCCACGCACGTTCACCAAGAGCGTCGGAGCGCGGATTTACCTGACCGGTCAGAATTTATTTACCATCACCAAATACTCGGGCATGGACCCCGAAGTCGGCATCAGCAGCTTTGGGCTGGACGTAGCCAAATACCCGCTGGCCCGCGTGTATATGATTGGTGCAAACATTTCTTTCTAACGACGGCTATCATGAACAAGATAAACAAATTCTTTCTGATCGCCCTCGGTGGCCTGACGTTCGGCTGCAACAGCCAGCTGGACCTGGAACCGCAGGGCGCCCCCACCACGGGCAACTTCTGGAAAACGGAAAGCGACGCGCTCGCGGGCGTCAACAGCATCTACGAGCTTTACAGCGACGACGATATGTACGGGCGGGGCTTCTTCTGGCTGAACAATGCCAGTGACGACATCGGTACCAAGCCCCGAGCGAATGCCGAAAACATCAAAAATTTTCAGGTCGACGGCAACGAGTCCGACACGCGGGCCATCTGGGGAAAACATTACCAGGTCATGAAACGCAGCAACGACGTGCTCCGCAACGTACCGGGTATCAGCATGCCGGAAGCGGCCAAAAACCGGATGCTGGGCGAAGCGTATTTCAACCACGCCGTCATGCACCTGGAGCTGGCCTACCGCTATGGCGATGACCGGGCGGGAATTCCGATTCAGGATCGGGAAAATCCGGAGAACATTTACGTTTCGCGGGCGAAAAACATCGCCGAAAATTATGCGTACATCGTGGAGGATCTCAAAAAAGCTGCGGATCTGCTACCCCACTTTTCGGAGTACTCGGCGGAAAACTACGGGCGGGCGCACAAAACGGCGGCCTGGGCGTACCTGGCCCGGACGTATCTGTACGCCAAAGACTGGGCAAACGCCGAGCGATACGCGGACCTGGTGATCAACAGCGGCAAGCACAGCCTGCTGCCCAACTACGAAGACGTGTTTAAAACCGCCAACAACTGGTCACGGGAATACATTTGGTCCGTCACCTCCAGCGCAAAAGACACCCGCGTAGGCTGCATTTTCCCGGGCGTTTGTCTGGAAGATAAAGGTTGGGGTCTGTACAACGGCTGGGGCAACTTCTATCCAACCAGAGAACTCTACGAAGCGTTTCAACCGGGCGACAAACGCCGGGAGGCTACCATCCTTAAAACGGGCGATAAGTTTATGTATTTCGGACAGGAACGAACCTTCAACGTTGGGGCCTTTACGGTTAGCTCCAGCAACCGCACGGGCTACCAGTTTCGCAAGTACATGGAGCCGTACAGTTACGCCAACCCCATCGGCACAACGGTTAATCCGAATGGTGACAAACCATCGACTTCGCTCAACGTGCCGCTGCTTCGTTACGCCGACGTCGTGCTGATGAAAGCCGAAGCCAAGCTGATGCAGAACAAAAATGCCGATGTGGAAATTAATCAGATTCGCACCCGCGCGGGGCTGGCGGCCATCACCGGTGCCAGCATGACCGACCTCAAGCGCGAACGCCGTTGTGAATTCGGTGGCGAATGGACCGACCGCCATTTCGACCTGGTACGTTGGGGCGATGCCCAGCGCGTGTATGCGCAGCCCCTGCACCACGCCGACGGACGGGTGATTTACCCGGCCCGAAACTTCAATCCGCAGGTGATGCACGTATGGCCGATTCCGCCCACGGAAATCCAGAACAGTAAAGGGTCGCTGACCCAAAACCAGGGCTGGTAAAACCAACCCGCTCCATTCGCAAACGCCCCGCCAACGATCACGTTTGGCGGGGCGTTTAAGCAACTCCATCAATGAAACAGTTCTTTTTGCTGGTTATGGGCAGCTGGCTGATAACGGGCGTCGCCTACGCGCAAACCAATGCCACCTACTCGCCAGCACAGGCTCATTCACACAACGATTACGAACAAACCATTCCGTTCTGGCAGGCGTATGATCAGCAGTTCGGCTCCATTGAAGCCGACGTGTACGCCCGGAATGGCAAGCTCTACGTAGCCCACGATTCGGCTGACGTTATGCCCGAACGAACGCTGGAAGCCCTGTACATCAAACCGATGGTTGAGAAGACACGGGCCAACCAAGGCAAAATCTACGCCGATGCGCCGTACAAATTACAATGGCTGATCGATCTGAAATCGCCCGCCCGGCTGGCGCTGCCCCTGCTTGTTCAATCGCTGAGCGCTTACCCCGACGTTTTTGGGGAGAAAGGCCCGGTGACCGTCGTTGTCAGCGGGGCAATTCCCCCACCTGATCAGTTTGCGCAGTATCCCATCTGGCTCCAGTTTGACGGGCGACCGGGTGTTGCGTATACGCCCGAGCAGTTGGCGCACATCGGTCTCATCAGCCAGGATTTTAAGCGGTATACGCGCTGGAACGGCAAGGGATTAATCGTGAAGAAAGAGCGCGAAACCATCCAGGACGTCATCCGGCAGGTGCATCTGCAAAATAAAAAAATACGGTTCTGGGCCACGCCCGACAACATCAACACCTGGAAAACGCTCATGAACCTCGGCGTCGATTTCATCAATACCGACCGGATTGCGCCCCTGGGCGAATTTCTGCGTTTGCGCCAGACCGCCGAATACCAGCACCCAACCCCGCACTCGCTTTACCAACCCACCTACCGCAACAACGACAACCGTAGCCGCGTCAAAAACGTGATTTTGCTGATTGGCGACGGCATGGGACTGGCCCAGATTTACGCCGGGCTGACGGCCAACCGGGGTGATTTGAACCTGGCGAAATTCCTCAACATTGGATTTTCCAAAACCAGTGCAGCCGACACGTACATCACGGATTCGGCCGCCGGAGCCACGGCGATGGCAACCGGTCATAAAACCAACAACCGTGCCATTGGCGTCGATTCGGCGGGAAAAACCGTCACGGCCATCCCCACCCTGATCAAACCGTGGCACATGGTCAGTGGCCTGATTACGGCGGGGGGCGTCACCGATGCCACGCCAGCGGCTTTCTACGCCCACCAGCCCGACCGGATGTTCGAGCGAGAAATTGCCGCCGACTTTCTCCGCAGCCCGGTCCAAATCCTGATTGGTGGCGGTCATCGGTATTTTCAGGAAGAAAAAGTGCTGGATACCCTCCGCCAACGCGGTTATCAGATCGGCACGGCTTTTCAGCAACTCGATGCCCTCAAACCCCCTTTCGTGCTGCTCGACGACCAATCGGTGCTGGCCATGAGCAAGGGCCGGACGGATTTTTTGCAGAAAAGTCTCCGTAAAGCCTTCAAGGAATTGCAATCCAACAAAGCCGGTTTTTTTCTCATGGCCGAAGGGGCGCAGATCGATTACGGCGGCCACGTCAATGATGTCCGCTACGTGGTGCAGGAAATGCTGGACTTTGATCAGGCCATCGGCGACGCCATCCGTTTTGCGGATTCGAACGGCGAAACCCTCGTGATTGTCACCGCCGACCACGAAACGGGCGGCCTTAGCCTGCTGGACGGTGATCTGAAACGGGGCTACGTTGACGGCCATTTCAGTACCAACGATCACTCCGGCGTTATGGTACCGGTTTTTGCCTACGGCCCTCATTCGCTGGATTTCCGGGGAGTTTACGAAAACACCGAAATTCATCACAGAATTATGGCAATCCTGAAAAAGTACCACTGAAAACCGAGGGCGGAAACAGGGTAAAATCAGGTGTTCCATTTGTCGTACTGAGCATCAGGCTGATTGCGTCGAAAACCCGGCCATATGCCAAAGTGTTATTCTGATATGAGCCACTACATCAGGGAGATAGCGGAGCGCTACGGCATCGATCCTGCCCCCGTTTTTGCTGCTTATGCCGAGCCGCAGCGGTATTATCACACCCTTCACCACATTAATTCGATGCTGGCGCGGTGGCACCATTCTCCCTTGGTCTCAACCGATGCACTCGGGATGGCTATCGTATTTCACGACATTTGCTATGACCCCCGAAGCATGCAGAACGAAGCCGACAGTGCCCGGCTCTTCAATCAGCTTTATACAGGAGACAATGACCGTTTTCGAAAGCAGGTAACCGACCTGATCCGGATAACGGATCATACAACCAAGCCCACAACGGTTTTGGAGAGAGCACTCTGCGAATGGGACCTCTGGGCGTACATTTACGGCCCGGTTAGCCAGCTTCTGCAGGACGACTTCCTGATTTTCAAAGAATACCAGCTGTACGACTGGCAGGCGTACCAGCAGGGGCGCATCCGGGTGTTGACCCGGCTCAGCACGAATTCGCTGGTGAACCCCACGCTGGTACAGGCCGTTATCGAGCATAACCAAACCTGGCAACCCCGCATTGCGCTGGCCGTTTTTTCGGCCAACTCGATGCCGACCGACCATTTGCGCGTGATTCGAAAGGTCGAAGACACGTTTGATAAGGTTATTATTGGCATTGTTAATGATCCGGAAAAAACCGTCAGGCTCCCACCCGAACTGAGCTTCCACCAGATAGTCTGGATCGAAGAGCTGTCGGCCGATTTTAGGAACGGTTTTTCGTATCCGGTTACCCTGTTAGACTACGCTCTTTAATCTGTTTTGAGCGCCACAGCTACTTTTTTTACGCTGGCCGGAAGTTCAACTTCATCACCCCGCAAACGCATGACGGCCAACTCCTTCATTTTCGACTCAAAGACAATATCGACCTCTTTGCCGTAGGTCTTTACGGTCGAATACAGCCAGTCGGCATGGGCTTCCCGGCGGGCCCGGGGGTCTTCGCGGTTTTGCCGCGAATCGGAGTAGTGAAAAACCGGGCGCACATCCCAGGTTGCGTAGGCGGCCAGAAAAGCCTCCTCTTCGGTTTGCTCCCCGGGATTCAGGGAATGATGAAAATAATCAAACACAATCGGAATGCCCGTAACTTCGTGAAGTGACACCAGATCCGCCACCGTATACAAACTGGGCCGATCGTCGTTTTCCACGGTCAGACGGGCGCGCAGGTTTTTCGATAGCAGCTGAAAATTCTGGGCAAACCGCCCCATCGTTGCGGCTTTATCGCCGTAGGTTCCACCGACATGAATATTGATTTTGTTCCAGTGCGACGGTTTCAGACCCATTAGATCAAACAGCTCCGACTGGTATTCCAGGTCTTTGATGGTATTGGCCAGCACCTTTTCCTGACCAGCCAAATGATTGAACGGACCCGGATGAGTGGTGAGCCGGATGGGCCGTCGGCCAATTTCTTCCAGCGTAGCCCGAATGGCTGGAAAATCCGGCAAGTCCGCAATCCGGTATTCCGACGCCCACGGAAAAAGCTCGGAAGAAATCCGGAATAGCCCAAAACCGTGTTCGATGTTCCAGTCGACGATGGTTAGCAAATCCAGCGTATTTTTCAGCGCCAGTTCCGAAGCGTAGGCGATTCCCCGCTCCGTAAACGTTTTCTTGATCATCCCCCGTGTGGTGGTGATCTTACGGGCCTGTAAGCTCAGGTTGATACAGGCATACCCCATGTTCAGCGGTGTCATCGTCATACTACCGTAACCGTCAATTGCTCCGTACGGTTTTGAAGCTCCCAGCAAAGCCCTAGTCAGCCAACCCATCGTCAGCGGTTTCCGCTGTCCATAATGGTACAGCCGCTTGTCCGTTTCTGGACATGGGCCAAACTCAAACCCGCGTTATTTGCTCGCCAAGGGCTTTTTTTGAGTCTGGCAAGGCATTTGTTTAGCAAATAACAAGGAAATACTACTTGACATGGGCAGACCGTATTTGGGCGAGTTTGAAGAATTGGTTTTACTGGCCGTTGCGGTGCTGGACGGCGGAGCCTACGGCGTAACGATTGCGGCTGAACTGAAACACCGGACGGACCGGACGATCAGCCTCAGTGGCGTACACATTGCGCTCTACCGACTGGAAGAAAAAGGATTCGTTCGGTCGGAACTGGGCGGTGCTACGGCCGCGCGGGGTGGTCGGCGAAAACGGTTATTTCGGATTACCGCCACCGGCCAGCAAACCCTGAACGAAATGCGGCACGTACGCAACGACCTTTGGAACGCCATTCCTAACCCTTCTTTATCGTAACCATGCACCCCGCCAATTCCAACGAACCGAATAAAGCCATGCCGCCCGCCTGGGCAGACCGCTTCCTGAAGGCAGTCTGCCCTTCCCACCTGCTGGAAGAATTGCTGGGTGATCTGCACGAGCAGTTTGCCGATCAGGTCGACGAAGTGGGCGTTCAGCAGGCCCGTCGCCTGTACTGGCTGGAGGTGGTCAAATTCTGCCGGCCGTATTTTCTGAAACAACGCGCCCGGGCGCTAACCGATCCGGAGCCTGCTGTTCCGCAACGGTTTTCGTCCACTGACACAAACTCTTTTTTTCTCCATCCCGCTATGCTTCGTAACTACGTAAAAATTGCCTTGCGCACCCTCTGGAAAAGCAAAGGTTATGCCGCCATCAATGTGGTGGGGCTGTCGGTGGCTTTCTGCATCTGCGTTTTCCTTTTCCTGACCTCCTATCTGCAACTGACGTATGATTCGTTTCATCGGGATGGCGACCGGATTTTTCAGACGTATTTCTTTTTCAATGACCCCGAAAAAGCCGTTCGGAGCGGCTCCATGCCCCTGCCATTCCGGCCCGCTTTAAAGGCGACGTTTCCGGAAGTTGAAGCGGCTGCCCGCATTCAGGCCGGGCGAAAGAGCCTGGTGGAAGTCAACGGGAAGTACTTTGACAAACTGCTCGTCGAAACCGATGCCGATTTTCTAAACCTCTTTTCGTTTCCGCTCGTCCACGGTGACCGCGAACTGGCTCTCCGCGATCTGAGCAGCCTTGTGATCAGCGAAAACATGGCCCGAACGGTTTTTGGTGCCGATAATCCGATCGGGAAAACCGTGCTGGTTGGCAGTGAGGGCAACCAGAAACAGTACGTAGTGAGTGGCGTCATCGGCGACGCCCCCCACAATTCCTCCATTCAGTACGACGCCCTGATTCGGATTGAGAGCTCGCCCACCTACCAGGCCAACAAAGACAACTGGACCAACAACACGCACACGGTTTTCATCAAACTGGCTCCGCAGGTCAGTCAGGCTACGTTTGAAAACCGGCTGAAACCGTTTGCCCAGACGTATTTCCCCGGCGTGCTGCGCGACCTGAAAAAAAAAGGGGCCCAGCCGGATCAGCGGGGGGATGTGTTTGCCCTGAGGCTCCAACCACTCGCCAATGTTCATTTTGACCGCGACATTGCCAGCGGCAAAGGAGCGCCAATTGCCATTGTTTACACCCTGCTGGGGATTGCCTTTTTTATTCTGCTGATTGCCTGCATCAACTTCATTAACCTGAGCGTGGCCCGTTCGTTCACCCGCGCCCGGGAGGTGGGCGTTCGCAAGTCGCTGGGCGCCCTGAAAAGCCAGCTTTTTGGTCAGATCTGGGGCGAAACCACCCTGATTTGCCTGATCGGTTTTTTGCTGGGAATTGCCCTCACCTACGGGTTGCTGCCCCAGTTCAATGCCACCTTCGATGCCAGACTTCAGTTCAGTCACCTGCTTACGCCCGGTTTTGTTGGTTGGATTCTGGGCGTCTTTCTGGTGGTAACCCTGGTTGCGGGCGGCTACCCGGCCTGGCAAATGACCAAGTTCAATACCGTGGAAGTGCTGAAAGGCAAAGTTTCCTTAAAACGGCCCGGCATTCTCCGCAATTCGTTGATCGTAACGCAGTTTGCCCTTTCCTGCCTATTGGCCTGCTGCACCATCATTGCAACCCAGCAAGTGAATTTCCTACGTTCCAGACCGCTGGGCTTTCAGAAAGAACAGGTCATCAGTATCCCGGTCGGCACGCAGGTGAATGGGCGGCAGGCCCTGCAACGGCTGCGTAACAAACTGGCCACCGATCCGTCGATACTGTCCATTACCGGTTCTGGCATCAATATTGGCCGGGGGCTGGACCGCGTCAGTTCCAGGTCTACCATAGGCTTCACGTACAAAGGCAAAGATGTTTCCACAGACTGGCTCCTGGTTGACTACGATTACCTGAAAACGTTGAATATGAAAACCGTAGCCGGACGTGATTTCGACCGGGCTTACGCAACGGATTCGGTCAACCGGGTGGTAATTACGGCAAGCCTGGCCCGGCAGATGGGCGAAAAGAACCCCATTGGCAGCCTTTTGGGTGACGATGCCGACTCCACCGAGAATAAAATGCAAATCATTGGGGTGATTCCCGATTTTCACCTTTACTCCCTCGCCGACGAAGCTCGCCCCATTACCCTGCACCTGTCGAATTCGGAGCCGGTTCACTATATTTTTGTGCGGGTTACTCCGCAGAGCCTGGCCGGATCGATGGACAAGTTAAAAACCGTCTGGCAGGAGGTGGCTCCGCAGTCGGAATTTATGGCTACGTTTCTGGATAAAAATGTTGACGCCTGGTACCAGAACGAAGAAAAAATGGCCCAGATCTGTAGCCTGGCGTCGGGCATTGCTATTCTGCTGTCGTGCCTGGGCCTGTTTGCCGTGGCCCTGATGGTGATCGAGCAGCGAACCAAAGAAATTGGCATCCGGAAAGTGATGGGGGCCAGCATTCCAAGCATCGTTCTGGTGCTTTCGCGGGATTTTGTCAAACTGGTAATCATTGCCCTGCTAATTGCCTCCCCCATCGCCTGGTTTCTGATGACTACGTGGTTGAGCAATTACCGGCAACGCATCGAGGTAAGCATCTGGGTATTCCTTGGTGTTGGCCTGGCAGCCCTGCTGATCGCTCTTCTCACGGTTGGTTTTCAAACCGTCAGAGCCGCCTTGGTGAATCCGGTCAGAAGCCTGCGCAGCGAGTAGCTGTCAGCGATGCTTTCGCTCAGGACCTCCAGTTTCTTCAAACGCCGAACGGTTTTAACTGAATCCATTGACTTCTTACGGTTTTAGAAGTAGGTTTAGGTCCTAACCCGTTGCTTCTCTTGTACGCAGAAGCAAAACCGATCAGCATGGAAAAAGAAGAAAACCGGTCGTTTGTTTTTTCGACCAACCCATCCGAGGTCACCGTGGGTGTTGTGGGGCTGGGGCTCATGGGATGCAGCATTGCCACCTGCCTGCTGATGGCGGGCCATCCGGTGGTAGCCATTGCACCGATTCCGTCCGATGTAGACACCGCCGAACCCCGCATCCGGGAGCACCTGACCAAATCGTTCACCGAAGGACTATGCCCGCAACAACCGGAGCATTATTTGAGAAATCTGACGGTTTCGGAAGCGTACGGTTTTCTGAAAGATTCTTTGCTGGTCATTGAGTGCACCCTGGAAGAGCTGGCGATCAAGCGGCAGGTGTACCAGAAAATTGAAGCCGTTGTGGCCAGCAACACGGTAATTACCAGCAACACCTCGGCCATTCCGATCAGTATCTTGCAGCAGGACACATTGCACCCCGAACGGTTTTTGGGCTTACACTGGGCCGAACCATCGCACGTAACACGTTTCCTCGAAATCATCTGTGGTGATGCCAGCGACCAGCGGCCTGCCGAATGGCTCTATCAACTCTCTCACCACTGGGGCAAGGAACCGACGCTGGTCCGGAAAGATATTCGGGGATTTATCACCAACCGGCTGATGTATGCCATGTACCGCGAAGCGTTCTATCTGGTGGAAAATGGCTATGCTTCCATTGATGACGTCGATCGGGCCTGTCGCAACAATGCCGGTTACTGGATGACGCTGGTTGGTGTGTTCCGGTGGATGGACCTCACCGGCGTACCGGCCTACCATGCCGTGATGAAAGACCTCTTTCCGACCCTGAACACCAGCACAGAAGTGCCCAAACTAATTGACGATCTGGTCAGGGAGGGAGCCAAAGGCGTACAGAACGCACACGGTTTTTATGACTACACACCGGAGGAAGCGCGCTTGTGGCGCGAAACCTTTGAGGAGTTCAGTTACGAGATTCGGCGGCTGGCGCTAAAGTATCCGGTTGATGTCGTAAAGAAGAAATTGAACGAACCCGATTAAAGCCTCGGGCTTGCCTTTATTAACGGCTACTGAAAGCAATTCCTAAACTGGTCAATTTTCTAGACAACTTAGTGAGTATTTCCTGGAAAAACCCGCCGGTAGAACGCGACGGTATAGCTGCTTTTTGTTTTTTTTCGGCCAGCACGCTTTTGAGAGTACTATTTCTTCGTTTAAAATAAATCACCGAATCGTCATATACACGAATGATGGATAAAGTATCTTCCCGGGCAACCTGATTGGTAGTAATCAGGGCTGCAAGGTAAGCACGGGCATCTTTTTCAGTATCGGTGTAGGTCAGAGTTGTGTTTTTGCCGTCATGGTGAACAGCGATAAAATCTTTCATAGAGATGGTAGCATCAAAAGTGTCTGTGCAATACTACGAAAGTAAGTATTTATACGCATTAAAAACCGCTTAAACCTTTTAACATTCTTAGGATATTTTTATCTAAAGGTTGCAATTAATAAAGATTGGTTACAAATGAACAAGAGGCTCTTCCGCGTCAACCACTTGCTCACTTTTACCATGAGAAGTTGAAAATCGAAAAAACGAGGACTATCATTGTCTGATAAATACCCTAACACCCAAGCCGCTGAAGACGCAACTAGTTTCTGTTGCCGTTCATAACCCGCCCAAAACGGGAAAAAGTCATTTTTGGCCACCGACCCTATTATAGAACTTACCGCCCCTGCCTGCTGACAGCAACACAAATACTGTCTGTTAAATATATTTTATTCATCATTCCGTTTGCCCAGCGAAATACGATACAACTCCTTTAAACTCAACGTGTATGATAAGCAGTATGGACCCCGGAGCTTATGTGCTTCCTTCCCAACTGGAACAGCCTCCCAGAAAACTAGCGGGTGTTTACGCCCTGGTTGGCAAACGTTTCGTTGATCTCTTCCTAACGATTCTGATTACGCTTCTTGTCCTCATCTGGCTCGTGCCCCTTATTGCGCTGGCCATCGTGCTTACGTCGCCGGGGCCTGCTTTTTTCGTACAAGTTCGTACAGGGCGAAACGGTCGCCCATTCCGCTGCCTGAAATTCCGGACCACCAGGCATCTGATTCCTTCAGGACTGCGATCGGTACCCGACAGCCGGTTGCGTGAAACTCCCGTTGGTCATTGGCTGCGCGCTTCACGGCTGGACAGACTTCCTCAGTTTGCCTATGTATTGACGGGTGACATGAGCATCGTTGGTCCCCGCCCCCAATCCATTCAGCACGATGCCCAATTCTGGAACACTCCCGGGTATCGAAACCGTCACATCATGTCCCCGGGAATTTTCAGCCTGGCTGAGACCCGCATCGGTCAGCCCAGCGAATCGGACGTAAGGCAACATCTGAATACCATCCGGTATGATGGCTGGTACCTGAACCGGTATTCCTTCCTGCTGGATCTAAAAATCTGCTGGTGGGCCATTAGCGGTTCTATGAAATCCAAAGGCTGATTTTCAACCCACTAGAATTAACAGACAATAAATGTAACCACTGAACACAATAAAGTAACACAATGGCATAGAGTTTGCTCTCGGTTAGGAAAGCGATGCACTCAACGTTACTTTCTATGAATAGCACACGTACCAGCATTAAAGTCAGAGATCGCAGGGGGCGAGCCATTACGATACCCGCTAAGCAAATCCTCTTTTTTGAGGGCTGGAGCAACTACAGTCGTATTTTTCTTAGTAAGCAGCATGGCTTTGTTTCCAGCTATACTTTGAAGGAGCAGCAGGAATATCACCCAACGTTCTGGCGCATTTCGCGTTCACATCTGGTCAACCCGGAGCATATCGTGCAGATGGACTTGCACGATATGCACAATAGCTGGGTTGAATTATCAGACGAGACACGTCTATCCGTAAGCCGCCGAAGAGTGAAGTCAATCCTTTCCTTGGCCAAACACCTGAATCAGGCTCTTTCCTAACGCATTACCGATAACGAACCGGCGCGGCCCGTTATCAATCCGATTATTCTATTTACTCAACGGTTTATGAAAAAAGCATGGCTGGGGCGTTGTTTCGGCATTCGTTGAAACAACGCTCCCAGTCACTGCAAGTATCTTCCGAAGCCGCTTCAACGCATTTGCCATCCGGCCCTACGGAGCTGGTGCGACAGATGGCCATTCTGTCTTCAGTGCGCTGGCCTTGTTGACTTATCCAACGTGCAACGACTATGTTGAATCGGTACCACAGGTTATATGACCGGCTGCAATCTTCAACGACGACAGACCTCGTTTCTCGTCTTCAGCGGTATTTCTGGAAAAGAATCCATAAAAAACAGATCGGCTGGACGCCCTCTATCACCCTTGCCTCGTGGCCAGCCACCCTGTTCTATCCACCAATCGACACCTTTCCGACTATATTCTTCCCACTCCAACAGAAGCTATTCGAGCATGTCATCCATTACAATTACCCCATTGACTGGCACCTCGATATCAGTGCCAACAAGCGTTTCCCATTAACTTACGCACCAGAAATCACCCTCCGTGATGCTGATCTGGTAAGCGCCGGGTATGTCTGGGAACTCAACCGGCTCTCTTTCCTGCCGACCCTGGCCATGCGCTACCGGATTACGGATGATCCTGGCGAGCTAAACCGCCTGATCACTACGCTTTCTTCCTGGATCAGGGCTAACCCGTATCTGCTTGGCATCAACTGGATCAGCAACCTGGACGTATCGATTCGACTGATCAACTGGTTTGTATGCTGGAATATACTGGATGCTTCTGTCCTGGTAAAAACCAGCCCGGTGTTTCAGGCGTTTGTAGAATCGACCTGGCTTCCGGCCATTTATCAGCACTGCCTTTATTGCCGTCAGCACCTTTCCTTCTACACCGCTGCTATCCATCAGCGTATCGCTGGTTATGCGGGGCTATTCATTGCCAGCTCGTTCTGGCCTTTCCCGGAGTCGTCTGCCTGGCAGGCATTTGCCCGAAACGGCCTGGAACGGGAAATGATGCACCAACAGCGTTTTAAAAACCTTACGCGGCACACAACCGCCGATTACCTGCAATTGACCACCGATGCGTTCCTAATTGCTTATCGCACCGGGCAGCAAACCCGTAATCCATTTTCGAGCGTATATACCCAAGAGTTGCAAAACCTCTTCCAGTACCTGGCTCATCTGCTCAGCGAACAGGGATTGGCTCCTCATTTCGGCGATGAGGGAAGCGGTCGGCTGTGGAATGTCGATGACCATACACCTTTTACAAATGCTCAATCGCTGCTCACGTCGGGCGCCATTCTATTCGGCAATCCGGTTTTCAAGCAGCAATCGCACGGATTTGACCTCAAAAACAGCTTACTTTTTGGAATCGAAGGGCAACAGCGATTCGCGGCTATTCCAGAAACCGAAAGTGGTTTGAACAGTCATTTTTACCCGGAAGAAGGTCACTTTATCCTGCGCAAACGGGAGAGTAAATCCAGCGAAATCTACGTTCATTTCAACGCGACGTCACTGCACCATCCGGCAGCCGCCCTGCACGGTCATGCCGATGCGCTATCGTTTACGCTCCACATCGACGGGCAGCCTTTTTTTGTGGATTCCGGTACGTATTGCCCAGCCGACAATTCGGAATGGCGACGGTATTTTGTCGGCACCCGCGCCCACAACACGGTTTGCCTCGACCAGCAGGATCAGGCCCTGCTGGATCCTAATTTACGGTGGTTAAAACCGTATTCCATCACTGTTCAGAAAGCCGAATCGAGAGACCAGACCGATGAGGTGGTTGCTTCTCACAATGGGTATCGCCGAATCGGCTGTTGGCACCAGCGGAGAATGATCTTTGACAAGCCGAGAAACTGGCTGAGTATTGAAGACCGGGTGGTCAACAAACGCCGGGACACGCATACCGTTGAAGTCCTTTTTCACGCCCATCCCGACATTCGGTTCCGGGCCAAAGGGCCGCACCATTTTGTGCTATCGCACCCCCAAACCAAGCGTCTGGTCAACCTCCAAATTGACACCTCCTTGCGGGTAGAAGTTGTGAATGGGCAGACGTATCCCACCATTCTGGGTTGGTATTCCCCCCGCTTATACCAAAAGAAAGCAACCTGCGTTTTCAGGGCCTACCTGACGCTGGGGCCCCAACAAAAAGTAGAACTGAAGCACCAAATAATGGTCCAGTCGTAAACTTCAGTTAATAACGGATTTATTAGTAGTAACATGGATAGAGTATTTCAGAAAAAAACCAGTCAATTGACTGGTTTTTTCTTGCTAACTAACCTGATATTCTATCCAATAAATGCATCAATTTCCATATAGCAACCGGAACCCCTTTTCGTGCATCTGACGGGCAATATCAGGCGTAACAACCAGGAACGAGCTGTTGCCTTGAGCAACAATCTGAGCGTTGAGCCCTTCCATAAAAAACTTATTTGCACAGCTGATTGCCTGTGGCAAACTCGTAAAAAAATAGGAAGATAGATTCGCGTATGTCAGATTATCAACCATGAGCTTTGGCATTTCCTTGATTGCATTCATTCAAGTACAGTTACGGTAGGTAAGACAGTTCAAAGGTAATTATTTACAATAAAATTAAGTACTAATACTCAAAAATATGATTAAACGGTATGCATATAACCGCTTCACAACGGCTCAAAATAAACCAAATTGACCTTAAATACCAAAACAGCAAATAAATTTTCCCATTTTGCCAGACTAATTTACCAATTCAATTCCTACCAAGTTCACCCCGTTTTTGGTTCCATAACTGCAAAAAAAGCGGTACCGAAAAATTCCGGTACCGCTTCATCGAATAACTTTTTGAGCCTAGTGTTTTAACAGCTTCACCGTAGCGGCTTGCCCTTCGCTGCTCACCCGCAAGATCAGGATTCCGGTCGGTACGGTTTTCAGTTGAAATGATTGCGTTTCCACGAGACTGGCCTTTTCGATCTGCCGCTCTCCGACCAATTGCCCTTTCAAATCCGTGATCTGGAACTGAACCGCCCGGTCTTCAGCGCCCCGAACTTCAACAACAACCTGGTCACTAACCGGATTGCCCAAAACCGTTACGTTTAAACCGTTACCAGCCGATTCGGCCGACAGCCGTGCCGAGGGCGACGAGCAGGTCAGGGTTTTGGGTGCCCACATCAACGTGTACGTTGAGTTCAACACTTTTGCGCTGATGACATGGGGCTTTTTATCCTTCAAAAAAGCCGGCGTTACGAAACTGTAGGCATGGCGTCCATCGCCCTTACCGGCATCTTTCAAATCTATTCTGAAAATGCCAGCTTCGGTTGTGCCGATTGAATTGCCATCGGCATAAAACTCAACTGTCATCGGTGTGTTGGGCTTTTTTCGATCCCAGACCCAGCCCCGGATTGTCCCACACTCGACTTTGTCCAGAAAACCTTCGAACTCGCCGGTTACGACTTCCGGTTTGGGTGAATCCGACGGTTGTACGGTTAGCTGGAAATAAATCGTCACCGTTGCTCCTTCATTATCGGTAGCCGTCACGGCAATCGTCGCCGTCGTAACCGACGTCAATATACCGGAAATAGATTTTGGACTGTTGTTAAAAATCAGACCGGTTGGCAACCCCGCGACTTCGATTTTTGCGATATACCCATCCGGGTCGTTAAACAAATCCGGCCCAAAGGTGTAGGTAAACGCCTTGCCCACCGTGGCCGTCTGGTCGGGAATAGGCCGGGCCGCAACGGGTGGCCGATTCTGATTCGGAGACTGACCCGGGGTTATGGTCAACCGGAACGACGTGGTGACCCAGTCGCCGTGGTTATCAGTCGCTTTTACAATAACGGTCGTCGTTGTCGGTTCGTCCGAGCCCCGACCGGCTACGGCTACCGGCGAAATTGGTGTACCGCTGATCACGCGAACGGGCTGGCTGTAGGTCAATCCATCGGGCAGGATACTTGTTACCTCCACTTTGACGATAGAACCGTCGGGATCCGTAAAGATATTGTCAGCAATTGCGTACATAAACGCCTGCCCAACGGTGGCCGTCTGGTCGGGAATCGTATTATTGACCTGCGGAGGCTGATTCCCCGGCGTCGTCACCAGTAGCTCAAAACGAGCCGTGACCGTTGCTCCTTCATTATCAGTTGCCGTTACAACAATGGTAGTGGTTCCGGGCTGGGTCAACTGGCCGGAAATCGTTCGGGTGTCCGCCTGGTATTCCAATCCCGCTGGCAACCCACTGACCGCAATGCTAGCGATACTTCCATCAGGGTCCGAAAAGGTTTCGAGCGGAATCTGTAATGTAAACGTCTGACCCACAAGCGCCGTCTGATCAACGGGAGGCTGAGCTACAACGGGTGGTTTGTTCGTACTTGGCTCCTGAGTCGGCTGCGCTTCAATGGTCAACGTAAAGCTAGTCGATACCGAAGCCGCCAGCGCATCCGTAGCGGTTACGGTCACGGTGGCAACACCGGGCTGAACCGGTTTTCCACTGATTTTCCGATTCGTCTGGTTATACGACAACCCCTCCGGCAGACCGTTTACCCGAACGCTGGCCAGGTTATTATCCGGATCGGTGAACGTATTATCGGCAATGGTGAAGGCAAACTCCTGACCCACCGTAGCGGTTTGGTTCGCAATCGGACGATTAACGACGGGCGGGCGGTTGGATGGAGTCGCCGATACGATGACGGACACGGTAGCGGGCGTGTAACCGCCCTCACCGTTGGATACGATCAAACTAGCGGTAAATGTCCCTAACTGGTTCGGTGTTCCTCTGAACGTACGGGTCGGCTGGTGGTAGGTCAGCCCGGCAACGCCACCCGACACGGCATAGATTAGTTTTTTACCATCCTCATGAACAAATTCTGGAATGGTGTAGGTGAACGGCGTATTCAGATAAGCATTCTGAACCGGAATGGAAACCGCAACCGGTGGCTTATTGGCCGGATTGGTTGATTGGGCCGTATGCGACGGGCAATTCAACGTTTGGGGTGATCCCTGCAGATAAAACTCCGAGCGTTCCACCCGAACCCGGATCGTATGGGGCTTTCCGTCTTTAAGGCTGGCCGGGATAACGAACTGATACCCGTGCAAACCGTTTCCCTTTTGAGCTGCCACCAGATCGGTTCGATACACATTGGCGGATATTTTTCCAACAACGTTCGTTCCATCAAGAATTTCAATGGGTATCGGTGTATTGGGCAGATTGCGGTCCCAGACCCAGCCCCAGATATCGCCTTCACAATTGTACGTATCCAGATAGCCTTCGAAACTGCCGGTCCGAACGGGTCCCGGTTCTGGAGTCGCTTCTTTAACGGTCACCTGAAACGTCACACTAGCCGTTAATCCCGCCGGATCGGCGGCCGCATAAGTCAGCGAAAAAACACCCGCCGTAGTCGGTGTCCCGCGCAAAATATTGGTTTCGGCTGAATAACTAAGCCCCGCCGGAACACCCTGCAATGAATGAACGAGTGGTTGCCCTTCCGGATCGCTGAACAAGGGCAAGGTGTACGTCAGCAGGTTACCAACCTGCCCGGCTTGGTCGGCCAGCACCGGAGCCACCGGCGGCAGGTTAGTGCCCGCCGGATCCGTGATCGTCAGCCGGAACGTACCCGTTCCCGTACCTCCCTTATCGTCACGAGCCGTCAGCGTTACCAGCGTTGCGCCCGCCCGGGTCGGAACCCCGCTAAACTCGCCCGTGCTGCTGTTCCACCGGATACCTTCCGGCAAACCGCTGGCTTCGACACTGACCACCTGACCGTCGGGATCCGTAAAAGCCTGCCCAACCGAATAGCTGAACGGTTGATCAACCACCGCTGTCTGATCCGTTAAGGGCTGCGTCAACTCCGGCACCTTGTTGAGGACCGGCGGTGCATTTCGCAGCAGATCTTCATCAATTTCAATCAAAACCGGCTTTATTCCATTCTGGTAATACCGTTGATTCCAGCGCTCCAACGCCACATTAGGCGATTTTAAGATTTCCGACAATTTATAGCTGGTGGGGTTCCCGGCCGTCTGAACGTTCGTCACCTTTTTCTTGAGCAGACCATTTCTGTTGACCCTGGCGATGATGTCCTCCAGCTTCCAGCGCGCTCCCTGCGCGAAGAAATTAGCCATTGTAATCATCTTGGCACCGTGTTCGTAGCACTGGACCACCTGCTCGTAGTATCGATCAGTCGAAACGGTATTGTAAAACATCCCGTCGACAGCATTGATCATGAAAGCGCCCGGCTTGAGATTGGACCGCACCACATCCATCGAAAACCGGTGATTGTAGTCGGGGCCGTCGTTAAATTTAAGCCCATCAGCCGATTGGGCCAGGTCTCGAAAAGCGTACGTTGCCCGCAGGCCCGATAGCCGATCCCAGGTGCAACCGTGTTGGTTGACCACCACAATATCGTTATCCACGCCCTTGATAATTCCGTTGATCCGGTCAATAAACTTCTTCAACTGACCGTGCCGGAAAACGTACCAGTCTTCGCCCCGTACGCCCGTATGCGAGGCATAGGGATCGTTGACATTATTCGCGGGCGGCCTAACTCGGCTCCACTGGCTAAAGTCGGTTCCCCAGCGCTGATTGAGCTGCGATAACGTAAAGCGGCCCTGTAGAAATTGCCGAAAAGCCTCCAATTCATAGTACCCGTAGTCATACGGCACGATGTATTTCCCCCTTGACGTCGGGGGATCATACACCGGTGAGTACTCCGATTCCAGGGCGGGAGAAGAAACCACCGAGAAAAACAGCAGCCGCTTCTGTTGCTGAAGATAGCGATACCGGCTGGCGACCTCCCGCACAAACTCCCCGGCGCGTTCGATGGTAGGCTGGTGCGAGTACGAAAACTGAACGATTCCGTGACTGATACTCCGCGAACTGTCGGCGGCCTGCATGGTCTCGTGAACACCCCAGAAACCGCCGAGCTTGTACGCTTCACGCCCGATATGAACCCGTAACGCGATCATCAGCCCCAATCGCTGCGCGGTATGAACGTGCGAATCGACCACATCCCATTTGGGTTGACTGTTGACGCTTGCATAAACCTGGTCCCAGTTGATCGTAATTTCAACGGCATTGCAGCCAATCCGGGCGGAGTGCTCAATCCGCTCATCATCGACGCGCGGATCGGTCTCAAAGTTAAAAATTGTCAGACCGATGTAACGGTTCGAGTCGAGCGTCGGCGAGGCACCACGAACTTTTTTGGGAGAAATAACCGATGCCTTGTCGACCGAATGAGCTTGTCCAACGTGGAAAGTGAGCGCAAGAAGCATGGACATAGCGATGCCATGCCACAACGAGTGGATAGGTAATTTTCGAAACATAATAACGTTGAGAGATTTACATACTACTAACTTGTAGAGTTCTAAGTGGATGCTCTACGTTTACTTTACTATCGTTACAACCTTCGGACACTGTGCCCAAACGGATTATAACTCTTGCTGCAATCCGTTCTATATCCTATGACAACAATACCATTTGGTTGCAATTTGAAGCCTACAAAATAGGTGCCAACGAAAACCTTTTGTTAGTCTATGGTATAACTATCTAATAATCAGGAGCTTAAAAACAAGATCACGAAGGCACAAAAAAGGAGTAAGCGGTTTTTGAGGAATCAACCGCCTGAAGAAAAGAAGAAAGAAGAACGGTTTTGACCACTCGCCTGGGTGTAACCAGGCGAACTGTAAGTCGGCCGTTGGCAGGCTTTCAAACAGCCAATTCATCAACCCAAAAAACCCATCCACCGGGCCAGCTCCTCAAACGGTTTGCCTATACGCAGCCAGACAAACGGGTCTGCACCAGCTCATTATAAACCGTTCTATCAGAATTACCCATACCATTCAATCAGGATGAGGCTCATAGCGACCAGCGCCGGAAGTGCCTGCGTGAAGAATACCTTACGGTCGGCGGTGAGTGCGCCGTATATGCCGGCAACAGCCACACAAGCCAGAAAAAAGAACGCGACGTTGTAATGCCACACCGAATTGCTGATCAGCAGCGACCAAATCAGCCCGGCTGCCAGAAAACCGTTGTACAACCCCTGATTGGCCGCCATCGCTTTGGTTTCCGGAAACAGGTGTTTGGGAAAGTTCTTAAAAATCTGCGGCCCTCGGGTTGTCCAGGCAAACATTTCGAACCAGAGAATATAAAGATGCAGCAAAGCCACCAGCGCAACCAGAATGTTAATTAGCATGGGTATAACCGATATGATGTGAGCAATGAATTCTATTTTTTCTTTTTCGGCTGCTCGAACGACAGGTGTTGCGAGAAAAAAGGCAACACGTTCTTTTCAATGCGCTCGGCCACCCGGTTGACATGATCCCCTTCGTATTCTTCGTAAGTATGCTTGATCTGATAATCGTTCAATACGCTGGCCAGCACCTTAATGCTGGCGGCAATGCCCGCATCTTTCGAACCGGCGTCAAAAGCGATGGCCTGCAACTTTTTCAAATTCGGAATGTACTGATCAATCACCGCCAGCGGAGCGTTGGCGGCTATTTTGGCCAGAACGGCTGGCTGCGGCTGGCCGTCCTTCACGGGAAGGTCAAGATAAAAAGGCGGTTTGGTTGGGTTGGGAGCCCAGGCAGCCGCTGTCGAAAAGGCTGCTTTGGTGCCGAAATCGGCTTTTTCCAGCTCCTCGATGGTCTGAACAGCCTCGATTCGGGCCGTAGCGGCATCGTTCCGGTTTGGAGTCAGGTTCGCGTTCATGCAACAGGGGCTCAGCAGGTAGAGGCTCGAAAAAATCTCCGGGTGCTTCTGCCCGATGCGCATTGTTCCGTACCCACCCATCGAGTGTCCGGTCAGTCCACGGCTGGCAGCCGTCGGAATGGTGCGGTAATGGCGATCGATGTAACTCACCAGTTCCGTAGCCACAAAATCCTCCCAATTGCCGGTTGTAACCGAATTGGAATAGAAACTACCAAAAAACCGGGTGTAGGCGTTGGGCGTGACAACGATCATTTCGCGCACGGCGGGGTTGGCAAAGGCTTTGTCAATCACGTCCGGCAGATTGATCCAGTGTTTGGTAAATCCGTACCATTTGTCGTCGCTGTCAGTAAAACCGTGCAAGAGGTATAACACCGGATACCGGCGGTTTTTGTCGGTTTTATAACTGGGTGGTAAATAAACCGACACATCGCGGTCGGGCGAATCGCCGGAAAGGTTGCCCTCCAACCCTTTGCCATGCACCTTGATGCGCTCGGCGGTGCCGCGCCGGGCCTGAGCGGTGGCCGAAGAACTAGGAATAAGAACAAAAAGACCAAGCGTGGCAACGGCAAGAAGTACGGAAAGCGGTTTCATCACGGGTTTGGCATAAAGGCTACGAATTTGAACTAAAGCTAAACAAATCAACGGTTATTGAAAATGGGTGGTTACAATTTGTAGCGTACTCCAAGGCAAACGGCCGATCCGGGCGGATCGGCCGTTTGCTCACAGCGCGGTTGAAAGGCGCACCGGGGTAAGGAACATTTTTTCAAGCCGTATAACCACGCCCCTCAACGGTTGAAACCGTCTCTCCGGAAAGTTCTTCCACCAGTTGCTCGTGAGTCATAGGCTTGGAAAACATCGGAAAGTTTTTCGCACAGGCAAACTTCTGTTCTTCCTCGCTCAGCGTAGCCGTGCAATCGGTCAGAGTAATGACTTCGAAGCCTTTTTCGTAGCCGGAGCGCATGGTTGATTCCACACAGCAGTTGGTCAGAAAACCGCCCAGCGCCACGGTTTCGATGCCTTTGCTACGGAGAATAAAGTCCAGGTTCGTACTAGCGAACGCATCGAGTCCGCGCTTGCCTTCCAGCACGATGTCGCCCGGTTGCGGTTTCAGTTCCTCAATGATTTCGACTCCCCAGGTGCCTTTTCGAAACGATTGGCTATCAACCACCCCCTTCAGAATCCCGTAGGGATGAGCCGTGATTTCGTAGTATCCATCGTGAAAACTGATTGGCGAGTGAATGATGGTAACACCGGCTTCGCGGGCTTTCTGAACAACCTTCTGCGTATTCGCCAGCATGTTTGTCGATTCCATTACGCCTTTTACGGCATCGTGCAGGGTGCCTCCCGGCGACGTAAAATCATTTTGGTACTCAATCAGCACCAATGCGGTTTTTTGTGGATTCATGGCTTGAGTCGTTGTTTGAGAGAAAGTTAAAAGGAATGCATCGATAAAACAACGCCAGTCGGTCGGCCCGGATTGTATGTTTATCGCCCAAAACCGTCGGTTCACGAAAAAGCCCGCGCATCGCGGACCAGGCCCTTCTAGCTTTGCCACACGGAATCGGACAAACACCACATGACAACTTCTCGAAAAGCAATTCTCATCGGGTGCGGCATTGCCGGCCCAGTCATGGCGATTTTTTTACAGAAAGTCGGGATCGACGCTGAAATTTACGAAGCACAGCCCGCCGGACTGGACGATGCCGGGGCCTTTTTGAACCTGGCTCCCAACGGCGTCAACATCCTGAAACTCCTCGCGCTGGATCCGTTGCTGGAAGAACGCGGATTTCACTCGGCAGGCATGACGTTTTTCAACGGCAAGGGAAAGCCGCTGGCCCACATCGATAGTCAAGACGAAAAAGCACGGTTTGGCAGCCATAACGTGATGATCAAACGGGGGCAGTTGCACCGTATCCTGCGTGATGAAGCCATACGGCGGAGTATTCCCGTCTATTTCGGCAAGAAACTGAGCGGTATACAGAGCCGCCCTTATCAGCCGATAACCGCCCAGTTTGAAGACGGAACCGAAGCCACCGGGCGCTTTCTGATCGGTTGCGACGGAATTCATTCGCGCACCCGCCAGCTTTTGTTTCCCAACGCCCCACAACCGGCCTATACCGGCCTGGTCGATTGTGGCGGTTTTGCCCACTGCGATCCAGCCCTTCTTCCAGCCGTTGGCACCATGCAGATGACATTCGGCCAAAAAGCGTTTTTCGGCTCCATTGCCAAACCGGATGGTGAAGTGTACTGGTTTAGCAACGTCGCCTGGCCGAAGGAACCGAAACGTAACGAGCTACGCTCCATTTCTGACGAAGCCTGGCGGCAACGATTGCTCAGCAATCATGCCAGCGACCACGAACCTATTCCAACCATCATTCGATCAACCCCGGGCGAAATTGGCAAATGGCCGGTTTACGACCTGCCTTCGCTCCCGACCTGGCACCAGGGACCGGCTTGCCTGATCGGCGACGCGGCCCACGCGACCTCCCCCCATTCCGGACAGGGTGCTTCGCTGGCGCTGGAAGATGCCGCCGTTCTGGCCCAATGCCTTCGCGACGCGCCGGCGGCAGAACAGGCTTTTGCCCGGTTTGAGCAGCTTCGCAAAGAGCGGGTTGAGGCCATTGTGCGGCAAGCCCGGCGCACGGGCAATCAGAAAATGGTGACGAATCCCGTGGCGGTCTGGTTCCGCGATCTGGTGTTACCGTTTTTTATTAAACAGGGAACTAAAGCGTCGGCACCGGTGCTTTCGTATCGGGTTACATGGGACCAACCATTGGCCTGATGTGCTCGACGTACGCTGGGCAGGATTTGCAAAACGAAAAGCCAGCAGGTTCATGCAGTCGTTTATTCCAGCGCCTGATAAACCGTGATCCGGAATTTCCGCCGAAACTCGGCCGAATGCGTGTAGGGCTGCACGTTGGTAAAAACCAGCAAAACCAGGTTCTCGCTCGGGTCAATGGTATATTCGGAGCAATACATGCCCCCCCAGCCAAACGTTCCCGGGCTCGCTTCGTTGCCATAGCTACTCGCCGTAGTAACCAACTGGAAGCCCAACCCGAATTTATCTTTATAAGCACTGGTTTCGGCTTCGCCAATCTGGTTTCGCAGCATCATCTCGACGGTTTTTCGGCCCAGGATGCGCTTGTTATTGAAGGTTCCGCCGTTGAGCATCATCTGGCAGAATCGGGCGTAATCTTCGACGGTACTGACCAGCCCGGCCCCGCCCGAAAAATAGGTTTTGGCCCCTTCTACCGCAAACGAACGATACGCCGTGTTTTCGTGCACCGTCAACGGTTTGTCGGCGCTGCTTTTCGAATACAGTTCTACCAACCGGTTGGCTTTATTGGCGGGTAAATAAAAATACGTATCGACCATACCAAGGGGGTCCAGCAGCCGCTCCCGCAAGGCAACATCCAGCGGTTTCTGGGCCAGAATTTCCACCAGGCGGCCAATAATGTCGGTATTTAATCCGTACACGAACGCTTCGCCGGGCTCTTTGGTCAGCGGGCGAGCAGCAATCCGGTTAACGACATCCTCCAGCTTATCAGGTTGTAATGAATTGAAAAACGGCACGTTGAACTCTGGCCGGTCGGCCAGCGGATGGTCATACGGAATACCGGCGTTGTGGCTCAACAGTTGCCGAATGGTAATCTCCCGTTTGGCGGGTCGGGTTTCGTAGGTTCCTTTCTCCTTGTCAACGCTCACCAGCACTTTCGGATTCTTGAAGGCAGGGATGTACTTGGAAATCGGCTCATCGAGCATGAACTTTCCTTCCTCAAACAAGGTCATCAGCACCACCGTCACCAACGCTTTCGATTGAGAAGCAATTCGGTAAATAGCATCGCGTTTCAAGGGTGTTTTCTTTTCTAGATTGCTGAAACCGTACGCTTTGTAATGAACGATTTTGCCGTTTCGGGCCACAAACGTAACGGCGTTGGGTGCCATGCCCTGATCCACAAACCCCTGCATCACCGCATCAATTCGTTTCAGGCGATCCGCTGAAAACCCAACCTCGGCGGGTGTTTTGGCGGGTGTAAAAACCGCCGGCTGGGCAAAGCCTGAGAAGGTGGAAACGCAAAAAAAGAAAACAACGATACGGAGAAATGCTTTCATGAAACGAAACGGATTTGGGTACGGAAAACGATTTTCCGGTAAAAATGGGAAAAAGCCTGAAACATGTAAACTATTCATCCATCACCGTTTTCTTTTTCGGCCGGCCCCGCAAAGCGGTACAAGTAAGGCGACTTGTGGGGCGTGCCCAACCGGCGCTCCGAAAGCCGTTCCAACTGGCCTGATGCCATCATTTTTTTGTAAAAATTCCGGGCATCGAGCGGATATCCCAGAATGGTTTCGTGCAGGCGCTGCAATTCCGGAATTGTAAAGGCTTCGGGTAATAAATGGCTGATGGGCTGATCGTTCAATTGTTTTCGCAAGGACGCAATGGCTACGTCAATAATCTGATTGTGATCGAAAAGCAGCGACGGGATTTCTTCCAGATTCCACCAGCCGCATTCTTCCGTCAGAAAATCCGGGGCCGGTACGACTTTTGAATAGTCAACCAGGGCGTAATACCCAATCGATATGGTTCGCTCCGACCAATTGACGCCCTCGATAGGCAGATTGATCCGGCGCCAGGTTTCTTCCTGATTGTACCGGTTTGTTTCCCCAAAAACGTGAAACTGCTGGAGAAAAAGTGCGTCCAAACCAGTTCGTTCCTGCATGATACGTTGCGCAGCCGCATCCACCGACTCGGTTTTGCGGATAAAGCCCCCCGGTAAACTCCAGGCATCTGTCTCTTTCCACCGCAACAGCAACACTTTCAGCTGATTCTGGTGAAAACCAAAAACAACACCGTCAATGGACAGGTAATGAATGCACTGCTCCGATATTTCCTGGTAGTGCCGGAAAGCCGGATGGTCATACTTATTCATAAAATGTTACAAATTTTCTTTCCGTATTTTTGACGCATTGATTCTTTCCGTACTTTTGACGTAAAGCTCGTATAGCCCTGGATATACTTGCCCTTGCTCCCACCTTTACCGCTTGCTATTCTATGAAACAATTTCTTCTAGCAGTCCTTATTTTCACTTTTCTACCCATTACCTACGCGGTTTTTGGTGCCCGGGTCGATACGCTCGAAGTAGCCAGTGCCAGCATGAAACGGACGTTGCGGGCCACGGTGGTCTTGCCGGATCGCTATAGCAAGCACAAAAACCGTCGGAACGCGCCCGATTTTCCGGTGCTGTACCTGCTCCACGGTGGCACGGGTAGCTACCGCGACTGGCTGACCAAAACGCCCGATAAAACGCTGCTGCACCGGTTGGCTGACCACTATAACCTGATCATTGTAACGCCCGATGGTGATCCTACCAGTTATTATTTTGACAGCCCGCTGGTGGAAACCAGTCAGTTTGAGACATTTATTTCCAAAGAATTGATCGAAAAAATCGACCAGACCTACCGAACCGTCCGCGACCGCAAAGGCCGGATTATTGCGGGCCTCTCAATGGGTGGTCACGGCGCTATGTTCCTATCGTCCCGCCATCCTGAACTGTACGCGGCTGCGGGCAGCATGAGCGGAGTGATGAACATCAATACCGCCACCTGGAAAGTGCCCGCAGAATTTGCCAAATCCCGCGCGGAGAACCTGGCCCGCTTGCTGGGTCCACCCAAAGAAGGCAATGCGCCGTATCCCGGCTACACCCTGGTCACCCTGGCCGATCGCCTGAAAGCCAACGGGTTGCCGTTGATATTCGACATCGGCGTGGATGATTTTCTGATTGAAGGAAACCGGGATTTGCACCGACAACTGGTTGAAAACCAGACCCCCCACGATTATACGGAGCGCCCCGGCGCGCACACCTGGGAATATTGGGAAAATGCCTTACCGTACCAGCTCCTATTTTTCAGCAAGATCCTGAAAGCGAATGGCGTACTCATCCCCTAAAGACCTTTAAATCCATCATTTTTTAACAAACCTTTACACTAACCTAGTATGAAAATCAGTGTTTTACTTTTTGCCGCGTCCATCCTGGCCCTACCTCTTCGGAGTGTAGGGCAGGTGACCCCAAAAGCCACCACCCCGCTGGTAACCGGAAAAGATGTGGCAGTTGTGCAAACCGAAGCGGGAAAAGTTCGCGGGTACATTCACAACAATACGTTCACCTTCAAGGGAATTCCTTACGCCAAGGCAGAACGGTTTATGGCCCCTACCAAACCGGATTCCTGGACGGGTGTTCGGAGTTCGATGAGCTACGGCCCGGTTTGCCCCCTGATGGACCCCACCACGTCGGTGCAGGATGAGTCGGAGTTTGTGTACCATCACGACTGGGGTTATCCCAGCGAAGATTGCCTGCGGCTGAATATCTGGTCGTCTGGCATCAACGATTCTAAAAAACGGCCCGTGATGGTCTGGCTGCACGGTGGTGGTCACGTGGCTGGCTCCTCGCAGGAACTGCCTTCGTACGATGGCGAAAGCATCAGCCGGAAGGGCGATGTGGTACTGGTTTCGATCAATCACCGACTCAATATCCTTGGGTTTCTGGATTTATCAGCTTACGGCGATAACTATAAAGCGTCACCTAATACGAGTATCCTGGATATGGTGGCAGCATTGCAATGGGTTAAGGCCAACATTGCCCGCTTCGGCGGTGACCCAAACAACGTCACGATTTTTGGGCAATCCGGCGGAGGAGGCAAAGTCAACACCCTGCTGAACACGCCATCGGCCAAGGGTCTTTTTCACAAAGCCGTTATCCAAAGCGGAGGTCTGGGCCTTAGCTTCCACGAACAGGCGGTTACCAGGCGGATCAGTGCCGCCGTTCTCGAAGAGCTGGGCCTGCAACCAGCCCAAATCGATGACATTCAAAAAGTTCCGTTCGAGAAGCTGGCAGCTGCCGGTAAACAAGCCGTACGAAAAGTGCAGGAACAACTCAAGGCAGAAGGCAAACCGCTGACGGTTTTTGGCTGGATGTGGGGCCCCACGCAAGACGGCAGCGTTCTGCCTTATCAGCCTACCGACCCGGCGGCAAAGTCGATTTCCAGCACGATTCCTTTGCTGATTGGATCGACCAAGAACGAATTTATGGCGTCCCTGCGAATGCCGGATGGCAATGCCCTAACGCCAGCAGAAGCCAGGAGTGCCCTGGAAAAAATGTACGGTGACCAAACCGATGCGTACATCTCAGCTGTGAAAAAAGCGTATCCAGCCGACACCCGACCGTCGGATTTACTCGATATCGACGGCATGTTCCGCCGGAGCGCGATTACCATGGCCGATGTGAAGGCAGCCGCTTCAGCGCCGGTTTACCTGTACCTGTTTACCTGGCAGTCGCCGGTGCTGGACGGTCGGTACAAAGCGGTTCACTGCATGGAAATTCCATTTGTGTTCAACAACATTGCCCGGTGCGAGGAAATGACCGGCGGAACGAAAGAAGCATACACCTTGGCCGATAAAATGAGTCAGTCGTGGATTAATTTTGCCCGTAGCGGCAACCCGAATCACAAAGGAATACCAACCTGGCAAGCCTATACCCCCGCCAACGGAGCCACGATGTTGTTTGACAATCAGTGCGTGCAGAAACACCACCACGATAAGGAAGTCATGGCGATTGGCCCGCAGATTAAGCTGTAAAAAAGACGAAAAATAACAAACCCGTTGTTGTGGATAGAAAGCCGCAACAACGGGTTTGTTCGTGTATGATTTCGTTAAAATTTGGTCATCTGCGCCAGCAGGTATAAAACCGCCATTCGCACCGCTACACCGTTTTCTACCTGATCAAGAATGATGGAATGATGCGAGTCGGCGGCATCGGAGGTTAGCTCAACGCCCCGGTTGATGGGTCCCGGGTGCATCAGCACAATCGGTCGGTCCAGTTCGTCCAGCATCTTTTTGGTGATTCCATAATACAGCGAGTATTCCCGCAGCGACGGGAAATACTTGATCTGCTGCCGCTCCAGCTGAATCCGGAGCACGTTGGCCACGTCGCACCAGTTGAGCGCTTCCCGCACATCATGGCTCACTTTTACGCCCAGCTGGTTGATGTACTTCGGAATAAGCGTAGTAGGCCCGCAAACCATCACTTCCGCGCCCTGTTTCTGAAGACAGAAAATATTCGACAAGGCCACGCGCGAGTGCAGAATATCGCCAATGATAGCGACCCGTTTTCCGGCCACCTCCCCTAATTTATCCTGAATGGAAAATGAATCAAGCAAGGCCTGGGTGGGGTGTTCGTGGGTTCCATCGCCCGCGTTCACAACATTGGCATCGATGCGGTCTGAAAGGTAATGCGGAGCGCCGGGGCTGCTGTGCCGCATCACGATCATATCGACCTTCATGGCCAGAATGTTGTTGACGGTATCGAGCAGCGTCTCCCCTTTTTTTACCGAACTACCCGACGCCGAAAAATTAACCACATCGGCCGAAAGCCGCTTCTCGGCCAGTTCGAAGGACAGGCGCGTACGGGTCGAATTTTCGAAAAAAACGTTGGCTATCGTGATGTCGCGCAGCGACGGCACTTTTTTGATCGGTCGGTTAATAACGTCTTTGAACTCCCGAGCCGTTTCCAAAATGAGTTGAATATCGTTCTCGGTCAGGTTCTTAATGCCCAGCAGGTGTCGGACGCTGAGTTGTTGCATGGCGCGAATCAGGAGGAAAAGTTTGGCAAAGATAGCTTTCGTTGGGTCGGATTACAAAAGCTGACGCTACTCAGTTTCGGATTAAGGGCCGGTTTTTCCGAAACCAGTCCGCAAACCGTTTACACAAAACCGTGGCAGCATTTTCGTTTCAAAACCGTAGATTCCGGCAAAACACGCCTTAACCCGCTTATTACTAGACTACTCCTTATTGACCAACCACGCCATGATACGTTCTGCGATTACCTTTTTAGGACGGCTTTATCAGTTGATCGCGTCGCTGGCTCTGATTGCTATTTTGACGATTGCGGCCTGGTTTTTATGGCACGCTTACGAGGAAGAACGGTTGCAAAACCTGTTTTTGAAAGAGGGACAGCTCGTCGAAGTAGCCGTGGCCGATGCCGATTATACCCAGCGCTCCTGGCGCGATATGGTTGGCAACACGGTTTACCTGCACTTTTCGTACCAGCAAAAAACCTACGAAACCCGCTACGTACTGGATTCGGCCTGGATTAGCGTCGGTAGCGCGGTTCGGCTACTTTATCACCCCGGTCGTGATGCGTTTCGTCAGCCACATGCCGAGCAAAAACCGGATCATCGGATATCCCGACTCATCAAGTGGTCTTCGGTCAACGACTTCAGCGGGGCGTATAAATTATTGGGCGGGTTTCTGGTTGTTGCCACCTTTTTATTCTTTTTGGCCAGCGGAATCCTCGTATCGTTTACCGGCTGGCCATTCCTGCAAACCATCGCGCAGACGGTTCTGGTGGTGGTGCTGGCGCTGGTAGCGGTATTTTTCACGTATGACATGGTCCAGCATTATCGGTATTATCAGCGCGTCAAATTGAGTGGTCAGCCGATGGAAGTCACCATCCTGGCGACCGACCGGGATCGGGTTGGCAAGAGCACCCGGCGCGCGCTTTTTAAACAATACCGGTACAATGCCACCTGCCGCTATCAGCATCAGGAGCGCGTCTTCCCGATTACCGAAACGGATTACGAGACATTAAAACCCAACGACCAACTTCGGGTTTTGTACCATACCACGCTGGACGACCTCATGTCGGCAACGTATTCACTTGATTATGGTCAGTTTGCGGCCCCGGTATTGATTTGGCTCCTGTTCCTGGCGGTCTTCTGGAATTTGATTTACAAAGCGCAGCGAAAACGCTGACCTAACGTAGATTTCTCTCAACTATTACCACCTCTATGAGCCCTTTAAACATCGCTTTTTTTGTCACCCTGGCCGCTTCGTACCTCTGTTATCTCCTGAGAGTGCGTTCCCATTGGTGGGCGTTGGGGTGCGCCCTATTGTGTCTCTTTGCTTCAGTCCTCTGCTTTTTGGGAAGCCCCCGGCTGGCCTGGAACGGTACACTAGTAGCCGGGATCATGGGCTTAATTTTATCAATGAAGCGGTTTTACCATTGGTGGATACAGAAAAAAGCGAACTGAGCTGTCCGGCGACGCGAGCAATTGCTTTACTGTACATGAAGCTCCCGCCGATTTTTCAGCAGATCAGAGAATAAAGACACTGTAAGAATGCCGTAGCCGATCAGGAAGGTAGGAATCAGGTAAAGTGCATACAGCCGCCACGAGTAGGTACCAAGCATATATTCTTCCCAATAAACCTCGAAAGCATAGTCGGGAAAATGCACCAAGAGGTAGCGAAGGGTTTGGGTAAAAGGATAAAAGAACAGAAAAGAGACCAGAATAACCGGCAAAAAACGAAGCTCGTAGCGAAGAATTGCCAAAAACGAATTATCAATTTCCTTGATTCTAAACAGCGGATGACTAACATTCAGCAGGGTCGTCAGGAGCAGCAGCGTAACGATTTCAGGGAGAATACCGGTCCGTATAAAAACAAATACATAACTAATGATTCCATTATACGAACGCATCGCAGCCCACTTTTGATCATAGTTTGCCAACCAGCTGACCACCTCGATACCGATAAGAACGACTAGCAGGATAGGAATAGCCCGGAAAGGCTTTCGTAGGTAGCGTCTTGACAGGTAAATCTTTTCCATTATCCTGTTTTTCAGGCCCTTGCTTGTCGCCTAAAATACCTGTTAATATACAGATAAAAAGGAGGTTACAAAAGAAAAGCCTTTAAAAACGTTCATTCCAGCACGACACACCCGTATCCCGGCACTCGCACTTTCCCCCCTTCGATCAGCTTGGCGTCCCCAACGGTATCCAGAATAATTTCTTTGCCTTCGGCCACTTCGGATGGGTAAATCACGACATCCAGCCCGCGTTTGGTCAGATTGTGGATAATCAGGATCGACCGATCACCGGATTTACGGGTAAAGACGATTACGTTTTTGTGCTGAATTCCGCTGGCTTCCAGCTTGCTCAGGTTATCGTTCAGCACCGGGTGGCTGTTGCGGAAATGAATCAGCCGTTTGTAATGATTGAAAAGCGAAGCCGGATTGGCCTGCTGCTGGGCCAGGGGCGTTACGGTTTGGGTGGTCGAGTACTTGGCCCGACGCCAGCGCGAACGGTGCGGATCTTTTTTGTCGGTGCTCCACAGAAACGGCTCTCGAATGTTTTCGTCGGGCTTAGTTCCCAGCATCCCGATTTCTTCCCCGTAATAGATGTATGGATTACCCGGCAACGTCAGCAGCAGATTAGCCGCTACTTTCAGGTGATTCTGGTTGCCATTCAAAAAGCTGCCAATCCGCGTCTGGTCGTGATTAGAGAGCATAATGGCATCGATAAAGTTCGGATTAACTTCCCCAAAAACCGCGTGGTTATGCAGCAACATTGACACGATTCCGGCCGTATCCCGTTCCTTGAACGGTATTTCCTGCAGGGCCAGGCTCAGGTCAAAATTGAAATTAGCCTTCAGTCCCCGAAAATAAGGAGCAATCCGCTCGGCCCGCGTCCAGACCTCCCCCACGGTATACACACCGGGTTTGACGGATTCCATTTCCCGGCCAAACTCCTCCCAGAACTGGTGGTTTTTCGGCTCTTCCCAATCCGGGTAAATATGCCGCGCAGCATCCAGCCGAAAACCGTCGACGCCCACATCGGTCAGCCAGAATTTTCCGGCTTTGTAAATCTCTTCCCGAACCTTCGGATTATCGTAATTCAGATCCGGCATACCGCTCCAGAACAGCGCGTAGTATTTTTCGGAAAACGGCGCGCCCGGCACGCGATGCCACGGGTTCTTCTCCTGCGAATCGGCCGTGATCTCGCGGGTAGCAATATTCAGTGCATCGATCTCTTTCTGACTCATCCAGACATACCAGTCGTGGTACGGATTATCCTTGCTCTTGCAGGCTTCCAGAAACCACGGATGCCGACGGCTGGTGTGATTGATCACAAAATCCAGAATAACCTTGATGCCCCGCTCGTGGGCTTCCCGGATCAACCGCCGAAAATCGTCCATCGTACCGTATTCCGGCGCAATCCCGTAATAATCCGTCACGTCGTACATGTGGTAACTGGGCGACGGATTGATGGGCATGAGCCAGATAGCCGAAACGCCCAACTCTTTCAGATAATCCAGTTTCGAGGTCACACCATTCAAATCCCCGATGCCATCCCCGTTGGAATCGCAGAAAGCGCGTACGAAAATTTCATAATGAACGCCGGTATGACCCGTAACGGGTTGAGCGGATTCGGTCGGTGTTGATGCAGGCAATTGAGCGGATACGTCGGCAACCATACTATTGAAAAAAGATCCTGTATATTTAAACGACTGAGCCTTAACAGGAGTTTGTAAAGACGCATTTTTCTCTAAATCCGACAAGAAATTCCCCAATAAATTAAGAAATCCGGGAATCGGAACCCCAAGCCCTGCGCCCTATTTTACTAGTATACGGTTCAAAAAAGCGATGGAACTTCTTTATTAATTTAAATGTATATACATTAAATGTAATGACTATAAATTCAATAACAATGAAAACGGAACGCACCATCCAGCAATTGATACCGGCCCCATTGGTTAGCATGGGGGAAAGCAGGGTTCGGCAACCACTGCCCTCTTCTCAGTTGCCTTACCACGATCCTTTCGTGTTGCTGCATCATGGACACAGTTTTCTGAAAGAGAACGAAGAACCCCGGCACGCGGGCGTCGGGCCGCATCCACACCGTGGGTTTTCGCCGGTAACGTTTGTGTTCAAAGGCGGGGTGCGTCACCGCGACAGCCGGGGCAACGACCGGAGCGTCTACGAAGGTGGTACGCAGTGGATGAACGCCGGATTGGGCATCATGCACAGCGAACGGCCTCTGACCGACGAGCTGGAAATTATTCAGATGTGGGTCAATACGCCCACGGCACACAAAAGAGACCAGCCTTCGTATTATCCGCTGCTGAACGAAGAAACGCCTTCTTTCGTGAGCGACAATGGTTTGGTGACGGTCCATGTCGTTTCCGGCAATTTGCTGGGATTGAAAGGTCCCATTCCGACCTTTACGCCCATCAACGCAGCAACACTGGTGTTCAAAACCGGTGGCAAAATTTACCTGCCGCTGCCCAGCAGCCACAACGCATTTCTGTATTTGCTGGACGGCAAACTGCGCGTTGGGGAGCAAACGGACGTAAAAGCCCGGTATATGGTTGTGCCCGACAACGACGGGGAAGGCATTACGATTGAAGCCCTCGAAGACACCCGGCTTTTGCTGATGTCGGGCGAACCGATTGGGGAGAAAATCCTTGCACAGGGTCCTTTTGTACTGAACAACGAGATTGAAGTGATGGAAGCCTACCGCGATTTTCGGATGGGCAAAATGGGAGTCCTGATTGAAGACTGAAACCGTGACTAGTTACGGCCTGCCTATACAACCCGAACGGGTCTTCCAGACCTGTTCGGGTTAAAAAAGGTCAGCCTGCTTCATTTCTGTAAGTTTTTAGTAAATTCTCGATCATCCGCGTTTTTTGCGCAGGCGCTTTTTGTTCTTTTGCAAAAAAACAGGGCCATGATTTCCGTTTCTGAAGCATATTCCGTTGTTCTGAATCATCCACTTTCGGTACCGACAGAAGCCATACCGCTGGCAGCGGCTGCCGGGCGAGTGCTCCGCGAGCCACTGCGTGCCGACCGTGACCTGCCTCCCTTCGACCGGGTTTCGATGGACGGTATCGCGATTGCTTACGCGGCCTGGTTGGGTGGGCAACGCCAATTTCGGGTAGCTGGGGCGCAGTTTGCCGGACAACCCGCGCAAACGCTGACGGACAAAACCGCCTGTGTGGAGGTGATGACGGGCGCGATGCTCCCCGCCGGAGCCGACACCGTGATTCGTTACGAAGACATGCGCAACACGGATGGCATGGCCCAGATTCTGCTTGATACCGTCGAGAAGGGGCAGAACGTGCACCACCAGGCAACGGACCGGAAGCAGAGCGAAGAGTTGGTAACCGCCGGAACGCGTCTGGGACCGGCAGAAATGGCCGTGGCGGCATCCGTCGGAAAAGCCACGGTTTTGGTCAGCAAACGGCCCCGCATCGCCTTGATCTCAACCGGCGATGAGCTGGTCGATGTGGCCGAAACGCCCAAACCCTATCAGATTCGTCGCTCCAATACCTATTTGCTGCAAACGGTTTTGCAAAACGCCGGAGCCGAAACCGTCCTGTTGCACCTCCCCGACGAAGCAGACACGATGCTGACCAAGCTGAAACCCATTCTGGACAACTTCGATGCGCTGGTGCTGAGTGGCGGGGTTTCGGCCGGGAAGGCCGACTTTGTGCCCGGCGTCATGGAGCAACTTGGCGTTCGCCAACGGTTTCATCAGGTTGCCCAGCGACCGGGAAAACCGTTGTGGTTCGGCTCATCCGACCAGGGCAAGGTGGCCTTTGGCCTTCCCGGCAATCCGGTTTCAACCTTTTTGTGCGCGTATCGTTATCTGCTGCCCTGGCTCCAGGCTTCGCTGGGTTTACCCGTGGGCGAGCCGCCGGTTGCGCAGTTGAGCCGTGGCCTTTCGTTTGCCCCCAAGCTAACTTATTTCGTACCCGTGAGTTTATCCCTGACGGGTGAGGGCGTCTGGCAGGCCGAACCATTGCCGGGCAGCGGCTCGGCCGACTATGCCAACCTGCTGCGCTGCAACGGTTTTATGGAATTGCCACCGGATCGGAGCGAATTTGGCGCAGGAGAAGCATTTCCGGTTTTTACATTCCGGTGACCATTCAGCCATCAGACTTTTGTTAGCGTAAAATCGTTATTCTAGAGCGTATTCCAACCCTCAAAAATAATCTTTCACGGAAATTCCGCGGACGCATGGCAAACCTGATTCGGGTCTTCTTCTTTTTGGTCGTTCCACACCTTGCGCAGGCGTGGCAGGAACCGGTCTGGATTACGTTTAAAAAAGAACCGATTTCGGCCCGCGCAGCCACGTTCTCGCTTCTGCGGGTGCGGGATGAACGTTCGCTCAAATCACACCTCGGCACCATTTTGGCCAGCTCGAAAAGCAGTCTTCCCGTTCATAGCAACGAAGAGATCAGCAACGTCTTTACCGACCTTCTGCGCCCGGATTTGCGCCCCGACTCCTCGCGCGTGCCCATCATCATCCGCATCAAGGAGTTTGTTTTTTCCGAAAAAGCCAAAAGCGACGTGCAGGCCGACGGTATTTGCCGGCTGGAACTGGCCTTCGATGTCCTGCGCGACGGCAAGCCCATCCAGTTGACCACCTATACCGCCCGGACCATTTACAAACGGTCGTTTGGGCAGACGGATCGGCTGGAATTTGTCGGCCGCAAAGCGCTCCAAAGTGCGGTCCAGTATTTGTCGGATTGGATTAAAGTGAACCGCGACAAAAGCCCGGCTCTGGTAAAAGGCATTAAATTCCTCTACACCGATCACACCATTCAGCAGGCTTCCGGCGATACGGTTTTTTACAGCCAGCTTCGCCCCCTGACTTGGGATGATTTCCAGGCTGCCCCCCGGATTGGCAGCCGGAACGCGGCCTCCATCTTCCCTACGTTTTCTTACGAAGGCCACAGCCGCTGGGTGAACGGTTATATCCAGATAGAGCTGACGTTCAAAACGTTCATGGTAAAAAGCATGTCATGGGTACGGCCAGGGAACAAGGATGACTATGGCCTGCTGCACGAACAAAAGCATTTCGATATTGTCAAACTGATCGTCGAACGGTTTAAACAGCGCATCATGGCCGATCCGGATATGGACTTCGAGGATTACAACAGCCGGGTGCAGTTTCTGTACCTCGACGCATACCGTGATATGAACCGCTGTCAGGAGCAATACGACCAGGAAACCCAGCACGGCCTCAACCGCGCCGAGCAGGCCCGCTGGAACCAGAAGATTGCCGACGATCTGAAAAACGCCGAAGACCTGACCTCCATCATGCTGTCTACGCGCCAGTGAAGGGTTTCTGGTTATACTTTACGGTTTACGGTACTGTCGCATTCCTATTCCTGAAAACCGAAAACTATAACCAGAAAACCGCAAACTGAAATTACCTTTGCACCATGCCTATTTCACTACGTTTCCACCGTTTCGATCTGCGACTGAAACATACCTTTACGATTGCCCACGACTCCCGCAACGTGCAGCCGACGCTGCTGGTGGAGTTACAGGATGGAGAACTGCGCGGTTTTGGCGAGGCTACTTCCAACAAATACTACGGGATTACCATTGATCGAATGATCGACGCACTCGAGGGAATCCGGGGTTTGATTGAAGCCGCCGAATGGAGCACCGCCGAAGAACTCTGGCAACTGGCCCACGCCCACCTGGCCGATAACCCATTTGCCCAATGTGCCCTGGACGAAGCTGCGCACGACCTTGTGGCCAAACGCGCCGGAAAACCGCTCTACGCCTACTGGCAGCTGAAGCCAGATCATAACCCGCTGACGAACTACACCATTGGCATCGACACCGTGGAGAATATGGTTCGGAAAATGCAGGAATTGCCCTGGCCATTGTATAAAATCAAACTCGGCACCGCCGACGATCTGGCGATTGTGAAAGAGCTCCGCCAGCATACCGATGCGGTGTTCCGGGTCGACGCCAATTGTGCCTGGACCGCCGAAACCGCAATCGCCAACGCCCGCGCCTTCAAAGAACTGGGTGTTGAATTTATCGAACAACCCCTTAAAGCCGATGACTGGGACGGGATGAAGCGCGTGCTACAGGAAAGTGTTTTACCGGTAATTGCCGACGAAAGTTGCATTGTGGAAAGCGATGTAGAGCGTTGCGCGGGCTATTTTCACGGAATTAACATCAAGCTCACCAAGTGCGGAGGACTAACGCCCGCCCGGCGCATGATTGCCCAGGCCCGCCAACTGGGTTTGAAGGTGATGGTCGGTTGTATGAACGAAACCAGCGTCGGCATTTCGGCCATTGGTCACTTGTTACCGCTGCTCGATTATGTGGACATGGACGGTACGCTCCTGATCACCAACGATCCCGCAACGGGTGTCACCTTCGATTTCGGGCGCGTCATTTACGCCAGTGAAAACGGAACCGGTGCCCAATTGATTCAATAGAGCCGGAGAGACACAAGGGAAGCTAAACCGTTGATGGTACGCTTCCCTCCCTGCTCCTGCATGTCCTCTTCTTTTCCCAAAATGACACCTCATTATTCCATCGATCACCTGCCGGATCGAACTATTTTTGTTGATGGGCAGGAATATTTGTTTTTCAGCGGAACAGCCTACCTCGGCCTGGCACAGAATCCGGCGTTTCAGGCTCTGCTGGCAGACGGGATGGCCCGGTATGGTACGGTTTTCGGTTCCTCCCGCAACGGAAACCTTCGGTTACGTATTTACGAAGAAGCCGAAGCTCAACTGGCCGCTTTTGCCCACGCCGAAGCCGCACTGACGTTGTCGTCGGGGATGCTGGCCGGTCAGGCCGTCGTGAACTGGCTGAAGGCGCAGGATTACGGTTTCATTTACGGCCCCAACGCTCACCCGGCCATCTGGCAGGATGCCAACACCCGCTTGCCGAATCTTTCCTTTGATGCCTGGACGAAGCAGTTGCCCGACCTGGTTTCGGCCGCCGTGAGCCCAAACATTGTGGTGACCCTCAACTCGCTGGACGCCTTGCACTCGGTCAGCTACCCGTTCGACTGGGTGAATGAACTACCCGAAAACCAGGCCATTACCCTGCTGGTTGACGACTCCCACGGCCTGGGGGTGATTGGTCCCGAAGGCAGCGGTATTCGGCCATTGATTCCGCAGCGCCCCAATGTTCGACTGATCGTTACGGCTTCACTGGCGAAAGCGATGGGGCTGCCGGGGGGTGTCATTTTCGGCGACCCGGCCACGCTGGATTCCATTCGGCGAACGGCTTTTTTTGGTGCCTGCTCCCCCATTCCGCCGGCTTACCTGCATGCATTCTGCCAGGCCGGGGCTCTTTATCGTTCGGCTTTTGCCCAACTGCTCGACAATATCGCCCGGTTTGAAAAGCGGATGGGCGCATCGACACTGTTTCAGCACATTCCCGATTATCCGGTCTTTTATACTGAGCAGGATCAAGTATATTCGTACCTCTTGGCAAATCGGATGTTGGTCTATTCGTTTGCCTACCCGACCCCCACCGATAAACCCAACACGCGGATTGTAATCAGCGCATTACACCGCCCGGAAGATATCGAACAACTAGGCAATTGCCTGTATGGAAAAACGAGCGAGTTCCCGTGGGAATAAACGATTGGACCGGTTTTTAATCGGACTGACGGCATTCCTGACGATTTGTTGGGCTGCTCATGGCCAGCAAACCGATAAGTTTCTGGAAGAGCTGCTCAAGAAGAATCCGGAGCTGTTTGGGCGTATCCTGAAGGACCCGGCCCGGTACGACGTTCAGATTCTGTACACCCAGATCAATCGGGACGAGAAAAACCGGCCCTTGTTTAAAACCTACCGTTACCGGCTCGATAAAGACCGTTATTTTTACCCGGCCAGCACGGTTAAGCTCCCAACGGTTTTGATGGCGCTGGAAAAAATCAACCAGCTCCGTAAAAAGCATCCCGATCTGTCTATTCACACCCCCATGCTGACCGACTCGACGAGCTTCCAAACCGCCGTCATCCGGGACTCGACCGCCGAAAACGGATTCCCTTCCGTTGCGCACTACGCCCGGAAAATCCTGATGGTCAGCGACAACGATGCTTTCAACCGGTTGTATGAGTTTGTCGGGCAGTGTGAACTAAACGAGCGGCTGCGCGAGAAAGGCTACCGAAACCTGCGCATTACGCACCGGCTTTCCATTCCGCTGACGCCGGAGCAAAACCGCCGGACCAACGCCATCCGATTCGTCCAGGGAGACACGGTTTTGTACCACCAACCAGCGCAGGTTTGCGACAAAATAGCCCGGCCAACCCGGCCCATTCTCCGGGGAACGGGGTATTTTACCAATGGAACGCGGGTAAACCAGCCGTTTGACTTTACGGAAAAGAACTTTTTCTCGCTCGAAGATCAGCAGACTATGCTGCGGGCGGTGCTGTTTCCGGACGATGTGCCCGCCCGCCATACATTCGATCTGACCGCCGACGACTACCGGTTTTTGTACCGCTATCTCTCGCAATACCCCCGCGAATCGCGCTACCCCCGCTACGACTCCAGTTATTACGATAGCTACTGTAAATTTCTGGTGTTCGGCGACGCCAAAAGCCCAATTCCGGCTTCGGTACGCATTTTTAATAAAGTAGGTGATGCTTACGGTTACATGATCGACAATGCGTACATTGTTGATTTTGAGAAGAATGTGGAATTTCTGCTGTCGGCAGTGATTCTGTGCAACGACGACGGCATTTTTAACGACAATCTGTACGATTACCAAACCATTGGCCACCCCTTCATGGCCAACCTGGGGCGCATCCTTTTCGATTATGAAGTCAAACGAAAACGCCTTAATCGGCCCGATCTGAGCCGCTTTCGGGTTAATTACGACTCCATGCCGTGAACGAGGCCGTTGATTTCAACAGCAGTTGCCTACGATTCAGGTGCTTAAAATTACGCTTCATACCATCATCGGTTGGCGATGGGTGAGTTCGACGCTACGTTTGCAGCGAACAACGCCCTCCTACTGATGAACCCGATTGTCTTTTTTCTGCTCGTCCTGGTTACCTTCGGTGCCTGCAAAAAAGATAATACCAATCCCGGACCCAACGAAACCGCCGATGCTGCTTCGAACGTGGCCGGTACGTATAAATTGAGTTCGTTCCATTTCATCATGGGGGCCAACGAAATTGAACTGCCGACGCTGCCAATGATGGAAAGTGGAAAAACCGTTGCGTCGGGAACCGTCAAAATCACCAGAAAGTCGGCCGACAAAGCGAGCCTGAACGTGAGCTTGTACCTGGAAGGAGAAGGAAATCATTCACTCGTTGAAGGGCTTGATATCGAAATAAAAGAATCGGGTTCAAATTTTGGGCTGTACGCCGATGGCGATCGGATTGGTGATGCCGACGGCGATTTCATTATTTTCAACGTTTCCGGCACCGACCCCGACAGCGGTGACGAGTTAAAACTCGCTTTTAACGGGAAGAAATAACGGTAGACCAGCGGTTTTTGTGGTCGACAACCACACCGAATTCAATCATATAACTCTCACGCCAGATTCGTATTCGTCTCTGGCTTTTGTATTTTTGCGTAGTTTGTCTGCGCTGTACGTTCTATCATGAAAAAAATCCTTCTTGGTTTTGCCTTGCTTTGTCTGGCGTCTGCCGACGGCTTTACCCAATCCCTCCAACAGGTCATCGATTCTGTCCGGCATCAGTACGCACCCGACAAACGCGTGGCGATCTTCAATGTGGAAGCGGATTCGTTGGGTAACCTGACGGGATTTACGAATTTGCCCGAGGCCAAGCAGGCATTGTTGCGGCAGCTCCGGGTCACCGATCGGACGGTGGTCGACCAGATTCAACTGCTGCCCACGCCGGTGCTGGGGGAGAAGACCTTTGCCATCGTGAATATTTCAGTGGCCAACCTGCGTACAAACGCCCGGAACGCGGCCGAGCTATCGACCCAGGCGTTGCTGGGTATGCCGCTGAACGTCTGGGATAAGGACCGGAGTTGGTATCAGGTACAAACGCCCGATCGATACATTGCCTGGACGGATGCCGGGGCGTTGCAACTCATGACCAAAGCCGATTTTGAACAATGGCAGGCCGCCGAAAAAGTTATTTACACCAGCCCGTTCGGTTTTGTGTACAGCGAGGCCAGTAAAAGCGCTCAAACCGTATCGGATATCGTTGCCGGTAACATGCTGGTGCTGGTCAGTGAAAACAGAAAATACTTCCAGGTGCGGTATCCCGATGGCCGAACCGGCTATATTCTCAAACGGGATGCGCAGCGATTGAACCACTGGCTGGCTGCGGCCAAGCCCACCGAAGACGCGCTGGTGAGTACGGCCAAAAGCCTGATGGGAATCCCGTACCTGTGGGGCGGCACATCCGTCAAAGGCATGGATTGCAGCGGTTTTACCAAAACCGTTTATATGCTCAACGGTCAGCAGTTGCCGCGCGATGCTTCCCAGCAGGTCAACGAAGGCGAACTGGTCGAAACGCCCGGTAAAAACTTTAGCCAGCTCCGGCCCGGCGACCTGCTCTTTTTCGGCGTACCCGCTACCGCCGATCAGCCCGAACGCGTCATCCACGTTGCCATGTGGATCGGTAACAACGAATTCATCCACGCGTCGGGCCAAATCCGGATTTCCAGCATGGACCCTTCAGCACCCAATTTCGATGTATTCGAACTGAATCGTTTTCTGCGCGCCAAACGAATGGTAAAACCGAATTTATAACTGGGTTGGGCGAGGCTAGCCAAGAGAATAAAGGCAATCTGTCATTCGATCTTTTCTAGCCTCTCCCAGCGGTCTTCTCTTGTGTATTTCTATGTCTGCATCCGTACCGGTTTACAAACTTCAGGCCTTTCCCCGTCACGAGCCCGACACGCTCTTTTACATGACCCGCCTGGAAAAACTGGTACAGGAATTCAAAGGCATCGACAACCCCCACTCCCACACGTTTTATCTGGTGATGTGGATCACCAGCGGCAGCGGCACGCACACCATCGATTTCAAAACGCATCCCATTGCCCCCTATCAGCTTTACTTTCTGACGCCGGGTCAGGTACATAGCTGGCAACTTTCTGATGATGTGACAGGGTTCAATCTCTTTTTTGAAGCCAATTTCTTCCGGAGTCGTTTTGGCAATCGCCTGTTTCAGTACCCTTTTTACCATTCTCACCAGCACCAGCCGCTGCTGGAAGTCGGCAACAATCCGGCGCTGTTTCGGGACTTGTTTGGGTATGCCTGGCAGGAGTACAGCGCCCGCCAGCTCAACCGGGCCGAAGTATTTCTGTCGTATGTTCACCTGATTCTGGAAACCGCCAACCGGCTTTATACAGAAAAAAGGCCCAATACCGACACCAATTGGTACGACCGCATCCGGCAGTACGAGGAATTACTGGAACAGCAGTTTCTAACCGTTCGGGAAGTGGCCGCTTACGCCGACCAGATGAACATCACTCCGAATTACCTCAACTCCATTTGCAAGAAAGTGCTGGACAAAACCGCCAGCCAGTTGTTGCATGAACGACAGATTATTGAAGCCCAGCGCTTGCTGACGCACACGACCCGATCCGTAAAAGAGATTGGCTTTCAGCTCGGTTTTGAAGATCCTTCCTATTTCGTCCGCTTTTTCAAAAAACATACCCGGCAAACACCCGCCGAGTTTCGGTTGGCTTTGTCACCCAATCGTTGATTTGTACCATACCTATCCGGTTTTGTCTTTCCAAAAAAGGCCTGTGGGCGGTACCTTTGTGTTGGTACTGAATTATTTCATTTGAGTACAAACCGTCCGAAAGCCATGTTAAAAGATAACCGATTATATAGCATTGTCTTCAATAAATGTCCGCGTTGCCATCAGGGCGACTTTTTCGTCACCAAAAGCGCTTACAGCCGACGATTTGACGAAATGCACGAAAAATGCCCTCATTGCGGAGAAGTGCTCATTCCGGAACCTGGTTTCTACTGGGGCTCCATGTTTGTGAGTTACGCGTTTTACACCCTTTACACCCTGCTTACCTTTTTCGTATTTGTGCAGTGGCTCAAAATCGATCTGAATCATTACCTGATTGGTCTGACGCCCACGCTCATTTTGCTGACTCCTTACTTTTTCCGACTGGCGCGCCGTTCCTGGTTAACGTTTTTCACCGCCTACGATCCGCACAAAAACCGGAAAACCGATGATAAACAACTGAAAGTTTCTGCCTAAAACTTCAGTCATAAAAAAACCGTTGACCCTCAGGGTCAACGGTTTTTTTATGATGCAATAACTTTATTTCAGGCTACGCAGATAGGCCACACTTTCCGGCATCTGCTCCATAGAGCGCGACGATTCGTCTTCAATGAAATAGTGTTTGACGCCCGATTTGCGGGCCTGCTTCATAATTTCGGCAATTCCCAGATCGCCTTTGCCAATTGCTACATTAGACTCCACATCGACGTGACCGGTATTGTTGCCGGGCGTACCGGGTTTGCGATCTTTCAGGTGCATTAGTGGAAACCGTTTCGGATATTTTTTCAGCAGCGCAATGGGGTCCTGGCCGGGGTGTTTTACCCAAAACACGTCCATCTCGAAATTGCAGTATTGGGGCTCCAGAAATTCGACCATGTAGTCGAAGAACGTTCCCTCTTTATACGGCTGAAATTCGTAACCGTGAATGTGGTAGCAAAAGGAAATACCGTGATCGCGCAGGAGTTTGCCCGCCGTGTTGAACACGTCGGTAGCCTTCTTGGTATTTTCGATTGTGAACGTATCACCGTTGTGCGGTATCCAGGCACACATCACGTATTTGACGCCGAGTGCTTTGGCTTCTGCCAGTACTTTCGGTACATTCCGCTCCAGGTCTTCGAAAGACGCGCCGGTACTGATGGCTTTCAGGCCGTTTTTTTCGAGTAGCTTCCGAAATTCTGCAGGCTCCATGCCGTAGGTGCCAGCCACTTCTACTTCCCGAAAGCCCATTTCGCGGATTTTTGCCATAGTTCCGGCAATATCTTTCGGAAACTGCTCCCGAAAACTATACAACTGCAGGCCAACCGGTGATTTCGGCTGCGAGAAACCTGAAGAGACCAGGCTGAGTAGCAAAAAGATTGTACTAAAAAGTTTCTTCATGGGGTAGAGGATTAGCAGGATATGGATGGCGTAAACCGGTCGCCGGGACGTTTTTGGTTCGGAATTCGATTCAAGCTACTTAGCGGCCCGGACTTTCTTCACGTCCTCCGCCAAAATCGCGTCGGCTTTGTTGCCAAAACTGCTGCGGATGAAGGTCAGCACATCCGCAATCTCTTTGTCCGAGAGAAAATCGTGGGCGGGCATCACATTATCAAACGTTTCTCCATTGATTTCAATCGGCTCCTGCAACCCTTTCAGGATAACATTGATCAGCCGGGTTTTATCCCCCTGAACCCAATCGGTTTGTTTCAGTGGCGGGTATAGATTCGGAACACCGGATCCATCAACCTGGTGACAAGCCAAACAATATTGTTCATAAATCTGCGGTCCCAGCCCGGGCTTAGCGGCTGTTTTTCTGGTTTGGGCATAACCCGTTGCACTCAGAAAAACCAACCCTAATGCAATCACAATTCTCATAACGGCAAGTTGACTTTTTGTAAAGATACGTGGGAAGCCGCAAAGGACAAGAGGAAAAACGCGACCACCGGCCTTTTCACAACACCGCTTCCTTCACCTGCGTATCGAAAACGCCCGTCAGCACCTGCCCGTTCCGTTTCACCTGAACCCAGATTCGATAATGCCCCGCCCGCGGAAAGGCGTACGGAAATTCCACCATGTTAGTTACTTTCATTGCGTGAGACATGGTGGGCATTGCGGCCATCAACAGCTTATTTTTCTCGCCCTCCGGCAGTTGCTTCAGGTGACGGACGTACCGATCAACGCTGTCGCTGAACACGTGTGGATCGGGATACCGGAAACTCCGCGCCGTATCGGCAATCCGGTCAACCAAAAAGGATTCGGCGGCCATCGAGTACGTGCCCACCGGATGCAGATGAATGTAAACCGTTCCATCGGACCGGATGATGGCCGCGTGCCCACCCATGCCCAGATACGGTTCCAGTGGTGCGGGCTTCCCGGCCGGATCAGCCAGGGCAAATTTCAACAGATACGGTTTTCCGGCTTCGAGCATCTGCGCGGGTTTGTCGGTCCAGAGCATCGTGGACCCATCGCTCAGGTTGGAACTGGCCCCCGGAATACCGCACAGAACCATCTCATCGTCGAGGTGCGGCAATCCAACGGCATTCGCCTTAACGCCCATCGGCTCCGTCACCAGCCAGCTATCGTCCGGGTCAAGTTTTGCGCCATTCTGAAACGTCCGGTTTGGCGTACTCAGCTCAGGCAGGGATACCGTATCGGTCAGGGTTTCGGCAAAACCGTTGCGGTATACCACATCCGCATACAGTAAATATTTTCCGGCGGGTAGCTGGGGTAAACCAGCTTCAAAATGCGTTAGATCGCGCCGGTCGGGATGGAGGTGCGCAAACGCGTCGAGACCCGGCACCCGCGCCAGAAAAACGTGCATCAGTTTTCCATGGTCCGGTACCAGAAAATGCAGCCGTCGGCGTTTACTTTTGCTTTCCGCAAACCGGGATGTATCAAGCTGAATCACCATTCTGGCCGGGCTATCGGCGGTTTTAGCCACATTGACGTCGATAGGCAGCGGGGCATACAGCTGCTCGGTGCGGTATTCATCCGCCCAGCTGTTCCACCACGTCCGCCAGCCCGTCAGCCCCAGGCCCAGCAACATGGCGGCAACGCCCATGCCGACCCACCGTTTCCGGCGCAACGATTTCGGGGCGGGTTGCCCGGGTTTGAGTGTACCATCGGACAGGCTGGCGCCCACCGTGGTGATGAGCAGAAAAACGAGCAAAAGACCGAGGGCCGCCAGTCCAACGCCCGTTCCGGTTGGCATGGGTTCCATTTTGGTCGGCACCGAAACCACCGGAGCCACGAGGGTAGCTTTGCCATCCGGTCCGTCCAGCATCATTTCCACGCTGGACGACCCCGAATCCATCATCCAGACCACCCCTTCAAACCGGTTTTCGCCGATAGCCTGCAACTCATCATGTACCGGAGCGCCTTCATCGCCGGCGAAGAAATAAACCGGTCGCGCCTGAATGCGATCGACCCGGCCATTTTCCACAAAAACCGTTACTTTAGCCGTTCCCGGAATCACGTCTGGCGGCACCACGCTCACCAGAATCTGATACTTACCGGCCTGTTTTTGTACCATCACCCCCGGGCTGCCAATGTGGGCCAGGGCCAGGGCGGAATGCATCAATGATCCAATAAGCGAATATAAAAATAGCCTAACCTGAAAGCGTTTCATGATGATAAGTCGACTCGTGCTGGTAACTCCTATTAACTCTTCACTTCTAGCGTTGCACCCGTTTCATCCAGTTTCCCCACAACAGCCCTACCCGCGCTGACAGGATGGCACAAACCACGGCAATGCCGATTCCCTGCAAGAAAGCGGGCACGGATTCGAGCCAGTACGGGTGAAATTGGTAGCGGTACGGCCAGTTGGGGTCATTGTCGTAAGACATGGAATCGGCCAGAAAAAAACCGTTCCGGGCGTAGGGCGATGTTTGCAGAAATGCACCAAAAAACCACTGAACCACCACCAGAATCAGGACGAAGGTGGTACCGGTGAGAGCTGCCAGCAGCCAGTCGTTGAGTTTACCCTGACCAAAACGGTGCAGCAATTTATCCAGCGCAAACCCCGGGATAATCAGCAGCAGTGGAAATAAGAACGCCTGGTAGTGGGTAATGGGGTTCAGGACCGGCCCCAGCCGGGGCGTAGCCGGAAACAACGGCAAAATCCAGCTGGGAATCAACATGGTCAGCATATAAACACCCGCTGTAATCGTGATTGGAAACCGCAACGTCGAAGCCCGGCCAACCGCCAAGAGGTAAAACGGAAACGCAATGCCCATTGTAATGTACGACGAGGAATGGTGTGAAGCCCAGGGGCCCATCTTCTCCGACAGCATGGTAAATAAGATACTCAGCAATAATCCGGCTGCGATGGCAAACATCACCTTAAGCCGTCGGGCCTGCCGCTCATTTCCCAAAGCTGGTTGCGTGGCATACCGGTTTTGCAGGGCCAGTACCCCAATCATAGCCCCGAACTGAACCGTCATCATTCCTATGAGCAAAACCGTATGGGGCGGAGTCAGAATCTGAACATCCAGACCGTAGGTATTGTGCCACCAGTCGTCAAACGGTGCTGAAGTCAGCATGGCCAGGGCACCCCAAACGCAGTACATGGCACCCAGCGAGCCATAAAAAACGCGCCAAAACCGGACCGAATGGCTTCTTTCAGGGTTACGTTGGACGAGTGTCAGTTGTAAAATCTTAAAGCCGGAAAATAGCCCGGCCACAACCGCCCCGACGTACATCAGTAAATGCGGGGGAGCAAACAGCCCGTCACGGCCAATACTCATATGCCACATAATGTCCCAGAGTAGTCCCCAGACAATACAAAGCGACGAAAAGACGACGGCGTAGATATAGGTCGGTATTTTAACAGAATCGGCGGAGTTCGGAAAGGAACTCGAAAAGGTTGTTTGCATGAAGTATCTTTTGCGGAATAGTAGGTAAATATAGAAAGAAGGACCCGTTTGTGGGCCTTTTCCCCTATTCTGACCGGGCCGTAATTCTGCATGAATAAAAAACAGGATTCCCGGAGCACACAATCAAATTGTCCAAACGAAATCGAGGTCAGCGCGTTTGTAAGAAACAGCCATGTTACCACTTAATGACTCAACGCGATGAAAACTCGTAAAGTAAATTTCCGCCCGGCGGCTTTGGCGCTGGTTACCATGCTCTGGAGCACCGGCCTGCTGTCGGCCTATGGACAAACGACAACGGGTGGACAACCGGCCCCAACCGGCCAGACGCCGAACCCTACTCAACCGCCCGCCGGACGCGAGGTCCGGACCGAATCGGCCAGCCGCAGCAGCACAAACGTTGCCAATCAGGTGCTGATGCAGCCTTTGGCGAACCTGTTGAATCAGTTAAAAGCGACGAAACGAATTGGCGACCCGGACCACGACTACGCCGTCCTGCTCCGCATTCACGACCGAACAGCAGCCGAGCTGTTGCAACAAGGGCTCCGAAGCAGCAAAAGTCCGGCTTTAACAACGGCTCTACAGCGCATGATGGCGGAGCAGGAACGAGAAGTCAATGAACTGCGCAAAATAGCCATTCAAATCCGGTCGGGTGGGCCCAACCCGGAGTTTACGCAGCTCATCGACCAGAAGTTGCTGGCAATGGAACTGGATCTGAAGAACGAACTGAACGGACGCATGACCGGCGACGCCGACAAAGATTTCCTGACGGTACTCACGCAGCATCAGCAGGACAGTATTGATCTGACGGAAGCTTATCTTCCTTTTGCCAAAGATGCCTCCTTGAAAACCTACGCCCAGCAACTGCTCGAAAACCGCCGGCGGGATCAGGAAAAAATGCGGGCCATGATGAAGAACTAACCTGATCTACTTTCGCACCAACCGATGCTGACGGTTACCAGACACGATTTTGTCAACCAGCAAAAGAGATGGCCCGGGCTTTTGCTGGTCGACGGTTTTAGTCCGCCAACCGTTTTCAGGGTTTTCGACGGTTTCTTTCTACCTTTCCGGTCAAATCGTTGCTGCCGGAATCCAATGATGAAAAAAATACTAATTGCCGCTGTACTGACGGCTACCGTAATGGCTTGTAACAATCACGGGCAGGAAAATACTGCCACCAACGAAGCGTTTGCCAAAACCGTTGACGACTATTTTGAAGAACGCCTGAAACTGTTCCCGCTGGAAGCCACGTATCAGGGCGATCACCGGTACAATGATCAGCTTCCCAACAGCATTTCGCAGGAATTTCTCGATCAGACGAAGGCATTTTACTCCGCCCAACTCGAAAAACTGAAAGGCTTTGACCGTGAGAAGCTGACGGATGAAGATAAAATCTCGTACGATATTCTCAAACGCGAACTCGAACTGCAACTCGAATCGTTCAAATTTCACCTCGAGTACCTGCCGTTTTCGCAATTTGACGGGCTGACACTAACCTTCGGTCAGTTGGGCAGTGGAGCGGGCGCGCAACCGTTCAAAACCGTTAAGGATTACGACGACTGGCTCAAACGCGTTTCGGCCTTTCGGGTTTGGGGCGATACGGCGGTGGCTAACTTCCGGAAAGGGCTGGCTACCGGCATTGTCTGGCCCAAAAGTCTGGTGGTAAAAATGGTGCCGCAGATGACCGAACTGGTGGTAACCGACCCGACCAAAAGCCTCTTTTATGGCCCGATCAACAACTTACCAAAAGACTTTAGCGAAGCCGACAAAAACCGGCTGACGACGGCCTACCAAAAAGCCATCCTGGAGGAAATCGTACCGACGTATAAGAAGCTGGGTGATTTTCTACAAAACGAGTACCTGCCCAAAGCCCGCACGACCTCGGGCATCGACGCAATTCCGCAGGGCGCGGAGATTTACGATTACCTGGTTCGGACCTGGACCACTACCGACAAAAAACCGGAGGAAATCTACCAGACCGGCCTGAAAGAAGTAGCCCGGATTCGGAGCGAGATGGAAAAAGTAAAAACCCAGGTCGGCTTTACCGGAACGCTGGCCCAGTTCTTTACGCATCTCAAAACCGATCCAAAGCTTTACCCTTACAAACAACCTAAAGAAGTGCTGGCGGCTTTTAATGCGATTCTGGCCAAAATCGAGCCGCATTTGCAGACGATGTTCACCAAAACGCCAAAATCGAAGTTTGAAATCCGCCAAACGGAGAAGTTCCGTGAAGCATCGGCCAGTGCGGAATACAACCCGGCTTCGGCCGACGGGAGCCGCCCTGGCATTTTCTACGTACCGATTCCGGATGCCACCAAGTTTAACGTTACGTCCGGTATGGAGTCGCTCTTTCTGCACGAAGCCATTCCGGGCCATCACTACCAGATCTCGTTGCAGCAGGAAGACACCAGCCTGCCCAAGTTCCGACGGTTTGCGTGGTATGGTGCTTACGGCGAAGGCTGGGCGCTGTATTGTGAGTCGCTGGGCAAAGAACTGGGTTTATACACCGATCCATACCAATACATGGGGGCGCTGAACGACGAGATTCACCGCGCCATTCGGCTCGTGGTGGACGTTGGCCTGCATACGAAGCAAATGACCCGCGAACAGGCGATCCAGTACATGATGGAAAACGAGCCCATTGCGGAAGAGGGTGCCGTGGCCGAAATTGAGCGGTACATGGCCATTCCCGGTCAGGCGTTGTCGTACAAAATCGGAGCGCTGAAAATCCGGGAGCTCCGCGCCCAATACGAACAACAGCTGGGTGGCAAATTTCAGCTGGCTGCTTTTCACGATGAATTCCTGAAAGATGGTTGTATGCCACTGGACGTGCTGGAACGTAAAATGGATACCTGGGCAACGCAGCAGGCTAAGTAACCATCCACCCATCAAAAACAACATGATATACATTGGCAAAATAAATACGCTCCAGGCGCTCCGGGAAACCAGCGTAGGGGTTTTTCTGGGTGACGAAGACGGCACCGACATTTTGTTGCCTAATAAGTACGTTCCCCAAACGCTGCGCGTCGGTGATTCCATCGATGTGTTTGTGTACACCGACTCGGAAGACCGCCTGATTGCCACTACGCTAACGCCCAGGATCAAGCGCAACGAGTTTGCCCGCTTGCAGGCGGTTTCGGTGACGCGCGTGGGGGCGTTTCTGGATTGGGGCCTGGAAAAAGACTTGCTGGTGCCCTACCGGGAGCAAAGCCGCCCAATGGAAGCAGGGCGCTGGTATGTAGTGTACCTGTACCTCGACCACGAAACCGACCGGCTGGTAGCCTCCAGTCGCCTAAACCGCTTTCTGGACTCGGGTAAACCGAATCTGGAAGAAGGCCAGGAGGTGTCGTTGCTCGCCTACGAGTCAACCGATCTGGGTATTAACGTGATCATCAACAACCGCTATAAGGGCCTGGTGTACGCCAACGAGGTTTTCCAGCGTGTCTACCCGGGCGACCAGCTGACGGGCTACATCAAACAAATCCGGGAAGACGACCGGATCGATGTCAGCTTACAAAAGCCGGGCTATGAAAACGTGGAACCCAGTGCCCAGCGGATTCTGACGGTTCTGGAACAACAGCGTGGTTTTTTGCCCCTGCACGATAAAAGCGATCCGGATGAGATTTACCAAACGCTGGAAATGAGTAAGAAAACGTTCAAAAAAGCCGTGGGCACGCTGTTCAGGGAGCGCAAGATCGTGATTAAGGACGACGGTATTTACCGGGTTTGAACGGTTTTACGAACGCGCTCCCCGCCCAAACTTGTTCCGGCTGTCGTAGGCCAATCCCAATCCGACACTGGAAAGCTTGTTCTCGTCAGCGATGGCTGCGTTTATGAATAACCGTTTGAACTCGGCCTGCACCAGCGGCACTTCGGTAGAGCCGCCGGTGAGAATAACGAGCTCAATGTCTTCGTTGCGTACGCCCGCATCCTGCAGGCATTGCAAAGCGGAGGTCGAAATTTTATGAACTTCGCCCCGAATCGCGGTTTCGAACACAGCCCGTTGGATGGGAATGTAAAAATCCGGTTCGATGAAATCAAATGACGTATGATAGGTAGCGTGATCAGTCAGCGCAATCTTGGCACTTTCGGCAGCAGCCAGTAGCGAGTGCCCGGTTTCGTTTTCCAATACGTTCAACAGACGTTTAAACCGCGGTTTATCGTGCGACTGGTGCAGCAATTGCCGAAGTTGCGTGATCAGTTTGGGCGTATACAGAAAATTGACCTTGCTCCATTCGGCCAGATCGTGAAACGGTTTCAGCGGCACTTCCAGACGTTTATCCCCGTACGTGCTGCGGTAGCCTAACTCCGGCATGATGGCTGCCAGGGTCAAATCCTTGTCAAAGTCATTGCCGCCAACCCGGATGCCAGTATTGGCCAGAATATCCGACGAACGGTCCGCTTTGTAGACCGACTGGCTGGATAGCCGGATCACCGTAAAGTCGGAGGTTCCTCCGCCCAGGTCAGCCACCAGCGCCAACTTTTCGCCCGTCAGCCGGGCTTCGTGAGCAAAAGCCGCAGCAATGGGTTCGAATTGAAAATCAATGTATTTGAACCCAATCTGTTGCGCAATAGCTCTTAATTCAGCCTCGGCCCGGGCATCCGACTCGGGCGATTGATCCACAAAATGTACCGGACGTCCCAGCACCACCTGTTCGATGTCCTGCCCAACGGCAACATCCGCCTTTTCTTTCAGCGTTTTCAGGAACGAAGCAATAATTTTGGCAAAGTTCATTACCGTGCCGTTCACAACGGTTCCCTGCGCCATGAGCGAAGTTCCCAGCACTCGTTTTAAACTCCGCATAAAACGACCGGGCTGCCGATCCAAAAACTGGTCAATGGCGGTCCGGCCATAGAACGTCTTGTTATCGGCCCGCCGAAAAAAAATAGCGCTGGGAATGGTCACGTGGGCGTTTTCAACCGGAACAAGGTCGACGGTCATGCCGTTATCAGTTGCGATACTGGAGTTGGAAGTACCAAAATCGATGCCGCACGAAGGAGCTGTCATGGCTGTTGTGTCTGGATAAAAGGGGGGCAAAGTTACGCTTTACCGGCTTATTTCCCTTTTCCAACCAAAAAATACGCACGATACTAATCAAATAACCGTATTTGGCGTGGTCTTTGCGATGGCCCTCGTTCATCATTTCAGCGTAGATTAGCCGCGTATTCGTTACGTTACTGCGATTAACAATAGACTAAACACGCATTTATATCCTTGATAATAAATAAATATTAAACATAAGTTATATGAAACTTTAATTCCAAAGAATAAAACATACTATTCTGCACAATTAGAACATACTACCCATTCAGTAAGTAAGCCTATTTTTATAAAAACAGCATTTTTTTGGCAAACTTTTTGCTAAGTAACCATTATTACTAATCTATTAACCAGTTTAATTTATTCAGTACTATACTGGTTATTATCAAGTGATATACCGTATAATAAACAGACAACAAAAAGACATTGTAAAATTTGACATTCAGTTAAAAACAGTGTAAAGTTGCCCGTACAAACACTCTGTCAAACCTTTTACTCAACCAGTGTATGAAAATCACTTTTTATTCAACCTCTGGAATGGTCTTAGAACCGTTCTCCCGGTCCAGCACACGCTGACCGGTTTTCAGCTCTGTTTAATAGGCCAAATCCTCTAGTGGCCTCTTAGCAGCATCACATCAATATGCTGACTATCATTTAATTACGGAGTAAAAATTATCTTTTACACCTTCGAGTAGGAAACGACAGAATTAGGACGTCATTCCATTGATACCCTGACGCTGTACTCGCATTTAAAATTTACAGATCTGCGCTCAAAGCATTGCTGGCCGTGGTGTTTTCCCTCCAAAAAGCACTGATACAGCCACAATACCTTTTAGCACTATTATCAGACATTTGTTTCACTCGAATCTGCATCTTGCCCGAAAGACTCCTCTTCTTTTAAGCAAGTTGCTGGTTGTAATCTATGCCTTATAAACACGGTTTAGAGCAAAATTAACTTTTAAGACACGGTTTTAATCGTCTTTGATATAGCCTTAAAAAAAGGCTAACCGGTATCACTTTGCCTAAACATTTCGAATTAAGGAAATCAAATTTTTATTTAAACAGATTGGCTATGGCTCCACTTTACTCTTTAACCGAGCGAATTAAGTGCGTACTGCCCCGACAATATCGACACATCTACTTGTTATTTCTGATCACCGCCTTTGTGACAGGCAACATCCTGTCGGCGCGTGCTCAATCGTGCTACGCTCCTATTTCGGGCCCGGGCGTAGAAGTAACTGCATTTTCCAGTACGACCATTTGCGTAAACTCGCTCTGCCTGGGAAACAGTTATACTGAACTGCAACGGGTGGTTGACAACAGCCTTGAAACGTACGCGAACGCAGGCGCGATTATCAGTGCATTGGGCACAACGCTAAATGCCCAAGGCATCAGTGTCCGAAACAACTCCGTTGATTATCCTGCAAACCACGTAACGGGTTTTGTGCTCTCCCGAGCCGGCGTCACAAACCTATCGGTCCTGAACGACCTCACAATGAAGACCTACCTCAACGGGGCGCCTACCAGTCAGGCCGCGGTGCAGGTCGGCGCGTTGCTTTCGGGGGCGCTGCTGGGCAGTGAAGAAAAACTTTATGCCACTTTTATTGCCACTCAGCCCTTCGACGAAATACGACTGAATACCAGCACCTTGAACGCAACCGTTTTGGGCAACTTGCGGGTATACGGTGCGGTTGCTTTTCCGCAAAATTGTAATCTGGAAAACAATGCCGTCTGCGATGATTACATCAACGGGATTGGTACGGAAGTGATTTACAACGGTGCGTTTACCTGCGCAGCTTGCTCATTAACTGACCAAAATCGACTGGTTGATAGCGATAAAAATAATTATGCCCTCCTGACACCCACGGCGGGTGTGCTTTCCACTGTATCGGCTGGCGTTCTGGACACGCGAAATTACTATCCCGCCGGGAGCCGGGCCGGTTTTATCATTTCGCCCAACAACGCTAATACCATATTGAGCGCGAGTGTTCTCAATACCATCACGATTGAGACCTATTTATACGGTGTCAAGAAAGAAGAACGAACCTTGAGCAGCACCGGCACTAATTTATTGGGCCTTTCTTTACTAAGAGGCAGCGGAAGTATTCTGAAGCAAAAGCTAGGATTCGTAACCTCACAAGATTTCAACGAAGTCCGGCTGCGAATTAATCAACCGGCTAATGTCAATGTCGGTTCAATTCGGGTGTATGGTGCATTCGAAGAACCGGCGAACTGTACCAACTGCGAGACCCTACTCAATGAAAATGGTACTGGCAAATACAAATGGTCGCTGGTAACAGGGGATCAATGGACCGGACTCTACGGCACTTTAGCTTTATTCTCAGCTTTGGAGAATCCGGAACGGGTTGTTAACACCACGACGAACGATTATGCTACCTACAACACGGGTGTATCGGTCGGGGCTGGCGCCCGTGTAACCGTTGCCAATGATGGCACAACTTTTCCATCTACCTCCTTTGTGGCGTTTCGAATTTCGAAAGAAAATAGCCTGATTGACGCTGATTTACTCAACAGTATAACCATTCGTGCTTATAACGGCACTACGCTGGTAGGCACTTCAGATGCCAATACACTGCTCGACCTAACCTTGATATCGGGTTCCACCAATCGCACAACCGTTGGTTTTTATCCGCCCGGCAATTTCAACCGTTTGCAAATCAGTATCGGTAGTGTTGCCGGTTTATTGGGTGAATACCGCATTCATGATGTCTACATTGTCGAAGATACCGATGGGGATGGTGTTCCTGACTGCAATGATTCTTGCGTAACGGGAGGCAGTGCGCTCGATTTTGACGGAGACGGGTTGACCGACGACTGCGATCCGGATGATGACAACGATGGCATTCCCGATACCGTTGAAAACCCAAGTGGGGATCCGAACCGCGATACCGATGGTGATGGCAATCCGGACCTGCGCGACCTGGACAGCGATAATGACGGCATCCTGGATTCGGTTGAAAGAGGGCCAGACGGCAATAACCCGATCAATAGCGATTCGGACAGCAAACCAGACTACATTGATCTGGACAGCGACAACGACGGCATCAATGACGTTATCGAAGGCGGTGGCGTCGATACCGACAACAACGGCAGAGCCGATGGCTCGGTCGATTCCCGCACCGGTGTTCCGGCCACGGCTGGTAACGGTTTGATCCCACCGAACACGGATGGCGATGGCAATCCGGACTACCGCGATCTAGACAGCGATGGCGACGGTATTTTTGACTTGTACGAAAGTGGTATCACCAACCCGGGGTCGCTCGATAGCAACAAAGACGGCGTTGTGGATGCCGCCGACGGTGGTGATAACGACGGTATTCCGCAAACTGTTGATGGCGCTCCGGATTCATTTGGCGATGCCAACAGTCCGGCTCTCCCGAACACGGACGGCGATCCGGTGCCAAACTACCGCGATCTGGACAGTGACAACGACGGTATTCCCGACGCGGTTGAACGGGGCCCGGACGGCACGAATCCAACCCAAAGCGACCCAGACGGTATTCCGGATTACATGGATCTGGACAGCGACAATGACGGCATCAACGACGTGGTTGAAGCGGGCGGAACCGATGCCGACAACAACGGTATTGCCGATGGGCCACCCGCCGATGGATCAAACGGTATTCCGACCTCAGCCGGAAACGGGCTAACCCCAGGCGACGCCGACAACGATGGCACCCCAAACTACCGCGATCTGGACAGTGACAACGACGGTGTCAAAGACTTGTACGAAAGCGGTATTCCGAACCCGGGCTCGCTGGATGCCAATAACGATGGCGTTGTGGATGCGGCCGATGGCGACGATCGGGATGGTATTCCGCAAACCGTTGACGGAGCCCCCAACACCTACGGCGACTCCAACAGTCCCCCGCTGCCCGATACGGACAACGATGGCAACCCGGATTATACCGATCCTGGTGTGGATTTATACCCGACCTTGTCCATGCCCGACCGGTTGTATCCTGCCACTGGCGGCACGAAAAACCTCACGTTAAATGTGTTCAACCTGACGGCTGGTTCAGTCACCGACGGGACAATAACGGTTCGGATTACCAAACCCACTGCAGCCTATACCATTGCCCTTACCGGCAGCGCTGGCGATGAGTGGACCCTTTCCTCCGACCAATTCTCGTTTACGTTGACGTCGAAACCGGGGGTAACCATCAACGGAGGCTCCTCCAAACCAATTACCATGTCGTTGACCATAGCCAGCACGGCAGCCAAAGGAACAGCCAACCTGAACTTCAGCATCGTAGCCGGTTCAGGGGGCGAAACCAATAGTTCCAACAACGTTGCCTCAGCGGTTATAACCAACGAATAAAAATCTGACTCCCCGGGTGGGCTACCGAATCTGTCCACCCGGGGAAATTAAACCTTCATAACGGGGATACTAACATTACTAACAAAACAGGCTATGAAACGAATCTATGTACTTCTACTGGCGCTTTCAGCCCTCTTTTGGGGAAAAGATGCGATTGCCCAACCACCCACTGCAAACGCATCTACAAATATTCAAGTCATAACGCTCAATAGTGATCCCAATACATTTGCTGGCCCCAATCATCCCGGGGTTGTTCGGGTTGTATTCGAAAACCTGGAAGGAAGCGCTACTATTCCGATTGGTTCGATGCGAGTGGTTGTTACCCTGAACAGTTTTGTCAACTACGTATCACCCGGAACCCTCAATAATTTTGCCGTCGAAAGCTCAGGGCCAACGTTTGTAACCTTGGTCAATAATGCGGCTCTTCCTCCAGGATTCTCCGAATTAAACCTTAATGTAGTCGCTGTTTCTCAGACCGTAACCGATGTGGTAATTACAGCGGATATCGAAGTTGTGAATCCGTTAGTAATCCAGGAAATTACCCCTGGCAATAATGCATCCGAGGTTGAAACCTCCGTCGGTCCTTCCGCCCTGCCCGTAACGCTGGCCTACTTTGGGGCCAAAGCCGCGAATAAACATGCCGTGCTGGACTGGACTACCTCGTCCGAGAAAAACAACGCATTTTTTGAAGTGCAGCATTCCACCAACGCCCGCGATTTTCAGGTGCTGGGCAAAGTCGCTGGCCACGGTACCACGTTCGAAACCCAGAAATACCAGTTTACGCACGAATACCCGGATCCTTCGGTTGTTCACTACTACCGGCTGCGGCAGGTGGATGTCGATGGCAAGTTTGAATACAGCCCGGTTCGCTCGCTGACGTTCGAAAGCTACATTGGTATTGAACTCAAACTGGCGACCAACCCGGCCATCGGCGGAACGATCAAAGCCTTCGTTGACTACGGCGACGAAAATCTTTCCAATCAGGCCAACCTGGTTTTATACGATATCATGGGTCGAACCGTCAGCAAACAAAGCCTGCAACTGCAAAAAGGACGAAACAGCGCCACATTCCAGGGATTATCCCTTGGCTCCGGGCTGTATCTGCTCTCGTTACAGAATCCGTCGCTGTTGCAGCCCAAGCTGGTCAAAGTTGCAGTTCAGTAATCGGCGGAACGGATCGATTCACTAGCCCTGTACGAGTCTCCATCTACTGAAGTTTACGAACTGCGGTATTGGGCCGGTTAGTGCCAAAAAACGGCCACGCACCTCTGGCGGGGCTTTCAGAAACCGGAATTACAGGGTTTTTTATCCTCAATCTGTCGTAGCCTATCACTCATTATAAGATTAAGAAGTGATGATCGAGAACTATTTAAAAACTCACTCGAACCGCATCGTATCCAGCTACTTTGTGCTGTTGGCAGATGTCTTTATCTCCATCAGTTCATTCACGATTGCGTACCTGCTGCGGTTTAATTTCGAAGTAGCGGCTTCCCACAGCACCTACTTCCTTTTCTGCCTTAGCACAACGGTCGGCATCCGGGCGTTGTTCTTTGTTCTGTTCCGTTCACACCAGGGAATTATTCGGCACACCAGCCTGGAAGATATTTTACTGTTGGTCTACGCCGTTACGGTGAGCAGCGTCGTTACCGCCGTTGGTACGTACCTGGGTTGGCAAACCGGCTATAACGTTTATTATGTACCGGTATCCATTCTTATGATTGATTACTGCTGCTGTCTGGTAGCGTTATCGCTCAGCCGTTTTCTGGTAAAAGCCTTTTACTGGCACCTTCGCTCAATTGCCCGGGGCACGCCCCCGCAGCCCATTTTGATTTACGGAGCGGGCAAAACCGGGTTGCTCACCCGCAACGCCCTGGCGCAGGACCCGACGCAACGGTATTTGATTCTTGCCTTCATCGACGACAATCCGTACAAAATCAATAAAGTGATTCAGGGACTGCCCGTGGTATCGCGGCAGGAAGCTTACCAGCGCTATATCCGCAAACAAACGATAACGCCCCAGATTCTGCTGGCAATGGGCGCCATCAGCCCTAAGAAAAAAACCGAAATCACCGATTTCTTTCTGCAATACCATGTTTCGGTCAAAACCATCCCAACCGTTGAACAATGGATTGATGGTCGCCTGAATTCGTTTCAGATCCGGGACATTCGGATCGAAGATTTGCTCGGGCGGTCGCCCATTCAGCTGGAAAACAAAGCCATTCGTCAGCAACTGAGCGCACAGGTGGTGATGGTAACGGGAGCAGCCGGCTCGATTGGGGGCGAACTGATCCGCCAGGTGCTGCGCCACCGCCCCGATACCGTCGTGCTGGTTGATCAGGCCGAATCAGCCTTGTTCGATCTGGAGTTCAAGTTGCGCCGGGAGTACAAAACCATCATGAGCCGGGTCAAGGTGGTCGTCAAAATTGCCGATATCTCCGACGAGTTTCGGATGCGGCACATCTTCCGCGAAATCCGCCCGACCGTGGTTTTCCACGCGGCAGCCTACAAACACGTTCCGCTGATGGAAGAACATCCGTACGAAGCGGTACGGGTTAACGTGCTGGGCACCCAGATCGTTGCCGACCTGTCGCTGAAGTTCGGCGTTAAAACGTTCGTAATGATTTCGACCGACAAAGCCGTTAATCCCACCAACGTGATGGGAGCCACCAAGCGGTTGGCCGAAATGTACGTTCAGAGTCTGAACCACCCCGATCCGGCCCTGCGACAGACGCGGTTCATTGCCACACGATTTGGTAACGTCCTGGGTTCCAACGGCTCCGTTGTGACGGTTTTCCAGCAACAGATTCAGTCAGGTGGTCCCGTAACCGTAACCCACCCGGACATCATCCGGTATTTCATGACCATTCCGGAAGCCTGTCAGCTGGTCCTCGAAGCCGGTGGCATGGGCAAGGGCGGGGAAGTTTTTGTGTTCGACATGGGCGATCCGGTCAAAATTGTGGAACTCGCCCGAAAGATGATTCACCTCTCCGGTTATGCGGTCGACAAAGACATTCGGATCGAATACACGGGACTTCGGCCGGGTGAGAAACTGTACGAAGAACTCCTGAACGACAACGAAAACACGCTGCCAACTCACCACCCCAAAATCATGATTGCGCAGGTGGTGGCCCCCGATGCGGAGGAAATGCGGGAAACCGTGCAGCAGTTGCGCCATCTGATGCTCAATGGCACGGATAAACAGCTGGTTGCCACCATCAAACGCCTGATCCCCGAATACATCAGCAACAATTCGATTTATACCGCGCTGGATTACTGATACCGCGCCGAATGTCATCCCGAATACCCTTTGCAAGCTATAACCAGGAAAACCATGTATAAGATCTTATTGGTAGACGACCACTCCATTGTACGTTCCGGCATACGTTTGCTCCTAAAAGAACAATATGGCGCCATTCAGGTCGATGAAGCCAAAAACGGCAGCACGGCTTTCAGCAAAATCATGGACAACTCGTATCACCTCGTGATTATGGACATCAATATGCCCAACACGGATACGTTCAGTCTACTCCAGAACATCCGGGCGATGGTGCCGGAACTTCCCATTATGATTTTTACGATCATGACCGAATACGCGTTTGCCAAACGGTATTTGCAACTGGGCATCAAAGGGTACATCAGCAAACAGGCCGAAGACGCCGAAATCTTGAAAACTGTTCACACCATTTTATACGGTAAAACCGTCGTGTGTCCGGAATTGATGGAGCAGATGGCCGACGACAACCACTTTAACAAGGAAAAGGATCCGTTCGGCCTGCTGTCGAACCGTGAACTGGAGATTGCTTATCATCTGGTCAAAGGCAAATCAGTCAGCCACATTGCTGATACCCTGAACATTCATACATCAACCGTTGGCACGCACAAAGCCCGGATTTTCAACAAACTAAAAGTAGACAACGTGGTCGTGATGAAAGACCTGGCCACGTATTACCGGCTTATTTGATCGCTGTCAGAGTAGATGGGCACATTCATGTTCCCATCTACTCTCTGTCTCCCTTCTCTGGCTCCCTCCGGTCAGCTGCAATGCGTTGGTACCGCAGCGGTTGTGCTGACCAGGAGCCGGGAACCTGACGTTAAGCCTCTGTCTCCAAAACCGCTCGTACAATATCATCGACGGTTTCAAACAACGCAATGCCTGCATAAGCCGCCAGCGCATCGGCCCGTGTGTATCCCCAACTTACGGCCCCAAACGGAATCGCTTCGGCCCGGGCTGCCTCTATATCCCGAATCTCGTCGCCAATACAGAGCGTCTCTGCGATTTTACAACCGCTCTTTTTCATCACCTTCCGAAACTTCGCCTGTTTACCAAAAATAGAGGTGCCACAGCCAAAGTGAGCAATCAGCGCAGCGTTTTCCGGGCCCAGCACCCGGCGAATGTTCGTTTCCGAATTGGAGCTGACAATGGCCAGCTGAACACCTTGGATCGCCAACCGTTTCAGCACATCGGAAATACCGTCGAATAAACGAATCTGATCAATGTCGCGGGTCATCATGTTGATGAACGTGTTGGCAACAAACGGAATTTTCCAGGCTGGCATTCCGGCCAGTTTCATCATCTGGCGGACATTCATGCCGCGCAGGTCTTCCACCTGATCGGGTTCCACTTTCTTAAAACGGTACAATTCCGCCAGCACGTTCAGCGTCTTCAGAAAGTACGGAAACGAGTCGGCCAGGGTGCCATCAAAATCAAAAATAACCAGTTTATAACGCATCAGTTCAGGCCCAATCTCAGCTTATATCCGTTCTATTCTTCGAAGACTGGACTGTAATTTTAGCCTTAATTTACAACGTAAATCTGGATGCCTGTTCTGGGCAGCGATGGAGTCGGCAAAAATCGATTCAGAATCGGCGAGTCAATAGCAAGATAGGCTCACGCCATAACGGTTTTGGGCAATATCGGGACTTTTTTCCATCGGCCCCAGGCGACGAAAGCAGCCAGGGCAGCAAACGCAATATTCACCCCTATACTTGATGCTTCTCCCCGCACGATGTGGAAAACACTGGCGAAGATCATCAACACAATAGCCCCCATAGCTGCCACCGGCGTCAGCACGGGCTTAATGCGAAGCAACGAAGGAATCACCAATCCGAGGGCTCCCAGTAAATCCATGAATCCGGTAAATTTTGTAAGGGCAACCGGCACCTGAGCGGTCCAGGGCCACATAAGCGCTAGCTGATCAATGGGTTGAAACAATTTCATCCAGGCCGCCCAGCCAAAAGACAACGCCAAAATAAGTTGAGTACTCCAGAGAATCAGATGAAGACTGTGCGAAGATTTTTGCCCGTTTGCCATTTTAACGTGTTGTTTTATGAATGGCTCAAAAGTATGTATGTTTGCTTTCCAAAAGACAGCACTATCCCGCCGGATAGCGCTATCCGGCGGGATAGTATCGGAAAACAAAAAAGCTAAAACGGGATGCTGACAGGCGAAGGATGCCCTAAAAATATGCTCTCCATCCGGGATGCGCTGGAAACCCTGGAGGGAAAATGGAAACTACTGATTTTGTTTGCTCTGTCGTCGGGCCCCAAACGGTTTAAGCAAATCGCTAAAGAGGTCAGCGGTATTACCGACAAAACACTCTCTAAGGAGTTAAAAGCCCTGGAAATGAACCAACTAATAACAAGATCAGTCTATGACACGTTTCCACCAACCGTGGAATATTCCATCACCACGCACGGAATGTCGCTCGAAAAAATCATCGAAGAGCTCCACGTTTGGGGACTGACGCACCGCAAAAAAATTATGGAACAATAACCGGGTTGGCCCAAAACCGTTCGGTTTTATGGACCCACAATGCGGTATTTCTGCTGAATGCGCTGCCGAATGCAGGTTCCAACGGCGTAGGAAAAACTCAGTAAACCTACCATCCAGACACCTCCCCATACACTCAGATACGACCATTTACCAGCGTTAAAGCTGGTCAGAAGTGACATCATCATCATGACCATCCCAACGGTCATCAGCAAGGCCGTTAGCAGCGAGTTACGGTATTCCTGCCGCAAATCGTACGCACCGTAGGATTTGTTCCGAAACTGAAAAACAATATCGTCAAGATCCGCCTGCTGGAGTTGTTTCTCCGACATGGTCAGCTCAATCTGGTACGTTTTGCGAAGCTGCTTGACGGCCTTGGGATTAGCCTCGAGCTGTACTTTCTCCAGAGCCGCTTCAAATGGAAGACCGATCCACATGTAATGCTCCACCTCACACGCCAGGTGATCGAGCAATTCTTCGAACAAGGCTTCATCGGTGCCGTTCCAGAGCAGATGATCGCATAATGCCTCGATTTGTTGCGGGCTGAGCCTCTCCATATTTTTAGCGGTTTAGAAGTTGGTCATTCGGGCAGTTACTGTCCCAGCGACAAAGCGGGGGCTGGCTGGAGAAGATGCTTCATCACTTCAACAAACCGTTCAAAATCAGAAACTTTCTGAATGGCCGTCTCGTTGCCACGCGGTGTCAGCGTGTAATACTTACGCAAGCGGCCGTCGACTTCCACCGATTCCGTGATCAGGAGGCCTTCCTGCTGCAACTTGTGTAAAACCGGATACAATGCGCCAAACGTCAGGATCACTTCGCCCCGCGTCCGTTCTTTAACCGATTGCGTAATTTCATAACCGTACATCCGGCCCCGTTCGGTCAGCAGTTTTAACACGATAGTTTTGAGGGTGCCCCGCAAAAATTCGTTGCCTGATGGTTCCATTGGCTTAAAAAGCTAAAGTGTGAATGAATTTGTGCAGAGCAAATATATAAAAGTTTCCAATATATCAACTACAAAAAAGAAAACTTTCTCTCGAAAGTTTTCTTTTTTCAACCCCATCCATCGCGAAGGAATTAACTTTTGATAGCCTCAGATTGGAGCCGGGATTTTCAGCACGCCCAAACCCCCTCCTTCTTCTTTCCGTCGATCTCCTGGCACCTCCGATTCCCCAGATTACCTCCGGGGAATTTAGCAGTTGCTTTACGCATCATATGCCAAAACTGGCGCCAGCCAACGCTCCACGTCGTCGACGCTCATGTCTTTGCGCCGGGCATAGTCAAATACCTGATCCTTACCGATTTTACCAACCGCAAAATACCGGGAAGAAGGATGCGAAAAGTAAAAACCGCTCACCGACGAAGCCGGGTACATCGCAAAACTTTCCGTCAGTTCGATGCCAATTTCACCGGCATTGAGCAGTTCGAACAAGGTTGCCTTTTCGGTATGGTCGGGGCAAGCCGGATAGCCCGGTGCCGGACGAATGCCCTGGTAATCCTCCTTGATTAACTCTTCGTTGTTCAGGTTTTCACCCGTTGCATACGGCCAGAACTCCGTCCGCACCCGTTTGTGCATCAATTCGGCAAAGGCTTCGGCCAATCGGTCGGCAATGGCCTTGATCATGATGCTGTTGTAGTCGTCGTGATCCTTTTCGAACTCCTCAATCAGCTTTTCAATACCGATTCCCGCCGTCACAGCAAAACCGCCGATGTAATCGGTATGGCCCGTTTCCAGTGGAGCCACAAAATCCGACAGACAGAAGTTGGGCAAACCGGGCGCTTTCTGATTTTGCTGTCGCAGGAAGTGCAGAACGGTTTTGGTATCATACACCAGTTCACCGACCTCTTTTTGCGCTTCTTTGGCCTGCGTCAGATGACTGAGTTTGTATTCAATATGCGTGTGCGAACCGTGCCGCTCGCAGGGAACTTCATGCGCAATTTCCTCAAACTCGTGCAGCAAAATATCGTCCTCCGCCGAGTTGGCCGGGAAGAACCCAACCACCGCTTTGGCTTTCAGCAATTTTTCGTCAATAACGCGCTGTAAAAGCCGGTTGGCATCGTCGTACAAGCGTTTCGCTTCTTTTCCCACCACGGCATCGTCAAAAATTTTCGGATACTTGCCGTGCAGCTGCCAGGTCTGGAAGAAGGGCGTCCAGTCGATGTATTCCGCAATTTCTTTCAGCGAATAATCCGGGAAATACCGGTTTCCCAGAAACTGGGGTTTCACCGGCTCAAACGCCGACCAGTCGATGGCGGTTTTGTTTTTACGGGCTACGTCAATGGTAAGGTAACTTTTATCCTGCTTGCGTTTGGCGTGGTCGGCGCGTAGCTTGACGTATTCGGTTTTAATTTCCTGAAAGACCTGATCACGGGTACTTTCCTGCTCGCTGGTGAGTCGTCCGGCTACGGGTACGCTCCGGCTGGCATCCAGCACGTGAATCACTGGCCCGGAGTAGTGCGGGTCGATCTTGACGGCGGTATGAATACGCGAGGTCGTCGCCCCACCGATCAGCAGCGGCAACTTGAAGCCCTGCCGCTCCATTTCCTTGGCCACGCCCACCATCTCGTCGAGCGAGGGTGTAATCAAACCGCTCAGACCAATGATATCGACGTTGTGCTTTTTGGCTTCTTCCAGAATCTTCTGGGTCGGCACCATCACGCCCAGGTCGATGATCTCGTAGTTGTTGCAGCCCAGCACCACGCCAACAATGTTCTTACCGATGTCATGCACGTCGCCTTTGACGGTTGCCATCAGGATTTTCCCGGCGGCTTTGGCCCCTTCCGACTTACTGGCTTCAATAAACGGCAGCAAATAGGCCACGGCTTTTTTCATCACCCGCGCCGACTTCACCACCTGCGGCAGAAACATTTTTCCCTCACCAAACAGGTCGCCCACCACGTTCATCCCGTCCATTAGCGGCCCTTCGATCACCTCAATCGGGCGCTCAAATTGCTGCCGGGCCTCTTCTGTATCCTGGTCAATATAATCCGTAATGCCGCGAACCAGCGCGTGTTTCAGCCGTTCGGCCACCGGTTCCAGCCGCCAGCTTTCGTCCTGCACCACGGCTTTCCCCTTGGCCTTCACGGTTTCGGCAAATTCGACCAGTCGCTCTGTCGCGTCGGGTCGGCGGTTCAGGATCACGTCTTCGCAATATTCCAGCAAGTCTTTTGGAATATCATCATAAACCGCCAGCTGTCCGGCGTTGACGATTCCCATATCCATTCCGGCCTTGATGGCGTAATACAGAAACACCGAGTGCATGGCTTCGCGCACCACTTCGTTGCCCCGAAACGAAAACGAAATATTAGACACGCCCCCGCTTACCTTCGCCAGCGGCAGATTTTCCTTGATCCAACGCGTGGCATTGATGAAATCAACGGCGTAATTATTATGCTCTTCAATACCGGTTGCAACCGTCAGGATGTTCGGATCGAAAATGATATCCTGCGCCGAAAAACCCACTCTATCAACCAGAATCCGGTAAGCGCGTTCGCAGATTTCGATCCGGCGTTCGTAGTTATCGGCCTGGCCGGTTTCATCAAACGCCATCACCACGGCTGCGGCTCCGTAACGTTTAATCAGTTTGGCCCGTTCAATAAACGCTTCCTCGCCTTCTTTCAGCGAAATCGAGTTTACGATGGCTTTTCCCTGCACGCATTTCAGCCCCGCTTCGATGACTTCCCACTTCGAAGAATCGATCATGATGGGCACGCGAGCAATGTCCGGTTCCGACGCAATCAGGTTCAGAAAGGTGGTCATTACCTCCACCGAATCCAGCATCCCTTCGTCCATGTTGACGTCGATCACCTGCGCCCCGTTTTCCACCTGCTGGCGGGCCACGGTCAGGGCTGCGTCATAATCCCCGGCTTTGATCAACCGTGCAAACGCCTTCGAACCGGTTACGTTGGTCCGTTCGCCCACGTTCACAAAGTTGGTTACTTCCGTGATTTTCAACGGCTCCAGCCCGCTCAGTTTCTGGTACGGTTCGGGTTGCGGTTTCGGGCGGGGTTTGTATTTGGCCACGGCCTGGGCGATGGCCCGGATGTGATCCGGCGTCGACCCGCAGCAACCGCCCACAATATTGACAAAACCGTCCTGAACGAAGCTTTCGATCTGGGCCGCCATCTCATCCGGCGACTGATCGTATTCGCCCATTTCGTTGGGCAAACCGGCATTCGGGTACGCCGAGGTAAAAAACGGCGACTCTTTGGCGAGCGTCTGCACGTACGGGCGCAGCAGTTCGGCCCCCATTGCGCAGTTCAACCCGATGCTCAGCAGCGGCAGGTGCGATACCGAGTACAGAAACGCTTCCGTCGTCTGGCCCGACAACGTCCGGCCCGATGCGTCGGTGATGGTTCCCGAAACCATGATTGGCAGCGGCTGCTGGCCTTTGTCCGAGAAGTATTTATCAATGGCAAACAGCGCGGCTTTGGCGTTGAGCGTATCCGTGATGGTTTCGATCAGCAGCAGGTCGGCCCCGCCTTCGACCAGACCGGCCACCTGCGTATAAAAGGCTTCCACCAACTGATCGAAGGTAATGGCCCGGTAGCCGGGGTTGTTCACGTCGGGCGACATGGAGGCCAGTCGCGTGGTGGGTCCCATCGCACCGGCCACAAACCGGGGCTTGTCGGGCGTCAGGCGGGTCACTTCTTGGGCTACCTCTTTCGCAATTTTTGCCGACTGGTAATTGAGTTCGTAAACCAGCTCTTCCATGTAGTAGTCGGCCATGGCTACCCACGTACCGCTGAAGGTATTGGTTTCGATGATATCCGATCCGGCTTCCAGATACTGGCGGTGGATTTCCTTGATAATGTGCGGCTGTGTAATCGACAACAGATCGTTGTTGCCCTTCAGTTCGTGCGGCCAATCGGCAAACCGCGCTCCGCGGTAATCTTCTTCGCCCAACTTATAGCGTTGAATCATAGTACCCATCGCCCCATCGAGTATCAGGATACGCTGTTGAAGAAGGTCAGTTATTTTTTCCAAGTTCGTGAATTGGTTATAGCTATTGGTCACAGGTCATTCACCGGTGGTAACAGAAATAAATGGCAAAGGCAATTCAATAGCTTATCGAAAGGAAGCGGGATGCAGCTTTCAACTTATCTGTCCCCGTCAGCGGGGCGGAATTTGGCACCTTTTTCAGGGGGTTGAATGGTTGCCAAGACTTCATTGGGTCCAATCCCTCCGTCTTTCTCGATAAGCATTGTACAAAAATAAGAAAAGTGCCGGTTTTTGCCAAACCGGTTTGCTTACGTCGACAACGGACCGATTCCCGAAAAAATTCCCTACCAAGGGTGTTCCAAATCCGCTTTTCCGTAGGTGTGATTGCGCTGATGATACAGCGACGGTGTTTTCGGTCGTTTGATCGAGAGCGGATTCGCATGCGTCAACCGGTAGAGCCAGGCAATGGGTACCAAAACCGCCCCGAACAAAATCGTCAGTACGATTCGGCTGTTGATAAAGCCCAGTACGTCGGCGAGTCGGAACCACAGCCACGCAATACCGTTGCCGGCCGCCGGAACCAACACGCTGAGCAGCCCCACGGCCACCGCGGCATACAGCCAGTTGTCGGCGTTAAATACGAAATGCAGCACGAGTAATCCCGTTACGATCACCAGCTGCGCTTTTGTACAATCCCGAGAAGTCATTGTCGTCTTATCAGTCTAGTGTAAATTCCGCTTTCCATTCCGTTTTTTCGGGCCACACGGGCTGCTGTTTTTTGTCAAACAGAAAATTTCCAACCACCAGGAAATCCATCTCTGTACGCATGAAACAACGGTACGCATCCTCCGGTGTATTGACAATGGGTTCGCCCCGCACATTGAAACTGGTGTTGACCAAAACACCGTAGCCCGTCTGCTTTTTAAATGCATCGATCAGTTGCCAATACCGGGGATTGGTTTCCGGGTGAACGGTTTGAATTCGGGCCGAGAAATCACTGTGTGTAATGGCGGGTAAATCGGAGCGCTGGTGATACAGTTTATCCCGCAACGAGAGCTGCGCATAATCCACGGGCAACGGTTTTCGGCGGTTTTCACGCACCGGATGCACCAGCAGCATGTACGGCGAAAAACCGTTGTATTCAAAATACTCCGCACAATCATCGGCCAGCACTGAGGGCGCAAACGGCCGGAACGACTCGCGGAACTTGATTTTCAGGTTCAGCTTTTTCTGCATCTCCGCGCTACGCGGGTCGCCCAGAATACTACGGTTGCCCAACGCCCGGGGACCAAATTCCATGCGCCCCTGTACCCAGCCCACCACGGCTTCACTCGCCAGCAAACCGGCAGTTTTGTCGCACAATTCGCCAAAATCGTCGTAACGACGGTACATCGCTTTGTACTTTTTGGCCATCAGCTCCACATCCAGCTCCGAGAACGTCGGCCCCAGGTACGACCCATGCAGGGCATCAAACGCATCATCGGTGGTCCGTTGTTGGTCAAAGTAAATATGGTAAGCCGCCAGAGCCGCCCCCACCGCGCCACCCGCATCCCCGGCTGCCGGTTGAATGAAAATGTTCCTGAAAATACCGGCTTTTTGCAATTTTCCATTCGCCACGCAGTTGAGCGCCACGCCCCCCGCCAGCACCAAATTTTCGGTGCCAGTCAGCCGCTGGGCTTCGTGGGCCATTTTCAAAACCACCTCTTCCGTCACCCGCTGAATCGCCAGCGCCAGGTTGCCATGCTCAGGCCCAAGTTCGTCTTCGGGTTGTCGTTTGCCCATGCCGAACAGGGTTTCCCATTTTTTCTCGTGAACCATGCGCAAACCCGTTGCGTAATCAAAATAGGTCTGATCGAGCCAGATCGAGCCGTCGTCTTTGAGCTCAATTAGCTTGGTTTTGATCAGATCGACATACCGATCCACATCGGGGGCACAAGGATCGCCATACGGCGCCAGTCCCATCAGCTTGTATTCGCCGGAATTAACGCGAAAGCCCAGGAAATACGTAAAAGCCGAATAGAGCAGACCGATTGAGTGCGGGAAATGCTGCTCCTTCAAAACCGTTATTCGACTGCCCTCGCCCAACCCAATAGACGCCGTAGCCCACTCGCCCACACCGTCGATGGTGAGAATCGCGGCTTTTTCAAAGGGAGAAGGGTAAAAGGCACTGGCCGCGTGGGATAAATGATGCTCAGGGAATAGCAGCCGGACCGGTTTTCGGGCATTGTACCCCAGCTTTTTGAGTTCATTGCGCAGCAGGCGTTTCAGGAATAGCTTGTCTTTCAACCAGACGGGCATGGCCGTCAGAAACGACCGCAAACCACGCGGAGCGAAGGCATAATAGGTTTCCAGCAACCGTTCAAATTTGAGCAGCGGTTTGTCGTAGAAAACAATCGCATCCAGTTGATTCAGGGTGACTCCGCCATACTGGAGGCAAAACCGCACCGCATTCGCCGGAAAACTGGCATCGTGCTTCTTTCGGCTAAATCGCTCCTCCTGCGCAGCCGCCACAATCCGACCGTTTTCGATCAAAGCCGCAGCTGAATCGTGGTAAAAAGCTGAGATTCCTAAGATTGTCATGCAAACGGGATGCGATCAGATCCATTTGCGGCAAAGGTAACCAGACAATTTCTCTTTTCAGTGCGACTTTTTACCCTTTCCCGTACTATAGAAATGACCGCCGATTGCGTCTACGGACCGTAAATTGAGTATATTTGGGCGTTTCTGTACTAACTTTTCCTTACGTCACATTGAAAATTGCTGCAATCGACATTGGCTCTAACGCGGCTCGGCTTCAGATCTCGACGGTTCTGAACGTCGACGGCGGAGTTAGTTTCAAGCGCGTTGAATACGTTCGCTTTCCCCTCCGACTCGGTCACGATGTATTCAATTTCGGGGAGATTACCCCGGAGAGTGAGGTACGCACCAATAAACTGATGCAGGTGTACAAACTCCTGATGGAGCTTCACGAGGTGGAAGATTACATGGCCTGCGCAACTTCGGCTATGCGGGAAGCCGTCAACGGCCATAAAGTTGCCACGCGCATCAAAGAGCTGACCGGCATCGAAATCCACATCATTGACGGACAGAAAGAAGCCGAACTGATCAACAACGTTGTGGTTCAGGCTCTCGACGACCGGCAGTTTCTGCACATCGATGTGGGCGGAGGTAGTACCGAACTCAACCTGTACCGGAACCGGCAAAAAATCACCTCGAAATCATTCAAGATTGGCTCTGTTCGCTTGCTGGAGGGTAAAGAGACCCGGGGAGCCTGGCGAAAAATGCAGGATTGGGTGGAAGAAAACGTGCAAAAATCCGAGGAGCTGGTGGCCGTTGGGACGGGTGGAAACATCAACAAAATCTTCAACCTCGTCTCCAAAATATCAGACACCACCACGCTGGCCGAAATTGAGCGCATGCGGAATTTTATTTCGGAGTATAGCCTCGAAGACCGGATTAACAAACTACGCCTGAATGCCGACCGTGCCGACGTCATCGTTCCGGCCGCTGACATCTACATTTCGGTGATGAAATGGGCGGGTGCCGACACGATTATTGTGCCTGACCTCGGCCTCAAAGACGGTATTATTCAGCTGGTGCACGAACGCTGGAAAAAACACCAGCAAAAGAAGAAATAGGCCGGGGCACAGTACTCTCCGGTTATTGACACGTTGCCACGCCCTGTGTACACCCTCCTGCACCTCAAAAACCCGCTTTCGGAACAGTTTCCCCGGTTTTATCACCGTGGCTTTCTGTTTTCTCAGGCTCGTCACCTGCTTAATCAACCCTGCCGACCGCTTCATTATTTGGCCCTCATTCATCCGGAGACCAGCCTGGCCGATGCACATTGCGCCTTTTACGTCCGCAACGACTGGGCCGTGAGTCCCTGTGCAGCCTCCTTCGGCTCGGTCGAATTTTCAGACAAGGTATCCGATGAAGACCTGCATCAATTGGTTGATCAACTGATTATTCATAGTAAAAAATTACTAGTTACTGGACTTCGTATAGTAACTTATCCGGATTGCTACGCACCAGATCGGGCCAGCAGAATTCATAAAATTTTTCAAACCGCGGGCTTCGCCGTAGCCTATGAAGAACTGAATCAACACATCAGCGTTGACAACCGTTCCTTTTCGGAGCGGCTTCAGGACGCCGAACGCCGACGGCTTCAGAAATGCCAGCGAGCGGGGTTTTCAGCGCAGATTTGGGAGCAGCCCGACGTTGCCGTTCTGGCAGACTTCGTTCAAAAGGCGCGCATCCGGAAAAACCGTCCACTATCTATGCAGAGCAAAGAGCTTGCCAATTTGCTGCAAACGTTTGGCGATGTTTGCACGGTTTTTACGGTTCGGGATGGAGAAAAACTCATCGCAGCCTGTGTCGGTATTCGGGTTTCGGACGATATTCTTTACTATTTCCTACCTGCCGACCACGAAGATTATCAACAGTTTAGCCCTTCGGTGTTGTTGATTGAATCCATGTATGCTTACTGCCAGGAGCAGCAAATTGCTTTGCTCGATCTGGGCATTTCAACCAGCGGAGGAGTGCGCAATGAAGGACTCATTCGTTTTAAACGCCATCTGGGCGCCCTTGAATCGTCGAAGTTTGTGTACGAGATGCGGTTTTGATTACTAGCCCCGCAACGTCCGAATGCGGCCCCAGAGTGCGCTGACCAAACCGTTGACATCCTCCGAAACCCGCAACCACAAAACAAGTCCGGCGAACAAACCGGCCAGCACCAGCGACCGAAACGCAATGCTAAGCAGCGTTAGCCAAAACGACCCGCCCCATTCCGGAAGCAAAAAGGAGGCTCCATACACCAATCCCAATACCACAACGGCTTTGACACCCGAAAACGTAAAGGGGAGAATTCGAAACAACAACCAAACGATGGTTACTTTGCTCAGGGCAAAAACCAGCGTTGTGAGCGTGGTTGCAAACGCGGCTCCGTTGATGCCGTAGCGCGGAATAAAGTACGAATTAGCGCCAATGGCCAGGCACGCCATCACAATCATCAGGTAGGTCGCATACCGGAAATATTTGGAATAATTGATGATCTCGCCGTTTACGCCAGTCGACATTTCAAACAGCTTCGCCGACGCCAGCAATAGCACCACCATTTTGCCCTGCCGGTAGAGCTCGGCTTTGGGCAGCATACTAAAAATACCATCAATGTTGGTCCAGATCAAAAGAAAAGCCAACCCACCCGCCAGCAATTGATTCAGCGATGATTTATGGTACAACTCCTGAACGTGCGCCATGTTATTCTCCCGCAACGAATTGGAAACCAGTGGCGTTGAAATTTGCGTGATGGTTTTTCGCGGGATTTCAATGATACCGGCAATGTACGTTGCGATAATAAAAATCGCGGCATCCTTCAGTCCTTCTCCGCCAGACAGCATGGTCCGGTCAATGAAATAAACAACCTGCGTACCGACCCCGCCCAAGACGATGAACAAACCGAAATAAAGCATTTGCCGAAACAAACCGCCTTTTAGTTGCGCAAAATCAAACCGCAGCGAAAATTTGCCCAACTGGTAGATATAAGCCAATAAGATGATTACCGCCAATCCGTGCGAACCGATGACCAGGTACAACATCCAGTCGAAGTTGTACCATCCCAGCCCGAACATCAGAATGATCAACACATTCGACAGTTTCAGGTACACTTCCCGGATAAACGTCGGAATGGCAATGCGCGAATTGTTGCGGCAGTAGGCTTCCAGGACGGTGATGTAAATCCAGAAAATAGTGAACGGAATCACCAGCAGGTAATACGGAATCAGCTCCGCCGACTTTTCGGCAAAGTAGCCTTTGATCGGCTGCTCAAAAGCGAGGTAGGCCGCGATGAACAAACTGATGCCGATCAGCGGAAAAGCAAGCAAAAATCCCAAAAAACCGTTGTTTTTGGTTTTGCTATCACGAAAATAACCAAAGAAACGGTCGGTGATAAACGGGGCGCCCAAGTGAGCAAAGGCCGCAAAAAGAATACTGTTTTCTAACAAAAGACGCGAAATCGCCAGTTGATTAGCTTCCAGAAACGCCAGCGAAACGTACAGTTGATTGACAATCCCGATGCCAACGCCGATGTACGAACCGACGCTGGCTTTTAGGCTTTGACGAATGACTATTCCCATCTATTTTATATCTCACTTACGATAAATCGCCACTACCGTTGCGCCGTCAGACATAATGGGCAGACGTTTGGCCACAAAGCGAGTACTTTTGTACACCAGCGTGGTCAGCAAATTCCGGCCCAGTTTTTTTTCCAGCCAAAGGCGGTAGCCCAGGCTCCGGTGGGTGACGGTGGCAGGTTCGTTGCGGGTTTCCACCAACTTCAGGCCCATCAACTCCCCAGCATACCGCAGCGAAGTCGGGTCCCAGAGCAGTGTATGGTGGGGCGGCAGGTTCAGCGTGTGGTACGGGTCTTCGCGGAAGTAATACGACGCATTATTCGGGACTCCAATCGCCAACAAACCGCCCGGTTTGACGCACTGAGCCGCCTGCCGGAAAAACTCGCCGACGTTGTTGACGTGCTCGAACACCTGAAACGCACAGACTATGTCATACTGCCCGGTATGTTGCTCCGCGTGGATTTTCAAGTCTTCATTGATAATATTGACGCCGATTTTTTTCCCGTACGCAATCGCATCATCGTTCAGTTCCAGCCCCAGCCCGACGGCTTCTTTTTCGGGCAGCCGCTTCAAAAAATAACCGTTGCCACTGCCGATTTCCAGCACCTTGTCGCCCGATTTGATACGTTGAAAAACCAGCTCATGCTCCCATTTCCAAGGACTGTAGTAGCCTTTGTAGTGTTGACCCAGATCGGCGTAAAAAGCCGCATCGCCCGCCAGCGAGAACGGGTAATAAAACCGCAGTTTCGACTGGTTGCATTCGTAAATCATCACCTCATCCAGTCCGGCAAAATACCGGCTGACATCCATCCCGAACTGCTCCCGATATCGTTGTTCGATGGTCCGGGCGTTCAGACTCCGAACGGGCGAAACCGCCGGGGAATTGGTGAGTGGTGAAAGCACAGTCATAGTTCCAAAATGTGTTTGAGAGCGTTGATGCGGTCGCTCATTTCGTATTCACGGATCATTTTCTGGCGGGCGTTTCTTCCTAGCTCCCCGGCCTGTTTCGGATCGTCAATCAGCTGCATCATGTAGTTTGCCATCGCCTGATAATCCCCTTCTTCCACCAGAAAACCGGTTACACCGTGCTCAACGGCTTCCTTGATTCCGGCGTGGCGCGTGCTGACGATGGGCAGCCCAGCCGCCGACGCTTCCAGCACGGTATTGGGTGTTCCTTCCGAGTCACCGTTCACCGGATTGACCATCGAATGCTGCGCATACAGCCGGGCTTTCCGGTGCCATTCAGCAATTTCTTCGGCCGGTTTTACGCCCAGCAGACTAACGGCGTATTTCAGTTGCAGCTCGTCGACCAGTTTTTTACACGCGTCGAACAATTCGCCGGTGCCGATCATCACCAACTTGGCGTCGGGATGGCGGTCCAGCACTTTATCAAACGCCCGAATGGTGAGTTGCGGGGCTTTTTTCGCCGTAAACCGCCCGACCGACACAATCACCTTCTCCGCCTTTTCGGGTTCGGCCCCGGAGAAAAGTTTCGTTTCAACCCCGTACGGATTCCGGTGAACGTTGGCCGGGTCGGCACCCAATTGGACGAGTTGCTCCACCATGTCGTTGGAAACCGCCACCACCGCTTTGGCCTGCGCAAAAAGCTGCCGGTACGGTTCGCTATATTTCCGCAAGGTTTCCTGGTCCACGGCGTCGAATCCATGAAAATGCACGACCAGCGGCACCCCGGCCTTCCGGCAAGCAGCCATCACGGCGCAGCCCGTCGGACCGTATTCGGCCAGCACCACATCCGGACGGTGTTGCTTCAGGTACCGCGTCAGGAAATGGGTATAAAAAGCCGGATACAGAAACGGTATTCCGCGCTTCACCCCCACCCGAATCGGCTCCGAAAGCGGCATCCGGATGATCGTATCGCCGTCCTGGGTGCGGTACGGTCGCCAGCCGCCGGAGAGCGTCAGTTCCGGTTGCAGGTGGGTAAGATGGTTGTAAATAAACGTTTCCGAAAAGCTGTTTTTATTCGGATAGGCGATGCAGAGCTTCATAGTTTCCTCCCAACGACCAGATACGTACACGCGTCCTTGTCCTTCGTTTCCTGCGAGGTCGTTTTATCAAATAAACTGATCGACGCCTGCATCACGAGCGCAAACGGCGGCCACAGCCAGCGCGGTATTTTAAACAGGAAACCGTCCTGAAACAGTTGCAGCCCCATTGCCGACCGCCCGATAATGCCCCGGAACGAAACAATTTCAAAACCGTTGCGGGCCACGATCTTCTGCAAACCCGACGAGGTCCAGCGCCAGTAGTCGGTGGGGTCGGGGTGATACATCCAGTAGCCGTGGGTGGTCAGCAGCAGCAAACCGCCTGGTTTCAGAATGCGGCAGGCTTCCTGCAAGTAGCCTTCCGGATCTTCGACGTGTTCGAGCACCTGCGTCGACAGGACCACGTCCACCTGCGCGTCGGGCATGTTGATCCGGCTGTCGGAACCAATGTAAACATCGGCGTGGGGGTTCCAGTCGAGGTCGATGCCGATGTACTGCACCTGTTCGGGCGGAAAAAGCGAGACGTACGGTTTGGTACCGCAGCCGTAATCGGCCAGTTTGATCCGCCCCGTTTTCGTCATAGGGTCAATAAAAGTCGTCTTGGCATACTGCACCAACTCCCTCAGTTTCATGAGGTAATACCGTCGAGGATTGGTCAGTGGAGGTTTAATCCGGTAGTGCTCAGACGGGTCGTCCGGCATCGCTTCAGCGCGGATTGTTGTCATAATAAAGTCTAATCGTCGTGGTGCCGCCCGGGTTGCTAATCAACTGATTTCATGGACACTTGCTGGTAAGCCCGGTGCAAAGATACCACTTTTGTGCAAGTTGGCCCGATTGCTTTTTCGGCGCGGATCGGAATCCTGATCACAAAGAAAGCAGAGACGATGCAAATAATTGAGTAATCTTGCAATTAGTTTAGAAGGTACACGGGGCGGTTTTCGTTTCAGCAATGGGCAACATTCGCTGAAGCAGCCGGCACCACCTCCGTACCGACGGCCCGGTCCATTGGCACTGGGCGTAAACTGGATACCCGCAATTGAAAATGACGCTCGCTCCCATTGTTTTGTTCTGTTATAACCGCGTTGATCACCTGCGCGAAACCATTCAGTATTTAGCGGCTAACCCGTTGGCCAAAGACAGCATCCTGTACGTTTTTTCGGACGGCCCCAAGACGAACACCGCCCGAGAAGATGCCGAACGGGTGCAGAAAGTCCGGGATTACCTGCCCACCATCGAAGGGTTTGCGGACGTTCGCATCAAAGCCGCTGAAACCAATCAGGGTCTGGCCAATTCCATCATCCGGGGGGTGTCGGAGGTGATTGCGCAGCACGGACGGGTCATCATCATGGAAGACGACATCAGCTGCACGACGGATTTTCTCGAATTCCAAAATGCGGCTTTAGATTTTTACGAAAATCACCCGCTGGTTTTTTCAATTTCCGGGTATCTGTATCCGTTCACGATTCCGTCTACCTATTCCAAAGACGTTCTGCTGCTGCCCCGCGCGTCGTCGCTGGGCTGGTCGACCTGGAAAGACCGCTGGGAGCTGGCCGACTGGTCAGTACCCGACTACGCCGAGTTCATCCGCAATCCGGAAGCGCGCCGGGCTTTTTCGGCCAGCGGCAGCGACCTGATTCCGATGTTCGAAAAGCAGCAGAAGGGTTTGATCAGTTCGTGGGCCATTCGCTGGAGTTACACGCATTTCAAGCAGAAACGGTACTGCCTCTACCCCATCCGGTCGAAAGTGGAGCACATCGGCTACGACGCCGGAACCAACTTCGGGCGGTTCAGCCGCCACCACAACACGGCGCTGCACGAAGGGAAAATTCAGCTAACGGCAGACGTGCAACCCGAGCCGGAAATGGTCCGCAACCTGAAACAATACTTCCGCCCCAGCCTGATCCGCCAGGCGATCAACTGGTACAAATACGGCATCTAGCCACCACACCAAAAGGGGGTTGCCAATGAGTTTAGCGGTCGTCGGTTTCGATTCTGTAGGAGAGTAACTATTTTTGTCGGGATGCGGGACCACTGCCCGCGCCTTTATTCACTACGGCTTTGACACTAACCGACCGCACATTCTGGCTTAATTACTGGGAATCGAAAGAAGGGTTGATTTTTAAGGTACCGAACAAATATCCTTTCTTACCACTCATTCGGCAACTGGTAGCGATCCACACCACCCGTTCGGCGCTGGAACTGGGCGGTTTTCCGGGGTATTATTCGGTCTGGATGAAAAAGCACCTGAACACCGACGCCACGCTGCTCGATTACGTGGTGCACCCAAAAATTCTGCACGATCTGGAACGGGCCAACGGGTTGCCGGAAGGCTCGGTGGGCGTGATCGAAACCGATTTGTTTCAGTATACCCCCCGGCAAGGATTTGACCTAGTGATGTCGAACGGCCTGATTGAGCACTTCGACGATACGGAAAACATCATCGAGAAGCACGTTGAATCGCTGAATCCCGGCGGTACGCTGCTCATTACGCTGCCCAACTTCCGCGGGCTGAATGGCTGGTTTCAGAAAACCTTTGACCCGGAAAATTACGCCAAACACAACATCCAGTCGATGGACCTCGACCGGCTGCGAAAAGCGGCTGAGCGACTGGGGCTGAAAAACATCCGAGTTTATTACGACGGAAGGTTTATGCTCTGGCTGGAACGGGAACACGAAAAGCCGCTGTTGGGCCGCATGCTACGGAAAGTACTCTGGTTACCGCTCAAGGTGTTTTTCAAGCTGGTTCCGGTGGAAACCAAAGCGTTTTCGCCTTACATCGTTCTGACGGCCACCAAATGAGAGTTCTTCACCTGAGCACCTACCACCGGGCGGGCGGAGCGGCCATTGCCGCCAACCGACTCAATCAGGCCCTGAACCGGGCGGGTTTTTCGTCGCAGATGCTGGTGGCCGAAACGTCGGTGGAGGAACCGTCGGTGGTTTCGCTGGCCCGGTCGGGGTGGCAGAAACGCTGGGCCACCGCCCGCTTTGCCCTCGACCGCCTGACGTTTGTGCCGTTTGAACGCAGCCGCGCCGTACGGTTTGCCTTCTCGCCCGCCCTGATCGGGACGGATATCAGCGACCATCCGCTCGTTCAACAGGCCGACATTCTGCACCTGCACTGGACTACCTTTGGCTTTTTATCAACCCGGTCGCTGGGCAGGCTGTTTGCGCTGAAAAAACCGGTGGTCTGGACCCTGCACGACATGTGGTCGTTCACCGGCGGCTGTCACCACAGCGGCACCTGCGAACGGTATCAGCAGCAGTGCGGCAACTGCCCGTTCCTGCGAAAACCATCCTCAGACGACCTTTCTCACGGCGACTGGCTCCGAAAACAACGCGCCTACGACAACGCCCGGCTGACGCCCGTGGGTTGCAGTCAGTGGCTGGCCAATCGCGCCCGGCAAAGCAGCCTGTTCGGGAAACTGGCGGTCCAGTCCATTCCCAATCCACTCGATACCCAGTTCTTTTCGCCACTGGAAAAAACCGCAGCCCGGCAGGAGTTGAAGGTTTCGATAGACAAACGATTGATTTTATTTGCGGCCGCTAAAGTCTCGGCGCTGGGCAAAGGTTTTGCCTACTTTCAGCAAGCCCTGGCCCTGTTGCAGCAACAACTGGCCCAGCCTAAGGAGGTCGAATTGCTGATCTTCGGTGGTGGTGATGAAAGTTTGTTGCAGGAGCTGCCGTTCCGGTATCATTTCCTGGGATCACTGAGCAACCTGCGGCAAATCGTGGCCGCTTACAGTGCCGCCGACCTGTTTGTGATCCCGTCGCTGGAAGAAAACCTGCCGAACACCATCATGGAGTCGATGGCCTGCGGAACGCCAGTGGTCGGTTTTGAGGTGGGCGGTATTCCGGAAATGGTGCGTCACCAGCAGAATGGCTACCTCGTCCAATACCGGTCGGTGGAGGATCTGGCAAACGGGATGCGGTGGATTCTGGAGCAACCCCAAACGGCTTATCAACAACTGGCAACGAATGCCCGTCAGCATGTGGTGACAAACTACGACGAAACCGTCGTCGCCCGGCGCTACATTGCCTTATACGAGCAGGTTAGAAAATCGTGATGTCGCTTTTTTTCCGGCACAAAACCGCAAAGGCGCTCGGTTTGATTTTCCGCAGCGTCGGCACGGATTTCAAAACCTGCGTTTTGAGCCAGATGGCCCAGAATGCCAGTGTGTTTGGTGCCGAATGCCGGATGGCGGCTGTGTCGTAAAAAACGCTGTGTTCCGCCAGAATTTCGAACCCCTCGGATTTGAGCAGAAATTTAAAGAGCGAGGGCGTGAAAATGTTGATGTGGCCGTACGACAGAAAATGATCGGTTTTCCGGTCAACGAAAAAGCTGAAGTCAATCGGCACTTCGAAAAACTGATACTCCGAAACCCGGGCGATTTCGCGCAGCAGCAGCCGCGGATGTTCAACGTGTTCGATGACGTGCGAGCAGGTTGCCAGCGGAAATTCCCTGGCACCGTACGGTATTTTGTAACCATCGAAAAGCTGCACGTTCTGCAACGACGTCAGGCCCCGCTCCCGGATTCGATTAGCCCCGCTTTCGGAGATTTCCAGTGAATGCATGGCCGGGCAAAACCGCGCCTGATCGAGCTGCTGCAACACCGCACCGTCGCCGGAGCCTACGTCCAGCATCTTCGGGAAGTTGTAGGAGTGGCACAGGCGACGAATGGTTTCGGCTTTCATTCGCGCGCCCATATTCCGCCAGGTCCGGTCAGCATCAGCGTATTGCGACCGGTATGCGTCCTGAAGCGCCGACGAAGTTGTTGAATTCGTTTCCATTCAGCCGTTGGTTAGCACGTAAAATTACCGTTTTTTTGCAAATTGCCGCCACGCACCCATGCCCATACTCTCGATCATCACTGTCACCTACAACGCCGAACGGTTTCTGGAACGCACGATCCGGAGCCTGCTCGCCAATCAATCGGGTCACGAAGTGGAATATCTGATCATCGACGGCAACTCGAAAGACGGGACACTGGACATCGTGCGGAAGTACGAGAAACACGTCAGCCACTGGATTTCGGAGCCGGACCGCGGTTTGTACGACGCCATGAACAAGGGGCAGCAACTGGCCAAGGGCGACTACGTGTGGTTCATGAACGCCGGGGACGAAATTTACGACCCAACGACAGTTTCCAACTTGCTGAACCAGATTCGGACCAACCCTGCCGATGTTTATTACAGCGACGCCCTGTTCGTCGACGAATCCGAAAAACCGCTGGGGCTGCGTTCCGTGATTACGCCCCACACCTTGCCCCATAACCTCACCTGGCACGACATGGCGATGGGCATGAAGGTGTGCCATCAGGCGTTTATTGCCCGGCGGAGTATCGTCCCCCCCTTCCGGGTCGACAACCTCAGTGCGGACATCGATTGGGAAATTCGCTGCCTGAAAGCCGCCCGGAAAGTAGTTTGGCTCGATTTTGTCTTGTGTAAATACCTGGTTGGGGGTTTGTCGGTTCAACGCCACCGGGAATCGCTGGCCGACCGGTTTAACGTATTGGCAACCCATTTTGGAACGGCAACGGCCTTGTGGAATCACGTCCGAATTGTGGCCCGGGCGGTACGGTTTCGTTTTTTTAAATAAGATAACAACAGCCCCCACGGCTAAATCCGTGGAATTATCGGAGATTACATGCTCCCCTGTGAACCGAACGGTTTTAACCGTTTAAACTTTCTGCACCATGACACAACGCATACGGTTATTGTTCTTACTCTGGTTCACGGCGTTTCGGTTAGTGGCGCAGACGCCGGGCGATTCCATCCCAACCGAGCGACGATATCCGCTAAAAACATTTATCGTTCCGGCGGCATTGATGGGCGGAGGAACGGCTTTGCTCGGTCACCCCACCCGCGAGCCCTTCCAGTCGACGGGCCACGTTAGTGCAGCCGATGATTACCTGCGGTTCGGGCCGTATGCGATGCGCGTGGGTCTGCACCTAGCGGGGGTAAAACCCGCCGTCAGTCTGGGTGATGAACTAATCGTGACCGTGGTATCGAATGGCGTCATGGGGGTAGTGACAGAAGGGCTCAAACGGACGGTTCAGTCCACGCGCCCGGATGGCTCAGACCGTCGTTCGTTCCCGTCGGGGCATACGGCGGTGGCGTTTACGGGGGCCGAACTGCTCCATCAGGCTTACAAACACAAAAGCCCCTGGATTAGTATTGCCGGATACGCCATGGCGACGGCGACGGGCGTGCTGCGCGTGGCCAATAATAAACACCATTGGGCCGATGTGCTGACCGGAGCAGGCATTGGGATCGCGTCGGTTAAATTAACGTATGCTATTTATCCGATTGTCAAGAGAAAGTTGCAGCGGCAGCGAAAACCACCAATCCGTCGTTAACTACCTATTAAGAATCAACCAGTTAAATGGTTATTTATTCTTAATGATTTTTTACTATGACGTATTTTTCTGCTTTACGTCTGCATTAAATTCGTTTTTCATTGGGCACATTTGTCGGTTTGTTCGAAAATGAAAATAAATTTGCGGTTCGCAAGCGAAAGACGAAAGATTGTTTTTTTGCACATTGAAAATTTAAAATAGACTTTTATCATGAAGCGCGTAGCTGTTTTTACTTCCGGCGGTGACGCTCCCGGCATGAATGCCTGTATTCGGGCGGTTGTTAGGGGAGCAGTTTACCACGGCGTCGAAGTGTTCGGCATCCGTCGGGGGTACAACGGAATGATTAACGGCGATATATTCCCCATGACGTCCCACTCGGTCAGCAACATTGTGCAACGGGGGGGGACCATCCTGAAGTCAGCCCGCAGCAAAGAGTTCATGACCCCTGAAGGCCGCAAAAAAGCTTACGATCAATTGCAAAATCACGGCATTGAAGGGCTGATTGCCATCGGCGGAAACGGGACTTTTACGGGTGCATTGAAGTTTTTTGAAGAATATCAGATTCCGACTGTCGGGGCTCCGGGAACGATTGACAACGATCTGTACGGAACCGATTATACCATTGGTTATGATACCGCCGTCAATACCGCGCTGGAAGCCATCGACAAAATTCGGGATACGGCGGATTCGCACGACCGGGTTTTCTTTATTGAGGTAATGGGTCGCGATTCCGGCTATATTGCCATTCAGTCGGGGATTGCGGGTGGTGCGGAACTGGTAATGGTACCGGAAGTGCTGACCCCCATCCCGGAAGTAGTCGAAACGCTGAAACAGGGCTGGAGCCGTTCCAAATCATCGTCCATTATTATTGTTGCCGAAGGTGATGTGGAAGGCAATGCCGTGGTGCTGGCCGAGCAAATTCGGGAGCAAGTTGGCGTTGCCATCGACATGCGGGTAACGACGCTGGGCCACATCCAACGCGGGGGCGTACCAACGGCCTACGACCGGATTCTGGCCAGCCGCCTGGGACTGGGTGCCCTCGAAGGTTTGATGGAAGGCCAGAAGAACGTAATGGCCGGGATTGTCAACAACGAACTGGTTTACACGCCGTTTATCGATACCATCAAACTACCGAAGCCAATCAACGAAGATTTGTTGCGAATGGTCCGGATTCTTAGTGTCTGATTCTACAGGTAATCCGTTATCCAATAAGCCGTGAAGCCGACTAACTCGTGCACAAGCCAGTAAAAGTCGCTCATGGCTTTTTCGGAGGGCAGAAACAGGTTAGCGGGTGAAAACTCGCGCCGTCCTCCCATCACAGCAACCGGATAAGGCGTCACGGTGATGTTCTGCTTTTGAAAACAACCGATGGCCCGGCGCATGTGCCAGGCTGATGTAATCAATACATTTTCGTACCCTTTAAACCGCTGCCGGAGCACCGGGGCCGAAAAGAGTGCATTTTCGTAGGTATTCCGCGAGCGGTTTTCCAGCCAGACATCCTGCGCCGGAACGCCCGCAATCAGCAGAAACTGACGGGCCAGCTGGCCTTCATCGGCGATGTCCTGCTTAATAATACCGCCAATTCCGCCACTGATCAGGATTTTCTGAATCTGGCCGGACTTGTACAGCAACAGCGCCTGACCCAGCCGATCCGACTCGCTCCCCAGGTAAATGCGGTCGCGGGGGTCCGCGTTGACCTTCACCATGCCGCCCGTCAGCACCACGCCTACCCGCGGATTTGTTGAAACCGGCAGTGCCGTAGGCCGGACTTCCCAGAGTAACGATAATTCATTGGTAATAAAACCATTGCCGGTAATCAACAACAATCCAACGGCGGCTATGAGGGCTTTCCGCTGGTAGGCACGGTTTTTGGTGAATAAGGCTATCAGCAAGGCCATGGTCAGCAACCCCATCGGCTTGATCAGAAATGTAAGTGCTTTGGAAAGAAAGTAGAACATCGTACATGCGAAGGCCAAGCCCTCAATCGTTATAAATAGTATCTTTGTATGCCCAACTCTGGTCAACCAACCGCTTTATTCATGAATCGACGGTTTTGTTTTACGGCTTTTTTGCTGCTATTCTCGGCCCCGCTCCTGCTGGCGCAATCGTCACAAGGTCATCACGTTACGGCCAACGTAAAAGGTCTGGCGAATAAAACCGCTTACCTGGCTCACTTCTACGGTCAAACCCAGTTTATTCCCCGCGATACGGCCACCGCCGATGCCAACGGGCGATTGGTATTTGATGGTGACAAAGAGCTACCCGGCGGTCTTTACATGATTGTGGTCGACGGCAAGCCAGTGCTCCAGCTGGTCATCGGCGAACAACGGTTTTCCATTGAAGCCGATACGGCCAACGTCATTGAGTCCATGAAAGTAACGGGCTCCCGCGAAAATGAGCTTTTTTACGGTTACCAGAAATTGATGAGCAAAAAGTACGGAGAAATCGGTGCTTTGCAAAAACAGGGTGGCTCGGCGGCTCAGCTAGCCGCCATGAAAAAAGAAGTAGAAACCTATCGCAAAGACTTCATGAGCCAACACGCTAATACGTTGACGGTGAAGTTATTCAAAGCGGCCGAAGAACCCGAAATTCCGGAAGCTCCCAAGCTCCCTAACGGGCGTCCGGACTCCAACTGGGTCTTTAATTATTACCGAAATCACTACTTCGACGGGTTTGACTTTTCGGATGATCGCTTATTGCGGACGCAATTTCTGCAAAGCAAGATCGATCGATACATCAAAGAATTGACGGTGCAGACGGTTGACTCGCTCATTCCTGCGGCCGATTATTTAGTCAATAAAGCCAAAGCCAACAAAGAAATTTTACAATACACGATCTGGTACATCACCAATCAATACGAAGAACAGAAGAAGGTGCTGAACACCGATGGTTTGTTCATCCACATGGCCGAAAAATACTGGTTGACCGGCGTGATGCCCGTCAGTGACCCGTCGACCCTCACCAGCATGCGCGAACGGGTAGCCATTCTGAAACCGTTGCTGGCCGGTAAAACACTGCCGAACGTCAGCTTGCAGGACACCCTTGGTCGCCGGAAAGCCCTGCACGACGTCAAGGCGGAGTACACAATTGCGTTTTTTTACGATCCCGAGTGTGGGCACTGCCGTGAGTCGGCCCCTTCGCTGCGGAAATTTTACGAAGCCAATAAAGCCAAAGGGGTGCAGATTTACGCCGTGGCCATCGGCAAAACCGAAGCAATCTGGAAGAAATTTATCCGGGAGTTTAAGCTTCAAAACCTCTTGAACGTCTACGGTCCCAGCGCGCCCGTCGATTACAAAAAGCAGTATGATGTGTATTCCACGCCCACGGTTTACGTTCTCGACAAAGACAAGAAAATTCTGGCCCGGCGGCTGCCCGTCGAAGACCTGGAAGGATACTTTAACTTCCTGCAACAGCAAAAAGCAAAAGCTGCTCCTAAAACCGCCACGATGAAAGATGCGAAGGCCAGTGTGAAAGGAAAGTAAAATGGTTTAAAGTATAAGTCAATTGCTCGTTTGTTAAGCCTCAAACGTTCTACTTTAAACGGCTCACTTCAACTTCGTCCGCTTTACCAGGTAGTTCGTCAGAATCTGGTCGAACCCTTTGGCAATATCGGCTTCGATGAAATCGATCCGGTATTGCCCGCAGCGAAGTTTCAGGTCCTGGTAGAAAGTCCGGATGGCCTGTTGGTAACTATCGCGCACCTGATTGGGCTGCACCTTCACTTTTTCGCCCGTTTCGAGATCGATGAATTCGTAAGGTCGTTCTTCAAACGCAAACTCCTCTTCGGTTTTTTTGTCCGTAACGTGGAAGATCAATACTTCGTGCAGGTTATGCCGCAGGTGCTGAAGCGCCGAAAACAGATGATCCACTTCCGACACGTTTTCAAACATATCGCTGAAAATAATCACCAGCGACCGCTTATTAATTTTTTCGGCCAGTTGGTGAATCACTTCAGCCGCCGACGTTTTCCGCAACGGAGCGGGTTGTTGCAGCAAGGTATTGAGCTGCTGAAAAATCTTATGAACGTGCGACGGTGTTGACTTGGTCTGCGTCTGAATGTCGATGCCTTCCGCAAACGTTGTCAGGCTGACGGCATCTTTCTGCCGTTGCAACAGATAGGCTATACAGGCAGCGGCCAGAATGCTGAATGTGATTTTCCCGTAACCCGGTTCGGGGTAATACATGGTTGAGGAGGTATCCAGCAGCAAGTGGCAGCGCAGGTTGGTTTCTTCTTCAAACCGTTTGACAAACAAGCGTTCCGACTTGGCAAAAACCTTCCAGTCAATGTAGCGGGTACTTTCGCCGGTATTATAAAGCCGGTGTTCGGCAAACTCGACCGAGAAACCGTGAAACGGCGACTTGTGTAAACCCGTAATAAAACCTTCGACCAGTTGCCGGGCCAGGAATTCAACATTGCCGTATTCCCGTACTTTGAGTAAGTCTACTTGCGTTGCCATAGTCGTAAAAATAAATATCGCGGTCAGATCATCAAATGAAATGGGCGGGGGATTATCAGCCCTGGTGCATTAAATTACGAATGTGCCTGAAATGCGACCGGAATCTACCGGCATTTAGTGATCGGACCGCGATACAAAAACGTCGACCGCGCTTAGATGTTGTCGATAGGAGCAAGCTGCGGTTGTAATTGGGCGTCAAACGGAGCTAAAACGGCAGCGGCCGTTTCAGTGATTTTCCGGTTGGCCCCGACAACCCGGATCGCCACATTGGCGATACCCGTTTTAACCATTCCCAGGGTTTTCGCTGCGCCATACGCCAGGTCAATAACCCGGCCTTTACCGTGGGGGCCCCGGTCGTTGATCCGCACGACTACAGATTGGTTGTTGTCTAGATTGGTTACTTCAACTAGAGTGTTCATGGGCAGAGAAATGTGTGCCGCCGTCAGTTTGTCATTCTGATAACGTTCTCCGCTGGTGGTTTTTTTCCCATGAAAGCGTTTTGCGTAGAAAGAAGCCTTTCCTTTCTGTATGAGACCCGAGTGGGCCTCCGTTGATTTCATGCCGCCAAAAAACAGCATAATCGTTACGATTAGACTCATACAGTTTGAGGTTTGGTGGAAAACAAAAAAAGGTTGAGCGCCAGACACTTACGCCCCACCTTCTCTGAAAACTCAAAAAATCCCTTAGGACAAAGATAACGGTAACCCCTTAAGAAACAATATGTTTTCTTTCTTTATTCTAGTGTTTGCGCAAAGCTCGGTAGCTGGGGCTATACGCTAAGAAAATTAATTTCAGGCAATATTTTTGCTAGTTATACTAATCCGCTTATTTTAGCGTTTAAATCACCCAAAATCACCATCGATTGTGGAAGAAAAAGAGAAAGAAAAAATCTTTTCCAAGCGGGTCCGGGCTGGAAAACGCACCTATTTTTTTGACGTTAAATCCACCCGTGCCAATGATTATTACCTGACTATCACCGAAAGCCGCCGACATCCGCAGGGTGATGGTTTTGTGTATGAGAAACACAAAATGTTTCTTTACAAGGAAGATTTTGACAAGTTCTCGGAGGCTTTGCACGATACGATTCAATACATTAAATCCGATTTGATGCCGGATTTTGACTTCTCTCAGTATGCTGCAAAAGACGAGCTGGAAGATGTTGGTGGTAGCGATCTGAAGTGGGATTAATGCCCAATCCATTCTTTTCCCTTAGCCTCTAATGCCCAGAGGCTTTTTTGTTTTTCGCCCCCGAATATCCGAACTTTGCGGAATAATTCAGGAAGAATGAAAGAGTGAATCGGTATAATTCGCTGTGTGGCTCTTTCACTCTTTCATTCTTTCATTTTTCACTCTTTCAAAGTTCATGAGTCTTCAATGCGGTATTGTTGGACTGCCGAATGTCGGAAAGTCCACGTTGTTTAATGCCATTTCGAGCGGAAAAGCCGAAGCTGCCAATTATCCGTTCTGTACCATAGATCCCAATGTCGGCGTTGTGACGGTTCCCGACGAGCGCCTGGACACCCTGGAAGCCCTGGTGAAACCGCAGAAAGTAGTGCCCACCATCATTGAATTTGTCGATATTGCCGGACTGGTGAAAGGGGCCAGCCAGGGACAGGGGCTGGGCAATAAGTTTCTGGCCAATATCCGCGAAGTAGATGCCATCGTGCACGTGGTCCGCTGCTTTGAGGATGATAACATTGTTCACGTGGAAGGCCGCGTCAACCCACTTTTTGATAAAGAAATCATCGACGCCGAGCTGCAACTAAAAGACCTGGAGTCGGTTGACCGTAAGCTCCAGCGGACTGAAAAAGCAGCCCGTGCTAGTGGGGATGCGAAAGCCAAAGCCGAACTGGAAACGTTGCTGAAATACAAAAAAGCTTTGGAATCAGGCCTCAACGCGCGCGCTGTCGATGTAACACCCGAAGAAAGCCAGGCCGCCGTGGGTGAGCTCCAGCTGCTGACTGTCAAACCGGTTATTTATGTGGCCAATGTTGACGAAAAATCGCTGCCAAACGGCAATCAGTATTCCAATCAGCTGAAAGAAATGGCGAAAGCGGAAGGGGCGGAAGTAGTAGTGGTGTGTGCCGCCATTGAAGCCCAGATTGCCGAAATGGAAGATCCCGAAGAACGGCAGCTGTTTCTGGGTGAATACGGCCTGGAAGAATCCGGTCTCGACCGGCTCATCAAAGCCTCCTACCGATTGCTGAACCTGATTACCTATTTTACGGCGGGCGTTAAGGAAGTTCGGGCCTGGACGATTCAGCGCGGCTGGAAAGCTCCGCAGGCTGCCGGGGTTATCCACTCCGATTTTGAGAAGCATTTCATCCGGGCGCAAGTGATCAAAATCCCGGATTTTGTGCAGTATAAATCACAGGCTGCCGTCCGCGAAGCCGGAAAGCTGTCGGTCGAGGGCAAGGAATACGTCGTGGCCGATGGCGACGTGATGGAATTTTTGCACAGTGCGTAATGATAGCGGGCTCCGGCCCGCTTTTTTTTTACCTTCCAAACCGTTGCGTGAGTTACGGAGCTTGCCTATTTTTGGGCAATTCTCCATTTCCTAACCCAACCATGCAACCACTCCCCCACTCCGGGCGAATTTACGCCCTGTTGTTTAGCTGCTTGTTGCCTTCGCTGACCAGCGTAGCCCAGAAAAAAAAGCCCGAGTTCAAAATCGGCATTTACGTTCCACCGCCCGACGAATTTGTCAACGACGAACAATACGGTTACCTCAAAGAAGCCCAGATTGACTATATTCAAAACGTTGGCGGCAAAGTCAGCGCCAACGAAGCGAGCAACCTGAAAACGCTTGATCTGGCCCAGAAGCACGGTTTGAAAGTGTACGTGCACGACGCCCGGATTCATGGCAACGCAGCCGACATCGAAGCGTTGGTCAGTCGGTATAAAAACCACCCGGCCACGTCGGGGTACATTATCTGCGATGAGCCCGACAGCGCCCGACTCGACTGGGCCATCCAAACCTACCGAAAAATCAGTACACTGGACCCCGACAAAACACCGTATGTCAACCTGCTGCCGGATTATGCTGTCAACAATTACGAAAAAGGCTACGTCGAACGCTGGATCGAAGGAGCAGGGCCCGAGAACTTAAAATACCTTTCATTCGACACCTACCCGTTCAAAGTGAACGATCGCTACATGAAATCGTATTACAACAACCTGGATATCATTCGCCGGGCGGGCCTGAAATACAACGTCAGCACCTCCTGCTACCTGCAGGTTTTTGGGATGGACAATGTATGGCGAATTCCTAACCTGAATGAAATGCGGCTGAATACCTTTTCCATCCTGGCTTATGGGATCAAAAATCCGGTCTGGTTTCCGTACTGGACCCCGCCCCGCTCCCAGCAGGAACCGTTTACGGGTAGCTCGGTGATCGGCCCCGACGGCAAAAAAAGTGAGCGGTTTGCCTATGTAAAACTGCTAAACACCGAAATGAAGCAACTGGGCAAAACGCTTATCCACCTGGATGCCAGGGAGGTATACCATACCGGCGACAGCCTCTGGATGGGAACGGCGCACCCGCCCACCGATTTTCTGTTGCTCCCCGCTACGGCGCAGACGGACGTGATCCTGTCTCATTTGAAAGACCCCGTTACCCAGGCCGATTACATCATGGTGGTTAATAAATCCATCACCGACAAAAAGGATTTCTCATTCCGGATCAAACCGTCGGTTAAAACTATCCAGGAAATCTCGCGGGTGACCGGCAAGCCGGTCCGAACTGCTTTTGAGCGGAAGAAAGGACTGCTTAGCGCGTCCTTTCTTCCGGGCGAAGGGCGGCTTTATCAGCTACATTAACCGACACAGGCGATACAGAGAAACCGAGGAAAATGGCGTCTTTGGCTGCCCACCGGGTTGTTTTTCACGATTGCCTGCGTTTTGAAACGCAGGCAATCGGTCTGAATTTGGAAATATGCCCGGAAGTTGCGTCTTTTCAGGCGTTTGCGCCAACGATCAACAAACTCAGTTTCATGTCAGCCCGAATTTTCCTACGGTTTTTACTCGGCAGTTTTCTGCTCTCACAAACGGTATTCAGTCAGAATCTGAAACCCGGGTTCGACAAGGCCGAATACATAGAGACCTTAAAGATCAACCAGCGGACGCACATTGCCGTCAACCGCTGGGCCGATAGTGTCTCTTTGCCCCCTCCCCAGGATTTCCGGTTTGTGTACCGGTCACCCCGGGTTGCCTTTGACAACATCTGGGATTTGTGGGTCCACACAACCAAACCAGTCGCCCTGATTGCCGTGCAGGGAAGCATTCCGACCGGAGCGAGTTTTCTGGCCAACCTGTACGCAGCCATGATTCCGGCCAAAGGTGAGCTGCACCTGACCAAAGAAACAACGTTCAAGTACACCCTGTCCAACGACCCCCACGCGGCCGTTCATGTTGGCTGGCTGGTGGCGATGGCCTATTTATCGGGAAGCATTGAGCACAAAATTGATTCGTGCTACAAAGCTGGCATCAAAGAATTCATTCTGACCGGACACAGCCAGGGCGGGGGCATCACCTTCCTGCTCAACTCCTATCTGGAAAACCGGAAAGCCGAAAACCGACTCCCAGCCGATATCCGGTTTAAAACGTATTGCAGCGCCGGACCAAAGCCGGGAAATCTGTTTTATGCCTACGACTACGAAAACAGGACCAAGGGCGGCTGGGCCTACAATGTAGTCAACACGGCCGACTGGGTTCCGGATGTTCCTTTCTCCGTGCAGACGGTCGACGACTTCACGCCCGTTAACCCGTTCCGGGGTGCCAAAGCCATGATCAAAAAACAGAAATTCCCTAAAAATATGGCGCTCAAGTACGTCTACAAACAGATGAGCAAACCGAGCCTCAAAGCACAACGAAATTACCAACGGTTTTTAGGAAAAATGATGTCCAAATCCGTTCATAAACAACTCCCCGATTTTAGCATCCCGACCTATTACAGCAGTAATTACTACGTCCGAACGGGCAATACCATCGTTTTAAAACCGACCGCCGATTATTTACAGAAGTACAGCAACGACCCCTCCAACCCCAACATCTGGCAACACCATTTTCCATCCCAGTATTTATACCTGATCGAAAAGTGGCAGGAATAGCCGCCCGAAAACCGTCTGGTTTATTGGGGCCGTTTGAACAGGCCCACGTATGCAGCTTTTCCTAGTACATGGCCCTCAATGGCTTTTAACACGTTCAGGCGGGTTGCCGACCCTTCGTTCTCTCCGCCGGGTTTTTTACGTCAATTTTGGTATCCAGCGCATACAGTTCAAACACGTAATGATGTAAAGGCCCCGAAGCCGCTGCGCCTGGTCCCCGGTAAGCCGCCGTGAACACATTGACTTGAAAACTACCGTCTGGAAGTTGTGCTCCGGCCGGGATACCTTCAGGCAGGCCGGTAGCCGTGGCCGGAATGTTCCAGACCAGCCAGTGCAGGTTATCGTCCGTTCCTTTGTTGCGAGCAACGTCCACATCGTGCATGTGTAGCACAAAGCTTTGTGTACCGACCGGCACGTTGGTCCAGTTCAGGGCCGGTGACGTCCCTCCGCCCGGTGCCGCGCCGGGTGCTGCCTGCGTAAATTTGATCGGAATAATTCCACCGTCCGAAAAGGCGGTGGTGGTCAACCGCATGGCCGGTGCAGCCGGAGCCGCTGTGGGTTGCTGGGCAAACGTGGCCGACACCGTAGCGACGAAGAGCACGAAAGAAAAAGATAGGCTTTTCATAATTCTCTTGATGGTTGGCTTAGGTACTAATAAAGCCACGCGGTCGAAAATCTACCTGAACCAAGCCATTCATTTACTTTCTAAACGTATGTTTTTTACAACCCATCGAACAGCGGTTCCAACCTTTCTACGCTTCCCTGAATCTTCCTGATAACTAGTACTTTAAAATCAATATAACATGCATTCATCGAGCCCTCCTCTACTGCTCGTCCTATTCTTAATCTGCTGTTTTTCGGCCTGTAAGCCATCCAAAGACGACAGCACAATGACCGGGAATACAACCGTGACCGCCATGCGCGCGCAACTGAGTTCGCTGGAGGGCGAGTGGAAATTGATCAATTATCGGAATAAGCTGCTGCCGGAAAAACAGCGGAATACAGTCACCCTAATTCTGGCCAACCGCGCGGGCGATTCGCTCCAGGTAAGCGGACGAAGTTTCGTGAATAACTACGGAGGTATTTTAAAGATCGATGATCAAAATGGGCTTTCGGTGCTGAAAAATAGCCTTTTCACCACCGAAATGGCGGGGCCACCCGAAGCGATGAACGCCGAATTGGAGTATTATCGTAACCTGCCGAAGGCGAAGTATTTTGCCTTCACGGACGCGGGAAACCTGGTGTTCTACCTTGGCGATAAAAATAACAAAGACACGGAACTCATGCTTTTCGCCCGGAAATAAGAAAAAAAAGGGGGAAGCTAAACTGGCGCTTCCCCCGACGGTGGGTACTCTGTTCATTAGTTCCGACTAGTACCGACGACCATAATAGCCCCGGTCATTCCGACGGTATTGTTGTTGGTAAGCAAATAAGCGTTCCCGTTGATGGGGAGTCAGCACTGACATCATCTCCTGGTTTTTCCGACGCAGGGTTTGCTGATAAGCATACGGATTGCGACGGCGGGCAGCTTCCATTTCCCGGTAATCGTACCGATTTTCGATCCGCTTCAACTCCCGCTCCTGCCGACGCGACAAGCCCACAATGTCATCCAGCCGATCGATGCGAATATCCTCCTGAATATCGTCATGACGTTCGTACCGGGAGTTCGGAGCCGGATACCGGTCATAGTCATAGCCACGTTGTGCCATAGCGGTTCCAGTACTGATTACGGCAAAAGTGAAGAGGGCGATGATGCTCGTTTTCATGGTTGTTCGTTTTTATTTGTTGTTTTATGTCTCTTAGAGTAACAACCCAACCCAACGTTTAATCCAGTTTCATCTTTTTTCTTTCATAACCGATTTTCACCGACAGTTGCCCCGTATTTGTTGATCATTTCCCCTCTCTCCTGAGAGATACAATAGGCCAAATTCAAGCGTATTGCCCATTTTCAACCAGTATTGTAGCCCTAATATTTTTTTTTAAAACCGGGCCAGTTTTTTTTCATTTCCCACGCACTCCAGGCATTTGTAGCGGTCGAATCAGCCGAATAACCGTTTCGGCTGAGTAGTAAAACCGACTTTTTCAATGGCTGACGGTTTCAACCACGTGCAAGAAATCCGGGTGAACTATTTGCTCAGAAAAACAAATAGCCAGTAACATTCCGCGACGCAGCGCGTTGAATACCTGTTGAGCGAAAAGACTAACTGGTATGAACAGACTGAATAAGAGCCGAATGGGCTTATGGGGATTAGCGGGGATTGGCGCTATTTTCGCGGCCCGCGCGTTACTGAATCAATGGCGTCGAATCGATTTTCGGGGCAAAACCGTGGTCATTACCGGAGGCTCCCGCGGCTTGGGGTTGGTGCTAGCCCGCGAGTTTGCGCAGGAAGGAGCGAATCTGGCCATCTGCGCCCGCGATCAGGCCGAACTCGAACGCGCCCAGGCCGATCTGGAATTAAATGGGGTGACGGTTTTTACGTATGTATGTGATGTTACCGACAGAGAACAGGTGACTACTTTCATCCAGACGGTTGAGGAAGAAGTTGGCACCATCGATGTGCTGGTCAATAATGCTGGTACGATTCTGGTTACCCCCGTTGAACACGCTACCGAAGAAGACTTCCGGGAAGTGATGGAAACCAATTTCTGGTCAGCCTTTCATACCATTCAGGCGGTTCTGCCCCGCATGAGGCTGCGCCGGGCCGGACGCATCGTCAACATTGCCTCGTTTGGCGGCAAAGTCGCTTTTCCGCACCTGTTGCCTTATACCACCAGTAAATTCGCGCTTGTCGGCTATTCGGAAGGCATGCGCGCCGAACTGATGAAGGACGGTATTTATGTAACAACGGTTTGCCCGGGACTGATGCGAACGGGCAGCCCCCGAAACGCGCATTTCAAAGGTCAGAACGAGAAAGAGTATGCCTGGTTCAAGATTGGCGATTCCCTGCCGGGCTTATCAAAAAGTGCCGAAGAAAGCGCCCGGCAGATCATCGAAGCCTGCCGTTACGGCCGGGCGGAACTAATCATTTCGCTGCCCGCCAAGGTAGCATCGGCCATCCACGGTTTGGCCCCCGGTCTGACCGCGGAAGTGCTGTCAGTGATCAACATGCTCCTGCCCGCACCGGGTGGCATCGGCGAACAGCGGGCCCAAGGAAAGGACAGCGAAAGCTCGGTCAGTCGTTCTTTCTTCGCCACCCTGACCGATGATGCCGCGGAAGCGAATAATCAATACCAATGGTAACAGCATAAATAAGCCCGGCATCATCTCTGATGCCGGGCTTGCTTCTCTATATCCCAATCATTTACGGGTTGAGTCTTTTGCCATATCCTTGTAATCCTGACGAGCCGAATCCAGTTCGGCCTGTTCGTCACGGACCTCGCTCGTATCGCCCTCGCGCTGAGCTTCAATGACATCTTTATAGGCATCTTGCACTTCGTCAGCTTTTCGCTCGGTTTTCGACTGGCAGGCTAGTTGGGTGGTGGCCGCCAGCAAGGCTAATGAAAGCCCGCATATCCATTGTTTCGTTTTCATAACGTGCGTGTAATTGCTTTCCAAAAATAACTCGCTACCCGACGGTTTGTTTGAAAAATCGCAACCAGTGCCTATCCGTTCCTGACTCGTCTGGTAAACCGCTGATTCACAATCAAACTCGATTGTACACACTTGATGAATCAATACTGACAGTTCATCCCATCAACCGTAGTTCCGGCGCTGACCCGCTGCTAGTTTTGCAACGAACATTAAACAACTACTCTGATGAAACAAGTACTGATTTTCCTGTTTACGCTGGTCGTCGTGGCCGCCTGTAAAAAAACCGAGCCCGAAGTAGAGCCCAAAGACCCCGCCAGCGCCGTGGCCGGAACTTATGCGCTGAGTTCGTTCTCCTACACCGCCGGTGGCGAAAGCATCGTGGATTATCCCAAGTTACCCGTCACCCAGAAAGGCGTCACCGTATCGGCCTCCGCCAAAGTAGAAAAAACCGGTTCTGAAACCGTTTTGCTCGTCCTGTTACTGAAAGCAACCGGTGAGCAAGAAAAAGAACTTGATCTGGGAGAATATACCATCAAGGAATCGGGCAAAACTTACGGTTTCTACACTGACAATGGTACACAGATTGCCGAAATCAGCGCAGGTCAATTGATCTACGAAGCCTCGGGCACGTCCGATGGAGAACCTGTTGAAATTGTATTTGAAGCGAAAAAATAAGCATTCATTTTTCTGAAAGCCAGCCTTCCACACCGGGTCGGCTTTCGGAAAAATAGCGCTGGAACCACGCATATCTGCATTTTTCTATCCATTCGATTTACCATTTAGATTCACAGAAAAGCACGGCTCGGATGCCGTGCTTTTTCTTTTTTCGTAACTTACCTTTCCATCCTGATATCCGTTGTTATGAAAAAAATTTCCTTGCTGCTGTTGGTGTGCTGGCTGGCCTTGTCGGCAACGGCTCAGGTGCCCGGTCTGATCGACCGCCAACTCATTTTCGGAGATCCGGAAATTACCGGTGCGCAGCTTTCGCCCAATGGTGCCTACATGTCGTTCATCAAACCGTATAAGGGCACTCGCAACATCTGGGTAAAAAAGCGCGACGAAGCCTTCACGGACGCCAAACCGATTACCGCCGACACGCTCCGGCCCATCAACTCCTATTTTTGGTCGCGGGATGGCAAGTATGTGCTGTACGTACAAGACAAGGGCGGCAATGAAAATTACAATATTTACGCTGTTAATCCGGCCGAAGCAGGACAAACCGTTCCGAAGGTGCGCAACCTGACCGATGCAAGCGGGGTTCGGGCGTCTATTTACCGGGTTCCCAAAACCGATCCGAACACCTTATACATTGGCCTGAACGACCGCGATAAAGCCTGGCACGACCTCTACAAACTCAACCTGACGACCGGTGAGAAAACGCTGGTCCGCAAAAATACCGACCGCATCACCGGCTGGTTCTTCGACTGGGACGACAAATTGCGGCTCGCCACCCGAACTGCGCCCGACGGCAGCTCCGAAATCATGCGGGTGGATGAAGGCACTTTAACACCCATTTATTCAACCTCAATTTTTGAAACCAGCTACCCGGTCGGTTTTCATAAAGACAATCAACGGTTTTACCTGGTCACAAATAAAGACAAAGCCGATCTTCAGAAGCTCGTGCTGTTTGATCCGGTCACAAAAAAAGAAAAAAACGTCGAGTCTGACCCGCAGAAAAAAGTTGATTTTGGCTCGATTGTCCTGTCGGAAGTAACCCGGGAGCCCATTTTCACGACTTACACCGACGACCGGCTACGCCGGTACTGGAAAGACAAAGCGTTCGAAAAAGATTTTCCGTTTATTCTGCGTGAGTTGCCGGGCATGGACATTCATTTTATTTCGTCCACCGACGATGAGCAATACTGGCTTCTGTCGGCCACGAGCGACACCGACCCCGGAGCAACGTTTTTGTTTGATCGCAACACCAAAGAGCTTACGTTCCAATACCGTCCCCGGCCAAAACTACCGATCAATGACCTGGCCCGCATGGAGGCCATTCGCTACAAATCGTCGGACGGGCTCGAAATCCCGGCTTTCCTAACCATTCCCAAAGGCCGCGATCCGCATAATTTACCATTGGTGGTGGTACCTCACGGTGGTCCGTGGGGACGCGATGTCTGGGGGTACAATGCGCTCCACCAGTTTCTGGCCAACCGAGGATATGCGGTTTTGTCGATTAACTTCCGGGCTTCTACCGGTTATGGCAAGAAGTTCCTGAATGCGGGCAACAAACAATGGGGCGAAAAAATGCAGGACGATATAACCTGGGGCGTTAAATACCTGATCAATCAGGGCATTGCCGACCCGAAACGCGTTGGCATCATGGGTGGTTCCTACGGTGGCTATGCGACCCTGGCTGGTTTGGCTTTTACACCCGACGTGTATGCAGCCGGTGTCGCCATTGTTGCCCCCTCCAACATCATCACCCTGCTGAACTCCATTCCACCGTATTGGGAATCTGTCCGGAAAATGTTTTACGAACGCATGGGCGACCCGAACACGCCCGAAGGCAAAGCACAGTTGATGAAACAATCGCCGGTCAACTCCGCCGATAAGATCAAAACACCCTTGCTGGTGGTTCAGGGCGCCAACGACCCGCGGGTCAACAAAGCGGAATCCGATCAGATTGTGGTGGCCCTCCGCGATCGTGGTTTCCCGGTTGAATACCTCTGCGCGCCCGATGAAGGGCACGGTTTTGCACGGCCCGTCAACAACATGGCGATGCTCGCCCTGGCGGAGAAATTTCTGGCCAAACACCTCGGCGGACGATTTCAGGAATCCATGCCCGAGGACGTTGCTAATCGGCTGAAGGAAATTACAGTAGACGTAAAAACCGTTCAGTTGGCAAAGAAGAAGTAAGCCTAAAACCGTGCACCGACTCCAATGCTCAGCAGCGGAATCATTTCGCCATCGATAAGGAAGTTCTGGCGTAAACCAAGGCTAACGTGTTGGGTCACTTTGAAATCGTAACCAAGTAGAAAATTAAAACTGGGGCTAGTTCGGCGACCGCTCATGATCATATACCCATTCGGATTACTCATCGTCCAGAATTGGGTATAGGCATTGTACTGAATACCAGCCCCACCGCCGATTAGCAAAAGGTTTTTCAGGTCATTGACCGGTGCCCAGGCCACGCTCACATAGCCTGCAACAATAGACTCGTGCTGCACCCGTTTGCCTTTCAAAGAAGCGGGTACCAGCACATTTTGGGCCCAATTGACATGAATCTCGTTTTTAAATCCCTCGTGTCGAGTCAGATACTGGATATTTGCACTCAGATAAAGCCGTTTTTTCAATTCGCGCAGGTACTCACTCGAAAACGTTAGCCCGCCTTTCATCCCCGAGCCTTCGCCCAGGTACGGCCAATGCGTCCCAATACCAACCCGTATACTGTTTTTCGTGACCGCCTGGCCAGAAACAGGGACATAACCCATACTTACCAGAAGCAGGAATAGTAAAAGTTTCATTTTCACAGGTTATTGTACGTCAATGATGCGCTCGTATACTTCACTCGAAACAAGTTCGCCCGTTTTCGGGTCTTTCAGCAGAAGCCGTACTTCGTATTTCCCCTGGGGCATCGAATCCGGTATAATTACGTAAGCAGGGTTCATAAAATCCCGGTACAGTACGATAGGAAGATCGTATTTTTCGGCTGTATGCCCAACCCGCGAAAATTGTAATCGCTCATCCAGCCGAACCGGGTCAGGTTGCAGGCCAGCGGTAGAAGGCGCATAATTGACACCCACCTTTGCGCCCCGCTTAAACGGATAACTGTCGTAATTCATACATGGCAGATAACTACCGAGCCCCATTAAAACGGGCTGCCCTTTATGACGCAGAATCGTCAGTTTCATACAAGTGATCTCCTTTCCCTGATCAAAAAGCTTTATAAAATAGACCCCGGGATCAAGCACAGGAGGAACGACGGTAAACCCCGTACCATTCGTAAAAAAATCGGTTAAAACAGGATGGTAGCTTTTCTCTTGACCCTCAATAGTCAGCGAGGCATCACCCTGGAATAAATTATACCCGTCGATTCGAAACGGTTCGCCGGGCAAAACACCCCACAACCCCGAGCTCATTCTCAGCCAGGCTTCTCCTTTTTTTATCACCAACGGCTGCGGTACGGCCACAACCGTACTGTCTTTCTGCACTAACTCCAACGTATACCGCCCGGGCGGCAACTGACGCGTGCTGGACAAACGAAGTTGATTTGCAACCTCTGTATGGTAAAAAAAGACACAATTGCTCGAAGAAGATTCATGCAGCAAACTGATTTTTTCCGGACCGCCTTCGCGGGTCACAAGCGCATCGACGACTGGCACACTCCCGTACAAATTTTCGAAAGGAATTGTTACCATACTCAGATCCCCCAGAATCATCTCAAGCGGAGCGGTCGGATTGGGAGTTAGCTTTCCGGCCGAACGGGTTTCAATCCGGTATTCAACCGGAAAATCCTCCGGCGAATACGGGGTTTTCTGCAAAACAATTCGTGGCTCGTAACACCTGGATAGGTGCCGGGCCCTCAGATAACCGTCTTTTATGCCATCGACAATTCGGGTATCCGCCGACAACTTATAAGTGGCTTTGATCTCATCCGCCGGGAAAGTCGATGGCATAAGAATCGTTACGATTCTTTTTTCCTGATCGATGGTAATATTTTTATCGGGGATACCCGCGAGATGCAATTCCAAAAGCTTTCTTCCGGCTGCCGAAGGCTCGGGTTCGTCAGCATTACGTTTGCACCGAACCAATCCCATTGCCAGGCTGACGAGGGCCAGCGTAACCATCAAAAAACGTAAAGATGGATGCATGAGTAATGAGGTTTAGGATTCTGCCACGTTTAGCTGACACCTTTTTGGACCAAATCGTTGTAATATATCATTATATTTAAATGCGACATCAATCACATGCTACATAGCGCTGTTCAAAACCGCACAAACCGTGCGAAACCGCACAGTTTCGCTTAAGCGCCTACAGAATAGACTCCTAAAAATCAGCAATTTACCCACTGGCATACCGTTTGAATTACCTCTGTCAACGTAAACAACAAATGGACAGAGAACTTGCCCCCGAAATCATCAAACGAAGTCGCACCAAAACTTACACGTTCGTGGCAGTCGGATTGGTAGGTGCGGCCATCGCGATTTATTTCTTCCGGAATGTCCTGAAGACCTCCGTCGAAGCCGCCCGCATCCGAACGGCAACGGCGGAGGTGGGGCCCGTCGAAAATTCCCTGAGCGCAACGGGCGAAGTGATTCCGGCCTATGAACAGATTATTACCAGCCCCATCCGCGCCAGCATCCGGCGGGTTTTACTCACGCCCGGCACGCAGGTTCGGTCCGGTCAGGCCATTTTGGACCTCGACAAATCATTGACGATCATCGACTACGAAAAGATGCAGGATCAGCTGGCGCTCAAACGCAACAGCATTGAGCAGCTGCGGATGAAATTGAACAAAAACCTGTTCGACGCCGAAGCCGATGACCAAATCAAATCCCTGAATATCAATCGACTGAAAGCCGAACTCGAAGACACGCGACGTTTACTAAAAGTTGGAGGGCGAACGCAGGAAGACGTAACGCTCGCAGAAAACAACCTGCGTATCGCCGAACTGGAAAAGAAAAAACTCGAAAACGATCTGGCTTACAACCGCCAGTCGATGAGCGCCAGTCTGAAGGAATCAACGTTACAGGCGCAAATCGAGGAGAAAAATCTGAAAGAACTAGACCACAAACTGAATCAGGCCAACATCATTGCCGACCGCCCGGGTGTGTTGACCTGGGTCAACGAAAATATTGGCTCGGCAGTCAACGAAGGCGAAATGCTGGTTAAGATGGCCGATTTGGGCAGCTTCCGGGTTGAGGGCTCCTGCTCGGATGTTTACGCAGATCAGGTCAAAACAGGGTTGCCCGTCATTGTAAAAATCAACGACACCAACCTGCGCGGTACGATTACTCAGGTAAAACCGTCGGTCAAAAATGGCGTAGTGCAGTTTGTCGTGCAACTGGACGACAACCGGCATTCGTCGCTGCGACCCAACATGAAAGTCGAGGTGTTTGTGGTCACAAACCGCACCGCCAAAGCCGTTCGGGTGGCCAACGGACCGGCGTTCAAAGGCAGGAAACGGCAGTCTGTATACGTTCTGAACAATAAAGGTGTTGCCCAACGGCGGGAAGTGGAAACCGGTTTATCGAACTTCGATTACGTTGAGATCAGAAACGGGATTCAGCCCGGCGAGAAGGTCATCATCACCGACCTGAGCGAATTCGATCATTTGCAGGAAATTACCATCGACAACAGCAGCCATGAATAACGAAAAGCTCCTGGTGGTGGTAGGATTGCTGTTTCGCTTCCTGCTCGGTCCCACGGCAGCCCTTGCGCAACCGCAGCACTTGACACTTGACGATGTAGTGCAAATGGCCAAAGCGCAGTCCATTGCGGCTAAACAGGCCGCCACGCAAAAGCAGACCAATTACTGGCAATACCGTTCGTTTCTGGCGGATTTTAAGCCCCAACTAAGTCTCGACGGTTTTTTACCCAGTTTCGAGCGGTCGTTTATCGAGGTAACGCAGCCGGACGGCACCATCAGCTTTCAGCCCATTTCCAATAACAATTCTGTGCTGAATCTAGCACTCAGCCAGAACATTGCCCTGACCGGCGGGTCGGTGTATGTGCAGAAACAACTGCAACGGTTCGACGATTTTCAACGCAAAAACCGCCTTTACAACGGAATTCCGTTTGCGGTGGGCGTCAGACAACCGCTGTTTCAGTTCAACGCCATGAAGTGGAACCGGAAAATTGAACCGTTGAAATTTGAAGAAAGCAACCAGCAGTTTATCGAATCGATGGAACAGGTGACCGTTGACGCTACGGGGTTGTATTTTGAACTGCTGGTTGCGCAGGTCAATTTACAGATTGCCGAAAAAAACCTGAGCAACACCGACACCCTCTACAAAATTGCCCAGCATAAGCTCGAATTGGGGAAGATTTCGCAGAACGACCTGCTGCAACTGCAACTCAGCGTGCTGACGGCCAAAAAAGATTACGCTTCCGCCCGACAAAATGCCGAAATTGCCTCCCTGCGGCTACGGTCATACATGGGCTACCGCGACGAACAGGCGTTGCTGTTGGCGGTGCCGACCCAGGTCATTGAGCTGACCATCGACGTCAAAAAAGCCCTTCAGGAAGCGTTTAGCAACCGCTCCGATGCCATCGCGTTTCGGCGAAAACTGCTGGAAGCCCAGCGCGACGTAGACAAAGCGCGCAAAGACAACGGTCTGAATGCCACCCTGGATGCTTCCTTTGGTTTATCGAACCGGGGAGCTCAGCTGGGCGATGTATACATCCGTCCGCAAGACCGGGAATACCTGCAAATTCAGTTTGTGCTGCCCATCATGACCTGGGGACGTGCCCAGGCCCGTACCGAAACCGCCAAAGCCAATCAGCAGCTGGCCACCCAATCGGTGGAACAGGACAAACTGACGTTTGAGCAGGCGATTTACACCCAGGTAACGCTGTTGCAAATGCTGCAACAGCAGGTTAAACTCACCGCCGAAGCCGACAACATCGGGCAACAACGGTATCAGATTGCCCAAAACCGCTTTATGCTGAGCGACCTGAGCGTAACGGACCTTGGCATTGCCATGCAGGAAAAAGACCGCGCCCGGCGCGACGCCATCCTGGCCCTGCGTGATTACTGGACCGCTTTTTACACCATTCGCCTGCTGACCCTGTACGATTTTGAACGAAACGAAAAGATAAAATAACCGACAAATACGATGATCAACCTCACAAACATCGAAAAAGTGTACCGCACCAGCAGCATCGAGACGCTGGCGCTGAACAACATCAACCTCAACATCCGCCAGGGCGAATTTGTCTCCATCATGGGGCCGTCGGGTTGCGGCAAATCCACGCTGCTCAACATCATGGGTTTGCTCGACGAACCGTCGAAAGGAACCGTGGAACTGGACGGCCAACCGGTTGCTTCGTACCGCGACAAGGAACTGGCGCACCTCCGGAATCAGAAGATCGGATTCATCTTCCAGAGCTTCCACCTGATCAACGATTTATCGGTGGTCGACAACGTGGAAATTCCGTTACTATATCGGTCGTCCAACGGCAAGCCCCGCCAGCAATACGCCAAAGAAGCGCTGGAAAAAGTGGGCCTGAGCAACCGCATCAAGCACTTCCCGAAGCAGTTGTCGGGTGGTCAGAAGCAACGCGTCGCCATTGCCCGTGCCATTGTGGGCAAACCTGAAATCATTCTGGCCGACGAACCCACCGGCAACCTCGACAGCGCGATGGGCAACGAAATTATGAACATCCTGCAAAGCCTGAATCAGGAAGGCGCTACCATCGTGATGGTTACCCACGACGAAAGCATGGCCAAACGCACCCACCGGCTCATCCGGCTTTTCGATGGCACACAGGTTTTATAAAGCGTGCAAGAGTGAAAAGGTAGCCGCGTCGCCATTGACCTGCTCACTCCTCGCTCTTTCGCTCATCCACTCTTTCGCTCTTTTACGATGTTAGTCAACTACATAAAAATCGCCTGGAAGGTGCTCTTGCGGCATCCGTTTTACACCTTCATTACGCTCTTTGGCATCAGCCTGACACTAACGGTATTGATGGTCCTGACCTCATTTCTTGACCACCTGTTCGGAACGCACTATCCCGAAACCCGGCGCGACCGTACGCTCTACATTCAGCAAATGCTGATGGCCGACTCGGGCCGAACGTCGCGCCAGATGGGACCAATGAGCTTTAAATTCCTGACGGATTTTACCAAATCCCTGAAAACTGCGGAGAAGGTCACCATCTGCTCCTTCATTAGCACGTCCAATGCCTACTCGGGTTCGCAAAAGATCAAGCTGAATACCAAATATACCGATGCAAATTTCTGGGATGTGACCGAATTTGAGTTTCTGGAAGGAAAACCGTACAACGAACAGAACATTGCGAACGGCGACTACGTCGCCGTCATCACCGACGACTTTAAACGGCAGTATTTCGACCATCCGGACGAACCCGTTGTCGGAAAACAGATCGAAATCGAAAACATTCACTACCGGGTCATCGGGGTGGTGCGGGGTAGCCCGGTGACGCGTCTGTACACCTACGGCGACGTATATTTCCCGTACACCAACCCCAAGAGCAATTACCAGAACAACGGGATGCGGGGCAATTTTGTCGCCATGATTCTGGCCCACGACCGCGCCGATTTCAAAACCATTCAGGATGAGTTTCAAAGCGGTATCCGGCGAATTCCGCTGCCTGGTGTGCAGGACGGTTTCAAATACGGAATTCTGGAGGTAACCTGCGAACCGTACCTCGACTCCTTCGTCCGGACCTTCGGAGAAAGTCCCGGCCTGAAAGCCGTTTTCTTTGGCATTGTGGCTTTCATCGCCTTTATGCTCATGGGGCTGCCAGCGATTAACCTCGTAAACGTCAACGTAAGCCGGATCATGGAACGGGCTTCGGAAATCGGTATCCGAAAAGCCTTCGGAGCGCCCACCCGGACGCTGTTGTGGCAGTTCATCATCGAGAATATTTTCATTACGTTCATCGGCGGTGCCATTGCCCTGGTGCTGACCCTGATTGTGATCCAGCTGATCAACCACAGCGGCTGGATTGCCTACGCCGACCTGACAATCAACTTCAACGTGTTTGCCGTCAGTATCCTGGTCTGTCTGTTTTTCGGGTTGCTTTCGGGAGTTGCCCCCGCCCTCCGGATGTCGAAACTTAAAATTGCCGAAGCACTGAAATCTTAAAGAGCGATAGAATGAAGTAGCGGTTTGTTTCGCTTTTTTCTTTCGCTCTTTTACCACTCACTCTTTCACTCTTGATTTATGATCCGTCATCTTTTTAAACTCATCTGGAACAAGAAAGGGAGCCACGCCCTGGTGCTGGTCGAAATTTGGGCTTCCTTTCTGGTTCTGTTCGGACTTACGTCGCTGATTGTGTACAACGTCCGCAATTACACCCAACCGCTGGGTTTTGAGTACCAGAACGGTTGGGCCATCAGCCTGAGCAACAACCAGGACACGGTTGATGTTTCCCAAAAAACGCAGCGAATCATCCAGCGGCTCAGCGCTTATCCCGAAGTCGAATCCATCTCCCGCATGGGCAGTAACTTTCCTTTTTCGGGCAGTCAGATGAACAACGGTATCGAGTACAACAAAAAGAAAGTTGTCGCCGACTTTTTTACCACCGACGAACACTTTGCAAAAACACTCTCCATGCCACTGATCGCCGGGCGCTGGTACAAAAGTGCCGATAGCGTTGGGAAATACAAGCCGGTGGTCATCAACCGGAAGACGCAGACCGAACTGTTCGGTAATGAAAACCCGCTGGGAAAAATCATTGATAATCGGTTCAAAGTGATGGGCGTGGTCGATCTGTTCAAATCCCGGGGCGAATTTATGGAAAACAGCCCGGCCGTGTTTGAACTTCTGGACGCAAAAAATCCCTGGGACCGAACGCTCCTGACCCGCGTCAAACCCGGAACCGACGCGCTGTTTGAAGCCAAAATTGTCAAGGAAATTACGACGATGGTGCCGGGCTGGAGCGTCGAAGTAGATCACCTGACGGACTCGCGCAAGAACAAACACAACATCACCCTCGTGCCCGTCATCATCTTCCTGATCATCAGCGGTTTTCTGCTCATCAATGTTGCTTTGGGTTTGTTCGGGGTCTTGAATCTGAGTATTGCCAAACGCCGGGGCGAAATCGGACTGCGCCGGGCACTGGGAGCAACGGGCTACGGCATCTCCCGGCAATTCATTGGTGAAATCTGGGTGCTGGCTACCTTCGGCCTGCTGATTGGACTGCTCTTTGCGGCTCAGTTTCCATTGATGAACGTGTTCAACCTGGAAGCGGGAATTTACGTGACGGCCATCATCCTATCGGTACTGATTATTTACGGAATTGTCACGCTCTGCGCCCTCTTTCCCAGCCAGCAGGCCGCTCAGATTCAGCCGGCGGTTGCGTTGCACGAGGAATAAGGAGTTATTTCGCAGCCGTAGCCAGCGCGTATCAGCGTTATGCAGAGGCCACTCTGACAACCGCTGATACGCGCTGGCTACCGCAGTGTACCAACTTTTAGTATCTTCCCGCCCCATGCTTCTGATTATCGACGACGATATTGCCGTACAAACCTCACTCTCGCTGCTGTTGCGGAGAGACGGTTTTTCCGTGCAGACAGCCAGCGACCCCAAACAGGCCCTGAACGCACTTGAAACCGAAGCCCCCGAACTGATTTTGCTGGACATGAATTTTTCCATCGAAACCTCCGGCGAGGAAGGGCTGAAACTGCTGACCGTCATCCGGAACCGCCACCCAACGGTTCCGGTGATTCTGATTACGGGCTGGGGCACCATCGACCTGGCCGTGCAGGGCATGAAGGCTGGTGCAAAAGATTTTATCACCAAACCGTGGCAGAATGAGTACGTGCTGCAATCTGTCCGGACGCTGCTGAACCTTAACCGGCAATCGGCGGAAGAAAGTCCGGCCCGCTCGCTCAGCCGCCGGAAACTCGATCAGCAATACCAGTTTGGGCATATCGTCGGCGACGATCCGAAACTCCTCGAAATTCTGGAAACCATCGGACGCGTAGCTCCGACCGACGCACCGGTCCTGATTACGGGCGAGAGCGGCACGGGCAAGGAACTGATTGCCGAGGCCATTCACCAGAACAGCCGACGCCGGAGCAAACCGTTCGTGAAGGTCAATCTGGGCGGTATTTCCTCCACGTTGTTCGAAAGCGAACTGTTTGGGCACCTGCGGGGAGCCTTCACCGATGCCAAGTCCGACCGCGTCGGACGGTTTGAACTGGCCCATAAAGGCACTATTTTTCTGGACGAGATCGGCGACCTGGATCTGTCGAGCCAGGTAAAACTGTTGCGGGTGTTGCAGGATCGCACGTTCGAACCACTGGGCAGCAGCCGGAGCAAAACCGTTGATGTGCGGGTGATCTGTGCCACCAACCGTAACCTGGAAGAGATGGTTGCCCGGGGCACGTTCCGCGAAGATTTGTTTTACCGCATCAACCTCATCACCGTCAAAATTCCAGCCCTCCGCGAACGGCCCGACGATATTCCGCCCCTGATCACGTATTTTGTCAACAACCTGAAAACGATTTACGAACGACCCAACCTGAACGTGCAGCCAGCCGCCCTGAAATGGGCCCGCAACCTGACGTTACCGGGCAATATTCGCCAGTTGAAAAACATTGTCGAACGCACGGTTTTGTTATCTTCCACTGACGATTTGGGAATTACGGATTTTCAGGGACAGATTACACCCGGCCCCCTGCCCCAATCTTCGCGTTCGCTGCCGGAAGTGGGCACCATTACCCTCGACGAACTGGAACACCAGATGATTCTCCGGGCAATGGCATTTTACAACCACAAGGTTTCCAAAGTAGCGCGGGCCTTGGGTATTACGCGTTTTGCCCTGTACCGGCGACTGGAAAAATATGGAATACCGTATACCACCGATACCTGAACTGGGATTGCGCGGATTCATGGATTATATCCTCGGCGAAGCATCATAGTTAATCGTTTTAATCTGCATAATCGCAGTTCAGCATGAAGTTCTCGCTGCGCACCAAATACCTGCTCTACATACTGACCGTTCATGCGGCTCTGGTCTTTCTGATTTTCAAATGGCTTCGCGAAAACGATCTGCTGTTTATCATTTCGGAAATCTTCGTACTGCTGTCCGTCCTGGGCGCGATTCAGTTGTACCGGGCTTTCGGCCAACCGTCGCAGTTCATCTCGGCAGGAATCGAAGCCATTAAGGATAAAGACTTTACGATCAAATTTGTACCAACCGGCCACCGCGAGGTCGACGGTCTGATCGAGGTATACAACCTGATGATCGACCAGCTCCGGCAAGAACGCACCAAACAAATGGAACAGCAGTTTTTTCTGGAAAAACTCACCGAAGCCTCTCCGATTGCCACCCTGATTTTCGACTTTGACGGACGGATTGCCTCGGCCAACCCCAAAGCCACCGCCCTGCTCCAGCGCACCAATGACCAACTGGCCGGACGGTTTTTGTCCGACCTCAATCACCCGGTCCTCAATCAACTCGCCGACTCGCCCACCCAGGAGGCCAAAACCCTGAAAGGCAACGGCATCGAAACGTACCGCATTCAACGTTCGCATTTCATGGATCGGGGCTTTCGGCGTGATTTTATGCTGATTGAAGAGTTGACAAGCGAGATCCTGGAATCAGAAAAAAAAGCCTACAGTAAGGTAATCCGCATGATGGCCCACGAGGTTAACAATTCCATTGGCGCCATCAACTCCATTCTGAATATTACCCAGTCGTATTTAAATGTTCCCGAGCACGCGGACGTGAGCCATGCCCTCCAGATTGCCATCGAGCGCAACGACCGGCTGAACCGGTTCATGAGACGGTTTGCCGACGTGGTTCGGCTGCCACCACCTCAGAAAACCGCTACCAACCTGGTTGAACTGGTCAGCGATGTGGTTCAACTGATGCAACCCCAGGCCGAATCAAAAGGAGTTTCGCTACTCATTCTTGCTAAATCCGATGCGCAACTGGTTTCGGCCGATCGGGCGCAGATGGAACAGGTACTGGTCAACCTGATTAAAAACGCCATCGAAGCCTGCCAAACCGGGCAGACCGTTGAAGTGGTCATCGAAACCCGTCAACTGAGCGTTCGGGACAATGGCAAACCCATCAGCCCGGAGCTGGAAGGCAACCTGTTCAATCCGTTCTTCAGTACCAAACCCGATGGTCAGGGCATCGGCCTCACCCTCACCCGCGACATTCTCGTCAACCACGGTTTTCCGTTTTCTCTGAAAACCAACCCCGACGGCTGGACGGTTTTTGCCATTTCGCTGTAACCGACAATCCGCCCGTTACCGGTTGCTCATTCGTCGGCTTATTCAACCATTTGGGTACCTGGTTCCCGGCTTTCGTCTTTTGCCCGAACGCCCATCCGCCCGTTGCCGGCTAAGGCCCTAGTTTTGTTCCGGCAACGCGCCCACCCATCCGGCGGGTCTGGCACTCCTTCCTGTATTACGAAACAACAAATATTTAAACACCATGAAAAGGTTATCTTTTCCACTTCTTGCCGTTTTCATTCTTTCGTTTGGTTTATCCAGTTGTCTCAACGATCATATTGGCGTAGATCCGGCCGGACCACAACCGGAAGACGATGCGTTTTATGTCCCGGCCGAGTTTGAGCCCCTGGCTTCCATCTGGTTGTCGGCCCCGACCTTTGATTACAAAGAGGGCCTTTCGATGCTCGACGTGCAGGCCCAGATGATCAAGGCAATTTTACCGACTACGACCAAGGTCGATTATGCCGTCAACTCGCCAGACGACATCGAAGCCCTAAAAACCGCTCTGCTCAGTAAAGGTGTTTCGCCAGCGGCCATCGATACCGCGATTTTCTTCCACACCGTTTCACACGGCGACCTGTGGATTCGGGATACCGGTGGAACATTTCTGAAAAATAAAAAAGGCGCTTACCGGATCGTAGATTTTGACTTCGATGCGTACCGAACGAAAGACTACATTCCCGCTGAAAGCTACGCCCTCTATCAGTTGGATAATGATATTTCTCACGGTACGGGTGCCGCCAAAGGTGCCAGCGTGATTAGTTCTCCCCTGGTAGCGGAAGGCGGAAACCTGCATTTCAACGGCAAGGGAACGGTTATTGCCGTAAAAAAATCCCTGCTGGCCAGCAACCCCTCCATGACGTTAACGCAGATCGAAGCCGAGCTGAAGCGCGTTTTTAACCTGAAAAAAGTCATCTTCCTGAACGAAAATACCGCTACGGATTCTCACCCGGTCCTGGAATCCCCCAAGATGGTTAACGGACAGGCTCACTTCAATTTTGGCGTTTGGCACTCCGACGAAATGGTTACCTGGATCAATGACCACACCGTGCTGCTGGCTCAGGTGTCGGCTTCGGAACTGGCCGATGGAAACCCCTTCACGAAGCAATCGTACGATGCCCTGGAAGATGCCTATCAGGTGTTAAGCCACGCAACGGATCAGGACGGCAAACCGCTCACGATCATTCGGGCGCCCGAACCCAGCCCCATCACGATTGAGCTGGTGCCCGGCGATGGCATGTACGAAACCCTGAAAGAAATGCAAGGCATTCAGCATTTTCCGACGAATGACGGCTCTGTTAAGTTTGTGCTGGCGGCCAGTTACATGAATTACGTGGTTACAAATAATGTGGTGCTGGTTCCTCAATTGTACAAACCTGGCCGTGATCTGGGGTTGCAACAAAAAGATGCTGCGTTCAAGCAGTTGATCGAGTCGTTGTATCCTACCCGCAAAGTCGTACAGATCAACCCGGATGCGATAACGGTTGGCGGGGGCGGTATGCACTGCATTACGCAGCAAGTTCCTGCATCGGTTAAATAAGGTCCATTCACCTATCCACCTGCTTTTGCCCGGCCTCACTGCCGGGCTTTTTTTGTTTTCCAGCCGAAAAAACAGGAAGGCAATCCTGAGCCGAACGGTTATTAAGCCGCCTTCCCATCCTCCCCTGTCTTTTCTGGCTATTACCCTTTGAGTAAAATTTCTCAAAAAGCGAAGCAAACTCTAGCATTGCTCAAACGAAGTTGTACCTTTGTCTAAATTATAATCAGTCTTAATAAGAATAGTTATTAAGTCTAAATAAGGTCAGACAGTTTTTGACAATGAGACATCTCTTCCTCTTTATCTGCTGTTTCCAACTATTCTACACGACGGCGATTGCGCAGGAAACTACCGGAAAAATCCGCGGAACGGTCGTCACCACTGATGGAAAACCAGCCGTTGCTGCCACCGCCCGCCTGAAGGACACCCGGTTTGGAGCCTCCACGGAAGCGGACGGATCGTATGCGATGACGGTACCGGAAGGCCGCTACACATTGATAATCCAACTTCTCGGGCTGGAAACGCAGAGTTTTCCGGTCCGGGTGAAAGCGGGCGAAACCGTAACGGTTCAGCCGGTAACACTCCAGGAGTCGAGCCAGCAACTGAATGATGTGGTGGTGACGGGCCAGTACGAGCCGCAATCCATGCGCCAGTCAGTTTATCAAATCCGAACCATCGACCGCGAACGGATTCAACTGCGCGGAGCCACCAACCTGATTGGCGTACTGAACAACGAACTGGGTATCCGGTTTTCGAACGACCTGGTTTTAGGCACGTCTGATATTCAATTGATGGGCATGTCGGGCCGGAACGTGAAGATTCTGCTCGATGGCGTTCCGATGGTGGATCGGGGCGACACCCGCGAAAGCCTGAATCAGGTCGACATCAATACCATCGAACGGGTGGAAATTGTGGAAGGTCCAATGTCCGTTTCCTACGGCACCGATGCACTGGCCGGTATTATCAACATCATCACTAAAAAACCGGGCAGCGAACGGCTTTCGGTAACGGCCCGCGTTCAGGAAGAAACCGCCAATACCGAATACAGCCCGTTCACCGGCAAAGGTGTTCACAACCAGAATCTGGGTGTGACCTGGCAACGGAAAGGCTGGAACGCCTACGTCGGCGGCACCCACAACGGCTTTGGCGGCTGGCAGGGCACGTCTACCACCCGGGCCAAAGACTGGCATCCCAAAGAACAATTGCTCGGAAACGCCAAATTCGGGTATCGCAACGAGCACGTTAACGTCTGGTACCGTCTGGATGCACTCAACGAAACGATTGACGCAATGGGGCCCGCCAACGTCAATACCAACCAGGCCCGCGACCAGAAATACCTCACCAATCGGTTTACGCACCAGCTCCAGAGCGACTGGAAAGCCAGCGACCAGCTGCAAATCAACGTGATTCTGTCGTATACCGACTACAGCCGTAAAACGCAGACCTCCAACATCGACCTGAATACGGGGCGCCGGACGCTCTCGCTGGGGGCGGGTGAGCAGGATGTGTCGCTCTTCGACACGAAGGTTTTCCGGGCCACGGCTCAATACAAGGTTTCCAATGCCGTTTCGTTTCAGCCGGGCGTTGACATCAACATGGACGGTGCGAGCGGGGCCCGGATTCTGGGGTCTCCCCAAATCAACGATTATGCCTTTTTTGTTTCATCGGAGCTCAAACCGTCGTCGGCAGTTACACTGCGGCCGGGTCTGCGGTTTATCAAAAACTCGGTGTACGACGCCCCGCCGGTGATTCCGTCACTGAACGCCAAAGTGGTCCTGCACCGGAATACCGATCTGCGGTTTGCCTACGCCCGCGGTTTTCGGTCGCCGGCCCTGCGCGAACTGTATTTCAACTTCTTCGACGCGAGTCACTCCATCAAAGGCAACCCAAACCTGAAAGCCGAATATTCCAACAGCTTCAATGGTTCGCTGACCTGGCGCTCGGTAACGACCTCCACCCTGCGCATCAGCTCGACGCTCACCGGTTTTTACAACGACTTCCACAACCTGATTGATTATGGCTATGACCCGGCCAGTCCGGGCGTGATGATGACCATCAACGTGGCCCGGTTTAAAACAACCGGCGGAACGATAAACAATACCCTGAATACCAAAAACTTTCAGTTTACGCTCGGTTTTTCGCACATCGGGCGTTACAACAGCCTGACCGAGAGCCGGACGGATCTGCCGGAATTTGTGTGGTCGCCCGAGGTGAACTCCAACCTGACGTACCACCTGCAGAAAATCGATACCAAGATCAGCCTCTTCTATAAGTATACCGGCAAACGGCCCCTGTACGAAACCCTGACGAACAACGAAGGTACGCCGACCATCCGCCTGGCCGAAACCGCAGCCTATCAATGGGCCGATGTTACGATCAATAAATCCATTACGAAATACGTCACCCTAAATGCCGGGGCGAAAAACATCTTCAACGTAACCCGCCTGAACAACACCTCGGGCGACGTAGGCGGTTCGCACAGCACTGGCGGAGCCGTTCCGCTGAGTTACGGACGTTCGTATTTCCTCGGTTTGAATTTCCAGTGGAGCAAACAATAACCTTTCTCACCAATCAATACACAAGTCTAATCAATCAATAAATCCATGAACAAAGTACGCTCATTTTTAATGGTATTGGCGTTTGCCACGGTAGTTACTGCCTGCAAGCAAGATGATCCCCCATTGCCCGATAACCTCGTCCAGTTTGAAGCCACTGAACAAGGCTTCGAGTCGGACAAAGCCGATACCGATGTTAAACTGACCCTGTCGCGTGCCGTTGATGCCGCCACCGCCATTACGATTGATCTGGCGGCCACGGGCATTGCCTACGGTACCCAATTCACGACCAACCCGGCGGCCACCAATAACAGCCTGACCGTCTCGATTCCGGCTGGCAGCAATACGGGTTCTTTTAAGGTGGTAAAAGGAGCAAACCTGTTCCTGAACGGAACGGAATCCATTAAGTTTACCATCAAATCCGCAGCCAGCCCGGTGCTGGTCGGAGAGAAAAAGGAAGCTACGCTGAAATTCTCGTCGATTGTATCAGCTGGTTCGCAACTCAAGCTGGAAGGTGGTGAAGGCGGTGCGGCTGCCGTCAACTCGGTATTTGTCGATTTCAGCACCAACTCGCAAAAAGCAATCGCCCGCAACAGCTGGGACTTCGGTTTTGCCAGCGGCAGTGCCTTCCGGGTAATTGTCAACAACACCACGGGTGCATCGGTTTGGCCGGTCAACAAAACGGATCTGGCGCAGGTGACATCCAAAGACGTAGTAGCGGACAGCCTGGCCGTCGGGCAAGCCGTCGGTTCGTTCAAAGTGTACGACAACGTCAACGGCGACCTGACCAAAACCGCCATAGCGGAAATCTCGGCCAACGATGCCGATAACAAAGTTTACATCGTCAACCGGGTTGGAGGATCTGGTCAGGTTCCGGCAGTGGCTGATTTAATCAAAATCCGGGTTCTGCGCAAAGGAACCGGTTACACCCTGCAATACGCCAAAATTAATGAAACGACGTTCAAAACGCTGGATGTTGCCAAAGATGCCGCTTATAACTTCAACTACGTTTCGTTCGATAAGGGTGCCGTTGACGTAGAGCCTGCTAAAACCAACTGGGATATTCAGTGGACGTACAGCCTGTTCTACACGATGACATTCCCTTACTCGTTCTCGGATCTGGTGTTTGTCAACCACCTGGGTGGTGTGCAGGCGGCTGAAGTACTGACCAGCACGGTTTCGTACGATAACTACGGCGAAAGCAACATTGCCACGACCACCTTTAAAGGCGACCGGAACGTGATCAGCAGCAACTGGCGCGTCACCTCCGGAGCAACGGTGGGTGTTAAAACTGACCGGTTTTACGTAATCAAAGATGCTGCCGGGAACGTTTATAAACTCAAATTCCTGAATTTTCACTCGGCCGACGGCGGGGTTCGGGGTTACCCAAACATCGAATACAAGCTGGTGAAGAAAGCCTAATTACCCTATAAAAAGCAGCGCATCGGGTCCGTTGTCCCGATGCGCTGCTTTTTATTTCGTCCGAAAACCGTTTCCAAGGAACACCTACCGTCCCTGGTCGGCGACAAAGTTTCGGCGGAAGCTCTCAATTTCCTCGTTGCTAAACCCGTAGATTCCCTGAATTTTGCCAACGGCTTCCATTAATTTAGGAGTCTCTTCGCCCGAATTCGTAACAAACCGATACACTGAAGCCGAGCGGTCGTACGGCGCGTTGAGCAACACCAGTAACTCGTCGATCTGCGCGTCGGTGATCTTCTTGTTCTTGCTTTCAATCGTTCGCCAGCCATGCAGAAAGCCAGCGGCTTCGCTGATGCGGTGCATGACTTCGGCCCGCTGTTCCACCGAAAGGTTCCACTGCTGCAGTTGTGCAATGCTCTCGTGCAGGTTATGCACCACCGTAGCTGCGCTGATTTTTTCCCAGTTCAGTTTGATCGCGGCCAGGGCTTCATCCCGATACGCGTTATAAGCTTCCCCTTCCTTCAGCGCGGTTTGCAATTTGATAAACTCCTGACGCATCTGATGGTATAAACCCGTGCCCGTTCCATCATCACGCCGGGCCGCATACGCAGCCATCAGGCGGTCGGGATTCTTGTAAAACGCAGCATTATCGCTGTTGAAAAAGATCGGACTGGCCCCGTATAAAAACAGGAGCTGATCCGCCGTAGCTGGCCGGAACATACCGTCGGTCAGCGACATCGCATAGTTGTACAGCGCAGCGCTGTATAATCCTTTTTCAATGAGTTGCCTCATTTCCAAACCGTACTCATCAAACAGGTAAGGACCATATACCCCACCCTCCCAGTTCCGATTAAACGGGTCGAAGTACGAACCGCTGGCTTTCGACAGTTCGGCGAAAAACCCATTGTTATACGCCTGAAGACGGCTGATGTAATACGGCGTTGTGATGGATTGCAGGTTGAAACTGCCCTGGGTAAAAGCGGCATTTAGCGATTCTTCAGATACGTAGACGCCCCGCTGATTGCCCATTTGCAGTTGATCCTGCAATACCATGAACTGATCCACCAGCGGTTGAATCGCTTCCTTATTGGTGTCAAAACCCAGGCTATCATACACCAGTGGAACGCGCATCGACGGCTTCAAATCCGGATCGGTTTCCTGTTTACACGACGTAAAGCCAATGGACAATCCCATCGCCAAGACGATGACGGGCTGGCAAAACTTATACAGTTTACGCATACATTTTTAGGTGAAAGAGCCTAGCCAAAGCCAGAAGAAGAGATAGGCTACAAAATGATCGTTGCCCACCCTGCACGACTCTATTCTTTCTTGTCTATATTCTACTATTACGTGCAAAGTACTGATGTATTGCTTGATAAAAAAAAAGCAGCGTCAAAGACACTGCTTTTTCTATCCTACTCACTATAGCTTTTACTGTATTATTGTTCGTTAAAGGCCGTCGTAAGCCCTTAGTTTAGTTCAGTCCACGCTTTTTCCAGCGTATTCAGCCGTGCCATGGCATCGTGCAGAATGATGCGGAGCTGTTGCAGTTCCGGCTGGGTAAAGCAGAAATACAACGGTTCTACCGTTGTACCGAGATAAAGCCGTCGGGGAGCGCTCGGTTCGGCCAGCGGTATTCCAAAAAAACCGTCCATATCAATCGACTCCACGTGCAGAAACAACTGCCTGAACTCACCCGGCGACATGATCTGAAAAATATTGTTGAACCGGAAACTAAGGTTGGCCTTACACCCCCGGCACAGGTGAATTTCACCGTGTTCGTTCTGGGCCAGTGTGATGAAACAAGCGTCGCGGTCAGTCATGAGAAGAAGGTGTGGATAGAGTCGGTTAGTTTAATTTTTTGCTGCCATCGGGTTGATGGACGTAACGAAACGTGTAGTAACGGCTTTCGCTCCCCGGCCCGTCCGGGCCACCTTTGTAATAGCTCAGGATTTCCACTTTGGCGTAGCTGCCGTCAGCGGTCCGAATCACGAGTACTTTTTCGGGTGTTGGAGCAATGACTCCTCCACCGTACGTATACCAGCCGTTGCCCGACCCCGTCGGAATGGCGAGCTTAGTGGCATTGTCGTCAACGATGAATGCCGCGTTTTCGGGTACGGTGGTCAAGCTCTCGAATGTTCCGTTGTGGATGTATGCTCCACCCTTTCCCGCGCGGCCATTCCCGCCGTTAACAATAATGGTGGTAGCCCGAAACCCAATGTCCCACTTAGCGGTGGCCGAGTCGCTGTTGGGTACCTGTTTGCCGTCTTTCAAACTGAAAAACGTGAACCGGTTGGTCGAGCCCAATGGTCGGCCCGACTGCGGATCGTTGATCGCGGGATCGGCCGGAATATCGTTGGCGGTTTTTACCGGTACGGTTTGCGCCCGAACCGCCTGGGTCGGCAATGCCAGCAGGGACGTTCCAACGAGCACGCTGCTGAGTATCAAGGAAAGTTTGTTCACTGTTTTTCAACTAGATGGTTTACAAGTCTCCGGCTCACGTCAGTGCTTCACACCGGAGTCCGGCTTTGGTTAATAAACGGATAACGGTCTGCTCGTCATACTCCTGACCGGTATCCGCTGGCACTTCAATCCGCAACACACAGTCCCGATCTTCCATATCGACGCTCCAGCGGCAAACGCCCCGCAGTTTGCACAACCGGCAAGCCGCCTTATGGAGCCGTTGCCCGGAGTTAATATTCGTTCGAAAAACCAGTACGTTCAATGGTGTTGGTATGAAGGGATCACTCCAATTATTATATTTAGTTCAATTCTAAATTAAAAAGAAAAATGATCCGGCGTAACATGCGTGTACTACTTTCATTCTACGGTGAGTTGCCCTGTCGAAGTACCCTTCAAGTATCTCACTCCAAGCAACTTGCCAACGAAACAACCCACCTTTCTTATTAGCTAACGGTCAAGGCCGTCTGAGCAACTATGTTGCGCCATTCCGTTTTTTCCGGCACACCGGGCTTCCGTTTGCCAAAAATCAAGGCAATCTGATTGCCGTCTGCATCGAATAATTCCAGGCTGGTGACGATGCCTTCGGTCGTCGGTTTTTTCACCACCCAGGCCGATGCAACATGGTCTTCCCGCAGGTGCAGGTTAAACTGCGGATCCAGCACGTTGAACCAAGGTCCCATCGGAACCAGCTTCCGGACTTCGCCGGTATGAATCTGAATAACGCCCCGGTTTCCGACAAAGATCATGATGGGCAACGCGGTTTTTGAGGCTTCACCGAACGCATTTTTTACGGCTTCCATCGTCGTAGGAAATGCGTATCCTTCTGGTGCCAGGTGCATGGCCTGCAAACGCGACACCTTGTGTTTCCGCAGCATGCCAAAAAATTCGTGGGTATCTTTCAGGTCGAGCCAGGCCTGTTGAAAAGCCGCTACGTCAATGTCAGCATCCGGTGTTGGTGCTGGTGTTTCCGGCTTGGGCTCAATAGCCAGTACGCCATCCTGCTTTTCCGACCGGTATTTGGCCACGATAGCGTCGTATGCGGCTTCGTTGCTCTTATCAGTCAGGTAAATTTTATGCAGAGCTTCGCCATCAGCCGCAAAAAACTGGAGGCTTTTTCGGTCGTTTTCGTGAACGGCAAACCCAAACTTCCAGCTGGCCATAAACAACCGCAGATCGATGTCTTCGCCCAAAACCAGGCCCACATGGCCATTGAACGAGACATTCGTATACTCGCCTTTCCGCTCGTGTACCACGCTTTCGTTGCGGGTCAGGGCCATTACATACCCCAGCGTTGGCACTTCTTTTAGCAAATCCCGAAAATCGCCTTCCAGTTGCGTAGCGGTTTCGCCTACGCCCGTAGCCAGCAGTTCCGCTTCGCTAACACCCAGTTGCTGAGCCGCATCCCGTATGCGGGTTTTCGGATTTTCGGCTTTAAAAGCCGCGTATTGTTTTTTCAGATCCAGAACAGTTGTTGTCATTGTAATAAGTTGCTAAGAATGAGTAGCCAAGGGTACAGGAGTCGTTTGCCGGGTATATGCAATAAGCGGGTAATCCAGCTCCGGTTGTTGAATAATATGAACGGATAATTGAAATGCTTCAAAGATTGATTCGGCTGTCAGCACCGCCGTCGGTGTCCCAAACGCCAGCGCCTTTCCTTCTTTCAGCAGGAGTACTTTATCGGCATACTGCATCACCAGATTCAGGTCGTGCAGAATGGTCACCACCCCATAGCCACGCCGGGTCAGATCACTTGCCACGTCGAGCAGGCTGTGTTGATAATACAGGTCCAGGCCCGTAGTGGGCTCGTCCAGCAATAGGTATTTGGTCGGCCGGATCACGGTAACAGGCCGCTGAAGTTCGGCCAGTGTCATCAGCTGCGCCAGAATTTTGGCCAGATGAACCCGTTGCTGCTCCCCCCCCGACAGTGTTGGTACCACCCGCCCGGCCAGATGAAGAATGCCGGTTCGTTCAAGGGCAAAATCAACCACGGCAACATCTTCCGGTCGGGGGTGGCCGTCAAAATGCGGGTACCGCCCCATCATCACCAGTTCGTAAACCGTAAACTCGAACGCCAGCGGGTTTTGCTGCGCCAGCACCGCCCGACGACGGGCCAGTTCCAGCGCGGAATACTGATGAATGGGTTTCTGGTCCAGCATCACCTCCCCTTTTGTGGGCGTCAGTTCGCGGCTAAATGTTTTTAATAAGGTTGACTTCCCGGCACCATTAGCCCCAACCACTGCGACCAACTCACCCGGTTTCACGCCCAACGACACATTGTCCAGCAGGGTTTTACGGCCAATCTGGTAGGTTATGTGTTTCGCTTCCAACATTTTTTGTCGCTTCAGGTCTGAGGTTTAACGTTTGAAGATTTTTCCTAAACTGATCTTAACGTCAAAATATAGATGTTGAACAGTAAAAATTAAGCCCGATTGCCAGCTCCTCGCATGAGCATAAACAGAAACGTTGGTGCGCCGATCATGCCGGTGATAATGCCAAGCGGTAATTCGGCCGGCGCCACGATGGTGCGGGCAACCAGATCCGACAACGTCAGCACAATCGCTCCAAAGAGTGCTGACCCGGGCAATACAGTCCGGTGGTTGGCCCCGGCAATCAGCCGAATCACGTGCGGGACCACCAGTCCGATGAACCCGATGACCCCCGAAACCGCTACAGCCACCCCCACACCCAGCGTCGCCAGGATGACCACATTTCGCTTGAGTTTTGACACATCCACGCCGAGGTGACCGGCCTGGCTCTCGCCCAGCGCGAAAGCATTCATCGGTTTGCTCAACCGCGGCATTAGCAGAATCGGAAGCAGCAAAAAGGGCGATGCGACTTGCAAAACCTCCCAACTGGCTCCGCCCAGACTCCCCAGGCTCCAATACGAGATCGCCCGCAGTTGCGCTTCATCGGCCAGGTACATCATCAGCCCGCGCAGGGCCTCGCAAAGCACATTGATGGCAATTCCCACCAGCAACATGGTTGAAACCACCGTCCGGCCATTCCGGCGAGCCAGTGAATAAACCAGTAAGGTGGTGGCAACTGCACCGGCAAAAGCCGCCAGCGACAAGGCATACAGCCCCGATAGCGAGGATAATTCCTGAAATACTTTCAGTTGCAGCACAATCATCAGGACGGCCATCACCGATGCGCCCGATGAAATACCGATCAGGCTCGGATCGGCCAGTGGATTGCGGAACAAGCCCTGGATGGCAGCCCCCGAAATACCCAGGACACTCCCGACCAATACCGCCAGCAGAATCCGCGGTAGTCGTATAACCGTCAACACCGTTTCCAGCTGCGGTTTTACAACGCCGACCTCCCAGCCAATCTGCTTTACCAGAATCGCCAGAACATCCGGAATCGGGATGGCAACAGCCCCGATGCCTACCGACCACACCATCACCAGCAGCAACATCACCAGTAGGGTTCCGTTCAGCCACCAGCCCCGGTTTCGGGACGGCTTGGCCGGCGAAACCGGTCGGGGAGTAGCCGTTGTTAAGGTCGGTTGAAAATCGGTTTGCATAGCGACGGTGGACGAGAATACTTTATTTTAGTGTCAATTCGCCGTTGAGCTTTCCACTCAGTTCCTGCACAGCCAGGCCCAACCGGGGGCCAAAACCGGTCAGCAACTGACCATCCATCTCAATCACCCGGCGGTTTTTACCCGCATTGGTCTGGGCAATACCCTGTACTTTCAGCAGGCCGTCAATACCGCCGAGGCTCTCCAACCCGCTCGTAAACAGGAGAATTACATCCGGATTTCCGGCTACTAATGCTTCAGGGGTCAAGGGTTTGAAATTGTCAAAATCATTGAAGGCATTTTGGGCACCCGCTAACTGAACAATCTTCTCAATGGGTGTGTTGCGGCCCGAAACCATCATTGTTCCCGTGCCGCGGGCGTAGATGAATAGCACTTTCTGGAGTTTTGAAGGCTTCCGGACTTTGGCCAGATCGGTATCTAGTTTACGGGTTATAACCGCAGCTTTAGCCGGTTGACCGAGCGCTTTGGCCACATCACTGATGAGTTTTTTGGTACCGGCTACGCTGGTTTCCTGGTCAAAAATCAGGGTTTTGACTCCCGCACTTTTGAATTGCTGAAAAATTTCCGGTTTAATATCCATTCCGCCGTTGGAGCGAACCGCCACCACAACCGTTGGCCGCAGCGCCAGCACGGCTTCGGCGCCAATGTTCCGGTTATGGCCTACTTTCGGAACTTTGGCCATAGACGCCGGATAGGTACTCGTCACATCAACGCCCACAAGCTGGTTTTGCAAGCCCAACTCACAAATAATTTCGGTCAGGGTTCCGCTCAGGGACACAATGCGCTCCGCTTTGGGGCGGCTCTGTGCATACACCAGTTGACGGGTGACCAGGAGCAGCATAATAAGGATGTATACTTTCTTCGCCATTTCGCTGTCAGAATATGGCTACAAATTAATTAGACTATTTCTAAATAAACAACCGTTTGGTGAGATTATTTTCGCGCCCTCCCCTATTCGTGGCGGTTCTGCCTCGTATGCACCAGCGCTAGAGTCTATTAATCAGCAGGATAAGTACCTATTGATTCATCCTTTCTGCATCAGGCATTGGCCTCATCAAAGGCTTGAGTACGAAATGCACGAAGACAGCTGATTCTGTTGAACAGAACCGGTATCACATAAAAACACGAAAGCCGCCCATTGCTGGGCGGCTTTCGTTCGTTATATAAACGGATTTCTTATTGAGCTGAGTCAGCAGCCATGCTATCCGTTGCCATCGTCGTGTCAGACATCATCGTTGAGTCAGACATCGTTGATGAGTCAGTTGTAGACGTAGTGTCTTCAGCTTTTTTAGACTGGCAAGCAGCTGCCAAAGAAACCATCGTTGCAACGAACAATACAGATTTTACAATACGTTTCATGAGAGTAGTCAGTTTATGTTTATTAGATCTCGTCCCTTAATACCGACAGGGCCATTAGGTAACCCAACTTTTTTCAAAAAAATTAAATTTTATTTTTGGGTTACATTTGACCCGGAATCGTATTAAGTATACAAGGAAGTAATGACAGAATCCAGCCGTTCGTATTTATCTGATGACCAATTGCTTGCGGGGTTGGCCAACGGTTCGGATACCTTATTGGAAGAACTGTATCGACGGTATTTCCCGATGGTGCTGCACCTGATCTTGAACAATAGCGGCTCGGAAGCTGACGCGAAAGATATTTATCAGGAAACGCTAATTGTCCTGTACGAAAAAGTGACGACGGATTCGCTGGAATTGCATTGTCAATTAAAAACGTACATTTATTCGGTTAGTCGGCGGCTCTGGCTCAAGCAGTTATCGCTGCGAAGCCGAAACGGAAGTTCACTGCTGGATACGGAAGACATTGCAGACGTCACCGACGATCTGACGAATCACGAAGCCCGCGATCAGCAGTTCGAGCTGATGGCCGATTCGCTCAACCGATTGGGGGAACCCTGCCGGACCTTGCTGGAAGATTTTTACATCCGCCACTTGTCTATGCAGGACATTACCGAAAAATTTGGCTATACGAACGCCGATAATGCCAAAACGCAGAAGTACAAATGCCTGATGCGGCTCAAACGGTTGTTCTTTTCCGTTTATAAAGAAGAATAGTATGATCGATCCTCAGAAATTCACCGACTGGACTGACAAATGGCTCCGCAACGAGCTGACGGAGGACGAGCGGGTTGAATTTGAAGCACTCCGCCGATCAGACCCGGTCCTTGCGCAACGAACCCGCGAACAACAGCGGTTGGCACAGGCCATGCAGCAGTATGGGCAACGGATTGATTTCCGCAAGCGCCTGAACCAGGTGCACGCCAGACTGGATCTGGATGCCGTACGGGAAGAAGCACAGCAGCAGTCAACCGTGCGGCCGTTGCAGCCCAACCGGGGAACTCTCCGGCAATTGTGGCAGACCTACCGCCCCATCTTGGCCGTAGCCGCTACTGTGGCCCTGATCACAACCTTTGGCACCCTGATGCTGATCCGACAATACCAGTCGAGTCACAAACAGCAGGAACAATACAGCATGATGCGCCGGGATCTTCAGGCCATTCGTCGGTCGCAGAACGCTATTTTGCAGGATCTCAACGCCCGCGAACGCGCCCTGCAAATCAACCCGGGGCAAGTAGCCGGGTCAGGTTTCCTGCTGTCGCCGAACGGGTATCTGGTGACGAATACCCACATTATTCAAGACGCCGATTCGGTTTACATTCAGAGTACGAAAGGAGACATTTACAAAGCGAAGGTGGTTTATGCCGATCGCAAATACGACCTGGCCATTTTGCAGGTACACGAAGACAGTACCTTTCGGGCGAAAACCGTTCTGCCCTACGGTTTTGAAGCCGGTCCGTCGGATCTGGGCGAACGTGTTTTTACACTCGGTTTTCCCCGCGAGGAAATTGTGTACGGCGAAGGGTATTTGAGCTCTAAAACCGGCTATCGGGGCGATTCAACGGCGTATCAAGTGGCCATTAGCGTCAACCCCGGCAACTCCGGAGGGCCGTTGCTGGATGAAAAAGGCAACGTGATTGGCATCATCAGCGGTAAGCAGACTGCCACCGAGGGCGCAACGTTCGCGATCAAAACGGATTATCTGTTCCGGGCCATTTCGGCCATTCCGACCGACTCGCTCAAAAGTCACTCCATCCGGATGAGCCGCAAAAATGGCCTTGCCAAACTGCCTCGGAAAGATCAGATCAAGAAGATTCAGGAGAACGTCTACATTGTGAAGGTGTTTAAGCACGATAAATAAACTTTCCGGCGATTTGGTTGGACAAAAGCCGCTCTCAAAAGGAGCGGCTTTTTTGTTGGAGCGATTATTAAGCATTACATTGGTCTGGCAAATTAATTTTTAACGAACCAGAGCCAATCGATTAACCTAATTCTAACTCATGCAACCAAGCGTAAGTCCCCAGAAGCCAGCGGCCTTTACCGAAAAAAAATACCTCATCACGCTGATATTTGTAACGTCCTTGTTTATGTTCTGGGGAGTTGCCATCACGATGGGCGACGTTCTTAATAAACATTTTCAGCACGTTTTGAGCCTGACCAAAACGCAATCTGCTTTCGTTCAGTTTGCCATCTTCGGGGCTTATTTTGTCATGGGTATTCCCGCCGGTCTGTTCATGAAGCGGTTTGGGTACAAAATGGGCGTCCTACTGGGCCTGGGACTTTTTGCCACCGGTGCCTTTTTGTTCGTTCCGGCGGCCAGCGCGGCTTCTTTCCCTTATTTTGGGCTGGCACTGTTCATTTTGGGTTGTGGCCTTTCCACGCTTGAAACCGTAGCGCACCCGTTCGTAGCTTCGCTGGGCGACCAACGCACCAGTGACCAGCGTATCAACTTCGCCCAGGCTTTCAACGCATTGGGGGCTATTCTGGGACCCGCCATCGGTTCTTATTTCCTGCTGCGCAACAATACCGAAGGCAGCACGGATCTGACTTCGGTTAAAATGCTGTACATCGCCATTGGCAGCGTCATTGCCGGAATTGCCGTCTTATTTTCATTTGTCAAGGTTCCTGACCTGACCGACCCGCACGTAACCGCCAGCACGGATTCCGACGCCGTAAACGTGGATAGCGCGCCGAACAAGAGCCTTTTCCAACACCGGCATTTTGTCTGGGCGGTAATTGCGCAGTTTTTCAACGTAGCTGCGCAGGGCGGAACCTGGGCTTTCTTTATTAATTACGGCCACGAGAAAATGGGTTTCCCCGACGCGGTTGCCGGTAATTACATGGTCCTTTTCATGGGATTAATGCTGGCCGGACGGTTTGTTGGTACGTTCCTTATGCGCTTCATTGCACCCCATTCGTTGCTGGCTATCTTTGCCGCCTGCAACATCCTGATGTGTCTGATTGTGGCTCAAAGCTGGGGCTGGCCTTCTTTCATTGCCCTGATGATGCTCAATTTCTTTTTTAGCATTATGTTCCCAACCATTTTCAGTCTTGGTTTGAAAAATCTGGGAGCCAACACGCAACAGGGAGCTTCCTTTATTTCGATGGGTGTCTGCGGTGGTGCCTTTTTCCCGTTTGCGATGGGTGCCGTGGCCGACTACGATGTGGCGGCCGCTTACTACCTGCCCATTATCTGCTACGCGGTGATTTTCCTGTTCGGATTTAAGTTTTATAAAGTTCAGTAACTCCAAGTGTGTTTACGGGCTTACGAATGGCCAGCCTTCTCGGCTGGCCATTCGCGTGTAGGGAGCAGGCAAAACCGGCAAATAATTTGCTTGTAAAACGAAGTATAGTTATTTATCTGTCACCTCCATGAAATACACCGGCCGCTTCCTGATCCTATTGCTGCTACTGAGTAGCACGGTTTACGCCCAAAAAATTACCATGCGCGAACTGATTGAAATGACCTGCTTAAAACCTGCTCAATTCGATTCGTGCCTGTTCCGAAAAGGCTTTCACTTTAAGGCTCGTTCCGAGAGTGTGGCCAATTCCGCCTGTATTTACGCCTATGAGTCATTTCCGTACGTGAGTGACTTGACCCACTCAACGGTTTTGATTCAGTACATTTGCAACGGACAACGGGGTTTGTTAAACTTCCAGCAGCCGTCCCAAACCGTGCAGACGCAGCTACGCAACGAACTGATAAACCTGGGTTTCAAACCCGCCGAAACCGTTGCCGGAACCGAGTTTACGGAACGTCAGATTTTTTACAAAGACAATATGGTGATCAGTTTTAAACCCACCGATGCCGGTAACGGTATTGCTGGGCAATACACCGGCTACAGCCTTTCGATTCATCACGAACGGCTTTTATGAACAGTTCTGCTGCTCCTTGAACTAATGTAACTACAAATAATGTTATTACATTGAAATTAGTAAGATGCTTCATGCTTGCATTTGCAGGAAGCATCTTGCCTTTGTAAAGACACTTTTGACAGGAGCATATACCATGAACAGTTTAACCGATTTCAAAAAATTCACGGATGGGCTACCCAAACAGGAAACGCTGATGCCCGTCCTGTTTGTCGGCCACGGTTCGCCCATGAATGGAATTCAGGATAACGAATTCAGTCGTCGCTGGAAGTCCATCGCAAAAGAAATTCCGACGCCAGCTGCCGTGCTGGTGGTCTCCGCCCACTGGTTTACGCAAGGAACTAAAATTACGGCGATGGATTTCCCGGAAACCATCCATGACTTCGGCGGTTTTCCACGGGCGTTATTCGAAGTACAATATCCGGCACCGGGCCATCCAGCGCTCGCTCGAGAAACGGCCAACCTGCTTCATTCGGCTCACGTTGAGCTAGCCCACGACTGGGGACTCGACCACGGCACCTGGACGGTAGTGCGGCACATGTACCCGGAGGCCAACATTCCGGTTCTGCAATTGAGCATCGACTACACCAAAGGACCACAGTATCACTTTGACCTGGCGCGGGAGCTATATGATCTTCGACGGAAAGGGGTGCTGATCATGGGCAGTGGCAACATGGTTCACAACCTGAGGATGGTAGCCTGGAACAAAATGGACCTTCCGGATTATGGCTATGATTGGGCACTCGCCATGAATGATATCTTCAAACACCTGATTAGTGAAGGTGATTTCAAACCGCTGATCAATTACAGCAGCCTGGGCAAAGACGCTATGCTCGCCATTCCGACGCCGGAACATTACCTTCCGCTGCTGTATAACCTGGGCTTGAAGGGCCGAAACGATGCCGTTTCGTTTTTTAATGATCGGGCCGTTGCGGGTTCGCTGACGATGACATCCGTCAAAATCGGGTAATGAACCGGTTAGTTGATAATTTTTGCCAGAAACCCCTTATCCGACCCTCCGCCGAGATTTTTGTACAGCACAACGGTCGTTTGGGCTTCCGGAAAATACAACGCATTCGCTTCAATACCGATCAGGGCACCATTGTGTCCAAACCCGGTTTTACCACCAAGATGCCAGATTTCCAGCCCTAAACCGTAGTCGCAATCTATCCCGGCGCAATTGGTCAGCTGCCGCTTTTGCATATCAGCCAGCAGCGCCGGAGAAAGGAGCTTACCGCCGAAAAGTGCCGTATAAAACCGGTGGATATCGCCCACGGTGCTCACCATGCCCCCGGCCGCCATGCCGTTTCCTTCCGCAACGTCCCAGGCCGTTACATCCCTAACATTGCTGGTCGTGGTGACAGAATAGCCCCGGGCCACGTTTGGGTTCGTGCCACGGTCCAGCTGGGTATGCGTCAACGCCAGCGGAGTCAGAATTTTTTCAGCCATGAGTGTTGAGAAACTTTTGCCGGAAACCTTTTCAAGAATCAGCTCCAGCAACCAGTATCCAGGGTTGGAGTAGGAATAATCCGTGCCGGGCTCGAACAGCAGTGCCTTTCCGCCAACATACTTCCGAAAGCGTTCTTCGGTCGTCAGGCTTTTCATTTTATCGGGGTTGTTGACCAGATCGGTCTGGTATTGCAGACGCTGATTCGGCGGGTCAATTACCCCGGATGTATGCGCCAGCAAGTGCCGAACCGTAATTTTGTCGGCAGACGGTATCTGTCCGGCCAGATTCGGCAGCAGGTTTGCCAGCTTGTCGTCCAGCCGAAGCCGATCCTCTTCCACCATTTTCAGCACCAGCGCACTGACAAATACCTTCGTAACGCTTCCGATCCGGAAGGGTGTGTCGGTTCCAAAAGCCGTCCGGTGTTCCAGATTGGACTGCCCAACGGCCCCGACCCAAAGTGGTTCGCCCGGCTTGGCCACCAGCATGATGCTGCCCGGGGCCGCGCTGGTCTGCTGGTATTGGGTCAGAAAATCACGGTATTCATACTGTTTTGGGTGCTTGCTGTAGTCAACCGAGCGACCCGCGCTCGGAACAGGCACATCTTGCTGCTGGCAAGCTAAAGCTGTCAGAACGAGACAAAGAATGGGAATAATTCGCTTTTTCATACGGATTTATGGGCGGTGTGAACGACGGATTTTTTTGGCAATACCAACCTGAATCAGCTGGTGGGGTAAAAACAGCGAGTTGTCCCGCAGAAATGGGGCCTCAATCAGCACGTTGTAGGAGACAAACGGCGTGACAGGACCTGCCTCAATCCCAATGCTCAGGCCGGCAGTGGCGGCAAACCGGTGCTGATAACCCGACCTTTTGACAAACTCAATCCCATCATAATGGTACAGGGGAGCCGCCGACTTATTCAGCAAATAACCAGGTCCCACTTTCAGGTCCAGATTGATTTTACCGGCCCAAAACCGGTAGCCCACTTCCGACGTAACAAACAAGGAGGTGGTCAGTTGCCGGTGGGAAAATCCGCCCAGATTCAGAGACTGGAACCACTGATGTTTTTCTCCCTGGTGGTAATAAAACTCGGTTCCTACGCTGACACCCGGGTTCAGACTGGAAACCAGGCGGCTCAAAGAAGGCAAACTAGCCGCTTCGTTTAATAAACTGATCCGAAGCGGCAAACCGCTTTCCGAACGCTGCCCTACTGCCACCTGAGTAGCAAGTAGTTGTAGACACACCCAAAGGGAAGCTAGTAACGTTTTCATTAGTTGTTGTTGGTTGTTGCAAAAACTCTTTTCCAGTCCGCCAGCGGTCTATTGAATAGACAAAACTTCGTTCAAGGAATGCTTACGCCAAAACCGGTTGAACATTCATCGACCGAACCGCTGACGTACCGTGCTGGTATTGCGAAGGCGTTAGCCCCGTATATTTTTTAAAAGCAATGGAGAAGTGTTGTGCGTGTTCGTAGCCCAGCCGGTCGGCCACCTCATCAACTGACAGCGCAGCGTTTCGGAGCAATTGCCCGGCATGGTCCATCCGCAACTTGCGCAGGTAATTGAAAACCGTGGTATCAAACAACTGCTTGAAGCCTTTCTTCACCTTAAATTCATTCAGCAGGCAATACCGGCTCAATTGCGCCAGCGTGTGTTCGGCCAGGAAATTGGTTTCCAGGTATAGTTTCAACTGGTGCAGCTTTTCAACTTCCTCCACCGGCATGGTTTCCGAAACGCCCACCGGCTTTTTAAACTGCTCAATTTCCAGCGCGACCAGCTCCAGCACCCGCGACTGAATCAACAGATTTCGCATCGGCCCCGTTGCTTTGCAGTTCCGGATATCGTCGATCAGGTACAGCATCTGCGGAGTCACCACCGGCTCACCTTTGACGCCGGAAAAAGGTCGCTCATGGTGTAAATCGTTCAGTACCCGCTCGCTCCAGGCATCACTCTGCCCAATGGACGACGCAAAAAATGCCTTATCAATACCGACCAGCAGGGCCGACATGGATTGCCCGCGCGGCATCCGGTTGATATGCCCGGTCTCGGGGGTATGAATCAGGTTGTGGGTCCGGGCGCGCATGTTCAGATCGTGTTTCAGCCCCCGGAAAGTCGAATCGATGGAGCCGGACAGCATAAAATTGATGGAGATGCTGTCGGCAGGACTCACATCGTGCAATTCGATATCTTCAGCCGTATCCCACTGGATTTCCATCACCTGCATGTGCGAAAAACCGAAGTTATTGATCTGAACGATTCCGGCTTTGGGGTGGCAACACCGAACGGCATCCGTAGCCGACGCACGGTTGTGCAGAAGATCAAACTCGAATAAATCAGCTGTATTTAAAACCGTAGTCGCCATATCCCCTGTCTGGTTTTGCGTGAATTGCGATCCGAACTACCGGTATTGGCCATTCCCGATCGGCAGAATAAAAGTAGCGTAGAAAGCGTACGGGCTCAATCGCATTGCTCTTCAACTGACCGAAGCACGTCGCCAATTGCGCATCCCGGCACCTGAACTGTAGCGGGGCCGAACCGCTAAAATCCGTTGCGGGTAGGTTCTTATCCGTTGTGCGTAGGTCAAATTGGGCAGCTCCGCCCCAATTTTGCTTTCGAAACAACGACAACAAAGAACATGAACTTCCTTAAATCCTTACCCGCAGGGTCAGGCGGAAAAACCCAATCGCCCCTACTCCATGCTTACCTATAGCCACTTTCTGATGATCGGACTAGGAACCGATTGTCAGGCCAGCCAGCCGGTTTATCCAGACGACAACAATTACCTTCAGGTTACGTTTGCGGGCCACGACACCCGGTACACGAGTCTGGAAGCGTGCCGGGTAGCCCACCGAAATGCCACCCGGCTCTGGTACATCAGCCTGGGAGCCGATAGCCAGTGTTTTTTGTCGATCGCGCTCTGCGGCAACCACATCGGCACCTACCCGTTTGGCAATGATCAGTCGTTTCAGCCCGGCATCAGTCTGGTTACGTACGGGTTTGGCGGCTCTATTTATTCGTCGTATTCCAAAACCGCGTTGTCGCCCCGGGGCGAAGTGAGTATCGAAGAATGGACCGACGACCGATCCGCCAAAGGACGTTTCTCAGGCGTTTTGACTCCTCAGCACGGACAACACAGCGACGCCCGGTCCATCAGCGGACGGTTTCACCTGCACCGATAACTCTGTAATGACACCTTACTTTCCATAAAATTTTGTAAACAAACAAGCTAATGACTCCTGTAAAACAATCCATCTACCCGACGAAAACCGTTCGTCACTCCGCCCGGAAGCGCTTTACGCTGGGCAACACCTTACTATTCTTCTTAACGGCGCTCTTGCTGGTCACGAGTTGTAAAAAAACACAACCCGAACCCACCGCTCCGCTCGTAGCCGACGCCGGTCTCGACCAACCGGTGCAGGTGGGCCAACTAGTTACGCTGGACGGAACAGCCTCAAAAGATGGTCAGGGAAAACCGTTGACGTTTCAATGGGCTATTACCACCAAACCCGCCAAGAGCGTAGTTGCTCTGACGGCACCCACCACCGCCCGACCCACGTTCACACCCGACGAAGTGGGTGAATACGAGATTACCCTGACCGTGTCCAACGGCGAAGGAACCAGTATCGACAAGGTGATGGTAATGGCTTCTGTAGCCCAGCCGGTCACACTCAACAAGGACATTACCGTAAAAACCGTTCTGGAAGATCGCATCCTGAATCCGAACCTGCCGGATTACATCGTTCCGAAAGACATTGCGGTGAAGCACGAACTGACCATCAATCCCGGCGTTGTGATTGCGTTTGAACGCGACGTTAGGTTCACGGTGGCCGACGGCAGCATTCTGGTGGCCAAAGGAACCGCCGAGAAAAAAATCCGTTTCATCGGAATCGGGCAAACGAAAGGATTTTGGACCGGCATTATGATCAACTCGGAAAGCAATGTGAATATCCTGGAACACGTGGAAATTCTCCATGCCGGAAGCCGCCCCATGATCGACAACAAAAAGGCAGGGATGACCATGTTCAAGGATGCTCAGATCGCCCTGAAAAACACCCTGTTCTCGCAAAACGACGGTTACGGTTTGTACGCTTACAGCGAAGCCATTCTGCGGGAGTTTTCGACCAACACCTTCAGCAACAACACCGAAGCCGGTATTTTGCTCTCCACGGAAAATGTGGCTAAACTTGATGCAGGCTCGGTTTTTACCAGCGGTAACGGTCGCAACGTCGTTGAAATTCAGGAAGGGTATATTGGCAGCCACAACACCAAAGAAGAGGTTGTCTGGGGTGGTTTTGCGGATAAAACACCGTATCGCCTGCTGGGTTCGGTAACCGCGCGGACCGGCTGGAAACTGAACCCCGGCGTGACCATCGAAGTAGCCCGCGACGAGTCAATCACCATCAACGAGGGTGGCTACCTGGTCGCGAAAGGAACGGTCAACCAGAAAGTTACGCTCACCGGAGCCGGAAGCGGAGCGGCTTACTGGACGGGCATTCTGAACCACTCAACCAGCACCCAGAACAGCATTGAATACGCCGACATCCGAAACGCCGGCAGCAAGGTCATCGTTTCCGGCAAACGGGCAAACCTGGCGCTTTACGGCGACAATGCCACTATATCCGTCAAAAACACGCGCATCAGCGGCAGTGGCGGCTACGGAATCTGGGTTGGATACGGATCTAAAATCAACACCGACGCCCCAACGAGCAACGCTTTCGACGGCAATGCCCAAAACCCCGTCGAACTCGAGAACTAAGCCATCTGGCAATGTAGGCGCTATGAACGAAACCTGGCAGGTCTTCAAGACCTGCCAGGTTTTATGCTATTTACTAAGTAACTCCGCCGTTGCGGCTGTCAGATTGTCACCAACTTTTCTAATTTTACACCCGTTTATGCTAACGCTTTAGCGCGCATCTACCATGTCATTTCAGACGCACCTCGGCTGCATTGAGAAGAAAACGGGTAAAAAATGGCTGGATTTTTGCCCATTTTCATAGTACTTTGTAAAAGCCGCAAGCGCAGCACGAACCCACCCACCAACGATGCGAGGAAGCAAGCTGGACCTGTACCTGAGTATGGGTTATTTTCGAATGCACCAGAATCTTTTTACGTGCCGATACCTGATCTACGATGAGACGATTTTTCCCGTGCATTGGCTGCGGTTTGTTCTTCCAGCGGTCGAATACGGCAGCAAGCAGCGCAGTTTGTTCCGGCGCAACGAACGGTTTCTGGTTACCGCCCGGCCATTTGTGCTGACGCAAGAGATGGAAACCCTCTATGCCCTGTACCGGAGCTCGGTTGATTTTGAAGCGCCGGAATCGGTCGATTTCTGGCTCAACAGCGATGCCACGTACGATTTGTTCGAGACGTACGCCATTGAAGTTCGGGATCAGCATGTGGTCATCGCCGTTGGCATTTTCGATCTGGGGGCCGACAGCATTGCCGGTATCATGAATTTTTACCACCCCGACTACCGCCGTTATAGCTTGGGAAAATACCTGATGTTGCAGAAAATCAACTACGCCCGGCACCTGCAAAAACAGTACTACTACCCCGGTTACATGGTTAGTAACTACCCCAAATTCGATTATAAATTGTTTCCCTGCGAAGCCGCCACGGAAGTATTCGATGACAGCAATGGGCAATGGCTGCCGTTTTCGTGGAAAACCGTCCATTCATTAGCCGCCGAGATCCTGGATGAGTAAGCGGTTTTATAACCCCTCAAACCCCACCTGCCAGCGGTTTTGCGTATACGCATCGTTCCAGAAATACCACTCCAGCCGGCTCGCAGTCCGAAACGCTTCCCGCATTTTTTCGCGTTCGGCCAGCCCCGCCGATTCCGCCAGCCGATCGGTCAGGTCCAGCATCTGCTTAACCGACTGATCAAAAGCCTCGCCCGCGTAGGTATCAATCCAGCTCCGATAGGGGTTTTTCAGAACAGCGCGCTGGTAGATGAACTTCCCCACTTCCCGGTAAATCCAGAAACAGGGCAGTACCGCAGCTGCCCCCACCGCCAGCGATTGCAGCGAGGTAGTGGCCAGCAGGTAATTCGTGTACGCAAAACAGGCCGGCATTTTCTCGGTTGCCGGTTCGATTTGATACAGCGCGAAGTAAGTTTCGTGCAGCGCCCGCTCTACCAGAATCGCATTCTGGGCAAATTGCGTCAACTGCAATAGTTCATCCGGCTGCGACGAACGGGCCGCTAGTTGATTCAATGCCCGGCTGAAATCAGTCAAATAAAGCGCATCCTGCTGAATGTAATACTGAAACGTCGCGCCAGGCAGGCTCCCCGCCGTTAGTTGCTGCACAAAACCGTGCCGTAAAATTGCGTCGTAAACCGGTAGAATATCACTCCAGAGCTGGGTGGTAAATGATGCCATTGCGTTACTGCCAAACGTTGAAAAAATGATGAACGGGTCCGTGACCCTGCCCCAGCCGATACACCGACCCTATCTGAAGCGCCTGCGTCAGGTAATCTTTAGCCATCGATACGGCTTCAACAACCGATAAGCCTTTGGCCAGCCCGGCGGCCACCGCGGAGGAAAGCGTGCACCCCGTCCCGTGCGAATTCGGGGTGTCGATCCGGGGCGTCGAAAACGAATGCATTTCGCCCGAAGGAAGGCGCAGCAAATCCGTGCTTTCGTCGGTCGTTAAATGCCCGCCTTTAACCAGGATAGCACCCGGACAAAACTGGCTCAAATCAATGGCTGCCTGTTGCATTTCAGCAAACGTACCGATGGATCGCCCCAGCAAAACGCCCGCTTCGGGCAGGTTGGGCGTAATCACCGACGCCAGCGGCAGCAACCGGGACCTGAGCGCGTCGATGGCGTCGTCCTGCAACAATTTATCCCCACTGGTTGCCACCATCACCGGATCAAGCACAACGGTTTTTATGCCAAATTCCGTCAGCGTCTGGGCTATCTGTTCGATAACTTCCGGCGAATGCAGCATTCCGATTTTAACGGCATCGGCACCGATATCACTCAGAACAGCCCTCATCTGGTCCCCAACAAAGGTAGCCGGAACTGGGAATATCCCGCTGACCCCTTTGGTATTCTGGGCCGTCAGAGCCGTCAGGACCGACATGCCGTAGCAACCGAGGGCAGCAAACGTTTTCAGATCAGCCTGAATTCCGGCTCCTCCGCCACTGTCAGAACCGGCAATCGTCAGCGCGCGTGCGTATGTTTTCATGATGGAGAAAAATTAAGAGGTTGACATGCGGTACGGTTTTTCAGGCATTAGCTGCCCGCGTTACCAATCAGCCCGTTGAATCAGTTCACGGGTGGCTTCGTAAGGCGACGGCTGGCCACAAATGGCCGAAACCACGGCGGCACCCGATACGCCCGTTTGCCTGATCGCCCGAATATTATCGGCGTTGATCCCACCAATCGCGAACGTGGGCAGCTTGGTCAGGCAACAAAGCTCCCGAAGGCCGTCCAGCCCGAGTGCGCTGGACGTGTCCTGCTTGGTGGGCGTCGGAAAGATAGCCGCCACCCCGAGGTAATCAACGTCGGCTCCTTCGGCGGCTTGCAGCTCCGTTCGGTTGTTCACCGACAAACCCAGGATTTTGTTCGGACCAATGAGCGCCCGCGCCAGCTCGTGCGGCATGTCGTCCTGCCCCACGTGTACGCCGTCGGCATCGATCGCCAATGCCACATCAATCCGGTCGTTGATAATCAGTTTGGCCCCGTAAGTTTGTGTGATTCGTTTCAATTCGGCCCCCAGTTCCACAAAAGCACGGGTCGTGATGGCTTTCTCACGCAGTTGCACCCATTGCACCCCAGCCCGGCACGCTTCCTCGACGATAAACGGCAGGCGGTGCCCGGCCTGCGCACCAATGCCGCTGTCGGTCACCAAATACAACCCGTTCATACCTGTGGTTGGTTTAGCCCTTCCGCCAGATCAGCCTCGGTCAGTTGGTACAAGGCATCGAGAAAGTTCACCTGCAAACTTCCGGGCGCGGCCTGTTTCTGCACCGCCCGTTCTCCGGCTATTCCCATCACGGTCATGGCGTGTGTAGCCGCCCGGAAATAATCGGGATTCACGGCCGCAAACGCGCCGATCAGAGCCGTAGCGGTGCAGCCCATCCCCGTCACCTTGGTCATGAGTGGATGTCCGTTGGCAACGGTAGCCACCTGCTCCCCACGGATGATGTAATCGATGGCACCACTGACCACGACGACACTGCCCCAGACGTTGCTCAGTCGTTTGGCCGCTTCGACGGCTGCCTCGGAACCCACGGTACTGTCTACGCCCTTGGTTTGGGCATTCAGACCGGCCAGTGCCATAATTTCCGACGCATTGCCACGGATGATGGCGGGCGCAGCCAGCGACAACAACTCCTGACTGACCTGATTGCGAAAAGCCGTTGCACCCACGCCAACGGGGTCAAAAATCACCGGTTTCCCCAGATCCTTCGCCCGGCGCATGGCCAGTTTCATGCCCGCAACAAATGTGGCATCGAGCGTTCCGATGTTGACCACCAGCGCGTTGGAAATGGAAACGAAATCTTCGGTTTCTTCGGGAGCGTGCACCATCGCGGGCGAAGCACCGAGGGCGAGTAGGGCGTTGGCCGTGTTGTTCATCACCACGAAATTGGTGATGTTGTGGATGAGCGGAGCCTGCGCGCGAATCGTTTCCAGGTCGGCCCAGACAGATTGAGGAGTTGGATACATGTTGCTGTCGGTCGGTTTATCTACAGCAACTTCAGAGGGGCGAACGGTTTCCCGGAAACTTTTCCCTACGGCAGTACAAACTGCATCAGGTGGTGAGGGTATGCTCTCAGTCAGTCCATGCTGGTCCTGACACCCCTAAAGTTGCCCGGCAAAGGTAGGGTATTTCGCCGTACGGTTTTTATATTTTCTGAAAAACTACGATCCCGTTGTGCCCACCAAACCCGAAGGTATTGCTCATAGCGGTTTTGACCTCGGTAGTCCGTGCTTCCCGGAAAACAATATTCAGACTTTCGGGAATAGCCGGATCGCGCACGGTGGTGTTGATGGTGGGTGGAATAACGTTGTCGCGCAGGGCCAGCAGGCTGATGATGGCTTCGATCGCTCCGGCTCCGCCCATCAGGTGCCCGGTGATGGATTTGGTCGCGCTGATGTGCAGCTTTGTCTTTTTCGAGCCGGTCAGTTGCGCCACGGCTTTCATTTCCGACAAATCCCCGACCGGCGTTGAGGTCGCGTGGGCATTCAGGTAATCCAGGTCTTCGATGTTGACGCGGGCCTCGGTCAGCGCCAGTTGCATGGCCCGCGTTGCGCCGATGCCATCGGGATGGGTAGCCGTAATGTGGTAAGCGTCGCCGGTCATGGCAGCCCCGGTCATTTCCCCGTAAATCGTAGCGCCCCGCCGAACGGCGTGTTCGTATTCTTCCAGAATGATGGCTCCGGCTCCTTCGCCCATCACAAAACCGTCGCGCTCGACATCGAACGGTCGCGAAGCCGTGGCCGGGTCATCGTTCCGGGTCGACATGGCTTTCATGGAACAATAGCCACCGAATGAAGACGGGGTAATGGCGGCATCGCAGCCCCCACTGACGATGATTTTGGCTTTTCCGAGCCGAATGTAGTTAAACGCATCCATCAGCGCCGAGTTGGAACTTGCGCAGGCCGAAACCGCCGTATAGTTGATTCCCATAAAACCGTGCCGGATCGAAATCATCCCCGACGCCAGGTTGACCAACACCTTGGGAACCAGAAACGGGCTAAAGCGTGGCTGGCCGTCGCCCCGGGCAAACTCGGTGGTTTGGTCTTCCAGTGTTTCGGTTCCGCCCTGCCCCGAACCCCAGATTACGCCCACATCAAACGGATCCATTTTTCCCAGGTCAAAACCGGAATCCTGAATGGCCTGCTCGGCGGCAATCAGCGCAAACTGCGTAAACCGATCCGTCCGCTTGCTGTCGGTGCGGCCCAGGTACGGCAGCGGATCAAAATGGGGGATTTCGGACGCAAACCGGGTCCGAAACAACGAGGCATCGAAACGAGTGATGGGGCCCATTGCCGACCGCCCTTCGACCACGTTTTGCCAGAAGGTCGGAAGGGTAGAGCCAATGGGTGTAAAAGCGCCTAATCCGGTAATAACAACGCGGTGTAACATGACATCAGTAATACAATGAGCCCGCAAAGAAAAAGAACCCACCGCACATTGATTCCATTCTTTCGAAAACTTTTACAGGCAAGTACAGGACAGTTCCGTCAACGGTTTTTATGAAAATTTTGAGTATTCATTTGGTCCTTCCCAGAAGGCCAGGTGTATTGATTCGACTATAGCCTTGCAAATTTGACCCTTTATGGAGTTTTCAAACCTTCCTAAAGATACGCCGACCAACCGCTTAAATAGCCTTGACCCTGAGACGTTTCAGGCCATCTATTTACGCTATTGGAACGACCTATTCAGGGTAGCGGCCCGAAGGCTTCAATCGGAAGAAGCGGCCGCCGAGATCGTTCAGGATATCTTCGTCGAACTCTGGGAACGGCGGGAAAAACTGAACATCGACCACCTCGACCGCTATTTATTTACGGCTGTCAAGTATAAAGTTATTAACTACATCCGGGACGCCCTGATTCGGAAAAAGTACTGGGACCCCGGCGTGGAGGACCTGGTCAGTTATTTCGACGAACGGGCCGAAAACAACCTGGCTTACGAAGACCTGCACAAAGCCGTTGAAGAGGTGCTGGAACACATGCCGCTGAAAACTCGGGAAATCTTTCGCTTAAACCGGCTGGAGCACAAAACCGTCAAGGAAATTTCGGAATTTCTGCACATTCCCGAACGCACCGTCGAATACCACATCACCCAGTCGCTTCGCCTGTTGCGGTCACACCTGAAAAACTTCGCAACTTACCTTTTTCTGTTCATTGGTTTTTTCCGCTAAGCCGTTGGCAGCACCACTCATTGTACTAATCAAAGAACTTTATCTACTAAGAGGCTAATTCATAGTACTTATCCCACAAGTTTCTAAACTATTTGCGGTCGGGGGCAGCCCAATGTGACTTGTAGCAAATCGGGTGGCTGCGGCCAGTGCCTGTTTTCTACAAACGCCTAAACTCTGATCATGGATATTCGCCGAGAGGACCTTCCCCTTTTATTGAAGCGCTACCTGGAAGGAACCTGTAGTGACGAAGAGCGACAAGCCATCGACGCCTGGTACAACCAAACCGGTGTGCAACGCCCGCTGGAATCCGGAAAATACAGCCAGGCCGAACTCCAGACCCTCATCTGGCAACAGATTCAGGAACAGATCAACGGCAAAGCCAACCCGCAACCGGGTTGGGCGCGCCCCAGCATCGGTCTCTGGCGCTCCTGGTATTTTCAGCTCGCGCTGGCTGCTTCGCTGCTGCTGATCGGTGGGCTGGTCTACATTCGGGTCTTTTCCAGGGACGAATTGCGGGTCGGACCCCTAGCCGCAACAACAGGCCTCCGCGAAGAAATCAACACCGGTTCCACCACTAAAACCGTCTTGCTGGACGATGGCAGCCGGATCACGCTGCACCCCGGCAGCCGGGTTCAGTTTCCACAACCGTTCAGCACAGACGTACGGGAAGTGCACCTGAACGGGGTGGCGTTTTTTGACGTCACCAAAGACGCGCACAAGCCCTTTATCGTATACACCGGAGAGATTGCCACGAAAGTTGTGGGCACCAGCTTCCTTGTCCGCTCCGACCAGCAAGATTCCCGGGATGTGGTGGTGTCGGTCATGACGGGAAAAGTCATCGTTGAACGCCGGGAACCCGTCAAAGCTATTAGCCGGGAGGGCCTCAACAACGGCGTGGTGCTAAACCCCAACCAGCAAGTGACCTACTACCATTCCAACAATCACTTTGTAACAAGTCTGGTAGCCAAGCCTATTACGATAAAGCCCCAGGCGGATTTGGCCCGGCAACGGCTGTTTCGGTTTTCGGGCACGCCATTGCGTGAGGTGCTTGAAAAGTTGCAATCGGCTTATGGGCTGAAGTTTGAACTCATCAACGAAGCAATCAACAACTGCCCGGTCACAGCTGACCTCACCGACCAGCCTTTTTTTGTCAAGCTCGACATCATCGCCGAATCCCTCAATGCACGCTATGAGGTGAAAGGCACCAGCATTGTGTTGTCGGGCGGCAATTGTGAATAAACCAGAAGTAACCAATCGTTTTTACCAAACCCAAAATCCTATGATCTGTAAAAACAGCCTTTTATTTCTCCAGGCCCCAAACCCCAACGTACCATCGGGATAAGGTCAGCTATAAGCAGAAAAGCCAGATCCAAAATGCTGCCACATTTCGAACCCGGCCTTTCCGTCCTTTCCGAATACGAATTTTCATCCTGCCAGATGGTATCGGAAAAAATTGTCAAATTCTGAGATTTAACAAAACAAAAGAATGAAAAAACATCGAAGATTCATAACCGTTATCGGTCGAATTACGAGAGTTTCGCTCCTTCCTTTTTTGCTGCTGATCGCTTTCGTCAGCCGCAGCCTGGCCAGCGAAGTTACAGGCCAGGAATTATTGCAAAAAACTGTCAGCATCAAAGCCAGTAATACCGAGATTCGGGTCGTTTTAAACCGGCTCGAAGAAACCGCGGGAGTCAAATTCGTATACAGCTCCCGGTCGCTGCACGCCAGCCGGAAAGTATCGGTGGCAATCGCGGAAAAACCGTTGGTCGAAGCGGTCAACGAAGTGTTCTACCCCAGCAAAGTAAACTGCAAAGTTGTTGGTGGACAGATAATTATCAAAACCGAAGCCAACGCATCGGCACAACCCGAACCTACGAGCATGGGAGAAAGTACTCCGGTAGTTCAGGTTGTTGACCGAACCATTACCGGTCTGATCACCGACGAAAAAGGGGGCGGCCTGCCCGGGGTTAGCGTTGTTATCAAGGGAACGCAAAAAGGAACGTCCAGCGACGCCGACGGAAAATTTTCGCTGAGCGTTCCCGACGGAAATGTCACGCTGATTTTTTCGTTTGTGGGCTATATGCCTCAGGAAGTAGCGGTTGGCAACCAAACGGCCGTAAACGTTAATCTGCAACCCGATACCAAGGCCCTGGAAGAAGTGGTGGTGGTGGGATACGGTACCCAGAAAAAACGCGATGTTACTGGCGCGGTCAGCAGCATTGGAACAACCGAAATTGCCGACATTCCGGTGCAGAACCTGGGCCAGAAATTGCAGGGCCGGATGGCGGGTGTGCAGGTTAACCAGACTTCGGGCGAACCCGGCCGGGGTGTGTCGTTCCGGGTGCGGGGCCAGGCGTCCATCAACGGCGGGAATAGTCCGCTCGTGGTGATCGACGGCTTTCCGACCGTAGCCGGTATCACCAGTGTCAGTCCGGATGAAATCGAGTCGGTTTCGGTGCTGAAAGATGCTGCGTCGGCTTCGCTGTACGGTTCGCGGGCGGCCAACGGGGTGATTCTGATTACCACCAAACAGGCCAAAAGCGGCCAGACCAATATCGACTTCAGCTCCTACTACGGCTTCGAAAAAGTTTCCAAGCGGGGCCGTCCGGACGTGATGAATGCCTACGAGTTCGCGCAGTTCAAAAAGGAATATTACGAAGATCAGGCCCGGTATGAGAACTATACGGGCGGGGTGCCGGAAGTTTACCAGAATCCGGAACAATACCGCAACAACCCCGGCACGGACTGGTTTGATGTGCTGCTTCGCTCCGCTCCGACCCAGAACTACAACCTGGGGCTGTCGTCGGGCACTGATAAATTCAGAACGGCGGTCAACCTGAATTACAACAAACAGGAAGGGGTTATTCTGAATACATTCTCCGAGCGGTTTACGGGCCGGGCCAACAGCGTGTTCAACGCTTCTGACCGGATTCGGTTTGGCCTGAACCTGTCAGGTTCATTCCGGCCCAGCCAAATTACGCCGGGGCTGGCCGGTGGCCGTAATATCATCGGTTCAGCCTTTTTGATGGACCCTTCGCTCAAATACCGCAATGACGACGGCACCTACCCCATTTCGTTCAGCGCGCCGGGGATGTTTGCCAACCCGAACTATTACCTGGTGCTGACGCAGCGGGTGAACCCGACCAAGGAATTCAACGCGCTGGCAAATGTGTATGGTGAAGTAGATATTCTGAAAGGATTGACCTACAAAATCAGCGCCAATACAGACATCGGTAATACCGTCTTCCGGTCCTTCGAACCGTCGACCGCACGGGGTGGCATGTTTTCGGCTCCTCCGCTGCCCCCCATCGGAAGCTACAGCACCTCCAACTACCTGACCTGGCTGCTGGAACACACGCTAACGTATAACCGCACCATCGGTCAGCATAGCTTCGACGTTCTGGCCGGTTACTCGGCCCAGAAAGCGAGCTACGAAAACAGTGTCATCAACGCTTCGCAATATCCGGATGATGAAATTGAGTGGATCAACGCGGCCAACGTTCGGGTCGGAAACGGCGACGCCTACCAGTGGTCGTTGCTGTCGTACCTCGGTCGGGTGAACTACAACTACGCCGGTAAGTACCTGCTCTCGCTGGCGTTTCGGCGCGATGGCAGCTCCCGGTTCGGTGCCAACACCAAGTACGGTAATTTTCCGTCGATTTCGCTGGGCTGGGTGATTTCGGATGAAAACTTCATGAAGAGCGTGAATCAGATCAGCTACCTGAAAGCGCGCGCCAGTTACGGTAAAACCGGTAATAACAACATCGGAAACTACGATTATCTGGCTGCGGTGGCTACCAACAACTACGTTTTCGATAACAACGTAGCGCCGGGCCGCCGGATTGAGCGGATTGGCAACGACAACCTGACCTGGGAAACCACCGTTCAGTACGATCTGGGGCTGGATGTGGGCATTTTGCGCGACCGCGTTTTCCTGACCTACGACTATTACTGGAAAAAAACCGACGGTCTTTTGTACGCCATCGATATTCCGAACCAGTCCGGTTTTTCGAGCATTCGTTCCAACATCGGCCAGTTTAACTTCTGGGGGCACGAAATCGGCATCGAATCGCGCAACATGACCGGCGCCTTCAAGTGGAATACCAACTTCAACATTTCTTTCAACCGCAACAAAGCCGTTAAGCTCGGGACCAACAACACGCCCATCGGCGGAAACGCCAACCAGGGCGACTACAACCGCACGCAGGTTGGCCAGCCGCTCGGCCAGTTCATGGGGTATGTTTACGACGGCGTCTACATGACGCAGGAAGAACTCGCCAGCCAGCCCAAACACGCGTCGTCGATGGTCGGGACGGTTCGGATGAAGGATCTTAACGGCGATGGGGTGATTGATTTCAACGACCGCACCATTATCGGCAACCCCAATCCGGATTTTCTGTACGGGATTACCAACGAGTTTTCGTACAAAAACTTCGACGCGAGCGTGGTCATTGCCGGTTCGGTTGGGGGCGACATCATTGATGGTACGCTGGAGTGGACCGAAAACATCGACGGGGTGTTCAACGTGACGAAGGAAATTGCCCAGCGCTGGCGGTCGGAAGACAACCCGGGCAACGGCAAGATTCCGCGTACCCGCAGCGGCACCACCGAATTGTTCCGTTACAACAACACCCGCTGGGTTTTCGACGGTTCGTACCTGGCCGTGAAAAACATCACCGTCGGCTACAATTTCCCGATCCGGGAGAATCCGTTCGTGAAAAGAGCCCGGTTGTATTTCAGTACGCAAAACGCCTTCATTCTGTCGAACTACCCCGGCATGAACCCCGAGGTCAGCAACAACGGCCTGAACGGGTTGCACCAGGGGGTAGACATCAGCTCGTACCCGATTTCGTCGGTATACACACTCGGGGTGAATGTTAAATTTTAAGCAAAGGAATCACGATGAAAAAGCGACTTATATACCTGCTGACGGCGACCCTCGGACTGAGTTCGTGCAGCGACGATTTTCTGAACCTGGCTCCGCCTACGGCGCTGAGCTCAGCCACCTTTTTCAAAACCGAAGAACATTTCAACCAGGCCCTCAACTCTTCGTACGAACCCCTGCGCCAGATTGCGACCAGCGGTATCTTTATGGATGAAATGCGGTCTGACAACACGTTTTTCACCTACTACCCGGGCGACCGTGGCCCCTACCTGAGTACGGAGGTGATCGCGCAGTTTCTGGATGATCAGAACACCAACAGCTTCATTAGCAGCCGGTACAATGCCGCCTATTCCGGCATTTCGCGAATCAACACCATTCTGTCGCGCATCGACGGCGTTACGCTATCCGAAGCGGCCCGAAACCGGATTCTGGGCGAAGCGCACTTCCTGCGGGCGTTTTATTATTACGACCTGGTTCAACATTTTGGCGGGGTTCCGCTGCAACTGGAAGAGGTGACGTCGGAGAATGGTGCGTTTCTGCCCCGTTCGTCGGTCAATGAAGTGTACGCCCAGGTGATTGAAGACCTGAAGCTGGCCATTCCGCTGCTGCCGGTGGCTTCGACTTTCCCGCAGAGCGGACGGGCCACCAAGGGGGCCGCCAAGATGTTGCTGGCTTACAGTTACATGTCCAAACCAACCCGCGAGTATCCCCTGGCCGAAACCGAATTGATGGACATCACCAAGATGAACTACGGGTTGCTGGCCGACTACGCGGCTAATTTTGATCCGTCGAATAAAAACCACAAAGAATCCATCTTTGATATTCAGTATCTGGAGGGCGATGTGGGGCAGCAGGGCAACTTTATCTGGCGGTTTATTCCGAAAATGTCCAACTCTGACGTCATTCTGGGCATTCAGGCCAACAACTACGCCGGCGACAACAGCGGTGGCTGGAACGTACCAACGCAGGAACTGGTGGATTCGTACGAAACCGGCGATTTGCGCCTGAATGCGTCCATCGGCGTGATCGACGGTGAACTGAGTGCCGGTGATTTGTTTACCGCCGAAGGCGTAAAGAATGTGGTGGGTTACACCCCAACTCCGGGCAAAACGTTCTATTACTTCGTGCGCAAATACTTCCATCCGCCATACAACCGCGAATTCAATACGGGCAACAACTGGCCGGTATTCCGCTATTCGGGCGCACTGCTGCTGCTGGCCGAATGCCTGGTGGAGCAGGGGAAAGCGGGTCAGGCACTCCCCTACCTGAACGACGTCAGAAAGCGGGCAGGCTTACCGGCGTTGACGCAGGCTACGAAAGACAATGTGGCGAATGAAATGCGGCACGAGCTGGCCTTCGAAAACCGTCGCTGGACCGACCTGATCCGAACCGGAAAAGTCATTGAAGTGATGACCAAACACGGCCAGCAAATGAAGAGTTTGTACGGGTTTCTGCTGCCCGCGTCGTTTAACGTCACCGAAAACCGCCTGATTTACGCAATACCGTTCCGGGAAATGCAGATCAACAGCCAGTTGACCCAGAATCCGGGGTATTAACATGGCGGGTGCCAATCCGGTTTAATGACCTCGTTGCTTCGGGCAGCGGGGTCATTGCTTTTAAATGGACTTCGGTCAAACAAGCAAGTGGGTAAACAGGCTGCGTAGGGGAGAAAATAAAGGCAAAAACGCCCGGCTGCTTCATCCGAACTACTTACATCCGCTGCGGCAGTTGCCCTAAATTGAGCCAGTATTCACACAAGTCCTTCGCCAGTTGTTTCATTTCCTGGTACGAAAAGGGCTTGGCTACAAAGGCATTAATTCCCTGCCGGTAGGTTTCATTCACAATTTCGGATTGTTCGAGGGCCGTCAGCAGAATAATAGGAGTAGCCCGGGACTGGCCATTTGAGCGCACCGACTCAGCCACGGCAAAACCGTTCAGCAAGGGCATACTCAAATCCAGTAGAATTAAATCAGGGTGCTCAAAATCCATCAGCGAGCGTAGATTTTCCAGAAAGTCAGTCCCTGTTGAATAAGTCGTCACCACCACATCCGGGCACTCCGCGCGGGTGGCCCGATGAAACATTTCAGCAAAGCTGGGCTCGTCATCAATCAGGGCAATCCTCTTTTTATTCACGTTGAAGGAGCAGGCAGGATTCGCTGACCGCTGGCCTAAAGATAGGAAAAGACGTAAAACTTCTCATTAAGAACTCATTAGATAATCCGGTCTTTGTCCATTTTGGAACCCTGGGGCCGCAATTAACAACTGTTTACGAGGCCGTTTCCCGTTAATTCACTACTTTTACGCTTCCATTTTTCGACTACGGTGATGAAACAAAAGCCCTCCATCTGGCTGATCGATGATGATCAGACGGTTATAGAAATCTTCGAGCGGGCTTTTGCAAAAGAACAGCTCGGTTGTCAGATTACGACCTTCACAGACGCCACGGAGTTTATGTCATCCCTTCAGCAGGCCCCGCTCCCCCCCGCCCTGCTTTTAGTCGATTATTATTTATTGGGGACAACGGGACTGACCCTGATTGAGCAACTTCGTCGTGCCCCCGCGACCCGGTCTCTCAAAACGGTTTTATACAGCCAGCGCATGAGCACCGATATCCTGGGTAAAGCCGAAAAGATGGGCATTTATCAGGTTGCTTCCAAACCGTTCGATTTCAAGGAATGGCGCCAGTTCGTCCGGGAACTTTGCTTATCCACGTATTCTGCCTAACGGTAACAACCGTCTACCCGCTCCTTTGACGCCGTTCCACCCGGGTCTCTTATGCGGCTCTACGTCCCAACTCCTGCTCAATCGCTGTCATTCGGCACCAACAAACAAGCCCCAGCAAAAATTGCCGGGGCTGTAATGCGGAAACGTGTATAAGCTGGTCCATAATAGCCCAGCACAACATAAGACGGTGGCCATCGCAGGAAGTCACTCTTTTTCAAAAAAAATAAACTATTAAAATCAAAAAAACTGAAAACGGTCACGTTACTGCCCCGAAATTCCGGTTGAAGGGTTACCCGGCGGCTGTTAAAAAACCTTAAGATCGCCGGTGAACAACCACGACGACACCCGCCTGGGACGGTCGAACCAGCCCAGAACCCCTTCAACACAACACTCTATCATTCAGATCATTACGAACCACACGGGTAACCTCTTTACGATCAGCTTGAACCCCTGCGGTTTGGCCGGTTAACATACTTTAACAAGTACACCAGACCGCAACAGCGCACCGGTTGCCTAGTTTTGGTCATCCACTTCCTGACACCGGATGAATCAATTCGATACGTTATGCAATCGTTCAAACGCCTAAACACCCTGACCGGCTGGCTGGTCTTTCTCGCAGCCCTGATCACCTACACCCTGACGGTCGAACGCACCGCCAGTTTCTGGGATTGTAGCGAATTCATTGCCTGTGCGTTCAAATTACAGGTTCCGCACGCGCCGGGCGCACCTTTTTTTTTGCTGCTGGGACGGCTTTTCTCCCTGCTGGCGCTGGACAACCTGACGCAGGTCGCGTACTGGATCAACATGATCTCCGTGCTGGCCAGTGCCTTTACCATCCTGTTCCTGTTCTGGACCATCACGATGCTCGCCCAGAAACTCGTAGGCAAACCCGCCGAAAACCGGCACCGTCTTGCCGATACCGTTCTCATTCTGGGAACCGGTGCCGTGGGCGCGCTGGTCTACACTTTTTCGGATACGTTCTGGTTTTCGGCTGTGGAAGCCGAAGTGTACGGTTTATCGTCATTCTTTACGGCCATCGTCGTCTGGGCGGCTTTCCGCTGGGAACGGATGGATGACGAAGCCACAGCCAATCGCTGGCTGCTGCTGATGGCCTACCTGGTCGGGTTATCCATCGGCGTTCACCTGCTGAGCATGGTCGTTCTGCCGGCACTGGCGCTGGTCTACTATTTTAAAAAATTTCCAACGCCTACTTTGCTCGGCGGCCTTGTGGCGCTGATAGCCGGAGTGGGCATACTGGGCGTGATCAATGTCGGCTTGATTCAGGGGTTGCCCGGAATGGCTTTTGTCGTCGAACGGTTTTTTGTAAATACGCTGGGACTTCCTTTTAATTCGGGCATGATCTTCTTTTTCGTGCTGCTCATCGGTTGCGTTGCGTACGGTATTTTCTGGTCGGCCCGCCAGCAGCGCCCCGCCCTTAATACGGCTTTACTCGCCTTGACTTTTCTGCTCATCGGCTATGCGTCGTATACGCAGGTGCTGATCCGGGCTAATTTTAATCCGCCCGTCAACGTCAACAACCCGGACGACGCGCTGAACATCCTTTCCTACCTGCGCCGGGAACAATACGCCAGTCGGTCGCTGCTGCACGGACCGGTTTTTACGGCCCGGCCCATCGACCAGAAGCGGGGTGCGCCGATCTGGAAAAAAAATAAGGACCACTACGTCATTTCGGATTACCGGCCCGAGTACGTCTACGCGCCCGGCGATGAAATCTTCTTTCCCCGCGTTTACAGCAGCGACCTGAACCATCCTCAGCTTTACCGCCAGATGCTGGGCCTTTCCGAAGGACAGAAACCAACACAGATCGACAACCTGCGCTTTTTGTTCCAACACCAGCTCGGACACATGTGGTGGCGGTATCTGATGTGGAATTTCGCGGGTCGGCAGAGCGACGAAGAAGGTGCGGGCTACCTGCTACCCTGGTCATCCAATCAGCACCTGCCGGAATTATTGACAACCAACAAGGCCCGCGACAATTTCTATTTGTTGCCTTTTGTACTCGGATTGTTCGGAATCGTTTTTCAGTATTACCGTCGCCGAAGGGACTGGCTGGTGATGGGGATGCTGTTTCTGTTTACGGGAATTTTGCTGCAAGTGTACCTGAATTCGCCCCCGTCCGAACCGCGCGAACGGGATTACATTTACGTAGGGTCGTTTTATTTCTTTGCAATTTGGGTGGGTTTGGGCGCAATGGCGCTGGCCGAAGGAGTCCGTACTGTCCTGAAAGCTGCGCCGGTACGCAACGGTCTGGCGGTTGGGCTGTGTTTGCTGATTCCGGGCATGATGGGCCTGAAAAGCTGGGATAATCACAACCGGAATAACCGGTATTATTCGGTCGATTTTGCCAAAAACCTGCTCAATTCCTGCGCTCAGGATGCCATACTCTTTACAGGTGCCGACATTGACACGTATCCGCTCTGGTACGTTCAGGAAGTGGAAGGGTTCCGGCGCGATGTGCGGGTTTGCAACCTGAGCCTGCTCAATGCCGAGTGGTACATTCAGCAGATGAAACGCAAAACGTATGAGTCCGACGCCCTGCCCATCTCCCTGGAATTCGATCAGTTCGATAAGGGGAAGAATGAATTCATTCCTTTCTACGAAGTTCCGGCGGTTAAGAACGGCATTGACCTGAAGCAGTATATCCACCTGGTCAAAACCAGTAACCCAGCCATTCAACTTCCACTTACGAACGGTGACAAAACCAACATTTTACCATCTTCCACCGTATTTCTGCCCGTCGACCGGGCGGCCGTCGAACGTGCCGATTTCGTGCCCAAACCCCTCAAACCGCTGTTGAAAGATACGTTGCAGTGGAACATCGGTTCGCGGGATTTGTCCAAAAGTGACCTGATCATGCTGGACATTATTGCTACCAACAACTGGCAGCGGCCCATCTACTTCTCCAGCACGATGGGCACCGAAAGCTACCTGAATTTGAAGACCCACATGCAGGTCGAAGGCATGGTGTATCGGCTCATGCCCGTAGCTATACCGGGGGCAGAAGATGGGTACGTCAATTCGGAACGCATGTACGACAACATGCTGCGCAAATCCACCTGGCGGCAACTGGATAATCCGGACGTTTACTACGATGAAACCTACCGATCGTCCCCAATCGTTACGGCACGGCTGGCCTTCCTGCGGCTGGCCGACCAGTTCATTCAGGAACAAAACCCGTTGAAAGCCCGCGAAGTGCTGGACGATTCGCTGAAAGCCATCCCGGATAAGGTCATTCCGTACGACGCGGTGTGTTCAAACTACGTGCGGTTGTATTTTAATGTCGGCGCTCCGCAAAAAGCCCTCAAAATAGCCAACACCATGGCCGTTCGGGCGGATCAGAACCTGCACTACGCCCGCACAACCCGGGAACGCTTTGGGAATCCACAGGCGGATCGGTACATCCTGCAAGTGTTAATGGAAGCTTGTCAGCAGGCCGGACAACCAGCCGCAGCCCGCCGGTACGAAGCCATTCTTCAAAAGCACGCCAGCTTGTTTGGGTGATTTTCCGTCGGTAGGACGATCTGGCACTGGTTTTGAAGAAACCGAACTGCAACCCACTGCGCAGCCGGGTTGCAGTTCCAAGCATGAAAAACCGTTACACCCTTCTCTTCCTGACTTCGCTGTCGTTCGCCCTGCTGAGTTGTGACCCGCTGGACCAGAAATACGACCCAAAAAAAGCGGCTACGATCCTGGCCGAGCATACCGATCTGGAAAACCGCTCGGCCCTCATCCGGGCCACGGTTTCCAACGATTTGCGTGCTATCCCGAATGAAGATTTTTCGTACCGAGAGCTCATCGACCAGGGCAAGGTCTTGGAAACAAAGTAAATACAGACAGCATCTGCCGCACGTCGTACGGTTCCAACGGTTTTTACGGGGTCTCTATGTTAACAGGCCCGTTAGCTTTTCAACCATCCGGGGCGACCCGATGTAGAGTGGAGTGCGCTGGTGCAAAGCCGTGGGTTTGATATCCAGAACATCCTGATACCCCGAGGACGCGATGCAACCAGTCATTTCGGCCAGCAATGCCAGCGGAAAGGCTTCGTACAGCAACCGAAGTTTGCCATCGGGATTTTTCTTCGTCGGCGGGTACAGATAAACTCCCCCTTTGAGCAAATTCCGGTGAAAATCGCCCACCAGCGAGCCAATGTAGCGGGCCGTATACCGTTCCTGGCGGCAACTCGCGAGGTATTCCTGCACGGCGGGTTCATAATCATTCAGGTTCCCTTCGTTGCAGGAATAAATCTGCCCGTCGGCCGGGCTCTGAATATCCGGATGCGACAGAATGAATTCGCCCAGCGACGCATCGTACGTAAAACCGTTGGCATTGTGGCCGGTCGTGTACACCAGAATGGTCGACGAACCGTACAGAATGTAACCAGCGGCCACCTGCCGACGCCCTCCCTGCAAAAAATCGTCGAGCGTTGGCTGCGTGCCGATGGGCGTGATCCGGCGGTAAATGGAAAAAATAGTCCCAATCGATACATTCACGTCGATGTTGGACGAACCATCGAGCGGGTCCATAGCCACTACGTATTTGGCATGGTTGTTTCCCGTATAAATAATGTCCTCTTCTTCCTCCGAAATGATGGCGCAGGCCTCTCCCCCATTTTTCAGCGCCCGACTGAACCGGATGTTGGCAATCATATCGAGTTTCTGCTGACTTTCTCCCTGCACATTCCGAACGCCCATGCCGCCTGTCAGGTCGATCAGCCCCGCCCGATTCACTTCCCGGTGAATAATTTTGCCCGCCAGCGCAATATCACGCAGTAATTGTGAGAGTTCACCTGTTGCGTACGGAAAAGCCGTTTGCCGGTGCATGATGTAGCGGTCGAGCGTCACCCCAACTGGTAGCGCCAACGGATGCGAAGCCGTGATTTCCATTTGCTGAACGTCCATAGAAAAGAAAGTAAAATGGTTGAATAAATCGGCGTTTTACGGTATTCGCGCGAAAATCCTCCGGAGAACGAAAAACCGTTTAATAAATCGGGCTGGTGCAAAGAGGAAACAAAAATTATCTTTTTCTCAGAAAACTCACAGCAACACAATGTAGACTTGGTACCAGAATAATACAATAATGTTAGGCAGGTGGTTTTAAAATATAAAACTTTATCAGATATTTATTCACGCAATCGTTACCGGGAACGTTCCCGGACGGCGGTTTTCTCCAACATTCCGACCCAAATCTTTTTTTGAACTTTACCAATACAACCTTGGAGACCATAACCATTAAGGATATCGCCCGCGCCCTGAACCTATCCACCTCGACCGTTTCGCGGGCGCTGCGTGACAGCTACGAAATCAATCCCGAGACCAAGCGGCTGGTCCTCGACTACGCCGAACGCCATCAGTACCGCCCCAATCCAATTGCCCTGAGTCTGAAAGAAAACCGCAGCCGCATGATTGGAGTAATTGTGCCGCAGATTGCCAACCATTTTTTTTCCCAGATTATCAACGGCATCGAAGCCGTAGCCTACAATCGGGGGTATCATGTCAATATTTTTCAGAGCCACGAATCGTACGAGCGGGAGCTGGCAACAGTTCAGCAACTTGTGGCCCGAAAAGCGGATGGATTGCTGATATCGATGTCGAACAGTACGGGCGATGTAAGCCACCTGCGGGCGCTTCAGGAGAAAAAACTGCCCATTGTTTTTTTTGATCGCGTTTCCGAACACCTGAACCTGCCTTCGGTGGCTTCCGACAACGTCAGGGGCGCTTTTGAAGCAACAGAACACCTGATCCGGACGGGCCGACGGCGTATCGCCCATGTCACCATTCCGGCGTCTATCTCGATTGCCCAGGAGCGGCTGGCGGGCTACCGGGCGGCCCTGGAAAAATACGGTCTGACTTATGATGAGCAATTGATCCGCCACGTCGGCTTCGAAACCAGCGATGTAATGCCGATGGTCAATGCGTTATTGGAGCAGAAACCCGATGCGTGGCTGGCCGCCAGCGATCGGTTAGCGGTTGACTGCCTGAGCGCCCTGAAAAAGCGAAACATCCGGATTCCGGATCAACTGTCGTTCATCGGTTTTACCAACATCATGGTGGCCGATTTATTCGATCCGCCAATGAGCACGGTTGAACAACCGTCGCTGGAAATTGGTCAGGTTGCCGCCGGTCGTCTGATTGATTTAATTGAAGGAAAGAAAAAAACGGAATTACCCGAATCGGTGAAGATTCCGACCCGGCTGGTTATTCGAACTTCAACACAAGCTGGTTAATAGGCCTTCACTTAGACCTGACAGGTCTTGGAAGCCCGCCAGGTCTGAAAGATTTTAAGCTGATCGCAACGCCTGCCAGCACTGGTACAAGCCGCGCGGAACATGGTAACACCCCTTCCATTTCCCCCCTTTCAACGGCAGCAACACCTGCCCCTGCCGGTTTAGATACCCGTACCACTCGCCCTGTGCCGGGTCTGGGAAATGCGCCCAGGTGTAGTCGTGTACCTTCACGAACCAATCCCAGCAGGCCGGATGTTGGGTAAGCTGAAACCCTTTGGCGAGGCTGATCAACGTTTCGATGTGCACCCACCAGAGTTTTTGATCCCACTCCAGCTGTTGCGGGGGAAAACCGTTGGCATCCAGGAAGTACAGAATACCGCCGTGATCCGAATCCCAGGCGTATTCCAGCGTCTGAAGCGTGATTTGTACCGCGCGGTCGAGCAATGCCCGGTCGTTGCGCCGAACTGCCAGATCCATGATGAACCACATGGCTTCAATGGCGTGGCCGGGATTCAGAAGCCGTCCTTCAAACGAATCCGACACCTGGCCGTTGGGGGTGACATTTTCCCGAATTAGCCCGAGATTCTTGTCGTAAAACACCTCCATCACTTCGTAAATGCATTCGTCGACGGTTTTTTCCACCAGCGATTTGTCGAGCAAATGCTCAATTTCCAGCGCCAGGTTGCAGAGGATCATCGGCAGCGCGAAATTCTTCAGCGGGCGCGTACCGGCCACGGCTTTGCTCCAGCGGCCTTTCGGGGTGTCGCGCCGGGTCAGAATCTGCCGGAACGTCGATTCGGCAATGTGCGCCTGTTCCTCATTCCCCGTGGCCAGCGAAAGTTGCCCGAAGGCCATCGTGGCAAAACAATCGGAAAAAATATTGTACGGCTGTACCAGCGGTTTTCCGTCGCGGGTCAGTGAGAAATACCAGCTGCCATCGTCGGAGCGGCCAAACCGTTGCAGAAAGTCCGCCCCGTGCTGAGCCACCGCCAGCCAGTCGGCCCGCTGCTCAACGCGGTTATGGAGCATGGCAAACGTCCAGACCTGACGGGCCTGCAACCAGGTAAATTTATCGGTATCGTAAACCTGACCGCTGCGGTCGAGGCAGGTAAAAAAACCACCGTTATCCCGATCGAGCGAATGGTTTTGCCAGAACGGAATCACGTCGTTCAACAGCGCATCCCGGTACTGCACAGCGTATGCGTCGGCAGAAATCATGAAAGAAATACGGTTTTAGGGATTTAGCCAGTCGTAAGAAAAAGCGGCAAAAGCGATCTGAGTGTACTCGTCCCGTTCATACAGCAGGCCAATCGTTTGATCCTGCAAAATCACCAGATCGGAATACGCCGACGAGCCGCTACAGACTTCCCGCCCCGCCGACCAGGTCTTGCCCTCGTCGGAACTGACGCGCACGGTCAGCTTCTCACGTTTTTTCTGGCTGTTTAGGTTGGCAAACAACAATACCGGTTTTCCCGCTGGCGTCCGGTAATTAATCATGGAACCCTGGCACACCGGATCGGGTAAATCGGTAGCCACCACCGTTGGTTTCCAGCTTTCACCCGCATTCGGCGAGTGGGCCAGCAGCCGGTTTTTGACATCGCCCGATTGATTTCGGATGTTCATCAGCACCCCGCCGTCGCCCGTTTCGGCCGCCGTGCTTTCGTTGCCGCCGGGGTAATCGATGGTAGGGCTCAACTTCCAGGTTTTTCCGTGGTCATCGGAGTAAAAACCGTGGGCCTGGTAATCCCGAAACTGCGGCTTAGGCGGTCCGGCAGAGTGGTTGGCGGCCACAAAAATCCGACCCCGGTATTTCCCCTGCCCCAGTTGCAGGGCGTGACCGGGCGTATTGGCGTACGAGCGCCAGTCGTCCGAAAACCGGTACGCCGGATTGGCGTCAGGTTTGTTGGGGCGGTTGGTCTGTGTGGTAATGTTCACGGCTGCGGACCAGGTTTGGCCACCATCGGTGCTGGTTTTGTACCACACTTCCCGGATCGCTTTGCCGTTGCGCACCTCGCTTTCGGAAGCCGTGCCGGTGTTGTAAATCAGAAATAGGCGTCCCTTCGGGTAGCGGCTGTCGGTCAGGTCAAAAACCGGGGCGGGGTTGCCCGCCTGATTGGTGCCAAAATCGACGACCTGCGTTTGCGCACCCCAGGTTTTGCCACCGTCCTGGCTTTTTCGCAGCACAATATCCACATCCCCAAAATCACCGCAGTTGGTTCGGCGACCCTCGGCAAACGCCAGCAGGCTGCCATCTGGCGCCTTCACGATGGCCGGAATCCGGTAACACTGGTACCCATTTTCCCCGTTGCGAAATACGGTCACTTCGCTCGGCGGAGTCGCAGCAGAGAAGTCAGCAGGCTGTCCTGCCAACAGTCCCAAAACCGATAGAAAAGACAGAAACATCATCAAAATAAGCGTTGAAAATGGTTTTCAAAATGATTGCGCATGGCGTTCCGGAACGTTTCGGGTGTGCCGTGTTGGAGCACATCCACCAGGCCCCGGTGCGAAACAAACTTTTTGTGCTGCACATTTTTTTTCAGAATCCCACTGTTGTGCACGTAATCAAACGCAGGCAGTAACATGCGCTGAAACCGTTTGAGCGTACGGTTTCCCGTGATTTCGTAAAGTTTGCCGTGAAACCGAATCTCCATATCTGCATCAAAAATCATGTCTTCGGTATTGGCTGGCTCGTCGGCCACAATGGCGTAGAGCTCGTCAATATCGCGTTGGGTGATGCGCTCAAACAGCAGGTCGCCCATGCCAATTTCGAGCACCATCCGGAGTTCGAAAATGTCGCGCAGCGTTTCCTCGTCGAGAATGCCCGGATGCAGCGTTTTTTCGAGCAGTGACAGCAAATCGGGGTTGGTAATGACCGTGCCGCGCTTCTTTTTGGTATCAACCATCCCCCGCATCCGAAGCCGTTGCATGGCCTCGCGTACCACCGTCCGGCTGACGCCCAGCTGTACTGCCAGCTCCACCTCCTTTGGAATTACATCCCCGGTTTTGTACTGCCGCTCCTGAAAGAAATCCAGCAAATCGGCTTCTACTTTATCTACCAGCGAGAGCTGCTCCTGAAGCCGCAACTCATCGGCTTTGTCTACCAAATCCATATTATGTATTATTTAATACGACGCAAAAATAGAGAACCAGTTGTTAACGACAAATTTTTAAGGTAAAAATCAAAAATTTAACTCAAGTTTTGAAAATTAAGTTATACATAATAGTTTTGTCAAATCATACATAATGAAAACGATGCAATGAATATGCGACTAATTGCTACTAATTCATTTCTAAACCCCCGTTATGTCATACTTATTGTCGGCTTTCTGCTGGCTTTTACGAGCATGGCACAAAGTCGACTATTAGAAGGAGTCGTCCGGGATGCCCGCAGCTCCGAAGCTCTGCCCGGCGTTAACGTAACCGTCAAGAATACTGCTCGGGGTACGGTAACCAATGCCGAAGGGAAGTTCTCCCTGAACGTGGCTACCGATGAAATCCTGGTTTTTTCGCTGATCGGTATGACTACGCAGGAGATTACCATTGGCAACCAAACCACACTGGATGTGCTGCTGGCGGAAGGAGCCAAAAGCCTGGATGAGGTGGTTGTGGTGGGTTATGGGCAACAGAGCCGTCGGACGCTGACGGGTTCGGTGGCCTCCGTCGATCCACTGGTTTTTAAATCCGTTCCCCGGACCAACGCAGCAACGGCCCTTCAAGGCACCATTCCCGGCCTGCGGATTCAGCAAACCACCGGCCAGCCCGGCGCTACGCCCAACATCTCTTTCCGGGGTGGCACGGATTTTAGCGGTTCGGGAACGCCCTTGATCATTGTTGATGGCGTGATTGTGCCGTCCCTATTCGGGATCAATATGGAAGATGTGGAGACCATGGATTTGCTGAAGGATGCAGCCTCGACAGCCATTTACGGCGCACGGGCCTCAAACGGGGTTATTCTGGTTACAACCAAGAAAGGCAAGAAAGGGCGCACACAGGTCACCTACAGCATCAAACGAGCAGCCAATTACGTTCGGCGTAACCCGCTGGATTATATGAATGCCGCCGACTACATTACCTGGAACCGCCGGGGCTTGGCCGCCCGCTACGAAGCCGCGCAGGCCGACAACAACACGGCGGAAATGAATAACGCCCGCAACCAACTGGCCGGAGCCTGGGGCTGGGGTGTCAACTCGGGCTGGACGGCCCCCGACGGTAAGTATTCCACTCAATTGGTGACCAATGCCAACCGCCGGTTGCTCAATGATCCGCAATACAGCCTGCTGGTCGATAAAAACCCGTTCAATCCGAACCAGTTGGACAGCCTGCTATACCGGTCGATTTCGCAGCGCGACCTCGAAAGCCTGATTCTTCAGCAAAGCAACCTGACTGAACATTATCTGAATTTTTCGGGCGGCAACGACCAGGGAAATTTTGCGCTCGGCCTGGGTGGCATCAAGGATGTGGGTACGCTGATTGGTTCGTCGCTGCAACGCTACAACCTGAACTTTAACGGTGGCTTGAATGTGGGCAAAAACCTGACGGTTTCGCTCAACGTGGCGGGTTATAGCGCCAAAACCACCCCCTCCTACCTAACTGCCGATGGCGGTGGTGGAGTTGGCGGTGGTGTTCTCCAGCGGTTTACGGGCATCGCGCCAACGGTTCGCCTGACCCACGATGTGACCGGTGCCGAACTGCCGGGCGTAGATGCCAGCACGCTGGGCAATCCGGCGTATTTCCGCGACAAGTTTTTCAACCAGACCATTGAGCAGCGTTATAGCGGAGGACTGAACCTCGAATACCGTATTGTGCCCGGTTTGAAATTGCTGGCATCGGGCTCAGGCTTTTATCGCTATACCACCAACGACAGTTTCACAAAAGCCTACATCAACGGCACGGGCGGGGCGCAGGTCAACACCCGCAATGCCTCGTACACCAACCAACGCGTGGGGCAGTACCAGTACAACGGTTTTTTGCAATGGGACAAAACCGTCGGCAAACACACGATCTCGGCCCTGGGGGGCGGGGAGTTTTTCGAGTTCCGTCAGTATGACTACGGTGCATCGGCCAACCTGGCGGCCACAGACTTTATTCCCTGGCTCTCGGCTTCGACGGCGGCCGTGGGCGTGCCAACCTCCGCCTTTTCGAGCTGGCAACGGCTGGCGTCGGGCATTGGGCGCGTGAATTACAATTACGACAACCGCTATCTGGTCACGGTCAACGCCCGCTACGACGGCACCTCGCGGCTGACGACCAACCGCTACGGTTTTTTCCCCGGTTTGTCGCTCGGCTGGAACCTGCACTTCGAGGATTTCTTCGCCAATCTGGGCCTGAACCGCACTGTCTCTACCCTAAAACCCCGGATTAGCTGGGGCGAAAACGGCAGCATCACGCCCTTGAGCGATTACGCCACGATTCCGCAGTACGGAGCCGTCACCGTCAACAATACGAACGCCAGCATCTACAACGGTGCCCCTGGTTTTGCCGCAACGGGCCTGACCAATACCAATCTGCGCTGGGAACGAGCCAGTACGCTCAATTTCGGACTGGATCTGGGTCTGTTCAACAACCGGGTGACTGTGCTGGCCGACTACTTTATTCGCAATGTCTACGACAAAATCAGTTCGCTGACCATTCCGGCCTGGACGGGTTACAGCACCTACACCACCAACCTGGGGCAGTTGCAAAACCGGGGTCTTGAACTGGATATCAAGGCCACGATCCTGAAACCGAGCGCAGCGGGTGGTTTGTCGTGGAGCGTGGGAGCCAATCTGTTTCACGTTAAAAATTACGCCAAAAAATTACCCGATAACGGCCTGGACCGCAACCGGCAAAGCGCCATGCAGGTCTACGATCCGGCGCAGGGCCGGGTGGTCTGGGTTGGCGGGTTGCAGGAAGGAAAGCGCATTGGGCTGGACGAAATCTGGGCCCCGGTTTACGACGGTATTTACACTTCGCAGGCCGACATCGACGCGCGCGCCAACCTGGTAAATACCTACCTGCCCTACACCGACAAACGCATCAAACTCCTGGGCGACGCCCGCTGGCGCGATCTCGATCAGAACGACACACTCGATTACCGCGACTTTGTGTTTGTAGGCCGCACCACGCCCACGGTACAGGGCGGTTTTTCGTCGACGCTCCAGTGGAAAGGTTTCACGCTGTTCGGGCAGTTTGATTACTCGCTCGGGTTTGTGATTGCCAACCAGATGTACCTGCGGGGTATGTCGCAGGTACAGGGCTCGCAGAACGGGCCGGTGGATGTAACGAACACCTGGTCGCCGGAGAACCCGACCGGAACCCTGCCGCGCTACTACTGGGCCAACTACGGACGCAATTACTTCACGGATGCCGGGGGTAACACCACCGCACCCGCCAACTTCTGGCAGAAAGGTAACTACATGGCCCTGCGCGAGCTAACGCTGAGTTACGACCTTGCCGGTCCCCTCATGGAGCGCATCGCCCGCAATCGCGTCAGGGGCCTGCGGGTTTTCCTGACCGGTTCGAACCTGGTGTATTTCACCCGGTACAACGGCACGTTGCCGGAAGTGGGCGGTAACGATGTGGGCCGGTTCCCGCTGCCAAGGGTGCTCACGTTAGGCGCAACGATCAATCTGTAATTCAACGCTTTTTGTCTCATGAAAGCCACCAAATTTATTCTGGCGCTGGGTCTGTGTTCAGTCCTGGCGTCCTGCCAGCAGCAACTTGAGGAAGTGACACCGCAGACTTCGCTCAACCAGCAACTCGCTCTGACTGACGCCAACGCGGCCATGACGCTGTACACCGGCGTATACGCTTCACTGCGGACGTACCACGGTACACTGGTCAGTCTCGGTGAAATGCGTTCCGACCTCTGGGCCGACGGTTTATTTACCGAATCCGAAGATGCGGGACTGAAACAATACTGGTCGCACAACATCAACGCCACCAACGTGCCGGCGAACAACTGGGGTGGTTTTTATACGCTCATCGACCGGATCAATACCGTGATCAAACTGTTTCCGCAGGCGCCCCTGAGCGATGCCCAGCGCAACGCGGCCCTGGCCGAAATGCACGGTTTACGTGCTTATGTATACTACACGTTACTGCGGACCTGGGGCGGGGTGCCCATCACCACCGAACCCGTAGCCGCCGTGGGCAGCCTGACCGATCTGTACCGCGAGCGTAGCACGCCCGAAGCCGTTATGACGCTCATTAAAAGTGATCTGGAGCAATCACTGAGCCTGTTTGCGGGCAACAACGGCTTTACTACCAAGCGGGTGTACTGGAACCGGGCGGCCACGCTCACCCTCAAAGGCGATGTATTTATCTGGTCGGGAACGCACCTGGGTGGTGGCTCGGCGGATTTTACCACGGCCAAAACCGCTCTGGAAGAAGTCAAAGCGCTACCGACACTGGGTCTTCAGGCCAACTACGCCGATATTTTTGATCCAACCAAAGAGGCCAATAACCGCGAAATCATCTTTGCGCTGAGTTTCGAGAAAAACGAATCCGTGCAGAGCGCCTATTCCAGCTTTCTGGTGAACACGACCCAGGCCGGAACACTGGTGCTGGATGCCGTGCCGGGTCCGGGTGTCGCGGTCAATGTGGCGTATCCGCTGGTGGCGGGGGCCAGTCGGGTCGGATTTTCGCCGGAGATGCTGAGTCGGTTGGCGGATGCGTCGGATGCCCGGATGCGGGCCACGTTCCGCACCATGTACCGAACGACGGCGGGGAATCCGGTGGCCGGCGTGCTGCTGACCAAATTTATCGGCCGGGTGGACGCCGGGTTGCAGTTGTACGACAATGACTTCCCGGTATACCGGTTTGCGGATGTGTTGCTGTTGCTGGCCGAAGCTAACACCAAGCTCGGCGGTGACCCTTCGGCGGAGATCAACGCCATCCGGGCCCGCGCCTACGGTTCGGGGTACAAACCGTTCGTAACCGGAAACCAGCAGGCCAACCTCGACGCCATTCTGGAAGAATACCTGCGGGAATTCATCGGCGAAGGAAAACGCTGGTGGGCAATGCGCCGGGCGGGCAATGCTTACGTATTCAAAAACGTAAGGACTCAGTACCTGTCCTCTGCCCAGGCATACCGATTGCTGCTGCCCGTTTCGGTGGCCATGCTGAACTCCGACCCCAAACTCACGCAAACGCCGGGGTATTGATCGACTAAAAAACCTTTGTTGATTTCTTAAAAGTAAAAGCAGGCTCTCTTGTCCTTTTTCTGAACCGGAGAACCTGCACATTCTACCTAATACATGACCGTTATACCGAAAATTCAGGGGCTGATTGCGGCTCCGTTTACCCCGATGCACGCCAATGGGGCACTTAATCTTTCACTTATTGAACCGTACGCCCAGATGCTCGTCCAGAGTGGGGTCAAGGGCGCTTTTATTGCGGGTTCAACGGGCGAGGGTGTCTCCCTGACGCTCCCCGAAAAACTCGATTTGCTCCGGGCCTGGGGAGCGGTGGACCAGCCCGACCTCCAAAAAATCATGCTGGTAGGCGGCACCTCACTGGCCGAATGCATTCTGGTGGCGCAGGAAGCCGCGCAGAACGGTTTTCAGGCCATTGCGGTGCTCGCACCGTTTTATTTCAAACCCGCTACTCCGCAGGTTCTGGCCGACTTCTGTGTGCAGATCGGCGAAGCCGTTCCAGAACTGGGGCTCTATTTCTACCATATCCCGGCGTTGACAAACGTCCACCTGTCCATGATCGATTTTCTGGCGGAAATAGACGGTCGGCTACCGAATTTCCGGGGAATCAAATACACGCACAACAACCTGATGGAATACCGCCAGTGTCTGCTATTCAACAACGGGCAGTACGACATCCTCTGGGGATGGGACGAGGTGTTTCTGGCCGCTATGGCGATGGGCGCGCGCGGGGCCGTGGGCAGTACGTTCAATTACGCGGCTCCGCTGTATCAGGAACTGATGGCCGCTTTCGACGCGGGAAATCTGGACCGCGCGCGGCAGTTGCAGGATCAATCGATTGCGATTGTCGAACTGCTGGGCAAATACGGCGGCATTGCCACGGGCAAAGCCTACATGCGCGCCATCGGGCTGGATTGTGGCCAATTCCGTTCGCCGGTTCGCAACCCGACACCGGACCAGTACGATGCCTTCCTGCGCGATCTGGACCGCATTGGTTTTTATTCCTGCGCCACGCGCTTGCCCGCTTCCGTTTCGCATTAACCACTGACTCACTTGTTCCGAATGCCGCGGCCTTACCTTATCCTCCTGCTGCTCCTGCTGTCGCTGTCCGGTCGAAGCCAGAAACGGCTCGTGGTGGGGCGCCTGGCCGATTTACCAGCGCTGGAGAATCGCCCGAATCCGGGCGTGGCCGGGGCATTTGCGGGCATAAGCAACGGAGCGCTGCTCCTGGCCGGGGGCGCTAATTTCCCCAACGGTTATCCCTGGCAGAATGGCAAAAAAGTCTGGCACACGACAGTGTATGTCCTGGAAAAACCGGGTGGCTCCTGGACCATCGCGGGGCAATTACCAAAACCGTTGGGGTACGGCGCTTCGGTGAACTGGCAGGATCGGTTGATTGGCATTGGCGGAAACGACGCCGAACAATCCTACGCCCGTGTGTTCAGCCTGACCTGGCAACCCGACACCAAGACCATCCGGACGGATTCGCTGCCGTCGTTACCCAAACCACGGGCGAATCTGGCGGCTGCAGTACTAGACGATCAGCTCTTGGTAGTGGGGGGCGAATCGGAGCATGGTGCCGAGAATACGTTGTATTTACTGGATTTACGCAATCCGAAAAAAGGCTGGCAGAAGCGGGCGGACTTACCGGGGCCGGGCCGGGCGTATACTGCGCTGATCGCGGTCAATCGTTCACTTTACGTGATGGGTGGGCGGCAAACGCGCGCGGGCGTTACCACGGTTTTTGCCGACGCGTACGAATACCGGATTGATCAAAACCGCTGGCGACGTTTACCCGATCTGCCCCAGGCGCTTTCGGCCCACAGTGCCGCGGCTAACGGTACGGGCTCTCTGCTCATTTTCGGTGGAGACAACGGCCAGCGGCTCAAACAGATCGAGGTGCTGAACAATCAATTAAAAACGCTAACAAACGGCCCTGAAGCCGATCGCATCACGCGGCAGCGCAACGAATTGCAAAGCAATCACCCCGGTTTTGGCCGGATAGTATGGCAGTACGACGTTAAACAAAAACAGTGGTCGAAGCGGAATACGCTGGCATTTCCAGTGCCCGTCACAACGCCCGTGGTCCGTTGGAAAAACGGTTTTGTACTGCCCTCCGGCGAAGTCTCGCCGGGCATTCGGACGCCCGCGGTCTGGCGACTAACGGTTCCGTAAACCCACTAACGCTGCTGTGCATGAAGCCCTACGAAAACGAATCAAAAAACGAAAACCCCTGGGGAGTAGTCGGTCTGCTGTGGTTTGTGGCCCTGCTCAATTACATGGACCGGCAGATGCTGGCCACCATGAAACCGGCGATGCAGGTGGCTATCACCGAGTTGCAGTCGGCCACGAATTTCGGGTACCTGATGGCCGTTTTCCTCTGGATTTACGGGCTGATGAGTCCCATCTCCGGCCTGATTGCCGACCGCTTCAGCCGCAAATGGCTCATTATCGGCAGTCTTTTTGTCTGGTCGGGCGTGACGTTTCTGATGGGCTATGCCACCACGTTCAACCAGTTGTATGCGCTGCGGGCGGTTATGGGCGTGAGCGAAGCGCTGTACATCCCGGCGGGTCTGTCGCTGATTGCCGACGTACATTCCTCCCGGACCCGTTCGCTGGCGGTGGGAATTCACATGACAGGCTTGTACATGGGACAAGCGCTGGGCGGTTTTGGGGCCACGCTGGCCGAGTCGTATTCCTGGCAAATCACCTTCCAGACCTTCGGATTGATTGGGATTGTTTATGCGGTGATCCTGACCGGTTTTTTACGCGAAACCGGACGAGCTAGCCAACACCTTCCGGCCACGGATGCCATTCCGGTTGGTAACCCAGGCATTTTGAAAGGGTTGACGGTTTTACTCACAAATCCGGCTTTCTGGGTCATTCTTTTCTATTACGCCGTACCCAGCTTGCCGGGCTGGGCCACCAAAAACTGGTTACCGACGCTGTTTTCCACCAACTTGCAAATTGACATGGCCCAGGCTGGACCGCTGTCGACGATCACCATTGCGGCTTCTTCGTTCGTGGGCGTCATCACCGGTGGCATTCTGTCGGACCGCTGGGTGCAGCACAACATCCGGGGGCGGATTTACACAGGCGCTATTGGCCTGGCGCTGACCATTCCGGCGTTACTGCTGATCGGCTTTGGTCACTCGTTGCTGCACGTAGTCGGAGCCGCGGTCTGTTTCGGACTGGGCTTCGGGATGTTTGATGCCAACAACATGCCCATTCTCTGCCAATTTGTATCCCCTCGCTACCGGGCCACAGGCTACGGCCTGATGAACATGACCGGCGTTTTTGCGGGCGCGCTGATCACCAACCTGCTCGGCAAATCGACCGACGCCGGGAATCTGGGCAACGGCTTTGCTACCCTGTCGGGCATTGTGCTGGTGGCGCTGGCGGTTCAGTTGTATTTTCTGAAACCGAGCGTGAAAGACGTTGCCGCAGCCTAAAACCGTGCCGTCAAACCTGACTTGATATACCCCTGTCAGGTTGGAAGACGGATTTAAACCGAATGCGTCGCCAGTTCCCCACCTTCCGGACCGTAAAAAATAACCCAGGTGGCAAAATCCTCCGTAAACTGCTGAAAACGGTGTTCGGCACCCGCGGGCACAAAAAGTACATCGCCCGGCTTGAAGTCGCAGGTGGTTCCTTCAAGGTAAAAAATTCCGCAACCGGAAAGGATAAAATACACCTCATCCCGGTCATGAGGCTGCTGCCGGTCTTCGCCGACCGGTTTGTAAATCTCTACGGAAAGCGTACCGTGCCCGAATAGCTCCAGAAACTCTTTCCCGGATTGCTGCAATTGGCGCATCGCTTGTTGGGCGGGAAGATGCATGGTTTATAAAAGTTCGATTTTAAACAAACGGAACGGTCCCTAACGCGAATAAACACAAATTCCTTTCAAGCTGAAAGATAACGAAAACCATGACGAATGAAAGGCGGGCTCCAGCCACCTGGTCGGATGTTCAGCCTGCAAAACCAGTTCGACAATTGCAGGCCGTTGAGCTATGGTTTGCGCTGGAATGACCAATTGGTGCGCCCCTGAAAACGTCAGGCACGCTGGCCAAATCCTGCCTGACGGTCCGTTCATTCAAGCATGTGCGTGCATAGGCCACTTTTTTCCCGCAATCCGTTTACTTTTGCTAAAACCAGTGCAAGCCCGGATGATTTCGCTTACCGCCAACCTGCTATGAAAAAAATTTTTCCCACCCTCCTGTTTCTGCTTGGCTTTTGTGGTTCCGTCGTGGCTCAAAACCGTCAGCGGTTATCGGCCATGCGGGACGCCGAGAAACAGATTACCGTACTCAACAACCCGTCGGGTGCCGTTCCCATTACAAACCTTCGGGATTTGAAAATTGCCAGTGTGCACAGCTCCTACGGCCAGCAGGCGGTATTTGACAGCATAGCGTCCAAGTACTATCCGGTAACCAGCTACGCACTCAGTCCGTCACCCGCCGACTCCGTTTTCTGGGCGTTGCACGACCAGCTCAAACTGTATAACCTGGTGATCATTACGCTGTCAGAGGCATCGCCGTTTGGGCCCCGACTCCTCCAATTTATCAACGACCAGCAGGCCCTCACCAATGTGCTGGTGGTGCTGACCGGCAGTGGTAAAAATCTGGCTGCGCTGGCATCGGTACGGGCACCCCTCATCTGGTACCCGGCGAATACGGCGGAGGGCGCTTCGGTGGCAGCCCAGGTAATTTTTGGTGGTATAGCCGCCACGCACCGGCTCGAAACCAGTTATGGTTCGGTGTTCAAACAGGGCAGCGGCTCGACAACCCGAAAAATCCGGCTGGGTTATTCGGTGCCGGAAGCGGCTTCGGTCAACAGCAGCCGACTGACGGTTTTGGATTCGCTCGTGAACGTCAGCATTGCCCAGCACGTCACCCCCGGCGCGGTGGTTCTGCTGGCCAAAGATGGGCAGGTGATCTTCCACAAAGCCTATGGGCATCACACCTATTCGCAACAGGCGACGACCCAGCTGGATGATCTTTTCGATTTGGCTTCGGTCACCAAAGTGAGTGCTACAACCCCGGCCATCATGCGGCTGTACGACCGCAAGCTGGTTGACCTCAACACGCCCATCAGTAAGTACGTGGCCCGCACCCGCGCCTATCCGGATAAGGTAACGATTACCGTTCGGGAAGCTTTGCTGCACGAAGCGGGCTACACACCGTACATCAAATTCTACGAGCAATTGAAACCCCTGGACCTGAGCGCCGACTCGTCCGCTGCCTTTCCGACGAAAGTAGCCGATGGCTATTTTCTGCGGGCCAATTATTTCGAGGATGTGATGTGGCCGGTGACGCTCCGATCGAAGGGTTCGGCCCGGGGCAAGTTTGTTTACAGCGACGTGAGCATGTACATGCTGAAGGAAGTTGTCGAAACCGCTTCCCACCAGAAACTCAACGAATTGGTATTGAATGAACTGTACGTGCCGCTGGGCATGCAGGCCACGGGCTTTTTGCCGCGTACCCGGTTTCCGCGCTCCCGCATCGTACCCACGACCGAGAATGACAACTGGTTCCGGAACATGCTGGTGCAGGGGTACGTCAATGATCCCGGAGCCGCCATGGCCGGGGGCGTTGAAGGACACGCCGGTCTTTTCGGTAACGCCAACGACCTGGCGATTCTGTACCAGATGTACCTGAACAAAGGCACGTATGGCGGGGTGAAATACATCGAACCTACGACACTCGATCTGTTTACGGCGGAACAATCAACGACCAGTGGGCGTGGTTACGGTTTTGCCCGGGCACCAAAACCGCTCACTAAACCGTATCCCTCGGCGCTGGCTTACGGGCATAGTGGCTATACGGGCACCTACGTCTGGGTCGATCCTAAATACAACCTGGTTTACATTTGCCTGACCAACCGGGTTTATCCCGACGATGGAAAAACATACGGCAAACCCGCTCTTAACCTGCGTGCACTCCTATTGGATCGGTTTTATGAAGCCGTTCTTCAGGGAAATTGATGCGAATTCAAAGCCGTCTGGGCCAGGTTTTTCCGCTTCCAGACGGTTTTCTCTTTCCCCAAAAATTGTTTAATTACTAAACAGAAGCCATCTCCCAGGCTTTTTACGTGTTTTTTTATCAACATTCTATGAATTCACTCTTTTTACTTCGCCGATGTAGCCTCATTTGGCTATTACCCATCTTTTTTCTACTGGTAAGCCCGGAAATTCGGGCTCAGGGAACCGCCTACACGTTTCAGGGAACGGTTACGTCGCGGGCCGACGAAAAACCCATGCCCGGGGCTTCGATTGGCCTGGTCGGAACCTCTTTCGGAGCCATTACCCAAGGCAATGGAACCTATCGTTTTACGGCCACGGTGTCGCCCGGAACCTACACGCTTCAGATTAGCTCGGTGGGTTATCAGACCCAAACCCAGCGCATTACGCTGGGCCAGAACACGACGGTAATGACCAACGTGAGCCTCCCGGAAGACGCCCTCGGGCTAGACGAAGTGGTGGTCACGGGAACCTCCGGTGCCACCAGCCGGAAACAGCTCGGAAACACCATCGCAACGCTGCAATCCAAAGACCTGCAACTCTCAGCGGCCACATCGATTGATCAGGCGCTGGCGGGTAAGGTTTCGGGCGCGCAGATCACCCAAAACTCCGGAAACCCGGCGGGGGGCATCAGCGTCCGGCTGCGCGGCCCAAGCACCATTGTTGGTTCGTCCGATCCGCTGTACATCGTCGATGGGGTGATTGTCAATAACGACTCCCGTGAGCTGGTGGATCTGGGCGGTTATTCCCAAAACCGTCTGGTTGATATCAACCCGAATGACATTGAACGGATCGAGATCATCAAAGGAGCAGCCGCTGCGGCTATTTACGGTTCCCGGGCCAACAACGGGGTGGTTCAGATTTTTACGAAACGCGGGCAGGAAGGCCGCCCGACGATCAACTTCTCCACCCAGTTTCGAATGAGCGATATTCGCAAAACGCTGCCCTACAACCAGCATCCCGCCGTATTCGCGAACACCACCGTTACCGACCAAACCCAGACGCCGGTCACGCGCTATGACCTGCAAAAGGATATTTTCCGGACGGCCACCGGCCACGAGCAGTACCTATCGGTATCCGGCGGTACGCAAACTACCCAATACTTTTTTTCCGGTTCGCTGTTTGCCAACCAGGGCATCGTGAACGGAGCCGAGTTCAGCCGGGCGTCGAGCCGGATGCGCATTCAGCAAACGCTGGCCAAGTGGGCCACGCTAAGCATTGGGTCGGCCTACACCTACAGCAACAGCCGGGAAATTCCGAACGGCGGGATCAACGAAGCCTACGGTGCGTTGACCGGTTTTATTTTCAGCAATAACTTTATCAATCCGCAACCCGATCCCGTAACGGGCATCTATCCATCAACGGCCCCGGTTTCCGTTGTTCGCCGGACCAACCCCCTGGAAGCCATCGCCCGCTTCGACTTCCGCCAGCGGACCAGCCGTTTCATCGGTGACGCCCAGCTTAATTTGACCCCGCTGCCCGGTCTGGGCATCGACTTTACGTTCGGGGTGGATACTTACTCTCAATTGGCCACGGGCTACATTCCGCCCAACAACACGACGCCATCTTACAATGCCGGTTACTCCCGCAAAAGCGAAGCATCGGTTCTACAGGTCAACAATGATTTGAACATCCGTTACCAGGCCAGCCCGACGGAATGGCTGAAATCCACCACCGGAGTTGGCGCCACGGTGCAGTACGACCGCAGTTTTACCACGGGTATTACGGCACAACAACTCGGCGTTTTCGGGCAAACCATCAACAACGGAGCCAACATCGTCGCGAGCGAAGGCCGGACGGAACGGAGCTTCATCGGGGTTTTTGCCCAGCAAACCTTCGGTTTCTTTAACCGTTTCTTCGTAACAGCCGCCGGACGGGTGGACGCGGCTTCGGTGTACGGTATCGACAACCGCTGGCAGTTTTACCCCAAACTGAGCGGTTCGTACGTCGTCTCCGAGGAATCCTTCTGGCAAGGCTCTTCGCTGGCAACAATCCTGCCGGATTTCAAAATTCGGGCGGCCTGGGGACAGGCTGGTAACCTGACCGCCATCGGGCCCTACGATCGGTTTACGAACTATTCGCCCGTTACGGTGGGTGGTCTGGTGGGTTACCTGGCTCCGGCCCAGCGGGGTAACTTCAGCGTCCGGCCCGAACGGCAGACGGAACTCGAAATCGGAACGGATTTCAGTCTGGTCAAAAACCGAATCGGGGTTGAATTTACATACTACAACAAACAGGTAAGAGACCTGATTCTGAATCGCACGCTTTCACCGAGTTCGGGTTTCAACAACCGCTTTGTCAACATCGGAACCATGACCAACCGCGGTTTTGAGGTGCTGGTACGGGCCATTCCGGTTGAAACGAAAAACGTGCGCTGGAACATCACGGCGACCTACACCCACAACAAAAACGTTACTGATGGTGTGGAAGGCAACGGGGTTCTGCCGTTTGCCGGTGGATTTGGCCAGGTGGCCGCCGTCAATGGCTACGCACTGGGTGCTTTTTACGCCACGTTCTTTGCCCGCAACCCCGACGGCAGTCTGTTGCTGACCCCGGGCGGTTTGCCGCAGCGAGAGCGCGGTATCCAGGGGCCAAACGGCACTTACACCGTGCAACGCGCTGCCGACGGCCAGCCAAGCGGTACGATTTTGAGCAAGGTAATTGGCAACCCGAACCCAACGTCGATCTATTCGCTGATCAACGAGGTGGCGGTTGGATCGCGTTGGTCGTTCCGGATGCAATGGGATGCCATGCAGAATTTTGACGTGTTCAATTTTACACGGCGCGTCGGCGACCGCGACATCTACGGCGGGCTGGCCGGCTACGAACCCGAACTCCGGGGCGAAGTACCCAAAGGAACAAGTGCCGCGTTGTTCAGCATTTTTGAAAACTGGATCGAGGACGGTTCTTTCATCAAACTGCGGGAGTTGTCGGCGGCTTATACCGTGACGCCCAAATTCTGGGGTTTCCGAAATGTGCGGTTCAGCGTCGCGGGTCGTAACCTGCTGTCCATCGACAACTACAGCGGCTTTGATCCGGAAACCAACGCGGCTGGGCAGTCCAACGCCGTGCGCGGTTTCGACTTTGTCGAAGTTCCGATTCCGAGAACGCTGACGCTGGGCATCAACGCAACTTTCTAACAACGGTATTCCGGGAAAAGACCCCATCGGCGTAAACGACGGTTGGCTCCCTTCAACATTCGATCAATTATGAAATTCACACGTCTTTTTTTCCTTATAGCCGCTCTGTCGATGGCAGGTTGTCAACTCGACCTGACCAATCCGAACGGCCCCACCGACGCCCAGGTGCTCAACACCCGCGACGGCATGATTACGCTCAGCATCGGTATGCGGCAATTTTATTCGACGTCCGGGCTGGAATCACTTATTCTGGCCCCGGGCACCACCAGCCGGGAGCTCAAGGGCATTACCACTTTTACGAACATTCTGGAACTGGAAGCGGGTGGAGCAGGGCTGCCGACCTTCAACGGAAACGTGCTGGGTCTGTGGCTCCGGCTGCTGCGCGTGATGGGCATGGCTGAAGATATTCAGGCCAATGCCCCAACGGTTTTGGCGGGCGAGCCTGCCCTGCGCAGTGGCATACTGGCCCACGCCAACCTGTTCAAGGCGATGGCGCTGGGCGGCCTGGCAACGGGCTTTGAACAACTGCCGCTTCAGACAAACCGCAACGGACAGGCAACTTTCTCGGACCGCAAGGCCGCCATTGCCGAAGCCATTCGGCTGCTTGATGAAGCCGTTGCGCTGGTGACGGCCACTCCGCCGTCAACGGTTTTTAACACGCAGGTCGCCGGGCCAGACTTTGACCTGATCAACACAATCCAGGCGTACCGGGCGCGGTACAATCTGGTGGCCGGTAATTACGCAGCGGCTCTAACAGCCGCCAATGCCGTGAACCTGAGCGCCCGTTCGCAGTTTGTCTACAACACCCAGAGCCCGAACCCCATTTACCAGCAAGTTCAGATTTCGGCCAACTACGCGCCCCGCGCAGCTTTCGGTCTTCCGGCAACGCTGGTTGAAACCGGTGATAACCGGCTGGCCTTTTACCTGACGACGCCCGACAAAACCGTCAACGGCGAAGCCCTGAAAACCCTCAAAGGATTCTTTGACGCCATCGACCGCCCGATTCCGGTGTACCTGCCCGACGAAGTCCGCCTGATTCGGGCCGAAGCGCTGGTTCGGAGTAACGGAAATCTGGCGCAGGCGGTAACTGATATCAACGCCGTTCGTACGCAAACCACGGGCGATCCATTCGGGGTGTACGCTGGCTTACCCGCGTATGCAGGGGCTATCACGGCGGAAGCGCTGTTGCAGGAAATCTACAAACAACGGGGAGCGGAATTGTTCATGACCGGCCAACGTCTGGAAGACAGCCGCCGGTTTGGTCGTCCGGCCCCACCGGCCAGCCTGACGGAACGGAACCGTAACTTCTATCCGTATCCCGATCAGGAACGGCTCACCAATCCGAATACCCCCGCCGATCCGGCCATTTGACAAGTACACAACGAAAAAACCGGCCATTAGCCGGTTTTTTCGTTGATCAGCAGGTACGATTTAACGAACCGGAATCGGTTTTTCGGAATCGCCCTTCATCTGAGCGGGCAGCTGAAAAACCTGTCCTTTTTTGTTGCAGAAATAGAGGTACGATGCCGATGGTTTTCGGGCGTTGCCGTCGGCCCAGAAGGCGTAAAAATCAGGATGAGCCGCCACCGGACGGCGCGGATACGACTGATTTCGGGCCGGATTCTGGGTCACGCGCTTCACCTTCTTCCAGCTTTTGCCTTTGTTGCGGCTTTCGAGCAACACCAGGTCGCCCCCGGTTCCGTACGGTTGCGGTCCCGCTTCCGCCGGGCCGATGATGCGCCAGGTATTCCCTTCCACGTACAGCGAACCCATGTCGTAGTTGTGGTCCGATTCTGTAACGGGTTGAATGTTCCACTCCTTACCGGTCCAGTGCGCGATGTTCCAGACATACGGCCCGTTGTTGGGGCCGGGTTCCGGCCCTTTGCTGTTGACGTAGAGAATGATGGGGTGGCCCGCTTCGTCGTAGTTCACGTCGCTGATGTAGGCGTTTAACCCCTGGCTTTTGTACTCTTTGACCAGCGCCGGATTGCTGATCTCGGTCAATGGCACCTGAACGGTTTTTCCGTCGGCGGTATGCCAGCTTTTGCCAAAATCATCGGTTTCAACGTAGTAGACATTCGTACGGTAATCCAGTCCGGCCCCCACTTTGGTATTGGGGTGGTAATTGAACGCACTGCCGATCTTATTGCCCCGCTGCGCGCTGCTCTGGTAATGTCCTTCTTCAATGGTGCCAATATCCTGCCAGGCCGACCAGGTCACACCGTCCGGGCTGGTGATGGCCGACGTAGTCCGCCGGGGCTTTTTTTCACCGTACAGCAAAACACCCCGGTCGTAGTGCGTCATCAATCCCAGAAAACCGCGGCCGTTCTGGTAATACATCTGGAGGTACGAAAAATTGTCGAAGGGCACTTTCTGGCCTTTATCATCCAGACGCGTGGCTTCAATTTTTTCAAAACCATCGATGCTGTACGGCTGGCGGCTCCGGTGAATAAACGACGGTCGTTCGGTGCCGTGGGAGGTTGAGAATACCCAAACGTACCCCTGCGCATCGAGCTGAATCACCGGATTATCGTGCGCATCGTTGGTTTTTTTGTTCAGCAACAGTGTGGGTTTTGAAACCATCCCGGTTTTGTGGTCATACAGCCCAACCATGTGGCATAGTTCACGCGAGGTTGAATCCGTCACGCCACCGTAGCAGAAAAACGTTTTGTTAACCGCCGGAGCGTACACCGAAAATGGGTAGTGATTGGCCGGATACGTTCCCAGGCCGCCACTGTATTTGTAGGCATATTCGTTTTTGGTTGCGCCGATGTGGTACCAGATTCCCCGATAACCATCGGTTTTCTGACCGACCTGGCTGTGTGCCTGCTGCGCAAAAACCGTCATTCCCAACCAGCAGGCCAATCCCGTTACAATTCTTCGTTTCATAGACTGTCTTCGTTAATAATTCGGATTCTGTTTCAGCCCCGGCGTTGCATCGAGGGCGGTTAATGGCACCGGAAACAAGGCGTGATGCGGCTGAATGGTTTCTTTGGTCAGGTAGAAAAAAGCCGGTTCGTTCAGGCTGTATTTCAACGTCCGTTCGTACCAAAGGCCCAAGCGGTTCAGCGTAATCCGCCGGGGTTCTTCGATGATCAGTTCGCGGGCGCGTTCGTCCAGGATGTAATCGAGGGTTACCTGGCTGGCGGTAATCGGTTTTGCCTTCGCCCGGTTTCGCAACTGGTTGATATCGGCGGCCGCTTTTTCCCTGTCGCCTTTCATCAAATGTGCTTCGGCCCGCAGCAGGTAGGCTTCGGCCAGGCGGTAGACGATGAATTTGTAATTCGGCGTCGTGCTGTTGTTGATGCTCTCGATGATGCCCTCCCCTTTGCGAACCATCGGGTAAATAAACTGAATCGTATCGATCAGTCCTACGGCTTTGAAGTCAATTTTCTGGCCATAGAGCGCATTAGCTTTGTTATTGTAATACCAGTTGCGCCGGATGTTCCAGGGCGAATTGCGCATATCGCGCGCGTTTTCACCCGACCAGATGGTGTAGTTGAAGTAATCCGTTGTCCGGATATAACCAACCGGTCGACCGCCCAGTGAATCGGCCAGCGTCATGCCCTGTTTGCCGTTGGGCGCAATCAGGTTGGCATAATATGGTCCCCAGGTTCGTGACAAACTGGCCCCGGCCGCTCCGCCCGGCACCCGGTTGGCGGTCTGAAGCACCCAGATCGATTCCATATTTCCTCCGCTGCGGTTGGCGTTATTTTCCCAGAACAGATCCGAAAAAACATCACCGCCCCCCGCCGGAAAATGGCCGCTGTGGGTCGGATCGTTGCCAAACCGTTCGGTCATCAGTCGGTAATAGCCAGAACTGATGATTTTCGAAGTGGCTTCGATGGCCAGATCCGGCAAATTCAATTGCAGATAAAGGGTGCCCAGCAGCATGTTGGCGGTAGCACTGGTGAGCTGCCCCTCCGCTACTTGTCCCGGATTGGCGGGCAGGTTTTGGGCGGCATACTCCAGGTCTTGCCGGATGAAATTCAGCACGTCGGCTTTTGGTGCGCGGGTGAATTCAAACTGCGGGGTGGTAATTTCGCGCGTAATCAGCGGTACGTCGCCGTACAGATTGACCAGCGTATAATAGGCATACGCCCGAAAAAAGCGGGCCTGAGCCAGAATAGCGGTTTTCTCCGCTTCGGTTTTCCACGGAACTGTCGGTAGCTCAGCGCGGTCGATGATGGTGTTGGCGCGGGGAATCAACGTCTGGTAGGCTTTATCCCAGAAATACCGGGCCGCTTCGTGCGTGGAGTTGAAGAGCCGAAAATCGACCATCAGGTACGGACGGTGTTTTTGCCCGACCGATGCCACGTCGGTCCCCATGCGAAGGTATTCGCGGTATGGATACCCACCGTTGTCGGAACCGTTGTCGTTGAAGATAAAATTCCGGGCGTCGGAATACAGCGTATTGACGGCCAGCTGGAAGGTTTTGGCGTCCGTAAAAGCGTTTTCGCTGCTGAAGAAATCCTGCGGTTTTTCAATCAGCAGATCACTGCTACAGGAAATACCCAGACAACCCGCAACGGTAATGGCGAAGGCCGATATAACTTGATAAATTCGTTTCATGAGTCAGCAAGAATTATAAGCCAAGGTTGATGCCCAAAATGTAGGATTTCATGGTTGGATACTGCGTGCGTCCGCTGCCGGTGGTCTCGGGATCCCAGCCACTCCAGTTGGTAAACAGCACCGGATTTTTGGCGCTCACATAAACCTGCAAACGCGTCATTTTCAGCTTGCTCAGCAGGGCTTTCGCAAAATCGTAATTCAATGAAACATCCTGAATCCGAACGTACGACGGGTTTTCCAGCCAGTTGATACCGTACGAATTCTGGTAATCCATTGACGGATACCGGTTGCTGGGATTTTCGGGCGTCCACCAGTCAATGTATCGGTCGCGCACGCGGTACGTGAAGCTGGAAGCCGGATTCAGGATGCTGCCGTTATCGCGAACCCCACCCACCGAACCGCTAACCTGGGCAAACAGACTAAATCCGCGGTACCGCAGCGTGTTATTGAAGCCAAACGTAAAAGCCGGCACGTTGTAGCCAATGATCGAGCGGTCGTCGGGTGTAATTTTCCCGTCGCCGTTGAGGTCTTTGATCCGGTAATCGCCGGGGCGGAAACCCGCCGGAATGGTTTCACCAATTTGCCAGATGCCGTCGGTGGTGTAATTGTAATACGCTCCGATTGATTTACCGATGAACCAGCGGTTGCTCAGGTCGTCCAGCTCCCGCCCGTTTTCGTCGGTTGTGCCGTACAGCCGTACGATTTTGTTGACGTTTCGGGCAAAATTCAGGCCGGTGTTCCACTCAAAACCGCTCCGCTGAATATTGACGGTATTCAGGCTGATCTCGATCCCTTTGTTGTTGACCGCTCCGAGGTTGGACAAAATATTGCTGAAACCGTTCAGCGTCGGAATGGTCCGGTTAATCAACAGATCTTTCGTATCCGAGTTGTAATAATTCACACTCCCGGAAATGCGGCCTTTCAGCACGTCAAAATCCAGCCCGAGGTTCATCGCGTAGGTACTCTCCCACTTCAGATCCGGGTTCCCCATGGAGGTTTTGGCAATTCCGAAAGCCGTCTGACCACCAAACAGGTAGTTGTAGCCTGTATTGGGTTCAATCCGGCTCAGCGACTGGTAGCGTCCCGTGGCCAGGTTGCCGTTGGCTCCGTACGAAAGACGAAGCTTCAGAAAATCAACGAAGGTGGCATCTTTTAGAAAACTCTCCTCCGAAATCACCCAGCCCAGCGCCATCGACGGGAAAAAGGCGTATTTGTGGTTGGCGCTGAACAGCGAGGCTCCGTCGCGCCGACCGGTGAGTGTCAGCAGGTAACGGTCTTTGAACTTGTAATTCAGCCGGGCCATCATGGCAATTGCCCGGTAATCCGAAAAACCGGCGTTGGTGGTTTGGTTCGTACCCAGGTTCAGGCCGTAATAATTCAGCACGTCGGTTGGAAACGTGTTGGAGTTAGCCGTCAGGTCGTCCGCTTTGGCGTAATTATAGTTGTAAAGCAGGGTTACATCAACATTATGATCGTTGGCAAACGTCCGGTTGTACTTGACCAGATTTTCCAGAAACATATCCTGCGATTCGCTGATGGCATCGCTGGCACTGCCCACCCGATTGAGTCCGCCCGCGTTGAAGGAAGGGATGAACTGGTAGTTTTTCTGGGTGATGATGTTGTTGGAGTATGTGAACCGATACGTCAGCCCTTCGATGAACGGCACACTGATTTCGCCGTAAAAAATACCGAATAAATCCCGGCGCTGGTTGGTCACGGTATTGAGCAGCGGCATCAGCGGGTTGCCCACCAAACCGTCGGTCATCGGTATGGGGTTCAGGGTGGTTTGGGCCGAATCCAGGTACCAGCGGGCGTACGGACTCAGCCGAAACGCATTGGAAAGCTCCGCTTTGGCGCCCGACACATCCACAAATGACAGGGACGAATTGGTCCCGAACTTCAGCCAGTCCGTCACCTTGGTTTCCAGGTTCACCCGAATCGACGCCCGTTTGAACTGATCGCCCATAACGCGGCCCTGCTGGTCGGTCCAGCTTCCGGCGATGTAGTAGTTGGTGCGGGCAGTTTTGGCCCCGATGTTCAGGTTATAGCTCTGAATTGGAGCTGGTTGCGTAATCCGTTTGAGCGGATCAACGGTGATGCCCCGCTCGAAATTATCGACCTCGTCGGCGTTCAGGTACTGAACCGGGTTATTCAGGTTCGGCTCCGGGGCCACCTTCCGAAACGCCAGCGTTTTCTGGTAATTCAGGCGTTTCTGAATGTATTGTTCCGGCGTTTCCAGGTCCTGCGTCATCAGAAAATCCTGCATCCCGGCGTAGCTATTAAACTGAATGGTCGGCTTTTCGGTGGTTCCTTTTTTGGTGGTCACCAGCACCACGCCGTTGGCCGCCCGCGCTCCAAAAATAGCCGCCGAACTGGCATCTTTCAGAATATCGATGGAGGCAATATCGTTTGGGTTCAGGTTACCCAGCTGCCCGTTGTAAATAATTCCGTCAACAACAATAAGGGCGTTATTGCTACCGGTCAGCGAATTCTGGCCCCGTATCCGGATTTCCGATCCTGATCCGGCGTTTCCTCCGGCGGTGATGCTCACACCCGGCACCATTCCACGCAGCGCCTGGGTAATGTTGGTGTTGGGCAACACCTCGTTTTTGGTGTTATCGAGGCTGTTCACGGCCCCGGTCAGGTCTTTCTTTTTCTGGGTTCCGTACCCGATCACGACCACCTCTTCCAGCGATTTGTTGTCGGCTTGCAGGGAAATATTGACGGTAGTCTGATTGCCAACGGTAACCTCCTGCGGCAAATACCCCACGAAGGAAAAAATCAATATTGATGAGGCATCGGGAACAACCAGTTTATAGTTTCCGTCTACATCGGTGGTCGTTCCGCGTGTGGTGCCTTTCAAGACTACGTTCACGCCGGGTATGCCTTCGCCTTTTTCGTCGATTACCCGACCCGATACGGTTTGCTCCACGGTTTTCGTACCGGCCACCTGCTGATGGCCAGCCTCGGTAGGCAGCGCGCCGGTTTCGCCCCCGGAACGGCTCAGAACAATCTGCTGCCCCGAAATTTCGTAGCTAATTTCCAACGGTTTAAGCAAGCGCTCAAGAACGTCACCCAGCTTTTCGTTCTGGGCTTCGAAGCTAATTTTGCGGTTGGCCTGAATCCGCTGCACACTATACAGAAACTGCACATGGGCCGTTTTCTCCAGATTACGCAATACGGTTTTAACGGGCAGGTCCTTGCAGTCGAGACTCACCCGTTGATTCAGAAACTCCTGCGCGTTGGAATCCGCGGCATACGTCAGGCCCGCAAAAAGCAGCATTAGGCAGAGCTGAAAAGCCGTGAATCGCATAAATTTCCAAAGTTGGATGGTAAATTGATTTGGCATACTTTTGATTGTTTTTGTTGGTCACAAGACAAAGACATCCCTCACCGGTCGGGAAACCGGTCCAAATCAGGAACAGAGGGGAAATTTCAGGCCGATGGTGCGGGAACACTATCGGCTTTTTTGTGGAAAATCGGTCAAAAGTTCAGGGTCATAGGCAGGGAAAAAGGGTTGAAAATTTCTTAAGGAGAACAACTGTCTCCATGAATAATGATCTGGGTACCAACCGTTTCGTGCGAGGCCCCAATGGCCCGGCAGATATTGTTCAGTTTTTCGTACAGTGGTTCGTTGGCCAATTGAGCCGTCAGCGTACAGTTTTTCAGCTCGTCGGGGTTGTAGACCAGGTCAATTTTATAGGCCGCTTCCAGCTTTTGAAAAACCTGCGCAACCGGCGCTTCATCAAACACAAAGTCCGCTTCCCGGCTTCGTTTGTCGATCAAAATCGGTGCTTCAACCAGCGACTTGCGAAAAACCTGATCCTGCAACGAAAAGGATACCTGCTGGTTGGGCGTCAGCAAAACGCCCGCAGTGCGCTCATCGGTTCGTGCCGATGATTTGGAAACGGCTACTTTACCTGATTTGACCGCTACACTAACGTCCCGCGCGTGGCCGTACGCTTTCACCACGAAACTGGTGCCCAAAACCCGGACATTGACGGTGCCGGTATGCACAACAAACGGCTGCTCGGTTCGGCGAACCACCTCAAAAAATGCTTCACCGGTCAACTCAATATCCCGCGTCGGGGCCGTAAAAGCTCGCGGATGGGTGACCACACTTTTAGCAGCCAGTACCACCCGGCTGCCATCGGGCAGGGTCAGTGACAACGGTTTGGACGTACGGTTTTCGCGGCTAATCCGATCCGTGGGCTTTTCCAATACACCAGCCACTTCCGGTTTGGACGATTCCATCGTGCGCTCCCGCCGAACATACCAGGCCAGTCCGATCAACAGCAGTACGGCAGCCGCCACGCGCCAGGCGATGGCTCCCATGCGGTCACCGATTGACCGCACGGGTCCGGTTTGTTCTTCGGCCAGTTGTTGCTGAACGGTTTGTATCACCGCCTGTACTTCGCGGTCAGAAGGCAGTTGCTCCCTAACCGACACATGCTGGATCCAGAAACGGGCTTCTTCCACCACCTCAACCCGGTCCGGGTGTTCGGCCAGCCATTGTTGCCACACGCGGTCGGATGCGGCTGTCGGGCTTTTGACCCAATTGACAAACGGTTCGTCAAGAATAAAATCGGTTACTTCGTACGTAGCGTAGTGATCCATCCTGCTGCTCTTTCAAGAAGGGAGACCAGCGGTTTGGCAATCACTACTGAATTTTTTAAAGAAATTTTTTAACTATACTTTCAATAAGGTGATTATCAGGAACTTGCTTTACTCCCAAAGCAAGGAGAGTTCCCAAAGAAGAGTAGGCAGGATTGCCCAGGCACCGTGCCATTTTTTACGAAGTAGCCGCAAGGCCTCACTCATCAGGTTGTAAACCGATTGCCGGTTGAGCTGCATAAAGTCGGCGATTTCATCAAAGCTCAGGTTCTGATAAAACCGCAGGTAAACCACTTCCTTCTGGCGGGCCGTCAGCGCGTTGATTAAGCTGGTCAGTCGCCGGGCGTTCTGTTCACGTTCCTGCTGAATAATCAGATCGGTTTCGATGGAAAATTCGACGGCGAAGCTGGCATCCGGTTCCAGTTCATCCGACTGATACAACACCCGGTTGCGGCTGATTTCCCGCCCAATTTTCCGCTGAAGGGCACGCAACAAGTAAAACCGGGGCGATTCGGCCACCGAAATCTCAGCCCGCCGACGCCATATTTCCAGAAAAACCTCCTGGATGCAATCCCGTACCAGTTCTTTATCAAACGTCAGCTTGGTTCCGTAGCTGAACAAGGGCCGATAATGCTGCTGCATTAGTTCATTAAAAGCCTCACCATCACCACTTTTCACCGCGTTCCACACGTCACTACCCATCTCCTGCGAAGAGGGAAAACGGTTTAATTTCGGCGAAAAATGGGGCTCTCCAGATTCAGTCATGACAATCGGCTATACTACCTTAAGACATGACTTGATCAATTTTAACAATCAATTAAACATTTTTTATAAGCGAGCGAACGAAAAGCCGTCGGTATCTGCCCAAATTCAGTCGGTTGCGCAGCTCAGGCCGTTTGGGATCTCCCCGAAAATCGGCCCCTCACGGACTTTACCCGCTAAACGATGTGCATCCCATCAAAAGCGTTTATCTTTGCCCGACGGTTTCATTGAATCAAGCGATAAAAACCCTGACAGCGCTTGAAGGCTTGTTGGGAGCAAACTTTTTATGAAAAAATACGGTTTTCTATTCCTTATTTGGGCCTTTATGGCAAGCAGTTGCCTACGCAACGAACAAACACCCTGCGACCCGGCCATTCCGGCCACCAAAGCTCCTGAATCAGAAATCGCAGCCCTCAAGCAATACATCGAGACAAATAAAATTTCGGCCGTTGCCGACGAACACGGTTTTTATTACAGCATCCAAAACGCCGGTTCGGGAAATAAACCGACGGTTTGTTCTTCTGTGACCGTCAACTACGTTGGAAAACTGACCACTGGGAGTACGTTTGATAGCGGCAACGGAGTCAGTTTTGGCTTGAATCAACTTATTCTGGGCTGGCAGCAAGGCATTCCGCTGATTGCGCCGGGCGGCAGCATCACCCTGTACTTACCGCCCAGTCTGGCGTATGGTTCGCAGGCTCAGAGCGGGATTCCGGCCAACTCCATCCTGATTTTCACGATTGATTTAGTGCAGGTTAACTAGCATCGGCGGCAAACGATTAGGCCTCATCACTTTGGGGAGATTGCCTGCTCCTCATTCTGCTCTATAATTTACAACCGGCTTGTTACTTTCGGAGCATCCTTGCGTCTAATTGAAAAAGGACGCTATGAACAATCAATCACCATCCACGGCGTATTATCAGGAAGTTCGCCCCCAGGAACCGGTGGGATTAAATGCCTTGGAAGTGGCAAAGTGGGGATTTATCGAACTAGTTGTTATTGTTATTGTTGCCAGCCTGTTCAAGCTGTACCGACAAAAATCATCGCGAAGTACGCTGTAGAGCCTTCAGCCTGCTTGATCCATTCCACGGTTTTTGGCGTTGCCCGCGTAGCGAAGTGATCCAACCATGCACGGACTTATCCACCGTTATCTTCCTCTTACCCCACCTGCCATTTCACCGCAAACTGCTGCTGTGTATGCTGACTAACTTTTAGGAACCTTGCTTTGGGCATTGCTTTTTTTTAGCTAAACTTAGGAAGGATAACCTGAGACCCTTGCCCTTTCATGAAACTCTTCGCAACCTGTTTGCTCCTTGTTACGCCCCTGCTCCGCGTTTCCGCCCAAACCAGTCCGTTGCCAACCATTCGAACCAACCTGAACCACATTACCCTCTATATTAATAACGAGCGGGGCAATTTCAACGGCATCAATGAGCTCCCGAATCCGTTTTCCTACGATTTTGGTACCGAGCGGGAAACCGTCCCGCTGGCGCTGGCCTCCGAAAAAGATTCCCTTGCGCTGCTGTTGACCCAGGGACAAAAAACGTCCTTCCGGATCATCCGGGAAACCAAAAAGGATACGCTGATCTGTCATTTCAGTGCTCACAAGGAGGTAAAGGCCGCTACATTCACGGATGCCTACAAACAGGAAAATCAGGGCAAAACGATCATCCAGGTTCCGGAAGTATATGAGTTGATCAACATCATTTTTGCCCTGACCACGTACGGAAAAACCGACGCTATCTATAAAGACACCGATTATTACCGGGCGGTCATGGCTCATTTTACGCCCTACGCCCAGCACGCAGCCGTGCGCACCATCGATTCGCTTCTGACCAAATCCCAGGACTATTACGCCCCTTTGAAAATGGACAGTTATGCCTACGGTTTTACCGACAACTGGATTCAGAAGAAAGGCGTGTACGATCGACTCAGTTGGGGCGAAACAAACCAACTGGCACCCTACATTCCGCTCCTGGAGTCCTTTGCCAGCGAATCAAAATTCCGGTCATTTTACCAGAGTAACGCAGCTTATTACGCAAGCTTGATCTCCGATTTTCAGCAGAACGTCGACGTTGCCACGATGAAACGCTGGCTGGAAAAACAGTTTCCCCGGACCCATTATTCAGCCGTCAAAGTGCTTTTTTCTCCCCTGGTGGGCTGGAATCAGTCGGCAAATAACTTCAGCGACAACGGTTTTACGGAAGCTCAGGCTCATGTCAACTTCCCTTTTGTGCGTCAAAATGTGGTTCAGCAACCAGCTGCCATCACGAAGGCCAACCGAATGCTGATCATTTTTACCGAACTTAACCACAGTTACCTAAACCCGGAAGCAGACCAGTACGCCAAGCAAATTTCTCAGGCCTACAAAGACTTATCCGCCTGGATTACACCCGAGACGCCTTCCTCCAATTACAGTAACCCGCTGGTTTGTTTTGAAGAATACATGAACTATGCGCTGGTAACGCTCCTGTATGCCGATCTGTTTGATAAGTCCACCTTCGAGCAGCTCAAAACGAATCTGGAAAAAGATATGGTGACCCGGCGGGGCTTCAAACGGTTTCGGGAATTCGACCAAGAGCTATTGAGGCTGTATCAAAACCGTAATCCGGGCCAAACCGTGGCTGATTTGTACCCTGCCATCATCACCTGGTCAGAGCGACAGTAATGCGTCCTTAGACAAGCGATAGACCGCGTATAAAACGATTGGCCTACCAACGTTCAGGCACTCAATCCGGCAAATTCTGAGGCATATTCTTTTACAAATGATTGAAAACCCCTCGGTTTTCGGCCTAGTACATCCTGTACGACTGATGATACCGCCGAGGCTTCCCCGCGCGCATAGTGGGCGTAATCTTCCAGCAAGCCATCGGTCTGCCACGTCGGAAAACCGGCCGCCAGCAACCCCTGACGCATGGCTGCTGGTTGTACGTCGATGTACGCAACCGATCGGCCCAGTCCTTCGGAAAGCAACTCAGCGATTTGCGGGTGCGTTAGCGCTTCGGGGCCGGTCAGGTCATACACTTTTCCTTCGTGCTCGCTGTTCAGTAACGCTTCCACCGCCACAGCAGCAATATCCCGACTATCGATGATGCTGACAGCAGCCTTACCCGCCGTAGCGAAAAATGCTCCCTGCTTGACGATGGAATCCCGAAACCCAATCAGACCCTGCATAAATAAGTTGGGGCGTAGAAACGTATACGTTAACCCCGACTGACGGATGGCTTGCTCAACGACGGCATGGTAACGCAGAAACCGTACCGGAGAATGTGGATCAGCGGCCAGCTGGGAAAGCTTCACCAAGTGTTTGACGCCCACTTGCCGGGCTAGCTCCACAAAATTAATCTGCAACTGCTCGGCCTGCTCCGATGAATTCGTCAGCAGAAAGGCCCGTTCGATGCCTTCCAAAGCCGCCCTAACCGATTCAGGATCGCTTAAATCGCCGGTAACAAGCTGCACGCCCGGAAGAGTCGCCCATTGGGTCGCTTTTTCCCGCGAGCGCACCAGTGCTCGAAATGGAATGCCCCGGCCGGCCAGTTGCTGGGCTACTTGTGTGCCGACGGTGCCGGTAGCGCCAGTAATCAGAATGGAAGGGGCGATTGAAGTTGTCATGGTTTTTGTGATTTATACCTGACAAAATTCCGTCTTGCGCCCGGCTAAAAATTGTAAGAAAACGAAATCAGCAAGGCAGCGTCAGTCGTACGCACAAACCCCCACTTTCTGGCGCTTCGTACAGCACCGTCGCATTCAGCAGCCGGGCAAAATCCCGGATGATTTCGTGCCCTACCTGCGTATTCAGGCTCGGCGATGACTCACCGGTGCGGAAAAAGTGATTGATTGCCCGCAACCATTCAGGCGAAAGCCCAACACCCGTATCCGCAACCGTGATGCTGACACTTTGTCCTACTTGCCGAGCCTGAATCCGGATAAAACCGTCGTCCGTATTTTTATTTGCATTGTCAAGCAGGTTTCTGAGAACCGCTTTCAGCAGAATTTTATCGGTTTTTACCGTCAATGACGGCGGCACGTCCAGTTCCAGCGTATTTCCCTGATGTAAAATGGTTTCTTCGTACAGCGTTTTCAACTCTTTCAGCAGATCTACCAAATGATGTTCGAGGATATAAATTCGGTAGGATTTGTTCTGAGCCGCAATCCATTGCATCATTTCTTCCGTCAGAAAATGAATCTGCTGTGTCGACTGATTAATTTCAGTTATCAGATAATCAACCTCATCGTGTGAATCAGCTTTCCAGTTGCGAAAAAGGTAAGCCGTATTCTTATACAAAAAGCGTAAAGGCAGCCGCAAATCATGGATTAAAATGGAAATAAAATGGTCTTTTTTCACCATCGAAAGGTCCAGATTCTGTTGGGTCATTTTGAGTTGATCGTTGTGAAACTGCAACTCCGAAATGAGCCTTTGCTGCTGCAAAATCCGGGCTTCGGTTTCGGCATTCATTTTTATCTTTTGCTGCTGAACCCGATTTTTAACTACCCAAAATAGCAGAACGGAAATTCCAATTGTTAACGCAACCAGGACCGGAAACCAGGACGACTCCTGCCAGAAAAAGACTAGATTCATGCGTAGCTGCTTATAAAAAACCGCTGTCAGTCCGGGCAATAATCCAGGAAAATAAGCCATGCCGATCGAGAACAAAAACGGGTTTGTGCATCTCCGGGAGAATGACCAAAGGCTTACCCGATCAACCGTTTTGTTCCTTTTTTTGATTGCCATAGCGTCACGTATCGCCGAAAAACCTTTCAAACATAAAAAAGCCCAGGTCAGCCTTTTGTAGAAAAAAATTTATTCTGATCCTTTTTTTCCGCTGACTGGCTTTTTTCTGCCAACGTGCTCCTCCACGAAATGGACGATTTTCTACACGATTCGATCCAATCCGTTCATTGATTTGTAATAGGCTTACCCAGTTTCCTCAACGCAAACGGTTTCTATGGCAACCTTGTATACCATACAATCAGTAGCGAACCAGATTGCCGAACTGGAACACGTAACGGGTTTGTCATTTCTGCGTTCCTATTTCATTTATAACGTTCCACTGGATCAGTGTAGAGGCCATCACAGGCACAAAAACAACCACAGCATTCTATTCTGCCTTAGCGGTTCTGTTACGGTGTTTATTCAGTCGCCAGACGGCGACACAACCTACCGGCTAACGAGCCCAAACCAGGCGCTCCACATCGTTCCTTCCGACTGGCGCGTACTTTATAATTTTTCACCGGACTGCATAATCATGGCGTTGGCCAGTGATCATTTTTCGGCTTTGGATTACATCAATTACCCCTACCGATCTATTTCTAATTTAAGCGCTATTCTTGTCTAATACACTCGATCACAGTAAAAATCAATACCCTATTGTCAGACTGGTTTATGACAAAACTTTTCATCACTTTATTCTTACTTCTAACCATTTCGGCCGCAAATGCCCAGCGCGTTCGATTCGGAAATGAATGGATTCAATACGACCAAACCTATTACCGCATTCCGGTTACTGAACGGGCGGCTTACCGGTTAACGACCGCTGATTTACAGAAAGCTGGTCTTCCGGTTTCTACCATCGACCCGACGACCTTGCAGCTCTTCCGGCGCGGGGTTGAGCAGGCAATTTTTGTGGCCGGAGAGCCGGATAAAAAACTCGATCCACAGGACTACCTGGAATTTGTGGGTGAAGGAAATGACGGTTTACAGGATACGCTGCTGTATCGCCCCATGAACGCCCAGCCGCATCCTTACTACAGCATGTATTCTGATACAGCCGCGTATTTTCTGACCTGGCGTACCGACGGAAAGCCCGGCAAACGAGTTGCCATGAGCCAGGAAACCAACACGATTAACCTGGCCCCCGAACGGTTCCACCTGGCCGAACACCTGCTGGTGCTAACGGATGAAATGTCTACCAACCCGGCCACGGGGCCAGTACCTGCCATTACCCAATTCGAGGTATTTTTTGAGGAAGGCGAAGGGTGGACTGGCCCTATGCAACAAAAAGGCAAACCGTTTAGCCAGACGCTCAAACTGCCCGGCTGGTTCACTACGACTTCCGAAAAACCGAAACTAGATCTTCTGCTCAACGGACGCGACAATTATAGCCACCAAGTCGCTGTGTCAGTGGGTTCGTCGAACCGTTTACTGGAAACGCTGAAATTCAACACGTTCAAAACCGCACGGCTGACCGCCCAGCTCGAGGCATCCGATTTTGCCATGAATCCCGATCAGTCGGCGGAGCTAACGTTGCAGGCGGTTTCGAATGGCCCGGGTGAATTTGATCGTTATTCCATCAGTTCCATTCGGGTGCGGTATCCGCAGACCATCAGCCTAAAAAATGGCGCCCGCCAACTGCTTCACTTGCTACCCAAAACCGGCGGGCGTTCGTATCTGGAACTGGCAGATGCACCGGCCAACACCGTTGTCTACGACATTACCGACGCCAGTGCGCCCCGTCGCATTAACGGTATTCAGGACGGCTCCACGCTTCGTCTGGTTGTCCCGAATACCAACACCTCGCGCCGGATCTGGGTCAGTACCGACGTCGTAACACCCGCGCGCCTGGAACGGGTTGTGTTCCGGAAATACGATCCAGCCCAAGCCAACTATGTAATTGTCAGCCACGAGGCACTTATGAAGCCTACCGGTCAGCCCACCGATGCCGTTCACGCCTACGCAGCTTACCGCGCGTCGGAGCAGGGCGGACGCTACGACACCCTGGTGGTGACCATGAAAGCACTGTTCAATCAATTCAGCTTCGGTGAACGAACCCCGCTTGCCATCCGGCGGTTTGCCGATTACATGCTAACGACGGGAAGCAACAAGTTTCTGCTGCTGATGGGGCGTTCTTCCGTCTATTTCCCGTTCCGAAAAAATCCGAACCAGTACTACCTGGACCTGGTCCCCACCATCGGCAACGTGCCCGGTTCCGATATCCTGCTGACAGCCGGACTCGCCAATTTTCCGGAGAATGTGCCCGCGATGGCCACTGGCCGACTCAATGTGCTCTACCCGTTTGAGGTCCTGAATTACACCGCCAAAGTCAGGGAGTTTGAACGCAACGCGGCCAATGAACCCTGGCGGAAGGATATTTTGCACCTCAGTGGTGGCCGCACCGAAGCCGAGCAAGTGGCATTTAAGCGTATTCTGGACGAAGGCAAAGGATTCGCGCAACAGCAATACCTGGGCTCGCTGGTTACTACCCAGACCAAGAAAACCGACGAACCCGTCGAGCGCATCGACATCAGCGACAAGGTCAACAAAGGACTTTCCATGATTTCCTTTTTTGGCCACTCCTCGCCCACTTCCACCGACCTTGATATTGGCTACGCATCCGATCCGCTGTTTGGCTACCGCAACAAAGGACGCTACCCGCTGATGTTCTTCAACGGCTGCGGAATTGGCAACATCTTTTACGGCGGCACGGTCTTAAGTACCAACTGGGTCATCTCGCCAGACAAGGGAGCTATCGCCATTCTGGCGCATTGCTTTGAAGGATTTACAACTCCGCTGAACACCTTTACGCGTGAGTTTTACAAAACCCTCTTTACCGACAGCACCTACTTTTCCAAACCGATCGGCGTGGTGCATCAGGAAACAACAAGGCGGGTGATGGCCGCCACAAACGAAGCTCTCCAGATTACCAACGCGCACCAAATGGTGTTGCAGGGCGACCCGGCGCTTCGGCTATTTCCGATGCCTAAAGCCGACTTTCAGATTCACTCCTCCGGCGTTTCTCGCGTCGACAATGGTGCCGACTCCGTACGGTTGCGGGTGGTGGTGGTCAACGGAGGGCGCTTCAGCCAGCAGGAACGCCTGACCCTGACCATTCGGAAACGGCTGGCCAACGGCCAAACTCGTTCTTACAAAACCGTGGTGCGCCCGGCTGTTGCTTACCGGGATACGGTCTATTACAGCTTTCGGCCCGAGCTGGATGCTGGTGTTCCGACCCGTCACGAACTGGTGCTCGACCCCGAAAACCAGGTAGATGAACTGAACGAAACCAACAACCTGCTGGTTTTCACAATCTCAGCCGAAAACAACAAGTTCAAGGTCTCCTTGCCCGATTCCAGCGAGCAAATCCCACCCGACCAGTTCAACCCTTTGCTGGATGTCACCTTCGACGGCGTCCGAATTACCGATGGCGCTCTGGTTTCGGCCAATCCGCAAATTCAGGTGATTGTGCAGGACGACGACGTGTACCGCATCCGGCAGGATACACTCGGCCTTGATCTGCTGCTCCGCAAACCGTGTGAAAAATGCGACTTCACGCGCGTTGTCCTGAATAATGACGAGGTCAACTGGAAACCGGCCGGCCCCGACAACCGGTTTACGCTCCACTACACCCCAAAAAATCTGGCCGATGGCCGTTACACCTTGCGGGTTCAAGCTACCGACCTGAGCGGCAACAAGGCCGGCATTAGCCCGTACGAGATCAATTTTCGCGTCAAAACCAATGACAGCCTATCCGTCATCCAGGCAATTCCCAACCCGTTCCGAACGCATACCCGTTTCCGGTTTACCGTCACTGGTAAGCAGACACCGGGCGAAGGCTACCTGTCCATTCGAAACCTCAACGGGCACCTGGTCCGAACGATGCATCAAACCCTTCGAATCGGGGAAAACGGCTTTTATTGGGACGGCACGGATCAGGGTGGCGTAGCCCTGCCGAACGGCTTATACCTGTACCGGTTTGTCCGGAGCGATGGTCAGGATCAGGCAGGACGGGTTGTGTTAAACCGCTAATCTATTTTCCAGACCGGAAATGATGAACCCGATTCGACTATATGGAACCGTCTTGCTGCTGGGGTTCGCCGGTCTGCTCATCGCCTGCGTTCCGGCGCAGGGACAGTCTCCCGCTGCGGAGGTAAAAATTCCCGATCTATCCAAAAAAGAAATACGCGTTTTCGCCGAAACCGTTGTGGCGGCCGGAACAGCAAAGACCACGCCGTTCTGGCTTCGTGCCAATCAATACGGCATTGTTCCGATGACGGCCCCTTTTGGCTCCATCCGGGGGGGAATATCCGCGAGCTACCTGTACAATAAAGCCAAGCCATCCGATCTGATCCAGCACAAATCCCGGCTGATCGGTTGGGGGTACGGTTTCGAAGTAGCTGGCAATGGTAATCACCAGTCGAAACTTCTTCTGCCGGAAGCGTACCTGAAAGGTCGGCTCTGGTGCTTTGAACTAACGGTCGGACAACGCCGGGAAGTAGTCGGACTCGCCGATTCGACGCTGGGAACCGGGCCGCTGATCTGGGCCGGAAACGCGCTGCCACTGCCCAAAATCCAGCTTGCCTTGTCCGACTATACCCCCATCGGTTTCACCAAAGGAATCCTTTCCTTCCGGGGATTTTACGCCCACGGCTGGTTCGGCAACCAAGGAGCTGTTACCCATTCGTACCTCCACCAAAAGGCGCTGTATGGGCGGCTGGGTAAAGCCAGCTGGCCGGTTCGCTTCTACGCCGGGATGAACCACCAGGTGCAGTGGGCCGGGCAAAGCGAGGTAGTCACGGGTGAAAATCAGATCAAGGACGGGCGTTTTCCGACGGGTTTAAGCAACTACCTAAACGCCATTATGGGCACGTCGCTGGCGGCCCGGGGCGACAACATCGACACCACGCAATTCAGCAAAGCCGACCGGGGGAACCGCGTAGGCAACCACCTGGGAACCGTCGATCTGGGCCTGGAAATCAACGGAAAACGGTTTTCCCTATTGCTCTATCGCCAAAGCATTTACGAAGATGGCTCTCTGTTTTACCTCACCAATATTGCCGATGGCCTGCACGGTATTCGGTATCGGAACCAGCGACCTGCCAGCCAGGGCATCCACATCCAAACCATCGTTGCGGAGTATTTGTATACCCTCAGTCAGGGTGGAGAGCTTTTTACGTACCACGAAAAAGCGCGCGGCAACGACAATTACTTCAACCATACGCAGTACATCGACGGCTGGTCGTACCGGGGCAATACCGTGGGCACCCCGTTTATACCGCCCGCCAGCAGCACTCGCCCGGATTTGCCACGACCCCAAACCAATGAACTCGAATTATTCAGCAACAACAACCGCGTCAAAGTCTGGCACCTGGGGCTATCCGGCAGCGTGCACCAACGGTATTCCTTCCAGCTCAAATGCTCATTTAGCCAGAACCTGGGCACCTACGCGCTCCCTTTTCCGGCCAACACATCGCAGTTTTCGTCTATTCTGGTAGTGGGTGCTCCTTTTGGCGGGTTCCAAACCAGCCTCTCTATTGCCCACGATCAGGGCGGGTTGTATCCCAACCAGACGGGCATTCAGCTTAGCCTTCGAAAAACCTGGGACGTGTCTCCCCGCTGAGCGGATTGGCCGCCGGTTGGCCCGGATTCAGTAAGCGGTTTTTTAGCAGCCAGTAAAAAAATACCAGTACAGCCAGCAGCGCCCCACTGCCCAACCACTGCGTCTGCTCATCCCGCCTGACCAGTTCCAGCACCACAACGTTGATCAGCCCCTGAACCAGCGCATACAGGAACGCCACCCGTAAATGAGGCAACTTTAACCGGTGCACCAGGAGTTGATACAGGTGTGCTTTATGCGGTTGAAAAATGTTCTCACCTTGCACCAAACGCGACAAAATCGTCATCACGCTGTCGATGCCGTAAACCGCCAGCAGTAGCATATAGACCACCTGACGGCTTTCGCGCATCAAACTAACGAGCAGATAGATCACCAAAAACGCCATCGACACACTTCCCACATCGCCCGCAAAACAACGCGCCTGTCGCCGGGCATTAAAAAAGGAAAAAACAAGCAGACTAATCAGGGAAAAAACGGGCAGAATCGGATCCGTAAACGGTATCCAAAACCGATTGATAACAATCAGCGTCGCCACGGTTACGGCGCTGTAGAAAGCCGTTATACCGTTGATGCCGTCCATGAAATTGTACGCATTCAGGACCCCGCAGGCCACGATCAGCCCCGGAATCAGCCACCAGACACTTTCCTGCCAAAAACCCGTTTGCAGCAGCAATAAACACACACTAACTAACTGAACTACAAAACGTAATCGATTCGAAATGGAGTAAATATCGTCCAGAAAGCTGATCAGAGCCACCAGCGTCAGGCCCGCAAAAAAGATGGGGGATGCGAAATCAGTGACAATAAACGCGAAAAAAGCCGCCAGCCAGAAAATCACCCCGCCCCCGCGTACAGTCAGGCGGTTGTGCGAACTGCGGTGGTTTGGCGTATCAATGATCTGGTAATGAGTTGCCAAACGCAGGTATAGCGATTCGGCGATAAACAAAGCAAAGGCAATGCTAGCGTACAGGGTCCAGTTCATAGGTAGAAAGAGAAAGCAATGACGCGTACAATTCCAGTAACTTAGCTTCTTCAGTCGACCAGTTATAAACGGTTTCGGCGGCCCGTCGACCGCGCTGCCCCATCTGCTCGGCTGCCGCCGGGTGCTCAATCAAATACCGCAACCGATCCGCCAGCGCAACCGGGTCAGAAGGATCAATGCAAAAACCGCACCGGTTGTCCTCCACCACCGCGCGGTACAGCGGAAAATCCGCTGTAATTACCGGCAACCCGAGGGCCATATATTCAAACATTTTCGTGGTGTACGACTCCGGGTAATCGCCAATGGGTTGCAACAGTGCCAAACCGGCCACGGCCTTGGACGCATACGCAAACGCCTTATTCTGATCCGTATAGCCGTAAAAAACCAGATTATCCCGAATCGTATGGTAAGCGGGCAATGCTTCCATATCCCGCTCGGTAAACGAGCAGTGACCGAACAGGTGAACCTTAAAATCCGGGTGCGTCGCTTTCAGGCGAGCCAGCCCTTCCAGCAGCGTTACAATAGACCGCTCAAAACTCAGCCAGCCGATGTAGAAAAATTCGACGGGATCGGACGGACGCCGGTAAGACCGCCGAAAGCCATCCAGAAACGGCAGCAAGGGATAATTATAAATGACAGCACACGGTTTGGCCAGATCGGTGTACGTCGTCAAATAACCGTGCTCCGTAAAAATGAGGGAAAAATCACGGCGCGCCAACCGGTCAAAAAGCTGAAAACCACGCTTCAGAAGCCAACTTCGGTTATGCCGTTTCAGGTGAATTTTCTTGTACAGATTTTCCTGTACTTCATAAATCACTTTGCATCCCAGCCATCGGTAGCAATACGCAAAAGGCAAAAACTCCGGCGAATAAACGTGAATGAGCGACGGGCGCAGCCGCCACGTTTTCCAGAGAATCAGCGGACACGTTATCAGAAAACGCAGCAAAACCTGTTTGAAATAGGGAAGTTTGATGAAATGAACCAACGACGCGACTCGGGGATCAGCGCGTGGCACCGCACAATATACCTCGTAGTGATGAACCAGCGCGGGCAAGTACTTATACATGATGCGCGGATCATACGGAGGATGAGCCGTGCTGATGTGTAAAATCCGTTTTCGCTGTTGATTCATAACTGGTACTCAAAATCTTGATTCCTAAAAAAGTATTTTCAGGAGAAAAAAGAAGTTACGGCGTTAGGCTTCCACCCTAATTTCTGACGGGCTCGCTGGTCCGTAAAAATAAGCGAGCTCGTTATTTTGGTCAGGGCAATCGAATCGAGCGGAAACCGTCGTCCCAGCACGAAATTGATTCCGTCGCCGAATCGGGCCACCGTCCGAGCCAACCAGAACGGAACGATAAGCCGGAGCCGCCGACCGGCCTGTTGCGCAACGGCATCGCTCAGTTCGCGGACCGACGGATGAACGCCATCCGTCAGGTTGTAAATACCGCCCACCTGAGCCGCTTTCGGGATAATCTGGGCCACATCTTCGGCCAGCACCATGCTCCGTCGGGCCGATCCAGGCCCAATCTGCACGTAACGCCCCCGACGAATGATCCGCACCAGCTTACCCAAATTACCCGGTGCCGGGTCGCCAACCACCAGCGGCAGGCGCAGGATCGCGCACCGAACACCGTGCTTTTCACACCACAGCTGCACCACCTCCTCGGCCTGCATCTTGCTCTCGGCATACGGCGTTTTTCCCAGCAAGCCCGTCTCCTCGGAAATATTATAGCCCGACTCGCACCCATAAACCGCCACCGTGCTGATTAGCACAAAAGCGGACGGTACGGTTTTTGCGCCTTCCAGCGCCCGGAGCAACCGTAAGGTTCCATCGAAATTGACCTGAAAAAAAGACCGTTTTTCTTCCTCCGTACGCGGCACCGTATGCGCTTTCCCAGCCGCATGCACCACCAAATCGATCACTCTGTCCGACAAATCCGGTTGCTGCGTAGCCAGATCGCAAACAATGTCGCCGACCGTCCGACCCAATCCTACCACCCGGTACCCCGCTTCTTCCAGCCCTGCCTTTAGGTAATTACCCAGAAATCCATTGTGTCCGGTCAGCAGCGCTGTCGGCGGAAAAGGGCTTGGAGTGGCAGACATGGGATAATCCATTTAGATAGTCGGCAGCTAATTTATTTTTATCGAACAATTGTCGGGCCACATTCGCAGCACGCTCCCCCGTAGGCTGCCGCCAGCTGGCGTCATTGGCCAGTGTCACCAGCAGTTCCGCCAACGCCGTCGGTTCGTCCGAGCTAAACGTAAAACCGCACTGATACTCGTCCAGAAATTGTTTAATCCAGCCGTCGGTTGTCTGAATGACGGGCGTTCCGGCCGCCAGAGCCTCCATCAGTTTGTTCGGCGAAGACGTATCCAGCAACGGCGCGCGCTTCAGCGGCACAATGGCCAGCCAGGCTCGCTGTACATACGCCACCAGTTCCTGTTTCGGCATCAGATCATAGAGCAGAAAGTTGGTCAATCCGTCCTGCCGCTGCCGATCCTGTAGCTCCTTTTTCTGCTGCCCATCGCCAATGAGCAAAAAAACGATGTCGCTGCGATCACGCAGGAGTTTTGCGGTTTCATACAGCAGCGTGGAATTATTGACGGCCCCGATATTTCCCGTATAGATGACCACTTTTTTGCCCGACAAGCTACCCGGTAGCTGAAACTCAGAAACCGGCGTCGCAAACAAATCCAGATTGACGGTATTGGGAACGGAAATACTGTGGGTAAATCCGTAGCGCCGGGCAATGTTCTGCTGAATACCGGGCGAAAGCGCAACGATCAGATGTGCAGCCTGGTAGCACCGACGTTCAAACCAGTAGGCCATTTTTTGCGCCAGTTTGCTGGGCAACGCGCCCATCAGAATGGCGGTATCGGGCCACAGATCCCGGGCTTCGAAAACCAGTTTCCGGCCCCGCAGGTAACGAGCAACCAGGCCCGGAATGCCCACGGTAATCGGTCCCGACGAAGCCACGACGACATCGGCGGGCAGCGTCAGGGCGTACCAGCTCGACCAGACCGCAAACACCAGAAAGGTCCAGATGCGTTGCAGGATCGACTGTTTGTTATCAATCTTCAGGTTCAGAATTTTGACCCGAATACCATCGATCAGCTGTTCTTCACTCCAGCGGCTGGCGCGCAAATCCGATTTAGCGTAGATACTAGTCACAACCGTAACCGAATGCCCTTCTTCCGTCCAGCGTTTGGCAAAATCGTAAACCCGGGTTCCCCAGGAGCCTTTCGGTGTTGAAAAATATTGGTAGAAGTAAACGATTTTCATTCCCGACAGGTAATTAGCGTTCGTAAGTTCTTGCTGAATTCTACTTCAATGACCAGCGCCGACAGAAGCCGATTGAATTGCCGCGCCACCTGAACGGTTTTTTGCCGAATCTTCTGCGCGTTTTGCCATTCTATTGCCCCCCAGCCAAAACGAATCTGACTGGCTTCTACCGCCAGGGGGCGCTGTTCGGGGGCCAGGTAGAACCGGGCCGTTGCGGTTTGCTCGTCGTTGATGGTGTCAATAATCGTCAGCTGCTCCGGGTAAGCAATCCAGGTACGTTCGTGCCAAATTCCCCAATCCTGGTACCCATCGTGCCGGGCTTTCAGCACCCCGGCATGATCTTCCAGAAGCGTCACATGCGCCCGTCGCCCCACCCGAAAACCGCCCCAGACTTCGGACGAGTCGGCTTCGTCGATTTGCACGGTAGTATGGGCCGCCGTGCTCCGCTCCCACTGCCGTCGGGCGTTATTCTCGTAAGTCGATGTGCCAGAATCCACCAGAACCGGCTGACCAGCTACCTGCAACAAAAAACTAAGTGTATCGGCGTGGGCGTGGCCGGGCTGGTGAGCGGGTCCAATGCTACCGACATTGGCCACCAGTTCATACGTTGGGGTGCGAAACCGGCGAAAACCGCTGTCCGTTAAATCAGTCACCTGAGGCCGAATGTGTAGTCGGTCGGCTTTGGCACGAAGTTGCGCAGTGGTGGGTGCAACACCGTCGGCAGCGTCGTTCAGCAGCGGCACAGAACCGTCTTCAAAGGTCATATTTTCCAGCCAGCCCAGCATCCGGCGCGCCTGATTCCGCAAAAATGCATCTGTGTCCGAATCCTGGTGCCAAGTGTCGAACTGGAGAATATGGCAACAGTCCAGTAGCCGATCCAGCAAAATCTGGTGGTACATCGGACTCCGTTCGTAATGCCCGCCATCCCGAAACAGCTGTTCGGTCAGTTGCGCCCTGACCAGCTGAACGGCTTTCTGATAAACCGATCGGTTCTGAAAGTAAAGGGCTGCCGTTAGCAAAGCGAATCCATTTTCCAGCAAATGATTCCCCAGCAGGTGGTATTCCAGCCGCTCCTCCAATAACCGGACCTGCGCCCATAGATGCGCATCAATGTCTGGTAACTCCAAGCGGTGGTACGACAGAAAACGAACCCAGTTGATGATTCGCAATGAAATCGGGTACGGTTCCAAACCAGCTTTCAAATCAGCCGTCCGACAGATAAAGTCCCGGATGAGATCAACCCCCTGCCGGGCTTCCAGACCTGCTTGATTCAGAAAGTCGAAATACGACAGATTGTAGTGCCAGAGCTTGCCGTTCTGCCCGTAATTCCAGTCAATTTCCGCCGGAAACGTGACCGATTGATTCAGAAATGTAAATGTTTGACCATGCAGACAAAGCGGTTTATCCGGCGGGGTAACGTGCAAAAAACTCGTTACCAGCGGAACCTTGTCAACAGTTAGCGACGGTTTTGAGCGCAGCCGGTTCATCACCTGATAAACCACCTGCTGCACCCGCAGATACCGGATCGTATCCCAATATAACCGCCAGCTTTTCATACGATTTGGGGTTCTTCAGTCGATTGAAAGATGCCCATGCCAACTCCAACCTCCACCCATTGCCGGGTTTTCAGGCTCCGCAGGGCCGCCAGCATCGTGCGCGATGTATTCACCAGTTCTGCAAACGGAATGAGCGGTTCTCCACCCCTGCGAACCTGTTCTACCAGGCGTTGAAACTGTGCATTATGGCCTTTGTCCTGGCGGGTCGACAGGCTGGAAAAGCCCTTAAAACCGTATCCTTTCAGCGTTCGGAAGTTGTCCATAATCAGCGTTCGTTCCTGCGAGTACACCTCAAACCGTTCTTTGGAATACGCTTTGCTCCCGTTCGAAAAGTAGTTGATTACGCCCGTCGAACCGTTTTCGTACCGCAGCAGCAACGAGGCCGAATCGTTCGTTTCGGCGGGCTGGTTCCCCATCGCGTTCATGCAAACCGCTACAACCCGGCTTCCGGTCAGAAACGTAATTAAATCCACGTAATGACAGGCTTCGCCCAGAATGCGCCCTCCACCCACGGCCCGGTCGTGTACCCAGGAGTTGGCCGGAATAAAGCCTGCGTTCATCGTTGCGATCACGTTCATCGGCACTTCACCCGAACCGGAACCGCCCAACAGCACTTTCATTTTTTGCACGTGGGGCGAAAACCGCCGGTTGAAACCGACCAGAACCGTTTTACCAGACTGCTGCTGGGTCTCAATCAATTCGTCCAGCTCTTCTTCGTAAATGGCCAGCGGTTTTTCCACAAACACATGCTTTCCGGCCCGTAAAGCCTCACGCGCCATTCGAGCATGCTGCTGATGGCGCGTGGTGATGACCACCAGATTGATCGACGAATCGTTCAGAACTTCCCGGTAATCGCTGGTGCTGAACGCAATCGTGTGTTTTTTGGCCAATATGGTTCCGTTTAATCCGTTGGCACTGGCGATGGTTTTGATGGCAACACCCGTCTGTTTCAGGGCGGGCAGCAGAACGGCGCTCGTGAAATTACCCGCGCCAATCAGGCCCACTACGGTCTGCGGCCCTTCTTCATACCGGCTTTCACGCAACGGAATAACGGGTGTCAGATCCGGTTTTTCGGGATACCGCAGCAATGAAGCAATCGAGGAGGAGCGGGAAATTCCGTTGTAAATCTGTTCGAAATTCTCAAACGCGACCACTTCCGTAATCAACGGATTGACAGCCAGCTGGCCGGACTCCAGTAATTGCAGAATCGTTTGAAAGTTCCGGTTTTGGGTCCAGCGCACAAAGGGCAGTGGGTAATCGGAGCCCTTCTGCTCGTATAGTTCGTCGTAGCGGCCCGGCCCGTACGAGCACGACACCTGAAAAGTCAGTTCTTTTTCATAAAATTCGGCCCGGCTCAAATTCAGACCAACAACACCGACGAGCACAATCCGTCCGCGTTTTCGGCTCATGCGAGCTGCCTGCGAAATCAGCTCATCGCTTTTGGCCGAAGCCGTTATAATCACCCCATCGGTGCCCACGTCCTGCGTTAGGGCAAGTACGGCTTTCACCGGATCGGTGCCGCCCGCCGGATTCAGGGCGATGATCCCCCGACTCCGGGCCAGCTCCAGTTTTTTTTCATCCACATCCAGCCCAATCACTCGGCAACCGTTCAGCCGCAGCAGATCGGCTGTCAGCAACCCAATCAACCCCAGGCCTACCACCACTACGGTTTCGCCCAGGGTTGGGTTCAACAACCGGACGCCCTGCAAACCGATGGAACCGATCACGGTAAACACGGCCTCGTCGTCGCTGACCCCGTCCGGCACCCGGGCCACCAGATTTCGTGGCACGCAAACCACTTCGGCATGATGCCCGTTCGAGGCCACACGGTCGCCAACAGCCAGATCGGTAATGCCCTCACCCACGGCGATGACCTCGCCCACGTTGCAATAGCCCAAAGGCAGCGGCTGGTCTAATTTGTTAAAAACCGTCTCCAGCGTTGGAATCAACCCATCCGTCCGGATTTTCTCCAGCACCTGTTTCACGCGGTCGGGCTGTTGACGGGCTTTTGAAATCAAACTTCCCCGGCTGAATTCCACCAACATGCGTTCGGTACCGAGCGAAACCAGCGTCCGGCGAGTCTGGATAAGCACCTGCCCGCGCCGAACCTGGGGAGCCGGTACGTTTTCGAGCAAGGTCTGCCCGGTTTTAAGGTGTAAAATCAGTTGTTTCATTCGCTACGGTTTAGCAGAGTCTACAAACTGTCGGAACCAGGATTCGATGGCCATCAAGCCCCAGATGGAGTACGTTGCATCCAGTTTTCCGTCCTGGTTATCGCGAATTAACTGATGGACCGCAGCCGGATCGAAGATGCCCCGTTCGCGCAGGCTTTGTTCGGACAAATACCGTTGCAGCATAGCATCCAGCTGCCCGCTCCGCAGCCAGTCGCGCAACGGCGTTCCAAAACCGGTTTTAGGGCGGTCGATGACGGAATGAGGCAAATACCGTTCGGCCACTTTCCGAAGCAGGTACTTGGTGGTTCGTCCGCGCATTTTTAGCGACGGAGGCAACTTGGTACTGAATTCGACGAGTTCCGAATCCAGGAACGGAACGCGGGTTTCGACCCCCACAGCCATGCTCATCTTATCGGTATAATTCAGATTATGATCCGGCAGAAAGTAGGACAACTCCCAGAATAATAATTGATTAAGCAAATTTTTCTCATCCGGAATCCGCTCCAGTGCGGTCAACAGCTGGTGGTTAGGCTGATATTTGTCCAGGCCTTTTCCGACGGCATTTTCAAAGAGTTTCTGATTGGTGGCAATGGGCAGCCGGGCAAAATAATCCGCCATGCGTTCGTGCTGCGGCTGCCCAACACCCGCCGTGAGTTTCTGAAGCCGCCGAAACAAGGGGATCGCCTGGCTGCTGAAATTCACCGTGCGGTTCAGCAAACGGCCCATAACCGGTGGAATCCAGTTCAGGAACGGTTCCATGCTCAGGGCCTGATGACGCCGGTACCCCGAAAAAACATCGTCGCCCGCCGTTCCGCTCAGCAAAACGGTATGGCCGTTTTTTCGAGCCTGCCGGCAGATGTTCAGCACGTTGAAGGGAGCGGTGTCAGCCTGGGGTTCGTCGAGGTGATAAATCATGCGGTCGAAATCGTGCACGATGTTGGCGTCGGCATCCACTTCCACCAGATCGACGTTCAAATGGGCGGCCACCTGCCGGGCATACGGCAAATCGTCTTCGAAGCCTTCGAAGCCTCCGTTACGGGCGGTTGTTCGAATGGTATAGCCCGTCAGCCGCTCGCGGGGTCGCGCCCGCTTTGCCATAGCCATCACCAGACTGGAATCCAGCCCGCCCGACAGGAAAAAACCCAATGGCACATCGGATTGCAACTGCCGTTTTACCGCCGTAAACAACCGCTCGTCGAGTTCTTCCAGCAATTGAGCTTCCGATTGTTCGGAATACGTGCCCCGAAACGGAAGCTCATAATACCGTTTCATGCAAACCACATTGGGTTCATCCACCGACACCTGCATGTAATGCCCCGGCAGCAGCTTACTCACGTGCCGAAAGGGCGTCTGCGCCCCCGGCGAATACAGAAAATGCAGGTAATTAACGAGTGCCGAGTAATCGATTTCTTTGTCGATGTCCGGATAAGACGCGATGGTTTTCAGCTCGGAGCTAAAGAGTAACAACCCGTCTTTGTGGTAATAATACAGCGGTTTCACCCCAAACTGATCGCGCGCCAACACCAGTTGGCGCGTAAGCGTATCGAAAATGGCGCAGGCAAAAATACCGTTCAACTTCCTGAAAACCGAAATACCGTACGCAGCAAAACCATACAGCAACGTTTCGGTATCGGAGGTTGAACGAAAAACGTGCTGGTTGGCGAGGCTGGCCCGCAGCGCAAGGTGGTTGTAAATTTCACCGTTAAAAACGATGACATAACGCCCGTCGGCGGTTTGCATGGGCTGCTGGCCATTGGGCGACAAATCCAGGATGGCCAACCGCGTGTGCGCCAGCTGAACACCTGGTGCATTAAAAATACCGTCGCCATCCGGTCCCCGGTGCCGGATAGCCGAACGAAGATCAAGAGAAGAAGAAATCGAAGCGCTTACGATGCCCGCAATGCCGCACATAATGTCATTATTTGATGGCGGAAATCAGCATATAAAGTCCGTGCCCCGGAAAAACCGCTTTGATGAGCCCGCGTGGATAAAGCCGTCGGCCCAGCGTGAGCCATCCGCTCCGGTGCCGTTGACCCGCTTCTGAGGAGAGCAAATCGGCGTGTGTCAGAACGGTTTTGATCGAAACCTGGCTAAACGGCGCAAACAACTGGCGAGCCTCTTGTCGGCTATAGGCCTTCGTACCGGGACTTTCGAGGTGTCTGGCATAGATAGCTGCCAGGCTGGTAAACGGTTTGCCAACGGCCAGCCCGTAACGCAGCCACAGCAAATAGCCCACCCAACTGTGTTTGTGATAGATCATGATTTTTGCCTGTCCGCCCGGCTTCAGAACCCGAAAAATTTCCTGCACCACCCGGGGTGTATCCGGGCTGTGGTGAATCACGCCCCACGAATACACCAGATCAAAACCGTCATTGGCATACGGCAGGTTTTCGGCGTCGGCCACGCGCAAATCCGAATGAAAACCAAACAACGATAGCCGATCGCTGGTGTGCTGAACGGCCCGCTCGGTGAGGTCGCAGCCGTGCAGCACGGCGCGGGCCTCCGCAAACTGCTGGTGGTCGGCTCCGAGCCCCACCCCGATTTCCAGCACCTGCTTTCCGTTGTATGCCGTAAAATCAGCGAAATCAGCGATGTAGGGCTCAAGACGATACCGATCTTTCGCTTGTTGCGTGTACTTCTGACGAAGGGTTTCGCCTTTCAGGTACAACTCTTCCCCGCAGGAGGCTTCATTCCAAAAATCGTGGACTTGTTGTTTCGCGTTCATCAGGCCGAGCTTTATGACCAAATATCGACACGAAGACGGGGGGAGACTGTAGAAAACCGTCCATTATGCAGCCGCTCTCGCAAATTCTCTCCTACCATTACTTCCCGTATTCCTTCAGACGGAGGTAATACCGGATGCCGTAATCAATTTGCGCTTTTCCCACGCAGGAAGGTGTGGACGAACAAAACTGTAGCTGCACTTTTTCCTGGTAGATCAGGCCGACTCCGCGCGCATAGACTTCCAGCCGTTTGTCCTGCGAAACCAGCGTCGAATCGTTTTGTTGCACCACCGTCGCCGTTTCCGCAAACGGCTGGTTCAGCACCGAAAACGGTTGACCAACATTTCTAACCTGGTACAAATCCTCACCGATGCTGTTGAAAGCATTGCCGTTCCACTGGAACTGATCGACCACCGGAAAAACAAGTTTGACGTACGATCGGTTACTTTCAGTCTTCACCAGCTGATCATCTACCATCCGGATGCTGCTCGCCGAATCGGGTTGCCAGGCCTGGCTGTCGTTCGCCCGCCGGTGACGCTCGATTCGGTACGTCATACTCCCTCCCGGGACTTCACTGGGCGGGTACGCATGGGTAATCATGTCCCGCAATTGATAGGTTTCGGAGGTCGAGCTGCCGTTCAGCGAAAACCGTTGTTCCCGCACCTCATAAATCCAGTACTTGCCTTTTTCCAGCGGCTGATAGTCATAACCGGCCGACTGCGGTTCGGTTGTAGGTGTACAGGACGTTAACCAAACCGTTCCAGCAACCAGCGCAGTCAGGCAAAACAATCGAATAAATAAGGATAAAAAGCTGATTTTCATGCGCGGTAGGTCGATTTTTCGTTCTGGATGGACGCTGGCATTGCGGTATTTTCGGCCAGTGATTGGAGCAATTCCCAACAGGTTCGGCTGACGGTTGGCCAATCAGGTAAGGTGGTAGACCGCAGCCTGCCTTCGGCAATCTTATACTGACGAAGCGCTTCGTCCGCGTACCCGGCATGGATCGTTTCAACGATATTCTGGGCCGAATGCGGGTCAAAATAATGCGCACTTTCTCCGCAAACCTCCTCCGCAAAATCACGACGCGACGTAAAAATGGAAACACCAAAATGCATGGCATCGACGTAGGTGGCCGAAAACGACTCCAGCAGAGTCGGCATAATGAGTCCATCAACCTGCTGATAAACTGACGCAATACCATCAGCCGGCACATTGCCAATGGAAATCAGGATATCGTCCAGTGATTCGCGGGCGATTTGGGCCAGCAGCCGCTTTGCGTTCGGGTGCTGGTCGGGTTCAATAGTCAGAAAGATCCGGTAAGGCAACTGTTTCTCTTTGATAATTTGGGCTACATCGACCAGAATTTCCAGGTTCTTGTGCAGGTAATAGCGCGATAGGCACAACAGATAAATCAGACCGGCCTGTTTCCGAGCGGGCAAGGTGTACGCACTATGGCTTTTCAACAAAGTATACGCATTCGGAAAAAGCTGAACCGTGGGGAGCTGGGTGTACAGCTGGCGCATCCGCGTCCGCATGGTGTTGGTTTGTACGAGCAGCACATCAGCATGCTTGATGCGTCGTTTAAATACCCAGGTTCGCAGCTTGATTTTGAAAAGGATTTCATAGCCCAGTTTTTTCCATAACAACTGATCATGCGGATAGGCCAGGTGCGAAAGATGGAGTAAAACAACCTGTTTGCAGGCAACCGAGGAAGGAAAATTACCCATTGTAAAAATAATATCCGGCTTTACGTGGCTCACCAGACGCGGGTACCAGACATTATCCATATAAGGTCTGGTAAACCACGGATTCAGCAGTTTCGGCAAAAAATGCAGCAGCAGCCCCTTGCCTTCGAACACTTCATAACCGCAGTCTTTAGGCACCACGACATGAACGATATCGGTTTCTCGTTTCAGCTGCTGAACATTTTTTAGAAAATTCAGCGCTACGTTCAGTCCTCCGGCAGAAGCCAGATTAAAAGCATTGATAAGTAGTTTCATAGCGCACTTATTCTACGGATACTGACTCATTTATTACGCCTTTGAAGTGACCACACTAAGCTGCTTTATCGACTTTTTCGTTAACCAGATCGGGATCGACAAATAGACGAAGTTATCCAGAAATTGAGGAAAATACCCTCGGGAAATAAACATGAACAACGCCAGCGACAACACAATTTGATTAAGCAGTCCAACGGGTTGCGTAGACGGGTTCCTACTCGAAAAAAGATGAATTACAAAGCCCAGTAAAAACGGCATAAAAACCGCTCCAAACCAGCCAAAAGCCCCGTAAAATCCGCCGTAGTGCATGGTTGTTTCTCCCGTTTTGGGCCATTCCGGCGGAAACTCCAAAGAGTCATTGACGATCGCCAGCGCTGGGGGCGGGTACGGTTTTTCACCATTTTTGAAGAAAAATTTAGGAATCGCTTTGATAAAAACATACCCAAACATGGTTAATCCGTAATCAGGACCCAACTCAGGATTCGCTTCGTAGTAGCGAATCAGGTTGTAATCATTGAGCGACTGGTGGGTTTGATCAAAGAACATTTCGTAATCAAATTCCGCCGGATTGTAAGATAAATCACTAAATCGACCTGCAATAAAATTCCAACGATTATACGTAATAAAGAAAACAAAATAGAGCAGGCTACACCCGATAACCAGCCACTTCCGAGCGTTAAAATCCGACGATGAGCTGGCAATAGACCCAATAACAATACCGAGCAAGGTAATGATCATTCGGTACCGAAAACCCATGACCGCAAACAGAACAAACGCCGGAATCAGCAACAGCGCCAGCTTCCACGGCTTTCCTTTCAAGAAGGCAAACACAATAATGGTTGTTACGATACAATCGGCACAGTTCCGAAAATAAAAAGAGCGGGTAGAGTTCTCGTTCAAGAAAATACTCTCCTCGGAAACACCCGTTATAATCGCAAGCGGATTGATCCCACTAATCAATAAATCCACGAAAACAATGGCGAAAAAAAACAAGTAAAGGCCCACCACTTTCCGGCGTAATTCCGGCGTATCGGTTTCTTTTATTTCGTACGTAGTTGCCGAATCCGGATACCGTTTCCACAAAAAACCGAACACGAAAAACACGTTGGCAATCATATGAAACAACATGCCTTTCTCGTAATACGGGGTTATATCCTTGCCGGTAAACAGAAACAATCCCTGATCACCAACAATCGTTTTTCGACCCGTCAGGTAAAAATACAGGGGTGTTAACACACTGTAGATCAGCAGTAAAATAATGCATACCGAAAACGCTACCGTTTGTGTTGGACTGAGCCGCCGGGCATTGATAAAGCCCGCAATCAATACCCCCAAACTGACCAGCATGTAGATCCAGATCATGGTGCTTATCCTTTTCGAAGTTGACCAATCCAGCCAAAATCCGTTACAATAGCCGGGAGTAGTTTACTAACCCGTTCTTCCAGAAGAATGCTCAGGCTGTTTCGAAAAACCGGAAATAGCATCACGCAATCGCCGATCAGCAGTCCGGCGGCCATACCGGTCAACCCGTAGCGCGGCACCAGCCAGGCAGCCGCCAGCAACGCTCCCAGGCTACTCAGCACGAACGACAGTGCAATGGACTGGTGGCGGTTGACCGAAATGGCGATGGTGGCGCTGGTTAGCCATAAACTGTACGGAAGCGTTGCCAGCAGCAGCAGCGTAAAGACGGGTTGAACAGGCTGAACCGTGCCGTTTGTCCAGACCGCCAGAATCGGTCCGTTCGCTAGTTCGAGCAGCAGCAGGCCCAGCAGCGAGATCCAGAAGGCAACCTGGCAGACGCGCCGGTGCAGCACCACGGCTTTGGAAAAATCGTGCGCCACCAGCGCCCGGGTGAGTTCGGGCCAGATGGCCGATGTGAGCAGATTCATGAGTTGCCGAATAAAATTGCTGAGCGTCCGCAGCGCCGTATAGATCACCACCTGAACAGGCGTCATGAAAGCGCCGATGAGTAACGTACTGCCTTGCAAGATCATGGCATTGGCCAGCGCAAAACCGAAAAAGGCCAGCGACGGACTCAGCAGATGCCGGATTTGGGCCAGTGGAAACCAGCCTACCGTTACCTGACGAACCCACGGAAACCGCTGGCGATACACCAGCAGCATTACACTCCAGCTAAGCGCCCGAACCAGTAAATAACCCAGCGCCACCACCACGGCCTGCCCTTCCAGCCGGACCAGTGCCACTACCACGCCAAACTCCAGCAAGCGTGTCAGCGTAATCCAGATTCGGCCACTTGCATTATCCCCTTCGGATCGCGGAACCGTACTGAGCAACTCCTGCTGAAGCAGCATCACCACGTATCCCATCAGCAACAGCACCGTCAGCCAGGCTTCCGACCCACCAACCTGGCTGATTTTCAGCCAGGTTGTAAAATCCGCTCCATAGAGAATGGCTGCGATCAGCCCCGAACCAAGGCTCCCGAAGACCATGATGGACGTGATGCCATTTCCGAGAAGCCGTGCCGCTTTTACGTATTCCTTCCGGCTCACATCGATGAGTAATTCGTTGGAAAGCGCCGACGTTATTCCAACATCACTCAAGGTCAGGTACGACGGAATCGAGAACAACAGCAGCCATTCGCCGTAATAGATCAACCCCCAATAATGAATCAGCACCGGCACGCTCACCAGTTGAATCAGAATCTGGCTGGCTTGGCCGAATGCACTGGCTCCCAACGATTTTAAAACGCGATGCAGCATCGGGTATCAATCAACACGTTCGACTTTCCTGTTTCGGCGGCTTGCTCACGTCGTCAGGCTTCGACGCAACTGCTCAACGGCCTTCATCTCCACCGCTACGCAATACACACTGCCGAGCACAAACCCGGCGAGTGTATACAGAACGACCATCACCGTACGCCGGGGCGACGAGCGTTTCAGCGGAATCCGGGCCGGCTCGAGGACCTTGAAAACCGGCGTTTGTTCCTGAACCTTGATTTTGGCCTGCTCAAATTGTTTGGCCAGTTCCGTGTAGACGACCTGCGAGATGTTCAGTTCGGCGTCAATGCGTTGCTTTTCCATGGTTGCCGCCTGCACAACCATGTATTTATGCTGATCGTTGTACTGAAACATGCTGTACTGCGCCCGCTCAAACCGACGCTTGGCTTCCTTCAGCCGATTGGTGTAAAACTCAAGATCGCGCCGGGATTTTTCGGTGCGGTAATTGGTGACGTAGCGCGTCAGGTAATCCAGGGTAATGTCCGTCACGGCGGCCACCGCTACCGGATCGGGCATCTGGGCCGAAACCGTGATCACTCCGGAACGGGTGTCCATCTGAGCGCCCACCCGCTGCTGAATATCTTCGAGCAAATCTTGCTGCTCCTGCGTAAGCCGAATGGTTTGGGGCCTGGTTTTGGCCTGGATGATATCGGTTTTGGTGGGCGATGAAAACCACTTTTTGTCAAACCAGGCGTCGGAAACCGTCAGCAGATCAGCCACGGTTTTCTGGCCGCCATCTTTCGTCGGCACCGACTGTTTCATCAGAAACAGGATGAAGGGCGTGCTCTGTAATACCTTGGGATACAAGTCGGGACGAACGGCATCGACACTACCGGTTTCGCCAAACTCCAGCCCGGCAAACCCCGCGACGGTGGCCAGCCGCTTGATCAAATCCCCCGAGCCCTGACTTATTTCGGGCATGATTCGGGCTTCGGATGTATACTCCGGCTTCTGCAACAGCGACAGCACAATACCGATGAGCGCAAACGAACCTGTAATCAGTCCTAATACCACCTTTCTCTTCCAGAGCACCTGACCGATTCGGGCCGGCGATAAACCCAGCCAGTAACGGCTGGCCGGCGCGGGTTGGTGCGCTACATGATTCGCGGTCGATGGGATGGCTTCTGCGTTCATTAAAATAATCGAATTACGGTCAAGACCACTGCCGCCAGGGAGGTGATGCCCGTCATCACAGCAATCCGCTCGGCAGGCGACAATTTTGTATCTTCCCGTTTGGGCTTGCTCGGAATGATCAAGTCCATGCCCGGCTCGGGTTTGGGATACGAACGAAAGAACAGGAATTGCTTGGTTCGCCGGATTTTGCCATTCGCGTGGATCACGTATGTTCTCCGTCGTTGCGCCTTGGCGGTAAACCCGCCCGCTTCGTCGATGTAGGATCGAAAGGATTTATCAGAGTTGTAATCCACCGTCGACGGATTAAGCACTTCCCCAAGAATCCGTACCAGCTCCACTTTCCGGGGAATCGTGATGGAATCGCCCGCCAGCAGCAACAAATTCCCGCTATCTGTTGGCTTCTGTAAAATTTCGCGAAGATTGATGGAAATCATGGCTCCATTCCGACTAAACCGGGCTGCTTTCAGAAAGGCTTCCGGTTGTAGCCCCCCCGCCCGACTGATCAGATCCGACACCCGTTCGGATTTATCCCGAATGGCGTACCGTCCCGGATAGCGCACTTCCCCCGTGATGGTCACCAATTTTTGCGCTTCGTACCGGGGCGATGTCCGCACAAATACCTGGTCGAATGGCTGAAGGCTGAACCGCGCATCGCTTTCGGTCAGGCGCAGGTTCTCGTCCAGATCAAACTGAAACAGACGGACATTCTGGTTGGTCGGCAAACCGGCGGTATCGCTGCGGAGCCGCCGGGCAATCTCAATGCGTGAGGCCGTAGCCCCTTCCGCAAAGCCACCCGCCAGCACAATCAGGTTGGCCACACTCATGCTGTCGGCATACGCAAAATCACCGGGTTTATTGACCGCTCCCTGCAACGAGACGGTCCGCTTTTCGCGCAGATCGCTGTACGCCAAAACCGTTATTTCGTCTTCGCGTTGCAGCGGAATATCGGTCGTTTCACTTCGCATCACTTTACCCAGATCAACCGGTATCAATTCCGGATCGAGGTTGGGCCGGAGTCGCCGGATGGTTCCCCGGTTCAGAAAAGCATCTTCCCGCAAACCTTCCGCAGCCGTGATAAGCTGCCGGAGCGTCGGATTTTTTTGCAGCGAATATGTGCCCGGTCGAAATACCGCCCCGCTGATGACGACCCGGTTGGCAAACCGTTCGAGAATGCTGCCCACCACGTACAGATCCCCGCGCTGGGGCACAAATTTCTCCAACTCGGCGGCCGGAATGGTTCCAACTTCCAGCTCTTTGGGGGTATTCCGGCGTAACGTCAACGATGCGGTATAAGCCTTATCGGTAAACCCTCCGGCAAAAGCCAGCACGGTTTTCAGAAACTCGTCCTTTTTTACTTCATAAATTCCCGGTTGCTTCACTTCGCCACTGAGCTCAACCCGGGTGTCGTAATGGTTCACAAAAATGATGTCCTGATCCTGCAAACGGATGTTATCCTTCTGATCAGCACCCAGTAAAAAGTCATAAATATCCAGGGTGCGAACCACGCGGTTTGCGCGGATCACCCGGATATCCCGAAATGAGCCCCGACCCGGATCAGGCCCCCCGGCGGCATACAGCGCATTGAAAACCGTTCCTAAGGACGACAATGTATACGTTCCTGGCTTGACCACCTGCCCAATCAACGTCACTTTGATGCTCCGGATGTTGCCCAGCGATACTTCCGCCTGCACACCACTTCCGGGCGCATTGAGGCCGGTATACAATTGCCGCAACCGGCCAATAATGCGCTGGCCGGCCTGTTCCACAGTCAAACCGTTGACGTAAATGGGACTCAGATTTTCCAGTCGAATGGTACCTTCCGGATTGATTTTGGCGCGGTAGTTTTGCTGGGCATTCCCATAGATGTCCACAATCAGCTCATCATCCGGCCCCAGTTGGTAATTTTTGGGTGTCGGAATCCGCAGGTTGGGTTCAAACGTCAGGCTGGCGTTGGAAAACAGGGAAGCGCCAAAAACCGGTGATGCTTTTTCTTCGGCTAGAGCGGGTTTCGTAACGGGCTGGGAAACGGGCGTTGCCAGCTCTTCCGATTGGGTACGGCCAGCTCCCGTGTCGCGGACCGGTTTTTGTTCCGGTTTGGTTTCCAGATCGGCAATACGTTGACGCATCTTGACAATATCGGCGGGCGTGAACCCGCGCGACAAGGCCATTTGCTCAATCTGTGCTTCGGAGAGACCGGTTTCTTTCGCTTGTTGAATAAACTGCTGCACCTGCTCGTCGGTCAGTTCGCTCACCTTCTGAGCAGTTGCCGGAGTAAACAGCCCTAGCCCAATCAGTACGACCAGGCTTAGTAGCCTACCACCTGTTCTCCAATTCGTTAAACCCAAAAAAATCACGGTATAAACGGAATAAGTGCAAGGAGCTGCCCAGGAAACTCACCCAGGGCTCAGTGTTGTAAATATAGAGGGAGGGCAAAAGGTGGATGTGTAGAAAACTATCCAAATCTCGGGTCCGGCGGCCACTCAAAGGCCTATTGTAATGCCTATTTTGGGGTAAAAATCGGCTTACTTTGCCAGTACTAACAATGAAAAACCACCCAGTAGCTTGGCCGCCATGTCTTCGTTGATAGCATACAGCAGTTTTCGCGGCCAAACCGCAACCCTGGACCGAAAATCCTTCATTGGCAAGTCCAGCGACCCCGTTGTATAAAAGAAATCAACGACTTCGTAGCCACTGTCGGTCAGGGTAGCCAGCGCGGTTTCTTTCATGAAATAATGCAAATGACCCACTGACCGGCGGCCAGCCATCAACCGGTTTCTCAAAATGGCGCTCACCGACAGATCCAGCGGAATATGGAATAAAGTATGCTTTGCCTTCTGTCGGCACTGTTTTAGAAACCCCAGGTAATCATCCACGTGTTCAAACACATCCATCATGATGAGCAAATCAACGACGGTTTCCGTTTCCAGGAAATTCTCATGCCGAAATCTCAACCGGGCTTTCTCCCGCTGTTTAGCGAGCATGATGGCATCAACGGATATGTCGTAGCCCGTAAAATCCACATCTTCCGGCATGGCCCGATACAGCTGATTCAGGATTTCGCCCGCTCCACAACCAACTTCGGCCACGGTTTGAGGAGCAATTGGATTTCGGTCCAGCATTTTCAGAATCTGCCGGGCCTTCCACGGCGAATCCTCTACGTGCCAGGTTGGGTTTTTCTGCAAATATGCCCCATTTTGTTCCGTATAAATGATACCCGTCGTCATCCTTACACTGCTGTTTTCACGGTTTCTGTTGGTTTCCAATCTTGGCATTAATCAAATAGAACGCCGGCCACCCGCCCGGCGGCTTGCCCGTCCCAAAGCGGAGGAATTGTTCCTTTTTTAGCCCGGCCATCCAGAATTTCAATCACCTTCTGGTGAACAGTTTTGGGATTTAGATCGGCCAGCAACTGGTTGGTACCGAGCTCCACCGTCACGGGGCGCTCCGTGCTGTCGCGGAACGTCAGACAGGGCACTTGCAGGAAAGTCGTCTCCTCCTGAATCCCACCCGAATCCGTCACCAGAATGGCTGCGTGTTCCATCAGATTCAGAAATTCCAGGTAACCCTGGGGTTCCATCAACTTCAGATTGGCGATGGATTTCAGGCGGTTGGCCAGCCCGAATTTTTCAATATTACTCAACGTACGCGGGTGAATGGGAAACAGTACTTTTTTGTACTGGGCGGTATCTTCAACGATCTGCAAAATGCTTCGCAAACCGTGTTCCGCATCAACATTAGCTGGCCGATGCATCGTCATCAATACGTATTCTTTCGACTTCAGTCCCAGTTTTTCAACCGTTTCGGTTTCAGCGGCTTTCCGCCGGTAATGCACCAGCGAGTCGATCATGACGTTGCCGACAAAATGTACTTTTCCGTCATCAACGCCCTCTCGCTTCAGATTATCCAACCCGGCTTGTTCGGTTACAAACAACTGGTCAGAAATCCGGTCAGTCAAAATACGGTTGATTTCTTCGGGCATTCGCCGGTCGTTGCTTCGCAAACCGGCTTCTACGTGCACCACCGGAACATGAAGTTTTACAGCCACCATCGCGCAGGCAATGGTCGACGTGACATCGCCCACCACCAGCACCAGGTCGGGCTGCTCTTTTTCCATGACGGTTTCAAACGCCAGCATGATGCGGGCGGTCTGCTGCGCGTGCGACCCTCCGCCAATGCCCAGAAAATAATCGGGCTGCGGCAGTTCCAGCTGACTGAAAAATACGTCGCTCATTTTAGCGTCGTAATGCTGTCCGGTATGAACAATAATCGACTGAACAGCAGCGTACTGCTGAAAAGCGCGGTGAAGAGGAGCCACTTTCATGAAGTTGGGACGCGCCCCAACGATATTCAGGATTTTGATCGGCTTTTGCATGGTGAAGTCAGAGGACCGGTTCACCACAAAAATTGGGGGAATAAAACCGTCGGCTTGTAGAAAATTTAGGAATGTGTCTCCCCTTTGCAATTCCTACGGCTGACGCTGAATCGAATCTTCCGAGCCAATTCACCCGGTCACAAACGAGCGGAAAAGTGATTGACAACACCTTAACCAACAATTGCATTCTAAATTCAATGAAAGCTGACTGGCCATTGATTTTTTTCGGGAGAATTGATGAGCTCTGCCAACCTCGACTGTCTTGGCATAAGAACCAGGACCAGCGGAACCAAAGGCATGGACTATCAGCATTTTACCACAGTGGATTTTGTCTGTGATGCTTCGTTTCAGAAGTGGGTCATTGCCCCCGATCCGGCCATCCAAACGTTCTGGTAAGCCTGGCTTCGGCACCATCCGCACAAAACCGCGGAAGCAGAAGAAGCCCGGCAACTCATTCAGACGCTGGGTTTCGGGACAAGTTACGAGGCCAGCCGTGCCATGATCGAGGTTTGGCAAAACATTGCCCGACAGCTCCGTGGTGGCGCTGAACGCCAATACGCAGCTCTCATTCTCGAGCCACTGGAACACCAGCAAGTCACAACGGTTTTCCGGAATCTTCCAGCGCGCGTCGGATGAGGTCAACGGTATTTTTCACCCCGGCTTTCCGCATGATGCTGGCCCGCTGGTTGGCAACGGTGTTGGGGCTGATGGCAAACTCTTTGGCGATTTCAGGACTACTCATCCCTTTTGTCAGGCAGGTAAGAATCTGGGCTTCGCGCGTGGTAATTACCTTCCAGATCGACGGTTTGGGCTGCGGGCCGGCGTCGGTTTTTAGTGGGCTGGCCACGGGCAACACCAGTTGGCGAATGATCACCGACGACGCGCTGGGCGGGTAATACAAATCCCCGTCGACCACGGTCCGAACGGCCAGCAGCAACTCCTCCCGATCCGTGTCTTTTTGCAGGTAGCCAGCCGCGCCGTATTGCACAGATTTCAGAATATAATCCTGGTTGTTGTGCATACTGAACATCAGCACCCGAACACGCGGGAATTGCTGCGTCACCGCCTTCAAGGTATCGATCCCCGACATCCGGGGCATGGTAATGTCCAGCAGGATGACGTCCGGCTGAGTCGCCGGAATCATACTGATCGCTTCGTCGCCATCCGGGGCTTCGCCCACGATCTCGATATCGGTTTCATCTTCCAGCAAGGTCCGAATCCCTTTTCTGACCACAGAATGATCGTCGGCAACCAGAATCCGTATGGGCATACGCTAAAAAGTTTTCAAACTACTGACTATCAAAACGTACCGGAAACCGAACTCGCACTTTCGTTCCTTTTTTGCTTTTCGACGTCAGGGTGAATTCGCCGTTTAGCAACCGGGCACGAGTGCGCATGTTTTCGATTCCCTTGATGGCGGGCACCCTTCGTTCGCCGTTCAGCACCGACTTGACGGCAAAGCCCTTTCCATCGTCTTCAATGGTTAACTCCAGAACGGCTTTTCCCAGTTCCAGCTTAATCCGAATGGTTTGCGCTTCGGCGTATTTAATGGCATTGTTCAGGGCCTCCTGCGCAATGCGGTACAACCCAATTTCCATCGCCGGACTCAATCGATTCGGCAAGTCGGCTCCTTCAAAAACCACCGCCAGACCAGACGAACGGGCCGCCTGGTCCGCCAGAAACTGGAGCGCAGCCGCCAGACCAAAATCGCCCAATACCGACGGCATCAGATTGTGCGAGGTTTGTCGGGTGGTCTGGATTACGTCGTAAATCAGATCGCACAACTCCTCAAACCGTTGCCGGTGTTTGGGTTCGGCAAACGGAACGGTTTTTAGCTTTTCTGCGTGCAGTTTCAGGCCCGTCAGCATCTGGCCGATGCCGTCGTGGAGTTCACGGGCAAACCGACGTCGCTCCTCCTCCTGCCCTTCCAGCAAAGCCGCCGACCGCACGGTATCTTCCAGCAATTGCAACCGGTATTTTTCTTCGGTAGCCCGCAGCAATTCCTGCTGTGTCTGCACCAGTTGCTGATTTGCCACTTCCAGATCCCCGTTGGCGCGTCCCAGGCTGATGTTGGCCTCCCGAAGTGCTTCATCCGATTCGGTCAACTTCCGAATGACCTCCCGGGTGTGGTTGACCACGGGCTTGAAAATCAGCAGCCCCTCAATCAGCAAGGTCAGTAACGTAGCCACCGTCAACACCCATTCGACCTGTTCCAGCTGCCGGACCCGTTCAAAACTTTCCGTATCGAACCGGAAAACAATTGCATTCATCTGTTGCAGAAAAAGCGGCTCTTCGCGAAGCAGCCGCTCGAGGGCCGCTTTTTTCTGCGCAGGTGGCGCATGGGCATTATTGATCTGCCGAAAGCTGTCGTAAACCGACCGGAAAACCGGCTCGATTTGCGCGAACATGGCTTCCAGCTGACGGCTCTTCCGCACGGAATACGCCATTTCCATCCGCAACATTCCGTTCCGCAGCTGGATGTGGCTTTGACTCCAGGTCCGCAACAGCGAATCAAATACCACCGTATCAGCCGACGGTATTCCGGTGATTCGCAACAGCGCCAGCTTGGTTAGCCGCTGGCTGAGCATCCGCTGCCGCCCGGCTACGTTCACCACCCGGCTGTCGTCGTAATGCGTACTGATGGTTCGCCGGATAAACAGCAGCCCGCTCAGCGATAGCAACGCAACAACGGTGAGCGCCACCACATAAAACCGGGTCAACCGGGCTGCGACCTGTTCATCAAGCTGACTCATGCTGGGTTATTCCACTCCAATATACACCATTCCGTCCATTACTTTCACCGGAAAAGTGTTGATCTGGTAGCCTTCATCGTTCAGGCATTGTCCACTTCGGAGCGAAAACGTCTTTTTGTGAAACGGGCAGGCCACCTTCGGCTCGTCGCCCTGGCTACCGGTCATGCCCCGCGATAGCGCCATTTGCTGCCGGTGCGGGCACTCGTTATCAGTAGCATACCATTCGCCCCGGCGTGTAAAATTGAAAACGGCAATCTGGTGCCCGTCGATCAGCACACAGGCACCGCCATTTTCGGGAATATCGTCGACCCGGCAGGCCAGCCGCCAGGTCATTTCTTCTTTATCTGCAACAAGCGCTTCCATGATAGTAATGTGGTTAGAAAAAGACAAGGATGATTGTTGGGAAATCCCGGCTGCACAACCGTAGTACAGAATACGATGAACAAAAAACCGTTATTTCCACTCCACGGCCCGCTTCTGATCGCGCAGCGATTCAAACCGGACGGTCGGGTCTTTTTGCTCTGGTACGTTGACAAAGTGGGTAAACCGTTTGCGGAGCTCCGGGTTGTCAACCACTTCTTTCCATTCGCATTTAAACGTATCGACCAGCAACTGCATCTCCTGCTCCAGATCGGCAGCAATGCCCAGCACATCGTCCACCACCACGGCTTTCAGGTACGTCATGCCGCCCTCCATTTTATTGAGCCAGGTTGCGGTACGGGCCAGCGGATCAGCAGTTTTGATGTAAAACATCAGAAAACGGTCGATGTAGCGAATGCAGGTTTCTTTGTCCACATCCGACGCCAGCAATTGAGCGTGCTGCGGTTTGGAACCGCCGTTGCCGCCTACGTATAGATTCCAGCCTTTTTCGGTGGCGATGATGCCAAAATCTTTGCTCTGAGCCTCGGCACACTCACGAATGCAGCCCGACACGCCCGATTTGATCTTGTGTGGAGACCGTATGCCCTTGTAACGATCCTCCACTTCAATGGCAAACGACACCGAATCCTGCACGCCAAACCGGCACCAGGTGGATCCGACGCAGCTTTTCACCGTCCGCAGTGATTTCCCGTAAGCGTGGCCGCTCTCGAAACCGGCCGCTATCAGTTCTTCCCAGATTCTGGGCAAATCGCCCACGTGCGCACCGAAGAGATCGATGCGCTGCCCACCGGTGATTTTGGTGTATAAACCGTACTTTTTAGCCACCTGCCCAATGACAATCAGCTTGTCTGGTGAGATTTCTCCCCCGGGAATGCGCGGAACCACCGAGTACGTGCCGCCTTTCTGGATGTTGGCCAAAAACCGGTCGTTGGAGTCCTGTATGGTAGCCCGGCCCTGCTCCAGAATATTTTCGTTCCAGAGGCTGGCCAGCAGCGAAGCAACCAGCGGCTTACAAACCTCACAGCCATCTCCTTTTCCAAACTGGTCCAGAACCGCATCGTACGTCTGAAACCGGTTGATTTTGACCAGATCCAGCAGCTCCTGCCGGGTGTAGTCGAAATGTTCGCAAATGATGTTTCGGACGTACAAACCCTGCTGTTTCATCACGCCCTGAATCAGGTCTTTCACCAGGGGTGTGCAGCCCCCACACCCCGTGCAGGCTTTGGTGCTTTTCTTGAGTGCCTCAACGGTGGTATGGCCTTTCTCGCCGATTTCGTGGCAGAGCATGGCTTTCGTAATGGCTTCGCAAGAACAGATCAGCGCATCGTCGGGCAGACTCATCACGCCAGCACCCGCTTCTTCGCCCCCACGCGCGCCCAGAATCAGGTCTTCCGGATTGGGCGGCAGTACAGTTTTATTCTTGCAGGTTTGCAGCAGCATATTATACTGCTCGGCATCGCCCACCAGAACTCCACCCAACAATTCTTTGCCGTCCGGCGAGATGTTCACCCGTTTGTAAACTCCTTTCGCTTTGTTCTCGTAAACGATGGTTCGGCTGGCTGGCTCGGCCACAAATGGATCACCAAAACTCCCCACATCCGTACCAATCAGTTTCAGCTTGGTCGACATATCAAACGGCTTGAACTCCTTCGTGTCGCCCATCAGCCGGGAGGCCACCACCTCGGCCATTTCGTAACCGGGCGCTACCAGCCCATAAATCATGTGGTGCACTACGGCACATTCGCCGATGGCAAAAATGGACGAGTCGGACGTCTGGAGAAAATTGTCGACCACCACGCCCCCGCGGGGGTGCGTTTCCAGACCGCTTGCTTTCGCCAGCTCATCGCGCGGGCGAATCCCGGCGGAAATCACCAGCATATCTACTTCCAGCGTCGAGCCATCGGCAAACTCCATTCCGGTAATGACATCCTCCCCGGTAAGCTGCTGCGTACTTTTCGACAGGTGGATGTTCAGCCCCAGCGACTCCAGTTGGGCCTGAAGAATTTTCGATCCGGCATCGTCGATTTGCCGGGGCATTAGGCGCGGTGCAAATTCAACGACGTGCGCTTCTTCCAACCCCAGATCAAGCAGCGCTTTGGCGGCTTCCAGCCCCAGCAAACCGCCCCCCAGCACAGCACCTTTCCGGGCCTTCCGCGCGTGGGCCTGAATAAGGTCCAGGTCTTCGATGGTGCGGTAGACGAACACCCCGTCTTTCTCGACACCCGCAACCGGCGGCACAAATGCGCCCGAACCGGTTGCCAGGATCAGGTAGTCATAAGGCACTACCAGACCGTGGTGCGAACGCACTTCCTTGCGTTCCCGGTCGATGTCAACCACCGGATCGGTTAGATACAGTTGAATCCCATTCTCGGCGTACCACGCTTCCGGCGCCATGGTCAGGTCTTCGGCGGTTTTTCCGGCAAAGTAGGCGCTTAGATGAACCCGGTCGTAAGCCACCCGGGGCTCTTCCCCAAAAACCGTCAGTGAAAACCGTCGTTCATTTTTTTCTTTGGCAATCAGCTTTTCGCAGAACTTGTAGCCCACCATGCCATTACCAATCACAATGATCCGCTTGTTTGTGTTTGTATTCATAGTCATAAGTAACTATAAGAGTAAAACAAACCTGTTTTTATATTGCAATATTCAAAGAATACCCCCAGTAAATAATTCAAATATCACACTTCAAAACTATACTGATTTTTTCCAAAAACCTAATATTTAATTCTATACAACTCAATTTTTAATCTTATTTTTAACAAATTACTATTGTTTTGCAAAATATTACCTCTATTTTTGACACAGATTTTATCAATAGCAATATTTATATATATAGTATATTTACACTATAACACCATCAAAAATCAGTAGCATGATGCAGCCAAAGCTTACACTCGTGGGGGCGGGTCCCGGCGACGGCGAATTGATCACCTTGAAGGGGGTCAGGGCGCTCCGAAAAGCCGATGTCGTATTGTACGATGATCTGGCCAACGCAACTTTACTGGAATACGCACCCGCTCACGCTCTGAAGACATACGTTGGGAAACGGGCTGGTAAAGCGTCGTTCACGCAGGAAGAAATTAACCAGCTAATCGTCCGGCTGGCGCAGGAACACGGCCACGTAGTCCGGCTGAAAGGGGGAGACTCTTACGTGTTCGGGCGCGGTTTTGAGGAATACGAGCACGCACGCCACTACGGTATTCCCTGCGAAGTGGTACCGGGCGTATCCAGCAGTATTGCCGTTCCGGCTTCGCAGGGCATTCCGGTGACCTGCCGGAACGTGAGCGAAAGCTTCTGGGTGATTACGGGCACCACGCGTCACGGCGAGCTCTCCGACGACCTGCGGCTGGCGGTGCAGTCCAAAGCCACGGTGGTGATTTTGATGGGCATGAACAAACTAGCGGAAATCTGCGCACTTTACTGCCAGGCCGGGCGGGGTCACCTGCCGATGGCCATTGTCCAGAACGGAACGCGCATCGATGAGCAGTGCGTTTTGGGACAGGTCTGGAAGATGCCGCATCTGGTGGCCGAACAGGGCGTGGGGGCGCCCGCGGTCATGGTTATTGGCGAGGTCGTTACGCTGCATCCGTCCTACCTGGCCGAATGCATGCGGAGTGTACCGGTTGACGGTTTTCAGTATTCGGTTTACGGTAGCTGACACCGGTTCGTTCGCGCATTCAGTCTAGCGCGTCAGCTACTGTAAACTGTAAACCATAAACCCAAAAAAAGCCGATCCGGTGTGGGGGCACCTTTGGATCGGCAAAAACAGGTTGTCTATGTAAAACACAAACATCTCAAAGAAAATGAAAAAACGCACGTAAAGCAAATCGCTCCTTTCCATCCTTCAGGTGAATAGGCCGCTCGTTCACTGCTACTAACCGTCCTTTCAGGCCATTGCCTGCCCGTCGCCTTTTCGGGGCAACGCGGGATATTTTTTGCCTACCGGTTTCATTTTCTCTCTCATCTGGCCATTCGATTTATGAATAGCAACCTTATACGGATCGTAACGATTAGCGCCCTAACGCTGCTTATTTCAACGCAACTACAGGCGCAGTTTTCGCTGATCGGGCAGTTACGCACCCGCACCGAACTGCGCGACGGTTACGGCAACCTCAGCCCGCGCGATAGCCGGGCGGCTGCTTTTACGTCGCAGCGCACCCGCCTGACGTTCGGTTACCAGTGGAATCGTATCACCTTTGGCGTGGCGGTGCAGGATGTTCGGGTTTGGGGGCAGGATGCCTCTACCATCAGTGTAGCCGACGGAAACCGGCTTATGATGCACGAAGCCTGGGCGGACCTGGTGCTGATCAACCGCGCCGACTCGACCCTCAAATTTGCTCCCCTTGATAGGCTGTCGCTGAAAATTGGGCGACAGGAGCTGGTGTACGACGACGTTCGGCTGCTGGGGAATCTCGACTGGCTGCAACAGGGCCGTCGGTTTGATGCAGCGCTGTTAAAAGCCCAACATCACGGCTGGGCGCTGGATCTGGGACTGGGCTTCAACCAGAACTCCGACGCTGCCGGGCTCACCGGAACGGGCTACACGCCAGCCAACGCCCCCACCTCAGCCCTTTCGACGAAAAACGTGACGCTGCCGATTCCGGGCGGTTTTCTGCCTACAAGCGGCAAAGGAGGAGCACCGGTGGTGGCCAATGCCGTCAGTACCAACGGACAGAATCAACAGTTTAAAGCATTCCAGCTCTTGTACCTGACCCGGAAGTTCAACCGGACCAAATTCTCGGCGCTGGTTTTCAAAGACGATTTCTCCAAATACCGCACAGATTCCATCGGCAACGTTTCAACAGGTTACGTATATGGCCGCCGTTACGACCGGCCGGGCGTTCATTCCCGCATCACTTACGGTGCCATGCTAACGGGGCAGTTGGGCCACGCGTCCGGTACATTTCTGCCTGTGCAGTGGCAAGCCTTTGGCTACTGGCAAAATGGCCGCGACCGCGACGGCTTGCGCATTCGGAAGGCCCATCATTACGGCATCAATGCGGTTTTTCAGAAGGGCTTGTTCAGCGTCAGTCCGGGCTATGAAGTGCTTTCCGGCAACCACGCCAACACGCTCAAAGGGGGCGAAACCAACCGATTTGACCCGCTGTACGGTACACCCCACAAACATTGGGGCTATATGGACTACTTCTACGTCGGTACCGGCTCACCCGCTGGCGGTTTGCAGGATGCATTCCTCAAATTCAAGTATGCTGGAAAACGCCTGACCACCGGGCTGGACGTTCACTATTTCGCTTTGGCGGCTACCACGTACAACCAGCTGCCCGACGCTCCGGCGGGGGCGACTCTGGCACCGACGCTCGGTGTCGAGTATGATTTTACCGCCACGTATACCCTGAACAAATTCACGACACTGGAAGGCGGCTACGCCCTTATGAACGGCACCAACACGCTGGAATACAGCAAACAGGGCACTATGGACCAGAAAAACAAGCTCGGAACCTGGGCTTACCTGATGATCAATATCCGACCGGACTTTTTCGCCAAATAAAAAACCGATACTGACATGAAAGCAACTACAAACCAACCGCTCGAATCGCTCCGGATTTTTAGTTTCAAGGGCATCCAGATGCGCACGTTTCACATCACTTGGCTGACCTTTTTTGTGTGCTTCTTCGGCTGGTTCGGACTGGCTCCGCTGATGCCCGCCATCCGGGCCGACCTGGGATTGACCAAACCGCAGGTGGGCAACACCATTATTGCTGCGGTTTCGGCTACGATTTTCGCCCGGCTGCTGGTGGGCAAACTTTGCGACACCTGGGGACCGCGCAAAACGTACACAGCCCTGCTGGTGCTGGGTTCCCTGCCCGTGATGTTTGTTGGCCTGGCCCACGATTACACAACCTTTCTGCTGTTTCGGCTGGCGATTGGCGTTATCGGAGCCTCGTTTGTCATCACGCAATTCCATACCTCGGTGATGTTTGCTCCAAGTATCAAAGGAACCGCCAACGCCGTTGCCGGCGGCTGGGGTAACCTCGGCGGAGGAATTACGCAACTGGCGATGCCGGTGATTATGGCTACCATTATTGGTTTTGGATACGCCAAATCCGACGCCTGGCGCATGGCGATGGTGGTGCCGGGCGTGATGATGCTGGTTATGGCGTTCGTATACTACCGGTTTACCGCCGATACCCCTAATGGCAATTACGACCAAGTGGAGCAACGCGCGACAAAAGGCGAAAAAATCAGTTTCTGGAAAGCCTGCGCCGACATTCGCGTCTGGGCGCTCGCCCTGGCCTACGCCTGCTGCTTCGGCATGGAAATTACTTTCGACGGCGTCGCATCCCTGTACTTCTTCGACAATTTTCACATGGAAGAAACCGAAGCTGGCTTCTGGGCCATGCTCTTTGGCTTCATGAACATTTTCGCCCGGGCGCTGGGTGGTATCGTTGCCGACAGAGTGGGTCAGAAATACGGAATGCGTGGCAAAGGCATCCTGCTGGCCAGCATGCTGCTGCTGGAGGGCATCGGCATTGCGCTGTTTGCCCAATCGGGTAACCTGGCAATGGCCATTGGCTCGATGCTGCTATTTGCCCTGTTCCTGAAAATGGCCAATGGCGGCACGTACGCCATTGTTCCCTTCGTAAACCCCAAAGCCGTGGGCGTGATCTCCGGCGTAGTCGGAGCGGGCGGCAACATCGGCGGTATGCTGATGGGCTTCCTGTTCAAATCGCAATCCATTACGTACGGCCAGGCTTTCCTGTATATCGGCGCACTCGTTGCCGCCGTGGGGTTGCTTTTGTTCCTGGTCAACTTTGGCAAATCCGCCGTTGTCAAAACCGTAGAAACCGAATTACAAACCGCGTAAGGAGTTAAGAATGAGGAGTTATGAGTTGGCGCTGCCAGTTCATGATTTTTGCGGAGCTAACATTTAACTCATAACTCCTCACTCTTAACTCATAATTCTGAAATCATGGCTCATCAAACGACCTGTTGTTATTGTGGAGTTGGCTGCGGCATTGTGGTCAAACAGGAACCGAACGGACGCTTGACCGTTGAGGGCGACAAGCAACACCCCTCCAACCGGGGTATGCTTTGTTCGAAGGGTATGAACCTGCACTACACGGTCATGGATGGGTCAGACCGGTTGCTGTATCCGCAGATGCGCGCCCACCGTTCCATGCCTCTGCAACGCGTTAGCTGGGACACGGCGCTGGAACGTACGGCCGCCGTTTTTCGAACGTTCATTCAAAAATACGGCCCGGACTCGGTGGCCTTTTATGTGTCGGGGCAGTGCCTGACGGAAGAATATTACCTGGTCAACAAGCTGATCAAAGGCTTTATCGGCTCCAACAACATCGATACCAACTCGCGGCTTTGCATGAGTTCGGCGGTGGTTGGCTATAAACTGTCACTGGGCGAAGATTCAGTGCCGATCTGCTACGATGATATCGAGGAGGCCGACCTTTTTTACGTGCAGGGAGCCAATCCAGCCTGGTGCCACCCGATTCTCTGGCGACGGATTGAAGCGCACAAAGCCGCCAACCCGCATGTCCGGATCATTTGTGTCGATCCGCGCCGAACCGACACCGCCCGCTCATCGGATCTGCATCTGCCCATCCGGCCCGGCACCGATATTGTTCTGAACAACGCCATCGGTCGGTTGCTGATTGAGAATGATCAGATTGATGCTGATTTCATCACGAATCACGCCGACGGTTTTTCGGCCTACCGCGAGCAGGTCATGCAGCGAACCGTGGAAGAAGCTGCCGACCTCTGCGGCATTGAGCCGGAAGCAATTCGCCAAACTGCCCACTGGATTGGTCGCTCGAAGGGCTTTCTGTCGCTCTGGACGATGGGCATGAACCAATCAGTCGTTGGTGTTCACAAAAACCTGTCGCTGATCAATCTGCACCTGATTACGGGGCGAATCGGGAAGCCCGGCAACGGTCCTTTTTCGCTGACGGGGCAGCCCAACGCCATGGGTGGCCGGGAAGTGGGTGGTTTGGCCAACGGCCTGCCTGCCCACCGCGATGTAACCAACGCTGCCCACCGCGCCGAACTGGAAGCGTTCTGGAATAGCCCGGTTCAGATTGCAGCCAAACCGGGCCTGACCGCTACCGAAATGGTTGATGCGCTGGCTGATGACAAACTGAAAGCCATCTGGATCATCAACACCAACCCCCTGGTGAGCCTGCCGGACGTAAACAAAGCCGAAAAAGCACTGAAGAACGCCCGGTTTGTGGTCGTTCAGGATATTTCCAACCGCGCCGATACCGTGGCGTTTGCCGATGTGGTATTGCCCGCTGCAGCCTGGCTCGAAAAAGAAGGTACCATGACCAACGCCGAGCGCCGGATTACGTACCTGCCCAAAGTGCTCGACGCGCCCGGCGAAACCCTGCCCGATGCCGAAATCATCTGGCGGTTTGCGCAGAAACTGGGCTTTCAGGAAGCCTTCAATTACCAAAACAGCGCGGAGGTGTACCGCGAATATGCACAGAGCACCGCCGGTACGAACGTTGATATGACGGGCGTCAGTTATGAGCGGCTCCGGGAGATGCGAACCATCCAATGGCCCTATTCGGCACAGACGAAGAACAGCGGGAACGGGATTGGCACGCAGCGGCTTTTTACCGATCACCGGTTTTACACCCCCAACCAGCGCGCTCAGATTCACGCCGTGCCCGACGGCAATGCTTCCGAGCCAACGGACGAGGATTTTCCGCTGGTGCTGACCACGGGCCGCATTCGCGACCAATGGCATACAATGACCAAAACGGGGCGGGTGGCCAAACTGAACCAGCACGTTCCACAACCGCTGCTGCAAATTCACCCCGACGATGCCCGAAACCGCGGCATTCGGGAAGGCCAGCTGGTGGTTGTGAAAGGCCGTCGCGGGGAGGTGCGGGTCAAAGCGCAGTTGACAGACGACGTTCGGCCGGGCCTGTGTTTTCTGCCCATGCATTGGGGGAAGCAACTCAACAGCGACCTGAACCGCGCCAATAATCTGACCAACGCGTTGGTTGATCCGAAGTCGAAAGAACCCGATTTTAAATTTTCGGCGGTCGACGTTTTACCGTACCAAAAACCGTCCGAAAAAATTATCATCATCGGCGCGGGCTCCGCCGGGCTGGGCTTCATCAATGCCTACCGCCAACTCAATCAGGAAGATGAAATCCATGTCTTTTCCAAGGAAATCTACCCGTTCTACAACCGCGTTCTGCTGCCCGATTACATCAGCGGAGCGCAGACGTGGGAACAGCTCGTTAAACTACGGGAAGATCAATTCGCCGAAACCAACCTAACCGTTCATAAGGGCGTCAGCATTGAACACATCGACCGCAACGCCAAAGTTGTTATTGACAGCAACGGTTCTGAACACACGTACGATAAACTCCTGCTCGGCACGGGAAGCAGCGCCTTCATGCCAAAAGGGATACCGCGCCTGCCGGGCATTTTCAACATGCGTTCGCGGCTGGATGCCGACTCGCTCCTGCCCTTCCTGACGGACGATGGCCGGGCGCATGCCGTGATTGTGGGCGGTGGTTTACTGGGTCTCGAACTGGCCGCTTCCCTGCGGTTGATGAACGTTCGGGTAACGGTGGTGCAACGATCAGGACGGTTTATGGAGCGCCAGTTGGACCCATTAGCCAGCGATCTGCTCTACCGTGAATTGCTGGATCGGGGCATCGATATTTATTTCAACGAGGAAGTTCAGACTTTTCAGGGCACCGGACGGGTGGAAGGCGTCTGGCTCAAATCGGGCCGAAAGCTCGACTGCCAGGTGGTGGTCATGGCCATCGGCACCGTGCCCAGCGTCGAACTGGCCCGGGCAGCCGGGTTGGAGTGCAGCCGGGGCGTGGTAGTCAATGATTATCTGCAAACCTCTGATCCGGCCATTTTTGCCGCCGGCGAGCTGGCGCAGTGGCGCGGGCAGATGTGGGGCATCACCCTGGCTGCCGAACAGCAGGCCGAAGCGGCCGCGCGGTTCATCGCCGGGGATATTTCCCAGCCGTATCGGGGCAGTGTTTCCATGAACATTCTGAAAATGGAAGGACTTCACCTGTGCAGCATTGGGCTGGCCGAGGTACCGCCCCACGCGGGTTCGGAATACGAAGAGATTGTTTTCATCGACCGGGCAAAACGGTATTACAAAAAGTGCATTGTACACAATGACAAGCTGGTGGGTGCGATTCTGGTCGGTGACAAAAACGAGTTTCAGGAATTCCGCGATCTGATTGCCAACGGTCTTGAACTATCCGAAAAGCGGTTGCAACTCCTACGTTCCAGCAAAAAGGTCGATCCGGTGGCCGGTAAACTGGTGTGTTCCTGCAACGCAGTTGGGCAAGGTAATCTGGAGCGGGCTATTCAAAACGGTTGCACAGACTTCCAGCAGCTCTGCCAGACAACCGGCGCTGGTACTGGCTGCGGCTCCTGCCGACCCGAAGTACGCAGTATTCTTTTAAAGAGTGAAGAATCAAAAATTATGAGTGAAGAATTAATCACACCAGGTAGCTAGTGTTTGACCCACTTAAACCTGTATGGTCTGGCATTCAAGCTAAAAGCTCTACTAATCAAAGCGAAGAAGCCCTAAGCTGATGCCGGAGCCAACTCTTAATTCATAACTGCCATGCGCGATTACTATACCTTAAAAATCAACCTTCCGGCGGGGATCGTGTCACCGGGAACGCTGCAACAGGTGCTGCTGGCAACGCACGAAGCGCGGGTTCGGGAAGTGCGGTTTGGAAACCGCCAGCAATTGCTGATGCTGGTGCATTACGAAGAATTGCGGGCGTTAGAGAAAAAGCTAAAAACGCTGCCCGTACGCTTTGAGACGAATACCGATCAGTGGCCCAACCTCATCAGTTCGTACTGTGGTGACGAAGTGTTTCATACCGGTGCCTGGCTGCGGGAAAGCGAGTACCATACCGTACTGGATCAGTTCGATTACGCCCCCCGGCTGAAAGTTAACCTGTCGGATGCCAACCAGAGCTTTACGCCTTTTTTTACCAGCAACCTCAATTTTATTGCCTCGACCGAACCGCATTTCTGGTACCTGTACGTACGGTTTAAACAGACCAATACGGTTTTTTGCTGGCCGGAACTGATTTACACGAACGAGGTCGGCCGACTGGCGCGGCTGGTAGAAGACACCATGCTGGACGGCCAAATCAACGATAGCAAAGGGCTTTATCAGGCGGTTACCACCAACCGGACATTCATCACCCAACCCGTTACGCAAGATGTTGAGCTGCCGGAGTTCTCGCTGCCTTATTACGAGGGCTTTAATCGCTACGGCCAGCGTTCGTGGCTGGGGCTGTACCGCCGTGACGAACAATTTCCGGTGGCCTTCCTGCTCGACCTTTGTACTCTTTGCCTGAAAACCCGAATCGGCGAAATCTGCGTAACACCCTGGAAATCGCTCATTATCAAAGGCATTGAAGAAAAAGACCGGCCACGATGGTCGCAGATCATGGGCAAACACAACATCAACGTCCGGCACGCGGCCAACGAGCTGGCCTGGCAAACGGAAGATCATTCCGACGAAGGCAACCAGCTAAAGAAATATGTTTTACGGTTTTTCGAGAAAAACGACACCCGCACCTTCGGGCTGTGTTTTGGTGTGCAGACTCGCCCCAAATCCGAAGTTTTTGGCTCTGTTTTGATCCGTCGGCGGCCCCTGATTTCGATTGGACAGCTTGCCTTATTCAGCGTCTACGACCTGTATTTCACCGAAAACTTTAATCCGAACAGCCGAACGTATTGCCTCTTTGAGAAGGGTTTGCTCAAAATTCATTTGCCTTACCAGCTCCAGCGCCTGTGCCGGAAATTCAGCACCCACCGCCCACCGGAACCCCTCGAAACCGTACGTCCGGAAGCCGAAAAAAACGAACCATCGCCGGGTTATAATCCATTGCTCCATCAGTGCCCGCACTGCCTGACGGTTTATGATTCTCAGTATGGCGACAGCCGGAACGGTATCCCGGCGGGTGTGCTGTTTCGTGATTTACCGGAAAGCTACACGTGTGCTACCTGCGATGCCCCAAAGGCCGAGCTCCAGATCATTCCGTGGAAAAATACCGCTCCAATTACCCTCTAAAGCCATGAAAGCACACGCCCTCACGCCCGTTTATTTTCATTTTGAGAACGACTTTGTCGATTCGCTCCGCTGCATCCCGATGATCGTGCGGTACAAGCTCGACACCTGCGGCATCAAACTCAAATTGCCCCAATGGGTTAAATTCAGTGTTGCCGAAAAACGGGAGCTGGCCGCTCTCCCCTGTTTTACGTCCGCCGAAATTGCAGCCTATCGCCTGCGGGTCGGACAACTGGTCGAAACGTATTTTCAGCTAGCCGCCAGTGAACTGCCGACGGTCGATGCCAGCTGGGAAAACCTCCGGGAGGTGCCAGACGAAGTTCAGCAGAAAGCCCTGGAATGGAAATGCGCCCCAATCTTCCTCTCAGACTGGCTGAACCTGGATATGCTGCAACGGTTTGCGTTGGTCAAACTGAGTCGGTCGGGACACGAAGGGCGCAACTTCCCACGCGCACTGCGGGAGTTCGGGATCGGTTGACGACTTTCTAAGGCCCCCATCAATATTTCCCAAACGATCGGATTACACCCGTAACCTGTCATGAAAAGCATAAAAAGCCCGCGGTTCGATTGAGCCGCGGGCTTTTTATAACAGGCTGATCATGAACAATCAAGCTTTACTTTTTGCTCACCCGGTACACCACGCCGTTGTTATCATCCGTAAACAGCAACGAGCCGTCGGGCATGGTGGCAATACCAACCGGCCGACCAAATTGAGCACGGTTGTTGTCCACCAGAAATCCCGTCACAAAATCATCAACGCGCGCAGGCTTGCCATTCTCGAAATGAATCCGTACCACTTTGTAACCCGCAGGCTGCATACGGTTCCACGATCCGCGCATGGTAGCAAATGCATCGTGCTGATACTCCGCCGGAAAACCGCCAGCGGCCCCGGAACCGGTATAAAAGATCATACCCATCGGAGCCGCGTGCGCTTCATATGATAAGCTGGGCAAAGTAGTCTTGGCCAGAATCTGCGCGTACGTGGTGTCGCCCATGGGCCGGGGGTGCGGATTGTAATTTCCATCACCGTAAATATACGGCCAGCCGTAGAACGCCCCTTCTTTGATCTGGTTTAGTTCTTCCTTCTGCTGCTCGTCGCCCAGCCAGTCGATTCCGTGGTCAAGGCCCCAGAGTTCTTTTGTTTCCGGATGCCAGCCAAAACCGATGGTGTTACGCAAACCGCTCGCGTAAATTTTGCGATTCTTCCCATCAGCATCGGCCCGCAGAATCGTTGCGTGTTCGGCATTGGGTTCGGCGCAGGCATTACAGGTGCTGCCTACCGTGATGTACATGTACCCATCCGGCCCAAACGCAAGGGTGCGGTTGGGATGCTGGCCGCCGTCGGGCAAATCATTAATCAGTAGCTGGGGAGCGCCCAAGGTTCCATCTGAATTGATATCAGCGCGGTATAGTTCCTTGATCGTCACCAGATACATCTTATTGGCATGAATGGTGATACCGTGTACAGCTTTGAGCGAGGCCACCTCCTGATTCACATCCGCTTTTCCGTCGCCGTTCGTGTCGCGCAAGAGCCTTACTTTGCCTTCCTCGCGGCTGGTAACGTATACATCCCCTGATGAGCCAACCGCCAGCATTCGGGGTTTTACCAGTTGATCGGCAAACTTGGCAATGCCAAATCCTGCGGGAAGCTTCAATTGTGCCACCCGTTCGTTGGTAGCATCGACCAGCGCTGGTTCAAAAACATTGCCCTGAATACTGGCCGACGTCGGTTCTTTATTGGTTTCGGGTACTTTGGCATCAATGAGATGATCTTTTGTGCAGGAATTTAGAGAAGTTACACCAGCCAACCCCACAAGTAGGGACTTAATCCATAGATTTTTCATTTGCATAGAAAGAACATTCGTTCGTTTGAAGATCAGTCCTTACAACCGGGGCGCTCTATGAGTGTTTCGAAACGGGCCCGCTGATGAGGCAATGGTCCGCCGGGATTCGGTATTTCTTACCAAGTAATACCTGGAATTTATAGCACTACTCCGCAAAACAATTCCACTTAATTTACGTTTAATTCAGAAAACCGCCCACTTCTAGCAGCTTTGCACAGCATGAGGTCAGATCAATTTCGCCCAGGAATTGATGCAGTGGTCGAACGAAGATGAACAAAAAGCAAAAGATTCTGATTGTAGACGATGATGCTGCTTACAGGCAGTTGTTAACCCTTCAACTTACCCGGGCCGGCTATGAAGTTCTGATTGCCAACGATGGCCGGGAAGTACTGAACTGGCTTCGTTCGGAAAAGCGCCCGGATTTGCTTCTGTTGGATTTGTTGATGCCGCATTTCAGCGGATTGGAAGTTCTGGAAAGTCTGCGGGCCTCTTCCATCAAGCTGCCCGTTATCTTAATCTCCGGCGCTGATCTGCCAATTGCCAGACAGGGCGTTTCCCAGGCAGCGCCCGATGCGTTTCTGATGAAACCGTTTGCTATGCAGGATTTATTGGTTAAAATAGAAGGTCTGCTGGAGACGTATTCATAAGACGGAGTCAGGTCGGGGGTAGCCCCAATTTATACCTAGACTCGATTCCGTAAAAATACCTATCAAGATTTGTGCCATCTTGCAAAAACGCGTTCCGGCGACTGCTAAAAAAGGTAAAAACCCCCAGACTCTGTCGATCTCCAATCCGTCAGTCAAACTTTTTTTATATTTTTAAATTCAGGCCTTTTTTGATGATGCTTGTATTTTTTTTATTCTGCTGACCTCAGCTCACTTCTAAGAAACACGCTTCAAAGCTGAACAGATAACCAATTACAAACTACTGAAAATCAGCAATTACAAACGAACAACCCCTTTATCCGACCGCATTAATTCCGCCCATCAACTACTTACTTTTTTAGTACTACCCGGCTTCGGCTCAGAAGACAAAATCGATAAAATCTACGGCAAAGAACGGGGCTTTTTCAGAAATGGTAAAGCCTAAAAAAAGTATTGGACTGATTTTTGTAACCGATTTTAGCAATTAATTAATTTCCTTTTATCCTTGTACTTCCACCCCTTTATCAGACAAACCATTATTTATACTAATAGACAGTTAGTACCATTGTAATAACCAAAACGCCCGGTTTTTCGCCGGAACATTCATTTGATTGAAATTAAAAGTTTCCATCCAGACGTATCTGGAGCCTATCGTATAAATTGATACCCTATTAGCGAAGCGTAGATAGAATGTGATGGCAGGTTGCTTGGGTCAGTTAATTGAGTTGAAAACCTCTTTTTTAACCCTCCCATATGTTTAATAATATCAGAATTACCAGCACTACTCATTTACTGACCGGTTTTCGGTCAAGCACCTGCGAAATGTTCCTGACCCTGGCGGTGGAGGAATATTTTCAGCGCGAAATTTTCCCCCAGTTTAAAGGGGAAGTTCAGCAAGGTGTCCAGCGTCCAGTCGGCTCCCAGATTCAATATTACTGCTTTGACCTGATTGGCGAAAAAGAGAAAGCATTCCGGAAAGCGATCACGCAGGCGGGTCCGTTTCTCCAGGCCCAGTTGCAGGAATAAGCGCAACTTACGTTTGCGCACTCACCATCTCTACATGCTTTTTAATGAAAAAACCGTTACCTGATGTCGTAACGGTTTTTTCGTCTCCCTGTTTCCAACCTTAATTTCTTATATACAGCGCCCAAGAAGCCACTCTTTTCGAATTTTAAGTATTAACTGATTGTAGCCCTCCAGCATGGTCGGTTTGGTCACAAAGCCGTTGGCTCCCAGGCGCAAAGCCCGCTGCTGGTCTATCTGTTGATCCGACGTAGTCAGGATAACAATGGGCAAGGTATTTAATACGTTTTTTTGCCGGATCAGCTCCAGGGCTTCCATGCCTCCCATGTAGGGCATATTCAGGTCCAGTATCACCAAAGCGGGCAGCTTACGAGCCTGCTCCAGTGCCTCAATCAATTCAACGCCATTCGAGAGCAACTTGATCCGACACTCCGGACTATACAGCTGAAAAACCTGCTGTATAAGAAACTGATCATCTTCGTCGTCATCTACGATGAAAACGCACTCACACTCATTACACAATGGCATTCGTTAACTTTGTTATCGTTTATTGACACTAAACACAGAATGCCCGTGCTCTTCTTCATGCCCCCTTCAGGTGCCTGTATACACTAGCAAAGATACGGCGTTGATCTACTTTATTGTAACGCAAACCGCCAATTAAATTTTTTGAAAACCAGCGCCCTCCATAGCAACCAAGTATCTATTATATTTACTCGCCAATCGCTCCTGACAGAAGCTGTTCACGTTCCAGCATTGTCATGAAACTTGCCCATGAGCCAGCCCACTTCATCTGCCGAGAATGACATCGTTGCTGAAAACGAACGTCTCCGCTCGGCTTTACTGGCCGCCCACGTCGGCACCTGGGATTTAAATCTTTTGACCGGCCAGATTCAATATTCCAGCATCTGCAAAGAGCTCTTTGGTTTGCCGGCCGACCTCCCGGTAACGCCAGCACTTTTGCTGCAACAAGTCCATTCCGACGATCGGGAACGAGTAGCGCGGGCCAATGCCCAATCCGTTAGCCCCTTTAATACGGCTGACCATGACATTACCTTCCGAACCTTAAATCCGTCGGGAACCTTCCGGTGGGTTCACGCCAAAGGACAAACCATTCGCAACGAACAGGGGTTGGCGGTACGGTTTAGCGGTACGGTGCAGGACGTGACCCAAACGATGGTAGCGCAGCAGAAAATCGAGGAAAGTGAGCTCTTCTCCCAGAATGTATTTTTTAACTCACCAGTTGCCAAAGCGGTTTTTATCGGCGATCAGTTGATGATCCGAACCATTAATGAAAACATGCTGGCCATGTTTGATTGTGATGATTCGGTTGTTGGCCGACCCTTTGCCGAAGCAATCCCGGCCCTGGCCACGCCTTCGTTACTAGAACAACTCCGGCTGGTTCAGGCAACGGGCGAAACTTTTTATCAGCCCGAACAACCGATTCATTTTCGTCGAAACGAACAAGTATCTACTGGCTACTACAACTTTATCTGCAAGGCCCTTTACAACACCGCCGGTGAAATTTACGGCAGCATGGTTACCGCAACCGATGTTACCGGACAGGTAGCGGCCCGCCAGCAAACCGAATCGGCTCAGGCCACCTTGCTTCAGCTCACCCAACGATTAACCCTGGCGCTCGACGCCGGAAAACTGGGTTCGTATGATCTGGATTTGACCACCAACCGGATGGAGTGCACACCCCAATGCAAAGCCAACTTCGGACTGGGCCCGGAAGCTACGTTTCATTTTGAAGATTTGCTGCGCACGATTGTGGATGAAGACCGCCCGCTGGTCGAACAGGCGGTGGCTCAGGCTATCAATACCCACGGCATTTACCAGGCCGAATACCGGGTTATCTGGCCCGACGGCAGTCGGCACTGGATCAAGGCGTCGGGACTTCCCTCCTACTCGCCCACGGGCCAGCCCATCCGCATCATTGGCGTCACCCAGGAAATTACCACCGAACGGCAGTATAAGCAGGATCTGGAACAACAGGTCCGGGAACGCACCGAAGAGCTGGCCGCCCGAAACGAAGAACTGGCCGAAACCATCCGGGATTTGCAGCGATCCAACCAGAATCTGGAGCAGTTCGCTTACATTGCCAGTCATGACTTGCAGGAGCCTTTGCGTAAAATCCAGTCGTTTGGCACCATTTTGCAGGATCAATATGGCGGGCAACTGGGTCCGGTAGGCAAAGACATGATTGACCGGATGCAGGTTGCCAGCGGACGCATGTCGACCCTCATTCGCGATCTGCTCACGTTTTCCCGTATTTCGACCCGGCAGCAGGCTTCCCGACCCATCGCGCTCAACGACGTTGTTCAAAATTCACTGCTGGATTTGGAACTGGCCATTCAGGAAACCGGCGCTCAGATCCACGTAAGCCCGTTGCCAGTCCTACCCGGTGACTTTTCCCAACTCAGTCAGCTCTTTACCAACCTGTTGAGCAACGCCCTGAAATTCCGTCGCCCGGGTATAAACCCCGTTATCACCATCACCGCCCACCGCCTGCCGGCCAGCGCCCTGCCCCCATCCGTAAAACCCGCCCGGATGGCTGCGGTTTATCATTGCATCAACGTTTCAGACAACGGAATCGGTTTTGACGAAAAGTACCTCGACCGCATTTTTCAGATTTTTCAGCGGTTACACGGCCGGAGCGAATACGTGGGCACGGGCATTGGGCTGGCCATTTGCGAGAAAGTTACCCTCAACCACGGTGGAGCAATCACAGCCACCAGCCAACCCAATCAGGGGGCGACCTTTAGCCTCTACTTCCCCCAGTAAAACAGCGCTTTTGAAGGTCAGAACGGCCCTCTATAAATACACTTTTACCATTTGCTGCCAGTCGGCGGCCTGGTGAGCGCGGCCCTCCCAAACGTATAAATCGTGCGGAATCTGTTTTTCGGCCAAAGTTGCGCTCAACGCCTGGTTGTTTTCAAGAAACGGGTCTTCCCGCCCAATGGCGAGCAGAAAGTGCATCCGGCGAAGTAACCTCAACGTCTCGTCGTCGTGCAGATTGGGCAGAAAATGCGTGGGCGTATTGTAATAAATCGTTTCGTCGTAATACGAATCGAACAGCCCCCGGAAAAATTCAACCGGCGTCGACAGATCGTACCGACCGCTGAGTGCCACCACTTTACCAAACCACTCGGGATGACGCAGGGCAATATTTACGGCATGAAATGCCCCAAAACTGCACCCGAAGGCGATCATGTACGGCTGCGGGTTTTTCTGACGGGTGAAAGGCAGCACTTCTTCTAAAATGTAGCCTTCGTAGTGCAGGTGGCGCTGAACGCGCTCGTGCGGGGGAACCACTTTGCTGTACAGACTTTCGGCGTCGACGCTATCAACGCAAAAAAGTTGCAGGTTGCCGTTTTCCACCTTGTCCGCCAGAGACTCGACCAACCCAAAATCTTCGAAATCGTAAAACCGTCCCCGCCGGGTTGGAAACACCAGCACCCGCGCACCGGCATGGCCGAAAACCAACAGTTCCATATCCCGGTCCAGACGATTGCTAAACCACTTGTGGTATTCCCGCTGCATATAAACCCCGTTCTGTTGGCAATATGCACAGTTTTGAGGTACCGGAATAACGTCAGGCTTAAAGGATTTGTTAAAAAATCTCGGGGTGCTGCGTCAGGATCTGTTTCCAGAGCGCGTATCCCTTCGGGTTCAGATGCAATCCGTCCTGTTCAAACAATTCCCAGCGCGGATGGCCTTTGCTGTCGAGCATGGATGCAAAAACATCCACGTAACAACACCCGGGCAATTCACTTATTTTCTGACGAATCAAGTCGTTAGCGAGCCGAATGCGGTCAATAATGTGCCAACGGGCCGGACTCGGTTTGATGGAAACAAACGTAAAGGGTATGTCGGGTAAATGCTGCTGCATTTTGGTAATCAAGGCCCCGAAAAACAGAAAAACTTCCTCCGCTAACCGCCCATCGCCCAGATCGTTATCACCGGCATAAAAGATAAGTGCACGGGGTTTCGTCGGGAGCACCAGCCGTTCAAAAAACCAGTCGCAGGCCGCCAGCGTCGAGCCGCCAAAACCGATGTTCAACACCTGTCTATCCGGAAAATCCTGTGGCAGAGTTTCCCACAACCGGATGGTCGAACTGCCGTAAAAAACCGTGCGACCGGCCCGGTCGGTGGTCGCGTGAATCTTTTTTTCGAGTTGCTGAACTTCTTCCTCGTACCAGGTCATGCAGGGTAGGTAATGGTTCCGACAAAAATACGTAGCCGTAGAGTTTTGTCCGTGCTTTTCTTGCTGTTTACAGAACAATTATACCGCCAGCTATATATAAACTCGTTAGGCAACGGCCAGCCGGAAGTAGAAAGCGGCCCCCGGCTCCACATTGTCTTTCAGTCCGATTTCACCCCCCATCGACTGAATAAACTCTTTGGAAATGGCCAGTCCCAGACCCGTGCCACCCGACTGCCCACTGGGACCCGGCGCGCGAAAATACCGGTCGAAAACCCGGGAGCGGTGTTCCGGACGCAGGCCCGGGCCGTAATCCCGTACCATAAACTCTACCTCCTTCCCAACTTGTCGGGCCGTAATGTCTACCGTATTTTCTCCGGGACTGTGCCGCACGGCATTCGACAGCAGATTGACCAGCACCCAGGTTACCTTATCGGGATCGGCTTTGATGGCGGGCAAACCCTCCAGACCCGAAACCGCAAACCGGATGTGCCGCTGACCAGCCGCCACTTCCAGGGCCTTCGTCGCGTACTGCACCAAATCTGCGGGACTCACGGCCTTGATCGTCAGCTGAATCTGTCCGGATTCCACCTGCGCCATGTTCAGCAGTTCGCCGGTAATGTTCAGCAGCCGGTCGGCGTCGTGGCGGACGTGGTTGACCAGTTCCTTCTGTTCTTCGTTTAAGGCTCCGATTCGCTGGTCGTCCAGCAACTTCAAACTCATTTTGATGGCGGAAATGGGTGTTTTCAACTCGTGCGAAACCGTGGCGATGAAGTTCGTTTTGGCCAGATCGCGCTCCTGATACGCCGTGATGTTTTCCAGCACAATCACCCACCCGGCGGCCACCGGCTGCTCTTCGCCCGTGCGGGTCAGCGTCACCACGTGGGTCTGGCGGTTAAAGTAGCTTTCCTTACCTTCGTCGTAGATTTTCAGCAATTTACGATCAGTCTCCGGCTCCGTTTTCGCATCCGTCAGGTTCTGAAGCAGCGTCCGGAGTAAGTCGTTGGTCAGCGCCACATCCGGGGCATACCGCCCGACCAGTTCGGCTTCATCGGCCCCCAGCAACCGGCTGGCGACCGGATTGACAAACCGGATGTTCTTTTTCTCATCCAGACCGATAATGCCGTTGTCCATCAACTGAATGAGCGTGTCGATGCGTTTTTTCTCAAACAGCACGTCGGCCAGTTGCGTATGCTCGTACTCGTCCAGCTTGTGGGCCATCGAGTTGAACGCCCGTGCCAGTTCACCAAATTCGTCGTTCGACCGGAAATGCAGCCGTTCTTCAAAGTTGCGGCTGGCCACTTCCTGAATCCCGCGTGTCAGTTCGCGGAGCGGGTTGGCGATGTAACCGGGAAAGTTGATAATGAACGAAAAGAGTATCAGAAAACAAACCGTACCCGTCACCACCAGCCAGACTAGCGCATCGTTGGCTGTTTGTTCGGCCACGTTGTTTTTGCGAAACATGGCTTGCTGGTTGATATCGCCCAGCTGCAGCAGGTTCTGCCCGATGCGGGCCAGCGTCAGCGAGTCGTTGGGGTTTCCCGATCGAAGCCGGTCAAAATCCACCCGGATGGCCTCGGCCAGTGCCTCTTCGCCTTCTTCCGTCAGGTTTTTTTCCTGCTGGCGGAGTGCCTGATCAAAGCTTTTCAGAGCGTCCGGGTCGGTATTGCGCGTCAGCAACGCCTTCTGCATACGCCCCACAAACTGCAACGAGGTGTAATTGTCTTTCAGGATGGCCTGCGAATCGTCGGCCAATTGATTCAGGTAATACATTCCCGAGCCGCCCAGCAACAGCAGAACGGCAAACAGAAAGACCAGGGCCAGCGATATTTTTAACTTGATGGTCATGACAGAATTACTAAGTCAATGTCCGATTCCGATAACTTGTTCAGCAGCCGGTTGAAGGCGTTGGTCCGCCAGATTACCTGAAGCAGGTTAAAATGCGGTTTGCCGATGCAAACGGTCGTGATCTTGCGTTTCTCACATTCCTCAACCAGCGCGTTAAAGATACTCCGGTTTTTAACCTGAATCACTTCCGCGCCCAGTTCGGTAGCCAGTTTTAAGTTGTTGATCAAATGCCGCTGCACTTCCAGTTTGATGCGGTTGGGATCTTCGGCGGGCGTCTGCACGTACAGCACAAACCAGCGGGCCTGGTAGTAAGCCGCCAGCCGGGCGGTTTTGCGGATCAGCTTCCGACCCACAACGTAATTGCTGCTGATCGACGCCATCAGCCGTTCGTGTTTGAACTGCGTGTTGACCGGCAGCATCGTTTCGACCTTTCGCTCTACGGCCGTGGCCACTTCCTTGAGCGCCAGTTCGCGCAGTTGCAGAATTTTGTCGGCCTGAAAAAAATTGCGCAGGGCCATCTCGACCTTGGCGGACTCGTAGATTTTCCCTTCTTTCAGCCGCGTAATGAGTTCGTCGGCGGGCAAATCGATGTTCACCACCTCATCAGCCGCCTGCAACACCCGGTCGGGCACCCGCTCGCTTACTTCGATTCCCGTAATGTCGTGTACTTCTTCGTACAGGCTTTCAATGTGCTGGATATTGACCGCGCTGACCACGTTGATGCCCGCATCCAGAATATCGAGCACATCCTGCCAGCGCTTTTCGTTTTTGGAACCGGGAACGTTGGTGTGCGCCAGCTCATCAACAATCACCAGTTCAGGATGGCCGTTGAGAATGGCCTGTAAATCCATCTCTTCCAGTTCGCGTCCCCGGTAAAACAGCTTCCGGCGGGCAATGAGGGGCAATCCGTCGATCAGTGCGTGGGTTTCGGCCCGGTTGTGCGTTTCCACAAACCCGATTTTCACGTCGATACCGCCCCGCAGCAGCACGTGCGCTTCCTGCAACATCCGGTAGGTTTTGCCCACCCCCGCACTCATGCCGATGTAAATTTTGAACTTTCCCCGGCGCGACTCCTGGATGAGTCGGAGAAACTGCTCGGCTGATTGATCGCGACTGTTTTCCATGTTTGTTGGAGAGGTGAGAAGATAAGCACGAGAGTAAGGATTCTTAGCTAGCTGGATTCATCTTTTCTCTTTTGTCTATCTTCTTCGGTCTGCGTTAAAAACTGATTGCCAACGAGGTGGTCAGCGCATTGTTCGTCCGGCGGGCCGGGTCCGTTGCGGTTTCGGCGAAAATGGCGTCCTTGCTGCTGAATCCGCGGTATTCAATGCGCCAGACGGCCGAGGGGAAAATGGCGTAATCGTAGTTGATGGAGTAACCCCAGGTTTTGAAACCGTTGGTACTGCCGGTGCTGATGATCACGCCGTCTTTGTCATCATAGTATTCAACGCGTCCGGCAACATAGCTCCTTGAACTGGTGGCATACCGGGCAATGACCACCGGCGTGTACCAGACGTAACTTCCCGTGCCAAGGCGTTGTCCTCCGCGGGTCAGCGGTTTGCGGTCGGCCCCAATGTCGAAGCCCAGCGTGACGCCAAACTTGCCGGTGGGGTTGATGATGGCGTAGAAATTATTGTAAAACCGGGTTTGCTTCAGGGAATCCGGGCGGTCGGAACCCAGGAATGTGCTCCAGTTGAGCGTAAGGACAGAACCGGTTTTGTACTGCACCTGCGTACTCAGCGACGGTTTGGTGTAACCCGGCAGGCGGTTGATGCGCTGCCAGCCGTTGAGCACCGAACCCAGCAGCGTCCATTTGCCGTTGGGTGTGTTGTAAGTCAGCTTGGCCCCGGCCAGGTAATATGGCGAATTTTCGGCCACCAGGCTGCGGGTCAGCGTCCAGCAATCTTTCGAGATGGCGCTTTCAAAACCGATGTGAGAGGTAAAAACCCCGGCGTCCAGCCATAAATCACGGTTTTTGGAAAGTTTAACCCCAGCATTCGCTTCGTAAATAGTCCGCAGCAGCGGCTGTTCGGCGGCATAGTTGTATTGGGCGTACGTGCCCACCTGAATGGCCAGATTTGCCCGGACCCGTTCACCCGCGTAAGCCGCTTTGAGAAACGCCAGATTCACGTTGACTTCCCGGTTGCGCTTATGGTTGTAGAGAAATCCGGGGCGCTCCTGTGCGTTGGGCTGGTCAAAATCCTGCCCATAATAGAGCTCCGCATACCCCGAAAAGGTCAGTTTGGGAGCGGGCGCAGCCGTTGAATCCGTCGGTGATGTGGTTGATTGGGCCAATACGCTGCCCGCACTCAAGAGCAATCCTGTAAGGGTACTTACTAACTTTTTTTTCATGGTGATAAACGGCTTTTCGAGAAAGCCGCATTCTGGGTTGTATCTGAGTCGTACATGACATTTACGCCGTCATAAACTCACGACAAAAGACATACGCGGCAAACAAGGTTTATTTAACTTCATCCAGCGCGATGTTCAGCGCCAGAACATTCACTTTTTGCGGACCAAAAAGCCCCAGCAGTGGGCCGTCGGTGTGTTCATCAACCAGCTGATTCAGCCGACTGGCGGAAATACCCCGCATTTTGGCAATGCGGGCCACTTGAACTTTGGCCGCTGCGGGCGACAGATCCGGGTCAAGGCCCGAGCCGGAAGCCGTCACCAGTTCGGCCGGAATGTCGGCTTTCTGCACACCGGGGTTGTGTACCAGAAACGTGTCGATGCGCGCCTGAACGGTTTTCAGGTAGTCCGGGTTGCTCGGCCCTTTGTTCGAACCCGCCGAACCAGCCGCGTTGTAATCCACCGCCGAAGGGCGGCCGTTGAAATACCGGTCCTCCGTGAAGGCCTGACCGATCCGGGCGTAGCCGACTACTTTCCCGTTTACCGATACAGTTTCGCCCTGACCACCGCCCGGGGCCAGACGGGAAACGGCGGCAACGAGCAGGGGATAAATGACCGCTAATAAGACCAGCATCACGAGGGTCAGCCGAAGAGCGGGGGCAAGATGCGTTTTCATGATTTTGACGATTTATACAAAGAGTCCGACGACTAAATCCAGTAGTTTGATGCCAATAAAAGGGGCCAACAGCCCGCCAAACCCGTAGATGAACAGGTTCCGAAGCAGGAGCGCACTGGCCCCAATCGGTTTGTATTCCACCCCCCGCAAGGCCAGCGGAATCAGCAGCGGAATGATGACCGCGTTGAAAATGACCGCCGACAGGATGGCCGATTCGGGGCTGTGCAACCGCATGATGTTCAGGCTTTGCAGCGCCGGGATGGAGACCGTAAACAAGGCCGGAACGATGGCGAAATACTTCGCTACGTCGTTGGCAATTGAGAAGGTGGTCAGCGTACCGCGGGTGATCAGGAGTTGCTTCCCGATTTCGACCACTTCAATCAGCTTGGTCGGGTCATTATCCAGGTCCACCATGTTCCCGGCTTCTTTGGCCGCCTGCGTACCGCTGTTCATGGCCACGCCCACGTCGGCCTGCGCCAGCGCCGGGGCGTCGTTGGTGCCATCGCCCATCATGGCCACCAGCTTGCCACCAGTTTGCTCGTGGCGGATGTAGTTCATTTTATCCTCGGGTTTGGCCTCGGCAATAAAGTCGTCAACCCCGGCTTTCTGGGCGATAAACTTGGCCGTCAGTGGGTTGTCACCCGTGACCATGACGGTTTTGACGCCCATTTTCCGCAGCCGTTCGAAGCGTTCGGCAATGCCGGGTTTGATGATGTCCTGCAACTCAATGACGCCCATCACCTGCTCATTCTGGGCTACAATCAGGGGCGTTCCGCCGTTGGCGGCAATCCGCTGGGCCTGCTCCTCGGTTTCTTTCGGGAACCCGTTGCCCGCCCGCGTGACCAGGTTGCGGATGGAATCGGTGGCTCCTTTCCGAATCCGCAGCCGTTCGCTAATCGGTCCATTCTGCGGCAGGTCGATGCCCGACGAACGGGTTTCGGCCGTAAACTTGATCAGCGTGGCCCCCGCCGTGCTCAGGTTACGAGTTACCTCAGTTCCCGCTAATTCCACGATGGACTTGCCTTCCGGTGTTTCGTCGGCCAGCGAACTCAGGGCGCTCGACCGAATCATGTCGGTTTTTGAAATGCCCGGTGCGGGGTAAAACTGGGTGGCTTTCCGGTTGCCGATCGTGATGGTACCGGTTTTGTCCAGCAGCAGCGTGTCTACGTCGCCCGCCGTTTCGACGGCCCGGCCCGATTTGGCAATGACGTTGGCGCGCAGGGCGCGGTCCATCCCGGCAATCCCGATGGCCGATAAGAGTCCGCCGATGGTGGTCGGAATCAGGCAGACGAAGAGCGAAATCAGGGCTGCGATGGTGATGGGCGTGTTGGCGTAGTCGGCAAACGGTTTCAGCGCCACGCAGACGATGATGAAGATGAGCGTAAACCCGGCCAGCAGAATCGTCAGGGCAATTTCGTTCGGCGTTTTCTGGCGGGAGGCTCCTTCCACCAGCGCAATCATTTTGTCCAGAAACGACTCGCCCGGCTGGGTGGTCACCTGCACTTTGATTTTATCCGAAAGCACCTTGGTACCGCCCGTCACCGAGGATCGGTCGCCCCCGGCTTCGCGAATAACCGGCGCCGACTCCCCGGTAATAGCCGACTCGTCGATGGTGGCCAGACCTTCGATGATCTCGCCATCGGTCGGAATGATGTCGCCCGCTTCACAAACAAACACATCGCCTTTCACGAGTTGTGAAGAAGGAACGGTTTGGATCTCAGCCACTTTCATATTACCCACCGCGCGAATCACTTTGGCGGGTGTTTCCTGCCGGGTTTTGCGTAGCGATTCGGCCTGCGCCTTTCCGCGGGCTTCGGCAATGGCTTCGGCAAAGTTGGCAAACAAAACCGTCACGAGCAGAATGAGCGTAATAACCCCGTTATAGCCCAGCGTACCCTGCGATTGATCACCCGACAAGGCGATGTAAGCCGTTACCAGCACCATGACCAGCGTGCCGACTTCGACGGTGAACATAACCGGATTCTTGATCAGAACGGCCGGATTTAACTTCACGAATGACTCCCGGATGGCTTTTCCAACGAGCTCGCGCTGGAAGAGGGAGGTCTGTTTTGGCTGTGCCATTTTTATAATTTCTTAGTGTAAGCTGAAAAATTCCGCCAGCGGTCCCAGGGCCAACGCCGGAAAGAAGGAAAGAGCCGTGATGATGAAAATAACCGCGAAGATCATCAGGCCGAACGTCGGCGTATCGACCGGCAAAGTGCCCGCCGATTCCGGAACGTACTTCTTTTTGGCCAGCAAACCGGCAATTGCGACGGGGCCAATGATGGGGATAAACCGGCCCAGAATCAGGACAATGCCGGTGGCGTAATTCCAGAAAAAGTTGTTGTCACCCAGCCCTTCGAAACCCGAGCCGTTGTTGGCGTTGGCCGAGGTAAACTCGTAGAGAATTTCCGAAAAACCGTGAAAACCGGGATTATTCAGCCAGGCCAACGGTTTTACCGCCCAGCCGGTCGCATCACCGTAGTTTAAGAAAACCCAGGCCCCCAGCGCCGTACCGCCTTTCACCAGCAGGGCACTCAAAAGGGCCACGATGGACGCAATCTTGATTTCACGTGCTTCGACTTTTCGGCCAAACAGCTCGGGCGTGCGGCCCACCATCAAACCGGCCACAAAAACCGAGATGATCAGGAAGTAATAGAAGTTGAGCAGCCCCGCGCCGACCCCGCCGTAGAAGGCATTGACCATCATGCCCAGCAGTTGCATCGCCCCCGAAAGCGGCATCGAACTGTCGTGCATGCTGTTGACCGAACCCGTCGAGATGATCGTGGTAACAATGCTCCAGTACGAAGACGCCAGCGCCCCGAAACGCACTTCCTTGCCCTCCATTGCCCCCGACGCCTGCGCAATCCCCATCTGTGCAATGGCCGGGTTTCCGTTCAGTTCGGAAAAGATAGCGGGCACCAGCAGAAAAAGCATCCCGACGGTCATCACGCCGTAAACAATCCAGGCAAACCGCTTCCGGTTGATGTAGAAGCCCAATGCAAAGATCATGGCAATCGGAATAATCATCTGGGCTATCATTTCCACCATGTTGGTCAGGTAATTGGGGTTTTCCAGCGGGTGCGCCGAGTTGGCCCCGAAATACCCGCCCCCGTTGGTTCCCAGGTGCTTGATGGCCACAAAACCAGCCGCCGGACCGCGCGAAACCCCAACGGTATCGCCCTGCATCGTCACGATGGTGTCTTTGCCGTCGAACGAAGCCGGCGTTCCGTTGAAGGCCAGAATCAGGGCGACGATGATCGAACCGGGCAACAAGAGCCGGGTAATGGCACGGGTGAACAGCACGTAGAAGTTGCCGACGGTTTCGGTGCTTTGGGGCAGAAACGAGCGAAACAGCAGCACCGCAGCCGCCATACCGGTAGCCGCCGAAACAAACATCAGGAAGGTCATGACGGCTACCTGCGTCAGATACGTCGCGCCCGACTCGCCCGAGTAGTGCTGCAAGTCGCAGTTGACCAGGAAGCTGATCGCCGTGTTGAATGCCAGATCCGGGGTTTGCGAGGGGTTGCCGTCAGGGTTGAGCGGCAGACTGCCCTGGGTTAGCAGCAGCACAAAGGCGTAAACGAGCCAGACGGCGTTGATCGTCAGCAGGGCCACCAGATTTTCCTTCCAGTGCATGTCCCGGCTGGAGTCGATGCCGCCCAACCGGTAAATCAGTCGCTCCAGCGGAGCCATGAAGTCGAACACATTCGGTTCGCCCTTGAAAACTTTTGCAAGATACTTGCCGAGTGGGATGGCCAGCAGGACGGTGAGTCCGTACATAGCCATGACGCCAATCCATTCCGTATTCATAGTGGATTATCTTAAAATTTTTCCGGTTTAATCAGCACGTACAGCATGTAGGCGAAAACCAGCAGTGCAATGCAGAAAATAATTGTAATCATGAGCGTATGAATTAGATTTTCTCAAACCAGTCGATGGTTTTGTAAAAAATGGCAAAGCAGAGAAAGGCTGAAACAATGAGGATAAGAAGCGTTTCCATTTTTGAATTGATTGGTGATGCTTCTACATTGGCAAAAAGAACTCCGGCTTTAACCCATACGAATTAATCACCTTACAATCAGCATTATACCTGAAAAATAAATTACAAACGCCAACGGAAGCTTAGCGAAACCCTACCAAAATGGCACGATATTTTTCCAAAATGGAAGAGTAGCTATTTTACGATCAGACGAATAGAACGCTGGAAGCCAGGCTTCTTCGCTCCGATTAATAGCATAAAAAAGCCACCCCGTGGGGTGGCAGTAAAACAGCAAGATTGAAAAGAGTTGGTTACTTTTCAAACTGAAAGATTTGATCCATCAGCACCCATTTTTCGCCCTCTTTAGCCCATGGGAGCGGTTGCTGAAATTTCCACATCAGTTCCTCCCATTTTTGCACGTGCGGATTGTCTGCATCCAAAACCGCCTTCTTCTCAAATGTAAAATCGTCGTCCGTTTCCAGAATCATCACCATCCGGTTGCCGGTGCGGTAAATTTGCAGATCCAGAATACCAGCGGCCAAATCGTTTGCCCGGACTTCCGGCCAGCCGCTGCCGGGTGCGTGCCACTGTTCGTATTCGGCTATCAAATCGGGGTCATCTTTCAGGTCGAGAGCCAGACAAAATCGTTGCATGGATTTTATGGTTTGGGGTTTACGGTTTGGGTTTACGGTGGCTCCGCTTGCTACAGACGAATGCGTCAGCCACGGTAAACCAAAACCGAATATTATCTGAAATACTTCTTAAACGACTCGATCGTCTGTTGAGCAGCCTGGTCGGGATCGGGCCACGGAAACGCTTCTGCCGAAACATATCCCTGATAATCGATTTCTTTTAACGCCTTAGCAATGTCTTCCAGTGGCGTGTGGCCGAAACCAACGGGCCGCCGGTTGCTATCGGCAAAATGCACGTGACCGATGTAGGAACCCGCCAACCGAATGCTTTCGGCCAGCGACGTTTCTTCTATGTTCATGTGGAACAGATCGGCCAACAATTTAACGTATTGATTATCCAGTGATTTCAGCAGATCTACCCCGTCTTCAAGCCGGTTGACCAAGTTCGTTTCGTAGCGATTCAGCGGCTCATAGATCAATGTAACGCCCTGATCGCCCGCCTGTTTACCCAGAATATTCAGTCCTTCTGCCAGCCATTGCAATGCCTGTTCGCGCTCCACACCGGCTGCTACATTCCCCTGCATGGAACCGATGATAGCCGGGGCTCCGTATCCGGCCCCAAACTCAATCATATCCGCAATGAACGCTACCGCTTTCGATCGCACCTGCTCATCCGGGTCGGTCAGGGTTAAACCGTGGATCACTTTCCCGGCTCCAGTGCCAACGGCGGCAATTTTCACACCGAACTGCTCGCTCAAAGCCGCCAGCCGGTCGGGGGCCACGGCGTCTGCCGAAGCCGTAAACAATTCGACAGCATCGAAGCCGAGCGAAGCCGCTTTGGCCATGCTTGTTTCCAGGTCACTCCAGTAAATCCAGGGACCCATTTTTAGTTCGGGCACTAAGGCAATGGTAACGGCGGATTTCATACGGCAGAACTGTTATCAAAATCAACCATAATTTTCGTAATCGGACCGGGATTTTCCGACCATTCAGCTAGGGCCTTTCCCGCTTCGTCCAGCGAAACCACCCGGCTCACCACCGCATCGACGGGAAATTGGCCAGCCTCCAGGTAGCTGATTACATCCGGAAAATCACCCAGACAATTGCGGGAGCCCAGAATTTCGATTTCTTTCCGAACAAACGTTCCGGTGCTGTAATCCACCGGTTTTTTGGCGTAACCGATGTATACCACCCGGCCCGTATAAGCCACCTCCTCCACGGCCGCCCGGTAAGTTGCCGGATTGCCCACGGCTTCGATGATTACGTCCGGCCCGTCGCCATCGGTGATTTCCATCAATGCTTCGTGCAAATCGACTTTGGTAGTGTTGATGGTGTGGGCTGCGCCCGCCAGCCGGGCAATCCGCATTTTGGCATCGTCAATGTCAACAGCAATCACTTCGGCACCCCGGTGAACAGAAGCAGCAATGGCCCCCATGCCCACAATTCCGCAGCCAATAACGGCCACTTTTTCGCCAGCTGCCACCCGACCCCGTGCAGCCGCGTGAAAGCCGACCGTCAGCGGCTCGACCAGCGCCAGTTCGCGCGTTGACAGCTTCGACGATGCATGCAGTTTTTGCCAGGGAACAGTGATATACCGGGTCATTGCACCCGGTCGCCGAACTCCCATCGTTTTGTTGTCCTGGCAGGCATTCGGGCGCCCTTTCCGGCACGAAACGCAATGACCGCAGTTCAGATACGGATTCAGCGTGACCTTGGTGCCCGGCTGAAACTCCGCCGGCACCTGATTGCCCACTTCCCGAATCGTAGCGCCTACTTCGTGGCCCAGTACGTTGGGGTATTCCTGTAATTCGAATAACCCGCGAAAACCGTTCAAATCCCCCCCGCAAAAACCGACCATGTTGATTTCCAGCAGGACTTCGTCCGGTTTTGGCGACGGTATATCAATCTCGCGAACTTCGGTTTTTCCGGGTTCGACCAGCACCAGGGCGCGTTGTTTAGTCATGATGTAAAGTCGGCTTAGGAATGTTGTTTTCCGGTTTTCCTTCAAACCACAGCTGGTTTTTGACCGGGGCGACCAGCGTTTCAATCCGTTGCAGCAATTCGTCAGGAAGGTGAATATCGAGCGCCCGAACGTTTTGTTCCAGGCGGTTTTGCTCGGAAATGCCCACAATCGTGGTGGCAATGACGGGATGGCTCACCGCATATTTTAACGCCACATCGCTCAGTTCCAAACCGTATTCGCGGCATAGTTTCAGTAGTTTCGGCTGCATGTCTTTCACAGCCTGGGGGGAACTTTGCCAGACCGGTATCGGGGCATCCGACAGAATGCGCTGCATCAGGGGAGCGGCATTCAAGAGCCCAAATCCTTTTTCCTGCGCTAGTGGTACCAGTTCGTCGTTAATTTCGTCGGCCAGCAGGGTGTAATGCCCCCACGATAAAACCGTATCGACCTCCACCTCCCGGGCAACCTTTGCCAGATACCGCACCGGCAAACCCGAAAAACCCACGTAACGCGCCTTACCCATTTCCTTGATTTTCAGAGCGGCCGGAATGGCTTCGTTCACCACCTGATCGTGCTCACCGAACTCGATGTCGTGTACGGTGAGCAAATCCACGTAATCGGTTTGCAGGCGCTCCAGCGATTCGTCAATGCTACGCAGAATACGGTCGTGCGAAAAATCAAATACGCCGTTGCCGTACCGCCCGCACTTGGTCGCCAGGTAAATGGAATTTCGTTTGCTTTTCAGGGCTTTCCCTAACCGGGCTTCGGCCAGCGTATCACCATAAAACGGGGCTACATCGAAGAAATTAATTCCGTGATCAATGGCCGCGTGAACAGCCCGGCGCCCTTCTCCTTCGTCCGTTTCATCGAACACATTGCCCAGGGGCGATGCTCCAAAACTCAGGAGCGAAACCGTCAGGTCGGTTTTTCCTAATTTGCGATACTGCATCAGTTCTTCTCAAAAATCAAAACCGGCCACTTCCCTGCCTCTGCGAGGCCAGCCGGCTGTTTTCTGGTAAGCACTTTCTCGCCTTTTTCTACTAGTCTGTTTCGCCAAGGCTGCCGTACCGTCTAACCCAAACCGTTCATGAACGTATCTTACCTGCCCCCTGCCGCCAGTTCCCCTTGGGAAGCAAAGCGTTCCCTTATTTCAGCCGACCCGTTGTTGCCCATCTGAGTCTTAGAATGGAACGGTTATCGGCAGATAAACCATGATCCCGCGGGAGCAATTCACTCCACGCCCGGACCGGTTTTCGCGCGGTTAAGCCGGACGTTTTCTCGGTAATCAATCCGAAAAAATCACCAAGTAAAAATACCGAACTCGGGCGTTTTGGCCTGGTTTTTGCTGTTTTATGCCCATACCCGCATGGGTAGGACAGAATTAGCTAACAGCCCGGCCACTCGAGTCGGGTTTTGTTTTTTTAGGAGATGACAAAAGAAACAAACAAGCATTCGTCACTCATTCCGCTTTTTTATCCTCCTCAAATGCCCTTCATTTCGAATGGATTGGTATAAAATTTGCGAGGCAATTAGCAAAGCATTTGTCGGACGATACTCCCTTTACAACCCATACTCACGTACGTATTTTTGGATATCAGAGGCTGCGAGGTGTTTTTCATTTAAAACTTGTATGTATGACTAACTTATTCAGTAAAACGCGAGAAACCGTCATAGCCGGCCAATTCAAAGGGCAAGCCACGGTTTTTTCAGTGACTCCCACGACACGCTTTGAAAGAAGATGCCACATTCTTTATGAGTCGTACAGCCGCCTGATTGAAGATGGAGAAAAGCTACTGGCAGCCGATGTGCTGACGATCATGAAGGCCGTACTTGATGATGAGATAAGGGCGTTACATGCCCCGTCCATCAATGCGAATAAATCCGTTACGGAGAATTTCTGACTCTATTTGCTTACCACCTGCCAACCGCCTTTTACGATTATCACCGAAGCAAGGCGTTCCGGATTCCTGCTTCGGTGATTTATAGTGATATGCTGTGCGTCCGAACCGATTTTTACGAACGAAAACGAGCTAAGGTCCGCAGGGTTTCGTCGGCCAGCTGCCGGGTTAGTTCACCCGCCGGAAGTGCGCGACTCAGGCGGGCGGCCTGCCCTGCCCACAGGGAGGTAAAATCAGCGGAACCGTTCACCTCCACTTTGGCCCGAAGCGGTACCAGCGCCCCGCCAGCCAGCGGAAACTCCGGCGCAGCGTCCGACAACGGCCCTACTTCCCGCACCAACCGATTGACAATACCACGGGCCGGACGGCCGGTAAACACGTTTGTAATGGCCGTATTGTTGTCTTTGGCCGCCCCTAAAGCGGATCGATACAACGCGGAAATTTCGGCCTCCGGGCAAAACAGATACGCCGTCCCCAACTGAACCGCCGACGCACCAAGAACCAACGCAGCGGCAATACCGCGCGCATCAGCAATGCCACCAGCCGCGATTACCGGTATGGTTACCGCATCAACCACCTGCGGTACCAGTGCCATCGTTCCGACTTGTGTCGCCGTCTCCTTGTTCAGAAAAATACCACGGTGACCGCCCGCTTCGGCTCCCTGCGCAATCACCGCATCACAACCATGTTCCTCAAGCCAAACGGCTTCGTCCACCGACGTTGCCGACGACAAAACCATTGCGCCACTGGCCTTCACCCGTGCGAGCAATGCTGGCTCCGGCAACCCAAAATGAAAACTGACCACTTCGGGCCGCAGCTCTTCTACCAGTTCGCACAATACGCTGTCAAAAGGTGCCCGACTGGAGGTTGGAATGGGCGTCTGCGGATCAATTCCCAACTCCGTATAATAGCCCGCCAGCCGGTTTCGCCAACGGCTTTCACGCTCCGGATCAACCGGAGGGAGTTGGTGACAGAAAAAGTTAAGATTGACCGGTTTCGTCGTTTGTTGCCGGATGCGTTCGTACTCGTTCCGAATCTGCTCCGGGCTCAGCAAAGCACAGGGTAGTGAACCCAGTCCACCCGCTTCCGAAACGGCCACCGCCATTGTCGATAAAACTGACCCGGCCATCGGTGCCTGAATAAGGGGCAACTCGATGCCGAACAACGTCTGAATTCGCTTATCCGGCCACATCATTGGTTCGTACGGTTTTCTTTTTTCAACTTTTTATTCTCCGCAGAAATTCCTTCTCTGTCCAGAACATATTTATTTTCGACCGGGCACCCGCCGATTAAATTGCAGCCCCTGGCCATTCACCGCCGTCACAATCAGCGTATCCAACCCTTTTCCCGTCAATAAAACCGACCGCCGGGCATCCCCCGAAACCCGAAAACCGCTCTCGCGGGGCATCAACGGCTTGAAATTTCCGTGCCCATCGCCCAGCAACACGAGCCCCAGCGACGCATCCTGCCGCCCCATATTGACTTCATTCGGGTAAAAATTGCCGGTCAGAACCGCATCCAGCTTGCCATCATAGTTAAAATCCTGAACCGTAATGCCAAAAACCGGCGCCTGCTGCGCCATGCGTGGCAGGGGCGTCATTTTAAATTCTCCGTTGCCCAGATTTTCGATGTAAGCGCTTTGTAAGTAGGTTGCTTCGGCCTGGTAAGCGCCGTCAAGTTCGTCTTTCGACAACAAATCGTCGAAGGTCACCCTGGCATAATCGGCATACCGCTGGTATTTTCGCCGGAATTGAATTACCTGCTGGTTAAGCGCGTCACGCGGCATTGCCGGATAACGCACTCCGTTGATAAAATAGCCCATCAACGGATCAAACGTTCCATCGCCGTTGAAATCTTTGGCTACAATCTTAATCGGTTCTTTTTCCGTGGCCCGATAAAGTGTGTTCAACCCCTCGTTTCCGGCGATGTAATCCAGATCACCGTCGTTGTCGAAATCGCCCTCCGCCAGCGTGTTCCACCAACCCTGAGACTGCGTCAAGGAGCGACTGCGTGACTGCGTGAATACGCGAACAGCGGGTTGTGCACTTTTCGTGTTCTGAAGCAGTGTTATCGGCATCCATTCGCCAGCCAGCAACAGATCCGGATAACCGTCGCGGTCGGGGTCGGTCCAGAGCGCCGAACAAACCAGGCCAGCTTTCAGAAGAGACGGACAGAGCTGGGCCGTAACATCGACAAAACGGCCAACACCGTTTTTACTGTCGTTCCGCAGCAAATAGCTCCGGGCCGGAAATGGGTACTGACCGGGAATTTGCCGACCGCCTACAAACAGATCCAAATCCCCATCCCGGTCGAAATCAGCCGCTATGACGCAGGAACCGCTGCCCGATACATCCGGCAGAATACCGGTTGGAGCCGGACTGAACTCCCCCCGACCATCGTTCAGGTACAACCGATCCTGGTAAAATTCCTTGTCCGATGCGGGCCGCTCACACCCTCCGGCCACCACGTATAAATCCAAATCCTTGTCGCCGTCGGCGTCGAACAGCAACGCTGCGGTATCATTGCGCTTCGGATGCCCGGGAAGCGGTTTTCTAACAAAGCCGCCCGACGGTGTTCGCAGCAGCAAACCGGCTTCGCTTCCCCGGTATGTTCCTCCCACAAAGCAATCCGGCAAACCGTCGCCGTTTACATCACCGGTAGCCAGCGCGAAACCGCTACGCGACAGCATTTTGTGCAGCGCAGCGGTTTGTTTAAAATCCACGAAATCCGAAGAACGGTGTTGAAAATCCAGCGCAACCAATTCCGTTATATTGTCAAACAACGGTTTTTCGGGAGCAATCCGGGGTTGTCTATTTTGCTTTTGCGCCTGGACCAGACGAACCGTCAGCCGTTGGTTCGGCTTGACGTGGTACTGCCGTTCCGACGCCCCGCCGGGCCATTCCACCAGCAACGAATCCACGACCGACGAGGCCCCCAGCCCAAAATGCAGCAACGGTTCTACCGACGATTGAAAACCGCGCACCGTTGCCAGCTCAGCATATTGCATCTGCCCCCCAGCCCACAGCGTCACCCGGGTGCCAATTCCCTGGCGGTTGCCCGGGCCGCCTTCCAGCCTGAGCGAAAGATAGTGAGTCTGATTTTGTTGCCGGGCTTGATTCTGGTACACCAGGGCTTCTGAATCCACGGTATTCACGACCAGATCCAGATCCCCGTCGCCGTCCAGGTCAGCATAAGCGGCTCCGTTGGAATACGAAAGATCGTTCAGTCCCCAGGCTTGCGAAACGTCCGTAAACGTCAGATCGCCCGCGTTCCGGTAGGCATAGTTGGGTACTTTTACCTCCGGCACCTTCTGCATCAGTTCCTCGCGCTTTTCCTTCTGAAATTCCGTTGTTCCAAAACCGGAAAACTCCTCCGTAAATGAGATAAAATCCCGGTCGGTTACGTCCCGGCGGTAGCCGTTGGTGATGTACAGGTCTTTCCGACCATCGTTGTCATAATCGGCCAGCAGAGCCGACCAGCTCCAGTCGGTTTTCGCAACGCCCGCCAGCAACCCAATTTCACTGAAAAGCGGCAGGGATGCAGCCGGGAGAGCATCGGCGGTTTGGTGTGGTTTTACCCGATCCCCCGTGCCCTCAGCGCCCAGTCCCAGCTGCAACGAATTGCGCATGTACTGCATCTGGTAGCGATACGGTTCGGCAATGCTGAGTTCTTTGCGGTCGTAGTCCTGGCCAGCGAGCATCTTCTTCTGACGGGCGTTGTCCTCCGGCAACATATCGAGCTGGAAAAGATCAGGCAACCCGTCGTTGTTGAAGTCGGCCGCATCGACGCCCATCCCGTAAAGGCTGGTGTGAGCCGTTGCCTGCCGGATTACATTCGTGAATGTGGGGCTTTCGGGTGAACTTTTGCCGTTATTCAGGTACAAAATATCGCTGCTGATGAAATCATTCGAGCAGTAAATGTCGGGGTAACCGTCTTTGTTGAAATCACTGATCACCAGCCCCAGCCCCAGCCCTTCGTAAACGATGCCAGCCTGTTTCGAAACATCCTTAAAAACCGGATGCCCCTGCGGGCCGGGACCTTCGTTGCGGTATAGCTTGCCGGTGCTCGGGTACGAACCGTCGTTGATCGGCACCCGCAGGTAATTCGGATTTTGCAGATCAGGACCGGTGTTGAGCAGAAAGGCGTCCAGATCCCCATCGAGGTCATAATCAAAGAAAGCGGTTTGGGTGGTATAAGCAGCCTCCGCCAAACCGTACTCCCGTGCCATTTCCCGAAAAACCGGCGTCCCATTTTTGACGCCCTGATTGATGAACAGCAGGTTTTCGGACTGAGACATGGCGGGATGTTTGGCCACGCTTACGTAAATATCCAGCCAGCCATCGCCATTCACGTCGGCCATCGAAACGCCCGTACACCAGCGGTTGGTGGTTAGGCCGGCGGCTTCGGTCCTTTCCTCGAATTTCCACGCGTGCGTGGTGGTATCGATGCGATTGAGGTACAACCGACCGCTTACCTGATTACCGCCAAAGAACACGTCCGGTTTCCCATCGTTATCGACATCCCCAATGGCTACCCCACCTCCGTTGTAAAAATTGGTAAACGTAAAGGCGTTCAACCGGTCGGTTTGCTGGAGGGTATTGGCAAATGTGATTCCGGTTTGGTCAGACGGTATCCGCTCGAACAGGACTTTGTCCGAGTGCCGACACGCCACAAAAACAACCGGAATAAGCAAAACGAGCCGGTACAAAAAAGAGGAAGAATGCATGGGTATCACGGGCAATAACGGCTTATAGAAAGCTAATAAAGCGAGGAATCGACGGTTTTTCACCATCGTTCCTCGCTTCGGACTGTCACAACTGATTCCGCCGATCAATAGCCGGGATTCTGGTCGGCCTGTTCGATTTTCGGATTGTTATCTATTTCCTGCTGCGGAATGGGCAACAACTCGTGTCGGCCTTTCTGGAAGTACGTAAACGGCTCCGTTTTCAGTTTGTTCGCTTTGCGCCAGCGCAGGATGTCGCGGTTACGAATCTGCTCCCCGCCCAGTTCCACACGCCGTTCGTGCACGATGGCATTAAACACCTGATCTTTCGTGCTAACGGGGTAAGCCGCCGTCGGATAAGGCGGCATGTTGACGCTCTTCCGCGCCCGGACCTGATTGAGGTATTTGACCGCTTCGGCCGTGTTGCCCAGCTCGTTTTCCACCTCGGCCATCGCCAGCAACGTTTCGGCGTAACGCATAATCCGCTGGTTAATTCCACCCGTCAGATACGACTGATCGGTTTTGTACATCAGCGAAAATTTCCGCCAGCTGACCCGCAGGGTTTGTCCATCCACCACCGATGAGTTTCCGTTCTGAGCGGCATCCGTCAGGGTGTTTTTGTCGTTATTGTATTTATCACCCGTCACATAAAACGATTTTGCAAACCGGGGATCGCGGCCCGTAGCGGTTTTTTCGAATTCGTTCAGCAGGCTATTGGAAGGAATAACGTTCCGCCAGCCAATGGCCGAGTACTCCTGCGTGCGCACGGTTTCGGTGCCAGCCGTTGCGCCGTTCCCGTCCGCATCCCAGTTGTAGTTCCCACCCGCCGGGAAGAAGTTGATTTCCCAGATCGATTCCTTATTGAATTCCGTTTCCTCCAGGAAGTTGTCCGAATACTCGTCCACCAGACTGTAGACCCCCGAGGTAATGATTTTTTGCAGCTCGGTTTTGGCATTGGTGTAATCCGCCTGTTGCAGGTACACCCGCGCCAGCAGCATCTGGGCAGCCCCTTTCGTGGCCCGGCCCAGGTTGTCGGCATTGTAAGTTGTCGGCAACGCTTCCTGAGCGGCTTTCAGATCCGCGATGATGAAATCGTACACCTCTTTTTCGGGCGAACGCGGCAACGAACCTTCCACCGTGGTTACGTAGTTTTTGTACAAAGGAACCCCGCCCCATACCGTAACGAGATCGAAGTAGGCCCAGGCCCGCAGAAAACGGGCTTCGCCCAGCAGACGAGCTTTCTCGGCCGCCGGAATATCCGCGACCTTTTCGGACAGATCAAGTGTGGCATTGGCCCGGTGAATCAGCCGGTAAAAGCCCGCCCAGACGGCGTTTGCTACGCCATTATCCGTCGAATAGCTTCCAATCAACAACTGATTACGGGCAGTTTCGAGCTGTCCGCCCCCAGACGATACATCATCACTTCGCAGATCATGCAGAAAAAACCACTCCCGCGAAGTGAGGGCATTGGATTTCGCCAGCGCATAGACGGCATTGACGGCACTCGACAATTCCGCTCCATTTTTATAGAAATTATCGACGGTTACGCCGTTGGGATTCAGTTTGTCCAGATCACTCTCCTGGCATCCCACCATGAGGCCCAGGAAGAGTACACCGGATAAAAGAAATTTATTTTTCATATGAAATCTTCGTTAATACGGTTCAGCAAAATAGTCATCGGTTCGAATCAAAAGCCTATGTTCAGGCCGATCAGCAACGTGCGCGGCTGTGGATACTGTCCGTAGTCGATCCCGTTGGTCAGCAATTTGCTGGCATCGCCCGCCGTTCCGTTCACGCCAATTTCCGGATCAAGACCGGTGTACTTCGTAAAAGTCAACAGGTTTTGCGACGATACATAAATACGAGCTTTAGTTAACGTATTGACTGTCAACCGGCTCAGCACACTAGCCGGAATGGTATAGCCGATGCTCAGGTTTTTTATCCGCATGTACGAGCCACTTTCGATAAAACGATCGGACGTCCGGCTGTTATTATTCGGATCCCCGCTAATTGCCCGCGGAACATCCGTATTCGTGTTGGTTGGTGTCCAGGCATCGAGCGCATCCTTCCCGGCGTTGAACAACCGCAACATGCCCTGCTCAATTACTTTCGTACCGTTATAGATTTTGTTTCCGTAAACACCCTGTAGATAAAGCGTCAGGTCGAAGCCTTTGTAATTCGCCCCAAAATTGACCCCGTAGCTAAACTTGGGAATGTAGCTGCCGAGGTAAACCCGGTCGCTGGCGTCGATTTTCCCATCCCCATTAATGTCTTTGAACTTGATGTCACCCGCAGAGGTGTTTTTGGTTGGGTCATGAGCCTCACGGTTTTCGGGCCGGGATTGGGGCAGCGGTGAGTTATACACCTCATCCACCGATTGGTAAATTCCCTCCACCAAATAACCGTAGAATGACTGAATGGGATGTCCCGCTTCGGTTTTGGTAATATCCCCTCCGCCAAAATCGTCGTTCCGGCCCGAGTAAATGGCCGCGCTGGGAGTTGCCAGACTCAGCACCCGGTTGCGGGTAATGTCCATGTTTGCGGATACATTCCAGCGGAAATCACTTTCGTTCTGGCTGTAACCCACCTGAAACTCATAGCCCCAGTTTTTCATGCTGCCAATGTTGGCCAGGGGCGACGACGAATACCCGATGGAGTTCGGAATGGGAACGTTCAGGAGTAACCCGTCGGTTTGCCGGTTGTAGACTTCGCCGGTGAACGTCAGCTTGTTGCTGAAAAGGCCCAGGTCAACCCCTAAGTTGGTCATCGTGGTTGTCTCCCATTTCAGGGCGGTGTTTCCCAGGGCACCGAAATACGAGCCTAATACCCGGTTGGCACCGAAAACATAATTGGTGTTGTCGGCCGACACTAGCGACTGCCAGGCGTAATTTCCGATTCCGTTGAACCCAGTCTGCCCGTAGCTGGCCCGGATTTTCAGCTCGGAGATCGACGGCACCGCCTTCAGGAATTCCTCTTCACTGACCCGCCAGCCCAACGAAGCCGATGGGAAGGTTCCCCACTTGTTGCCCGGCGCAAACCGCGATGACCCATCCCGGCGCACCGATCCACTGATGAGGTATTTCCCGGCAAATTCGTAGTTGACCCGTCCGATGTACGAAATCAGGCTGCTTTCTTCCAGACTGCTCGTGACACCGGGATTCGAGATACCCTGCAACACGTAGATGTCATTGTTGGGCCGAAAACCGTTTCCATTCAGACTTGAGCTGCGAAAGCTTTGTTTCTCCACCACCGCCGTGGCATTGATATAATGCTTGCCAAACGTCTTATCAAATGTTAATTGATTGGTCAGGATAGGCGAGTAAAAAGACGACCGGTTGTCCTGAAGGTCAGCTTGCAGACGGCTCTTGTATCCATCGTTATAAATCGGATAGATGTTTTGAGCAATGTTGGTCACCACGTCCGCCCCGAAGCTAAACCGGTATTTCAGAAAATCCGTGAATTTGATTTCAGCAAACAGGGTTCCCAGCAATTTGATCCGCTGGTTGTAGCTTTGATCCTGCAGGGCAAGCCGAACCGGGTTGTCGGGATCTGTCCCGTCGGCAGCTGTTGGGGAGCTGTAACCACCCACTTTCGTCGGGTCCGAAACCGGCCAGTAAGGCAGGTTGCGAATGGCCTGCATCACCGCTGTCCGTCCTCCGCCAAAGCCCTGCTCGGTACGCGATTTGTCGTACGAAATCATCAAGGTCTGCCCAAACGACAGGAATTTATTGATTTGATGATCTGAGTTCAGCCGGACGTTGCCTCGTTTGTAGTTCGTTCCGATCAGAATCCCTTCCTGATCAAAATAACCAGCCGACGCAAAAAAGCGCGACACGTTGTTACCACCCGATACCGAAATCTGGTGCTGCTGAATCGGCGCAGTCCGGAACATAACATCCTGCCAGTTGGTCTCGGTTTGGGCAAATGTCTGCGAAGCGCCCTCGTAAATCGGCGTATTCAGATTGCTCAGCCGGGCGGGCATGGCAATACCGGCATTTCCCAGCAAAGCCGTTGCGTACTGAATATATTCCTGCGTATTGAGCAGATCCAGTTTTCGCCAGGCACTCTGCGTTCCAAAATACGTATCCAGGTTGACATGCAGTTTGCCGTCTTTCGAGCCTTTTTTCGTCGAGATGATGACCACCCCGTTCGAAGCGCGCGATCCGTAAATCGCGGCCGCACTGGCGTCTTTCAATACTTCCAGCGACTCAATGTCTTTGGGATCGAGGTTGTTCAGATCGCCCGACGGAACGCCGTCAATTACGTACAGCGGTCCCGATGCGTAGTTGATGGAGCCAATTCCCCGAATCCGGACAATCGGTGCCTGACCCGGGCTGCCATTGTTGACCACCCGCACCCCCGGAACCCGGCCCTGCATCGCTGATTCGGCACTGATCACCGGCAATGCCGTCAGATCCTTGGGTGTAACCGATGAAACAGCTCCGGTTACCGACGCCCGTTTCTGCGTTCCGTACCCCACTACAACAACCTCTTCCAGCGCGCGTTCGTCCTGCACCAGCGATACGTTAACGACAGTCCGATTGTTCACCGCAACTTCCTTGGAAGCATACCCCACAAAACTGAAAACCAGGGTTGAATTGGCAGGAACGTTGAGCGTAAACTCGCCTTCACCGTTGGTGGTCGTGCCCCGCGTTGTTCCTTTGATCACCACGCTAACCCCCGGTAACCCTTCACCGTTGGCGTCGGTCACCTTACCCCGAACGTCTTCCAGTAAACGATCCGCCGATAGCGTTGTATACCCGATTCGTTCCAGTCGCATAATGTTGATATCCGCAGACGTAACCGGCTCATCGCCCATCTGTGGCTCGAAAGCTTTCCTTTCAATCTGACTGACCTTCCGGAAAAGACGACTGCCTTTTTCCTTGCTGGCCAAAATGACGTAGAAGTTAGCCTGAATCTTTTCAAACGTCAACCCCTTATCGGTCAACAGGTTCGACAGCGCTTCTTCCACGGTTCGCTCCCGGTAGCTGTTCAATACAACTTTCGTATCAACCAGATCGGTCCGGTAGATAAAGGATACCCGGTATTGCTTTTCCAATTCCGACAGAGCCGTCCGAAGCGTAACAAGCGGTGCGCCCGAACTCTTGGGCTGCTGCCTGATCGGGTGGGCATTCGAGGCAATCATCTGAGCATGGGTCGGCAAGGTACCAACCAGGAGCAAGCCCCACAGAAACAATACTATTTTTTTCATGCTATAGAGGTTATTCAATTACAATATGGTTGGCATTACGGGTAATTTTCAGATCAAACAGGCCAGAAAGGCCCTTTAAAATCGTATCCGCATTTTTACCGGGAACGGTTCCCGTTACTTTCTGGCGTTGCAAATCGCGGTCGTGAATTTCCACTTCCAGGCCGTAGGTATCTTTCAGCAACTCGGCGATTTCGGCCAGAGTGGTTCCTTCAAAAACCAGTTTGTTGGTGCGCCAGGACGATTGGGTGTGTACGTTCACCCGTTTCTTGTAAAAAGCTTTCGTCTGCGTATCGGCGTAAAACATTTCACCCGGCTGCATTACGAGGTGATTGTTCAATTGATCCGCAACCTGCATCTGAATTCGACCCTCGTTGAGCACTACTTTCGTTTTCGTTTGCCGGGTGTACACATTGAAGCGTGTCCCCAATACTTCTACATTCATTTTGGCGGGCAAGTGCACCCGAAACCGCTGGTGATTTTTGGTGTGCACAACCTCGAAAAACGCTTCACCTTCCACCCAAACCTCACGGGGCGTATCGGTTTGCCAGTCTTTCAGGTAGCGAATCGAGGTGTTACCATTCAGGGTCACGACCGATTGGTCGGGCAAGACCACCCGGCGGGTTTCGCCGAAATCGGTTTGCTGGGTAATGACTTCGGGCGTAACAAGCTGCCGGTAAAAAAAGAAGCTTCCTGCGGCCAGCAGTAGCACGCCAATGCTGGCGGCAACCATCCAGCGCCAGGGGGATCTCAACGGTCGGACCGGAACATCCGGACTCGCTTTTTTAGCGGCCCTGATGCGGCTGAAAAGCCGTTGGGCATCCTGCCGTTCCGTCGCATTGAGCGGAAAGTCGTTTAAGTCCTTGAGATCGACATCAAGCAGTTGTTGCAGCTGGCGCTGGCCATCGGCAGACGCCAGATGCAATAAAACCGCTTGGGCTTCTTCAGGCGTGCATTCGTTGCGCACGTACTTCTGTAGAAGATCTGGATTCATCAATAGATAGTAGGAATAGGTCTATTCATTCCTAAATAGATACACAATTCGAAGCAGCCGGTATTACTGAAGTAAGAAAAAATATTACGAGAGCAGAAAATAAAGGAAGAAAGGGAGAATGCCCTCCAGATCGGCGTGTTTGTTCAGGTATTCTTTTATAAACTTGGTGGCCTGGGAAAACTGCACTTTGACGGTATTAACCGAAACCGATAGCTGACTGGCGACCTCTTCATTGTTCAGGCCGTTGAAGACGCGCAAACGAAATACTTTCTCGCGTTGTGGTGTGAGCCCCTGCATTCCTTTTTCCAGAATTTCGCCGTATTCCTGCCACTGAAACATGTTGCTGGTGGTGTCTTCGCCCCGGTGTTCTTCTACCTCGTAGGAAAGGTACTCCCAGATGTCCTGGTGGTGATCACGGATCACGTTCAGAACATGGTTTTTCATGGAAATCGAGAGAAAGTTCTTGATCGCGTAAGCCTCGTTAAGCATTTCGCGATGATCCCAGAGTTTCAGGAAGATTTCCTGAACGGCATCTTCTGCCAGGTCAGCATTTTTCAGGAATTTAATGCCAATGGCGTAGAGGTGTTTGTAATACCGGTAGAAGATTTCCTCAAAAGCAGCTTCATCGCCGGTTTTTAACCGCCGGGCAATCTCCTTTTCAGCGTCCTGGTCTAACCGAATGGGTAGTTTTCGAATCCGCATGAACTGGTTTTTGAGTAATTTTCAATGAATAGAGATAACTATTTTATTAAGTAGCTAATGTAGGAATTAAAACCGTACGATTCCAATAAAAAATTTCCTTAAACCTAACTATTTCCAGAAATACTTTCGTAGTTGGGTCCTATTTTAACATTGTCGGGCTTTTTTAATCTCCGCCTTCCCTATGGATATTTCCTCTCTTTGCCGTAAGTAGTTGTGATTACCGTCGGCACTTTAGTACAAAACTGGTATGACCTCCTGAACCGATATGAGATTCGTTTCCCTCTTTCTTAGCCTGTTCGTACTGGGCTTCGGCAGTATTTTTCTGTACTCGGCCTATACCCTTCCGGGCGAACCACCCGGCGCGGCCCAAAAACTACAACTCCGACACGACCCCAAAACCGGTACCCTGTCCGTCTTTCGCGTTGGCGGCAAAACGCCAATTCTGGTTCAGAACGCAAAACCAGATTTTCGCCCCTATATACACCCCATCACAGCCCCCGACGGCAAGGGCGTGCTGACCGAATACAGTCCCGGCCACCATAAACACCAGACGGGGTTGTACTGGGGCTTTACGCGGGTCAATGGCCGGGATTACTTCCACCATCCGGAAGGTGATTACTGGCGCCGGGTTTCGGCCAGCGTTGTTCAGGCCACCGGTAACGAAGTAAAATGGCAGACGGTTTACGACTTGCTGGATGAGAAAGGCACAGCGGTTTTGACCGAAACCCAGAACTGGTCGATGCGCGAAAAAGACGGTAAATTCCTGCTGGACCTGGAATGGAAAGGTAAAGCTAATACCGAAGTTACCATCGGCAAGTATAACTACGGCGGTTTGTTCCTGCGGATGCCCTGGCACAAAGGCATTAAAGGCGAGGTTGTAAATGCAGCTCGACAGCGGAACGAAAAAGCGGAAGGCCAGCGTGCCATGTGGGTGGATGTTGGTATGCAGGTGGAAGGCCGTAATGATCTGGCCCATATCGCCATTTTCGACCACCCGGACAACAAAGGCTATCCGCAAACCTGGCGTGTAGACGATCAGATGGGTATTGGCCCGGCCCGGGCTCGGAACGGCGACTGGAAAATTGAAAAAGGCGATACCGAAGTCATTCGCCATCAATTGGTAGTCTATACCGGCGAACTGAATGACCTTAAACTGACCCAAAACTGGAGCGAATTCAGCGGCAATACCTCGATGTACAATACGTCGACGCTTTGGGGGCTGGCCCAGAAAGAAGGCTTGGAAGCCAAATTCCTGACGCCCGAAGAAGCCGTTAAAAGCATGACCATCAAGGATGGGTACCAGGTAAACGCCTGGGCTTCAGAACCCATGATAACGCAGCCGATGGCCTTTTGCTGGGACGACCGCGGGCGGTTGTGGGTGGCCGAAAACCGGGATTACGAGTCGCGCGGACACGGTTTTTCCAAAGCCGGTAACAGCCGGATTCTGATTCTGGAAGATACCAACCACGACGGCGTGGCCGACAGCCAGAAGGTCTTTCTCGACAGCATTCCGTTTCCGGCTGCGATGGCCGTGGGCTTTGACGGATTGTTTCTGGGCGCACCGCCCAACCTGCTCTTTGTGCCGGATCGCAACGGCGACGACAAAGCTGACGTGAAGGACATTGAAGTCCGGCTGACGGGCTGGGGCATTCGCGACCGGCACGAAACGCTGAATAGCCTACACTGGGGGCCCGATGGCTGGCTCTACGGATTGCAGGGTTTTGCCACGCCGTCGAAAGTGCGCAAACCGAACGGAAAAGGCAAACTGTACAAACATAACGACCCATTTCCCGAAGACATATTGCAGGGCGAAGGCACTGACATCAACGGGGGTGTCTGGCGGTATCATCCGATCAAAGACCGGTTTGAAGTGGTTGCACACGGTTTCAGCAATCCGTGGGGCATCGATTACAACGCCAAGGGGCAACTCGTGATGACGGCCTGCGTCATTCCGCACCTCTGGCATGTGATTCCGGGCGGTATTTACCACCGGCAGGGTGGGCAGCACTTCAATCCGTACGTCTACGAAGACATTAAAACCATCGCCGACCACAGCCACCGCTCGGCCCACGGCGGAGCACGGGTGTACCAGTCTGATGCCTTTCCCTCTTCCGAACAAGGGCGGCTTTTCATGGCGAATATTCACGAACACGCCATCTTATCGGATATTCTGGAGCCCAAAGGGTCGGGGTACGTCGGGCACCACGGCGACGACTTTTTGCAGGCTAATAACGCGCAGTGGGTCGGTTTTAGCGTAGAAATCGGTCCGGATGGCGGCCTTTATGTACTGGACTGGCACGACGCCGATATTTGCGGCAAGGAAGTTCTGAACGGCGAAACCGGACGTATTTTCCGGGTTATGCCCAAAAACTCGCTGGCCGAGAACTGGACCGGGCGGTATTCGGATTTGAACAAAATGAACGACGCCCAACTGGTCAGCCTGCAAACGTCAAAAAGCGACTGGCACGCCCGGCGCGCCCGGATCATCCTGCAAAACCGGGCTACCAAAGGCAAGCTGAACGGCCCGATCCACGCGCAGCTCCGGCAACTTTTCGAAACAAATGCAAACGCTGATTACCGGCTGCGGGCCTTGTGGGCACTGCACATCACCGGCGGTTTTAAAGAACCAGAACTCGTGAAAGCCCTGGACGACAACGATCCGTATATCCGGGCCTGGGCCGTTCAGTTGTTGTGCGAAGACCGTTCGGCATCTTCGGCGGCCCAGGAAAAATTTGTAAAAATGGCCCGCGAGGATCAATCGGCGGTGGTGCGGCTCTACCTGGCGTCGGCCCTCCAGCGGGTCAACACCGAAACAGCCTGGAAAATCGCCGGTGAGCTGATACAGCACGGTGAGGATAAAGGAGATCACAACCTGCCGAAAATGATCTGGTACGGTTTTGAGCCGCTTGTCAAACAAAATCCTGAACGCGCACTGGCGCTGACGGCCCGTTGCGAAATTCCGATGCTGGCCCGGTTTGTCGCCCGCCGAACGGTGGATGCCGACCAAACATCGACCCTCATCACGGCCCTCGGCAAATCCTCCAAAAACCAGATCAGCCTGTTGGAAGGAATGCGCGACGGACTGGAAGGCCGCTCGGATTTGACAGCCCCCGCCAACTGGAAAACCGTATACGCCCAATTAAAAGTCAACCCAAAAACCGCTTCGCTTGCCCACCAGGTGGCTGGGCAATTTGGCGATACCGAAACCGCCCGGCAGGCCATGGTGACGCTAAAAAACACGAAGGCACCCCTCGACCAGCGGCAAAAGGCCCTGAAAGCCATCGCCAGTCGGCAACGCCCGGAACTACGGACGGAATTTCCTGCCTTATTGAACGAACCAAATTTGCGCACCGAAGCCATTCGGGCCATTGCCGGTTACGACCAGGAATCGTTGGGCGAGTTGCTGCTGAAACGCTATTCAACATTTAGCCCGGCCGACAAATTGCAGGTCGTTCAGACCATGTCCTCACGCCCGAAATACGGCTGGCAATTGACGCAGGCGCTGAAAAATAACCTCATTCCGAAACGAGACGTACCAACCTACGCAGCCCGGCAACTCCTGCGCGTCGTCGGCAGCGGTTTTGTGGAAGTCTGGGGGCCAATTGAGCAAAACGGCATCGATGAGAAAGCGTATAACCGGTATCAGAAATTGCTTTCCGACCGGGCGTTGCTGGCGGCCAACACCACCAAAGGCCGGCTGGTTTTCCAGCGTACCTGCGGACCGTGCCACAAGATGTACGGTGAAGGCGGCATTATCGGGCCGGATATTACGGGGTCCAACCGGACCAACCTGGATTACCTGCTCAGCAATATTCTGGACCCGAGTGGAGAGATTCAGGACGATTATAAAATGGTGGTCATTACCACGCGCAACGGGCGAACTTACACGGGTAATGTTGCCGGCGAAAATGAACGTCAGGTTACGCTGCGGGTGGTCGGGCAAGACCCCGTGGTGCTAAACAAATCCGAGATTCAGTCCCGCGAGGTGACGCCCAACTCTATGATGCCCACCGGCTTGCTCGATGGCTTGACGGAAAGCGAAATTATTGACCTGGTGGCCTTTCTGCGCACCAATGAACCGGTCAAACAGGCTAAAAAATAACTAGGTTGGTACGGTTTCACCGATGGGATGAAACCGTACCTCCGTTTCCGGTCCACGAACGCCAGTCGGGCAGCTCATCGCGGGTGATTACATCCTTGTCGGTATAAACGGCTTTCAGTTTCTCAACAGGCTGTTTTTTGATATGGTCATCACCCGTCCAAACCGAAAACCACGACCACCAGATGCCCAGGTCACGCCTTTTGACCGGGTCGAGCAAATTCCCCGTTTCTGTTAGCGCCACCATTTTTTTTCCATTGAAAAGCGCCTGGGTATTGCTCCAGTTGCCGCTCAGGCTGGCCGTTGCGTCGGTGTAAATATCAAGCCCCACCATATCAACATACGAATCGCCGGGGTACCAATCGGGATGAATCGAATCGGTTCCGGCATACACCCAGATCAGGTTGTGCAGCTGGTGGTGATTCGTCAGCCGGTCGTACAGCAGTCGCCAAAGTTCCTTGAAAGGTTCCGGTCCTTTGGCCCCCCACCAGAACCAGCTGCCGGGTGTTTCGTGCAACGGTCGCCAGAGCACGGGTACGTCGGCGGTCTGGAATTTCTTCAGTTCACCGGCAATTACGTCGATATCACGGAGCAGCAACTGGTACCGTTCGCCCGGTTTATCGGCTAAAACCGCTGCCAGGTCGAAGGTAGTAGCCCGGGTATAAAAACCGCTCCACCAGAGCTTATCGGGTTCTTCGTCGATCAGATCCATCGGCGCGTTCCAGTGCCAGAGCAGGCTGACAATACCGCGCCCCTCTCCTTTTTTCGCCCAGGCAATGCAGGCTTCGCTGGAACGTTGAGGCATAACGCCACGCTGCACCCGGCTAGGAGAATACTCCATCAGATCGAACGACCCAATGGCGGGTTCCTTACCGGTTTTTTCCAGAATATATTCCACATCGTCCTGCTGCCCTGAAAGTACTTTGGAGCCGTATTGATCGATCAGGTACGAAAATAGGGCGCGGGTTGAAGCCGTTGCGCGGGTATCGATGAGGGTTCTGGGCGGTTTGGCCGGTGGAAGAACCGTCGCCGGAGTCAGCCGCACATAATCGATGTAAAAATGGCCCCAACCCCGAAAAAAGGCTACGGTATTCTGTCCGTTCTGTAGACGGAACATTCCCAGCTTTGCCGAACTAAACCCGGAACTGGTTTGCCGGAGTGTACCGCTTCCCTTTTCATCGTTTACCTGAAAATCCACCCCTTTGTCGCCAGTAGGAGACGAGTAGCCGACCCATACTTCATACAAACCCGCAGGGGCGTTAACCATGAGCGTAAGTTTGTCGGTGGCTTCATCGAAGCCCGTCACGTAACCCGTTCCCGAAAAACCGGCTATTGCCGTGGACGTTTGAAGGCCGATCATCGTGCCGGTTTCGGCTTCGACCTGAACGGTTTTGGGTTCTGTAGGGATTGGATTGGGGGTTGATTTGGGAGCCGACGCGCACCCCAGTAAACCCAGTAGAAAGAAAGGAAACAGCCGTCGACGTACCTTGAATCTGTCCAGGCGGTTGTTCCAGAAAAGAAGCTCCATAAGACTATCCAGACACCAAAAGAGGCAAGTGTTACCCTGCCTCCTTTGCTCTTTACACGTGTAAAAAGGAATTACTTGATCAGTACGATATCGTCGAAATAGAACGTCTCGTCTTGTTTATCAGGCCCCTGAATCCGGAAGCCAACCTGCGAGAGTTTCTTGCCCGCCGTCCAGAAATCGATGTCAGAAATCTTGAGCTTGAAGTAGTTCCAGACACCCGCTTTTACGTCGATTTTGTTTTTGTCGTCAAAGTTTCCAAAACCGGCTTTACTGGCGTCGGTGGTCAAATACAGCGTGTAATCTGCCGAAGCCCCTTTGATCCAGCCCGATACGTAGGTATAATCCGCCGAATACGAAATAGCCGAGGTCGACCAGTTGGCAAAAGCGATCAGGTGCCAGTTGCCTTTCTGGTAGGTTTTACCAACCGAAGCCGTTCCCGACTTGAATTCCTTCGTCGAAATTGCACCGGCATCGCCCCAGGAACCGTCGGCAAAGCCGGTTCCGTAAGCATCCGTGAAAATCTGGTAGGCTTTATCGACGTTCACCAACTCCTGGGTCGTCCGGAGCAGACCCGTCCCATTCGTGATATCGAGGGTTGCCCGGTTGACCGTCGTTGCGGGCATTTTCACCACCAGTTTCCGTTTCTCCTTGGACACCACCGTCACCACGTCCGACGTGCCGGTCAGCTTCACCGAAACCACATCGTCCAGGTTGTTACCGGTGATTGTAATTTCCGAATCTTTCTTGAAGTTGTAGTTCGAAACCTCCGAAACCGTCGGATAAGCCAGCACCCGGAACGGCACCGACACCGACCGGCCTTCGCTGTTGGTAAACGTGATGTTTTGTACCCCACCGACCACGTCGTCCGGCACCCGGAAAATCAGCGCCTGGTCGGTGTTCAGCGTGGGCTGAAACCCAGCGGGTACACTGTCTTTCGCGAAAACAATCGTACGCATATCGCCCAGGCCGGTTCCGGTGAGTGTAACTACGGTTCCTCCCGCTGCGGAGTCGGGTGCAATGGCGCTTGCCACCGGGTTGCCCGGCTTGTATTCCGGTCGCCCGTCGCTATCTTTTTCGCAGGAAGTCATCACCAATCCGGTCATCAAAACCGCCAGTGACAAGCCCGCTATTTGGTTGAATCTATTGAATTTCATTTTGTTGCTTCGTTTAAGAGGTAAGAAATGAGACAAGAGAGTAGAGACTTTCGACTCACTTTCTTCTCTTGTCTTATCTCTATTGTCTAGTTGTAATACGGCACCGGATCTTTGGCCAACTCAGGATCCTGCACAATTTCACCCGCCGGAATCGGCAGATACATCTTGTCTTCGGTGAAGTTGGTGATGTACGTAGGATTTCCGACCGAACCACGGTTCTGTTTCTCAATAATTGCCTTGGCTTTTGCAAATCCCTGACGTTGAATGTCGTACCAGTAGTCACCCTCGAAGGCAAACTCCACCCGGCGTTCGTGCAGAATCTGATCCAGCGTCAGCGAAGTTCGGGGAGCAAGTCCCGCCCGTGCCCGAACGGCATTCACCGCCTGAAGCGCCTTCGGGTCATTGGTTGAAGCAGCCCCAGCCAGGGTGGCTTCGGCGTAAATCAGCAGAATGTCGGCGTAGCGCAGCAACACCACGTTGTTGCCCGAGTTCTGGCCTAAAACCGCATCCCCCCCAAAACTCTTGCCGGGACCGGCGAAGTATTTGGTGATGTTGGAACGCGTCGGGCTCAGGCTACCACCATCTTCCGTTGGTTGCAGGGTATCGTATTTAAAGCCGTTGGCCATGAACGCGTTGTATTTCGGAGCGTTCACACGTTGCGGTTTCCATTCCGGTTTGGTCCAGCCATGTTCCATCACTGACCATTGCCGACGCCGATCGCCAAATTCATATTCTTTCAGCATATCCAGCGATGGCACGTACATTTCCCAGGCATCGGCTTCGGCGGTCCGCAGGGCGCTGGCTCCGCGATCCGGGTTTTTGATGTTACCGGTTCCCCAAGGGTCCTGCGCCAGCTGGTGCTGGATCGAAAAGAGCGATTCGGGGTTGTTGTTCATGCTCATTTTGGTGAACATGCCGTTGTAATCGGCCACGAGGCTGTATTTGCCGGAATTGATTACTTCTTCGGCCTTCGCTTTGGCGTTTGCATACTCTTTGTTGTAGAGATACAACTTTGCCATCATGCCCTTCGCCGAGTATTTCGTCAACCGGCCCGGCACATCCGACTCCGGCAATCCGGCTTCGGCCATTTGCAGTTCTTCGAGCGCAAACCGCATTACGTCTTTTTGCAGGTAACGCGGAATGTTGAAATTCCCGGACAGAGCCGTGGCTCCTGGATCGGTGATGATGGGCGCATGGCCCCAGGTGCGGGCGATGTAGAAATACAAGGTTCCGCGAATGAAATGGCACTCCGCAATCGCTGGGTCGAGGTAGGCTGCGCCACCGCCGGCGGCTTTCTTCTCCTCGAAGGTTTTGATCAGCACGTTGGCGTAACCAATGATTTTGTAAAACGCGCCCCAGGAAGCGCCAATCCGCTCGGAAGCCGACGAAACCGTAAAGTTCAGGTAATCCACATCGGTGTAGGTAAACATGTTACCGGACATCACATCCCCGATGGCATCCTGCGCCCGGCTTTCGTAATTCCGCCAGGGCAAACCGCTGTAGAGCGTACTGGTTGCGCCCCGAACCTCCTCGGCGTTGTTGTAATAGTTACCAGTTGTGGTGCCCGACAGGGAGGGGCGCTCGATGAAATCTTCTTTGCAGGAAGACAGCATCATCGCCGAAATTGCCAGGGCATATAGGGGTTTTAATTTCATGATTTTTTGAGATTTACGGTATTCGGTTTTCGGTATACGGTTTGTGACCACCTCTAGGAATTCGTGCGTCAGCCACTGTAAACGGAAAACCGTAGACCGATTACTTAAAATTGAACATTCGCGCCAATCGTAAACGTCCGTGGGTTTGGATAGTGACCCATATCAACGTTCATGAGCTTGATGCTGTTGTTGAAAGCACCGATCTCCGGATCGTAGCCTGAGTACTTCGTGAAGGTTTTCAGGTTCTGAATCGAGCCGTAAATCCGCAGGTTCGACATTTTCACCTTGTTCAGGATCGTTCTTGGTACCCGATAACCCAGCGTGATGTTCTGAATCCGCCAGTACGAAGCATCTTCCACGTAGCGATCCGACATGGCCGTGTTGTTTTTGTTGGTGGTCGTAAACCGGGGCAGCGAACCATTGGGATTGGTTTCCGTGTAGCGATCGGTAACGGTCCGCATCTGGTTTGACCAGGCGTTGTTCAGCCCTTCCAACTGCCAGCGCAGGAAGTTGTAAGCTTTCCCTCCCTGGCTTCCCTGCAAAAACAACGAGAAGTCAAAATCTTTGTAGTTCAGCGAGTTGGTCAAACCCCAGGTAAATTTCGGCAGCGGACTTCCAATGAACGTCAGGTCCTGCGCGTCAATTTTCCCGTCGCCGTTGATATCCTTGTAGCGAATATCACCCAGCCAGGTTTCGTTCTGGTTCACCTTGTAACCAAACTGCGGCAGGCTTTGGTCCAGTTCGGCCTGCGTACGGAACAAACCGTCGGTGACCAGTCCCCAGAAAGAACCTACCGGGTTGCCGGGCGTTGTATGCGTAATCAGGTAGTTATTGTAATATACTTTCCCATCCAGCGCCGAAGCTGCACTGGCCGCCCGGTCGTAGGTGTTCTTGAAGTGCGTGAATACCGCGTTGGTTTTCCAGGTGAAATCCCCTTTCTTGATGTTGGTCGTTGTGATGCCAATGTCCACACCGGTGTTGGTCATCTGACCGGCGTTGCCCAGCGGAGCTTTCAGGTCATCCCACTGGTCGCCCACCCCGATCAGGTTCGGACCAGTCAGGAAGATGATCATGTCGGAGGTAACTTTCTTGTACACGTCGATCGTGGCGTCGATGCGTCCGTTCAGGAAACCCAGGTCAACCCCGGCATTGGTGGTCCGGACCGATTCCCATTTCAGGTTCGGGTTCGGAATACCGTTGATCATGTTGGACGAGCCGAAGCCCACCGGTCCTGAGAAGAACTGAACTGCACCCACGTAAGCCGGGTTAGGTGCACCGCTGGGGAAGTTCTGGTTCCCTACCGTTCCGTAACCAGCCCGTACTTTCATATAACTCAGCACATTCGCAACGCTTCCTTTCATGAATTTCTCGTTCGAAACCGTCCAGCCCGCCGACACACCCGGGAAGTAGCCCCAGCGGTTGTTCGGACCAAAGTTTGACGAACCATCGGCGCGGAAACTGGCCGAAAGCGAATACCGATCATCATAGGTATAGTTGGCGCGGGCAAACCAGGATTCCATTGCCCAGTGGCCTTTGCCTCCGCTCAATCCCCAGGTTGTCTGGTCGGAGCTACCGGTGTTAAGGTCAAAAATGTTGGCCTGCAAATCGACCTTGGTGCCCGAAATCGACTGGTAATAGGAGTTTTGCGCCTGGTGCCCCAGCGTAGCCTGAATACCGTGCTTGCCCACATACTTGTTGTAATTCAGGTAGTTGGTCAGCGACCAGTAGTAGCTATCCGAGCGGGAATCGATCAGTTTGCTCCGGAAAGATGTACCACCCACATTACCAGCTCGCTGAAACGCGATATTGTTGTCCTGCCCCAGCGAATACGAAACTTCATTGCGCAACGACAGGTCTTTCATCAGTTGCAGCTCGGCATACACACTACCAAAAACGTTGTTCGAGGTTTTGGTATTACCCCGGTACTGGCTGTTACCCACCAGGTTGGCGTTGCTGTATTGTACTCCACCGACGGTTTGGCCGCCCCCCCAGGAACCGTCGAGGTTTTTCACCGGCACCAGCGGGCTGGTTACAGCCCCCCACCAGATCGTTCCTTCGGCGGCATCGGCCAGCGACACATCCTGGATGCTGCGTGACACGTTGGCGCTCAGCCCCACTTTGGCCCAGCTTTTCAGTTGTGTATCCAGGCTAAACCGGCTCGAGTACCGCTTGAAATTAGACCCCAGCAGAATCCCTTTGTTATCAAAGTAGTTCAGAGACAGGTAGTACGTTGTTTTGTCTTTTCCACCCGAAAAGCTCAATTGGTGGTTGTTGATGGCTCCGCGCTGAAACATAGCGTCCTGCCAGTCGGTTCCGCGGCCCAGTAAATCCGGATTTTTGAATTCGTCAGCGACAGGGTTACCAATGATCGGCAGTACTTCGTTCTGGTAGCGGGCAAAATCCCGCAAATCCATCAGGTCCAGCCGCCGGGCTACTTCCGAAACCCCGGTATACATTTCATAGTTGATCTTGCCTTCGCCCTGCTTCCCTTTTTTCGTTGTCACCAGAATGACCCCGTTGGCTGCCTGCGAACCGTAAATCGCCTGGGCTGAAGCATCTTTCAATACGTCGATGGACTCGATATCGTTCGGGTTCAGCATGGCCATCACGCTGTTTCCGGTTTGGCCGTCGCCCCCGCCCAGACCAGCATAACCGGTACTGTTCGACGTGTTACCATTGACAAACGGCACTCCGTCAATCACAAACAACGGGTCGTTGCTGTTGATGGAAGTTACCCCGCGCACTTTCACCGAAACCCCACCGCCCGGCTGGCCACCGTTGCTGGTTACTGTTACCCCGGCGGCTTTACCTTGAAGTAACTGGTCTACCCCAGCAGCCGGAATATCTTTCAATTCCGTTGCTTTAATGGTAGTGATCGACGAAGTTACATCCGAACGCTTCGCCGTACCGTACCCAATCACCACCACTTCATCCAGCGATTGATCGTTGGAAAGCAACGTAATGTTCAGGGTGGTCCGCGTACCGACTTCGACCTCCTGCGTTTTCATCCCGATGAACGAGATCACCAACACATTGGAACCAGCGGGCACGTTGATGGAAAACTTACCGTCGGCATCCGTAGTTGTACCTTGCGTAGTCCCTTTAACAGACACCGTCGCACCCGGAAGTGTATTGCCTTTGTCGTCGGAAACCACGCCTTTGACGAGCGCATTTACATCGGATTTTCCGACGTTCGCATTTTTCAGAGACGCCATCACGACCGGAGTTTTTGCCGGATCAGTGACGGTATTGGTTCGGACCTGGGCCTGGACCACCGTCCAGTAACTCAGGATCAAAACCCCCGAAAGCACATGTTTTATCATAGTTATTGAAAAAAAGGGACAAAAAATGGGCAACTCTCCAAAGGTCAGCACCTGAGAGCGTTCCGTAAAAATTAAGGTTTTCGTGAATTCAAAAGACCTTCAGCGCATTAGCTTCCCGGCGAAGGAGACAACGGTCAGGTCAACAGAAAAGTCAGTTCGGCATAGCCAGGTAAAAAAGTAAAGGTTTAAGATTATCAGACTACCAGCATCGATGGGTTACGAACTAATTTCTGCATAGGAAGCGAAATCATGACCGAGGTTCCCTTGCCCGGTTCACTCTGCCACATCACCTGCCCACCGAGGTACGAAATCCGGGATTTGATGTTGGCAATGCCGTTTCCTTTCAGGGAATCGGTTTCAAAATCACCACCTTTTCCGTCGTCATCCACACTAATCAGCACGGCTTCGTCATTGGTCATCATCTGCACCGTGATGGTTTGGGCGTCCGCGTGTTTCAGGGCGTTATTCAACAACTCCTGCACCACGCGGTAGATCATCACTGACGCTTCGTCACCCAGGTCCGGCACTTCTCCGTAGTGCTCCAGCGTCAGGGCCGTTTCATTCACCAGATTAAGTTTTTGCACCAAGTCTTCCAGCGCCGGAATCAACCCAAAAGTCGATAATGCATAAGGACGTAAATCACTGGATATCAACCGAGTTTCTGTACAGGCTTCATCCAAAAACTGGTTCAGCGGCTCCTTGACCGACAAAGGCAACTGTTCCTGGTGCGCTTCCACAAACAGCTTGATTCGGGATAATTGAATACCCAGTCCGTCGTGCAGATCCCGGGCAATCCGGCTGCGTTCGCTCTCCTGACCTTCAATCATGGCCTGCAACGATTTCAGTTCCAGGTCCCGAATCTGCTGTTGTGCAATAACCGTTTGTTGATGATTGATTAATTTCTGCTGCCGCCGTCCAAAAATGAGCGCAAAAACACCTAATACACTAATTATCAAACCACTTGCCAGCGTGATATTGATCATATGCTGATGCCGATTTTGCTCTTCAACCAGCTTTTTTTCTACCGCCAGCGTTTTGACCTGGCTATCCAGCTCCTGCAAACGGATGCTTTTCGTTTGTTCCGAGTAATAAAACTGATTTGTAAAATCCAGCGTCTTCAAGGCACTTTCGTACGCCTTTTTATAGTCTCCCTTGTGGGAATAGCTATCGGCGGTGTGCCGGGATACTTCCCTCAGCATTCCCATGTTTTTCTCAATCTCCGCCAACTGGTAACTTTTCTGGTAGGCGGCAATGGCTTCGTCGGGGTGGTCTTTGAACTGCTCCACCAATCCCAGGTAAAAGTAATTCAGCGCAATCAGCCAGTTTGCATTCAACGACGTTATACTCAGAGACGATGTATTCAACCGCTGCGCTATCAGCAGGCTCCGGCTGGCAAAATGCTGGGCCGAATCGGGCTGCTTGTTGCGTAAGTACGTGTTTGCCAGCAGGTTCATGGCATAAGCCTGCGAATATTTCTGCTTGTACTGCGCACTCATTCGTTCGGTTTCCCGCAATTCTGTAATCAGGTTTTTCGGAAATGGATCCTTCTTCTGTGCCAGATTGGCGAAGGCCAGCCGGCATTCGATTACCTTCGGCACATTTTTCTTACGCTGGAAATACTGAAGCGCTTTGCTCAGGTACTTTCTGGCGTACGGCTGCATGAACAGATCCTGCGAATAGTAATCGCCAATCTTGATGTGAATGCCGTAGTAGGCCAGTGAATCCCCCCGCAGGTGGGAATACTTCATACTGTTAAAATAAGCATCCAATGAATACTTGTTGTAACCGTACTGCTGATTGTATAACTCACCTAAATACTCATACGCTTTGGCGGCTTCTGCGTAATCCTGATCCTGGGTCAGCAGTCTGATCTGATTTTTTACGCTATCGACGGGCGACAATTCCGATGCGGCCTGTGCCCCTGCCCACAAAGCGGCCAATCCCAGCAGCAGTGCGCTCAGTGTTCCTTTTTGAAACCGCTTATTCCGTAAAAATGATTGCATCAGATTGGCCAGCAAGGCATTCGTTTCACTACCAAAATCTATAAAACCGCTAGCGATATAAAATTATTGTTTGCTAAACTTCGAAAGCCAGATTAATCAATACACTGCAACTCCATGGCCGTTTTGATAAGCAAAGCCGTATTGCCAACACCAAATTTCATCAGCAAGCTACTCCGGTGAAACTCAATAGCTTTCGCACTGACGAACAACTGCGCAGCCATCTGCTGCGTGGTCAATCCCTGCGCAATCAGCGACAATACTTCCGACTCGCGGGGCGTCAGGTTTGGCTTTATACCCGTTCCCTGCCCCGGCTTTTTGCGGGGTTCGTCGTGCAGCAGAATATTCGTGATGGTTTCGTTGAAGTACGGTTTTTCTTCGTGTACCGTCCGAATAGCCTGCAACAATTCCACTTTGGTGGTATTTTTCAGTAAATAGCCACGGGCTCCTTTTTTCACCACGCGTTTAATCAGGCTCGCGTCATCGTGCATCGTTAGCGCAATAACCCTGGTTCTGGGGTAAGCCCGTGTAATGTGTTCACACAAGGATAGGCCATCTTCAATTCCCGGAAAGGAAATGTCCAGCAAAACCACATCAATTGGCGTATGACTCAACTCCGCGACCACCGATGTTCCATCAAAACACCGGGCCGTTACTTCAATTTCCGATGAACCGGAAATCAGCGCTGCAATCCCCTCCACAAATACATTATGGTCATCCGCAATCAGTACTCGTATCATCAATTCTCTACTTTACCCGGGATTGCCGTTGGAAAACCGTTCTCTTCGGTGTAACAACGCGATTGTATTATAAATTTAACGATTTGGCTTTTTATCTAACTATTTCGACCAAATTGAATATTGCTTAGCAAAAATAGGATAAAGCGATTAGGCTTTGAAATAGGGGAAACCCCCATTTTTAGAAAATTAGGGTAAACCCTAGGTTTCTACTGTCTGGTTATCCCCCGTACTTTTTCTAAGGCAAAAGCTACAAAAACGATCCTTCATCCGATCCAGATCCAATAAAAGAATGGACTTTGTCTGACAAATATGAGCAATATTGCTCATATTTGTCAGACAAAACTTTCCTCTAATTACCCATGCCCCTTACCGTTGATGAACTGGAAGCGTTCCGTTTCCGTCAGGATCCATTAGCCGATGATGTGGTTGCCGATCTGATCCAGCGCCACGGTATACCGGCAGTGAACCAACTTCTACCCATACTCACGCGCAATTACGAACTCAAAAAGGAGCTTTTTCCGGGCGTCGTTGGCCAGCATATCTACCAGTACCTGAGCGAAACGGCCCACCCGCCCACCTGGGCAAATCCGGATGCCATCAAAACCGCACAGGACCTATTTGCCACGCACGGTATTCTCATTGCCATGCTGCTTCAGTTTCGTGCGCTCCCCATGACCTACGCCTGCGCTCATGGGGCCCGCGTCCTCTACGAAACGGGACTCATGACGGCCCGCCAGGGGCAGCCCAATCTGGTTCGGCGACTGATGGAAACCGCTCAGTTTGTTATTTTCGCCATGGAGCCGGGCGGCCTGGCACCCGGTGGCCGCGGCATCATCACCGCGCAGAAAGTTCGGCTGATTCATGCCTGCATCCGACATTACCTAAACGAGCAGGGCTGGGACCACGCTACCTACGGCGCGCCCATCAACCAGCAAGACATGGGCGGCACTCTGCTGGCCTTCAGCGCCCTCATCATTGAAGGACTGGAAATGAGCGGTTTTCAGCTCAGCCGCGAACAAAAAGATGCGTACATCCACTGCTGGAACGTCATTAGCCACTGGAATGGTCTGGACCCGGCGTTGCTGATGCCCGATTATCCGAGTGCTCTGAAACTGGGCTACACCATTTTAGGCCATCAACAGGCCAAATCGACCGCCGGCAAAGCACTTACCTCGGCCCTGATTCAGCAGGCGCAAAGCCAGGTGGGTGTTTTGTTCAAAGACACTATTCCGACGTTGATCCGGTATTATTGCACCGACCAAATTGGCGACTTGCTGGGCGTTCCGGCCGAACCACTAGCCAAAGAACACGAATTGGCTGACCTGATCAAATTACTCAGTTCCGGCGCTCAACACGTCGAAAAGAAGCACTCCTTCCTGCGCTGGATGCTCGGCCGAATGTCGGTTGACTTCCTGCAAATGCTCACGACCCTGTTCAATCAGCACAAGAACGTTCAGTTTTACCTTCCCGAATACTTAACCGAAGGGGCTTCGGAATTTGACACCCTATACCCAACGCGATGAAAACACCCTGTACTTTTTCGCCCACTGACTGGATTAACGTCTGCGATTATACGCCCTTGCAAATCAGCCTGGTTCTGGTTGGAACGGTGCTCTGGAACCTGGCCTATTTCTTCATCATTCGCAACGGCTTTCGGTACCGCTACATTGAGATGCCCTGCCTGGCCGGTTCCGCCAATTTTGCCTGGGAGTTCGCCTGGAGCTTCCTGATCGTCACCGACATGGGCAAACTGTTTTCCTGGGGGCTACGCGGCTGGTTTTTTCTGGACATTCTGATTTTCGTGCTGCTGCTCCGGTACGGTTACAAACAACTCTCCAGTCCCATCGTTCGTCCCTACCACGCCCTGATCGAGTGGGCGGTTTTTCTGTTCTGGATACCGGTTTTTTATTTTTTTTTCCGGGAAGGCTACGACACCAGCATGGGTGCCACGTCGGCCTACGTCATCACGGTCATTATGGAAGCGATGTTTATTTACCATTTTCTGCAACACCCGCCGGGTAGCGTTTTTCAGCCCGCCGTTGGCTGGTGCCGTTTCATTGGTAATGCCGCGATGAGTATGTTTGTTTTGCTGAAATACCCGAACCTGTATTTTCTGCAATTGCTGGCCCTGGCCGTTTTCGTGCTCGATCTGATTTACGTTATCCTTCAACACCGTCATGCCGCTTTCAACTCCAACCCGGAAGCTGTTGCTGAGCAGCCTGCTAATCCTACTCTGGCTCTTTGAGGGCCGGGCCGCGCAGCCTATCGTGGTCAGTGACATCAAGCGGGCGTATCAGGTAGACGCCCACAGTGAGTTTGTCCAGTCAACCGTCGAGGCCGATGGATTGAGCGAGATCTGGGCGTCTTTCCGGCCCTTCGATTACCGCCAAATCGAATTGAACGTTGATACCAGCAACGTCTACTGGTTTCGCTTCGCGGTTCGCAATCAAACCGACCAGGACCTCTACGCCGTTGTGCCCATCCTGGGTTTCGCCAGCGTCCAGTTGTACGAGTGGACCCAGGGGCAGGCCGTGCTGATCGGTAAGGGAGGCTCAAAATATTCGGTAGCGGAAAAATACCTGACAACCAACGATGACATCATGCGGCTGAACCTCTCGTCCGGCCAGCAGAAAAGCTATCTGATGCGGATCAGCCGGTTCAACCGGAGATCCTTTCCGGCCTTTATTTACCCCGAATACGCCCTGCTCCAGAGTACCCACAAACTAAATACGTTGTCTGGCATTCTGTTTGGGGTTATTCTGGCGGTTGTTCTTTATCAGCTCCTTATTTACTTCATTACCCGGGAGATGGATTATTTACGATTATCGGCGTATCTGCTGTTTCTGGGGGTTCAGCTCACCATTTATTCCGGCCACTTTTACGAAGCCTTTCCGTTTATACCGTTCTCCGTAAACGAACGCATTTTCTTTGGCTTACCCATCATTACAGCCCTGCTTTCCAATACGTTTGCGTATTATTTTCTGAAAATTCGCCAGCAGGGCGATCGGTTTATGCGGATCGGTTTCCGGGTCAGTTTCGCTTTTTTCCTGACCACGTTTCTGGCCGCTTGCCTGGGGTTGTCCGGCATCTCGGCCCTTTATCAGCAAGCGGCTCCGCTGTCGGCAGCTTTTCTGTTCATTACGGGTTTTCGGCTGTACGCCCGGGGGTTCAAACCGGCGCTACTTTTTCTGATTGCCTACTCAATGCCGGTGATTGCGATTCTGTTTCTGTCGCTGTACATCTACGGTTTTATCACTTACTCCTGGAGCATCCAGAACCTCCTTCTGATGAGCGCCGATGCCCACGCTATTCTGTTTTCGGTGGCCATCGCCCACAAGCTTATTGAGTATCGGAACCAGACGGAGCAGTTGATCAAAGATCAAAATAGCGAACTGGAGCAGAAAGTAGTGGCCCGCACGCACGAACTCGCGCAGGATAAAACCCGAATCGAGCAACAGGCACAGCAACTCCGGCTGGTGATGAAAGAACTTCACCACCGGGTTAAAAATAACCTTAGTATTGTCTCCAGTCTGCTGCACCTGCAATCCAGTCGCCTGACCGACGAGCAAGCCGTTAAAGCCTTTCAGGAGGGCCAACAACGGATCGAGGTCATGTCCCTGATTCACCAGCGATTGTACAAAACCGACCAGATTGCCACGATCGATATGGGCCCCTACATTCAGGAGTTAACGACGAGCCTGACCCAGGCCTACGGTTTTTCCGATGGGAAGCTCACCTTTCGGTTCCATAGCGACTTCGAACAGGTAAACCTGGACTTGGCCATCCCTATTGCTCTTATTCTGAACGAATTGCTCACAAACTCTTTCAAATATGCCTATCGGTTGACCCAGCATCCCTTACTGGAGATCCGCCTGCTCAATGAAGATGGATTGGTCCTGGAAGTGCAGGACAACGGCCCCGGCCTGGACCTGGCCCAGTGGAACCGGCGGAGCGGATCGTTCGGCAAACGGCTCATCGGCGGTCTGTGCGATCAGCTCGGCGGTACCTACTCCATGGAAAACCGTCAGGGAACGTACTTCAGGCTTCACATCCCGATCGAAGAAGCGAACGCCGTTTTAATAAACTAACAGTGCCTTTTTGAGCGATGGAAAAGAAAGTCAATATTCTGATTGTGGAAGACGAAGCCATTCTGGCGATGGCCTTGAGCGATCAACTGGAAGATGCGGGCTACTGCGTAACGGGGCCAGCCAACAACGGCCTGAAAGCCATCGATCTCTTTCAGAAAAATGAGGTGGATCTGCTGCTTTGCGATATTTCCATCAAAGGCGCTTTTGACGGAATCGAAACGGTCCGGCGAATCACTACCCAGAAAGCCGTACCGGTTATTTACCTCACGGCTTATTCCGACGACGAAACCATCCAACGGGCCAAGGCAACGTACCCGGCGGCTTTTATGACCAAACCGTATAACCTCAAGGACCTGCGGGTTGCCATTGACCTGGCCATTCATCATTTTGCCCGCTCCCGCTCCGAACCGCCCCAAGATTCCGACGACACCTCATCCGGTCCGCCAGACATTCATCAGAGCACCATTCTGCAAATCGATGGTCAGGTATTTCTGAAGGAGCGTTCCCATTACATCAAAGTCAACCTCCGCGACATTCTGTTTCTGGCCGCCGAAGACATTTACACGACGCTCATTACGTCTGGCAAAAAATACGCCCTGCAGATTCCGCTGTCAACGGTTCTGAAACGACTCAATTACAGCCGGTTTGTGCAGATTCATGGCTCCTATGCCGTTAATGTCGGGCAGGTCAACACCTTCAATGAACAAGCAGTAACGATTGATACCTACAACCTTCCGCTCAGCCAGCATTACCAGCGCCATTTCCTTCAATTCTTTCAGTCGGAGTAATGGTTTTCGACCATCAAACCGCCAACGAACGTTCCTGTTGCTCGATCCCGTTGGTGCAAAACCGATAATAGCCCGGCAATGGGTATAGTTGGCCGGATATATTCTTTATCTTCGTAGTGGTTTAAAACCGGGAAATCTCCAAACGGCTCTTCCCGACTTACTCACGTTAATTTTATAACTGGCCCAAACCACGCTTAATGCCATTAACCTATGATTTCGAGTAAACGCTTTCGAACACCGCTTCTTTTTTCGGGCGCCATCGCCCTGGCCGTTGTTTCCTGCATGAAAATGGGGCCCGCTGGCTCATCCCGTACGTCCCGCGATGCTCCGCTGGTCATTCAGGAGGATCCGGCGCAGGCCTTGACCCGGGCCAAAGAAATCCGGAGCAGTACGGCGGTCAAACTGGCCGACGGCCTGAAACTGGATTTGTGGGCGTCGGACTCGCTCGCGCCCGACCCGGTTGCCATGTCCATCGATGATCAGGGACGGGTGTATCTGACGAGGACCAACCGGCAGAAGAATTCCGAATTTGACATTCGCGGACACCGCAACTGGATGACGCCCTCCATTGCCCTGAAAACCGTTGAGGACCGGCGGGCATTCCTGCGCAGCACTTTCGCGCCGGAAAAAAGTAAGGAAAACGAATGGCTGAAAGACCTGAACGGCGATGGCAGCCACGATTGGCGCGATCTGACCGTTGAAAAAGACGAAGTGTGGCGGCTGGAAGACACGTCCGGCAACGGCGTGGCCAACAAAGCCACTCGCATTCTGAACGATTTTTTTGAAGAAGTGTCCGATGTGGCCGGAGGGCTACTGATTCGGGCGGAAGATGCGTTCGTTGCCATTGCCCCGGATTTGTGGCGGTTGAAAGACACCAACGGCGACGGTGTGCTGGATCAGAAAACCTCCATCAGCCACGGTTATGGCGTTCACATTGGTTTTGGCGGCCACGGCATGTCGAACCCGATCGAGGGACCGGATGGCAAGATTTACTGGAACATCGGCGACATCGGCGCTAATATTACCACCAAAGAAGGCGTCAACCACAACCGGTCCAACGAAGGCATCATCGCCCGGTCGAACCCCGACGGTTCGGACTTTGAAATCTTTGCGGGAGGGTTGCGGAACACCCACGAATTTGTATTCGACGAATACGGCAACCTGATCAGCTCCGACAACGACGGCGACCACCCCGGCGAAAGCGAACGACTGGTGCACGTTGTAGAAGGATCGGACGCGGGCTGGCGAGCCAACTGGCAGTACGGCAAATATACCGATCCGAAAAATAACAGCTACAAAGTCTGGATGGACGAAAAACTGTACGTTCCGCGCTGGGAAGGCCAAGCCGCGTACATCATCCCGCCCATCCAGAACTTTCACAATGGTCCGACCGGGATGGTGTACAACCCCGGCACGGCCCTGGGCAAAGAATGGCGCAACAAGTTTTTCCTGGTTGAATTTGTGGGCAATCCGGCCCGCTCGCCCATCTGGTCGTTTGGCCTGAAACCCAAAGGAGCGTCCTTCGTGCTCGATGGTGAGAAAAACATTCTAAACGGTATTCTGCCCACGGGCATCCGTTTCGGACCTGACGGAGCGCTGTATATTGCGGACTGGATCAACGGCTGGGACACAAAAAATTACGGCCGCGTCTGGAAACTGGACGTTACGAACGACAAGAACGATTTAAAGGATCTCCGCGCCGAAACCAAGCGGTTGATGGCCCTGAACTACGGTTCGCAAACGGAAGATCAGCTATTGACGCTGCTATCGAACCCGGATATGCGCATCCGGCAGAAAGCACAGTTTGAGCTGGCCAAACGCGGAGCCAAAGGGGCTGCGGTTTTGCAGAAAGCCGTAGCGCAGACCCAGAACCAACTGGCTCGTATTCATGGCATTTGGGGCCTTGGCCAATTGGAACGGCAGGATAAAGCGTATACCGTGTCGTTACTGCCGCTGCTGAAAGACGCTGATCTGGAAATTGTGGCCCAGACCGCCAAAGTGCTCGGCGACGCAGCGGCTCCGGAAGCCGGACCGCAGCTACTTCCGCTGCTGACCAGCAAAAATCCGCGGGTCCAGTTTTTCAGTGCGCAAGCCCTCGGCCGGATCAAATACCAGCCCGCCATTGAACCGTTGCTGAACCTGATCAAAGCCAACAACGATGAAGATCTGTACCTGCGTCATGCCGCCGTGCTCGCCCTGTCGCGCATCGGTCAGGTGGACCCCATGGTGGCGCTGGCCACGAATCCGAACAAATCGTTGCGGCTGGCCGCCGTGCTGGTGTTGCGCCGACTCAGTAGCGAGAAAATCAGTGTATTTTTGCAGGACAAAGACGAATACATCGTTACAGAGGCCGCCCGAGCCATCAACGATGATTTGTCCATCGAAAAAGCGCTCCCCGCGCTGGCTGCTACGCTGAAAGAAACCCGCTTTACATCCGAACCGTTGCTGCGCCGGGCTATCAACGCCAGCCTGCGGGTAGGTGGCGACGAGCAATTGAACACACTGGTGGCCTTTGCGCAACGTAAAAATGTGGCGAAAGAGCTGCGCGCCGAAGCACTGGCGACCATCGGTACCTGGGCAAATCCGTCGGTGCTTGACCGCGTCGATGGCCGGTACCGGGGACCGGTTCAACGGAATCCGTCCGTTGTAAAAGCCAAAATACAACCCCAAATCGATGCGCTCTTGCAGGATTCTGAACCCGTAATTCTGGTAGCCACGGCGCAGATGATGGGCAATCTTGGCCTCACCGACCAGGCCGGAAGTCTGGCGAAACTCATGGCAGAAAGTGCGTCGGCGGACGTTCGGTCGGCCAGTCTTCTGGCGTTGCAGCAACTAAAGTATAAGGACATTGAATCGGTCATCAAAAAAGGGATGAATGATTCGGATGCCGATGTCCGGGCAACGGCACTGGGGCTGGTTAGCGGCCTGAATTTGTCACCGGAAGCATTGGCGGAGGTATCCAGAGCCATCTTCGAGAAAGGGTCCGTGAAAGAACAGCAGCAGTTGTTACGCGTGCTGGGCGGGATGCCGGTGGCAAAAACGGAACCGATTCTATCAGGTCTGATTGATAAAATGGCGAGCAAGCAACTGTCTCCCAGTTTGGCACTTGAATTAAGCGAAGCCATTGATGCTACGAAATCGGCGGCCCTGATCGCAAAGATGGCGCCCCTCCGCCCATCCGGAAGCGGTCTTGCTGATTACCAGGATGCGCTCTTTGGCGGCAATGCCCAGATGGGACGCCGGATTTTTAATACCAATTCCACGGCCCAATGCGTACGTTGTCACGCCATTGGCGGACAGGGCGGAGCCGTTGGACCGTCGCTAACCAACATCGGTAGCGTACTGACTCGTGAGCAACTTTTACAGGCCCTCATCGAGCCCAGCGCCCGGCTGGCGCCCGGTTTCGGGATGGTATCGCTGACGCTGAAAGACGGGCAAACCGTGAGCGGAATTCTGGCCGATGAAACCAAAACCGAACTAATTCTGAAAACGACCGAGGCTGAACCCCTGAAAGTTCCGGTGGCCCGCATCGACAAACGGGAAAACCTGCCATCGAGTATGCCACCGATGGGGTACATCCTCTCGAAACGGGAAATCCGGGATGTAGTTGAGTTTCTGACCACCCTGAAGTAAGCAACGCTGCTAGCTAGTACCCAGCTACTGGCGTGGTTGCCATCCGTAGAGGCAGTATGTTAAGGAAGCAAAGGAGCGGCTAAGAGCCGCTCCTTTGCTTTTTACGGTTTCTTACCCAGGCATTGACTAACTTTTCATTAAATCTAGACTTCGGTCATCGACGTGCATAACAGCGCCGTAGGCCAGATTAGTCCCCCCTCACCCGAGCTTTTGTGGCTCAAGGCAATCGGCTCCCTCAAAGCCTTCACGGATACCGGCATCAGGATTGCACTAAACTCAGCTTATCAATAACTTAATCTCTTTGCCTGAGTAGCCCAACAGCAGATCTTTTGTTGTCCGCTGCTGTTGTTGCGAAGCAATCACCCGCGGTTGCTTCTGCACGGAAATCGTTCAGGATAGCGAAATTCTATACTCCACGTCGAAAAACTTAATGCCATGAATCACCATTACTTCGCGGCCCTGCGCATGCGTATTGCATTGTCGGCGCTTCTGCTTCTATTCTTTCTTCGCCTTGTAACCGCCCAGGCCCAATCTGTTACCGCAGCAGCCGGGCGCTACCAAATTGACAATCAGCTAAAATTGATTCTTTGTAATCAGCTACCCGCCTTTCCGACCGGACAGGCATTCCCGAGCATTCAATTTGACAAAGCTTATACATTTACGGAATCTGTTCAGGCGTTTGAGATCGGAAAACCGTATAAGGTGACGAACAACAACGTTGTGTACACGCTGTATTTTACCCGCTTGCCACTCATTGAAATCAATACACAGGGCAACCAGGAAATCAGCAATAACGATAACCGGACCAAGGGAACGTTCACGTTGGCCAACGCCAACGACCCCCTTTTTTCCTCCAACATGGGCATTCGGATTCGGGGCAATATTTCGCGTCGGTTTCCCAAAAAGTCCTATAACATGGAGCTCTGGCAGAATCCGGACGGCAACGAAAAACTGGAAACGTCTCTGCTTGGCATGCGGAAAGACAGCAAATGGTTTTTGCTGGCCATGTACAACGAGCCCTTGCGGCTGAATAATGCTACGGCTCATGCTTTGTGGCTGGATATGCACAAGGTCTACTATATCGCTCAGGAACCCGATGCCAACTCCGCCATCCGAACAAAATACTGCGACGTTTTTGTCAACGGCTCCTATACCGGCGTCTATATGTTTACAGAGCCGATGGACCGGAAACAGCTCAAACTCAAGAAAACCGGTGATGGAGGTGAAATTCGGGGCGAACTGTACAAGGCCGACGGTTTTAGCGAAGCCAACACCTTTACGGGTCTTCCGGCCCCACCGGCCAACCCGGCGGCTGAAGTCTGGGGCGGTTTTGAAATGGATTACCCGGACCCTTACTGGAACAACCTTTACAACCTCGTCAAGTTTGTCGTAACGTCGCCCGCCGATGATTTCAAAGCCTCGGTTTCCAGCAAACTGAAAATGGACAACCTGATTGATTACTTTATTTTTCTGAACGCAGTCGAAGCGTCCGACAATTTCGGAAATAACCAGTTTGTAGCCCGGTACAAAGAAAATGAACCGTACTTCCTGCTTCCCTGGGACCTCGACGGAACGCTCGGCTACCTGACCACCTCCGAACGCAACCTGGGCGACGTTCGCAGCATCAGTAAAAATGGGCTGTTCGATCGGCTGCTGGCCCTGGATCCAGACGGTTTCAAGAGCAAAATGCGAAACCGTTGGTTTGCGCTACGACGCAGTGATTTTGCGCTGCAAACATTAAAAAACCGAATTGAGGCCAACTACAATCTTCTAAACAATGAAGGAGCCTATGCCCGCGAAACGATGAAATGGCCCGGAACCATAAAAACCGATGACCTGCCGTACCTGCTGTCGCGGCTTGAAGCCCGGCTGGTTTTCCTGGATGAATATTTTGCCCTGTTCCCGACTTCGAATTCCGGGATTGAGCTCACCTACTTCCAGGGAGAAGCGGTGCCCGAAGGCAAAAACCTCAGCTGGTCGACCCGCTACGAAAACAACGCCAAGGAGTTTGTCCTCGAATTCAGCACCGATGGAGCTACCTTCAATCCGGTGACCACGATACCCACCACGGGCAACAGCCAGACGGGGCAAACGTATTTTTTCGCCCACAACGACGCGTCCGCCCTCGCCTTCTACCGCCTGAAAAAAGTCACCAGCGACAATCAGTTTACGTACAGCCCTTTTATTCAGGTTGGCACCAACAGTTGCTCGGGTGCACCTGCCGCCCCATTCATTTCAGCCAATCCAACCGAGATTACGGACGGTCAGACCGTTGTGTTAACGGCCAGCGGATGTAGCGAAACCGTTGTCTGGAGTACGGGCCAAACCGGCATTTCGGTGCAAGTCAAACCCGAAGTAAACACACTCTACACAGCAAAATGCCGCCGGGTTGCGGGTTGTGAAAGTCCGGCTTCGAACCCCGTTACCATTACGGTCCACCCTCAGGGGTCGTTACCCGGTAATTTTGACGGTTATATGGGCGGCATCGATTGTCGTTCTCTGCGCGGCTGGGCCTGGAATGGCAATAAGCCCAACACGCCTATCTATGTCGAAATTCTGGACGATCAACGGGTTGTTGCCACCATCATCGCCGATGACTTCCGCCAGGACTTGCTAAATGCGGGCAAAGGCAATGGCATGCATGGCTTTACATTTTCGATTCCGGAGACGCTGAAAGACAACCGAACCCACACCCTGAGCGGCCGGGTGCTTGGCGCCACGTTTATTCTGAAAGATTCGCCCAAAAAGCTGACCTGCCAGGGTGCCCAATCCCCCGCCAATCAACCGCCGGTAGCGCCTTCGGTGCCCCTCCTGTCGGCCCGGGTCAACGTCCCTTTTACGGCCACCTTACCAGCGTTCAACGATCCGGATTCACCCACGCTAACTTACACGCTGACGGGGTTGCCTGGTGAACTGAGCTTTGCGGCCAACACCCGCACCATCAGCGGAACGCCTACCGCCAAAGCCAACCTGACGCTGACCTACACCGCCAGCGACGGCTCCCTCTCCACTTCCGTTACTGTTCTGCTCAGTATTTCGGATCAATCTACCCCGCCCCCAGTCGTGACGGGCAACTTCGAAGGCTATCTGGACAAGGTCGAATGTGGTTCCATCCGGGGCTGGGTCTGGGACACCGACAAGCCTAACGAACCGTTTACCGTGGAGTTTTTCGCCAATGGCACCTCCATCGGAACCGCCCGGGCCGACATTTTTCGGTCTGATCTGCTGAGCGCCGGGAAAGGCAATGGCTATCACGTTTACAACTTCCCCACCCCGGCCAGCGTCAAAACAGGGCAAACCGTTCAGATCAGCGCCAAAGTTCAGAACAGCAACTATACCCTCAACTGGGCACCCAAACCGCTGAATTGCCCCGCCACGGGTCCGGAAAACCCGCCAACGAACCAACCTCCGGTGGCCCCTTCAGTACTCCCCCTGTCGGCCACGGTAAACTCAGCGTTCAGTGCCACCCTGCCGGCCTTTACCGACCCGAATAATGATCCGCTCACCTATACACTGACGGGGTTGCCCAGTGGCCTGAGCTTTGCGGCCAACACCCGTACCATCAGCGGAACCACCACCACCAAAGACAACCTGACGCTGACCTACTCCGCTACCGATGGAACGCTCTCCACTTCCGTTACTGTTCTGCTCAGTATTTCGGATCAATCTACCCCGCCCCCAGTCGTGACGGGCAACTTTGAGGGCTATCTGGACAAAGTCGAATGTGGTTCCATCCGGGGCTGGGTTTGGGACCGCGACAAACCCAATGAACCGTTTACTGTCGAGTTTTTCGCCAACGGCACCTCCATCGGAACCGCCCGCGCCGATATTTTCCGGCCCGATCTGCTGAGCGCCGGGAAAGGCAACGGCTATCACGTTTACAACTTCCCCACCCCGGCCAGCGTCAAAACGGGGCAAACCGTTCAGATCAGCGCCAAAGTCCAGAACAGCAACTATACCCTCAACTGGGCACCCAAACCGCTGAATTGTGCGCCCAACGCCCGGCTGAACGTTAGCACCGACCAGAATGCTGCATCCGGTCTGGTGCTGGTGAACCCCAATCCAAGCAATGGAGAATTTGAAGTTCGTTTTTATTCCACCACCGCAGCACCCGGCGAATTGTCAGTAGTTGACGAGCTAGGACGGCCGTGGTACAAAAAGACGATGGAAGGCTTCGTTGGACAACACCGGCATCACATACGCCTGTCGGGGGCGAGCGGGACCTATGTGGTGGTGGTACGACAGGGGCAGGCGGTTCGTAGTGCGAAGATTCTGATTATCCGCTAAGCTGCGGGAGTTTTAGTATTATTAACGGAAACCGCCCTGGCAAAGCTAAAAATTAGCTTTGCCAGGGCGGTTTCCGTTTGATGGGATAATATTGCTGAAACCGTAAAAGGTTCACAACTAATCTTATTTACAGCTTATTTTGACCTATATGTACCGCATAAAACGTTCAAAAGTCCCAGAAGTAAATCTAATTTCGTAAATTAGTCCAACCATTCCGCTGTAGGAAGTGCTCTGCAGCAACCCCTAAACCCAGTTATGAAGCCGTTATTTCGTCTAAGCATTGCGCTCGCAATTCTGCTTACTCTTACGTCGTTGATCTGGATAACCGTGCGGGAGGATCGCGTCGACTTCAATACGCAAATCAAACCACTCCTGAATAAACAATGCATTGCCTGCCACGGTGGTGTCAAAAAAGCGTCGAATTATAGCCTGCTTTTCGAACACGAAGCCCTGGCCCCGGCCAAATCCGGCAAACACGCCATTGTGCCGGGCAACGCCGATGCCAGTGAACTGATTCGCCGACTTACGCTCACGGATCCTGAAGAGCGGATGCCGCTGGACGCGCCCCCCCTCAGAGACGAAGAAATCGAATTGCTCCGCAAATGGATCGATCAGGGTGCCGAATGGGGAAAACACTGGGCCTACCAACCGGTTGAAAAACCGGAAATCCCTTCGATTGGTACTTTCTGGTCGCGGCTGGGCATGGCTGAAAGTGATGAATCGAACTGGGCAAAAAATGAAATAGATCACTTCGTTCTGGCCAACCCCCGACCGGAACCATTAAAACCATCGCCCGAAGCCGACCGGGTAACGCTCATCCGGCGTGTCTCGTTCGATTTGACAGGTCTGCCCCCCACGGAGCAGGCAGTAACGGCTTTTCTGAATGATAAAGCCCCAAACGCCTACGAAAAGATGGTGGACCGAATGCTGGCCTCGCCCGCGTACGGCGAACGCTGGGCGGGCATGTGGCTCGATCTGGCCCGCTACGCCGATACCAAAGGGTACGAGGCTGATCTGGCCCGCCCCATGTGGCGATACCGCGACTGGCTGATAAAAGCCTTCAACGAAGACAAACCATTCGATCAGTTTACGGTCGAACAACTGGCGGGTGATCTGGTAGTCGACCCGAACGGCAAGCGCGACGATAGCGAGTCATTACGCGATAACGCCCTGATTGCGACGGCCTTTCATCGCAACACGATGACCAACGATGAAGGTGGTACGCAGGATGAGGAGTTCCGGGTGTCGGCGGTGATCGACCGGGTAAACACCACCTGGGATGTCTGGCAAGGCACCACCTTTGGCTGCGTGCAATGTCACAGCCACCCGTACGATCCGTTCGTCCACGAAGATTATTACAAATACATGGCGTTCTTCAATAACTCCCGCGACGAGGATGTACCGAGCGACACGCCCACCTTACGGTTTTACAAGGACGCCGACTCCGTTAAACTCCGGGACTTACAAAAGTGGATTTCGGAACAGCCGATTGATCCCCAGCAGATGGTCAATTTCCTGCGTTTTGCCCGCTTGACCGAACCGAAGATCAATTCCCACAGTTTCGATCAGTACGTCAACGCGTCGCTGATGGGTGCCATGTACACCGCCATTCAGCACGACGGTTCGGCCCGCGTTAAAAACCAGGATTTGAACGACAAAAACCGCCTGATCATTGCCTGGGGAACCCGGTCCGAAAAAGCGGTCATCACCGTGCACCAGGATAGTGTAAACGGCCCGGCCCTACTCCGGCAGGCTGTTCCCAAAACCGGCAGTCCGTGGCGCGATACTACCTTTGTGTTAGCCCTTCCGAAGGTTTCGGGTCGTCATGATCTTTACCTGAAACTGAACAACCCGAAAGACCCCAAAGAATGGGTAATGATCAAGTGGGTGGCTCTTCAGGCCGCTTTGCCGGGCCAACCCGCAACGGCCTTGGGCGAAATGGATCACAAACTAGCCGAACTCCTGAATGCCAAACCCGATTTGCTGCCCGTTATGCAGGAAGGGACCGGTGATCTGTTCCGGGAAACCCACGTTTTTGAGCGCGGCAACTGGTTGGTGAAAGGGAAAAAAGTAACGCCAGATGTGCCCAAATCGCTGCCGCCGATGCCCGCCCATTTGCCTAAAAACCGGTTGGGGCTTGCCCTGTGGATGACAAGTCGGGAGCATCCACTAACGGCGCGGGTTGCCGTAAACCGGTTTTGGGAGCAGTTGTTTGGTACCGGAATTGTCGAAACCGTCGAAGATGTGGGCACGCAGGGCTTTCCGCCGACACACCGCGAACTGCTCGACTGGCTGGCGGCCGAATTCATGGAAACGGACCACTGGAGTGTTAAAAAACTGCTCCGGCGCATCGTTCTGTCGGCCACCTACCGGCAACATTCCAAAGCGTCGCCGGAAGCACTGGCCCACGACCCCAACAATGCTTTTCTGATGCGGGGGCCGCGCGTCCGGCTGAATGCCGAACAGGTACGCGATCAGGTACTGGCGGCCAGCGGGTTACTGAGTAAGAAACAGTATGGTCCCAGTGTGATGCCCGCGCAACCCGACGGCATCTGGCAATCGCCCTACAGCGGAGAAAGCTGGAAATTGAGCCAGGGTGAAGATCGCTACCGCCGGGCGTTGTATACGTATTGGAAACGCACGGCCCCGTATCCGTCGATGATCACGTTCGATAGTCCCAGTCGCGAATTTTGTCAGCTCCGGCGTTTGCGCACCAATACACCCCTGCAGGCACTGGTGACGCTCAACGACCCCGTCTACGTCGAAGCCGCCCAAAATCTGGCCGACTGGATGCGGTATCAGAGCGACAAACCCGAGCAACAAATTCAGGCCGGATTCCGGCGCATCATGCTCCGGCCGTTGCCCACGGCCAAGCTAGCCGTGCTGACCCGGCTGTACCGAAAAACCCGGGAACAATACCGCCGGCAACCGGACGAGGCCCGCAAACTCCTGGCCTGTACCGAGGCTACCCCCGAATTAGCCGCACTGGCCGTTACCGCCAACGCCATGCTGAACCTGGACGAGGTGGTGACGAAGGAATAAGAATAGATCATAGCCGTAAGACATGAGAATAAAGATGAAGCTACACCCGTCTTTTCTCTCTCGTCTTACTGCTATTATTTTTCTTCCGTTTGGGAGCGGGAGCCGCCACTTCCGGGGCTTTTTTCAGGTACGGCACCAATTTCTCCGCAAACCGCCGGTAACCTTCCGCATTGGGATGCAAGCCATCGCCAAAGAGGGCTTCGTCAATTTTTCCGTCGGGTTTCAGAAAAACCGTTCCGGGCTGCGCAAAGTGCACATTGACTTCACCAGCCAGCCGCGCCAGTTCCTCGTTGAGTCCGACCAGTCGCTGCTCTTCGTCCCGGCGAGGCAAAATACCGACCATGAGAATATCGGCGCCCGGCTGACGCACCTGAATCGCGCCAATCAACTGCTTCAACCCGGCTATAATCTCGGCGTTCGAATTCAGGTGTATGTTATTGGTTCCAATCATCAGTACCACCTGCTCCGCCTTATAACCGTCGAGTTCGCCGTGGTATACCCGCCAGAGTACGTTCTCGACGCGGTCCCAACCATAACCCAGGTTTTGCACACCCAGCGGTTCCAGTACGGTTTTCCAGGAGTCGGCGCCCTGCGCGAGCGGAGCTTTGGGCTCTCCGCCCCAGTAATGCGTAATCGAGTTGCCGATATAGACGATCCGGGGTGGTTTGGCTTTCAGCCGGGCCCTAATTTCACGGTGACGGGTTTCCCAATCGTACAGCCGGGAATCACGAGACTGCGTCCGGGGCTGGGTGGTCGAAACCGTACCGGAAGGTTCGTGCAGAACACGGCGCAGGGTCCGTTCGTACGCGTCGGCATATTGCTGCATGCCCAGATCCGACGGATGGGTACCATCAACCATCGCATCCGCCGACAGATTGATCTCAGATTTTGGCAGCAGGTGCAGGTTATCAATGCCTTCGCTTTTCAATTGTGTAAAGATCTGACGCGTCAGCGCATTCAGCTCTTCATAAGCCCGTTGCCGGGCCGGATTGCTTTCACCGTCCGTATAGCCCGCGTGTTCGACCAGCAGAATGGGCGTCGCCGGTCGTTTTTGCCGCAACGTCCGGACCGATTCCCGAATGCGTTTTTTCACCTCTTCCGCTGTCCGCTCGGGGGTGGTTATCAGGTTGGGTAAACAATCCAGCACGTAGATTTTGGCATCGATTTGTGGCAACAGTTCGACAATTTCCTTTTCCAACTGCCCGTTGCCGGAGAACGCCAGGTTGATGAGCGGCCGATCCATTTTCCGTCCCAGAATGGCCGTCCAGGCCATGCCAGCCCGCGACGCGCAGGCTCCTTGTGCAATGGAAGTGCCGTACACGACAATCGGCTTGTCGTCCCGCACGGGCAACGGGGTTAGGGTTACTCCCTTCGGAACCCCAATTTCAAGCCATTTTACGGCATTATACAGCGGCAGATACAACCGGTATTCGCGCCCCTGCGAATGCTGTGAGTCGCTGACGCCCAGATTGGCAAACTGGTATTGAATGGTGTCTCCAAAAGCGTATTTTCCGTTGCACCATAACCAATCACCGTGGCTGGTTCCGGCGTATAAATCAACGCCACTGACACCCGTTGCGGGCATATGCGGCAGGGCATGTTTCCCACTGACGGCATACCGCACAACAATTTTACTGGCCGGGGACCGGAACCGAATCATCAGCCCGGCAGCATTGCGCGACAGGTTCCAGACAATCGGCCGAACGCTCTTTTCGGCCTCCGCCGGTAAACGGTCGTACGGATGTTGAAGAGTTTTCCCCGTCCAGGCCTGCCCTTCAATCACCCGCGATTCGGCATTGGCAGGGTTCCACCAAATCATTTCGTCGGCTGTTTGGGCAAAAACCGCAGGAGTATTCAGGATGAAAAACAGGCTGGTGAGCAGAAACAGCTTTTTCATGAAATCGGCGTTCAGGAGTGCAGGTGAAAGGCGCTATGCAACGCCAAAATTACGCAGGAAGTTGGAAATCCTGGTAGTTTGGCCCCGCCAAACTATCTTTTCAAAGCGGACCATTCCGGCCAGCTTCAGCCTACGGAGTTTAGACACGAAAAACTCCCCCCTCCGGAGACCCATTAAAAACAAAACCCGGCAAAAAAGCCGGGCTGTAACGATTTTTTCTCTGTCCTATTTTACTACACTTGTGTAGTCACTAATTAATGTAGTTACAGGCAAAATAAATGCCAACGTTACCATTATCCAAAATTTGGACACAAATTTCCAGGAAAGATCTTGTTAAAATACCATCCTTTCTGAAACAACTACTAAAAAGAAGAGTTCCGCAGCCGGTCGCACTGCTAAAACTCACTTTTTTATTTTTTTTACGATGGTTGTAGCTATTTGGCACCGACGAGGTGGCACTACTTTGTTTTACGTAGATAAAATTTGAACAAAAACGTCTTTTCGTTGCTTAGAAGGCAAACATTTCCTTCGTTCAATTCTAAGCCTATGCATATCATTCTCGGTGCTACGGGTCATATTGGTTCAGTGGTAGCTACTACCTTACTAAAACAGGGAGAACCCATCACCGTCATCACGCGCGATCCCCAAAAAGCCGACAACTGGCAGCAGAGAGGAGCGCAGGCTGCGGTGGTTGATATACACGATGTGGATGCCTTGAGCCGAGTTTTCCGCCAGGGCAAACGCCTGTTTCTGCTCAATCCACCCGCTCCACCAGATACGGATACGGCCGCTGAAGAACGCCGGAGCATATTAGCCATTCTGGCAGCTTTAAAAGACTCCGGCCTGGAAAAAATTGTTGCCGAATCCACGTATGGGGCCCAACCGGGCGATCAGATCGGCGACCTAGGCGTCCTGTATGAGATGGAGCAGCAACTGGCTCGCCAGCCGATTCCAGTAAGCATCATCCGGGGTGCCTATTACATGAGCAATTGGGAGTTTTCGCTGCAAACTGCCCAACAGGAAGGAAAAGTCTACACCCTGTATCCGGTTGATTTCAAACTGCCTATGGTAGCGCCTGAGGATATTGGTCTGCTTGCGGCCCGGTTGCTGACCGAACCCGTCGAAACCGCGGGATTATACCATATAGAAGGTCCGGAAGTTTATTCATCAGCCGACGTAGCCGCAGCGTTTGCCCTGGCGCTGCACAAAACCGTCGAAGCCGTAGAAACGCCACGTGATCAGTGGCAACCGGCTTTGAAAACGATGGGTTTCTCGGACAAAGCTGCGGAATCGATGGCCAACATGACTGCCGCTACCTTGGATCAGCCATACGCTCTGCCGGGCCTTCCCTACCGGGGCACAACCTCGCTTCAACAATACATCGCCAAAATGGTGGCTGATAACCAGCCAGAACAAAAACCAACCCGTTGATCCAAAACGTCGGAGGGCAATCCGGTTTCCCGGCAACTGACAGGATCTGATGAACCGTCCCCAACATTTAGCCACGCTCCGTAGTTTATTGCTCGTACCAGAACACGGAAACATGAAAAAGCTAGATGAGCTTTCGTTTGAGGAAATTCAAAAAATGTATGATTATGCCATCAACCTGGCCGCATCGTACGTAAAAGATGCTGAAAAACATTATAAAGCCGAAGAAAAAGAGCGAGGAGATGATTTTACCGCTGCCGATAAAGAGTGGACCGAATACGCCCGGATCCTGGATCTGGAACTTCAAAACCGCATCAAAGCAGCAATAGGTACTCCCATTCCAGAGCCGACCGCTTTCAACGGATTCTAACTGTACGGAGCAAGTAAAGGACTGGTAGCCAACTTTTTCTTACAATCTCTATTTGCCCTTAGTCTCGAATTCACGTCAAACAGACAAAAGCCCGACCACGCGCCGGGCTTTATTTTGCCTGTTAATGTGTTGAGCAAACCAGAAAGGCAATCCATCGGGATGAAAATACGCAAAAAAAAGGCGTTTCGACGTTACCATTTCTAATATTTTAGAAACATATTTTACATATATCATCAACACCGTAGAAATCGCTTTTTTACGTCTAAATTACCCTAGCCGTCCACTGCCATTTGTAGAGACCGAAACATGAAAATATTTTTATTTTATAATTCAACAAACGGATCGAGTTAGCTTCGCTCAGTGTAATAAACACGACCAAGGCTTCTATTGAATCAGGTTGTTATTTATACTAGCAAATACCTTAAGTAAATTTTTATTTTAGATTACCTCTTTCATCAGGCAACAATAACTTCCATTGGGCTACTCTATTAATACAAAAAATACTTATTTACTACAGCAAGGATTAAACTGCTTGTGCGGTTCAATCGGCGAAGAGTATGATTGCTAATAGAAGTCTGTCAGGAAGAAACAGATAAGTACATTTATCGCTTACTACCAATAAATTACAATCAAAAATATTTATCTACTTCTATCCTTTCAAACGCCCTTTAAATTAGTTGCATCAGGAATTTGAGTATAATTTATTAGCCTTTTTTTATTAAAAAAGCCCGGCAAATACACCGGGCCTAGTAATTATGTAACATTGAGTAAATCCATCATCTCTCTAATTATAACAAGGACAAAGCCATTGATTATTGAAGGCAAAAAAGTAGATAAAGTGGGGGAATACAGGCCCGACCTAAGCAGGCCGGGCTGTTATAATTTTCTCTGTCCTACTATTAAATAGTACGCCAATATAATCGAAATAAAATCTATGTAACCAATTTTAAAGAAAGGGTTACATAGATTCATCTTATAATTCTAAACTTATCATAATAAATTTCAGAGTAGCCAAAATTTGATCTTGATTCAATTCCTGTTATCGTGTCCAGAGTCGTCAGTGGGGATTGGAAAACAGCGGGTTAGTGACAAATGAGGTGTCGGTCAACAGATGAAGAAAAGCCAATAAATCATTTTTTTCGGAACCTGTTAGCCTAAGTCCACCCGCCTGCGCCGACACTAATTCGGGGGCCAGGGTCGGTGTTTGCTGTACGTGGTCGCTGTAGTGATTGATTACCGCCAACAAAGTAGCAAACCGCCCGTCGTGCATATACGGAGCAGTTAGTGCAATGTTTCGCAGGCTCGGCACCCGGAACCGTCCGTGGTCGTCCGACCGCAGGGTTACCTCCTGCCGCCCCGGATCGCGGGCCTGCTGGTCGAGACCATTGTTGTGGAATAACTCCTGCATGAGTTTGGGACCACCGTGGCAATGCGCGCAATTACCACCCCGAATACCTTTGCCGGAATAGGGAGCGGTCATAAACAACGCCAATCCGCGTGCTTCGGCAGCCGTCAGCGTATACGCGCCCTGCAAATACCGATCATACGGCGAATTGGCCGAAATCAACGTTCGTTCAAACTGGGCAATCGCTTTTCCAATCCGGGCATCGGTGATGCTATCCGAGCCAAAAACCCGCCGGAACAGGGCGGGATACCGCGCCGTTTTCTGCAACACCAGCGCAGCCTCACCCGGTTTCATCCCCATCTCATCGGCATGGCCCAGTGGAATCAGCGCTTGTTCTTCCAGACTGCCCGAACGACCATCCCAGAAAAAATTCCGCACCCACAGCAAATTGACCAGCGACATTGCATTTCGGCGCGTTGGTTGCTCACTGACGCCCTTACTCAAGCGCAATCCATCCGTAAAAGCCCGGGCCTGTTGGTGGCAGCTTCCGCAGGAAACCGTCCCGGTCTTCGACAACCGCGGTTCGTAAAACAAAAGCCGACCCAGGTAAACGCCTTCCTGCGTCAGTGGGTTATCAGCCGGAATGCTGAAACGACCGCCAAAAGACGCCGGATACTGGAGGGAATAAGGACCCGTTGGCACCGGCTCATCGGCGGCCCTCCAGGCTACCAGCCCGGCCACAAACAGCAATCCGAAACAAGCCCACCGCCCCATCCTCGTTTTTATTTTGCAAACCGAACTTCGATGTGCTTCACTTCCCGGACCCAGCGGGCCGGTTTCTTCTCCCCGGGAACCACCACCCGGTAGGGCCCGACACCCGCAGGTAAGGGTGCTCCGTCGACCTGATCGGCCAGAATAATCGTCCGAGTGGCAAAATCAGGATCCAGTTCGGGAAGCGCATACAGCGCTTCATAGCCATCAACGGCTCTGACCACCACGTATTTCATCAGGTTTTCGCCCCGCAGTTCCGCGCCGAGCGTGGCTCCGGCCCGCTTGAGCAGATCAGCCAACGCCACACCCGAGTACCGGTGTTCTTTCCCATCACGGTCTTTGCCCATCACCTCCACGTGCGGCAGGGCTTTCAGATCAGCCGCCTGAAGCGTTAGCGGTTTGGCCACTTCCCCCGAAACCGTCACCTGCGCGTAACTACTCCCGGTTACTAAACTTACCGTAAAAACAAGTACCGCAATCTTACGGGCAAAACGGCCAAACAGAGCAGGTTGATTCATGGTCGATCCGATTACAAATTGATCAAGGCAAGATTTACGAAATAATTGCGGCCCGGTTCGGGAAAGCCTTCAGCCCGGCAGCAGATTCAGCGCACGGCCAACATCAAGCCGGTTGAACAACTCCATTCGGGGCTTTGGGCGGTGTTGCTGGAATCAATTCCCCGACGGCCCAGTACTGTCACTTCGCCCAAACCAAAAACCCGGCTTGAGTCAACATAAAAGCGTGGTTGACCGCAAACCGGGTTAAAACACAAAAGACCACTCCGCGTACAGCAGGTAAAATTTTTCATCCAGTCGGGGTAGAATTGTCGTTATATTCCAACAAATATAACGCATTTACTGAATGGACGCAGTCCGTACGCTACTTTAACTTAGTGTATGAAATGAACGGCCATCATGGCCAGGTGTACCAGGACGTTAACGGCAAAAAGATTGAGACAAAACCGCACTGACAGCAACCCCAGGTTAGACACCAACACCGCGAAGAAGGCTGCTACGGCCACACCGGCGAAAATATCACTGTAACCGAAATCGAAGTATTGAAAAATTAACAGAGAAACCGGAGTCAGGATACAGCCCTGCAACATGAGCATGGCCCCCATCATGGTAAACCGGTAGTCGCCGGTTTCGAGCAAATGAATCAGGTTATTATATCGGGTAGTCCAGTTCTGGCTGGTAGTAGATGCAGCAACTGGTTGAGCGGGCAAGGCAAGTTTCGTGTTCATCGTCGTATCAATTAAAAGTTTGATGACACAAAGATTGCCAACAAAACCGACCGAAATCATGACCTGCATTAGCCCACGGCATGATCTGTATTGCGCCATTTCCTGACGATGCTCAGCCCGAATCCTGACCAACGTCATGGGAAAAAGACGGGCAAACCGGCAGCTTTACAGGAAATATCGTAAAGGATGGAACTCCCAATGAACTCAATCGCCACCCCGGATTCACACCAATTGGACTATTGCCGTACTGAAAACCAGCGCTGGACGATGACGCTGAATAGTTATGAACAGGAAGTCAGCCAGTTGCTGGCCTTGCTGGACGATGTACTGGAGCAATATAATCAGCAAAATTTACGCCAGCGGGCCATTGAGTACTACCAGCGTCTGAATCATCTGAAGCTTTGGTTTAGCCGCCTGCGTTCCGACATCCTTTGCGAAACCTGCGCGCCCAACGCTCCGCTGCCCTGCGAGAAAGTACGGTTTAGCCGCCATACATCGCTTCCTTCGCAATTCACAAACCTCTCCGACGAGTTTGCGCACACCAAATCGGGTTGCTATCAGTTCCTATCGGTGCTGGTGCAGTTGAATTTAATCTAGAAGTGCGCCAGTTAGTATTCAGCCTCCAAACCGCTGCCTACGCGAACGGTTTGGGGGCTGAATGCGCTATCCGAAGAATCAGGGTTGTTTGATTCCGGCCTGCTTGTCCAGTTCGGGGAGCTGTTTCTTGTATTCCGCAACATCCCATTGAATATTCCAGTGGCGGATGTAGTCGGCCAGCGGAGGCAACCCAACCGCTGCACGCCGTTGATCGACATGCTCCGGGTCGTTCAGGGGCAGCACATATGCTTTACCGGTTTTGCTATCCTGCCCGATCTGGCTGCCGTAGGTTTGCCGACGGCCTTCGCCCAGGGCCACGCGGTCTTCCAGCAACGCCAGGGCACTAGGCTGGGCATTTTCCGCTTTCACGGCTTCCCGCATCATCGGCAGGTATTTCTGCTGCGTGGCCAGATCAGCGTGTTGAATCACCAGAAAGAGCGTCATATTGGCCTGAGGCCCAACCTTTTTCTCGCCCACCCAGCCGTACTGATCCAGAATGGATTGAACCTGAATGAGATTGATGCTGTCTTTTTCTTCGATGATTTTCCAGAGATCGCGCATTTGTTTCGATTCAAACCCGTGTTTTTTGCCTACTTCGTCGATTTGCTTTCGGTATTTCTGATCTTCTTCATAAATGGCGGTCAACCTGGCCTGCAACGGTTTGTCGTAATTCGCTTCCATTTTATCGACATTAGTCTCTAGCTTTTTCACTAAAACCTTCCACTCCTTCCGTGGATGCAGGCTGTTCAAATCGCTGTCTGTTTTCAGGTGACCGATGTTGCTAAAGCCCTGATCGACGGCCTGATTCAGCCACGCCAGAGCCAGCTCTGAATCCTTCGCTAAAGCCGCTGAACAGGCCGCGTTGTAAAAATCCGAGCCTTTATCCTGCTTAATCTTAAAGGCCTGCTTATAGAAGCTGACCGACGGAGCGTATGCTTTGGCGTTGTATTGGTCCTCCGCGTTCCTGATCAGCTCCCGGTACGTTTGTCCGTAGGCCAGCGAATGCAACAAACCAATCAGAAGTAGTAAAAAACGTTTCATGGATGTGTAATTTCTGCTTTTACAAGATAGCGGTTATTTACGTCCTGAACACTGTTGACATGCCTCCAGGGTCTCGAATGGAACAACGCCCCCGCAACCGCCCCACACAAACGTTTTGCATTGCTTTTCGGCCTGATCGTAATAATACCGGGTAAAATAGGCATAACACGACCCACTTTCCGGCTTTAGCGCACACCTGCCCGAAGGATCTTCCCCGTTCTCACAGCCAATTACAACGAATCCCAGCATGGCAGCTCCGGCCAGTAGTTTCCTAAGCGACACATTCATTTTCTTCCGATTTGTTTGCAGTAAAGAGTCAGTCCGACCGTCCGGCGTTGGAAATAAAATTCAAAAACCGTCGTCAAACCACAACTTCTCCCTGTGCATCAAATTGATTGCTGTATTCCGTGGGTGTTTGTCCAAACTGCGCCCGAAACGCCCGGCTAAAATACTTGGGATCGCTGAAACCCACCGCAAAAGCGATCTCTGAAACGGACGCTTTTCGTTGTTTCAGTAAATGTTCGGCTTTTTTCAGACGCGTGGTTCGTAACAGGTCGATCACCGACAGGCCCGTCAGCATTTTTACTTTCCGGAACAAAACCGGGCGGCTCATGCTCATCTCATCCACCAAACTTCCGACGTTAAAATCGGCGTCGCCGAGGTTTTTGTTTAACACTGCCATCAACTGGTTCAGAAACTTGTCGTCGGGGTGCTCCAATTCCTGCGGTTGGGGCTGAAGCGTCACCATACGGTGGTATTTGATCCTTAACTGTTCCCGCAGCTGCAACAAATTCTGCACGCGAGCCTGCAACAAAAGCGGATGAAACGGCTTGACAACGTAGTCGTCGGCACCGATTTGCAACCCGGTCAGCTGGTTTTCCGCGGCTCCTTTAGCCGTTAGCAGAATCACCGGAATGTGGCTGGTGCGGGCATCGGACTTGATCCGGTGCGTTAGCGCAAAACCGTCCATAACCGGCATGGCCACGTCCGTAATCACCAGATCGGGCAACAGCTGCGACGCTTTTTCCCATCCCGCACCCCCGTCAGCCGCTTCCATTACCTGAGCGGTTTCGGCAAACAGATCCCGGATGTACGCCCGGATATCGTCCTGATCTTCCACCACCAGAATGAGCTTCTTGCCCGGAACCGAACTGGTTTCCGCACCGGATGCTCCCCCAATCGATTCTGCAAAAACCGTTTGTTTGGTAGCAAGAGGCTCATTTTCAATGAGCCTGTCAGCTGAATTACGTTCGAATCCGTTTGTTCTCGAACCCGGCAAGGTGATCGTAAAACGCGTAAAACCTGCTGTATGCAAACCTTGCTCCCGACTTTCTACTGTCAATTGCCCCTGGTGATGTTCAACAATGCTTTTGCTAAGTGCCAATCCGAGCCCAAAGCCGGAGTCGCGGGTTTTGAATTGCCTTACCTGGTAAAACGGATTAAAAATATGCGCCTGTTCTTCCGCTGGAATGCCGCGCCCCGTGTCTTCCACGATCAGTAAAACCCGCGGATCGGTTTCAGAGGCCCCGACCTCCTGCTGCAATCGAACGGCGATTGTTCCGGCCACCGGTGTAAATTTAAATGCGTTCAGCAACAGGTTAGACACCACTTTCTCCATCTCCCCGGCGTCGATCCAGACCGGCAGCGTACCAACTTCCGACTCATTGATCAGTGTCACCTGCCGCGAACGGGCAAACTCCCGAAACGAATCCGTAATCCGTTCCAGAAACACCACCAGATCGACTTCCCGTTTCTGCAACTGAACGTTGCCGGTTTCGTGCTTCCGGAAGTCGAGCAACTGATTCAACAAGCGCAACAAGCGATCGGCACTGCCTCGCATGATTCCTAGTTGCTTTTGCAGAAACATATCGTCGGGCCGATGGGTCATCAGCACGTCAATGGGGGCCATTACCAGCGTCAGCGGGGTGCGGATTTCGTGCGCAATTTCCGTGAAAAAGTTCAGCTTGGTCTGGTGGAGTTCCTGCTGCCGAGCTTTTTCAGTATGCTCGAGTTGCAGTTCGTGGGTCAGCCGCAGCCGGTTTCGGTTGAAGCGCGACCACAGGCCCAGCAAACCAAGAAAAGCCAGTACGTACAGCATATAAGCCCAGACGGTTTTCCAAATGGGCGGCAAAACCGTAATCGTCACTTCCAGCGGCTTCGAATTCCAGACCCCGTCGTTGTTGGTTCCTTTCACCTGAAGCACGTAGTCGCCTGGTGCCAGATTCATGTACATGGCCCGGGGCTCGCTCACGTAGTTCCAGTCGTTATCAAACCCCCGCAATTTGTACGCGTACCGGTTTTTGGAAGGATTGATGTAGTTGAAAGCCGCAAAATCGAGCGAAAACACATTCTGACGGTGCGTAAAAGTCAATCCGCGTTGGTAGTCGATGCCCTGATCGGAAAGCCGGTTGACCGGTTCATTGAACAACCGCAACTGGGTAAAAGCCAGTCGGGGTGGTGTGGTGTTACGCCGAATGCTGTCCGGATGAAAATGAACAATGCCGTTGTAGCCCCCGAAATAAAAGAAACCGCGGGCGTCCTGATAGGTCGAGTTTGAGGTAAACTCCTTACAAACCAATCCGTCGTGTTTGTTGTAGGTAATGGCTTTCGATTGCGCCGGATCGAGCTGGGCCAGGCCGTTATCCGTACTGATCCACAGCCGTCCGCGCGCGTCTTCCCGAATGCCAAAAACCGTATTGCTGGGCAATCCCTGCGCCCTGGTATAATGCCGGAATGAGCGTTGGTCGGGCAACAACAGGTTTAGCCCCCCATCGCGCGTGCCGATCCAGAGCCGGTGCTGACGGTCTTCAAAAAAACAAGTAATGTGATTGCTGCTAATCGATGCGGGCTCGCTGTCCTGATGAACAAAATGAATGAATGCATCCCGGTCCGGTACTTTCCGGTTTAACCCGCCGGTCGTCCCTACCCACAATTGATTCCGGCTATCGATCAGCAGGCTGGTGGCGTTGTTCGAAATCAGCGACCCGGGGTCTTCGTTGCGGTGACCCAATTGCACAAACGACTGCGTTTCCGGATCAAACCGGCATAAACCACCCAGATTGGTAACAATCCAGAGCACCCCGTTAGCATCCCGCTTGAGGTCGTAAATCCGGTCGTTGGGCAACGAATTTGGATTGCCCGGTTCGTGCAAATACCGGGTCATGGTTTGCCGACGTAAATCAAGGTAGTTCAGCCCTTGTAACGTACCGATCCATAAACCGTTCGGTCCGTCGGGCAGCAGGCACTTCACCTTGTCATTGGAAAGCGAATGACGGTTTTGGGGTTGATGCGTATACTGCCGGGCAATGGTTCTGTCGGCGTTGAGCAAAAAAAGGCCGCGGTCTTCGGTTCCCAGCCAGAGCTGATCCGAGTCCGTTGCGGGCAGCATGGGTCCCGCAATTTTAAACGGTATTCCGCCCGCGCGGCTAACGGGTCGGTAGGCCCCAAACTGCCGGGCCAGCGGGCTGTAGAGATCCACCCCACCGTAGTACGACCCCACCCAAACCGATCCATTGCGATCGCGAAAGATGGAGCGAACCGAGTTGTCGCTGAGTGAGCCGGGTTCGGTGGGTTGGTTGGTCAGGGTTCGGAAATTACGGCCATCCTGTGTCACAATGTGCAGGCCCGACATGGTACCAATCCAGAAATGCCCTTTCCCATCCGGCTGAATGGTCCGAATCGCCTGCGTTGCGAGGTTGAGCCCCCGTACAGCATCCCAGGTGACCACCCGCCCTACTTGTTTATCAAACAAGGCAATGCCATGCCGCTCGGTACCGAGCCAGAGCCGCCCCGAGCGGTCCTCGGCCACGGCATTGATTCCGTTGAACGGGTTATAAAAAGCCCCGTCCGTGGGTTCCAGAAAATGGTTCGTTAGCTTGTATTGTCCCGAAGCGGTCGGGCGCAGCTCCATCAACCCGGTATTTGTCCCGATCCAGAGGTGATGAGCAGCATCTTCGTAAATGGTTCGTATCTGTCCTTCTTTCAGCAGCTTTCGGTTCTGGAGCAAATCCGCCAGCGGCTCAACCCGTTGCGGATTTTCGGGATTGAGCCGGTATATTCCCCGTAGCGTTCCGATCCAGATGTGCCCGCGGTGATCTTCGGACAGACTAAGAACGGTTGAGTCACGCAGCGGGGCCGAAGCGGACGTAGTGAAGAAAACCCGCTGAAAATCATTGTATTCAGATCGAAACTGCGCCAATCCTTTTGCCGTTCCTACCCACAGCCGCCCCCGTCGGTCAACCAGCAGGCTATTGACGGTGTTGGAAGCCAGGCTGTACGAATTGTCCGGCTGATTTTTGTAAACCACTACCTGCCGGGAATCGTAGCGATTGAGTCCATCGCGCGTGCCAAACCACATAAATCCTTTGGCATCCTGCGCAATGGCGTACACACTGCTTTGCGAGAGTCCTTCTTCCACGCCGAGGTGGTCGAACGTCTGGCCGTCCGGCTGCCCAATAACCGGCGGCAACCACAAAAAAAGAAGGAAAACGCCCAGCCAAAACCGGACGTGGTGTTTGTGATGATTCATCGTTGTATTCAATAAACCACTCCGCAACAGGATTAATTGTATAACGGACTGTATTTATCGTACAAAGATACCCGAATCCTATTCCTCCTCAGCTTCTGGCGGGCAATTTTAACCGCCGATTTGAAAACGCGGTTTTTCAGGCATTAATGGCCTACCAGCGAACCGATTGAAATTTCCAGCCGGGCTGCACTTTTTGCATTTCAGTTTCGTCATCCCGCTTCGTCAGGCCGCAATCGAGGTAATTCTGGTGCAGGGCCGCCAACGCCCCGCGATCCAGCTCAACGCCCAGACCAGGCTCCTGCGGAACAGCCACCGAACCCTCTTCAAACTTAAACCGTCCGGCAGTAATGACTTCATCCGACTGCCACGGATAATGCGTATCCAGGGCGTACGGCACCTGCGGCAAAGCTGCGCCGAGGTGTACCATCGCGGCCAGCGAAATGCCGAGATGGCTGTTGGAATGCATGGACAAACCGCGCCCAAAGGTTTCGCAGATTCCGGACAAAGTCATCGACGACCGCAACCCACCCCAGAAGTGGTGATCACTCAGAATAATATCCTCCGACCCAATGGCAATGCTGTTTGGAATATCGTCGAACGAGGTGGTACACATGTTGGTAGCCAGCGGAGTTGTGAGGGCTTTCCGCACCTGGGCCATCGCTTCCTGCCCCCGCACCGGATCTTCAAGGTATTCCAGAATCGGCTCCATTTCTTTGCCGTATTGAATCGCCGTTTCGACCTTCCAGAGCGCGTTGGGATCGATTCGTAGCGGCACATTCGGGCCAAAAGCCTCATGCAGCGCAAACATGGCATTCACTTCCTGCCGCGGTTCGAAGACCCCACCCTTGAGCTTGATGGATTGAAAGCCGAATTCAGCGCACATGGCCTGGGCCTGGGCGACGATTTCGGCCGGATTCAGGGCACTGGCCTGCCGGGCTGCGGCCCACCCCTGCGCGTTCGGGTCGGTTTTGAAACCTAATTTTCCGCCCGCGCCTTCGTATTTATAAAACAGATACGCCGAAAAAGGTACCCGATCGCGCATCTTCCCCCCCAGTAAATCGACGATGGGCCGCCCAACCACTTTTCCAATAATGTCCAGACAGGCCACTTCAATAGCACTAAAAATATGTACCATCTTGCGCTGATCCCAGGGCGTTTCACCGCGTTCAGCTGCCGTGTCAGTTCCAAAATGGCCAATCAGCACCCGCCGGATTTCGCTGAGTTGAAAGACATCCTTCCCGATCAGCAGATCGCGGGCGGCTTCGAGGGCCAGGTCGATATCACGGTTTCCCGGAATTTCGCTAATGCCCGAAATACCATCGTCGGTGACCAGCTCTACGATGGTCCGCAGGGCGTACGGTGCGTGCAAACCGGCCGCATTCAGCAACGGCGGGTCCACTACCGCAATGGGTGTAACCGTAATTTCTTTAATTCGCGGACCCGTTTTTTCGGCAAAACGATTGTTCATACAAAGCGTTATGTTCTACTATCAACTTAACTTTTTACGTCATCAGACACCGCCTGGAGTAGCCCCTTGATGTATCCGTAGGCAAACGAAAACGCCTGTGGCCCGCTGGCATGATCGGCATGGTGCGGTACGTGGTCGGGCATCACCATGCCCGAATAACCAACATCCCGCAGAGCACGAACGACGTGCAGAAAATTCATGTCGCCGTTGTCGGGATACACTTCCTGAAAGTTGTTCCAACCGCCTTTGATGTTCCGCAAATGAACGTTAAAAATCTGATTCCGCTCTCCTGCCCATTTAATAATCGGCATAATCTCGGTTTTTGGATCTTTTAACCCTTCCGCAATCGATCCGATGCAAAAGTTAAATCCGTGGTATTCGCTGTCGTATAGCTTGGCAAACCGTTGAATTCCCTTAAACACATCCGGACTGTTCCAGCGTGTAATGCCCCGATAGCCTACCGGAGTCGGCGGGTCGGCGATGTGGTTTGCCAGCTTCACCTTGTATTCTTTGGCCACCGGAAGCAGCCGGTCCAGCATGTAGGTGATTCGTTCAAACATCTGCTCGATGGACACGTCACCGGCGACGGTTTTGGGCAGGTTCTGCTTCAATGCTTCTTCATAATTCCAGGTACTGTAAGTTGCATTGCCCCGTTTGGGGTCCGTGGTTCGGCCCGTCCGCAAAACCGGCAGGATCGTGGTGTTGTAATTCAGAACTTTGATACCGGTTTTACCCGCAACCTGAATCATTTGTTGCAGAATCTCAATTTCCCGGTCCCGCTCCGGGCTTTTGCCCAGCATGATGTTGGGATACTCGGCCTTGTCGATGCCCGACGACGCCAGTGGAAAGTGGTAAGCATCCAGGGCGATGCCGTATTTTTCGCAGGCTTCGCGCTTCTTCATCGAATCGTCGAGGTCCCAGCCCTTGCCGGGAATCGTCTTCGGAGCACCACCATCCAGGTTATAAACGCCGTGTCGGGCCTTAAACTCCAGGTTCTCAACCGACGTGCCGCCCGACTGGCAACCGACTTTCATCAGCACTTTTTTGGGGCCGGCCTTGGAAGTGCTGGCGTTTGCCGATTCGGCACCCAAAGCGGCTGCTCCCACGGAGCTCACCGCCACGGTTTTGATAAATTCGTTCCGTTTCATTTCGTTCAGGGCGTTTTTTAAATGATTAGTTAGGAATAGTTGCTATGGAAAATCGCCTGTTCGGGCTTGCAAATCCTGACGAGCGCTCAATCCTGAAGAGCCCCCGGGGGGTTCACCTGCCTGATGATCGCACTATGGTCCAGTTCACCGTCACCAGCTTCCATCGCGGCTTTCATCTGGTTGGCGACCAGGGCCGTTGCCACCAGCGGTACCGAAAACTCCTCGCCGGATTGCAACGCGATACCCAGGTCTTTTTTATGCAGCTTGATTTTGAATCCGGGTGTAAAATTGCGTTCGATCATCCGTTTGCCATGTAGGTCAAGAATCCGGCTTTGGGCAAAACCGCCCAGCAAAACCTCCCGCATCTTTTCGAGATCAACGCCAGCCTGCTGAGCCAGGGTAAACGCTTCCGAAACCGCCTGAATAGTGATGCCAACGATCATCTGGTTGCAGGCTTTTGTGGTTTGCCCGGCACCCGGTTTGCCAATCAGCACGATATTCTTCCCCATGACCTGAAAAATCGGTAACGCGCGTTGGAAAGCGGACTCGCTTCCTCCAACCATGATCGATAACGAAGCCGAAACCGCCCCGACCTGGCCACCCGACACCGGTGCATCCAGCGCTTCTACCTCTTTTTCCTGCATCTTCTCGTAAATCGTCCGGGCCGTAGCGGGTGCAATGGTCGACATGTCGATAAACAACGCCCCCGCTTGAATACCGTCCAACACGCCCTCCGGTCCCGAAACCACCTGTTCTACATCGGGCGAATCCGGCAACATCGTAATAATTACATCCGACTGCTGAGCCAGTTCCTTGCTGGATGATGCGGTTTTGGCACCCGCTTCCGCCAGTTCGCCCGCAGCCTTGCTTTGCTGCAAAACCGTTACCGGATACCCCGCCTTGATTAAATGTAAGGCCATGGGTTTGCCCATGATGCCCAATCCAATGAATCCTATTTTTTCCATACCAGAAACTGTAAACGTTTTAAATTAACGGAAACAACTGCGCTCCAATCATAATGACGACCAGCCCGGCCAGCCCCATGACAACGAGCAGGGGTGAGATGGTTTTCAGGGCTTCCTGCTCCGTTAAGTTGCTCAGTTTGCAGATTATCCAGAATCCGGCGTCATTCATCCAGGGCACGAGTTTGGAACCGCACCCGATGGCTAATCCCAGATAAACCGGGTGGAACTCCAGATTGGCGTTGGTGGCCATACCAGAAAGAATGCCCGAAGCCGTAATCAGGGCCACCGTGGCTGATCCCTGCGCCGTTCGAACCACGGCGGCAATCAGAAAAGCGAGCGGAATCAGGGCCATCTGGTATTCTTTTGTCATATCGGCAATTCGTGCGCTGATGCCCGTTTGCTGCAACATGCCCCCGAAGGCCCCGCCTGCTGCGGTGATCAGAATAATACCGCCCCCGCTCATCAGGGCCGCCTGCACAAAAGGCGTCAGGCCCTCTTTGCTGTTTTTTTTCTGACTCGCCAGCACCAGCAGCGCAACGATGCCGCCGGTAACGATGGCGATGTTTTTATCACCGAAAAACTTGACCACTTTCAGCAGGTTATTCAAAAAAACTGACTCGGTCAGCGGTTCGCCGGGCGTTACCATCGTATTGAGAGCCGTATCGGCGCAAATAAATACCAACGGAATCATCACCGGCAGGAGCGACACGCCCAGACCCGGCAGGTGAATGTCTTCCTTGGCGGCAATCAGCTTGATGTCATCCAGCTTTGCATCCAGCGAATCGCGCAGCGGAATCGGCCATTTTCGGTTCGCCCAGAGCGCGAAAAAGTAGCCTGCTGTGATGGTAAAAAGCCCTACGATGGTTCCGGCAATCATCATCAATCCGATCGGAATGTGCATTTCGCCCACCAGAAACAATGGCCCCGGCGCGGGCGGCACCAGCGAGTTCGCCATCGCAGCTCCAGCCATGATGCAGAGAACGAGCAACAGGTAATTTTTACCAATGCGCAGGGTCATGGCCTTGGCCAGTGGCATCATCAAAAAAATAACCGTATCGAAAAAAACCGGAATGCCCAGAAAAAAACTGCTCACCAGGAAAGCAATCGGCGCTTTGCCGATGCCCGTCAGCCGCAGCATCGACCGGATGATGCGTTCGGCGGCCCCGCTTTCCAACATGCATTTGCCGATGATGGCCGCCATTGCAATCAGGATTCCAATTTTTCCGCAGGTGGTGCCGAATTCCGTAGCGATCCGTTCGCCAATACTTTTTTTTGCCAGCGCCTGTGCAGCGGCCGGAGCGGTTCCTTTCGCCAGCGCAAACTGTTCAATGGCCGACGCAGGAGTTAGTAGAGCAACAATGAAAGCACCGAGAAGAAGCGCCAGAAACGGATGTAACTTCAATCCGATGATGCCACCAACGACAATGAGAACACCAACGGCAAGAATGAGGAGCGGATCAGACATTAGAGCGGTTTTTCAGTTTAGGGTTTTGGTTTTTCATTTACGGTTTATGGTTTTCAGTTTATGGCGCGTTCCGCATTCAGGCGTCAGCAACCGTAACCTGAAAACTGTAAACCGACTAACCGTTACGGTATGCATCCAGCTTTTTGGCCATGTTGCGGGCTCCGTCGGCCACAAAGGTCCCGTCGGAGCCGCAGGCAATCATCCGAATGCCCAGGTCGTGGTAGCGTTGGTAATCTTCCGGGTTGAAAAAGAGAATGCCGGTTGCTTTTCCGGCTTTCTGGGCTGCATTCACGGTTTCTCGCAGCGCTTCCTTGAACCGCGGATGGTCAAATTGCCCGAAAATTCCCAGCTCCATCGATAAGTCGGCGGGCCCAATGAACAGCACATCGACCCCATCGATGGCGGCTACTTCGTCCAGGTGATTGAGTACTTCGACGGTTTCAATCTGCACCACGCCCAGAATCGTTTCCCGGGCCTCGGCATAATACTGCGGAAAGTGCTGGGCAAACCCCGTTGCCCGTACCATCTTGGCTACGCCCCGACTGCCGTGGGGCGGATAATGCAAGCCGTTCACCACTTTCTGAGCCTCTTCCGGATTCAGCACTTTCGGGCACATGATTCCTTCGGCACCCATGTCGAGCACCCGGTGTATTCGCTGGCTCTCGGTACTTTCTACCCTGACAATTACCCCGGCTCCCGTGTGTTCCAGCGCCTGAAGCTGATACAGCACATCTTTTTCCGAACCGGCGCCGTGTTCCAGATCAATCAACACCCAGTCAAACCCGGCATTCCCTACGATCTCGGCCGTGAGGGAGCTGCCCAGATTCAACCAACACCCGTTCAGGGTCTCGCCTTGCTTTAGTCTTTTTTTGAGATTTTTCATTCTTATATAAAGTCGAAAAAACCGTTACTTTACTTTTTATCCCACCAGATTCGCGTATCCAGCAGATTCGGTCCCTGACGACTAATGGCCTGATCAACATTATCTTTATTTACATTGATCTCCGCGTCCGTGTACGTCAACCGGCGAATGAAGCCTTCCGTCTTCAGGTCGCTGCCGGGGTACGGGTTCGGTTTCAGGACCGGAAAGCCACTGCGCCGAAAATTGGCCCAGGTTTCAGGACCGACGAGAAACGATGCTACCCAGTATTGCGTATTGATCTGTTCCAGCTCCTTGCCAGCCGCTAACGGGTTGGCGGTCATGTAGGCCGTTATTGCACTTTCGGCCACCGCCGTATTGGCACCGTACGTGGCCAGCTGCTGCATGTGCGCCCGAATACCATTGGCGTAAAAAGTAGCTGCATCCCCCGCAGTCCACTTCCGAAAAGCGGCTTCGGCCAGCAACAGCTGCGTTTGCGCGTGCGTCACCAGAAAACTGGGTGCCGTCAGCCCGCCCATGCGGGTTCTGTCGAGCTGGCTGTAATCCCATAAACTGGCGAGTTTGCTGGCCGCAACGGCCGAACTGATGGTGGTGTTATCGTACCCCTGCGGAGCACCCACCTGCACCGCTGGTGTGCGGTTGGCCCGCGATTCGACCTGCTGCGCTCCACTGGTAGCTCCCACGTACCGCACGGCGATGGAAGCCAGCCGCGGATCGTTGTTTTTCTGCAAAAAGCTAACAAACTCCTCGTCCAGGTAATAAAACGCCGATTGCCCGCCATTGAGCTGACTCCCTACCGGATTGGTAAAACTGGCGGTGTGCCGGATAATCGCGTTGTCGGCATTGGCCTGCATGACGCCCCCCGCTACGGCTTTGGCAACGTATTCGGCGGCTTTGGTCGGATTGACTCTGGACAGCCGCATGGCTCCACGCAGCAGCAGCGAATAGCCCAGCCGCTTCCATTTCGCCACGTCGCCATCGTACAACACATCGCTAGCGACTTTGGCCTTTGACGCATCCAGACCCGCCGAAGCCGCATCCAGTTCATTCAGAATGTCCGTGTAAATGGCCTCCTGCGTATCGTAAACCGGCTTGACGATTGCTTCCAGGTAACTCTTTCCGGCCTGCGTGTAGGGCACATCGCCATACGAATCCGTCACGATCATAAACGAATACGCCTTCCAGATGCGGGTCATGTTGTGGAGATTGGAGCGGGCGGGATCATCTTTCGTTTTAGCGATGACATCGACCAGCTCCCGGATGATCGTCCGGTAATACGTATTCCAATTGCCGTTCGAAACACCCCGGTTGTCCTGGTTAAAATTAGCCGCCGAGCCCTGCCCGCTGAAAGGCGTGATCATCTGCTTCACGATGGTGGTTTCGTAGCTCAGGTTGCCGTAGCCGGGCGCGCTGTTGACAATGGCCGTGTTTAACTGAAAAGCCGGTTCGACCGCCGTGAGGGCAATCGGGTTAACGTTCATTTCATCAAATCCCTTATCACAGGCCGTGAGGGAAAGAGCAATGACTGTGAGAAAAACAAGTATCCTTTTCATAGTGAAATAGCGTTTACGGTATCCGGTTTACGGTGGGCTGACGCATTAGCGGACACATACCTGCTAACCGTGAACCCAAAATCGTAAACTGTAAACCGGTTTAAAATCTGACATTCAGGTTGAAACCGATACTGCGTGTGATGGGCAAGCCCGTTGCTTCCAGGCCAACGAGGTTATCCGACGGAAACCCGAATTGCTCCGGATGAATATTGGGCACCCATTTCTTGAGAACCGCCACGTTGTTTGCGACGGCATTCACCCGAAGCCCCTTGATAAACCGGGCATCCGTTGGCAGAAATTTGGTAAAATCATAGCCCAGCGTGATTTGCCGCAGTTGCCACAACCCGGCATTGTACACGAACTCCTCGGCGATGTTCTGCGACCGCACGGTTTCGTAATACGCCTGAACCCCCGATTTGGTCCGGTTCACTTCGCCGTTGGGATTGACGCCCTCGCCAATCACAAACCCCTCATCCCGGCCCGCCAGCGTGGCTTTGTGCAATCCGTGCCGCCAGGCGTTGTGGTTGGTTCCGGAAATCATTTTATGGCCAAGTTTGAAGTCAACCAAAACCGATAAGTTGATGCCTTTGTAACTGAACCCATTGGTGATTCCGCCCACCCATTTCGGCAGTGCGCTCCCAAACGAAACCTGAGTGGCAGTGCGCAAAGGCCGCCCGTTTCCGGCATCGAACACCTGCCGGCCCTGCGCATCCCGCAGGTACCCAAAACCGTAGAGCTGGCCCATCGGCTGCCCGACCACCTGCCGGAGTTCACCCGTAAACTCGCCGGTTCCGACCGTAATCATGTTGTCACTGACGCTGGAGCCTAAATCCAGTACTTTCGTGACGTTATAGGCGGCATTGAACGTCAGATTCCAGTTGAAGTTTGTCCGCTTGACGGGCGTCAGGTTTATCAGCATTTCCAGGCCTTTGTTGCTGCTTTTACCCACATTGATCAGCTGCGTCTGGTAGCCACCCGCGTCGGAGGTCTGCGCCCGCAGAATCTGGTCGGACGACACTTTGTCGTAATACGTTAAATCCAGCCCGACGTTGTTGTTGAACAACCGCAACTCCAAACCCACTTCTTTCTCCGACACCCGCATGGGCCGCAGGTCGGCGTTGGGCACCGTCGTTCCACTGATGGTGGCCAGGGGCTGGGCGGTGCCGCTCGGCCCCGGAAACTGCTGGGGATTGATGCTGTAAAACAGGTTGTTGGCATACGGCGACACGTCGGTATCGCTCCCTACTTCGGCATAGGCCGCCCGCACTTTTCCGAAGGTCAGCCAAACCGGCAAGGAATTGGCAAAAGCCTGTGAAAACACAAAACTGGCCGTAACCGACGGATACGCAATACTCCGGTTGGCGGGCGAGAGTGTCGAGAACCAGTCGTTGCGCAGGGTACCGTTAAGAAAAATGTAATCTTTGTACGAAATCTCCGCCGAACCGTACAATGAGTTCACCTGCCGTTCCGAAAAATCATAGATCGCATCCCGCTGCCGGCCGTTGCCAATCGTGTACAGGTCACGCACGTAGAAATCTTGTACCAAAACGTTGTGCCGACTAATTTTCCGGTACATCTGGTTACCGCCCAGGTTGACATTGACGCCAAAAACCCCGAAGGTTTTGTTGGCGTTGAGCAAAAAGTCGGCGTTCAACTCCCGGACATTGCGCGTGTCCTGTACATACTGCCCGTTCACAAAACCGGCCGGAGCCGCCGGCTGGCGCTGCGTACCGGTGGGGAGGTTGTATTCCTGCTCGCGGGCGTAAAAATCCTGCCCGATCCGGGCCTGTAAAAACAACCAGCTCGTAAAGTTGTAGCGGGCCGTGAGGTTTCCAAAAATCCGGTCGGTATCAATGTTTTCGAATCGTTTCAGCGCAAAGTACGGGTTTGTCCGGTTCGTAAACCGCGACCAGACGGTTTCGTTGCCATTGGCGTCTGTTGCGTATTTTTCCAGAATGTCCAGCGGCATCGAATTGGCCAGGTTGTAGATAATGACCGGACTGAAATCCTGCTCGGCAATGTTGGGAGGATTCTTCCGAAACTCCTTGGAATAGTTGATGTTACCGGACACCGTCAGCTTTTTTGCCAGCGTTTGCGTAAAGCCTAAATTGATGTTTTTCCGGTTGTAGCTGGACCCCGGATAAATGTTGTTGTTGTCCAGGTTGGCAATCGACAGGCTAAAACCGCCATTTTCGCCCCCCGATGACAGCGTCAGCGTATTGGTCCAGGTGCTGCCTTTCCGGTAAAAATCCCTGATGTGGTTCCGTTGCGGCACGTATGGCACTTCGACACCGTCGAACAGAATCTGCGTCATGCCGGGCTGAAACTTCTCCCCGAAACTCCACTGTCCCGACGTCGGAAACGTCGTAGTCGGCCGAACGCCGTTTTCGCCCTGGCCGTATTCGTACTGGTAATCCGTATAATCGAGGGGCGTATCGGACGTAAAATTGGAGTTGTATTCCAGGCCAATACCGTCGCCGGAACCGCGGGTTTTGGTCGTGATCATGATCACCCCATCTTTGGCCCGCGAACCGTAGAGGGCCGACGCAGCTGCACCTTTCAAAACCGTCATGGTTTCAATATTGTCGGGGTTGATGCTGCTCAAACCGTCTCCGCTGTCGGAGGTCCGGTTACTGCCCCGGTCCGACGCATCCCCCCGGGCTCCGTAGTTGGTGTTGTCGATGGGTACGCCATTGACCACGATCAGCGGAGAGTTGTTTCCCCCAAACGAAGACTGGCCGCGAATCCGGATTTTACTGGTTCCGGCGGGGCCAGAACCCAGCGGAGTAATGTTCACACCCGCCATTTTGCCCTGCAAAGCATTCATGAAATTGGCCGTCCGGTTGATCGTCATCTCTTCCGACCCTACCGTTGCGGTTGCGTATCCCAGGCTTTTGGTTTGTTTCTTGATTCCCAGGGCCGTAACTACCACCTCATTCAGCGCCTTGCTTTCCGGCTCCAGCGAAATTTTAAGGGTTGATTGATTGCCCACCGTTATTTCCTGCATCACGTAACCCACATAACTAAACACCAGAACCGTCGATCCGCCGTCAGGGATATCCAGTTGAAAATCCCCGCTGGCGTTGGTCGTCGTTCCTTTTTGCGAGCCTTTGATCAACACGGTTACGCCGGGCAGACCCGCGTTTTTTTCGTCGGTAACCCGCCCCGTCAGTAAGCGCTTGGGAGCCAGACGCTCCGCTCGTTCCCGGAAGTCAATCCCCCCCGGCTCATCGACTGGCGCAGTGCTGGCCGACAACACCACCTTCCGGCCCACCAGTTCATAGTCGACCGGTAAGGGTTTGAAATACTTCACCAACACCTCTTCCAGCGTTGAGTTGTTGGCCTGGATGCTGATCTTCTGCTTTCGCTCAATCACCTGCGAGCTATACACAAACTGCACATCCGTCGCTTTTTCAATATCCGCCAATACCCGTTTGATATCCTGGTTATCAGCGTGTAACGTCAGGCGTCGGCTCAGGTATTCCTGAGCGTTACTCGGGTGAGCAAACGACGCGCCCACCAGCGAGAACATGACCAAACTTTGTGTCAGTGAAAACCGCATAAGTTTCAACCAGAGTTGCCCGGAAAGGTGTTTTTTCATAGTTTTGTTAAGGTTGACAAGTTCTGTTTTCGGAACGCTTTTACGGAGTGGTTACTTTGGCGAGTCGACTCTCCGTGAATACAAGACCGTTGGCAGTGGCGTTGTCACTGCCATTTTTTAGGCATTACCGGTAGCCTTTCCGACTGATTACAATCTGCCCATCCGTTATTTCGTACCGGGCCGAAGAAGCCTTGCAGAGCAAATCCAGTTTTTCGTACAGGGATTCACTCGAAAGGATTGCGGTAATTTTGCAGGCTTCAAACGCTTGCTCATCAAACTGAATGGGAATCCCGTAGCTCCGCTCCAGTTCGCGCAGGATCACCGGCAGCGGAACCTCATCGTACACGAACGAAACCTCCTTTGTTTTTTTCTGAATGGGTGCAGGATTGGCCACCAGGGTTTTGGTCAGATTACCATCGCTCCTCTCGAAAATAGCCGCCTGATTCGCATTCAGAATCAACCCGTTAACCTCTTTACTATCCGGCAGAGGCTCCGCTTTTTTCCGGTATACTGACACCTTTCCTGACAAGACCTGAACGGTCATTTTTCGGTCGATGTCAAACGCTTTCACCACAAACCGGGTACCCAGCACCTTCGTCACCAGCTCACCGGTATACACCATGAACGGCTGCCTTCGACGCGTCACTGAAAAGCTCCCTTCGCCCTGTAAATACACAACCCGGACGTTGCCGGAAAACTGCGAAGGATATTGCAACCGGCTTTTCGGGCTTAGCAAGACCTCTGAACTATCGTTGAGCACAACCCGCAGAAATTGCTGCGTATCATTCCGGGTTTCGACCAACTGAGCAGCCTCATTATCAGACAAACTCATTCCAGGCAAATTCACCTGATGGTTCGTAAAATACCAATTCCATCCAGCTACAAGCGTCACTAAAACCGCTACAGCCCCCCCCCACCAAACACCATAAGCAGGCAGCCAGCGGGGCGAATTACGCAACGAATTATTCTGACGGTAACCACTATACGCTACTGCTTTTTCGATGAATTTTTCCGTTTCTTTCCGAATTTCAGCGTCGCTGAGTACCGCGGATTTTACGGTAGCCGCCCGGATAAACTGCTCGGCCTGCTGAAAAGCTAGCCGTTTTTCCGGGTATTTTTGCAGAAACGAAAGCCAGAATAAACTCCGATTGCCACGGCCCTGTACCCAGTCCCGAAACTCATCGTCCTGAATAAAGTCGTCTACCGTATAGGATTCGTAGTTTTTCATAATTGGTACGGTTTTCAGTTTACGGTTTGTTGTCTTCCCCGGTCAGTACTATGAAGCGCATCAGGCGGCTGAACAATGAAAACCGTAAACCGTAAACTGAATAAATAGAAACGCGATGCTGGTCACCGGCCAGTTTTTCCGGAGGCTGATCAGGGATTTCTGGAGTAGGTTATAGACCGACTGACGGCCCAGGTGCATCACGTCCGCGATTTGCTCAAAACTTAGGTTCTGGTAAAAACGCAGGTAAATCAGTTCTTTTTGCCGCTCGGGCAAGTGGTTGATTACGCGTTCCAGCTTACGAATCTGGTACACCTCGTTTTCTTCTTCGATCCACTGCACATCAGCCGCGAACTCCACGGAAAATGTGTAATCATCCGAAAGGGCGGCCTGGTGCGTCGTGTGCTTGCGCGAAAGCTCCCGTAAAATACGGGATTTGAGGACCATGAGCAGATACGCCCGTACGTTTTCTACGACCTGGGCCGAGCCTTGCTGCTTCCATAGATTCAGAAAGATTTCCTGAATGCAGTCTTTCACAAACTCGCGATCAGCGTGCAGCCGCATTCCCCAATGAAAAAGATCGGAGTAATAACTTTGCATGATCTTGGCAAGCGCATACATATCACCCGCCCGGTATTCCTGCCAAAGCTGTTGTGCTTCTTCCGAAGGTAGCCGTCTACTCATACGTACCGAGTTACAGTGCCTATATGAATAAGAGCCTTTTTTTGGAAAAAGCTAACCCTTGCTTTAAGATTATTTTTCTAAAAAATTAGAAAATACCGCTAATTCATCTAGTTTCATCGGTTCTCGCCAGCCGAATTTGTATCCAATGCTCACGCTGGCGAGCGAATCCCAGACTCTGGATTTTCTGACCAGCCAGCTGCTGCCTAATGAGGTAGTTCAACGCACGGTCACCCGTGTGAACCTGCACCTCGGCCAGTCGTTCGTCAGAATCGATTCGGAAGCTGATAAAGAATGTCGTTCCCGGCCGACCCTGCCGCTGTAGTTCCGGCAGCAGGTAGCGTTTTATCTGGATGGCCAGATGACGGGCTGGTTTATGGTTGAATGCATACAACTGTACAGCGCCGAAGAGCAATGAAAGAATGAATGCAAAAGTGAGCGTTTCCATGATCGGTGTGGTCCGTATCAAAAATACGTTCACACCCAACTCAGTTTCCATTCCGCCCATACCCCATACCCAGGGGACGAAGCACGGTTTTGGCGGGCCGAAAGGGCAGTCTTAGCGGTTTCTTTTTGGACGGTTTGCGCGACGCTACATTACCCTGGCTTTACACACCTACCGGAAAGATCACAAAAAGATAACCCGCGAAACAGGGCCGCATTCCTGAATTTGCAGCAATTTTGCCGGTATACTTCGAGCGCGAAACCGGGCGAGCCTGCTTGTAAGCAAACGGTTTTACGACACCCCGAAGATTAGCAAACTGCGAAGCTGCACACGGAGGTTGATGCGATTTTTCTGCAACAGAAGTGGTAATGAATGGAATGAGCTTTCGACGGCCGATTTGGCAGAGTACCCCATAATCCGGGATGCAACCCTACCGAATATTTAAATCGACCGTCGAAATAACTTCATATAAAATAGGATGAACAAGATACAGGCCCCGCTATTTGCCGGGGTTTTGTGTTTTGACGCTTAAAACCGCGACATGGAAGCCGGTCCTGTAATGTAAAAACTGTGCGATTTCAGCTCCAGAACCGTATCATCAAAATGTTCTTCGAACAAATCCTGTAGCTCGTGAACGTATTGAATATACCGACGGAAGTTGATGCACAGCCAGCAGTTCATGCCCGCTACCAGCCGGGCGTTGCCAAAACTCCACGAATTAGCCATCCGGTCGGGCTGAAATCCGAATGCAATCAGCCACGGTTTGGTCAGCTTAATCGGTTGGGGCGTTTGCGAAGGTTCTAACTCCCGAAGGTGTTTCTCTGTCAATAAAACCGGTTCTTTCTGAACAACGTAATACCGGTTCGTTTTGGGGATGTTTGTCATTGTGCAGGTGGAATCAAGGTATTATCACATGTACGCCAATCGACTGCGCAATATTGCCCTTTTATCCGAATTCGGGCAGAACTTTAGGGAACGGGACCAAAACCACCTGGCCAATTCAATCAACGGCGTCCCACTGGCTTATCCAGCAGCCGAACGAACCGCGCCCCCTGGCCCTTATCCAATCACTTTTTGACTTGGCCCGTGCGGTACCCTAATCAAATTTGTAGCAACTTAGGAGCGGAAAACCTACAGATATTGCGCGATGATTCAGGCCGAGTATACCGATAAAAACCGGGTCGTTGAGATCCTAACCCAAGCGTTTATAGCCAACTTGAGCGTCAATTACGTTATCAGTCAGGGATCAAATCATCGAAAGAGCGTAAAAGCCCTGATGGATTATTCGTTCGACGTATGCTGGCGTTTTGGCGAGGTCTTTCTGTCTTACAACCGGAAAGCTTGTGCGCTGGTGGTCTACCCCGAGCAGAAACGAATGACCCTCCGCTCCATTTTATTAAACGCAAAGCTTGTGATGCGGGGCATCGGTTTCCAAAACCTGAAAAAGACCCTGGCCCGGGAAAAGTTGATTCAGCAGGTATTGCCCCGCGAACGAATGACTTATTTGTGGTTTATTGGCGTCGACCCAGCGTTTCAATCCCGGGGTATTGGCAGCCAGTTGCTTCAAGCGGTTATACAGCATAGTAGCCAACACCAGAGACCGGTTTACCTGGAAACCTCAACGATTGCCAATCTGCCCTGGTATGACAAATTTGGATTTGAAATTTACAATCAGAAAGACCTGACATACCGCATTTACTTTCTCAGGCGAAATCTGCGGATGTAGGAATTTGTTTGTTGCGTCAATAGCAGTTCCGATGCGGGGAGAATCACGACTTTGACTTTCCGCCAATGTCTATTTATTCGTGTCATCAGATTGTAGCCGAAATGCTGATCAACTCACCCAATTTTACTTACTAATCCACGCTCCGCTTCACCCTTTCAAAACAAAAAAGCCATAAGTCGCTAAAAATCAGCAACCTATGGCTCATTACAAGTACCGGGAACGGGAATCGAACCCGTACGGACATTACTGCCCACAGGATTTTAAGTCCTGCGCGTCTACCTATTCCGCCATCCCGGCGCGGTGGTACCGCATTTACAAAAAAAGCACCACATTGGGTGCTTTGAGCGAAAGACGGGGTTCGAACCCGCGACCTCGACCTTGGCAAGGTCGCGCTCTACCAGCTGAGCTACTTTCGCATTCTCGCCGTTACCCGGCGTTTTGTGGATGCAAATATAAGGGGTCTGTGACGTTTGGCAAGCATTTTTTTGAAAAAATTTCATCCCTATTGTCTAGAAAGGGGGTTTCATTCTGATTATGAACCGATTAAAATTCATAAAAATAACAAGAAAACCTCTTTCCCACCCCTCCAGTTGCTTTGCCCGTCGCCGGAGGGAAATACGACCGGAATAAAATGAAATTCAGTCCGGCAAAATTCAGCCTACGGCTTTCCCATTCGTCTGCCGGATCTCTTGATCTGGTGATTTCCCGCTCAGGACAGCAACTTCCACCGCATGATCCCCCAGCGGTGTAATCGGTAACGCAGCGATACGCCCAGAACTCCCAAACCGTAAATACTGCTTCGCCGAAAATTAATGGACGAGGCTTCTTCGAAATACTTGGTCGGGCAGGTTACCTCTGCAATTTCGTAGCCCTTGTAAAAAATCTGGGCGATCATCTCGTTGTCAAAGATAAAATCATCCGAATTGTGGGTAAAATCCAGGCTTCGGAGCACCGCCCCCGAAAACGCCCGATAACCCGTGTGGTATTCCGACAATTTCTGGTTCATCAGCAGATTCTGCGTCAGGGTCAGAAACCGGTTGGCGATGTATTTATAAATTGGCATACCGCCTTTTAACGCCCCTTTTCCCAAAATCCGCGAACCAAATACAACTGGGTACAAATCATTCCCGATCAGGCTGACCATCGCAACAATCAACTTAGGAGTGTATTGGTAATCCGGATGAAGCATCACCACAATATCAGCGTTCAGTTCCAGCGCTTTACGATAGCACGATTTCTGGTTTCCGCCGTAGCCTTTATTTTTTTCGTGGCAGATAACATGACGGATACCCAGTCGGTTAGCTTCTTCGACGGTATTGTCCGGACTGGCATCATCGACTAAAATCACTTCATCGACAATATCGAACGGTATTTCGCGGTACGTCCGTTCCAGCGTCAATCCGGCTCGGTAGGCAGGTAATACAACTACAACTTTCTTAGCATGGTACATATTTGCAAAAATAAGGAATCAACCGAAATCATAACCTGTTACTGATTAGCACTATATTGCAGTCTGGTTCACAAACCATTTTGTTTGCTTATGCAACTATCTGATAACCCGGCGAATTTTGTGCCAAAATGGAGTCAGATAGCCATAATTACATCTACCTATCACGCTAAAAATTTAATTGATTACCCAACTCATGAGTTACGAAACCATATTTTTCACCTGCTTTACGCTCTTCGTCCTGCTGGTCATGGCCTTCGATTTGGGGGCTTTTACGAAGCAGAGAAGCCACGTGGTCAGTTTTAAAGAAGCCGGCACATGGAGCGCCATCTGGGTCGCGCTCTCCGTTGCCTTTTATTTTTTCCTCAAAAACTTCGGTTACCTCATTCACGGCATTACCGACATGGCCCGGCTGGAAGAAATCCAAAGCCGGTATGCCAGCCACGTCGATCTGGTTCCGGGCAATTTTGAGCAGAGCCTGGCGGCTTTCCAGAACAATATGGCGCTGGAATACATCACGGGTTACCTGGTCGAATACTCGTTATCCGCCGACAACATTTTTGTATTCATCATGATCTTCGCGTCGTTCGGCGTGCGGGAGAAGTTTTACAAAAAGATTCTGGTTTGGGGGATTCTGGGGGCCATCATCCTGCGGTTTATCTTTATTTTCGTCGGATCGGCCCTTCTGCAACGGTTCGACTGGATCATCTACATCTTTGGTGCATTCCTGGTGTACACCGGCGTCAAGCTGTTTTTTGAAAAGGATGAAGACCAGCAGATGGAACCGAAAAACCACCCCGTGGTGAAAATCGCGTCCAAATACCTGAATGTGTACCGCCGGAATGTCATCGATCACTTTTTCGTCCGTCGGAAAACCGACCGCAAGCTGTTCGTAACGCCCCTGTTCATCGTCGTCATCGTCGTCGCTTTTACGGACCTGGTGTTTGCGGTCGATTCCATTCCGGCCATTTTCTCCATCACCAAAGATCCGTACATCGTCTTTTTCTCGAACGTATTTGCCATTATGGGCCTCCGGTCGATGTTCTTCTTCCTGTCGAGCATCATGAATCAGTTCCGCTTCCTCAAGACCGGTCTGGCCGTCCTGCTGACGTTTATCGGTTTGAAGATGATCTTCCACAGCCAGCTGGAATCCATTGGTTTTGAGACGGTTTACTCCCTGTATGTCATTCTGACCATTCTGGGCGTTAGTATTGTGGCCTCCTGGCTGATTCCGGAGAAAAAGAAAGAAACGGAAGAAATAGAGGTGTAAGATACTCCTCCACGGGGCCAACCCAGGCGGCCCCGTGGAGGCCGCTATTATTCAAACTTAACTACGTTAATCGGCGCACGGTACTTAACCCGTGGGTCCGTACCTATGCAATTAGCGCAATCCGTTCTGAAAGCCTACCTGAAACGGCTGACCAACCTCAGCAGCCGAAACCGTTCGCTGTTGCTGACAAGTCTGCCCGCCGAACAGTTTCTGGATTTGCACGAAACGGATTTTCTGGACAACAAACCGTCGTTCGATCTCATCCGGCAGTTGATCGCCCGTCGCCCGGCCATTCCGCTCTGCGATGTACTCGATAGTCGATTGGCGAAAGTGAATGAGGTCAGTAAAAAGCTCCGGAAAATTGCCCGAACCGACCGGTTTATCGAGGAGGAACGCGGTTCGAAGGATCTGTACGTAGCCTATCCGTTCGTGCGTGGCAAACTCGCCGATGGAACGGTTATTCACGGCCCGTTGCTGTTTTTTCCAGTTCACCTGGAACAGCAGGGTGACAAATGGGTGCTGATACGCCGGGCCGACGAACCGATTACGCTCAACCGTAGTTTTTTGATGGCGTATGCCTACTATAACCAGTACATTTTGCCCGATGCGGTGCTGGAACATACCCTGGATGAATACGAAAAAGACGCTACGGTTTTTCGAACGCAGCTGTATGAATGGCTGAAAGATAGCCCACTAGAAATTAATTTCAACCCGGATCTTTTCACGGATCAATTGCAGTGGTTCAACGCCCTAAAAAAGTCGGAGCTGGAAAAGCTCGACCGAACCGGCGAACTGAAACTATACTCCGAAGCCGTGCTGGGCATTTTCCCGCAGGCCGGTTCGTACCTGGTGCCGGACTACGAAGAGTTATTGATCGAAGAGAAAACAGAACGAGTGGAAGGCCACGAAGAAGGCTCACTTTTGCCTTTCGCGCGCCCCTCCTCTCCTCTCACTGACATCCGCGAAGAAAACCTGCATACGCCCCTACCCATCGATGCTTCGCAGGAAGAAGCCATTCGGCGCATCAAAGCGGGCGAGTCGATGGTGGTGCAGGGCCCGCCGGGAACCGGAAAATCGCAGCTGATCGGGAATCTGATGGCCGATTTTGCCGCACAAGGCAAACGGGTATTGCTTGTCTGCCAGAAACGGGCCGCGCTGGATGTTGTGCATGAGCGGCTGCGCCAGGTCGGTATGCAACCTTTTTCGGCCCTGATTCACGATTTCAAGAACGATCGTAAGGCGCTGTACGACCAGCTAGCCGGACAGATTGAGCAGGTAGAAGGGTACCGGAAGCAAAATTTCAGCCTGGATGCCATTTTGCTGGAACGAAATTTCGATCAGGAAAGCCGCCGGATCGATCAGACACTGGCAGAGCTGCAAACGTTCAAAGAAGCGCTTTTCGATGAAACCGAAGCGGGCATTTCGGTAAAACAACTGTACCTGAGCAGCGATCCAACGGCGGAGACCATTCCGATTGCCGATTTATACACCCATTTTCGGCCCGATTCGGTCGCCGACTTTGCAGGAAAGCTCCGGGAATATGGCGCTTACCTGGATCGCCTTGGGCCCGAACACCCCTGGGCCGATCGACGTTCTTTTGCCGCTTTTTCATTTGCCCAGGTGCCCACGCTCCGAAAACTGTTAAATGAATTACCGGATTTTATTCAAATTATCCATTCGCAGGCCCAAACGCTGGCCAACCGGGCCTTTTCATTGACCGACTGGCAAACCGTCCAGGAAGAAGAATGGGAAACGACGGCTTTGCTGACGTTCCTGAATGCCGAGCCCGCAGAACCACGCTGGCAGTGGCTCCGCCGAATCCAGCAACACCCGCACCACCCGCTGTTGCTCACCGATTCCGACGACCTGGAACGGCTTGAAAACGAACTCCGGGACTGCCTGTCTGGCAACGGCCTTGAACAGAGCCTGCCGGTCAGCGACTTACCCAATACGGCGCACCGACTCCAGGAAGCCATTCATAACCGTTCCTCGTTTGTCGGACGGACGGTTTGGGGCCTGTTCAGTAAAGATAAAGCTGGTTTGCAGCAACTCGCAGCCGCCAACGGTTTGCCATTTGCCGACGACACCTTACCGGTTTTGCTGGAAAAAGTGCAACGACGAATCCGGTTCGAATTGCTCCGTCAACAGATCGAACAGCGACTGGGCGAACAGATCACGCCAGAAACCGTGCTGCAAACCGTTCGCGTGGTTCGGCAGGCGCTCGAAACTTTCCGCCGGTTGAACGCCATTCCCTGGCTGGCCCAGCTACCCGAGTCGCGTCTGAAAACGGTTGGAGAATTTACCCAAACCGTCCGGTACTTGCTCGACACCAGTCGTAACGTTTCTGCCCGGTTAGGCCAGTGGCAGGTCTTTTTGAGCGATTCGCAAATTCAACAGCTCTGGCAGCATCCGGATTTGGCCAGCACACTGGTCCAAACACTGGAACAGGACATTGATTTATTGACTGAAGCGGATCAACTGAAGGAGCGGTTTTCGAGTGCCGAACGCGAAATCGTGCAGCGTTTGGGCGAACCCTTGTCGGTCGAGCGGTTTTTGAACAGCCTGCACTTGGCCTGGATTGAACACCTCGAAGTCCAAAATCCCATTCTGCGCGGGGTTTCCTCCCTGAAAATCGACCAGTTGGAGTCAGCCTTGCAGGAAAGCGTTCAACAGAAACAAACCCTCAGCCGCCAGATTCTGCTGGTGAAACTCCGCGAACGGACCTACCAGAACCTGGCTTTCAACCGACTCAATAACCTCGTTACCTACCGCGACCTGAACCATCAGGTCACCAAAAAACGAAACATCTGGCCCATTCGGAAGCTCATGGAACAGTTTTCGGACGAAGTTTTTCAGCTTGTTCCCTGCTGGATGGCTTCGCCGGAATCGGTATCGGCGATTTTTCCGATGAAACCGGAGCTGTTCGATCTGGTCATTTTCGACGAAGCCTCGCAGTGTTTTGCCGAAAACGGGATTCCGGCCATGTACCGCGCCAAACAGGTGGTCGTTACCGGCGACAGCAAACAATTGCAGCCCAGTGACCTGTACCGCATCCGGTTCGAAACCACTCCCAACGAAGAAACCCCCGTTGAACTGGAAGTAGAATCGCTGCTGGATTTGACCACACACTATTTTCCGCAAACCCAATTGCGTGGTCACTACCGCAGTCGTTCGATTGATCTGATTGATTTTTCCAATCGGCTGTTTTACAGAAATTCCCTGCAACTGCTCCCTGATTTCCATCAGCTCAACCGCCAGGAACCCGCCATCCGGTACCTCAACGTCAAGGGAGTCTGGGAAAACAACACCAACCAGGCCGAAGCCCGCACCGTTGTTGAGTTGATCGATCAGTTAATCACCGAACTACCGGGGCGCTCCATCGGCGTCGTAACGTTCAACTTTCAACAGCAGCAGCTGATTCAGGAATTGCTGGAAGAACGTGCGTTGGCACGCGTGGGTGGTCTTTCGGAAGCAGTGAATGCCAAGGCGGTGACGGAATTTAAATCCGATACGGCGCACCCGGCCACCGCTGCTACACCAGCGGCTTCCGGCGAAACCACCTTCGTAAAGAACATTGAAAACGTGCAGGGCGACGAACGCGATGTGGTCATTTTTTCCATCGGCTACGCACCGGACGCCCACGGAAAACTATCGGCTCAGTTTGGGAGCCTGAACGCGAAAGGGGGCGAAAACCGCTTGAACGTGGCTGTAACGAGAGCACGGGAACGCATATACGTTGTCACGAGTATTTATCCGCAACAACTTACGGTAGACAATACAGCCAACGAAGGCCCCAAAATTCTGAAGCAATACCTCGAATACGCCCTTTCGGTGGCTGAAGGAGCGTATTTGCCCCAGCCTCGCAAGTCCGGGCGAATTTCCGGAGCTCGTTTGCTCAAGGATGAATTGAAAGATAGCCAACACGGGCTGATCGAGGAACTACCTTTTGCGGATCTGACCCGAAAAACCGCCGGACACTATGCCGGGTTGCTGCTCACTGACGATAATTTATACTACGAAAGCAGCCCGAAAGACGCGCACGCGTACACCCCTTTCGCCCTTCGGTTAAAAAACTGGCCGTTTCAGCGGGTTTACAGTCGCGAGTATTGGCGGGGCCGTTTGGGAAAACTCCATCAGGAATCGAGCGAATCAACCCGGGGCGAAGCAGACTGATCAGCCGTTTCAAACGGCCACTGTTTTCGGATCCGGGCGGTAACCAGGAATACCACGATGCCCAGTCCAATAACCGTTAACCCTGATAACATAAAAGTAGGCCCGGTTGAGATAAAAATGAACGTCCAGATGCCAATAACCAGCAAAACCGGCAGTGGATAGAGCGGCATTTTAAACGGAAAAGAACCTGCCTGCTTGCGCCGGTGCAGTAGCAAAAGCCCAATGGCCTGCCCAATAAACTGCACCACGATGCGCATCGCCAGAATGGCGGTAATGACGTCGGATAAGCGAAAAAGCAGGCTGAAGCCGAATCCTAAACCGCCCAGAAACAGCAGCGAAATGTACGGAAAACGGCGAGTCGGGTGCAGTTTGGCAAAGATGCGGAAAAACTGGCCGTCGGCGGCTGCCGCGTACGGAACCCGCGAATACCCCAGCAAAACCGCAAACAGGGACGAAAACGCCACAATCAGCACCATGAAAGTAGCGATAGAGCCAGCCTGGGTTCCGTACAAACGTTCAATAACGGCACTGATGATAAACTCGCTGTGCTGGGCTTCCTGCCAGGGAATGACCTTGACGACGCTCCAGTTCATGGCCAGGTACAAAACCGCGATTCCAACCACCGAAATCAACATACTAATCGGAATAATACGCGATGGGTTGCGGATTTCGCCCCCCAAATGACAGACGTTGTAGTAACCCAGGTAGCAATAAATGGTTTTCACGGAAGCAATGCCCAGCCCCGCCCCAAAGAGTCCGGTAATGGAATCGCCGGATGGCAACGCTAGCGAAACCGTTTGCTGGCCGCCCGTCAGACCGCCCCAGATGATCCAGCCCAGCGTGGCCAACACACACGCCCAGAGCAGAATGCTAATGCGGCCAATGGATTCAATTTTACGGTACAACAGCAGGGTGATTAGAATAACAACACCCCCGGATACGGCCTTCCGCTCCCACTCGCCCAGCGGAACCAGGTAAGATGTATACTGCGCGAAACCAATGGCACCCGACGCTACCACCAGCGGAGCCTGAATCATGGTTTGCCAGACATACAGAAAGGAAAGCATTTTGCCCCAGCGGTTTTCACCGTAGGCTATTTTCAGAAAATTATAACTTCCTCCGGCCTGTGGATAAGCCGCGCCCAGTTCAGACCAAACCAGCGCATCGATCAGCGAAATAACCGCTCCCAAGATCCAGGCCCACAGAAAATGCGGCCCGCCCATGAGTTGAATGACCAGCGGTAACACCACAAAAGGACCGATGCCGACCATATCGATCATATTTAAAGCCGTGGCTTGCCATAGCCCCAGTCGCCGGGGAAGAGGGGCAGAATCCGTAGAAGAAGACACTAGTCAGGTTAGTTAAAAACGGTAAATAATGGATTATAGGCAATCGGCAACAGCTTACCATCAAGCCGAACACATCACGGCGTACCCGTCGAGTTCCTTCATATACGACGCCAGCTTTTCGATAAAAGCTACGGTATAGGGCGGCAGTTGCTTGTTTTTCAGGGTCGCGGCATACCACGTCCGCAGCATACGGTTTTCGGTCAGCGCAATGGCCGCGATCTCGCCCGACCGCAGGTAGGGCCGAACCACCCAATTGGGCAGCATGGCTACGCCCATTCCGGCTTTTACCATTTCCAGAATGGCTTCCGTCAGCGTCATTTTATAAAGCCGGGGAGGACGCCGGTCTTTGTACAGCATATTAAAGTTGGTGCTGCGCTCTTCCGGAATGTTGTACATGATGTAGTTCTGATCGGCAAACTCGTCGGCCGTTACCCATTCGCGTCCGGCCCATTCGTGATCGGGCGCGACAATAACCACAAATTCATCCTGAAAGAGCGGAGTGTAGTTGAATTTGGGATTGATGGCATCTTCCAGAATGGCCACATCAATCCGGTTTTCGAGCAAATACCGAAAAGCGTGATGCGTGCCGTCGATCTCGATTTTTACGTCCACTTTTGGATAAACCGCCCGGTATTCGCGCAAAAAACCCGACAGCCAGTGGTACGAGGTATAACATTCCGTACACAGCCGAACTTCGCCCGATTCCTTGTCGGTCAGCCGCTTAACTTTTGCCCGGGTCTCGGCCACCTCCTGCAGAATTTTCTCGGCAGCCTCCAACACCACCGCTCCGGCATCCGTCAATAGCATCTGTTTTTTGTCACGGATGAACAATTGCGTATTGAAATAGCTCTCAATTTCCTTCAATTGATGGCTCAGTGCTGATTGAGTGAGGTACAGCCGATCGGCGGCTTTGGTAAGATTACCGCACGTAGCCACCTCTCGGACCATCTGGAGGTGCCGGAGTTCCATAATGAACAAATTTCATGGTTTCGACAAAAATAATTCGTTTTGCTAATAATGCAAAACAACGCACCTTTGTCGCAGAAACTAAACAACAATACGATCATGAAAACGATCCCCCAACAAGTACTAATGACACTTTTTTTCGGATTATTTATTCCGCTATCAAATGCCCACTCAGCTCCACCAGAGCGGATCAACTCCGACAAAAGCGCTTTTGAAATCAACTTATTTCTCGGGCAGCGGGAAAAACTTAATCTAATGCTGGCTGTTCGTCAACCCAAACGTGTGACGATCCGGCTGAAAGACGCCAGTAACTCCGTTCTTTACAAAGAAACACTGATCGGAAAACGGGCGAACCACTGGCGTAAATTCGATTTTTCAACCATGAAAACCGGAACGTACTTCTTCGAAATCAGCAATGGTGATCAGGTTGTGATTCGCCAGATTGAAGTCGGCGCTATCCCGGCAACGGAAACCCAACGGTTTATTTCGTACGCAAACTAACGCCAACGTTTACCGATGCCCGAATGGGAGTTTCCACCAGCCGAAGCTCCCATTCACATTTTATAGGGGTAAAACCGTTCGGAGAATATTGAATCGGATGCACTAGGGAAATAAAGCGTTGGTTTGCACCTTTGCAGGAATGACTACGCCTGTTGACCCCTTGATCCATGAAGAACCTGAAAAGCGTCCTGTTTTTATTGCTGTGTGTGCTGGCTTCGGGCAGTTTGCTGGCGCAACGGAAACCCCAAAAAAACGTCCCCAAAGATTGGAAACTGGGCGTTGCTCTGTACACCTTCCACCCGTCTCCTTTCCCGGAACAACTTGCCAAAGCCGACAGCGCTGGTTTGAAATTTGTTGAAGGCTACACGTTCGGAAAAGCCGGGGCTGAACTCGGCGATTCGCTGGTTATGAACCTGTCGCCCGCAGGCATTAGCAAGCTCAACCAACTCATCCGCAACCGGGGGCTATTGATGGAATCCATTTACCTGACCGGTGGAAATACGATTGACAAATGGGTCAGCGAATTCAAACTGGCCAAGCAACTGAACGTCAAGTACGTCACTGCTGAGCCACCCGTCAATCTCTGGGATAGCGTGGATAGTCTGGCGGGCGTATACGGTATCAAAGTGGCCCTGCATAACCATTGGCAAGGCGTAAGCGCCTACTGGCACCCGGACTCGGTGCTGGCCGCCCTCAAAAACCATCCGAATTTCCGGGTGTGTGCCGATATCGGTCACTGGCCCAAAAGCGGCATCAATCCGGTCGAAGGCCTGAAAAAACTGGAAGGCCATCTGATTGCACTCCACCTGAAAGACATTGCCGCCTACAACGATCCCAAGCTTACGGATGTGCGGGTAGGCACGGGCGTGATTGATTTCCCGGCCGTCTTTCGGGAATTGCAGCGGCAACGGTTTTCCGGTCATATCATCATTGAGCGGGATACGAAAGAAAAACCCAGCAACCTGCCTTCGGTGATTCAAACCGTCCGGTATTACAACGAGCAGTTGGGCCTTACGCCAGGCCGATAGAAAACCGTCCGGAAGTACGTTTTTCTATCGTTTGTTGCGGTAGGAAGTCGGCGTTTGGTGGTAGAATTCGCGGAAAACCTTCGTGAAATACGACGGACTTTCGAAGCCCACCATGTAGGCAGTTTCGGCGGCACTGTGCCCCAGCCGCAATAGATCGATGGCCTTGCGCAACCGGTATTGCCGGATCAGCTCGACGGGCGACAAGTGGGTCAGGTTATGCACTTTCAGGTACAATGCCTTCCGACTCATGGCCAGTTCGTCGGCCAGCCATTCCACACTCAGCGTCGGGTTATCGAGGTGTTCTTCAATCAGCGTATACAATTTGCGCAGAAACTCATCGCCAACGCTCAACAAGGGCGTCGTGCTGTCGGGCTGGGCAAGTTGCTGGCGGTAATACTCCCGCAACCGTTGTTGGTGACTCAGGAGATTGCGCAACCGCAGCCGCAGCTCCCCAACGTGAAACGGTTTGGTCAGGTAGTCGTTGGCACCCAGCGTCAGCCCCCGCAACCGGTGCGTTTCTTCCGCACTCGACGACAGCAGAATAATGGCAATGTGATCGGTGGCGGGGTCGGCTTTTAACCGCTCGATCAGGCCGTGGCCATCTAGCCGTGGTACCATCAGGTCAGTAATGACAATCGCTGGAAGTTCTTCTTTTGCCAATACCCAGCCATCGTATCCATTGCCAGTCGACCGAACGCGGTAGGTCTTGGCCAGCTCGGCCACCATAAACTCCCGCAACTCGGGGTTGTCTTCAACCACCAGCACCAGCGGGGGCGATTCGGCCAGATCAGCAGCATTGCTATCCGCAGAATCACCGGTTCGCGCGGGCAGATCAATAACAAGTGAAGGACCTTCCACCGCCGAAGCGCCCTCTTCATACCTCGTGCGCTGAAGCGGAAATTCAAGAATAAAAACCGTCCCTGTTTCGCCCGGCCCTCCTTCGATCTGGCTTTCCACGCGCACATGTCCGCCCAGCCGAAGGGTCAGCTCCCGAACCAGTGCCAGGCTAATGCCGGTGGTGTCATTGGCGCGGATACGCTGATTATCACCCTGATAATACCGATCAAATACATGAGGCAGTTTGTGGGCCGTGATGCCAATTCCACTATCGCGCACCGTCAGGCGGGCCCCGGTATCGGTTTGATGCAGCGCTACTTTAACGGCCCCCGAGGGAGTAAACCGAATGGCGTTGGTCAGCAGCACAAAAAGAATGGTTTCCCACTTGCCCGCATCGAAGCGGTAGCTACCGGTAGACAAATTCGTTTCGTAACTTAGCGCAAGGTTTTTCAGTTCGGCAGAGGGGCGGAAAAGCTCCACGAGTTGCCCCACAAATTCGGGCAGGTTGCCCACCTGTTCCACGAGTTCCACCTGCCGGGCTTCCAGTTGATCGATCGCCATCAACTGGTTCAGCAGTTGCAGAATTTGCCGGGCGTTCCGCCGAACCGTCACCAGCGATTGTTGCAGATGCTCGGGTAGGTCGTCGGTTTCCAGCAACTGATCGACCGGGGAGATAATCAATGACAGCGGTGCCCGTAATTCGTGGGAGATGTTAGTAAAAAACCGTGTTTTCATCACGTCCACCGCTTTCAGCTCCTGCGCTTCCCGCAGCTGCTGCGCGTACCGCCGGCCTTTTTCAATCGTGGCTTCGAGGTCTTCAAAATCAATCGGCTTGGTCAGAAAATCGAAAGCCCCCCGATTCATGGCCGTTCGGACGGAAGTCATATCGCCATAAGCCGTCAGGACGACTGTCGGCATGCTACGGTTTACCTGCGAAATCCGGTCCAGCAGCGTCAGGCCATCCATGCCGGGCATGTTCAGGTCCGTTACGACCAAATCTATGTCAGATTGTTCCTCCAGCCGTTCCAGCGCCCGTTCACCATTCTGAGCGAACACAAATTCATATAAACCGTTCTGAATGGCTTTCCGAAAACGCTGTCGTACCAGCGTTTCCAGATCGGCTTCATCATCTACCAGCAGTATTTTAGTCTTCATCAGATCGTAGGGCTAGAAAACGAAAGATACGGAAGATTAGTCCTCTAAACCGTTTCGTTCAGGATAAAAGAAGGCCAGCCCCGGCGGAGCCAGCCTTTTGGGTTGAAACCCCGGCCCGAAATTACACAAGCAACTAGTTGAAGGCAATGAGTCGGGGCGATTCGGTTGGTTTTTGCGTGAGCAATGTCAGTCCCCGCGAGATTTTCTCCAGCCCGTTGCTGATTTCAACCTGGTAGACGCCATCGGGCAGCGAACTCACATCCATGCGCAACCGAACGGAGCTCTGGCGTTTGCCCACTTGCTGAACAAAATAGTTGGTCCCGGCGCTATTTTTCAACTTAACTACGACACTGGCTCCCAGCTCTTTATTGATGGCAACCTGGACTTTTCCGTCGATGGTCAGATACATAACACTTTGAAAGTTAGCCACTTTTTCAGGTCGGCCAATGGGCTGGCTGGCTTCGGCCTGAGCAACCGAGAAACTTATGGCAATCAACGTAAAGGCAACGATCAGGGATTTTAGGGACGTTTTCATGGCGGATGGAAGTTTAGCGTTTGGATCCGTTTTGGATGATTCAAAGGTCCGCATCATTCGCCCGAAAGGCTGTCACAAATGAGTCAATCTCTAGCGCTTTTGGGAAATCGCCCGGAGAATAGTTGTATTGGGCATAAAAAAAGCTTCCCAAGGTTATGGGAAGCTTTCCTACGAGTTTGTAAACCGCTATACATCACAAATCTGGATGCTTTCCCGTAATGACGTCAGTGGATCGCGCTTGGGGATAAACTCTTGGGCAACAAAGCCTTTGTAACCGGTATCGACAATAGCCTGCATGATGGCCGGATAATAAAGTTCCTGCCCGTTGTCGATCTCATTGCGGCCCGGATTTCCGCCCGTGTGATAATGGCCAAAATACGGGTGGTCGCGCCGGATGGTCCGGATGATGTCACCTTCCATGATCTGCATGTGGTAAATATCATAAAGCAACTTGAAGTTGTCGGACCCCACCCGCTTGCACAGTTCAACGCCCCAGGCCGATTTATCGCACATGTAATCCTTGTGATCCACCTTGCTGTTGAGCAGCTCCATGATCATCGTCACACCGTGTTTTTCGGCGCTGCTCATCAGGCGTTTCAGACCCACGGCGCAGTTTTCCAGTCCTTTTTCATCATCCATCCCGTGCCGGTTTCCCGAGAAACAGATGACGTTTTTCAAACCGGCCTCTTTCAGTTTGGGGAAAATGGCTTCGTAACTGGCCACCAGCTCATCGTGAAGTTTCGGATCGTTAAAACCTTCGTTGATGCCTTTGCCAGCGCCCTGCGCCATTGAGCAGGTCAGGCCGTATTTTTTGACCACGGGCCACTCGTTTGGTCCCAGCAGGTCAATGCCCGTCAGGCCAATTTCTTTAGCGGCTTTGGCGAAATCTTCCAGCGGAATTTTGCTGTAGCACCACTTACAGGCCGAGTGATTGATGCGGCCTTTCAGTGGTGGATAACCCGTTTGTTCGGTAGTTTCCATGTGAGCAGCAAGGGAGTCGATAACAGAAAAAGTCAGGGCCGTTCCGGCCAGGGTTTTGATCGCCGACCGGCGAGAGGAAGGTTTCATAGTGCTTTGAATGAGCGAATGAGTGGATGAGTAATGACCGCTCCGGGGGACGATCATTCCCGCATTCACTCATTCAAAATTGGTTTTATAGTTCCCGAATCCGGATGTTCCGGTACCAAACTTTATCCCCGTGATCCTGCAGAGCGATCCGACCGGTATCGTACTTATTAAAACCTTCCCAGCCTTTGAATTTGCTTTCGCTGATCATTTTATCCCACTCCGGACCGCTGGTTTTGTATTCCACCACTTTCTTGCCGTTCAACCAGTGTTCTACGGTGCCATTGTTGACCACCAGCCGGATTTTGTTCCATTCGCCCGCTACCTTTTGAGCCGACAGATCCGACGGAGGAAGCAGGTCGTACAGGGAACCAGAGGTACGGTTGTTGTTCACGCCTTTTTTGGCGTCTGGGTGCCGCTCATTGTCAAGAACCTGCATTTCAGGGCCGGTATTGTACGGAGCCCGGAATTTAGGATCTTCGTGAACCCGGTAAATGATTCCGCTGTTACCGCCTTCCGAAATTTTCCACTCCATCTCCAGTTCATAATTGGTATATTCCTTATCGGTCACCAGATCGCCACCACCACGGCTCGTCAGTACAATAGCTCCATCCTCCACCTTCCATTTGTCAGACACTGGCTGCCCAGGTTTCAGGTAGTTGTGCCACCCCGCCAGGGTCTTTCCGTCAAACAGTTTAACCCACTTTCCTTTTTTGGGTCCGGTTGCGTTGGATTGAACCAGATTTGCGACGTTAAGAACCAGAGCCAACAAGACCACTCGGGTCATTATGCTGAGCGAAACTTTCATAAAACTGTTTTTAAGTCAAGAATACTTTGCTGCACTATTACAACGGAACAATATTAGAAAACGGGGGCGGTTGCACCAACTTTTTTTTGGTAAAAAGCTTTTATCAAATGCGTTTATTACAAGATTGATAGAATTTTACATATGAACTGCTCCCAACACCTGCCACCTTTGCGGTTATGATAACCCGACTCCGAATCGACTGCGAAAACGGGATTACGCTGGCTCCGCCGGTCCTTGATGATGCCCGTTCCATTGTTCAGTTGGCCAATAATTACGCCATCTGGCGAAATCTGCGGGATGGCATGCCACATCCGTACACCCTAAACAACGCAATTCAGTTTATTGAATCCGTATCGCAAGGTGCTCACGGACTGGTTTTTGGGATTTACGTCGACGAGCAAATCGCGGGCATCAGCGGCATTGTTCCCCAAACCGATATTCACCGGCTATCGGGCGAAATTGGCTATTGGCTGGGCGAACCGTACTGGGGGCGGGGCATCGCCACGATTGCCATTCGGCACCTGATTCGGTATGCGTTTGCCAACACGGAGCTAATCCGGCTTTTTGCGGGGGTTATGCCCCACAATAAGGCGTCGATGCGCGTGCTGGAAAAGAACGGTTTTGGGCTGGACATTATTCAGCGGGCTGCGGTTTACAAAGAAGGCAAAGTGCTGGACGAATACCGCTACAGCCTAATTGATGAACAAAAAGTAACCGATCTGCCAGCATGACCATCGCGGAGAAAATATTGCAACGCATCAACCAACCCGCGCTGATCCGGATTCTGTCGGACGAGCTGACACCTTCGGAACTGAACTCGCTTTTACTCGAGGTTTTCGATCGGCAAACACAGCGGCTTTCTCCGGCGGATTTGTTGCGGCATTACCAGAAAAACCGTTTTGTCAAACCCGCTGATACCGATCTGATGAGCCTCCGGGCGCTGGAAACACAATTGCTGCACATCTTCCAGACCTTCCAGTTTACACCCGTCGAGTTGTCGCCGGTGGCCCCGCTGGGGTCATGTTCGGTGGTGGCACCGGCGGATCAGAAGAAAGTTTTGTCGGCCCTGCGCGGTACAGAAGTTTTGGCCGATGCCACCAATGCCCTGGCGCTGCATTGCGCGGATCTAAAAAAAACTGGGTGCTGGAAACCAGCCCAGCCTGCTGACCTCCTCCGGTTTAGCGCCATTCAGCGACACGTGCGGACACCCCAAATAGCGGTAGCGGGTCACAGCCAGCATTTCAAAATTGGCTGCCTGGTATCGTCCGGACGCGATACGGGCGGTTTTCAGTTTGAGTGTCAGAGCCTGGCCGAACACCTCGCGGTAATGACAGCCATCTTGCGGGATTCCCTGCAAATCAATACCTTGCGATTTAAACTGATTCAGCGAGGATCCGATAGCGGGCGACTATTGCAACAGGTCGGCCCTTACCTCACCCAACTGCGTACCGACTGGCACCTTGAAACCGAACCCGCCCCCGGCAAGGCAAACTCGTACTATAAGGGGTTGCAATACAAGGCGCTGATTACGGTAAAGGATCAGGAAGTTGAGATCGCCGACGGTGGGTTTGTTGACTGGACGCAGCAATTGTTGCAGAACCAAAAGGAACGGTTTTTAATCAGCGGGCTGGGCATTGAATGGTTGCACCGGTTACTGTCATGAACAAAGGTCGGGTTATATACGAAGACGAAGCGGAGGCTTATTTCCGGCTGGCGTACCCCAGTCCGGCCCTGGCGTCTTTTGTTGACTACTATTTTGAAATCCGCCAGCCTGCTTCTATAGTCAGCCCACTGTATTTAAACGCTTTACCCAATCTCTCCAGCCTGATCTGCGTCAGTCTTCACCCAACCAGCTGGTTGTCCATCAACCCGCAAACCGGCATTCTTAAAACCGTACAGGGCTCCCGGTTTTTGGGTAACCTGACCCAGTTGACCACCTCCATTTATCCCGGCGGAGCCCACGAGTTTTACATCAAGTTTAAGCCGGGCGTGCTGGCTCAGTTATACCATCTCACGAACCAGGACGTTGAAAATGCCAATACGGAATTGGCCGTTTTCATGCCGCCCCAGGTGCTGGAAGAACCGTTGCAAACCGCTCATTCATTCGCTGAGCGGATCGGTAAAGTAGAACCTATTCTGCTAGAACGCCTGGTGTATTTTGAGCAGAACTACCGGTTTAAGGTGGTACAAAGTGCCCTGGCACGGTTTGAAGCCAACCCCGGCCACTACCGCCATCTGGATCGGATTTGCCGCGAGCTGGGGGTCTCTTACCCGTCGTTACATCGTTATTTTACCGATGTACTGGGCTATTCACCAAAGTATTGCCAGAAAGTAATCCGATTCAAAAAAGCCCTGCAACGGTATCAGCAGCACGGCAGTCAGTATCCGTTCGAAGAGATGGGCTATACCGACTTCTCACATTTTCTGAAAGAATCCCGTCAGTTGACACTGCGACGGCCTTCGGAATTATAAAAAAACGGTCAACCGTTCCCGACTGACCGTTTTGATTAAGGTTCAACTTACTTTACGACTTGTCTTCTTTTTCGTTATCGTCATCGTCTCCGCTTCCGTAGCCCATATGGTGAGGGTCGTAGCCTTCTGAGGGTTTATCGCCTTCTTCCAGATACGTTGCGCCCTGCCGGTTAAACAAGGCTTCATCCGACGGGTTGTCGGGCAAGCCTTCCACACTGCTGGGCAGACCACTTTCCACGTTATCCGGGGCATTGGCGGCATCCTGCCGGTTTTGAGCAATGACGTTCGGGTCAACATCCCATTCCTGGAACGATCCGTGACTGTCCGGACGGGTTTCCCGCTCGTGGTTTCCGCGGAATTGCTCGGCATCACCAACCAGTTCGTTGGTAGTATCACTCTGATCGTTTGAATTCACTCTTCCTTGCCCGGTGCCAACACCTTCACTCGGTTTTCCGTAATCGGACGTACCGTGCTGGTAAGGATCATGAGAATAATATTTGTCATCCCGCGCCTGCGGGTCGAAACTTTCCTTGTTATCTTTTTCTTCGTTCGTTTCCATGGTAGATGGCGAGGGTTGTTTTGATACCATAACCAGGAAACGAGGTCGAGTGTTTTACGGTGTGCGGTTTTCCGTTTACGGTTTTTGCTGACTTTTGAAGATTATTTGCGTAGCTGCGATAAACCAACCGAAAACGGAAAATCGTATAACGACTGGCTCGCTTACCGCCCCATCCAGCCGCCATCGACGGTCAGAATGGTGCCCTGGACATAATTCGACGCCTGCGAAGCCAGGTAAACGATAGCCCCTTTCAGATCATCGGCTTCACCCCATCGCCCCGCCGGAATGCGCGCCAGAATGGCCGGATTCCGGTCAGCATCAGCCCGAAGCGCAGCGGTATTGTCGGTAGCAATATACCCCGGCGCAATGGCGTTAACGTTGATCCCTTTTGAAGCCCATTCGTTGGCCAGTGCTTTGGTCAGCGAACCGATAGCCCCTTTGCTGGCGGCATAGCCCGGCACCGTCACTCCACCCTGAAACGTCAGTAGCGAAGCGGTAAAAATAATTTTTCGGTTAAAATCAACCTCCCGATTCAGCATATCCCGGCCAATTTCCCGGCTCAGAACGAACTGCGAATTCAGATTTACATCCATGATTTCGTCCCAGTACTCGTCCGGATGCTCCGCAGCCGGTTTTCGGCGGATATTCCCGGCGTTGTTGACCAGAATATCAACGGGCGGACATTCATCCCGAACGGTTTCTACAAACGTATATATCGCAGCCCGGTCGGCAAAATTAACGGGAAACGGATAAAACTTGCGTCCCAGGGCCGTAACAGCCTGTTCTACCTCACTGCCCGGTTCGAGCGTTGCCGATACGCCAATGATGTCGGCACCCGCTTCGGCCAGCGCCAGGGCCATTGCTTTTCCAATACCACGTTTTGCCCCCGTAACGAGTGCGGTCTTCCCCTGAAGGGAAAAAAGATCAAGAATCATGAACGGTTTTATCGAATAGTTATCAGGAAACAAAGCGAAAAAAAGCCGCACTTTACCCGATGTACCCTCTTAAATCTACGCTTACCCGGTCGTTCAGCTCAAAATCCGTTTTGCGTACGTCTTCATCCGTTCGGCGTAGGCCGCTGCCACCCATTCTTTCGGACATTTGTCAAACCAAAGGCCAACAACAGGCCAGCGGCCAGATCAACACAACAAATACAAAGAACATGCTACGCAAAATCTTAAAATGGACCGGCATTGTACTGGGGTCGCTGATCGCCCTGCTGCTGATCGGCTATCTTTTCATCGCCAATAACATCGGCAACCGGGCCGACAAGCCCTACCAGTTTGCCGCCGAACACCTGGCGATTCCGACCGACAGCACGACCCTGAACCGGGGCCAACACCTGGCCATCATCAAAGGATGTACCGACTGCCACGGCGACAACCTGGGTGGTAAAATTATGATCGACGACCCGGCGCTCGGACGGCTAGTATCGTCGAACCTGACCGAAGGGAAAGGCGGCCTTGCTGCCGATTACACCACCGCCGATTGGGTAATGGCCCTGCGCCACGGAGTTGGCCGTGACGGAAAACCGTTGCTTTTTATGCCTTCGCACGAAACCACACTGCTTTCGGAGCAGGATATGGCGGCCATCATCGCGTATTGCCAGAGCGTTCCCGCAGTCAACAACGAATTACCAGACAACAAGCTCGGCCCCGTGGTAACAATTATGGCGTACCTGGACAAAATGCCGCTACTGGCCGTTGAAAAAATTGATCACAACCGCCCGATGGTTGCCAGGGTGGATTCGACCGAGGGCATCGCACAGGGAAAATATCTGGCGGTTTCGTGCAGCGGCTGTCACCGGCCCACGTTCAAAGGAGGTGATCCGGTAGCGCCCGGGTTCCCGCCCGTTCCTGATCTGACCCGCACCGGCAACCCCGGCAACTGGACCCAGCAACAGTTTATTACCACGCTCCGAACCGGCAAAACACCCAGCGGTCACCAGATCAACAACGACAACATGCCCTGGAAAATGACGGCTCAGTATACCGACCAGGAGCTGGCTTCCCTCTACCACTTTTTTCACTCCCTCAACTAATTACTACCACTGCGGTGGGTGTAGAAAAGCCATGAAAATTAGTCATACCGTGTTTGTAGTGCTGGCCGTGATTGGTTCGCTGGCGGGCTGCAAAAAGGACCCGGAGGTTGATCCGGTCGAGACAATGCCCCCGGTGCACGAAACCGGCCCAGGCACCGTTACGGAAGTGGGCCAGCCCGAGGGTATTCCCGTCAGCAAAACCATTGGCCCGGAGGGCGGCACCCTGGTCACAGCCGACGGGAAAGTACACCTGGTGATTCCGGCGGGTGCCGTTAGTCAGGCTACCATCATCACTATTCAGCCGATTACCAACCACTCACCCAATGGCATTGGCCAGGCCTTCCGGTTTTCGCCCGATGGATTACAGTTTAAAAAACCGGCTACGCTGACGTTTGAGTACACGAATGATGTGGTTTCGGCCAATGATAAGGATGGGTTGAAAATCGCTTATCAGGGTACTGATAAAATCTGGTATAATGTTCCGGGCGTGCAGGTCGATCCGCAACATAAGCGAATCAGCGTGCCGATGCCCCACTTCAGCGACTGGAGCGCCTACGAAATTGCGTACCTGGAAAGTTTCGAGATTTTAACAAATGACAAAAGGCATCGCAGTAATTATTTGCAATACGGAGAATCGTTGAATTTGTTCGTGTGGGAAATCGCTGGTGAGGTTGATGAGCCGCTTTATAAGGTGGCTATGGATAAAGTGGGGGATGTAAAATCAGTGAAGTGGTCTGTTGCCGGTGTAGGTGAAGTCAAAGCGAATCCGGAAACGTCACAAGCCGCAACGTACACGGCACCCAAACAGGGCACACTGCCGAAACAGGTGACCATCAGCGCCGAACTCACCTTCACCAGAAGCCCCAAAAAGCTAATTCTCCTGAAGACGATTTACATCAATGCCAATTTTGTTGAAATAACGTTTCAGAGCGAAACCCGTGTCTACACCGATGTCAGCCTGGATTCATCCAGCCCCGGCCTTTGGTACCTCACCGCCGGTAACCACGAAGACGATTACCTGAGCCTGGCCATTTATGGCAATGCCGCCGGAAAGTTTTCCTTTGGCAACCCCCTGAAATCCGAAACTGGCATTAGTGCAGGCCATTATAATCAGGGTAAATACGCCTACCGAACCCATTTCGCCTGCGTCGGCGATATTGAGCGGGGCATTCAGATCATGCCCGGTTCGGTGGTGGTTGAGGAATTTATCAAAGGCAAACTGGCCCGGGGCACCTTTTCCGGCAGCCTGATGAAAGATGATCCGGAGGTCGATTGTCCGACGGAATCCTATTCCATTACCGGTAGATTTTACCTGACGCCAGAAGACTGATTTCCAACCCATTGCTTCTCGCTGACAGGAAAAGCACCCGAATGCGGAGTATTGATAAAAAGTAGTACTGAAAGAGTAGCGTTCATAGACCCAAAAAGCGCACAGCGGTTGCCGTGCGCTTTTTTCTTGCAAAAACCGTCTCGCGTACTCGCAATCCGTTGCTCGTAGTTTAAAATCCACCCGGCGTAGGCAGCTTCCTCTTCCGTTTCGGACTTTTGTCGTACGCAAATCGAGTTGATTTTACCCAACGAATGCGCTGAAAAAAGATCAACCGGCGAATAATAGCACAACAAATACAATAACCTTATGAAAACACTTGGTAAAATGGCTTATCAAATGGCCATCGGCGGGCGAACGGGATTTTGTATACTCTTTCTGATGCTGGCCTGCCTGACAGCCTGCAAAAAAGAGCTACCTCTGACACCGACTGATCCAGGTAATCCAACTGTGCCTACACCCGAAAACCCCAGTATTGACCCGACAGGAAAAATCTGTCCGATTGGGCAGGCGACGGAAGAACCCGAAGTCAGTGTAATGCTCGGACCTGCTGGCGGTACCGTTGCTACCGAAGATGGCCGGATTCAGCTCATCATTCCGGCGGGTGCCCTGGTGCAGGAAGAAAACATTCGAATCCAATCCATCAGCAACACCAGCCCAGCGGGCAACGGTTTGGCTTTCCGGCTCGAACCGCATGGTACGACGTTTGCCAAACCGGTAAAACTGACCTTTGAATACACCGATTCGGATTTGAAAGGTACGGTTCCTGAAGCGCTTCAGGTTGCTTATCAGAACGAAAAAGGGATCTGGATGGCCATGCCCCACACTCAACTCAATACTCAACAAAAAACCGTTACGATCGAGACCACCCACTTCAGCGACTGGGCTTTGTTTTCGGAAGTCGTTCTAAGTCCCAGCCGCAAGGCGCTGCGTCCTGGTCAGAAACAGGATTTAAGTGCTGTGGCGGTTTTAATCTATGCCTATGATTTGGCGCCCCTCAACGACCGAATCAAGGAAGTTCCGCTGGTCGAGGTTCACGAAGCGCGGTCGGTTGAAGTCAGCAAATGGGAGGTGATCGGTGGAGGTCAGCTAGCCCCACTCAATCAGAACACCGCCGTTTATACGGCCCCAACGAGTATTCAAAAGCCCATCCTGGCTACGATTACGGCACAAGTCAAAAGCCAAGGGAATCCGAATCAATTTCTGTTGCTGGTTTCGACGCTGATGATCATGCCGGAGGGCATAACTTTTCGCATCGATAACGGTCCCTGGATTCACTGTGCCGGGACAGCTCAGCACCTCAATGGCCCGGGTCAGGGCATTTTTGTCAGTGGGGGCACTTCAGCAAGCCACGGAGGAGCAACTTACCGAATCAGCATCACAACCCTGCCTTTTTCAGGAACCCGATTTATCCCCTTTGTCTGGGCCAACACCCTGTTCTCGCTTTCCATCGGAGAACCCTCAACTCAACGGTATACAGAACACTATGCCCTGGGCCAGAACCTGGTACCCAGTCCGGGCAACATGCTGATCAGTTCGGTCAATTATTCAAACTCGTCAAATAGCCCGGTGCAGAGAAAAATTGAGACGGCGGGCGAATTCCATCTGGAAAAAGCTCAGTTATACCAACTCACGGATGCAAGAAATCCACTCCGGGGTACGCATCGAATCGACGGGTATTTCTGGTGTGGGAACCCGTAATCTTTGTAAACAGAAAGTACAGAAAGAGTAGTGTTCACAGATAAAAAAAGCGCACAGCGGTTGCCGTGCGCTTTTTTACTTGCAACGAAAAACTCAAAAGGCTGGCACGAATAGCACGGCATCGGCTACCGTCGGACCATCGGCTTGTTTGACCGCAATTTCGACGGATGCGGTTTTGCCTTTGGGCAAATCGTATTCACCCAGCGCCACCCACTCGCCGGAAGTCTGACCCACCACCACAATATCAGCCGGTTTGATCGGCACCACCTTGTTCTTCTTTCCGTCAGAAACCGTAACGCTTAACTCAGACGTACTTTTGGCCAGCCGCGGGAAGTAGGTGTAGATGCGGTATTTGCCCGCCTTGACCACATCCGGCGTAAACCGCACCGACGCAGCTTCGCCACTCTGCCCTTCGTGAATCAGGTACGACGGACCGTAACCGCCCTTGCTCTTGCTTTCCAGCCGCCACGGGCCGGTTGCCGCAGTCAGGTTTTTGTCCTCGTTATCAACCAGGATTTCGGGCGTGCTGCCGTCGGCCAACGGATCGGCTTTCAGTCGCTGTTGCAGTTTGGTCACATCAATTTTCTGCACGCTGGTTTTTGCGTCAATTGCCATCGCTGCCGCCAGGGCCGTTGACTGACCCAGCACCATGAAAACCGGTTCCATCCGAATTGACCCGTAGGCGATGTGCGTAGCCGACAGACAAACCGGCACCAGCAGGTTGCGGCATTCGACTTCTTTCGGAATCAGGGCGCGGTACGAAATCGGATACGGCCCGAAACCGCCCACTTCGACGTTTCCTTCGTTCTTCGCCATTTTTTTGCCATTTTTCTCCAGCACAATCCGCTGAATGTTGTGCGAATCCATCGTGTAAGCCGCCATACCGACGCCATCTTTCACTACTTCTTTGCCCTGGCAGTTGGCCTGCGTCATTACGTAATCGCCCACCATCCGGCGCGCTTCCCGAATGTACAACTGCGGTGACCAATGCCCGTTATCTGTGTATTCATCTTTTGGGTACCCCCACTTCAACATCTGCGTCCGCAACTCCTGCGGCACCCGCGAATCATGGCCGAAGAAATACAGCAACCCCTTGGTATACCGCTCATGGTCGCGGATAATCTGCGCCCGCTTCTCGTAACTCCCATCCGGGTACTCATAATTCATCCCGATCATATCCGTCGAAAAACCGTTCCGGTTGTTGATATCGGTTTTCTTGTTGGGCATGCCACTCCAGATGAAATAGTCGTTCAGTGTAAGCCGCTGGGGCTGGGCGTTGATCAGCCGGACGAGCAACTCGTAGTGTGTGGAGTCGTACCCTTCCGGGCGCGTGATGGGCACCTGATTGGCCGGGTCGGACGTTAGACAAATGCGGTAATTATAGGCTTGAGCTTTACCATCGCCTGTACCGTTGGGTTCCAGCTTTGCCGGGCTAACGCCCCACACCAGGCCCGATTCCGGCTGGCCCGGCGTTTTGTACGGATCAATGCCGTCGGGCAGTTGGTGGCCCGTCATCAGCTGCACCCCGCTCAGTGTTTCGTTGTACTTGGCGTTGTCTTCCCGCCCCACGATATACGATACGCCAGCCTTTGCCATCAGATCGCCCTCGTACGAACAGTCGATGAACATCTTGGCTCGAACGGTGCGTTTCGCCGACGGTTTTTCCGAATTCTCGAGCACAAGCTCCTGAATCTGCCCGCCGGTTTTCTTCACACTCGACAGCCGGTGCGAAAACAGCACATCCACTTTGCCCCGCTTCACATACTCATTAAAGAGATTTTCAGCGACGTGCGGCTCAAAAATCCATTGTTCAAATTTGCCGTAATGCTGGCCAATGCGCCGGTAGTAATCGCGGGCAATGCCGGTGATAGCGTATTTGTTACCGATATCGGTCAGCCCTAAACCGCCGGAGGTCATCCCGCCGAGGTGTTTGCCGGGTTCGATCAGCAGAACGGTTTTTCCCGCTTTTCGGGCGGTATAAGCCGCCATAACGCCCCCGGATGTGCCGCCGTACACGCAAATATCAACCTGCTGCTGGGCAACAGCGGAGGTAAGAAGGACTAGATTGAGAAACGTAATGAGTATGTATCGCATGTTATTGAAAAAGTTGTTGTACAGAGGTGATTAGAGAATTGCTCCGGTGAACCCTGCTATTCTCTGATTGGCTCTGCGATACTAATTTTATTTTTTCAAAGCCGCCAGTTGGTTCGCTTCAAAGTTTGGATCGGACACGGAAAGTCCCTTTTCATACACTAGAATCGCTTTTTGCTGAAGCAGTGCTTTCTGCAATTCCGGCACCGACAGCGCGTGCACAGACTGCGTTTTCTGCACACACAGAGCCGCAGCAGTTCCGGCGGCCTGGCCCAGCGCCATCCAGCACGGTTCCATCCGCAGCGTCGAGAAGCCAATATGCGTAGCCGATGCCGGAACCGGGGCCAGCAGGTTTTCCAGCGGAGAATCCGGCACAATCACCCCGAACGGAACCGTATACACCGCCGACGGGTAGCTCAGAAAACCGTCCAGGTGAATCCGTCCCGCTTCCCGTTTGCGCACGGCGTGCGAATCCAGCGCGTAATGACTGGCCGTAATACTGTCGGCGTGGAGTGGAGGGCGGCTGCCCGGCTTTACGGGCTGCGCATCCTGCGCCTTGAAAAGGTATTTTCCCTTCATCCGGCGCCCTTCCCGAACGTACAGCTGCCGGGGAAAATGACCGTTGTCCGTGTACTCGTCTTTGGCCCAGCCCCATTCCGAACATTCTTTCCGGAACCATTCGGGCAGTTCAGGATCGTTCTGTGCGAAATAGAACAGGCCTTCGGTGTATTCCCGCAGCCGCTGGGCAAAGCGGTCGCGCCATTCCCAGCCGGAAGTTGGATACGGCCAGTTTTCTTCCGGTAAATCAGTGGAAATAAAAGCGTGGTGCTGGTTGTTGCCGTCGTTTTTACCGTTGGGCAGCTTCACCATGTTTGTCAGCCAGGCAATGCCTTTGGGCATACCGGGAATTTCGGGGGGCAAACCGGCTTTGACTCGGCGCTCACTTTCCGCTTTTTGAGCGTCCGTGAGTTTGGACATTGCTACACCGGTGTAGTGCCCGGTTTTGACATCGTTGATCAGCGATACGTACTCTTCGCGGTTGTAACGCGCCGGTTTTGGAATTTTTACCCGAATTTTTGGATCCTTGGTCACGCACAACCGGTAGTTGTACGACTGCACAGCGTTGTCGCCCTGAAACGTCGATCCCGGCCCTTCGGGCCCCGCCCAGTATTTGTATACCCGACCGGCTCCGACTTCGTTGTACTCCGATTTGCCTTCCCGACCGAGAAAAAACGGCACACCCGCAGCCGCAATCAGGTCGCCTTCGTAGGTGGCATCGATAAAAAAACGTCCCTGATACGTTTCGGTCTTTTTCGTGTTCCGGTCGGTTACCTGAACGCTCCGAATCCGGTTAGCCTGAATCGTCAGGTTTTCGGGTTCGAAGTCAAACTGCCGCATGGTCAAAACCGTAACGTTCGGGCTATCCTTCAAGAAATCAGCAAAGATTTTGGCCGCTACCGCCGGTTCGAAATGATACCCGTCGGAACAATCTTTCACCTGCTGCGCGTCGGCCCCGTATTTTTGCACATAATGGGCTTTAATACGCTGCACAAATTCGAGGAACAGCCCACCAGTGGCGCCCCGCGTAGCAATATCGGTGGCACCCAGCCCGTTGGCAGGCAACCCGCCGATATGAGCCGTCCGCTCCAGAATGAGCGATCTTTTACCTAATCGGGAAGCCGCAACGGCCGCCATAATGCCGCCGGGCGTTCCGCCAATGATGACTAAATCGTATTCGTTTTCGGCCAGCGAAGCCGTTGTACCGGCGTGTAATTCGGCTAGGCCGGCGGTGAGGACCAGGCCACTCAGGCCGGAAACTTTCAGAAAGTGGCGTCGGGTTGTGGGCATGTTGCGTCAACGGGACTAAGGTTTTTAATAACCGGGATTCTGCACAATTGCCTTATTCGTCACGGTTTCGATGTACGGAATGGGCCACAGGTAATCCCGGTTGGATTTAAAGATGCGGACTTCAACCACGCGCATCCCGGCCTTGTTCGGAACGTTGCTGTAATCGGGTGTTCCATTGGCGTCGATAACAGGGGCGGTGGCCAGCAATCCATTGGGAATCCGGCCCAGGAAATTACCGTTCAGGAGTTTGTCGGCCAGTTTCCAGCGCCGGATGTCCATTAATCGAAAGCCTTCATTGGTCAATTCATACTTGCGTTCCCGGCGAATAATCGACCGAAGTTCGGCTTGCGTCTGGCCGGTTTTGATGGCGGGCATATTCACCGTAGGCCGCTGCCGCACCGCATTGATGGCATCGTATACCGACTGATCGATCTGGTTGGCTTCGATTTTTGCTTCGGCGTAGGTGAGCAGCACCTCGGCGTACCGGATCAGGATAATGTTCAGTTCCGAGTTGTTGCGGTCGTCTTTGTCGGTCAGGTCGGTGTATTTCCGCCAGCAATAACCCGTGTACGTCGCAAACGCGTGAATGGCATCCTGGTTATCAACGCGGGTATTGGTTGTGTAATTGACCGTCTTGACGCTATCCTTGTGGGTTTCGAACTTGAAATTAAAGTAATTGGAACCTGGAACAGCCACCGTAAAATCCAGCCGGGGATCGCGGTTTTTGAACGGATCTTTCGGGCTGTAGAGGGGTGATTTGTCGATGGTCAAACCGTCCGTACACTCGTAGGCATCAATCAGGTTCTGGCCCGGCACCTTGTTGGAAGCCCCCTGGGCGTTCCGCGACAGAAAGTTTTGCGGGGTGCTATGCACCACCGTGCTGGTTTTCAGGTACTGCAAGGCAAAGATGATTTCGTTTGAATTCTGCCCCTTGTACGAAAACAGCTCTCCATAATGCGGGTGTAGTTTATGGTGGTTCAGGTCCATCACGGCTTTAGCAGCCGCAGCCGCACTATCCCATTTTTCGTTGTATAATGCCGTTCGGGCCTTGGTGGCGAGGGCGGCCGCTTTGGTGGCCCGGCCCACATTGCGGGCGTCGTAGCTCACCGGCAAATCCTTCGCGGCTTCGTCCAGTTCGCTCAGAATGAACGTCACGCACTCCTCCTTGGTGCTGCGGGGAATCTGCGCTTCCGACAAGGCCAGCATTTTCGTCACCAGCGGCACGCCCCCGTACAACTCAATCAGGTAATGGTACATGTAAGCGCGAACAAACCGGGCTTCGGCCCGGTGGCGGGCTTGCAGCGCAGCATCCATCTTACCGTCCAGCTTGTGGATGTTGTCCAGAATAAAATTGCAGCGACCGATGATTTTGTACGAGTTGTCCCAGACGGACTTTACAAAACCGTTGTTACTGTCGTGGCTGCCTTTCCCAATCTGTTGCAGCGTACTGTTGTTTCGGTCCCAGCCCAGATCAGAGCAGTCGTCGAGCAGCAACTGGGTGGGCATATTATCGCTCGGATGGAAGTTCATGCCTTTGTAACAGCCGTTGACGGCCAGCTCCAGCTCACTGGCATTGGCAAAGTATGACTTGTCGGCGGGCCCTTCCAGCGGAAAACGTTCGAGGTAATCTTGGCAGGCTGTTGTACCCAACATCAGCCCAGCGCACAGAAACCAGCTATATATCTTTTTCATTCGTATGATTCTGTCAAGAAAGTAAAGGAAATGTCGGCGCTTGCCTAAAAATTAACATCGAGTCCAACACTGACCATTTTCACCTGCGGGTAGATGCGCCCGGTTCCCACCGGTGATTCTACATCGTAGCCGTCCCAGAATTTGTCCCAGGTCAGGAGGTTCTGGCCGTTGGCAAACACCCGTACCGAATTGATGCCGGCCTTTTTGGTCAGTGTCATGGGGAGGTTGTAGCCAATCTGAATGTTTTTCAGGCGCAGGTAGGCCGCATTCCGCATCCAGAAGCTGGAGTTCTTTTCGTTGTTGGCTTCACTGAATGCCAACCGGGGGAAGGTTGCGTTGGGAGTTTCGGGCGTCCAGTGGTCTTTGTGCTGTTCCTGAACCGTTCCTCCGAGGAAAAACGGCATGATCCCCTGTTCGTTCAGCAGCCCATCGGTTTTGCCAACACCCTGAAGGACAATGTTCAGGCTAAAGCCTTTGTAATAACCGTTCAGCGTGCTACCGTACGTAAACCGGGGAATCGTGCTTCCCAGCACCACATTGTCATCGCCATTGATAATGCCGTCGCCGTTCTGATCTTTGTATTTGATATCGCCGGGTTTGATCACCCCGAATTGCTGGGCGTGGGCGGCCACTTCGTCAACGGTTTGGAACAAGCCTTCCGCCTGCAACCCAAACAGCGAGCCAATCGGGTAGCCTTCACGGTTGGCCGTCAGGCCGACGGTGTTGACGCCCCGCAGATCAATGATCTTGTTTTTTACATCCGAGATATTGAACCCAATGTCGTAGCGAAAATCGCGAACCACCCCTTTGTAGTTGATGCCAAATTCCCAACCCTTGTTATCCACGATCCCGGCATTCTGGGAAGGTGCCCCCAGCCCAATAATCGCCGGAATATCCAGCGTCAACAGAATATCACTGGTGCGTTTGTAGTAGTAATCCGCCGTAATCGACAGGTTGGATAATAGGGTCATATCCAGCCCGATGTCGGTCATCTCCGTTTTTTCCCACGAAATTTCGGAGTTAGCCAAGGTATTCAGCGCCACCACATTGACAATCTGCCCGCCCAGCGAGTACGGTCCGAATTGGAGCGACGACATAAACGGATAGTTACCGATGAGCTGGTTACCGAGCTGCCCCCACGACGCGCGAAGTTTCAACTCATTGATGGTGTTAGAGAGTGGTAACATGAACGCTTCCTGCGAAATCCGCCAGCCCGCCGATACCGAAGGAAAAAAACCGTACTTACGTCCTGTAGCAAAGCGCGAAGAACCGTCGTAGCGGGCATTGGCTTCGAGCAGGTATTTCTGTTTGTAATCGTAATTGATGCGGCCAAACGCCGACTGCAACGCCCATTCCGACGCCCCGCCCGACGCCCGCTGAAGGTCCGACGCTCCGGCGTTTAATACCTGATAATCCGGCAACAGAAAGCCTTCGCGGTAGCCCGTCACGTTGTCGTTCCGGAAGTCTTCGCGCGAGAAACCGCCCAGTACTTTCACGCCATGATCGCCGTATGCTTTATCGAACGTCAGCGTTGCGCGCAGGGTGGTATACAGCGAGCGGTCGGTCGTTTCTGTCAGACTACTTCTGGCGGGGGCCAGAAAGCTCAAAGACCCATCAGGCTTGTAAGCCTGAATGGCCTTGTTGAAGTTCTTATTAATGGAAAGAGCATATTTGGGCGAATAGGCGATTTCGGCCGTCAGTGATTCAACGGGTTTATAAACCAGTGCTGCGTTCAACATCACGTACGGACTGTTGTTCTTCCGGGTACCGCCATCGCGCGACATGGCAATCGGGTTGTCGCCATTCCAGCCGTCGCCCCAAGTTCCGTTCGAGTTGATACCGATCTGGTTAGCCGGTATCCGGTTCATCCAGTGAAATACCTCTTCGGAGCTCCGTCCGGGTTCGAGGGTGGTCGCGGCCACAATTTGTAAATCGGCGCGGGCGCTTAATTTGTTCGAAAGCTGAATGTCCGTGTTGTTTCGCAGGGTGTACCGCCGAAAACTCGAATTTTCAATCACTCCTTTTTGATCCAGATACCCGGCGGAGGTCAGAAACCGTATTTTTTCGCTACCGCCGTTGATACTGAAAAAGTGGCTCTGCTGCAAGCCCGATCCGGTCAGCACTTCTTTTTGCCAGTCGGTATCCGGATACAGATCACGGTTGGCCGGGCCTTCCGTGCGGTATTTCTGAATCAGGTCGTCGGAATACAGGGGCGACCGGCCCACGTTTATGTAGGCTTCGTTGGTCAGCAACATATGGTCGATGGCATTGACCATTTTGGGCAGGTTGGTAGGTGTTTGCCAGCCAATGTAGTTGTTGTAATTGACCGAAATCCGGTTGGCCTTCGCGCGCTTGGTCGTGATCAGAATTACGCCGTTGGCTGCCCGCGACCCATAGATGGACGCCGAAGCCGCATCTTTCAGGACTGAAACCGACTCGATCAGGTTGGGATCAATGCTGTTCATCGACCCTTCAATATTGTCAATCAACACCAGCGGGTCAGAATTACCGGTTGTACCGACGCCCCGGATCCGGATCGAACCGCCATCGCCCCCCGGTCGGCCCGAACGCTGCGTGACCGTCACGCCCGGCATCATCCCCTGCAAGGCTGCGGATGTCTGCCCAACGGGTCGGCGAACGAGATCTTCGCTGGAAATGGACGAAACGGCCCCGGTCAGGTTCACTTTTTTCTGCGTTCCGTAGCCCACCACCACTACTTCCGAGAGTGATTTCGTATCGGCTTCGAGCTTCACCCCGACGATGGTACGGTTTCCGACGGTTACTTCCTGCGGGAGGTAACCCACAAAGCTGAAGACCAGCACCGCACTGGCGTCGGGCACATTCAACTGGTACGCTCCTTTACCGTCGCTTGTCGTGCCCCGCGTGGTTCCTTTCAGTACCACGCTCACGCCCGGTAAACCCGCCCCGGATTCGTCAGTAACGGTTCCGCTGATACTCAGATCAACGGTTTCGGGCTGATGGGCAGTCGTTCGTTCCGGCATAGTTCCTCCTGAGCGTTCATCGGGTGACACCGGAGCCGTAGGAAGTTCTATTGCTTCGATTTCGCGGCTAATCACCGTCGCTTTCTCGCGCGGGGATTCGGTAATGACGTACGTTCCTTTCCGAATCTTGCGAACCCGCAACCCGGTATTACGCAGCAGATTAAAGAGGTTTTTTTCCAGCGATACATTCAGATCCAGTGCATTGGTGGCAACACTCTTGCCACTCATAATCCGGTCTTCGAAAACAATCTCGACCTGGTAATAGCGCTGTAAATCCAGCAGGATATTCTTCAGTTGCACCTGCACGGGGCGGCCCTCCGGTCGCTGCATAGCCAGGGCCGCCGCGAGCGTCTGACTAAAAACGGTGACGGGGTAACCCGTCAAAAAAACGGCCAGAAAACTTAGTTGGTAAAGCGCTTTCTTCATGTAATTCAATGGTAAAAGGATCGAATCAATAATTTTTCAAGAGGAGAGAATTTCCGGTCGAGTCGATGCGGAGGACGTAGGTTTCGGTCAGAAGCTCCAGCAGCTCGTCGGCCGTTTGGGCGTGGAAGTCGCCGGAGATGGTGCGGTTCGCCAGTGAGTCATCGGCGATTTCCACTTTCTTGCCAAAGTGTTCACCAATCAGGTAGCAGGCTTCCCACAGCGACGTACCCCGGAACGAAAAGAGATGCCCTTCGCGGGCCGCCAGGGCTTTGACGGGAGCCAGTTTCCGCAGCTGAACATTGCCTTTCTGAGTCAGCATGAGCATTTCGCCGGGCTTCATGATCAGCTGCTTCTGTTGGGTAGCGGTTTTGTAGTCGACCCGGATCTTTCCGCGATCCAGAACCACTTTGGTGTTCTGCTTCCGGGCATAAACCGTAAACTCGGTGCCCAGTACCTCCACCCGAAACTGGTCGGATGTTTTGACCACAAACCGCTGGTTATTCTGCTTGTGGGTCACCGAAAAACTGGCTTCCCCTTTCAGCAGCACTTCCCGGATGTCATTCCGAAACCCAAAGCGGGGCACCATCAGCACCGAATTCGCTTTCAGTTTTACGTCGGTTCCATCTTCAAGCCGAACGGTTTTTACCTGTTCCAGATTGGTTTGATAGGTCTGGTACAAGATTCGTTCTTTAACCGAAAAGAGCAGCAACCCAAAGGCGATCAAAACCGTTGCCGCCACCAGGTACGGTTTCCAGCTCCACTGCCGAAAGAACGGTTTTTGGGCCGGAGCCGGGGCCATCACCGGGGCTTCGGGCTGTTCCAGCCGTTCCGCCAGTTTTTCAAAAGCCGCTTCCTGGTCCGGTACGAATTGCAGCGAGCGCATTTCCCATTCGAGCAGCCAGGCATGAAAGGTTTCGGTGTGGGCCGGATTCTTCAGCCACTCCTCCACCAATTGCCGTTCGAGCGGATTGGCCTGGCCCGCCAGGTAGGCGAACAGGGTATGTTTTGATACTGATTGATTCATTTGCGTGGAATTTGAACGGGAGACTTTGAAAACCGTCTTTCCCCTTAGTTCAATACATAAAAAGATTCAGCAGGCAGAGCAGAATGACCCATTCTTCGCGGAGTGTTTGACGCAGGTGCTTCAGCGCCTTGGAGATGTGAACCTCGACGGTTCGGGGCGAAATCTGGAGTTCGGCGGCAATCTCGTCGTACTTTTTGTTTTCGAACCGACTCAGCAGAAATACCCGACGGCACTGGTTGGGTAATTGCTCGATGGCCTCGTTGACGGCGAGAAAGAGGTTATTGAAGTGCACTTCCGAATCGGGCTGCGGCTGCGTACCGGGCAGGTTATTTTCGGTAGCGGATTCGATGGAATCCGTTTTCCCAAATTCTTTGCGCAGGTGCGTGTAGGCCTCGTTTCGCACCGCCGTAAACAAATAGCTGATGTACGAGGTGCGCACTTTTCGGTATGCTTCCGAACGGTAAAACTGGTAGAATACTTCACTCACCAGATCTTCGGCCAGCTGCCGGGAATAAACAAACCGTACCGCATGACTACACAGCGGGGTGTAATACTGACGGAACAGCAGTTCAAACCCTTTGCGGGGATCCTGTTCAAAGGCTGTCCGCAGAAAAAGCTCCGAATCGTAATGCGTCGACATCGGTTTTTCTTCTTTTACTGATGGCGAAGGCCAGGAGTCAGGGGAAGAATTTGGGGACGATAAGGTAAAGGTAGCCATTGGCGCATCATCTCTTAAACGAATTAAAGACTTAATTGCACTATTTTACCCTTAGTGTTTTTTTGAAAAAATTTGATATTTTTTTGAACGGATCGTCCCTACGCTGCGTCCTGAGCTCGTCCATCCTGATCAGCGCCTACAACTCAGTCACGCTTTTCACCAATTCAGTCGCCAGTCTGGTGCATTGGGGAGAACGGTTTTGGCCACGTCTGCGGTTTTACCTTGCTTTGTGTCCTGCGAATCCGCAGCACTTATAAACAACAAAAACAACTGAACAACAATGAAAATGCGTCTTCTTGCGCTTCTGGCGCTGGTGATTCTCTCCGTGGCCTGCAAAAAAGGAAGTAATGAAGTGATTGATCCTACCGACGGCGAAACGCCATCGGGTGGTACCAAGAATCCACCCGCAACCGGAAAAATCCCGGCGGAACTGGTCGGCAAATGGTCATACGGCACATTCTCGCCCACCAACTTCTGGGACTACAACGGCAAATACAGCGGCAACGCCTACGAACAGGCGCTGGTGTTTGAGTTTCACGCCAACGGCACGTACGAAGAATACATCATCAATGCGACCACCAGCTACAATTGCCGAACCGAAGCCTACACCTTTTTTAAAGGAACGGTGAAAGTCAATGAAGCCAGTCACACGTTTGTTATCACGCCCAGCAGCGGCAACTACCGTGGTTTTTATTCCTGCGCGCCCAAAAGTAACATCAACCGCGACGCCCGCAAGGATGAACTGAAGCAGGAAACAAAGAATTATCAGGTCGAAGGAGGGAAAACCGCTCTCAAACTGTCCAGCGCCGAAAATCCGCAAGGGGTTCGCCTGAAAACCATTACGTGGTAGAAACTATACCGGGCGGGATCTTACAATCCCGCCCTTTTCAATCCATCTGCGGATTACGGCTTCTGTTATTTCGGTTTTTTTGTCTGATTTTCCAGCAATATCACTCCGGCTTTCGATTGCCGCCAGCGTTGCAACAGCTCTTTGGGGGTAGGTGTTACCCGAAAAGCAAACGACCCCAGCAGAATATCGTCATCACCGTCCTGGTCAACATCGGCGGCATCCATCACCAGCCACGACCCCTGATCGGCTTCCGGGAACGATTTAGCCCGAAAACGATTGTTCCCCCGGTTTTCCAGGTAGACAAAATTCTCCAGCCGTTTTTGGGAGAAATCCGGAAAAAAGGCCACAGCCGCTACGTCGAGATCGCCGTCACCGTCAAAATCACGGGCCAGCGCTTTCATGGCACCGTACATCGGGTAAAACCAGACTTGCCGGAACTTAAAATTTCCATCGTTGCGAAACAACCGGATGCCGTGGTACCGTTTCAGGGTGTTAGAATAGTCGGCATTATCCCCATTTGTATACAGCAAATCCATATCGCCATCCTTGTCAAAATCGACTACATCCAGGTAGATGGAGCCAAAAACCGGCGGAAACCGCAATACCGTTTTCTTCCAGAACCGTCCTCCACCTTCGTTGTTAAAAATGGCCACCTGCTCGTCACTCTGCGACATCAGCACCACAATGTCGGCCCGGCCATCGTTGTTCATATCGGTCACGACGGCTCGCAAGGCCCCCGGCACAGGGTCCAAAACATGCTCAATGTAAGTCGTTCCGGTGTTTTCGAACCAACTCAACTGCCCCAGGTAAAAGCCAAACTGGCACACCAGAATATCCTCCTTTCCGTCGCCGTTCAAATCCGCGTACGTTGCTTCGACGGGCCGTTGCAGTTTATTTAGTAAAACCGTCCGTTCCGCGTTTTGCGTCACCGGATTTCGGCGGATGTGCAACAGTTCCCCATCCATCCGGTCGTTCGGGTCCATCGTTCCCATCGTCAACACATCCAGACTACCGTCGGCCCGGGTGCGCAGACTGGAAGGCGGGTTGAAGGTGATGGCGGAGTCGACCGGTTGCAAGTCATGGTTGAGGAACAACAGCTTCCCGCGCCGGCTCCCCACCGCAATCCGTCGGCTACGGGGTTCATATTGCAGCAGTGTGAGCAGATTATCAACCGGTTGCTGCGGCTTACGAACTTTGAACAACGGCAACTGGTACGAGAGCGACGGTTTGGCCGCTTGGGGCAACGGCTTCTCGGGCGCATTGTCTACGTAATAATCCGTAATTTTCTGCCAATCGTCGGGGTGCAGCATGGGCGCATCGGCAAACGCATTCGAGTGAATGACCCGCTCAATTTCGTCGGGCCCGCTCATCTGCCGAAAGGGCGATAACGAATCCGCAAAAAAACCCATCCGAAGCGCCATTTGCGGCAGGACGTTATGTTTCCAAAGGTGTTTTTCCAGTAAATCCGGTGTTGGTACAGCGTGGCAATTGTTGCAGTATTTCTGGGCAAGTTCGCGTCCGCTTAAATTCGATGGCTCAGTCGGCGCGCTCGATTGTGAACGTTGGTTGCAGGCTAGTAACCACCCACCCAAAAACAAAAAGGAGAAAAAACAAATTGATCTATGGAAAGACATTGTATGATAAAAACATCAACAAACTTACCATAAAACGCGCTGTTTTTCAAAATCACAGACCGACAACTACTTTATTTGCTTATTCCTATTACTTTTCCCGTTTCATTACACAGCATTCAGGTCCCCTAATCGTATGAACTGCATCCTCGGTGTCGATATCGGTACAACCAACGTCAAAGCGCTTGCCTTCCAACCCGAAACCGGCGAAATTATCGCTCACGCATCGGCTCCGCTCACCACACTCCACCCGCAGGCCGGGTATGCGGAACAAGACCCCGAGCACGTTTGGCAAAATCTGGTGGAGGTGCTGGCGGAGGTTTGCCAGGAAGTTCAGACACAGCACGCAACCATTGAAGCCGTTGGGTTCAGCGCAGCCATGCACAGCAGCCTGGCCGTTGATGATGCCGGAAAACCGCTCACAAACGCCATTCTGTGGTCCGACAACCGGGCAGAAAAGCAGGCTGACCTGCTCCGGCACGAGCGGGCCGACCTGGGCAAAGAGATTTACCAGCAAACGGGTATCCCGATGCATCCGATGATACCGCTGTGCAAACTGGCCTGGTTTCGCGAAAACAACCTGCGGCTGCTGCGCCGGGCCACCGGCTGGATTTCCATCAAAGAATACATCTGGCATAAATTAACCGGCCAGTATCAGATCGACTATTCCATTGCCACCGCAACGGGTTTGTTCGATAGCTACCAGAAAGTCTGGTACGCGCCCGCCCTCGAATTTGCCGGTATCCGGCTTGAGCAGTTATCAAAACCCGTTCCGACCACCCACGCGGGCAAACTGGCCGACGCGGACTTGCCGGGTTCTGTTACCCAGGGATTAACCGGATCAACGCTTTACATTGGCGCGTCAGACGGCTGCCTGGCCAATCTGGGCGCGGGAGCCATCGAAGCGGGCATCACCACCATCACAATCGGGACCAGCGGGGCCATCCGGCGCACCATTCAACACCCGCTGCGCGACGACCGGGGGCGGTTGTTCAGCTACATTCTGAATGTGGATGATGCCACCGACAAAAATTACTACGTTGTGGGTGGCCCCACCAACAACGGCGCCAATGTGCTGCAATGGGTATCGGAAAAATTGATACAGTCTGATACGGATGCGGTGCTGGAAGAAGCCACCACCATTGCACCCGGCTCCGACGGTTTGCTGTTTCTGCCTTACCTGCAGGGCGAGCGCGCTCCACTCTGGGATGCGGGCGTGCGCGGTTCGTACCTGAACGTCGACTGGCAGCACGGACGCTCGCATTTTATCCGGGCGGCACTGGAGGGCGTTTTATTCAATTTGCTCCGGATTGAGCGGATCTTGTCCCGCCATACCGGCCCAACGCGGGTTATCCACGCCAACGGTGGTTTTGCCCAGTCAGCGTTCTGGGTCCAGATGATGGCCGATATTTTTGGCGTTCCGGTTCGGCTCAACGAAAGCAACGAAAGCGGGGCCATTGGCGCGATTTTGTTAACCATGAAGGCCACCGGACGGGTTTCATCCTTAGTGGAAGCCAGCCGGCAAGTCCGGTTCGGCCAAACATTTGAACCGGACGCTGAACGGCACCGGCGTTACCGGAATGTCTATGAGCAATTTGAGAAAGCATTGCCGTAAACCACACCTCCGAAGCCATGAAACTTAAATTAACCGGTAAGGATCTCCGGAAAATCGGGTATCCGGAAGGAAAAGTCATCAGCATTGCCATTAGCGTGATGCAGCAGTTTTTCAAACATACCCCACAGACGGAAGCGCTCAAAATCCTGAAAAAGGTGTTGCAGCAGCCATCCGATTACCTCGAAAACGAAACTCTGGGCACGATTGCCGCCGAGTTGGTCGAAAAACCGGGCTCGGCAACCTCCGATGAAATACCGCTGAGCGAAGAACAGAAGGAATATACGGTTTTTGGGGCCGATCATATTGAAGCCGGGGCCATCAATCAGATGGAGATTGCCATGCGCCTGCCGGTTACGGTAGCTGGTGCGCTGATGCCCGACGCCCACCAGGGATACGGTTTGCCGATCGGTGGTGTTCTGGCGGCCCACAATGCCGTAATTCCGTACGGTGTAGGCGTTGACATTGGCTGCCGGATGTGCCTGAGTATATACGATTTACCGGAAAATATGCTAACCGGAGAAACCAACCGACTGAAAAATATCCTGCAACGCGAAACACTCTTTGGTGCGGGCCGGGAGTTCAGTAACCCCCTGGACGACGATGTGCTGGAGCGCCCGGAATTCCGGCAAATACCGTTGCTGCGCGGGTTGCACGACAAAGCCGTCCGGCAAATCGGGACATCGGGTTCAGGCAATCATTTTGTGGAATTCGGTATTGCCGACGTAACCGATCCGACCAATGAGTTCGGTGTACCGGTTGGCACCTACCTGGCGTTGCTGTCGCACTCCGGCTCGCGGGGGCTGGGAGCTTCTATTGCCAATCATTTCACCAAAGTTGCGATGGAGAAAACGCCACTGCCCCGGGAGGCCAAACACCTGGCTTGGTTGTCGCTGGATTCCGAAGAAGGGCAGGAATACTGGCTGTCAATGAATCTGGCGGGCGATTATGCCTCGGCCTGCCACCACCATATTCACCAAAAAATTGCCCGGTCATTGGGTGTTAAGCCGCTGGCTATGGTTGAAAATCACCATAATTTTGCCTGGAAAGAACACCATGCGGGCCCGGGAGCTGAATCCCAGGAACTGATTGTGCACCGCAAAGGAGCAACTCCGGCGGGAAAAGGCGTTCTGGGCATCATTCCGGGGTCGATGGCGCAACCCGGTTTTATTGTCCGGGGGCGGGGAGAAAGTCGTTCGCTCGATTCCGCTTCGCACGGTGCTGGCCGAAAACTTTCCCGAACGGCAGCCAAAAACAGCTTTACCTGGTCGCGGGTGCAGGACGTACTCAATCAGAACGGCATTACGCTGCTCGGCGGTGGCCTCGACGAAGCCCCCATGGCGTACAAAGACATTGACCAGGTTATGCAGTTTCAACGCGACCTGGTTGATGTGGTCGGAAAATTTCAGCCCAGAATTGTCCGGATGGATGATTAACCACCCTGCCCATTAATCCATCATGAACTGTTTCTGGTACACATCAATAACCTGATCGCGGGTACGTTTCAGGCGCATTTTGACGGCACTATGGTTAATATTATACTGCCGGGCAATTTCCGTTACATCAACATTATCAACGTACTTGAGTTGCAGCAAAGCCCGTTTATCCGGTTCGATTGTATCCATCACAACCGACAACTGGTTCAGCATGGCGTGTGAAGCCTCACCGCCTTCCGAGTCAGGCAAATTTTCTATGTCAACGTCATCCATCCTTACAACATCCAGCCGGTTGGCCACCCGGATTCGTTGCCGGCAGTAGTTCTGCGAAATCGAAAACAGCCAGGTCGAAAAAGCAGAGCGCCCCTGAAACTGATCGATTTTGATAAAAACCTGCAAAAAAATGTCGTGCGTATAATCTTCGGCTTTCAGTGGATCCCGTGTAAAGGTCAGGCAGCTGCCATACACTTTGTGTACATATCGCTTATACAAATCGTCCAAGTAATCCGAACGGCGAGTAGTTAAATAAGCCCCCACGAGCTCCTCATCCCTTAATTTACGCTTCATAATTGATATCCCGTTCCTGTTTAGTGACCATTCCGTTAAGACAGCATTGATAAAACTACAGTTGTTTGACTGTAGGGAGGTATTTCATCAGACTTGTAAGCGGCAGCGATGTTACTGATTTTATGTGGTTATTAAGAACAACTTTCCCGCCATACGTCATTTCTATTCATGATAACTGCATAAACGAAGATATAAACGCTATCAAATGAATCTAACAGAGTATAAACACCTACTTTTGTTTAGAAAACTCACAAAAAGTAAGCATGAATTTTCTGAGTAACTACCAAAATTCATTGTAATATGTTGAACAGAACATTTAACTGTACAAATAGCGTTTTAAATAGAATAATAGCTTCTTAGGCAGGATATTATTTGTCAAAACAAATTGTTTGAATACATTTACAGGAACTCCAAGAAGATAATTTCACTGACTCATTCACTCAATGAAAGCTCGTCAATGTCTGATTGTAGACGATTCTGATTCTGCCATTGCTATTTTGCAAGAATATTTTTCCAGAATCCCTCTATTTATGCCCCCTCAGGTATGCAGCACGGCCCAGGAAGCCACCGTACTGCTCCAGCAACAGGAATTCAATCTTTTTGTGCTCGATATTAACCTCCCAGATCAATCAGGCCTTGATTTAATCCGGAGCTTCCCGAAGGTGCCTCCGGTAATTGTGACGACTGCTCACACCGAGTATGCCGTCGAAAGCTTTGACATGGACGTAGCCGATTACCTGTTGAAACCCTTTACCTTCACCCGTTTTACCAAAGCCGTTAATCGGGCTTTAAGCATCCAGGTCGATCAGAATAGCCTGGCTGACGACGACTTTGTCTTTCTGAAAGTCGGGCATGCCATGCAACGCTTTGACTACGACGCCATCGATTATGTACAGGCATTCGGTACCTACAGCAAGGTGTATAGCAACCAAAAAGTGATCGTTGTGAACGAGACCATTTCACACCTGGAAACCCTTCTACCCAAACAGCAATTTCTTCGGATTCACAAATCATACCTGATGAATCTATCCAAAATCAATAGCTACAGTTACCGAAACGTTTTTATTGGTTCTGCCAAAATTCCCCTCGGCGCATCATACCGGGAAAAATTTGAAGGTTTTCTGACCCTTCTCGACAAAAAATTGGACCAGTAGCAGCTCAGGATTTGCTATCTTGCGCTCCCGTTTTATTTTCCCTTGTTATGTTTGTTGAAGCCATTGAGCGGGTCGACCCTTTTGTTCGTCCTATTGTATCGATTGTCCGAAGGTATGGCAGTAGTGAAGTAATCCCCGCCTGTTCTACCATGTTCTTCGTCAACGAGTTCGCTTGTGCCATTACCTGTAAACACGTTGCCGAACAATTACTCAACTCGGATGCAATTCATCACAACTACATGAAATTTCAGGGGGAACGGCGATCCATTCCCCGCGACCGAAATCAAACCCGCCGGCTGGAAGAACTCGAAAGTAAATATACCCTCCGGCAGGAAAGCATCATCCGAATCAAGAGCCAGTTTGTCAATACCGTTGATCGCTTTACCGAAATTACGTACCATTTTCACCCCACCCAGGATCTGGCCGTCATTCAATTCAAGGGCTACAACCAACTGAAGTACAACGCTTTCGCCACCTTTCTGCGCGATAGCAGCAAAGTAAAACCGGGCCGAACTTTATGCCGGCTGGGCTATCCTTTCCCGGAATTTACCAACTACCGGTTCAACTCCGACCTCGACGATATTGAATGGACCACCGAGGGACGCAGCAATACACCCCGGTTTCCCATCGACGGCATCATCACCCGGCTGCGGGGCGAAAACAACGAGATTGTTGGCATTGAAATGAGCACACCCGGTCTTCGCGGGCAAAGTGGCGGCCCGCTGTTCGATACCAATGGCATCATTTATGGCATGCAAAGTTCGACCCGCCATTTGCACCTCGGTTTTGACATTGAAGACCGTGAAGTAATTGTCAATGGCCGCCAGACCCGGGTTTCCAACTATCCGTTTCTGAACGTTGGGCAGTGTGTGCACGTTGACATTATCAAAAAATTCCTGCGTGACCTGAATATCAAATTTTATGAGGGCTAGACCCGTTCTACCTTCAAGTGCTTATACCGTAACTGAACTTAAGAAGTAAAGAAGTAATGATTTCACAACTAACGGCGTATTCGTTGGAAACACAAACCGAATCGGCGATTGACCTGCTTAAACGGCTCATTGCAACGCCCTCCTTCAGCCGGGAAGAAGACCAGACGGCGTTGGTAATCGAACGCTTTTTCCAGCAACAGAACATTCCGTATCGACGGACGAAAAATAACATCTGGGCGCAAAACCGTTTTTTTGATGTGTCAAAACCGACCCTGCTGCTCAACTCGCACCACGATACTGTCAAACCCAATGCCTCCTGGACGCTCGATCCGTTCAAACCGATTGAGCGCGAGGGCAAGCTTTATGGGTTGGGCAGCAATGATGCCGGAGGCTGTCTGGTTTCGTTAATAGCCACGTTCTGCCACTTTTACGGCAAGAAGGACCTGGCGTATAACATTGTGATGGCCGCCACGGCGGAGGAGGAAGTTTCGGGTCGTGAAGGCCTTGAGATGCTTCTGCCCGAGTTGCCACCGATCGTTTTTGCCATTGTGGGCGAACCCACGCAGATGCACCTGGCCGTTGCCGAAAAGGGCCTGCTGGTACTTGATTGCACGGCGAAGGGCAAATCCGGCCATGCCGCCCGCGATGAGGGTGATAATGCCATTTATTACGCCATCAAAGACATTGCGTGGCTCACGAGCAATCCGTTTCCCAAACTGTCGCCCACCCTGGGTCCGGTGAAATTGTCGGTTACCGTGATCAACGCCGGATCGCAGCACAACGTTGTGCCCGATACCTGCACCTTCACGGTCGATGTGCGCGTCACGGAGCAATATACCCTGGAAGAAATCATTGAAACCGTTCGCAAAAACATTCGTTCGACGGTTCAGCCCCGCTCCATTCGCCTAAAACCGTCCAGTATTCCGCTGGATCACCCAATTGTGCAGGCTGGTTTATCGCTGGGCCGCGAAACCTACGGGTCGCCCACCACCTCCGATCAGGCGTTGCTCGACTGCCCATCGCTCAAATGCGGGCCCGGTCATTCCGAACGCTCACATACGGCGGATGAATTTATTTATTTGCGGGAAATTGAACAGGGAATTGAGTTGTATATTCGAATGTTGGAACAAATCCTGTAAACCATGCTTTACCCACTCACGTTTGAAACCATTTTCAAAGACAAAATCTGGGGCGGACAGAAAATAAAAACCGTTCTGGAAAAAGATTTTTCACCCCTGCCCAACTGTGGAGAAACGTGGGAAATATCGGGCGTTGCGGGCAATATCTCCGTGGTAGCTGAAGGGCCGCTGAAAGGAAAAAGTTTGCAGGAACTGCTGGAACACTACAAAGAAGAACTGGTTGGCCAACACGTTTACGAACAGTTTGGCAACGAATTTCCGCTGCTGGTTAAGTTTATCGACGCCAACGACGACCTATCGATCCAGGTGCACCCGAACGACAAACTGGCGAAAGAACGGCACAACAGTTTTGGCAAAACCGAGATGTGGTACATCATCGAATCCGACGAAGGCTCCACCCTGAATTCAGGATTTAACCGGGAAGTCACCAAAGACGAATACGTCAAAGCCGTTGCGGACAACACGTTGATGGACATCCTGAACATCGAAAAAGTACAGGCTGGCGATGTGTTCTTTCTGCCCGCGGGCCGGGTCCACTACATCGGCAAGGGCATTTTGCTGGCCGAAATTCAGCAGACTTCGGACATTACCTACCGTATTTACGACTTTGACCGCACGGACGACAAAGGCCAGAAACGTGAACTGCATACCGAACTGGCCGTGGACGCCATTGACTACCAGCACTACGACCATTACAAAACGCAGTACGATCCGCAGCCGAATCAGAGCGTCAACGCCGTTACCAGCGATTACTTCGTCACCAACGTGCTGAACTTCGATCAGGAGGTGCTGCACGACTACACACACCTGGATTCGTTCGTTATTCTGGTTTGTGTGGGCGGCTCGCTCACCGTCGAAACCGGCGAGGGGTACCGCATCCCGCTGAAAATGGGCCAGTGCACCCTGCTCCCGGCTTCGACGAAACAGGTAACCCTGATACCCGACGGAGAGATGACGGTCCTGGAATCATACGTTCCCTAAAGGAGTTAAAAATGAAGAGTTATGAAGTAAGCGTTAAAAAGCTCTGCCAAAATCATTACTCCGCGAAGCGAACGCTTACTTCATAATTTATACCTCTTAACTCTATGATCTACTTCCTTTTTGCCTTTCTGGTTGGGGTGGCCACAAGCGTGCAGTCGGGGGTTAATTCCCAGTTGCGCCAAGTGGTGGCTCACCCCATTCTGGCGGCACTTATTTCTTTCGGGTCCGGTTTTGTGGCGCTGACCGTGATTAGTCTCGCCCTGCGCGCGCCCGTTCCATCGGTTGAAGCCCTGCGAGAGATCAGCTGGTGGAAATGGACGGGCGGCCTCCTGGGTGCCGTCTACGTCACTACGGTGATCATCACCGTTCCGCGCATCGGTGCGGGCAACCTGCTCAGCCTAAGCGTAGCTGGGCAACTCCTGGCCGCCGTTATCCTCGACCATTACGGTTTGCTCGGATTTCGGGAACACGGTCTGACAGTTTGGCGACTGGTGGGCGTCTTGCTGATTGTGCTGGGGGTGGTTTTTGTGGTCAAGAATTAGGGCATTCGTTCCAAAGAAGTCATGGTCAAATATCGTTTTTATCCAACGCTGCTGAATGTATTTTCCCGTTACCTGACGGGCGGAAACATGTCGCTACAGCAATTACTTGATACCATCAACCGGGTACCAACACCTACCACTGCCGCCCAGGAACGCGGTGTTCGGTTCGAAGATGCCGTGGTGAAAGGTGAGGACGAAGAACGGTTCAGCGCCGACATTCTGGAAAAATTCCGGCGGTATCTGCCCCGCCCCATCGTCGAAACCCAGGTTTATTGCCAGTACGAAATCGACGATGTGCTCTTTTACGGGTATGTCGATCTGATCGGGAAGTTCAAAGCCGTCGATATCAAAACAACATCCTACTACCAACATCCGCGCTATACGTTCAATCACCAGAACCTGTACCTGCACGCGCTGAAAAAACGCGGTATCCGGCTGATGGAATATTTGATAACCGATTTCAAAGACGTGTATGTGGAAAGCTATTCGCTCACGCACCCGATTGAAAAGCAACTCGAAGAAATCCGGCTTTTCAAGCAATTTCTGGAAGAACACCGAGAATTGATCTCCGATCCGAAGATATTTATAACGCCGGAGTGAGTAGAAAAGACCCTTTCGCTGGGTTTCCCAGCAGGAGGTAAGCGGAGCCTCTGAAAAAATTCTTTCCACCAAACGCTGCGAAACAACTTTTCAAACGATGAAAAAGCTCCTCCTTCTCACCGCTCTTTCTTTCTCGCTTATTTTCTGCACCTTTCAGAAAGAGCAGGATCAACCTCTCTTCAACGGAAAAAATTTCAACGGCTGGACCGTTCGCGGAGAGCAGGTAAAAAACGATTACCGCATCGAGAATGGCGAAATTGTGGGCATTTCCAAACCCAACTCCCAGAATACGTTTTTGTGTACCAATAAAAACTACGATGACTTCATCCTGGAACTGGAAGTGAAAGTTGACACCGGCATGAATTCCGGCATTCAGTTTCGCAGCGAAAGCCGCCCGGATTACAAAAACGGCCGGGTACACGGGTATCAGGCTGAAATTGATCCGTCGGCCCGCGCCTGGAGCGGTGGGCTGTACGACGAAGCCCGGCGCGGCTGGCTGGCCGATCTGAAAAACAACGCCGAAGGCCGTCAGGCATTCCGCAAATTCGACTGGAACAAATACCGGATCGAAGCCGTTGGCAAAACCGTCAAGATTTACCTGAATGGCGTCCAGACCACCGATTTTACCGACACGCTCGAAACCCGCGGCTTCATTGCGTTGCAGGTTCACGGCACCAAAGTGCAACGTCCGATGGAGGTTCGCTGGCGCAACATTCATTTGCAGGAGCTGGCCAAAAAATAATCCCCGGCCTTACACAAAGTTCTTCTTTTTTATTCCCCGTCAACCGTTCACCTTTGCGGCATGATTGGCCGTAGTTTACGCTTGTACCGGGATGCTTACCGGGGGCTGCCCACCACCGTCTGGCTGCTGGGGGGCGTCATGCTCATCAACCGCTGCGGCACAATGGTTTTGCCGTACCTCACCCTGTACCTGACGCAACACCTGCATTATACGGTCACGGAAGCGGGCGTGGTCATGACGGTTTACGGCACCGGTGCGTTATTCGGAACCTTCCTGGGCGGCCGCCTTTCCGATCGTTTCGGCTTTTATCCGGTGCAGTTTCTGAGCCTGCTGGTTTCCGGCTTTTTCCTTATTTTCCTCCAGTTTGCCCACGGTTTTTACACCATGTGTGGCGTTGTATTCATGTACACCCTGCTGGGCGAAACATTCCGGCCGGCGGTTTCGTCGGCAGTAGCGCATTACAGCGCCCCCGAAAACCGGACCCGGGCCTATTCGCTCAACCGGCTGGCGATCAATCTAGGCTGGTCGCTCGGGGGCGGTCTGGGTGGTTACCTGGCCGCTATTGACTACCGCCTTCTGTTCTGGGTAGATGGCCTAACCTGCATCGTTGCCGCCATCGTTTTACGGGTTTTTCTGCCCCCACCCGACCGCATAAACACCACCCACGAAACAACGGAGTTGGTGACCGTCAGGTCGCCTTATCGCGACCACCTGTTCCTGGTTTTTGCCGGTGCTACCACACTTTTCGCCATCGGTTTCTGGCAGCTGTTTAGCATGATTCCGCTGTATTTCAAGCAGTTTATGCACCTGAGCGAGGCCCAGATTGGTTTATTAATGACCATGAACGGCCTGATGATTGTTTTTATGGAAATGCCGCTGGTCTATACCGTCGAAAAACGGTATGCTTCCCTGAAACCGCTTATCATTGCTGCCGGTGTTTTACTGATCGGTTTTTCGTACCTGCTGCTGAACACCGGCTCCTGGGCTTTTCTGGCCATCATCTGCGTCTTTTTCAACACCCTGGGTGAAATGCTGGCGATGCCTTTCATGCTTTCCTTTACAGTGGAACGATCCACTTCCCAAAATCGGGGGCAATACCTGGCGCTTTATTCAATGGCGTATGCGATAGCTCAGATTACCGCTCCGGCTTTCGGCTCACAAATCGTTACGTGGCTGGGCTTTTCTATGCTGTGGATTGTGGTGATGGGTTTGAGCCTGGTGTCGGCGAGCGGTTTTGTCTGGCTCCGCAGGCAATTAAAAACCGCCATTCCCGAAACTGTCTGAATCAATACGGTGTTGCTAAATAGACGATATTTTGCTCAGAATGAAGTTTTCTATCGTTTTTTGACTCAATCACTAATCACCATTTACACCCTATGGAAACACTCAACCGAATTGGACTCGATACCGAAAAAAGCGAAGAACTGGCTAGCTTACTGAACGAACTGCTGGCGAATTATTCGGTTTTCTACCAAAATACCCGGGGCTACCACTGGAACATCAAGGGCGATAAATTTTTTGAGCTGCACCTCAAATTTGAAGAACTGTATACGAGTTCGCTGCTCAAGATCGACGAAATTGCCGAACGGATTCTTACCCTCGGCCATACGCCCGGCCACAAGTACTCCGAATACGCCAAGCTCTCGAGCATTGCCGAAAGCAACGAGGTGTCAGACGGCCGCAAAGCCATCGGCGAAATTCTGGAAGCCTTCAAAATCCTGCTGCAAAAAGAACGTCATTTGCTGACATTGTCGGCCGAAATCGACGATGAAGGTACAAACGCACTCATGAGCGACTACATTCGGGAACAGGAAAAGTTGGTCTGGATGTATTCCGCCTTCCTGAATCGGTAACAAACCCAGGAACGGTCGCTCTGCAAGCCCGTCGGGCTGGTTTGCTGGGGGCTGATACCGTCCGGATAACGGTTTTTGGCTATTCAGTTCAATAGTCCGGAAAGAACCGCTTACTTTTGCCGCTTACCACTGATTCCATTACCGTCTTGAAACTCTGGCAAAAAGCAACTACTGATACCGATTCCCAGGCCGCCGTCGAAAAAATTGAACGGTTTACCGTCGGGCGCGACCGCGAAATGGACCTTTACCTCGCGCCGTTCGACGTGCTGGGCAGCCTTGCCCATACCACCATGCTCGAAACCATCGACCTCTTAACGAGCGAGGAATTAAGCATTTTGCGTGAGGAGTTAAAAAATATCTATGGGCAAATCCAGGCCGGGCAGTTTACGATTGAAGAAGGCATCGAAGATGTTCACTCGCAGGTGGAGCTGATGCTGACCCGCAAACTGGGCGATGTTGGCAAGAAAATCCACAGCGGACGCTCACGGAACGATCAGGTACTGGTGGATCTGAAGCTGTTTACCCGCGACCGGCTCTGGCAGGTCGCTCAGGGCGTTCAGCGGGTTTTCGACCGACTTATTGCCCGTTCGGAACAGCACAAAGCGGATCTGCTACCGGGGTATACACACTTACAGATTGCCATGCCATCGTCGTTCGGGCTGTGGTTTGGGGCCTACGCCGAAGCACTGGCCGACGATATGCTGACGTTGCAAACGGCTTTTCGGCTGGCAAACCGCAATCCGCTGGGTTCGGGCGCCGGTTACGGATCGTCGTTTCCGCTCAACCGGACCTTGACGACGGAACTGCTCGGTTTTGAAGGAATGCACGTCAACGTGGTGTACGCGCAGATGAGCCGTGGCAAAACCGAGCAAACCGCGCTGACTGCCGTGGCTGCCGTGGCCGCTACGCTCTCCCGCATGGCGATGGATATCTGCCTCTACAACAGCCAGAATTTCGGTTTTGTGACACTGCCCGACGCCCTGACGACGGGTTCCAGCATCATGCCCCACAAGAAAAACCCCGATGTGGCTGAACTGCTGCGGGCTAAAACCAACCGCCTGAAAGCGCTGCCGATGGAAGTGACGCTGGTGATGAGCAACCTGCCCTCAGGCTACCACCGCGACATGCAGATTTTGAAAGAAATTCTGATGCCCGCGTTTGAAGAAATCCTGGATTGCCTGCAAATCACGGATTTTATGCTGGAAAATATTCAGGTAAAACCGAACCTGCTTGATGACCCTAAGTACGATCTTCTGTTCTCCGTTGAACGGGTCAATGAACTGGTTTTGCAGGGCGTTCCCTTTCGGGAAGCGTACCTGATTGTTAAATCCGAAGTGGCCGATGAAAGCTATACGGCTTCGCGCGAGCTGCGGCACACGCACGAGGGTAGCATCGGCAACCTGGGTAACGACCAGATTGTAAATCACATGGAAACCGCTATGCAGGGGTTTGGTATAGAGAAAGTAGAAAAAGCCGTCCGGCAATTGCTCGGAACGCAGGAGTAATCCTGCGTTCCGGCGTACGATTTTACTCCAGCCGGTAAGCAACCAGCTTATTTTTAAAGAACGTCGGGACAACCACCAGTTTTTTGCCCGGAACGTAATCGATATCAGCCGCATTGACTTTTTCACTTCGCGTATCGATCAGAAGTTGCTGCTGGCCATCGGCGGTGATGTAGAACAGGCGGCCATTCCAGTCAGACACGATAAAGTCTTTCCCCACCGCAACAATTCCATCGGTATTGGCCATCCCGTCGGCAATTTTGGTCAGCTTTTTAGTGGCCACATCCAGCGATTGCAACGCGCCGATTTTGGTGCTGCCGACCATCAAAGTCTTGGTACCGACCGCCAGTAAACCGTTCGGATTGTTGATGTCTCCGCCGTCAATCCAGACTTCCCATTTGTCGTCTTTCAGGCGATAAATTTTATTGTTCCGGTTATCAGAAACGTACACCGTTCCGTCTTTGTCGACCGTTACATCGTTCAGGAAAGCCTTTTTATCCGTAGCATCCCAGGTTTGTTCGGCCTGTCCGGTAGTTCGGTTAATAGCTACCAGCCGGTAAACGTCCGTTACGTACAGCCGGTTTTTATGAATTCCCATCCCCTTGGGCGCATTCAATCCCGTAGTCCATTTGAGATTTTCGATCTTCCCATCGAGCGATACTTTTGAGATAAAACCGTCGCCGTCCAGCGAGTCACCTTTCCCAACAATGTTTGCCACGTACAGCACGTTTCCTTTCGGATCATACAGCACCGATTCCGGTACCCGCAGCGTGGAATCAGTTTCCCAGACTTTAACGAGTTTCTTTTCTTTTTTAGGCGCTTCGAAAGCCGACAGGGTAACGGTCAGCAGGATACTGCCGCCCAGGAGTAAGTTTAGTAGACGCATGATTCAATGGTAGATGGATTTATGCTTTTCGCGAAAGTAACGACACCTCCGGCGTTATTCCAACCAATCAACCGCTTTGTTACTATAAAACCATCAGCTTAACCGGACCGCAAAAAGTTCTTTTGAGTTGTAGTAAACATAGACTACCACCAGCAGCGTAATGATCCCACCCATCGCCACCGATGGCACCACGCCCAGCAGCCGGGCTGCCACCCCCGATTCAAAGGCGCCGATTTCATTCGACGAACTGACAAAAATACCGTTGACAGCCGCCACCCGGCCCCGCATGTGATCGGGCGGAAAAATCTGCAAAATGGTGTTTCGGATAACAACGCTGACGCTGTCGAAAGCCCCCGTCATGAACAACGCCACCACGGACAGCCAGAAGTGCGTCGAAAAAGCAAAGACCAGTGAGAAGACGCCAAACCCCAGCACCGCAATGAGCATGTTCCGCCAGGCATTGTGGGTGGGCGGAAACCGCGTCAGTAACAACATGGTTCCGATGGCACCAATGGCCGGAGCTGCCCGAAGAACGCCCAAACCTTCGGCTCCTACTTTCAGAATGTCTTCGGCAAAAATGGGTAGTAGGGCAATTACCCCGCCGAACAGAACCGAAAACAGGTCAAGAGAAATGGAATAAAGAATAATTTTGGTTCGAAAAACAAACCGAATTCCTTCGCGCAGGCTGGTCCACAGGCCATCTTGTTGCCCCTCCATCACCGGAACCGGCTTTTTCTTGATCATGGAAATCAGGACCAGACACACCAGCAGCAGCCCGATCACTACCAGCAACGAATTGTCCAGCCCCAGCCAGACATACAGAAAGCCCGCCATGCCCGGCCCCACAATAGCGCCGGCCTGATAGAAGGAACCCGACCAGGTGGACGAGTTGGCATAATGCTGCCGCGGTACGAGAAACGGTTTCAACGACGAACTCGTTGGCGAGTAGAATCCTTTAGCCGTACCGATCAGCACCAGCACCCCGTAAATAACCGCCAGTTGCGCCGTCTGTGACAAATGGGCTACCACCGACGGCTGGAAAACCAGGTACAGAATAACCGAACCCAGAATAATAACTGACAAACTAATTTGCAGAATGGAACGCTTTTCTTTCCGGTCGGCCAGGTGCCCGCCAAAAAGCGATAAGGCAATGAACGGCAAGGCTTCGGCCAACCCGACCAAACCCAGCGCCAGCGGATCGTGGGTCATTTTGTATAATTCGTACCCCAGAATGACCTCCTGAATCAGCAAAGTAGCGGTAATCAGAAAACTATTGCTAACGAAAAAGCGAAATTCGGGATAACGAAGCGACGCATACGCGTCAGTCGGTGTATTCATACCACAAAAATAACTGTTCAGGCAGGATTCTGCTGCTTATAAAATGCAGTGGCTGTTCCTTTGTTCATTAATTTGTTTAATAACTAGCAGAGCCGTTGAATTAATTCAGTATGCACGTAAAAATCTGTTGCATCAGCAGCACCGAAGAGGCCCGCATGGCTGTAGCTGCGGGCGCTTCCGCCGTGGGTCTGGTCGGAAAGATGCCCAGCGGGCCAGGCATCATCGACGATGACCTCATCCGGGCCATTGCCCGCACTGTTCCTCCGCCCGTCGCGACCTTCCTGCTCACAAGCGAACCCTCGGCCGAAGCCGTCATAGAGCACCAGCATCGGGTTCAGACGAATACCGTTCAACTGGTCGATGCTCTGCCGAAAGGCAGTTACCGGGTGCTGCGTGCAGCCTTGCCGGGCGTCAAACTGGTTCAGGTCATTCACGTCCTCGATGAGCTGAGTATCGACGAAGCCCTGGAGTCGGCCGAAGAAGTTGATGCCTTATTGCTTGATTCGGGAAACCCCAAGCTGGCCGTCAAGGAACTCGGTGGTACGGGCCGACGCCACGACTGGTCCCTGAGTCGCCGGATTGTGGAACAGAGCCGGGTGCCGGTTTTTCTCGCTGGTGGCCTGAAACCGGAGAATGTCCGCGAAGCCATCGACACGGTCCAACCGTTTGGCCTCGATCTATGCAGCAGCGTCCGCACAGCTGGCAAACTGGATCAGCAGAAACTAGAGCATTTCTTCAGAAACGTTCGCGGCTATTAAAAATAAAAACCCCGATCCAACCGGACCGGGGTTTCTTTCTATGCGTTTACTAACCTTACGCTACTGCAATTTGCTTGGGTTCAACAACCGTTTTTTCAACTTTCGGCAATTCTATTTTCAGAATACCGTCGACATAGGCGGCCTGAATTTGCTCGCTGTTGATATTTTTTGGTAAACGGAAGCTCCGCTCAAATGAGCTATAGCTAAATTCTTTGCGTGTAAAATTTTCCGTTTTTTCTTCGTCGGTGTGCTCCTGCTTGGCCGAAATGGTCAATTGATTATTATTCAGGTTGATTGAGAAATCTTCTTTTTTCAATCCCGGTGCAGCCAACTCAATGTGGTAAGCCGTTTCATCTTCCTTGATGTTAGCCGGTACGGTGGTAGCGGTTTTGGCAAGTGCAGGGGCGCTAAAATGCCGGTCAAATTCACGGGCTACCAGGTTGTTAAACAGAGACGGTAATTGGTTGTATTGGACTAAGGTTCTCATGACTTGTATGGTGTTTATGTTTTAAAGTTCTTGATTACGATATCCCTTTATTCAACTTGTGTACCAATCCCAAAAAAAGAATTATTAATGCCATTTTGTCATAAAAAGTCTTATTTCCTTAAATAAATATGACATATTGTCATAATAGCGGAATAGTTTTGTCAGCAACTGGCCAAAATAGAGCTCAGTTCAGGTGCACTTCTGTAAAGACATCAATTGCATTCTGGCAGGGTCCGACAAAACCTTACTGGTTTCGTTTATTTACTTATTTACAAATACGGTTACACAGACGTAAGAAATAGAGCAATGGCCTAGTAAGAGACAAAATTTAATGCAAGCGTTTGTTGATGCATAGACAATCAAGTCTTAATTTTATCCCATAATTGCCTTCTGTTCAACCGTAATTCTACTTATGTTTACACTTTACCGTTCTCTTTCCTTTCTATTTTGCGCCTTACTTTGTCCATTACTTTTGCAAGCCCAGCAGACGGCAGCTAATTTTTTTGACGCCGGTATCACCAAAAGTAAATCGGGCGATTTTGTGGGTGCTCTGCAAGATTTCAGTATGGCCATCGGCTCCAACCCCGAAAACGCCCCCAGCTACTACAACCGTGGGCTTGCCAAAGCCAATTTGAAAGACCACCGTGGCGCCATTCTGGATTACGATCGGGCTATTGAGCTAAACGCAAAAGACGCGCTGGCTTACCTAAGTCGTGGGGTGAGCAAAAGCAAACAGGACGACCACCGCGGGGCCCTGTTAGACTTCAGCCGGGCTATCGAGCTGGCTCCTGCCGATGCGCAGGCTTATTATCACCGGGGAGTGAGTCGCAGTCGTTTGGAGCAGTACCGGGGCGCCCTCCAGGATTTTTCAAAAACCGTTGAACTGGACCCTAACAATCCGCTGGCACTCTATGCCCGTGGGATTACCAAACAGAAACTGGATGATTTTGCGGGGAGCTTGCCCGATTTTTCAAAAGTAATTGAGCTCACCCCCAAACGCGCCCAAGCTTATGCGGGCCGGGGGTTTTCGCTGGTGCAGCTGGGGCAATATCAGAAAGCCGTTGACGACCTCACTAAAGCCGTTGAACTGGCTCCCGAAGATGGCGAATCTTTTTATAACCGGGGTTTCGCCAAAAACAAACTGGACGATCATAAGGGAGCTTTAAACGATTACGCCCGGGCGATTACGCTCGATGCAACCAACTACCGCGCTTATTACGGCCGGGGATTCAGCCGCGACAAACTGGGTGATCAGCGGGGAGCCATTCAGGATTTTAACATGGCCATCGAAACGAAAAATGACAATGTTGAAACGAAAGTGGTGTACAACGGCAAAATTTCAAAAACCGTACTGGATGGATTGCGGAACGCCGTGCGGCCAAAAAATAAAATCGATGCCCTCTCAACCGAGCGACCCGAAGCCTATTTCAACCGAGCCGTTAGCCGCAACAAAATCAACGACACCAAGGGAGCGGTGGCCGATCTGAACAAAGCCATTGAACTCAACCCAACGTATTCAGAAGCTTATTTCACTCGTGGACTGATCCGCTCACAACAGGGCGACCAGAAAGGCGCCATTCTGGATTGCAACAGCGCCCTCCAGCTCGACCCCAAATACGCCGAAGTATACTACGTCCGTGGTATCATCCGGCACAGCCTCGGTGACGAAAACGGCGGCTGCCTCGACCTCAGCAAGTCCGGTGAACTCGGTTATGCGCCGTCTTATAAGGCGATTAGCGATTACTGCAATTGAGGTAAGAGTTATGAATTAAGAGTTATAAGTTGCTGTTTCAAAGTCTACTCATCACTCTTAATTCATCATTCAAATCTAAGGTGTTTCACCGATTCGCCGGAGGTCGCTAGTTCCTGAAGAGCGTCGATGCCAATTTGCAGGTGTTTCTCAACGAACAGGCCTGTCACGCGTTTGTCGCTTTCTTCGGTTTTGACGCCTTCCGGCACCATCGGATTATCCGAAACCAGCAGCAAGGCCCCGTGCGGAATGGAATTGGCAAAACCGACGGTAAAGATCGTCGCGGTTTCCATGTCAATCGCCATCGCCCGGATTTCCACCAGGTAATTCTTGAATTTTTCGTCGTGCTCCCAGATGCGTCGGTTGGTTGTATAAACCGTACCGGTCCAGTAATCCATCTCGTGCTTTTTGATCATGGACGACACCGCCCGTTGCAAACGAAACGACGGTAACGCCGGAATTTCGGGCCGCAGGTAATCGTCGCTCGTTCCATCGCCCCGAATGGCAGCAATCGGCAGGATCAGGTCGCCGACCAGCGTTTTTTTCAACCCTCCGCACTTCCCCAAAAACAGCACCGCTTTTGGACTAACGGCTGTCAGCAGATCCATAACCGTGGCGGCCATAGCGCTGCCCATTCCAAAGTTGATGATGGTGATATTGTCGGCGGTGGCGGTTTGCATGGCCCGCCCCAAACCAAATATTTCGGTGTCGAATTTCTGGGCGAACAGCTCAACATAGTTGATAAAATTCGTCAGCAGAATATATTCGCCAAATTGCTCAATGGGCGTTCCCGTATACCGGGGCAACCAGTTGCGGACAATCTCGCTTTTTGTTTTCATAGGCTACGCGGGAGCAAGGCTGGAAAAAAGAGCCGATATGAGCCGGATTTTTTCCCCTGCCCTACTTCCTTTCCTTCTTCGTTCCTTACTTTTGGTTATGGAATCGCTAAACCTACCGGTTTTTGAGTATAATACGAAGCAGATCGACGGAAAACCGTATATTTTCGATGTGCTCCGAAAGAAGTACGTCCTGATTACACCGGAAGAATGGGTTCGGCAGCACGTTGTCCATTTGCTGCTCAATCAGTATGCGTATCCGAAAGCCTTAATCCGCATGGAAGGTGGCCTGAAACTCAACCAATTGCGAAAACGAACGGATATTCTGGTTTTTGACCGCGCCGGAAAACCATTTCTGCTGGTCGAATGCAAAGCCCCCCAGATTACTGTCAACCAACAGGTATTCGATCAGATTGGCCGTTACAACCACGTCCACCAGGCTCCTTATATTGTGGTCACCAACGGTCTGACCCACTTCTGCTGTTGTGTTGATTACCAGCTCAATACCATTGATTTTCTGGATGACTTACCCCGGTTTGAATAACTAAAAAAACCGCGCCCTGGTAACCAGGAGCGCGGTCGTTGATGAAGTTACGAGGGGTACTTATTTCGCTTTGGCGGCTGAAGCGTTGTCGGCGGTGGCCACAATGTTCATATCAACGGTAAAGTCATCATAGATCACTTTGTCGCCCAGGTTGTCAAAGAACGACTTCGAACCGTACTTAATATCGTATTTCGCCCGGTTGATGGTGGCTTTTCCCGTTGCGGTCAGGGTATTGCCTGCCACATTAACGGTTACCGGGAACGTCACCGGGTGCGTAATGCCTTTAATCGTCAAATCGCCGGTTACGTCGGCAGTGTTGCCGCTGGCACCTTTTACTTTCGTGATTTTGAAGGTAGCAACCGGGTGTTTGGCAACGGAGAAAAAGTCGTCTGATTTCAGGTGATTGATCAGCTTGTCGTGGTACTCTTTGTTGTCTTTCAGGTCGGTACTGGTCATCGTGCGCAGGTCAATGGATACCAAACCTCCGGTCAATTTGCTGCCGTTGACGGTCAGGTAGCCTTTTTCGGCTTTAACCGGCCCACTGTGCTCGCCCGTCACTTTTTTGCCATTCCAGGTCAGCACACTCTTGTCAACGTCAATATTGTACGTTGTTGTTTTGGCTACGGTAGTTTTGACAGTTTTGTCATTGCCACGGTCAGTTGTTCCGCTTGCTGCTACAGGGTTGCTCACTGCTACGGCGATAGCGACAAACCCAACTAAAATTTGCTTGTACATGAGATTGAATTTAAGGTAAATGAAGTGGTGAATTATGAGTAATTGATTAAAAAAGTAAGCGCGTTATTCCGACGATCCCCGGAGTTTGTCCAGCAGGTGGTTCAATTGCTCGGCTTCCGCTTCCGAAAGATTATGAAACCGTTTTTCCCACTGGTTCTGGTGCTGATCCATGATTTTCAACAAGTCCAGCCCCTTCTCCGTGATCACCACATCGACCGCCCGGCGATCATTCGGGCATTCGGTCCGCTGGGCCAGTTCTTTCAGTAAAAGCTTATCGACCAGCCGGGATGCGTTCGACATTTTATCCAGCATCCGCTCGGTGATATCCGCCACTTTGACCGGACTGGGATATTGACCGCGCAGAATTCGCAGGACGTTATACTGCTGGATGGTTAAACCGTAGGGCTTTAGCAACTGCATCTGCTCATCGCAGATCCATCCATTTGTATACATCAGATTGACCGTCATCTTGTGATAGGGAGAACGGAATGATGTAGTCTGTTTTATGTCATTTTCAATTGGCATTGTCATTCGTACTAAGAGAGAAACGGTACCTCCGGTTCAGTTGCAAAATAAACTATTTAACCCCGAATTCCCATTTTCTGATTAACGTTGCAAATATAATGTTTATACATTTAATGTAACAACAGTATATCAAAAAAAAGTTTCAGCGAAATGGAATTATTTCGGGTGCCGAAATATCGAAGTCACGAAAGCGGGCGGCCGGAACCCCCTCAAAAGCAGGTCGGAAGGGAGCTCTATTGCCCGGAATATTGGGGTACCACGCCAGACGAATCTGAAAACTATTGAAGGTCAGGTTTTCGTTCCGGAGCCGGAAGGCCAAACCGTAGCCCTGGTACAACGGCCCCTGAAACAGCCGTTTGGTCTGGTAGCTCACCAGGCCTAAGGTTGCGAACGTAACAATAGCCACCCGAAACCCAACGATATTGAGCCGGGAGAACAGAATATTCTCCAGATTGGTCAACAGCAGCTTCGTTCCCCGCAGATTATCGTTGTTGATCCCGAGCCGGTCCCGGCCACTCAGCGTAACAAACTCGTTGCTAAACCGCTGTGCACCCATCGTATACCGCAGGTTCACGAAATGCCGCCAGTTGCCCCAGGTGGTAGTGCGCAAGGGAGTAAAGTAGCTTGATTCCAGCGTTAGAACACCCTGCTCCAACCCTTTTTCCTCGCGAAAAAAACTGCCAATGTTGATAGCTCCGAACAGGTAGCCAAACGATTCGAGGTAATGGGCTTTGGAATATTTAAAACCAATGTACCGGCGTTTTCCCAGTTCAGCGTTATCATACCCGACAATAATTGCGGCCAGACTCCCGTAAGGCACATCCTCCGTACGCCCAAAACCGTAAATCAACACATCCCGTGCGTAACGCCGACGCGACAGACCGATGGTAAACAAAGTGGCGTTGGTATTCTGAAACAGCTGATTGGTATCGGCCCGAATTTCCGGACGATCCGTAAATGCAAGCCGGGTAAACCGGGCCGCCACCACCAGCCGCGTCCGGTCGTCGCCTTCGCCCAGAAAACTAAAAAACGGTCTGAAAGCGTAACCTGCCCAAACATCGTTGTAGTTGTAATTCAGCCGGATGAGCTGTGCGCTGTCTTCGGAAAAAACCGCATAGCGGGGAAAGCGGTTGTGGCTCACTTCGATCGAACCGGCCCACTTGGTATCCGGAGTCAGAAACGGGCGGTAAAACCGTACGGCATACTGCTTCAGGTCGCGGGTCTCGATCAAGTCGGCCTGCCCCGTAAAGAAGGTTTTCCCAATGTACGGAATAATGTAGCGGCCCCGGTATTCGAGTTTTTGAAACGGATCATCGGCATTGTAAAGCACCTGATTACTGAAGGTATGCGCCAGTCCCCGAAAGTTCCGCTGATCCAGCCGCAGGTCGAAACGGTTGAAACCGCCCACGCTCCCCGACGGTGTCAGCGACCACACATCCTGGGTAATGACGTACACATCCACAAATCCCTGGCTATCTTCGTGCGGAACCACAATGATGCGGGCATCGTGGAAAACATTGGTATTCCGCAGCAGCCGCTCGTTGTCGCGCAATGTATCCGGACTAACCCGGTCGCCTTCCTCAAAGAGCAAAAAGGAGCGCCGGATCACACCTTCGCGGGTATCCGCATGAAGCCGGTTCGCAAACCGTTCGAGCCAGCTCCGGGGCTTGCGAAGGGTATCATACACGCTGGGTCCTAACACCTCAAGCCGCCGGATGTAGATTTTACGGATTACCCGGCCCTGGTACGCGGCAAAAGGATTCGTCTCAATTTCATTGACGTCACCGGTTTTGATCCGGCTGTTGTACATGTCATGAAACAGCAACTTGTGCAGCTCCCGGGTGATTTTACGCTTAAACATGCGGTTTTTCAGGGTCGTGTAGAAAACGCTGTCGCGCACCGCCGTTGCACTGTCCCGGGCTGCTTTGGCCAGCGAATCATCCTCCGTAGGCAACCCATTTTTGGTGTCAGGAACCGGAATTTTAATCTCCTGCGCCTGCGCCGTCCAACCCGTTAGCAATAGCCATACCACCATTAGCCATCCCGTTCGCAGGGGAGGCATAATCGCGGAGTCGGTAAAACGATGGCAGATTGCGTTCACGCTACTATACTTCTTTTTTCATCCAATAATCTCGCTGTTTGCAAAAGCCGATGGTCTGCTCATTCCGCTCCCAAACGCCCAGCTCACCGGTTTTCTATCCGCCCAAAATGGCGTAGCCCGAACAGTGTTCCATCGATTGCCTGCCGCGCCCATTCCTATCTGGGTATCCAGCACAGACAGACGCTGAATTCCAAAACCCTTTTGCCCCTTTCGTCGTCGCGGAGGGCAGTTTTGACGCCATTTGGCATACCTTACCAACGCCTGATCAGCACTAAAAGCCAGAAAAAAGTTATTTTGAGGATCAAGAAGTTCAACACGCACTTGTTCCTTCAAAAAACACTCGCTATATACGCTTCCGCCCACTCAGCCGGATTGTGCGATAGCCCAAAAGCTTCCGGCGTCGTTTGAATTACCAGCCTGATCAGCATTTCAGCCTCCTCCGGTGTTGCCGATCGGATTTGAAAGGGTATTTTCAAGACCAGTTTAGTTAGTAAGTTTGCAGGGGATAGATACAGTTAGCCCCTAAACAGTTTAAAGTATACAAAGATTTTTTCGAAATCCATGCAATTGACCCGGCCACTGGTGTTGGCATCTAATTCGCCCCGGCGGCATCAGCTGCTGCGAGAAATGGGCTGTACATTCCGTGTTGAAGTTCGACCGACCGATGAAATCTTTCCGGCCGATATGCCCCCCGTGGATGTTCCGGCGTTCCTGGCCCGGCAAAAAGCCGACCGGTTTCGGGACGATCTGGGTGATCAGCTGGTGCTATGCGCCGACACGATTGTGGTTGTCGATGCCGATATTCTGAACAAACCCGCCGACGCCGACGAAGCCATGCACATGCTCCGACGGCTTTCGGGTCGACCGCACCAGGTCATGACGGGCGTTTGCCTGCTGTCGGCCGAAGAAACGGTTTCGTTTACCGACGTCGTGACGGTTTTTTTCAATCCCCTCGACGAGTACGAAATTCAATCGTACGTTGAAAACTACCGCCCGTTCGACAAAGCAGGTGCCTACGGGGTGCAGGAACCCATCGGCATGATCGGCATTCAACGCATCGAAGGTTCTTTTTACACCGTAATGGGTCTCCCCGTTCACCGTGTTTACCAAACTTTAAAGAAGTATGAATTAAGAGTGAAGCGTTAAAGACGGGGCCGCCCGGCGGTCAATGCTGCCAAAAAATCTGGTACCCGGCAAAGCGATTCTTCATTCATCACGCATCACGCACCACTTTTTTATGTTTTCCCACATTGATTCCAAAGGCAATCCATCCATGGTGGACGTTGGCGACAAAGCCGTTACCCGGCGAGTGGCCCGCGCCCGCAGCATCGTTGTTCTGAATAGCGAAATCATGCAACACCTGCAGGGGCAGGATATTCAGACGAAGAAAGGACCGGTTTTTCAAACGGCCATTATCGCCGGAACCATGGCCGCCAAACGGACGTCTGACCTGATTCCGCTCTGCCACCCGCTCGGCCTTGATAGCTGTAAGTTCAGCGTTACCACGGAAGGCAATGAGGTTATTATCGAATGCACCACGGCCCTCGAAGCTAAAACCGGTGTTGAAATGGAAGCGCTGGTAGGCGCTTCGGTGGCCGCCCTGACGGTTTACGACATGTGCAAAGCCTTTTCGCACGACATTGTGATTAAAGAAACCCGGTTGCTGGACAAAACCGGCGGTAAACATGACTTCCACCAAAATGCCTGAACCGGCTCCACTGCGGGGCCTGGTGCTGGCCGGTGGACGCAGTACGCGCATGGGTGTCGATAAAAGTACGATCAGCTACCACGGCAAACCGCAGTACGAACATGTGTACGACCTGCTGGCCCGGTATTGCGAGAAGGTTTTCGTGTCGGTCAATGCCGACCAGGATCGGCAACTAACTGGCAGCCGGTTCAACCGACTGGTGGATGACACACCGGTGGCCGGACCGCTGGCGGGTATTCTGACGGCTTTCCAGCAGCAATCGGCCCGGCACGCTTGGTTGGTGATGGTCTGCGACTTGCCGTTGTTCTCTGAACAGTCGCTTCAGAAACTGGTTAGAAACCGTAAAACCGATCAACTGGCAACGGCTTTTTGGGACAGCGACCACCGGTTTCCGGAACCATCGGTTTGTATTTGGGAACCGGCTGCGTATCCGGCCATGCTGCGGGCAATTGAAGAAGGAACGCCCTATCCCCGAACCATCCTGATGGCGAACGACATTGAATTACTGGAAATTGATGACGTTCGGGAATTCACCAACGCGAACACACCCGAAGCCGTGACCATCATCCGCCAGCAGTTACAAACCCGAAAACCGTAGTCGGAACGGTTTTTACCACATCAATGGATATGAATGCACAAGACAACGATTTTTTGCGGGAAGCCATTCGGCTTGCCCAGGAAGGCATTGACACGGGCCAGGGCGGCCCGTTCGGTGCGGTGATTGTTAAAAACGGCGAGATTGTCGGGCGTGGCTGCAACCAGGTTACGTCCACCAACGACCCAACAGCCCATGCCGAAGTGGTGGCCATTCGCGATGCCTGCCGGAATCTGCAAACGTTTCAGCTAACGGGCTGCACCCTCTACACATCCTGCGAACCCTGCCCGATGTGTCTGGGCGCAATTTACTGGGCCCGACCGGAGCGCATCGTTTTCGGTTGCCTGCATTCCGACGCAGCTCAGGCGGGTTTCGACGATCATTTTATTTATCAGGAACTGGAAAAGCCCCGTGAAGCCCGCAGCATTCCGATGCAACAACGGCTCCGCGACGAAGCCTGGACGGTTTTTGAAGCCTGGATGACCAAAACCGATAAAAAGACTTATTGAATGATTAAAGATTCATAGTTCATTCGTCATTCCAAAAACATGTCTTCTCATCACATTGTACGCGATAAACAGGAACCGGCGCTGCTGATTGCCAACGGCGAGAGCTGCAACCCGGAATTATTGGGACAACTGCTCGAATGGAATCCGTTCGTGGTGGTACTCGATAATGCCATCTGGCGGGTGCTCGATCTAGGCATTAAAGTAGATGCACTACTGGGTGATTTCGACGACCAACCCGACTTCGAAATCGTCCGCGAACGGCAATATCCCATTGAAATTCTGCATACCCCCGATCAAACCAAAACGGACCTCAACAAAGGCATCGAATTCCTGATCGAACGCGGTTTTCCGGCAGTCAACATTGTGTGGGCTACGGGCCGCCGGGCCGACCATACGATCACGAACCTGACCGACATGGTCCGGTACAAGGATCAAATCAAAATTGTGATGATCGACGATCATTCGAAGGTGATTCCTCTGAACGGTTTCTTCGAAAAATGGTACGCCCAACGCACGCCCATTTCGCTCATTCCGGTGGGCGTGGTCGACGGTATTGTAACCGAAGGACTGAAGTATAACCTGAACGACGAAGCCTTGACGCTGGGCCACCGAACCGGCAGCAGCAACGAAGCCGCCGAAGACGGTTTTGTTCGCATTCAGTATCGTTCCGGCGACCTGCTGCTGATGGAATGCTGGGATTAAGGAATCAATCGACTTTTTTGGCAATATAAATTTGGGCAATTACCAGCAACGCAATGCCGTATTCGAGCCAGCCGATGTGTTCACCCAGCAGCCAGGCCGAAATTAGTAGCGTGAAAAAAGTTTGCAATAACTGCAGCTGCGAAACCAGCGCCACCCCGCCCATTGCCAGCCCTTTGTACCACGGTACAAATCCGAAGAGCTGGCTGAACAACGTAACATACACCAAGCCCACCAACGCGCTCTGTTCGACGGTTTGTGGAGGTTGATACGACCAGGCCACCAGGGCGGCCGGAATCGTGAGAGGGAGCACAATAACCAGGGCACAACAAATGACATCCAGACCGGAAATCTGTCTGGAAAGCTTCGCTCCCAGTGCATAAGCGAAACTGGCAAACAAAGCCGCAGCCAGGAGCAGCAAATCCGCCAGTTGCAGCTGTACTTCCTCCCGAAACAGCACATAGCCCAGAACCGTCAGACAACCACTGGCCGAAATGGTCCAGAAAAGTTTACTATGCGATTCCCGGTGAATAATAGCGCCAAAAATGGCCGTTGTCAGCGGCAGCAATGCCAGAACGATACCGGCATGAGACGAGGATGTCGACGCCAGCGCGACGCTCATCAACACCGGAAAACCCAGCCCCACACCCAGCGAAATACCCGCCAGTATACGGATGTGCTTCCTGATCAGGTAGAGTTTTTGCTGCTGCTGTAAAATAATCAGGGAAAGCAAACCCGCTCCAGCCAGACGCCCAAAACTGATCAGCCAGGGGTTGAAGCTCGACAAGGCCAGCTTGGTCATGGGAACCGTGAAACTAAAACAGATCACCCCGAGCAGTCCCAGAAAGAGGCCGTATTGGGTGGTTGTAAACGTGGATGGTACGGATTTCATCAATTCTTGGTCAACCGCAGGTAATCCGGCTGGCAAAGAAAACAAATCCCTTCCGCAATCAATTACGTCCATCCCGTTTTTATCGGTCGCCGTGGCACAAAAACCGTTGTACTTTACCGACTCAGCACCACCTTACCGGTTTTCTGTCGTCCATCATTCAACAGCAACTGCAACAGATAGACGCCATTGGGCACGGGCATTCCGCCCTGATCGGTTCCGTTCCAGAGGATGGTATTTTCGCCCACGCGAACCGGCACCGGCAGTATGCGAATCAAGTGGCCCTTCAAATTCCGAATCTGGAATTGGCCCTCTTCCGGCCGCTCGTTACCGACAATGGTAAACCGGAACCGGGTGTGCATTGAAAATGGGTTCGGCGTTGCCCGCACCACCGACAGACTATCCTCCGCTTTTACCCAAAACTGAATCTCGTAAGGTTCCGGGCCGGGTCGGTTGCCGCCCACATCCGTTGCGTGAACTTGTAACGTGTGCAAACCATCTGGCAGGTTTTGGGGACGGAAATGCAGGACAAACCGATTGTCGGGACCGGCGGGTTGCCAGCTGATCTCGGGACTACTGAACGATACACGCTCCAGCCCGCAAGTCACGCACGGTTTTTTCAGCAATACCTCGATTCCAACGGTATCCAGCCGAATCCGGTACGGATCTTCGTCCTGCAAAATGATTTGAATCAACGGGTTCGACGAAACCAGCGCATTATTCTGGATAAACAAACCGTCGAACGTCACGTCCAGCAACGGGTTGAACCGATCCGGCGGAAACCGCTGGCCCGAATCGGGCAACACGAGTTGATAGCCGTTTGCATCCCGTTTCAAATCAAAAACCAGCACATTGTTCGTTTCGTCCAGCTCATCAACCCGATTGTGGGGATCGATGGCCATTTCAAACCGACTGACTAGTTCTGTTTTGTTGTTCAACAGCAGCGAATCGGGTCGAAAAGCGTAGTCGACGGTATCCCGATACGCAATGGCTGTGTGTGTTTTTATCCCGTACGACCGCATGGCTCCATCAGCCTGCCGCTGCCGAACCGCCAGCTCTACTGGCTGGCCAGGCTCAAACCGTCCGGCATTGGTCACCACAATTTTCAGCCGTACGGAATCTTGCGTTGATTCGCTGGCCAACACATCTGAAGAATTGATACTAAAATCAGGCTTTATCAGGGGAAATAACCGCAACACCGGATCGCCCTGCAACACCATCTGATGCGCATTGGAGATGTCGTAAGGGCCATTATATTTTTCCAGTACCCGCCGGGTGGTTTCCTGCTGGATCAGTCCGATCGGTTTATTCAGGAAGGAGCTATCGGCAAACAACGTCTGGTAAAACTGTTGGGTGTAGGTTTCGAGCGGGCCGGAAAAACCCGAGCCGCTGTGCGCCAGAATGGCGATTGCGCCTTTATCGGGGGTCAGCAGCCAATCCGTCGAGAGATTTCCCACCGATCCAAAAAAGATATTGCCAATGCCGCAGCCGTTGAAGAACATCAGCGGATAGCGTCCTTTGTTGCGGTATCCGTAGGCCGGTTTGGATGCGTAGCCAAAATCCAGGTCGGTAACGATGGGTGACGAATGCCCGAAAAACGTCATTAACGAAACTCCCGCATTGACCGCTTGACTCACATCTATTCGCTCGACAGGCTCGTCGGTTTGCTTACCTCGGGTAGTGATGTTGGCCCCCACATAGCGTTGCCGGGCAGTTTGGCCCACCTGATCCAGAATGCGCCGGAAGGTCGTTTGCTCAAAAGCCGAATGTCCTCCGCTCAGGTGCAGCACTTGCTTACGCCAGGGTTCATTGGCGGGTGTTCGCTCAAACTCTTTTACTTTATCCAGGTACACCAAAATATCGGCGGGGCTTAGTGTATTGATTCGCCCGGTAGGAATGGCGGGCACATGTTCCGGATAACCGGCCAGCCCCGCGGTAAGTAGCAAATCGGACCCCGGCACGTTGCCAATGGTTGGCACCAGATCCCGGTAATACTGATCGGGACTCGTTCGGTTCGGATAGTAGGCATTGGCCCGACCAACCAGCAGCAAATATTTAGTCGTATCCGCCGATGCGGTTTTGTCCGTCAGCATATAGTCGGCAAACCGGCGAATAGCCAGCGGGGTGCGCTCGCCGTAACTGAACTGATTGAACAGTTGCTTCATGGTAACGACCAGCGTATCGTAGCCTCCGCCCGGCGCTGACGCCCGATAACCGGCGTATTCCCTGACGGGGTTCGCCACGTTTCCCACCGGCTTCATCAGTGACTCATGGCTGATCATTAAATAGTTGTGCTTTGCCGGATCCATTTTTCGAAAAACCGTTCGTTCCATTCGCGAAGGAATGAGAACTTGGCTACTGACCAGCAACCGGCGCTCGGTTTCGGTATCCGGAACCACCAACGTCAAAACCGTACTCGCCCGGGTTGCCAGCAAGCGCCGGGGCTGAGCCGGGTCGGTCAAGTCATAAATCTGGGGATTCGTGGAAACATCCGTCAGTTCAACCAAGGAACGGCCCTTCGGGTTGGGCAACAAATTCAGTCTTTTCTCCTTCGAATCGCCCAGACGAAACGATTGGGGATACCGTAACCGATAATAACTCACCGAATACCGGTCTGTTTCGAACGGCCCGCGCGACTGCGTAGCTACCGTTACTTCCTGCGTCTCCGATACCGAGTTCGACGGTATATCCACCAAAATCCGGGCCGTATTAAACCACTCGAACTGAGCGGTGGCCAACGGTTTTTGCCCAGTCGGCGGTTTTCCGGTAAACACATCCACTTGGTGCGTGGTGTTATCGCGGCCATTCAGCAGCAGGTCCAGCTGAACGGTTTCGGGAGCGGTCCGTACCCAGTTTTCAAGCCGAAAAGTTCGACTGACCAGGCTATCTTTTTTTAACAGAGGACCGGTATACCCCTCTCCTTCCTCAAAATACAGCTCGTTGGCCGACGGATATGGCGACGGCCCACCGTTGGCCTGGTTGTTCGAGATTTCATGGGTTAAAACCGTCAGTTGCTCGGCCCGGTGGTAAGCTTCCGGGGTGAGGCCGTTTGTGGTCGTATCGGTCAAAACCGTCATCCGTTTCCCCGGCTTGCCATCCAGACGCCAGGTTAGGAAGTAGGCCGCCGTGTCCGAATACATGCTGTAATATGAATGCGGTTGAGTGCCGGAAGGCCGGTACAGCACTGAATCCTGCTGACCGTCATTTCGCTCCCCGATGAATTCGAGGTAATCCTCCGCATCAAACCGCTGATCAGACTCACCGGCCACATAGATGGCCTGTTCGACACCCCGGCGAAACAGTTGCAAACTCAGGGGATCGATGGACGAGAGCACGATTCCGGCTTGCTGCAACTCCCTGGCGGTTAACCGGTAAAGTCCACTCTCTGAAACCGGAATCCGGTAGTAACTCTGTTCATAGTTAATCCATTCATTTCCAAATAAATTTGCTTGCGCACACAATTCATTAAAATAAACTAACCCTATAAAAAGTAGAATGGCGGCTTTCATACGACTGGCGATCATTGACAACTCAAATAAACTTACGAATATTTTGATCCCCAAATTAACCATTCAACGCGCGATTTCTTCCGTTCATCATTTCAGTTCCGTTCACTTCTCAAAGTACCTTGCATTGCATAGTACCTTTTTGTACCTTTGAACTATCAAAACTGGAAAAGGCCGGGAGCTGATTGGGCCCTTTATACGTAAACAACAACTGATGAATCATTACTTAATGCACTCGATAAACTGATCAGCTCCTGCTTCCATCAACGCTTTTAACGTCATGCAGTGATATGAATATTGAAAATGCTCAAGTGCAAATGCGGAAGGGTATCCTGGAATTCTGCATTCTGCACATCATCTCGCGGGGCGAAGTCTATGCTTCCGACATGCTGGAGGAGTTGACCTCCGCCCGCATTATGGTGGTAGAGGGTACACTTTACCCTCTGTTAACCCGGCTTAAAAATGCCGGACTGCTTGATTATAAGTGGGTTGAATCCACTTCCGGCCCTCCGCGGAAATATTACCTGCTGACCGAAACTGGTCGGGCGTCGCTGAAAGGAATGAACGATACGTGGCAGGAACTATCCGAATCGGTGAATTCAATTGTCAGTAAAACCGAAATGCACAAGGCAACAACCAACGGAATAACCCCAGCCGAGCCACCGGTTCCGACCATTGGCAACAATCCGGGTACACCATCGCAGGAAAACTGACCTAAACTCATCTCGACTCTTTCACACGCTTTTTGCCATGAAAAAGACCATCAGTATAAATATAAGCGGAGTAATCTTCCACATTGAGGAAGACGGCTACGATAAATTAAAAGGGTATCTCACGTCGATTCAACACTACTTCTCGACCTACGAAGACAGCCAGGAAATTATTACCGATATTGAAAACCGGATTGCCGAAAAACTGCTCAATAAGCTCAAAGCGGCCGAAAAGCAGGCCAACCCGCGGCAAGTCGTTACGCTGGATGACGTCAACGAGTTAATCCTGTCGATGGGAACCGTCGCCGATTTCGAAGCCATCGAAGAAGAAGATGTGATCGGAACGACGTCGGCCAGTGGCAGTCGCTCGCAGTCAACGTTTGAAACGGTTCCGCCGGTTAGCGAAAGCCGTTCGGGTAACGGAAATTTTGCCGGAAGCGGACCGGTTCCTCCACATTCTGGCAATGTGCCTCCGCGTAAACTCTACCGCGACCTGCGCCGGAAAATTGCGGGTGGTGTGGCTTCGGGCATCGCCAATTATTTCAACATTGACCCGGTTTGGGTACGGCTTATTTTCGTAACGCTCATCCTGGCGCTGCCGCCTTTCAGCGGGATATTCGGTAATGGCGGTGGCGAATTTTTTGGCAGCCTCTCCGGCTTTACGGTGGTTCTGTACATCGCCATGTGGATCGCCTTCCCGGGTTCGACCACGCTGGAAGACGACAAAAGCGTCAAGAAATTTTACCGCAACCCCGATGACAAAGTGCTGGGTGGCGTGGCTTCGGGCATCGCTGCCTATTTCGGGATCGATTCCGGCGTTGTTCGGCTGCTGTTTGTGCTGACCATTTTCCTGTTCGGTACGGGTCTTCTGGCGTACATTGTTCTCTGGATCATTTCTCCGCCCGCTAATACCTTAACCGAAAAGATGGAAATGCAGGGGGAGCCTATTACGCTCTCGAACATCGAGAGCAATATCAAGCGCAGCCTTGATATCAGCGAAACCGCCGAGGAAAGTACGCTGGCCAAAATTCTGCTGTTTCCGTTTCGGATAATCGCCATGATTTTCAACGGATTAGGAAGCGCCTTGGGGCCAATGGCGCGCGGTTTCATCTCAATTATCCGGGTGCTGGCCGGCGTGTTTCTGGTGGTGGTCGGTTTTGCGGTCATGATTGGGTCGCTTGGCGCACTAGGAACCATTTTTGGCCTGCAGGGTCTCAACTTTGGTGACAATGAGATTCTGTACATGATTCAGCGGGAAGTTCCGCCCCTGATGGTTCTTTCGGGCTTTATCACGGCTTTTTTACCGGGCCTGGGGCTGGCTATTCTGGGGCTGATGATCATTTCTCAACGGGCCATGGTAACAACGGCTATTGCGCTCACGCTACTATCGATCTGGTTTGCCGGGCTGATCGGTCTGGCGGCCACGGTTCCTCCGCTGGTCAGTGAGTTCAGAAGCCGGAGTCATGTTGAAGAAACCGAAGCGATTGCCCCTCCGGCGGCAATTCCCACGCTGGACATTAACGATATCTACGACAATAACGGCGACTTCCATACGTCGATCGAACTGGAAGGCATTGATGGTGCCAGCTGGAAACTTATGAAACGGCTGGAAGCGCAGGGACCCAATCGCCAGGCTGCTCAGCGCAATGCAAAAACCATTATTTATAGCTGGGCCGTTAAAGACTCCCTGATTCGTTTTGACAACGCGTTTGAAATTAAGTCGGGGTCACGGTTTCGGGGGCAGGATGTTGACGTGACGGTTTATATTCCCTACGAACGTCCTTTCCGAATGACAGAAGCATTTGCCCGTCATATTCGCAATGAGTTTGGCGAACAAGAGCTGGAACGCATGAAAAACTCACTCTGGAAGTTCAGCCGGGTCGATGGGTTGGTTTCACTGACTCACCCCCGCGAATTGAATGATGACCGTTACCGGGACGATTTCGACACCAACGACGCCATCGACGAGGTGCTCCGGAACGAATTGGGCGACGATTTCTTCAACAAAGGCGAATATACGCGCCAGTTTGAAGTGAGCAATTTCTCAAAAATTGATATCGGCGGAGCCTTCGCGGTACGGGTTAAACACGGTGACACGTTCAAGGTGGTAGCCGACGGTCGCGAAGAAGACATCGATGACTTGCGGATTCGGGTGGATAACGGCGAACTGCACGTTGAATACCGCAACGAAGGGCTTTTCAAATGGCGGAATCGCCGTCGGATTGGTATCACAATCACTATGCCAGACGTTAAATCCGTTCATTTCTCGGGTGCCACCCAATCCATCATCACCGGTTTTGAAACGACTGAAAAGCTGGATGTTGACTTGAGCGGGGCCTGCAAAATGTTGATTGATGCCAAAGCCAGTCAGTTGGACGTTCATTTAACGGGAGCATCGAAAGCAACGCTCCGGGGGCGTGTCAATCGTCTGGATGCACACCTGACGGGTGCCTGCAAACTCGACGCTACCGGCATGCATGTTGGTCAAGCCGATGTGCAGGCGACCGGAGCCAGCAATGCTGAATTCGGTACGGTTGACGACCTCCGTTCCAAAACAAGCGGGGCCAGCAGCGTCCACGGCCCCAACCGTCCAGAATAGTACCACGACCGAAAAGTAATTGATGCAGCAAAGGCATGCAACGTACCGGCCCTTTGCTGCATCTTTAGCTAAACTCCATAACTAGCATTCAGCATGAAAAAGCCTTTTTCGCTTTCTTTATTGACTTCCCTTCTGTTGTCGGCAAACCTGTTGTCGGTGGCAGCCATTAGCCCTTCAGGAACCGAACTGGCGGAAATGATGATCCTGACCGCGCAGGAAGAAACCCGCACCTTCAATGTCAGCAATTTCGATAAGCTTGATCTTGGCAGTGCGTTTACAATTCATGTAACGCGGGGAAACGGTTTTAAGGTTACAGCCTCAGGTCGTAATTCGGACCTCGAAGACCTGGAAGCCAAAGTTGTTAACGGCACGTTACAAGTGCGCTACAAAGACAAACTGGGCTGGAATCGCAACCGGCAGCGGGTTACCGTTAATGTGTCCATGCCCTCCTTGCGAGCGATTGATTTTTCGGGAGCCTCCCGTTCGGACGTAACTGGATTCCGCAACCTCAAAGAACTTGATATTGATATTTCAGGCGCGTCTTCCTCCACGATCGAAGTGGATGCCGAACGCCTGACGGTTGATCTCTCCGGCGCATCAAGCGTTACGCTGACCGGCCAGGCCAAACGGCTCGAAGGTGAAGTTTCGGGAGCCACCACGCTGAAAGCGTATGACCTGAAAGTAGCCAGTGCCAAGGTCGATTTATCCGGTGCCAGCAGTGCCCGGGTGCATGTCACCGACCGGCTTGATGCTGAAGCAAGCGGAGCCAGCAACCTGACTTACCGGGGCGCAGCTTCCATTCGGTCCAACACCTCCGGAGCCAGCTCCATCAAAGGTGTGGACTGACAAAATAAAGTAACTGTAGACAATGCATTACGAATAGAGATTGGTAGGATCAAAAGCGCCATCCGGGTTCGGATGGCGCTTTTTTTGAGAAGTTTCGCAGAAAACAAACGCAGAGAGGCCTTACTCAACTTCCTCGCCCCGCTTGAATGAGTTTTCGTACATCGCCAGCTTGGGGTCACCAAAAACGTCGGCTCCATTCAGGTTGTAGCGAACGGGTTCATTCACCAAATCATGACGGTGTCGGTAATAACCCAGATTTGATGAATAGTGACACACAAAGGACTTGCGCGTCAGCTCCGGATCCAGAATCGGTTCCCCGCCGTGCGCCAGCGCTGCGTGCCAGATCAACACATCCCCTTTTTTGATCAGCAGCGTCTTTTTTTCCAGGCCCAGCCGCTCACATTCGCCACTCAGGTAGCGGCCAAAATCCGTCGGATTTTTTGTTGATCCTTCGGTAAAGAAAATACCGTTCCCCCAATCGAACTTCCGGATTTTATGCGATTTGACGTAGTAATGCAGTTCTCCCGAACCGGGTTTAACATCTTCCAGTGCAATCCAGGCGGCTGCTAAATGACTCGGAACCTGCGGTACGACATACGGGAAGTCCTGATGGGTTTCCTGTTGCGATCCGTACAAAAACGTCAGGCTTTGCATGGCCACTACTTTCTGATTGAAGATCGCTTCCAGAAATGCCACAATGGCTTTATGCAACATCAATTTCTTCCCGGCCACCGACGCGTTATGAAAGTCCATAATCTTAATATACTGACCTTCAATAATTTCGCGTGGAACGTCGCGGATTTTCATGACGGGGTGTTTGCTATACTCCGGCCGGTCGATACGAATAGTAATATCGTACGATTTATGTTGGTCAATTAATTCCTGCACATCCGCCAGATAAGCCTCTATCAAATCTTCAGAAATCGCCTTTTCAAGAATTACATAACCGTTTTTATGCCAGAATTGCAGCTTTTCAGCCAGGTTGTAAGGCAGTTGAGCTGCTTTGGAAAATACTCTAACAAACCCTTCTATATCAGGATTAAGCTGGTCAATCCAGGGCAGGTTTTCAGTCGGAAAATCTTTTAGAACAGGAGCGGGAAACAGGTGTTTGTAAGCCTTCCGGGCTTTATCAACGGTTTGTTTGACGATGGACATAGCTTCAGATACCGTAAATGTGTAACCAAGGTTATTTATAGAGGATTTAATCGTCTGGTAGTCTTTACTGAAACTCAAAAAAATGCCATTAGAAACAACCGCTAAGGTCGTTTCCCGCTAGTCCATTACGTAATAATGACTCTCCTTATCGTATGATAATCTAAAGATAAATAATGATTTTTACTTTTTTGAATCGGGCACAAAAAAGTCTGGGAATTGGCATAAAGTACGAAAGCTGCCGTTAGCGAATAGTGCCCAATTGCACAAAATCCATATCCGTAAACGTATAGTTCTCACCAGCCATAGCCCAGATAAAGGAGTAACTGGTTGTTCCGGCTCCCGCGTGAATGGACCAGGGGGGCGAAAGGATGGCCTGTTCATTGGAAACAAGCAGATGGCGCGTTTCCTGTGGATGGCCCATAAAATGAAAAACACGCTGACTTTCAGGTATATCGAAATAAATATAGGCCTCCATCCGTCGGTCGTGTACGTGCGGTGGCATGGTGTTCCAGATGCTTCCGGATTTGAGCGTTGTCAACCCCATCACCAACTGGCAGCTTTGCAAACCGTCGGCGTGAATGTATTTGTAAATAGTCCGTTGATTAGCGGTTTCCTGGGCTCCCATCTCAGTAGGTGAAGCCTCCGCTGAAGTGAGTTTCGCCGTCGGACAATTCCGGTGCGCTGGCGTAGAGAGTAACGCAAACCTGGCGGGCTGGTCGGCCTGCGTGCTGGCAAAAACCACGTCCTGACTACCCAGCCCGACATACAGACAATCCTTTTTCGCTAGTTCATACGGTTGCCCGTCTACCGTTACCAAACCGTCGCCCCCAACATTGATAATTCCCAGCTCGCGTCGTTGCAAAAAGAAGTCCGCCTTTAGCTCCTCGTAGGTTGGCAGGGCTTGCGGTCCTTGAACGGGCATGATACCGCCCACAATCATCCGGTCATAGTGTGAATAAACCAGTTCAAAGGAGTCAGGTTGGAACAGGCTTTCGATCAAAAAATCCCGCCGGATGCGGTCGGTATCGTACTGTTTAAAATCAGTCGGATTGGTGGTGTAGCGAGTCTGCATGGTCAGCTTAGTTAGTCGTTCAAAGTAGAGTGATGGGCCAACGGTTTCTACTGTTCATCGCTTAGGAGATTGCACGTCGAATTCGCACCAGTTTCTCCAGCAACTCTTCCAACTGATTTAGCGGCAACATATTAGCACCGTCGGACTTGGCTTCTGACGGGTTAGGATGGGTTTCGATAAACAATCCATCAGCTCCAACTGCAATAGCCGCTTTAGCAATCGTAGCAATCAGGGCCGGTTTTCCACCCGTTACGCCCGAAGCCTGATTGGGCTGCTGCAACGAATGCGTGCAATCCATCACCACCGGCACGCCGTGCTGCTGCATGATCGGCAGGTTTCGGTAGTCGACAACCAGATCACCGTAGCCGAATGAATTTCCCCGATCGGTCAGAAAAACCGCTGCTTCCGGATTCACCGCCCTGACTTTTTCAACGGCAAACGCCATTGACTCTCCCGACATAAACTGCCCTTTTTTCACGTTTACGACCTTTCCGGTTTCGGCAGCGGCCGTGAGCATATCCGTTTGACGGCATAAAAACGCCGGAATTTGCAGCACATCGACATAGGAGGCCGCCAGCGTTGCTTCGCCGGATTCGTGGAAGTCCGTCAGGGTTGGTACGTCAAACGTCGCTCCTACTTCCCGCAGGATTTCCAAGGCCGGGAGATCACCGATCCCGGTGAACGAATCCAGTTTTGTGCGGTTTGCCTTGCGGTAAGACCCCTTAAAAATGAACGGTATTTCCAACCGATCGGTGATGGCAATCAGCTTCTGGGCAATTTCCAGCGCCAGATCGCGATTTTCAATGGCGCATGGACCGGCAATCAGAAAGAAGTTACCGGTGTCTGTATGTTTTAGTTTGGGAATGTTCACCGTTTTTTTGGCAAAAGTACGTAATTGGCCGGTTTGAGCAGCGATTAAAATGCCCGAGCCATTTGATCAATAACTTTTACATCCTTTCATTTGTTAATTGAAACAGCCGGATTGGCCGACGGTAGCCAAAGGCTTTTTTGGGGGCCTGAAAGGGTTTGTTTGGGGATTATGGAGGCATCGGTGTTATTTATTCGGTGACAGCCCCTCAGAACTATTCTCTTCTTTCCCGTTCATTTAACAAAAGAAATTTTATTTTGTAATAACCTGTTAATCTGTCTTTTTACGAAAAAAAACAAGCCTTTTTAAACGATCTACGGGAGAAAAAATTATTTGACAATACTATTTTTAATCTCTTTCTTTGCACAGTTTTTAGAACCCCAAACGCATACAGAAATGTCAGAAATTGCAGACAAAGTAAAAGCAATCATTGTTGAAAAACTGGGTGTTGAGGAATCGGAGGTAACGCCGGAAGCCAGCTTCACCAACGATCTGGGCGCGGATTCGCTCGACACCGTCGAACTGATTATGGAATTTGAAAAAGAGTTCAACATCTCCATTCCGGACGACCAAGCGGAAAATATCGGTACGGTAGGCCAAGCCATCTCGTATCTGGAAGAGAACGTGAAATAAGCCTTTCTTTTTGTAGTTCATTCTATGCCTTTTAAGCGAGTAGTAATCACCGGCCTGGGCGCTCTTACGCCGATTGGTAATACAGTACAAGAGTTCTGGAACGGCTTATCTGCCGGTGTAAGTGGCGCCGGTCCGATTACTAAATTTAATGCCGAAAAATTTCGGACGAAATTTGCCTGCGAAGTTAAAAATCTGGATATCAATCAGTTTATCCCTCGTCAGGATGCTCGTAAAATGGATCCTTTCGCCCAGTATGCGCTCATTGTAGCCGACGAAGCGGTGAAGGATGCCGGGCTTGATCTTGAAAAACTTGATTTGACTAAAGCCGGCGTAATTTGGGGTTCCGGAATCGGAGGACTCAAAACCTTCGAGGACGAAGTGAAAAACTACGCGACCGGCGATGGTTCGCCCCGTTACAATCCCTTTTTCATCCCGAAAATGATTGCCGATAGCGCTTCGGGCATGCTCTCGATTCGCTACAGTTTTTACGGTGTCAATTACGTAACGGTTTCGGCTTGTGCATCGGCTACCAATGCCATGATCGACGCCTTCAATTTCATCCGCCTGGGCCGCCTGAACATTGCCATCTCCGGCGGTTCGGAAGCAGCCGTAACCGAAGCTGGCGTGGGTGGATTCAATGCCCTCCGTGCTTTATCGGAACGGAATGACTCCCCGGAAACGGCATCCCGGCCTTTCGACAAAGACCGCGATGGTTTCGTGCTGGGCGAAGGAGCAGGAGCACTGATCCTGGAGGAATACGAGCATGCCAAAGCGCGGGGCGCCAAAATTTACGCCGAACTCATCGGTGGCGGGATGTCATCCGACGCGTATCATATCACGGCCCCCCATCCTGAAGGTCTGGGCGCCCTGAACGTCATGAAGGATGCCCTGAACGATGCCGGAATCAAGCCGGAAGACGTTGATTATATCAACGTACACGGCACCTCAACTCCCCTGGGTGATGTAAGCGAAGCAACGGCCATTGAAAAGGTTTTTGGCGACCATGCTTACCAATTAAATATCAGTTCGACCAAGTCAATGACCGGTCACCTGTTGGGAGCCGCCGGAGCTATTGAAGCCATCGCCTGCCTGATGGCCATGAAACACGGGATTGTTCCGCCGACAATCAACCATTTTACCGACGACGAACAATTTAATCCGAAACTGAATTTTACGTTCAACGAAGCCCAGAAACGCGACATTACTGTGGCACTAAGCAACACGTTCGGTTTTGGTGGTCATAATTTTTCTGTTATATTTCGCAAACTTGAATCTTAACAGTCATAATTAGCCGCGTGCCAGCCGCTTCACCCAACCCAGTACTCGAGCCTATTCTCAGTTTCTTCCGACTGCGGTTGGGAGATAGTGAGCGCAAGAAATTCAAGCGTTCCATCGAGCACATCATTGGTGAAGCCCCCTCAAACGTTGGTCTTTATCAACTGGCGTTTCGGCACACCTCAGCCTCGCGCGAAACCGCGATCAAAGGGTTTAAAGAATCGAATGAAAGACTTGAGTATCTCGGCGATGCCGTTTTAGGCATGGTTATCGCCGAGTTTCTTTTCAAGAAATTTCCCTACAAAGACGAAGGTTTTCTTACTGAAATCCGCTCCCGAATCGTAAACCGCGAGACCCTGAATGGTATTGCGCGTAAAATCGGGTTGGAAAACCTGATTGAATACGATGGTAGCCGTAGCCGTGGCATCGTCCCTTCCCGTACGTCCATGTACGGTGATGCGCTGGAAGCACTCGTGGGAGCTATTTACCTGGATAAGGGATTTCGGTTTACACGCCAGTTTATTCTCAAAGAATTGCTCGGCCATTACGACCTCGAAGCGCTGATCAGCAATAACGCCAACTACAAGAGCCGCTTGATCGAGTGGGCGCAACGCGAAGGAAAAAAAGTAGAGTTTGTTATCATCTCCGAGCGCGGCAATAACCATTTCCGGGAATTTATTTCGCAGGTTACCGTCAACGATGAACCTTTTGCGCAGGGTAGTGGCTATAGCAAGAAAAAAGCCGAACAATCTGCTGCCGAAAAAGCTTGTGAGCAACTTCAGATGAAACCCGTCTCGCATTAATTGCGACTCCGGCCTGCCCGAACTTCTTTAAAACTCTTTTTAATAGCGAAACTCGAGTACAGTTATGACGGTTTTGACGACGCTGTTCTGACCAACAATCTGCACGCTTTTCTGCCAATTTGCAAAATAATATGCGGCAAATCCTGAAAAGGCATGTCAAAATGGCTATCTAAGCCCTGAATAATTAAAGAAAAGACCGCCAAAATGACACTACTTTGAATAAACATTAGACTGGTATGGATGTTGTCATGAAGGTAGTATACCTTTGAATTCAGGTCAGGAGTCTCCGTCTGCGAATGCTGCTTTTCCCGCTCATTTCGATTCCTGTTCCTACTGGCAAGGTTCATCAACATTCGTTGTTAAATTTTGTTAATTGCGTTAGTAGATCGAATTTTTGGAAAAGCGGATTTCGTTATCAAAGTGAACTGATACGAAAGCAGTAAACGACCCATTTTAGAATCAAGTCATGAAAAGCAACTGGAAAACTTTAGCAATTATTGCTCTGTTATCGAGCTTTGTTACGCTGGCCGCTTATAACTTCCTGGGCTTTAACAAGCAGGATGTTATTTTCAATGAATCTGCTCCAGCCACAACGCCTACCGGGCGACTAGCCGCCCTAACCGCTCCCGAATCAGCACCGGGTGATTTTGCCTATGCCGCCGAAGCATCAACGCCAGCTGTCGTGCACATTAAAACAACCATCACGCGGACCGTTCGTCAACAACAGATTCCGGATATTTTCCGCGATTTCTTCGGCGAAGAGTTTGGCCGGGGTGGTAATGGGGCACCACAACGCCAACGGGGCCAGGCCTCTGGTTCAGGTGTTATCATCAGCCAGGATGGTTACATTGTCACAAACAACCACGTGGTTCAGGGAGCCGACGAGGTGGAAGTGATTATGACCGATAAACGCAGCTTCAAAGCCAAAGTGATTGGTACGGACCCCCTGACTGACCTGGCCGTTATTCAGGTTAACGCAAAAAACCTGCCCTCGATTACTTTAGGCGATTCAGATGCTCTGAAACTGGGCGAATGGGTGCTGGCCGTTGGATATCCGCTTGATCTCGAATCAACGGTTACAGCGGGTATTGTTAGCGCCAAAAGCCGCCGGATTGGTATTCTGGACCAGAACATCAACCGCAACGAAGAACGCCCTGAAGCTCCGGTTGAAGCCTTTATTCAAACGGATGCCGCCATCAACCCCGGTAACTCCGGTGGTGCGCTGGTCAACCTCCGTGGTGAACTGGTCGGGATCAACTCCGCCATTGCTTCAGCAACGGGTTATTACAGCGGCTACGGTTTTGCCGTTCCGGTCTCACTGGTGAAAAAGGTGTCGGCTGACCTTGTGAAATACGGTAACGTACAACGTGGTTACCTGGGTATCATCCCGGTTGAACTGAACAGCCTGCGTGCGCAGGAACTGGGCTCTAAAATCGGCCGTGGTATCTACATCAACGAAGTCGTTGAAGGTGGTGCTTCAGCCGCTGCGGGTCTGAAAAAAGGCGACGTGATCGTTAAAATGGAAGGCCAGAATGTAGACTCTGACGGCCAGATGCGCGAAATCATCGGTCGCCGTCGCCCGGGTGATGTCATCGCTGTAACCGTAAACCGGAATGGTGACCTGCGGGATTTCCGCGTCGAGCTGCGCAACCGCAACGGTGGTCGCGATATCATCAAGAAAAGCGATAACGTTTCCGTATCGAATTCAACCAGCAGCCTCAGCTCCCTGGGTGCCGATTTTGAAGAACTGACGGCCACGGATGCGAAACGCCTGGGCGTTGCCGGCGGGGTGCGTGTTAAACGAATTCGCGAAGGCAAAATGGCCGATACGGATATTGAAGAAGGATTTATCATCGTAAAAGCCAACGGTAAAGTGGTTCGTAACGTGAAAGAACTGCAAACCGCCATGGCCGCTACCAAAGAAGGAGACGGTCTGATGCTGGTCGGAATGTATCCGAATAGCTCCCGGATGTACTACTACGCCGTACCGGTTTAACAACCGATTGGCCCAACAAAAAAGCCCGCTGGTTGCAGCGGGCTTTTTTGCTATATATTCTTCAAAGAGATTTACTCAAAGTAGTTCATCACACGGTGTCCGCTCTTTTCAAGCAACTGATCACGCTGGAACAACTCGATGTCAGCCGCCACCATTTCCTTCACTAGAGCCGCCAGATCATATTTAGGCTTCCAGCCCAGCTTCGTCATCGCTTTTGTGGGATCGCCCAGCAGCAAATCAACTTCGGTTGGCCGAAAATACCGTTCGTCGATGCAAACGACTTCCTTGCCCACTTCCAGCGGATAATTAGCATGGGACGATTTGGCGACAACACCTACTTCGTTGACCCCTTCACCTTTAAATTCCAGTTCAATGCCTACTTCTGAAAAGGCCATTCGGATAAAGTCACGAATGTGGGTAGTCTGACCGGTTGCAATCACAAAATCTTCCGGTTTTTCCTGTTGCAGCATCAACCACATGGCTTCCACATAATCTTTGGCGTGGCCCCAGTCGCGCTGTGCGTCCAGATTTCCCATGTAAACCTTGTCCTGTAATCCCAGCGCAATCCGGGCAACGGCACGGGTAATTTTACGGGTAACGAACGTTTCTCCCCGCAGCGGTGATTCGTGATTAAACAGAATACCGTTGCAGGCATACATGTCGTACGCTTCGCGGTAGTTTACCGTGATCCAGTAACCATACAGTTTTGCAACGGCATACGGCGACCGCGGGTAAAACGGCGTATCTTCAGCCTGAGCGTGTCCCTGAACTCCACCGTACAGTTCGGACGTGGAAGCCTGGTAAATCCGGGTTTTCTTCGTCAAGCCCAGCAACCGAACAGCCTCCAGCACGCGTAGCGTACCAATTCCATCGACTTGCGCGGTGTATTCGGGTTCTTCGAAACTCACCCTAACGTGCGACATGGCACCTAAGTTGTAGATTTCATCCGGCTGAATTTCCTGAATAATCCGAATGATATTTGTCGAGTCAGACAGATCACCGTAATGCAACCGAAAGCGGACGTGACTTTCGTGCGGATCCTCGTAAATATGATCAATACGCTGGGTGTTAAATAACGAGCTACGGCGCTTGATTCCGTGAACTTCGTACCCCTTCGCCAGAAGAAGTTCGGCCAGGTACGAACCATCCTGACCCGTGATACCAGTGATAAGTGCTTTTTTCATATGTTATCGACAAAGGAACAGTAGAAAACAGATATTATATCGATAAATAAAATTATTTTATTTAACAGATAAGCTTCGACGAATTTCAATGCGATCCGGAAGAAGTGTTGCCGACGAAAACTGCTGGCGAAGCTGCGCCAAATACCGTTCAGCGTCGATTCGGCGCATAAAATCTCCTACTTTTAAACGATACGTTGGCTGACGATAGGTTGTATAGGGATTTAACTCCGGAAAGTTCTGGTACGTAAACCGTTTCACCCGGTCTATTTCGGACCGTTCGTTACCAACATACACTTGAATCCGGTACCCCTGTGCATACCGGATGGAACGGTTTCTGACCGAAATGGTGTCCAGAATGGCATCCAGTTTTTTGTTAATGTGCAATGGCTCGGCCATCGGCAGGGTCCGGCGATTATCCGATGCAGGTCGTCCCGCCGGAGCGGACGATGCAGGCTTGGTTGGTGCAGACGCCGATATGTTGTATTTCGGGCGTGTTGCTGACAAATCGTAATTGTATGCGTTGTAATCCGTCGTTGAGGTGCGCGAAGCCGTTTTCTTTGAGGAAGCACACGAACTGATCCAGCCCGATAATACCCCTAAAATGATCAGGATAAGCGCGCTATCCAGCCGAATTCTGTCTCTATGTGCTTTCATCCTTTAGCGGCAAATTTAGTAACTATCTGGTTAAGCAACAATCGGTCTGCTATCTTGTTGCGCAATGCATTCAATATACCAACGTTTTGGCTTCTTTTTACTTACTTTGAGGAGCTTTATGACGCATAACCTATGCTAGATATCCAGAGCTATGTATCGCTGAAACCGTATAATACGTTTGGTCTCGATGCCCGCGCCCGTTACTGGGTCGAAATTGCTACGGCCGAACAGCTCAAAACGCTTTTTCAGTTAAGTGAATACGTATCTATTCCTAAGCTCATTCTGGGCGGTGGTAGTAACTTATTGTTTACGCGTGATTTTGAAGGATTGGTCATCAGAATGGCCATTCAGGGAATTACCGTCGTACGGGAAGATGATGCCCATGTTTACATAAAATTCGGGGCGGGCGTCAACTGGCATAGCCTGGTGATGTTTTGCGTGGACAATGGTTACGCGGGAGTCGAAAATCTATCGCTAATTCCCGGTACGGCCGGGGCGGCCCCGATGCAGAATATTGGAGCTTACGGGGTTGAAATCGAACAGGTTTTCGATCACCTGGAAGCGGTTGATATTCAGACCGGCGAAACGCGGATTTTCAACCACGCCGACTGCCGGTTTGGCTATCGTGAAAGTGTTTTCAAACATGAATTGAAAGGACATTACATCATCAGCAGCATTACCCTTCGGTTGAATAAACAACCTGTGTTCCATGTCGAATACGGCGCAATTCGTGAAACGCTGGCGTCAATGGGTATATCGGAAGCTGATCTCACGATTAAAGCGGTTAGCGATGCCGTTGTGCGCATCCGGCAGAGTAAATTGCCCAATCCGGCTGAAATCGGTAATGCAGGAAGTTTCTTTAAAAACCCGGAGATCTCAAAAGGTCAGTTTGAAGAACTGAAAGCCCTCTATCCTGGCCTACCGGGCTATCCAACCGGCGATCTGACGGTGAAAGTACCGGCGGGCTGGCTCATTGAGCAATGCGGCTGGAAGGGCCGGCAAATTGGTCAGGCCGGGGTGCATGCCAAACAGGCGCTCGTTCTGGTCAACTACGGCGGGGCGACCGGCACCGAACTTCTTGACATTGCTCACCAAGTGCAACAATCCGTAGCCGAAAAGTTTGGCATTCCGCTCAACCCGGAAGTGAATATTGTGTAAAAAGAGCGGTTTTCGATTTCAGCGTACCGCCAGATCGAAAACCGCTCTGTTGTCTAAAACGACCTTATTTACTCAAAACACAGCGAGGCCGCGCCCAACAAACCGGCATCATTGCCAAGGGTGGCCCGCTTAAGCGACAGTCCGTTCTGGTAGTACGGTGTCAGCCAGAAATCCAGTTGTTTCTCAACCGCTGGCAGAATGTAATCGTACGAGGCCGACAAGCCACCACCAATCAAAATCTGTTTGATATCCAGCACTCGGATCAGGGCTACCAGGCCATCGCCGAGCATCTCGCCCACTTCATTCCAGATTTGCAGCGCCAGTTCATCACCCACGGCAGCCGCAGCCACCAGGCTGGTTGTTGAAATACTGCCGTCTGCGGCCAGTTGCGTTGCTCCGGTAAACTCCTGGCGTCTTTCATTGGCCAGATCCAGCAGTTCTTTTTTACCAATGTTGCGCTCGAGCACCCGGTTGTTGCGCGAAGGAATATGGCCGGGTTCCATCGCGTTCCCGTCGCCCCCAACAAATACTTTTTTATTGATGATGGCCGCTCCGCCTACACCGGTTCCGAGCGTAATGAAAATGTAATTTTCATCAATGGCATCGTCTGCAAAATAAAATTCGCCCAGTGCGGCAGCATTGGCGTCGTTTTCCAGAAAAAACTGTACGTCTGGAAACCGTTTGTTGAGCATTTCGACCAACGGAACACCGTTCAATTCGGGAATGGCCGTAATCTCCAGCGGAACCGTCCGCTCCCGGTTAATCATTCCCGGCAAGCCAATTCCAACTTTGTTAATTTCTTTATGAGCGTACAATTGAAGCGCAATGGCATCGGCAAACTGTTCGACAAAGTGCCCTGATTCGCGCCAACTGGCCGTATCATGACTATAGAAATTCGTAATATTGCCATTTTGTGCGTCGACAATCCCCATTTTAACGTTTGTACCGCCGACGTCGATACCCAAATATTGAACAGATTCCATTACTGGAGTTTTATGTTTAAAATAATGCTTTCTTATTTACCTTGTTGGTGATGAGGGCGCAAGATACGAAGGAAGATCATACCGACTAGCGAATATTGTATATTGAATCACCTGTTCATTTAGCTCTTGCCGGAAACGCGCTTACCCCGATCGATTTACCCACCCTTTTATTTTATGTCTCCTAACTGGGGACGGAGCAAAATTTCTTCCACCACTGCACCCGCCGACAGGTTGTAGGCCGACCAGATTACCTCGGCCACATCGGCTGGTTGCATAAACCGGGCTTCGGGCAAACCAGACGCAGCCCAACTGTCGGTGTAGGTAGCACCGGGCAATAACGTGGTCACTTTGACGCCGTACGGTTTCATTTCTTCGCGCAATTCTTTGGCCAGTCCCAGCAGAGCAAACTTGGAAATGCAGTACGAGCCGCCGTTCGGATAGGCCGTCACACTCGCAGTCGAACCCATCATGAAAATGTGCCCCTGCCGCTGTTTCATCATATCGCCAATCAGCCCACGGGTCAGGTGATAGATACTGGCCACATTCAGATTCATGGTGGTTTCGAACGTGCCTTCCGGCTCGTTATGCACCTGTCCGGGCAGAAAAACGCCGACATTATTCACCAGCACCTGCACCGGACGGGCCAGCGAGCGAATGAACTCAATCAGCCGGTTTATGTCAGCTCGTTGGGCCAGATCTGCCGCGAACGGAAAGATTGTCGGCATAACGGCTTCATCGAATCCTTCGAGAACCTCCGCTACCGAATCTTCAATATCGTGCTTTAACTTACGTAAATCGTCTTCGCTGCGGGCACTCACCACGATGTCAAAACCACCTTCCGCAAAACGCTCAACCACGGCTCGCCCAATCCCTTTGGTACCGCCTGTAACTACCAGTAATGGATTCATAGAATCAGTCAATGGTCACTAGCCTTTGCCCAATCTTTTTAAATACGCCCGATGGTGCATTAATGACTATCGACTCTTTGATGTTTTTTGGCAAGATACGCACAAAACCGTTCTATCTTTACCGTAGTTTTGTTGTTATTTGCGCTTATGCATTATCTCGGTCGTTATTTCATCTTCTTAGGGTCATTATTCCGGAACCGCGAAAAAGTCGGGGTCTATACCAAACTGGTTCTGGACGAATGCATCCAAATCGGCATCAACTCGGTCTTCATCGTCTCGATTGTTTCGACGTTCATTGGCGCCGTGACCTGCGTTCAGACGGCCTATAACATGGTAAGCCCCTTTGTTCCGACCTACATTATTTCTTTAATTGTCAGAGACATGACGGTTTTAGAACTGGCTCCTACCATCACCTGCGTGGTTTTGTCCGGCAAAGTCGGTTCCAACATCGCGGGCGGTTTGGGCACCATGCGCATTACGGAGCAAATTGACGCCCTGGAAGTAATGGGAATCAACTCGACTTCATACCTGGTTTTGCCTAAGGTACTGGCTTCCATGATTACGTTCCCGATGCTGGTCGTTCTGGCTGGTTTTTTATCCATTTATGGCGGTTACATTGCCGGTACATTGGCCAAACTAATTACATCCGAAGAATACATTTACGGGCTTCGTTCTGATTTTAATCCGTTCAATATTACGTTTGCTCTGATCAAATCCGTGGTTTTTGCCTTTCTGATTTCAACCATTTCGTCCTTCAAAGGCTATTACACATCTGGGGGTGCGCTGGAAGTCGGGCAGGCCTCGACAGCCGCCGTAACCAATAGCTGTATTGCGGTGCTGGCCGCGGACTTTTTACTGGCGCAATTATTATTGTAAGTCTCTGTTAGTACACAGGCAGAGGGCATCAGAGTTGATCTGATTGTTCCGAATCAATGCTGATAAGCGCTGTGTAACAACCCAAGCATCATGATCGAGATTAAAAATATACAGAAAACCTTCGGCGAACGCACGGTTCTGGCCGGGATTTCCGGCACATTCTTACCCGGCGAAACCAGTCTGATCATTGGTGGTAGCGGCACGGGGAAAAGCGTTTTGCTGAAATGCATGGTCGGACTTGTCAAACCCGAGGTGGGTCAGGTGCTTTACAATGGCCGCGATTTTTTGACCGGCGACGAAGACACCCAGAAAGCCATCCGGCGCGAAATGGGCGTACTTTTCCAGGGTGGTGCGCTGTTCGACTCCAAAACCGTGCTGGAGAATGTACGGTTTCCGCTCGACATGTTGACCGATATGAGTTTATCCGAAAAGATTGACCGGGCCCGGTTTTGTCTGAAACGCGTTGAACTCGAAGCCGCTGCGGACCGGATGCCGTCGGAAATCAGCGGGGGAATGAAAAAGCGCGTTGGTATTGCCCGGGCCATTGTGATGAACCCCAAATACCTTTTCTGCGATGAGCCCAACTCCGGCCTTGATCCACTTACATCGATCAAAATCGATGAACTGATCCGGGAAATTACCGATGAGTTTCAGATTACAACGGTGGTGATTACTCACGACATGAATTCCATGATGGAAATCGGCGAAAAGATTCTGTTCCTCTACAAAGGCCATAAATTGTGGGAAGGCGACAGCAGCACCATCACGCATTCGAACGTGGCGGAGTTGAACGAATTTATTTACGCGAATAAACTACTGCGGGATACCAAAACCGAAAGTTAACAGCCATTGTGAAACGGGTTCAGCGTTATTCAGCGATCGTCTTCAGGGCCATTCTGGTCTGCTGGCTGGGTATTTCGTCTACCGCACTGGCGCAGCAAAACTGGCCACCGGTTTACGAAATGAAATCGGATACGGGGCTGATTCTGCTTGATACCACTTATTTTCAGACGTTGGAAGACCGGACGGGCACGATGACCTTTGACCAGGTGCAGCGCAGTCCGGATTTTCGGTTCGACTCCCGCTATAATCCCAACCGGAAGGCGCACGTCTACTGGATCCGGATGCAAATCAAAAATACGCTGGATCATGAGCTAAAATTATTTCTCTGCCAATTCAATGTAGCTTACTTCGACCTCTATACGCGGGCTGCCGGCGACACCTGGCACCACCAGCGGACCGGCGAACTCATTCCAAGAAGCCAGCTGCCGGTGCACAACGGTAGTGCAGAGCGGAATCGTTTATTTTTTCGGCTAGCACCGGGCCAGCAAATCACGCTCTACCAACGCACAGAAAACACCTTTTGGCAGTCTCCTCCAACCTATATTTCGCCCTACATTCAAACTGAAAATAACCGCATTTACTCCATTTACAAAGCGTTTCGGGTAGACAATGAGTGGAAAGATTATTTTTTTGAGGGGATCATGATTGGCGTTCTTTTCCTGGCGATCAGTTACAATTTGTACATCTTTTTTTCGATTCGGGATACGGTTTATCTCTACTTTGCGATCTGCCTGTTGTTTTTTACCTTCGACCGGAACGAATACAATCTTCAGTTAGCGTTTTTTCCCGAACATCCGTATTGGTTCAAATTACTCCGCTCCTTCTTCTTCCTCATTTTCTTCGCATTTTTTATTGAATCGATCCGAAAGTTTATCCAGCCCGTTCCTGCCTTAGCCCGATTGAACAAATCAATCACCTTCGTTCTGCTTTTCACGGCGCTGATGAACGTGCTGCAGTTTTTCATCTACCAGTTCCCGGGTCTTTCGCCTTCATTCATGGATACCACGCTCGAAATCCTGATTCGGGTTGTTTACATGCTGCTGGCGGTCGGCATCCTGAATATGATCCGACGCGGTTCGCTCGATGCCCGTTACGCACTACTGGCCGTTACTCCTCTCTTTGTTCTCTGGCTCTTTACCCTGATGACGCACTTATTAGGCCGGTTCTTCAGTGTTGCAGTTCCAACTTGGGCCTGGCAAAATTCCACGTACTACGAGAGTGCCTGCTTTGCCTGGCTGATTCTGTTCTTTTCGGGGGCGTTGCTGAACCGTTACAACCTGATCCGCAAGCGGGTGGCCCAACAGGCTATTGAGAAAGAACAACTGGAAAAAGAGCAGGAAATTGAACGAAACCGTATTATTGCCAGCCAGAACGAACTCCTGGAACACCAGGTAAAGGAGCGCACAGCCCAGCTACAAACCTCCCTGGAAGAGCTGAAAACCACCCAGAATCAGCTGATTCAGAAAGAGAAACTAGCGTCGCTGGGCGAATTGACCGCCGGTATTGCCCACGAAATTCAAAACCCGTTGAATTTCGTTAACAACTTTTCGGAAGTCAGCGCCGAACTGTTGAGCGAACTGGAAGAAGAGCAACAAAAACCGGATCGCGACACCGAGTTGGAAAAAGAGCTTTTGGGAGACCTGAAGCTGAATTTGGAGAAAATCACGCACCACGGTAGTCGAGCCAGTCACATCGTTCAAAGCATGCTGGCTCACTCTCGCACCAGTGCGGGCGAGCGGCAGCCGGGCCAACTTAACGCCCTGTGCGACGAATACCTGCGGCTAGCCTACCACGGTTTGCGCGCGAAAGACAATACGTTCAACTGCGAATTAATCACCAACTTCGACCCGGCGGTGGGTCTGGTTACAATGGTACCGCAGGAAATCGGACGGGTTCTGCTGAATCTATTCAATAACGCGTTTTATGCCGTTCAGGAGAAACAGAAAAGTACATCGGCTCCTTACAAACCAATGGTTACAGTTCAAACAAAAACCGTTGAGAAAAACGTCGAAATCCGGGTGATCGACAATGGCATGGGCATGACCGAAACCGTCAAACAAAAGCTTTTTCAGCCGTTCTTTACGACCAAGCCCACCGGCGAAGGGACCGGTCTGGGGCTTTCGCTCAGTTACGATATCATTACCAAAGGTCACAACGGCACGCTGACGGTTGAGAGTCAGTCGGGCAACGGCTCCACCTTTCGGATCACTTTACCCGTTTTCTGATTTCCTCACCGGCTTGCTACCCCGATTTTGGACGCGCGCCAGCAAGGGCATAACGGTTTTTCGTTCCATTACGAGCATAACGCCAACGAACAAGATAAACAAGGCCAGGTGGTAAGGCACCGAAAGCCAAAGATTGGAGATTTCAATCTGCGACGCCAGATAAATGAGTAACGCCCCACTGAATACGTAGATCAACGCCGATGATACATCGTAGGGAACCGGATAATGCTTTTCGCCCAGTAAGTAGCAGGTGACACACATCACAATGCTGGAGACCAGAAATGCCACCGCACAGCCCGTGTAGCCCATAATGGGGATCAGCAATACATTGAGTAAAACCGTTACCCCCGCGCCCAAGGCGGTAATGATCGTTCCGTATACGGTTTTGTCGCTCAGTTTGAACCAGAACGAAATGTTGTAGTACACGCCCAGCACCAAGTTCGCCAACAAAAGAATTGGTACGACACCCAGCCCCTGCCGGTACGTTTTTCCGATGAACAAACCGATCCAATCCAGGTTCAAACTGATGCCCACCCAGATCATCACGCAAACGATCACGAACCATTTGTTGACTTCGGCCAGCAAACCGGGGGCATTTTTATCTTCGGCGCGGGAAAAGAAGAACGGGTCGGCGGCAAACTTGAACGACTGAATGGCCAAGGCCATGAAAATAGACAGTTTGTAACAGTTTCCGTAAATCCCCAGCACATCCTCCGAAGTTAGGCCCGGATAGAAACCTTCCGGCAACAACGGACGCAAAAACCAGCGGTCAGTGAGTGTGTTGACGTTGCCCGCCAACGTAGTCAGCATCAGCGGAAATGAATACGCCAGCAACACCTTTACCTGCGGTAGGTCAAACTGAAACCGGAAACCCGCAAATGCTTTCCGCAGCAACGGGAAATAAAGCAGATTCGCAATCAGGTTTGCCAGAAAAATATACCCCGGCCCAATGGAAGGATCGTAGAACAGATCCACGAAGGGTTGCAGGAAAAGCAGGTATTCGCCATTGTAAATCTGCGGGCAGACCACCAGGAAAAAGACGTTTAAAGCGACATTGATCGAGATATTGATCAACTTTACCTTGACAAACTGGCGAGCTTTGTTCTCCACCCGCAAACGGGCAAACGGGATGGCAACAATGGCGTCGGTTGCCGCAATCAGCGCAACCCAGGTAATAAACAACTGCTGACCGGGGTAATCGAGCCAGTCCGCAATCTGAGTTGACAAAGTCGTTATCAACACCGTTGAAACGGTGCTCAGTAGCAACACAATGCTCAAGGTTTCATTAAAAACCTGCTGTTTGTTTTCTTTTTGCCGGGCAGCGTAGCGAAAGAAGGCCGTTTCCAGACTCAAGGTGTAGACCAACAAGAGGATCGGTACGTAGGAAAAAAACTCCACATTGGAAGCCATTTCGCCGGTGCGTTCGAAAATCCGGGTGTGTAATGGCACCATCAACCAGTACAGCATTCGTCCCAGGATGGTACTCATGCCATACAGAGCGGTATCACTCGCTAACTTCTTAAATCCACTCATATAATATCGTTAGCACAAAGATAGGTTTTCCGGAATTATCCGTATGATTTTGTGCACGATTCCACACCTGGTTTCGCCCAAAAGTTGGTCCAGATCCGTACTTTTTGCTACTCATAGGGGCGAAACGCGGAATTCATCATTTATTTTGAAAAATAAAGCAACTATTTTTCAAACCCTAAACTATTTGGGCAGGCTTGGCGTTTTCTATTCAATTGCATCTTTTACAAAAATCCTGTCCATCACCGGCAGGATTTTTTCGTATACGCCCACCCGGTTTTCGCGTCATCAGAGGGCCAATAAAATCAACTTCTATTCGTTAAAATGTAGAGCCAAGCGATAAATCACTAACTTGGCAATCTACATGCATTACCGTTGCTGAAACTATATGAAAATCAGTACCTCCTCTTCCCTGCTGGTAGCGCTGGGGTTAGCTATTGGGCTGGCCGGTTGCAATTCTGCCATGCAGGTCTATAAAAAGGGTGTTCGTCAGTTCGAACAGGGAGAATACAACCTGGCCATTGATAATCTGCAAAAAGCCGCTAATGGAAAAGGCGTGGACGATGTGGCCCGGCTGAACTACCTGCTTGCCGAATCGTACCGACTCTCGAACCGCTTTCCGCAAGCGGCTCCTTTTTACCAGAAGTCCATTGAAGCCGGCACGACGGAAGCCAATGCCAAAATGTATTATGCCTATGCCCTGAAAGCTCAGGGAAACTACCCCGAAGCCCTGGCCCAGTTGACGCAATACATTTCGTCCAAACCCACGAATAAGGTTAATCTGGAAAAAGCCCGGCGCGAAGCCGAAACATTACGAGCCATTGATGTCATCAGCCAGAAGAAAATTGCTTATCAGCCCAAGAATATCGGTAATCTGAATTCGCCAGGATCAGAATACGCACCGGTAATTCGGGGGGATGAGCTGGTGTTTACGTCGTCTCGCAAGGAAAAGGTTTACAAAAATAACGGTTTGCCCATGACCGGTTTGTACAAAATTAAACTGGCCCAGAAACCCGACGAAACCGGCAACAATCCGGAAAAGTTTAGCGCTACGATCTTCAAAGAAGACGCCAACGAAGGTACACCCGCCTTCTCGAAAGACGGCAAAACCATGATTTTTGCCCGGGGCAATAACGGGAAACGCAAAGGTGGCCTGGATGTGGACCTCTACATTAGCCGGTTGGCCGACAATGTCTGGAGCGAACCCCAGCGCCTGCCCATCAGCGATTCAACGGCCTGGGACGGTAGCCCCGCCTTTTCGGCTGACGGGAAAACGCTCTATTTTGCTTCCAATCGGGCCGGCTCAGTGGGCGGGATTGACTTGTATCGTACCAACATGGATGCTTCCGGCCGATTCAGCCGACCGGTCAACATGGGTCGCGACATCAATACCCCGGGCGACGAAATGTTCCCGTACGTTGCCGAAGACGGTAAGTTGTATTTTGCTTCTGACGGTCATCCGGGTCTGGGTAAGCTTGATCTTTTCGTAGCGACCCGTTCCCAGGGCGTCATTTCGGTCGAAAACCTGGGCGTTCCGATCAACTCGCCCGCCGATGATTTCGGTCTGGTGCTGGTTGATAACCACAAAGGGTACTTCTCCTCCAACCGTGAGGGTGGCAAGGGCGATGACGACATTTACTACTTTGACGATTCGGAAAGCAGCACCGATAATCCACCGATTGCGACAACGCCACCAACCGAAGCACCGAAAATCGTACGGTATTTCATTGCCGGTACAGTTTCGGAAAATGCCTCCCCCCAGGCTCCGCTCGATTCCGCTAAAGTTCGCATTATCGAAGACGGGGTTGAAACCCCCATTGGCGAAGTCCTGACGAGTGCTCCCGGTACGTTCGGAAAATACCCGCTCAAGGAAGGAAAAGACTATACCATTCTGGTCGAACGGCCCGGTTATCTGACCAAACGGGAGTCGTTCACCATGCAGGGCCGGAGTATCCCGCCTATTTTCCTGAAAAAAGCCGAAACCGATACCACGTATGAGGTCCCGATTCTGCTGGACAAAGTAACACTCGGCAAAACCTTCGTGCTCGAAAATATTTACTACGATCTGGATAAGTACAACATCCGGCCCGATGCTGCCGAAGAGCTGGATAAGTTGGTAACCATTCTGAAAGACAACCCGACGCTAAAAATCGAGTTGAGTTCGCACACCGACGTTCGCGCGCCCGACGCCTACAACATGCGCCTGTCGCAAAACCGGGCCAAAGCCGCAGTGGATTACATTGTTTCGAAAGGCATTGAGGCCGATCGCCTGATTGCCAAAGGATACGGCGAAACCCAGTTGATTGTGAAAGCCGCCAAAACGGAAGACGAACACCAGCGGAACCGCCGGACCGAGTTTAAGATTCTGAGTTTCTAAAAACCACGTAAAACCTTCGCTTCCCAAACGGGTTTATGGTTTACGGTTTTCGGTTTACAGAAAAGCCCTTGCCTCATTGCATCAGCCGCTGTAAACCAAATACCGAAAACTGTAAACCCGTTTGTTATGAAAAGTGATAAAATTCAACAGATACTGGTTGTTTTCATAATCATTTCAACCATCATCATGAATTACCTGTCGAACGCGCTGCCGTTTGGCGGGCAAACCAACGGCCAGGTTTCGGATAAACATTTTACGGATTTCACCCCGGCCGGTTTTGCTTTTTCCATCTGGGGCGTAATCTACCTTGGTTTGATCGGTTTTGCGGTTTACCAGGCTCTTCCTTCACAACGAACCAATCCACGGTTTCGGGCTATCCGACCGCTGGTGATGCTGAACGGTTTGTTTAACAGCTTATGGCTGCCCATTTTTCAAAATGAATGGCTTTTTGTTTCCGTTCTTTTCATCATCGGTATTTTATATACGCTCTATGGCATCAACTTCGGCCTTCGGTTGAATGCGCCGGAAGTGCCTACGGCAGAAAGCTGGCTGGCCCGCGTGCCGTTTGGACTGTATTTTGGCTGGGTAACGGTGGCGACCATCGCCAATATTTGCGTCTGGCTCGAATCCAGCGGCTGGAACGGTTGGGGCATTAGTGGACCTGTATGGGCGCAAATTTTGATTGGTACTGGACTGGCTATTGGACTGTTTGTCTTTTACCGGATGCGGAGCTTCTCCTACCTGCTGGTTTTTATCTGGGCGTATGCCGCTATTGCGGCTGGTCAGCAGGGCAACGGTTCAGTGCCGCTGGTGGCCATTGTCGGTGCTGTTGTTGCAGCCATCGTCTGGATTATCCGTTTTTTTCAACGTCCGCACTCCCCATCGCACCCGGCACCTTCCTTCCATTAAACCCTTTTATACGGTTTTTTTGCAGGTTTGCGCGTATTGAGCGAAATTTACGGCATGTCATGGAAGCTACCTGCCGATCAGTATAAGTTCTCGCCCGACGACGACGATTTCCCGAATGTGTATTATTTCGTCCACCAGTTTGGGACGTTTCCGAACCAGCTTATCTGCCGCCACCAATTTGAAAATACGCTGCCCGATTTCCTGACGCAGCAGCAGTTTGTCAAAGTTCACGAACGAACCGAGCTGTTTACCAAGCAGGAAGAGCATTCGTTCTGGTCGCATCCAGACGGCATTTTGCTGCGGTTGCATTATCTACCCGCCATGAAGGCCTATTCCGTACTCGGCGGCTATACCAACCGTGCAACACTCGATCGGGTGCTGACAGGGCTGGATGCGCATAAGATCCCTGATCCGGATAATTCGCTGGGCAAGGTCGGACTTATTACGCAGCAGTATAACGAACTGGTGGTGGAAGAAACGCAGCTCAAACTGTTGCCACTTGAACTGGAAAAACATTACAACGACGACCTGGTCCCGGTTTACGAAAAACTAACCACGCGGCTCAATACAACGGGTGAAAAAGGACTGATCATTCTGCATGGTAAACCGGGAACCGGAAAAACCAACCTGATCCGCCACCTGACTACGCAACTTTCCAAACAGATTCTGGTATTGCCACCCCAGTTGGTTGAGGTGATGACACAGCCCGGTTTTATTCCTTTCCTGCTCGAACAGCGAAATTCCATTCTGGTCATTGAAGAAGCCGAACAAGTGCTGACAGACCGCGAAACGGATGTCCGGAATGCGGCCGTCTCGAACCTACTCAACCTGACCGATGGCCTGCTGGCCGACTGCCTGGCGATTCAGATTATCTGCACATTCAATACCGATATCAACCGGCTTGATCCGGCTCTGCTGCGGAAAGGACGGCTGATTGCCCGCTACGAATTTTTGGAACTGGCGGTTGAAAAGGCGAACCGTTTGTTAGCGGAGCGGGGCCTCGAATACCGTACGACCCAGCCAATGACCCTGGCAGATATTTACCACCAGGAGGAAGAGGTTCATTTTACCAAGAAGAAAAACCGCCCCATTGGCTTTTGATGCATGACTACGTATACGGTTTTTCTGCTGTTGGGTGCCAATCTGGGCGATCGGGCCGCAACCCTCCACCAAGCCCGGGAATACATTCAAACCGACGTTGGACCAGTATTGGCGCAATCAGCGCTTTATGAAACCGCTGCCTGGGGCGTTACGGATCAACCCGCTTTCCTGAATCAGGTGCTGAAAGTACTGAGCGTTTTCCCGACAGAAGAAATTCTGTCCAAGACGCAGGCCATTGAAAACCGTCTGGGTCGGGTCCGGCGCAACAAATGGGGCAGTCGCATCATCGACATCGATTTACTCTACGTTGATCACCTCGTTCAGCAAACCGAAACGCTGACGATTCCCCACCCTTTTTTGGCCGAAAGACGGTTTACGCTGGTGCCCCTGGTAGAAATAGCGCCGGAGTTTGTTCACCCGGTTTTACAAAAAACCAACCGACAATTGCTGGAGCAATGCCCGGATACGGGCGAAGTCCGGAAGTGGACGCCGTAGCAGCCGGGCGTCCACCAACTAACTTTTCTATTCGATCACTTTCGGAACCAGAAAATATTCTCCGGTTTTATCCGGGGCATTTTGCAGCGCCTGTTCACGCGGCAGTTGGTTGGCAACCACGTCCTCCCGCAACACATTCAGCTCCGCCGAAATATGCGTCAACGGCTCAACGCCCCGGGTATCGATCTCGTTGAGCTGTTCCATCCAGGTCAGCACGTCGTTCAGGCTCTCGATCAGGGGCTGCTCCTCCTCGGGCCGCACGTCAAGTCGGGCCAGGTGGGCAATTTTATGCAAGGTTTCGTGATCGACTTTCATAGGTTTTTCAATTATTGACCGCAACGCGGACCGACTGGTTCATCAAGGATTCATCAATAATCCGGTACGTTTCTTCCTTGAGCCGCTCAATATCGGCCTGTGTCAGCCCTTTGGTTTCAATAGGAGGATGCACCACCGCCCGCAGGGGTCGCCAATGCATCCGGGGTTTCTTTTTGTCCGGAAAAATTTCGTGGTTGTTCAGCAACGAAATCGGTACAATTGGCACCTGCTGCTGAATCGCCATTGTAAAGGCACCGTCTTTGAACGGATGGAACATTTTGGGCGGGTGTTTGGCTCTGATGCCACCTTCCGGAAAAATCATGATACTGCGGCCACTTTTTAACGTCCGGATACCTTTGGAGAGCGAATACGCCCGGCTGTTGGCCTGGCTCCGATCCACCTGAATGTGCAGCTTGGCAAACATGTATCCGAACAGGGGTGCTCGCTTTATGCCACTTTTTCCGACAAACGCGTAGTAGTTCCGGAGAATCAGGCCCATCACGGCAATGTCCAGATACGAAAAGTGATTCGCACAAAACACATACGTTTTTTTGGGGTCGGGGCGATACCGGTATTCAATCTGAATCGGCATGCCGATCAGCCAGAAAAACAACCGCCCCCAAACGTAATTCATTTTATGCGCATACGGTTTCCATTCTTCCCGTTGCAGAAAAATAAACATGAACGGAAACAGCACAATAAAGAGTGCCAGAAACCAGAACCCGCACCAGATTGTGTATAACATATTAATGTTTGAAATGGCGAACGCCCGTAGTCACCATAGCCATGCCGCGCTGATTACAAGCATCGATGCTGTCCTTGTCGCGGATGGAACCACCGGGTTGCACCACCGCTGTAATGCCCGCTTCGCCGGCAATTTCAACGCAATCGGAGAAGGGGAAAAAGGCATCCGACGCCATTACTGCTCCTTTCAACTCAAAGCCAAACGTCCGGGCTTTTTCAATAGCTTGCCGGAGCGCATCGACACGGCTGGTCTGGCCGACGCCACTCGCCAGCAACTGCCCGTCGTTGGCCAGCACAATGGTATTTGATTTGGTATGTTTGCAGATTTTCAGGGCAAACTCCAATGCGCGTTGTTCACTGTCGGTCGGGGTTTTCTCCGTCACCGTTTTAAACTGGCTGGCGGTTTCGGTCTGATTGTCTTTATCCTGCTCCAGCACACCGTTCAGCAGGGTTTTGAACATTTTGGAGCTAAACTCAACCGGTTTACGCTTCAGCAGAATACGGTTTTTCTTGGAACTCAGCAGTTTCAGCGCTTCGTCGTCAAATTCCGGCGCAATCAGAATTTCCATGAACAGCTTGTTCAGTTCTTCCGCCGTAGCCAGATCAACTTTCGCATTGGTGATGATGACCCCACCAAAGGCCGAAACCGGGTCGCAGGCCAGCGCGTTCAGGTAAGCCTCCTGGGCCGTGGGAGCCGTTGCCACGCCACAGGCATTGGTGTGCTTAATGATCGCAAACGTGGTATCCGTAAACTCATCAATCAGACTCACGCAGGCATCCACATCGACCAGGTTGTTGTACGATAATTCTTTTCCGTTCAACTGCTCAAACAAGGCGTTCAGGTCGCCGTAGAACGTTGCCTGCTGGTGCGGGTTTTCGCCGTAGCGCAAAGATTGGGAAGGCAATTTACGGAAATCACCGGCATCGGGCGTCGAGCTCGCAAAGTAGTTATGAATGGCCTGGTCGTAGCCCGATGACATGGCAAACGCTTCTTTGGCGTAGCGTCGACGGTCTTCCAGGTCCGTAGCTCCCTGTTTCTCCGTGAGCAGGTCTACCAGATCGGCGTATTGACTCCGCGATGAAACAATCAGAACGTCTTCGTAATTCTTGGCCGCAGCCCGAATCAGTGAAATACCGCCGATGTCAATCTTTTCAATAATATCTTCGTCGGAGGCTCCGGATGCAACGGTTTCTTCAAACGGATACAGATCAACCACCACCAGGTCAATTGGGTTAATATCATGACGGCTGGCCTGGGCCACATCCTCGGCCAGATTGCGACGGTAAAGAATACCGCCAAACACGACCGGATGCAGCGTTTTAACCCGACCGCCGAAAATGGAAGGATAGCCGGTGATATCTTCCACTGCCGTTACCGGAATGCCCAGTTGCTCGATGAACGTCTGGGTTCCGCCCGTTGAATACAACAGAACACCGTTTTGATGCAGCAGCCGAACAAGGGGCTCCAGACCGTCTTTGTAATAAACCGAAATAAGTGCTGATTGAATGGTCTTCGACATAAAGAGAACAATTTCTCTGGTTAAATGCCTGCAAAGATAACCGAAAGGTTCGGAACGGAGACTTCGGATTGAAAATGTGTGTATAACTTTTTGGAATTCCGGGCTAAAATCAGGTAATGCCGCCCATTGATACCCCTGGTTTGATCATGGTGGCGCAATCGAATTGTTCTTTTAGCCCGTTTTGCCTATTTTTGACCGTTTATTTACAAGGCGATAACTACTAACTCACACACGATGAGAGAAATACAATTCCGCGAAGCCCTTCGCGAAGCCATGTCGGAAGAAATGCGCCGGGATGAGAAAGTCTTCCTGATGGGCGAAGAAGTGGCTGAATACAACGGAGCATACAAAGTCAGTCAGGGCATGCTCGACGAGTTTGGTCCTCAGCGGGTCATCGATACGCCCATTGCCGAACTAGGTTTTGCCGGTATTGGTGCCGGAGCCGCCATGAACGGTTTGCGGCCCATTATCGAATTCATGACATTTAACTTCTCACTGGTTGCCATCGACCAGATCATCAACGGTTCGGCCAAGATCATGTCGATGTCGGGTGGTCAGTATTCCAACCCCATTGTGTTTCGTGGCCCAACCGGAAACGCCGGGATGCTGTCGTCGCAACACTCCCAAAACTTTGAGAACTGGTACGCCAATACGTCGGGGCTTAAAGTGGTTGTCCCGTCGAATCCGTACGATGCCAAAGGATTGCTGAAATCAGCCATTCGCGACAATGATCCGGTTATTTTCATGGAGTCTGAACTGATGTACGGCGACAAAGGCCAGGTTCCGGAAGAAGAATACCTGATTCCGATTGGCAAAGCCGACATCAAGCGGGAAGGAAACGATGTGACGATTGTCTCGTTTGGTAAATTCATGAAAGTAGCCCTGCAAGCTGCTGAAGAGCTGGCCCAGAAAGGTATTTCGGCCGAAGTGATCGACCTGCGTTCGGTGCGCCCCATCGACTACGCGACCATCATCAACTCCGTTAAGAAAACCAACCGGTGTGTGGTGGTTGAAGAAGCCTGGCCGCTGGCTGCCATTTCGTCTGAATTAACGTACAACATTCAACGCAACGCCTTCGATTACCTGGACGCACCGGTGATTCGGGTCAACAGCCTGGATTTGCCGCTGCCCTATGCCCCCACGCTGATCGAAGTAATTCTGCCCAACGTGAAGCGCACGCTGGAGGCCGTTGATGCGGTGATGTACAAGAAATAAGAAATTCTGGTAAACAAAAAGGGCCGCAGATGCGGCCCTTTTTGTTTACTTACTGCTTATCCCACCAAACACGAGTATCCAGGTTATCCGGACCCTGACGTCCAATCACCACATCCAGGTTAGCCTTGTTGACGGATTGCTCCGAATCGGGGTAAGAAATCCGGTTGATGAAATTTCCCTTGATTTCCTTACCGGGATACGGGTTGGGCGTCAGCCTTGGAAAACCGCTCCGCCGGAAATTGGCGAACGCTTCCGGACTATTCAGGAAAGAAGCGAGCCAATACTGCGTATTAATTTGCTCCAAACCGCTGGCGGCAACATACGGGCGTTTCTGTAAATAGGCCGTGATCGCAGCCGCCGGAACCGCCGAATTGGCGTCGGCATCACCCAGTTGCTGCATGTGTGCCGCTACACCTGCCGCGTAGAACTCAGCGGCACTCCCCGTAATCCAGCCCCGTTGGGCGGCTTCGGCCAGCAGCAGCTGCGACTGAGCCGCCGTCACCATGAACGTTGGCGCATCAAGCCGGGCCAGACGCGTCCGGTCTACCTGCGAATAATCGTAAAAGCTAGCCAGTTTGTCTGCCGTGGCCTGAGCCGGAATCGTACCGTTGTCAAAACCGAGCGGCATCCCGATCTGCACGGATGGATCGCGGTTGGCGCGGGCCGCTGTTTGTTCAGCCCCACTTTTCGCCCCAACGTACCGTACCGCAATCGCAGCCAGGCGCGGATCTTCATTTGCCCGCAGGTAATCGACAAAATTGCGGGTCAGGTAAAAGTTGGCCGCTTCCGTTGAGTTGAGCGTTCCCCCAACCGGATTCTGGTAGTTCGGGTTGTTCCGAATCAGGGCATTGTCGGCGTTCGCCGTGATCACTCCGCCCGCAAACGCTTTGGCCGCCGTTGACTGAGCCAGCGTCGGATTCACTTTGGAGAGCCGCATTCCGGCGCGCAACAACAGCGAATTCCCCAGTTTTTTCCACTTCGGAATGTTCCCGCCGTACATAATATCGCCGGCTTCGGTGGGTTTACTCGCATCCAGAGCTGCCGTAGCTTCGGTCAGCTCTTTCAGCAGATCATTGTAAATACTTTCCTGCGTATCGTATACAGGAGTAACATTAGCCCCCAGAAAACCCAGCCCAGCCTGCGAATAAGGTACATCGCCGTAGCTATCCGTCAACACCATCGACGCATAGGCTTTCCAGATCCGGGCCATGTTGTACAAATTAGTCCGGTTGGCATCGCTTTTGGTTTTATCCATCACATCCACCAGATACCGAATGACATCCCGGTAATACCGTTGCCAAATTCCGGTATTGGCCCCGGTAGGCCCCCGGTTATCGATGTTGTAATTTCCCCCCGCCACAATTCCCGAATTAGGCGTAAAAATCTGCTGGACAATCGCACTTTCGAATACCAGTGTCTGCCCCGGAAAGGTCGAGTTAATCATCGCATTGTTGAACGTAAACAACGGATTGAGCGACGTTGCTGCCGTTGGGTTGACATTCAGCTCATCAAACCCTTTTTCACAACCGCTGACACCCAGCATTACCGCCACTAATGGTATATATAGGAATTTCTTTTTCATGACAATTGGTTTTTGGTTTACGATTTTTGGTCTATAATTCAGGCCGTTCTGCACGGATGGTTAAACTAAAAACTATAGACTTTAAACGCTAAACCGATTTAGAATCTAACATTCAGGTTGAAGCCAACACTACGGGTGGTAGGCAAACCCGTCGATTCGAGGCCCATCAGGTTATCGGAACTGAAACCGAATTGTTCGGGGTCGATGTTCGGCACCCATTTTTTCAGGATCGCGACGTTGTTAGCAACGGCACTCAGGCGAATTCCTTTGATAAACAGGCGGCTGGGCAGCATTTTCGTAAAGTCGTAGCCCACCGAAATCTGGCGAAGTTTCCAGAAACCGGCGTCGTAAACCACCTGCTCACCCAGGCTTTTGGAGCGACCCACCGAGTAATAATCCTGCACAAAAGCCCGAACGGCATTGGCTTCGCCCCGCTCGTTGACACCCGCGCCCACCATTTTATTATCCGCGTCGCCCCGGCCAAGCAGCGTTTCTTTCTGCAAACCGTGCCGGAAAGCATTGAGGTTCGTTCCCGAGATCATTTTGCCGCCGAGCTTGAAATCTATCAGGAACGACAGGTTGATGCCTTTGTACGTAAATGAGTTGGTAATCCCGCCCATGTATTTCGGCAAAGCTGAACCAAAGGAGATCGGCGCGTTTGTCCGCACGGGCAGACCGTCCCCGCCGTGAATGATCCGACCTTGAGCATCGCGCTGGTAGCCAAACGTATACAACTGGGCCAGCGGCTGGCCAACGACATGCCGCAGGTCACCGACGTAAATACCGTTCCCCACCACAATCTGTTCACCCGGCGTATCGGTTAGCAACCGCAGCAGTTTCGTCTCATTGTAAGAACCGTTCAGTGTAATGTCCCAGGAGAAATCTTTCGTTCGAACGGGTGCTCCGGTGAGCAGCAATTCAACACCCCGGTTACGGCTTTGACCGCTGTTAATCAACGTATTGATATACCCCGACGCATCGGAGGTCTGAGCCGCTACAATCTGGTCGCTGGTAATCTTGTTATAGTAGGCAAAATCCAGCCCAAGCCGGCTGTTAAACAACTTCAGCTCAAGACCAACTTCCGCTTCAGCCGTCCGACTTGGTCGCAACGTTGCATTGGGAACCGTACCCGAAGTGATGTTACCAACGGGTTGGCCCAGGCCCGCCGGGTTCGGGAACAAATTCGCATTTACGCTGTAAAACAGGTTGTTGGAGTACGGTGCCACGTCGCCATCGCTACCCACCTGCGCATAAGCCGCCCGGATTTTCCCAAAATTCAGCCAGCCGGGCAGGGTGTTGAAAGCCTGCGAAAAGACAAAACTTCCCGTAACGGACGGATACAAAACACTGCGCTTGCCCGGTGCCAGGGTCGAAAACCAGTCATTCCGCGCTGTGACGTTCAAAAATAAAAACTCATTATACGATAATTCGGCGGCTCCGTACAACGAATTAACTTTCCGTTCGCTCAAACCGTAGGTTGGATCTTTCACCCGGCCATTTTGCGGAATATAAAGACCCCGCACGATGAAATCCGTTACCAGTACGCTGTTTACATCACTCCGGCGATAGAGTTGGTTGCCCCCCAGCGTGACATCTAAACCCACCTTTCCAAACGTACGATTCAACCCAATCAGGAAATCGGCGTTGATCTCGCGGAAACGACGTGCTTCCTGAACATAAGCCCCGTTTACAAAACCGGCTGGAGCAGCCGCCAGCGATGCCTGGCCCGTTGGGAAGTTATAATCCTGATCCCGCGACCAGAAATCCTGGCCAACGCGGCCCTGGAGGTACAGCCAGTCGGTGAAATTGTAGCGGGCCGTCAGGTTGCCCAACAGCCGGTCGCGCCGGATGTTTTCAAATTTCTGGCTCAGGACAAAGTACGGATTGGTACGGTTTTGAAACCGCGACCAGATGAATTCATTCCCCGTTGCCGGATTGATTTGATTAGCCTCCAGCACATCGAGCGGCATGGAATTCGACATGGTGTAAACAACCGTCGGCGTACTGTTGTCCTGCTGCGCAATCTGGGGCGGGTTTTTGTTGTATTCGTTCGAGTAGTTCATGGTTCCGGTTACGGTCAACTTACTCGAAAGATTGTAGCTAAAGCCCAGGTTGATGGTTTTCCGGTTGAAGGTGTTATTGGGCGTAATGCCTTTGTTGTCCGTATTGGAAACCGACAAGTTAAAGCCGCCTTTTTCACCACCCGATGAAACCGAAACCGAATTGGTCCAGGTGGAGCCGGTACGGTAAAATTTCCGGATGCGGTTGCGCACGGGTTCGTACGGAACCGTTATCCCGCCGAACAGAACCTGGGTTTGTCCATTGAATTTTTCCCCAAAGCTCCAGACGCCGGTCGTTGGATTCGGAGCGGTGGGCCGAACACCGTATTCGCCCTGACCATATTCATACTGAAAATCCGTAAAGTCCAGCGGCTGATCGGCCGTGAAGTTCGTGTTGTAAACGACGCCGATGCCCTGTCCGCTGCCTTTGGTTTTGGTGGTGATCATGATGACGCCGTCTTTGGCCCGCGATCCGTACAGGGCCGCAGCCGTTCCGCCTTTCAAAACCGTCATTCCTTCGATATCATCCGGGTTGATGGACGACAGACCATCGCCCCCGTCGGAGTAGTTACGATCCCGGCCAGCAATGGAGCCATCGCTACCGGTATTTCCGTTGTTCTGGCCAAAGTTGGTATTATCAATCGGCACACCGTTCACAACAATCAACGGGTTGTTCTGGCCGGAAAACGACGATTGTCCCCGAATCCGTATTTTACTGGTTCCGGCAGCCCCGGTACCCAGGCTGGAAATATTCACCCCGGCCACTTTGCCCTGCAGGGCATTCATAAAATTAACCGTACGGTTGGTAGTGATTTGTTCGGAGCTGACGTTGGCCGTTGCGTACCCCAGACGCTTGGCTTCTTTTTTAATCCCGAGCGCCGTTACTACGACTTCATCAAGGTTTTGTAACCCTTCTTCAAGAGTTACTGTCAACACCGTTTGGTTCCCCACGGCCACATCACGCGCCATGAAACCAATAGAACTGAACACGAGGGTGGTATTGGCCGGTACATTGAGGGAAAATTTCCCACTTGCGTCGGTAGTCGTTCCTACCGTTGAATTCTTAATTAAAATCGAAACCCCGGCGATGGGCTGTTGATCTTTACCGGACACCACAGTACCGGTTACCTGTCGGTTTTGCGCCTGAGCACCCAAAGCTACTATAGCTATGAGCCAGATAATCAGCAGGCTTCGGAGGAAAGTAGAGTAATACATAAAAGAAATTAAAAATAAAGATGGCAAATTTAAGAAGGGTGTGGCCGCTACTCGTATAAGGTGTCTTTCAGACACTTTTGGCGTAAATTGCATCATCTTTTATGATATTACAAGGTATTCTTTCAATATTTCAAACACTGGTTATAAAAAATATGATTTAATAACAAAATACAGAATTATATCAAATGATATCTGTATCATATATTAAAACCAATGCCAGACACCCCGTAAAAAAATCAAATACTGCCTGTTTGGCTCATTCCTTCTAAAAAAAAGGAAATACCCTTGCTAATTGAAATCCCTTTCTATTACTTTCAGTTTAAATTCAGGTTCGTATGAGTTATTTCCCGGACAAGTAACTGGAGTTCTTATTAAAGTAACACTCTGACTATGGCGAGATTGATCATCGTTGATGATGAAAAAAGTATTCGGGACGCACTTCGTGATATTCTAGAGTATGAGGGGTACGAAGTTGACGAAGCAAAAGATGGCGAAGAAGGACTGGATCTAATCAAGCAGAACAGCTACGATGTTGCTCTTTGCGACATTAAAATGCCCAAGATGGATGGCCTTGAACTTCTTTTGAAGGCCGCCGAAATGGGTAGAGGGACTCAGTTTATCATGATTTCGGCCTACGGTAACGTTGAAAATGCCGTGGAAGCAACCAAGCGTGGCGCTTTCGACTTCATCACCAAACCACCCGACCTAAACCGCCTGCTGGTAACCGTGCGCAATGCGATCGAAAAAGCAAAACTGGTTACGGAGACCAAAACGCTAAAACGGCGTATTTATAAGCTCAATGAAATCGTAGGCGATTCCGACGCCATCCGCCGGGTCAAAGAAACCATCGACCGCGTAGCCCGCACCGAAGCCCGCGTTCTGATTACGGGTGCCAATGGTTCCGGCAAAGAAATGGTAGCCAAACAAATCCACGAAAAAGGCAGCCGGGCCGTGATGCCACTGATCGAGGTAAACTGCGCTGCTATTCCCAGTGAACTGATTGAGAGCGAGTTGTTTGGCCACGAAAAGGGAGCCTTTACCGGTGCCGCAGCCCGGCGACAGGGAAAGTTTGAACAGGCCGATGGCGGAACGCTGTTTCTGGATGAAATTGGCGATATGAGTCTGTCGGCCCAGGCCAAGGTATTGCGGGCGCTGCAAGAGAACAAAATTACCCGCGTGGGCGGTGATAAGGAAATAAAAATTAATGTCCGGGTAATTGCTGCCACCAACAAAGACCTCCGGAAAGAAATTGCAGATGGTAATTTTCGCGAGGATTTGTACCACCGGCTGAGTGTCATTCGGATTCATGTTCCGCCCCTGGCCGATCGCCAGGAGGACGTCCCGCTGTTGGCAGAAAAGTTTCTGCACGACATTGCGGAGGAGTACGGAGCCCCGCCCAAGGAAATTACGACCGATGCCATGGAGTACCTTCAATCACTCCCCTGGACCGGCAACGTCCGCGAACTTCGCAACGTAATTGAGCGACTTGTTATCCTTTGTGGTGATCAAATCAACCGCTATGATGTAGAAACTTACGCATAAATAATTCGCGGTTAGGCGCGGTTTTGGCTTTGGTCAATAACTCAAAACCGCGCTACAAAACCATTAGATTGCAACCGCGCACATCCGAATTATCAAAACGCCCGATGACTCGAAAAGCATCGGGTGTTCCTTTTTCATACTGTCCCAAATCCTGTGTTTCAATAAAACTACAGGAATCCAGATTGGCCAGATCAATAACATTAATTCCACCCGTCAGCCGGCTCGCCGACTCCGAAGATTCATAACTATGAAAGGGATCGTTTACGTCGCGGAGCCGGATACGCAGCGTCGGCGACATCCGGAACCCCCCCTGGCCCGTTGAATACGCCTGCGAAAGAAGTTCCGTCATGCCGTATTCAGAATGAACGGCCTCAATACCTAGTTGGCCCGTCAGCAGGTCGTGTACTTCTTCGCGAATTAGTTCCTGCCGCCGACCTTTCATGCCACCGGTTTCCATGACGATCAGTTCGGGAAGCCTCCGCAAAAACGAGAAATCCGTGCCGGATTCGGCCCAGTCGAGCAATGCAAACGTAACCCCGATAAGCAGGATCTTGCGGTTTGGTTCCGGCGCTGTGCTCAGCTGCCGAAGTGTAGCCGTCAAATCATCCGTATTGTGCAGAAAAAAACCCGATACGTCCGAGCTCGTTTTTTCAATAAACCGCTGAACCATATACACCAACGACGAGTTATTTCGTTCAAGGTATGACGGTAACAAGGCCAGAATATAAAAGCGGTCGAGTGGACCATAAACCCGCTCAAAGAGTTGTTGGCTAACGGTATCATACAAAACCGGATCGGGCACATAATGGCGGCTGTTGACCGAACCAGTTGTGCCGCTGCTTTCAAAAGTGAGTAAACCGCTGGTTGGAACAGCCCCTTCCGCCGAAGACGTCAGAACGGTGTGTTGTTTGAAAAAAGCAATCGGCAGAAACGGAATCTGATCAATACGCTGTATCTTTTCAGGCTGAATCCGCAGATGCCGCAGGTAGGTGGCATAGATGGAATTGAACCGGGACTGGTATTGAAACACATCGAGCGCGAGCGGCTCAAACGCCGATGGCTCTTCAGCTGCTAACCCGATAATCCGATTCCGAAGCTGCTGACGGATGCTGGAAGACGACAAAGTAATGGAAGAAATGGCCTTATTCACGTAAGCCAGTTATATTTAACAAGAACGATAGTCTATTAACACGATGTCTACGCGATTTATTCGACATGGTCTGTTTTTTTTCGGATTGGCCTCTTTGGTCATCTGCTGCATCGAGCCGCCCGACTTTAGCAATACCCCCAACATCGGATCACCTTCGGTTACATCATACCCGGCTTTCGATGACTTTTCCCAGGTTGAAAAAGACTCGGTGGTCATTACCGTTAGCTTTCAGGACGGCGACGGCGATCTGGGCTTATCACCGGATGAGCGGCAAAACATCGACTCGGTGGCCTACGGAACGTGGGGCAATTACGAACTGAAAGCCTACCGGCTCGTCAACGGAAAGTTCGAATATTACGATTTACCCATTTATAACCGTCTTTTCTTTCCACGCCTGAAAGCCGACAACAAGAAGAGCCCATTGGAAGGCAAACTGGACTTTTCGCAGAGCTTCCTACGGACGCGCAACACCCGCATGACACCGGTTAAATTTACCATTCGTATCCGGGATCGGCAATTGAATGTCAGCAACATTGTAGAAACCGATACAATTTCCGTACCTCTATAAAATTTTCGTCAAGAGCAGCTGATCAGCTGCTCTTGACGGTTTTTTGCCCTTTCACAATCGGCCCTTCCGCCATTACACTTTCCTTCAGCAAGATCCGGAAGGTCGTTCCTTTGCCCACTTCAGAATTTTTGACATAAAGCCGTCCGTCGTGGTATTCTTCGATAATCCGTTTGGCCAGCGTTAGCCCCAGCCCCCACCCCCGTTTTTTGGTGCTGTAGCCGGGATTGAACACTTTCTGCAAATTTGCCTTACTGATTCCTTTACCCGTGTCGGTAATATCGATGGCGATTTCGTTGCGCGGTAGCGGTATTAGCCGGATGGTTAGTTTACCCACGCCCCCCATGGCATCGACCGCATTTTTGCAAATGTTTTCGATCACCCATTCAAACAACAACTTGTTAATTTTAACCACTTTGCCATCTACCAGAAAATTTTCCACGTGCATTTTGACTTTCGTGGAAATCCGTTTCTCAAGGTAGCCAATGAACTGATAGACCGTTTCGTAAACATCTTCGCTTTTCAGCGTTGGAATAGAGCCAATGCTGGAGAATCGCGTGGCGATGGTTTCCAGGCGTTTAACGTCTTTTTCGATTTCGTCGGCAATGGATTGATCCATTGCCGGATCGGTTCGGAAGTATTCAACCCACGCCATCAGCGACGACAAGGGCGTACCCAATTGGTGAGCGGTTTCTTTGGCCAATCCAACCCAAACCCGGTTTTGCTCGGCTCGTCGGGCGGAGCTAAAGGCTAAATAAGCCAGAAAACCGAGCGTGATCAGCACCCCTAATTGAACGTACGGGAAAAACCGAAGTTGAGTCAACAGCGAGGAATTGTGGTAGTAAATAAACCCTCGTTTATTGTTTTCAAGCTCCACCACGATGGGCCTGTGTTCTTTTTTCATCTCCGCCAGCTCCTCTTCTTCCAGACGCCTTTTTTCCTCCTCGGTCATCCCCGGCGGGGTCTCAATGTTTGAATAAGCAATGGTATTCGTTTCGTCGATGTAAATAGTCTCAACCTGATTTTTCTGATTGACGAACAAAATCTCCTGTGTGATGAAGGTCACATCTTCGTCGGAATCATTGTTATAAATGTTAATCAGGGCTTTAGCGTACAACCGGACATAATTCTCCTCGCGCTCTTCCAGCTTCTCCACCAGGCTATTGGTGTACAAGAGCGAAGCCGTACCAACCAGCAGCAAATTCAGGGCAACAACAATTTTCAGCGTATTTCGCTGACCATATATATCGAGTGACTTTAACATATACTTTTGGTTCAGGCAACCCCACCAGACGTTCTGCGCATTCCTTGAAAATTATCAGTTAATCCGCTGACCATCATCATCCTATTCCATCCGTAACGGGCGTACCTTCGCATTGCTTACGGAATAACGCTCAATTTGAGCAATTCAATGCGCTTATTTCCCGTCTCACCGGAATAATATTGTAAATAGGATATAAAGGGGAGAACTTTGCAACAGTTTATAGAGATTCTAAATAAGTATCCAGTAAACTGAATCTACCCCAACAGTGTTTTCTGTAAGAGAATTGTATTGTAATTTTGGGCATTATTTGAATAGTAGCAATGCACGATTTCTTTAGATCAATTAGTCTTTCGCATAAAACCGCTCCACTGGCTGTTAGAGAGCTAATTGCATTAAACGAAGACGAGTCTAAGCAATTTCTGATCAAACTTCGGGAGTTTTTTGGAGCTACGGAAGCACTGGTTATTTCTACCTGCAACCGTACGGAGGTTTATTACACCTCTTCACAAAACCTAAATCAGGACATTGCCCGCCTGTTACTCGCAGAGAAAGGAATCATTTCCACCGACGATTACCTCGCTTATTTTCATTTTTTTGATACTCAGGCCACTGCAGTCCGGCATCTGTTTGAAGTCTGCACGGGGTTACACTCGCAGGTGGTCGGTGATATGCAGATTCCGAACCAGGTTAAACAGGCCTATCAATGGTCGGCTGATCTGGACATGGCGGGACCTTTCCTACACCGGTTGATGCACACCATCTTCTTCACCAACAAACGGGTTGCGCAGGAAACCAGTTTCCGCGACGGGGCCGCATCGGTTTCGTACGCTGCCGTTGAATTGATCGAAGAATTGGTTGGTGCCAGCGGATGTCCGTACATGTCAGAACATGGTTCGGCCAACCCGTCAATTCTGGTTATTGGGTTGGGTGAGATTGGGGCAGATATCTGTGAAAACCTCGCGGCCCGCAAACTAACCCGGATCACGCTCTGCAACCGGACTCGTTCAAAAGCCGACGCGCTGGCGGAAAAGCATTCGTTCCGCGTCGCCGATTTTGCGAATCTAACGGAAGAAATTGCCAAGGCCGATGTGATTATTTCCTCGGTGCTGGTCGAAAAACCGCTGATTACCGCCGACTTATTGTCGGGCCTAAACTCCTTGACGTTCAAATACATTTTTGATTTATCCGTACCCCGCAGTGTCGACATGAACATCGAACAAGTGCCGGGCGTACTTCTTTATAACATCGACCACATCCGCAATCGGGCCGACGAAGCCCTGAGCCGTCGGATGGCGTCAATTCCGCAGGTCGAAGCGATTATTGATCAATCCATTGGTGATTTCAATGACTGGTCGCGCGAGATGATCGTTTCCCCCACCATCAACAAATTTAAAAATGCCCTGGAGCAAATCCGGAAAGAGGAAATTGCCCGGCATTTGAAAAACATGACTGCTGAAGAGTCCGAGAAAGTGGAGAAAATTACGCGCAGCATCATGCAGAAAATTATGAAGGCACCGGTTTTGCAACTGAAAGCGGCCTGCAAACGGGGCGAAGCCGACACGCTGATCGATGTATTGACGGATTTGTTCGATTTAGAAAAACAACCGGTTGATGCGTCGCAGAACTTTCACTAACCTATGATGAATTAGTTTCCTGAAGTCCCAAACTAAGCAATTGGTTTGGGATTTTTCGTTATATAAACTCCGACTTACGATTCATAATTTACGGTTGCGATCATTAATCCTGATCATCTTAATCAATCTGAGGCTCTGCTCAATGGACGTCTACCGTAAACTGCAAACCGTAAATCAGCTAACCTACTCTTTATGACCCGTTTTCTCAATACATTAATTCGTTTGTTTCTTCTCCTCCTACTCATCGTTGGTCTGGTTGTGGTATGGGAGCAACTGCGTGGCTGGTCGCTTTTCAGTGGTTTGACGAAGAAAGAAAGTACGACCCAGACGGTGGTCTTGCAGGAAGTAACCGAATTGGGAAAGCTGGAGCTGGTTAAATACCGTTTCAAGGATATTGTAGAACACCAACTGGTGCGGGAGTGGCTGCCCAACTCCAAAGCCGTGCTAATTGTAGAAGGCGAAGCGGTCGGTTGCCTGGACCTGACCAAAATAAAACCGGAGGACATTACCACACAGGGTGACAGCCTGATTGTTCACCTGCCCGAGCCCGAACTTTGTTCCTACAAAATTGATCACCGGCGGTCGCGGGTTTTCAATACCGAATACGCTTTTTTTGAAGAAGCCCAACTGGTCAGTGAAGCATACCGGCGGGCCGAAAGCCAGATCCGGCAGTCGGCCGTCAATAGCGGCATACTGGACCAAACCCGGCAAAACGCCGATAAGATTCTCAAACCCATGCTGGAACGGATTTCTGGTAAAAAGGTTTTCCTGACTACCCGGATGAAAGCCACCTTACAACCGCTCCGCTAATGGAGCCATCGGCTGTCGTCAAACTCATCCTTCAACTGAACGCCCGATAATTTTCGGGTTCTCATCTCAGTCAGCAAATACAGCAGCTTTTGCACAGCGGCCTCGTACGGCAATCCTTCAGGGCGGATATTGGAAATGCAGTTGCGTGCCTCGTCAGTCATCCCCGGCTTCGGTCCGAACGTCAGATAAGCGCCCATGCTGTCGGGTGAAGTCAATCCCGGTCGTTCGCCGATTAACACCACGACGGTTTCGGCCTTCAGAGCGTGCGCAATTTCGTCACCAATGGCCACCCGCCCCTGCTCCACCAAGCATACTGGTGCCAATGTCCAGCCCACTTTTCGGATTGCTTCTGTTAAACGGGCAACAACCGCCAGCGCGTGACGGTTGATGGCCGTGGCCGATAAACCGTCGGCGATCACAATACAGAGGTCAAATCCGTTTAAACCTGCCCATTCTTGAAGACCTGGTAGGTTTTCGGTTTTCAGTTTGCGGCCCAGATCCGGTCGTTGAAGATATTGCGATCGATCTGCCACCTGGCTATGAAGCCGCAAAACCGGCTGATGAATTACTTCCATTTTTTGCAGAAGCTCCTCTACCGCCACCGCCGAAAAAACAGCATCGCGGGCGCGGGCATGATCCAGCTGAAAATCCAACAACGCGCGCGTAGGCAGGCTATGCCCCGTACGCCCCCGGGCGATCCGGGCAGACGTATGGCTCTGCAAAAAAGCCCACGGATCGGACTGTTCAGGTAGTTGTTTCATAAGCTTGCAGTAAACGGTGGGTGTTTTTAACGGGAAGTATTTTTCCGTCGGCGTTCATCAGTTCCATGCGCAACAGCCAGGATTCAAACTCTGGTGCGGGCCGCAACTGACACAAATCCCGCACGTACAGCGCATCGTGAAAGGATGTGCTCTGGTAGTGCAGCATCACATCGTCGGCACCAGGAATTCCCATGATAAAATTAACGCCCGCCGTGCCGAGTAAGGTCAGCAAAGTATCCATATCATCCTGATCTGCTTCGGCGTGGTTGGTATAGCAGATATCAACGCCCATCGGCAGGCCCAGCAATTTTCCACAACAATGATCTTCCAATCCGGCCCGAATGATCTGCTTCCCATTGTACAGGTATTCCGGTCCGATAAAACCGACTACCGTATTGACCAGCAACGGTTCAAAAAGCCGGGCAACGGCATACGCGCGCACCTCGCAGGTTTGCTGGTCTACGCCGTGGTGCGCATTCGCCGACAGCGCACTTCCCTGCCCCGTTTCAAAATACATGACATTTTGACCAACAGAACCCCGCTGCAACGAACGCCCCGCATCAAATCCCTCTCGTAACAGGGCCAGATCTACCCCGAATGATGCATTAACAGCTTCTGTGCCACCGATCGACTGAAAAACCAGATCCACCGGCGCGCCCTGTTCAATGGCCTGTAAAGTAGTGGTAATATGGCTCAAAACGCACGATTGCGTCGGAATGTCAAACCGTTGTCGAATCTGATCCATCATCTCAACGAGTCGCATGACGGTACGAACGTGATCCGTAGCCGGATTGATTCCAATCACAGCATCGCCACTTCCGTAAAACAACCCATCAATAATGCTGGCGGCAATGCCCCGGAAGTCGTCCGTTGGATGGTTGGGTTGGAGTCGCGTCGAGAACCGTCCTTTTAAACCAATCGTATTCCGAAACCGCGTTACGACCTCACACTTAGCCGCTACCGTAATTAAATCCTGGTTTCGCATCAATTTGCTCACAGCCGCCACCATCTCCGGGAGTAAGCCCGACCGCAGGTCCGCCAGTGTGTTCGTGTCAACACTGTCCGACAACAGGTAGTTGCGCAAATCGCCGACGGTCAGGTGGCTGATGGAAGCAAAAGCATTCGCATCGTGCGAATCCATAATGAGCCGGGTTACTTCATCCGATTCGTACGGAATAACGGCTTCGTTCAGAAAAACCGTCAGCGGCAGGTCGGCTAGCGCCATCTGGGCCGCCACCCGTTCCTCGGCGGTTTGTGCCGCTACCCCCGCCAGCTGATCGCCCGACCGCAACGGAGTGGCCTTTGCCAGCAGCGTTTTCAAGTCGTCGAAACGGTAGGTGAGGTTCCGGACAGAATAACGGTACGCCATAGTGGTAACAAAATCAAAAAGAGTTGTACGAAATCAGGATGTCCTAATGACAACACGCTTCAAAATGGAATCTACAAAGAAGCCCGGATAAGCTCAAGGATTACAGGAATTTAATAAACCGATAACCATTTATAAGCTAGCCTTTTGTATGTTTGATGATTGATCGTTTATCTATTTTTGCCCCAATGAAATCATTCCAACTGGTGGTCTTTGATATGGCTGGCACCACCGTCCGCGACCAGCACGAAGTTGAACGATGTTTTGCCCAGGCCGCATCCCAAACCGATTTGACGGTTAGTGATGAACGGATTCTCGCGATGCAGGGCTTGTCCAAACGGTTTGTCTTTGAAACGCTTTGGCGCGAGCAGGTAGACGGTGCTACGCCCAATGAGTTGAAGGAAAAAGTTGATCAATCCTATCAGTTGTTTACCGAAATCCTGGAAAATCACTACCGCACGCAACCTGTTTACCCCACCGAGGGCTGCCTGGAAGCATTTGCATTTCTGCGTGAAAATCACATCAAAATTGCGCTTACGACCGGTTTTTACCGAAAAGTGACGAATATAATCCTCGAAAAACTAGGCTGGCTCGACGGTTTGAACGAACACTATGTTGGCACCGATCAAACCGTTATTCAGGCATCCATTGCCAGCGATGAAGTCGACCAGGGGCGTCCTCAGCCTTTTATGATTCAGAAAGCAATGCGGTTGTTGGGCGTTACCGATCCAAAACGTGTGGTAAACTTGGGCGATACGCCATCCGACCTGTTGTCGGGGCAAGCCGCTGGTGTGGGCTTAAACCTGGGCGTGGTCAATGGCACGCACAGCCACAGCCAGCTCGAACCGCACCCGCACAACCACCTACTGGCGTCGCTACGCGACCTACCAGCGCTAATACAGTAAGTTAATTTGGGTGTACGGTATTGGTTACTAGCGACTCACCATAAACTGTATTCCAAAAATGGAAACGAAACAACCTCCTCATTTTTAATTCTTCCTTCGTGGCTTCTTTTGATTTTATCATCATCGGTTCGGGCGCGCTGGGCACCTTCCACGCACTTCACGCAGCCCGGGCGGGTAAAAAAGTGCTGATTCTGGAAAAAGACAACCGACCCGTAAGCGCTACCGTCCGCAATTTTGGTCAGGTGGTACCGTCGGGCCTGAGCGGACGTTGGTATCAGTACGGTCGGCGCAGCCTGGAAATTTACGGCGAAATTCAGCAGGAATACGATATTACGGTCCGGGCCAACGGCTCGGTTTACGTGGCTTCGGACGCGGACGAATGGGCGCTGGCCAACGAGCTTTACGACCAACGGCGGGCCGATGAATATCCGTGTGAATTGTGGTCAAAAGCACAAACCCTGGCGAAATACCCGGTTTTACGGCCCGATTACGTGCAGGGTGCTCTGTTTTTTCCCAATGAAGTTAGCGTTGAGCCCGATCAGATGATTTACCGGCTCCTCACGTATTTGACCACCAAGTACCCTAACGCAACGTATCGGCCCAATGCCGCCGTCATTCGCTGCGAATCAACCACCAGCGGGGCCGAAGTTGAGCTGGCTAGTGGCGAACGATTTCAGGCACAGAACGTTCTGCTCTGCAACGGTAGCGAATTCCGGTTGCTGTATCCCGACTTGTTCGCCCAAAGCGGTTTGGTGGTTAGTAAACTGCAAATGATGCAAACGGTTCCGATGCCAGAGGTAGCGCTTCCTGGCAATATTCTGACGGGTTTGACCATCCGCCGGTACGAATCCTTCACCGAATGTCCGTCATACGCCAACCTTCAGACGCCGGAACACCTGGCGGAGTTGAAGAAATGGGGTATCCACGTCCTGTTTAAACAGGCACTCGATGGCTCGTTGATCCTCGGCGATTCGCACGAATACGCATCAGCTACGCAAACCGACGATCTGGGTTTTGATACCAACGCTTACATTGATCAACTCATTATTCAGGAAGCCCGCCGAATTGTCACCTTTCCGGTGGATCGCATTCAGCGCAGTTGGGCCGGTTTTTACGCGCAGACGCCCGGCGAAATCTTTGAAGCCGATTTGGGTAACATCCACATTATCACCGGCATTGGTGGCAAAGGCATGACGTCCAGCGCCGGTTTTGCGGAAGAAACTATGAGGAAGTTCATGTAGCAATGCGGGAGAAGCTATTCGTAACGATTTTGTCTTTTGTTCCAGCTCTATTCTGGCGTCTTCAATGAATTAAAAAAAGCAGGAAGCCAAAGGCCATTCCTGCTTTTTAAATTACTGAAAATGGAATTCTTTATGCTTTTTGCTCCTCCGCTTCCCCGCTAACAGCCGGTTCTTCAGTTGAAGCTGTTTCAGTCGTTTCTTCAGTTGGTTGCTCAAAGGCTTCCGGCAGACTTTTCCGCAGAATGAAATACCAGCTGATCATCTTCTTCACATCTGACATATGTACCCGGTCACGGTCATAATCAGGAACAACTTCACCGATGAAATCAGCCAGTTCAGCATTCGACGCCGACTTCGGCGTTATCGGTAATTCATCGCCGTATTTCTCGTAAATCGCCAGAAACACATCGGCCAACGGTTTTGACTGTTCTTCGTCATCCGTATAAATCGAAATGTCTTTCAATACTGAAACCCGTGCGGTGGGACCAATCATTGACTTTTCTTTTCGCTCATCAAGTGACTCCACAATCACTCCGGCCCGGCTGGGTTTTACGATCCGGTAAAGGCCGCCCTTTCCGGCAATATTTGCAATTTCTTTCAGCGCTTCCATGCTGCGTGTTTAATGGGTAACGGACAATTTAACTTGGTTATTGCCAAATTTACGTAAAAACTGAAGGGCAAAGATAGCCTTAATAGTACATCGATCGTACTTATTTTTTTGTTTTTACCTGTTGATAATACTCTTTATTGAGCTGGTCGATATAGTTCAGAATCTCTTCTTTTCCCCGGTTGCTTACCGACGACGAAATGAACATCGGTGGCAGTTCGGCCCAGGTCTTCTTCATGGTCTGTTCATACTTCTTCACCATTTGATGAAGGGCGTTTGTACTAATTTTTTCGGTTTTTGTGAAGATGATTACAAATGGTATACCACGCTGTCCCATTCGCTCCATGAATTCCAGATCGATGCGTTGCGGTTCAATCCGCCCATCAACCAGCACAAATGTGCAGATCAGATTGGGACGGTCTGTCAGGTAGCTGTCAATCATTCGTTCCCATTTTTCCCGCTCCCGTTGCGGTGCCTTGGCAAAACCGTAGCCCGGCAGATCGACCAGGTACCAATCCGTGTTGATCAGAAAATGGTTGATCAATTGAGTTTTTCCGGGCGTCTGTGATGTTTTCGCCAACTTATGCCGGGTGGTCAACATATTAATGAGCGATGACTTCCCGACGTTTGAGCGCCCAATGAAGGCATACTCCGGCATATCCGGTTTTGGGCACCGGGTCGGATCGGAATTGCTCATCACAAATTCTGCTTGTTTTACTTCCATAGTCGTGCAACAAACGAATTATAGAATCGTTTGCGAACTGCAAAGTTCGTAAAGAATTGAGAAGAGTACTATTATGAATTTTAATTGGAGCAAAAACCGGCGTCCAATACTCGATATTTTTGCTTAAAATTGCACCATAGAAGTGGTTTGAGCACCCGAATTTTCCACGAAAAGGAAACGAATAGGAAACCCTTCAACGTTATTACTTTATCAGAAAGAATCAACTGTCATGAAGAATACAAGCTTGATCGCTTTATTACTCACCCTGGCGTTGGGCACCAATGCCTGCAACACCCAAAGTCAATCCGAAGGTGACCAGGCCTCGGCTACCGAAGTTGTTAGCACCACAGCAGAAACAACAGAAGCAGAAATGCTGGAGCCAGACGCAGCCGGAACCCCCACGGGCACCGAGCCTGGCATCCAATTCGCAGAAGCCACCTGGAAAGCTCATCTGGCCAAAGCCAAAGCGGAGAAAAAGATTGTTTTTCTTGACGCTTATACTACCTGGTGCGGTCCTTGCAAAATGCTGCAAAAAAACGTTTTCACGCAGAAATCGGTTGGCGATTTCTTCAACCAGGAGTTCATTAACGTGAAAATCGATATGGAATCCGGCGAAGGGCCGGAACTGGCGTTGAAGTACCCGGTGGAAGGTTACCCCACCCTGATGTTCATCGATGGCAACGGTAAAGTGCTCAAAACCGTATTAGGTTACCAAACCCCCGAACAATTATTGGCTATTGGTAAAACCGTTAAAAGCGAAGCCGCTTTATAAACTTTCTTGGCGTTACTCTTGTACCAGCCGCAACGGTTTTCGTTCGCGGCTTTTTTATATCAACCGATAGCACACGGCCAAATCTCGCATAACAACCACATTATCAACCTTTAACTTATCAAAAATCCGGGATTTATGCGTCCCAACGGTTGAGGTGTGAATATTCAATGTATCAGCAATATGGCTTACGGATTTTCCCCTTATAAGATGATAGGCAACTTCCAGCTCGCGATTGGACAGCAGGCTAAATGGGTCTGGTTGTCTGGCGAAATGGGTATCGTCGGCCATCTGCTCCTTCAAGTCTGAACAAACGTAGCGTTTCCCGTTCAGGAGGGCATAAATCGCTTTTAGAATTTCATCGTCTTCAGCCAGCTTACTAACGTACCCTTTTACGCCCAGTTTCAAATACCGTTTAGCAAAAGCATATTCCGTCATAGTTGTAAATAGCATGATCGGTAAATTCGGCGCTACGGCCCGTATGTTCTGGAGCAAACTGAACGTATCTGTATTCTGCATATTGATGTCCATAATGACCAGATGATATGAACGCTCGATAATTTTCCCAAAAGCCTCACTACCATTTTTAGCTTCGTCAACCTGAATGCCGCAGTATCGTTCTTTCATCAATAGACGAAGCCCTGAACGAACGATGGAATGATTGTCAACAATTAACACCTTAGGGACCAGCCGCCCCGGTTTGGTTACTTTCTGCATAAGTCAATAGGTTACGGTGGGCAAGAACAGTATTATGTACAAGCAATTTTATTTCACTTTTTTTACATATACTTTATTAAGACGTATTCCTCTGAAATATGTAACGGTCTAGGTGGCGGTTTTTCTTTTCAACCACAAAAAAAGACCCGCTAGCGGGTCTTTTTTTGTGGCTGAAAAGAAGCTTAATCACATCCGCCAATATTCGATTCCTTCGGTATCTTCCTTATCATATAATCCTTTCAGATCCAGCAAAACGGGCTGCCCATTCATGATAGAGCGGAAATACGCAATATCGAGCTTCCGATACGAATCATGGGCTACCGCCATGACAACGGCGTCATATTTACTTGAAGGTGTGTCCATTAAGGTCAAATTATATTCATGCGCAACTTCATTCGGTGACGCATATTCGTCGACAATATGGACGTTAACGGAATACTTCATTAACTCCCGCACCAGATCGGCAACTTTTGAATTACGGATATCGGATACATTTTCCTTGAATGTAATTCCCATAACCAGGACCTTGGTTTGCTGCGGAGCCTTGCCTTTTTTGATCAGCATTTGCACCAGCTTTGTAGCGATATAGGCAGGCATACCGTCGTTGATCCGACGGCCACTGTGAATCACCTGTGGGTCATACCCCACCTGCCGGGCTTTATACAGTAGATAGTACGGATCGACGCCAATGCAATGCCCTCCTACCAGCCCGGGCGTAAATTTCAGGAAGTTCCACTTTGTACCCGCGGCCTTGATCACTTCCTGCGTATCAATATCCATTTTATCGAAGATAATCGACAACTCATTCATCAGAGAGATGTTCAGATCACGCTGGGTGTTTTCGATCACTTTGGCCGCTTCGGCAACTTTAATGGTGGGAGCTTTATAAATACCGGCCCGAATGATACTTCCGTAAATGGCGGCAATCTCATCCAAGGCCTCGGCATCACTCCCTGAAACTATCTTTAAGATCGTAGTTAGTGTACGCTCTTTGTCACCGGGATTGATGCGCTCGGGAGAATAGCCAATCTTAAAGTCGGCCCCCACACGCAAGCCGGAATACTGCTCTAGGATCGGCAGGCAGTCTTCTTCCGTACAACCTGGATATACGGTTGATTCATAAATAACGAAATCGCCTTTTTTTAGCACACGGCCCACGGTTTCGGAAGCCCGCTGCAAGGGTTTTAAATCGGGAACCTTGTAATCATCAACCGGTGTCGGCACGGCAACTACGAAAAAATTAGCCTGGCGCAGCACTTCAAGGTCGTCGGTAAACACAATATCCCGGTTTTGAAACGCTTCCGGTTCCAGCTCATGCGAGGGATCGATGCCGTTTTGCATCATCACTACCCGCTCGGGGTTAATATCAAAGCCAATAACCTTGAACTGACGGGCAAACTCCAGCGCAATTGGAAGGCCCACATACCCCAGACCGATAACGGCAATCCGTTTTTGTTTCTGCTTTAATTCTTCGTACACAATATGGCGTGTTAAAGTAAGGGACTTTTCATCCAGCGCTCCATTGCAAATGGAAACCCAAATATAAAATACGGGTTATAAAATCAACTATTCTGACCTATCTCTCCTGCCTTTAGCAAGGTATTTGGCTTTTTTTCTACAAAACACAAAAAACCCCGACAGATCGTAACTGCCGGGGTTTTTCGATTGTAAGAACCGTAATTACGGAACCAGGCGCAATTCAACCCGACGGTTTTTCGTCAGACCCGCCCGTGAGTTGTCACCGATGGGTTTGAATGAACCGAAGTAGTCGATAATGATCCGGTTCGGATCATTCAGACCTTGTTTCACCAGGTAGTTTTTCACAGCCTCAACCCGGCGACGCGACAGAGCGATGTTGTAACGGTCTGAAGCCCGGCGATCGGCGTGACCTGAAAGCTGCAGACGGCACTGCGTTTTGTTCAGCAGTTCAACCACCTTGTTCAGCATATCGTGGAACTGAGGCTTGATAATGTTTTTATCTGTGTCAAACGTTACGTTTGTCAGGATTTCGGCACAGGCGATACCCGGCAATGCTGCACTAACGTACTTGTCGAAGTCGATGGCTTCACCAGCACCGGAAACAATGCTACCAGCTGGCGTGTTCGGCTCACGGTCGAAGTAGTCAGATACACCGTCGTTATCCGTATCGGTCAACAAACGTGGGTCGATATCTTTCGGACGGTTTGCTTTCGCAACAGAGTCGATTTGCTCCAGCGTCAGGATAACCGGCGGTTTGATCAGGTTTTTCGGATCCGTCCAGCGCAGGTGATATGTTCCTTTCGTGGTATCGTAATCGTATTTGCCGTTTACTTTCTCAACCTTGATGGCATTCTTACCTAATTTGTAAGTAACGGTAGCGGCTACGTATCCCCATTTGTCGAGATTAGATTCCCCTCTCCGCTCGAACGGGTTGTCAAACTGACCCCGCGTTCCAAAACCGTCAAAATAGCTGGAGCTGTTTCCACCAATGGTGGCATCGAGCCGGTCGGTATTCACGTTGGTAAACCGGAAATCAAGACCCAGGTCAAAACGAGAGCTCAATTCATAGTTAACTGCTACACCAACGGGGATAGCCCAGTCTTTTTCATACTTGGCGTCACGCAGAATACCGTCGCCGTTGTTGGTTTTGGTCCAGCGACGTACCCGCCCTGTTCCTAGCTCATAAGCAGTTGATTTGAAAAACATGACCCCTATACCCGTATAGGCATCGATTTTCCAACGCTTCATTTTGTTGATTCCAAAGAACAGGCTTTTCAGGTTAACACTTCCCGTCAGGTCAGTCTGGATAAAATTGGACCGGAAATACGAGTAGTACAACCGACGTTTCATCCCAACCAGGTTTCCAAACTGGCCATCCAGCTGAAGACCAAACAGGTGAGAGAGTTGTTTACCAACGGCTACGCCAAAAAACGCCGACTTACGTTCATTGTAGCTGTCAAAACTAGTTTTTGCGACCGGGTAAAAGTCATATTCCCGAAGGTCTCCAAAGAATTGAGTGGGTCCGCCCATGACCGAAACTGACCAGGTGTTCAGCTTTGCAGGGCCTTCATACGAGGCTTTCGGGTTATACTGAGCACTGGCACCTGTCGCTGCCAGAAGAGCCAGTCCCATTGCCCTTACGAACAGGGATACTTTTTTCATACTTATCAGGTTATTGTTTGACAGTTAATAAACCATTGAGTGTGGTGAAACAACGTGTATCAATTAATTTAAGCCAGTCGTTTTTAGGCAACTTTCAACGCTTTGCCGCAAAACTATAGATTTTCGCTTAGTTTGCAAACAACACATTGGTAGTTTACAAACAAGTTACGGACCACTTTGTTCATTCAGCCAATTTGTTTTTGCGACACAAGAAAAACAGGATTTGGCTACCATCAAAGACGTTGCATCAGTTTTTTTGACATATTGCTTTTCCAATTTGTAAAATTTCCAGTATTGATCTGCTCCCGAGCTTGTTTCACTAACCATAAATAGAAGGTAAGGTTTTGAAGGCTGGCTATTTGGGCCCCTAAAATTTCTTCAGATTTGATTAAATGACGCAAATAAGCCTTCGAATAAAAATTACTTGCGTACCCTCCCAGCGCGGCATCAATCGGACTAAAATCGTCCTTCCACTTCTCGTTCTTAATATTAATAATCCCCTCCGTTGTAAATACGACACCGTGTCGGGCGTTTCGGGTTGGCATGACACAATCGAACATATCAATGCCCAGACCGATGGCTTCCAGGATGTTTTCGGGCGTTCCGACTCCCATCAGATAACGGGGTTTGTCCAGCGGTAGAACCGCGTTGACATGCTCAATCATGTGGTACATTTCTTCCGCCGGTTCGCCCACGGCCAACCCCCCGATCGCATTTCCGTCCCGCTGTTGTTCGGCCACAAATTCAGCCGATTTCAGCCGTAAATCTTTGTACGTGCTGCCCTGAACAATCGGAAATAAGGTCTGCTGATAACCGTACTTGTCCGGTGTGCTGTCGAACCGATTGATGCAACGGGTTAGCCAGCGGTGGGTCATTTCCAGGGAAGCGCGGGCGTAACTGTATTCGCAAGGGTACGGGGTACACTCATCAAAAGCCATTATAATATCGGCTCCAATGGTGCGCTGGATATCCATAACCCCTTCCGGTGTGAAGATATGTTTGGAGCCGTCGATGTGTGATTTAAAGGTGACGCCTTCTTCTTTTATTTTACGGGTTCCGGACAACGAATAAACCTGATAGCCTCCACTATCGGTCAGAATAGGATGATCCCAACCATTAAACCGGTGTAAACCGCCCGCCTTTTCCAGAATATCCAGGCCGGGTCGCAGGTACAGGTGATACGTGTTTCCCAGAATAATTTCGGCCCGAACATCGGTGAGCAATTCCCGCTGGTGAACCGCCTTAACGGTTCCTGCCGTTCCGACGGGCATAAAAATGGGGGTTTCGATGCTACCGTGGTCGGTCGTAATCACCCCCGCGCGTGCTTTCGACTGTGGGTCGTTAGCCTGTATGGTAAATTGCATGGTACTTCGTTCAACAATCTTTTGAAACCGCAAAGGTCGAAAGTCCTACGCCGAAAATCAAAATCTGTATATTTGCCCGCGTATTCAAATTCTGTTAATCAGCTATTTATTTCCAATTTTGGTGGTCGTCATTGTATCGGTTGTGTGTCTTTTTGCAATAAGCGTACAACTTTTGTACATCCTGGGTGTTTTTTCAAGAACCGCATTTTACCGCGATCCAAACGAAAATTGGTCACCATCGGGCGTTGCACCCATCGACGGACAGCCCGGTGATCCGGCCGTTAGCATCATTGTCTGCGCCTGGAACGAACTGGAAAATCTGCGAACGTTGCTGCCACTGCTAGACGATCAGGTCTATCGGACCTTTGAAGTGCTGATCATGGACGATCGCTCAACTGACGGTACGCGGGAGTTTCTGGAAAAAGCCGTCGAGCGGTTTGAGCATGTACGGTTTATTCGAATCGACCGCGAGCATGAACACGTTACCCCCAAGAAATACGCCCTGACTACGGGCATCCGGAATGCTACGCACGATGTTGTTCTGCTTACCGATGCCGATTGCCAGCCCGCCAGTGAGTATTGGCTAGCCGGTATGGTCAATCAGTTATATACACCCAAGAAAGAGATCGTACTAGGTTTTGGGCCGTACAAACGGCGAAAAAAGCACGGCTGGATCAACCGGCTTATCCGGTACGAAACTTTGTTTACGGCCGTACAATATTTTTCGATGGCGCGCATCGGTTTACCTTATATGGGTGTTGGCCGCAACCTAATGTACCGTCGTTCGCTGTTTCTGGCCAACAAAGGCTTTTACTCGCACATCCGTGTTTTGGGGGGCGACGATGATTTATTCATTAACGAAGTGGCCACGTCTCGTAATGTAGCCATTAGCCTGCATCCCGCAACGTTTACGTATTCGAAACCGAAGGAAACTTTTGCGGAATGGTGGCATCAGAAACAACGACATTTATCGGTTGGGAAATACTACAAAACCCGCAATAAATTCTGGCTGGGGCTGCTATCCCTAACGCACGTACTAACCTGGCTGACGGGTCCAGTGATTGCCCTGATTACTTTCCTCCGTCTACCCAGAGAAGGACTTGCAGCTTTGATGAGTCAGCCGGAGGGTCAACTTTTGTTGGTTGCTACCGGCTTGTTTGCCTTCCGCCTATTTGCTTTTTGGGGCATCGTTGGGCGCATCAGCTACCGATTGGGGCATACCGTCGATTGGATCGCTATTCCGTTTCTGGATGTCGTCATGGGAATTTATTACACGGTAATGGGCGTTGTCACCCTACTTCCACGGAAAAAAAACCGTCGGATGACCTGGAAATAAAGGCCGCCAGAAGCCATTGCAAACCGCCGTCATATCATTTATCATGCATTATTACCATTGGACTTACTAAAAAAATACTTTCCGAAACTGACGAAGCAGCAACTGGAGCAATTTGCGGCTTTGGAAGAGCTATACCGTCACTGGAACGCTCAAATCAATGTGATATCCCGGCAGGACATCGATTCACTGTACGAGAAGCACGTGCTGCATTCGCTTGGCATTGCCAAAGTAGTTGACTTTGTTCCGGGCACCGAAATTCTGGACGTCGGAACAGGGGGCGGTTTTCCGGGAATTCCGCTGGCGATTCTGTATCCGCTAGCCGACTTTCACCTGGTCGATAGCATCGGAAAAAAAATTAAAGTAGTAACCGAAATCAGCTCGGCGCTCGGATTGACTAATGTTCGGGCGGAACAGGCCCGGGTGGAGCACCTGAAAAATACGTACGATTTTGTCGTCAGCCGGGCGGTGACGCGTCTGAACCCGTTCCTGGGCTGGGTTCGCTACAAGATTCTGAAAACGGGTAACAATAAACTCCGGAACGGCGTTTTGTACCTAAAAGGCGGAGACCTGGCCGAAGAACTGGCCGAGATCAAGGATAAATACCGGATTTACGAACTATCCAATTACTTTGATGAACCCTTTTTTGAAACTAAAAAGGTCATTTATATCCCCAAATAGTTGCAGCGCTGGGTTTTCCGGTCCAAACCGTTGACGCACGTTGAACAATCTTACTTACTTACGAAACGCACATGGCAGAAATTTTCAAATCCAGCAGCTTTAAAGACCCCATCAAACGCGACATTGTCGAGTTCAACGAGAAAGGGGTCACTTTCCGCGTCAATAAATTAATTGGCGGAACCGACAACTTTGTGTTTTACGGTGACATTTCCGGGGTTGAGATCGATAACGGCATGTTTTTTTCGACAATCCGTATCATTCCTCGGGCCCGTCCCGAAATTGTGATCAAGAATTTCACGCGCGGTGACGCCCGCCAGATCAAGGAGTTAATCCTGGCGCGTGTTCCTTCTCTTGGCTCATCGGCTTTCTAAGAGCCGAAATCTTTCAGATTTTTCGAGAAAAAACTTGCAAGAGTTCATTGCGTCTCTTACTTTTGCACCCACAATAACCCACTACGGCGGGTTGCAATTCCCGAATAGCTCAGTCGGTTAGAGCATCTGACTGTTAATCAGAGGGTCGCTGGTTCGAGCCCAGCTTCGGGAGCCCTGAATACCAAGAGGTTACAACGTTTGTTGTAACCTCTTTTTTATTGATATCACAGCAACGTCTTTGTAGCAACGCAAGTATTTGAAACGATGGTAGCACCTGCCGAAAACTTATATTGCCATGCTGAAAAGCGAGTCTATTATGACTCATTCCGGTAATGTTTCGGGTTTTACAAAGCCCAACAGTTGGTTTACTTACCACCAATAAGCAGCAATCATATCACTTTTCTTACTAACTAATACCAGGGCTTTGTCGATCGGTGGAAGCAGTTTTACCACTATTCCTACAACGGAAATGGTGGGCAGGAAGAAATTCGCTGACAAAAGTATAAATAGCGCAAAATTCCGTCGGTAATTTAGCCGCTGGATGCATTTTTTATAAAAAATCACAAAGCCAATCAGCAAAGCCACAAAACCGTAGGACAAACTTCGGGTTAAATCCCCCACCGAAAAACTTGCGACCCCAATCGCCACGATGCCTGTGCAGTAAACCGTAAGTATCACCCTATTCTGTTTCATCCACTTCAGCGGGGCGAAGATCAAAAGCCAGGCAAATTTATAGACGAGCACGAAGCCCAGAATATTGGTCCAGGTGAAGGATGAATCCCGAAACCGGATCAACAGGGCTACTCCACTCTCATCTCCGGAGGGCGTTTTCAGGCCCAGAAAATATCCCAGCAACAACCGAATCAGAAAATAGACTCCAAAAGAAAGAACGTAGGGCCAATCGCTTGATGCAAGTAACGGATACGGCTTTTTGAAATCCGCAGCAACAATTTTATGATAAACCAACGCTAGCAAACCGCTGAAAATAGCGCGCTCATCCGTAAAGTATGCCGCCAGAAGACACAACAAAATAATAATTGAACTACGGCTTAAAAGACTAAAAACAATAAAGGTGAAAGCAATGCCATCGTTCCACAAATAGGTATCGTGGAAAAAACTTTTGCCCGTATACAAAACGGAGAAATTGCAGGCTACCAGCGTAGCAAATAACTTATCATTTGAAAACTTAAATACCAGGCTTAAAACACCTACGAAAAACAGGAACCCAAATACATTATTAATGATATACAAGCTAAACATTTTGGTCAACAGGTTCGTCGCAGGAACATAATGCACCAGCAGGGTTGGTATAAACCGGAACGCTATTTTCGACGAATGTGAGCTGACCTCCACCTGCTGGGGTTGAAAAGGGTTCTCGGCTTGTCTACTCAATGACTCATAATTCTCCAGAATCAACTGGTAGGAAGGTGATTCTTTTAACGCTTTTTCCGAAAAATTCAGATAATTCGGCATCGAGGTGACAATGCAGTAGGCCGTACAGAGAAGAGCAACATTTATTTTCCAAAAATTACGCTTGATGACAAAGGTTATCATCATACTCAATGAGGCCATCAACTTTTTCAGTAAAATGACGCCCTGAAGCCAGTTCGGTACTTGCAAAATAAATTTCATATTTCTACATCTATTATCTACTTGTTCAATTTGTATTTTCCTACCTTGACTTTATGCTATTTGATTTCCTTTTTTCAGCGCAAACGCTGTAAGCTTTTCCCAACGATGAATAAACTAAACCTTAAGTAAACTTCTCAAAATAAATTAACAAGCACAGTACAGTTTTAAGAACACGGCTTGTAGCCAAACAAAAAGTGCGGAAAGAAGACGCACGAAGATAAGTGTTTTTAATGCGTGTTACTGAAGGCCACACCTCCTGATCCCACAAATAACTACCTAATTTATTATTCGGGAAAATACTTAATTTTTTTACCAAAACCAATCTCCGCATTCAGGTTGCGTAGGGTATGAATTGAGATGCATTCTGTAGCGTCAATGCGAGTGGGAAAGTCGGCGTAGCTGCACCACGATATGCCATTGTCGAAGAACTAGCCCTAATAGCTATTTCTACCAAAAGGGCTGTTTTTTTATGACAATCCAACGGATGTTTTTTTCTTGGGGTCAAGGATAAACCAAGTGCGCGGTCACTTGTCCAATGTGGAAAAAAATGTAGCTTACCATATGTTTCGCCTGAGTCTGTTTTTCGCCCTGATCGCTACCTGGCTGTCTGCGTGCAGCAGTGGAAAAACAGCGCTTAATCGGGGTACTTTTGATCTTGCTGTTCAAAAAGCCTCCCAACGGTTGCAGCAACCGCACGGCCCCTTCAAGCGGGGTTACAGGTTGGCCCCTCTAATTCTGAAAGAAGCCTTCGTGCATGCGTACAACCAGCACCAAACCGAAATCCGACGACTTTCTTCGGCAGCAACACCAGACCGTCATGAACCCTTTCGATGGGAAGCCGTTTTTCGGGAATATACCCAACTGCAAACCCTGACCGATAACGCCCGGCGTGGATTTGCCCCGCGTGGGAGCGCCAAGGAATGCGAAGCCTGTACAGAGTGGTTGCGTGCCTATCCCTCTTCCTACCTGGATCGGCAAAACGAAGTTCGCAAGCTGGCGGCTGCCGACCGGTATTCGGTGGCCGAGCAAGCCTTTACATACCGCGAAGAAAACCGTTTAGCAGCTAAAGAAGCCTATTTGAACTACCGCAAAGCCATGGATTGGGTTCCAGATTTCCGGCTGGCTTACGCTAAATCCGAAGATGCCTTGCCTTTTGCGATCCTGCGGGTTGTCGTCGAACCGATCAGCCCAACCGACGAAATTAGCCCCGGCGACAATCGGGAATTGCAGGACCTGATCTTTCAGCGCATTGACCGCAACCCCACCCCTTCCACCTTTGTCCGGCTTTACCTGCCCAGTGAACAGGCTGGCGATGGCTTCCCGCTTCACCAGGCCATCCAGATGCAGGTAACTGATTATTCGCCCTTCAACGAAAACATCACCTCATCTTCTACCACCATCTACAGCAATCAGTCGTATAAAGTTGGCGAGAAGAAAATCAACGATTCGACCAAAGTCGATATCATGGAGAAAGTAAGTGGCACCCTGACAACTCATCGGCGGGAAATCAGCGCGGGGCTGGACCTGCGGATGCGGGCCCTGGATACCCAAACGGGAAAAGTCTTGTGGGAAGAACCCGTCTGGGAAAACCGTAGCTGGGTGACGGAATGGGAAACGTTCAGTGGTGATGAGCGGGCGCTCAACGGAAGTTCGCTAAAATCGGCCAGTCTTTTTGCGCCCTCCCGCTGGCAACTCTACAATAACCTGCGCGACGACCTGGCCGATGATGTGGCCCGCCGACTGCGCTCGAAATACGCCCGCGACTAAAAAACAAGAATGGCTGTAGTGTAACCGAAACTTCCTCAAACCGTTGCGTACGCCTTTTCTGCTCGGCCAACAGAATACTACAGCAACGCTGATAAGTTCCTGCGACGCCTGACGACACATTCCAGAGCCCGATTGACGCCCTACGGTTTATTTATCGTACCTTTGCCCCAAAACTACAGAGGTAACTACCGGTTTGGTGCCAAACCGGTTTGTTTTAATAGGGAATCCGTCGGTTTGCCGACTTGGTGAAAATCCGGAACAGTCTCCGCTGCTGTAACCCCACTGTCTGGGCTGCTCACTCAACTGTGCCACTGTTCGTTGCTGAATGGGAAGGCCGTGGGTTGCCGGGGAAGTCAGAATACCTGCCTCAGTAGTAGCACGCAACAGCTTTCGGAAGAAAGGCTTGTCTTTTTATGATTTCACAACATTCGCTCAGCCTGAGGAAACGTCTATTCCGCAGTTGCTCTCTATTTCTGGTTGCTTCTCTATGGAGCCTGGGAGGATCTCCGGCCAATGCCCAGTCGCTCCCATCAGCTTCTCAAAAAACCGCCGTTTCCGCCAACCGGGTCACCATTCAACACGCGCGGGGTTTCACCATCCAGTATTTCAAGACGTACAAGCTCGTTTCAATCATCAGTCCGTTTGAAAAAACGGCGGATACGTTACGGTATGTGCTGGTACAACGCGGCACCCCGACCCCCAAAGGCTACGCAACCAGTCAGGTTATTCAGATTCCGCTCCGGCGTATGGTCGCCATGTCATCCATGCACGTTGGGTTGGCAGGCTTCCTGGGTGCCGAGGATTTGATTGTCGGCTTGGGAAATACCAAATACGTATCGTCACCCAAAGTGATTCAGCGAATCGAGTCGGGCAAGATTCAGGAAGTCGGCCACGATCAAACGCTCAACGAAGAACAATTGATTGCCATGCAACCCGATTTGCTGATGGCGATGGGAAGCCCCAATGCCCGCATGGATCGTTACCGCACGCTTCGGAACGCGGGCATTCCGGTACTCATCAATTCCGAATGGGTGGAAACAACCCCGCTGGGACGGGCCGAATGGGTCAAGCTGCTGGCTGCCCTGCTCAATAAAGAAGCGCTCGTCAATCAGAAATTTGCCCAGGTCGAACGAGAGTACAACCGGCTGGCCTCGTTAACCCGAAAAGTGGCCCGCAAACCTACCATTCTCAGCGGAATGAATTCCAAAGACGCCTGGTTTGTGCCCGATGGCGACAGCTACATGACCCGGTTTTTTCTGGATGCCGGAGGTAATTACCCGTGGGTTAACCGCCGAACGACGGGCAGTCTTCCGCTGAATTTTGAAGCGGTCTATCCCGTCGCCCTGAAAGCCGACTGCTGGCTCAACGTCGGCCTGATGGGAATTGAATCAAAACGGGATGTCCTCGCCAAAGACGCACGGTATGCCGATTTTAAAGCGTTCAAAACCGGTCAGCTCTACAACTACAGCAAGCGAACGAATAAGCGGGGCTCCAACGATTTCTGGGAATCGGGCTCCGTCAATCCGCATACCGTGCTGGCCGATCTGATCAAAATTCTGCATCCTGATCTGCTGCCTACCCACCAACTCGTATACTACAAGCAATTGAACGAATGACAACATCTGCTGTCGACACCCGGCACCCGACACCGGCTCGCCCCTGGCGTCAGCTATTGCTGTTGGGGCTGGCGGGGCTGGCATTTCTTTTTTTTCTGCTGGATATTACAGTCGGGTCCGTATCCATTCCGCTCAAAGAAGTAATCAACATCGTCTTTGGGCAAGGTTCGGAAAATACCGCCCAACTCTACATCGTACAAAAAATTCGCCTGCCGAAAGCCATTACGGCGGTGATCGTAGGCTGCGGCCTATCAGTCAGCGGCTTACAAATGCAAACCTTGTTTCGAAACCCGCTGGCGGGACCTTCCGAGCTGGGTATTACCGCCGGTGCGGGCCTGGGCGTAGCCCTGGTAATGCTGGGTGGTAGCAGTAGCGCCAGCCTTTACGCCATCCGGCAACTCGGTCTTTCCGGAAGCTGGCTACTGGTCGTCATGGCATCGCTGGGATCAGCGCTGGTCCTGCTGCTGGTGCTAACCATCGGGGGCCGGTTACGTGACAATATCGTGCTGCTCATCGTTGGAGTGATGATAGGAACCATTACACTTTCGGTCATCAGCATCTGGCAGTATTTCAGCCAGCCCGAACAATTACAGGAATACCTGATGTGGACCTTTGGCTCTCTGGGGGGCGTTATCGGAACGCATTTGTACGTCTTGGCAAGCGCGGTGGCGGTTGGTCTTTTGCTGGCTTTCTCCTCATCCAAAGCGCTGAATGTCTTGCTTCTGGGCGAAAACTACGCCCGAAGCATGGGTTTGAGCGTGGGTTATAGCCGATTGCTGATTCTGGCCAGTACGAGCCTGCTGACCGGCAGCATCACGGCCTTTTGTGGCCCCATCGGTTTTGTCGGGATCGCCGTTCCCCATCTGACCCGTTCTCTGTTTGATACCGCCAACCACCGCCTTCTGATTCCTGCCACCTGCCTGGTCGGGACCGTCCTGCTGTTGCTCTGCGATTGCCTCGCACAACTGCCCGGAACGCAGGCGGTTTTGCCCATCAATATTGTGACCTCCCTACTGGGTGCGCCGGTTGTCATCTGGATTATCGTGCGACGAAACAACTTACGCTCTGCTTTCTGATGAACGATTCACAGCCTTTGTTGAGCGCACAAGACCTGTCCATTGGCTATACCAGCCGACGACACCCCCGTCAAACGGTGGCCGAATCGTTGTCGCTGGATTTATGGTCGAGCCAGCTCGTTTGTTTGCTGGGTCCGAACGGAGCCGGAAAATCCACTCTGATGCGAACCCTGGCGGGTCTGCAACGGCCCTTGAGCGGTCATATTTCGGTCATAGGACAGAATCTGACGGATTTAGCGGCTCCTGAACTGGCGCAAACCTTGAGTCTGGTTCTGTCCGAGCGGGTCGATGCCGGCAACTTGCTGGTCCGGGAACTCGTTGCGCTGGGCCGAACACCCCACACCAACTGGCTGGGCCAACTGACCACAGCGGATAATCAGAAGGTGCAACATGCCATGGAGGCAACCGGAACCCTCATTTTTGCGGACCGCCGGTTGCAGCAATTAAGCGACGGGGAGCGCCAGAAGGTTATGCTGGCCCGGGCGCTGGCGCAGGATACTCCCCTGATTTTACTCGATGAACCAACGGCCCACCTCGACCTCCCGAACCGGGTGGAAATGATGCGGTTACTGCACCAGTTAAGCCGAAAAACCCGCAAAGCGATTCTGTTATCCACCCACGAACTGGATCTGGCGCTGCAAGCCGCCGACCAGTTGTGGCTGCTCGACTCCCGAGGCAGCCTGGCAACCGGAACACCCGAAGACCTGGTTTTAACCGGGGCGTTTGAAGCCACGTTTGACAAAGAGGGCTTTTTCTTCGACCGAACAACCGGCACCTTTACCATGCACGCTGAAGAACAAGGCCCTGCCATTGGGCTACTGGGCGACGAAAAGCTGACTTTCTGGACGCGCCGGGCGCTCCGCCGGGAAGGCTTCGTTGTGGAGCAACCAGACGGTCGCACGTCCTGCGTCGTGTTGGTAAGCTTTCAGCAAAACCGTCCGAACTGGACAATTAATCGGGGCGGAAATCAGCAGGAAGCCACGTCCATCCAGGCGCTTCTCGAAACTCTCCAGGTCCTCAAACAGCCATCTATCCATCCTGAAAAATCAACCAACCACCCATAACCATTTAAAATACAGATTCTCATGAAAATATACACTAAAAAAGGCGACAAAGGAACAACCGGCCTCTTTGGAGGCAGCCGGGTCGATAAAGACGATGTTCGGGTTGAATGCATCGGTACGCTGGATGAAGCCAATTCTTCCATCGGCCTGCTGCGCGTGAAGCTGGAAGCCGATCACCCCTGGCAACTCAATCTGCACCGGATTCAGAAAGACCTGATGGATATGATGTCGCACCTGGCCCGACCGTCGAGTGCCAAGAAAATCAATACCAATCCGATGCCGGAAGACGGTGCCAGCTTTTGCGAGCAATGGATTGATGAACTGGAAGCAGCCATGACGTCACCCTCCGATTACTTTCTACTACCGGGTGGCAACGAAATTTCGGCCCTGTGTCACGTCATTCGTACGCAGATTCGGCGGGGCGAACGGCGGCTGGTTTCGCTTCGCAAAACGGACGACGTACACGAAGCGATTCCCGCCTACATCAACCGGCTATCGGACCTGTTTTTCACGCTGGCCCGCGCCGAAATGGATAAAGCGGGCGTCGCCGAGGAAAAGTGGCAGCTTTTTCTCTACAAGCGCTTTAAAACCGAAGCATGATCATTTACGTAACGGGCGGAACCCGAAGTGGAAAAAGCCGTTTTGCGCAGGAACGCGCCCGGCAACTGAGCCCGGCGCCGGTTTATGTCGCAACCGCCAAAATCTGGGACGAGGATTTCGGACGTCGGGTAAAACGCCATCAGGACGAACGGGGACCGGAATGGACCACCTACGAAGCCGAGCGCAACCCGGCATCCCTGCCGCTGGCCAATCGGGTGGCTGTTATCGACTGCGTTACACTCTGGCTTACAAATTTGTTCATGGCTTACGACAGCGATGTGGATGAATCGCTGGTAGCCTTTCAAGGCGAAATCGACGCTCTGGCGCTGTTACCCGGAACGTTTATCATCATCTCTAATGAAATTGGTATGGGCGTCCACGCCGAAACCGCCATCGGCCGGAAGTTCACCGACCTGCAGGGTTGGGCAAACCAATATGTAGCTACGCGGGCCGACGAAGCTATTTTTATGGTGTCGGGGTTGCCCCATTATCTAAAAAAACCGTCCTGACCTTCTTTGTTCATGGCTATTTTTCTACCGTTCGATCAGCAACTCCGGCAAAAGATCGACCACAAAACCAAACCGTTGGGTGCGCTGGGTCAACTAGAAAAGCTCGCCTTCCAGATCGGAAGTATCCAGCAAAGCCTGACGCCCCGGCTCACCCGCCCACACCTTGTGGTGTTTGCGGCCAGTCACGGTATTGCGCGCGAGGGAGTCAGTGCCTATCCGACGGAAGTAACGCACCAGATGGTGCTTAACTTTCTGAATGGCGGAGCGGCCATCAATGTATTCACCCGCCAGCACGGCCTGGAACTTTGCCTGGTGGATGCGGGTATCGATTACGATTTTGAACCCCACGAAAAGTTGCTCCACGCCAAAGTGGCTTATGGTACCCGAAGTTTTCTGAAAGGCCCCGCCATGACCACCGACGAACGGGACCGCTGCCTAGCATCGGGTGGCGACATCGTCCGGCGCATTCAGCAAACGGGTTGCAATGTCATCGGTTTCGGCGAAATGGGCATCGGAAATACCTCGTCGGCTGCGGCCCTCATGAGTAAGCTACTGAGTATTCCCGTCGATGCGTGCGTCGGGAGAGGAACGGGCGTCGACGAAAGCCAGTATCAGCACAAGCTGAATCTGCTGCGGCAGGCCCTGGCTTTTCACGCATCCGTCCCGCCAACTCCGCTGGAAGCCTTACAGGCCGTCGGCGGTTTTGAAATTGCCATGCTATGCGGAGCCTTTCTGGAGGCTGCCCGCTTGCGGATGCTGATTCTGGTGGACGGTTTTATAGCCTCAGCCGCGTTCCTGTGCGCCGTTCAGCTCGAGCCTTCGATTCGGAACTTTGCGGTTTTCTGCCACCAATCCGATGAAAAAGGGCACGTGTGTCTGCTGTCGGCCCTGGGCGCCGAGCCTTTGCTGAATCTGGGCATGCGGCTGGGCGAAGGAACCGGTTGTGCCGTGGCTTATCCTATTTTACAAAGCGCGGTGGCTTTCCTGAACGAAATGGCCACGTTTGAGAGCGCCAACGTCAGTCGCAACGATTGAGATGAAGCAGGAACTTCGACTCTTTTTGACGGCAATCCAGTTCTACACCCGGCTGCCCGTTCCCCGCTGGGTGGGCTATAGCGATGCCGCGCTCAACCAGGCTACCCGGTATTTGCCGCTGGTGGGCTGGATTGTGGGCCTTGTTGCCGCCGTCAGCTGGCTGGTTGGGAGCTATCTGGTTGATGTTTCTACGGGCCTGATTCTTTCCATGATTGCCTCGGTGCTGACCACTGGCGCGTTTCACGAAGACGGTTTTGCCGACGTTTGCGACGGATTCGGGGGCGGCTGGACCAAAGCCAGAATCCTGGAAATCATGAAAGACAGCCGGATTGGCACCTACGGTGTTGTGGGATTGCTACTGCTACTGGGTCTAAAATTTACGCTGCTTCTGAATCTGGCCCCGATTTTCCAGATCCAACCGGTTCAGCTTGTCGCGCTTCTGATCACCGCCCACGCCCTGAGCCGGTTTATGGCGGCCACCTTCCTGTTCACCCATCCGTACGTTCGGGATGCGCCCGATAGCAAAGCCAAACCCGTTGCGCAGGCAGGCAGCACCCGGACGCTGGTGACGGCGGGGCTATTTGCGGTACTTCCGTTGCTAACGTTAGCCTGGCTAACAGACCGGTCCATATTCCTTATCCTTCCGCTTCTTCTGTACGCTGTTAAATGGTATCTGGGCCGGTATTTTACCAAATGGATCGGCGGCTATACCGGTGATTGTCTGGGCGCTACGCAGCAGGTTTGCGAAATTGGCGTGTACATCCTGACGGTTTTCATATGGAAATTCACCTGATTCGCCACACAACGCCCGCCGTCGCCCCCGGACTGATTTACGGGCGGACGGAAGTCGATCTGCTGAACAGCTTTCCGGATGAAGTGGCCCAGATTCGGAATAAACTTCCGGCCCGGCTCGACGCCTGGTATTCCAGCCCGTCACGTCGCTGCACGCAGCTGGCGGAGCAACTGGCTCCGGCATTCATGATCGATGATCGTCTGTGCGAGTTTCATTTTGGCGATTGGGAAGGCAAAACCTGGGATACCGTCGACCCGAACGAATCAAAGGCCTGGATGGATGATTATGTAAACGTTTGTTCACCTAACGGCGAAAGCATGGTTCAGATGAACGAACGGGTTACGGCGTTCTGGGCAGAATTGATCCGCCTGCCCTATCAAACCGCCGGAATTGTGACGCATGGCGGAGTAATCCGCCTGCTCCTGGCCGCCGACCAAAAGCTTCCACTCGCAACGGTTTTCTCCCTTAAAGTCGATTACGGAGCCGTTGTGCAGCTGCGTACACCCTGATTCTTCACGGCATCGCGGACAAAGATAACCCGCTCCGAAACCGTTACCCGGGGCAATTCCAGAATGGTGTAACCAAGCACCTGATACGTAGCGACCAGGGCGCGGTGCAATGCCGATGCTTCGGCAAAGGTCTGCCAGCGCTCGCTGTCGTTGACATAAATGCTTTCCCAGGGCGGGGCCATAAACACCAGCGGTTCGTACGGAAATTGCCGAACCAGCTGGTACCACGACGCATCAACCGGTAGCCCGCCAACCTGCATGTAGGCCATAATATCAGGAATCCCGCGATCAAAAAACGAAACCGTTCCGTCGGTATTTATTGAAGCCCGCTGGTGCTGTTCAATCATCCGCTGCAACGCCAGTTGCGCAAAACACCGCAAATTCTGCCACGGCAGGCACGTGCTTTCTTTAGCCACCTCCTCCTGAATGAGTTGCCGGGAAATTTCATCAAAGCAGCAAAAACCGTCCAAACGCAGCGCGTCGAGCAGGGTACTTTTGCCAGCGCCCGGCCCGCCCGAAATAACGTACTTACCCATAAAACCGTACGAATAAATCAATTACCACCAAACCAATGACCATCACCAGACAGACGCGCTGGTTGATTCCGCTAACCCGCCCGATTTCGTCCGGCAGAATCGGCCGGTCGTGCGCTCCGATGTACGGTTTTTCAACCAGCACGCCGTGGTAGACGTTCGGCCCGCCAAACCGGCAGTTCAGAATTCCGGCCAGAGCCGCTTCGGGGTAGCCCGCATTGGGGCTTTTGTGCCGATGCCCGTACTGCCCCGCAACGCGCAACCCGCGTCCACTCCCCGTCACCAACGCCATCAATACCGTCGTTAACCGGGCCGGAAGGAAGTTGGCCACGTCATCCAGCCGGGCGGCTAACTTCCCAAACTGCTCGTAGCGTTCGCTGCGGTAGCCAATCATCGAATCGAGGGTATTGATCATCTTGTAGGTCATCAGACCAGGAACGCCCGCCAATCCGTAAAAAAACAAAGGCGCAATGACGCCATCGCTGAGGTTTTCGGACATGGTTTCGAGCACCGCAATCCGAATTTGCTGCGGACTCAGGCGCGACGTATCCCGCCCGACAATGCGCGAAAGTTGCCGCCGGCCAGCTTCCACACCCTCCTGCTCCAAGACGCGAAAAACGGCTTTGCCCTCCCTGATCAGGCTGTGGTTGGCCAACCCATACCAGACAAAAAGGGCGTTGGTGAGTACAAAGAGCGCCGGATGAATACCCGCCATGAGCTGGTTTATTCCATAAAAGAACAGGTACGTCAGCACGCACAGCCCGGCAGCAAGCAAAGCGCCCTTCCAGAACCGCTTACCACCGTGATTCAAAAACCGTTCTCCTCGGGCAATCAGCGTCCCAAACACCCGAACTGGGTGGGGCCAGTTGTCAGGATCGCCGATCAGCAGGTCCAGCCCGTAACCAATCAGCAAAGGCAAGGAGAATACCACTAACTGCTCCATTCGGCCAGGGCGTTAACGAGTAGCGGGTTTTTGTCGGGCGAGAGGGTGCAGACCCGAAAATGACCGGCGTCCAGTCCCCGGAAGTTACTGGCATCCCGAATCAGCAAACCGTGCTTTTCCACCAGAAACGTTTTTAGCTGAGCGGCATTTCCTTTCCGCGTTCGGGCCAGGAAAAAATGGGTACTGCTTTCGTATACTTCCACCGCAGAATGGCGTCGTAGCTGATCAACGAACGTTTCCTTGTCTGCCAGCAACCGCACCAGCGGCACCTGCACACGGTCGTACTGGTCAAAAATAAACTGTCCGGCAGCCAGCGCCATTGCGTTGACCGTCCAGGGTTGTTTGCACTGTTTCAGTTGCTCGATGAGCGAGGGCGTACCCACCACATAACCCAGCCGTAAACCCGGAATGGCGTAGGCTTTCGTCAGAGAGCGCATAACCAGCAGATTTTCAAAATAGCTCAGAAGTGGTATAATCGTATCAAGCTGAGCGGTAAATTCGATAAAGGCTTCGTCGACCACAAACAATGTTTGCGGATTCTGGCGCATCCAATCGGCCAGCTGATGAAAACCGCTACCCGTCGGATTGTTCGGATTGCAGATAAACACCAGGTCGCTCGTGAGCCGGGGTAAGGACGGCAAATCCTGCCAGTGCAGAAACTGGATCGTGTGGTGATGCATCCGCCCCGCATCCTCGTATTCGGCAAAAGCCGGGATGACTAGGGTCGTTCTCCGGTGGGCATATGCCTGGGCCGTCAGGTAAATGCTCTCGGTGGTGCCACTGCTAATCAACACCTGCTCGGGGGCCACGCGATGGTGTTCAGCTATCTGCCAGGCGAGGCTGTCGGCCACCACTTCCGGATAGCGATTGATCCGCTCCCACTGATTGAAAAGATGTTCTTTTAGTCCCTTCGGCTCCCCGCCGTACCACACATTGGTGCTAAAATCCGCCCGGATGGGCTGTTGGTAGCGGTCCCTGTCGTCGCCATGTCCGTGCAGCATCTATTTGTCAACCGTTAAACTTCGATAAATCTGTTCCATATCCACGTGTTCCCGGATTACTTCGGCCAGTCGATCGTATTGCAGCTCTTTAAAGTGCCGAAAATCGAAGGGGTGCTCACTTTGGTGGGTTGCATAGTCGGCCAGCAGATCGTCCACCACCACGTCATTGTCCAGAATACCGTGCAGGTACGTGCCCCAGCAGCGCCGGTTCAGCACAAAACCGTCCGGCTGACCGTTCTCCAGCCGCGCCACGGGATTCGGCTCTCCGTTGACCGTTGTGTGGCCCATGTGAATTTCGTAGCCCTGACAGGGATGGGACAACTGCCGGTAGGTAAACCGCCGTTGCTCCGTGGTTTTTACGGGCTGCAAAACCGTTCGTACGGGCAACAGTCCCAGACCCGGCAGGGCTTCAAGCGAGCTTTCCAGGTGATCGGGATCTTCCACCGTTTCGCCCAGCATCTGGTAGCCTCCGCAAATGCCGACCACGGTTTTCCCTTTTTTATAAGCCGCCACAATGGCCGCGCCCACTCCGTTATTTTTAAGAGTCAGCAAATCATCAAGGGTGTTTTTGCTGCCGGGAAGAATCACAATATCGGCTTGCGCGAGGTCGGCGGGTTGGTTGGTATAAAACAGGTTCACACGCGGGTCCTGCTCCAGCCGGTCAAAGTCGGTAAAGTTGGAAAGCCGTTTCAGCAAAATAACCGCTACATTGATTTTCCCGGCCACGGTTTTGCGGAATTTCTGTTCCAGCGCCACCGAGTCTTCCTCTTCAATAAAAATGTCCCGAAAGTACGGTAAGATGCCCACTACCGGCACGCCCGTGAGTTTTTCCAACATGCATTTTCCGTCCTCAAACAAGCGGGCGTCTCCCCGAAATTTATTTACGATGATTCCTTTGATAAGCGCCCGTTCTTCGGGAGTCAGCAAGGCGATGGTGCCGTATACGCTGCCAAACAACCCACCCCGGTCGATATCGCCAATCAGGTAGGTAGCGGCTCCGGCGTGGTGCGCCATCCGCAGGTTGGTAATGTCACGGTGTTTCAGGTTCAGCTCCGAAATGCTGCCCGCGCCTTCCATCACAACGGGCGAATATTGGTCCGTCAGCCGATCAAAGGCGTCTTTGACAGCTGTAAACAATCCAGCCCGGTCGTTCCCCATGAAATAGTCATACGCCGACTGATTGCCAATGGGTTTTCCATTCAGGATGACCTGCGAGCTTTTATCGTTGGTGGGTTTGAGCAAAACCGGGTTCATGTCGGTATGGCAGGCAATGCCCGCGGCTTCGGCCTGCACCGCCTGCGCCCGGCCTATTTCCAACCCGTCGGGCGTTGCGTAGCTGTTGAGCGACATATTCTGCGCCTTAAAGGGCGCGGGCTGAAAACCGTCCTGTTTAAAAATCCGGCAGAATCCGGCAGTAATGACGCTTTTCCCGACGTCGGAGGCCGTTCCGACAAACATGATTGGGCGGAGTTTACGCATGAGTTCTCAAGGCATTCATTTGGTTTGATACGGTTTCGGTGAGGGCCTCAACCGACAGCTCATTGAGCGAACGGCACTCCGCACCCAAGGCTTTGGCCAGTTCCGCAGCCCGGCCCAGCCGCAGGTAATCGGTTTCAGTATCCAGCACCAGCGCCGGAATCCGCTGCGCTTGCAACTGCGTGGCCAACTGAACGGTTTGTTGCCAGGCATCGCCACCACCTGGCAGGGGCACGTTGGCTTTACCATCACTGAGGATTACCAGAAACGGCTGGTTATTTCCTGATAGAACAACCTGCTGAACGATCTGTTCGGCCAGTTGAAGCGCGTGGGGCAAGGGCGTTCGGCCGCCCGTTGGCAGCTGTTGTAAGGCTAGTTCGGCTTGCTCCAGATCGCGGGTGGGGGGCAATAAAAGCTGTGCATCAACACCCCGAAATGCAACAACGCCCACGCTGTCGCGGTGTTGGTAGGCGTCCGTCAACAAGCTAAGCACACTGCCTTTTACGGCTTCCATGCGCTTTCCGGCCGCCATTGACCCCGACGCATCCACGACAAACAGAATCAGGTGCCCCGTTTTGCCCGCCCGCACGGTTTGGTGCAGGTCAGCGCGGGTGATGGTGAGGTGATCAGTATCCTGCAACAATGCGCTCCGCAGGGTTTCCGGAACAGCCAGATCGGTTGGCGTAGCCTGCGGAACAGCCCGAATGACCCGTCCCCGATCCATGTCCTTCGCGGGATTTCGCCGACCTTCCAAAACGGGCTTTCGCTCCAGCCACTCCGAAATTAGTGCCGGTGTTTCTGCAACGGGCAAAGCTCCAAAAACCTGTTCCGGTTGCGGCCCGGGCTGCGTATCGGTTTCTTCGTTTGCAGCTTGCGGAGGTTCGGAGGACGCGGAAGGCGCTTCGGACGGGTTCTGGCCCGATGGCGGCTGATTCGGTGGCAACCACTCATCCAGATCCGGCGTAGGCGGCACGTTATTTCCGTTCGTTTTTTTCCGTTGCCGGTGGGGTAATGCTAATTCGGCAGCCTGCCGAATATCATCGGCGGTAACGTCGGTGCGCCCGGCCAACGCAGCCAGGGTTCGCGCAGTTTTGTGCATCACAATATCGGCCCGCAAACTGGCCACGTTCAAGTCTGCACAAAGCTGGCTGATGAGTGTCAGCAAACCATCCGCCAACCGAACTGACGGCAACAGTTGGCGGGCTTGCCGGAGTTGCTGTTGTAACGTCTGTTGCCCGGCGGCCCATTCGTTCACAAAAACCGCCGGATTCGCTTCAAAGGCAATCCGCCGACGAACGACCTCCGTGCGCTCGGCGACGTCGCGCGGGGCCACCACATCGACCACCAGGCCGAACCGGTCGAGAAACTGCGGACGCAGATTGCCTTCCTCGGGATTCATCGTACCGATCAGAACGAACCGCGCCGGGTGGCTAACAGACAAACCGTCGCGCTGAACCGTATTGACTCCCATAGCCGCAACATCCAGCAACCCATCGACCAGGTGATCCGCCAGCAGGTTTACCTCGTCAATGTATAGAATTCCCTGGTGGGCCGAAGCCAGTAAACCGGGCAGCAATTTTCGTTTTCGTTCCACCAGTACCCCCTCCAGATCCAGACTGCCCAGCACCCGGTCTTCGGTGGCTCCCAGCGGAAGGTCAACGAACGGAACGGGAATTTCTTCCACCCGCCGATCGGGCTGCTGGCAGGCTTCGCATTCCGCCAGTGGTTCATCCGGCAGGCAGTTGAACCGCGAACCCGCCACGCGTTGAATGGGTGGCATGATGGCCGAAAGCCCGCGCACAGCCGTACTTTTCGCGGTTCCTTTGTCGCCCCGAACCAAGACGCCCCCAATGCCGGGGTTGACCGCACACAGCAACAACGCCAATTTTAGGGTAGGTTGCCCAACAAGGGCCGAAAATGGGTATGTCATCATTTCATTGTTCACTCGCTCCGCGCTTCCAGCAGGCTTTCACTGTTCAAATATACATCCTGTAGGGCCCGCACCATCTCGGGAGACGGCGCTGCCCACATGCCCCGCTGAACCGCTTCGAGCAGTCGCTCCGCAATGGCGTTCAAAGCCCAGGGGTTGCTTTCGGCAAAAAACTGCTGCATGGCGGGATCAAGGGCGTAAGTTTCGCCCACTTTTTCGTACATCCAGTCATCCACAACCTGCGCCGTGGCGTCGTAGCCGAACAAGTAATCCACCGTGGCCGTCAGTTCCAAACCGCCTTTGTAACCGTGTCGTTTGATGCTATCGAGCCATTTCGGGTTGACAACCCGCGAGCGAAACACGCGCAAAGCTTCTTCTTTCAGGTCGCGCACGACGGGCTGCGCCGGGTTCTGCGAATCCCCGAAATAATGCTTCGGTTGCTGACCGGTCAGACTCCGGATCGTAGCAATCATTCCCCCGTGAAACTGGAGGTAATCATCACTGTCGAAAATATCGTGTTCGCGGTTGTCCTGATTGTGCAGTGCTACCTCTACTCCCGACAGCCGCTGCCGGAACTCGGTTCGCGCATCCGCCCCCTGTACCGACTGGGAATAGGCATAGCCCCCCCAGTTGATGTAGGTCTGGGCTAAATCTGCATCGGTATGCCAGTTTTTCTCGTTCATCAGCGGCAGAATTCCCGCGCCATAGGTTCCGGGAGCCGCCCCGAAAATCCGGTAACCGGCCCGTTCTTCGGCTTCTTCCAGCGGCACATCCTGCGCTTGCAATTGCGCCAAATCCGCCAAATAATGCTTTCGGACAAAGTTCTGGTCCAGGGGTTCATCCAGCGCAATAACGCGTTGGACGGCTTCGTCCAGCAACTCGATCAGGTGCGGAAAGGCATCCCGAAAAAAGCCACTGATCCGGGTGGTCACATCAATGCGGGGGCGTCCCAGCTCAGCCAGCGGAATAACGTCCAGCTCAACCACCCTCCGACTTTCGGCCTGCCAGACCGGGCGCACCCCCAGCAGCGCCAGCACCTCGGCGGCATCGTCGCCACTGGTGCGCATGGCGCTGGTTCCCCAGATGCTGATGCCGACGCTCTCGGGATACCGGCCCGTTTCTTTCCGGTGTCGGTCGAGCACTTCCCGCGCCAGTTGCTGACCCACTTCCCAGGCAGCCTGCGAGGGCAGGGCACGCGGATCGACGGCGTAAAAATTGCGACCAGTGGGCAAAATATGGGCCATGCCACGCGTGGGTGCTCCACTGGGTCCTGCCGGAACGTAGCCCCCCGACAAACCGTGCAGGAGATTCGAAATTTCATCGTCGGTGCGGGCTAAATTCGGCAGAAGTCGTTCGCAGACGTAGGTTAACACCTGCCGCGCACCGGACAAGAGTGGATTCGTCGGCGATTCGGCACACGTCTCGAACAACATCTGATTGACCTGATCGCTCCGAAATCGGTGCTGCTGCGCCACCCGGAATAAATGATTCCCCAATTCATCCAGAACATCCAGCGCATCGGAGCCGGTGACAACCGGGCGACCCGCTAGCTCGACCAGTTTGGCCGGAACGGAAGCGAGTCGCTCACCTTTGCGGTTTTGTAAATCCATCCAGTCTAGTCCAAAAATCCGGGCCATTTCGGCTGGCAAGCCGGGCACCGTAGCGTTGGCCAGGCGCGTCAGCGATTGCAGCATATCAATCAACGACTCCCCCGTTGGCATCTCTCCCAGCGTATGCAAACCGTTGCGAATCTGAGCCGCCCCCAGTTCGCAGAGATAACCGTCAATGTCTTCAATCAGGTGCGCAACGTCTTTTCCGTCCATTTCGGTCAGGCTCACCGGCACCCCTTCGGGCGTCATCTCGTCGTCCCAATCGTGCTTGTGGTCACCGTGGTCGCGGCTGAGCATCGCCGACAGGTCCACATCCAGATTCGTCTGTTTAATGAGCGTCCAAATCTGGCGTTGCAACAGCGGCAGCTTGGCCGGGTCCATCGTTTCAACCTGATAATATTCGTCGACCAACTGCGTCAGTTGCGCCAGTTCGCCGTAACTATCGGCGGAAGTCATGGGCGGGGTCAGGTGATCAATAACAACCGCATGAGCGCGCCGTTTGGCCTGCGAACCTTCGCCGGGATCATTAATAATGAAGGGATAGAATAACGGCAGATCACCCAGAAACGCATCGGGAAAGCAGTTGGCCGATAGCCCGATGCCTTTGCCCGGCAGCCATTCCAACGTCCCGTGTTTTCCGACGTGAACCACCGCATCGGCACCCCAGTCGTCGCGCAGCCAGCGGTACAGCGCGTAATAATGGTGCGTCGGCGCTAAATCCGGCTGGTGATAAATCGCATCGGGGTCCATGCCGTAACCCCGGGGTGGCTGGAGGGCCACAAACGCATTTCCGAGGTTCAAACCCGCCAGAGCGATGTGTCCGTCGTGAACGTAGGTTTCGCCGGGGGGCGGCCCCCACTGCTTTTCCATTTTGTTCCGCAGGGCTTCGGGGAGTTCGGCAAACCAGTCGGCATACCGGTTTACCGAAATCCGACCCGCTGCGGTTTTTAGCTGCGCGGATGTTAGCAGGGTCTGGTCGTACGAACAACGGTCAATAAGCTGGTGAATCAGTTCGGTACCCGTTAATGGCAGGTTTTCAACCCGATAGCCTTCGGCCTGCATGGCGTGCAGCATATTGAGCAGTGACGCCGGGGCATCCAGCCCGACGGCGTTTCCGATCTGCGACGCTTTTGTATTGGAATTGGTGAAAATAAAGGCGATTCGCTTTTGATCATTCGGCAGGTTACGCAAACGGGAAAACCGCAGCGCCAGCCCCGTCACGCGCTCCACCCGATCGTCGAGCGGAACGTACCCCCGGGCACTCCGTTCTTTTTCCTTGAACGAAACCGGCACCGTAATGATCCGCCCGTCAAATTCGGGAATCGCCACGTTCATCGCCGTATCCAGCGGATTGAGTCCCCGGCTCGACGACTCCCAGGGTGCGCGTGCCATGCCCGGCGTGATGGCCTGAAACACCGGAACGTTCAGCCGGGACAAGGCCCGTTGCGACGCCGTTTCTTCCCCGCCCAACCGCACATCCGTCATAGCGTAGGAGATCGTATTGATCAGATTATCAACCGAAATCCCACCCCGATCCGCCTGAAAATAGGCAAAGGCAAACGGTTCGTCGGTAGCGGGATCGGTGGCTTTCAGCGACGACGTAAAAACGGGCAACGCATTCAACCCTTTGTCTTCCAGCGAACGAATCAGCGCATCCACAAAAACCGTGTTGCCGCTGATCCAGTGCGAGCGGTAAAACGTGATGCCAACGGTGGGCTGGTCGGAATTGTGCCGCTGCACCCAGTCAATCAGGTCCGCCTTTTCGGGCAAATCGGGATGGTAAATACCGTGTTCGGGTAACTGAATGGGAGCTTCCGCACCAAACCCGGTCATCAGCAGGTGATCCGACAGAAAATACAGCAGCGACGTCAGGTTCTGGTAGCCCCCCGCCTGAACGTAAGCCAGCGTTTCATGCAGAATGGCGGGCGAAACCGTCGAAACGGCCGCAAACTCCGGATTCAGTTCGCCGGTGCCGCTGATCACGATTAGGTGCTGGCCCTTATCTTTCGCCCGTCGAACCAGTTCACTGAATCCCGGCACGCTGCTGGGCCGACCGTGGATTCGTAAAATGATAATCCGGGCCGCCCCAATTTCCCGGTCGAGGAGTTGCGCCATCTGTGCTTCGCTTTTAATGGCCAGCAGACTGATTCCGGTGGTTCTCGGGAAATCGTCCGGCAATTCCTGCAAAACCCGGTTCAGCGTCAGCAGGTCCGTATCAGCATGGGTCAGAAACACGATTCCGTTCGTCGGCGTTGCGGTTTGTCCCAATTGAGTCGCAGCTTCGGAGCCTTTCCAGGTATAAAATTGGAAAACATATTCCGACAGATCGACGGGCGGGGGCAAAAAACCGTCGGCGGCAATCATGCTTTCGATGTAATCAAAAATGGCGACAATTTGCCAGTTACTGTTGATGGAGTGAAACCAGACCGAATGCCCGTCGAACAGCAAGGTAACGACGTTCGCCAGCGTGCAGGGTCCCAGGCAACCGCCTTTAGTCAGGTGAACGACGTTACGGATTTTCCGGCGCATCCACTCGCTTTTGTACAATTCGACCGGGATAGGCGCATAACCCCGATCGACGCGGCCACAGCAGCAGGCGTTGTAACAATACGACAGGTGCCCCCGGCGCTGTACCAGGTTGATGGCTTTCCCATCGGAACGGGTTACGCGTTGGCGTTTGATCTCAGACATAGTTTCGCGGGTCTGCCGGGACGGTTTTAGAAGCATTTCTGTCATCCGTAGCTGACGCTATCAGTTGTTCAATAAACGCGGGTTGGTCGCCCCAGTACATGTGCACGTAGGACGCAAAGGTATTTTGGGTTCGGTAAAACCTGGTTTCAACCGGTACGCCTTTCGCGTTGGTGATGATGGCAATGGATGTTTGTGGGCTTGTTTCGTGCGGCACGGAATAATGAAATTCGTGTCCTTTTAGACTCAATCCGTTCCACTCCACCACCCGATAACCGAGGGTTAATTTCGCGGACAGCATGGACGTTTTCAAGTCCAGAACGCCGGTCATGGGAATGGTTTGGCCGTCATTATGTTGGACAGATTCAGTCTGGCCGTCGGCGATCTGGATGGACTGGCCCAGGTACATCAGGCCACCACACTCCGCGTAGGTGATTCCGCCCGCCAGGCAATACGCCCGAATCTGCTCCCGCATGGCTTCATTCTGATTGAGCGTCGACGCGTATAATTCCGGATAACCGCCCGGCAGGTACAGAAAGTCGGTTTTGGGCAGGATCGTGTCGTGCAGCGGACTGAAAAAAGTAATCTCGCCAAAGCGCGCCAACACGTCCAGATTCTGCGGATACGTGAACGCAAAAGCTTCATCGCGCGCAACGCTGATCCACCGGGGAGTCAGTGGTTTCGGGTAGTGGAGGGTAGGCTGAGCAACGGGCGGGGAGGCCAATCGGGTAACCGCCAGCAACCGATCCAGATCAACCGTTTTGGGGAGCTCTTCGGCCAGCGCCTGGATGATCTGTTCGTAATCCGTTTCGTGGGAAATGTGCAGCCCCAGATGACGCGACGGAATGGCAAACCGGGAATCGGCGGGCAGATAGCCCAACGCTTCCACGCCGACGTCGGCGCAGGCATCCTGCAAAAAGCGGTAGTGAGACACCGACCCAACGAAGTTGAAGATGGCGCCCACGAGTCGGATACGCGGGTAAAAATGTTTGAACCCGTAGAGCAGCGGAGCCACCGAATAGGCCATCGCTTTCGCATTGACAACCAGTATCACCGGCTGATCCAGCCATTCGGCCACAGACGCGCTGCTGCCCTGCATCCGGTCGGCTCCGTCGAACAGGCCCATTACGCCTTCCGTAATGGCCACATCGGCCCCGGACGCGTACCGCCCGTACGATTCCCGAACGTGTTCCGGCGTGGCCATAAACAAATCCAGGTTGATACAGGTCCGGCCTGCAGCCGTGCCGTGGTGCAGCGTGTCGATGTAGTCCGGACCACACTTAAATGGCTGCACCCGCAACCCCCGGTTGGCCAGCGCCCGCAACAGCCCCAGCGTCAGCGTGGTTTTGCCGGAACCGCTGGACGGCGCGGCCAGCAGAAAATGCGAAAATCCCTTTGTGTTAGTCATGAAATTTTCCGGAAGATGGCAAAACCGTGCGACGACCAACGGTTTTCACCGGCTGCTTTCCTGTTTTAAATCGTTTTTTACGCTTGCGCCGGAGCCATTTTGCCGTTAGAACCAGCCCCGTTACACTAACAACGGTACCCCCCAGCATCAGAAACCCGACGACAAGATCCCACAAAGGACGCTTATACACCAGAAATCGAAAATCCAGACTGTGCAAACCGTGGTACAGCCAGCGTTCCAGACGGCTTCCGTTTTCGTGTTTCAGAACCAGCTGCCCCGTTTTCAGATCCACGTAATACCAGCTCTGGGCCGGGTTATCAATTTTGATGCGCAAAACCGGTAGCCTCTTTTCCTGCTTTTTTGAATAATAATAATCATCATATTCCGTCAGTGTGCGTGCTTCCAGCACGGGTTTACCGGGGTTAAAAGCCGTCAGCTGAGCCACCAGTGGACCAGTCGGAAACTGCTCGAATGGAAGCGCACCGGGATCATCGGCGGCCAGCAAGCGGGTATGAAAATCATCCTGATAAGCCAGGAAGTACGGGCGGCCAAATAGCTGAACCAGGTGCATTTCCTTAAGCAATAAATGCGGCTGAAACAGGACCGCAGCCCGCGCCGGAGACACCGTAAAACCCACCGGATTCAGAGGGCCGCCCGACCAGGCTTTTAATTCCGTCAGCCGCCGTTCGGGATCAGGTCCAAATTCAATCGGACTCATGGAGAACAACCCACTCAACGTCCAGGTGAACACAAAAATACCAAAAGCAAATCCGGTGTAATGGTGCCAGCGAAACCATTTTTTCCGGTAAGGGCTGAACGCCCAGGCATTGGACCGGTTTCGTTTGTACCGCACAACTCCCATCACCATACCGGCTACGCACATCACCGTCCCCACCAGCGACAGCCAGATCACGACCTGACTCCATACCGGGCGGTTTCGGATCAGCACGGTTGGGTAAATCCAATGCGGGATCGGCCCCAGCCAGGCCCAAAACCGTTGGCGGGCGTTGAGCATCTGCACAGCCTCACCCGTATGCATTGATACGTAGACGTACGTCCGGGCGGGATCATCCATCACAAAGCGATGCACCTCGGGCAGATACCCCTGCGAACGGTGGGCCGCCATCCACTGATCGATCTGGTGCAGCGTTTCGACGGAAGCGGGTCGGCTGGTGTTGTGCACAAACGCCCGCGCAATCCGCCCCGCCAAAACCGTATCAACCAGCGGCAGAAGCTCGCCCGTATCCGCATAAACAGCCCTGTGCTGATTGGACTGGGTAACAATTCGGTAGACGGGTCGGTCGAGCAGCATCCCCAGCCGAACGGTTTTTACGGTATCGGTCATTCCGGCGCGGTCTAAAGCCTGCTGTGGAGTCAGTTGGCACGAACTCAGATTAGCCGGCGGAAGCTGCTGCAAACGCTGGTGGTATTTCATCGTCGGGAAGCCCGCGTACATCATCACGAAGCCCGATAGAAACCAGATGACGAAAAGCAGGCTCAGAGCAAACCCCAGGTAACGATGGGTGAGCAACATCCACTTGACGAATGTCTTCATGGGCGGTTTTCGGTTTTGAATCACCGGTTCTCTGTTTGGAAAACCGGTGATTCTTCTACGTTTACAGACTGTATTTCAGGGTCAACAGGTAGTTGCGGGTGGCTCCCGGATAAAACTGGTTTGTAATGATGACGTTGTTGAAGTAACGCTCATTGAGCAGGTTGTTGACGTTCAGGCGCAGGCCCACCCGCCCGATGCGGTACCCCACGGCCCCATCCACAACGGTATAAGCGGGCAGTACATAGGTATTCGCGCTGTTGGCGTAGGTATCGCTCATGTAGTTTGAACCCAGCCCCAGGCTCAGCCCGCGAAGTACGGTTTTGGGCAGCTCATAATTAACCCACACATTGACCATGTGTTTGGGCGCCAGCACCGCCGTGTTCCCGGCCACGGAATTAACATCACTCCCGGCAAACGGCAGATATTTAGCCTGTGTAAACGTATAGCCAGCTGTTATGTCCAGTCCGGCCAGCGGACTGCCCTGCATGTCCACCTCAAAACCTTTTGATTCGGCGGAGCCAATGCCTTTGAACACACCGCCCGGCAGACTTTCTACCTGGTTGTCCTTGCGCATGTAATACAATGATCCCGTTGCCGTCCAGCGTCGTGCCAATTCCAGACGGCTACCCACCTCGGCCTGATAGCCGGTTTCGGGATCGAAAATTTCGCCGTTGGGTGCGATCCGGCGCGACGGTTTGAAGTAGGTTGAATACGACCCGTAAACCGACAACGACTGAATGGGCTGATAGACCAGGCCCAGGCGGTACGTCAGGGCCGATTTTGAAATCGGTGTTTGAGCACCGCGCTCCGTCACGTTTCGGTCGGCATCAACCTTGTCGGTGTAATAGACGCCCTTGAAACTGTCAAACCGCAACCCCACCAGCGCCTTGAGTTTATCCGAAAACCGCAGCCAGTCCTGCACGTAAAAACCGTGTACGGTTTCGTCGGACGCCCGGTACTGCGTCGTCACATAATCGATATAACCCTGATTCAGAACCGGATTCTGTACGGCAATCTGGCTTAATCGGCCCGGACCAAAAATGGTGGCATTATACGTTTTCCGATCCAGCACACTGAGCGAATATCCCGCCAGAATTTTCTGTTCCACCGGTCCGGTAGTCAGGTCATAAGTCAGTTCGAACTGGTTCTGAAGGGGTTTGGTAATGTGGTTGAAATACAAAGGTGAGGTCCGTTTCAGGGAATCGCGCCGGGCGTTGAACGTCAACTGTTCGGTCGAAAAATAGTCGATATTGTCGTGGGAATACGACAGTTGATTCGACAGACGCAGGTTGGAAGTCAGTTGGCGAACATACTGTAACTGGACATTGTAATTGGTATTCTTCAGGAAATCCGCCGGATCGTTGTAGCGGGTATTCATATCCATTCCCGGCGAGACGAGGCCACCGGGCAACATCGGGATTCCGGTATCGGTAGCGTAGCGGTCTTTATTCGCGCCGAGCGTCAGGTAGAAATAATCCTTTTCGGTGGGCGTATACTCCAGCGCCAGGTACGCGTTGTTGGTGCTCACCGCCGACTGCCGGAAACCGTCCGTGGCCGAAAGACCGAAATCGGCCCGGTAGCGCAGTTTTGAACTCAGCGCACCGCCCACACCCGCCCGCATCCGCCGGGTGTTGAAGCTCCCGTACGTGGCGGAGAAATCGGCTTTCTGCTCCGCCGTCGGCCGCTTCCGAACGATATTGATGATTCCGCCCAGGGCCGAATGGCCAAACAACACCGATGCCGGACCTTTCAGCACTTCAATCCGTTCCACATTCGCCAGGTTGGTGCTGGGCGCGCTGGTCGAAATGTTGTGCCGTTCGTCGCGGACCCCATCCACCAGCAGCACGAAGTTGTTGAATCCCCGAACCGTAAAATGCTGAAAACCGCCGTAGGTGTTGTTGGCCCGAACCCCCGTTGTGTTTTTGACGGCTTCGCCCAGTTCATCGACGGCGCGCTGTTCGATAATACGGGCCGACACCGAACTGGTCGTAACCGGCATGTCCCGGGTGGGAATAGGGAGCTTATTGATGGAGGAGTAAGCCGAGCTGTGAACCGACGTGACAGTCACTTCCGAAAGTTCGTTGGTGCGGCTGTTCAGCTGATAACGGAGTACAGTTGTTTCATGAGAAATTACAGTAATGTTTTGTTTCTGGGCTTCGTAGCCAATTCCACTGGCGATGAGCGTGTAGGTGCCCGACGGTACGCGTTTGAGGACAAACTGGCCTTCTTCGTCGGTGGAAGTCCCGAGGCCGGTTCCTTCCAGCCGGATAGTGATGGCCGTCAGGGGTTCGCCGGTGTCGGCCTGAATCTGCCCACGAATAATACCGGTGGCCGACTGGCCCCATACGGTTTGGCTAGCCATCGAAACCAGTAACACGAGTTTCGCAATCGGCCTGAGAAAACAAAAAAATGAAGCGAATGGGCCACCAGGTCGCGGGTGGTCAATGGGGTGCTTGTGCATAGCTTTTAACTTGAAAAAATAAGTTTAAAAGTCTCTGCCAGCATTTCGTCGTGCGAGCGGGAAGGAGCAAACGGGCAATGGCTACCGGTGCTTTGGGGAACGCAGCACCAATCCGTTTTGGCATACGCATACACCAGCCGGAGAAAGCCAATCTTGACCGTGCTTCAGACCGCGAAAGCATTGTCAGCAAGAAAAAAGGCAGGTCTCCTGACTTGTAACCTGGCTACCGTCCTTCCCAGTTTTTCAAACCAGTGAACATCAAGCGTGCGAATCACGCCGGGTAGCTAGTGTGTGCGTTACTTACAGTTGCGCGACAGCTCGGGATTTACACCCGATTCCCTATTAATCAGCGGTTAAGCCGAACCATTTTCCTGTTGGAGAAATGAAGTAGATACTTACTGGCGCAAAGGTATGAATAAAATTGTACTTTTGCGGCTGCTTACGGGTGCGCTTCCATCGCGAAGCGCTTAAAAGGGAATCCGTCGCACTACCCACGTAGTGTTAATCGGAGCAGTTCCCGCTGCTGTATAGTTCAACAAAACGTTTTGACCGATTTGCCACTGTTCCTTTATCGGGGATGGGAAGGCGTCAGAACTGAACGAGCCAGAAGACCTGCCACTAAGCGTTTTATCCGGTGTGCTTTCGGGAAGAAAAGCAGGCAGGCAGTTGATTGAGTGCGCCCCGGCGGGCGGCCACTCCTGCATTGCGTTTGCATTTTTCGTGGATGGCCACCGGCTCAAATCCCTGTAAACGCACATGATCAACCCACTTCTTCTGGATTCGCTGCTCCTGGGTGTGCAGCATTCCTTCGAACCCGACCACATGGCCGCCGTGTCGGTGCTAGCTTCCGAAAAACGCAATCATCAGCAAATCTGGCGCATCGTCTGGCGATCGTCGCACTGGGCGCTGGGCCATTCGTTTACCCTCATTCTGTTTGCCTGTTTTATTCTGTTGTTAAAATCGGCCCTGTCGCTCAACATCGCCGAACAGGTTGAACTCGTGGTGGGGCCGCTGATGATCTGGCTGGGCCTTGTGGCCATCCGGCGCAATCACAAACCTCAGGAGCCTGAAGCTACCCCCTCCACTTCCCCCAAACCGGTCAGCCGGTCGTTCTGGGTCGGCATGATCCACGGTTTGGCGGGCACGGGCGGAGCGTGTACCGTGGCCCTGACGCTGGCGGCCCGCGATGCATCGACAGCGGTCTGGATCATTGTGCTGCAAAGTGTAGGCATCATCGCTGCCATGACACTGTACGGTTGTTTACTGGCTTTCTCGCTCACCCGGGTCATTGACCGCTGGCAGTCAGCCGTTCGTTTGATCAATTATGCCGTCGGTATTTTTTCCATCGCCATCGGCGTCTATACCTTATTCGAAGTCATTCCATCTTAGTATATGAAACAACGATCTATCGATCGATCTACCCGTTGGTTCCCGAGGCTCACCTGCCTTTATCCGGCACTAAGTATACTCTCTCTTACGGCTTTACGGGCCCAGTCGGTTTCCCCCGACAGCCTTCGGCAAAGCGACCTGAGTGAAGTAGTCGTAACGGCCACCCGTTCGGAAATCAGACGCGACAAAGTACCGCAGCAAATCGCGGTTATAACCCGACGTGACATCGAGCAGACACCGGCCTTCGACGTCACGGATCTGGTCAAGAAATTGACTGCGGTCAACATCATTCAGTATCCAAACCTGTCGTCGGGGGTTGGCATCCGGGGATTCCGCCCCCAGTTTTCGGGGCTCAATCAACGGACATTACTGCTCATTGATGGCCGACCGGCGGGGGCCTCCAACCTGTCTACCATCGGACTCAATCATGTGGAACGGGTCGAGGTTTTGAAAGGGCCTGCATCAGCCTTGTACGGGTCTCAGGCGATGGGGGGCGTTATCAACGTCATTACCCGGCGATCAACGGGGGCCATCCGGGGTGGTGCCTTCGCCGAGTACGGCTCGTTTCAAACGTATCAGGCCGCGGGAAACATCGGCGGGAATCTCACCAAACGACTTGATTTTGATGCATCGGTCAGCTATCTGAAGCGGGCGCACGATTACAGGCTGGGGAACGGGAATCTATTTCGGAATCTGCTCAAAGGCGATCAGGCCGTCAAGTATCCCCCTAATCTATCGCCCGAAACCGTCGACGACCGTAAAGATGACGGTTTGAGCCGTCCGAACACGAAGCTTACCTATTATTCTGGAACCCTACGGGCAGGTTACCAGGTGAACTCCCACTGGCGGGTCGATGTTCGGGGCGAAAAATTTACCGCGAACGATGTCGAATCGCCGGGTGATATTACATACGGAATCACGCAGGCCAGTCTCAAAGATGTGGACCGGCAGTCGGGCGAAGTGGCGTTGAGCGGTCAGATTGGTCCGCACAAACCAACCCTGCGCGTCTTTACGGCGGAAGAAAACAACTTCAATCAGACGACAAATGTAGCGGGGAAACCGGTCACTCCTTTTCTCTCCGCCAATACCGGTAACCGCTGGCAGGGTATTCAGTTGAAGGATAGCTGGCAGTTGGGGCGGCACCATCTTACGATTGGGTACGATTACCTGAAGGCCGGCACCCAATCCCGCAGTTGGAGCAATGCCGATACCGAACGAGCGCCCACGCAGCCCAATTACACCATTCGCTCGTCAGCTTTTTACGCGCAGGGCCTGCTCACATTTGGGCAAGATCGGCTTACACTACAACCAGGTCTCCGCTACGATAACATCACCTTCGCCGTGCAGGAAACTCCGCTTTTAACCACGTTTAAACCGGGAAAAACCGCAAACCCATTCATTAGTCCCAGCCTGGGTGCTGTGGTTCAGGTGCTGCCCGGTTTGCGGATGAAGGGCACCGTGGGACGGGCCTTCGTCACGCCCGATGCGTACAACGTCGCCGGATACTCCGAAACCCGTACCACGACCGGACGCATCACCATTACCAGCGGCAATCCAAATCTGACCAATGAAAACAGTATTAGCTATGACCTTGGCCTGACGTTCAGCCGTCCGAAAATCGGTTTCAGTGCGGCCATTACGTATTTCAATACCGATGTCCGAGATCGGATCGCCCGAATTGTAACGCAGGTTAACGAAAAGCAGCCAAACGGGGATGTTATCGTGGCCCGGGCTACCTACGTCAACGCAGCCGATTCGGATCTGAGTGGGATTGAAACCGAAGTTAGCTACGATTTTGGTGCCTTGACGGCGTATCGGTACTCCCTGCGGCTATTCGGCAACGCGACCTCAATGCTCTGGTATTCCGAAACCCTGGTCAGTACGGATGGGAATACGACCCGCCGTGACATTGCCAACGTGGCCCGAATGAACCTGAACGCGGGGCTGGAATACGATTCGTTCAAAGGATGGCGAGCCCGGCTGCTGAGCCGCTACATAGGACACCGGAAAGACACCGATTTTACGGATGCGGCCAATCCGGAAATCGAATATCCGGCGTACCTGGTGCTTGATCTGAGCACTTCGTATACGCTGGCGCAGCACCATACGGTGAGCCTCCAGGTGACCAACCTGACCGACGAAAATTATTACGAAAAGCGGGGCTATAACCTGCCGGGCCGGGCTGTTTCGCTGCGCTATCACTTTACCTTTTAAACTGGCAATGCCGGGAAACGTTCCGGACGGTTCAATTCGATCGGGTCCAATTACCATACTGCTACCTCATTCAGCCAGGCGCCTGGTGAATGAGGTAGCAGTATGGAACGCCGACAGTTCTTTATTTCTGGACTAACGGTTTCGATCTGGACGGGTTACGCAGCATGCAGACCCTATCACACCGGCTTTTGCGAATCATAGCCGGTTACCTGCTAATTAATTTAGAATAATTCTAGATAAAATAAAGCAGGGTACTATATTTGCGCTTTCTTCGCCCCGGTATGTACGAAGCGCCACCCCATACGACCACTTTCAAAATCGATGAACAATCGTTTCGAGATATCTATGGGCGGCATTGGGAATCGGTTTTTGCGGTTTGTTACAACAACCTGCGCGATGCAGAAGTATCCAAAGGCATGGTGCAGGACATTTTTAAGTCGCTCTGGGAACGCCGTGACGAACTGGAAATTACGGTTTCCATCGAACGATACCTCCTCCGATCCGCCAAATTCAAGGTGTTCGAATACCTGCGCAACAGCAAGATTCGGCAAGAATATACCCAGGAGGCTATTAGCCGTGCATATACGGCCGATAACGGCACCGAAAACGACATTTTCTACAATAGCCTGAAAGAAAAAATTAACGGTCTGGTCGAAACACTGCCCTGCCAGTGCCGGAACGTGTTCAAAATGAGCCGCGAACAAGGCTTATCAAACAAAGAGATTGCCATCTCGCTATTGATTTCGGAGAGGGCCGTTGAATACCACATTACCCGTGCACTATCCACCCTGCGCGCCAATCTTTCCGAATACTTCACCTAGTTTGTCACCACGGCTTACGGTTAACGCTTATTTGTGCTACTTTTACTCAAAGCATCTATTCGGCCGAAAGCGCATTCATGAAGATCAGCAGGGAGCTTATCGAAAAATACCACCGCGGACAATGTACGCCCGACGAACAACAGGCGGTTGAAGCCTGGCTTTTCGATGACGACACGACGCCAGACCCGGTTTTGCTCCTACCGGTTGGCGAAAGCAAGTTTACGGTTCAGCAGGAAATGTGGCAGGACATCGAAAAAGTGCTTCCTTCCCGGCAAAAAAAGTCCTTTTCGGTTACTTACTGGCGACAGGCCGCGGCCGTCTTGCTTTTTTTCCTGGCCGGAGCCACGTTTTTTTTTCTCCACAATCAGACCGAAAGCCGCGGGATTATTGTTGTCACGAACACGTCTGAGACGGCCAATAAAGACCTGCACGAGAGCGCTTATTCGATTTCCGTTGGCCCGAAAAGTAATGTTGAGATCGACACCCAAACCGGTCGCATCGATTTTTGCGGGGCTATGATGATCAATCCCAAACACGACATTGAGTTAACCATCCAGGGAGTCTGCACCCAACCCGACGAAAAAAGCGAAAAAGTGGTACTGAAAAAAGGCCAGAACTACATTGCCTTGAACTACGGCACAACGGCGACCAATGAAGTGATCGTTCTGCCGCAAGGTTCTCTTACGGGCCTGCCGCCCTTGATGCAGCGACAGCTCATGATGCAGTTTGATATTTGAACCGAACGTATGAAGGGGAATTTCTGGAACGGCTTCGTTGCGTTTTTTATCTTTTGGGGGCTTGTTCAACTGATTGGCTGTACGCCCGAAAAAAAAGACAGCACGCCGGATCACAAGAAAAAATACAGTCTTTACGTGATGATGAAGGACGGGGCCGAATACCTCGTTCAAACCGATACCCTCGATTCGGGTTTTATGGATCCGCTCGCCCAGGGCACCCGAGTAACGCCTTCCCGCCTGTTTTACGAGCTGATTGTGCACCAGAACCAGTATTATCGGCTGTCCTGGAAAGACAGCAAATTCCTCCGTAATACCGTTGAAAATAAAGAATTTAAACAAACCGGAAGCATTCAGCTTACAGGCCAATGGAGCGTCGACAACTACAACTGGCTCGGCGATACACTGCTGATTCTGGGTCACGACTTTCGGCAATCAGAAGTTCGCTACGCCAAGATTACGCTCGATCATCTGAAAGCACAGGAAGGAACCGTCAACCTGCCCAAGCCCACGGATGGTTTTAATTCCATGTCCATCGGTTTTTCCACGTTCTTGAACGGCGATCTCTACCTGGGCTACACGTATCACAAAACCGGTCTGAATAGCTACACCACCAGCGACACCCTTTACGTCACGCAGTTGACGTACCCCGGCCTGAAAACCGTCCGCACGTTCAAAGACAGCCGCTCGACCTACCCCGGGGGCATTAACACCCGTCAATCGCATTTTTTCACCGACGAAAACGGCGACTTTTACTTCATCGCGTGCCCGGGCATCGCACTGGGCGACCATCCCTCCAAACCCACCGGCATTTTTCGCATCCGAAAATCGGACGGCGCACTCGACCCGGACTATTTTTTTAACCTGTCGGCTTCCCCAATTCACAACCACGGCTACGGTTTTTGGTCCATCGGCCACGGCAAGGCCATTGTCCGTACTGAACGGAAGGCGCTTTTTAGGGGGATGCAGGACCACTACCTGGTTCCGCATTTTGATTTTTACGTGCTGGACCTGGCCCGACAAACCACAACCCGTCTTAACCTGCCACTTGACAAAGGCACTGCCCGTAACTGCGTACTGATGGAAAACGGAAGGGTTTATATCACCCTCAACCCCAACACTGAGGACAGTTACGTCTGGATTTATGACCCCGCAACGGGTTCGCTCCGCAAGGGACTTCAGTTTGACAAGCAGGTCGATTACGTCATTCGCTTGGATCGACTCAACTCCTGACCAATGCGGGCGTTGTTCCTCTCTCCCCGTTTGTACTTCGTTTTCAAATAGCCGGAATCGACCGGAACGTCGTATTTGCTGACGCATTTCCTGCCAGACGAGCGCTCTCACGAACCCGTCTTCACCGGTCCCGCCAAGGATTCACACTTTTTTTGCCGCTCTACCTTCGGGAAGTAAGCCGTGGCGCTACTGACTGGTTGATAGTCCATTTTTCGATCAACCCATGCAAGCTGGCAAAACACTACGCTACCTTATCCTAACCGCTTTCTGGCTTTTTTCGATACCGGTTTTTGCCCAAAAAACCGGTGTCATCTCGGGGTATGTACAATCCGAGTCGGGCAGCGCGGTTCCCGGCGCAACGGTAGTCCTGAAAAATACACCCCACGGTACGGCCTGCGATGCCGACGGTTTTTACTCGTTTCCGGTGCCCAACCCCGGTCGTTATACCCTCCAGGTTTCCGCCATTGGTTACCTCACCGCAACGCAGGACGTCACCGTCAAACCTCAGCAGGCACTCAGCCTGACCATTCGGCTGAAAGAAAACCAGCAGGACTTAAAAGAGGTCAACGTATTCGGCAAAACCGAAACGCAGCAGGTGAAGGAACAGGCGTTTACGGTCAACGCCATCGAAACCCGGCAATTTGCCAACACCACCGCCGACCTCAACCAGGTACTTAACCGCAGCACGGGGGTACGCATCCGGGAACAGGGCGGTTTAGGGTCCAGTTTCAACTTTTCGATCAACGGTTTGTCGGGCAAAGCCGTCAAGTACTTCATCGATGGCGTGCCGCTGGAAATCCTGGGCAGCGCCGTTTCCCTCAACACGATTCCCGTCAACCTCGCCGAACGCATCGAAGTCTACAAAGGCGTGGTTCCCGTGCAACTGGGTTCCGACGCAATGGGCGGGGCCGTCAACGTGATCACTAGCCAGCACCAGCGTAACTACCTGGACGCCAGCCACAGCTACGGCTCATTCAACACACACCGGGCAGCGCTGACGGGCCAGTATGTTCATAAACCCACCGGTATCACCATCAAAGCCAGCGGTTTTTACAACTACTCGGATAACAACTACAAAATGAAGGGCGTAGAAATTCTTCAGGGCGGGCAGCGTAACGGACAGGAAATTACGGACCTGAACGGCGCTTCCTTTGTGGTCGCCGATGTGCGCCGGTTTCACGACCAGTTCCGGTCGGCAATGGGGCAGGTAGAAGCCGGGATTTCGGGCCGAGCCTGGGCCGACGCGTTCTACGCAGGTTTCGGCTATTCGGAAGGGCAGCAGGACTTGCAAACCGGTTTTGAACAAACGATTGTATACGGCAACGTTACCCGAAAAAGTAAAGCCTCTACGGCTACGCTCCGCTACAGAAAAAATAATCTGCTGGTGAAAGGACTCGATCTCAGCCTTTTTGCTTCACGCTCCAAAGACACCTACATTACCGCCGACACGCTGTTTCGGCAGTACTACTGGGACGGTTTCTGGACGGTCAAAGCCGCCAGTGAAATGGGGTCAATTCGGGCGGTTTCGCACATCATCCGGCCCCGGAGCTTCGTGCGTGCCAACCTGAGTTACATCCTAAACGAGCAGCATTCCTTCAACCTTAACTACACGCTCGACCACCTCCGTAACGAAAGTTTTAATGCGTTGCAGACCTCCAGCGACGACAGGCCCGGCACCATGAACAAGCAGATTCTCGGCTTCGCCTATCAGCAGGAATTTCTGGACAAGCGCTGGACCAATACCTTCTTTTTAAAATACTACGGGCTAGGGCTGGAGCGAAAAAAATGGATCGACCTCAGTTACCAGACCCTGAACACGCACTTCGACAAATACGGCTACGGCGTTGCCTCCCGTTTCAAAGTATTACCGGATCTGGGCCTGAAGCTGTCCCTCGAGCGGGCTTACCGGTTGCAGGAAGTGGAAGAGGTTTTTGGCGACGGCCTGAACGTGCAGCCGAACCCCGACCTCAAGCCGGAAAGCAGTTACAACGCTAATCTGGGCGGTTATTACGGCCTGCGGATCCGCAATCATCGGTTTTTTGCCGAAGCTTCCGGTTTTTACCGCGACGCGCAAGATTTCATCTATCCCGTACCCGACCAACGATCAAAAGCGCTGAAAAATGAAAACAAATCGAGCGTCCGGGTGACCGGCTTCGAAGCTGAACTGCGTTACGACTACGCCGATCTACTCTCCTTCAATGTCAACGCGACGTACCAGAACGCGGTGAACATGACCAAATTCGGCAACACCTCATCGACGACGTACGAAGCCACGTACAAAAACAAAATTCCGAACCAGCCGTGGCTCTTTGGTAACGCCAACCTGAGTTTCGGCAAAAACAACGTCTTCGGAAAGGATACGCGCCTGCAATTCAACTGGTATACCCAGTACGTGCACTGGTTTTACCTGACCTGGGAAGCATTCGGCAACGCGCGCGGGAAATCAACCATTCCCGATCAGGTGATTCATAACGCAACCCTGAGCTACTCGTTCCAGAACGGCCGCTATAACATTTCCGGCGAGTGCCGCAACCTGACCGATGCGCTGGCCTTCGACAATTTCCGGCTGCAAAAACCGGGACGCGCCTTTTCGGTAAAGCTCCGCTACTTCCTTCATTAAATACAATCTATCCGTTTAACAATCAATCCCATGATCCGATTTCTAAAGACCCCTCTTCAAGTAATGCTTGTCACGCTGGTGGCGCTGATCCTGAACGGATGCAACAACGACAGCAACGAAACCCCGCCCGAACCGGAAGCGGGCCAATATTCCGCCATTGTAGCGGTTGGTGGCTGGCCGAATATCGCCTACTACATTGCCGACGTCCCTTCGCTGACCTCCGGAACGATCAGTTTACAGGGCAACGGAGCCGAAATGACCGGCAAAGTGTATGCGCAGGATGTCATTCAAAAAGACGGTTTTTACTACCACGCCAACTTCGGCAGCGGGCGGTTTGGTAAATACCACGTTGAAAACGGCGCCCTGATTGTCGACAAGGAAGTGCCGTTCACGCACCTCAATTGGAGCTCCTATGTCTGGGCCGACAACCAGACGCTGGTGATTTTCGGCACGGGCGAAAACGCGGGCAAAACCGAAGGGCGCTACGCCATCGTCAAAGTAGCCGACATGAGTATTACCACCGGCAAGCTGGATTTGCAGGCGTTCCCGAGCGGTTTTGATACCTACGCGATGGGCTTTGCCGAATACCGCGCGGGCAAGCTGTTTTTGGGATACAGCTTCGGTTCGTCCGATTTCTCGAATTATCCCAAAATGCCGGTATACCAGCAGTTGAACGTTGCCGTGATCACTTATCCGGCGATGACCGTCGAAAGCACGATTTCGGATATTCGGTCGACCACGCCGGGCGGTCCGATTGTATATGCGCCGACTTCGTTTCAGGATGAAAACGGTGATATCTACTTCATCACCGACCCGGTTTACAATTACGATTACAAATCACCCTCAGCGGTTTACCGGATCAAAAACGGCGCGACGACGCTGGATCAGTCGTACTATTTCAACTTTTCATCTAAAGTTAATAACGGCATGGGGGCTGCCATGTGGTACATCGGTAACGGCAGGGCTATTGTCCGGACCCGCGTTGCTGGGGAGTCCATTGATGCCGAACATTCTTTCTCGGTGATCGATGTCAAAACCGGGGCCTTTATCAAAAAGCTGGATTTACCCGCCGACCAAGGAGAGCGCATGGTACAGGCCGTGATCGTGGAAGATGGCAAGGCCTACATTGCTGTCAATGCCGCCGATAAAGACTACATCTGGGAGTACGATGTTGCGGCCGATAAACTAACGCCCGGTGCTCAGTTCATGGGTGGAATTGACTTTATTCTTCGGCTCGAAAAAACGAAATAAATCCTAAAAACCGCCCACTGTTTCGCGCAGTGGGCGGCCTCCCCATTTGCCATGATTCTGATCCTGAAAAAAATCAATGCCTGGCTCCATCTCTGGCTGGGCCTTGCATCGGGCATTGTCGTTTTCATTGTGTCGCTGACCGGGTGCGTTCTTGTTTTTGAGCAGGAGCTGAAGTCGCTGACCCAACCCTGGCTGCACGCCGAACGGCCCGCCGGGGCGGCCTACCTGCCGCCTTCGGCGATTCATCAGAAAATGAAAACCGTACTGCCCGACAAACAGATGTTGAGTATCTGGTATTATGGCCACGAACGGACGGCAAAAGTCAGCCTGGATTCCGATTCGCTGGTGTATGTCAACCCGTACACGGCGGAAGTGACCGGTATCGTTGATCATGAGGATTTTTTCCATTTTATTCTGGACGGTCATATCGGCTTATGGATTGAAGGTGAAGTGGGTCACCAGATTGTGGCCTGGGCAACCCTGATTTTTTTCGTTCTGCTCATCACCGGCCTGATCCTGTGGTGGCCCGCCAGATGGAATAAAACTAGCCGTGACAAGAGCTTCAAAATCAAGTGGAAAGCCCGGTTTAAGCGACTGAATTACGACCTGCACAATGTACTGGGCTTTTACGCACTGATTGTCGCGCTGATCATTACCCTTACCGGCCTGATCATGGGGTTCGCCTGGTTCAACAAAGGCGTGTACTGGCTCACGTCGGGCGGTGAATCGCCGGCTCCTTACCAACGGGGGGTATCGGACACCACGCAGGCTCCACGTCAAAACAGCCTGGTCAATGTGGACCGGGCTTTTAAAAAAGGCATGGAAGAACTGGGCGTTTACAACAAAGATGCCATCATCGTTTCAATTCCCCAGAAACCCGCCGACGCCATTTACGTCTGCACCGACATGGACAAAGGCGCCTGGCGCGATATTTATCTGGATCAATATACGTTGCAGGAATTGCCTTCGTCAAGCGTGCAGATCGACAACCTCGGATTGGCTGACTGGCTCCGTCGGACCAATTATGCCTTACACGTGGGTGCCATTGGTAATCTGCCTACTAAAATCAGTTACTTTGTTGCCAGTCTGATCTGCGCCAGTTTGCCCGTCACCGGTTTTTACGTCTGGTGGGGGCGCCGGAAAAAAGCGAAAAGCCCGCGAAAACAGCCCAAAGTTCCATCGCGCAAGACACCTATCCGCCATGAATAACCGATTCCTGCTTTTTGTAACCGCATGCTATTTCCTTCTTTTCACCCACACCCGTGCGCAAAAAACCTCACCGTATCAAGTCAAAGGCATCATTGCCGATTCGGTAAGCCGCAAACCAATCGAGTTTGCCACGATTGGCATTCTGGACGCCGACAAGAAAGTGGTGGCCCTCACGTACTCCGACGAAAACAGCAGCTTCAAATCCGCCGACATGGCGGTTGGCTCCTACTTCCTGAACCTGTCCTTCATGGGGTATGCGCAGAAAGAGATTCCGTTTTCTGTTTCTCCGCAATCGCCCCTCGCCGAACTTGGAACGGTTTTCCTGACTCCCGAAGTAAGGCAGTTGAATGTGGTCACCGTAACGGGATCGCGGCAATTGGTGGAGCAGCAGCCGGGTATGCTGATTTACAACGCCGAAAAGGACATCAGCAACCAGGGCGGAACGGCCGCCGATGTGCTCCGCAAAGCTCCCATCCTGAACGTGGATGCCGCCGGGAATGTAACCATGCGCGGCAACCGCAATTTGCGCATTCTCATCAACGGCAAGTATTCCGGCCAAATGGCGCGCAGCGCGGCCGATGCACTGAACATGATGCCCGCCAATTCGATCAAAACCGTTGAAGTAATTACCAGTCCGTCGGCCCGGTACGATGCCGAAGGCGCAGCGGGCGTCATCAATATCATTACCAAAAAAGGGAACCAGAACGTCAGCGGAACGGTGGAAACCGTCGTCGGAAATCTGGAACAGGTCGTCAATCCGCGCCTTTCGGTCAGCCGCGACAAATGGAACATCAGTTCCACGCTTCACATCCACCGGATTTACAGCCGCGAGGAAGTTTCGCTAAATCGGCTGACGTTTGAGGGTCTCGAAAAAACCGGTCGCATCCGCCAGCATGTGGTGCGCGACAACAGCAAGCCCCACGGTTCTGGGGATTTGCAAATGGAGTATACGCCCAATGCCAACCATGTGTTCAACTTTTCGGTCAACGGCTGGCTGGGGCAATGGCCCAACAACAGCGAGCAGCGCAATCAGCGCTTTGCCGCCGACGAAACCTTGCTGGAAGATTTTCGTCAAAGCGTGACGACCCGCGCACCCAGCCGTGGTATTGACCTCAACCTGGGCTACACCCACAAATTTCAGAAACCGGGCGAGGAATTGTACGTGATGGCCCAGCACAACAATTCGGCCGACAACTTCGACTACGACGCGCTTCAGAAAGACGCTGACCACACGCTGCTGTACCGCGAACGAAACGATAACCGCAGCACCAACCAGGAATGGACGTTTCAGACCGACTACATTTTGCCGTTTGCGAAAAAGGGGCAGCATACCTGGGAAAATGGCGCCAAACTCATTCTGCGCGACAACAACAGCACCTACGAGGTGCTGGCCAGCAACGAGTCCAATCCGTCGCAGATCGTACCGGTCGCGTCGCGCAGCGATGTTTTTACCTATACCCAAAACGTGGTTGCGGGCTACAGCCAGGTCAAGTTCAAGTGGCAAAATGGCTGGGCACTACACGCCGGAGCGCGGCTGGAAGGGACTTTTATGAGAGGTCGCCAGCAAGAGCTTCAGAACGAATTCCGCAATGATTTCTGGAACGTCGTACCCAGTGCCACGCTCTTTAAAAAACTGAGTGCCAACACCAATGCAACCCTGAGTTACACCAAGCGCATTTCGCGCCCTTCGATCTGGGATCTTAACCCCAACCGGAACGCCCAGGACCCCAAAAACATTGAAATTGGCAACCCGGCTCTCCGCCCGGAGGAGGTCAATCAGGTGGAGTTGACGTATGCGTTGCAAACGGATTCGGATTTCTTTCTCAATGCATCTCTGTTCGGGCGGGAAACCAATCACTCCATCGAAAGCGTGGTGCGGATCGACTCCCTGGGAATTGCCACAATTACCAAACAGAATCTGGCTTCTAACCAGCAATTCGGCCTCAACCTCTCCACGGCGCTTCAGATTATGCCGGGCTGGAAGGTCAACAGCAACGCCAACATTCGCCATGCCCGTTTCCGCAGTGGAGCACTGAACATCAGCAATGCCGGAATCGCTTGGGGGATCAACGTAAACAGCAGTTGGAAACTTCCGAATAACTTCAGCGTGCAGGCCTACACCGACTACGATGCCCGGAGCGTAACGCTGCAGGGAAACAAAGGCTATTGGTTTTACTACAGTTTTTCGGCCAAAAAAGAGCTACCAGCCCGAAAACTGGCCATTACGCTCACCACTGTCAGTCCGTTCGGCGGATATATTGGACAAACAGAATTGATCCGGGGCCCCGGCTTCGAAACGACCCTCAACAACCGATACCTGATGCGCTCGGTCCGGCTTTCACTGAACTGGGAATTCGGCAACATGACCAAGGCCGGAAGTGGTCGAAAAATTAATAACAACGATCAGAAAAACGCCAAAGGTGGTGGCTAACGAGAACTGCCAACTCACCCTATGAATCGGAGTCGTTTGTTTTTTAAGGGCAACGAAATATTCTACAAATAATGTAGAACTTTTGCGCGTACAGGTTCTGTAAGCCCGGATTCGTTTCCCCAATTCTATATCTTGATTTGTATTTTATAAAGTGAATGCATAATTAATCCACCTCTTTTTAGGAAAGCGGTTGACATTCGCCCGATCATCATATTCTTTTGCCCCGTCATTGTTGAAAATGGCGGCCCAATTAACCCATAAACACTATAGATCAAATACATTTTTATTATTCAAGTGCGTTAATGCTCCGGTGGTATTGCTAAATATTCAACGCGTTCCACAATTATGATTAAACGTTTTGGGGTAATTCGTTGATTCCATAAGCAGTGAATGAACGGATTGCTTTTTATACCCGGAGAAAACTGCCGAATATAAACCTTGTAAATCTATAGATAATATGTAAAATCTATATACATGCAAAGAATTACATTTCTGTGCGTATTGCTGCTGCTAACCAGCGGAAGTTACGCCCAGCAGATTCTGAAAGGAATCGTGAAAGATGAATCGGGGCAAGCACTGCCCGGGGTGACTATCGTTCAGAAAAACACCTCCAATTACACTGCAACGGACGTTGATGGCGCTTTCAGCCTGACGGTTCCCTCCCTGCCCGCAACGCTCCAGATTAGTTTTGTCGGCTATCAATCGCTGGAGCAAACAGTAACCTCCCCAGACCCGCTCGCCGTCGAGCTGAAAACCAACACCCTGAACGAAGTGGTGGTAGTGGGATACGGTACCCAGAAAAAACGGGATCTGACCGGGGCCATTTCGTCCATCACCAGCAAAGACATCGCCGAAACGCCAGCCCCGAACTTCCTCTCCAATGCGCAGGGTCGTTTGGCCGGGGTGGATATTGTCCGCGCCGGGGGCGCACCGGGGTCGGCGCTGACAATCCGCATTCGCGGAAACCGTTCCATCAACGCCAGCAACAACCCGCTGTATGTCATCGACGGTATTCCGACGGAAGTCAGCATCAACGATTTTAACCCGAATGACATTGAGTCGATGGAGGTGCTGAAAGATGCCAGTTCGGTCGCTATTTACGGTTCGCGGGGTGCCAACGGTGTGATTCTGATTACAACCAAAAAGGGAAAAGAAGGGAAAGCCGTGATTAGTTATGACGGGTATTATGGCGTCAAGCAAGCCCAGACGGAGCTGACACTAATGGATGGTAATCAGTTTGCCCGTTACGCCCGGGTGGCCCGTGGCCTTGCGCCAGACGATAACAGTAAGGATGCGACGTTCCTGAGTAATGTAGAGGTTGCAAACCTCCAAAAAGGAATTTCAAATAACTGGCTTGACCAAATCTTGCGCAACGGTACGCAGCAAAACCACCAGATTTCGGCCAGTGGAGGTTCAAAAAATACGACCTACTACCTGTCGGGTTCGTACTTCAACGAGCAGGGTATTCTGCGGAACACCGATTACACCCGCTACTCGTTTCGGGCCAACCTCGATACCCGGCTGACGGAACGACTCAAAGTGGGCGTCAGTGCCACCGTATCAAATGATCTGACGAATGCGATGGCCAACGCGCCGTACGGCAATGCGCTGTCTTTTTCACCGCTGGTGATGCCCTACGATAGCACAGGCCGGTTTGTGGCGTATCCGAATCCGCGGGAAGGCAATGCCACCAACCCGCTGCTGGAACTCCAACCCGGTCAGTATACGGACGAAACCCGCCGATACCGGGTTTTTGCAACGCTTTTCGGAGAATACAAGCTGGCCGAAGGACTGACGTACCGGCTGAATTACGGCCCGGACTTCAGCACCTCCCGCCAGGGAACCTACAACGGAACGCTGGCCGGTAGCATCAATACCGCCACCGTGAACAACCAGCAGAATTTTGCCTACACGCTCGAAAACATCCTGAGTTTTGACCGCACAGTCGGCCAGCATTCCCTGAACGTGGTCGGCCTGTTCAGTACCCAGAAAAACCGCTTCGAATCCTCCGCCATGGGTGTCCGCGACATTCCCGTGGAAAGTTCTTCGTTCTACGACCTGAGCAGCGCGGTGGAAGTAACCAGCAAAGCCAGTTCGTTGACTCAGTGGGGGTTGCTGTCGTACATGGGTCGGATCAATTACGGTTACAAGGACCGGTATCTGCTGACGCTGACGGGGCGTGCCGACGGCTCATCCCGGTTGTCGGCGGGTAATAAATGGGCCTTTTTCCCGTCCGTTTCCGCCGGTTGGGTACTTTCCGACGAATCGTTCTTCCACCGGGGCAAGGCCATTTCCTTCCTGAAATTGCGGGCCGGTTACGGTGAAGTCGGCAACACGTCCATTTCGCCCTACCAGACTCTGGGCGGTTTGTCGCGCTCAACGTACGTGTTCGGCACCGAACCGGGCTTTGGGTATGGCCTAAACGTGATTCCGAACCCGGATTTGAAGTGGGAAATCTCCCGCACGCTGAACCTGGGCGTTGATTTCGGTTTCCTGAACGACCGCATCTCCGGTTCGCTGGAACTGTACGACACCCGAACCAGTGACCTGCTGCTGAGTCGTCTGATTCCCATCACATCGGGCTACGCATCCATTCTGCAAAACATCGGAGCCACCCGCAACCGGGGCATCGAACTATCCCTGAACGGCACGGTTTTGAACCATCCTTCCGGCTTCCGGTGGACGGCGAACCTGAATGTGTTTTCCAACAAGGAAGAAATTGTGGAGCTGTTCAATGGCCGGGACGATGATGTGGGCAACCAGTGGTTCATCGGCCAGCCGATCAGCGTTTTTTACAGCTACAGACAGGTCGGAATCTGGCAAACGGGCGAAGCCGCGGAGGCAGCCGCCGTTGGTCAACGTCCGGGTGACATCAAAATTGCCGACGTAAATGGTCGCGATGCCGAAGGCAACCTGACTAACGCTCCTGATGGAAAAATCAATGCCGACGACCGAACCATTCTGGGTTCGCAGGTACCGAAGTGGAGCGGAGGACTTACCAATCGGTTTAATTTCAAAGGCATCGACTTCTCGTTTCTGGTATACGCCCGCCAGGGCCAGACCATTCGGAGCGATTTTCACAACCTGGGCGGCAACCAGTGGCAGGGGCGCTACAACAGCCTGAACTTCGACTACTGGACCCCCGAGAATCCGACGAACAAGATGCCGCTTCCCTACGCAGCCTCGGCCCCGCTGTACGCTGATGCGGTCCGGTATTTCGACGGTTCTTTCGTTAAAATCCGGAACATCACGTTGGGCTACACCCTACCGGCCAATCTGCTGTCGAAAGTGGGCGTTTCCAGTTTGCGCATCTACGCCACCGCCGACAACGCCTTTATCTTCTCGCCTTACAAACTGGTCGATCCGGAATCGGCCACCGGCATCGTTGGCTCGACGGTTCCCATGTCGTCGGCGACCTACGTGTTCGGTCTCAACCTCAAGTTTTAATGCTACTTCCAGTCATGAAAAAAATACAATCTATTCTCATCGCAACGGTTTTCCTGACATTATCGGCCTGCCACGATATTCTGGAAGAACACCCGGTCGGCCTAGCCACGGCGGAGAGTTATTACGCCACTCCGAAAGGGATCGAAGATGGGCTGAAAGCAACGTACACCACCCTACGAACGTTTTATGGTCAGCAGGAAGCCTTCTTTCTGACCATCACCGGAACGGACCTCTTCACGAACGGTTTTGGAGGAGTTACCAATTCTCCGGATATCAACGACTACTCACCCAATTTTCTGGGTACCAATGCGTTTGTCACCACCATCTGGAACAATTTTTATACGGGCATCAACCAGGCCAACGCCGTAATCGGGCGCGCGCCAAACGTAACCGGAATAACCGATGCCGAGAAAAACCGAATTATTGGGGAAGCCCGATTTCTACGCGCCTTGTATTACTTTCACCTGGTGCAGCAGTTCGGTGATGTTCATTTTTCGCAGGAAGAAACCATTGGCGTTCAGACAACGGCCAAACGCACGCCGGTAGCCACCATTTATGAGCAGGGCATCGTTCCCGATTTGCAATTCGCCATTGAGCATCTGCCCGATCAGGCAGCCCAATACGGGCGGGTTACCAAACCGGCCTCCGAAGCATTGCTGGCCCGCGTTCAGCTTACGCGCGGCAACTGGGCCGAAGCCGAACGGCTGGCAAATCAGGTCATTAAAAATTACAATTTTCAGCTGGTTAAACCGTATGCCCGGCTATGGGATGTCAACAATGACGTTAATCCGGAAGTGATCTGGTCAGTGCAGTTCACCGCCGACCCGTTGCTGAACGGAGCCGGTAACGAAAGCCACCTGTTTTTTATCTGGGACTACACCTTCAACCCGACGATGGTGCGCGACGTGGCCAACGGACGGCCCTACCAGCGGTTTATGCCCACCAACTACCTCATCAAACTCTTCGACCCGAGCAAAGACGCCCGCTGGGACGGTTCATTCAAAACCGTATGGCTGGCCAACCGAACTGGCGTCATCAACGGGAAAAACGTGGCAGTCGGCGATACATCCATCAAAATCGTGACGCATCCGGTGACGGATGCCGCTAAAAGTGCTGCCCCGTACTGGCTCATTGACTTCAAAGATCGTTGGGTCGGTTCCATCAACAACATGGAAATTGGCGGCCTGTCCCGGCGGTATTTTCCGGTCCTGAAAAAGTACCTTGATCCGCTGCGGACCAGTGTCAACGCCACCGACGGACGCCGGGATTTTTTCGTGATCCGGCTAGCCGAATTATACCTGATTGCGGCTGAAGCGGCCTGGCGTCAGAACAAACCCGCCGAAGCGGCCGCTTCTATCAACGTGATCCGAAACCGGGCCGCCATCGCCGGAAAAGAAAAGCAAATGGAAATCTCAGCCGCCGATGTCAACCTGGATTTCATTCTGGACGAGCGGGGTCGCGAACTCGTGGGTGAAATGGATCGCTGGTACGATCTGAAACGCACGGGTCAGTTGCTGACACGGGTGAAAAAGTACAACCTGGATGCCGCCGTCAACCTGAAAGAAACGCACCTGGTTCGCCCCATTCCGCAAACCCAGATTGACCGTGTGACCAATCCGGGCGACTTTTTACAAAATCCGGGCTATTAAGGTTAAAACTGATACCCCATCAGTCTTTACAAATCATGAGCCGACGATCTATCCAATTCTTTGTGCTACTGGCAGTGGCCGGGCTGGGCGCCCTGTTTCTGGGACTGACCCGCGCGCTCCCCACCGCCCCGGATCGCCCCAACGTTCTTTTTATCTGTGTGGATGATCTGCGCCCGGATTTGCGCTGCTACGGCAACCCGGTGATTCACTCGCCCAATCTGGACGAACTGGCCCGGCAAGGCACGCTGTTTACGCGGCAATACGTTACGCAGCCAACCTGCGGGGCGTCCCGGTACAGTCTGCTCACCGGCAGACTTCCCCGCAACCCCATCGAGATCAAGAACGAAGCCATTGAAAAGCAACTTGCGGGCAAACCCCGGACCGAAGCTCCCGAAACGTTCATCGATAACCTGCGCCGGAACGGTTATTACACAGTAGGAATGGGCAAGATAAGCCACTCGCCCGATGGCTATATCTACGCATATCGGGAAGCCAAGAGCGATCAGTTGGAGCTACCCCACAGCTGGGACGAGATGCTGTTTGATCCGGGAAAATGGGGCACCGGCTGGAACGCCTTTTTTGCGTACAGCGATGGTTCTAACCGCCAAAGTCGGAAAGGCCAGGTCAAACCCTACGAGGGTGATGAGGTTGATGACGAAGGCTATCCCGACGGCCTGACGGCAAAACTGGCCGTTGCCAAGTTGAAAGAACTGGCCCAGAAAAAAAAGCCATTCTTTCTGGGTGTCGGTTTTTTCAAACCGCACCTGCCGTTCAATGCGCCCAAAAAATACTGGGATTTGTACGACGAAGCCACCATTCCGCTGACGCCTTCGCCAACGGTTCCCAAAAACGTGAACCCGGCCAGCCTCCACCCCAGCGAGGAGTTCAACCAGTACACCTTGGGTGACGAACAGGCTGCGCTCGACAAACCGGTGTCGGATGCCTACGCCCGCAAGCTCCGCCACGCGTATTACGCGTCCGTCAGCTACACCGACGTCCAGATTGGAAAAGTGCTGAACGAACTGAAACGGCAGGGCTTGGACAAAAATACGATTGTGGTGGTCTGGAGCGATCACGGCTGGCATTTGGGCGACTACCGGGTTTGGGGCAAACACACCATCTTTGACCAATCGCTTCGTAGTGTTCTGATTGTCAAAAAACCCGGTTCAAAAACGGGCGCGGTTCGAAAAGAAATCGTCAGCTCGATTGATATTTACCCAACCCTGATGGAGTTGTGCGGAGTGAAAACCCCGGCCCAAACCGACGGCAAGAGCTTTGCGGGCCTGTTGAACAACGGGAAAAAACCGTGGAACAACGTAGCCTACGGCTATTACCGGCGCGGCATCACGGTGCGCACTGACCGCTACCGTTTGACTCGCTATTTCCGGGACCAGCAACCCACGGTGGAGCTGTACGATCACCAATCCGATCCGCACGAAAATCAGAACATCGCCGACGCCCATCCGGAAGTCGTGAAGCAGTTGACCCCCATCTGGGATAAAGGGAATACACACATCTTCAAGTAATTATCAACCAAACGAATCATGCCCAACATTCTAATTCTTCTGCTTCTGATCACCGGCCTTCACGGGATTGGGAACGCGCAAAACCGTCCTAAACCGTCGGCGCAACGCCCCAATATTATCTTTATCCTAGCCGATGACTTGGGCTACGGCGATCTGGGCGTAAACGGCCAGAAGCTGATCAAAACCCCGAATCTGGACCGCATGGCGGCCGAAGGTGTGCGGTTTACGCAATTTTACGCTGGCACGTCGGTGTGCGCCCCCTCCCGTTCGTCGCTCATGACGGGGCAACACACCGGCCACACCTACATCCGGGGCAACAAGGGCGTCCAGCCCGAAGGCCAGCAACCGATTGCTGATTCGGTTGTCACGATGGCGGAAGTGTTGCAAAAAGCAGGCTACACAACGGCGGCTTTCGGGAAGTGGGGACTGGGACCGGTGGGCTCTGAAGGCGACCCCAACCAACAGGGCTTTGACCGGTTTTACGGCTATAATTGCCAGAGCCTGGCCCACCGCTATTACCCCAATCACCTCTGGAACAACGGTGAAAAGATTGTCCTGAAAGAGAACGAGAATCTGACGCAGCAAAAGCAATATGCCCCCGACCTGATTCAGCGTCAGGCGCTTGATTTTGTTCGCTCGAGCGACTCACAAAAACCGTTCTTTCTGTTTTTGCCCTACATCCTGCCCCATGCCGAACTGCTGGTGCCCAACGACAGCATTTTTGCGTATTATAAAGGCAAGTTTGCCGAAAAACCGTTTAAGGGGGCGGATTATGGTCCGGATGCCAAAGAGGGCGGCTACGCTTCGCAGGAATATCCGCACGCAGCATTTGCGGCAATGGTTACCCGGCTCGATTTGTACGTTGGCCAGATTCTGGCGGCTTTGAAAGAAAAGGGACTGGACCAGAATACGCTGGTCATCTTTTCAAGCGATAACGGCCCGCATCAGGAAGGGGGTGCCGATCCGAAATTCTTTAACAGCGGGGGCGGTTTTCGCGGGGTCAAACGCGACCTCTACGAAGGTGGCATCCGGGAACCAATGATTGCCCGCTGGCCGGGAACCATCAAGGCCAATACGCAAAATAACCACATCGGCGCTTTCTGGGATTTGCTGCCCACGTTTGCCGAACTGGCCGGCACCAAAGCCCCCGGCTCCATCGACGGTCTTTCGTTTGCTCCGTTACTTACCGGAAAAGGAACGCAGCAAAAACACAAGTACCTTTACTGGGAATTCCACGAGCAGGGCGGCAAACAAGCCGTTCGGCAGGGAAACTGGAAAGCCGTTCGGCTGAACGCGGCCTCCCAACCCGACGGACCGGTTGAGCTATACGACTTGACAAAAGATCCGGCGGAGACGACAAATCTGGCCAGCAAAAATCCGGATAAAGCGCGCGAACTCGGTCGCCTGATGAACCAGTCACACGTGGCCTCGGCATTATTTCCCTTCGGAGCCGAAGTTCGTTGACCCTTGGGTTCGACAGCGTGATCCAGCCAACTACCAGCGAAGCCGATGCTGTCCGGGAATAAGGTTTCAAAACGCGGTGATTATCCCCAGCTGAGCGTCAGCGTTGGGAATTTTGAGTATTGATCTTTGATCTGTAGCTTCCCGTTGCTGAATTTCATGAGTTCTTCCGAAAAGAGCAAGCCAGGATTCGGAATCGGTTTTGCCGGCAAGCTCACCTCACCACCGGAGACCTGCCCGCTCCCCGTGAAAATAAGGTCGGTGCGGGACGCCTGCTGCTGGATATTGACAAAGATCGTTCCCTGTTCCGGCGTCATTTTAATCATGTGATAAAACACGTTTCGAACAATCAGGGTCATAATGTTTTCGTCAATTGATCTGGCGGCCGGTTGCCGATTGGATTTAATTTGGAGCTTTTTCTGATTGATCAAAACCGTAAATTCTTCAACTACCTCATCAACAACCTCTCCCAACTGGACTGAATACGAAGAATACGGCAATTTATTCCGATGGAAGAGCGACTTGTAAATAATATTGTCCAGCGTCAGGCGCAGCACGCTCAGTTCACGCTCAATCGGTGCCAGCAGGTCACGTTGTCCGTTTTTTGCGTTGAGCAGCACAACCTCATTTTTTAAACTGGCAACGGGGCTGCGCAAATCGTGACTAATGACGGAAAGAAGCTCGTCCTGCTGCTGCTTATCCTTTTGCAACTGGGCAAGCTGAGTTTCCAGCTCCTTCCGCTGGTCGTTCAGTCTGTCTCGCTGAAGCCGACTCCGATACAGCAAATACAACAGCCCCAGCACGACAACAATACTGGCCGGGACTAGCCAGGTAGCGCATTCCGAAAGGATCATTGCTCAACGGATAAAAGGTCCGCTAACTTATGATATAAATCGTTAATTCTAAAAGGCTTTTCTATATAATCGTTCATCCCGCTTTCTTGCACCTGGACTATTATATCGGTGGAAACAGCAGCCGTCAGAGCAATGATAGGAATCGTGGCTTTTCGCCGATCCGTTAATTGACGGATCTGGCGGGCGGTTTCAAATCCATTCAGTTCCGGCATATGGATATCCATCAGAATGACATCAAAGGTAGTTGTTTCCATTATAGCAAGCGCTTCCCGTCCATCCCGAACGACGGTCAGGTCAATTGCCCATTGAGCAAAAATCTTTTGCATCAACAGAATATTCATCTCATTATCTTCGGCCAACAGCACGCGCAGGTTCGTCAACTTTCGGAACTCCCGGGCTGCTGAGAGAGACGATGTTTGTTCCGCCGGAACAGTTTGGTAACGGATATTGAAATAAAAATCAGAACCTTGCCCCGGCACACTTTCCAGCTGAATACGAGACTGATGGATCTCCAGCAGATGCTTAACGATGGCCAGCCCCAAGCCAGTTCCGCCAAATTGACGGTTAATAGCCGTAGAAGCCTGGGAAAAGGGATCGAAAATAGTGCGTTGTTGTTCTGGACTGATGCCAATGCCCGTGTCCTTCACCGAAAATCGAATGTCAACGGAATCCGCTTGCCGGGCAATAACCGCAGCAGAGAGCGCCACCCGGCCTGCTGAAGTAAATTTGACGGCATTTCCAACCAGATTAAACAGAATCTGCGTCAACCGAGTCGGATCCCCAACAACGTCATGCTGGTTCAAGTCAGGATCAACCGACAGCGTAAATTCAAGCCCTTTTTCCTGGGCTGCCATCCGGAAACCAGCACTAATATCTTCCAGCAGTTTGGGCAACGCAAACGGTATAGACTCTAGTGATACTTTATTCGCTTCGATCTTGTTAAAATCGAGAATATTGTTGATTAACGAGAGCAGGTTATCGGCCGAAAAACGTAGCACATTTAAGTTTTCTTTTTGATCTTCTCTTGGCTTTTCCAGGAGCATTAGCTCCGTCATTCCAATTACGGCATTCAGTGGAGTTCGCAATTCATGCGACATCGTTGATAGGAAATTAGATTTAGCCCGAAGAGAATTTTGAAGCTGTGCATTTAGCTCGTTCTTAGCCTGAATAGCACTAAATAACGCCCGGTGAAAATAAAAGCAGGAAACGAGTAAAACAATAAAATTAATAAGAGCAACAATCAGATATTCAGCCGTAATAGGCTCTTGAATGAAAACGTTAAAGGGAGGAACCAAACCGCTTTGGCCAACCAGACCAATAATAAATGGCAAAACACTCAGGATCGAATAAATGAAGCCCCAATTTCTACCAAGCCCAAAAAAAGCGGATAGGATGTACATAAACAGCAGTATATTGGCATTTAGCCCCCATGTAATTTGCTGATCATATAACGCTTTCCAAGTGAATACGACGCGGATAACCTGTAGGATGTGAATGAAGATATAAATAAATCTGGGTCTGGATAGAAGTAGTTTCAGGATACCTATAGATATCAGAAATGATCTCACATGCCTGGCTAAAATGGGCGGATTTTGCATCCAATAATTAGCATATACCAAAAGAAACAACTTCGGTATATTCATGACAAACATGAAATAAAAAATCCGAACTTGCTCTTTCATTAAAGGATCCTGCACCGTAGATAACGTGCGTTTTATGGACCAGTTCCAGAGTGATAATTTATTATTATTCACGTATCCAGATTTGCTTTAAGGATTCATACCCAAATAAATTAAATCTTTTGCAGGTCCATTCTTTACCGAAACACGCAAGGTGCATTCCAGGTTAAGACAATGACCTTTATCATAAAGGTACAGAGAGAGTTTAGCGAGAAGGGATACTATATACCAAGGGGTAACAATTCAAAACCTTATCTAATTGCTATTTTAGATCCAACAGGTTCTAAGAACCTCTTGCTCCAGTTTAGCACCTATTTCATCATTAGACCAGCTTGTGGTTGGAAACACTATAAATCTTGCTCAGAATGTCCTCTTTGTATACACACCTTAGCAGTATAGAAACAACCATGTTTCCATTTTCACAAAAGTAGCAACAAATTAAATGTTTCTGATCATGCTTTTTGACAACTGAGCAAGATCATCAGCTTGGCAACCCCGGGTTATCCCTGCATCAGGCCGGTATGTTTAAGAATAACAAGGCGTCCACTATCAGGGTTATACATTGTATTTCCTGTTTCTTATTCTAAAAGACAGCTAGCGAACCATGAAATACGCAGTAACCTTCGATATTGATAAATCGGTTTTTCACCTTCGGGTTGACGACAAAACCCCATTGACGTTTGACAATCACTTTGCCGTAGCCGAATACCTTGAGCAACAAGGGCTTTCGGAGCCCGACGGTGATTATATATTTGATCCCGTGGAGAAACGGTTTCTATTTTCCGAGCCCTACGCACTCGAGAAAACCAATTCATAACCAGCCGGTAAAGACTTGTAGTACTGGAATAGAATTTATATCAGACAATGTGTTCATATAAAGCAGTCAAGGCATGAGTCAACCTGTTTTCAAGATCACTTAATCAACTCTGATATTTTTTCACAATCTAGTGCACAAGATCCTGTAATTCACCACTTTAATATAAGAAATTTTTATTCGTTTTTTGACTACACCTGCCAACTTCACCTGAGTATAAAAACAATCTTGACCAGGATACGGTTTAATAGCCAAATTGCATTATATCCTTTTTAACGTTATCCAAACCATCATGAAAACGCAACTCACACTGCTGTTAACGAGTCTTCTGGGGGCGAATCTGGCCACTGGTCAGACTACCACGAATACCACATCAACAACAACCACATCGACGTACACGGCTCCGGTTACGGATACCACGCAGACTTCCAGCACCACGTATTCAACGACACCAACGGACAGCACGACGATGACGGCAAGTCCATCAACAACGACGTACTCTACCACGCCGTCTGCCAACAGCTATAACTCGACTACCACAACGACGACAACCACCACAAGTGATCAGATGAGCCGTGACTCACGGGATAAAACAGAGCGATCGTGGGGTAAAAAAGGCAAATTCGGCATTTACGCCGGGGTTAACTTTTCGCGGTTTGTACACGAAGCCATTCCCGATGACTCATACCGGATCGGCTGGCAGGCCGGTTTGTACGGTCGTACGGGCGGTACCTTCTTCGGGCAGCTCGGTCTGGAATACCGGAATTCGACCACTAACCTGATCCGCACGGGTCAGGGCACCACGCCGGGTTCCGTTTCAGATCAGGTGAAAGGCAAGATTGATCAGCACTTCCTGGCTATTCCAGCCTACGTTGGGGTACGCATCGGTAACGCACTGGGTCTCCGGATTCAGGCAGGTGCTGAATTTGCGTCGCTGGTAGCCATCGGAAACAACAATTTCCAGTTGGACAAAGATGATTTAAACCGCGCCATCCTGAACGGATTGTTAGGTGCCGGTATCAATCTGGGGCCTCTAACGCTCGACGCAGTGTATAACCACGGGTTGCAAAACGTATTTGATAACGCCGACACCAAACGTCGAATCTTTGCCGTCAATCTCGGATTCCGCTTTTAATAACTTTTAATAAATCGTAACGAGTAAGTTGCCCCACCAATCAGCCAACAACGGGCTTGGTTTGTGGGGCTTCTTATTTGCCCATGATTGCATCCTTGATGAATCTACACGCACGAGTATAAACGTTGCTCATCCAACCTGCTCCCTCCCTGTTTCCATTCGGCACGGACTGGTACGAAAAAGACAAAAAATTAAATATAACCAACAATTTAGCGATGATATCTTCCGGCAAAGCTGGCTTGTCGTCGAAGGGGTTATATTTGTAAAGTCGTCTTCTCCCATTCGATGTCGATTCCTAGAAAACGGACATACAGATCTTTGTTGCACCGGCTGGTTTGCCTGCTGATGAGCCTGCATGTCCTCAACTTGAGTATTGACTCTCCCGACCAGTACGGATCGGTGAGGCACCGCTTCGATCGGGTGGAAGACCTGTCCGTCAACGACATCGAAAGTTACACGGAGTTTTTGCTGGAGGTTTGTTTTGGCATTGACGATGCCATTCCGGAGCACGACGAACCCGACGACGATTCCGACCTCATTAAGCTGAAGCAGGATTACTTTTTTACCAAGATGCTGGTTTTTGCTCCGGTTTTAACCTGGATACAGGAAGAACGATCGGCTTTCAGCCACTACCAAACCGTCCGGCCCCTGACGCACGTACCGGATATTCCTTCTCCTCCCCCTCAGTTGGTTTGATCCCATTCTGATTCAGAGCCCTTTCTGCTGATCAACCGCCCGGTTGACCGGCTGTTTGTGCTTTGTCATACCTCCACCGGGGTTTCCCGCAAAACCCTGGCAACGGTATTTTCTACCCCGTCCGGTCCGAACACCTTCTGCGGACAGGCCGGATTATCGTATCAACCCATCCTGAAATAAGATTTTCATGTTTAATATATTCATTCGACGACCGCTGTTATCGTCGGTTATCTCCATCCTTATCACGCTGCTGGGGTTGCTGGCACTGACCAGCCTGCCCGTCACGCAGTTTCCCGATATTGTCCCGCCCTCCGTAACCGTAACAGCAACCTATACCGGTGCCAATGCTGAAGTGTGTACCAAAGCCGTGGCTACGCCCCTGGAACGCGCCATCAACGGGGTTCCGGGCATGACCTACATGAATACGGTTTCGAGCAACGACGGCACTACGCTGATTCAGGTGTTTTTCAAGGTCGGCACAGACCCCGACATGGCGGCTATGAACGTGCAAAACCGGGTTACATCGGTGTTGGACGAGCTTCCGGCGGAAGTCATCAAAGCCGGCGTAATCACGGAGAAAGAAGTAAACAGCATGCTGCTTTACCTCAACCTGGTCAGCACCGACCCCGACATGGACGAGAAGTTCATTTACAACTTCGCCGACATCAACATTCTGGCCGAACTCAAACGGATCGACGGTGTGGGGTTTGCCGACATCATGGGCGCCCGTGAGTATTCGATGCGGGTGTGGCTCAAACCCGACCGCATGACGGTGTATAACATTTCGGCGGAGGAAATTGTGGCCGCCATTCAGAAGCAAAACGTAGAGGCCGCGCCCGGAAAAGCGGGCGAAAGCGCCGACCGAAATCCGCAGGTCCTGCAATACGTGATGCGGTATACCGGCAAGTTCAACGAACCGCATCAATACGAAAATTTAGTGCTGCGGGCCGATGCCGACGGATCGATTCTGCGCCTGAAAGACGTGGCTGAGATTGAGTTCGGATCGGCAGATTACAGCGTTACGTCTAAAACCGACGGCCGGCCGGGGGCCTCGATCATGCTCAAACAACGGCCTGGCTCCAACGCCCGCGACATCATCAACAACGTCAAAAAGAGGATGGCCGAAATCAAGGAACGCTCGTTTCCGGCCGGCATGACCTACAACTTTGCTTACGACGTTTCGCGCTTTCTGGATGCGTCCATCCACGAAGTGATTCGCACGCTCCTGGAAGCTTTTGTACTCGTTTTCCTGGTGGTCTTTTTGTTTTTGCAGGACTGGCGGTCTACCCTGATCTGTGCATTGGTCGTACCCGTGGCGCTGGTCGGCACGTTCGCGTTCATGAGTCTGATTGGTTTCTCAATCAACCTGCTCACGCTGTTTGCCCTCGTGCTGGCCATTGGAATCGTGGTCGACGACGGTATTGTGGTTGTGGAAGCAGTTCACGCCAAAATGACGGAAGATCACCTGCCACCCGTTGAAGCGACGATGGTGGCGATGAAAGAAATCAGCAGCGCCCTGATTGCCATCACGTTGGTCATGTCGGCGGTTTTCATTCCCGTCGCCTTTCTATCAGGACCCGTCGGTATATTCTACCGCCAGTTTTCATTGACGCTGGCCGTGGCCATCCTGATTTCCGGAGTAAACGCCCTGACGCTGACACCAGCCCTGTGCGCCCTGTTGCTCAAGCCGGGTCACGCGCAGGATTCATCGGGATGGCTGGGACGGTTTTTTGCCGGTTTCAACCGGGCGTTTGATGCCATGACGGGACGCTACCAGCGGCTGCTACGAAAAGTCGCCCGAAAAGGGATCGTCACGGTGGCGATGTTGCTGGCGTTTGTGGCCGGAACCTGGGGCATCAGCTCGGTTCTGCCCAGCGGGTTTATCCCCACGGAAGACCAGGGCATGATTTACGCCAATGTGACAACCCCGGCTGCAGCCACGGTACAACGGACGGAAGAGGTACTCGACAAAATTGAGAAAGTTGCCGCCGGAATCGAAGGAGTCGAGAACGTATCGACGCTGTCCGGATTCAGCCTGATGACCGATGGGGCTGGGGCTTCGTATGGAATGGGCATGATTAACCTCAAAGACTGGAAAGACCGGGAACAATCCGTCGATGATGTCATTGCCCAGCTGGAAGAAAAAACCGGGCACATTCAGGACGCAAGTATTCAGTATTTTTCTCCGCCGACGGTACCGGGCTTCGGAAACTCCAGCGGTTTTGAACTCCGGATGCTCGACCGTACGGGTACCGGCGATTTGCAAAAAACCAAAAAGGTAGCCGATGACTTTATTGCCGCTTTGAAAGAACGGCCTGAGATCAGCGATGCCTTTACGAGTTTTAATCCAGATTACCCGCAGTATATGCTGCACGTTGATCAGGACAAGGCGGCTCAGAAAGGCGTTTCCATCGAAAACGCCATGAACACGCTGCAAACCCTGATGGGAAGCTTGTACGCAACGAATTTTATCCGTTTTGGGCAAATGTACCGTGTTTTTGTGCAGGCAGCGCCCGAATACCGCACCAAGCCGGAGGATGTCCTCTCGTTTTACGTTAAGAACGATCAGGGCGAAATGGTGCCTTATTCCAATTTTGTAACCCTGGAACGGGTATACGGCCCCGAACAGTTGACGCGTTACAACATGTACACTTCCGCCCTCATCAACGGCGATGCCGCCAAGGGGTTCAGCAGCGGAGACGCGCTGCGGGCGGTGGAAGAAGTGGCAGAAAAAACGCTGCCTAACGGTTTTTCCTACGAATGGTCCGGTATGTCGCGGGAGGAAGTGCTGTCGGGCGATCAGGCCATTTATATTTTTGCCATCTGCCTGGTCTTCGTGTATCTGCTGCTGGCGGCCCAGTACGAAAGTCTGTTTCTGCCGTTGCCCGTGCTGCTGTCGTTACCCGCCGGTATTTTTGGATCTTTTCTGACGCTGCACCTGGCTGGTCTGCAAAACAATATCTACGCCCAGGTCGCCCTCGTCATGCTGATTGGTCTATTGGGGAAAAATGCCATTCTGATTGTGGAATTTGCCAGCCAGCGGCAACAGGAAGGCGTTTCCATCGTCAAAGCGGCCATCGAAGGGGCTGTAGCACGGTTGCGGCCCATCCTGATGACCTCGCTGGCGTTCATTGCCGGTTTGATTCCGCTTTGTATTGCTTCCGGCGCCGGTGCGTTAGGAAACCGCTCGATTGGTACGGCTGCCGCTGGTGGCATGCTCATTGGCACCATCTTCGGGCTGGTGCTGGTGCCGGGTCTTTACGTGCTGTTTGCGGGCATCGCGCAACGGTTTCAGTCCAAAAAACTCAAAATTAACGATGATTTGATTCTGAGTGCGCTCGCCAAACGAAGCCGATCCAGCGAAACCAACAATTAAAGTTCCCCCCTTATTGTATCGACAAAACCCGGCTTTGATGGCCGGGTTTTGTTTTTATCTGGATCAGGAGCCCCCGAACGAATGGGATTTTCATTGAAATTGCGCGGCCATCTGACGAGAGCCTGGGTCCAACAGACCAACAACGAGCCAACCCGCCGGAAGTAAAAACAATCACGAAAGCAGCTAACGAACATCAGTTTAAGTGACGGTTCCGAATGGCAATTTTGTAACTGCGTACGAAAATTGATTCGAAGTCAACTGTCGTCATGACCAGCTCCATTCAAAATACCACGGCTAAAAAACCGCAGTCCGCGCCATCTGTTGCGAAGTTACCGGTTTTACTTTTCTTCATGTTGCCCGAACGGGCCGACCATCAGCAGCACGCATCCCTGCGGAAAATGGCCGACGACCTTCAGCAGCGTTTTGCCGGAAAAATGAATATCCTAAAAATTGATGAGGTAAATCATCCGGATGTTTTCCAAAGCTTCAGCGTCACCCAAACGCCCACGTTCGTCCTGTTGCAGCAGGGAATTGAGCTTTGGCGGCTGGTTGGCCTGTCTATTGACGACCTGATATCGGTAGTAGCAAACTACCTCAAAACCAACGATTCGATTGGCTCGGCCACCGGTTTTGAAACTCACTCACTTCCACCAGACATCCAATAGAGGCACACACCCAAGGCCGCATTTCTCCTTTGTTCATTACCCCCACATCAACTAACATAGCCCTGCCCCCCGAAAATTAACCACGTATGCTAGCGGTTTGCGACAAAGACAAATGGGCAAATTAGCCCAGTCGCCCGACCAGACCATTCGCCCATTTGTACACAACTACGTTCTAATTATCGACGATAAGGACAACAAGACGGTAAACCGTCCCTCCCACCGACTGGCTCACGTTCAAACCGGTCGATTAACTGATTTTATTTTTTCGTGCGTTCATCTTTCTGCCGGTTCCGGATCATACAGCGTCAGCAATGGCACCCGGGGTCGGTAGGCTAGCTTGCGCGTCAGGCTGCGGCTCCAGACCACATCCAGCAGCGACTTCCGGTGCGGAATCGTCACCAGCAGGTCAACTGGGTTTTCATCCAGATACTGATTGATCCCGTCCTCAACGTTCTCGTCCAGCACGAAATAAGGCCCGGTTTCCAGCGAGTCCAGCAGAGTTTCGATACGCAGCATAGATTCTTCGCTTCCCCCATCCCTGAGCCACGGCGTCTGTTCATCTACCACCGATAAGGCCGTCAGACGGGCTTTTTTAGCCGTTATCAAGTCTTTCAGGTGCCGGAGGCAGGCAAGATTATGCAAGTTGGAATAATCCGCAGCCAGCACCACTTCCCGAATGGGTTGAAGCGGAACGGCTTGAGGCACCACCAGTACCTGAGTTCTGGCGTGCCGAATCAGACCGGTTGCCACACTGCCCAGCATCGGCGTCAAACCCGCCCCGCTGGCCCCAACCACCACATAATCAAAAACTTCATTTTCCAGAACGGTTTCTACGGCGCCCACGGGACTTCCGGGAACGGTGCGGATATAGTAGGAATGGTACGGCGGATGAAAAGTGCCCATCAGTTCGGACAGCAATGTCTGCAAACTCCGGTAGGCGCTTCGTTCGGCTTCCTCCATCAAAAAAACCGTTCCGTACATGGTTTCGGGCTCAATGGGGTACGCGTGCAGCAAATGAAATTCGGTTGCAGTCTGGTCGAACAGGAGCTGTGCAAACTGAATAGCCTTTTTGGCGGCCTCCGAAAAATCGGTCAATAACAGAATCTTTTTCATGGTTGACGACGGTTAGGCAACAAGACGGTTTTCCGAAAATCAGTTAACCGTAATTTCCTTTTCTGTCCAGTACTGGCTTTTTCCATCCCACCAATTTAAAATCACATGCCAGAGCCCGCGGCTTAATTGCTGCGTAGAAACCACCTGCCGGGGCTGCCGGTTGGGCCGAACCACCAAGTGTACCTCAGGCTCCTGGCTAAACCGTTTTCTAAAGATCACTTCGGCTTTCCGAAATGATTCGGGGAGGACAAAAGCGAGTTGGCGCCGGGTGGGTTCAAAAGTCATGGTGGTGTTGGTGCAGGGTTCGGTAGCAAAAGTAGACGAGCCTCTCTAACGATGCGCTGACATTGCTCTTCCAAACGGCTGACTTATATCAGGCTGAACCCTGACCGAACCGGGCCAATCGGGTCGCCCTTGCGCCTTAGCTTTGGGTTGCGGTTTGCTCCATCCGGCCGCGCTCCACAATAATGCTAACTGAACTTACTACCGAGGTGATCGACACGATGTTGGTCAACCAGTATTTTGGCCGCATCGGGTGTGCCGCCGAAGGCAGGATTCTGATCCTGCCCATGATGTATTACTACGATGGCAATGTGCTTTTCGGCCTGACTCGCGAAGGAACTAAAACCGATATACTGCGGAAAAATCCGCAGGTAGCCTTTGAAATTGACGAAATTTTTGCCCCAAACGTCTGGCGCAGTGTAGTCATTGAAGGTGTTTTTGAAGAACTGCACGGCGATGATCGGGATTACGCGCTCTACTTGCTTAAAGGACGAAAAATCCCGGTTTTCGCCGACGAGAAGCTGGGGTACCCTGGCGAAATCGTTCCGGCAGATCATAAAGTGGTGTATCCCGTGGTCTACCGGATTAGTATTCACCGCAAAACTGGCCGCAGCTACAGTCGGTAACCGTTTTCTTTCAACGGTTTTAGGTCCCCAACCTGGGGCACAGGTGGTTTTCGTTCTCCTTTTGAATCTACTCAACGCCATTAACCGATCGCTCCGATGTTCTTTTCACTGACTTATTTCTGGCCCATCTACATCATAGCAAACCTGCTGTTTCTGTTCTCGATCTGGAGCAGCAAACACCGCCCCCGGCTCACCCGTCTGGCTTTTCTGCTTCTTTTTGCCTGGGCCGCCTGGTTCAACTCGTCAACGGTTTTGACGATTCCCAAACTGTATCAGGATTACGCCATAACGGCAATTCCCATTTACCGCTGGTTCATACTGGGTCCATTTGTAGCTATTATCAAACCCGTGGTTCTGGTCATCGCGGCCGCTCAGCTCCTGATTGCGTTGACCATGCTGCTCAAAGGCGAGTTGTTTCGGCTGGGTTGCTGGAACGGCCTGGTGTTTGGCCTGGGCATCGCGCCCTTGGGCTGGTATGCCGCTTTTCCGGCCACGATGCTGATGGCGGTCGCCTTTTATCAGCTACAAAAGAATCACAACAATACGTATTTGTGGGAATCAAAATCCCGACAATCGGTGGCCAACAAGACAACCATATCGTCCCTTACGGCTTTATAAACCCGCTAGCGCACTGCAAATCAGGCTTTGGGCTGACTGATCTCATGGCTCCCGGCGTCGGTTTCGCTGACCTTTGTCTTAGAAAACGTTCCAAGTTATGAAAATTGCTTTTTTCAGTACGGCTGCGTATGACCGGCAGTGGTTCCAGCAGAACCGCCATACCGTTACGTTTCTCACCGAAACCCTGACGGAACAAACCGCCCCACTGGCCGCCGGACATCAGGCCGTGTGCGCCTTTGTTCATGACGACCTGAGCGAACCCGTGTTGCTTCGGTTACAATCAATGGGTGTTGGAATTGTTGCCATGCGCTCGGTTGGGCTGGACAATGTAGATACCGAAGCTGCCCTGAAACTGGGCCTTACGGTTCTGAACGCACCCACTTATTCTCCTTATTCCGTTGCTGAACAGGCAGTTGCCCTTCTTATGGCTTTAAACCGGCATCTTCCGCTCGCCCACGAACGCGTCAGGGCCGGCAATTTTACGGTAGATGGCTTGATGGGCCGGGATCTGCACGCCAAAACGGTCGGTGTGGTTGGAACGGGCCGCATTGGACGGGCTTTTATCAAGATCATGCAGGGATTTGGCTGCCGAATTCTGGCGCACGATCTCCGCCTAAACCGTGCGCTAATCAGGCAGGGTGTCCGGTTCGTATCGCTGGACGTTTTGCTGGCCGAATCAGACGTGGTTTCCCTCCACTGTCCGCTTACCCTGCTGAGTCAGGAACTCATCAACCGCCAGAGTCTTGCCCGCATGAAGCCAACGGCGCTGCTGATCAATACCGGTCGGGGCAGGCTTGTCGATACCACGGCGGTACTTGATGCACTCGATCACGGGCAATTAGCCGGGTACGCAGCGGATGTATACGCTGGCGACCGTCATTGGTTTCACCAGGACTTTACAGACCAACCCATCACCGATCCGGTTCTGAACCGGCTACGGACGCATCCGCGTGTGTTGCTGACTGCCCACCAAGGCTTTTTAACGCAGGACGCCCTTCAGCAGATGGCCCAGAATCTCTTTCACCAGCTCTCTTTTTACGAAAATAGCCAGCTGCAAAACATTACCCGAACGTCGTTGTATTGACATAGGCTGTCCACATTTCGTAAGCTGGAAAGAAGCGAGGCCAAAGATGCCCATAAGCAACCCGGTTCCGTCGGAAGCATATTGGAGAAGTAGGGTTTCTACAAGCTTCTTTACTCTGGTGATTCCCGGTTTCTGCTAATACCGTGCTTTCAACAGGTTCATCATAAACACATTGATTTCCCACTGACTGGCAACGGGCATTTGTGTATACGGCAACACGGGCATGTACGTGGCGGGGCCAAACTCGGTCGTTACCGTCAGTCCGGTTTTATTTTCGCGGTGCATGGCCACCACCCGATCCCACCAGGCCAGGTGTACGTTCAGGGTTTCGGCCCACTCCGGCGCCCGGGGGTCATTGACCTGCGGCCCTTCGGGATGCCCCACACGGCTGTGAATGTGATCGGTATGACGGATTGCCAGATCGACGGCTTCACCCTGATTTTCGAGTAGGGATTCATGCACATTACACCAGTGCGAAATGTCGAGAGTTAGTCGAATTTGAGGCCGCTTTTGCAGGTAATCGCGGGTGATGTGGGCCGCAAAAAGCGCCTTACCCCGGTGCGTTTCGTGGATAATTTTCACCCCGGTTTCGGTCGAAATCTGGTCGGCCAGCGCAAAAAGCCGTTGATTTTGCTCAAACGTATAGAAATCTTTACCGGTCTGGCAGTTGATAAACAACGGTTGGGCCGCACTCAGATGGCGCAGATACCGCTCGTAATTCCGGGCGTGTTCGTCCAGATCAGTTTCCAGCGACTGCCAGTATTGGCCAATCAACTGCAATCCGTGTTTGGCCAAATTTGCCAGAATGGCCGCCTTTTCGGCTTCTTCAAACGGCAAAGCCATTTCAACACCGTCGTATCCGGCCGCTTTTACATTCCGGCAAAACTGATCAAAAGGTAGGGTATTTCCCCAGGCAGGAGCAAAAAACTGGAGTGTCATGTGTGATAGATAGCAGAAGTGAGATAAGAGAACAAAGACAAAAGTGAATCAGTTAGCCAATCTCTACTACTTTCCTCTCGCCGTTTATCATTTTACCAAAAAATCCGCCGTTTCCGAAATTCCGGCTTCGGTTTCGGCCAGCAGATCGCCCGTATAAGGCTCAATGGCCGTGTAGCTGCTTTCGTGAACATCTTTATACGGTTTGTTACTGGCCAGATTATACGCCGTAATGATTGACCAACGCGGTTTGTCAGAAAGGTTAGCTGCCGAAGCATGCAGGGTGTTGCAGTGGAAAAAAGCCGTGTCGCCGGGTTCCATTTCCAGGTATTCCAGCGGCATGATTTTCAGGGCTTCGTTCACTTTTTCCAGATCAGCCCCCACCTGTTCGCCGGAAAAACCGTGCTCAACGCGGCCCATTTTGTGTGATCCTTTGATCATCTGCAAGCAACCGTTTTCTTTCGTTGCGGGTGTCAGTGCCGTCAGCACCGAGAGCATGTCGGGAAACAGAAAACCGTTGTTTTTATACCAATACCCATAGTCCTGATGCCACTCCCAGGCTCCGCCCGTACGCGGCTCTTTCTGCATGAGTTTCGAGTGATAATGCGCCACCGGCCCACCCAGAATCTGCGCGACCCCGTCCAGAATGCGCGCCGAACGGGCAAACTTGCTATACAAACTATCATCAAGGCTATACCACAGTGCCAGCCGCGTTTTCATCCCCGACGCATCGACCCGATCGTACGTTTTACTGCTCAGGATTTCGTCGCCCACGGCAATGCGGTAAAGCCGCTCGACTTCCGCTTTAGAGAACAGGTTGCGCACAATAACGTAGCCGTCGCGCTGATAGGTCTGGAGATGTTCGTTGGTGAATGTCATGGGAAGAAAACAAAAAATAAGAGAAGAAAGAGTTACCGTTTGGCCAGTTGGGCCTTATACTGCTTCCAGACCGCCATCGTATTGCGCAGGTTGGCGACCTTATCGTCTTTCATCGCATAACACTGCACCCCAATCGGCCCCTGAAAGTTCAGCTCCTGAACGGTATAACGAACCAACTCGTAGGTATCGAAGCTCCCTTGCCCTAAGGGCAGAATGTACTGATTCCAAATGCCGGTTGGGCCATTGTCCAGGCTGGCGGCATCCACGTTGTTGGCTCCGCTGATGGTGATCATCTTCAGATGCGGTTTCAGCGTCGACAGCATATTTTTCCAGTTGCCGCGTTCGGCCTGGGGCGTGGTGGCCAGCCAGTGGCACAGATTAAACGTTAGTCCAACATTGGGCCGGTTGATTTGCTTTGCGAGATTCAGGGCGTGATCGACGCGCTCGACGTAATCGGCCACGTGGGGATAAATCGCCACCTGCAAACCCGATTGCTCCGCCCAGTCGGCCATCCGGCGCAGGTACTGTACCACCACGGCGTCGGCGTTTTCCGAAGGGGCCGTAAACCGTTTTTCACTACTGACAATGAACGGTGCCACCACGGTTTTTGAACCCTTCAACGCCCGAATAGCAGGTTCGATCCGTACGTCCAGGGGGGCATCCAGATCGACTTTAATGTAAAAATACGAACCGGTAAACCCGTGTTTGTCCAGGGCGGCCTTCATTCCTTCGAACGAATCCAGTTGATTGATTTCCACGCCGTCGAACCCCATGCTCTTAATGAGCGCAACCTGCTGATCAAACGTTTTGTAGGTCGAATCGCCCCGAATTGCGTTGTGCAACACGAAAAAATGGTTCTTCGGCGCCCGCTGGGCAAACGCATACTCCGTCAGCAGGAGCAAGAAAAGAACGGCTATCTTTCTCATGGTTGATTTTCGGTTACATCACCCACTCTTTTCGCGCCAACGGAGCCGCCAGCAAAGCATTGGCCGCATTGTTGCCCACAAACAGTTCTTGCTCCGGGTCCCAGCGCAGCTTGGCTCCAATCTGACAGGCAATCAGTCCAATTTGTGAAATGGTAATCGTTCGGTGCCCAATCTCAATTGGTTCCAGGGTTTTGCGACCGGTTTTGACAGCCTCCACAAAGTCGGTCTTATCCCAGAGCGTTTTCGACAAATCCAGTTCATTGCCCGCCGGTTTGGACGTAAGCAAACCGGGGTTGCTGCACCGGACAACGCCGGGGTAATCATCAACCAGAATCCAGCCTTCCGAACCGATGTACTTGATGCTCGGTTTGCTGGTCGGCGACTGCTGACAAGTCATTTCCACGCCGTTGGCGTAGCGGTACGTCACGGTAAAGTTGATCATCGAATTCCACAGGCTTTTCGGAAACTCGCCCTTTCCCTCGACCTCCACCGGCCCCGAATATTCGGTATTATTGGCCCACTGCGCCATATCGAAATAATGGGCACCCCAATTGGAAATCATGCCCTGCGCGTAGGTATCAACCCGCATCCAGTTCGGGCGTTTTGCCATGTCAAAAGGCGTATGCACCCGCATATCCGTATACGGCACATACGGCATGGGCCCCAGCCATAAATCGTAATTCAGTTCTTTGGGAACGGGCATATCGGCCTGCGCCGGCACCGGGGGCGGGTCCGACGGAAACGAGATTTCGATCTTCTGAAGTTTGCCAATCCGGCCATTGCGCACCAGCTCGACGGCGTGGTTCTGGGGCCGAATCGACCGGAACTCGCTGTCGGTCCGGTTGACGACACCGTATTTTTTCAACACATCGACCAGCGCCCGGCCCTGGTGGACACTCATGCTGAGCGGTTTTTCACAACTAATGTGTTTTTTGGCTTTAGCCGCCAGAATTCCCATCGGTATGTGCCAGAAATCCGGCGTCGAAATCATAACGGCATCAATATCCTTACGAACCAGGATTTCCCGAAAATCGGTGTGTACCGAGCAGCCTTTGTAGCGTCCGCCAGCGGTTTTCTGGGCATAATGCTCATCCACGGTTTTCTGGGCTTTTTCCAGCCGCCAGCGGTCTACATCGCAAACCGCCACCACCTGTGCGTCGGAGACGTCAAGCAGCCCCGGAATCCGGACGCCAATACCAGTGAGGTTGGTACCCTGCAAATTCTGGCCGTAGCCCTGCCGACCGGTTCCAATCAGGCCAACCGTAATCCGATTGGACGGCGCGTTTTTTCCAAACACCGTTGAAGGTACCAGCGTGGGGACGCCAAGCGTTGATACAGTAGCAGCCGCGGCAATGCCTTCCTGGATAAATCGACGACGGTTCATGGCAAGGGCTTAATTTTCAAATTTCGAAACGCCACACTATGGCCGTGATCCTGGAGCAGAATGTGCCCTTCCGGTATCTGAGCAAAACCGGGGTAGTCCTTGAATTTACTGTCGGCAACCCCTTGCCGGAACGCATCGGAATTTCGGTTAACGGACAACACTTTGACGCCGTCGAGCCAGTGCTCAATCTGATTTTTGTTCACAACAATGCGCGACTGGTGCCATTGCCCCAACGTAACATCGGGCTTATTCGCAGCTACAACATCGTAGATCGAAGCGGTTTTGAGATCGGCGGGCAGGTGCTTGTCGTTGTAAATGTAATCGGCATCGTCGATCAGTTGGTATTCATACCCGGCCTGGGAGCCTTTGGCGGGTTTGGGCTGGCGTTCTTCAATGAAATATTTTACCCCGCTGTTGCCACCTTTTCCCAGTTTCCAGTCGAAGGCAAATTCAAAATTGCGGTATTTCTTGAGCGTTACAATGTCTCCGGCATCGCCCGACTCCGCTCCTTCCTGCAGTTCGCCCCGCAGTTCGCCGTCTTTAACCACCCAGCCTTTGGCCGGAAACCGCTCTCCGTAGGCAGACCGCCAGGCTGTGGTGGTTTTCCCATCGAAGAGCAGTTGCCAGCCCGCCTTGCGTTCGGCGGTGCTGAGTGTGTTCGGCGACTGCGCAAAGGCAGCAGACGTCAACAAACCGGCGCAAAAAAGTAAGAGTTTAGGAATAGTGTTAATCATGACTGCAAAAATCCGCTATTTTCTTTCATTATTCTAACAGAGGATTTGCCATTTTTATCACATAATTTGCATTTCAAGGTAACTGATGAAAAATAACTGCAAATTGAATCGCTTATCGTTATGCGCCCCGACCGTCTGCACGTTCCCCAACAGCCGCATCGCTCGTTCGACTTGCGGCACGAACAGCTCTCCCATTTCACCAATCCGTGGCATTTCCACCCGGAAATAGAACTTAATTACGTCGTACGCAGCACCGGCCTGCGGTTTATCGGGCACAGCATCGAACGGTTTTCGGCGGGAGAAATCGTGTTACTTGGATCAAATCTGCCGCACTATTGGAAAAACGACACTGTCGCTTCGGAACGGGAAAGCGAGCCGTTGGCAGAAGCGATTGTGGTGCGGTTTTCGCCCCAGCTGGCGGGGGCAGCCTTCTGGGAATTGCCCGAAACCAAAGGCATTCACCAATTGCTGGGTCGGGCGGAAATCGGGCTGAAACTCCTTGAGCCCCTCCGAACCGATATTGCGCGGCAATTACACCAGCTGACCAAGAAAAAGGGGCTGACCCAACTCACCGCCCTGCTGCACATCCTCGATCAGATTGCCCACTCCGAGGCCGTGGTCCCGGTTTCGCCCGGCTATGTTCCCAATCAGCAGGTTACCCGCCAGAGCGAACGGTTGAGCCGGGTGATCGGTCATTTGATGCAACAGGTAGGCGCACCGGTTTCCTTACCCGCCATCGCCGAACTGGCCAGTATGAATCCAGCGGCTTTTTGTCGTTATTTCAAATCGCAGATGGGGCAAACGCTCACGCAATTTGTTACCGACCTGCGCATTCGCTACGCTTGTGATTTACTCACCCGAACCGATCACAGCCTGACGCTCATCAGCGAACAGGCCGGTTTTGAAAGCGTTTCGTATTTCGTACAAGCTTTCCGGAAAAGGCAGGGAGTTACGCCCGCCCGATTTCGGCAGCAACTGCACGCCATCCATGCGCCATTTCCTGCGGTAGATTCGCGGAGTATATCACCCAACATTCCTAACAAATAGGTTAGTAAGCAGGTTTATACTACTTGCTGTATCAATGTAAAATCGTGGCGACTCTTTATATGGAATACACTATAAATAATCCCATTTTTAATCATATCGTTACAAACAACCAATCAGGTATTGTCGTCTTTAAAGGAATCTACGATGAAACGGGGGCATTTTCGGATTTTCGTTTTGCCTTCATCAACCCAGCAGGAGCCGCCATATTGGGACAGCAACCGGAACAACTGATTGGCCGCAGTTATCTGGATTATTTTTCGCAGGCCGAGAGCAGTGGTTTACTGGAAATCTATCGGCAGGTATTGCAAACCGGCGTAGCACGCCATCTTCCCGAAATTGCTTATTACGCCGACGGTGTCAGCGGCTGGTTTGATCTATGGATCAACAAATTCGAAGATTCGATTATTGTCACTTATACTGATATTACGGTTCTTAAAAAGAGCCAGCTGGCGCTCCAGGAACGGGCCTTTCAATTACGAACTACGCTCGATGCGTCAATCAGCAGTATTTTTTACATGACAGCCATCCGGAATGAGCAGGGCAGAATCATCGATTATCTGATGGTAATGTCCAACAAAGCCGTTTTGCGCAGCAATAATATGACGCCCGAACAAGTGGAGGGCAAACAGTTGTTAAAGGTGTTTCCAGGAAATGCCGACAACGGTTTTTTTGATCTTTACGTGCGCGTTACCGAAACGGGGCAGCCCGAAAGCAGCATCAGTTATTACCGTGACGATTTAGGGCTGGAAGGATGGTTTGAAGTATCAGCCGTGAAGCAGGACGATGGCATCGTCGTCACGTTCATGAACATTACCGATCAGAAGAAGACCGAAAGCGAGTTGCAGCAAAAAAATGAAGCTCTGCAACGATCCAACCAAAGTCTGCAATCCTTTGCTTACATCGCCAGCCACGATTTACAGGCTCCACTGCGCAAAATTCAGTCGTTCGGTGATTTGCTGACCACTCAGTACGGAACGGATTTGAATCCGGACGCCAAAGACATTCTTAGTCGGATCAATTTGGCTACGCAACGCATGTCCAATTTGATACACGACCTGCTGACGTATTCCCGATTAACAACGCAGCCTCATGAGCTAAACCCGGTTTCACTGGCCGAGATTATTACCAATGTACTGAGCGATCTGGATCCAACGATTCAGGAAACCCAGGCCCGGGTTTCCGTTGATCCGATGCCAACCATCCACGGCGACCCCGTAGAGCTGGGACAGCTGTTTCAGAATCTGCTAAGCAACGCGCTCAAATTCCGGCGAACCAACGTGCCACCGGCGATCACTATCCACTCCCGACCAGTCGATCGTGGCGCACTTCCCGCGCATCTGCCCCTGCCAAAAGTGGCAATAACAGCGCATTCTTTTCACCAGATTGACGTAGCCGATAACGGTATTGGTTTTGATCCGCGAAACAAAGAGCGCATTTTCCAGATGTTTCAGCGACTGCATTCCAAAAACGAATACGAGGGAACCGGCATCGGTCTGGCCATTTGCCAACAGGTGGTTGAAAATCACGGGGGATTAATTACGGCCACCAGCGAACCGGGCCAGGGCGCCGTTTTTCAGGTCTACTTTCCGGCTTAATCAAAAATCTTCTAACGCAATTTCAACGCTATCGGCAGTAGTAAACTATCAGCCACTGCTTTTGATGCTGCGGATGCGATGCAACACGGCCTACTATCCGAAAGATAGTCAGCCCATTGAATCCACTTACTATCTCTATTAACATAAGCCCGGATCGTTTGATCCGGGCTTTTCAGTTAGTTCGCTCGTTTTCGCTGCATACCTCGAAGCGCTTATCCCCAATTGGCCTTCTGAATATTGTCAATGCTGATTTTGATGCTTTCGAGCGGTGGGCGTTTGCAAATATCCTGTTCCACAAAATAGTGTTTCATGCCAGCCTCCTGGGCTTTATCAAAAATGGCCGCAAAATCAATTGTACCGGTTCCTACTTCCGCAAATTCCTTTTCCGGCGTATTGGCCATATCCTTGACGTGCCAGAGCGGGAACCGCCCTGGGTATTTGGCGAAATAATCCATCGGCTTCTGACCGGTTTTGGCAATCCAGTACAGGTCCATTTCCATTTGCACTTTTGTGTTCGTCAAGATAAGCTCGTACGGCATTTGCCCATCCACCCGCTCGTTGAACTCAAAGTCGTGGTTGTGATACCCTAATATCAGGCCCGCTTTTTTCGCCGTTTCTTCCCCTTTACCCAACAGATCGACCAATTGTTTGTAATCGTCGGGTTTCCGTTCGTCATCAAATAAATACGCAATAACGATGTATTCCTGACCAATTGCGGCCGCGTCATCGACCACCTGCTGCCAGTTCCGGGTAAGGCCATCCATTGCGCCCGCTTGTGTAGAACGAGCGGTTAGTGTATGCCCACTCACGGCCTTCAAGCCGTTATCTTTTAATAGCTTGAGGTATTCTGCCGGTGTTTTTCCGAAAAACTTTCCACCCCCGTACCCAAAATTTTCGACTTCCTTATAACCCAGCTTGGCCACCTCGGCCAGAATAGGCTCAATGCCCTGCTTCTGAATGTCGTCTCGTAAGGTATACAGCTGTAAACCAATCGTTTTGGATTTTTCACAGGCATTGAGGGCCAGTAGCGAAAGCGCACTGAGGCCGAGGGAAGTTCCAAGAAATTTTCTACGATTCATCATATTGTGCATCAATCCGTATGTTTTACGCAATGATACGAGATTTTAGGCACGTACTTTCATCGACCGAAAAGGAATAATTTTATTTTTTCAAATTTTAATACAGAATCCAAAAAAGAAGATTTTAAACCGTTCTTGATCAATTCCTTATAACAGCAAAACCTGCCAGGTCTTCGCAACGGAGTCGCCTAGACTTAGCAGGTTTGGAAAATAACGCCTAACGGTTCCAGGGTCCTTTATCAGGCTAAAACCGGTTTGACTACTTTTCCGGCCACATCCGTCAGCCGGAACGGGCGCCCCTGAAACTGGTAGGTAAGTTGGGTATGATCAAAGCCGAGCAGGTGCAGAATCGTAGCCTGAAGGTCGTGAACATGAACTTTATCTTTCGTAGCATAATAGCCAATGTCATCAGTTTCGCCGTAGCTGAAGCCACGTTTCACCCCGCCACCGGCCATCCAAACCGTAAAGGCATCCAGGTGGTGATCACGCCCCATAAACGGCATTGTCTGGCCATCGCGGTTTTCCTGCATGGGAGTTCGGCCAAATTCACCGCCCCAGACCACCAGCGTTTCATCCAGCAAACCACGTTGTTTCAGGTCTTTCAGCAAAGCTGTTACCGCCTGATCCGACTCCGTGCACTTGTCCCGCAATCCGGTTTCAATGGAGCCGTCCTTGCTGGTGCCGTGCGTATCCCAACCCCAGTCGAAAAGCTGCACAAACCGTACTCCGCGCTCCACCAGCCGACGGGCCAACAGGCAATTCCGGGCAAACGAGCCTTTGTTGGGATCAACTCCATACGCATTCAGAATGTATTCGGGCTCGCTTTTGATATCCATCGCGTCGGGCACCGACATTTGCATCTTGAACGCCATCTCGTATTGTGAAATCCGGGTCAGAATTTCCGGGTCTTTCACATCTTCGTACTGCTGGCGGTTAATGTCGTTGATGGCGTCGATGGTTTGCTTCCGAATGTCGCGGTTCATACCCTGCGGATCGGAAACGTAGAGCACCGGATCACCGTCCGTGCGGCATTGAACGCCCTGGTACACCGTTGGCAGAAAACCGCTGCCCCAGACCGACTTTCCCGCATCCGGTTGTTTCCCGCCCGACGCCAGCACGATAAATCCCGGCAAATTATCATTTTCAGATCCCAAACCGTAGGTCACCCATGAGCCAATACTGGGCCGACCCAGCCGCGCATTGCCGGTATGCATCAGAAGCTGCGCCGGAGCGTGGTTGAACTGGTCGGTGTACATGGATTTGATGAACGTCAGTTCGTCAGCCACGGTTTGCAGGTGCGGCAGGTAATCCGAAATCCAGGCACCCGACTGACCATGCTGCGCAAACTTGCCCTGTGGGCCGAGCATCTTCGGCACCCCCCGGATAAACGCAAACTTTTTCCCTTCCAAAAGCTCCTGCGGACAGTCTTTGCCGTGGTATTTCATCAATTCCGGCTTGTAGTCAAACAGTTCCAGCTGCGAGGGCGAACCGGCCATGTGAATGTATATCACGCGCTTGGCTTTGGGCGAAAACTGCGAAGGACGCGGCATCATCGGTTCGTTCGAAGCCGAAGCGTTCAGAGCCGTCTGCTCCGTTTTTTTATCGAGAAAACCGCAGCTTGTCAGCACCGAACCCAACGCCATCGCACCCAGACCCGTTGAACAGGTGTGCAAAAAGTGCCGGCGGGTTTCGCGTTGCAAAGCCGCTTCCTGAAGTTCTTTAAGTAATTTGTTCATCGGGTTTATTCTTTCGTAATCACTTCATCCAGGTTCAGCATGGTGTTGGCCGTTACGGTCAGCGCGGCCAGTTGGGGCGTGGCTTCGTCGCAGGCCAGCAACTTCTTTGCTTCGTCGGGATGTTGCTGATAATAGGTTTGGGTATGGCGGTATAACCTGGTCAGCACCGCCAGTTTTTTCGGAGCCAGATCACGCAGCATGATGATCCGAAAACCGGACTGAATTTGCTGTTCGGGCGTTTTGCCACGGAGTTTCATGGTTTCGGCCAGCCGCTGGGCTGCTTCGACGTACACCGGATCGTTGAGCGTCACCAAAGCCTGCAAAGGGGTGTTGGTGCGCAAACGCCGAAGCTGGCAAAACTCCCGGCTGGGACTGTCAAAGGTGATCATGGATGGATACGGAGCCGTTCGTTTCCAGTAGGTGTACAACGCCCGGCGGTAGCGGTCTTCGCCCTCGCTTAGCTTCCAGCTTTCTCCGCTGTAGGGCGATTGCCAAATGCCGTCGGGCTGGGGCGGCATCACACTCGGGCCATAGCGTTTATGACTCAGTAGCCCCGTCAACGCCAGCGCCTGATCACGGACTTGTTCGGCTGCCAGCCGTACGCGCGGCCCACGGGCCAGTAATTTGTTAAACGGATCTTCGGCCAGCAACTCGGGCGACACTTCCGACCGCTGCCGGTAGGTAGCCGACAACACCATTCGTTTCAGTAATTTCTTGACACTCCATTGATCCGTTTCCATAAACTCGGCCGAGAGCCAGTCGAGTAGCTCGCGGTGCGTCGGCGGAATGCCCTGCGTTCCTACGTCCTCAACGGTTTCAACAATGCCCGTACCGAAAAGTTGCTCCCAAAACCGATTCACGGCCACCCGGGCCGTCAACGGATGCTCCCGACTTACCATCCAGCGGGCCAGCCCCAGGCGGTTTTTGGGTAGGTCGCCCGCCATCGGCGGTAACGACTTTGGTACATCCGGCTTTACTTCTTTGCCTTTCACCAGCCAGTTGCCCCGCTCAAAAACATGCGTTTTTCGGGCCAGATCACCGGTGCCTTCAAACATGATGGGTGTTGATTCGGGTCGGGTGTTCAGGATGCTCGCCAATTTCAAATCCATTTCGCCCAGTTCATGAGCGGGCTGACCGGGCAAAGCCGTCTGAAACGATACCCATTTAATCTGTACCCAGTCTTTGGGCGTCTCGGGATTCTTCAGCGTCCAGTACAGATCGTGGCGCCCGGACACCGGCGGCAAGGCAAAAATCATGGTGGTGTCGCGGCTGGCCGGTACCGGACTCGTCATCAAAACCGGCCCGGTTGGGCTATCCTGGTGCAGCGTAATCACAGCATTTTTGCCCTTGGTACCCCACTGCATGATCAACCGGTTTTTAGCAGTCAGGTCAACATTTTTGATCCGCCCGGAGCCCGCATCAAGCATCCCAAAAAACCTGGCATCCAGGAGCGATGCATTGACGTATTCGTCAAAATCGTGCGAATTGATTTTAGGTTCCGTAATCCGGACAAACTGCATGACCTGCTGAACCTGCCGGGGCTGTTTCAAATGCTGCTTCAACCAGCTGTTGAGCTCAACCACTTTCAGCGAATCTTCTTTTTTATAAAACCGTAGCGTCGGCGTTTCGGTCGTCACGTCTTCGTCGCGGGTGTTGTTGAAGAAGGCCAGGTACTTGTAATATTCGTCGTTGACAAACGGATCGTACGGGTGGCTATGGCACTGCACGCACGAAAACGTGGTTCCCTGCCACACATCCCAGGTGGTATTGACCCGGTCGATTACGGCAGCCACGCGGAATTCCTCATCCTGCGTACCGCCCTCGTCGTTGGTCATCGTATTGCGGTGAAAACCCGTGGCAATCAACTGGTCATCCGTCGGATTGGGCAGCAGGTCCCCCGCCAGCTGTTCTACGGTAAACTGGTCGAACGGTTTATCCTGGTTGAAGGCCTTAATCAGCCAGTCACGATACCGCCAGATGCTGCGGCCCGGATCACGTTCGTAACCTTTGGTATCGGCGTAGCGGGCCAGATCGAGCCACATGCCCGTCCATCGTTCGCCATAAGCCGGTGAAGCCAGCAACCGATCCACCACCTTTTCGTAAGCGTTCGGCGACGAATCGGCCACGAAATCCGTGAGCTCCTTTTCCGTGGGTGGTAAGCCTGTCAAATCGAGCGATACCCGGCGCAACAACGTAGCTTTATCGGCTTCGGGCGACGGTTTCAGGTTTTCGGCTTTGAGCTTATCAATGACAAAATGATCAATTTCATTATTGGCCCATTGCAGTTCCTCGTCGTCGATCAGTCCCAACCGGGACAAGAACGTACCGATTTTGGGTACAGCCGGTTTTGCAATCGATTCATACGCCCAGTGATCGCCCCATTGGGCACCCTGATCGATCCATTTGCGCAACAACTCAATTTCTTCCGGTTTTAGCGGGGGGGCATCCAGCGGCATTCGTTCGTCCGGGTCGGTGAGCGACAACCGGCGAATAAACTCACTGCCTTCAGCATCGCCCGGAACGATGGCCGGTTTTCCGGATTTGGCCGGAGCCAGGGCTTCGTGTTTGAAGAGGAGACTAAAATCCGATGCTTTTTTTACCCCGCCGTGGCAGGCAATGCAGTTTTTGTTCAGCAGCGGTTTAATTTGGGTATTAAAATCCACCCTATCCTCGAAAATACCGAGGAACGACGAGAGAGTCAGCGCAATAACTACGACCAACCCACCAGCCATCAGGAGTTGAGGTTTCATATCAAGGGTTTAGTTTCGGGCAACCAACTCTTTATAAAGAGTCGAAAACACTAATGTACTGTATAGCAATACAAAATTTATAAAAAATCCGCACTTTTCCTTGTCAAAGTCCCAAATAAATCCCGTGTGCACACTCAAGCTCCGGCCGTTTCACAGCGGATAAGCCTCCAAACCCATCAGGGTTGCCCACACCAGTAGTAACAATTGGAAGAAAAACAGTAACAAGAATAGAAGCGATTCTTTAATTTGGGACAAGTCCGTAATTTTTAAAAAAATTTAAAATATTTTTATTGGTGTTACGGATCAATATACCGAATTTTGCCGCTCCGCTCGAACTACAATATACCATCATTCGCTATGATTTCTGAACCTTCCGTTATCGAAAACGCGTCGGGTCGCCAGCCGGGGGAACCGGTACAGTCGGCTATCACTTACGAAAAGATCCCGACTCATATTTACGCAGATGCCAAAGATGCGTCCCGTGCCGTTGCTCGTGAAATTGCCGACCTGATTCGTGACAAACAGCAAAAAGATCAATTGTGCGTCCTGGGTCTGGCTACGGGTTCTTCGCCCAAAACCGTCTACGCCGAATTGATTCGCCAGCACCGTCAGGAAGGACTCAGTTTCCGCAACGTGGTATCCTTCAACCTGGACGAATACTACCCGATGGAACCCGATTCGCTGCAGAGCTACGTCCGGTTCATGAAGGAACAGTTGTTCGACCACGTCGATATCCCGGAAGGCAATTACTTTATCCCCGACGGAACCATTCCCGCTAATAAAGTCGCCGAATTCAGCCGGGCCTACGAAGAAAAAATTCAATCGTACGGTGGGCTGGATTTCCAATTGCTTGGCATCGGTGGCAATGGCCACATCGGATTCAACGAACCCGGTTCGCTGATCAACTCGCACACGCGGCTAATGATGCTCGATCACTCGACGCGGGCGGCAGCCGCCGGCGATTTCGGCAGTTTGGCACAAACGCCCAAAAAGGCAATTACAATGGGGGTAGCGCCGATTTTGAGTGCCAAGCGAATTGTTCTGCTGGCCTGGGGTGAACGCAAAGCACCAGTCATTCGGGCGGCTCTGGAAGGAACCGTTACCGAACAAGTACCGGCTTCGTACCTGCAAACGCACCCCAATGCCCTGTTTGTGATTGACCAGGCGGCCGCGTCAGACCTGACCCGGATGCAAACGCCCTGGTTGGTTGATACGGTTGAATGGGATAAGCCGATGATTAAAAAAGCCGTAACGTACCTGGCACGTACGCTGGGCAAACCCATTCTGAAACTGACCAACAAAGATTACAACGATAACGGGATGAGCGATCTGCTGGCGCAGGTTGGCCAGGCCTATGATCTGAACATCGACGTTTTCAATCAACTTCAACATACCATTACGGGATGGCCGGGCGGCAAACCCAACGCCGATGATACGAACCGCCCCGAACGCGCCCTACCCGCCAGCAAGCGCTGCCTGATTTTCAGCCCCCACCCCGACGACGATATTATCTCGATGGGTGGTACGTTCCAGCGGCTGCATGATCAGGGCCACGAGGTGCACGTGGGCTATCAGACATCCGGCAACATTGCCGTGGCCGATGATGAAGCCCTGCGTTTTGCCGATTTTGTGGTGGATTTCAACGAGAAATTCGGAATTGACAGCCCGGAAGCTACCAAAATTTTCCGGGATGCGGCCGAGTCACTGCGCAAGAAGAAGGGCAGCGAAATGGACACGGAAGAAGTGCGGTACGTAAAGGGGCTGATCCGGAAAGGTGAAGCCAAAGCAACCTGCCGGTTTGTTGGTATTCCTGTCGAAAACGCGCACTTCCTGAATATGCCGTTCTACGAAACCGGCAAGGTGGAAAAGAAACCGCTGGGCGAAGACGATATTCAGGTGGTAATGGATGTGATCAGAGAGGTAAAACCGCATCAGATTTACGCAGCTGGCGACCTGGCCGATCCGCACGGAACCCACAAGGTCTGTCTGGATGCTATCTTCGAAGCCGTTCGCCGGTTGAAGAACGAAGATTTCATGAAAGACTGCTGGGTGTGGCTCTACCGTGGTGCCTGGGCCGAGTGGGATATTCACGAAATTGAAATGGCCGTGCCGATGTCGCCCGACCAGCTGGTGCGGAAACGGCTCGGTATCTTCAAGCACCAGTCGCAGAAAGACGGTGTGGTGTATCAGGGTGCCGACGCGCGCGAATTCTGGCAGCGGGCCGAAGAACGCAACCGCGCCACTGCCGGGCTGTATAACCAACTGGGTCTGGCCGAATACGAAGCGATGGAAGCTTTTGTTCGCTGGCATTTTTAGCCTATCCACGAACTGCCGGATGACCCTGTTTAGTCCGTGTGACCTGTTGCCACTGGGTCCGCCCAATCCTGGTACTTAGTCACATGTAAAGACATGGACTAAACGGTGTCATTCGTGGTTGCGAAATGAAAATAGAATACCGTTGTAACTTGCCCCATCTGCAATAGGTTGGGGCAAGTTTTTTTATCCCCTTTTGTCTCAAAGGTTCATTGCCCGCCGATGCGGTTCACTTTTGGTAAAGTCTATGATTTGATCCTCTATTGTCTTGTGCCAAATTATGTACATTTAGCTGTAGATTTGATCGTTGATTATACCCTCCCAAACCCGCTGAAAGCCGGTTTAATAAATATGGCCGTTCAACTTTTTAACGAACGCACCTACGGACTTTAGGCTTTGATTTACTGATCATTGACCATTTATGGAACAACTTTCGATTACTAAAGAACACGGATTAAAGTCCGTGGGTACGGTTCGACTTCTGTCCCTCGATACCTTTCGGGGCATCACGGTGGCAGCCATGATTCTGGTCAATAATCCGGGCGACTGGGGCCATATTTACGCACCGCTGGGGCACGCTCACTGGCACGGCTGGACACCCACTGATTTGATTTTCCCCTTTTTTCTGTTCATCGTCGGTGTTTCTATTTCGTACGCCCTCAAAAAAGAAGGAAGGCCGGAAGGAAAAACGGGAATGGTAGGAAAGATTATCAAGCGAAGCCTGATCTTGTTTAGCCTGGGCCTGTTTCTGAACCTGTTTCCCAAATTTGACTTTACCACCGTTCGAATTCCGGGGGTGTTGCAACGGATTGCCCTGGTGTACCTGGCTTGCGCGCTGATCTACCTCAAAACCTCTACCCGGACGCAGGGCTGGCTGATTGCCATTCTGCTTGTCGGTTACTGGCTGATGATGACGTTCGTGCCGGTTCCGGGGGTTGGTCCGGCCAATCTGGACCCCGAAACAAACCTTGGCGCGTGGATCGACCGGACACTGCTCGGTGGACACCTTTGGAAAACCTCCAAAATCTGGGATCCGGAAGGGTTGCTCAGTACGCTCCCGGCCATCGCAACGGGCCTCTCGGGCATTCTGACCGGCACCTTATTGAAAAGCAGCCGGTCAGAAGCCGAAAAAACCGTCTGGTTGTTTGTTGTGGGTTGCCTGTCGCTGCTCGGCGCTTACCTCTGGAACGGTTTCTTCCCGATCAACAAATCACTCTGGACCAGCTCATTTGTGCTGCTAACATCCGGTTTGGCGTTGCAGACTCTGGCGTTGTGCTACTGGCTGATCGATGTCCAGGGGTACCGAAAATGGACCAAACCGTTCGTTGCCTTCGGCGTCAATGCCATCACGGTTTTCTTCCTTTCCGGCCTGATTCCGCGCGTACTCAACATGATCCGGATTTCCCAGCCGGACGGGTCCGACGTTGGAGCTAAAGAATGGATGTACCAGACATTTTTTGTGCCCTATTTCGAGAGTCCATACAACGCTTCGCTGGCAGGGGCGCTCACCTTTGTTTTGATCTGGTTTGGCATTTTATACGGGATGTATCAAAAAAAAATCATTATTAAAGTATAAATAATACTACTAATTTCGGGTTAACTACGGTAATCGTGCAACAAACCGTATAACCAACCTGAAACGATGAACAAGATTTTGGCTACCGGCCTCATGCTGGCCTTGCTGGCAACCGGTGCGAGTGCCCAACAACCCGTTAAGAAAGCTCCCAAAAAAACTCCTGCTCCCGCCAAAACCCTCCCGGCCAAAGCCGTAGCGGCCGGTATTCCTGCTGAGCTGAAGCAGGCGATTCCGCTTGATCCCGACATTTTAGTTGGTAAACTTCCCAACGGTTTTACGTATTACATCCGTAAAAACACCGAACCCAAAAACCGGGCAGAGCTGCGGTTGGTCGTCAATGCCGGATCGATCCTGGAAACCGATGACCAGCAGGGACTGGCGCATTTCCTGGAGCACATGGCGTTCAATGGCACGAAGAATTTTCCCAAGAATGAACTGATCAACTTCCTGCAATCGTCCGGGGTGCGGTTTGGGGCTGACCTGAACGCATCCACGGGGTTCGACGAAACAGTTTATCAATTGCCGGTACCGACCGACTCCGCCCGGCTTTTTGAGCGCGCTTTCCAGATTCTGGAAGATTGGGCGCACAACGTGACGATGGCCCCCGAAGAAATCGAAAAAGAACGCGGGGTAGTGCTGGAAGAATCCCGGTCAGGGCGCGGAGCAGGCCAGCGGATGCGCGAAAAGTACTTCCCACTGATTCTGAACAAATCCCGCTACGCCGATCGATTACCAATCGGGAAAGATGAGATCATCAAAACCTTCAAACCGGAGGTGCTGCAACGGTTTTACAAAGACTGGTACCGCCCGGATCTGATGGCGGTTGTAGCCGTTGGTGATTTCGACGTTGCGCAGGTCGAAAGCATGATCAAAGAAAAGTTTGGCCGTATTCCAGCCGTACCGAATCCTAAACCCCGCCTGAAGTATCCGATTCCGCCCCATAAAGATACCAAAGTGGCCATCGTGACCGATCCGGAACAGCCGAATACGATGGTCCAGATTATCTACAAACGCCCCGAAATCAAATCCAAAACCCTGTACGATGTTCGGCAAGCGATCAAACGCCTGCTGTTCAACTCCATGATTGGCAACCGGATCAATGAGCTGACGCAGCAGTCTGACCCGCCGTTTCTGGCCGGATACAGCAATTACGGTAGCTTTCTGAGCGACCAGGATGCGTTCAGCTCCTACGTGATCGCCAAAGACGGCGATGTAACCCGGGCCATAACGGCCATCCTGGACGAGAACGCCCGCGTCGACCGGTTTGGCTTTACGGACACCGAACTGGACCGGGCCAAAAAACAATACCAGAAAACCGTTGATCGAATCTACCGCGAACGCGATAAAACCCGCTCCAGCATTTACGTCAGCGAATGCGTCGAGCATTTCCTGCACGGTGAGATTCCCGTCAATATTACTGTTTACCGCGACTTTCTGAACAAATACCTGCCGGGTATTACCGTGGGCGATGTCAACAACCTGGCCAAGCAGTTTATTACCCCCGAAAACCGGGCCGTTGTGATTATGGCTCCCGAGAAGGATAAAGCCAAACTCCCGACCGAACAGCAGGTGCTGGCCCTCGTTGACAAAACGGGCCAAAACCTCACGGCTTATGTCGACAAAACACTCGACAAACCATTGCTACCAACGCTCCCGGTTGGCAATCCCGTAACGAGCGAAAAGGAAATCCGGGACATCAGCGCCACCGAGTGGACCCTCCGCAACGGGATTAAGGTGATTCTGAAACCGACGGATTTCAAAAACGATCAGATTATCTTTTCGGCCAACAGCCCGGGCGGCACCTCGCTCTACGAGGACAAGGATTTTGAATCGGCGCGCTTTGCCTCTACGCTCACCCAGATGAGTGGCATCGGCGATTACAACCAGATTCAGCTGGGTAAATACCTCACCGGCAAAACCGTAAACGTCGCGCCGTACATTGGAGAAACCACCGAAGGCATCAGTGGCAGCACAACTCCCGACGATCTGGAAACCGCGCTACAACTGGTCTATGCGTATTTCACCGCGCCCCGCAAGGATGTGGATGTCATCAAAGGTTTCCTGTCGAACCAGAAGAGTTTCTTGCAAAACCAACTGGCAACTCCAACGCCCCAGAAGGTCTTTCAGGATACCGTGCAGTCGGTGCTGGGCGCGTATCATTTCCGGCGTTTGCCGCTGACACCTAACCGGTTGGATCAGGTAAACGCTGATCGTGCGTTTGCTATTTACAAAGAACGCTTTGCCGATGCCAGTGATTTTACCTTCTTCTTCGTTGGCAATTTCAAAGAAAAGGACATTAAACCGCTGATTGAAAAATACCTGGGCGGTTTACCGGTTACGAATCGGAAAGAAAACTACCGCGATCTGGGCATTCGGATTCCGGCGGGAAAAATCGAAAAAACGGTTGTCAAGGGCCTCGAACCCCGCATAACGGTTCAGCTGGTTTTTAGTGGTAATTTTGTCTGGAATGCCGAAAACACCACCCAGATTGACGCCCTGGCCGAAGCACTGGAACTAAAGCTGACCGAAACCCTGCGGGAAGAAGAAAGTGGCGTTTATGGCGTCAGTGCCAGCGGAGCGTACGGCAAAATCCCGGCGCAGCGCTATACGTTCCGGATTGGGTTTAACTGCGCGCCCGAAAACGTGGACAAGCTGGTCAACCGAACCCTGGCCGAAATTGAGAAACTCAAGCAAAACGGAGCCGATCCCAAAGACATCGACAAATTTAAAGCCGAAACCCGGCGCGAAACGGAAGTGCAACTGAAGCAGAATAACTTCTGGCTGGCTTATCTGGCCAACCAATATTTCAACAATGACGATCCCGCCGAAATTCTGCACGAAGCTGAATACCTGAAACAGGTAACACCCGAAAGTACCAAACAGGCTGCCAATCAATACTTTGGCAAGAATTTTATCAAGCTGATGCTGGTACCCGAAACCAAGTGATTCAACCCGCCTAGTCCCGTGCCAACTGAGTTCAGTTGGCACTTTTTTTAGCCGACAAATTCAAGCAGCTCAAAGCGGTTGCCAAACGGATCGTGGAAGAAAAACCGCTGCCGTCCGTCGATATCGGAAGAATACGAGATTTCGATCCCACGGCGCTCCAGCCCGGCTTTGGCTTCGGCCAGATTGGCAACTTCAAAGGCAGGATGCCGTTTGGAGTACGGTCCCGGTGCCTCTTCGCGCAGGTGTAGCTCAATGTCGGCGATGGCAAACCACAGCGCCCCGCCGGGGTGCTCACCCGGCACTTCGTTCAGGCCCAGTATGCCCCCGTAAAATGCCCTGGCTTCGTCCCGTTTTCCCTCCGAAATCGGAATCAGAATGTGATCTAAACGCTTAAACTGAATCATTTTTTTATAATCAGGAGAGTGGGCCAACAGCTGAATAACCGTCCGCAATATCACACTTTTTCCCTACCTTTAGCCTCCTGCGAATTATATTTACGAACTCTTTTTCGGTTTATGACGCCTGACAAGTCGACTTCTTTCCTTGCGTTCCGGCACGAACTCCACCGCTTCCCGGAAGTTTCCGGCCAGGAATTCCAGACCCAGCAACGCATCAAAACCTTTGTCAGTGCCTTTGCGCCGGATAGTAGTACGGAAGTGGCCCAAACCGGTCTGTTGCTGCACTACGGAACGGCCGACTCCGGCCCCATTACGTTGATCCGGGCCGACATCGACGCGCTGCCGATTCAGGAAGTCAACGGTTTTTCGCACCGCTCCCAAACACAAGGCGTATCGCACAAATGCGGCCACGACGGACACGCCACGATCCTCGCCCGGCTGGCTTCGCTGCTGGCCGAAAATCCCGTCCGAAAAGGGCGCGTCTATCTGCTTTTCCAGCCCGCTGAAGAAACCGGTCAGGGTGCTCAGGATGTGCTAAATGATTCGGTTTTTGACAGCGTTCGGCCCGACAGGGTCTTTGCGCTGCACAACCTGCCCGGTTTTCCGACAGGAACGGTTGTGTGCAAGCCCGGCCCCTTCACATCCGCGGTTCAAAGCCTGATTGTGACATTTCAGGGTAAAGTGTCGCACTCGGCCGAGCCCGAAAAAGGCATCAACCCGATGTACCTGATGGCCGAATTCATCCAGAAGTCCCGCCCCTTGATCAACCCCGACAGCCGCTCCGACGATTTTGCCCTGATTACCCCCGTGTATACGACGCTGGGCGAAAAATCATACGGAATTTCGGCCGGTTACGGCGAGGTCCACCTGACGCTTCGCACCCGAACAAGCCAGAAAATGGAGCGTTTAACCAGTCAGCTCGTAAACCTGCTCACAATTCTTAGCGTGGGAACGGGAATCGAAATTGAAACCGCCATTACGGAAGTATTCTTTGCCAACCAGAACGATAGCGAAGCGTTCGCGCTGATTAAAAATGCGGCCCTTACCCTGGGATTTGACTTCGTTGAAAAGCAGGAACCTTTTAAATGGGGTGAAGATTTCGGACTGTTTACCCAACACTACAAAGGGGCTATGTTCGGCATCGGCAACGGCGAGAATTCCCCGGCGCTGCACAACGACGATTACGACTTCAACGATGAATTGATCGAACCAGCGGCTCAGCTTTTCTGGCAGCTTCTCGACCGGCACTATCGATAGCTGATACGCTCTGCTTACCGATTAATCAATTGAATTTTAAATAATTGCCGCACAATCAATACTTTGCCTTGATCATGGCAATAAGCTATACCTTTTGCATGAACGCGTTTTCGAATTACTCACTTTCAAACGCCACTGATCATGCTGAAGAAAATCCTGAAATGGGCCGGTATTGTGCTGGGCAGTATCATTCTCCTTCTCATCGTTTTTTACGCCGTGGTTTATTTTCAGACCGAATCACGTGCCAACAAAGTATATGACGTAAAGCTGCAATCGCTCCCCATTCCAACGGATTCGGCTTCGTACACCCTGGGTAAACACATTGCCGGGATTCGGGGCTGTCAGGAATGCCACGGTAACGACCTGAGTGGTCAGGTTTTTGCCGATGAAACGAGTCCGCTGGGCTTGTTGTACACAGCCAACCTAACCCCCGGAAAAGGGGGAATCTCTTATACGGATCAGGACTGGATTCGGGCGTTGCGGCACGGTTTGGGGAAAGATAACAAGTCACTTTGGTTCATGCCGTCACACGAGGTCAGCGCTCCGCTATCCAACCAGGACATGGGTGCGCTGATCTGTTTTCTGAAGAGCCAACCGCCTGTTGACAAAACACACCCGGCCAAAGAACTGAAACCATTGGGACGCCTGTTGACCTTTCTGGGTGAATTCCCAATGTTTCCCGCTGAAGCGATTAACCATGCAGCCATACCCGTTGAGGTGATGACGCCAGCGATTGACCTCGCGTACGGCAAATATTTAGCCGTTACGTGCTCGGGCTGCCACGGAGCAAATTTTAAGGGTGGCCCCGGACACAGCCCGGGCGAACCCCGGATTGCGGACCTAACCCAGACCGGCAACGTTGGAAAATGGACTTCCGACGATTTTGTCGCAACCATACGAACCGGTAAAACGCCCGACGGACGTATTCTCAGCGATTTCATGCCCTGGAAATATCTTTCAAAAACTTACAAGGACGATGAACTCAAGGCGATTTATCTATTTCTGCACGAGCTGAAGTGAGCGGTTGGCGCTCGCCAACCGGCGGACGATACGGCTGGAACGGTATTTTGAGCAGATTACCCACGCGCGAATGTTCGTGCTTTTCCAGGTGGGTGTCTACCCCATAGCGCAAATCTTCGCGCGGCATCCGGATATACGTGCCGAATAAGCGATCCCAGAACGGAAAGATGTTTCCGTAATTGCTGTTGGTTTGTGGCAATACGTAATGGTGGTGAACGTGATGCATGTTGGGCGTCACGAAAAACCAGCCAAGCGGCCGGTCCAGCCAGCGGGGCAGGTGAATATTGGCGTGATTGAACTGTGACAACAGAACCGATAGCGCCTGATACAGCATCACAATGCCAATGGGGGTTCCGGCCATCAAAACCGCCAGTGTTGTGAACACGAACCGAAACACACTTTCGCCCGGATGATGGCGGTTTGCTGTGGTCGTGTCCACGTACGCATCTGTATGATGAATCAGGTGAAATTTCCACAACCACCTGACGTGGTGCTGCAACCAGTGAATAAACCACGCTCCCACCAAGTCCAGCAGCAACAACCCCACAACCACCTGCGCCCAGAGCGGCAGTTGCAGCCACTGCACAACTCCAATTCGGTTCTTAATGACAAAATCGCTGGTTTGCAACAGAAAGAACGCCAGCACAAAGTTGACGATAATTGTGGTCAGCGTAAAAAAAATGTTGATTCCCGCGTGTCCTGCTTTTCGATAATCTGCGTCGGTTTGCCCGAATCGAAACAGAGGAACCGCACTTTCAACCAGCCAGAAAAACGCGATGCCGCCCACCAGAATCAGGCTCCGGTGCAACGATGGAATGGTTTCGAAATACTGAATCAAGCGCTCCATAGGTCATCATCCAACTCACTTTATCCAATCATCTCTTTGAAAATTACCAAATAATTAGAAAAAGGCAAAACTGCTGGTCCAACAAACGCTGACTTATCCCGAAAGGAAATAGAAATAGATTTTCGTTTTTTGCGAAGTTCTCCGCGGCTTCCCCGTATTTTAGGGGCAAACAAACCCGAACCATGAACTTCCAGATTTTTGCCGACTACGAAACGCTTTCCCGTCATACCGCCGAACGCATTGCCGCCCTGCTGAACCGCAAGCCCGACGCGCTGATTTGTGCCGCATCCGGCGATACACCCGTGGGCACCTACCGGGCACTGGTGCAACTGGTGAAAGAAGGCAAAACCGCCGTAGATCGCTGCACGTTCGTGGGGTTGGACGAGTGGGTGGGCCTGGGGCCGGAAAGCGAGGGCAGCTGCTCCAACTACCTCCAGCGCGAACTGTTTGGTCCGCTAAACATTGGTCCGGAGCAATACCGCATGTTCGACGCGAAAGCCGCCGATCTGGAAGCAGAATGCGACCAAATGAACCAGTTTGTGGACGAGCGGGGCGGCTTTGACCTGATTCTGGTGGGCGTCGGGCTGAACGGCCACATTGCGCTGAACGAACCCGGAACACCATTTAACCTGAAAGCCCACGTTTCCGAACTCGCCGAAACCACCATTACCGTCGGTCAGAAGTATTTTTCATCGCCAACACCCCTGACGCTGGGCCTGACCACTGGTCTGCAACAACTGATGGACGCCCGCGAAGCCATCCTGATTGCCAGTGGTAGCAAAAAAGCGCCAGTGATTAAAACCGCCCTGGAAGGTCCTGTCACGGAAGATTTTCCGGCCAGCATTATGCAAACCCACCCGAACGGTTTTGTATGGGTTGACCGGGCAGCCGCCGGAGACTTGGCGTAATGGGGCCTACCGCATCGCAGCTTCAATCAGGCCAGCAACTTTATCCGGCTCGTACCCACCCGAGTAAATAATCTGGCCGGTTTTATCGATCAGTACCACTACCGGAAACTGCCCGACACCGTACTTTTTGGCAACCTCCTGACCGTCATACAACAGCGGATAGGTGGGTTGGATTTTCTGTTTAAAAACCGCCACCGTTTCTTTTGAATCGTACGGGTTAATGGCCAGCAACCTGAAATCCTGCGGATTCAATCGCTCGAACAAGGCATTCAGCTTCGGTACGGAGGCCACGCAGTAGGCACAGTTCCGAATCCAGAACTCCAGCAACACAACCTTGCCTTTCAACTGGTTAAGGCTAACGGCCTCGTCGGCACCCAAAACCGGAAGCGTCCAGTCCGGCGCGGGTTGCCCCACCGAAATGAGTTGTTGCTGATCGGCTTCCGGTTTGGTGAGTTGATAGTCGTTCTGGTAGCTGGAATAATACCAGGAAGAATCAGCAGGTGCAGCCGTCGCATCCAGGTACTGAAAGCTGGTTTTGGTAAAATCCTGGTCGCGATTATTGGATTGAATGACTTCAACGGGCAAAAACGTTTTCGGATCGATCATTAACCGATACTGAATCATTCGGTCTTGCGTAAGCGGGCGATAATCGCCCAGATAGCCGAGCGTTTTTTGTTGTAAGCCAAACGTCACGGCGTAAAAATGGTGCGCTTGGATAACCGTGTCTTTTACGGTTTTCGGAATCGTTTGGTCTGAAATAATGGCAGGAAGGGCCAGCCTGAGCGTTGCCGGCGAATTATAGAAGAACGAAAGCGATTCAAAGTCCGCGCGCCGGGGTTGAGGGTTCACCCGCAGCGTTCGGTTTCGCTTATTGCCTTCAAACTTTTCCGTTCCGTTATACACGGAAATCATGTCCGAATCACTGAATTGATACCTAAAGCCGAGCACCGAACGGGACGCGGTAAAGTCCAGATAACAAGCTCCATCCAGCTTGTGGTGAATATCTTCTGAAAAATAGTGAAGTTCGCGATGATACTGATAGTGAAGCACCTCCCGGGAAGTGAGCCCCCGTGCGACCCGATTCAGGACGCGCTCGGGCGTCATGGTTTGGGAAAATCCGGGCGTTCCGGTTCCGTTCGCAACGGCCAAAGCGATGCCAAGTACACGGCAAATGTACGTTTTCATAAAGATTCAGGATTGATTGTTGGGCGCCTGCGTTATTTTTTGTGACGCTTTTGGCGCATAAATTCGGGAGAGGCTAAGGCCAGGACTTTTAGTTCTTCAATCTGATCGCCGTTCAGTTTGACGTAAAGGTCCATGCCCCGACCGGCACGGTTTTCCGTAATCAGAATTATTTCCCGAAGCGGTTTGCCCTTTACCTCCTCGTTGAGCTGGATTTGCCGGATACGATGTGCTGTTCCAGCAATCGTATCCAGACTCGCCGGATGAGTCATTGCCAGCGGCAAACGAGCAGAAAATGGTGCGACTTCTTCCGGAAGATGAATCGGTTGTCCTTCCAGCTTGGGCAGGATCAAAACGGCCAGCATCACCGGTAAAAGACTGTACACCAACCTATAAGTACCTGACGATGGTTTTTGATTCATCATCCCGATTCGTTTTTTGAGCATAAAAGCCGTAAAGCTGGTCCCCAACGGAACATTCGCAGCCCCAATCCGCAGCAGCAGGTACTGGTACACTTTAACATCCATTCCACGCCGGACCATTTGCTGATCCACCCCAAACTCCAGGTTTTCCCTGATGGCGCATTTGAAAAACCAGCTGACCGGATTAAACCAGAAAAAAACCGTCAGCAACTCCGCCAGCAGAATGTCCAGCGAATGTCCTTCCGTAACGTGGATTTGTTCATGCTGCAGAATTGGCCCCAACTCCCCGGCGGAATACCGGGACGGATTCAGGTAGATCGTCCGCCCGAACGAAAACGGATTGAATGCTTCACCGACGGCCCGAAAACGAAAACCATCGTGCGTTGCCGAAACGGTTTTCTGGTGCATCAGGAACAGAGACACCAGGCGGATCATCAACCGGCCCGCCATCAGCCCAGCGCCCGCCCAGAATAAGATCAGGGGCAGATTTCGGTCAAATTCGGCGGTAACCGGTACCTGCCAGCGTATGCTTTCGTGAACGACCTGTTGAATCGGATTCATAAATGGTGCCTGCAAATGCACCCATTCGGTGAAATCAAGTAATGGATAAATTACCGCGAACACCAGACCAAACAGCAGAAAAAACCGGTTCAGGGTATAAAACGTAAACCGCCGAAACACGCTATAATAACCCAGAAAGAACAGGACCAAAGCGGCATTGGCCTGAAGAAGATACGACGGAAATGGTGGCATATCAGTCGGGTTTTCGTTGCTCAATCATGTCAATGATTTCCTTTAATTCGTCGGTACTGATCTGCTTTTCCTGGGCAAAAAAAGCAACCAATTCCTTGAAGGAATTTTTGAAATAATCGCTTACAAAACCGCTCATAAACCGCTTTTTGTACTCTTCTTCGCTCACAAGGGGTTCGTAGCGGTAGGTATTTCCCCACTTTTCACTTTTCAGAAATTCCTTCCGTTCCAGATTCCGGATGGTCGACGCCAGCGTGGTATACGGCGGACGCGGTTCCGGCAACTGTTCCAGAAAATCCTTCACCGAACCCACCCGCGTTTTCCAGACGGCCAGCATAGCTTCCTCCTCCTGTGTGGTTAACTTCTCCATATTTACGACATTTTCGTAAATCTACGAATTTTTCGTAATTATAAAAATCTGTTGCCTGCTTTTAACACAAAAGGCCGTCAGATTGACTAATCCAATCTGACGGCCTTTCAGGAAGTATGGAAGCGGACGCTAATTCTGCTCCACAGTCACCAGCGCTTTCCCCATCGGAATACCCGCCCCGCAGGAACTGCTCAAGGACGTAACCGTATATTCAGTCGAAGCGGTTGGAGCCACGGTCAACACGTAAGGATTGAGGAATGTGCCATTAACCTTAGTGCCGTCCGACATCACAAACGACCAGGGCGGCAAACCGTTCTTGAAGGCTACGCGTACCTTGGACGTTTGACCGGGCCGGATGGTTCCTTCGCCCGCTACCACCGCCTGGCTCACATTGGGTGCCAGCACCTTGATGGTTGTTTCGGAACCGGCCACCGCCGGGCTGGTCGATGTTACCCGCAGCCGCACCGTATTGAGCGTATCTTTCAGGTAAGCCGGACTGATCATGGCTTTCAGAACACCATCTTTGTAGGTTGTGGCTAAACTGATAAACCGCCCGCTCGTATCAGCTACCTGCACAATGTATTTATTGTTGGCGTAAAACCGTCCGCCAGTTGTGAACGGCACCGTCACTTCTGCACCGTGGCAGATGGTGCGGGCCGACAGATTGCCCGTCGTAATGGTCGACGGCGGAATGTTGACTTTCACAAATGCCCGACCACTGTACTCGCCCACACCGCAGGCCCCCCCCGCCGACGTGATGGCGTACGGCGTTGGGTTGTTCGGCGTCACCCGGATCGTGTGTGGACTTTTGACAATGTTGTTTTCGTAAGTTCCGTCCGAGAGGAGCACGAACCACGGTCCACCGCCCCCGAAATCGACCAGCAGTTCGGCGGTTTTCCCTTCGTCGATGCGCACGGTATCGCTGCGTAACACCGCCACGGCCTGAGCAGCAACGGCCAGATTTTCCTCTTTACTGCTAATGGAGGGCAGTGTGGCCATGACCCGGATTTTGTAGCTTCCCTTGGGCGAAATACCGTACGGCAAACGCGCCACCAGCGGGCTGGCGGTTCCGGAATTGGAGATCGTGGTCCAGTTTCCGGTCGAATCGGACAACTGCGCTACAAAACCGTTACCGGCCTGGTATTTGCCCGTTGCCGTGAAAGCTACCTGGAACGGGGTGCCGGTACAAATCCGGTAACCGCCATTGGGGGCTTTCAGGGCGATCTCCGGATTCGGATTTTCGTTAACGTTGACAATGATTTCGCCGGAAACCGTTCCGCTCCCACAGGGACCACTGACATTTACTACTTTATAAGTCGTTGGTTTGTCAGGCATTACTGTTATTTCATAAGGCGTCGTCATCGTGTTCTGCACTTTCGTGCCGTCCGACAGCAGGAACGACCATGGACCGTGTCCGCTCAGCGCAATGCGGAAGGTGGCCGGCTGACCCGGCATAACCGTTACGGCATTGCTCCCATCGGGCAGTTCGATCCGGGCGGTGGGCGGTGGCAGCACCCGCAGGTTCTGCATCGTTCCGTTCACGACCGGATTCGTGGAAGCTACCCGCAAACTATAACGGCTTCCGGCTGCGGTATTGACAGGAATAACGCCCATCAGCGTACCATTACCGAATGGGCCGGCTTTGGCGGGTTCGCTCAGGTTGGTGACTTTTCCAGCCGCATCGACCAGTTGCAGCACAAACTGATTATCCGGCGAAAACCGTCCGCCCGACGATGAATACGGCACCGAAACGGGCGATCCGGCACAAACCGCCAACCCGTTCAGCTCGCCCGTCAGCACCTCCGGCAACGCCACTTTATGGCTATCGGCCAGGGCACGCAAGGCCGCCGAGTCGATTTGCATGGTGGTATCCCGCTGAAAGATGGCTTTGTAAACACTATCTTTCAGGTATTTTTCAAACAAAGTATCCTTCCGGACTTCAATCAGCGTATCTGCCTGTGTTGTAAGCCGCTGTATGCGCAGCCCACTTCCCGACGTTCCCATCGAAATCACACCAACCAGACCCAACATGATACTCAATAACGTAAACTTATTCATGCAACTTCGGTTTCAACGTCAAAAGTAATGCTCATTCCCGCCAAGTTAACGAACTTTGCGCTAACTGTTAGCGCTGGCAAAGTTTGCTAAGCTATAACGGAAAGTTAGCAGACGGTAGTACAAAGTTAATAAGCGCGCATGAACGAGGAATTGATTCAGCTCCAGGTATCCGAAATAATTCCGGAAACGCACAATACGAAGACTCTTATTTTGCAGCCCACCAACAACCGAACGGTTCCGTATCACGCGGGGCAGTTTCTAACGCTTTTGTTTCATCACCTCGGTCACGAAGTGCGCCGGTCGTACTCACTGAGTTCGGCACCGGGCGACACGTTGTCCGGTAATCCAGCGGAGCCGTTAAGACTGACCATCAAACGGGTTGAAAACGGAGAGATTTCGCGTTACCTGCTCGATCATTTGCAGGTGGGCGACACGCTCACCAGTCTTCCTCCCGCCGGGCGGTTTACGCTGGAAACTAACCCGGATTCGCAACGCGATCTTGTGTTAATCGGTGCCGGAAGCGGGATTTCGCCCTTATACGGAATTCTAAAGCAGACCCTGCGCGACGAGCCCCGAAGCCACGTCACGCTGCTTTACTGCAATACGAACGAGGAAAATATTATTTTTTACCAGCAACTCGAAGCGCTGCGGCAGCAGCACCCGGAGCGGTTTCAACTGATTCATTTGCTTAGCCAGCCGTCGGACAATTGGCAGAGCAAAGGCAACATTCGGCGGGGTCGTCTGAACAACTGGCTACTGGAAACGATGCTGCCGGAACTGATAAGGTTTAAGCAAGCCGATGCCCTTTGGTACGTGTGTGGCCCGTTTGCCTTCATGCGCATGGTCCAGTTTACGCTCGTGTTTACCGGCATCCGGCTCGAGGCCATTAAAAAGGAAAATTTCGTTATCGAACCCGTTACCCGCACGCCACCGCCCGAGCTGGCCAAAGATCACCAGATTTTGCTTCGGTTTCGCGGTACGGAATACGACATTGATGTTCCGGCGTACAAGTCCATCTTGCAAGCGGCTCTGGATCACGGGGTCCAATTGCCGTATAGCTGCAAAGGTGGTCGGTGTTCGAGTTGCGCCGGTCGGGTGAAAGCGGGCGATGTGCACATGACGATCAACGATGTACTGACGGACCGCGACCTGCAAAACGGCTGGGTCCTGACCTGCACAGGCTATCCGGCTTCCGAAGGGTTGATCTTGGATGTATAAGCTAAGCCGAACCCCTGCCAATCAACGCAAAGTATTTACCATAAACCGGCAGTCGACGGACGGTTGCCTATTGATATGCTGTCATCGATTGCCCGAAAGAGCTTAAGCCTGGTATCAATCTATTAAAGATTGATATTCAAACCCTTGTCGATCGGCGGAATTTTCCCTCCTATTGAAGAGAGACGACAATAGCGCCAATTCAAAACGCAAAAAGTACCTTTGTTTCCTCAGGATGCCTACTTTTCCGTAATAAATCCATGGCTTCTAACCGTACGTGTAGGGAATTGAAATGAAGCCTGGTGAGAAGGCCTGCTGCGTCGGCCTGGACTTTCAATCGCACCTGCCTTGAACCGAAATTCGGGAATGTTTCACAATCCCCTCTGTTTTCCTTTACCTGCCCGAAACTTCATAACTTTTTTTTCTGTTAGTGTTTAGAATAAGGTCTTCACAACGTGACAGAAAACAACACTGCCCGAACTAACGGGCTTACCGACATTGAATTAACGGGCTACGAACAGATCGAGGTATTGGGTGCCCGCGAACACAACCTAAAAAATATTGATGTTGCCATTCCCCGGAATAAACTGGTGGTGGTAACGGGCATCAGCGGCAGTGGGAAGTCGTCACTGGCGTTTGACACGATTTATGCCGAAGGACAGCGCCGGTACATGGAGAGTTTCTCGGCCTACGCCCGCTCCTTTATCGGTAACATGGAACGGCCCGACGTTGACAAGATCAACGGTCTGAGCCCCGTCATTTCCATTGAACAGAAAACCACGTCCAAAAACCCGCGTTCTACCGTGGGGACCACGACGGAAATCTACGATTTTTTACGGCTTTTATACGCCCGCGCCGGCGAAGCGTTTTCGTACGCGACGGGCCGGAAAATGGAGCGGCAATCGCAGGACCAGATTATTGACACGATCCTGGCGCACTACGCCAATAAAAAGCTGACATTACTGGCTCCAATCGTAAAAGGCCGGAAAGGGCATTACCGCGAACTGTTTGTGCAGGTTGCCAAACTGGGTTACACCAAGGTACGCGTTGACGGCACCGTGCAGGATATTGCCCCCAAAATGCAGCTTGACCGGTACAAGGTCCACGATATTGAAATTGTAATCGACCGCATTGTTCCCAAACCGGAAGACCGGTATCGACTGAGTCAGTCGGTGCAGACGGCCTTGAAGCAGGGGAAGGGTGCCATGCAGATTCTGGACGAAACCAATCAGATCACGTATTTCTCCCAGAACCTGATGGACCCGGAGTCGGGCATCAGCTATGACGAACCATCGCCCAATACCTTTTCGTTTAACTCGCCGTATGGTTCCTGCCCGGTTTGTAACGGTTTGGGCGTCATTGAAGAAATCACAGAGGAATCCGTTATTCCGGACAAATCCCTGAGCATCAGCCGGGGGGCCATTGCACCACTGGGCGAATACCGCGAACTCTGGTTTTTCCGGGAAATTGAGGTGATTCTTAAAAAATACAAACTCAGCCTGACAACGCCGGTTGAGAAGTATCCGCCCGACCTGCTGCACGCGCTGCTTTACGGCACGGAAGACGAATCGACGATGCCGTCGAAGAAGTTTCCGGGTCGGACCGACGATCGGCAGGATTATTATAACTTTAAGTTTGAGGGTGTTATTACCTTTCTGAAACGGCAGCAGGAAACGGCGGATACAGCCGGGCGGTCTGACAAAATTCAGGAGTGGCTGAAGGATTTTACCGTCGTGAAAACCTGTCCGGAATGCGACGGGGCGCGTTTGAAAAAAGAGTCACTCTTTTTCCGAATTGATAACAAGAACATCTCCGAACTGGCCCGGATGGACATTGCTGAACTAGCGGTTTGGATGACCAATCTGGAAAGCCGCCTGTCGGATCGTCAGAATGTGATTGCCAAGGAAATTCTGAAGGAAATCCGTAAACGGATTGGCTTTCTGCTGGATATTGGCCTGGATTATCTCATGCTCGACCGCCCCTTGCGGACACTTTCCGGCGGAGAGGCCCAACGCATCCGGCTGGCCACCCAGATTGGCACACAACTCGTTGGCGTTCTCTACATTATGGACGAACCCAGCATTGGTTTGCACCAACGTGACAACGTGAAGCTGATCGATTCGCTGAAAAATTTGCGCGATCTGGGCAACACGGTTCTGGTGGTAGAGCACGACAAAGACATGATGCTCGAGTCGGATTTCATTCTGGACATCGGCCCGGGTGCCGGGCGACACGGCGGTCAGGTGGTTGGTGCCGGAACACCGGAGCAGTTTCTGACCAATGGCAGCACAACGGCGGCCTACCTGAGCGGTCGCCGGGCCATTGAAGTGCCGAAAGAGCGCCGGAAAGGCAACGGTCATCAGTTGATCATCAAAGGAGCAACTGGCCATAACCTCAAGAATGTCACGCTCAAATTACCGTTGGGCCAGATGGTTTGCATTACGGGGGTATCGGGCAGTGGCAAGTCTTCTTTGATTCACGAAACGCTATTTCCGGTTCTGAATAAGCATTTCTACAAATCGAAGCGGGAAGCCTTGCCTTTCAAGACCGTAGAAGGTCTGGAACACCTGGACAAAGTGATCGAGGTGGATCAGTCGCCGATTGGCCGAACGCCCCGATCCAATCCGGCTACCTACACCGGCATGTTTTCCGACATCCGCACCCTTTTTGCGGAACTTCCCGAAGCTAAAATCCGCGGCTACAAACCCGGACGGTTTTCGTTTAATGTCAAAGGCGGCCGCTGCGAAGATTGTGAAGGCGCGGGTATGAAAAAAGTGGAAATGGAGTTTTTGCCGGATGTACACGTGATGTGCGAAACCTGCAAAGGCAAACGTTTCAACCGGGAAACGCTGGAAGTTCGCTTCAAAGGTAAATCCATTGCCGACGTGCTGGATATGACCGTTGAACAGGCTCTGGAGTTTTTCACCAGTCAGCCGAAAATTCTCCGGAAAGTCCAAACACTGAACGACGTTGGTTTGGGATACATAACCCTCGGCCAGCACGCTACTACCCTGTCGGGTGGCGAGGCCCAGCGGGTCAAACTGGCGGAAGAACTCTCGAAGAAAGATACCGGCAAAACGCTCTACATTCTTGATGAGCCTACCACGGGGCTGCACTTTCAGGATATTTCTCATTTGCTGAACGTACTCAATAAGTTGGCCGACAAGGGAAATACGGTTTTGATCATCGAACACAACCTGGATGTAATCAAGGTTTCGGATCACGTTATTGATTTAGGGCCCGAAGGCGGCAACAAAGGTGGGCAGATTATCGCCGAAGGAGTGCCGGAAAAGGTCGCCAAAGCCAAAGGAAGTTACACGGGCAAGTTTCTGGCCCTGGAACTGGCCGCAGACGGAAACCGTTAAGCCGTTTTTTATGATTCAGAGATAGAGATTATTAACCCACGGTTTAAACCGTGGGTTAATAAAACTCAATTTCAATTATTGACGGGTGGTTTGGTAAACAAACAGACTTCCCAGCTCACGTCTAAACCAGTGGGAAACACGTCTCAGATTCTGATGGTAATTTCAACGGATCAGCTGGTGACGGTTACGGTTTTTGGTTGAAAATACAACGTAAATCCAGATTTTGATTTTGGAATGCGACATGAGTAAAGGCATTGGTTTCCTGAATGAACGAGGAATTACCTATTTCGTCACTTCCAATAGCGCGGTCTGAGCCTCTGCTACCTGCGGTATTTCTTTCGTTTGTAAACCGCTGGTTTCATTGCTTATTAATTCCTGGCGCATTTCGTCCGCGGTCTGACTCCGGCCATCGTGACTCCACCCCGGCGGTGCCAGTACGTACTTCATTTTTTGAATAAACGGTCCGGGTATACGCAAATCGGTCACCAGCTTTTTCCATTCGTGAAGAACCAGATTGGCGGGTGAATGATCCGTAATGTTCGTCGTCAGGCCGTAGCGAACGGGATCTTCGGGAACTTCTTCGGCAAACGTACCGAACAGACGGTCCCAAATAATCAGCATCATGCCCATATTCCGATCCAGGTACCGCACATTCGACGCGTGATGAACCCGGTGATGCGAGGGGGTAACCAGAAACCATTCCAGAATGCCCAGACGGCCAACATACTGCGTATGAATAATAATTCCGTAAATCTGGGTAGCGGAATACATGAAGACAATATCTTCGGCCCGAAAGCCCAGCCACGCGAGGGGCAAAAAATAAACAAACCGATAAAGCGGTTGCATCACTGATGAGCGAAAACCAACCGTCAGATTAAATTCTTCCGAGGAGTGATGGGTCACATGAACGGCCCAGAATAAACGGCAAAAGTGATCCACCCGGTGCAACCAGTAAAACGCAAAATCTTCCAGAATAAGCAACAAAGGCCAATAAAGCCAGGGATTGGTTATTTCTGTGATTCGGAATTGGTATACCCACACCAGAACGCCGATATAAAAACCCCGAACCAGTAAATCGAGGCTCATGTTCAGCAAAGTCAGGTAGCAATTTTGCAGAACACCCTTAACCGAATAATACGGCCTGTGGTGTAAATAGCTAAACAGCACTTCAGCACCGATTATGAGGGCATACAACGGTGTTGAAATTAACAACAGCAGAGATTCCCGGTACTCAACCATGTTCTTACGTTACGATGACTACTCCGCAAAGTACGGCATTGGCCTCGCTTCGTGCCCAGATAACTGATTAGAAATTCATTAAAAATAAATCCCGATCCCCAAAAACTACAAAATATCCTGCCTTCACCAACGTACCTGGCCGTCGCCTACCACCACCCATTTTTCCGTTACTAACTTCTCCAGGGCAAAAGGGCCCCGGGCGTGCAGCTTCTGCGTCGAAATGCCGATTTCGGCACCCAATCCAAAGACTCCGCCGTCGGTGAAACGGGTTGACGCGTTGGCATAAACCGCGGCCGCATCTACCTCGTTCAGGAAACGGTCGATGGCCGCCGGATCGCGGGAAACAATTGCTTCAGAATGCCGGGATGAATACGTCTGAATATGTGACAAGGCATCGTCCAGATCGCCTACGACTTTGATAGCACACTTGTAATCCAGGAATTCCCGACCAAAATCACTGCGTTCGGCCCGTTGAAGCGCCGGAAAATCGACGGACGCCAGCGCACTGAACGCTTCTTCATCCGCAAAAACCTCCACATTCCACTTCATAAAATCATCGACCAGCATGGGCAGAAAATCGGCGGCAACTGCCTGATCGACCAGAATACAATCCAGCGAATTACAAACCGATGGCCGCGATACCTTGGCGTTGACCACAATGTCGCGGGCCTTTTCCAGATCAGCCGTCCGCTCCACATACGTGTGGCAGACGCCCGCACCGGTTTCGATGGTCGGCACCAGCGAATTTTGCCGAACATACTGAATCAGCGAATCCGATCCGCGCGGAATAATGATATCGACGTAACGCGTGGCCGTCAGCAATTCGTTGACCACCGCCCGGTCCGGGGGCATCAGCGCAACGGCAGCTTCCGGCACGTCAAATTCGGTCAAAACCTGATGAATCAGGCCCACCAGCGCCAGGTTGGAATGATGTGCTTCCTTCCCTCCTTTCAGCACGCAGGCGTTGCCCGAACGCAAACAGAGTGACGCCACGTCCAGCGTCACGTTGGGCCGGGATTCGTAAATAACCCCTACGACGCCCAGCGGAACCGCCAGCTTCCGGAGCAGAAGCCCCTGCTCAATGGTTTTTTCCAGTAGAATTTCCCCGTTTGGATCGGGCAATTGGGCCACCATTCGCAGGCTTTCGGCCAGATCCTCAATCCGCTTCTCGTTCAGCAGCAACCGATCCTTTTTCGGGTCCGTATCCGGCATGACATCCAGGTCTTTCCGGTTTTCAACCAAAATGGTCTCGGTATTGGCCAAAACCACGTCGGCCAACCGATTAAGCAGTGCGGTTTTCTGGTCAGCCGTTAAACGCCGGACTGCGGCCGAAGCCAGCTTCGTTTCCTGGAGAAGAGGGGTGATGAGGTTCATTCGATGGGGGTCTTTTTACAAAAGTACAATATCATTTGCATTGGCCACTTCCACATTCTGCTGATTCAGTTGGGGCACCAGTTGCGCGGACGACAGACGAGCACGGGCAACGGCCACTGCTGTGCCCGCATCGTCACAAATCTCCACCACTTCGCCCGCGGCAAATTCGCCTTCTACGGTTCGAACACCAACCGCCAGCAAACTGTTCCTGCGCTTCAGGGCCTTCACAGCGCCATTATCAATCCGCAGCCTTCCGGCGGTCAGGCTGCCACTGCCCAGCCAGCGCTGCCGCGACGAGGGTGACCCCAGTTGTGGAGGAAAAGCCGTGCCCGTTTCTCCCCGCAAAGCCCGCAAAATACCGTCGGGTTGCTTGAGACCGAAAATAGCGACCCGAATCCCCATGCGCGTAGCCAGTTTGGCAAAAGTCAGTTTGGAAGTCATGCCGCCGAGACCCAATGCTGATTTTTCGTTCCGGACAATGCCAAATACCGATTCATCGACCTGATTAACCGTAGGAATAACATGGCCTTCTTCGTCAAGCAGCCCGCCCACCGACGTGCACAGCATCAGTGTCGAAGCGCCAAACCCGACGGCCATCAGGGTAGCCAGCTCGTCATTGTCGGAGAATTTCAGCTCGCGGTCGCTCACCACGTCGTTTTCGTTGGCGATGGGGATGATGCCGTTTTTCCAGAGTTCCTGCACGGTTTCCTTCAATTGGAGGAACTGTTGCCGATCCGCAAAATGATGGCGCTCGCAAAGGGTTTGGGCAATCGGGATGTTGTATTCGGAAAAATAGCGATTGTATATATTGAGTAGCAGCAAATTACCCACGGCCGCAGCGGCTTTTCGCTGAGCCATTTCGCCCCGATACCCGTCAATCAGTCCTTTCCCGGCTCCAACGGCCCCGGACGATACTAAAACAATATGGTAGGAACGATGTAATTCGGCCACCTGCCGGGCGATATCGGCAATAACGGATTCGTTCAGAGAACCGTCCGGCATCGTAATGGATGCCGTACCGAATTTAATGACTAAAACTGACACGCTTGAACTGATATTAGAATGACTTACCGATGAATGCCGTCCGTGATGAAGTGTAAGAAGGTGCGAAAATACAAAAGATTTTCAGGCTGCACGACCCGGCCCGTCCTGCGTTTCTCAATCCGGTCGATTGTGGATCACCGGTTCGGCAGCCGACTCCACAAAACTAGCTTTTTTTTGCAGGGATTGCTTCAACAATTTCATGTATTCCGGTCGGGGAATTTCAATGGCCCCGAACCGCCGGACATTATCGTTGATGAATTGAGTGTCCAGTAAATCAAATTGTTGTTTTCGAAGATTTTCAATCAGGTAATGAAATGCAATTTTGGAGGCATTCGGAACCCGGTAAAACATTGATTCACCAAAAAAAACCGACCCCAGTGATACCCCGTACAAACCGCCTACCAGCTCATTATCGATGTAGGTTTCAACACTGTGCGCTACGCCCATCTGGTGCAGATCGACATAGGCATCGATGATTTCGTCGGAAATCCAGGTACCGTCATTTTCGGAGCGCGGCAAAGCACAAAACCGCATAACTTGCTCAAAATCAGAGTTTATACGTACTTCAAAAACTTTTTTATTCAGGATGGGGCGCAATGATTTGGCAGGACGGTATGTATCGAGTGGAATGATAGCGCGGGGATCTGGCGAATACCAGTACAGGGTGTTGTCCGTATCGGCCATCGGAAAAATCCCGTTGATGTAGCCATAAATCAGATCATCGGAAGACAGACGGTACATGCAGGTTGCCAGAATGTTCGTATAACAAATGTATAAAAATATCGTTAGTGAAAAAATGCGAATAAATCCTGAACGTTTCCTCACTTTATTCGTTATACTATTGCACAATCGAAACAATTCATTTATCATTGTCGCGCTTTTGGTAATCATAAAAATGGCACCACTCGTCTATATACCGACTTTCTACCATACAACGCCATTTCGGTTCAGGTCCGAAAGGACCCGACCATATTGTTCGCCTATGCGGTGAGCACCCGCCCCTGCGGCTCCGCCCTTTCTAACATTTTTACAACAAACTTTTGACTTTAAAACCAACCGGTTGGTTGCCGGTAATGGTTCTATCATACGATGATTCCCGACGTAAACGACGATACTTACATAGTTCAGGTTGCTGACGAAAACCATCTTCGACTGGCCGAAACGATCTGCAAGGAAATGGAGGTAAGCGCTAAGGCGCGTGGTACGGGTATTGCCAAACGGTCGCCCCTGTACCTGATGGAAAAGATGCTGGAAGGCAAAGCGATCGTTGCCACGACGAAATACGGCGAATGGGTTGGATTTTGTTACATCGAAACCTGGGAGCATGGTAAGTTTGTCGCCAACTCGGGCCTGATCGTCCATCCGGAGCACCGTAAAAGCGGAATCGCTACCCGGATTAAAAATGAAGCCTTTAAACTGTCACGCCGGAAATACCCCGATGCGAAAATCATCGGTTTGACGACGAGCCTGGCCGTTATGAAAATAAACTCGGATTTGGGTTACGAACCCGTTACACTCAATGAGCTGCCTGCCGACGATGCGTTCTGGAAAGGGTGCTCAAGCTGTGTCAACTACGATATTCTGACCCGAACCAACCGGAAACACTGCCTGTGTACGGGTATGTTGTACGACCCCGAGCAGCATAAAAAACCGGAGAAAAAGGAAAAATGGAATTTCCTGAAAGAATCGAAGCTGTACGAACGCTGGATGCGTATCAAACAGCGTATCCTGATGCGTTTCCAGGACCGTCCCCGCAGCAGGAAGCCCGAGCGTGAATTAGAAACCGTCGGGTAAAGAGTCATTATCTTGTTATTCAAGTGATTTTATATCCCTTTCGGCGGTTGGCTGGAAGGGATTTTTTACTTTTGCGCCCTGAGCAGAGGACCAAAAGATACGATAAAGGGTTTCCCACACTTCGTGATCTACTGCCCGATGCCGACGGCGCTGCGCCAATCCATTATTTACGTTCCATCGTTCAACTGTGATGTCTCAACAGAAAAAAGTAGTTCTTGCGTTTAGCGGAGGTCTCGACACCTCGTTTTGTGTGAAATACCTGTCCGAAGATCTGGGTTACGAAATCCACTCAGTGCTGGTCGATACCGGCGGCTTTTCGGAGGCAGATTTGAAAGCGATTGAATCCAGGGCGTATTCATTGGGTGTAAAAGACCACGCTACCATCGCCAAGACCAACGATTATTATCAGCAATGCCTGAAATACCTGGTTTATGGCAATGTTCTGAAAAACAACACGTACCCGCTGAGCGTGAGCGCCGAACGGATTTTCCAGGCCATCGCCGTCGCCGAATACGCCAAGAACATCGGAGCCAGCGCCATTGCACACGGCAGCACGGGTGCGGGCAACGACCAGGTACGGTTTGATATGGCGTTCCGGATTATTGCTCCCGACGCCGAAATCATTACGCCTATCCGCGATCTGCGGCTGTCGCGGGAAGCGGAAATCGAATACCTGAAATCGAAAGGAGTGGAACAGGAATGGCACAAAGCGGCCTATTCCATCAACAAAGGGCTGTGGGGAACGTCCGTTGGCGGTCGCGAAACCCTTACATCCGACGGTTTTCTGCCCGAGTCAGCCTGGCCAACCCAGGTTACCAAAACCGAGCCGGAGCAGATCACCCTGCACTTTGCCAAAGGCGAACTGCAAGGCATTGGTGATCAACCGGTGGGAGACCCGATTCAGGCCATTCAGCAATTGACCGAACTGGCCGGACCGTTTGGCATCGGGCGCGATATTCACGTGGGCGACACCATCATCGGAATCAAAGGCCGTGTCGGTTTCGAAGCCCCCGCTCCGCTGATCATCCTGAAGGCGCACCACGCCATCGAAAAACACGTGCTGACCAAATGGCAACAGTACTGGAAAGATCAAATGGCAAACTGGTACGGCACGATGCTGCACGAAGGCCAGTTTCTGGACCCCGTTATGCGTAACATTGAGACTTTCCTGAGCGACACCCAGACCCACGTAACCGGCAAAGTGCACGTCTTGCTGGCTCCGTACCGCTTCCAGGTTTTAGGCATCGAATCACCGTTCGATCTGATGTCTTCCACGTTCGGTAGCTACGGCGAAATGAACAACGCCTGGACCGGCGACGACGTGCGCGGCTTCTCGAAGGTTATGTCGAATCAGGTCATGATTTACGAAAAAGTAAAAGAGGCCAACAACCAATGATGAGTTATGAATGAGGAACGATGAATGGGCTGACGCAAAACCATTCATCGTTCCTCATTCACCATTTATGATTCATAATTCTTGAAGCCGTTGAACGTAATCATTGACGCCAGTCTTCCGGGAATCGGTTTTTACCATCGTCAGGCTAAGACGGGCGTAAGTCGTGTCGCCGAACAGCTCATCAAAGGGCTGCACGAGTCGGATCGAGTGCAGCTTTCTCTGGCTGCTCCAACACATCAGGCCGAAACGCTGCGGTATGCCCGGGAAACGTTCGGAAAGCAGGCCCCTCCGCTGATCAACCGCTCTGCGGAGCAAAACTGGGCAACATTTGAAAACACACTGCTGGCTCCCTTTTCCCCCCAAAGCATTCCATCGAAGGTACTCCGTCAGTGTTTTTACCGCAGTCGAAAAGCCCTTAAGGTCGAGGATGCGCGGTTTCCGGCCAGCCTTTTTCCCAAAGGGGCAATTTACCATTCACCTTTTTTTGCCATTCCGGGCGATATTGCCTCAATACCGCACGTCCGGAAAGTGCTGACGGTGCACGATCTGATTCCGATTCACCATCCGGAATGGTTTCCGGCGGGTGAGCGGGCCGTCAAAGATGCCATCAGCACGCTGCCGCCGGATGCTCGTGTCGTAACGGTTTCGGAAGCAACAAAGGCGGATTTCTGCCAGTTTACCGGTTTTGACCCGGATCTTGTTACGCCGATTCACCTGGCCGCTTCTCCGGCGCTGTTTTACCCGCAAACGGATTCTGCCCGAATCAAAGCTACACAGCAACAGTATGGTTTGGGCGATGAGCCCTATCTGCTCAGTCTGGCGACCCTCGAACCGCGCAAAAACCTGGATCATTTGATCCGTTGTTTTGTGCAGCTGGCCGAAAGCGGAGAACTACCAGCGGAGGTAAAGCTCGTGTTGGTGGGTACGAAAGGCTGGAAAATGGATCAGGTTTTGAACGACCTGGCAAAAAATGAAAGCATTCGTTCCCGGCTGAAATTCACCGGTTTTGTACCGGACGAAGACCTGGCCACGATCTATTCCGGAGCTTTGGCATTTGTTTACCCTTCGCTGTTCGAAGGGTTCGGTTTGCCGCCCCTGGAAGCCATGCAATGCGGGTTGCCGGTAATCACCTCTACGGTTTCATCCCTGCCCGAGGTCGTCGGCGATGCAGCCCTGACGGTTTCGCCTACCGATGCCGACGCGCTGAAACACGCGATTCTGACCCTGACGGGATCAGCCGAATTACGGCAAAAACTGGCCACAAAAGCCCGGCAGCGGGCACAATTGTTCTCCTGGGAACGTTTCATCAATGAGCACATTAGGCTCTACCAAACACTATGAATACAATTAATATTGGAATTATTGGCGGAGCCGGTTACACCGGTGGCGAATTGCTCCGCATTCTGTTGAATCACCCCAACGCCAACATCGCTTTTGTCCACAGCAAAAGTCAGGCGGGAAAACCGGTTCACAATACCCACACGGATTTGCTAGGCGATACGGACTTAACCTTCTCGGGCGACGATACCCGTGAGCTGGTCAATCAGGCCGGTTTATCGGTGATTTTCCTCTGCTCCGGTCATAACGAATCCGCTAAATTTCTGGCTGAAAATCCGATTTCGGAAACACTAAAAGTCATTGATCTCAGCACGGACTTCCGCGACGAGTCGAACGGTTTTGTGTACGGTTTGCCAGAATTGCAGCGTGAACGCATTCAATCGGCTACCAAAATTGCCAATCCTGGCTGTTTTGCCACCAGCATTCAGTTAGCGCTGCTTCCACTGGCTCAGGCGGGTTTGCTTACCGAAGCCGTTCAGGTGAGCGCTATTACCGGCTCAACCGGTGCTGGACAGGCGCTGAGTGCAACAACGCATTTTACCTGGCGGAACAACAACGTTTCGATTTACAAGGCGTTTACGCACCAGCACCTGAAAGAAATCCGACAAAGCCTGAACAGCCTGCAACCGGGCTTCGATCAACCTATTCATTTTGTGCCTTACCGGGGTGATTTTACGCGCGGCATCATGGCGAATGTGTATACACCGTATGCCGGTAGCCTGGACGACGCCCGCCAGCTTTTTTCAAACTATTACGCCGGGCATCCGTTTACTCACGTAAGCGACGCTCCAGTGGATGTTAAACAGGTTGTCAACACGAACAAATGCCTGATCCACCTGGAAAAACACGACGGCCAGTTGTTGATTACCAGCATTATCGACAACCTAACCAAAGGTGCATCCGGCCACGCCGTCCAAAATATGAATCTTTTGTTTGGGTTACCGGAGGATACAGGATTGCGTCTGAAAGCCGTGGCGTTTTAACGCCTTTTCGGTCAACCACGCAGCCCCTCGACCGTGATCGGTTCGCTGAGGGTTATGCACGAAAGTCCGTGGGCACGTAGGCGGTTCCAAGTTTTGTCTTATTTTTACAAAAAAACATTCTAAACCCATGGAAAATCCGTCAACGGCGAAACCGTACCCTTGGCTGAAATTTTATCCGGAAGGTATTCCCGCCGAAATAGATCCCGATGCCTATCCATCATTGGTCGAACTGATTGAAGAAGGCTGTGAGCAGTTTGCCGACTTGCCCGCTTATGCCAACATGGGTAAGCAGCTTACGTTCCGGGAGATCTATACATTGTCCGGCCATTTTGCCTCTTACCTTCAAAACGACCTGCATTTAAAGAAAGGTGACCGGGTTGCCATTCAGATGCCGAACCTGTTGCAATATCCGGTTGCCCTTTTTGGCATTCTGCGAGCGGGGCTGGTGGTGGTGAATACCAATCCGCTGTACACGCCCCGGGAAATGCAGCATCAGTTCATGGATTCGGGTGCCAAGGCCATTATCATTCTGGCCAACTTTGCGTCTAATCTGGAGAAGATCATTGACAAAACGGACATACAACACGTCATCATCACGCAAATTGGCGATTTGCTGGGCTTTCCGAAAAAGCAGATCGTCAACGCCGTGGTGAAATACGTTAAAAAGATGGTTCCGTCGTACCAATTGTCGAAAGCCGTTTCACTCAGCGAGGCATTGAGCCGGGGCAGCCGCCATGCCGTGCAAAAAGTAACTTTAACCGGTTCTGATTTAGCATTTGTGCAGTATACCGGCGGCACCACCGGTGTTTCAAAAGGGGCGGCCCTAACCCACCGGAATATCGTTGCCAACACCTTGGCGGGCAGCTACTGGATGCAGATTGACCGGATTAAAGCTCCGCAGTGCATTATCATTACCCCGCTGCCGCTCTATCATATTTATGCCCTGACCGTTAACGCCATGCTGGCGCTCAAAAGCGGCTGCCTGAACGTATTGATCACCAACCCGCGAGACATGAATGCGTTCATCGACGATCTGAAGAAGTACAAATTCAACATGTTCGTCGGCTTGAATACGCTTTACAACGGTTTGCTCAATCACCCCCGCATCACTGAAGTTGACTTCAGCCAGCTCCAGATTTCGTCGGCGGGCGGAATGGCGTTGCAAACCTCAGTAGCTGAACGCTGGAAAAAGCTAACCGGCATCACCATTGCCGAAGGCTACGGTCTTTCCGAAACGTCGCCGATTCTGTCTTCCAACCCCTGCGACGGAAGCGCCCGACTCGGTACCATTGGCCTGCCGCTTCCCAGCACTGAGATGAAAATCATGCAGGAAGATGGAACGGAAGCCCCCATGGGAATGCCCGGCGAAATCTGGGCCAAAGGACCGCAGGTATTTCCCGGCTATTACAACCGGCCCGAAGAAACCGCCAAGGTACTGGAAAATGGCTGGTTTAAAACCGGAGATATTGGTATAGTGGATGAAGACGGTTTTTTCCGAATTGTCGACCGCAAGAAAGACATGATTCTGGTTTCGGGCTTCAATGTCTACCCCAACGAGATTGAGGATGTCATTTCCCAATGTCCAGGCGTACTGGAAGTTGCGTGTATTGGAGTTCCCGACGAAAAATCGACCGAAGCCGTTAAAATTTTTGTTGTCAGGAAGGACCCGGACCTAACTGCCGAAGCAATTCTCAAGTACAGCAAAGAGCAATTAACTAACTACAAACGCCCACGCCATATCGAATTTCGGGACGAGCTACCCAAGAGCAACGTAGGTAAAATACTACGTCGCCCCCTACGCGATGAGGAGCTCGCAAAAATCGGTAAGAAATAAGAACAGGCGGTTGCAAAACCGCTTTTCTTTTATTCTTTATGCGAGTGCGTAGTGAGCGGTCAATGGTAAGAACTCCTGCTGGAAAGCAACTACCAGTTGCATGAACTGCGTTGTTTTTCGGCGGGAAACCTCCACTTCACAGCCATTTGTCAGACAGATGGTTGTACTTTTACCAGAGCGGATTTCCTGCAAATACAGCAAGTTAATAATGCATTTTTTGTGGGGTCGCACGAAAATCTCCGACGACAATCGACCTTCCAGCTTCTTCAGCGTCAGTGACACAATCATCTCCGACCCATCACTAAAATGGACAATGGTATAGTTTCCTTTGCCTTCAAGCCACGTGATCCGGTAAGCCGGAATACGTTTACGGTGCCCCCAAAACGGCAGAACGATGTCTGGCAAGTTCAAATGACGAGTTACGGCCTGTAATTGGTACTCAGAGTAGCTAGTTCGGGGAGTGGCATGAAGCTGTAATTTCATAGTACGTAGCTATTTTAAAGTAAATCCCTACAAATGTGGCTTATTATTGACGACAAAAGCAACATTTTTTCAACAATTTATACGTAGACAGCAAAAAAAAATTCACTTTCTTCGTTTATGGTTGTTTAACGTACCATTTCACCCGGTATCCGGTAACATCCAAACGGGCTGCAACTTTAGAAACCAGCTTCGTGTTCCCCCTAAAATGACCTTATTCTTCCCTTATTATTCATGGCAACCTTACTAGACTTTGTTGGAAACACCCCACTGGTTGAATTAAAGCACCTTAATCCGAATCCAAACGTCAAATTATACGGCAAAATGGAGGGGCAGAACCCCGGAGGAAGCGTAAAAGACCGTCCTGCCTACAGTATGATCAAGGGAGCTATCGACCGTGGCGATCTAAAACCGGGCACCAAGCTTATTGAAGCGACGAGTGGAAATACCGGTATTGCACTCGCCATGATTGCAAGGCTTTACGGCGTTGACATTGAGTTAGTTCTACCTAAGAATTCGACGCGTGAACGCATCCTGACCATGCAAGCTTTTGGCGCAAAAGTCGTGTTGATGGAAACGATGGAAACAGCCCGGGATTATGCCGAAGAACAGGCGGCAAAAGGGGGCTACTTTCTCCTAAATCAATTTGCCAACCCTGACAACTACCTAGCACATTACCGCACGACCGGACCCGAAATCTGGGAAAATACTCATAGTAAAATTACTCATTTTATTTCTGCTATGGGTACTACTGGAACCATCATGGGAACGTCCCGGTTTCTGAAGGAGCAGAACCCGGCCATTCAGATCATTGGATGCCAGCCGTCGGAAGGTGCGCAGATACCTGGTATTCGCAAATGGCCCGAAGAATACCTGCCTAAAATCTTTGATCCGGAGCGCGTCGATCGCATCATCGAAGTCTCCCAGGAGGAAGCGACGCAGATGACCCGCCGGCTGGCACGTGAAGAAGGAATCTTTGCCGGAATGAGCAGTGGGGGCGCCGTTCATGCAGCCCTAAAGCTCAGTGAAGAACTGGAAGAAGGCGTTCTGGTCTGCATCATCTGCGACCGGGGTGATCGGTACCTTTCGTCCGACCTGTTTGGTGATTAACCGAACAAACAGCGGAATCCGGAAGGGGATGCTGTGCCAGTCGCAAAATAGTTGATGCCGTTTTTAATAATCCATCCGACGGCTTGCACAGCATCCCCGCAGTTCAGTACATTTGTGCTATGTACAAGCGCATAGTCCTGCCTCTCCTCTTTCGTTTTGATGCCGAACGAATCCACCATTTTGCTACCTCATTCCTGAAAATTTCGCTTTCTATTCCGGGTTTTCGCTGGCTGGCCCGCCAGCTGTTCGTTGTCGACGATCCCCGGCTGAAACGTACGGTCTTCGGCATTACTTTCCCGAATCCGGTTGGCCTGGCTGCGGGTTTTGATAAGAATGCGGAATGGGTTGATGAACTGGCCTGCCTGGGTTTTGGCTTTATTGAAATCGGAACCGTAACCCCCCGCCCCCAACCCGGTAACGACCGCCCCCGGCTGTTTCGGCTCAAAGCCGACAAAGGACTGATCAACCGAATGGGATTTAACAACGAAGGCGCTAAAGCAGCTGCCATTCGCCTGCGCAAACGGACCTCCGGCCCGCGACTGATCATTGGGGGAAATATTGGCAAGAACAAAATGACTCCGAACGAGAATGCGCTGGACGATTACCTGGCCTGTTTTCACGACTTGTTCGATGCGGTCGATTATTTCGTCGTAAATGTCAGTTCGCCCAATACGCCGGGGCTGCGGGCGTTGCAGGAGAAAGAACCACTGATGGCTCTTCTCCAGCGACTGCAGGACGAAAACCGCACAAAGCCGGCGGCTAAACCTATACTGCTCAAAATTGCCCCAGACCTTACGGATAGCCAGCTGGATGATATCATTGAAATTGTCAACACAACACAGATCGCGGGGATCATTGCCACCAACACAACCGTCAGCCGCGACGGTTTACAGACGGATTCCCAAACCATTGAAAAAATCGGCATGGGGGGCGTCAGCGGAGCTCCGCTCCGACAGCGGTCGACGGAGGTGATTCGTTATCTTTGTCAACAGTCGGGTCATGCCTTCCCGATAATTGGGGTCGGCGGCATTGCAACACCCGAAGATGCGCTCGAAAAACTGCGGGCTGGTGCCAGTTTGGTTCAGGTCTACACGGGTTTTATCTACGAAGGCCCGACGTTAGCTAAACAGATTTGCAAAGTATTGGCAGAAGAGGTAGTTTAATGCAGTTTATACGAAAATGACACAACCCATCAACCGACAAAACACCATTCGGAACGAGCGGTCAAAAGCGCGACCTGCGTCGGGTTCGATGAAATGGCCTACTTTTCAGGCCGACCAGAAGTCGAAGCTGGCTTTTGGCGGGTTGCTGATGCTGCTGGCCGTAGGCCTGACCGTGGCTTTCTGCTCTTATCTGCTCACCGGACAAGCTGATCAGAGCGTCCTGAGCACCGTAACAGATTCGTCGGTGCGCGAGTCGGGTAACGAGATGCGGAATTTTCTGGGAATTCTGGGTGCCTTCATCGCCCACGTATTCATCTTTCGGTGGTTTGGAATTGCCGCGCTGGGCTTGCCATTGATTCTTTTTCTGGCGGGCCTTAAACTAGCCTTCAACCGCGAACCGCTTCCATTGGGCCGTACAACAAAGGGCATCCTGTTTTACATGGTCTGGTTTAGTTCACTGGCAGGTTATATTGTGCTGGCGACCGATTCGGTTGGCGATGGCAGTGTATGGTGTGGTGGCATTGGGTACGAAATCAACGTCTGGCTATTCAACCTCATTGGCTGGGGCGGCATTGCCATCATTGGTTTTGCCTTTTTCGTTTTTCTCATCTTTTTCTACGGAATCACGAAGTTTCCCACGTTTTCGCTGCCCAAGAAAACAACCTTCCCCCGTCCTTTTTTCGGAAATGAGCCGGATTCGGAGGAAACGGAAGACGAGGAGGAAGAAGATGACGTGGATGATTTTATCGATGTCAAACCAAAAATGAACGGTGTTCCTAAACCGGAGCAGCCATCGGTTGCCACGGTGCCGGAGCCAACGCAGGAAGAAGAACCCGAGCCCAAACCGGAAAAAGTCCTGCCGGTGAGTGCTTCGGCCAAAAAACCGTTGACGTTTACCATCAACGAAAATACGCCCGTCGAACCCGTAGCCGAATCTGCACAACCGGTAGCGGAGCCGTATGCAGGCCCAACCGATGAAGTAGATGAAGATGCGCTGAAACTACACGGTTTGTACGATCCAACGCTCGATTTGCCCCGGTACCAATTCCCGACTATTGAGCTGCTGACCGAATACCCTGAAAACCAAAAAGCCCAGGTTTCGGCCGAAGAACTGGAAGCAAACAAAGACCGGATTGTCGATACGCTCCAGAACTACGGAATTACCATCGACAGCATCAAAGCAACCATTGGGCCGACCGTCACGCTGTACGAGATCATCCCGGCCGCCGGGGTCCGGATTTCGAAGATCAAAAGCCTGGAAGACGATATCGCCCTCAGTCTGGCGGCCCTCGGCATCCGGATTATTGCTCCCATGCCGGGTAAGGGCACCATCGGGATTGAAGTGCCGAACAAAAACCGCGAGATGGTGGCCATGCGCTCGGTCATCAGCACCGAAAAATTCACCAAAAGCAATTTTGAGTTGCCGGTGGTGATGGGAAAAACTATCTCGAACGAAATCTTTGTTGCCGACCTGGCTAAAATGCCCCACCTGCTGATGGCCGGGGCTACCGGGCAAGGAAAATCTGTCGGGTTGAACGTGCTGCTGACGTCGTTGATTTATAAAAAACACCCGTCGCAGCTCAAGCTGATTCTGGTCGATCCTAAAAAAGTAGAATTGACCTTGTTCAACAAACTCGAACGGCATTTTCTGGCACAACTGCCCGACAGCGACGAACCGATTATCACCGATACGAAGAAAGTGGTCAATACGCTCAATTCGCTTTGTATCGAGATGGACAATCGGTATAACCTGCTGAAAGACGCGCAGTGCCGCAATCTGAAAGAATACAACGCCAAGTTTATCCAGCGCCGGTTGAATCCCGAAAAAGGCCATCGGTTTTTGCCCTACATCGTACTGGTCATCGACGAGCTGGCCGACTTGATGATGACGGCAGGGAAGGAAGTCGAACAACCCATTGCCCGACTGGCGCAGTTGGCCCGGGCCATCGGCATTCACCTGGTGGTGGCAACGCAACGACCTTCCGTCAACGTCATTACGGGTCTGATCAAAGCCAACTTCCCCGCCCGGCTGTCGTTCAAGGTAACGTCCAAAATTGACTCGCGGACGATTCTGGACACGGGTGGAGCCGAACAGCTGGTTGGTATGGGTGATATGCTGTTTTCGTCCAACTCCGACATCACCCGGCTTCAGTGTCCGTTTGTGGATACGAATGAAATCGAAGAAATCTGCGAGTTCGTGGGCAACCAACGCGGGTATGACTCCGCTTACAACCTGCCGGAATTTGCCGGTGATGAATCGGGCAATACGGAAGAACGCGAAATCGACCTGGAAAACCGGGACCCCATGTTCGACGAAGCCGCCCGTCTGGTTGTCAACCACCAGCAGGGTAGTACCTCACTCATTCAGCGTCGCTTGAAGTTGGGGTATAACCGGGCCGGTCGTCTGATCGACCAGTTGGAAGCGGCCGGTATTGTAGGCACGTTTGAGGGAAGCAAAGCCCGCGAAGTGCTCATCCAGGATATGAACGCTCTGGAAGAGATGCTCAAGAATATGAATTAAAGCAATATGGAAGAGTGGAAGTTAGGTGCAAGCCGCTTCCACTCTTTTAATTTTATCCCGCTCCTCTTTCCCACATTAAACTTTTTGGATTAAATCTTGTCTACCTACAAAACGGTCAGCAACTTTGCGGGCGGTTTTAGCAAATAACCCAGCATTCTACAAAAAGACGAAGCATATGAAAAAATTGGCCTTATTATGGGCATTAATTGCGGGACTAACCCTCCCGTCGGTAGCGCAGAAAGACAAAAAAGCGTCGGAGGTTCTCGATGCCATGAGTAAAAAGTATCAGGCGTTGAATTCATACAAAGCAACATTCAGCTACACCGGCGAAGGAGGGAATTACAAGGGCGATTTAACGGTGAAAAAGAATGCATTCCGACTTAAATTGGCCGGACAGGAAGTTTTCACCGACGGAAAAACGATGTCTACCTACATCAAGGAAACCAACGAAGTAAACGTTCAGGATTACGACGCCAGCGCCGGTGGCGATTTCAACCCGACCAAGATTTACTCCATCTACAAACAGGGATACAATTACAAATACATTGGTGAGCAGAAACAGGGTGGACAAACGGTGGAAGTAGTCGAATTGACCCCCGAAAAAAAGAATACACAGATTACCAAAGTGCAGATTGCCGTCAACAAACAGGACAAATCGGTAAAAGGGTGGAAATTAACGGATAAGAGCGGTAAATTAACCACGTATTCTATCGACAAATTTACCCCGAACGCAGCGGTGGCCGACAACTTCTTCGTCTTCGACAAGAGTAAATACCCCGGTGTTGAAGTGGTGGATCTGCGATGACAACTCGTGCAGATTTTGCACCCCATTCGCTTCAAAGCCTTCGGCCTTAAAGCCCAGACCGGTTGCCGCCTGACACAATCCCAGTAGGGTGGTTCCCTGAATGCTGGTCCCACTTAGCTCGCGCAATCGCTCTCGGGAGACATCTCCACCGTATTAACGAATCAGGGACAGCAAGCAGGCTACTCCGCAATCGGTTTGATCGAGTTGGCGGGTGAAGGTTTTGTTGATGCGCTTTCTCATGGATTTATGATTACGGTGTAGATCGATTTATAATGTTCCGTTCCGGCTAACAGATTTTCTCCTAAATATCACTTTACTCATCTTTAACAAATAAGCTATGGTATAATCTATATCTGGTACTAGTTGCATTTTTAGGAACGCTTCGATATACGAAATACCAGATACTCCAACCGATGCTAACACCAAGTAAAACCTCCGTTAGTAAGGTTTTCGATGCGAATATCGTCAGGATCATCAAACCAATCGAAGCACAAATGCTCCAGCCATTGACATTGTCGTTTTTCATCTGTCCAAAATTGAGGCTATTGTGAACTTCAAACGCTTTATAAAAAGAAAAAATCATTCCATTTAAACAAAGAAGGATTGTGCATAGCATGTAAAATAAGATAAGATTAGGCCCGATAAGTTGCGTATAAACTGTTACCCCAAGTGTAATAAATAAATCAAGTAATAGCGGCAAAATCAGAATTTGGAGATAAAGTCTATAAGCAGCCGTTGGCTTACCCATTGCACTATTTACCCAGACTGTCGGGAAGAAACCCCAGAGATTATTGGCAACATACGTAAACAGAATCAAAGGTGAAACATACAGTTTTTGGATATATTCTGCCGTAAATACATTTCCCGCAAAAAGGCTGCCTTGAAAAAACAGAAATACCACCTTTATTAACAAGCCGAAAGCAAAGGCATTTCTAGCCTTGGCGTTGCTCATAAAAACTTTGTAAACCGGTGATAAGCTACTTAAAATTGCAATTTTACGATTAAAGATAAACGTCGCACCGGACGGTTCAGCCACGGTTCGATCAAGCTGTATTAATAATCCAATCTGGCTTACCAAGCCAATAAACAGGACTGCAATTAGCACCCGTTCCTGCGCATAAAATTGCACGATCGCCCAAACCATAGTGGCATTTAAAATAGCCCAGCCTATCATCGACCATACTTGCCGTCGGTGGGATTGCTCAATAAACGCTTTCAGAGATTGTACGAAAATCGCCGTACTGGTCAGCATCAGCAGTGACGTAATCAGTTGAGTAACCGCATAACGCGTCGACAACGCGTTGATGATGAAAAAAGCAAGCCACGCGCCCGTAAACGTAAAGGTGAGTGAATCATACAAAACGTTGACAGCCCATCGATCCATAAAACGAACCGGGAAAACCGCCGATACTAAACCAGACCGCTGCTTATACGACGGAAAAAATTCGACCACGACACACAAAGCACATAGAGCCCCATTCATACCAGCGATGAAGGTTCCTGAATCAAAGGATAATCCATCAATCGTATCAAGCACATCGATGAGCCACCCTGTGCCCGCTGCGTACAGAAGAACGAGTAAAAGATACACAATCCGCCCGATCAACCCCCAAACAGATTCTGTATTTTTAACATAACCCGTAAACCGCCGACGTAGCGCGAAGCTTAATATGCGTAGCATGGTCATACGGATTAGAGCCAATCAAAGTCCATTGTCTTCGTTTTAGGTACCAGAATGTCAAATAAGGCTTCGCTAATTACTTTTGTCCCATTTGCCGTAAATTCACTTAACTCGCCTTCAAATTTGATCGTTGCCTCGTCCAAAATGACGATGTGGGTAGCTACTTCCTGAATATAATTCAGATCATGTGAAGCAATAACCACGAATCGATCAGCGCGCCGGTAATGCTTTAAAAATGAAATTAATTGATTGACCGACAGCGGATCAAGACCGGCGAAAGGTTCGTCCAGCAGCAAAATAGCAGGAACGGTTAGCAGCGCTCCGCACAGACCAATCTTTTTGATCATACCTGTTGAATAGGTACTGATCTTTTTTTTGATAGCCTCCGTATCGTCGAAGAAAAACTCCGTCAATTCCTTCGATCGTTGCTGAAAGGTTACTTCATCAACCTCGTGTAGTATTCCCACAAATCGCAAATAATCGAATCCCGAAAACTCCGGAACTGGTGGTAGTACATCGGATAGCACACCCAATACCCGTTTAAAGGGTAAGCGATCACCGGTTAACGGTTGTCCATTAAAAACAAACCCTCCTGCGTCGGGTTGCACTAAATCAATCAGGCAGTTTAGAAAGGTGGTTTTGCCAGCCCCGTTTTTACCGAGCAAGCCAATAACGTTGCCACCCCGAAACTCTATGTTAATCGAATCAAGTACTTTTCGGCCTTGATAGGATTTGCTAAGTTCTTTGATTATAAGCTCCATTTATTTGCTGAACTACCCTTAGTAAGAACATTGCCGTTCTTGCCGAAGAACAAGTTGATTGTTTACAATAATTGCAGAATAGCTTCCATCTTGGTTTCGCCTTTGTATTGCTTGCGCAGATTTCCGTCGGGACCGTAAATAAACAAATGCGGCACTAAGGTTGGACCGAAGGCTTTGGTGAGTTCCTCCGGCGTTAGGCAGCCCACACAAACGTTGGCGAGCGTGTCCAGTCCGAACTGCCGGGTAAATTGGCCGACCCGGGCCGGTTTTTCGGTCGTCAGCATCCAGATGGTAGCCCGCTTCAACGCATCCCGATTTTTGCTGATCTTGGCGGCTTCGTACTGGCAGTGCTCGCAATCGGGGTTAAAGAGAATAATAATGTTGGTACGGCCTTGCAGCATGGCTTGTGATACGGGTCTGGACGGTGCCTGAATGGAAAATTGACTAAAATCCGGCAGGGCTTGGCGTCGGGTTTGGATTTCATGGGTACGACTCACGGCACTGACGGTGCGGCTGAGAAAATACCCGATGAGCACCACAACCCCAATCAATAAGCTGTATGTTAAACCGGTTTTCATATCAGGATGCGTAGGTGACGGTTACGAAAACAACCAGCGTTACCCAAAGTAATAAGCCGACCCCGTAAGAGGAGCGCACCAGGCTAAACGCTTTTGAGAACGGCTCTTTACAGGCATCCGACACCCCGTAAGCCAGTAAAAACCAGTACGCGAACTCAAACAGGTTGGCCGTTTGTAAGGGGTAATGCCAGTATTGTTGCACTTCTTTCGGATTGAATAATACATACTCACCGTCTAATTTCTTGTATTTTTCCTCTCAATCTTATTTGACAAATAGACTGTAAGTATCCCTATAAAGAACCCTAATACTGCCCATACGATATCTTGGCTATTCCTAAAAAAATAGGTACACTTTACTCCGGCTGGCAAATAAATAATTATAGATATCACAATAAATATTATGCCTAGATACCTGCTAATAGCAGACCAAATATTTTTCTTATTCATGGATATAAACAATGCGATATTTGATAGAGCATTTCCAACAACTACTCTATCAAAAAATTAATATCATTACCAACGGTTATTGTAAATTTACCCAATGAAGGGTAAAAATTAAGTGATAAGCCATGAGTTTTATAAATTATAAAAGCCAGGTGACCACTAAGAATAAAAACTGTGGAACAAAAAGGATCTCCAATAATGTTTTCATATAAAATAAACTATACAATAATGACGACAAACATTTTCAAATTAACTATTTATTTCATTTTGACGTTTTTATAATTTATCTTTCTTGATTTTAAAATAATAATAAATCATCAAGATCAATGAAAAATATAGTAAAAAAAACCATTCTCCATTAAATTCATTCTAAAATTGAGCAGGTTTTCTCTATAAATCCTTATACCTATTCCTGCAAATATTGCTATAGATAGCAGTCTATTGTATTTCTTTATATTATCAGTTTTCATTTAAAAATACAATTAAATTTATGCAAGCTTCGATATATGTTTAAGCAAAAAAATATTTATATTCTGATGACTTTTCCATCTGCTCACCGCTCAATTTCCGCCTAAACTGAAAGACAAGTTCCCCTTCTTCGGCATAGTAATACGTCCGGCGAACGGCGCAATACGCCAGTGGTACGCCCAGGTCATTAACCAACTCGTCGCGGATTTTGTACCAGGCCCGTTCGCTAATACCCAGTTTTTCGGCCAATTCTTTGGGAGTACCGGTTGCCCGTCGCCGGATCAGGTAATTCAGGGCTTCGTAGCGGTTGTGAAGTTTGGAGATCATAGCCTGAACAACGTTTAGGAGTTTGTTGTCAGACGGAGCTTTTAAAGAAAAGTCACGCTTGATTTTTAAAAAACCCGCAGATCATTGAGCGAACGGCTTATCAGGTAACCCGAATCCATAAACCAGTTTATTGAAGCTTGTAAAACAAAAAAGCCGGTCACAATGACCGGCTTTTTTGTTGACTCTATCAGACAGACTTTTACCCTAAAACCCCATTCCAAATGGCCATAAACAGAACCCTATAATACGACAGTGTCCCGCTCTTATGCCTTCTGATTGCAAGTACACCGTGACTATTCATCAGAATCTCAAACCAACGCGCGGCTTTCTTGCACCACCTTTTCGTAATACGACTCATAAAGCGGCAGAATGCGCGATATTTCAAATTCCTTCGCCCGCTCCAGGGCATTGTGTTTAAACGTAGGCAAGTTATCGTCATTCAACACGAACAGGGCGTTTTTTACCATATCGTCGATATCGCCTACGTTGCTCAAAAAACCCGTTACCCCCTGTACGTTCAGCTCCGGCAGCCCGCCCGCATTGGAGGTGATCAGGGGAACCTCGCAAGCGAGGGCTTCCAGCGCAGCCAGACCAAAGCTTTCGTTTTCGGAAGGCATCAGGAATAAATCCGCAACCGACAACACTTCTTCCACGGCATCGAGTTTTCCCAAAAACCGTACATCGCCATAAATACCCATATCGCGGCACAGTTTTTCGATGCGCACGCGCTCCGGACCATCCCCCGACAATAGCAACTTGCTCGGTATCTGTTGGTTGATCTTGTGGAATACCTGAACAACATCGTCAATGCGTTTCACCCGCCGGAAGTTCGACGTATGCACGATCAGCTTCTCACCGTTCGGGCAGATGGCCATTTTAAAATGGTCTTTCTTCTGGCGTTTGAACCGCTCGAGATCGATAAAGTTTGGAATGACCTCAATATCCCGGCGAATGTTGAACTGCTCCAGCGTCTCCTGCCGAAGATGCTCCGAAACCGCCGTTACCCCGTCTGACTCGTTGATGCTGAACGTTACAACAGGCTCGTAAGAAGCATCTTTGCCCACCAGCGTAATATCCGTACCGTGCAATGTGGTAACGAATGGAACCGTCCGGCCTTGTGCCCGCAGAATCATCTTCGCCATGTAAGCCGCCGAAGCGTGCGGGATCGCGTAGTGGACGTGCAGCAGATCCAATTTTTCGTATTGCACCACGTTCACCATTGCGCTGGAAAGCGCCGATTCGTAAGGAGGAAACTGAAAGAGCGGGTAGGTGGGTATATTTACTTCATGGTAAAAAACATTCTCGTTGAAAAAATCCAAGCGGGGCGGTTGCTGGTAGGTAATAAAATGGATCTTGTGACCAGCTTTTGCCAGCGCTTTGCCCAGCTCCGTCGCAACAACACCACTTCCCCCGAAGGTCGGGTAACATACGATGCCAATTTTCATAAAATCGATAAATGCTTGAAGGAGAGTAGGGTCAGAAGTGTAAACGGGTGATGGTTCATCACCTCTTCACTCCTTCAGCCCTTCTACCACTCACCATAACATTAAATGCAGCCAATTGTGTTCACGGTTTCGACCAGGCGGAGAAAGATTTTAACGACACCGCAGATTCGGCCCGGAAACCGTATCTTTGATAACTGATTGTATCATTTGGCCATGAACCCAAGAGTCCGGAGCAAAGCGCCCCGTGCGGGTACTCCACCTTTTTACGTATTCGTGTTGGGATTTCTGCGGCTGGTCCGGGTGCAAAACCTCCTGATCATCGTAGGCACCCAGTATTTTGCCCGCGTAACGCTCGTTGGCCCACGCGAAAATTGGACCAGCCTATTACTGGACTCCAAACTTTTTTTGCTCTCCCTTTCAACGGTTTGTATTGCCGCAGCCGGGTACATTATCAATGATTATTTCGATATCAAAATCGATATTGTCAACAAACCCGAACGTGTCATCATTGGACGGTATCTGAAACGGCAGATTGCGATGGGAGCCCACCAGGCACTGAACGTCCTGGGTGTTGTGATCGGTTTTTACCTCAGCAAATGGGTATTCGTAGTGAATGTTCTGTCGGTCACGCTGCTCTGGTTTTACTCGGCCCAGTTTAAGCGTCAGCCATTCATTGGCAACTTCATTGTGGCCTTTCTAACGGCCCTGGCGCTGATTGTTCTGGCGGTTTATTACCGCCAACAGGTTGACTTGCTCCTCATTTACGCTCTTTTTTCATTTGTCATTACGCTGGTTCGGGAAATCATCAAAGACATGGAAGACGTCAAAGGAGACGCTCGTTTTGGCTGCCGCACCCTCCCTATTGTCTGGGGCCTTCGCCGAACCAAAGTGGTTCTCTACGTGATTATTGCCACCTTCATTGTATCCCTGTTCGTCATCGCTCATTTGCTGCAAAACCAGCAGTTGTTCTGGATGTTTGTCATCCTGCTCATTCCGATAGCGTGGCTCGTTTACAGGCTCGTCAAGGCGGACACCAAACGTGATTTTTCGTACCTGAGTTCGCTGTGCAAACTGATCATGCTGATCGGCGTTGTCAGCATGGCCTGGGTCTAATGCCCGTTTACTCAATCGTTTATTTCCTTCTTCCAAAATCTTCGTACTTTTTGGAGTTATAACCATCCCTGTACCCATGAAAACCGTTCTCCTTCTTTTCGTTATCGGCCTGTTTTCGCTCACTGCGTCTGCTCAGGACTGCCTGGGCATGAAGTTCAAGTCGGGAGCCAGCTACGAAATCCAATCCTTCAACCCGAAGGATAAGCTTGTCAACCGGATGGTTTACACCGTCAAAGATGTCAGAAAGGAAGGGGGTTCCACCGTGGTCAACGTGGCCGTCCAATCGTTTGATGACAAAGGGAAACCAGCGCCAGAAATGGCCGTAACCTACACCTGTACAGGCACAGAACTCATTGCGGATTTATCAGGAATGATCATGGCTACCAACGACGCCATGAAAGATATGGAAGTCCGGGTGAAGGAAAACAAGCTGGTTTATCCGAAACAGTTGGGAGAAGGCAACAAACTGCCCGACGGCGTACTAACCGCCGAAATGTATCAGAAAGGCAATAAAGTGATGGATATCGATTTTAACATTGTCAACCGGATGGTCGACGGTAAAGAGAACCTGACTACCCCCGCCGGAACGTTCAATGCTTACAAAGTCAGCTCAGAAGTCAACATGACCAACCGCGCGATGGGTATTCCGATTCGGGCCAACTTCCGTTCAATCAGCTACCGGGCCGATGACGTATTGTTCGACCTCAAAACCGAAACCTACAGTAAAAACGGAAAATTGAGAGGCTACACAATGATGACCAAACTGGCAAACTAACAACCCCTGACCATGAGGACGGTTTTCGCTTGAACCGCTCAAATTTGCTTGTTAGCAATCAATTTGCTGATTGCTGTTCCGTTGACGGCAATGATTTCTTTGGCTTCAATAGCGGGGTCCAGATCCAGCGCCCGGAAATTGACGCTAATTCCCCCCTTCGGACGAATCAGAGCGACAAACCGCTTATCGGCGCCCGAACCGACTTCCCGGAACTCCTTAACCACCGCATATTTGTAAGCGTAGCCTTCTTCCAGATGCGAAGAAGCGGCTTTTTGCCCGAATTTGTCGAAGGAGGTATAAATGTGTTGATACCCTCCCGATGCCTGTTTCCCCTCACCAAACCGAATCGTATCGCCTATTTTCAAAACCAGACCGCGCTTTGTCGTAACCGGGCCGTTTACTTTTTGCCCGGAAGCTGGCAACTGCGCCAGGCCAGGCAGCGAAAAGAAGGCGAACGCCAAAAATAAGGTCCATTTCATAACGGTTTTCGGTTTATGGTTTTCAGGGTATGGTTGACGGTAGTAGGTAACGGATTGAGCGGGTGCGCTCGCCGGACACCCAATACCGTAAACCATAAACGATTTACTACTTACGAAATCTGGTCGGCCAGAACCGCAATTCCTTCTTCGAAGCTCTTGGGTTCGTAGCCCAGCACACGACGCGGTTTGTCCAGCACAAAACCCGTACGCGGTGGCCGCCGGGCCGGTTGCGTAAACGTCGACGAGTCGGCCTGCGTAATCAGCGACTTATCCAACTGGAAGTAATCAGCGGTTTTGATAGCCATTTCGTACGGCGTCAGAAAATCTTTGCCCGAGATATTAAAAATTCCTTCGGCTTTCTGATCGGCGATAAGCCAGCAGCCCTGGGCCAGGTCTTCGGCCAGCGTCGGGCTCCGCCACTGGTCTGTCACTACTTTAATCGTTTTCCCCTCTTCCAGTGACTTTTTCACCCACAGAATAATGTTCGTCCGGCTCATGTCGTGGGCAATTCCGTACACCAGAACCGTTCGGGCAATGGCCCAGGGGATACCTGAATGAATAACGGCTTTTTCGGCGGCATATTTGCTCCAGCCGTAGAAACTGATCGGGTTCGCTTCGGCTTCTTCGCTGTACGGCCCAGCCGAACCATCAAAAATAAAGTCCGTTGAAACGTGCACCAGAAAGGTATTGTTAGCCCGGCAAGCTTCCACCAGGTATTCTACCGCCGATACATTCTGCGCCCAGCACGCATCCTTCTCGGCCTCACACTGGTCTACGTTGGTCATAGCTGCCGTATGAATGATCACCGCCGGTTTGGTCTGGCTCACGACATCCAGCACTTGCTGCCGATTCGTAATGTCCATCGACTGATAGACGTAGTTGTTCGATTCGGGCAGCCGATTGGTGCCCCGTGCTGTAGCAATTAACTCAACATCAGGCGCCTGCGTTAATAGGTGAACCAGCTTCTGTCCAAGCAAACCGTTGGACCCGGTAATAAGAATGCGTTTTTTCATAAGGTTGTCGATAGGGGCCTCATCGCTTTGGATATACGTATCCAAACTGTTTGGTAATTTTTTTCTTTTTCATCCACTCGCCCGAAACCGTCATTTTCAGGTCTTTCGTCGGACGATTCAGGGGGTTGGCGGGTTGTTGAGCAACGCTGTCGATTACGGCCAGGCCGTCGATCACTTCCCCAAAAACCGTGTAATTGCCGTCCAGGTGCGGAGTACCGCCCAAGGTTTTGTAAACCTGTTTCTGCTCCTCCGTAGGTTGCCGTCCTTTCATTTGGGCGATGCGTTCAGTTTGCTGCCGGAAGTTTTCATCATCCCAGACCCGGCCCTGAACCACATAAAACTGGCAGCCGCTCGAGGCTTTTTCTGGATTGTTGTCGCGGGCAGCCGCCAACGCACCTTTTTTGTGAAACAATTCCGGCACAAATTCAGCCGGTATGGTGTAACCAACATCGCCGTTGCCCAACATCTGCTCCGTTTTGGCCGTCCGCGATTCCGGATCTCCGCCCTGAATCATGAAGTTCTGAATGATCCGGTGAAACAGCAAACCGTCGTAGAATTTTTCCTGGGTCAGCTTGATGAAGTTGGCTTTGTGCTGGGGCGTCTGGTCGTACAAAATCAGGTGCATTTGCCCATAATCCGTACTGATCGTAACCAGATAATCTTTCTTTTTAGACGGCTTTTTGGCCCAGACAGGACCAGTTAGCAATAAAGCAAGCAACAATACGGATAGCCGCATAATGAATAAATGGAAAGAGTTATACGTTCTTCTTTCTCTCTTTTCTTTTGTCTGAACTATAATTTCAGGGCAAAATGGTGACTGACGATGTTAAACCGTTTGTTCAGGTAGAGCCGGTGGGCATCATACCGCTGCGGATTGTGTCCCGAGTCAAGTGTCACTGCGGAGCAACCCGCCTTGCGCGCTTCATCAATCACAAAATCAACCAATTGACCGGCATAGCCCTTCCCGCGTTGGTCGGGCAATGTCGACAAATCATCAATATACAGCGTTTTACCACTGAATAGCAGGTTCATGTACCGATAGCCAATAGCCGCCGGAGCCGCCATTTCGTCGGCAGAATCGACATAGGCGACCACATATCGATCTTCCTTTTGCAGGAGCAAAATTTGTTCCAGGGCCTGGTCTTCGGTCAGGTGAGGACGCAACGTTACCAGCGCTGGCAGGCAACGACGAAGTTCGGCTTCGGTTTGGGCAATTTTAACCATACGGGTTGTTGCTGGAAAATCTTTGGCCGACAAGTTACAAGTTTTGCCGAACTGCCCGCAAGATTTCGTCGCCCCCCTTTGCTAAAATGCTTTCGGCCAGCGCATGTCCGAGTTGTTCGGCTTCGGCCCCAGGCCCGTTGAACTGATCGCGCAGCAACTCGCTACCATCCAGGCTGACGACTCCACCGGTCAGGTGCAGTTCATCGTTTTGCCAGGTAGCCAGCCCAAAAACGGGAATGCTACAACCGCCTTCCAATCGACGCAAAAAAGCCCGTTCGGCCTTCAGGCAAGCCTCGGTGGGTTCGTGGTTCGTGAGTTGCCGAACCAGATTTAGCTTATCGAGTGACAGGCTGGCAGCCGCTTCGACGGCTACGCTACCTTGCCCAACAGCCGGTGTAAACTCCTGGGTTGGAAGGTATTCAGCAATCAAATCGTCGTATTCCATCCGGTGTACGCCCGCGTAGGCCAGCAGCAAGGCATCACACTGCCCTTCTTCCAGTTTCCGCAGCCGGGTTTGCAGGTTGCCCCGCATATCGACGGTTTTGATGTGCGGACAAAAATGTTTCAACATGGCCACCCGACGCGTCGAAGACGTACCAACCACAAATTCACGGCCACTCGTCAGCGACAGGCTCTTGTCGTGGCTGATCAAAACGTCGTTTACCCGTTCTCGCTCGGTAAAGGCAATGATGGATAAATCCTCCGGCAGCGACGATTGTAAATCTTTGGCGCTGTGAACGGCGATGTCGATGGTTCCGGCCCGAAGCTGATCTTCGAGTTCCTGCGTAAAAACGCCCTTGCTACCAATTTTTGCCAGTGACCGGTCCAAAATCTGATCTCCTTTGGTTTCGATCAGGACTAATTCAGATTCAACATTCGCCGTTTTCAGTAACTCCTGAATGTAATACGCCTGCCAGAGCGCCAGTCGGCTGCCGCGCGTTCCAATTTTGATTTTCATGCTTCTTTTTGAATGATGACTTAGTAATGAGCTACCGCAGCGCTTTCATCGTTCATCAGCACGCGGGCGGCCCCGTCCTACTTCATCAGTTCCTTTAAACGCCAACCGTATCGACTTCGTCGGTCGGGATTTTTTCTTCAATATATTCGACAATCTGACCAGCAATATCAATACCGGTAGTTTTTTCGATGCCTTCCAGCCCCGGCGAAGAATTGACTTCCAGCACCAGCGGCCCCCGCTGCGATTGCAGCATATCAACCCCCGCAACCCGTAATCCCAGCGATTTGGCGGCATTCACGGCTGTCCATTCTTCGTCAGACGTCAGCAAAACCGCCTGGCCGGAACCGCCCCGGTGCAGGTTCGACCGAAACTCGCCTTCCTTGCCCTGGCGTTTCATGGCAGCTACTACCCGGTTGCCCACCACGAATGCCCGGATGTCGGCCCCTTTTGCCTCGGCAATATACTCCTGGATTAAGACATTTGCTTTCAAACCGTAAAAAGCTTCAATGGTCGACTTGGCAGCTTTAGCGGTTTCGGCCAGTACCACCCCCACGCCCTGCGTCCCTTCAATCAGCTTAATCACCACAGGTGGCCCCCCTACCAATGTAATCAGCGGATCGACTTCTTTCGGTTGTTTGGCAAATACGGTTTTGGGCAGGCCTACGCCCGCTTTCGACAAAACCTGCAAACTTCGCAGTTTATTCCGAGACCGGGCAATGGCTTGTGAACGGGCCGTTGTAAACACTTTCATCATCTCAAATTGACGCACCACCGCACAGCCGTAGTCGGTCGCCGAGGCCCCGATCCGTGGTACAATGGCATCAATCTGCTCCAGCGGACGGCCCTTGTAAAGCACCTCCGGCTTACCGCCCTCAATCATCACCTGACACCGCAGATGATCAATCACAACGGGCTCGTGCCCGTGTTCTTCGGCGGCCTTGACCAAACGCTGCGTGGAATACAGCTCCGAATTGGTCGACAAAATAGCAATACGCATATACGTAATAAAGAAAAGTCGGTTGATCGAAAAACAGGGAAGAACAAACCCAGGCTGTGTGACCAACGTCAGGAAGCCGGGTCATGTTGTTTCATTTGATACGAAACGTTTTGAAGTGATACGTCAACAACAAATTTGTTGCGCAATAGTTTGCGGCCCAACAGTACCGGAAAGCGCATGCCCCCCCGGTTGGCCAGCGAAAATTCGGCCCGGATAAGCCGCCCCATGATGAGCACTCGGGTTTGAATAACAAACCGCTTCTCGGATTGCCCGAACGAATTTTTAATGGTTTTGTACTGAAACAGATTGGTTACAAAGTGCTTTTTTTTCTGCCCCCGGTTTACTACCAGTGAAAACCGTAGCCGCAAACCGTCACCGTGTGGCACCAGCTTGACGTCTGTGCAGTGAATGGCAGACGTATAAGCGCCGGTATCAATCTTGGTCTCAACGTCGGCCCACCCCAGGTCCGGAAAATCCAGTCGGTCCGAAAAACCGATGACCTGTTTAGGTCGTTCGGCCGCGACGTTCTGCTTCGCACGTTTCATTTTCCGTTGCGAATCAAACTGCTGAAAGAAAGCGACAGGTCCATCATGACCATTTTGGCCCGGACATTCCGTTCGATATGATACACCGCTTCGTTCAACTGACCAACCATACTTTCGAGGTGTTCGGAGGTAAGCACTTTGCCAAAATTTTCTACAAACGTACGCTCTTCGTCGGGTAGTCGCAAGAGTTCCGTAACGCCGTGTTTCCACAAAAATAAATCCCGGCACAAACTCAGGCTATAATCCAGAATGCCGCGTTGTTTTTCCTTCCCCAATGCATCAAACACATCAGCCTGCTTGACGAGCGCGATCAGATCCTGCCGGTAACACAACCGCATCCATTCGGCAAACCAGCCATGCCGGTCGCCCCCGGGATCGGCCTCGTTCTTTTCGGGTTCCTCCTCCGACAGCCGGATCGCTTCCGACAGATTCCCGTCGGCCAGATAAGCCAACTGCCGGGCTCGTTTTTCGGGCAGTTGGAGACGATCGAGCAGATGGCGGGTTATTTCTTCATCCGTAAACGTGTGCACGGCCACCCGCTGCGTCCGCGACAGAATGGTAATCAGCAGTTTGTCGGCCTGGTTAGTCACCAGCAGAAAAAGTGTCTGGGCGGGAGGCTCTTCCAGCAGCTTCAACAGGGCGTTGGCGGTAGCCGCGTGCAGGTTCTCGGCACACCAGATCAGCACAATCTTGTACTCACCTTCGTAGGCTTTCAGGGACAGCTTGCCCATCAATTCGCGCGCTTCCTCCACCGGGATGTTTCCCTGTTTGATCCCCGCAGCCGCCAGCCATTCGTCCAACACCCGGTACGGATGCTGGAGTACAAACTTGCGGAAATCGGCCATCAGGGTTTCGCTCGTCACTTTGCTGCCCGCAACCGGAAAAATGATTGATAAGTCCGGATGAACCAGCTTCTGCATTTTCGTGCAGGAAGCACACTGTCCGCAGGAATCGCCCAGACCATCTGCTGCTTCCTGCCGGTTTTCGCAGTTAACGTAAGTCGCAAACGCCAGCGCCAGCGCCAGATTCGCACTACCCGGCGGCCCGTCGAAGAGCTGGGCATGCGCCAGGTGATTGGTTTGTACCGCCCGGATCAACGCCCGCTTCGTGTCGTCGTGTCCAATGATGTCACTAAATTGCATAGTGTAAGGAAGAAAGCTGCACCGACTAAAAAACGTTAATTCGCCACGACCTTCCCCGTTAATCTTCTTAAGTCTTTTCTCCTTTTTCCAGTCGATATACTTCCCGCAGGATGTTTTCATCCACCTCGTCAAACACCATGCCCCGGCGGCTGACGGTTTCGCGGACGACCTCAATGGCCTTGTCGAGCCGGTAGTTGGTAATGCCTTCTGCGCCACCACCCCACGAAAACGACGGCATGTATTTGGGCTGGAAGCCCGCTCCGAACACATTGACATTGACCCCCACCACCGTTCCGGTATTGAACATCGTGCTGATGCCTGCTTTCGTGTAATCGCCCATCATCAGTCCACAAAATAACCGTTCGAGGTTTTCGAACTGGCCAGTTGCGTAACTATATAGTTTAACGTTCGAGTAATCGTTCTTGAGGTTGGAATTGTTGGTATTCGCCCCCAGGTTACACCATTCCCCAATGACCGAGTTGCCCAGAAAACCGTCGTGACCTTTGTTGCTGTAGCCGAAAAAAATCGAATTACTGATTTCTCCACCTACTTTGGTGTAGGGTCCAATGGTGGTATTGCTACGCATTTTTCCACCCCAGTTGACCGTGGCATGATCGCAGAGCGCGAAGGGTCCCATCATCACCGTTCCTTCCTGAATCAGCGCGTTTTTTCCGATGTAGATCGGTCCGCCCTCCGCATTCAGCACAGCCGCCCGAATCACGGCCCCTTCTTCCACAAAAATATTTTCGGGCGCGTAGCACCGCGTGTGCGGGTCGCTGATCGGCTGCGACTTACGGCCCGCCGTCAGCAGCTCGAAATCGGCCCGGATCTGGTCGCTGTTGTGCACAAAGATATCCGGTAAACTCCTGATGATGGTAAGCGGTTCGTCGAAAACCGTTCGGGTCCGGGCATCGTCTGGTGAAGGGACCGTTTTTTGGATTTTTTCCGCATGCAGCGCCAGCAACAGACCGTCAGGAGTCGTCAACGCTTCACCGGGCCGCAAGCCGTTCAGTGCCTTAATGAGCGGTTTCGTAGGACAAACACCACCGTTCACGAACATTCCCGCGGTACTTGCCGAAAAAGGATACTTTCTTTGCAAGTACGGTTCCGTCAAAAAACCGGGGGTTACCTTCAACTGGGTGGCCCATTTTTCGGTGATGGTGCCAATGCCGACGCGAATTTCACTCACGGGCCGGGTAAATGTAAAAGGCAACAAGGCCGTTCGAATGGTCGGATCGTCAAATAAAATCAGGTTGTGCATAAGCTGCTCGACAGTCTGGTTGCAAATATCTAGACTTTAATTGAGAAAGTGACAGCCCGTTTTTTTGTTAAATTTTTAATTTTTTAGTGTGTCTTTTAAACCATTTTGGCGTCAAAATGGTCACTATAGCATACAGGATTGCAAGTTCCCACCCATACCAACCATGAAAAACATCTTTTTGCTGGCGTTAATTGGCTTAATGCTAAATTGTGACAATAAAAGGATTGGCGTCCCTCAGCTTCCTAATTGCGGCAATTTCATGGCTTTGAAAAATAAGCAGGAATGGTCGGCAGCGTCTACGGCTACGCTTTTCAACCATAACAGCATCAATGTGATGGTGGAAGAATGTAACAGCTTTCGGGCAGACGGTCAGGTGGAATGGCTCAGCATCAATCAGCTCCCCCTTTCACCCGGAACCTACAAACTGCATTCTACACAGTGGGAAGCTATTAACGGCACCCCGCTCTCAGCCTGGCTATACACCCGGGTTGGCGATAACACCACCGGAACGCGCTATAATTTGTACGTTTCAACGACTGAAAAAAACGACGTTACGATCGATGCTTACAACGCCACGTCCCGCCAGTTGGATGGGCACCTGAATGCAACCTTCGTGATTGATCCGGAAAATGACTCGCCTTCCGGTTCACAGGCAGACACCATCCGGATTCGGGATGCCATTTTTTCAGTGGTGGTCAACGGCGCAATTTAATTCTACTTCTCCTCGGGTTTACGGGTTTTGATCGTAGCTTTGGGCAACCGATTAATTCCTTTGTATGCGTCGATACGGTCTAATTGGGTATCCACTCACCCACTCATTTTCCCAGAAATACTTCACCCAAAAGTTCGAAAACGAAGGTATTCCGGACAGCCGTTACGATTTGTTCGAACTGCCAGATCCGGCGGCTTTTCCCCAGCTCATCGCTTCGATTCCTGATCTGGTTGGCCTCAACGTGACTATCCCGCACAAACAGGCAATCATTCCGTTTCTGGACGAACTTGATCCGGCTTCGGCTGGGCGTATCGGGGCCGTTAATACCATTCGTCTGTTGCCCGATGGTCGCAAAATTGGTTACAATACAGACTATTACGGTTTTCGGTCGTCGCTGGAAGCCTGGCTTCAATCGCTGGAAATCGGCCCCGCTACCCTCCAGGCGCTGGTGCTTGGCAACGGTGGAGCCGCCAAGGCCGTCAGTGCAGCGTTGAACGACCTGCAAATCCGCTACCGGCTGATCTCCCGCCAGCAAACCGCCGAAGCCCTGTCCTACGAAGCCTTGACCCCCGAAATCCTGGACGAGTACCGTCTGATTATCAATACATCGCCCGTCGGCACGTACCCCAACATCGACGAGTCGCCGGCTATCCCGTACGGCATGTTAAGCAACCGCCATTTGCTTTACGACCTGGTGTATAATCCAACCGAAACCCGGTTTTTGCAGCAGGGCCGCGAACACGGAGCGACTACCCACAACGGATTGCCTATGCTGTATTTGCAGGCTGAAAAAGCCTGGGAAATCTGGAACCAACAAGTGTAACATACGGCCATGCAGGATTTTACCCTGACCCATGCAACGGTTTTTACCGGAACCGACGTGATTTCGGACGCTACCGTGCGCGTATCCAACGGGTTGGTTCAGGAGGTTACTACGAGTCGGCTGAACGATGATGCGGGGGAAATCGATCTGAACAATCAGTGGTTGGTTCCCGGTTTTGTTGATTTGCAGGTTTACGGCGGTTCCGATGCGTTTCTGAACGAATCGCCCACGGCCCAAACCGTCGAACACATTTACCAAACCCACCTGAAGAATGGCACTACGTCACTCCTGCCAACGCTCTACTCAACCTCGCTTGAGGTCATTCATACGGCCATTGAAGCGGTACGAGAAGCCCGTCTAACGAATCCGAATGGGGTACTGGGATTGCACGTAGAAGGTCCGTACATTAATCCCGAAAAACGGGGTGTTCATAGCCTCGCCTATATTCATCCGCCGGTTGAAGCCGAACTGAATAAGTTACTGGAAAAAGGCCACGATGTGATTCGGCTCCTAACAATTGCGCCGGAGCTATTCCTTCCAGACCAGCTATCTCAGCTCCTGAAACAAACGGCGAAAACGCACGTTCAACTTTCGGTCGGGCACAGCAACGCCACCTATGAGCAAGCAAGCAGCTTCTTTCAGCAGGGTATTGGCCTGGCCACGCACCTGTACAACGCCATGCGCCCGTTCGAAAGCCGGGAACCGGGTGTAGTGGGAGCGGTTTTCGATCACCCGACGGTTCACGCCAGCCTTGTAGCCGACGGTTTTCACTGCGACTGGGCGGCCATCCGAATCGCCCGGCGGTTGCTGGGCGAACGTCTTTTCCTGATTTCGGACGCAATTCTGGCCAATCCCTCCAAGTCTTCGCACGGATTTGAAGATTTCACCCTTTATTACGAAAACGGGCGGTTTACGAACCACGAAGGCAAACTTGCCGGTTCGTCCATTACGCTGCTGGATGCCGTCCGGAACAGCATTCGGCACGTCGGTCTGGAGCCTTCGGAAGCTTTTCTGATGGCATCGACGGTACCGGCCGAAATCATCGGTGCGGGTGATACGTTAGGAAAAATCCAGCCCGGTTTTATCGCGAACCTGGTTGTTCTAACCTCCGATCTGACGGTTTCCAACGTCATCGCCAATAGCCAGCTGCATAGCTGAATGAGCGTCGCACGGTTTCAGGGGCGATACGTCATCAGCCAATCTTCCCCGATCCGCTCCGTATCAACCAGCCGCCCCCGCACCACGGGAGCCGCCAGCCCCGCGCCCAGCACATGCGAGCTTTTAAAAATTTTCACTTCGTCCCACAACCCCCGCTCCAAAAAACTATTCAGCAAAACCGCCCCGCCTTCCACTACCACCGACTGGATCTTTTTGCGGTAGAGATCAGCCACCAATTGGGTGAGGAAGTCGGCTTCGGGATTCAATGAAACATACGTCGTCCGGCTGTCGGTTTCGGTTTGCGCGGGCACTGTCGAGTACACCAGCGTTGGCTGAAAACTGTCGAAAAGATGCAGGGAAGATGGTAATTGCAGCAGTTTGTCAATCACTACCCGGACAGGATTGCGTCCGCTCCAGAGCCGAACGTTCAATTGCGGATTATCGTACCGGGCGGTGTTGGTCCCGATCAAAAACGCGTCCTCCTCGGTTCGCCATTTGTGCACCAGCTGCCGCGACAAGGCCCCGCTAATCGGCATCGGTCGAAAATCAGCCGGAGCCATAAAACCGTCGGCGGTTTCGGCCCATTTCAAAATCAAATACGGACACTGTTGCTCAATAAACGTAAAAAAACGTCGGTTCAGCTCCCGGCCTTCGTCGGCCAACAGACCCGTTTCAACCTCGATACCGGCGGCCCGCAGTTTGGCCAGTCCTTTTCCCGCTACCAGCGGATTCGGATCGTCGTTACAGACCACTACTTTCTTTACTCGTTTTTCAATCAGTAAATCCGCGCAGGGGGGCGTCTTTCCAAAATGCGAACACGGTTCCAGGGTTACGTAAACCGTGGCCTCGGGCAGCAAGGTTTCGTCGGTCACCGACCGCACGGCATTCACTTCGGCGTGTGGCCCGCCGTACTGCCGGTGCCAGCCTTCGCCAATGATACGCTGATTGTGTACAATAACGCAGCCAACCATCGGGTTCGGACTGACGTGCCCCCGGCCTAAACGTGCCAGTTCGAGTGCGCGGGACATGAATAAAAAATCGTCGATCAACGGTTTTCAGGATCAGTTTCTAGGGGCCGAAAGTAAAGAATTCCGCAAAATCCGTAAAATCTGTCTGACGAAGGGTTAGATTTACGCAAATTTTACGTCCGCATGCTTACAGCCAAGTCGTTATTTGATTCGCTGGTGGGCCGTCTGGAGGGGTACCGTCCGGAAGAGGCCCGTGCCATTGTGTTTTTATTACTGGAACATTTTCTACTGCTTCGTCGAACCGACGTCGTTGCCGGGAAGCCGATTCCGGCAACACCCCCACAACCCGATTGGGACGAACTGGTCCGGCGACTTAATAACCACGAACCCGTTCAACACCTGATTGGTACAACGGAGTTTTGCGGACTGGAGTTTCAGGTTTCTCCGGCGGTTTTGATTCCGCGCCCCGAAACCGAAGAACTGATTCGGCTGATCGTTCGGGACTACGCCGAAACCACCGGGCCGTTGCGGGTCATCGACCTTGGCACCGGCAGCGGCTGCATCGCCGTTACGCTGGCCCGGTTTTTACCACAGGCTTCCGTGCTGGCTTGGGATTTGTCGCCTGAAGCCCTGGAAGTGGCCCAGCTCAACGCCCGCACCCTGTTGGCGGAGGTAGAATTTGAACAGCGCGATATTCTCAAGGTTGGCGACGAAACCCGGCGGTTTGAGTGCGTGGTGAGCAACCCGCCCTACGTGACGCTGTCGGAAGCCGAACACATGGAGGCCAATGTATTACGGTATGAGCCGCATCTGGCGTTATTTGTTGAAGATCAGGACCCGTTGTTGTTTTATAAAGCCGTTGCCGATTTCGGGCAGCAGCACCTGAACCCGGGCGGAGCGTGCTACGTGGAGATCAACGAACGGTTTGGCCCGCAAACGCAACAGGTTTTTGAAGAACGTGGCTACCTGAACGTTCAGATTTTCAAAGACATTCATGGCAAAGAGCGATTTGTAAAAGCGGTTAAATAATACATTATGAACAATGAGCGGTGGTGGGCCAACGCAAGCTACCTTCATCGTTTATCATTCATCGTTCATAATTCCCAAAGAAATGACTCCGTTAGATATCACCTATCATACCAAAATCCGGCAGGTATTCAACGAGATGAGCAAGGTTGTTGTGGGGCAACAGGCGCTCCTCAACCGCTTGCTGATCGGCCTGTTCACTGGCGGGCATATTTTGCTGGAAGGTGTTCCGGGACTGGCCAAAACGCTTACCATCAACACCCTTGCCAAAGCCCTGCAACTGGACTTCCAACGCATTCAGTTCACGCCGGATCTGCTGCCCGCAGACTTGGTAGGAACCATGATTTTTAACCAGAAGTCGGGAGACTTTGAAGTGAAGCAAGGGCCGATTTTTGCCAACCTGATTCTGGCCGACGAGGTAAACCGGTCGCCCGCCAAAGTGCAGTCGGCCCTGCTGGAAGCCATGCAGGAAAAGCAGGTGACGATTGGCGAAGAAACGTTTGTGCTCGACAAACCGTTTCTGGTGCTGGCCACCCAAAACCCGGTCGAACAGGAAGGAACCTATCCGCTGCCGGAAGCACAGATCGACCGGTTCATGATGAAGGTATTTGTGGGGTATTTGTCGCGCGACGAAGAGTTGGAGGTGATGCGCCGAATGGCCAACCTGAATTTTGACTACGAAGTCCAGCCCGTACTGGACAAGGAGGATATTTCCGCGATCAAGAACGAAATCAATAAGATTACCATTTCCGAAACCCTCGAACGCTACATCATTGAACTGGTGTTTGCCACGCGTCGACCGCTCGATTATAACCTGCGCGACGAAGACCGTTACATTCAGTACGGGGTGTCGCCCCGCGCTAGCATTCACCTCAACCGGGCGGCCAAAGCCCTGGCCTATTTCGACCAGCGCGATTATGTGCTGCCCGAAGATATCAAAGAAGTGGCACCCGATGTGTTCAATCACCGGATTCTGCTCAATTACGAAGCCGAAGCCGATGGAGTGACGACTTTACAGATTATTGATTCGATTCTGCGCAAAGTAGCCATTGGGCGGTAAAAACCCATCAATTAGTTAATTTAAACCTGACAGATCTTGGAGACAGGACCATCTAGACGAGGCTGCCCAGACCTGTCAGGTTCGAAATTCACCTTTCATTCTGCACGGCTTTCCGAATCGCTTCGCCCCAGAAAATTCCCAGCGTGGCTGACCCTTTCTTGTTGGGGTGCAGGAAAAATGTTCCCTGCTGCCCTTTTTCGTGCTGAAAATCCGTCAGATGGTGGGTTTTGAAATAATTGAATCCCCGCGTATCCCCGACATACACCCGACCAGGATGGGTAGTGGCATAGGCCGCCACCAGCGCGTCAATCTCCGGAAAATACGATTGCAACCGATCCAGCCCTTCCTGTAGGTATTTTGACCGGTTGTACGTGGTGGGACTGTACCAAATTGGGTGGTGAATGATCAGTTTGCAGCCCGGGTAATCGGCCAGCAAGCGATCCGCAATGGTTTTCAGATTGCCCCGGTACGCTTCCGGCGAAACCGGCGATCCGTTTGGCCCCTGCATGGCACTGTCATTGGTGCCAAGCACCACCGAAAAGACCAGCTGCCCGACTGAATCGTTCCGAAATGCATCGGCTGCCGCCACAACCTTGCCAAACGCTTTAGCCGTTTCGGGCAGAAAATCGACGGTGGTGTAACCACTCACGCCCTGATTCGAAAACGTGACACTGTCAATACCGGCCTGCTGTTTCAAATAAGCGGTTGCCAGCACCGGCGGGGCCTCGGTCTGACGGTCTGGCAAGCCCGCGCCCGCGGTGATGCTGTTCCCAATGAACACAATATTCAATTTTTGCTGCCGCGACGGAACGGTATCGGCAGTTTGGTAAACGCCCGCAGCCACACGCTGACGGTATAAATCAACAATATCGGCTTTCGTCCGCGCCCGGTCCCGCTCCTCCAGCGCGGCTGTAATGACCGGAATCCAACGCTGCTGCCCTTCACGGTTCAGGTGTAAACCGTCGGCCATAAACCACTGATTCCGATTTTTGCCATCTGTCAGGGGAACGACATCGATGTAATACAAACCACCCGTTTTACCGGATAATTCGTTGACGAGTTGATTAAGCCGGTCGCCCTGCTTTCTGAACTTTTTACGGGCCGGCGAATGACGGTTGGCAACGAAATACACTTCTGTCAGCGGATTTTCGGCCCAGACTCTCGCCAGAAAAGCTTTGAAGTTTTTGAAAACCGTCTCGGGCGCATCGCCGTTGGCCAAGTCGTTTCCCCCGCAGGAAAATACGATGCGGGCGGGATGATGCGGCACTATAATTCGATCCATTACGCGTAGTACATCCGGGATGGTGGCTCCCCCAAAACCGCGGTTCACAGGATTGAACCGGCTGAAATCCTCTTCCAGCGTTTGGCCCCAAAGCCGCCAGGTCGAGCTCCCTACGAAGAAAGTGGAACCCGGAACGGGCGGATCGGCAACGGCTATGGCTTCGTACGCTTTGATTTCGGATTCAAAACGTGGCTCCTGAGCAACCAGCCGGGTGCCGGTCGAAATCCAGGCCACTAGAAGAAATAGAATAACCCGTGTGAGGGTTCCTTTGCAGATCGTTTTCATTGCCTTAATCGGTGCCTATGGACTGAAAAGCCACCGATCGACGGATCTTACTGCTACCCGGGAAACGGTCTTGCCGGTTAGCTTAAAACTGGAAGTATATAAATTGATTGGAAGTAAAAACACCGAACAGATAAGACAAAAAGCAGATGAGCGGAAACAGCACAAAAAACAAAACCGTATTGCGCGTTGGAATGGTTAAGTAGAACTTCTCCTTCACGAATAAAACCGCAACCAGCAACACACAGAACCACAATTCGACGGAATTAAAAGGCGTACGGAGTGGCCCGCTGAACGGCGAGAATATGATTTTCCCGAGAATATGAAACGCATTTTCAACCGGTGCTTTATGGTTTCGGAAAAATACCCACGTCAGCATCACGAGCACAAAGGTTAAAACGAGTTGAAAGAGCTGGTATGCCTTATTCTCCTCCGGAAATTTAATGCCCCACCGGTCAAAAGCTTTGTCGCGCCAGCCTGCCATGAGTTGATAAGCTCCGTGTAAACCGCCCCAGATGACGTAATTCCAGCTGGCCCCGTGCCACAAACCGCTGACCAGGAACACAATAAACACGTTTAGATACCGCCGGGATGGGCTGACGCGGTTGCCGCCCAGCGGGATGTACAGGTAATCGCGAAACCAGGTGGAGAGTGAAATATGCCAGCGTCGCCAGAATTCCGTAATTGAACGCGAAAAATAGGGCGTTTTGAAGTTGTCCATCAGCGTAAAGCCCATGGTTCGGGCCGCACCAATGGCAATGTCGGAATAGCCCGAAAAGTCGCAGTAAATCTGAATGCTAAAAGCGACGGTTGCCACCAGCAGCGTCAGGCCGTTCTGTTGCGTGGGGTTGGTATAGGCATGGCTCACGATTTCCGCCATTCGGTCGGCAATGACCACTTTCTTGAAAAAACCGAAGGCCATCTGCATCAACCCGGCTTTCAGGTTTTCAAAGTCGTAGCGAAAATGGGTGTGAAACTGGTGCAGAACGTTCTGCGGACGTTCAATCGGCCCGGCCACCAACTGCGGGTAAAACATGACGTACAGCGCGTAAATTCCGAAATTACGCTCCGCTTTCTGATTTCCCCGGTATACTTCGATGGTGTAACTCATGGCCTGAAACGTGTGAAACGACAGACCGATGGGCAGAATATCCAGCTTATCGACCAGTTCGAACGAGGTAGCCGTAGGTTGTCCAAAAAACAGCAGGACTTTGTTCAGCAACCGAACATCCAGTGCGTTGATCTGCTGCGCTAACCCGTTCAGATTGATCCGCTCGAGCAGGCCAACGACACTTTCGTTGAAAAAACCAAAATATTTAAAAAAAGCCAGAATCCCGATATTGGATAATAAACTGAGGATCAGCAGCCATTTTCGCGAGGTTCCGGGTTGCGTTCGCTCCAGCCAGAGACCGGCGTAATAGTCGATTACAATGGTCAGAAACAGGATCAGAATGTACGCCGGTTTGAAGACCATGTAGAAATAACAACTGGCCACCAGCAGCAACACCCATCGCCCGCGCCAGGGCAAACTGTAGTATGCCAGCGTTACGACGACAAAAAACAACAAAAACTGAAGCGAATTGAATAGCATCCCTACTGGAGTGATGAATGAAGCGTGAAGCATTAAGACGGGGTCGTCCGGCGGTTGACTGACGCAAGCCGAAAAACGCTTAATTATTCACGCTTCATTCTTACCTATAAATGGCGTTCTTTTTTTCGGATGGTTTCCCGGATGATGTACAATGGACGACCTTTGCTCTGAAAGAAAATCCGCAGCACGTATTCCCCAATCAACCCTAATCCGATCAATTGAATGCCCCCGAAAAGAATAATGGTGAACAGCAAAGCCGTAAAGCCTTCTGGCACGCCCCCGAAAAAGTATTTTTTTATAATTGTCTGAATAAAATACAAAAAAGCGATGCCGATGGAAAACATGCCCAGGTTGGTTACGAATTTGATGGGAAATTCGCTGAAGTTGAAAATACCGTTGTAGGCCAAACGACGCAGCATCTTAAACGTATACTTGGCTTCACCGGCCACGCGGGCATCCCGTTCGTACTCCACGCCAATCTGCTTGAAACCAATCCAGCTGCGCATCCCGCGAATAAACCGACTTTCTTCCGGCATCTGATTCAGAACATTGGCGACCCGGCGGCTGATCAACGAAAAATCCCCGCTATCCAGTGGAATATCGACATACGAGATGCTTTTCATGAAGCGGTAAAACATAAAGTAGGCCGTTTTCTTGAAAAACCCTTCTTTCCGTTTTTTTCGCACGGCATACACCACATCATACCCTTCCTGAAATTTGGCGTAGAATTCATTTAGTAATTCGGGCGGATCCTGCAAATCGCCATCAATGATGAACAGCGCTTCGGTGCCCTTAGCAGCCGCCATACCGGCCGTCAGCGCAATTTGGTGCCCATAATTCCGGGCCAGAAAAACACAGTGGTAACGGTCGTCGGTCAACGCCAGCTGCTGCATCAGTTGGGCGGTATTATCCCGGCTACCATCATCGATCAGGACTACTTCAATGGACAAGGACGAACCCTCCATCAGGGCGTTTAACCGCGAAACAAGGTGGGGGAACGACTCCCGTTCGTTATAAAGCGGAGCGACGATTGAAATTTGTGGTTCGGACAAGTGTGTACAAGTTAATGGTAATCAGAAAATTAGCTTTTAGCCTTATTTACTGAACATTGATATATTGGTTTGAAAATCGGATAGCTGTCTGTCCTTTCGGCATGACCAAGATACCGACCTGGTAAGTGCCCGGATACAGAAATGACTTGAATACGCGGGCACTGATGTTCTGCAAACGGTTTTTGAGGTAATACGGCACTGTAAAAAACAGGTTTTCGGCCGGAAACAGGTAGGTATGATTTTTGGATTTTACGACAATACAGGCTTTATTGATTCCGGAAGGCAACGGCCATTCGTCGGTCACAATCTGAAAGTCATGCTCCGTTTCCTTGATCACCAGGTGTAATTCGGAACCACCGGCTGGGGCGGGTTTCTGCAACGTTTTTTCGTACGGTTCGTAAAAGGTATCCGAAGGATACGTGTAGAATCCTTTTTCAGCGGCCGTTTGCATCCAGCGTTCAGTGGCCGCTGCGTACGGCGTTCCGACCGTAGCTCCAAAACCAATGTTGTTGTATTTCTGGTTAAAAACTGACGTCTCTCGCGTTAGCTTTTGTTCCGCCAGGCGGGGCAAGTGATTGAAATACATGACACTCCACACCACTCCGCCCAGCAGAATTCCACTTGCCATCCATTTCCTCCGGCTTTCCGGGTACTGGAGCTCACTCAGGGTGGTCAGGTAAAGCGTGCTGGCGAGCAAAGCCGGATACAGCATATAATTTCCGACCAGCATCACTTCATAACCGAATCGGGGCCTTAGAATGGCGACAATCGCTGCATTGACCAGCAAAAAAACGTACACGCCTACAAAAAAGTAGCGCCGGTGGTTAACCGCCCGATCGGCGGGTTGGCGGTTAACTCGCCACAAAATTGGGAATAGCGTTGTTTTGAAGAGCCAAACGAGCAGCCCAAACAACATCATTCCGGCCAAGGTCGGCAAGATGCTGCGCACCAGAATAGGAGCCGTTGGAAAGAAATCAAATAAACCGCCCAAAAACGTAAAAAAGCCAAAAAATACCAGGTGAGGATTTTTAAGCAAAAACGGAACGCTGCTTTCGTTGCCCTGCATACTCGCAAAGTCGTGAAAATAGAACAGCACCACCGCAACGCCGGTGACGAGCCAGATGAGTAATCGCCACGGATACTTCCCACCTTCCAGTCGCCATTGCACCAACAGAACCCCGACCCCGGCTGCCCAGCCAAACAACCCGTTGCTCATCGAATAAGAAGCGAGTATCTGCAAAAAGAGGGCTCCAGCAAACCGTGCCGAGAAGATGGAGGAACGGTTTGGAACCGCCAGCAGGTATAGCATCCAGAGAATCATCATGGCAACGGCCAGGTGTTGAAGAGCCGTAATGGCCCAAAAGCTGGTCAGCCGGTGCTGGGGTTGCAGCAGCATCAATGTCACCGGCAAAAAGGCCAGCAACGGGACCCGCATGGTTCGGAAAATCCGGTAGAAGATATAGACAATTCCCAACAAGCAGAAAGAAGCGACCACGATTAACCAGCGAAAGTTTAACGTGCCGGTTAGCTTATAAAAAAAGAGCGTGGTCAGCTTGGCAAATAGGATACGGTGTTCATTGTTGGGAACCAGCAGCCAGTGGGCTTTTTCTGCCCACGAATCGGCTTCTGTATAATTAACCAGAAATCCTATAAAAGCCTCCAGGTCGTCCATCCAGGGAATATTATCCGCAAAAATGAACACCAACAATAAAAAACAAAGAACTGGAAACACAACCAGAATCGGAGAAAATCTCCGAAGTGGCTCTAACACATGAATCATACTACAGCAAAATTTAGTACTAAACTCAATACACCCGCTCTACCCGCTCCACAAAATCCCCGTATTGCTTCGCTGGTATGAAATGCGACTGCGTACGGTACGTCAGGACAATAAACACCAGCAGGAGTGATATTAAAAAAGCTTGTAGAATAACAATAAACAGGGAAAACACTACGTAACTCGCCCATCCCGGAATCAGCAATTGGTCCGTAAACCGCAGCAATACCACCAGTGCAATAACAACCGACGAAAGCGCTGCGGTAATGATGCAAAACAGAAAAATCCGAACAGCCGTAGCTTCCATCAGCACCGAAATGGCGCTTAAACCGTGCAGAATCAGTGATACAAAGTTCATTTTAGACTCGCCAGCCAGCCGCACCCCGCGCTCCAGCGGAATTGAGCGATAGGGCAGCCGGGAGCGAATAACGCCACCGGGATAATTGTTCCAGATATCGGAGACGTTCGACAGTTTTCGCAACAAATTGGGTGGCACGGCACTGAAGTTACCAAATGTAATCGTCTTGCCGGTCAACAGTTTAAATACGCTTTTGTAAATCAGGTAGAACGTCTTGAACAACCGGCTCTCCTGGCGCTTGGCGCGGTGGGCAAACACAATCTGCCCGGGCTTTTCGGATAAGGCCGCCAACAGTTTGGGAATATCTTCCGGCTGATCTTCGCCGTCGGAATCCATCACGATGGTGGTGTGCAACTCCGGTTGATCGGCCAGATACGAGAGCCCAAGCGCGATGGCTTTCTGATGCCCCACATTCCGCCATAACCGCAGGATGGATAAGGCGTGCCCTGTATCGGTCGGCAACCGCTGGTAATTGGTTACCGAGCAATCATCGACAATCAAAAAATGAAACCGTTTCCGAATAGGAGGCTCTACCGTTGCGCGGATTTTATCCAACAACAGACCCAATGCCTCCCAATCGTTGAAGAGCGGAATAACGATATAGATTAATTCGGAGTGTGGAGTAGTTCGGTCGGTCAACGTACAGTCGATTTTATAAATAAAGGTAGAACGGCACCACAAAAATAGGAGATTATCCTACACATGCGACACCCGGTAGTGCGCACTTTATTCCGTCATCTTATTCAACGGTTGCAAAATGGTCGGTATAACGCACGGCCGCCTGCCCGTTGGGTCGTATTTCAAATACCCCCAACCGGTATTTTCCGGGTTGCATAATGGATTTCGGTACGGCCGACCTGAAACCGGGCGTGACAGCCAATGGGTTCTGTTCCGATGGGCGTCGTTTGGTTGTTCCCCACACGTACGTACGGCGATCAGATTGCAAAAGCAGGTAAACCGTTCCGGCATAGTCTGGCGGATAAACCGTATCTCGGCTATCAACGGAGATAAATTTCACCCCATCGAGCACAGCCCAGTTTGAGGAGTCTGCCGGGGCCGAAGTGGCCTTCAGCAAATTTTGTTCACCGGCGATAATGCTCGGGTTTGGCAGCTCATACCAGCCCCGCTCGCGCATCACATCTACATTCTGGGCAATAAAATCGCCCAGCGGAGTCTGGTAGGAACCGCCCTGTCCGGTTTGGTTATACCGCTGGTTAAAAGCTTTGGCCCGATTCAACTGCCGGTTTTCGGCCGCCATAGGAATTCCAAACACATAGGAAGTCAGGTTAATTGCCACGGCTGTTACCAAAAAAACTGGTATCCATCGCACAAGCAGGTTTTCACTATTCCGATAATTGCCGACAAAAATCAGGTACGTAACAGCAGCCAGTACCATCGCATACGCCCGGTAGGAGCCCCACAGCATCATACCGAATCCAAACCGAGTCCGGAACAACGCCACAATGCCCGCGTTGCAGATCAGAAAAACAATACAGCCCAGAAAAAACGCGTTCCAGTGCGTGGGCGGACGGTGATCGCGAAATAACCGCTGAAAACTCCAAAAACCCAGAAAACCGACCATGATGAAACCCGCCACTTCCGGCAGCATGCTCCGCCACATCAGTGGCCACAGCGGAACCAGGTCGAAAACACTGCCGACGTACACAAAAAAACCGCTAAAAATCTGCAAATAATGTTCTACCAGAAAAGCAAAGCCCTCCGAATTGCCCTGTTGAACCGGATAACCGTAGAAATACAGGAAAATGGCGATAACCATCAATGCCCCCCAAATAGCCAGCCGCGACCACACCCGCAGGTAGAATAAAACCACTAAACCGGCGGGCCACACCAGCATCCCGTTGCCCATGCTGAAGGTGGTCAGAAAGGCCAGCAAAATACCCAAGCCAAAGCCCACCTGCGTATTTCGGGCCAGTTGATAAACCGACAGAAAAACCAGCATGATAATGGCCAGATACTGGAGGGAGAAAAGCGCCGTGAAGGTCAGCATCTGATTCTGCGCGTTGAAAAGCAAAAAAGGAACCGGCAGCAGGTACCATAGCGGCAACGAAGCCCGGCGGAGACTGCGGTAAAATAAGAACAGAATCACCAGAAACGAGGCATTTCCAACGATCATGTACGCTTTAAAGTTGATGGTTCCCGTCAGCAGGTAATAAATACCAACCACCAGTCGGGCATACACGACCCGGTGCTCATTGTTCGGACGCAGCAGCGCTTCGGCTTTTTCCGACCAGGTGGGCAGGTCAAGAAAGCGCTGCAGAAAATAAGGAATGCTCTCGAAGTCGTCGAACCACGGAACGTTGAGGCTGTAGCGGAAAAAGAAAAAAACGAATCCCAGAATAGGCACCATCAGGAGACTCCAGGAAATGACCGGTGTAGCCAGCAGTAAGGACAATTTTCTCATGTAAATACGGGAATCATCGCAGCTACATCCAACCTCACAGCACTTTTATTTTATTTTTTATTTCGTCGTAGTTAATGGTTGCGGCTCACGGGTTGTTTCGCGCAGCTTAACGCCTTTTTTATGATAATATCCAGCCCAGCATTTATTCCAGAGATATTCGGGATTCTCCCGGATATCCTCCAGTACCAGCGACACCGGGCTGGCGGGCAACGGAAGCAGCTCGATGGTATCACTTGCACTGCGGGCCATCAATTCGTAACGCTGCTCAACGGCTTCGTGGAATGCCCGCGCCCGGCCAGAACGCAGGTCGTCGTAGGCCAGCCGTAAGTTAGTATTTTTATAAGTAATATAACCCAGGGTAACCGCCATTAATACCGCAATTCCCCATTGATAATGCGCGAAAATTGACAATACACCAACATTTTGCCGGAATACTCTGACCCAAACGGTTACGTTGTAAAACCACCCCACCGTCAGGATCAGGTTGACGGTATTTAATAAACGAGGAACCGGCTGAACGCCCACCGCCCAGAAATGAAGTAGGGTCAGAATAAACAACAGGCCCAGGTAAGGCAGCAATGCCAGCAACGGATGAACTTCGAAATACCGCCGACTCGGATTGCGGCTATCGGTTAGCCGGTAGGCTATCGGCAGAAAAAGGATGGTAATGGGTACTATTGGTGTTTTTGTAAACTGCTTCGGAAAATGCGACACGCAATATTTGAGGGTTTCGGTCACGGAAAAAATCACATCCTGACTGCGTTCGTTGCCGCCCATTCGAACGGCATTTCCGGGTGCCTGAATGAGGTAATAGCAGCAAATTCCGGCAATTGACAGCACCAGCAGCAATGAAATCGGAAGTTGACGGCGGTAAATCAATAAGCCCAGCAAAACCGTGCCCAGAAGAGCCAGGGCCATAATCATGCTGGTTTCGCTGGAACCGATGATAGTAGCAATCAGCAGCGATTCGAGTACCAGGAACTTCGCATTCAGCCGAAACTGAATCCGGTCGTGCTCCACCAGCACACCCAGTAAAAGCAGAAAACAAACGCAGGAAACCGAATAACAGGCCAAACCGGGATACCAGTAAAAAAACTCCGGAATCGAAACCAGCTGGGAGATAAAAAGAAAGCAACCGGCAGAGGCTGTAATGGCCTGTTCCACGGTGGTCATCATCAGCCGGGTCAACTGGCGCACCAGGTAGTAAAAACCCAGCCAAAGACAGATCAACAGCACAATCGGGAAAACGGCATACGCCCCATACCACCCCCAGACGAGCGGCCCCGTGTGTACCATCAGGTTGTGAAAATAGCGCCCGCTCCAACCGTCGTAGTAAAATTGCTGCGCCTGCCAGACGCCAAACTTCCGGGCCGTATCCGCAAAACAGTAGTCATCCACCGGTGAAGGCTGGTTATAAAACGCGAGCGCAATCAGGGGAAAAACGACCAGCAGCAGGCAGCCAATCAGCAGAAGTGAAACGAACTTGTTGGGGGTAAGCAGTTGATTCATAGTTCCGAAATTTGTTACCAATACCGTGCCGGTATTTTGCAACTGGTTTATTGAACAGAGTATCCAGTACCTTTATCCAGTTTTCGGCTCAACATCGGATACACTAAAACCGCTGCGAGAATGATCAGCGTACCGATGTAAAAGCCGGAGGTCATCCGCTCACGGTCGCCAAAAAACAGCCAGGCCAGCATAATTCCGTAAACCGGTTCCAGATTGACCGTCAGGTTGATGGCAAAAGCTGTAAACTTCCGCATGAGCCGAACCGAAGCAGAATACGCATAAACCGTACAGACAAAGGCCAGAATGGAAATCCAGAGCCAGTCGGTCGGTTGAGGCAGCAGCTCCGACGGTTTTTCCAAACCAAACGCCAAATATATACCCAGAAAGAGCAGTGAGCCACCAAAAGCGCCACACATTTCATAAAAGGTGATTGTCAGGGCCGGATAGCGGTGCGTAAACTGGCTATTGAGAATGGTAAAAATAGCCGCCAGCATGGCCGAAAAGATGGCCATCAGGAGACCAGCCGCCCGGTCAATCTCAAAGCGAAAGATCAGGTACAGGCCCGCCATGACGACTGCCCCCAGCAATACCTCAACGAGCCGCAACCGACGGCGAAAGAAAAGTGGTTCCAGCAAACTGGTCCACAACGATCCGGTTGCCATTCCGGCCAGACAAACCGACGCGTTGGCAACGCGGGCGGCTTCGAAAAATAAGACCCAGTGCAAGGCCATCACCACGCCCGTGGCCAGCAATTTTAACCGATCCGACGGTTTTACCGCACTCCATTTCCGCTGCCCGTATAAAACCAGAGCCAAACCAACAGCCGCCAGCAAGGTTCGGTATACTACCAGTGTTAGGGCTGATACCGAAATCAACAGCCCCAGAATGGCCGTGAATCCCCAGATCAGAACCAGGAAATGCAGGTGCAGGTAATCAGCGGTTGTTGGACGGTTTGTGAGCATGGAGCAGAGGCCGCGAGCCTGTTGTCCGCTACCAATCTAGCGCGGAATTGTGTGGTATAATAGCACGCCAATAAGCGTAAAAACAATGTTGGGTAGCCAGACGGCGACGATCGGATCCAGGTTGCCGGATTCCGCAATTCCCTTCGCCAGCATAAAAAAGAGCAGGTAAACAAAAGCCAGCATAAACCCCAGGGCCACCTGCCAGCCCACGCCCCGGCGACTTTTCCGGGCCGACATGATCACCCCAATAGCAGTCAGAATGAGGATCGCAAAGGGGCGGGTCTGCCGGGAATACTTTTCGAGCAGGTACGTTTCCACCCCGTCGGCCCCCCGGCTGGTGAGCAGGTCAATGTAACTATCCAATTCGGGAAAGGTAAACGTTTCAAACAAGCTGAAATCGCTGTCAAAATCCGACGGATAGAGATTCAACAGGGTGTCAACTTTTTCACCGTAGGATAACGTTTCCTGCAACCCGTTGATGGTCCGAACGTTGTAATTATAAACCGTCCATTTTTTCTTTTCCGGGCTCCACTCGATGCGGTCGCTCGCCATTTTCTGAATCAACTGATTTCCTTCAACTTTCTCCAGGGTAAATTTATACCCCGTGTTGCTCTGGTTATTATAGCTTTCCAGGTAGGCATACACATTGGGTGCCACCTTGATATGGATGTTACGGCCCGAATACGTGTAGGGATCTTTGGTGTATTTCAGTTCAAATGCAATCCGGGTCTGATTGGCTTTCGGAACCACCCACCCGACCAGAAAATACGTGGCCACGCTCAGAATCAGCGCCCCAATGGCGTACGGAACCATCAGTCGAATGAAACTGATTCCACTGCTCAGGATGGCGATAATCTCCGATTTGGCCGCCAGCCGGGAGGTCATGAAAACCGTCGCAATGAACACCATCAGCGGACTGATGTAGTTGGCCCAGTACGGAATGAAGTTGAGGTAATAATCGAAAATGATTTTGTCTCCGGGTGCCTGGTGTTTGTAAAAATCGTCTACTTTTTCGGTATAGTCAACGACGCAGACCACCAGAACGATGACCATTACAACAAAGAAGTACGTCAGCAGAAACCGTTTTAGAATGTACCAATCGAGAAGTTTCATGAAAGCTTTTACCGTCAGCCCGACGTAGGTTAGTTTACCAATAAGTTTCGGGCAACCTCGTTACTGACAAACAACGTTTTATCGCGGTTAATTTGTACAGAAACCGACTTATCAAACGCATTGACGTCCTGTATTTTTACCCGGCAGCCCAGATTCAGGCCCGTTTTATCGAGGTGTTGCAAGAATTCCGGCGAATGCTCAAGCACACCCATCACCTGTACCTCCGCCCCCACCGACACATCGGACAGTTTGGTGTATTCAACGGTGGGCATGTCACCCGCCGGGCTCGGAATCGGATCGCCGTGTGGATCAAACTGCGGGTACCCCAGAAAAGCATCCAGTTTTTCAACCAGCTCTTCCGAACGGATGTGTTCCAGCTCTTCGGCCATTTCGTGCACCTCGTCCCAGCCAAAGCCCAGCTTTTCGGCCAGAAACACTTCCCAGATCCGGTGCCGCCGAATCACTTTCAGGGCCAGCCGTTCGCCTTCTTCCGTCAGCCGAACACCCTGGTATTTTTTATAATGAATCAGTTGTTTATCGGCCAGTTTACGCAACATATCCGATACCGAAGCCGCCTTGGTCGCGGTCATTTCGGCCAGCGAATTGGTCGTCACTTCCCCCTCCTGCCGGGCAGCCAGGTAATAAATGGTCTTTAAATAATTTTCTTCTGTGAATGAATGCATAGGCGCAGGGCGGCTTTAACCCACCCAATCTCTGCTACTTACTAGTAAATGACCCCCAAACGGTTTCTAATTTCCACCGCCTGAATTTACCCACAAATTTAGTTTTTTATTATTGTTCAAAAAATTTTTAGACTAATCTAAATTTTTATTTAGAAACATAGTATATATTTGTTGAGTTACTAGTAGAATAAAAGTATGTAGCTGTCTAATGCTATGGTTACGAATAAACATACGCCCCAAATGGCAGAGGGATGGAAATCTGAGAACCTAACAAAATCATTACCTGAAGTTCACGCCAGTATTCCTGTTCCGGAAAATGGCTCATTTTTTAAACGTCTTCTGGCTTTTACCGGACCAGGTCTGATGATAGCCGTTGGCTACATGGACCCCGGCAACTGGGCCACGGACATCGCCGGCGGTTCCCGATTTGGCTATACGTTATTGTCGGTTATCCTGATTTCTAACCTGTTTGCGATGTTGCTACAGCATCTTTCGCTCAAATTAGGGATTGCCACCGGGCGCGACCTGGCCCAGGCCTGTCGTGATCACTACAGCCGACCGGTTTCCATTGCACTCTGGGTATTGTGCGAAATTGCGATTGCTGCCTGCGACCTGGCCGAGGTAATTGGGTCGGCACTGGCGTTAAACCTGCTGTTCGGCATTCCGTTAAGTGTCGGTGTCTGCATTACGGCCCTGGATGTGTTGCTACTGTTGTATCTGCAGCACAAGGGCTTCCGCTGGTTGGAAAGCATCGTGGCCGCGCTGATTTTTGTCATCCTGCTGTGTTTCGCCTACGAACTCATCGTGGCTAGCCCCGAACTATCGGATGTTCTGGGTGGACTGGTTCCGCAAAAGGAGATCGTGACCAACCCGGGTATGCTGTACATTGCCATCGGAATTCTGGGCGCAACCGTTATGCCGCACAATCTGTACCTGCACTCCAGCATTGTGCAAACCCGCAACTTTGCCCGCACCGATTCGGGTCGTCGAAATGCCATCAAGTTTGCCACCATCGATTCAACGGTATCGCTGTTCATGGCGTTTTTCATCAACGCTGCCATTCTGATTCTATCGGCGGCCGCTTTCCACACTTCCGGGAATCACGACGTTGCCGACATCACCGACGCCCACCGTTTGCTGGACCCACTGCTGGGAGCCACCCTGGCCAGCATTCTGTTTGCCATTGCGCTGCTGGCCTCAGGCCAAAACTCGACACTGACCGGTACGCTGGCGGGCCAGATTGTCATGGAGGGCTTTCTGAACATTCGACTCAAACCGTGGTTGCGCCGGCTCATTACGCGCCTGATTGCCATTGTGCCAGCGCTGATTGTCACCCTACTTTACGGCGAGAAAGGCACCTCCGAGTTATTGGTTTTTAGTCAGGTTATTTTATCCATTCAGCTGAGTTTTGCTGTGGTTCCGCTGGTGATGTTCACGGGTGATAAATTGAAAATGGGCGCTTTTGTCAATCCCCGCTGGCTAACCGTCGTAAGCTGGGTGGTTGCCGGTTTAATTATCGTGCTGAACATCGTCCTGCTGGCCGGAACCATATAGCCATTTTTCAGGAAAATCTGGTGATATAAAAGGATAAAACCGTTTGTAGAAAGGAGAAAAGGAGTAGGAGAAAGGAGCGTTATTCCTTTTTCTATCTCCCCTTCTCCTTTCTCCTATTTTTAACGTTATCTTTACCCGGATTTTTTAGCCGAACCTGAATTAGCACGGCATCTATTCTCTATGGAAGATAAAAAACACCTGGACAAGGTGACGGCAGCCGGTCTGCTCGTTGCACTGGGTATTATCTACGGCGATATTGGTACTTCGCCCCTTTACGTGCTCCGGGGAATTGTAGGCCCCGATCAACCTATTCAGGAAAACATCGTCAGGGGAGCGCTGTCCTGCATTTTCTGGACAATCACACTACAGACCACCATTAAATACGTTATCCTGATTTTACGGGCAGACAACCGGGGCGAAGGGGGAACGTTTGCGCTCTATGCCCTGGTCCGGCGACACGCCCGCTGGCTCACCATTCCGGCGATCATCGGTGGCAGTGCCCTCCTGGCTGACAGTATTATCACCCCGCCCATTTCGGTTTCCTCAGCCATTGAGGGGCTCCGAATCCTTTACCCCGATATTCCAACGGTGCCGATTGTCATCGGTATTCTGGCATTTCTTTTTCTGATTCAGACCTTTGGTACCAGCGTGGTCGGCACGGCTTTTGGGCCCATTATGCTACTCTGGTTCACGATGTTGGGTATTCTGGGCGTTTTGAGCATTGTCGATGATTTGTCCATCCTGCAGGCCGTCAACCCCGCCTACGTTTATCACTTTCTGACCGATTACCCCGACGCCTTCTGGCTGTTGGGAGCGGTATTTTTATCAACCACCGGTGCCGAAGCGCTGTATGCCGACATGGGCCACACGGGCCGGGGAAACATTCGGATCAGCTGGGTTTTTGTTAAAGCCTGCCTGCTTCTCAATTACTTTGGCCAGGGCGCTTACATTGAAAGCCTGTCTGGTCAACCGCTCGGTGAACGCAATCCTTTCTACGGTCTGATGCCGGAGTGGTTTCTTTTTGCCGGTATTGTCATTGCCACCATGGCCACGGTTATTGCGAGTCAGGCCATGATAACGGGCGCTTTTACCCTTATTAGCGAAGCCATCCGGCTCAACTTCTGGCCGAAGGTCCGGCTGCGCTACCCAACCAATAAAAAAGGGCAGTTATACGTTCCGAGCATCAACTGGCTTCTGTTTGCGGGTTGCATCGGTGTCGTTCTGTATTTTCAGGAATCGTCGCGAATGGAAGCCGCCTATGGGCTGGCCATCACGCTGACCATGCTCATGAGTACGATTCTCTTCAGCTACTACATGTACTCCCACAAGTACAACGCGTGGCTGGTCATGCTATTCCTTCTTTTTTACCTGGTGGTCGAAAGCAGCTTCCTGATTGCCAACCTGGCCAAGTTTACGCACGGCGGTTGGGTATCGGTTCTGATTGCCGGGGTGATGGCCGGTATTATGATCGTCTGGCTGAATGCCAACAAAATTAAGCTGCGGTTGACGGAATACGTCAAAATCGACCAGTACATCCAGCCGTTTAAAGAACTCAGCCGTGACATTAGCATCCCGAAATATGCAACGCACCTGGTTTTTATGAGCAACGCGGCCCGGGCTGCCGAAATCGAGTCGAAAGTTATTTATTCCATTTTCCAGAAACGGCCTAAGCGAGCAGATATTTACTGGTTTATCCACGTCGATACCACCGATGATCCGTATACAATGGAATACAAGGTGAATACGATTGCACCCGATGATGTTTATAAAGTCACGTTTAGACTGGGCTTCCGGATCGAGCAGCGGATCAACTTCTTTTTCCGTAAGGTCATCGAAGACATGGTCAAGAATAAGGAAGTGGATATCACCAGCCGGTACGAATCCCTTAGCCGCCAGAACGTTATTGGTGATTTCCGGTTCGTGGTGCTGGAAAAATTCCTCTCTTACGAAAATGACCTGCCGTTCCGCGAGCGAATTGTGATGGACGTTTACTTCTTTATCAAAGGTTATACGACACCCGAAGACCGCTGGTTTGGACTGGACAGCAGCGCCGTAAAAATTGAAAAAGTACCGCTGGTAATCCGGCCGGTTGAAAACGTAAAACTAAAACGCATCGATACCTAATGTTCATACGTTGACCGGCAGCGGATTTCCCGAATGAACGGTCGACTGATTAACCTCTACTTGAATGAAAATATTGATCACCGGCGGAGCTGGTTTTGTGGGCTCCTCCCTGGCTTTATCGCTGAAGACCAACTATCCACAGTACGAAATCTTCGTTCTTGACAACCTCAAGCGCAAAGGCTCCGAATTAAACGTGAGCCGATTGACCAAAGCCGGTATCCAGTTTGTGCACGGCGATATCCGGAACAAGGAAGACTTCGATCCCATTCCGCCGGTCGATACACTGATTGAAGCATCAGCCGAACCGTCGGTGCTGGCCGGTCTGACCGGAACGCCCGACTACCTGATGAATACCAACCTCTTCGGTACGGTCAACTGCCTGAATTTTGCACTGAAGTCCAAAGCCAACGTCATTTTTCTGTCGACCAGCCGGGTCTATCCGATCAAAACCATCGAAACCCTGAATTTCGATGAAAGCGATACCCGATTTGTACTAACGGATGAGCAACCGGTGCCGGGCGTTTCGTCCAAAGGCATTGCGGAGAACTTTCCGCTCGACGGTGCCCGGTCGTTGTACGGCACCACGAAGCTGGCCTCGGAGCTCATTATTCAGGAATACAACGAGTTTTTTGGTCTGAAAACCGTCATCAACCGTTGCGGGGTTATTACTGGACCGTGGCAAATGGGAAAAGTGGACCAGGGCGTCATGGTGCTCTGGATCGCCAAACACTATTTTGAGCAGCAACTGGCTTACATCGGTTACGGCGGAACGGGTAAACAAACCCGTGACATGCTGCACATCGCCGACTTATACCGGCTGATCGACTGGGAATTGCACAACATTGATCAAGTTAACGGCGAAATCCTGAACGCGGGTGGCGGAGTCGAAAGCAGCGCTTCGTTGCAGGAACTGACGAAAATCTGTCAGGAAGTAACCGGCAAGACGATTCCGATCAGCAGCGTAGCCGAAAACCGGGCCGCCGACATTCGGCTGTATGTGACAGACAATACGAAGGTAACTAAACTGACCGGCTGGAAACCCGAACTGGGCATCAAAGAAATTGTCAGTGACATTGCCCAGTGGCTCGACGAAAACCGGGCCGCACTGGAACCCATTCTGAAATAGAAAGTAGAACGAAAAGGGCGGATTTAAGTATCCGCTCTTTTCGTTTTTCGCTGGTAAAGGTAGTACCCTAAAAACAGTACTACACTAACGGCGGTCATCCAGATGAAGCCTTCTTTTAACCGACTGGTATTATCGCCAAAATACCCAATGGCAACCGTCAGCGGAACCACTCCCAAAACCGTCGCGCTAATAAATTTTGGAAAACCGATTTGCGAAATGCCGCTGATCAGGCTAATGGCGTCGCCCGAGATAAACGGTGAGGCTCGCGCAAAAACCACCGCCCAAAAACCGTATTCCTGTACCCAGGATGCCACTTTTTCCTCCGTTTTATCCCCCACCAATTTTCGAACCGCCACGTCACCCACATACTTCCCGACCATGTACCCTACGCTGGCTGCCACCGCCGTTGCCAACAGCGATAAAACCGTTCCCCAAACCGGCCCGTAGGCCAATACGGCCACAATCATAAGCCCCCACGACGGAATAATGACCAGAAAAATCTGCGCAATCATGGCCAGTACCACCAGTAAGGGTCCACGCCAGCCAAACCGCGCCACCCAGGCCGTAACCCGTTGCTCATCGTCACTCGACAACACATCGATGGCTTCCCGTAAAAAAGCACGAAAGTCGGGTACAAAGGCGTAGGCTCCGCCTAGCGACAGCAGTAACAGACCGGTAGCCATGAGGGGCAGGTGTTGTAACCAGGAAGATTGCGGAGTAGATGGAGTCATGGTTCGGCTTGCTTACGTAGTAAACTAACGAAGCTCAACTCCGTTTAATTTGCGGTCCGAATCCTAATGCTATACTTAAAAACTGATAAAAAACCGAAAGCCACCCTGACGAGTGGCTTTCTGGTTCAAAAACGGTTCGGGATTAGCCCGCTGTCACCTCTATTTCTTCGCCCTGTTTGTTATAAAACTTAAATTCGTTGATACCAAACGAACTATCTTTGATCAACGTCACCCAAGTTTTGTACTTCACAAACCATTGCATCTGCTTAGACCACCAGCCCGCGGTGTAATAGGCGTAGAGATACGGGTGCATCATGATTTGAACACCGCGTTCGTTCTGGCGTGTCAGAATATATTCCAGGTTTTGCTCAATGGCGTCGGTAATCAGAATACTAGCCTGAATGGTACCGGTACCGCCACAAGTGGGGCAAACTTCTTTGGTAACAATATTGATTTCCGGACGAACCCGTTGCCGCGTGATTTGCATCAAACCAAACTTCGTCAGCGGCAAAATCGTGAATTTGGAGCGATCGGTTTTCATTTCCTCCCGCATCACGTCGAAAATCATTTTTTTGTTGTCGGGTTTCTTCATGTCGATAAAATCAACGACGATGATACCACCCATGTCGCGCAGCCGCAGCTGGCGGGCAATTTCTTTGGCTGCTTCCTTGTTGACACTGACCGCGGTAGCTTCCTGATCTTCCTCAGAATTCGATTTGTTACCGCTGTTGACGTCAATAACGTGGAGAGCCTCCGTGTGCTCAATGATCAGATAACCGCCCCCCGGTAAGCTAACCGACCGGCCAAAAAGCGATTTAATCTGTTTTTCCAGCCCGAATTGTTCGAAAACCTTCGTCTTGTTGTTGTTGTAAAACTTGACGATCTTTTCTTTTTCGGGGGCAATCGTGTGAATGTACGTCTTAATTTCATCATACATCTCCCGGGTGTCGACGGTAATGCTGTCGAAGGATTCGTTCAGCATGTCGCGGAGGATGGATGAAGCCCGGTTCATCTCGCCAATTATACGGTCGCGGGGTTTGGCGTCGCGCAGGGCGGCAATTCCCTTTTCCCATTTTTCGAGGGAATTGGTCAGATCGCGGTCCAGTTCTTCAACGTCTTTACCCTGTGCCACCGTCCGGACAATGACGCCAAAATTCTGCGGTTTTATGGACGACATCAGGCGCATCAGGCGCGTGCGTTCGGCTTTATCCGTAATTTTTTTGGACATATTGACCGTATTGGCAAAGGGCACCAATACCAGATACCGCCCCGCGATGGAGATATCGCAGGATAAGCGCGGTCCTTTGGTCGAGATGGGTTCTTTGACAACCTGCACCAGAATGGGTGCATTCTTACTCAATACCTTGTCGATTTTTCCGAGCTTGTCAATCTCGGGTTCGAGCTTGAAGTTGTTCAGCTTCGCGGTATTGGCCCGTTTGGCGATGACATCTTTTGTGAATTTGTTAAGCGAATTAATGTTGGAGCCCAGGTCCAAATAATGCAGAAATGCATCTTTTTCGTAGCCAATGTCGACAAATGCCGCATTGAGGCCCGTCACTAACTTCTTAACTGTTCCTAAATAAATATCGCCGACGGTAAAGCTGCTGTCCGACTCTTCAACGTGATATTCCAGCAGTCTTTTGTCTTGCAAAAGTGCTATCCGATCACCTTTCTGAGTCGAACTAATTACTAATTCGTTACTCACAAGATGAATGTGCGGTTAAGAGGCCTGAAAATATAGAAAAAGGCCGGGCAATCGGTTCGTTGGCAGCTGGGTTAACACCCATTGCACAAGCGAATAAGTCCTCCGATTGGCCGGCCCGCATGGTAACATCCCACCCGCGAGTGGTCTACCTATTTTTTCTTATGGCGATTCTTTCTCAGGCGCTTCTTCCGCTTGTGGGTAGCAATTTTGTGGCGTTTTCTTTTCTTTCCGCAAGGCATAATGGTAATGTGTTAAATGGTTAAAATTCCCCACAGCTTAGTCTGTGGGTACGGTTACAAATTCTGTTCCAGTTCTTTAATGGCAGCCTGGATTGTCGGGTCTTTTTCCCGCGCTTTCACTTTGTCCAGCAATTGCCGGGCTTCCTCTTTCCGGCCCATTTCACCTAAACTGATGGCCAGGTAAAATTGGGCTTTCGTGTTGTCCGGATGATTGCTCAGGATGGCCTGAAACCGTTCAACGGCCCGGTTATACTGACCGGAGCGCATCGACAACAGCCCCATATTGAACAGAGCCAGCTCATTGGTCGGGTCATCTTTCAGCACTTCCCGCAGCATCATAATCCCCTGCATTGGCGTTTCACTGGTCACGTAGGTCATCGCCATATTGGCCTTGGCTGCCAGCAGATTCGGGTTGCTATCGAGTGCTTTCTGATAAAAATCCCGGGTTTTCTGGCCCAGATTTGCCAGTTTCTGATTGTCAACGGCAAACCCGTAGGCTTCGTAATACAAGTCTCCGGCCCGCAGCAGGTTAGCCTCGGTCGGAGCCAGTTGCACCAGTTGTTCGGCAACGTAAGCGGCACTATCATACCGGCTCACTTTCCGATAGGCCTCAATCAGGTCCTTGCCAACGACCGGTTTCTGTTTAGCGTCCGCTGATTGAAAACGGCGGTTCAGGCGGCTGAGTTCCTTCTGTTGTTCCGGCGAAAGGCTGGCCGTGTGCAAATCCGAGCGGTCAGTGCGAAGCACCGCCGTATCCCGAACGGCGGTGCTGGCATCGGTCGTTCGTTCGTTGATTAGTTTCCGTTCTTCGTTGCGCAACACTACTTTCGGCAGACTATACAGCCCTGCCGTTAACAAAATGCCAGCCCCGATGACGAGAAAAATTGATTTGTTCATGTTAACAGACATGAGAAATCAGACAAGAGATCAAGCTATTATCTCTTGTCTGACTCTCATCTCTTGGGTCTTACAAAAAGATTAAGCTGAAACGTTTTCGCTCCGTTTAACCTGAGTTTTTACTTGTTCAACAAACACTTTTGCCGGCTTAAAGCTGGGAATAAAGTGCTCATCAATAACCATCGCCGTATTCTTGGAGATGTTCCGGGCCACTTTACGGGCTCTCTTCTTGTTAATGAAACTGCCGAACCCTCTCACGTAGATGTTCTCGTTCTTCGCCAGATTACTCTTAATTACGGTGAAGAATGTTTCAATAGTGTGTTGAACATCTGCCTTGTCGATTCCTGTCTTCTCGGCAATTTCTGCGATTACGTCTGCTTTCGTCACGTTCGTACTAAACTTTAAGGTTCAATCAGTTGTTGAAAAAAAGTCTCTCCAAATTGGGAGCACAAAGGTAGATTTTTCCTGTTAGAGAAAAAACACTATTCCTGGTTTTTTCTTCTCAACGACACCTAGTTACGACTTATTTTGAATCGTTTTTTGGACTTAGACAACGTAAAAGCTGGTTTTTCTACTACCCTGTTACGGTGGTACGAACACCACAAGCGGGACCTCCCCTGGCGCCACACCCGCGACCCTTATTTGATCTGGTTATCAGAAATTATCCTGCAGCAAACCCGGGTTGCGCAGGGCCGTCCGTACTACGAACGCTTTGTGCTGGCTTACCCCACAGTGGCCACTATGGCCGCTGCCGATGAACGCGATTTACTACGACTCTGGCAGGGGCTTGGGTATTATTCCCGCGCCCGAAATATGCACCGCACGGCGGAGTATGTAGCCGGCCCGCTGGGCGGACATTTTCCGGAAACGTATCAGGAACTGCTGAAACTGCCGGGCGTAGGAGCCTATACCGCAGCCGCTATTGCTTCTTTTGCATTCAATGAAAAAGTGGCGGTAGTGGATGGAAACGTTTACCGCGTTCTGGCCAGGATATTCGGCATCGAAGAAGACATTACCACCACCTCCGCAAAAAAAACGTTCCTGACGCTGGCTAATGAACTGATCCAGTTATCCGATCAGCCGGCGACGCATAACCAGGCCATCATGGAGTTTGGGGCCATCCAATGTACACCGGTTTCACCCGATTGCCTGATTTGCCCCTTTCAGCAGCAATGCCAGGCGTATCTGACGGGTCGGCAACGGTTTTTGCCGGTGAAAAGTAAGAAAACCGCCGTCCGCGAACGGTATTTTAATTACATTGTGATCCGACAGGGCGATCGTATTGCCTTGAAGAAACGGACCCAGAAAGATATCTGGCAGCATCTCTACGATTTTTGCCTGGTTGAAACCGAAGAACCCATGGAAGCGTTTCGGGAATTACCGGAAGGAGCCGTGTTGAACTGGGTGCTGCAGGAAGGAATTCTGAAGGGTTTGTCCGACGAAAAAACGCACGTTTTATCGCACCAGCGTATCCGCGCCCGGTTCTGGTTGGTCGATATTCCGGAGGACCGAAACGTACAACTGCCCGATGGCTTATTTTTTTGTAAACCATCTGATACAGAACGGTTACCAAAGCCAATTTTAATAGTAGACTATTTGAAAAGTCTTCATTTTTAACTATTTTTACTTGCTTTAGTTATTATCAATTCATCATTTTATTTACCGTTTTATGGCAAGCATGAACAAAGTGATTCTGATTGGCAATGTTGGTAACGATCCCGAAGTCCGCTACCTTGATGGAGGGTCGGTTGTTGCCAAATTTAGCGTTGCCACAAACGAACGCTACACCACCCGCACCGGAGAGCAAGTTGATCAAACAGAATGGTTTCGGGTCGAAGTCTGGAACGACCAGGCCAAAACCATCGAAAAATATGTCCGCAAGGGCAACCAGATTTACGTAGAAGGTCGGCTGAAAACCGAGACGTATACGGACCGTGAAGGCAAGGAACGGTTTTCCCTGACAGTTCGAGCCACTACGTTTCAGTTCCTCGGTGGCCGTCAGGACGGTGGCGATGGTGGAGAAGCCTACGCAGAACCCGCACCAGCGCCCCGGCAACAGGCCGCACCCGCACCACCCCCCCGGCCTGCGGCTCCTCAACCCGCTCCGCGGCCAGCCCCGGCGGCTCGTAAACCGGAACCCGTCCCCGACGATATGAGTAACGCAGGCGATGACGATTTACCGTTCTAAGCGCGCGTTTTTGTTCACTTAGAAACAATTACATGGATAGCGATCCGCTTTCGGGTAAGGAGCTCCAGGCCGATGTCTGGAGCTCCTATCTTAGTTTTTATGGCCCTTATGCCGCCATTCTACTGGTTCTTTTGGCCCTGGCCGCCATTGTTTCAGCCTCTGAGGCCGCGTTTTTTTCCCTTTCATCCGATGACCGGGCGGTTTGTCGCAGCAGCGATAACGCAGCCGAACGTCGCATAATGAACCTGCTCGACCGCCCCCGGCGGCTCCTGGCATCCCTTCTGATTTTCAACAACTTACTCAACCTTGCGATTGTTGTTATCATTACCTACCTAGTCTGGAAATTAAGCCAGCTCGATCCCACATCCGGCTGGGTGCTGGTCAGCGTAACGGTGATTGTAACCCTGATGATTGTCCTCTTTGGCGAGATTATTCCGAAGGTGTACGCCAGCCAGAATAGCTTAACCGTCGCCCGCCGAACGGCCCCCCTGGTTGCCCTGGCCTCAACGGTTTTTCGTCCGCTGTCGGTTTTACTGGTTAGCCTGACAAGCGTGATTGATCAGCGCATCCATCGCCGGGGTTATAAGGTTTCGATGGAAGAACTTAACCAGGCTGTTGAACTGACCAGCAGCGAATCGACCCACGAGGAACGCGAACTGATCAAGGGAATTGTCAACTTCAGTAACCTGACGGCCCGTCAGGCTATGCGGGCCCGGGTTGATATAACCGCCTTCCGGGACGATTTGACGTTTACGGCGCTGATGGCCGAGATCAATCAGTCGGGATACTCCCGGGTGCCCGTTTACAAAGAATCACTGGACGAAATTGAGGGAATTCTGTACCTGAAAGATTTACTGCCCCACCTGGATATGGACGATTTGTTTCAATGGCAAACCTTGATCCGACCCGTCTTTTTCATTCCGGAAACCAAGAAAATAGACGACTTGCTCCAGGACTTTCAGAAGCGACGGGTACACATGGCCATTGTGGTCGATGAGTACGGCGGCACCCGGGGCCTGATCACACTGGAAGACATCATTGAAGAAATATTTGGCGATATTAATGATGAATTTGACGAAGAAGAGACGCTACCGTTTCAGCGGGTTGATGAACGAACGGTTGTGGTAGAAGGCAAAATTCTGTTGACGGATATTTGCCGAATTCTGAACGTTGATATTACGTATTTTGACGCTGTAAAAGGCGATAGCGAGTCGTTGGGCGGGTTGCTTCTGGAATTGTTTACCCGCGTTCCCCAAACCGGTCAGGAAGTCGGTTACGGCGATTTTACGTTCAAAGTCCTCTCGGCCGATGACAAACGAATCCAGCATGTAGAAATCGTTCGGCAAGATGTAACCAGCCAATTGGCAAACCCCTAGCCCGTCTCCCTTCAATGCATCATCCACCCCCTCAACCGCCCGACCTGTTCATCCTTCAATGTTCTGCCGGCCCCGACGCGGGCAAAGCCATCGCCCTGACGCCCTATTCGCGGTTGCTGCTGGGCCGTGGAACCCAAAGCGTTCTGCCCCTGATTGACCCTTACGTAGCTGATCAGCACCTGAACCTATTTTTCGATGGCAACCGGCTTCAATTCTACACCATCGACAATCAATACGTCCGGCTTAATGGCGCGCCAGCCATGACGGGCGACATTGGTTTGAACAACGATGTCCTTCAAATCGGAACCTCACTCTGGCATTTGTCCAAAGCCAACCAACCGCCAGCGGCCGACAACCCTTATTCGGATCATTACCAACGGTTTTCCTCTTTTGCCGGTATCGACCAGCTCGATAAAGATTTCAGCCTGAAATCCATTTTCTCCCGGATTGGCGAAAAGCGAACCGACGATGATATCGAAAACGCTTTTACCGTAGGGACCCGCGCTACAACGCCCCCGCTCGAAAGTATTTCGGTCAACTGGCCCCAGCCCTGGTTATTTGGCCGAATAGCCGTTGCTTCACTGCTCGTTTTCTGGGGGCTATACATTGCCGCTGCCCAATTCAGCAACATCATCGTTATTCCCGGCCTGCTCTTCGTCGGCGCGTTTGCGGTTCCTTTTGCGTGTCTGATCTTCTTCTGGGAAATGAATGCCCCCCAGAACGTGTCACTCTACCAAACCGTCAAATTACTGTTTACCGGCGGTATACTTTCCATCCTGATTTCATTGCTATTCTTCAGCAATGTCAGCTTTCTGTCGAGTTGGCTGGGAGCTTCGAGCGCCGGCATTGTGGAAGAATCCGGAAAGCTGCTAACGGTTTTGGCCCTGATGCGAAATAAGCGCAAATATCCCTGGATTCTGAACGGTTTGCTTTTTGGCGCTGCCGTCGGAACGGGCTTTGCCGCGTTCGAGTCTGCCGGGTACGCTTTTGTGGCGCTGCTCGAATACGGTTCCATTGGCAGCGCGCTGGGTAACATTGTAGTTCGGGGCATTATGGCTCCGTTTGCCCACATCGTCTGGACCGCCATCACGGCGGCTGCGGTCTGGCGCCTGAAGGCCTTCGGGCCCTTCCGCTGGGAACTGCTGCAGGAAAGATCCTTTATCCGCCTGTTCGTATTGGTGGTTGTCATGCATATGCTCTGGAACGCGAGCTTCGATCTGCCTTTGTTTCCGTCGCTATTTGGTATTCAGTTCAAGCACATTTTACTCGGCGCATTGGGTTGGTCGATTGTGCTGAGCCTGATTCAGGAGGGCCTAAAACAGATCAAAAAAGCGCAGAAAGAAGAGCTACAAAAAATTCCCAGCGGTTTTTGAAAATTGGCGACCTTTCTTTCAAACTCCGCCCGGAAACCGCCACTGCAAACCAACCTGAAAGCCAATCACAACGGAGCCTGGTACAGTGGTGTCCGTCACCAGGCTACTGCTCTCCCGCCCACCGGGCGAAAGAAGCAGTGACGAGACTCCTTCCAGCCGGACGGCAAAGGAAGGAGTTTTTCGCCATTGGATACCAAATGTTGGAAAACTAGCCAAATAGCTTGGAAAATAAACACGTTCCCGATCGGCCAAACCGGCCAACGAAGGCCTTTCGTTTCGCTGAAAAGTAGCATTGGTAAAGCAAAGACCCGCTTCGAAACCCACAAAAGGCTGCCACCTTGACTTCGTGAAGACGTATTCGCTCGTAAAAGCCACCACCTGTCGATCAATCGTTCCCCGAACCGAACCCGTTTCTGCCGAGAAAGACCGGTAACCCGTTCGCACGGCACCGTACCGCAAACCGTACGAAAAAGACGGAGTGGGATAATACGAAAACGTAAACCCGGCACTACCGATGGGCCGTTCCCGGGCAGAAACGACCCACGGAATTCCCAAGGAAGGCGTGATGGCAATCTGCCCCGTATCGTCCTGCGCGTTGGTCAAGAATGAACTCAGGAGTGTCATACCTACCATCCCGACCCGCATCAATGCTGTTTTCATCATAAGAGGTGCTTACCAAAAGCCGTTAGTTAGGCCGCCGTTAAAGCCATTTCTTTCTTTTTAGCTTTTCGCGACGGTTTATAAGCCCAATAAAACACCTGTGGCAGAACGATCAGCGACAGAATCATACAGACCATCAATCCGCCCACAATCATGATCGCCAACGGTTTCTGAATTTCCGATCCCATGCCCGATGAAAGAGCCGCCGGAAGCAACCCTGCCGAACCCATGACCGCAATCATGAAGACGGGACGAATCCGCGAATACACCCCGTCGGAGATCGCTTTTTTCAACGGCATTCGTCGTCGCAGGTTGTCTTTCATTACCCCGATCAGGATGATGCCGTCGATGGTACCGACCCCAAACAGGATGATAAATCCGATGCCAGCCGATATACCAAAAATGGTGTTGGTTAGCCAGAGCGACAGAAATCCGCCGATAAAGGCAAACGGGATCGTGACCAGCGAAATAAGCGTATCCTTCAGGTTGCCGAAGTTGAAATACAACAGGAAGAAAATCAGCAGCAGCGAAACCGGTACAATGATCGCCAGACGACCAATGGCCCGTTGCTGGCTTTCAAATTCGCCCGCCCAACTCATTTTATACGATTCGGGTAGTTGCACTTTTTCCTTTACTTTTTCCTGCGCTTCGGCAATGGTACCGCCCAGATCCCGGCCCCGAACCGAGAAGCCCACGGCAATGTACCGGCTGCTGCCTTCGCGGTAGATGAAAGCCGGCCCCGTGTGGAAGGAAATATCCGCAATTTCGTAAAGCGGTACTTTCGTGCCGCCATTGCCCGGCACGAGCATGTTGGCAATTTCCTTATCCGACTGCCGGAACTCGGGCGCGTACCGAACCCGAATATCGAAAATCCGCTCGTTCTCGTAAAAATGCGAAGCGGCTTTCCCCCCGATAGCCATCTCCACCACCGACTGTGCATCGGCCATGCTGACGCCGTAGCGGGCCATGCGTCGTTCGTTCATCTTGATCCGGAGCTCGGGCAAACCGATGTTTCGGAACACGTTCAGATCTTCGACGCCCCGCACATCCTTGATGGAATTGGCTACCTGATCGGCAATTTTTTCCAGTTGAAACAGGTCATCGCCAAACACCTTGACCACCAGCGAACTTTTCACCCCGGCCACGTATTCCTCCACGTTGTCCATGATGGGCTGGCTGAAACTGAAAATCGTGCCGGGGTACACCCGCAGCGATTTTTCCATCTCGTCCAGCAGTCTCTCCTTGGATAGCCCGCGCTTCCATTCGTCTTCGGGATGAAGCTGTACGTGGAATTCAATGTTGAAAAAACCGGTGGGGTCCGTCCCGTCGTTGGGGCGCCCCGTCTGCGTCAGCACAAACCGCACCTCCGGAAATTCCCGAAATTTGGCCTTCATTTCTTTGGTCAGCTTCACCGATTCGGCCAGATTAACACTGTTCGGCAGTGTGGCCCGGATGTAGAGCGCTCCCTCGTTGAGTTTGGGAATAAACTCCGAACCCAGCCGGTTGAAACTCAGTACACACAGTAAAAACAGGCCCACGAATGCCGCAATGGTCAGCTTCGGCACACGAAAAGCTCCCTGAAATAGGCGGTAAATACCGTTGCGGAAGAATTCAGTGATCGGGTTATGCCGGTCGATGATGTTCTTGTTGAGCAGCACCTTACACATAGCCGGTACATAGGTCAGGCTCAGAACGGCCGAGCCAATCAGGGCGTAACCCAGCGTAAAGGCCAAGGGCGTAAACATTTTTCCCTCCACTTTCTGGAACGTGAAAATGGGCAACAGGGCCACGATCAGGATGATCTGGGCGAAAAAAATGGATTTGGCCACGGTTCGGGCGCTTTGCTTGATGATGCCCAGCTTAGAGATCTTGTTAAACCGTTCCATCCCCAACTCATGGGCTTTCTTATCCAACCCCACAAAAACCGTCTCCACAATTACCATCGTTCCCTCCAGCAAAAGCCCAAAATCGACCGCGCCAATGGAGATCAGGTTGGCCGGCAGCCCCTGAATGCGCAGCATTGTGATAGCAAACAGGAAGGCCAGCGGAATGACAGAGGCCACAATCAGCGTCGTTCGCCAGTCGAGCAGAAACAAAAAGACAAAAACCGATACCAGCACCACGCCTTCAATCAGGTTGTGGGTTACGGTATTGACTGTGCTGTCGACCAGTTCGGTGCGGTCGTGAAAGGCCTCGAGCTTAACGCCTTTCGGCAAAATCCGGGTATTTAAGTCATGAATTTTATCTTTCAGCCGTTCAATCACCTGGCTGGGGTTTTCGCCCCGGAGCATAATCACCACGCCTTCTACCAGATCGTCTTCATCCTGCAAGCCCACCTGCCCCAGCCGGGGTTTGGCCGTAATGCTCACGGTGGCCACATTGCCTACCGTCACGGGCGTTCCGTTCACATTCTCGATCAGAATATTCTCGATGTCTTCGGTGCTTTCCAGCAAGCCAACACCCCGCACGGCATACGCCTGGTTGCCTTTGGTGATTACATCCCCACCCACGTTGATGTTGCTTTTCGAAACCGCTTCGAATACATCCAGCGACGTCAGGTTGTAGTTGGCCAGCTCGACCGGATTCACCTGAATTTCGTAGCTCTTCTCCTCGCCCCCGAAACTCACCACCTGCGCCACACCCGGCACGGCCACCAGCTCGCGCTCCACCACCCATTCCTGCAAAGCCGACAATTCTCGAATGGGCATTCCGGAGCCCTTTAGAACGTAGCGAAAAATCTCGCCAGTAGCGCCCGCGGGCGGTTCCAGCTCGGCATCCGTACCTTCGGGCAAATCCACGTTTCGCAGCCGACTTCCGGCGTATTGCTGGGCGTAAAAATCCTCAATACCGTCTTCAAACAAAACCGTTACCACCGAAAGGCCGAACAACGAAACCGAGCGAACTTCCGTCTTTTTCGGAATGGTGTTCATCTCGCGCGTCAATGGCAGAGTGACAAACTTTTCAACTTCCTCGGCGCTGCGTCCGGGCCACTGGGTGATGATCCGGGCACGGGTGTTGGTTACATCCGGAAACGCTTCGATGGGTGTTTTCAGGTAGCTTACTACCCCGGCCACCAGCAGCAAAAACGTCAGAAAAAAAACAATCAGGTGGTTCCGTAACGCAAACGAGACAATCTTTTCAACTAATTTTGACATGCTTCTTTCTTAGTTAACCGCCGTAGCTTGCTTTAATTGATTGTATACCAGCAGCGGATTGCTCATCAAAACCCGCTCTCCGGACTCCATTCCGCCCTTGAAAAAAGTGGAATCGTTGGATTGATACAGTGGTTTGAGATTGATCAGCTGGAGATGACACTCGTCCTGATACTTGACCAGAAAATACTGATCGTTGTCGAAAACGACGGCTTTGGTTGGTACCACCAGGGCGGTTTCGGGCCGCTGTTTCCGCGCCAGCACATTGACAAACATCTCCGGTTTGAGCATCAGGCCCGGATTGTCCATGAAAATCTGGGCTTTCATGACCCGCTCATTGGCATCGAACACGTTGGAAAACCGGTTGATTTTTCCGTAGAAGACCCGATCTGGATACGCCGTTGTTTTAATTTCGACCGGCATGCCTTCCTGTACCTCATGGAGGTTACCGGCGTAAACATTAGCCGTAATCCAGACTTGTTTCAGATCGGAAATTGTAAACAGCGGATCGCCCCCGCTCTCAATCTGCTGACCCGCCACAATGGTTTTTTCAACGATGTATCCGTTGGCGGGTGCCCGAATCACCAGAACACCTTTTTCCAGGCTACCGCCGTAGAGTTGCAGGGTTTCCGTTGCTTTCCGAATGGCCTGTTTAGCCATTTCCACCTCGTTTTCGGCCTGAATCAAATCTTTCTCTGACGCCAGCTTGTCTTCATACATGTCGCGCGTCGACGACAGCGACCGCTCGGCCATGCGGAGTTCGGCCTGGGCGGTTTTCAGATCCGTTTGCAAACTGGACAGCTCCGAACTCCGAATTTCCAGCAGAACCTGCCCTTTTTTGACGTAATCGCCCAAACTAAACGTAACCCGATCGACAACGCCAGCCAGCAGTGGCACAAAACGAACCACTTTATCCGGATTGTAATTGACTTTTCCGGTCAATTTGATCACTTCAACGGCCGGAGCGTGTTGCACCACAACCGTTTGTCGGCTGGCGGCCGTTTCTTCCGGCAAGCAATTTTCATTGGTAGGGGCAGCCGTTGTTGATGCCTGCTCCGAAGTTGACTGGCAGCCGCCCAGTAGTCCGAGCAGAAGTAGGGCCGAACCCACGGATTTAGAAATTATTGTCGCATTCATAGTAAGTCGGTGCCGGTTAAATAATTAAGTTCTTCCAGGTTGTTTTGCAGATTTTTTGTCGCTTCCAGCAACGTTTGCTTGTTATCGCGGAAAGCTTCGAAGTAGTTGAGAAACTCCAGCAGACTGAGGTTTTTGCGTTGAAAATTGCGGGTTACACCCTGAATCAATTCGTCCAGGTTGCGGGTATAATCCACATCCAGTCGCTCGTAAAAGTCGGCTGCCGACTGAAAATCGGCGTAGGCCTTGAAGAGCTGATTTTGGAGGTTGTTGGTCGTATGCGTCAGTTGCAGCTGGTTTTTCTCTATTTCGAGCTGGCTAGCCCGGATGTTTCCCTGGTTCCGGTTAAAAAAAGGCAGATCAACCGACACGCCAAAGCCAACAAAATCCAGCATGGTGTTCCCATTGCGATCGTAGGCAACGGAGGCTGTCAGGTCTGGTTTCCGTTGCGCCCGCTCATACTGATGCGTTGCTTTGGCAAAATCGACTTCCGTACGTCCAGCCCGTAGCCTCGGGCTCTGTTCCAGCATTTTTTCAGACAAGGCCGTAAACCCGACGGTTTTTAAGGCCGTATAATCGGGAATTACGCCCGGATCAGTCAGGCGCAGGTAACTGGTTGCGGGCAATGCCAGCAACGTTTTGAGCTCCTGCTGCACCTGATTAATGGTGGTAGAGCGCTCCCGCAAATCCGACAGTAGTTCCAGTTCGAGGGCTTTCAGCCGGAAAAGTTCGGCCTGGGAAATATTGCCGCTCTGCACCTGACGCTGCTGCCCCCGGATCAGATCCGCCAGGAGTGGTAGCTGCTGACGAAGTAAATCGGCGTACTGCTGATGAAAGCTCAAATCCGTCAGCGAATTCCGAAATTCTGCTTTTAGCGAGAGCAGCAAGTCCATAAAATACTGCTCCGCCCGCTCGCGCCCCACAGCTTCAATCGCTACCAGCTTCTTCCGCTTTCCGGCGGTCTGAATGAGCTGATCGATCTGAAAAGCAAACTGCTGATTGCGGCCAAAACGTCGGCCAATCAACGGGGGCGAAACGGTTTCGCCCCCGGTTTGGTACGGAAACGCCCAAAAGTTGACCTGATCCACCGTCAACGACGGATTCGGCCAGACCTTCGCCTGAAGAATGCGCGCGTCAGCCTGGCTGATGTTGAGCTTTTCGGCCAGTAGTTGCAGGTTTTGCGTCAAAAAAAGCTGCTCGGCCTGTTGGCGGCTTACCGCAATGGTATCGGCGGGTAGCACTTGCGCCCGGAGCGAACCGGTAGCAAGAAGGCTAACGACAAGGACAAGTAAATAAAAAAATCTATATCTCTTCATGCTGATATACAATACATTGCAAAAGTATCAGCACTACATTAGACCCAATTAAGCCCTGGATTAGAAGTAGGTTAGAGTGGCGTTAAAGTCTGCTTAGAGTGGTCCTTAATCCCGTTGAAAGGCAATCTATCCTTCGGCTACAGCAGGATTTGGAACACCGACCCCTGCCCCAACACGGAATCGAACCGAAACCGAAAACCGTGCAACTCCAGAATCCGCTGGGTCAGGTGCAGACCAAGACCGTGCCCGGCGACACGGCGAACGTTGCTGGCGCGGTAAAACATGTCGAAAATTCGGTTTGTTTCCGCTGGGGGAATACCCACTCCACGGTCGATTACCTCAATGATGAGCTCCTCTTCAGTTCGAAAGACAATCTGAACGGGTTGGGAATTGGAAAATTTGATGGCATTCTCGATGATATTTGTCAGGGCGACAAACAGCAGGGGCTCGTTCCCGCTGATCTGCAAGGTATCCGGATCGACTCGTTCCAGATCGACCTGCACTTCGGCGGTTGGATACTTCACCCGCAACTTTTCCAGCACTTCCCACAGCACTTCGTCGACCCGAAGCGGAGTTCGCTGAATAAACTGATCGGCCTGCATCCGGGAGATCAGCAGCAGACTTTCCATAATGGCCTGCAAGTGGTAAGCATCACTCAGCGCATTTCGGATCACCTGAGCGTACGTGGCCGCCGAGCGATCCGTCTGGAGAGCCACCTCCAGTTCACCAATCAAAGCCGCCAGTGGCGTTTTGAGTTCGTGGGAAGCCTGCCGCAGGAAATGCTGCTGGTTTTTTACACCCACTTCAATCCGGTCAAGGAAGTAGTTAAACGTGGCAATCAGCGTCTGTACTTCATCTTTTTTACCTTCCAGCACCGGCAAGCGCTGGTCGAGGCTTTCCGCCGAAATTTGATTTACCTGCTCAATGGCTTCCGAGAAGGGCCGAAACGTTCGTTTGGCCAGCAACGTATTCAGGAGCAGATTCAGCCCGATTCCTCCGGTAAAGAACATCAGCATGGTAAGCCCCAATTGGTGAATCTTGGCCGTTCCGGACAGATCATTGCCGTAAGCCACGATCACAAAATCGCCCTGATTATCGCGGTAATAAATACCCACGCACTGCCGGTCTCCCCGGTCAAAAGACACCTCTCTTTGCCGCACGATGCGGTCAATCTGCGATTTACTGATCGGTTTTTCCGGGCCCCGGTCTTCAAAAAGAAGCGCTCCCTGCTGGCTGTAGACCTGAATTGTTTCGTGACTGAGCCGGGCCTGATAGGCTTCCGCTTGCCGTCGGTAGTTCTGCCGGCTCACCTCGTCTTTTTCAAAGTAAACAAAAGCCGCAATCAACGCCCGATCGCTGAGTTTATGAAAAAAAAGGGTGCGCGTATGCCGCTGAAAAATCAGGTATGTTCCCGTAAAGACAACAGCCAGTGTCAGGGCAAAAATGCCCGTTGATTGCAGCGTTAATTTCCGTCTAAGATTCATGCCGTGCTTCCAGCAGGTAGCCACGCCCCTTGATGGTTTGAATCAGCGTGGGCGAAAAACCCTTGTCTATTTTATTCCGCAGATAATTGATGTACACATCAACGATATTGGTATTGGTATCAAATTGAATATCCCAGACCGCATCGGCAATTTCGGCCCGGCTGACGACTTTGCCCCGGTTTTTCAGCAGATACAACAACAGCTTGAACTCCCGGGGCGACAGCGTGATTTCCGTGGCTCCGCGGTGTACCTGATGCCGATCAACATCGACTTTCAGGTCGTGAAAGCTGTAATCCTCAAAATTGCCTTTTTCAAACGCCTTGCGTCGCAACTGCGCATTGATGCGGGCCAGTAGTTCCGGAAAGTGAAACGGTTTTCCCAAGTAATCGTCAGCACCACAATCCAGGCCGTGCGTTTTTTCCTCCGGCGAATTCAAGGCACTCAGCATCAGCACCGGCACACTGATATGGCGCTTGCGAATGGCTTTGCAAACCTCAAACCCGTCCGTATCCGGGAGCATCACATCCAGAATGATCACGTCAAAATCGCTTTGATTGGCCAGTTGGATAGCCTCATACCCCCGATCCACGCTGACCACCGAAAACAGCTTTTCGGTCAGTCCGTTTTTCAGGAACGAAGCAACCCGCTGATCATCTTCCACTAGTAATACCTTGTGCATAATTCGAAAAACAGTCTGTTTATCAAAGCTTTTTTAGTCAAGATGGGTTCCCAAAGCGCCTGAACCGCCCTGCCGATGTGTTGGCAACTACAAGCTGTTAAAAATCCAACGTTGTTCTATTTATTGATTTTTTAACACTTTCCCAACAAACTTTCACTGAACTAGGTAGCCGGCTTTTCATGCCGTATTTTAGAGTTAACTATTTAACCGACACTTCATGAAAACCCGACTTTTAATCGCCGGTCTGTCGCTCGGCACTGCTCTACTCACTTTCGGCCAATCGGACAAACCGGATCCGGCCGTTGTTAAAAAGATTCGTGAAGAAGGGCTGAACCGTTCCAAGGTAATGGAAACGGCTTTCTACCTGACCGACGTCAACGGACCGCGTTTGCAGGGACCGGGTTTTATGAAAGCCGCCAACTGGACGAAAAACCAACTGACCGCATGGGGGCTGCAAAATGCCCGGCTCGAACCCTGGGGTGAATGGGGCAAAGGCTGGGAAATGGAGCGGAGTTACATCGCCATGACGGCCCCCTACTACAAAACCATCATTGCCATACCCAGAGCCTGGAGTGGGGGCACGAAAGGAATGCAGCAGGCCGACGTTTTGTATATCGACGAATCCGATACAACCGCTCTGGAAGGCTACCGCGACAAACTGAAAAACAAGGTTATTTTACTTCATCAGCCCTTTGCCATCCGTCCTTCGTTCAACCCCGATGCCAAACGGTTTACGGACGCGGATCTCGAAAAAATGACCAAAGAGGAGGCTGCTCCCCGCGACTCCTCCTACCGCAACATGATTCTGGCGATGCGTACCCGCAATGCCTTCAACCAGAAGATGCGTAAACTCGCCAAACAGGGCGGGGCATTAGCCATTCTAAACTCCACTCAGCTCAGTAAAGACGGCACGCTGTTCGTCAGCGGTGACTTTGCCAATGCCGACAAAGGCGTGGCCCACGACGATCTGGCCGATCTGACGGTTTCGGTGGAAGATTACCTGTCGTTGAGCCGGATGGCCAAAGCTGGCATTCCGATTAAACTAGAACTGGACGTTAAAACTAAGTTTTACACGAATGACACGAAGGGCTACAACGTGCTGGCGGAAATTCCGGGTTCGGACCCCAAACTAAAGGATGAAGTGGTTATGCTGGGCGCTCACCTCGATTCCTGGCATGCGGCAACGGGTGCAACGGACAACGCGGCTGGCTGCTCGGTGATGATGGAAGCCGTCCGGATTCTGAAAACACTTGGTCTGAAACCGCGTCGAACAATTCGGATAGCGCTCTGGAGTGGAGAAGAACAAGGCTTACACGGTTCCAAAAATTACGTTACGAAGCATTTCATCGATCCGGCTACCAACAAATTCACGAAAGAAGGAGAACGACTGGCAGCTTATTTCAACGTTGATAACGGAACGGGCAAGATTCGGGGCATTTACCTGCAAAACAACACGGCCGCCGGTCCTATCTTCGCGAAATGGCTGGAACCGTTCCACGATTTGGGCGCCACAACGGTTGCCCCCAAAAGCAGCGGAGGCACGGATCATGTGTCGTTCGACCGCGTGGGGCTGGCCGGTTTTGGTTTTATTCAGGACGGTATTGAGTACAGCACCCGGACGCATCATACCAACATGGACACCTACGATCACCTGGTTGCCGACGACCTGAAACAGGCGTCAACCATCGTTGCTTCGTTTGTGTACAATGCGGCCATGCGCGACCAGAAAATACCACTGAAACCGATTACGGCTGAGTCAGGACGGTAAGGATTTTCAGTCGGTAATCGGGTTGGAACAGGGTTTACAACCCGATTACCAAACTTTCTACGAACAAGATCAGGAAGGCTACGGCCGAGATGATCAGGCCCCATTCTTTGATGCGCGTCAATAACTGCCGACGTTCCACCTGGCCTTGAAACAAACCAACGATGTGCTCAGCAATATCAGCCGTGGCAAACAAACTGGCAATTTGCAGCAAATGCCAGGCATACTCAAAACCGTCAACGCACCGTTGCCAAACGAGGGGCTGAACGAAGAAATAGAACAGCAAAAGCCATTCTTTTATTCCAAAGCGGGTGATACGAAGCTGAACGCGGCCAGCGAAATCGATAAACAACTGTCTGAACATAGCTAAGCAGTTACGATAGGCTATTCAAAATTAACAAACATTCCGCTAACTTTCCCCATCTTATCACAAAAAAGTCCAACTAGAAAACTTTTTTTCTGCAAAGCTGTTAGCGCCCAAAACCGTTGGTTCGCACTCTATTTTCCGGGCTGGTGCATCATCAGGTTTTCAATTTCTTCGGTTACCTGCGCTGCCGGCATTTTGCTGGTCAGGTAATAATGATTTCCCTTCGGATCGTCCTGCCAGCCGTTGTTACCGCCCTTGGCCACATAGCGTCCCCGCTTCAGGCCATAATACGGTTCGGCACCCCGGATCGCCACCAAAACCGCCGTCTGATCCCAGCTCATCCGCCCGTCTTTATCTTCTTTTGCCATCGGCATACAGCGAACAAATACGTCTTTGACGGGGCTGGTCAGAGCTGAATTAGCCGCCAGACGAAGGCCCGTTTTAATTTGCTTGCCAATCTCAAAACCACTGAAAATAATTGGAGTGGGCCAGCCCGCAAACGCCCTCTCCGCAGCAACGGAGTCTCTATGCACGTTGAACTCCCGGCCAGCCGGAAAAATCCCCGCCATCGACACCAGTTCTTTTACTTTTTGCCGGACCAACTCTTTGCCGTTCAGCCGCGAATACTGATCCGGTTTCGACGCCAGCAAATTGGCCATATTGGTTAAAAAACCGACGGTTACGATGGTTACACTGCCATTGGGTTGGTTGGCCAGAATCTGCCGGTACGTCGTTACAGCATCCGGCGCATCGGCGCTTGACCGGATGGTATGCGGGTAGTTGGCGACGAGCATTTCGGGCCACTTTTGAAAGGCACCTTCATTAACACCGGGGCCTTTTGTTACGGCGACCGGTAAGTTGGGACGTCCAAAATAGGTATTCAGTAGATCAATGGTTGGCACCACAAGTTCGTGCTTATTGGAAGCAATAACCGCCAATGGACGGGCTTCTCCCCGGTCGGCCAGTGCGTGCAAAACCGCCATAGCACCCACGTCATCGTAATCAGGGCCAATATCGGTATCTAAAATAATGGAAACGGGCGGCTTCGAACGGGTTTGCGCAAACGTTAAGACGGAACACGCCAACAGGCAACAGGTCAGAAAGGATTTCGTCGGAATAGGAAATGTGCCGGCCAATTTCCGAAATTAGACCCACAACCCCTCTCCTTTCGCAAAATTTCTGCGCATTGACTCAATCACGTCCAACGACATTTTGACAACGCCCGCGTGCTGAAGTTGCCGGAGTTGCTCGCGTTCCGGTGACGATAAATGACCGTCGATGAGGATGCTGAAAACGAAAAGCCGTTCCAGGCCCTGTTGAACCGCAGCGGGAGCATTTCTCAATTGTTCGGAAACGGCGTCGGGAACGACAACGTTCATTTGATCGGGGGAGATCGCAAACCGGTACGTAACGGCTTCCAGCAGCAGCAAATGGGCGTAATTTTTCTGTTTCCCCCAAATTCCGGCCCGTTTCATGATAACAGGCAACAGGTTTCGGAAAATCGGTTCCCGCCCAAACTCTTCGGCTAATTCATTGGTAAACTGCCTGATTGTCAACGGAGCCATTACCCGCATTTGGGCCTGCTGAAGAATACGGTACGAAGCCCATCCATTACCAATGCCCACCACCAGCGTACTGCTCAGAACTGTAAAAACCGCCGAAACAGGCTGCGGACTCATCAATCGGAGAATGACCTGAAAAAAACCGTCGACCAGAAAAGCCAGCAATAAAACGGTGAGCAGGTACCCCGATAGCGTCCAGGGCAACAGCGGGCGCGGACTCAGTCGAAGCCGGAACGAACTCCGCTGCGTGCTGTTTTCGGCCAGCTGATTCATGTGACGGCTGTAGGAGGCATCATGAAAACGCGGAAACTGGCACGTTATTTCCAGCAATCGGATGGCGCCATTGTGCACAAAAATCAGGGCATAAACGAGCAGGTAAAGAATCAGAGCTCCAAAAACAACACTAATAAGGGGCCAATCGCCCAGTGCGGTATGGGTTTCGACAAACCAGTTCGTCCACAACACGTGAGGGAGGTAAAACACCCAGATACACAACACACCCAACGCCGACGATACCAGCATTGTAGCGCCCTTGATCCGGTTGATGGCCAGACGCTCAACGGAATTGAGCACAAAGGGCTCATCGGACGGATGGTCGGTATGCATGGCACGAGCCAGATAACGCAATGTAGTCCGGCCCTTGGTGGCCTGGTCAAAATCGCCAGAAGAATCGGTGGAATCGGACATGTACAAAAACAGCTTGCTCCTGCTATAACTGTACAGAAGGGCAAGCTGTTTGCAGATATTCCGTGATTCGGCCTTTCCGGGCCAAATAAGATGATCCGTACGTTATACCGGATATTTCCATTCGCCCCGGTACTGGCGGCTCAATAGTTTATTGGCTTCGGCGTCGTTTTTAATCACTTCCTTCTCCCCGTCCCACTCAATGCTGCGACCCAGTTTGTAAGATAGCATTCCCAACAGCGCCATGTTGGTCGAACGGTGTCCGATTTCGATATCACTGGTTGGTAAGCTTTTGGATTTAATGGCTTTCAGGAAGTCTTCCCAAAGCTGGGCAATATTCTGATCATCAGGCTTGTTTAGCTGAGCATCCTGATGAATAACGGGTTTCTTGGAATCCGTTGGATAAAAAGTCCAGCCGTCGAGCCAGCCCATGTGGAAGGTGCCTTCGGTGCCGTAAAAATACACGCCAACCGCCTGTTGCGGGTGGGTTTTTTCGGCGTTATTCCCCGCAAAAGTGCGGTGTTCCCAGACAGCCGTAAAATCCTCGAACTCAAACGTGGCCACCTGGTGGTCGGGGGCATCGGTGCTGTCTTTTTTGATGGCTCTTCCGCCGGTGCTAAAAACTTTTTTCGGGAACTTCTCTTCGGTCCACCACAGAATCTGGTCCATCCAGTGAATACCCCAGTCACCCAATGTGCCGTTGGCATAATCCAAATACTGCCGAAACCCGCGGGGGTGCATGGTCCGGTTGTAGGCCCGCAACGGCGCCGGACCGCACCACATATTCCAGTCCATTTCTTTCGGCGCTTCTTCGTCGGCCACCATTTGCCCGGCTCCGCCACCGTAGTGAACAAACGCCCGGGCCATTCCAATTTTGCCGGCTTTCCCCGACTTCAGAAACTCCATACCGGATACGTTGTGTGGAGACACGCGCCGGTGCGTCCCTACCTGGCACACCTTACCGGTTTGCCGGGCAGCTCTCACCATGGCCTTGCCCTCGTTGATCGTGTGGCCGATCGGTTTTTCCACATAAACGTGGGCGCCCTGTTTCATGGCTTCAATGGCAATGAGCGGATGCCAGTGATCAGGCGTAGCCACGATAACGATCTCGGGTTTCTCGCGGGAAAGCAACTCGCGAAAATCACGGTACAGCTTCGGTTTGTCGCTGGTGAGTTTGGCGAATTCTTCGGCGGTTTTGGTTAGTTGCCGCTGATCGACGTCGCACAGGGCCACCAGCTTCGACTGCCCCGACTGCATGGCGCATCGTAGAATGTTGTTGCCCCACCAACCGGTCCCAATCAGGGCCGTCCGGTAAGTAGATTGCTGAGCGAGCGTAATCAGGGGGCGGCTCATCACGGCGGCACCGGCCAGCGCCGATGTTTTCAGAAAATCGGAACGATTCATACGGTATACAGGCAAGAAATAGGGTCCGAAAACTACGGAATCCGACAGGGATTCACAAACTTTCTCACCCAAGGCCCGGTTTTTGAATGTACCTTTGCGAAATAAAAAGAGATGAATGGATAGTCAATAAATCAGCCATTTTCAATAATTTAACCATTCCGCCATTCATCCAAATTATCATGGCCGTTGTCCCTTATAAAGATAAAAATACGAGCAAACGCGAGCAGGTTGAGGAAATGTTCGACTCCATTTCGCCCAAGTACGACTTGCTGAACCACCTGCTCAGTGCCGGAATCGACATTCGCTGGCGCAAGAAGGCCATTCGATTGCTGCAACCGACAAAGCCCAAAACCGTACTGGACATTGCCACCGGCACGGGCGATTTTGCCATCGAAGCCCTGAAGTTAAATCCTGATAAAATCGTCGGTGTCGACATTTCGGAAGGGATGCTGAAAATTGGCCGGGAGAAGATCCAGAAATTAGGATATAGTAACAAAATCGAACTACGTTCCGGCGACTCGGAAAGATTGCCCTTCGCAGACAATGTTTTTGATGCTGTGATCGTTTCGTTTGGTGTACGGAATTTTGAAAACCTGCTCAAAGGGCTGACCGATATGCACCGTGTTACCCGGTCGGGCGGCACCTGCCTGGTGCTCGAGTTTTCGAAGCCACGCAAATTTCCGTTCAAACAGTTTTTTGGATTTTACACCAATCGCCTGCTACCGTTGATTGGACGCATGGTATCGAAAGATTCATCGGCCTATACCTACCTGCCCGAGTCAATGCAGGCGTTTCCGGACGGCCCCGACTTTATCCGGGTTCTGGAACAGGCAGGATTTACGCAAACACAATGGATACCTCTTACATTTGGCATTTGCTCTATTTACATCGGAAAAAAAGTATAGCGGTTTGTCTGTTGCTGGCGTTGGCTTTTCCGGACGTTCAGGCCCAGTCGTCGATGCGGTACCGCCGGATTCACCTGGAAGATTACGAAGACAGGGCGATTCGGTACGGTTTTCTGTTTGCGGCTCCCATTACGCGTTTCAACATCAAATACAGTGATGCGTATGTGCGCTCCGACTCGGCCCACCAGCTTTTTTCACCCAACAAGACGGGGTTTCGGGTTGGGTTTGTTGTAAACGCCATTCTAAGCGACCATTTCGACGTTCGAACGACGCCTTCTGTATCGCTCTACTCCCGCTCGGTCGAAGCTAACTATCCGAGTGGGGCAACCCGCAAGGAAGTACGCGAATCGACATGGGTGGAATTACCCGTTTTGCTTAAATACAAGTCCAAACGACGCATGAATTCACGGATGTATGTGGTAGGTGGCGGCTCGTTCGGCATTGAGACTAACGTCCGCCGACGCGAAGTCGCTGGTTCCAACAAGTTGCTCACCAAAAACCGCGACCTGTCGGTCGAATACGGTATTGGTTTCGAGCAATTTTTTGAATTCTTCAAATTTGCGCCCGAAATCCGATTTTCGCACGGTTTAGTGAATCTGTTCGAACCTGTTCAGGGTAATACGGCCAATATTGGCATTCAGAAACTAAGAACGCATACGGTGACGCTCTATCTCAATTTCGAATAAATTCGACGCGAAAAAACCGTTACAGCAAAACACCTGACGGTGAGTCAATTGTAAAAAATATTATTTTTTTTCATTCGAAAGCTTGCAAAACGCGCAAATAAGCCCCTATATTTGCACTCCCAAACGACGACAAATAGTCAACGGGAAAACACAAAAAGGGAGTTTAGCTCAGCTGGTTCAGAGCATCTGCCTTACAAGCAGAGGGTCGGCGGTTCGAACCCGTCAACTCCCACACTGAAAAAAGCACTTACAAATATTTGTAAGTGCTTTTTTACTTTTAGCACCCGAAAAGTTGGGGAGTCGTAAAAAAGTGCGTTCTTGCCGTAAGTCCATTTGAAGGGCATAGCCCGAGTTCCATCCAATCTCATTTCCTGTTATCCAAGAAGGCATCGTCCTGTGCTTACAGCCGGGCCTGCTCTGAAGCCGTGCTCTTACGCATTCTTGCACATCAGGATTAACAAGCTGCCGCGAAAAGCCACGTTGCTCCAGCGATCGATGCAGGTTTTCTCCATCCGAAATCGACGCCTTACGCTCGGTAGTAGGCAACAGTGCCTGAAAACTAACCGGGTGAATTGCAATCAATTTGATCAACTCGTGGTTGTAAAGACAAAGCTCATCTGAATTATGCTGGAAAATCCTAAAATATGGCTCGTTGACGATGACCAATCGATCATAAACATAATCAAGCGTGCCTTTGAAAAGCAGCAGTTGAGTTGTCAGGTTGCGGGTTTTAACGACGCCCAGGAAATCATTTCAGCCCTTCAAAGCGACAATCTACCAACTCTGCTGATGATTGATTATTCGATGCCGGGCATGGATGGAATCGAATTAATCGAATGGCTTAAACAAAATTCAACCACCCGCTCCCTTAAAATTGTACTTTTCAGCCAGTTTATGTCAAAAGATCTGGTGGAAAAAGCACAAAAGTTGGGCGTTTATGAAGTGGCCATGAAGCCCTTTAGTTTTGTGGATTGGTGTGTACTCGCCAGGGATTTATGTCTGGCTGGCCATTTTGATTAATAAATTGGAAAACCGATTCAGCCTGAAGTCGTTGACTCCCTGGCAGCAGACGAACTAAGACTGATCTATGGGGAGGGTTGTCCTTAGAAAAACGAATTAACTAATGACATTCTCTTCCTTTTTGTTTATATTGAACGATGAAGAACTTTAACGCTCTCACGATGATTCAGAAACTTCTACCCCGGGTTCCTAATGCACGAGAGTTATTTGGCAGTCTTTTGGACAAATTGACCGATGTAAACAGCACCTGTATTACATTTAGATGGAAAGGAGATTCCGGTCTGAAATTGCCTAATAAACAGGAATGGTTTGATCAGTTTAGATCCATCGGCCTCGAACGGACCAAAGTCAAGTTTGGGAAGGGATTCATCCCGGGTGATGAATGGGAGCTTACCTTGTATTTTAAATAATTCACGGCGTACCTGTTCTTGGTTTGCTAATAACCGTATTTGATCACCAATAAACCGAAGAACGGCCGAAGCCGGGCGTCTTTCGAATTATAAAATAGCCGGACGACATACCTCGTCCGGCTATTACGGTTTTACTCAACACTAAACTCCTCGCTCGTTCTCCTCTACCGTCCTGATAACCACCGCTGAAGCCTGAGGTTGCGGGCAATTAGCCAACGGATCGGGGTAGGTTATCCACCAGCGAAATCAGCGGATTCTCGTCATCATACAAACACCAACGGACATCTTTTGCCGAAGACCCATACACCTCCGGATTGGCGATTACCCAGCCTCTACCGTGATAATAAACAATAACCGGCAACGAATTCGCCGGAGTGTGCCAATCGGCATCGGCCCCTGATGATATTTCTATCGGCGAGTAACTTGACCTCCTATTTTTCAGGCAGATTGACGACACCACTTTCTGCGAAACAACGCTCTTTTTGCGATTTTTGCTACACAATACCGTGTGGGTTGCACCGGTTAGAGACAAAAAGACGACTTCAATGCTGACAAAAACAGCAACAGTCGGTTAAGCTTCCTCCGAAGTACTTCGACCTAAAAGAGAGTAGAAAGTAGGAAGCCTGTGCATCCCACCACGCTCAATGGCATCTTATCTCGCCGATTTAACGGTCACTTCGTACACGACGGGTGCGTACGGCGGAACGCTGTAACGTTCTCCGTTAACGATGCCCTGGCTGCCATAGCTGTAGGAAGATCGAACAATCAAAAAGGCTTTGTCGCCCACATACAGTTCCCGCAGCCCCCTTACCAGGCCGACCATATCGGTTGCCGATGTGGTTCCGGTATTGATTTCGGCAGCCGGTTTTTCCAAAAAGGGAGTAGATCCCCGTAAGGTGCTGATGGTATAGTCAAGCGTGGCCGTCGGAGCCGATTTAATTTGGGGGCCTGTGCCTTTGGTCAGCCGATACACCCAGACCGTATCGGTAGAATAATCCGGTGTACCTAAGTTGTTAGCCGTAGCGTAGCTTTGAATCTGCTCGGTTTCGGTCCGTGAGCGGATGAGTTCAACATCGAAGACAACCGGAACGTAGGGGGGAATGAAGGGTACTACTGTATCAACACGACTACCTTGCCCGAAGGCCAGATTGGACGGCATAAAAAACCGGGCGCGCTGGCCTTCTTTCAGTACCTGTAGCCCCTCTTCAAGCCCCGGAATAACAACACCCCGTAAAAAAGGGAGATGGACCGACTTGGTCCGGTTGGCACTATCTAACAGCACCAGGTTGTTTCCGTCAACTCGCGACAGGGTATATGTAAATTCAATCTCTTCGTTAAGCTGGGCCAGTTTGTTCCGGGTTGACGTTGTATCGGTAAAGAAATAATACAAGCCTGAACTGGTGCGATTTACCCTGTTAAGCAGCTGGTTGGCATTCAGGTAATCCCTGATTTGCAATTCGTTTTTTTCTGCCATACCCACACTGGGGTCCTCGAAATTATTCTTGCAGGAGGTCAGGCTGACGACCAGCCATAGCGTAATGGCAACATAAACACTGAGCTGTCTGAATTTCATGTTCACTATACGAAGCAACAATAGATGGCAATTACCGGTAAAGACCTCAATCGCTGGTTAACCGTTGCAAGTTAGCGAAAAGAGCCTGTTTGGTCCTAGATAACGCCCAAAACCGCTCCGTCAGTGTGCAGGCAGCGCGCACATTGCCGCTTGATCTTACGCACCAAAACAGAATAGCGGAGAAGCGAGGGATTGGGCCAGCTAATTTCACCATGTATAGCCCACAGGCCAGCAAAATGCCAAATTATGGCTATCTCACTCGCTGAAATCCCCGAAAATCCTAGTTTTCGTGGATTGTCTGCTATAGCCCAGCGGTCTAATTTTGCCCTTGTTATCCTTCGCAAAACAAGCTTTGGCGAAGAATGACGGTCCATAAAATCAATGAAAGCCAATTACACCTTTCAGTTGAACCAAGTAGAAACGCGTACCATAAACATCCGACAAACACCATGAAAAATTTGCTTTGCCTCTTCTTTCTGGTTGCTTCCACGGCGTTGGCGCAATCGGACGACTTATTCAAAAAAGGAAATTCGGTCTATGTAGAATCGACTTCCAAAAATCAAAATATTCAGGAAACCGAACAGGCATTCATAGCCAGTTTGCGCGAAGCAGGATCCTGGAATGTAGTAACTGACAAACAGCAGGCCAATTTCGTTATTAAGCTGGATGTTGAAGCCAGCAAAGGCATTACGGCCACTTCCTGGGGCGGCACTTCCATTGGTTGCCGGGCCAGGGTTTACGACAAAAAAGACGCGCTGGTCTGGGAATCCGACACATACCGGGTGAGCCCCAACGGTACCAACGGCTTTAATGCAAAAAAAGCCTCCGCCCGGAAGCTGGCCAGAGCAATTGAGCGAAAAGTAAAGTAGAACATCGTCCAGGGCACGGCAATCGCCCTTCGACAGAAAACCAGCTACGATCGCGCAAAAAAAAATAGGCTGTCAACCAATCTAAATTTCCCTGCTGTTCGTACATATGATTGTTTGCAAGTTATCACACAATCTGTCATGCCTTTTTTTCAGTCCTACTATTGAGCCCGGCCTTTTGTAGCCGGGCTTTTTTGTCACCCTTCGGAAATGCCTACGCCATCGGAACAGACGACCGTCTCGAAGTGGCCACTGCCAATGCCTCCCCAACAGACAGGAAACCGTACCGAAACTTTACCTGACGAGACTTCGGCCCACACAGGTCAGGCTGTGAAGCTAAAAAGTCCTTATCTTGGACGCCAAAATCCGTCTCCAATCCCGTCGGGCAAGCAATTGCGGCCATATCATGAATCCGTTTAGCACCGTACTGGTTCTTTTAGAGGTAGCGGATAAACTTTTTAATTACCAGCTAGTCAATGGTTAGGTGGCCAACTGCTATTTCATGAATCCAGAACCCATAAAACCGCATCAGGCGGAACGCGGGCAGAAGACAACCTTGATTGGCATTGCCGTCAGCCTGGTTTTGCTGCTAATTAAAGGGACGGCCGGCTGGTTAGGCAATTCATACGCCTTGATTGCGGATGCCATCGAATCCGGAACCGATATCATTACGTCCACTTTCGTATGGTTTGGATTACGGGTTGCGGCTCGCAAACCGGATCAAAATCATCCGTATGGCCACGGTAAGGCCGAACCGCTGGCGGCCATTGTGGTGTCGATGGCGCTCCTGGGTGCGGCCATTCTGATTGCGGTAGAGAGTATCCAGAATATTCGCATCCCCCACGAAGTGCCGGCGCCGTTTACGCTGGTGGTATTGGCCGGGGTGGTGCTGGTGAAAGAAATCCTGTTTCGACGGATTGCACAGGTGGGAGCCGAAACCGAAAGCAGCGCCGTGAAAGCCGATGCCTGGCACCACCGCAGCGATGCCATTACATCACTGACGGCTTTTGTGGGCATCAGCATTGCCCTGATTGGCGGGCCGGGTTACGAAAGTGCCGATGACTGGGCCGCCCTGCTGGCCTCGGGGTTCATTGTGTTCAACGCCTACCATATCTTCCGGCCTTCATTTGGCGAGATCATGGATGAATCCCCCTCGGGAGACTGGAAAACCGAAATCGAAACCATCGCCCTGACGGTTCCGCTGGTGCAACGGGTGGAGAAATGCCTGGTCCGGAAGGCCGGGTTTGAGTACTTCGTGGATTTACACGTCGAGGTGCCCGGCGACTTAACCGTCCGGCAGGGCCACGACATCGCCCACGCGGTCAAAAAGGCGATTATGGACCAAAAGCCCGCTATCTACGATGTACTGATTCACATCGAACCCGCCTAACAGACTGGCAAAAACGTCCATGAGCTATTGAAAAGAACCCATTGCGTGAAAATAGGCCGGATAATTTCTATCCGGCCATTCGGTGCTATAAAGCGATTACCTTCCCTTTCCTGCTTTCCTGAGCCGCGTTGATGAAGGCAAAGATTTCCAGCGTCTCGGCGGGCAATACGGGCGTTTTGCCCGTGTCAAAAAATTGAACAATGGCTTTTACCAATGGCTCATAGGTGGCAAAAGGACCGAGTGGCGCAATGCCTTTTTCGCCAAAAGCCGTTCCGGCAATATTGGCAGCGCCTTTGCGAATACCCCGAACTGTGCCAATACGGCCATCTTCCCAGACGCCCACCACGACATCGGTGCCTTCGGTATGGCTGCGGCTAACGGTTTTGCAACCCGGCCCCATGACCGTAAACAGCATTTCCACTCCATGAATGGCGTACCAGGCCAGATCCAGATGCCCTTTGTCGATTTCGGCGGGGGTGTACACGTCGGCACCGGTTACCCGCCCAATGCTTCCGGCCACCACTTTCTGCACATTAGCATCAAAACGCAGGGCCGAGGAGCTGAAAACCGGCGTATTGGATTGTTCGGCGGCTTTGAAAATGGCTTTGGCATCGGCCAGCGACGGAGCAATGGGCTTATCGATGAAAACCCGCTTCCCGGATTTGAAAACCGGCATGGCCTGTTCCAGATGCACCCGGCCGTCGTTCGATTCCAGCAGCACCACGTCCACATTCTCCAGCAACACGTCAATGGAATCCACCAGCTTCACGCCCATGCCCTGAACAGCGCGCGTGATATCCGGTTTCATTTTGAGCGCCGAAGCAATGTCTTTGCTCCCGTGGGGATAAGCCGCCGTAACTCGGTACCCCAGCATGTCGGTGCCCCCGTTATTAATCAGCCTAGTAAATACTTCACTGTGGCTGGTGTCCAGCCCAATAATCCCTATTCGTTTACCGGCAACGGTTTCGTAGTTGCGGCCCAGGGCTATTCCCGTTCCTAAATAAGCTGCTCCTACTGAAGCATATTGCACAAATTTGCGTCTATTCATAGTAAAAATTTTAGTACGATTCTGTCAACCCTGCACCAACCGGTTTTATTTCCGCATTCCCTGGGGCTTTTTTGAAGCATAAACCACGGCTTCGGTTGCCACCATTTCGTAAACCGGGTTGGGATTTATAATTTTCACCTGTACCTGATGCGCTCCCTCCGGAAGCTGATACCGCCAGAACAGCTCCGTTCGCCGGTGGGCATTCACAACCGGTAAATTGGCTTCTTCCAACAGTTTGCCATCCACGTACAAAGCCGCTCGAACGGGCGTATCGGGTGCATCCCGCTTTGTTTTACGCACGTGACCCCGCAACACAAAACCGATGCCGGTGGCGGTGAATTCGATGCCGGTGCTGCTCACCTGATTGACGGGTTGCTTGTGGTCGGGAAAATGACCGGCGAAACTTTCCTCAAAGGCAACGGTTTTGACAGTCTCCTGCCGAATTTCAACGGTATTCCCGTCCACCTTACCGCCCTGCTGGCTGATGTTCGCCAGCGCGTGTTTAAAGCCCAACTCGTAAACTTTAGAAAGCGACAGATTGGTGTAGCTGAAGTTGGTATGTTCCGCTTTTTTCAGCGGATTCAACCAATACGCCGGAATCTGGCTGTAGCCAAGCATCGTACCGAGCACCCCGCCCGCCGTCGACGGATTGCAGTCGGAATCCTGCCCTGCCCGCGTGGAAATTTCCATCGTTCGGGTAAAATCTCCGCGCCCATACAGCAGTCCAAGTACTACGTAAGCCGAGTTCAGTTTGGCATCGATGTCGAGAGGATGAAAAACGCCGTCGGGACAACCGATATCCTCCGTCCATTTCTGCTGAATTTCAAACCAGGTGCGTTTCCAGTCGTTCGGATAAGCGTTGTGCCATTTGATCACATCGGCCACGCATTGGTAAAATGTACTCTGGGCCGGAATGGCCTTGAGGGCTTCGCTCACCACCACATTCACGTCCTTGCTCCGAAACGCCTGCGCGTACAGGTTCGCCACAAAAACACCACCGTACCAGCCATCGCCGTAGTTCATGATGTGCCCCACCTTGTCGGCAATGGCCGAAGCCGCGTTGGGCATCGCCGGACTCATCAGCCCCGCAAAATCCGCTTCAATCTGGAAATCAATATCATCGGCATGTGGATTATGCAGCCAATGCCCCGACTGCGGAGGGCGCATCCCCTGCAATACATTGTAGCGACCGGCCTGATTGGCGTGCCACAGTTCGTAGCCTGATCGGGCATAGGCAAGCGCAAACGAATCGGCCGGTGCTTGCAGCCCCAGCCGTTCGAACACCTCCACAAACGTCAGATCCATGTAGATGTCGTCGAAAAGACCGGGAAACACGCGCATGGCCTCTGCTACGTAATCGTCGTGCCACTGGATGGTCTGATAATCCTGAATAAATGTGCCCTGATACAAAAATTCGGTGGGCCAGCCGAAAGTGACTCCGATGGTTTGCCCGGCCCACCCTCCTTTTATTTTATCCCGGAGTACCTCTTTAGTTAGTTTCAGGACGGGCGGTTTATCGCGTGACTGGGCAAACGATGCGTTCAAAGTGAAAAAGCAGAGCAATACATAAACTGCCCCCAGTAATCTTGTTACGGGTCTCATAGCGGGTTACGGTTTTAACGGTTAATCAGCGACGTTCAAAGACCATCTTGTCGATGTGAAACAATGCCTGCTTCGTATCCGGATTTTTGAACACGAAATACAAATGATGCTTGCCGGTGGTGGGTTTGATCGGTAAACCCACTTCCTTCCAGCCGGTTTTTAGATCGTTGAGCCGACCTGACGGAACTGTCAACTGGCCTATTTCCGGGCCTTCTTTCGCATCCAGATGAACCGAAACGGTTCCGCCCGCACCGTGCTCCTGCAACCGCAGCCTTACGCTTCCGATTCCAGTGAGGTCAATCCCGTCGAAACGAGCGTATTTTCCGTGGGTGATGTTGCTGATGTAGGAGACGTAACCGGTATTGAGCGTCGCAATCACCACCCCGACATTACCTTCCGCGTAGTCTTCCATTTCGATCTGCGGATGCCGCAGAACCACGTAGCTACTGGCGCTCAGCGGAGCCATTGACGGTGCTCCGCCATCGGTATAGGAGGCCTGCAACACGTAAGCGCCCTCTACCCCTTTGCCCAGGTGGCGATTCAGCGGCAGCGAACCGGTTAAGGGCAACGATTCGTGCTGCTTGGTCAGGTTCAGGATGTAATCGGTGATCTCTCCGGCCTTTTCCGGTGTCAGGTTCGGATGGGGCGGCATGGGATACGACCCCCAGTTTCCGCTTCCGCCCTGAATAATCTTGGCGACCAGTTTAGACTTGGCATCCGGCTTTCCGGTATACCGCCGGGCAATCTCTTTAAGCGCCGGGCCAATTGACTTGGTATCGACGGTATGACACGCTTTGCAATCCTGCGTTTCGTAGAAGGCCTTCGTTGGAGCGTATTTCAGATCCTCGTTGCCCGCCGACAAGACACTCGCCAGGTCCTTGCCAAACGGCAGGTAATCAAACGAGACTCTGGTTCGGTTTTTAGCAATGGTTTTATCCTCGCGATCCGTAACGGTGATCTTGTAATCAAACTTCGCGTTGTCCCAGTAAAAACTCTGATTAGCATTGCTGCTAATGGTCACTTTGGGCGGTTCATTGCCGACCCGAACCTGAGAGCTGGTGGTGGCTGCGGCTCCCTGCGAATCCGTAACCGTCAGAATAACGTCGTAGGTACCCGGCTTTTTGAAAACGTAATCCACTTCCGGTCCTTGCAGGCTGATTGAACCAATTTTCCAGGTATAGGAAAGCCGGTCACCCACGTCAAAATCCTTCGAATCTTTCGCCGAAAAATGCACAGGAAGCGGAACCGCGCCCACGGTTTTGCTAACACTGGCAACGGCGATGGGTCGCCGGTTGCCTTCGCTGTATTCCACCCGAATGATGCCCGAATCGGTATTTTTGGCAAACCAGTTGGTACCATACGCCAGAATGTACACGGCACCATCTCTGGCAATCTGCATGTCCATCGGGGCCACCACATTCAGTTGGGGCAGAAAAGGCTCCATACTGACGTAGTTGCCTTGTTCATCCATCGTTACGGCCATCATCCACTTTCGAATCCAGTCGTAAATCAACAGCTTGCCGTTGTAATACGCGGGCAGTTTGTAAGGGGCATTCGGGTAGCGATCACTGTAATAAACCGGCCCCGCCATGGCGCTGGCTCCTCCCCGCCCCACCTGCGGCCACCGCTTCGACGGTCCTTTGCCGTACCAGATAAAAGCGGGCTGCGCGGGCGGCAAATTTTTGATCCCGGTATTGTTCGGTGAATTATTGACCGGAGCCGCCGGATTTTGCGGAGGACCTTCTTTCTTGGTCGCAAAATCGTATTTCGGAAAGGCTTCGTTTGCGCCCAGAAAGTACGGATAGCCAAAAAAACCGGGTTTCCGGGCCTGGTTGATTTCGTCGTAACTCAGCTTCCCTTCTTCCGCCGGAACTTCGGTATCCGGCCCCACATCGCCCCAATACACAAAGCCGGTTTTTGGATCAACGGATACCCGGAACGGATTGCGGCACCCCATGACGTAGATTTCCGGTCGCCCCTGCGAACCGTCTTTGGGCAGCAGGTTCCCGTCGGGAATGCTATAGGTCCCATCCGCTTCCGGTTTAATGCGCAGGATTTTGCCCCGAAAGTCGTTGGTATTGGCCGACGTGCCCTGCCCATCCGAAAGCTGGCGGCCAGGCCGCTCGTCGGTGGGGTTGTGCCCCTCAATTTCCTCCGCATTGGTGTTATCACCGATGGACAAATAGAGTAAACCCGCCGGGTCGAAGGTGATGTAGCCCGCCGAATGACAGCAGTAAGTTCGCTGGGTGGGCACTTCCAGCAGCACCTTTTTCGACGCCATATCCAACACACCGTCGCGGTAAACAAAACGGGCCAGTTCACTCACGTTCCGGTCGCCCCCCAATCCGTAATACAGGTAAATCCAGTGGTTGGCTTCAAAACTGGGGTCTGCTGCCACGCCGAGCAACCCATCCTCGATTCCGCTGAACACATTGAGATGCGCCACGGTTGAAAGTTTTTTCTCCTTGGCGTCGTAAAGCCGTAAAGCTCCTTTACGCTCGGCCACCAGCACGCTATAATCGGGCAGGATGGCCATCTGCATGGGTTCATCAAAACCGGATGCCAGGATGCTGTGGGTAAACCGGGTGCTATCGGGCCTTCCATCCTGGCTCGTACCCGCCGGTGTTTCCGCCCGTTCATACTGGTAAGAACGAGACGGCTTGTCAGGCGTCAACGGCCCAAAAAGAACCAAATGAAAAGCCAGCAAACCTACGGTCCAAATGCTATTTCTACTCAAAATGATACGGTTTATGGGTATGTATACGGTTTTCTATTTCAGGGAAAGCTCCATCACCAGCGGCAGATGATCCGAAGCATACGTTTCGTTCACGGTTGCGTAAGATCGCCTTTTGAACGTACGAGCCGCCTTTTTGCTGAGCATCAGGTAATCCAGCGTCCGGTTGGGTCGGTCGGCCGGAAACGTCCACTCGCAATCGGTACACGGTTTTTCCAGGTACGTTGTTAACCCGTTGATGACCGGATTCTCAGGCGTCGTGTTGAGGTCGGCGCCCAGAATAACCGGTAATTTACGGTATTTGCGCAGAATGGCGTTCAGCTGCTTAATCTGATACGCCCGGTCCTGATCACTCAAATGATCGAGGTGAGCCGACAGAAAAACGAGTTTGCCCACCGGCGTTTTCACCGTTACAGCCGCCACCGCCCGTACTTCAGCGTCCGGGTGTTTCGACACCACCGACAGGCGGTAACTTTCCGCTTTTTCGATGGGAAACCGGGACAGAACCGCTACCCCGTAATCACCGTTGCTGCGGTCAATGGCTTTGGCAAAATGGTAATGCAGGCCGGTGCGTGCTCCAATTTCCCGGGCCTGATCCACGCCCTTGCCCGAGCGGTCGGTAAACGCATCCACTTCCTGAAGCGCTACCAGATCGGGTTTGATCCGGTTGATCACCTCCGCCGTTGCGGGCAGGTCAGAAAAACCCCAGCCTTTGGACGGCGGACTGGCAATCCGAATATTATACGACACAACTCTCAGAATTTCAGGCTCTTTCAACTGTCCCATGACCGAATTCATCAGCCCGAGTACCAGCCATAAAACCCCTAGCTTACTGTTAAAAAACACGGTTCTCTTCACGAAATCAATCCAGGTAAAATTCAAATTCATCAAACGGTTCCGTTCGCCAGGCCAGATGCCGGGTTGCGGGAGAAATGGCAAAAAGCGGAGAAAACGTCTTCACTTTGACGGTTCGTCCATCCGGCAAAAACTCCAGAATCCGGATCCAGCCATCCCCCCCGTTTCCTTTCCAGTTGCCGCCCTCGTTCTGGGCGTTGAACAGCATCTGGTTTACCACCTTGCCCGAACGGTTTTTATCGGTCCGGAAGCCCACATGCCCGGCGTGGGAAGGCACATCGATGATATGTCCGCACACCACCAGACCGACGTTGTCGGCGGGCTGAATGAGCTGCTTCCAAAGGTCTTCGCCCAGCGTGTAATCGGTAAATCCGGGCGCGTAATCCTCTTTCGTAATGCGTTCGTTGTTCCGTTGGGTGGAGCGCATGTAACTGTGTGTCAACACCACACCCCGGTGTTGCCGGTATGCCGGACGGGCGGCCACGGACTTAGCCCATTCCACCACGGCTTGCCGGGGATTGAACTCCAGCGAAAAAATCAGTAACGGCTTACCACCAGGCGGTTTTAGTTCATAACAGGCGTTTTCCAGCGTTTTTACGCCCTGCGCATTCGGAGCCATTTCCACCAGCAACTGCTGATTGGCGGAATTACGTGTCGGCGGAAAATAGCTATTGAATTGAGAATACCGGTTTTCCGAACTGCCGGTGCCGTAATCGTGGTTGCCGGTGCAGAGGATATACGGTAATTTCCCGTCCAGTTTTCCAAACGCTCCGCTGACACATTTCCACTGGGAGACGCTCAACTGATCGCCGTTTTCCTTGGGCACTTGCGTGCTATAATTGTGCTCGACCAGATCGCCGGTGCAGAGCACCATTCCGATGTTCAGTTTTTGGCGGTTATCCTCGATCCAGGCCAGCATCAGGTCGAGCAGGGGCTGATTCCTGTTGAATTTGGTATAGCCCTGCGGGTCCGGAACAATCACCATCGACCAGGAATCGTTGTTCGACAAAACCGGCGCCGTGTATGACTGCGCCCCGGCTTTTTCTTCGGCAAGACATACCGCGATCAGGGCGACCAGTAGGCCACCGATCGCTCTACGTAGGTGTAACACCATTCCAGTAAAAAGGCACCCGGCTGGTTAGTCCCTCCGGGTGCCGACGGTTTAGGGTTTGTTGTATTTCATTTTGTACACCATGATGCCCGAGGTGCTAGCCGCATTGGTAGCCATGGTTGCGTACACATAGACTTCATTGCCCCGCACTTCGGTGACCAGGTCGCCGTAGCGGTTGTAGTTCGTTCCGCCGTAGGCTTCCGACTCAAAGAGCATGAAATCCGAATAACCTGCCGAGCCCGGCAACTGCCCGAATTTTGTCAAATCGTTGGTTTCGAACACCTTTACATGGGTAGCATCCCAGGCGTAGTAGCCCTGAGTCAGCAAGGCCGTGAACTCCTCCCCTCCGACCCGGAAGACATCAAAGCCCAGCACTTTGTAGTAATGATTCTGCTTTGCCAGCGTCGTCACGTCCATGTCGGGTGTGAACGACACAAAACGACTTCCCTCCAGCAGGTTCGGGTCGGATGCGTTGTAGTTGCAATAAGTGAGGTAGTGACCCGACGAAGCGTCCAGCGACTTCCGCTGAATATGCGCAAAAGTCCAGGGCGAGGCCGCAGCGTAGCGCAAAATCGTTGGTTCAGTCGATACCGGATCCCCATCCTGAAACTCCCAGTAATAAACCGTATTAGTGCCATTGGTGGTCGCGTAAACATAGGCTTTACCCGACTTCAGGTTACCGATTACACTGACTTTCCGGCCCAGATTGACGGGACAACCGGCCGAAGCCGGATAGTTCAGGATCAGTTTCGGAGCCGCATCAATGTTTTCGTAGTAATACACCATGAAACCCGCCGAATAAATATTGTAGCGGTTGACGATAAAATGGTTGGCGTCGTCGGCCACCACCTGCATACAATACGTGGTTGGCGGGGCAATGGACTTAACCAGTTCGCCGGTATTCTTATTCAATACCCGCAGGCCATTGTCCACGCCGGTATTGCCGGCGTTGAAGTCGGCCACCAGCAAATGCTCACCCACTACCGCCACCCCCGAAATGTTGGTCCGCTTGATGCCCAGAGCTTCGGATGATTTAAACCAGACTTTGGAAAAAACCGTTTTCGGCAGCGCCGGCACTACCTTGATCACATGCCGGGTGACGGCACCGTCGCCATCGGTCACGGTCACGGTTTGCGGAGTCGAGAAATCGGTAACCCGACCCAAAGCGGGTTCAATGGTGCTGTTGTGGCCTAGGCTGGCAAAGGTTTTCAGGCGGCTGAGATCCAGCGGGCTTTCGTCGGTGGAAGGCACCCGGATCACAATCGTGTCGCCATTGGCGTACGGTCCCGGTTTGGTAGCAGGGTATTCGATGGTTTGGCCCGGAATAGAAACGGCAAAATTGAGCAGGCCGACACGGGCCGTAACCCCCTTGTCCAAATCAACCTGTTCGCAGGAAAACAGAACCAGCATGGCGAACAGGCAGCCAACGGTTTGGTAGATATAAGATCTTTTCATGAGTTCAGACAAATTGTGGTTTAGGAAAATGGCTTATTTCCATTCATCAAATTGCTGGATGAGCGCATTCCGCTGGAGTTCCACTGAAGGAATCGGAAACCGGTTATACCTGGCCGGATAAACCCGTTTGCGGCCATTGTCTGCATCCACTTCCCGGTACGTAAAGGTGCTGTCGGAAGCCATAACCGGCACCCGTCCCTTCGCGTTGATTCCGTTCAGTTCGGTTTTGGCCAGATCCCACCGGCGCAGATCCCAGAAACGATGGCCTTCAAAAGCCAGTTCGATCATCCGTTCGTGCCGAAGCAACCGCATGAACTCTTCTTTGCTCCCCGCTGTAACAGCCTGCTTAAAACCCGCCCGCGTCCGAACGCGATTCAGGGCCGCCAAAGCATCAGACAAATTTCCCTGTTCGGCCAGGGCCTCGGCTTTGATCAGCAACACTTCGGCGTAGCGCATGAAATAAAAAGTGAGTTCGCCGGGCTGAAACCCGACCTCCTGCGTTTTGACCGAACCGTCGAAAAACTTCCGCATATAGTACCCCGTGCTGGTGGTACCTCCTCCGATGGCATAGCCGTCAACCGCTCCCTCGCGCGTGTCGATGGTGCGCCCTTTCCAGGATGCGCCGTGGTACAGAATGGACGCGTAGAACCGGGGTTCACGGCCAACATACGGTTTGGCGGCATGGACCGGATTAGACCAGCTAAAGTTTGTTCCATCGGCCATCTGGTAAGCTGCTACCAGATTATCCGTCGGACTGATCTGAGAATAGCCTTTATCGCCGGGCGGAGTAAAGAAATAATCAAACGAATACCCGAAGTTCGGCGAGGTATATCCAAATTCCAGGATGCTCTCCTTGTTTTCAACCGCCTGCGAGCGCCGGATCTGGAACAGCTTTTCGTAATCCGGATACAGGTCGTACAAGCCCAGAGCCTCCAGCGCGGCTACCGCATCCGAAGCCGCTTTCCAGCGCTGGGCGTACAATAGGGTGCGGGCTTTCAACCCCAAGGCCGCACCTTTTGTCAGCTTTCCCTTCAGGGTGCTGGGTACCGTAACCGGCAAATGCTGCGCGGCAAAATCCAGGTCAGCGGCCATAAAATTCCAGACTTCTTCCGGGTTGTTGCGGGGGCGCTGCGAACCGTCGGGCAGGCGATCGAACAGAATGATGCTGGCCCCGTAGCGTTTCGCCAGTTCGAAATTGACGTAGGCCCGAAAAAACCGTACTTCGGCTTCTGCCCGCAACCGCGTTGCTTCCGGCAATTTTCCGCCGTACGTCTGCATCCCGTCCAGAAACTCGTTGCAATTGCGAATCCAGCTATAGCCCCAGTCCCAGTTGCCCAGCGGGTTTTCGCCCGGCGTGATCTGGGACGATCCGAGCGTAAACAGATTCTGGCTGGCCGATGGCGTATTCATTTTGAGAATATCCGCATACGCATCCTGGTTGACGTGGGGCGTGTAATACGTCTGGCCAATCAGGGGATAAAACTTGTTCAGCGACAGTTCCAGATTGGCCTCGCTCGACCACGCGACCTCCTCACCGTAGACGTCGGTCAGTTCCGGATCCAGGCTACAACCCGCCAGCCATACCAGACAGCTAGTCAGGACAATATTTAGTTTGGAAATAATTTTCATAGTTCCTGCGAGTAAACAAATAAGACACAGTGGGTTAAAACGATAGGCTCAAACCGCCTTCAAACAGTTTCTGTTGCGGGTAATACCCCTGGTTCACATCCGGCATTTCGGGGTCCATGTATTTCAGGCCCGTCCAGGTGAACAGGTTACTGCCCGAGATATGAAACCGTAACCCTTCGATCTTCATCCGTTGCGTCAGGCCACGGGGCAGCGTGTAGCCAATCTGGAAACTTTTCAGGCGCAGATACGAGGCATCCCGCACCCACCAGGAGGAAAATTTACCCCCGCTCTGGGCCGAAAGCGTACTCAGACGTGGGTACTCGGCATTGGTATTTTCGGGCGTCCAGGCTCCTTCGGCCAGGTATTTAGGCGAATTGCCGTCCTGGTAAAATGCCATCGTGTAAAACGTGTTGTCGTATACTTCCGAGTTGCTGTACAGACCCGACAAGGCTACATCGGCAATGGCCGCGCCCTGGAAGAATACGTTGAAGTCGAACGCTTTGTAGCCCCCACCGAGGTTCAGACCAAACATCATTTCCGGCGTACTGCTGCGGCCAATGATCGTCCAGTCCTGATCCCAGGTAATCCGGCCGTCGCCGTTCAGGTCTTTGAGTTTGACCTCACCCACTTTCGTCGGGCCAAAAAGGGCACTGTTGGCGATTTCCTCTTCGCTCTGGAACAGGCCATCAGCCACAAAACCGTACTTCATGCCGATCTGGCGACCGGTTCGCCGGAGGTGATCCGGCACGTTGACATTCTCCGTCGTTTCGATAATTCGGTTGCGGGCCCAGCTCACGTTCCCCCGCACGTTGTAATACAGATCGCCCAGGGTTTTACGGTGGGTCAGAATGAGTTCAAAACCGCGGTTATCCACCACGCCGGAGTTGATCGTAGCCGGGAAATAACCGCCCATAGACGGGGGCATCAAACCGCTTTGCGACTGGAGAATGTCTTTGGTAACGTTATAAAACACATCCGCTTCCACGCCCAATAAACCGTTCCAGAGCGAGCTTTCAAAACCCAGGTTGTAGGTGGTGGTCGTTTCCCATTTGATATCCCGATTCGGCACCCGACTTACATTCAGTGACCGGACCATTCTATTGCCAATCAGGGCCACCGGATCGGCCCCCATCGCCATCGTCCGCAGGTAGGCGTAGTTGCCCACGGCATCATTTCCCAGCTTTCCGGTGGAAGCCCGGAGTTTGAGATCATTCACAAAACGCACATTCTCCTTAAAGAACGGTTCGTTCGAAATCCGCCAGCCCACGGCCAGGGCCGGAAACAAACCCCAGCGATTGTAAGACGGCAAGCGCGTCGAACCGTCGTAACGGCCCGTGAACTCGGCCAGGTATTTGCCCTGATAATCGTAGGTCAGCCGGGAGACATAACCGGCCCGGTGAAACATCGAATGCCCGCCTTTGACGAGATCGTTGATCACCTCCTCGCCGTAATTCAGGTCCATGATGTCGGTAATCGGAAAACCGCGCCGACCGGCCGACAGGGATGTGCCGTTGCTGCGGATGTATTCGTACAACAGCATCCCACCCACTTTATGCGCCCCGAACGTTCGGTTGAAATTGATCGAGGGTTGCAGGGTCGTTTGCCAGGAATCGGCAAACCATTGGTTGATGGTGGCCATCCCCGATAGCGAATGGCGGGCGTAGGTTTCTGTAAACGTGCGGGTTGCGTTGTTGTAGACCGAAAGCAGGTACGGCAAAACCGCTGACTTCCGCATGCTATACCCTTTGTCGAAAGCACCATTCACGCGAACGTTCAGTCCTTCCAGAAAAGGAAAGTCGTACTGAAGCGAAATATTTCCCTGGAGATTGTTGGCCCGGGTATCCTGCGTGCCAGACAGGTCGCGGGCGGCAATGGGGTTCTGATTGCCGTTCCCGGTGTTGAAACTACCAACCGGCATTCCGGCGTCGTTGGTGGCCCGCAGAAACGGATAAGACATCATTGCCTGACTGAAAATCGAGGCATAGGCGTTGCCCAGGCCCGCCGATAGGCCGGGCTGGGTGGTGGTTTCATCCCGGACGGCGATGCCAAAAGCGGCCTTAAAGCGGTCTGACACCTGAGCGTCGATGTTGGCCCGGAAGTTATAGCGGTTGTTATTGGTGCGGGCAATGATTCCCGACTGGTTGTACGAACCCACCGACACAAAGTATTTGAATTTTTCAGTTCCTCCGTCGAGCGAGAGGTTGTTGGTGTAAATGGGAGCGGTCTTTTTAAACAGCAGATCAAACCAATCGGTATTGCCAAAAACGCCTTCCGGATCGCCGTTGTTGATGCGGGCGATTTCCTCCGGCGTAAAACGGCGTGCCGTTTCGGCAATTCCGTCCATTTCCTGCGCCTTGTTGTACCAGTACGCGTATTCCGGCCCGTTCAGAAATTTTGGAAACCGGGTGTTCGAGCTCAGCGCCAGGGACGAGTTGTACGTGATAGTCGGTTTCTGAATGCTGCCCCGTTTCGTGGTGATCAGGATCACGCCATTGGCCGCCCGGGCACCGTACACAGCCGCCGAGGCTGCGTCCTTTAAAACCGTAACTGACTCCACTTCGTCGGGGTTGATCTGCGGAAAACCCCGTTCAATACCGTCTACAATAATCAGCGGGCTGCTTCCGCTCAGGGTATTCATCCCGCGAACCAGCAGGGAAGCGCCATCGGACCCAGGTTGTCCGCTCGACTGCCGGGTGACCAGACCCGGCAAACGGCCCTGCAACATGGACGACAGATTGGCCGTGGGCGCGGTTTTGATTTCGGCGGAGCTGACCTGCGCCACCGACGAAACCAGGCTTTGTTTGGTAGTGGCCCCGTAGCCCAGCACGACCACATCCTCCAGCGATTTGTTTTCGAGCTCCAGCACCACCCGGATATTGGCTTCGCTTTTGATGGTCACTTCTTTGCTAACAAAACCGATGAACGAAACCACCAGCACATCCCCGATTTCGGCCTGGAGCGTAAAGGCCCCGTTCTGGTCCGTGGTGGTGCCTATTCCCTGACGGTTTTTAACCAGCACCGAGGCTCCAACCAGCTCGCCCCCGGCGGTATCGTACACCTTACCACTGATTGGCACCCGGGCTTCGGGGGCGGTTTGGGGCGCTTCGGGGCGAACTTCCCGCTTTTTCCGGATCAAAACCGTCGCCCGGTCGATGGTGTAATACAACGGCTGCCCTTCCAGGCATTCGTCCAGAATGGTGTTCAGAGACGCGTTGACGATGTTTACCGAGACGGGTTTGGTATCTTTCAGGTCGTCTGATACATACAGAAAATCCACCCCGGTTTGTCGTTTCAAGATTCGGAACACTTCTTTCAGAGAGGCATTCCGGACCTTAATCGTGGCATTCTGGGCATGAACGGCGGCTGCGGTTACTTCCAGCACCACGCACAACACCATGACGATACCTAGTTTCATAATGAGAAATAATTTCCCCAGGGGCGAAGCCAGGCCCCGCCGTGTAGGTAATACCCTTTCTTTGTACATTTGTGACGATAGGATTTCCTTTGATTGAGAATGTTCACTGCATTTTAGAAGGAGCCTAACACAGCTTCCCAAGCTGTCGGGTCGGAGGTGTTCCAGCACTTCCGACTTTTTTCGGCGATGATGGCGCGTGCGTGTCTTATTTCATAACCGTGATTGTTTTGCCTTGCTGTTTAAAATGAATACCGCCCAGTTCTTCGAGGTAGGTCAATAGCCCTTTCAGATCTTTTGTTTTGGTAAATGTGCCCCCAAAGCGTTTGTTGGGCACGTCGCCTTCGTACGTCACTTCGACATCGTACCAACGTGCGGCCATCTTCATCACCGACCGCAGATCCTGATCGTCGAACACAAAATAGCCATCCCGCCAGGCGAGCAGACTCTCAACATCCACCTCCCGAATTTGCAAGGGTGCCGACGGCTCACTGACGGCCTGCTGCCCGGGCCGGAGCGTTTCTCTATTTCCCTCATTAGAAACAATGACCTGGCCTTCCGCCAGTGTCGTATAAACCTGCCGGTCATCCTCGTAAGCAGACACGTTGAAGTGCGTTCCGGTCACCCGGATTTCGGTACCGTTCGAGATGACTTTGAACGGACGGTTTTTATCGGGGCGAACCTCAAAATAAGCTTCGCCCCGCAGCTCCACGAGCCGTTCTGAAACGGTATTGCTGGCCGGGTAAATGAGTTGGGTGGCCGAGTTCAGCCAAACATCTGTTCCATCGGGCAACGTCACTTTGAACGTCGCACCCTTGGGCACCGACAAGGTATTACGGGCCGAAGCAGCCGAAACCGTTCCCGATTCTTTATATTCCAGGCTTCCCGCTCCGGTTTTTGAAACGCGAATGCCCCCTTCGGTCGACAGCACGCCGGTCGCGGCCGCGTCGACCAGAATTGTAGAACCGTCGGCCAGCGTCAGCATGGCCTGATGGCTGCCGGGCGCGACCGCTTCAGCCCGGTAATCGGTTTCGGGTCCTCTATCATGAACGTTCTGCTTCGACCAGTAGAACCACCCGCCAACCAGCAGCAACACCACAGAAGCCGCAGCACTGACCCAGGGCCACAGCGTTCGGGTAACTACCCGGTCTTCCTGCAAAGTAGTCTGAATGCCCGCCAGCATCTGCGCTTTCATCCGCTCCCGCGCCTTTTCGCTTTCCCAGTTCCATTTAGTTTGAGAAGATGTTTTTTCAAACCACAACTCCAGCAGCTCGCGCTCTTCATCCGTACAGGTGCCCTGCCGAAAGCGATTCAACAATTCGTTAATTTCTTCTTCTGTCATACGAATCGGGAGTGGCCTGTAAAACCGTCACGGTACAGCCAAACTCCGCCTTTTGATCAGTAGTGTCAAAAAGAAGGGAGGTGGTAGTAGAGATTTTGGGGAAATTTGAAAAAAAAAATTAGCAGTCAGTAGAGGGCGGCACAAAGCAGAATGGTTGTCCACATATGCTGCTCGTCCATCACGGAGCGTAACTGCTTGAGGGCGTAGTAGATTTGTTTTTTGACGGTTTTGTCCGATATATTCAACCGGGCCGCTATTTCGGCATGAGACAGTTGCTCCCGGCGACTCAGCAGAAACACTTCCCGCATCCGATCCGGCAATGCCTGAATCTGACTTTCGAGAAACGTGTCCATCTCCTGCGCCATCAGTTGGGTTTCCGGATCGTCGGCCACATCGTTGAAGAAACTGAGTAAGGAAGTCCGGTAACGTTCTTCCGATAAACTGAGGCTAATGGATTTCAGGGCTTTGTAGCGGGCAATAGAAATCAGGTAAGCCTTTAAGGAGCGAATATGGTCCAGTTCACCGCGTTTCTGCCAAAGCGCAATGAACGTTTCCTGAACCACGTCGCTGGCACCGTCGGGGTCGTTTAAAACCTTCACGACATACAGGAACACACTTTCCCAATACCGCTCATACAACTCGGTCAAAGCGGCCTCATTCCCCTCGTTGATGAAATCCAACAATTCGGAATCGGAGGAACGGACGAACAAATTCTTGCTTTTGTTACGATCGATCACGAGCAAGCGCTAATGGAACAAGACAATGTTGGTATTGAGAAGAACGGCTACGCAACCCGAAATTTATTACAAAATTTCACAATTTCGATGTTATACAATTGTTAAATCTGCAAATTCAGCAAAAGCTACCATTTTATATGGACGCGAGAAGCTAGCAAAAGAAGGCGTACAAAGCCAGAAGAAGCCTACATTTGACTTTATCAAACCTGCCAGGTGAGCGACCCCGTCTCTAAGACCTTTTAAGTTGCTTAGACAGGAACGCGGAAAATCTCCGCAATGAGAAGATAGATCAGCGAAACAAATCCTTCAACGCCCGCTGCGCAGCCTGATAACCACACATACCGTGGACACCCCCGCCCGGTGGAGTCGATGAAGAACAGATGTACAGCCCCTTTGCCGAAGTCCGGTAGGGCGACCAGCGCATGGCGGGCCGGGTAAAAAGTTGCCCGATGTCGATAATACCGCCGTTGATATCGCCCCCGATGTAGTTGGGATTATGCTCCTGCATCTGAACGCTGTTCATCGTGTGCCGGGCCAGAATCCGGTCGCGGAAACCGGGGGCAAACCGCTCGATCTGGTTTTCAATAGCCGTGGTCTGGTCGAGGGTCGAGCCGTTGGGAACGTGGCAGTATGCCCAGGCCGTGTGCTGGCCCGCCGGTGCGCGGGTTTCGTCGAACAGACTTTGCTGCGCCAGCAACACGTACGGTTTTTCGGGATGTCCTCCCCGGGCGGCCTGTTGCTCCGATGCGGCAATTTCTTCCAGCGTATTCCCCAGATGAACCGTTCCGGCCCGGCGGCACCCTTCGGCGGTAAACGGAATGGGGCCGTCCAGCGCCCAGTCGATTTTGAAAACGCCCATGCCGTAGCGATAGCGGTTCAACTGCCAGCGGTACAGCGATGAAAACCGCTGTCCGGCGATTTGCAGCAGTTGCCGGGGCGTTACGTCAAACAAAACCGCTTTCGCCGACGGCAACTGAGTCAGGTCGGAGACGTAAAAATTCGTTTCAATTTTACCCCCCAGGGACACAAAGTACGATGCAAGTGCATTCGCGATCTGCTGCGAACCACCCTTGGGCAACGGCCAGCCGCGCAAATGCCCCACCGTCATCAACACCGTAGCGATGGCCGAGGTGGCAAAATTCGACAGCGGCTGGATCGAGTGGGCCGCCATACCCGCCCATAACCCCCGGGCCTGTTTGGTTTTGAACCAGTTGCCTAGCCAGGTCGATGGCGGCAGCGCTTTCAGGCCGAAAAAGGCAAAATCGATGGGGTGTTTCGGAAAAGACAATGGCCCCAACACATCCGCGTCGATGCGGGGCCATTGGGCAAGAAGTGGTTTAAAGAAGTCGAGATACGCTTTTTCATCCGGTCCCAGCAAGCGGGCGGTTTCGTCGATGGAGCGGGTTAAAACAGCCGCCGTTCCGTCGTCGAACGGATGAGCAGCCGCCACCGGAGGCTCAATGTACTCCAGGCCGTGGTCGGCCAATGGCAACGTCCGAAAAAACGGCGATCCGGTGGCCAGCGGATGAATAGCCGAGCAAGTATCGTGCACAAAGCCGGGTAAGGTCAACTCCGCTGACCGCAGCCCTCCGCCAATCTGCGGTTTCCCTTCCACGATCAACACCGAAAGCCCGGCTTGTTGCAGGGTAATGGCAGCAGCTAATCCATTCGGGCCGGAGCCGACCACAACGGCGTCAAAGTCTGTTTTACGCACGATTTCAGATTTATTACACAGAGTTGATCAAAGGACATCAGAGATTAGCAGAGTTTTCCCTGATTACCTCTGATGTTCTCTGATCAACTCTGTGTAACCGTTAAATTTTTACACTTCCGGACGGAACAAAACCTGCCCTGATGAGGTAACTCGCCAGGCTGTGATGGGGTTCAAATGGTACCCGCCCGTATCGGGGCCGCGAGCCGTCAGCAACTCCTGAAGCGTTGGCTGGAGGTAATCGGTTTCGTCGGTCACGCGGCTCATGATGACGGTTTCGCTGCCGTTCCACTGCCAGAGATACCGAAACCGGGTGTGGGCTTTGTCCAAAACCGGTCCCTGCAATTCGGCCACTTGCCACGTCTTGCCGTTGTCGGTACTCACTTCCACTTTCGTTACCTTGCCCCGCCCGCTCCAGGCAATGCCCCGGATTTCGAGCCACCCCTTTTGAATAACCGCTGGGTACGTTGGAAAGGTAATCACCGAACGGGCGTCAATGGTGAAGCTAAATTGCCGGATTTTGCCGTCTTTGATCGGCTCGGTGTATTTCGAGGTTTCCTCCCGCGTCATGAACGGCTGGTCGGAGAGCTCAAGTCGCCGGAGCCATTTCACGCTGGTGTTGCCCTCCCAGCCGGGCAGGAAAAGCCGCACCGGGTAGCCCTGCTCCGGACGAAGCGGCTCGCCATTCTGAGCGTACACAAGCATGGCATCATCGTAGCCTTTGCTGACAGGAATGCTGCGGGTCATCACGGCGGCATCGGAACCTTCGGCCAGAAACCAGCTCGCTTTCGGCTTGACACCCACTTCCCGAAACAAGGTTGACAGCATCACGCCGGTCCACTCGCTTTGGCTGGTGAGGCCGCAAATCTCCTGCGGACTGAGTTTTTCGTTGGTCCCACGACCCCGGTAATTGCCCGAACATTCCAGAAAGCAGATGCGCGAAACCGACGGAAACCGTTTTAAATCCGCCAGCGTAAAAACCGTTGGCCTGTCGACCATGCCGTGAATCAGCACCTGGTGTTTGGCCGGATCGATGACCGGTACCCCGCCATGGTGTCGCTCAAAATGCAGGTCCGAGGGCGTAATGATCCCGTACAAATCCTGCAACGGCGTTCGGGAGGAAGTTTCCGTTGGACTTTTGACCAATTTTTCAAATTTCGACCGCGTGCCGAGAGCACCCGGCGGTGTCCCCGGAACTTTGGTGGGGTCGTCCGGGGCGATTTCTTTTTCGGAAATACCGATCTGAACGGCTTTGGCAAACGACGTTTGCGTGATGGCAACAGCAGCCGTGGCGGCTCCACCGAGTAAGGTACGTCGGTTTATTTTTCGGCTCATTTGATTTCCCGGCCTCCTTTCCGATCATCCGGCACAAAGAAGGAGTGTGCGGGCATGACAATTTTGGGCAGCGTCTGAGCGTTCATCACCGCCGTTGAATCCACAATTTTATTCAGGTACAGCAAATACGCCGTCAAGCTATATACCTCCTGATTCGACAGCGAGCCCGGGGCATTTAACGGCATGGCCCGGCGGATGTAATCGAACAGGGTGGTGGAGTAAGGCCAATAATTGCCAATGGCTTTTTGCCGATCTTTCAAAGAAGTAGCCACCAGTCGACCGCCCAGCGTCGCATTTTCTGTGCCGGTTGCCCCGTGGCAGGCCACGCATTGGGCTGCGTACAGCGCTTTTCCTGCCGATACGGTTCCTGAACCAATGGGCAAACCGATACCGTCGGGCCGGACGTCAATGTCCAGGGCAGTAATTTCCTGGCGCGTTGCCGGGCGACCCAGTCCGAAACTAGCGGGCCAGCCCAGCGTGTCCATCCTGGCGCCCTGCGCAGCGTGAATAGGTATGGCCGACAAATCCCGACCCTTTGCCTGACAACACGCCTGCAACGTGTGGAGAAGCCAGAAACCCATCAGACCATATCCTAACGTCTTTACCATTGAAAAAATGGATTTTCTTTGCATGCTTTACCGGTTTAGGATGAAATGACTTTCCGTCTGGCGACCCAATAATAAATCGGAACGCCCGAAAGTGCAATAATCAGTCCCGGCCAGGTATAGGTCGGTTTGTAGATAATCAGCAATAGGCAGAAGGCTACGCCCATAACGATGTAAATAATGGGCAAAACCGGGTAACCAAACGCTTTGTAGGAACGCTCGAGGTGCGGCTGTTTTTTCCGCAAAATGAAAATGCCCCAGATGGTCAGGATGTAAAACAGCACCACGACAAAGGAAATCATATCCAGCAAATCGCCGTACTTACCACTCAGGCACAGCGCCGACGCCACAATACTCTGAATCCAGAGTGCGTATTCCGGCACCGCATGCTGGTTCAAACGGGCGGTTTTCCGAAAAAACAATCCGTCTTTTGCCATGCTGTAATACACGCGCGCTCCCGCCAGAATCAGGCCGTTGTTGCAGCCGAAGGTAGCCACCATAATCATGATCGCAAACAAGGCGGTGCCGCTGATGCCGAAAATGGCCTGCGCAGCCGCAATGCCGACGCGGTCTTTTTCCGTAAAACCGATGTGCTGCAAGGGCAAAACCGCCGTAAACATCACATTCAGGGCGACGTACAAAACCGTCACCAGCAGCGTGCCCAGCAGTAGGCTTAGCCCAATGTTTCGCTTGGGGTTGGTGATCTCACCGGCCACGAACGTCACGTTGTTCCAGGCGTCGTAGCTCACCACCGAACCAACCATCGCAGCCGCAATGGCCCCACCCAAGGCCGGAATCCCGGCATATTCCTGCACGGAACCGTCACTCACCAGCTTGCGAAGGTGCCAGGCATCGGTCCAGTTGGCGGCCCAGACTTCCGGTTTCAGGTAGATAAAACCGAACACGATCAATCCCAGAACGCTCAGGACTTTGGTCGCGGTAAACGTGGTCTGGATGATTTTTCCGCCTTTGACGCCTTTGGTATTGACATAGGTGAGCAGCAGAATCAGACCAATCGCCAACACCTGCGCCGGTGAAATCCGCAACGAGCCAATCATCAAAAGCGTTACGTCTTCGCTAATTTCCGGCACGAAATAAGCCAGGAATTTGAAGAACGAAACGCCCACGGCGGCAATCGTTCCGGTCTGGATCACGGCAAACAGGCTCCAACCGTACAGGAACGCAATCAGCGGATTGTAGGCTTCTTTCAGATAAATATACTGCCCCCCCGCTTTCGGGTACATGCCGCTCAGCTCGCCGTAGCTCAAAGCCGCCGTGAGCGTCATAAAACCGCTGATGATCCAGACGGCAATCAGCCATCCCGCCGAGCCGATGTGCCGCGTAATGTCGGCGCTGACGATGAAAATCCCGGAGCCAATCATGCCCCCGGCCACCAGCAGGGTTGCGTCCAGCAGGCCGATTTCCCGCTTCATGGTGGTGGGTTCCGTCTGTATTTGCAGGTCTTCCATGCGTTATACAAGAACGGCGTTCGTTAAAGGCGTGACCGGTGTCTCGGCCGGAATGCGGTTTTGCAATACCGGCATTGACACGTTCGGCAGGTGCGGCAACACCAGCTCAGCAAAGTAGTTGGCCTCCTCGATCAGCGGAAAACCGGAGAAAATAAACGCCCGGATACCCATATCCATGTACCGGTTCAGTTTGGCAATGATCTGTTCCGGACTGCCCACCAGACCACCACCGCATCCTGAAAACACCTTGCCGATGTGCGTCCAGAGAATGTCTTCCACAAACCCATCATCGTCGGCGGTTTCGCGCAGTTCGTCCTGCCGAACCACGCCCAGCGAACGGGAATCCTCACCCCGGCTGCGGATTTCTTTCCCGCGCTGTTCATCGAATTTCGACATCAGTCGCCGGGCATAGGCGCGGGCTTCGGCTTCCGTTTCGCGGACGATGATGTGCACCCGCAGGCCAAAATCAATGGTTCGGCCTTCGGCAGCAGCCCGGGTGCTCATATCCTGCATGGTCGCGTACAAACTTTCTTCGGATTCGGGCCACATCAGAAACACGTCACAATACTTGGCGCAGACTTCGCGCGAACCGGGCGAGGTGCCGCCGAAATACAGCAGCGGACCGCCATTTTGCTGGTACGGTTTTACCGGATCGCTAGGCATGTTAAACTGGTAGATCTCGCCCTTGAAATCGATGCGATCCTGCGTCCAGGCCTGCTTCAAAATCTCGATAACTTCGGCGCAACGGCGGTAGCGGAAGTCCGGGTTTTCGCGCGTGCCGGGCAAATCGGAATTGATGATGTTGAGAATCAGCCGTCCTTTCAGCATGTGGTCGAGCGAGGCAATGGCGCGCGCCAGCATCGGCGGGTGAATCTCACCGGTTCGGATGGCCGCCAGCAAATTGATGGATTCGGTTTGGGGGGCAACACCAGACGCAAACGTCAGCACATCCTGCCCGACGGTATACGCCGTTGGCAACAGAATCGAGCTGAAACCCAGTTGGTCAGCTTCCCGCGTAATCGCGCTGCAATGGTCAAAATTGCTCCGGCGCTCCTCGTCCAGAACGCCCAGAAACTCGGTATCGCCCCCGATGATGTCGTTAAACCAGGAAATCTCCGCCACGCGTTGCGACGTACGGATAGGAACGGTTTTTATATTGGATAAAGTCATGATGTTTTTAATGGAAAGAAGTTAGACACGAGAAGGCAGAGCCGCGTCAACGGATCGACAAAGCAAGCGAGAAGAACCGGTCTTGTGTCTCTGGTTCAACGTCTACTCGCTCGTGTCGAAAAAGAAAAATATAGTAGGAAGTCAAGGTGCTCCCTACTATGCCAACACAACTAACTTTTCTGTCAATTAAGAAGCTAGTTCTATCGCCGGAATACGGTTTTGCCTTCCTTGATGGTTTCCAGCACCACGATATCCTTGATCTTCAAAGGATCAATCGTCAGCGGATCATCGGACAGCACCACCAGATCGGCCAGCTTGCCTTTTTCGATAGAACCTTTGATATTTTCTTCAAAATACTGGTATGCACCGTTGATCGTGATAGCCCGCAACCCTTCGAGGGGCGTTACGCGCTCTTCCGGCCCGATGGTTTTTCCCGAACGGGATTGCCGGTTGACCGACGACCACAGCAAAAACATCTGGTCGACAGGCGTGATGACGTAATCCGTATGGTTCGTAAAGGTGATATTACGCTTGAGCGCCGACTTCAGCGGGCTGGAAAAAAACGCCCGATCCTGCCCCAGGTTCTGGATGTGAACATCGCCCCAGAAAAAGGTGTGGTTTGTAAAAAACGACGGCACCAGGCCCAGCTTTTTGTATTGGTCCAGCTGATCGGGCCGCACAAACTGCGAATGAATCACCACGGGCCGCCGGTTGGTGCTGGTCGTTTTCAGTTCTCGGTTGGCGTTTTCAATCGCCGTCAGATACATATCGATGGCCGCATCGCCGTTGCAATGCACGTACACCTGAATGTTGTTTTCGAAGCCTTTCTTCACGGCGGCATTGAACTGTTCCTGGGTGGTTACCGGAAAACCGTTGCACTCCGGGTTGTCGCAGCCCGGCACTTTGGTCAGGTACGGTTTTCCAAAAAAAGCGGTTTTTCCTTGCGGAGAGCCGTCAGACACGAACTTGAAACCATTCAATTTCAAGTGGTTGTTCAGAATACCGTACTTAAACTGTGGATTCCCAATTACCTTATCGACAATGGCGTACGAGGGCAGCGTTTCGATGTCGATGAACAAGGCATTGCGTTCGGCGGCTTTCCGAAGCAGTTCCAGCGATTCAAAACTGGTACTACCGTCCTGCGCGGTTGTGATGCCATGGCTGGCGTAGAACGTTTGCTGAGCTTTCAGATCGTTGAGCTGATCATCCAGCGTCGGCGCTTTGCTTTCCACAAATCCCCGAATGAGTCCCTGCGCCTTTTCCTGCAACAGGCCATCGGGTTCGGTGCTCCCCGGTTTGCGGACAATCAAGCCGCCCGCCGGATCTTTGGTGTTGCTGTTGATCCCGGCAATTTTCAGGGCCGCTGAATTGGCCACCGACATATGGCCCGACACGTGCGTAATGACCACCGGATTATGTGGGAAAGCCCCGTCGAGGTCTTCTTTGGTGGGGTGCCGTTTTTCCGCCAGCTGATCCACATCATAACCAAAGGCCGTAATCCATTCACCGTCCGGAATCTTTTTGGTGACTTTGTGTTTCTGGAGTTCGGCCACCAGATCGGTCAGGTTCTTGACCGGCCCGACGGGCGGGGCCGCCACATTCGCCATCTTGGTGCGGGCCAGCCCCATGAAGTGGCTATGGCCGTCAATCAATCCCGGAATGACGGTTTTTCCGCCCAGATCCACCACGACCGTATTGGCGCCTTTCAGCTTCGAAATGGCCGCCGTTGAACCGACGTCCAGAATTTTACCGCCCTGTACGGCCACGGCCTGCGCTACGGCATTGGTCGCATTGACCGTGATGATCTTTCCATTGATGTAAATTTTATCGGCAGCGGCTTTGGGCGCTTTGTCGCCTTTACCGGCGTCGGTACTGAACCCGTGAACTGGCAGGGCCGCCAGCGCCAGTAGCGCAATCGTTTTTTTCATGATTTGCAGGAATCGTATTTGACAGGAAGTAGTTAGTGGATTCATTAATAAATAGTCATTATCTCGGCGACAAACCGTTATACGCCAGCTCATTGCTGGGAACGGCCCAAACGTAGTTACCCGCCGTGGGCGCGATTTCAGGGGCGGTTCCGGCATTACCAGTTTTGGCGGGCAGTGGCTGCACCCGGCGCAGTAAATCCAGCGTCCGGAAGCCTTCGCCCAGCAGCTCAATGCGCCGTTCGGTCAGAATGGTGTTCACCAGTTCGTCTTTGGTACCGACGCCTGTTGTGAAGTTAAAACCGGCATCCGAGCGGTTTCGCACGGCTTTGAGCAAGGCTGTCGCGGTGGCCAGGTTACCGGTTTGGGCAGCGGCTTCGGCGTAGTTCAGCAGCACTTCGGCGTAGCGGATCACCGGGACATAATCCGTGTAGGGCGCGGCATTTTTCGTAAATTTCCGCAGCAGCTTCTGCCCGGCGGCATTGGTCGTAATCAAGTTTTTCCGGACATCCGTGGAGGTTGCCGACGCGAAAACCGGGTCCGCCACAATCGCCGACGGATTCAGATAAAGCACGGGTGACAGGTAGTTGGCCGCCAGCGAAAACTGCAAACCGGGGGCTTCGGCGGGGTTTACGAACGGAATGGTAAACAGGGCTTCCCCACCGACGTACGATCCACCAAAAACCGTGGCAATGTTGGCTTCCAGCCGGTGCGTCAGCGTTCCGGCGGTGTATTGATACGGAGCCGATGCTGGCACTAGTTTGGCCGCTTCCGTGACGACGTTGGCGTAATCACCTTTGGCCAGGTAAGCCCGGGTTTTGAGGGCAATGGCGGTGGCCTTGTGCGCCCGCGAGGCATTCAGAATGGCCGTTGAATAAGCCGCGGGCAAATCCGTTTCAGCCTCGTTTAAATCCCTGATAATCTGAGCATACACTTCAGCGACGGTACTAAACGGAAAGTCGTTGTTGCTACCGGAGGTTTCGGGTTTCAGCCGCAGCGGCAGGGCCGGGCTATTGCTGGCCTGAGCAAACGGTTTGGCGTAAGTCTGTACTAGACTCAGGTAACTGAACGCCCGCAGGAACTTGGCTTCGGCGGTGTAACTTTTGCGCAACGAATCCGACACGACCGTCGAATTGCTCAGGTTTTCGATCAGCAGATTGGCTAAATTAATGGTGGTATACGCCGTGCTCCAGACGGAATTGACGAAGTCGCCCGAAGCCGTGATGGACTGGTTCCAGACGTTGGCGCCGGTCGCGTTGTTGCCGTCGTTCTGGCTGAATTCGTTGCCGCGTTGTTCGTTGAAGACCAGAAACCGCCCTCCGTAAAAAATCGGACTGCTGAACTGGGCGTACAACCCGTTGACCTGCGCCAGTACTTTGGCGGGCGTGCTGTAAGCGGCATCGTTGGAAATGGTCGTGACCGGCGTTTTGTCCAGCAAATCGTTGTGGCAGGCCGTCAGCAGCAATGTCAGGGCGGGAATCAGCGCCAGCGTTCGCAGCAATTGTTGGGTATGATGTCGCAAAAATTTCATAGCAATTAATGTCAAAAGGAAGAAGGCCAATCGTTTAAAAACCGACATTCAAACCGAGGGTGAAAACGGACGCGTTAACCGGCACATTCTGGTCTTTGCCGGAGTTGATGGAGTTGCCGTTGATCGACACTTCCGGGTCCGAACCGGTGTAGTTCGTGATCGTGAACAGGTTAGCCGCCTGCACGTACGCCCGCGCCGACGCGATGTAGTTGGCAATGCCGAGTCGCTGCACCGGCACCCGGTAGCCCAGCGCCACGTTTTTCAGCTTGGCAAACGAACCGTCTTCCACGTTGGCGGTATTGGCCGACGAAAAACCGCCGGTGAAGCTGTCGCCCCAGACGAGTTTCGGAATGTCCGTCACCTGGCCCGGCGTGGTCCAGCGATCCTTGATAAACGTGCCGTTGTTGAAATACCGCTGATCGGACAGCGTCGAGCGCGTTCCGTTGTACAATTTGTTGCCGCCGGAGAAGATGATGTTGACCGCCAGATCGAAGTCGCCGTAGCTTAGGTTGTTGTTCCAACCGCCGTAGTAAGTCGGCAGCGACGGCCCCTGAATCCGGCCATCGGCGTAGTTGTCAATGGCCGGAGCCGTGCCGCCTTCGAGGTACGTAAACCGCTTCGCCACTGCGTCGTACTGCACGGTTTCGTCGTTCCGATTGAGGTACAGCCGGTTGCCGTTGGTCGGGTTGACGCCCAGGGTCGGCACCGCAAAAATGGACCCCACCGAATAGCCCACGCGGGTGATGTTCTGAATGCCGAAGGTGCTCAGGTTGGTCGGGTAAATATCGCCCCCGGTGCCCAGCGACGTCACCCGGTTTTTGAGCGTAGCAATGTTGAAACCGGCATTCCACTGGAGCTTGCCTTTCGTCAGAATGCCCGCGTTGATCGCCAGCTCGACGCCTTCGTTGTAGAGCGAACCCACGTTGGCGGCAATCGAGTTGCCCGGAATGCCTTTCGACAATGCCTGCGGAGCGTTCAGAATCAGGCCGTCGATGGTGTTTTTGTAGTAATCGGCTTCCAGCGTGATGCGGTTGTTCCACAACCCGACGTTCAGGCCAATGTCCACTTTTTTGCTTGATTCCCAGCGCAAATCCGGGTTCCCGGCCTGCCCGAACGCCAGACTGGCCACGCCCGCGTAGGTGCTCGATCCATACTGCGACAAGGCGGCATAATCGTTCAGGCTGCTGTTGCCCACAATGCCGTAGCTGGCCCGGATTTTGACCTCATTAAGCGTATGTGCCAGCACCGAGTTTTTGTAAAACGACTCTTCCGACAGGTTCCAGCCCACCGAACCACCACCGAAGTTACCCCACTTGTTGCCAGCCGCCAGCGCCGACAAACCGTCCCGGCGGAAGTTGAAACTAAACAGGTATTTGCGTTGGTAGTCGTAGTTGACGTTGCTGAAAAACGAAAGCAAACCGTTCTCGGTAAACACGTTGGCTGCGGGCGTAATGGTGGTAAAACCGCCCTGGTAATTGGTGTAAAACGGATCGGCCAGGCCCGTGCGGTTGGCACCCCAGCCGTCTACTTTCCGGTAAATTTCCTCGTGTCCGACCAGGACTTTCAGGTTGTGATCGTCGTTGAACGTGGTGCTGTACGAAAGTGTGTTGGTCCAGTTTGAACGGAAATACGTGGTGGTGGAGTTGGTGGCCACGCCATTGGTCGGGAAACCGTCACCACTGTAAGGATTCCGGAACTCCTTGTTCTCAACTACGTAGTTATCAATGCCGTACACGGTTTTCAGTTTCAGATCTTTCAGCAGTTCGACCTCCGCAAATACGCTCCCAATCAGGGTGTTATTCTCGGACGAATTCCGATCCAGGTCCAGAACGGTTTGCAGGTTGTAGGCATTGAAAACACCCAGCGCCGTGCTGTTGGGACCGTACCCGATGTTGCCGTTGGCGGGGTTGATGTTGTACGAACCGTCGGCGTTATAAACCGGCACGTTGGGCGGCAGAATGTAGGTCAGACGCGCCAGCGGTTGCAGGCCAATGTACTGCGTATTGACGCTGTTGCCCGACGACGACGCCACCGAATTGGGACCAATGGCCCCCGAGTTTGGACCGGCATTAACGGATTTGCTGTACGTCAGGTTGGTTCCGAGGCTGATGCTGCGGTTCAGTTTGTGTTCGAGGTTGAGTCGGGCCGCCTGCCGTTTGAAGGTGTTCGTTTTCAGAATCCCGTTCTGATCTGAATGGTTGAGCGACAGAAAATAGTTGGTCGCATCGTTCGCACCCGACACGCTGACGGTATGGTTTTGCGAAACCCCGGTCTGGTAAGCCACGTCGTACCAATCGGTTCCGACGTCACTGCCGTCGGCATTTTTTCCCAGCACAAAACCCGGCGACAGCCCGGCGTTCACCCGCGCTTCGTTTTTGATGGCCACGTATTCGGCTGGATTCAGCAGCGGCAACAAATTGAACGGTCGGCTGAAACTCACCCAGCCGTCGTAATTGACTTTGGTCCGGCCTTTCTTGCCTTTTTTGGTGGTAATCACAACCACGCCATTGGCTGCCCGCGATCCGTAGATGGCCGTCGCCGAGGCATCTTTCAGAATATCAATTGTTTCAATATCGCTGGGATTGATGTCGGCCAGCGGATTATTACCGACCGAGCCGCCCGACGAGCCGGTAAAAACCGTTACGCCATCGACCAGAATGAGCGGATAAACCGAAGACGTAATCGAGTTGATGCCCCGAATCCGGAACACGGGCGTAGCATTCAGCGCGCTGCTCGGCTGCACGATGTTGACCCCGGCGGCCTGCCCGCCCAGCAGTTGATCCAGACTCTGTGCTGGGCGGTTTTCCAGTTGCGTGGCCGACACTTTCGACGCCGAGCCGGTAAATGCTTTCTTGCTTTCGCTGGAATACCCGGTTACGATGACTTCGTTGAGCTGGCGCGTGTCGGCGGCTAACGAAACATTGAAGGATGTCCGGTTTCCGATGGAAATTTCCTGCGATAGGTAACCGATGGATGTCACCACCAGGGTTTTGGCGGATGCCGGAACCGAGAGCGAGAACTTGCCGCTGGCATCGGTTTGCGAGCCGACGTTGGTACCCTGCACAACCAGGTTTACGCCCGGCAACGGCTGTTTGTCGTCTTGTCCGGTTATAAGGCCGGAAATTTGTCGGTTTTGGGCGAAGGCCGTGGCCGTACTGATCAGCAACAGAACGACGGTTCTGAGCCAACGGCTCACTGTTCTTTTTGGGATAGTTTTTTTCATGTAAATAGGGATACATTCGTGCTTGGCCCACGCAGCTATTGTGGTGGGATGATCGATCAGGATTACGTTGAGTTGGGTACGGAATTAATATTTTCCAGCCTGCAAGTCGCTGGGTGACAGTGCATATTTCCGCTCTGCCCGATCCAGCACGACGCGGATGGAATCCTTTCGTTCGTCGATGCCAGTCAGAATAACGCGGGAGCCATCGGTGGTGTAATAATTCAGGATCATGCGGTTTCGCTTCACCGGCTTCGATTCATCCTGGATTCCCTGGGTCCGGCGCGTCGACCAGGCCCGGGGATCAATTTTGTGGTCTTCGTCACCAATGATGGCTAGGGCTTCCTTCGGAATCCACGGTTCGTTTTTCCCTTCATCTTTGTCGGGGCGTTTGGACGGTTTTCTCCGGTTTTCGGCTTCGCCCAGCTCCCGGCCATCGACGGTAGCGCGGTTGTTTTTCCGGATTTTATCCTGCAAATACAAAACGTTATGAACCGTGTCGGCTTCGTAGTAGAAAACCCGCTGACCACCGGCCACGCCCGACACTTCGAACGTGCGGTTGATATCGCGCATGGGCGAGCCTCCACCGTTGGACAAATCCAGCTTGGTCGGCCGGTTGACTTTGAAGGTCAGCGTCGTCCAGTTTTCGAACGTAGCCTGCTGCCAGCGAACGGTATCCAGCGGAGAATACGGAATCACCTGATTATTCAGCCGGAACTCGGTGACGTTGTAGACACCGCGCAGTTGCGTCACGCCTTTCACCGCCGGTTGCTTGTAGGGATCATACAGAAAATTGATCCATTGCAGGTAGGTAAACCACACCAGAAAAATGCCGAACGTTGCAGTTTTCAGGCCAATGCGCGCACCCCGGAGCCAGCCTTTCGACAAGTCGGGGTAAAACCGGACGGGAACCGTAAACCGTTCCCGAATCAGCAGGTCATAAATATTCCGGGCGTCGTAAACGAGCAGAAAAGCCGCCAGCAGCACGAAATAAGAGCTGTAGACGTGGACTCCGCCGTCGTAGGCAAAATTGACAAAAACAATGTCGCCCAATGCGCCCAGCAGCAATGCCGCGCCGATGGTGGTGGTTCCCCGGAAGAACAGCAGCGCCCCCGCCAGAATCTCGACCAGTCCGGTAAACACCTGGTACCAGGGCACAATGCCGACCGACATCCAAAAGATTTTTTGTGCCGTAAAATCACCAAAATCCGTGTTCAGCAATCCTTCGGACGGATACGGCATTTGCGTCGGGAACAGCTTGGTAAAGCCAAAACCGATGATGCCAATGCCCGCGCGGTACCGCACAATGACACGCAGCCAGTAATAGAGAAGGTTGTATTCCCGGCGTTTGCGATCCAGGGCCGTCCAGATCAATCCACCGACGATGGCGATGGCCAGCAGGATAAACCAGTCGGCGTACCCCAGCAAGGGTGCCCCTCCGCCTTCGCCACCGCCCCGGCCACCGGCGAAATACCGCAGCAGGCTCGGCGAAAACCGGGCAATCTCGTACAGATCACGGTAGTGCAGGTGTAGCCAGTCGAACTGAAAGAGGTTTTTGTACCATTCCAGATGGAGCGGAATGGAAAACAGCACAAAAAAGACAAAAGCAACGCGAAACAGAATTTTCTGAAACGCAGTCCAGGCTTTGGGTTGCAGACCCGCCGACGGTTTGGTTTTCTGGGCAGGCTCATCGGTGGCCGATGCCGGTTCCAGAACGGGTGCGCCCGGATGGTGTTTATCAAGTGCCATAATCGATGGAGTTTACAGTTTTAATCCGCCCCGACGACCGGTTTTCCGGGCTTCTTCGAGCAGGTATTTTTTGTCGATTTTCTGCAAAACGGCGTAGATGGAGTCACGCTTTTCGTTGACGCCCGAAAGAATGATCGTTGTCGAATCCGGGCGGCTGTACTGGAAGGTGAACGACTGCTGCGCGTGAGCCGGATTCCGGTTTTTCAGGGTAAGGCTTTGTTGATCGTCGGCTGTTTCATACTGGTAATAATGCCGCCCGGCTGACCCCGCAAACTCATAATTCCGGTCCGGGTCATTCCGGTGAACGACTTCTACGTTGGTGCGATCCAGCGCGACGGGTTGGTTCGACCGGATGCTGAGCGTAGCCCATTTTTCAAACACCACATCCTGCCAGCGCACCGGGTCGGTTTTTGAATACGGAAGCGTTTGGCCGTTGATCCGGAATTCGCTGACGTTGTAAAGACCGCTGGCGTTGGGCAAACCGGCCTGTTGCGGAAACTGGTAGGAACCCTGCCGATAATCGGCGTAGACGCTAAAACCGTAAAAACCGACAAAAAGCAGCAGGAACGAACTCTTTAAAACCAGCCGCGTAGTCGCCTGTTTCGGTGAAAACCGGGGCTGAAAGCGGTTCGGAAGGGTCGGACGTTCGAGCGTCAGCAAGGTATAAATCCGTTGCGCATCAAAGGCCAGCAACACCAGCGCGAAGGTGATCAGGTAAAAACTGTAAATGTATTCTCCGCCTTCGTAAGCCAGGTTCGACATAAACACATTGCCCAGAAACGAGACCGTCAGGAAAGCGCCAATCGAAGCGGTTTTTCGGTACAGCAACAGCAGTGCCGCCAGAATTTCGACGCCCCCCAGAAACGACTCGTACGATGGAACCACGCCCAGACTCAGGGAGAAAATTTTCCAGTCGGTCAGATCGCCGTAATTGGTGTTGAGGTTGCTCAGCGAGGGTGTTGGTGCCAGTACCGGGAACAGTTTGAGAAAACCGTAAGCCAGCAAACCAGCCGCCAGCCGGTAGCGCAACACCACCCGGAGAACGTAATACAGCGACTGGTATTCCCGGCGGTTGCGATCCCGGTAGCTCCAGATTAGGGTTCCCACCAGTGCCAGCCCGAACACCACAACCCAGTTGGCAAACGTGTCCGTTTCACCAAAAAACCGGGGCTGGTAGCGCGACAGCTGAAAAAGATCACCGTAGGAGAGCTGCGCCCAGTTGATGGCGAACAGATCGCGGTAAAATTTCCAGTCGAGCGGAACAGCCTGTAGCGTGAAATAGAGAAAAGCGATTCGGAAAACAGTTTTCTCACTATTGCTCCACTCAGTCGTAGTGGGCAGGTGAGGTTCCGAATCGAACGACGAGGTTCCTTTTCCCGATTCAGAAACGGAGGAGAGGGTTTCGAGCTGGCTCATGGCGGGGTCAGTATCCGGGGTTTTGTTGTAAAGTCTTGTCCGTCAGCAACTGATTGACCGGTATCGGTAGCAAAAGCCGGTTTGGGTCCGTGACGTTCAGAACGGCAGCGGCCCGGTCCGTCCGGACGAGATCAAACCAGCGGTGGGGTTCCAGCGCAAACTCAACCCGGCGTTCGTCTTCGATGGCGAGCAACAGAGCAGCCTGAGTAGTCGCCGGGCTGGCCGTTAGTCCCGCGCGGTCGCGGACGGCGTTCAGATCGGCAGCCGCTGTCGTGAGTTTATTTTGCTGGGCACGCGCTTCCGAGCGGATGAGGTAGAGTTCGGCAATACGGAAGATATAGGTCGGGTCAGACGCCGGATTGCGGTAATAAAGTGTGCCGTACCAGCGGTTCTGGTTGTCTTTAGCGACCAGTACGCTACGGTTTCCGCCTATGGCTGGGTTGTTGACCAGCGTCACCAGCGCGTCGTTCGGAGCCCATTGCCGGGTTCCGCCATTGGTTTGCGGTTGCCACTGGCCCCGGTGACTGTTTACTTCCGTTGTGCCGTTGTAGAAAATCTCAAAAATCGATTCGCGGGTACCCCGGGCGTCGTTGGTAAAAAAGGCGCTATACGGTTTGAGCAGGCCGTAATTGGTTGCATCGTCAAGGAGCTTCGTGGCGAATTCTTCGGCTTTGGCCCAGTCTTTTTGGTACAGATAATACCGGGCTTTCAGCGCCCAGACGGTTTTTCGGGTGGCCCGGTAGCGGTCGGTCGTGACTGGCAGCAGCGGTTCGGCGGCTTCCAGATCGGCCAGCACCTGGGCGTACGTGGCCGCCTGCGTACTGCGTGGAATGCCGGAATTCTCGGTGGGCGACAGCGTCGGATTGGTAATCAGTGGAACACCGCCCCAGGTGCGCGCCAGGTCGAAGTAGGAGAGCGCCCGCAGAAAATAGGCTTCGCCCAGATACTGATCTTTCAGGGCTTTGGTCAGCGCGGGGTCGGTCACTACCGGCACTTTCGCCAGCACATTATTGGCCCGGTTGATGGTTTGGTAAATACCCGTCCAGGCACCGGCCACCGTGGAGTTTTCGGCATTGACGCGGTGGTTGATGAACTCCTGAACCTGCGACTGTGACCCGGTCCACTGAATATTATCGCCCGACAAATAACCGATGGACTGAAAACCGGTGCCGTAATAATTCGAGCTGCCGAGTGCGCTGTAAATTCCCCGGACGGCGGTTTCGGCGGTGGCCCGATCCACAATCGTCTGATCGTCGGAAATGGATTCGAGCGGTTTCACGTCCAGAAAGGACTGGCAGGAGCTGAAAACCGTCAGCGCAACCAAGGAAACCGTATAAACTAATGACTTCATGACTTTCAGAGAGTTAGGTTAACGCCAATCTGGATACTGCGGGGCTGCGGGGGCGTTCCGAGGTCAATGCCCTGCTGGTTGGGATCGCTGCTGGCGCTGGATTCGGGGTCCAGACCGGTGTATTTCGTCAGCAAAAACAGGTTGCTACCGGCCAGGTATACACGGACATTCTCGATCCGGGCTTTTTCGGTCAGGCGTTTGGGAATCGAATAACCCAGGTTGAGCGAACGGAGTCGCAGGAACGAACCGTCTTCGAGCCAGCGGCTGCCCCCGTCGCGGTAGTTATTGATGTTGATGCCATCCGGACGCGGTACGTCGGTGATGTCACCCGGTTTTTGCCAGCGGGCGTTGTTGCTGGCCAGAATAACCCGGGCGGCATCGCGGGCTCCTCCGCCCTCACCGAAAAATTTGTTATGGTTGTAGACCTTGTTGCCGTATTGGAAAGCAAAAAAGATGTTCAGGTCAAAACCTTTGTAGGTCAGGTTGTTGGTCAATCCGCCGAAGAATTTGGGCCAGATGCTGCCAAGGATCTGGCGGTCAGCAACGGTTATTTGACCATCGTTGTTCACATCTTCATAAATCACATTGCCGGTTTGCGGATTGACACCCAGCTGCTTATACACCCAGAACGAATACAGGGGGGTACCCTGCTGTTGCAGAATCAGGTCACGGCTGCCGTACCGCAGTGGATTTTCCAGCTTCTCAATTTTGTTGATGTTCTGCGCTATGTTGAAACTGGTGGTCCAGGTAAAGCCGCTCTGCCGGATGTTGTCCGACTGAATACCCAGCTCGAAGCCTTTGTTGCTGATTTCGGCGGCATTGCTCCAGTAGTTGCTAAAACCGGTGGTGCCGGCCAGGGCGAGTTGCAGCAAACCATTGGTCGTGTATTTCTGGTACACGTTCAGCTCCAGGCGCAGTCGGTCGTTGAAAAAAGCCGCATCCGCTCCTACGTTGAGCTGGTTGGTGCGTTCCCACTGGAGGTTGGGGTTGGCGAGTTGCTGGGGCGCAATACCGGGGCTGCCCTGGTAGGAGGCTCCACCCGTCCAGAGACCCTGGGCCGCGAAATTACCGATGCCGTTCTGGTTCCCGGTGGTTCCGTAGCTGGCTTTCAGCTTCAGGTCGCTCACGATTCGGGAATTCCGCAGGAAGTTCTCCTGCTTGATGCGCCAGGCCGCTCCGACGGCGGGGAAATAGCCCCACTTGTTACTGGCTCCAAACCGCGACGAACCGTCGGCCCGGATGCTGAAATCGACCAGGTATTTGCCACCAAAATTGTAGTCAATGCGGGAGAAAAACGAAGCCAGATTACTTTTCGACCAGCTTTGGCTGCTGGCCGTTGTAGCAGCTGACGAAATTTGAGTGAACTGGTTGTTGGCAAATCCCCGGCCTTCGGCATACGTGCGGGTCAGCAGGTCGCTTTGGAGAGTATTACCCACCAGAACGCCAACCGAATGGTTACCGAATTTCTGCCGGTACGTCAGCGTTTGTTCATTCAGCCAGGTCGTGAATTGCGTAACGCTGGACGTGGCCAGACCCGCCGGGCTTCCTGCAATCAGCAGGTTGTTCCAGTATTCGGATTCGTTGTAGTTGTTGTAATCAATGCCCCAGCTGGTGCGGAAACGCAGATTGGGCAGAATTTGCGCATCGGCGTAAAGGTTACCGATGTAGCGCAGACTGGCCGATTTTACATCGTAGTTTTCGAGCAGTAATGTCAGGTTATCGAAACCGGCCCGGCCCACCGGAACGCCCTGCTCGTTGAACGGCGATAGGTAGGTTGGGGTGTGCAAAGCCGCCTGCAACAAACCGCCCGCGGGGCCGTCGCCCGCCCGGGCCTGATTCCGGAACGTCCGGCTGAAGGTGTTGCTCACGCCCACCTGAACCTTGTCATTTACCTGCTGATCGAGGTTGACCTTGAAGCTGGCCCGCTCGAAATAAACCGGTTTGATGATGGCTTCCTGCCGGTTATACCCCCCCCCGATGTAGTATTTGGTCGTTTTGGTGCCACCCGTCAGCGACAGATCGTAGTTCTGAAGCCGCCCGGTACGAAACAACTCACCCAGTCGGTCGTAGGTTTGCTGTTCTTCCGGCAGCCCGCGCCCGCCTTCTGAAACCGGGCGAAACGGACGGTTTTCGGCAGTACGATTCAAACTCGGCGTATCCTTGCCGGTATTGATCCACCATTCGTTAACAAGTTGCGCGTGTTCGGGACCGGTCGTCAACTCCCAGAGTTTGACGGCTTTGGCGACGCCGTACGACGCGTTGAAATTGACTTTAGCCTTCTGGTTGAAACTGCCCCGCTTGGTCGTAATCAAAATCACGCCGTTGGCGCCCCGCGAACCATACAACGCTGTGGCTTCGGCATCTTTCAGGACTTCGATGCTTTCAATATCAGAGGGATTAATATCAGCAATGGGTGAGGTCGACTTGCCGCCAGTTCCGACGGTCTGGAGGCTGTTGTTGTTGATAAAAACCCCATCGACGACGTAGAGCGGATCGTTGTCGGCATTGATGGAAGTGGCTCCGCGCACCCGAATGTTAACGGTTTCGCCCGGAACGCCGGTATTGGAGCTGATCTGTACCCCGGAAACTTTACCCTGCAACTGGGCATCAAAGCTGCCGACGGGAATGTCTTTGGTGGATGCCGGATCAATTTTGGCAATCGAACCGATCAGGTTTTTGCGTTCCTGAGTCCCGTAGCCCACCACGATTACCTCGTTCAATTGCCGTTGATCGGGCTCCAGCCGAATTGCTAAAGAACTCTGATTTCCGGCAACGACTTCCTGCGTTACATAACCGATGAAAGAGAAAACAAGGGGAGTATCTTTATCCGAAAGCGTGAGGTTGAAACTGCCATCGGCCTCCGACGTAGCCCCCCGATTGGTGCCTTTGATGCGGATATTGACACCGGGCAGCACCTCGCCATTTTTGTCGGTTACTTTTCCCTGAACAGAGAACGAAGTTTGCGCCATCGAAACAGACTGCGTTCCGATCAGAAGCCAGAAAAGCCCCAAAAAAGGAAATAGCCTACGAACGGTTTGACGGGACAGCTTCGCAGGGCGCTGCCTACCCGTAACGTTCCGATTACGACCGGAATAGTATATATATTCCATTGTATTAGTATAGAAATAATATAATGTAAAGCACACTAGCGACGACACCCCGATAGACAGGCCAGCAGGCCCATACGAATAATCAACCACCGAAAATTCAGATAAGCTCAGCGAGCCTGCCTATCGGGGTGTTAGCCAGTAATTGGAAAGAAATAAAGTCGATGAAAGCTGTTAACAACAGCAACAGGAGAGGCTTGCCAGGGCTTCTTGAGCCAAATCGGAATGGGAAATAACCACCTGCGTCATCGGGCTTGATGACGAAAAAGACGGGAGCATCCTTTTCATTGTCGTAAAAGCAAAAGTTAGTTGTATCCCAAGTCTTTGCTGGTGGTTAACAAAGCGCTGGGCAAGCGAAATTAAAATTCTACTAAGTCAGGAGACAAAGTAAAGTAATGTACTCACAACAAAGCAACTTCTGGACCTGATTTATTTCAAACCGACCGCAAATTCTTTCTAATGTCATATCCTAAGCCTGAATTAATCAAAAAAACAAACCTTTAATAATCCTTATGCTATATCCTGGTTGCTTCAGCAGCGAGGGTTTTTATTCAACATGTAGCGAGCAAAAACAAAATCTAGACTAACTACATAGAATAAGTAAATAAAGTATAATTTTGGCCCCGCAAGATGAACGGTTTCTGGAAAGGATTCTACCCGATTACCTTGCTTCACTCCAGAAAGCAATTTGGTGGCAAATCCCCGCTTGCTAAATACCGGGCACTGGGTAAACCTCAACCGATTCAGATCTGTTTTGTCTTGCAAGAACGGCCTTCCGGGGCTTTTCGAGCCGGAGGTTACTGTCTTTCTTATTTATTCATTTCCCAAGAAGAGCACTATGAAAAGTTGTACAACAAAAACCGTGAAAGGGTATCTTACCAGTTTGCTCCTGTTGCTAACGCTGGCGGCACTAGGCCAACGAGCAACCATTGAAGGAACCGTCCGGGACAATCAGGCCACCCTACCCGGCGCATCGGTTTATCTGCAAGGCAACCGGCAGGGTACGATCACCGACGCCAACGGGCGCTACCAGCTGCAACTGGAAGACGGCACCTATACAATCATTGCCAGCTTTACCGGCTACAGCCCCCAAAGCCGCCAGGTTACGGTTTCCAACGGGCAGGCCCAAACCGTTGATTTCACCTTGCAGGGCGCAACGCTCAACGAAGTGGTTGTGCTGGGGTCACGCGGAGAACCGCGCTCCCAGCTGGATACGCCGGTTCCGGTCGATGTGATCGACATCCGGTCGCTCGCCAGAGATGTTCCGCAGGTCACCATCAACCAGATTCTGAATTACGTGGCGCCCTCGTTCAATTCCAACACGCAGGTGCTCGGCGACGGCACCGACCACATCGATCCGGCATCGTTGCGCGGGCTGGGTCCTGATCAGGTGCTGGTTCTGATCAACGGCAAACGGCGACACACCACCTCACTGGTCAACATCAACGGTACATTTGGCAAAGGGTCGGTCGGAACGGACTTGAATGCGATTCCGACATCGGCCATCAAAAAAATCGAGATTCTGCGCGATGGCGCATCGGCCCAATACGGTTCCGACGCCATTGCCGGGGTGATCAACATTGTGCTTGAGGACAATGTAAACCAGGTTCGCGCCAATGTGACTGCGGGCGGCTATGCCTCCAAAAATTCGGAAGGCAGCGTCGACGGTGAAAACGTCCAGGCCAACGTCAACTATGGTTTGCCCATCGGAACCCAGGGTGGTTTTATCAACCTGGCGGGTTCTTTCGATTTCCGCAATCCGACCAACCGCATGAAGGAGTTTACGGGGGTGATTTTTTCGGATTACAACAACCGCACGCTTTATCCCAACCCGACGGGTGCCGATATCACCAACGCTGAGTTGCAACGCCGGGGTATGACCCGCTCCGATTTTAACTCCCGCATCGGTCAATCGGCCAACCGGGGTGGTTCATTCTTCCTCAACAGCGTCATTCCGCTTCAAAACGGGGCCGAATTTTACGCTTTTGGCGGTTTGAACTACCGCAAGGGCGAGTCGGCTGCTTTTCGGCGGCAACCCGCTCAGATTACCCAGAATATTGCCGAAATTTACCCCCTCGGCTACCTGCCACTGATCGTCACTGACAACTACGACCAATCCATTGCCTTCGGAATTCGGGGCAAAGTCGGCGCCTGGAATGCAGATTTCAGCAACACCTTTGGCCGTAACCAGATCGATTTCACAACCGAAAACAGCCTGAACGCTTCTTTGCAACGGGCCTCTCCCACCCGTTTTGTAGACGGCGGCTATCGTTTTGCCCAGAACACCACCAACCTCGATTTCAACCGCCGGTTCGACGAAGCCCTCAGCGGAATCAACGTAGCATTCGGTTTTGAACACCGGTACGAGAATTACCAGATTGTAAAAGGCGAAGAAAACTCCTATCGGAACTACGGCAATGCTTTGCAGATCGGCGTGGGGAGCGACGGCAGGCCGATACTGGTTCCTGACATCAGCGGTAACATCGCCACCCGCTTTGCCGCCAACGGTGCTCCGCTGGCCGGTGGTGCCCAGGCCTTCCCCGGTTTCCGGCCCGAAAATGCCGTCGATGCCACCCGCACCGCCATTGCGGCCTACACAGACGTAGAATTTAATTTTACCCCCTCCTGGCTGGTGGATGCCGCCGTACGATTTGAGAATTACTCGGATTTCGGGTCAACCTTGAACGGGAAACTGGCGACGCGGTACAAATTTGGCGAACAGTTTGCCCTGCGAGCGGCTATCAACACCGGTTTTCGGGCACCGTCGCTCCACCAACGGTATTTCAGCGCCACCTCCAATTTGTTTGTCGATGGGGCCATCATCGACGCCGGGACTTTTACCAACGAAAGTCGCCCGGCGAGGCTCCTCGGGATACCGTCGCTCAAACAGGAAACTTCGTACAGCTACAGCGCCGGTCTGACGGGCAATTTCGGACCGTTCAAAGTTACGGTCGATGGTTATTTTATCCGGATCAATGACCGCGTCATTTACACGGGTCAGTTTACCGGCAGCAACAGCGCCACGGCGTCTCCGCAGGATCGCGAGATTTTCGACTTACTGCGGCAAGCCGGTGCCCAAACCGCCCGGTTCTTCGCCAACGCCATCGACACCGAAACCAAGGGAATCGACGCGGTGATTACCTACACCAAACGACTGGGACCGGGCCGTTTCCGGGCCGACCTAGCCGGCACATTCGTGCGCACGAGTCTGGTTGGTGCCGTGAAAGCTTCGCCCCTGCTGGTTGGGAAAGAAACGATCTATCTCGACCGGTCGAGCCGGATTTACCTGGAGTCGGCCGTTCCGCGCGTCAAAGCCAACCTGACGGTAAGCTACGCAATCAACAAGTGGGATGTGTTCTTTCGCAATGTTTACTTCGGCCCTGTTGATGCGGCCACCAACGTCGAAGCCGATCAGCAGACGTTTGGTGCCAAAGTTATTACCGATTTAGGGATCAGTTACGCGTTTCAGCAAAATCTACGGCTGACGGTGGGGGCGAACAACCTTTTCGATGTTTACCCGGATGAAACCATTGGCGGCAACCGGGGTGCGGGCTATTTTGTCTACTCCCGTACGGGTCAGCAGTTTGGTTTCAACGGACGGTTTGTCTTCACCCGGTTGGCATTGACGTTCTGATTGTAACAAAACGACCCGCCCAGCTGTCAACTGGGCGGGTCGTTTTCTACCGGGCGAAGTTATTCCGCGCCCGTTTTATGTCTAAAACCGTACGCTATCAGCCGTGGCTCCGGTAAAAACCGCGTCGCTGCATGACCAGAAGATACAGCAGCACCTGCCACCGCACCAACAGCGAATAACAGGTTAACCGAACCAGCAACAGCGGTTTATTCTGAAATACAATCAGCAACAGGATTTTGAAAGCCATGATGGTGGTGGCAAAAACGGGTTTTAGCTGCTTATTCATACATCACGCGAGGGCTTGACGAAAAAGTTCTTCCCGATTCCGTAGATTACTCCGGTTTACTTCTGACCCGCAGCTTCCGCTGCTGTGTGACCCAAACGAACGCAGGCTGCTCGGCAGCGAATCGTACCGGGCCAGCGCCAGCAACCACCGATTTCGATCCATGTAAGGAGTCAGCAGCGCCCGGGCGCGGTTCAGGTATCGGTATTGGCGAGGCTTCCAGACGGGGCGTTGCTGGTACACAACGCCCTCACCGTTCAGCAAATCCGGGAGCGCCTGAGGAGGTGCCAGCGGCATCAATTCGGCCAGCAGAAACAACCCCAGTTCTACGTTCAGCAGCCGGTTGGCCAGTTGCCCGGGCAGATCGTATTGAAACCGGAGCTGCGTGGACAGCGGTTCCTGCCAGTGTAGAGGAAAAGGACTCAACTGGCGGGCAGAGGCAGATTCGGACAAAGGCAGTGCATTCATAGTCATTGTTGTTTACCGTCGGCAGTTCGACGCGTTGATCATAACAAAAATGCAACCAGAAGAACGTAACCTTTTTACGTTGTCAACTTTTTTTCAATTATTTTTTCCGTCCGATTTGGTCATCAATGGTAGGAAGGCCACCCGGGGTGATAAGTAGTAGACGCGATCTGCCCCGTGGTTGTTGATCGCCCATTTTCCAGCTGTGCAGACGAATAATCATTCTGGCACGTCAGCGATCTTCCTCCGAAACCGGCGGTGTTTCTATAAGTCCAATGGAGTCGTCGGAAGGAGAACGGTTTTGAGCGAAGTTGCAGGAGCAATCAGGGTTGATCAGGGAGGCATCAAACGGAAGGTCATCAACTCAGTACTTTGCGCAGAACGGCTAACCGGTTCCGTGAAAACCCCACGGTTTTCAAGCCAAACCGGCTGCGGTCGCGGCTGATGTCGTACGCCTGAAGATCAGCCGGAGCCGCCATATACGTTTCCAGCAGGTCTTGCCAGCGGCTGCACGGCATTAGGTGAGTCAGTAGCGCCACTCCGCGATTCCGAAGTTTATGCTGCCGGTTTGTCCAGCCTGGGTGTGCGTTGCTGAGTAGATCGGGCAGTGCATCGGGTGAAGCCGTGGGCCGCAGCTCTGCAAGAAGAAACAGGCCCAGTTCAACATCCAGCAATTGACGGGCCGATAGCCGCGCCGACCGGCGGGCGGTGGTGGCAGAGGCCGGTAAAAAGGAGGGTAATGCGTTCATCGTGTTGTTGTTTACGGTTCGGTTGAGGAATCGAACGATACAAAGTTGATCCGGCCAGAACGTAATCTTTTTACGCCCTTCTGCTTTTCTGTAAAAAAAATTCGTTGCTTTGCCACAACAATCCCGCTGACCATGCCAATAACCCGTTCCGCCTTTCAACGTTACCGCCTGATCGACGAAGTGATCAGCCGTCACCCTCGCCGGTATTCCAAACAACGGCTTTTTGAGCTGCTTCGCGAGCACTGCGGCATCCGGTCGGTTTCGTCGCTGGAGAAAGACATTCAGCGGTTGCGCGAAGACCACGACGCGCCCATTGCGTACGACAAGCGCAGCAACGGGTATTATTACACCGATCCGCAGTTCCGGCTGCTCCGGCTCATGCTTACGCCCGACGACATGGAGGCCCTCGACTACGCCCGCGAGGTACTGGCGGCTACGCAGGGAGCACCCGTGGTGGCCGAGCTGACCAATGCCCTGCAAAAAGTGCGGCAAAGCCTGGATATTGTGCGTGAAGTACGGCCGGGCGATGGCAATGCGTCTGGACGAAAAGTGGTGTATGTTGAAGAGAAAGTACTGGGTGGTAACCGGCAATACGTGCCAGTCCTGATCCGGGCCGTCAACCAGAACCGCCAGGTATCGTTCTACTACCGCAAACACGACGGCTTGCCGACCGAGGTGCGCCCCTCCACGGAACGTCCCCGAACACTGCACCCGATTCTGTTGCGCGAAGTGGCCGATAGCTGGTACGTGATCGGGTACGATGAAGCCAGCGACCGCGAAAAAACCTATGCCCTCGACCGTATGAGCGAACTGGACATTCTGGACGAGCCCTGCGCTGTGCCGGATTCGGTGCTGGCGTACGTGTCGGAATTCTTCGAACACATCTACGGCATTACCGACACCAACGATCCGGTCGAAGACATTGTGCTGTCGTTTACGCCGTTGTTTGGGCGCTACGTCAAAGCCAAGCCCATTCACCAGACGCAGGTGGTGCTGCGCGACAACGAAACCGAATGTGTGGTACAGCTGCGGCTGGCCCCCAACCGCGATCTGATGATGCATCTTCGCAGCTACGGCGAACACCTGAAAGTGTTGCAACCGGAGAGCCTGGTTACCGCCATGAAAGAATCCCTCCGGGCGATGCTGGAGCGGTATTAAGTCGCTGCCAACCGAAAAAAATGTCTAAAATAAAACCGTGTGGGAGCCGTCATCCTCTCTAAAATTAACTTTTGCTTCTTTCAATGAAAAAATCCCGCCCCATTGGCCTGCCATCGTTTGTTGTTCTTGCGCTTGGTCTGCTGTTTTTTCAAGGTGCCCGTGTACAAACTGATTTTGGCGAAAACCGTATAGCACCCACCGTTGCCGATACGAGCGGCTGGCAATTCCCCTGTGACAAAAATTCCGTCGAACGCTACACGGCTTTCCGGACGGCCAAACCGCCCGTGATCGACGGAAAACTGGACGAGGCCATCTGGACGAAACTTCCGCGTTCTCCGCGTTTTGTGGATCTGGTGACGGGCCAGCAAACCATTCACGACACGCGGGCCGCCGTGTGCTGGGACAATGAGAACCTGTACATTGCTTTCTGGATTGAGGAACCGTTCATCAACGCCAAACTGACCAACCACAACGATCCGATTTACACGGACAACGACGTGGAGGTTTTTATCGCCGGAAAAGACACGTATTACGAATTCGAAATCAACGCATTAGGCACCCTCTACGAAGCATTTTTTATCTGGAAAGACGCCTACGAAAAAGGCGGTTTTGGGCAGAATCCGCAGTTTGCCCTGTCCAACCCGAAGGTAAAACCGTTCAACGGCGTCGGATTCCGGAAGCACCCCCGCGGTTTGCGGTACGGCTCCTGGGATTTTCGGTTTCCCGGCCTGAAAAGCGCCGTTCACATCGACGGCACCCTCAATGACAATAAGGATCGGGATCGAAAATGGACGGTTGAGCTGGCCTTTCCCTGGAAAAGTATGGACCTGATTGCCAAAGCTGATGGCCGGGCGCTGCCACCCAAATCCAACGACCAGTGGCGCATTGATTTTTCGCGTTTCAACACGTACAAAGAAGCCGCCCCGGCCACCGACCACGGCGGCTGGGCCTGGAATTCGCACCGCGTCTGGGACTCCCACGTTCCGGAATGCTTCCCAATCATCACGTTTTCCAACAAAACGTTATAGACCTTCACTGACCGAAGCTCAGAATAATCAATCGATTGTTTTGAGCGAAACCGGTGAATAAATTGAAATAATGGGAATGATCCGGTTTACTACAGTTGATTTTGGTAAGATATTGCCCTAATTTTCAACAGAAATTTAATTTATGGCATGAAATTCCGAAACCCACTCAATTTAACGTATCACTTTTCCAGGAGACGAATCCCTCTTTTCGCTTTAGTACTGATCTCCTTATCGCTTCAATCTTTTGGGCAAAAAAACGGTAAAAAACCGATTGCTACGGGTAATACCGCATCCCCTGGGCCCGCTTACTCAACGGATAAAGCGGTTTTGACCAAAGGCCAGCAACTATTCCAGCAAAACTGCACGGCCTGCCATAACTTCCTGCAAAAAAGCATTGGACCCAACCTGGCCAGCGTGACAATGGAGGTACCGCAGGCCTGGCTGAAAACGTTTATTCGCAACGCCCCGGAAGTCATTAAAAGCGGGGATGCCCGGGCCTACGCACTTTTTGAAGAATACAAACAAACGATGCCCGCCTTTACCCACCTGAGCAACGGCGACATCGACGCCCTGACGGCGTACATTCATTCAAAACGCAAACTGACCACGACCGACGCCGGCAGTGAAAAACTGGGTGCGTTCCTGACCGACCCCATTCCGACCAAAATTCCGCAGTCTGGCTTGCGGCTGGAACTCGAGGAAGTTACGACGGCTCCGGCCACCGCTGAGAAAGTACCGCTGGCCCGGATCAACAAAATGCAGGTGTTGCCCGGTTCTAAAAACCGTCTTTTCCTGGAAGATTTGCGCGGAACCCTGTACGAAATGGAAGGCAAGTCGCTGCGGCCCTATATGTCAATGGCGAAAGAACGCCCGGGCTTCATTCATACACCGGGGCTGGCGACCGGTTTTGGGAGTTACGCTTTCCACCCGGATTTTTATACCAACGGTTTGCTGTATACCACTCACACCGAAAAAGCCAATGCCGCTCCCGCCGATTTCCCGTACGCCGACTCCATCAAGGTCACGCTCCAATGGGTGCTAACGGAATGGAAGGTGTCGGACCCGGCCGCCCCGGAATTTTCGGGAACAGGCCGCGAACTGTTGCGGGTCAACATGGTGAGTGCAATTCACGGCGTACAGGAAATTACGTTTAACCCACTGGCGAAACCCGGAACCGACGATTATGGCATGCTGTACATCGGCATCGGCGACGGAGGCTGTACGGAAAACGGTTTTTACTGGATCTGCAAAGACCGCCATCGTCCGTGGGGCAAAGTACTACGGATCGATCCAAGTGGGCGGAACAGCAAAAACGGGAAGTACGGTATTCCGGCCCATAACCCGTACGCCAAAGACCCATCGGCGCTGGGCGAAATTTTCTGCCAGGGCTTCCGGAATCCCAACCGGATCAGCTGGACGCCCGACGGAAAAATGCTCATTTCGGACATTGGACAGGCGTGGTCGGAAGAACTGAACCTGGGCGTAGCCGGAGCAGATTACGGCTGGCCGGAACGCGAAGGCACGTTTGTGATCAACTACCGGGGTCGTATGGATCGCGTCTATGCGCTACCCGCCAACGATGCGACCTTCAAGTACACCTACCCAGTAGCGCAATACGACCACGACGAAGGCAATGCATTCTCGGCCGGATTTGTCTACACCGGCACGGCCATCCCCGCGCTCACCGGCAAATACATCTTTGGTGATATTGTCAATGGGCGGGTCTTTTTCGTCGAAACCAGCCAGTTGAAGATCGGCCAGCAGGCTCCCATTCAGGAAATGACCATTCAGGTGGCCGGACAACCCGCGACATTCCAGCAACTGAGCAGCAGCAAAAAAACGGACTTACGATTTGGCCTAGGGCTAAACGATGATTTCTACATCTATACCAAAGCCGACGGCCGAATCTACAAAATCAAGAATTGCGTACCGGTTAAATAAACGGTTTTGGAACCCGGTTTTACAAAAAGCGCCCCAAATCCTGGGGCGCTTTTTGTTTGGGTTTGCGTGGCTTTTCGGCAAACATGCTATACATGAAAGACCTGTTTCGGCGTCGTGAAAGCCAGTAATCACTTCCGCAACCTTGGTCAGGTTCGCTGTATAAGCGGTTGTCGCATTCCACCCGATCAATGTCGTTTTCTACCTCCCTCAATTCATCCAGGCTCGCCTACCTTTGTATCATCAAAAAGTAAACAACATGCAAAAGATCACCACGTTTCTGACTTTCAACGACCAGGCCGAGGAAGCCGCCAATCTGTACACCTCCATTTTCAAAAATTCGAAGATTACGCACGTCAGCCGCTACGGCGAGGACGCACCCGTTCCGGCCGGAACCGTCCTGTCAGTGTCGTTCGTGCTCGACGGCCAGCACTTTTCGGCCCTGAACGGCGGCCCGCATTTTACGTTTGCGGAAGGCATCTCGCTGTTTGTCCACTGCGAAACCCAGGCCGAAGTAGACGCTTATTGGGAAAAGCTCACCGCCGACGGCGGACAGCCCGGCCCCTGCGGCTGGTTGAAAGACAAATTCGGCGTTTCGTGGCAAATTATTCCCGCAGCACTGGAGCGGTTGTTGCAGGACTCCGATCCGGCAAAAGCCCAGCGAGCGATGCAGGCCATGCTGAAAATGTCGAAAATCGATGTAGCGGTTTTGGAACAAGCTGCGGCTGAATCGATTTTAGCGTAAACAGGAAACCCTTTATGCCACTTTTCAAATCATGAGAAAGATCATCTTATCGCTGCAACTGTCACTCGACGGTATTGCCTCCGACCCTGAGAACTGGATGACGCTGAGCGACGAAATCCTCGAATCGTCGATGGCTTACTACGACACGCTGGACGCCATTCTGGTAGGTGGTAATTCGTACGCAGGGCTGGCCGAATACTGGCAACAGGCCGAAACCCATTCCGAATCCGAAATTGAACGTCGGTTTGCCCGAAAAATCAACGACATTCGCAAAATCGTTTTTTCCCGCACCAGGATCGATCTGACCTGGCGAAATTCGGAACAGTTGCTCTTCGAAGATACCGAGTCGCTGATTCGGGAAATGACGAACCTGAAGAATACCGGCGGCAAGAACCTGTCGGTGGAAAGCGGCTTAAAAAGCTGGCAGTTGTTTGTCAAACACGACCTTTTCGACGAACTGGTGATCGGCGTCCATCCGGTCGTGGCAGTTCAGGGCGAGAAACTTTTCACCGAGGCCGACGAAAAAAAGAACCTGCAACTCATCAATACCAAGGTGTACCAGAATGGCGTCGTCGAATTGCATTATCGGAAGGGATAAGCGGTCCACACGTTGCTACACAAGCCAACAATCGAACCAGATTGCTAAGCAGATGTCGCAAGAGTTCAACGAGCATTTTTTTATAGACAGTCGACATCCGCCACTATCGTCACGGCTTTTAAACCCTTGTCGCTCAGCACTTCGTTGATTTTATCCAGAATAAATGCCTTAGCGGCTTTCGGGCTGATGCTTCGTTCGAGTTTAATCAGAATCGTGTACAAAAACTGATTACGAATGCGCTCCACCAGCGGTACTTCCGGCCCCAGCACCCGCGCTTCGCCCAGCCGTTCGGTTAATTGGGCTACCAGCCGTTGGGCCGCCTGCTGACTGATCCGCTGCTCGGTGTGCCGAACCGTGAGCTTGATCAGCCGCGAAAAAGGTGGGTAGTTGTAATGCTGCCGTTCCAAAATTTCTTCCTCAAACAGCCCCTTGTAGTCGTTCTCCAGCACTTTGAGTAACACGGCCTGCTGCGGGTTGCTGGTTTGAATCAACACTTTTCCCCGCCGGTCGGCCCGCCGTCCGGCCCGGCCGCTCACCTGCGTAATCATCTGAAAAGCCCGCTCAACGGCCCGGAACTCCGGGTAATGGATCATGCGGTCGGCGTCGAAAATACCGACCAGGCTGACGTTGCCGAAATCCAGGCCCTTGCTGATCATCTGCGTTCCGACCAGGATATCGACATTTCCGCCTTCAAACTCCGAAATAATCTGCTGGTAGGCATTTTTGGCCCGTGTCGTGTCCAGGTCCATCCGTTGAATCCGGGCTTCCGGAAAAACAATCTGTAACTGGTCTTCCAGCTTTTCGGTTCCAAAACCGATGGTCCGTACCTTGGGCGACCCGCAGGCCGGGCAGCTTTTCGGGACGGGATCTTTGTGGCCGCAATAGTGGCAACGCAGTTCAGAATCGCGCATGTGATACGTCAGGCTCACGTCGCAGTTCGGGCAGCGGCTCGTCCACTCGCAATCTTCGCACTGTAGATACGGCGAATAACCGCGCCGGTTCTGAAACAGAATGCTCTGCTCCTTCCGCTCAAGATTATGTTGCAGATGCTCCATCAAAACCGACGAAAATTCGTTTTTCATCTTCTTCTGCTGCCGTTCAATCCGCGTATTGACCAGCACAATATTGGGCAACATGGCATCGCCGTACCGTTCGAGCAATTCTACCAAACCGTACCGGCCCTGCTGTGCGTGGTAATAACTCTCGATGGAGGGCGTAGCCGAACCCAGTAGCACTTTGGCCTTTTGCCAGTGCGCGATCATCATGGCCACATCGCGGGCGTGGTAGCGCGGAGCCGGGTCGTGTTGTTTGTAGGAGGTTTCGTGTTCCTCATCCACAATGATCAGGCCCAGGTTGTCAAACGGCAGAAAAACCGCCGAACGAACGCCCACCACAAACTGGTACTGCCCATCCACAATACCTTTCCAGACCTCCACCCGCTCGTTATCCGAAAATTTTGAGTGGTAAATGCCCAGCTTGTCGCCAAAGACTTTTTTCAGCCGCACCACAATCTGCGTCGTCAGCGCAATTTCGGGCAGCAGATACAGGGCCTGAGAGCCGCTTTCCAGCACATTTTGAATCAGATTGATGTATACTTCCGTTTTCCCACTGCCGGTTATTCCGTGCAGCAGCACAATGTCTTTTTCATTGAACTGACTCAACACCTGATCGCAGGCACGTTGCTGCACCTCCGTCAGTTTTACCTCAACGTACGGCCGATCGTCTTCGGCAAACCGGGGAACGATTACTTCAAACGTTTCGAAAATCTGGTTCTTGACCAAGGTTTGCAGCGACGACTGCGACACTTCATCATCCTGATTCAGAATGGTTTTATCGAGCCCTTTCCGGTTTAGAACTGGGTTGTTCTGCACCGGCACGTAGCTCAGGTATTTCATCACCACCTCCTGCTGCTTCGGCGATTTCTCCAAGGCATTGATTAGCGCCAGCACCTGTTCCCGGTTTTCGTACCGACTTGTCAGCCGGATTTTCCGGACCATTTTCGGCACGTATTTTTCCCGCACTTCGTCGAACACGATGACCGCCCGCTTGCCCACCAGCGACTTGATGGTAGTAGGCACGTTGGTTTCACCCACCAGCCGCCCCAGCTCCTCGTACGACAGAGCCGCGTGTTTTTTAAGTTCGTCCAGCAACCGCTGCTCCTCTTCGGTCAGCAGTTCGGGGTAATCAAAATCCGGGTTATACTGCACTTTCGACTGGCTCGTAATCTTCAGTCCCGACGGCAGGGCTACGTTCAGCACCTCACCAATATTGCAGAGGTAATAATCGGCCATCCAGGCAAACAGCTCCAGTTGGTAGGCTGTGATCAACGGGTATTCGTCCAGCAGTTCGAGGATGTATTTCGCCTGGTAGTTGCTCGGTGGCTGGTGGTGAATACGCCCCACGACCGCCGTATACACCCGATTTTTGCCAAACGGCACAATCACCCGGGCACCCACTTTCAGCCGTTCAACCATATCGCGCGGAACGCGGTAGGTAAACATTTTTGGAATCGGAACGGGAATGATCAGGTCAGCGAAATAGGTAGTTTCTTCGTCGAACGTAAATGTCAGGGGCAGCGCTTGCACAGAGTTGGTATGGCTTTATTTCTTATAGCAAGTTAACAATTGCCGCGATAAGTTCCTTGCTTCCACTTCAGGCGCCGGTCTGCCCGAACCAAAAAAGCCCGAAAATGAATTCATTTTCGGGCCAGAAACAACCGGTTTTTAATACGGTTACGGTTTCATTTGCCGAACTTCATTCCGCAGACTTTCGGGATCCCAACCGTCTTCGACATCTTTCAGCCAGCGGTCGTTGATGTCGGCACTGAGCAATTCTTCCAGGTCGCGAATGCGCTGGCGGGCGCTGCTAAAATACTGTTTGCGATCGTGCCGAACGGCGGCCAGCTCACTCATCGCCTGCTCATCGTGTTTGAGAAATAACCGGGCCGCCCGCTGCGACGAGTACGCCCGAAAACCGAGCAACGTCATGGCATCAACGCCCATCCGAAGCGAGCTATCGAGGGTTTCGCGGTAAATGTGGCTGATGCCTGCATCCAGCAGCTCATAGGCGTCGTCGCGGTCGGCGGCCCGTACCAGCAGTTGCAGGTGCGGAAAATGCTTCTTCGCGGTTTCGACCAGTTCAAGCGATTTCTCCGGCGAATCCAGCGCAATAATCATCAACCGGGCTTCGGCGGCTCCGGCTGATTTGAGTAAATCGTAGCGCGACGCATCGCCGTAGTACACCTTCATGCCCAGTTTTCGCAGCGTATCGACCCGATCCGAATCAAAATCCAACACCGTAGTCCCGACGTTGTTCGCCCGCAAAAACCGTCCGACGATATTGCCGTACCGACCAAACCCCGCCACGATTACCGTATTCTTTTCCTCAATCGTATCCTGTTCTTTATCAACGGTTTCTTGGGTACCTAATCGTGGCAACAGTACTTTTTCGTTGACCAGAAAAACCACCGGGGTAACGCCCATGCTGATGGCCACGACCGCCGTCATCAGGTCCACGACATCCGGCGATAAAATACCGTTCTGCTGAGCAAATGAAAACAGCACGAAGGCGAATTCGCCCACCTGACAAAGCCCCAGCGCAAACAGCAGGTTCTGATCCGTCTGTAACTTAAAAACCTTACCCAATACGGCTAAAACCGAAGCTTTCAGGGTCATGATCGCTACCACAAGACCGATGACCAGCAGCGGATTTTCGGCAATCAGTTCAAAATTGATAGCGGCTCCCACCGAGATAAAAAACAGCCCCAGCAGCAACCCTTTGAAGGGATCGATGTCGCTTTCCAGCTCGTGTTTGTATTCGCTGTTGGCCAGCACTACGCCCGCAACAAAAGCGCCGAGGGCCGGGCTCAGGCCCACCATTTCCATCAACACCGAAATGCTGACAACCATCAGCAAGGCCGTGGCAATAAACACTTCCCGCAGCCCAGTTCGGGCAATGATCCGAAACACCGGCCCCATGACATACCGACCGATCAGCACCAGCCCCAGCACCGCTCCCACCACCACAAACGGCCGCAGCCAGCCGGGCAGGTCAGCCACCAGGGAAACATGGGCGTGGTGATCGCCTTCGGAAGCCACCGGATACGTGGCCAGCAAGGGCATGATGGCCAGAATCGGAATGACGGCAATGTCCTGAAACAGCAATACCGCAAACGTATTCTGCCCGGCTGCGGTTGCCATCAACCCTTTTTCGTTCAGCGTTTGCAGCACGATGGCCGTCGACGACATGGCCAGAATCATGCCCAGCGCCAGTGCGGGTTGCCACGGCAAGGCCGTTGCCACCGCCAGCCCACCAGCCAGCAAAGCCGTGAGCAACACCTGCAACCCGCCCAGGCCCAACACCGGCATCCGTAGCTTCCAGAGTCGTTCGGGTTCGAGTTCCAGCCCCACCAGAAACAGCATGATGATCACGCCGAACTCGGCAAAGTGCATAATGTCCTGCCCTTCGTCGCCCACCAGCCCCAGTACCGCCGGGCCAATCACGATTCCGGCCAGCAGATAGCCCAGTACCGAACCCAGCCCCAGCCGTTTGGCAATTGGAACAAATACAACACCTGATGCCAGGTAAACAATGGCCTGTAAAAGTATAGTTTGATTCATAATCCGCGCTTAGTCAACAATTAACTCATTCATATACGGGCGTTTTCGGGCATCCTCAACATCCAGCTTGTCCGTCGTCAGCATGGTCAGCAGACTTTTGTACTGGCTGGCATACCGGTGCATTTCTTCCTCGGCGAGTCGATGGGTACCGTGTACGACGAACGGCGGCAGGTAGATCATCTTGCACAGATAAGCCGTCTGGTCAAACGGTGCCAGAAACTGCGGCATTGTAAAGCGATTGTAGCCTCCTTCTTCATAGGCTCGGTGTGGGCCTCCCGTGGTAATGACGTTGAAAATCTTCTTTCCAACCAAGGCATTGCCTTCCCGGCCGTAGGCCCAGCTGTGTTCGAGCACCAGGTCCTGCCATTGCTTCACCATCGCGGGCGCGCTGTACCAGTAGAACGGATGATGCAGAATGATGTACTCGTGATCGAGCAGGAGTTGCTGTTCCCGGTCCACATCGATATCGAAATCAGGATACGCTTCGTACAGATCATTGACCGTTACCGACTCGACCGCCTGACAGGCACTCATCAGAATCCGGTTGGTTCGCGACTTTTCCAGCGCGGGGTGCGCAAAAAGGATTAAAACTGACGCCATTCGTTGAGGGAAAAAGGAATTTAATTAACAGACAAAAACCGTATAGCCATGCCTATCCAATCAAATTTAAGCCAAATGTGACGAAATAAAAACCCGGGCATCGCGCAGAAACGGTTTTTAAAAGAATCACTGACCTACTGCGTAACGGTTTTCGGGAAAATATCCCTTTTTTCAGAACTTCTTTGGTTACTTTTGATATTCTACTGATAGCTCGCTGATACAACCTGCTTCCCCGAGCGCTGAACTATGTACGACGTAATTATCATCGGCGGAGGACCGTGTGGACTGGCCGCCGGGATTGAGGCCTCGAAAGCCGGTTTAAGTCACCTGATTCTGGAAAAAGGCAGTCTGACCGAGTCCATCCGGCGGTACCCGAAAATGATGCGGTTTTTCTCAACGGCCGAAAACATTGAAATTGGCGGTATTCCGTTTCCCATTTCGGGCGTCAAAGCCAACCGGAACGAAGCCTTGCAATATTACCGCAAAGTGGCAGGCTACTTCAACCTGAATTTCAAGTTGTTTACGGAAGTAAAGCATGTAACGCGCTATGAACCCTCCGAGCATGAAGAAGACCCAAAAGAGCTGTTTACGGTTTTCACAACCAATGGCCTGACCTACCAGTCGCGAAAGGTGATTCTGGCCACGGGGTATTTCGACAAACCGCGCTCGTTGCAGATTCCGGGCGAGGACCTGCCGCACGTGACGCACTACTACGACGAACCGTTTCAGTATTCTTATACGAACGTGGTCATTGTGGGCGCATCCAATTCGGCAGTGGAAGCCGCGCTGGAGCTATACCGCGCCGACGCCCACGTCACCATCGTACATCGGGCCGATGATTTTCGAAAAACCGTAAAATACTGGCTGATTCCGGATGTCAAAAACCGGGTCAAGGAAGGCAAAATCCACACGCGATTCAGCACCTGCGTGACGCGCATCGAACCGGGCAAAGTGTGTCTGACGGACCTGCAAAGCGGTGAGGAAAGCGAGCTCCCCGCCGATTTCGTCCTGATACTGACGGGCTATATCCCCGATGCCGAGTTGCTACAGGAATGTGGTGTGGCACTGAATCCAGAAACCCAGGTGCCGGTCTACGACCAGGAAACCTTCGAGACCAACGTGCCGGGTATGTACGTCTGCGGAACCGTCATGGCCGGGATCTATACCGAAAAAGTGTTTATCGAAAACGGCCGCGATCACGCCAAAGCCATCGTTGATCATATCACCGGAAAACCGGTGCGGAAAGTAGCGGAGCTGATCGACCGGATTTGAGAATCCGGTCAAAACCGTTCACTCAGCCTGAGCAGCCGGAAGTTGAATCGTGAAGGTCGTTCCCTGATTAGGAACGCTTTCAAACGAAATGGTTCCGGCATGAGCCTCCACAATCTGCCGAGTGATGGAAAGACCGAGGCCAAACGATTCTTCGCCCGACGTGCCTTTTCGTTTTGATTCGGTAAAAACATCGAAAATTTTATCGCCCACTTCCGACGGAATACCGATCCCTTCGTCGCGGACGATGAGATAAACGTAGTCCCGATCGGTGTCGATTGCGACGTCAATTCCGGCTCCTTCCGGGCTGAACTTGATGGCGTTGGAAAGCAAATTACTGACCACCCGCCACATCTTTTCGTAATTGAGCCGGAGCAAAACGGGTTCGAGATGCAGACGGATTTGCTGGTGCTTCTGGTCGGCCCGATGCGCCAGCATGTCGGCGCAATGCTGCACCAGATCCGCCAGATTGACGTCTTCCCGTTTAAACCCCTCGCCCGACGCCCCATTCATGTGCATCAGGTTGTTGACCAGTTCCAGGGAGTTATTGCCGGAAATTTTGATCAGTCGCAAAAACTCCCGGTCATCGTCCGACCGGTCGTCGTCTTCCAGCATCATATCCGCCACCGACGACATGGCTCCAATCGGGTTGCGCAGGTCGTGGGCCACAATTTTCATAAGTCGGGCATTTTCCCGCTGGCTGTTTTCAAGTGCCAAGAGTGCCTGCTGCATTTGGTTATTGAGTTCCGTCAAGCTCCTGACGTTCAGGCGGGACCGGTGGTAATAACGCCAGATGACAAAGGCCAGGCACAGGGTCATTCCCAGAAAAACCGACAAGCCAATGACATAACTGGTTTTGAGCTCATTGCTTTTTTCGAGCAGCGAAAGCTGGTATTTCTGTTCGTGTTCGTGTAATACCTGATCCATGTCTACCTTTTTCAATCCGGTATCGAGCCGATCCAGCGAATCCTGGTAAGCATGGTATTTAGTTGAAAACCGGTACGCGCTGGCAACATTTCCCACTTTATCGTAATACAACCACTTGAGTTCATACCAGTTTTCCCAGATCACACCGTGGGCAATGCTCTTTCCCCGGCCCGATACCAGATCGGCTTCCAACGCATCCAGCAACGCGCTGGCCTTGGGTAGCTGGTTGTAGTTGATATACAGCCTAATCAGTTTCGTTTTGGCCGTCTGGGCATCTTCAATACCAAACCCCGGCCGGTCGTTGAGCCGGATGTTGGTTAGCAAGTGTTTTTCGGCCGCCTGAAATTGATTCATTTTTACATAAACACCGCCCAGATTTCCCTCTACGACAGCGCGGGCCACCGTCATGAAATCCCGCTTGTTTGGGTGTTTATTCTCACCCGATTGAATAAAAGCCAGTGCCTGATTGTAATAATAAATGGCGGAGTCTGGCTGCCCGGATTTTTCAAAACACAGTGCCGTTGAATTGAGGATACTCTGCTGTTGAATGAAGCTATATTGAAAAGCCGGATTCGCACACGACCTGATTTCCCGAAGGGCCTGTTTCAGATAAGGAATAGCCTGCCGGTATTGCTCCTGCCGGTAGCGGATAATACCCAACGCATTCGTAAATTCGCTCATGCTACAAGGGTCCATGCTGCCCTTTGCGTAGCTTCGGCCATCGTAATAGAGTTTGAAAGCCTGGTTGTATTTCTTTTCTTCCTGCAACAGATTCGCCAGGGCATAGAGCGAGTGGGCGTACTCAAACCGGTACCGGTTCTTTTCCTGATCCAGCACGGTCAGCATGCTGTCTACATACTGTTTTCTTTTGATCAGATCGTGTCCGTAGTGAGTATAGTAGCTGGCTTTTACATTGTACTTTTTCCACAAGTCACCGATTCCGGGCTGGGCCAAGGTCCGATAAGCCGAATCAATATAAGTGAGCGACCGGGCCGGAGCATCCCCTTCCATAAGATTGATGGCGCGTTCGGATACACTATCGGCCCACACCACGTGATCAGCCGCAGGGTGAACCGGTTTCTCACAGGACGCCAGCCATAAAACCAGGAGAACAAGGAGGCTAAGCGTTCGGTGCATATTTCTAAAAGTGTTGAGTATTACAATAGTAAGCAAACTTATCGTACTTCGTGTAGCCAGTAAAGCGGAGTGAGTTTTCGGTTAGCTGAGTATCAATGGCCGACACCGAACGCTCGTTAAAGTACTTAAAAACCGCAAGACCTGCCAAAAATAGTTTGTGAGGACGTTCTTATTAAAGGAAATGATCATCCGTCGAACAGCCCGGATTTGTCCTTATCTTGCAGTCAGATTTTACCGACGCGCTTGTATGAAAACCTGGCTTTTTTTGTGCTTTGTATTCTTATCCACTCTTTCATTTGCCCAACAAACCGTTAACCGTACGCTGACACCCGACAAACGCTGGCAAACCGACTTCTGGAAAGCGCAATGGATCGGCCATCCAACGGCCCCGATCCGGGCGTATGGTGTCTACCATTTCCGGAAAAGTTTTAATCTGCCCCAAAAGCCCAACCGTTTCGTCATCAACGTTTCCGGCGACAATCGCTACCAACTCTTTGTCAACGGAAAAGCCGTCGTTTCTGGCCCGGGCCGGAGCGATTTGCAAAACTGGAACTACGAAACCGTTGACATTGCCCCGTACTTAATCAACGGCAAAAACACCCTGGCGGCCGTAGTGACCTACATGGCCGAATACGCTCCCTTTTACCAGATGCACTACCAGTTTGGATTTATCGTGCAGGGTGATGGCGACGCTGAACAGGTGGCGAATACGAACAATACCTGGAAAGTATACCAAAACCCGGCCTACTCGCCGGTGATCAACGATATTCCGAAGCTGCGCACCTACATCGTGGTGGGCGCGGGCGACCGGGTCGACGGGGCAAAGTATCCCTGGGGCTGGCAGGAGCCTGCGTTCGACGACGCCAGCTGGCCAGCGGCCAAACCGGTGGGCTGGGCGGCCAAACCGCGCGGCCTGGGCACTGATGGCAACTGGAATCTGGTTCCGCGCACCATTCCGCTGATGGAAGAAACTCCGCAACGGCTGGCCACGGTTCGGCGGGCGGAAGGCGTTGATGTCGATGACGATTTTTTACGGGGAAAAAACTCTTTTACCGTTCATCGCAACCACAAAGCCGTTATTCTGCTCGACCAGGGCCACCTCACCAACGCTTTTCCGGAACTGACCGTCAGCCGGGGAAAAGATGCGGTGATTACGCTGGGCTACGCCGAAGCGCTGGTGGACGACAAACGGCAGAAAGGAAACCGTAACCAGGTGACTGGCAAGCAGCTAATTGGTTTTGAAGACCAGTTTATTGGCGACGGCAGCAAGCAGAAACGCGTTTTCCGTCCGCTGTTGTTCCGGACGTACCGGTATTTGCAGCTTACCATCGAAACTAAGGGTGATCCCGTTGAAATCCACGACCTGATGGGGCACTTTACGGGCTATCCGTTTCAGGAAAAAGCACGCTTTGCCAGCAGCGACGAAAGCCTGGCCCCCATCTGGACGGTGGGCTGGCGAACGGCCCGGCTTTGTGCGGGCGAAACGTATTACGATTGTCCGTACTATGAGCAGTTGCAGTATACGGGCGATACCCGCATCCAGTCGCTGATCTCGCTGTACGTGACGGGCGATGACCGGCTGATGCGCAAAGCCATTCAGGATTACGACCACAGCCGGTTCAGCGACGGGTTGACCCAAAGCCGCTACCCCAGTGCCGATTTCCAGGTGATTCCGCCGTTTTCGCTGTTCTGGGTGACAATGGTCTACGATTACTGGATGCACCGCAAAGACGACAAATTCGTGGAATCGATGCTGCCCGGCATTACGAGCGTGCTCGACTGGCACGAAAAACGACTGTCGGCCAACGGCCTGAACGGCCCGCTCGAATGGTGGAATTTCGTTGATTGGGCGAAGTGGGAAGCGCCGGGCGAAGGCATGGGCGGGGTTCCAAAAGGCGCACGGCAGGGTGGTTCGGCCATTCTAACGTTGCAACAAGCCTACACGATGCAGCGGATTTCGCAGTTGTTTTACCATTACGGCAAAAACCAGCAGGCCGAGCATTACCGCGCCGTCGGCATCCGGCTGGCCAAGAATGTGTACAATCGGTGCTGGGATGCCAACCGGGGGTTGCTGGCCGACACGCCCGACAAAAACAACTTCAGCCAGCACGCCAACATCTGGGCCATTCTGACGGACGCCGTTCCGGTGGCGCAGCAGAAGGCGCTGATGCAAAAAGTCATGAATGATCCAGCCCTGACGCAGGCAACCTTTTACTTTAAATTTTACCTGTTCCAGGCGCTGAAGAAAACCGGCCTGGCCGACCAGTTTCTGCCCCTGCTGAAACCGTGGCACGATATGCTGGCGATGGGCCTAACGACGTTTGCGGAAAATCCGGAACCGACCCGTTCCGACTGCCACGCGTGGAGCGCTGCCCCGAACTACGAATTTCTGTCGACGGTTTGTGGCATCAATCCGGCTTCGCCCGGCTTTGAAACGGTGGTGATCACGCCGTATCTGGGGAATCTGCAATTTGCGGAAGGAACGATGCCGCATCCCTACGGCGATATTTCCGTGCGGTTTGACAAAACACCAACGGGTGGGTTGAAAGGAACCGTTACCCTGCCCGACGGCCTGACCGGAGCGCTGAAATGGAAAACCAAAACCGTAGTGCTGAAAGAAGGGCAGCAGACGATTAGTCTGTAGTTTTCAAAGAATCCCGGAATGCAGTCAAATGAATTTTCGGTATTCTTCGGAACGGTAAGTAATCAGTGTAGCCAAACTCACTTTCCGAAACGCGTTGCGGGTTGTGCTGACATTGCCTGTTCGAAAGGTGGCCGGTATCGAAGCCTCGAAATAGCAATTCCAGAAAACCGAAAATGGTTTGGAGCGAAGTTTGAATTCACGAACGTTGTCGGGCGGACTTTATCTGGTTGAGGTCAGGCTTAGGAAGCACATGGTCAGGAAGAAGATTGTGAAGTATTATATTCATCCAAGAACAGATTTTAATGCTATTAAAATTAAGCTAAATGTCGTAGTTAAACTTTTGCATCTCTCGCTTGATTTCCTGAATAAATATTTCTTTTTCAACTAATAAAGTATTCGGAAAGCGAGATGAAGTTTCAAACTCTTCTGGCTTAATTTTAAACAATTCAACTTGAGAAGGGCATAATGTAGTGCCGTCAAAAGCAGTTGATATCCGTATTGAATTTTTATATTCTTTTGGGTGATCTGTGCGACTCTCATACAGCCAATATATTGATCGGAAAAATCAAAAGGCAAATAGGATACCTCATTCTCTGATAAATTACTTACTATATTGTTCCATTTAATCAGAACATTATTTAAAACTACTATTACTTTTGCCCAAGTCTCTTCTTTTGGTAGAATGAAGTTGTCCAATGCGTAAAAATAACTGTCTTGGGTGTCATTGATGAGATCATCAAAAACAAGTGAAAGATCCTTATGATAAGGCTGATTGGTATTGTATACCAAGTTTACATGAAGCATATTTTATATTTTTAAGGATTGTTTCCTGCTCACTACTTAACTTAGCCTAATAAGTTGAGTCTACTGATGGCAGTCCCCCAACAGTGTTTAGGCTGAATAGAAATGCTATGATTGTTTTCATATAGTTGGATTTATGGGCATATATTATTTGTAGCTATTCTCTACTTTTGCAATCTTTCCATTTTTAAAATAAATAGTTTTGGAAATAGGCTCAAATCCTACTAAGGGTACCGCATTAGGATTTGGATCACCATTTGGTAATAGATCATCTACAATCCTGTATTTTACAAGTGGCCTGACTGTATTGAAAAAGAAGCCATTTGTTTGGATAACAGGTTCGATACCACTCGAAATAAAAATGATATTTCCCTCAATTATACTATACATGGATACCGGTGATTTCTTTAATTCGCTTAAGTATCCCACATTGCTGAGTATGTAAATCAAATTTCCATTTTCGTTTCGAATGTTACATCTAATGACTCCTTTTCCAGTGGCTTTGAAGAACTCTTTGATTTCCTCGATTATATAGGGCTGGTTAAATACTATTTTTCTCGAATTCTGATCAGGAAATCTCACAGACTGACCATTTGCTTTAAAAAACAGAAGAAATAGGATTGATAGTAGTAAGTATTTCATAGCCATGGCGATTATAATTTACCGGACCAGTCGTAAATGTTATAGCCACAATTTTTGAAATTATTATTAATCAAAAGTTGTGCTTTTTTACCATCATTATCAAAGATCCCCATCCAAAGCTCACCTTGAGGATTTAAAACGAAGTTAGGAACATTCCAAGCTTTTACTAATACATAATCATCTTGTCCATTTGGATCTTTTGAAATACTGGGGCCTCTTGAATAACCATTTGGGTGAGTGTGAATGACTCCTAACACATTTATCCATTCATTATAAAATTTTACCGATACGGTGTTGTTTGGTTCTCTTCGATATTGGTAGTAATCCAACCGAGATTGTGTTTGTGAATTATTAAAATTGGGTAACCAAAGAATCCCTTTATTCGTTATCAAGGCAGCATTTTCATGATGAGCTACGCCATCCTTAAATGAATCTTCCCACATTTTTTTGAAAACCTCACATTGATTTGCTTTTTTATGAAGTTTCCCTGGCTTCACTATCTTCTCCAACTCCTTTTTCTTATCTTCGTAAGCTTTACTAACGTATGGATTACTTTGCAAAGATGGTCCCCCTCGCCCTGGTCCCTCAGTACCTGGAAGGATGTCTGGACGTACACCATATATAACTACTTCAGGCAAGTTTGAATGTCCCGGGATAATGATAGGGTCTTCACCTAATGTTTCGAAGTCCCAGACATAAATCCCACCGGTTTTATCCGTACCTCCTACTCCATCTACCAGACCTTCAAGAACAACAGCATCGATATGTGCTGTTTCTTGTGGATCATTCCCATTTCCCTGACATTGAATTGTTCTTGGGCTATTCTGCAAAGAAAAATTAGTATCCTTCACCCGGACGCTGATGGACTGATTCTGATTGTTCTTAATCGAGGCCGGTGGCGTAAAGTTAAAGGCGTGTTGCCCGTTTCCTATGCCCGCGCTCAGTAAATCTTGCCGATAAGCAGCCGCCGAAATACTACCTACCACCTGCCCATTCGACAAAATCTCGACGATGATAGGATTATTGGGGTTGTTACGGTCATAAACCCAACCCCAGATGTTGTCGCAGTTTGCTCCCTCAAAATTCCCATTATAGTTACCGTTCGATGGAGTCGGATTAGTCGGCGGATTTGGATTCGTTGATATCGAACAGCCCGTGGTAAAGTTAATGGTGATTTGATTTCCGGACTGATTGGCTGAACCCGTGATGGTTCGGCCGGTTCGCCCATCACTGGGAAACGTATAACTGGCGACGGTATTGGGATTCACCGTTCCGGCAAAGATACCGGGCATCGAAACCGTAACGGGAGAGTTAGTACTGCTGCTAAACTGGTATCTGAGAATTCCTGAATTACAATCATAGCTTACAATCTGGAATGCTAAACTCCCCCCGGTTGAAGGCGGATTCGGATTGGTTGGCGGATTTGGATTGGTCGTGCCGTTGCGGGGATCTTCGGCGGCAAAACAGTTCGTCCGCGAGGGATCATAACCTGCCGCTACCAACCAATGCCGGGGTTTAAAGTTGGAACCATCCTGATAAGCGGCATACCACACCCCATTGTACTGATGGGCATAAATGGCTTCCCCATAGAAGTTCAATAAAAGCTGTCCCTGGCTAAAATTGCACCCGCTGGCAGGATTGGATGGTGTAGGCGTTGTTGGCGGAGGAGTGGTCGTGCCGCTACCGGCACAGGTTATGTTGCGATTATTCACCGGAAAAGTGTACCCGCTGCCTGGCACCCGAAGACTAATCGATTGATTTTGATTATTCCTGATCGAAGCCGGAGGAGTAAAGTTGAAACCATGCTGCCCGTTGCCTTTCCCTGCATTTTGTAAGTCCGGGCGGTACTGGTTGGCCGAAAGTGTACCGATTACTTGGCCATTGGCCAGAATCTCGACGGTGATCGGCGCATTGGGGTTGCTTCGGTCATACACCCAGCCCCAGATGTTATCGCAGCTGGCTCCATCAAAATGCCCTTCATAATCGCCACTGGCACTGGCGCGGGCCAGACGAGTGGTAACGGATTCAGCGGAGTTGACAACGGTAATGGAGAGTCGCGCTTTTTCAACAAACAGGCTGTTGATGTCGGCGGCTGCATGGCTTCGTAAAAGTCGAAAAACGGGCTCTGCCCCGACTTTGGTGAAATAGCCGGTTACGGTGAAGGTAGCAGACGGTTTGGCCACCGAAAGTTCAGTGGTAACCAAGTCATCATAATTTCCACCGGTGCGAACGAAACCTTCGGGCAAGATCAATTTAAGCCGAAATGCATTGGAACCGGCAACGGTATACAACAAAGTGGGGGAGAGGTTGAGGTAGTGAGCGGTGATCTTCAGGTCGATCGACTGACCTGGAGCGACTTCGGTATGGCTTGCCCGCAGGCTAAACCGGATGGGATCGTTGGTCGCTTTTTGGGGCAAACGAAACGGGGGATGGAAGGGAGATAAGCTGCTGACAGGCCCTTCTTTCACAGGTGAAGTAGCCCCCAATGTCACGAAAACAACAATGATGATCCCTGAAAATCGGAACAGAATTTTGCTTAGTAAATGATATAGCATGGATGTACTTTTTTGTATGTGCGAGCAATTTTAAGACAAACTTCAAGCACAAACAAGGATATTTAAAAATAAATTTCTCTGTTTAGTTATATTTTATATTAGTAACATTATGTTAATTAATCTACCAATCCAGCCTTACTTATTCTTGATCCGTTCGAAAATCCGCACATCTTCAACGGTTTTGACCAGCCGGTAATGTTGATGAATGTAGTCGCGAACGGCCGGAATTCGCTCGAACTGGTACGCCGGATCAGAAAAAGGGGCAATCCGGGGCGACATCACATCGACAAACAGACGCGGCCGGGTCTGTTCCAGATCACTCAGAAATTGCTGAATGCGGTAGGGTTGCGTCGAGGTCGGTGCGTAGACCCAAAAGGTATTGGACGACCGATATCCCATCGGTCGGCGGGCGTAGACGTACAGCCGGTCGAGGTAACCCCACAACACGACGGGTTCGTTCGGCTGGCCTCGGAGCCGGATTTCGGTGGCCAGTTGCCGGAATAACGGTTCGCCGGGATGCCGGGGAATTGGCGCGCGGTAAAATGCATTCACCGCAGCCTGTACCAGCACCAACCCAAGACTCAGGACAACCATTCGCCGAACGGTCGAAAAACCGTTGATTTCGAGCAAAACCGCGAGCACAAACAAGCTCGAAAAAATGAGAAAAAGCTGGTAATGCGGATATGGATTACCAGCCTGCAAAACGGCGTACAGGCTCGCCAGCAGCCAACCCAGTCCCAGCCAGAACCGTCCCCGCTGATCGACCGATTGGAAAACCGGGCCATGTCGAAAGCGCCAGACGCCCACCAGCATGGCCCCCAGAATACCGATCCAGTATCCGGCCACTTTGTAGGAATGGAAAACAAAGCGAGCCATCCGACCCGGCGAGAACCGCTCCCAACCCGACAAAGCAGAATACTCCGTCGTGTAGGAATACACAAAATAATTGCTGAAATAATCACCCCAAAACGATTCCAGATCGTCATGAGCCGCGTAAAAAACCGTTAGCAGACACACGGGCAACAACGCCCCGCCCAACACTGCCACTAGCGCCCCAAAACGGCTGGACCGGTAGAGCTTCCAGGCGGCAAACAGCCCGAAGACCAGACCCATTGGTACAGTTTGAAATTTGACAAAGGGCAGGCATCCCAGCCAAAATCCAATCAAGACCACGCGAGACACCGGTTTAGATTCGATTCGCAGCAGGCCATATAATCCCACAATCAGCCACAGATTGCCCGTTACTTCGGTGTTGAAACTGGCAAAATCGTGGTACCAGATGGTGCTCAGCAGCAGCAACGGCAGCCAAAGCAAAACGGTGGCAACCGCTTCGTCGAGGTACGCAGCGCAGATTCGCCAGAATAGCCAGAGAGTCAGGCACCAGAGCAAAACACCGGCGAAATCCGTCAGGCCGTAACTGAGCGGAATACCCGCAATTTCAAGCAGGGCCAGCGGCAATACGCCCAGCGGTCGGCCATCCGAAACCGTTAGTAGCGTATAAAATGGATTGCTGGACTGGCCAACGGTAAGGGCCGACGCGATCCAGGTGCTGGTGTCAACGTTTTGTTCGTAATCAGACCGATAAAGAATCCGAATCAGCACAAACAGGACGAACGAAATCCCAACCGCCCATTGACCGGAAAACCGTGGACGAACCTTCCGGAATAGCCGCCCGCCCAGCGCCAGACTCCAGCCCAATAGCACGCACGCAATTATCAAACGAAACGGCAACGCATACACTCCGTTTTCCATCAACGCATCTGAACGAAAAGCGAACTCCCAAACGGCGGATCGTCGAACCACTGTTCTTCAACCCGCAAAAGGCTCAACACTTGGTTGTTAATCCATAAAGGAGGTAGTTTCACGTCGGAAGCCAGGTTATCCGGACGGCTCAGGCGGTGAAGAAACAACTGCGTTTTCCGCAAAAACCAGATCGGTATAGTTAGCAAAAAATTCCAGTACACGGCCTGATCCAACGTAAAACCGGCCTTCGTTGCAAACTGCGCAAATTCGGACCGCACAAACCGTCGGGCGATATTGAGGGCAATGTCGTGCGTTCCCCGCAGCGCCGGAAAAGCGTTGTTGTTGCTGACAAATATTCCACCCGGCCGCAATCGTTGCCGGAAAAGGCGCATCAGCCGATCAATTTCGGAATCGGTAAAATAACACAGCACATCATTACAAATAATGACGTCGAAGCTTTCGCCGGGGTGAAAACAGTCCAGCGCCCGCAGGTCGTGCAACTCGGCAGCCACATTGCGCTCCCGGGCCAGCGCAACCGCATCGGACGAAGCATCGAATCCCGTCAAATTGGTGTAGCCCGCCTGACGGAAAGCATCCAGCAAACCGCCCGTGCCACATCCCGCATCCAGAATCCGAACGGTATGATTGGCCGGGAAAGCCGCCTGAACCTGCCGGATGACTTTCTGATGCAGCACGCGGTACCACCACAGCTCACGCTCGACTTGATACATTCGTTCGTACTCGCTCCGATTTCCGATCATAATTGAAATGTTCCGATTTGACGATGTATTGCGGCAGCCCACTTTGCATCATAAACATCCTGCCCACGTATTCGCCCAGTACGCCCATGCCAAAAAGCTGAAGGCCAGCCCCGAAGCAGATACTGAGCCACAGCAGATGATCCGTTTCGGGTAGATGCGCCTGCAGAAATGATCCTACCGCTTCGGCAACACCTGCCAGTAAACTAAAGCCGATCAGCCCCATTCCGGCCAGCGTCAGCAAGCGGAGCGGCTGCACCGAATACCCGAAAAAAATAGTCAGAAACAACGAAATGAGCCGTTTGATTGTGTAGTTAGAGCCGCCTTCCCGCCGTTTTTCGTGCGTAACGAACACCCGACCCACATTCCGGGTTACCTGAAAAATCAGCCCATCGAGGTACGGATACGGCCCTTTGTAGCGAATAATTTCCCGCACCACTTCCTGCCGCAACAGTTTGAAGCTGGACAAATACAGATCCGACGGCTTATTTAACAACCAGGTAGTCATCCGGTTAACCACCCAGCTTCCCCAGTTCCGAAACCAGGCGTGTTGCTTGTCCTCGTACTGCGAATAGACCACATCGTAGCCACCCCGTTGCGCTTCCCGCAGCAGCTTGATGATTTCCTGCGGAGGGTTCTGAAAGTCATCGTCGATGATCACGCAGAATTCGCCCCGGGCGTGATTCAGGCCGCACATCACCGCCTGAAACTCCCCAAAGTTTTTGCGCAGGGATATAAAATGCACCTGTTCGTAAGTCTGCGCCAGGCTTTCGCAGATTTCTTCGGAGGCATCGCGGCTGCCATCGTTGACCAGTACTATTTCAAACGGGTAAGCCGCCAATTCGTAGGTGAGGCACTCCACCAGGGGTAGAATCGTACGCTCACTGTTGTAGACCGGGATAAGGACAGAAAGTAACATGGCTACGGTGCTTCGTTAATGGTTTGAATAATGTACTCGACTTCGGCATCGCGCAAAGCCGGGTTGAGCGGTAGACTCAACACTTCCCGGTGCAGTTGCTCGGTGATGGGCAACCGCAAACGCCGGTACTCGGCGTAGGCATCCTGCTGGTGTGGAGCAATCGGATAATGAACCGCCGTTCCGATTCCTTTCTGCCGCAAATAAGTCATGAAGGATTCGCGCTCCGGATGCCGCACCACAAACTGGTGCCAGACGTCCTCATCAATCCGGTCGGCGGGCGGCAGGGTCAGGGTGGAGTGTCGAATTTCGTTCAGGTAGCGGGACGCCAGTGCCTGCCGTCGGAGGTTGTCGGTATCCAGATGCGGTAGCTTTACGCTCAGGATGGCCGCCTGTATCTCATCCAGGCGGCTGTTTAACCCCCGAATCTGGTGAATGTATTTCTGCTCCGAACCGTAATTACGCAGCAACCGAACCCGATGCGCCAGGGCATCGTCGCTGGTAACCACACAACCCGCATCGCCCAACGCTCCCAGGTTTTTGGTGGGGTAAAAGCTAAAAGCTGCCGCATCGGTCAGATTTCCGGCTTTTCGATGCCGGTACGTGGCCCCGTGAGCCTGAGCCGCATCCTCCATCAGCTTGAGGTTGTATTTTTCGGCCAGCGCCTGAATGGGCGTCATATCGCAACAACGTCCGTACAGATGCACCACCGCAATGGCCCGGGTTTTTTCGGTAATTAATGGTTCAATCTGCCGGGCGTCGAGGGTATACGTGTGTGGGTCAGGCTCCGCCCAAACCGGGGTAAGCCCGCGGTCAGTGATGGGCAGAACGGTAGCTATATACGTATTGGCCGGAATAATAATTTCGCTTCCCGGTGGAAAATCGAAGGCCCGCAGAATCAGATCGATAGCCTCCAGTCCGTTGCCAACCCCAATGCAATGGGTTGCGCCACAGTAAGTGGCAAACTGTTTTTCAAAAGCCTCAACTTCCCGGCCCAACACATACCATCCGGAAGCTAATACCCGGGCCGCAGCTTCCTGCAAAGCCGCTGCATATGGTTCATTGACCTGCTTGAGGTCCAGATGCGGAATCATGGTCGATCGTAAAAGTAGTCAGATGGATCATAGTACTCATTCGAAAGTACGAGTAATATGGTCTCTTTTGAAAACTCATCAATGATATGCCAATCTCCGGGCTCAATCACCAGGCATTCATCGGGCCGGTTCAGGCAGAAGTACGATTCGTCTTTTCCGTTGGTTACAAAAACCCGGCACCTACCATTCAAAGCAATTAATGCATTGGATTCCTTCCGGTGGCCGTGTAAAGCCCGTTGCTGGGCAACAGTAGCAACATTGTAGATGTAAAACGCTCGCTTTAGTTCACCAGGTAGTATTTTTTCAAATACAGTAAGATCACCTTTCTCCATTGAGAAAGTATTTAGCTGTACAAGCTTGGACATAAAGATGGTAGTTTCTAGCGTTAAATTAGGTAGATTATTACTCTTAAGTTCGTTCTTGGTAGAAACTCATAAAATTATATCCTTTTTTATAAAAAAAACTACTATACGGTTGGTATGGCTCAATAATCTCACAATAAAATTGCTAAAACTACATTCTATAACATGAGCATTTATTCATAATATTTCTATTTCAATCTTTGATTAAACCCAGATTATTTTTTCATTAAATTTCCGGATTAACCAATCAACTTATCCTGGCTGTAATAAATACAAAAAGCCGACCTGAACAGTCGGCTTTTTGTAAAAAACAATACTGAATTACATCGGCAATGATTCAATGAACGGGCCGGCAATGGCAAGTACCTGATCTTTTGTCAGCGGTTCGTCGAACGCTTCATAAACTAACTGAGTCGACCAATCGGGCAGATACAGTTTCGATTTATTTTCCTGCATATTGAAGTAGTCAACGAGGTTAACGTTCCCTTGTGACCCCATGTCTTCATCGGCATACACCATCGGGCTGGCACCAGCACCATTTTGTTGAGCCGACGGCCATACGCGCAACCCTCTCATGTGACGAACGGCTGCCGCGTGCCGGGCTTCTACGGAATGAATCCGCAGCGCCACGGGCAATACGACTTTCGACATCGCCGTGTCTTGTTCCAGTAAACAAGCCGCCTGTCCTTTATACGCCCGCACCCCCGTATCTTCCAGGGCCTGCGCATAGGTCAGGAAGGTTGGAAAATCGGCCAGAGCCGCATTGAGCGTAGCCATATTATATTTAGGCTGCTTCTGGTTGGGTTTCAGACCCAAAACGCCCTCCAGCAAATCGACGTGCTGGGCTTCGTGTTTGGCGATCTGCACAACGTACGTCCGTGCAACAGCCGGAATCAGCCCTGACTTAAACTGCGCAGCCCGGTAAAAATCGCGCTCCAGGTATTCGAGCGTTAAGGCATACTCAACAATGGCCTTGGCGTCGCCAGCGCAACCGGTAGTCTCGCCAAACGCCTTGTTGACAACCGTAGAGAAAAACATGGGCGTTGCCGCAGCGGCAATCGAAGTAGTTTTTAGCATTTTCCGGCGTGAATAGGCGATTTTTTCGCTAATTTCCGGATCTGCTTTTTCAACGTGTGAAAATATTCCAAAGAGATTCATGGTCGTTCGTCAGGTTTATTTTTTGGATGATTCCAGGGCAAGCAGGGAAGCAGGATTGATTGCGGTTTTGATGTACTTACCGGCGCGACCGAGTACTTCGGCTACCGTAAGTGCTTTTTCCAAACCGTTGTTGTCAACCACGTAATCACCCGCAAACAAACCACCATTGGGTTGGAGCAGTGAACTAATCAGCGAAGCATGCCGGGCTTCTACCGATACGATTTTTCCGGCCAGCGTCAGGTAAATAGAGTTCATTTTGGAAATCAGCGGACCTGCTCCGTTGTAAGCCGCTACCCCGGTATCTTCCAGCACCCGGGCCGTGTTCAATACTTCCCGTTGGTTTGTAAAGTCGATGCTGCTCACATCAAATTCCAGCTCGCCAATGCGTTTGTCGGCCGGAATGGCCGCCTTGAAAAACTCCCGGTGGATAAGCTCATGATCGTGAATATCTTTCATAATCATTTCCTCCTTGCTACCTGCCGCAAACGTTTTCTTCTCAATAACAGCCATGTAGAAAGCGGTTTCCAGCTGCTCAAGGGCATATGCGTAGTTCAGAATGGCAAAATCGCCTTCACCAAAACTTACCCCATCGGCCGAAATCCGGGCACCAGAATGTTGGGGAGCTGTTTCATTGATTGAATTTTGACAAGCTGCCAGGAACGCGGAGGCCGAAACCGTAGTAAGTCCCAACGCCCGTAGAAACATCCGACGTTCTACCGATGGAATAGTGGGTACGCTCGAACCTTTTGGGGAAGTAGAGGTACTGGTTAATTCTTCCATAAGAAAAGATTATTTTAAACTGGGTGTATAAATGGTGCTTCTTGCAAGACAACCATATGAACGAAGCAGCCCAATTTTTGGATTTCGAAAGCCGTAAATTATTTTTTAAAAAGGAGATAACCGAGGGAACGGGACAAAAGGAAAGCAATCAGGCCGCAGAAAAAGACCGTTTTACCGAAAAATTAATTTTCTTTTATTTTAACAGCGGCACTGACAAACGCATTTATCAGACATACAATAAATAGCATTAGTCAGCTGTAAAATACGCAAAGATCGTTACCGACAATTGCTCCGCTTATCCGGGAAGATGGTGAAGTTCCTGCGCCAGAAACTGCTGAAAACGTTCCTGAAGGCCCCGGTAATACGTCAGGTATTTAATTCCTTCATCTGTCACGATAGCGCCCCCACCCCGCTCCCCACCGGTTTGGGTGCTAACGAGTGGGGCGTCGGCCTGGCTGTTCATGGATTGAACCAGATCCCAGGCTCTTTTATAAGACATTTTCATTTCTTTAGCCGCCTGGTTTATAGATCCCGTCTGCTGAATTCGCTCCAGCAATTCCATGCGGCCAATGCCAAAAAACCGTTCCTGAGCCTCCAGCCAAACCCGTCCGTTGATCCGTAAATCTGTCATGCCACGATTGAACCTCGGCTAAAACAAGGCCGTTACTTTCTTAAACGACCGCTCCAGCCGGTTGAGTGATAAAAACCGGTTGGATGGCCGGAATTGCAATGTCACCGTTGCACGGGTGCCTTCGCCCGGCGCCGATTGCCAGTCGATCTCGCCGTTGATCAACGCCACCCGCGATTCGATGTTGCCAATGCCCAGGCCCTGCCGGGCCGCTTTGTAATCGAATCCCTGCCCGTCGTCGTTGTAGTATAATTTCAGCAGCGGCTCTTCATACACCAGCCGAATGCTCACCTGTCGCGCGTTAGCGTGTTTGAGTGTATTGTTCAGCAATTCCTGCGTAATCCGGTACAGCATCAGCTCGGTTTCAGCATTGAGCCGCGAAGGAAGTTCATCAGCCCAGAAATGCGTTTCAAGGGTCGATTGATCAATCCGGGAAAGCAACTCCTCCACGGCCGCCGAATAACCGTACTGCTCGAGTGTCCGGGGACTTAGTTCGCGCAGCAGGTTGCGGATGTTGGCAATGATGTCGCTGATGAGCTGGCGCGCCAGGTCGCTCAGGGAGGTTGACCGCCCCGGTTGCCCCGGCGGATCAGACAGGCGGCTGACGTACAATTTCAGCGTGGCCAGTTGGGTGCCAATTTCGTCGTGCAGGTCACGGGCCAGGTTTTTCTTGATCTGCTCCTGCAACTCAACGGCTAGCCGCGTGCTTTGCTGGTGGGCCCGGTGAATCCGGTTTTCGCGCCGACGCAGCCAGTAAAAACCGGCCGCTCCAATCAAGACCGCAACCAGAACCAAAAACCAGGTTCGCTGCCAGAAGGGCGGCTGAATGATCACCGTCAATCGCTTGATCCGCGGGCTCCACTGGCCATCCTTATTGGCGGCCCTGACCCGAAACGTGTAGGTTCCCGGCGGCAGGTTGGCATAACGCACGTAGGTATCGTTGCCCGATTGCACCCAATGATTGTCATACCCAACCAACTGATATTGATAGCGATTACGCCCGTTGCTGTAGTAATCCAGCGCAGTAAATTCGAGGGCCACGGTATTCTGATTGTACGGCAGTTCGACCCGCGTCACTTCGCCGATATAGCCATTGACCTGATAAGGCACTTCGTTCACCGAAAACTGGTGAATATGAACGGCGGGCATGTACGAACTGGTTCGGAATTGTTCCGGAAAAAACCGGTTAAAGCCGTTCACACCCCCAAAAAACAGTTCGCCATCCTGGGTTCGGAAGTACGCATTTCCGTTGAATTCATAGCCCTGCAACCCATCGGAAAGATCAAACGTTTTGAACGTTTCCGTGGTCGGGTTAAAGAAGGCAATGCCACGGTTTGTGCTGACCCACAGGCGATTCTGATGATCCGGCAAAATACCGTACAGAAAGGTATTGGTTAAACCGTGCCGGTGGTCATAAATACGAATTCGACCCGTTTTGGTATTAAAGGCTGCCAGTCCTTTATCGGTTGCCATCCAGACAATCGGTTTTACCGGGTCCTCGTAAAAATACAGCACGGTATAGCCATCCAGCCCCCTGACCACCCGCTGTGGCCTCGGATCCTTCCCGATTGGAGCCCGTTCGTAACAGTAAAACCCAGCCGAATAAGACCCCACCCAATACCGGCCGGCCCGATCGTGAGCCAGACTGAAAATATTCTGGTGGGCCATCGTGGGCAGCAGCGAAAACTTGCGCTGACGGATATCGAGCAAAAAAAGTCCATCTTCTGTAGCGGCCAGCATCGTATTTTGATCGAGGGCCAGCAGACGGCGGACAAAGTTTTCGACAACCTTGCTCTGGGGAGAACCCGGCAACGGAATCTTGGTAAAAGTCGATTTGGCTTTGTCAAACGTAAAAACGCCCCCGTTCGTCCCCACCCAGATACGTCCCGAAGGATCTCTGTAAAGGCATTTAATGAGCGTTCGGGAAGGCAGATCGCTGTTTTTGGCCTGCGTTAGGTACCGACGAATGATCCGGTTTTGCGATCGATCCAATACATCCAGGCTCCGCTCGGTGGCAATCCACATTTCCGTAGGTGACGTTTCCAGAAAGCCCCGCACCACAAAATGGCTCAGTGTTGACGGATCTTTGTCAACATGCGGTTCGTTGCGGGAAACCGCCATTCCACCAAAAAAAGTACTCCCCGGCACAATTCGCGCCAATCCATCGGGGTCAGTATTGGCCCAGATAATACCCTGTCGATCAATGTATATTTTGCAAATCTCGTAGTCGGACAATTTTCGGGCGCTGTTCGTGAAACCGCCAACCTGGCTGAAGCGACCAGCGGATTTATCAAAAAGCCAGATGCCATTGCGCTGTGTCCCAAGCCACAACCGCCCTTCATGATCTTCAGCAATGCTATAAATTGAAGTGAGCACCTGATCCGCGCCGGGCACAAATGTTTGGTAACGACCCGTTTGGGGTTCAAACCGCACCAGCCCGGATGCCGTTCCGAGCCAGACAACCCCCGCCGAATCGCAGTGAAACGAGAAAACCCCCATAGACGGCCCCGCTTCGTTGTCGGGGTGACTGCTGAAATAGTAATGGGCTCTCCGCTCGTAGAGGTTATACCGAATCAGACCCGTTGGCGCGTGAAGCCAGACATCGCCCAGTGGGGTCCGAACCGTTGAATTGAGTTGGTCGTATTCGTGTGTAGGCCGGATGGCCGGGTCAAGCACCAGCTTACGGCGCGTCTTGATCGTCAACGAAACCAATCCTTCCGCTTCGCTGTAATACAGAACCTCCTGCCCGTTGGCGTAGAAGGGAATCGTTTTACTCTTGAGCGGTTTTTTGTTTTTCGAGTATGAATACAGGCAGGTAAAGCGGTCGGTAGTCCGGTCGTAATAATTCAGTCCGTACTCCGTACCAATCCAGAGATTCCCGTTCCGGTCTTCAACAATTCCGGAAACATTGATGCCGACCAGCGCCGTTGAATCGTTCAGATTGGGCCGATAATGCCGAAAATGTGTCCCATCGTACCGGTTTAATCCATCCTGCGTACCCAACCACAGAAATCCCCGGCTGTCGTTCAGCATATGATACACCGAACCCTGCGTCAAGCCTTCATCAACACCGATGTGATCGATCCGGAGCGATCGGTTTAACGGGTCTTTGTCGGCTCCCGAAACACCTGGCGACCCGAAGGTTACCAACCAGAAGAGCAGGAACGAGAGAGGGGTTAGTTTCATTTGTCACCGAAACGGAAACATCATGGTAAATTAATAGATCGATTGCTAACCTGCAAATACCTCCACTCGGCGAATGCCCCTCTATTTAAGTATACACTAAGTAATTATGGCTATACTAACCTTGGTTTGCTAGGCAACTGAGTATAGCTTTAATTAACTAATAATCAACCCACTAATTAAATAACGGTAAAAATCCCCCACTTTCTGAAGCAGCTGGCGGAAAACTTGAAAAATAAAAGAGCCAGACAAAGCATACATCGCCCGGTCTGACTCTGCTGAAACTCTATCAACTATAAATCAGCGCTTTACTACCTTCTTTATGATCACCTGTTGGCCACTGCTAACCCGCAACAGCAACAAACCTGCCGACTGGCGCCCCGTCGGAATCGACTGGTGCTCTACCACGCTGGGGGCCTCCACCTGACGTTCAGTAATTACCCGACCGTTCAAGTCCACCAGCTGCAGCTGGAGCAAACGTCCGGAAGCGCCCTGGATTTCCACCTCAACGGTTTCTTCCACCGGATTGCCCACAATCGTTACCGCTAGCTTGCCTTCATCAGCACCAGCCGACAACCGGGCTGCGGGCGACGAACACGTCAACGGTTTGGGGGCAAATTTCAGGACATAATTGCTGTTCTGCACTTTGGCGCTAATCTGGTACGTGGCTCCGTTTTTCAGATGGGCTGGCGTCGTAAAGCTGTACGCGTGTACTCCGTTACCTTTCCTGGCATCGAGCAGATCTTGCCGGAAAATGTTGGCCACCGTCGTACCGATCGATACGCCGTTTGCAAAGAACTCCAGCGTCATGGCCGCATTAGGCCGGTCGCTATCCCACACCCAGCCCCGCATGGTGCCGCACTCCACTTTATCCAGAAAACCGTCAAAATTACCCGTCACCACGGTAGAAGAAGGCGGTTGAATGGTGATCGTAACCGTTACGGTTCCAGTGCCATTACGGGGATCGGTGGCCTTGTAGGTCAGGGAGAATGTGCCATTGACGGTGGGCGTTCCCGTCAGCGAACGGTTGCCCGCGTCGAAGCTCAGACCACCCGGCAAGGGCGATAAACTATACGTCAACGACTCGCCATCCGGATCGGTAAAAGCGGGCAGAATGGTCGAAAATCCGACTCCCTGCGTCGCTGATAAAACGGGTCCCGAAGGCGGTTGCGGTGGGTTATTCGCTGGATTTGGGTTGGGATTGGGATTTGGGTTCGGGTTTACAGTTCCCTGACATTCGATCACTTTAGGCCCTCCTTTCAGGGTAAAATTACCGCCTGCTACACGCGCCGATAGCGAATGTTTCTGCCCATCTTTCAGGTTGTTACCAAGGTAGTAACGGAAAGCGTGCCGCCCGTCGCCTTTGCCCGCCCCCAGCAAATCCTGCCGGAATTCATCCGCGATCATGGTCGCGACAACCGTATTGCCATCCAGCAATTCCACCGAGATGGGCGTATTAGGCCGGTTGGCGTCCCAGACCCAGCCCCGGAAGGTTTCGCATTCGGCTCCGTACAGGTATCCATCGAAATTGCCAGCCACAACTGGTGGTGGGGTCGTACCGCAACTCGCCGGTGCCGAAACACCACTGATGTCGCCCCGGTTTAGCATGGGCGTTGAATGACCGAAGAAGTTCTGTCCGTTGTACAGGTTGGTGAGTGATCTGTACCATTCCGTTGCAACCAGCTCCTGACCCGGAACGCTAAAGTGAGTACGGTCTGATTCCGGAAACCGATGCCCATCCCCAAACTGATCGGTATTAGGGCCCGTGAATACATTCGAGCGGCCATACGGCGACGGAAACGGGTCGCCATACGATTTTGGCGGAGCGGAAGGATTGTTGTTCTGATGACTCGAATAACCGATTACCCGCACCTGATCTTCCCGCACCAGCGGATCGGCGATTGACCGCAAATGGCTGGCCTGGGCCACTACCCAGGGAACATCGGCTCCCAGATCCGACCGGCTCTGGCCAATCAGTTCATTCAACACATCGGCGTCATTTTCCGAGGTATTGATCGAATTCGTCCGTACATCGAAATACCGCCTTGCCCTCGGAAACCCGCTGGTCGAGTTGGTCGGTGAACCGTTCGGCGTGTTCACGTCGTCGCGCCGGTCGTTTTCGCCCTGATGCCAGAGAACGGCCCGTAACCCCGTTTGCCGCGCCCGACCCGTCAGAAAGTTCTTCAGGTTTCGGTACGGAAAACCGTTCAAAAACCGGGGCGATCCGTTTGAAAACGGTGTATTTCGGTTCTGGCTGCTGTTCCGCCATTCTACCACGCTGGTCGACGACATAGCGCTCTGATAAAAAGCCACCGGCACGTTCAGCGCCTGAATCAATTTGTTACCCAGGCCGCCCCAATACCACTGAAAAGAAAGCGTACTGAGCGGACAACCGGCACATTTGCCCGGATCGTTTTCTTCAAACCCCTGTAAATTGTTGCTCTGATCCTTTTCATTAAAAAACCGTACAAACGTAGCGTTGCCTGATTCGTAGGGGGCATAATTGGTATTGATGATTCCCGATGCGTTGGATTGCCCGGCGATAACAAACACCTCGCCGACGCCAAGGTCAAAATCGGCGGTTTCACGACCCTGGTTATCCTTGGCCCGAACCTTATACATACCGCCCGCGATGTCGATTTGGGCCGTCACCTGACAACTTCCACCGCCCGAAATGGGTACGGTTGTCCAGCTTTGCGAATTTCCCGTTACCGGGTTCAAAGGCCCCTGTGTGCCACCCGCCAGCGCGTATTTGTAAAACAGCAATTGCAGGGATGTGATGGGCTGACCGTTGGTTGAAGTGACAATAATTTTTACACTGGTTTTATTGTCCTGACCCCGCTGAAAAACCATACCGTTTTGGGGCCACGAAACGGCCACCTGAGCGTACAGCGAAGCGGTACAAACCAGCAACATCAATAAAATTCCGAAAATAGAACGTAGTTTTTTTGGCATACAGTCTTGGTTGTGCAGTGAGAGAACGTGAATCAACTACGAAAGTAGGATATAAAAATGGAGATAATTACTTATTTCCATACATTTTTATTTTTTGTAAACTGGCCTATCTCAGCAGGGTAACCTCTTGATCGTTCTAGTAACATTTCCTTATAAAAAGCACGGCTGATTTACTAAAAAAGAAGCCAAATAAAACGGTTTTGCCGTTAGCTCTCTACTGCCCCGAAAAGTTTATACTATTCAACCGCTTTCCGAATACCAGGCTAGGCTCAAGTCTGATAATCTGCCAAACATATTATTATAAGTTGTCATGAGTTTTGCACCAGGATATTACGTATTATTGCCAAAAATATCTTGAAATTTTCCAAGACTAAACCCATGAAAAAAACTCTATGTAATTGCCTGCTGCTGCTTGCCGGGCTATTACTTTGCGTGGCTCATGTCCATGCGCAGTCCCGGCAGGTCACCGGAAAGATTGTTGATGAAGCGAATGCGGCCATTCCCGGTGCCAATGTGGTAATTAAAGGTAGTGCAACCGGAACCACAACCGATGGCGACGGGAATTTCTCAATCTCGGTTCCGGCCGGCAAACAAGCGCTGGCGGTGTCGTCCATCGGTTTTCAAACCCAGGAAGTGGAGCTAACGCCCGCGATGTCGAAAGTAACGATCAAGCTGCTGCCCGACGTTAAAAATTTGAATGAAGTGGTGGTAACGGCCCTGGGGGTTCAGCGCAACACCCGCAATGTGGGGTATGCCATTCAACAAATCGACGGCAGCGGCATTCAGGAAGCCCGCGAAGTCAACTTCATCAACTCGTTACAAGGCAAGCTGGCCGGGGTACAAATTGGCGGCAACAGCGGTTCGATGGGCGGTTCGTCGCGGGTAACCATCCGCGGCTTGAAGTCCATTTCCGGTAACAACAACGCCCTGTTTATCGTCGACGGTGTTCCGATGGCCAACATGAACCTGAACTCCTACGGCGTCACGGGCGGACAGGGCACTGGCGGGGGTGGCTACGATTACGGCAACCCGGCACAGTTGCTCAACCCCAACGATGTTGAAAACATTTCGGTACTGAAAGGAGCCGCAGCCACGGCACTCTACGGCAGCCGGGGGCAAAACGGGGTGATTTACATCACCACCAAATCCGGAAAAGGGTCGGGCAATCTGTCGCTGAATTATGATCTAAACGTGCAGATTGATCAGGTTTCGCTGTTACCCAACCTGCAGAATAAGTACGGCGGAGGGGGTAGCCCCAACTTCACCAAATTGTACGTCAACCAGAATCCAAGCGGTTTTCTGCCGGGCGGAGGTACGTATGATGACAACGACGGCAAAGGCAAATACGACCTGATTCCGGAATACGGCGTTGATGAATCCTGGGGACCCATGCTCGATGGCAGGCTGGTCCGGCACTACTGGTCGTGGGATCAGGACCGCAACAACCCGAACTTCGGAAAAACCGCCCCCTGGAGCGCCCATCCGGACAACGCAAAGGATTTCTTCAAAACCGGCGTGACGTTCTCGAATAACTTATCGGTCGCCAGTAGCACTGACAAAGGTTCGATCCGGTTTTCGCTGGGCAACACCAACCAGAACTTTATTTACCCCGGCAGCCACCTGAAACGGTTTTTCATGAGCCTGAACACGGTCTATAAATTTACCGAAAAATTCACCTTCAGCGGGGGAATCAATTTTGTCAACGACCGTTCCAAAGGACGCCCGGGCACCGGTTTCTTCGGCAACAACCCCATGCTCTTTTACGTCATGTACGGCCAGCGGCAGATCGATGATGCGTACTTGAGAAATTATAAATACGCCGACGGCACCGAACAATCGTGGAACCGGACGGCCTGGAACATCCAGAAACCGGCTTTCACGCAAAATCCGTACTGGAATCAGTACGAAAACTACAATACCGACCAGAATACCCGCTACTTCGGCAACGCCGGTCTGACCTATAAAATCAACGACTGGCTTTCCACCGACCTACGGGTGTTCTCCGATTACCTGAATCACCTCGACGAAACCCGGAATGCCAAGGGCTTTTTTGTCGGTGGATACACTAAGCGGGTGGCCGTCAACCACGAAACGAACTACCAGGCGACGGTCAATATCAATAAAACGTTCCTGAATTCCGACCTGAGTCTGGAAGCCGTAGCCGGGGGTAACATCCTCGACATCAATGCCAGTATAGACGCGGGCAATACCAATGGGGGCCTTCAGAACCCTGGCGTTTACGTTCTCCAGAATTCGGTAACACCTGCAACGGTTTCGAACGCTTTTGGCAACCGGCAAACCAACTCGCTTTTCGCGTCGGCAACCGTCGGGTATAAGCGGTTTTTGTACGTGACGGCTACGGGCCGGAACGACTGGGCTTCGACGTTGTTCCAAACCGGCAATTACTCTTATTTTTACCCGTCCATCGCCGGTTCGTTCATCTTCACGGATGTGATGCCCAAAACCCGCTGGCTCACCCAGGGGAAAGCCCGGTTATCGTACGCGCAGGTGGGTAACGACGCCGATCCCTACAGCGTATCCCGGTATTACGATTACGTAGCGCCGTTTAGCACCTTCCCGCTGCAAAGCACCTCCGACAAGCTGTTCAACAGCCGACTCAAACCGGAACTTTCGTCGGAAGTGGAAGCTGGCGTTGACCTCAAATTTTTCAACGAACTGTTGGGTATTAATTTTACGTATTACGACCGCCAGACTCGAAACCAGATCTGGAACGTGCAGATTCCGGCCGAAAGCGGTTTTACAACCAAGGTCGTCAACGGTGGCACGGTTCAGAACAAGGGAATCGAGCTGACGCTTTCAGTCGCGCCCGTCACCACGCGGAACTTCAGCTGGCGGGCTGCTCTAAACTTCTCCCGCAACCGGAACACCGTTCTGGACCTGAACACGGATAATATCCAGGGCATCGAACGGTTTGTAATCGGTACGGAACGGCGGACCAATAAAGTGTCAATGGTGGCCCAGAAAGGCATGTCGCTCGGCACCATGCTCGGCACCGACTACGTTTACGACGCCAATGGCAACAAAACCGTGGGTGCCAACGGAACCTATAACGTAACGCCAACTCCGGTCATCATTGGCGATGCCAACCCGGATTTCATCGGCGGCTTGTCCAATACCTTCAGTTACAAAGCCCTGTATCTGTCAGCCTTAGTTGACTTTCAGAAAGGTGGGGACTTCTTCTCCTACACCAACCTGTACGGTAACAAATCCGGGATGTTTGAAGAAACGGCCGAAAACGGTATTCGTGAAAATGGCCTGATCAACCCGGGTGTGAAGGAAGATGGCAGCCCGAATGACGTTGTCATTACGGCCCGCACTCATTTCAACGCCGACGGCGGAAACCGCATCAGCAAAGCCAATCTGTACGATGGCAGCTTTATTTACCTGCGTGAAGTCCGGCTGGGCTGGAATTTCCCGGAGGCCCTTGCCAAGCGGCTCCGGATGCAGGCGCTGCGGCTGACGCTGACGGGCCGTAACCTGTGGCTCATCAAGAGCAATGCGCCGAACGTAGACCCGGCCAACATTACCAATTCCATCGGAAATCAGATCGGCTTTGAAGGCGGTGCACTGCCGCCAGTACGGAGCTACGGTGTCAACCTAAACCTGACTTTTTAAGGGCCGGACTGCCCTGTCAATCTAACATTCAGCAACATGAAATTAATTAATAAAGCGTGGCTAGCGGCCTTATTCCTCACGTTGGCGGGCTGCAATAATTTTGAAGAATTAAACACCGATCCGGCCCGATCCAGCGAAACCCAGCCGGAATTTTTGCTGGCCAACGCCGAAAAGCGCGCGTCGGACCTGCTGTATGACTCGTATTTCAACGGGCGCATCGGAATGGAACTTTCGCAGTACTGGATGGGTACCGACAAAACTTCCGACGGACGGTTTTTATTCACCAACGACGGCTTGTGGTCGGGTCTCTACGCTGGTCCATTAATGGATTTGCAGGAAATTGCACATTATTACGAACGGCATCCGGGCGAAAGCAGCGCGAGTACGCTGGCCGTTGCCGAAATCCTGAAAGCCTGGCTGTTTCACGTCCTGACCGACGTGTACATCGATATTCCGTACTCGCAGGCCCTTCAGGGCGACGAGATTCCGCAACCCGTTTATGACAAAGGCAAGGATGTGTACACCGCGCTGCTGGCCTCGCTGAAAAAGCAGGTGGACATTCTCCAGAATGCCCCATCCGGCGCTATTCGGGGTGATATTATTGCCAACGGCAACGCCCAACAGTGGGTGCGAATTGGCAATGCGCTGCGGATTCGGATTGCCCTGCGCATGGCTGACGCTCAACCCGCCGAAGCCAAAGCCGTGATTGAAGATGCCGCAAAAAATACGCTTACCAGCGTGAGTCAGGATGCGTTTTTCCCGTACAACACGGCTGCTGCGACCAACCGGTTCCCCTACAACGACGTGGAACGTCCGCTGGTTGAATTTGCCGTGTCGTCGACGCTGGTCGATTACCTGAAAGCCGTCAAAGACCCCCGCCTGACGATCTTCGCCCGCCCGGACGAAACCAATGGACAATACATTGGCAAAGTGTACGGTACGGAAGCCAATTCGCCCACCATGATTGGCCTTTCCAAACCGGGTGTGATTGCCTACAGCGGTTCGGCCAAAGGGTACATGATTACGTACGCAGAAATTGCGTTTGCCAAAGCCGAGGCAGCCGCTCGGGGCATGAATGTGGGCACAAAAACCGCCGAGGAACTGTATAACGAAGCCATAACGGCCTCCATGACGCAGTGGGGTGTCACCGATTCGAAAGCGGTTGCGACTTACCTGGAAAGCGTGCCGTACAAGGGGGGCAACTGGAAAAATGTCATCGGAACGCAAAAGTGGCTGGCCCTCTACATGCAGGGCATACAGGCCTGGCTCGAACGGCTGCGGCTGGATCCTAAAAAACCGGATGGCAGCATTTTGTTCATCAATCCGGCTTCGGGCAGTCTGGACCCCGATGTGAAGGATGTTCCGAAACGGTTGAAATACCCGAGCGGTAGCCGCGCCAGCAATGCCGTAAACAGCGAGCAGGCGGCTAAAAGCATTGGTGGGGACACGCAAGCCACCAAAAACTGGTGGGATATTAACTAAAAACGTTCGCTTCTCACTTTTCCTGTCCCGTTGCCAACCTAGTTGGCAACGGGACATTTTGTTTTATCCAATCCGGAAGCGCCGATTTTCGCATACGGTTTGCGCCTTTTTTTGTAGTTTCAGAACGGCTTTTTGAACTTATCAATCGGCTTTGTGCGTAACCTATTCTACCAAATCATGCTAAAACCGTTATTGACCGGCTTAGTACTTATGCTTGAAGTTTCCGGGGCATTGGCCCAATCGAATTCGATCAAATACCCGCAGACGCGTAAAGCCGAGCAGATTGACGACTACCACGGCACCAAAATTTCTGATCCGTACCGTTGGCTGGAAGACGACCGCTCCGCCGAAACCGAAGCCTGGGTAAAAGCGCAGAACGCCGTAACGTTCGGCTATCTGGAACAGATTCCGTACCGAAAACAGCTCGAAAACCGGCTTGAGCAAATCATCAATTACCCGCGCTATTCGGCACCGAGCCGCAAAGGGGACTGGTTTTACTTTTACAAAAACGACGGGTTGCAAAACCAGTCGGTGCTGTACCGGCAGAAAGGCCTGGAGGGCAAACCCGAGGTGGTGATCGACCCCAACAAGCTTGCAGCCGACGGTACCACGCGCCTGACCAGCTTCAACCTCTCAAAAGACGGTCGGTATGCGGCTTACGCCCTATCCAAAGCCGGTTCCGACTGGCAGGAGATTTTCGTGATGGACATGCAGACGCTCCAGACGCTACCTGATAAACTTGAATGGGTGAAATTTACGGGAGCGGCCTGGCAAGGCAACGGTTTTTACTACAGTCGTTATGACAAACCAGCCGCCGGGCAGGAATTATCGTCGAAAAACGAGTTCATGAAAGTGTACTTCCACCGGCAGGGAACCCCGCAAGCGCAGGATCAGCTGATTTATGAAGACAAAGCGCACCCGCTGCGGTATTTCTTCGCCCAGACAACCGAAGACGAACGGTTTTTGATTCTCAACATTTCGGAAGGAACCGACGGCTCCGAAATCTGGTACAAAGACGCTCAATCGGGCGACAAAGAATTCAAACGGCTTTTTGAAGGGTTCAAATACAACTATTCGGTGGTCGACAACGTCGGTAGTGATTTGCTGGTGTATCACAACAATGGCGCCCCGAATTACAAGGTATCCAGGGTGGTTCCCAAAACCGGCGCCATCAGCAATCTGATTCCCGAAAAACCGGAGAAACTCGACGAAGCGCATACCGCCGGGGGCAAGTTGTTTACCAATTACCTCAAAGACGCGACGTCCCGCATCTACGTCCATGACCTGAACGGAAAGCTCGAAAACGAGGTAAAACTTCCCGGACTGGGCACAGTAAGCGGTTTTGGCGGGGAACGCGACGACAAGTTCGTTTTCTACACATTTATGTCGTTCACTTTTCCGGCCACGATTTATCGTTACGACATTGCTACGCAGAAAACAACGCTGTTTCGCGCGCCGGAAGTCAAATTTCAGCCCGGCGATTACGAAACCAGGCAGGCGTTTTTTACCAGCAAAGACGGTACGCGCGTGCCCCTATTCCTGACCTACCGCAAGGGCCTGAAACTCGACGGCAACAACCCGACGATGCTCTACGGATACGGTGGTTTTAACGTCAGCCTGACCCCTGCTTTCAGTGCGCTACTGATTCCTTTTCTGGAGCAGGGCGGTGTTTACGCGTCGGTGAACCTGCGCGGAGGCAGCGAATACGGCGAAACCTGGCACGAGCAGGGCATGAAGCTGAAAAAGCAGAATGTCTTCGACGATTGCATTGCGGCTGCCGAATACCTGATTGCGCAGAAGTATACGTCACCGCAGAAGCTGGCCCTGCGCGGAGGTTCCAACGGCGGTTTGCTGGTGGGTGCCGTGATCAACCAGCGGCCGGATTTGTTTCGGGTTGCCATTCCGCAGGTGGGCGTGATGGACATGCTACGGTTTCATAAATTTACGGTCGGCTGGGGCTGGGTGAGCGACTACGGCAGTAGCGATAACCCCGAAGAGTTCAAGGCGATTTACCGGTATTCGCCCATTCATAATATAAAGGAAGGCATTGCGTACCCAGCCACGATGGTTACCACCGCCGACCACGACGACCGCGTGGTTCCGGCCCACTCGTTCAAATATGCCGCCACCTTGCAGGAAAAATACAAAGGCACGAACCCCGTTCTGATTCGGATCGAAACCAATTCGGGCCACGGGGCCAGCAATACGAAAAAGTATATTGAGATGATGGCGGATATTTACGCCTTCACGCTCTGGAATATGGGCGTGACGAGTTTAACGAAGTAAGACCAAGCGAGTAAACAGTCTGTCTTAAAACAGAAAACCGCCGGAAGATCGCTTCCGGCGGTTTTCTGTTTTATCAATTCGCTTAGAATTTGAAGGTTACGCCCAATTGAAGTGGTGCAACTCCAAAACCAACTTCCGCAAAAGCCCCGATGTTGTCGGTGAATAAATACCGTCCACCAATGTGGCCACCTAAATCAACACCGCCATAAGAGCCGCGAAAACCAGCGTAATTACTATTCCAAGTCCAGCCACTATAGAGCAAGCCAAGTCCAGCGTATAAATCAACTTTGTCATTGTCTAATTGCAACAATTCATTGAAGTGATACGCCCCCCGTACACCAATGCTATAGTAAGAACCATAGCCGCTGTAACCGCGAAAAGCACCCAGTGCACCAACTGTAATATTTTTAGCTACCCCAAGATCAAACGAAGCTCCAAGGCCGATACCGCCCCCACCAAAGCCGATGCCACCCCAGCCGCCGACACCGATCCCGGCGTTTAGGAATTTAGTGCCTTTATCGATGGGCATTTGCGCAAATGACTTTGTGCCGACCAACAGCAGGGCCATTACTAGGAGAGAAGAGAGAATTTTTTTCATTAGTATGAATGAGTTAGATGTAAAACTTGAGCCAAAATAAGGGAGATTATTCCCTTCTTACAAGAGGCAAGGGGGTAGTTGTTCGTTTTCGGTTGAAAATCGGGTAGAATTCCCTTACTTTTTCGTAGTAGTAACCCGTATTAGTTTTCTAGTAGCAAGTAGTTCTACGTATGCTCATTTCCAGACTCAAGTAACCCGCTGGATTCAAGCAGTACGAAAACCGATCGCTTGCGCCAGCCCACCGCTCCTGATAAAAATCAGTTTTTTTCGCAAACTCTGTAATGAATTTTCGCACCGGTCGTCTTTGTCTTTGAAATGGATTTACAAACCTTCAAGCAAAAAGTACTCCCCGTTCAGGGTCGGCTTTTCCGGCTGGCCAAACTGTTTCTGCGAAGCCGCGAAGAAGCCGAGGATACCTTGCAGGAGATTTTAATGCGACTCTGGACAAAACGGCAGCAGTTGGATGCGTACCATAGCGTCGAAGCACTGGCCGTGCAGATGACGCGCAACTTGTGTCTGGATAAACTGAAAGCCCATAGCCACCGGACGACCGACGATGCCACCGATCTGACAACCGTCCAGGAGAACAGCGTTTCACCTTACCACCAAACCGAATTATCGGACAGCGCGGCCCTGCTCCGTCGCATCATCGAAGCACTGCCGGAGTCCCAGAAACTCATTCTGCACCTGCGCGACGTGGAGGAGTATTCGTTTGAAGAGATTGAAGAAATAACGGGGCTTACCGTCAACAACATCCGGGTGATTCTGTCGAGAGCCCGGCAACGAGTTCGGGATAGCTACCTGAAAACCAACGACTATGAAGCAGGATATTGACAAGCTGCTGGAGAAATACTACGCCGGAGAGAGTACACTGGAGGAGGAAAAGCAGTTGCGGGAATTTTTCAACAGCCCATCAGTGCCCGACGCCTTACAGCAGCAGGCCGAACCGTTCCGTTATTTTGCGGAGGTTCGAAACGAACAACCATCGCTGACAGTCCGTCAGCGCCTGAGCGACCGGCTGAGTTCGGCTAGCCGACTGCGTACACTGGCCACCTGGAGTCTGGGGCTGGCCGCCAGTGTAGCCCTGCTGGCGGGTGGATTTGTCGGCGGATTGCAGTATAGTAACCGCGCAAACGAGCCAAACGCTGCGTATGAAACCACATCGGCCGTCGCTATCAAGGAGGTGTTGCGGTTTGACCAGGTGGCTCAGACATCGGCCAGCGAGCGCATTCAGGCCGTCAACCAGTCGTCTGATCTACCAGAAGCCGATCAGGACATTACGCAGTTGCTGATCAATACGCTGAATTTCGACGATAATGTGAACGTGCGGCTGGCAGCTTGTCAGGCCCTGATGCGGTTGCCCAACGAACCGGGCGTTCGGGAAGGCCTCATTCAGTCCCTGAAAATTCAGACTGATCCGTACATTCAGATCATGCTGATCGAAGCGCTTGTTTCCATTCAGGAAAAACGGGCCATCAACGAAATGCAGCGGCTGGCCCGCAACCAGCAAGTCCTGGAAGAAGTGCGCCAAAAGGCCGCAGAAGGGCTTAGCCGCCTGAGCCGGACTTAAGATTTTCCACTTTTCAAACCAAACCAATGAGAAAATTCACCCTGTTAGTCACCGCAATTTTGTGGTGTACCCTCCATGCTCATGCCCAGGAATACAAAGCCAAACTGGGCAATTCAAAAGACCGGAAAGTCACCATCGAAATGGATGCTGGTGATTACAAAATTGAAGGATACGACGGCGACGAGGTGGTGATCCGTACTTCGGCCACCTTCGAAGCCCCCCCCGAACGGGCCAAAGGCTTAAAACCGTTGTACTACGCGGCTGTCGATAATTCGGGAATCGGACTGGCCGTAACGCCGGAAGGCAACGGCTTGAAAATTGAAAAAGCAACCCGCAAGGATATTGACTACACCATTCGGGTGCCCAAAAGAGCGGCTATTTTAGTGCGGCAGGTCAACTGGCGGAACGGCTCGGTAAGCATCAGTAACGTGGATGGCGACCTGGAAGTCAAAACCACCAACTCCCCCATTTCGCTCAAAAACGTAACCGGGCCGGTGGTCGCCAATACGACCAATGGCGAAGTCAATGTTACTTTCACGAATCTGAGTCAGGAAAAACCAACCTCCATCACCACTATTTCGGGTGAAATTGATGTAACCCTGCCCGCCAATGCCAAAACGAACATGAAGCTCCGGTCGATCAACGGCGAAATGTATACCGATTTTGATTTGGGGCAGAAGAGTTCAAAGGAAGGGATGCCACGCGTAGGCGGCAGCAACAACGTCGAGGGAACAACCAATGGCGGAGGAGTGGAAATGAAGCTCAATACCATCAGCAGCAATATTTACATCCGCAAACAAAAATAAAACGGCCGTGAAAAAGCTATTCCTACTCCTCCTGACCAGCCTGTTGCTTGCTCCGGCTTTTGCCCAGAAGATTATCGATAAAAAATTCCCGTTTTCGAACCAGCAGCTCGTCAACCTCAACCTGAGATTTGCCGACAGCATTCAGGTGCGGTATTGGGACAAAGCCGAAGTATCGGTTCGCATTGCGGTCACGGTCAATAACGGACGGCTGAATGACGCCTTGCTGGTCGAATCCAACACGACAGCGACTGAAATCAGCCTCAAAACCGACTTCGACCGGGAAATGCTCAAAGAGGGAAAAGCCGAAGACTGTCCCGGTAAAGAGGCAACCTGGCGCTCTGGCAAAACGAACGGGCAGTACCATTACGTCTGCAGTACAATCAACTACCAGGTTTTTCTGCCCCGGCAAGCCAAACTGCGCATCGAATCGATCAACGGAAATATTGCTATTGAGGGTGCCACCGAAGCCGTTTTCGCCAAAACCATCAGCGGTTTTGTGGACTTAAACTGGGCGGGCACGAAGGGGGCAAACCTGGCCCTGAAAACCATCACTGGAGAGGTGTATTCCGACCTGACTATCGACTTCAAAAACAAGCGCCAGCAAAATCCGATGGTTGGCTATTTACTGGAAGGAACAGTGAACGGCGGTGGTCCGGAAGTGCGTTTGGAGTCAATCAGTAATAATGTATACGTTCGGCGGAAAAAGTAAATACCCCCTGTTTTTTCACCGTGCAGCAGCGGTTGCGTTCAATCGAGCAATCGTTCAAACATAATCAAGTAATTGCCGTTTTATCCACCAGTCAACCAGCATGCGTCGTCGGATCGCGTTTGGCTGGATGAGAATTCTGGTAGTTGTCACACAAAATAAACGAAGATTATGGCACGAGGAGACAAATCTGCTTACACCGATAAGCAGCAACGACAAGCCGAACACATCGAAGAAAGTTACGAAGACCGGGGTGTACCGGAAGAAGAAGCCGAACGCCGGGCCTGGGCTACGGTAAACAAAATGTCGGGGGGCGGCAAAAAAAGCGGATCGGGCCGCGGACATGCCGAAAACCAGGCACCTGCCCAAAAAGGCGGTAAAAAAGGCGGAGCAGCGTCAGCCTCACGCAGCGCTGAAGAGCGGTCCGCTTCTGCGAAGAAAGCAGCCGCAACCCGCAAGAAAAACGCTGAAGCGAAATCCCAAAATCATTGAAATTTGGGGGCTAAACTAAAATTCCGACGGTGTCAACTTTTGCGGATTTACGTCGCCACCGATCCTAAAAATTTAGCCGCACTGGTCAGTGCGGCTAAATCATCTATTAGACGGAAGGTTCGATACTAATTAGTTCTCTTTCGGAAGAGACTGGCGTGGATTGGTTGCAACTTCTGATGCCTGATCAACCGCAGTTGAGGCATTGGGCCGCTGAAATTTGTAGTTCCGGTTGGCCAGGTTCTCCTGTGCGTTGTGCGGAACGACAAATCCATCAACAGGCTCAGCGTTCGGCACGGGCTGTTTGTAGTTGGCTACGGCCCGGTTGTCAAGTCCGGGAGCGTTAATCTCCGTTCCCTTCTGGCTTGCCCATTTCCGGGCTACTGCGGCTTTGTTAGGATGCTTGTAATTATGGGTCGAGTATGTTCCATCGTTCCGGTTTTTGGCAACATCCTGCGCTGAAACCGCTGCGATTGAAAGTCCACTAAGAGCTAAAGCAAAAATGTATGTTTTCATGGCTTGTCCTATGTTTAGATGTCAATCTCACGAAGTCGGGTTGCTACTGAACCTATCTTCTGGCTGACATAACAAAGATCGGAAGCCAGTGTTAAGCTCGTGTTAGAGCCGCATTAGAACGGGGTTAGAAATGCAGCTAAAACGAGCCAAACCCACTAAAAAAGGAGCCTTACGGGTATTCAAGGACGAAAAAGAAGGTAAATGTATTGGCTAGGAACGGGGGAAGGTAACGGTAAACGTTGTGCCGTCTTCGGCCGACGACGCAACCTGAATTTCGCCCTGGTGCAACTGCACAATGCGTTCGGTTAGCGGAAGCCCAATGCCGTATCCCGGCAAACCGCTTGCGTTGCGTCCCCGCTGAAAAGGAACAAAAATAGCGGCCAACTGATCGGAAGGAATGACCGACCCGGCGTTGTGAACGTTCAGTTGCAGCAACTTTCCCGGCGACGACAAGTGCATCGATACCGTATGATCGGGCGAAAACTTTCCGCCGTTGTCCAGCAAATTAAAAAAAGCCGTTCGCAGCAGCGGCTCACTCCCTGTCAACTGCCAATGGGTGTAGGCCGCAGGCAACGGGTCAATACGCAGGTAAACGGTATAGGACGGTTGCAGCCGCTGAATCTCCAACCGCACCTGTTCCAGCAAATGATCCAGCAGAACAGGCGCCATCGGTACAGCCGACGAATCCATGCTGGCATTGGCCAGGGTCAGCAAACCGTTCGTCATCCGGTTCAGGCCACGTACGTCGTCAAGCACCGACCGCAGCGTTGCCCGCAGTTCCTCGGGTTCATCTTCGGCCAGCAAGGACACTTCCAACTGGCCCGTAATGGCCGTCAGCGGAGTCCGTAACTCGTGCGAAGCGTGCGATACAAACGAGCGTTGCAATCGAAAAGCCTCTTCCAGACGGTTTAGCATCCGGTTGAACCGCTGCGCCAGTTGCGTTAATTCATCTCCGCTTTTTCCCTCGGGTAGGCGCAGCGACAGCTTGGAGGCCGTAATTTCATCAATGCGCTGATTGATTCGGCTGATGGGCTGCACGATGCGTCCCATAAAATACCGCCCGGCCACCAGCACGATGCCCGTCATCAGAAACCAGCCCCCGCCCAGCAATTCGGCCAAATCCTGAATCGTCCGGACGCCATAGGTATCAACCGCCGAGGCAAAAATGACAAATGGATCGGAATCTTCGGCAAATAAAATTCCCACCACCTCACGTCCCTTCTCCTGCCAGCGTGTTGTTTGCAGCTTCCGGACGCGGCTCAGGATTTCGGGCGTCACCGTCAGATAATCCGTACCGCTTTCGTAAATCAGCTCATTTTTAGCGTTGTAGATGATAATTTCCTCATCGGGCAATACCGTCAGCTGGTTTTTGTCAATCAGTTTGTAGAGCGCTGGCCCCATGCGTTCGCGGCCCACCAGCAGATGTCCTGCCGTACGCGCTTCGGCCCGCAACCGGGTCAGAAATTCATACTTGCGGTATTGATCCGCCACCAGGTACAGAAACAGGCAAAAAACCGCCAGCAAAACAGAGACGATGACGGTCGATAAAAGCGTAAGACGGTTCTGAAGACTCATTTTTCTTTCAGCACATACCCCATACCGATTAGGGTGTGGATCAGTTTAACGGGATAATCTTTATCAATCTTAGCGCGTAGGTAACTGACATAAACGTCGATTACATTCGTCCCCGTGTCAAACCCAATATCCCACACACGCTCGGCAATGTCTACCCGCGAGACAACCCGTCCGGCGTTCCGCATCAGGTATTCCAGCAACGCATATTCGCGGGCCGTCAGCTCGATGGTTTGCCCCTGTCGGCGGGCAACCCGCTCATCCAGATTAAGCTCCAGATCGGCGACCCGTAGCACCCGCTCCGCTTCGTCATCGGCCCCGGACCGACGCAACAGGGCCTTCACCCGCGCCAGCAGTTCCAAAAAATCAAACGGTTTGGCCAGATAATCATCGGCACCTGCTTCAAACCCGAGCAATTTGTCGGCGGTTGTATCCAGTGCCGTTAACATCAAGATCGGAATCCGGCGATTCTGCTGCCGAATGTATTCGGCCAGTTCAAGTCCGCTCAGGCCAGGCAGATTAACATCCAGAATGATCAAATCAAAATCCGTTGCGTCGAACCGCTCCTTCCCCTCTTCGCCCGTTAGGGCCACCTCAACGGTATACGACTGTGTTTGTAGCCCTTTTTTAATAAATGTGGCTACTTTAGGTTCATCTTCGACCAGTAATAATTGCGCGTTGGAGCCAGCCGTCATACGTTAGAATAAAAAAACCGTTCCGGGTCGAGCGATCTGATCGGAATGGGCAGACTAATTACCTGACTGCAAGGTACTAACCCAACGAATACGGTAGTAAAGAAAAAAGCCCCGAAAGGGGCTTTTTTCAACGATTTTTAGTGATTTTCGGCAACCTTACTGCTGCCCTTCAGCTTATCTTTAAATACCTTCCGGAATTTGTCCAGCTTCGGTGCAATCACGAAAGAGCAATAGCCCTGTTCCGGGTTGTTGGCGAAGTAGCTCTGGTGGTAGTCTTCAGCTACGTAAAATGTACTCGCCGGACTGATTTCGGTTACAATCTTTTTGTCATACGCCCCCGATTCGTTCAGTTCCTTCTTCACGGTTTCGGCGAGCTGCTTCTGCTCGTCGTTGTGGTAGAAAATCACGGACCGGTACTGCGTGCCGACATCGGCACCCTGGCGATTCAGTGAAGTGGGGTCGTGGCTCCGGAAGAAGGCCTGAAGCAACTCAGCGTAGGTGATTTTTTTCGGATCGTAGGTTACTTCTACGCATTCCGCGTGGCCGGTATTACCGGTACAAACCTCTTTGTAAGTTGGATTGGCCTTGGTTCCTCCTTCATAGCCGGAAACCGCGTCAGAAACGCCGTCCAATGATTCAAACATGGCTTCCGTACACCAGAAGCAGCCGGTTCCGAAGGTGGCTTTTTCCATACCGGGAGCCGTAGACGCAGTGTTGTTGGTATTCATCATTTTGGTTTTTCGTTCGGATGTTTGCTGTTTTGACGATTGCCCACACGACAACAAAGGCATGATGGGCAACAAAGCCATCAACCAGGTCGTCAGCCGTCTGAATTGCATTGGTTTGAACATAGTAAGACGTTGAAAGGTTTTTAGTTGACTAGGTAACAAATGCGAGTTCCATACATACGCACTGCTCAGCCCCACGGTTTTCTAGTTATAAAACAGAATCCTGGCAAAGACGGTTCGCCGTTTAACGGGCTGATTCAAACCTCTTTCTGATATGCTTGAATTCTTGGAGTTAGACACTGAACAATTTCGTTTTACGGGCCACAAATCTAAAAAATTCACCATCGCCGATTCCCTCCAGAGCTACCCCGATCTCTACGAGAGCAAAGAACATTATGAACTTCTGCTGCAATACCAGACAACCGAACTGAACGCGTTGCAGGAAAAAATGTACGCCCACAACCGCTATGGCCTGGTGGTAATTTTCCAGGCTATGGATGCCGCCGGTAAAGATGGTACCATTCGGCACGTGTTCTCGGGTGTGAACCCACTGGGCTTGCAAATGCATTCGTTTAAAAAGCCCAATGACCTGGAACTGAGCCACGATTTCCTGTGGCGTAGCACCATCCACCTGCCCAAACGGGGGCACATCGGAATTTTCAATCGCTCGTACTACGAAGAAGTGCTGATTGTCAAGGTACATCCCGAAATTGTGACTGAAACCCAGCGGCTGCCCGACGAGCAAACGGCTGATCTTGATAAACTCTGGAAACACCGGTATAAAGACATCCGCAATTTTGAAAAGTACCTGACTCGAAACGGTTTTCCGGTCGTCAAATTTTTCCTGAATATTTCCCGGAAAGAGCAGGGCAAGCGCCTGATCAGCCGGATTGAAACCGAATCAAAAAACTGGAAATTTGAAAAGCAGGATGTAGTCGAGCGCGGTTACTGGGATCAGTATATGCAGGCTTACGAAGACGCCATCAACGCCACAGCCAGCGAAAAAGCGCCCTGGTACATCATTCCGGCCGACGATAAACGCAACATGCGGCTGATGGTATCCAAAATCCTGGTCGAGAAACTGCAAAGCCTCACGATGGCGTATCCAACCGTGACAAAAGCGCAGCAAAAGAGTTTAAAGGAACTGGTCGAGGTTATCCAGAAAGAGTAGATTGTATGGCGGGGGGTATCTCCCCGCCTTTTTCTTCGTCTAAGCATCTGAAAGAAAATCTTTCAGCCGGATTGAGCCGCCCGGCAGGCTGCGGCTTTCCTGTTGCGACGACGATTTGAAATACCGTTCTACTTTCTGGCTCATCGGCGGCTTTTTGCTGCTGAGTTCATTGGCCTTGGCGCAGGAATACCGTCGGCGCGAAACCAATCTCAACAACTTTATCCAAGACCTGTTTCCGGTTCAGACGGAAGGTGTCGACTACCAGACGGTTTACGAAAATCTCTACCAGCTTTACGCCAATCCGTTCGACCTGAACACCGTCTCTCGTGAGGAGCTGCTGGCCACCAATCTGCTCACCGAACGGCAGCTCAACAGCCTGTTCGACTACCGCACGACGTTTGGCCGTTTCCTGTCGGTGTACGAACTTCAGGCCGTTCCGGATTTCGACCTGCCCACCATCCGCCGGTTGCTGCCGTTTGTAACTGTTGACCCTCAAAACCGTTCGTTTTCGGTCCGAAACCCGACGGATCATTACCTGATCATGCGCGTTGAACGGGTTCTGGAACAACAAAAAGGGTTTTCGCTCGCCGAACCGGATAAAAACGGCAACTTGCCCCGGCGCTACGCCGGTAGCCGACAGCAGTGGTACTTGCGGTATCGTTACAGCCGTCCGCGCGATTTCAGCTTTGGGCTGACGCTCGAACAGGACCCGGGCGAACCGTTTCGCTGGCAGCCAGGCCGCTACCAGTACGGTATCGACTACATTTCGTTTCACGCCCAGTGGCAGAACCGGGGCCGCTGGCAGAACATCCTGATCGGTGATTATCAGTTGCAAATCGGGCAGGGCCTGGTGCTGGCGTCGGGCTTTTCCCTGGGCAAAGGAGCCGAAACCGTCGCGGGCGTTCGGCGTCCCTCGCTGGGGGCAAGGCCTTACACATCGCTGAGTGAGTTCGGTTACCTGCGCGGCCTGACGGCCACGTATGCCCTTCCTCCTAACTGGTCCGTTACGCTGCTGGCCGCCCGCAACCGGCGCGACGGCAATGTGGTGGTGGATACCGAAAACCAGGTGGACAAGATCAGTTCTCTCCAGACCAGCGGCCTGCACCGCACACCCGCCGAACTGGCCGACCGCGCCAGTTTACTGGAACATAATTTGGGTGCACACCTGCACTACCACCGAGGCCAACGGCTGCAACTGGGCGCAACGGTTTTGCATACGATTTTCGACAAATTCCTACAAAAGCGCGACTTACCCTACAACCGCTACGAGTTTACCGGCCAGCAAAATACCGTTGTTGGCCTGCATGGCAGCTATGTTTGGCAAAACGTCAATTTTTTTGGGGAAGCTGCCCGCTCGTCCAGTGGAGGTATCGGGGCCGTTGGGGGCGCCGTAGCCAGCCTGACCAAACGCCTTGATGCCGCTCTGCTCGGGCGGCATTACGACCGGAATTTCCACAGCTTTTACGCCAATGCGTTCGGCGAAAACACGCGTACCAGCAACGAACAGGGCATTTATACAGGGCTGCGTTACGTCATTTATCGGAAACTCACCTTAGGGACTTTTGTGGATTTTTACCGCTTCCCCTGGTGGAAATACCTGGTCGATAAACCGTCGCGGGGGTATGACTATCTATTACAGGCCACGTATACACCCACCAAAAAATTAACGATTTACGGCATTTACCATGAGGAACACAAGGAGAAAAACCTGCCCACAGCCCTCAGCAAAGCCAAAGAAACTGTCGGCACAGTGCGTAAAAATTACGCACTCAACGCCGAGTATGCCCCCTCGCGGATGTTAACGCTGCGGACACGGGTGCAGTGGGGTGGTTTTCAATATGAGGGTCATCCGGCATCGACCGGTTTGGCCGTTGTTCAGGACGCCACTGCCGATTTCGGACGGTTATTGCTCAGCGGTCGGCTGGCGTGGTTCAGCACGGATAATTACGACAGCCGGCAGTATGTGTACGAGCGCGATGTGTTGTCGGCGTTTTCGATTCCGGCCTACGCCAACAAAGGCATCCGGAATTACCTGTTGATCCAGTATAACCTAAACAAACACCTGGACATCTGGCTGCGCTGGAGCCGCACCGATTTCCGGCAGCAGGACACCGTCGGCTCCGATCTGGACCAGATTCCCAAACCGCACAAAAGCGAAGTGAAACTACAGGCGCGGTGGCGGTTTTGAGGAAATAATTATAAATTGTTTTGTATGCGCTACTTACGATTTTTTACCCGAACCATAGGCATTGTGGGCCTACCGCTGTCTTTTTGGGCAATGATGAATTCAGAGAAGCTTACTCAGTATAACATCAATACAATTTACCTAATTGAAGCGATTTTTATCTTAATTGCTTTAGCAGAGGTATACTTAACGGGGTATGCACTTTTTAAAAGCAAAAGAAAAGCGCTCTTCTTAACAGGCGCGCTCATCATCGTGACAGGTTTAATTTGGTTTATCACCGTTAAGCAAACTAGTTCTCCTTCCCCTCAAGTTAGTTACTAAAAAACAAAACCTGTCTGGTCTCTCCATCTCAAAGACCAGACAGGTTTGAACGTAATATCCTAAATCTGATGACTAATAAATTCATCCATTAAGCACGCGTGATCTTACAATACCGTAATCAAAACAGTTTTAATCATCACTCGGCCGAATATTCACATCTTCCACTTTAGCGGTTTTACTGCTCATGGCCGAAATACCAAAGAAACCGACAGCTTTCGGGCCTTTCGGATCGCGGTTGACAACGTTCGTCGGCACATTGGCGGGCGGTGAGGCAAACAGTCCCCCGTTGTTGATCTGGGTGCTCAGTTGCAGGAAAAAATAGAACGCATCCGGCGTAATGGACAACAATTCTACCCGTACCGAATCGTTCCGTTTGTACAGGTCATTGATATTGATTGCCCACCGAATCGGCTGAATGAACAGCAAACCGTCGGTATCAGCCGACCCGTTGAACGAACCGTTGTACGAAACAACAATATCACCGGGGCCGTCGAGCAGCTTGCCGTTGTGGTAGGTCCGAATCCAGTAATAATCCGTTTGTCCGGGCAAATCGGTTGCGTAAAACTCGGCCTGAAAACCGGTTTCGCTCGAAACCGGGTTAATTTTTTCCTCCCGAAAAACGAGCGAATCGATCGGCGGAACCGGCTGCATCTGGGAAATGGCGTAATACTCCTGCCCTTCGTACCGAATGCCCAGCAGATACCGTTTTCCGATCTTCCCGAACTTCTCCCCATTTTTGGGCGTCCAGACGTAGGTACCGGTTCCCTTCACATCGACGAACTCGTGAATCACGCTGTCTTCGTCGGCCACAATCACCGTAGCGCCCAAAGCCGCCGGGGGTTGGGAGGCATCGAAATAGCCAGTGGTGCGGGTGAGCTTAATGGTTTGTGGACCGGGTTGGTCGGTCAGCCAGCCATCGACGGCCAACTGCGCCGGGCCAGTATCCAGTTTAATATCAATCGGATCTTCGCAGGAGGTCAGCCCCAGCAGAAACAGCCCGAACAAAAACAGATGGAGGATCGAAAATCCACGCAAATGGGTCTTTTTCATGATCGTTTATCATTGACACTCCGAAAAAACCGTCGCATAACGGTTTTCCCAAAGTGGATTTATCAGAATTTAAAATTGTAGGTTACCGACGGAATCACCGTGGCAAAAACCGAATACCGTATGCCTTCAGCCGTTGGTATCTGCACCGATTCGCCGTTCATCACGACGGTTCGTCGGTCTTCGGCCTGCCGGAAAAAGACCGAGAACGGATTTTTCCGGGCGTAGGCGTTGTAGACCGAGAAAACCCAATTGCTTTCCCACTTCTGCTCGGGCCTTTTCTTCCGGTTTTCGAGCGTCGCCGACAAATCCAGACGGTGGTAGGGTGGAATGCGGTAATTGTTGCGCCCGTTGACAACGCCAACCAGTCGGTTCTGAAATAGAAAACCGTTGGTCGGGAAGGTAGCCGGTGTGCCAGAAGCCAGCGCAAACGTGGCCGAAAAGCTCCAGCGTTTGTTCAAATCGTACAAGGCAACGGCATTCAGCGTGTGCCGCTTGTCGAAGCGCGTCGGAAACCAGCGGTCGTTGTTGATTCCTTCGACAAAGCGCTCGGTTTTGGCCAACGTGTAACTCAGCCAACCCGTCAGATCGCCCCGGTTTTTCTTCACGTAAAATTCGGCACCGTAGGCCCGGCCTTTTCCGTTCAGCAGGTCGCCTTCGAGGTATTTGTTCAGCAACAGGTCGGCCCCATCGATGTAATCCACCTGGTTCTGAAGCCACTTGTAATACACTTCCACTGACGCTTCAAACTCCGTTCCGGTCCGGCCGAAGTTGCGGAAGTAGCCCGCAGCCACCTGATCGGCAATCTGTGGCTTGATGTTGTTGGTCGATGGTGTCCAGACATCCAGTGGGGTCGAAGCCGTGGTATTCGAGATCAGATGCAGGTACTGCGCCAACCGGTTATAGCTCATTTTCAGGGAGCTGGTTTCGCTCAACTCATACTTGGCCGAAAACCGGGGCTCCCAGTTGCCGTACGTTTGAATGGTTTCGTTGCGGTCGTATTCGATGGTCCTGACCGGAAACCGGCGCTGGTTGGGCGGCACATCCGTCTGAAATTCATACGCTTCGCCGGGTCCGATGTAGTTATAAAAGGAATACCGCAGCCCGTATTGCAACTGCACCCGCGGAGACAGCTGCTGTTCATTGCCAATGTAGAGCGCACTTTCCACGGCGTACTTGTTTTCCAGCCCGAAGGATCGTACCTCGCCCCCGCTGGCCGCGTTGGCTTCGCCCGGCCGGAAATCGTAAATAATCGCCTGGCCTCCAAACGTCAACGTATTATTTTTCAGAAACAGCGTAAAGTCAGGCTTCAGGCTGTAATTGACAATGCCCGACTTCCAGTTAAAAAAGTCCTTTGTATTTTTTCGCTTTAAGTCGCTGTCCAGCAGGTAGTCGTAATTGCTGTAAAAAGCCGTCGTGTTCAGAAAAAGTTTGTCGCTAAAAACGTGGTTCCAGCGCAAACTGGTGGTGGTGTTCCCCCAGTTAAATCCGAAATCTGCTCCGAATACATCACGCCCCAGGTACCCGGATGCGTAAAGGGTGTTTTTATCGTTGATGCGGTAATTGGCTTTCGCCGTCAGGTCGTAGAAATAAAACCGCGATCCTTTCAGATCGCCCGTCAGGAACGGTTTGGCGAGAACGTCGGCGTACGACCGGCGCCCGGCAATGATGAACGAACCCCGCGCCTGTCCTTCCTTGTCTTTAAACAATGGCTGCTCCAGCGTCAACCGGCTAAAAATAAGCCCAATTCCACCCGAAACCGTTGTTCGTTTCGAATTACCCTCTTTCATCCGCACATCCAGAATAGACGAAATCCGCCCACCATACAGGGCCGGAATGCCACCTTTGATCAGCTTCACATCCTTGACCGCATCGGGGTTGAACACCGAGAAGAAACCAAACAAATGGGAAGAGTTGTAGACCGGCGCTTCGTCGAGCAACACCAAATTCTGATCCACATTACCGCCCCGCACGTTGAAACCCGTAGCGCCCTCGCCCACCGTCGAAACACCCGGCAATAACTGGATACTCCGGATCACATCGACCTCACCGAGCAAGGCTGGCATTTTCTGAATCGTCTTCATCTCCACGGTATTAACACTCATGGCGACGCTTTTTACGTTATCGTCTTCGCGTTTGGTCGACACCGTCACTTCCTGAAGATCGCGCCCTTCCTCCTGCAATTCAATGTTCAGTCGTACATTTTCACCGGTCAGATCAATGGTCCGGTTTTGTTTGGAAAAACCGACGTACGAATACACCAGGTTGTAGGTACCGGCCGGAAGCGTTAGCGAATAAAAACCGTAGGAATTGGTCGTTACGCCCGAACCCGTTTCTTTCACAAACACCGAAACTCCAATCAACCCTTCGCCGTTGGCAGCATCCTTGATGTAACCGCTCACGGTGGTTTGCCCGTTGGTCCGCCGGGCTGCCGGGGCTGGACTACTTGCCTCCTGCGCCCGGGCCACCGGCCCTGCCAGCAACGCAAGGAGACATAGTTGTAAGAACTGTTTCATAGATTGGTTGTATAATGAGACTAGTGCGCTATTGCAGCGTTTACGGAATGACATCAAAGGTCGGCTTTCCCCTCATCATCTAGGACAAAAAAATGATGAAACGCCAAAATCCATTACTGAAAGGTACCGGCTCTGGTATAAAAACCGCTCTTTGCTCCGGCCCGGTCAATATCCCGTCCAATTCGTTCGTTACTCCTATAGCTGCGTTCAACCCATTGAACAACAGGATATGATGAAGCTATTTTCGTTCCTCGTTCTGCTGCTTTTCCTGGCCGGTTTCGGGCGGGCACAAACGCTGACGCCCGAACAGGCCCGCGCGGATATTGCTTACCTGAAAAAAAAAATGGACCGACTGCACCCCGGCATCGGCCATTACATCACGGACACGGCTTACCGTCAGTTGTATGATTCGCTGGATCGCCACCTGAACGAGCCGCTTTCTTACCAGGCCTTCTTCCAAACCGTCACCCCGCTGATTACCAGCCTGAAAGATGGGCATACGGCGTTAGGTCACCGCAAAGGGTATATGAAACAAAACCGTCGGCTTATTCCATTCTACCTGCGGGAAGTGGATGGGCACTACTACGTTTCGCACAACCTCTCGCCCGACACCACGCTGGTACGGGGTACAGAAATCCTATCCATCAATGGGCAACCGATGGCGGCTCTTCATCAATTGCTTCAGGATACAGACCGCAGCGGGTCCGACGGCAATAACCTGACGGGTCGGCGGTTTCGGAGCCTGATCAGTTTTGCCCATTATTACACCAACTGGTTTGGCCCCAGCGATTCGGTGCAGGTAACCTACCACCTTCCCGGAGATACCCCGGTTCTGACCCGCTACATCCGCTGCGAGCCCCGGGCAGTGCTGGAAACCAATCTGAAAAAACGCTACCGGAAAGAACTGAATCTAAAACCCAATCTGTCGGTAACGGTTATTGATAGTCTGAAAAATACCGCCGTGTTGCGCGTTTCGACATTCGGTGGTAACCCGCTGGAACTGCTGACACGAAAATACCCCCGACAACTGAAACGGGCCTTCCGGGAGATTGAGCGAAAAAAGATTCAAAACCTGGTGGTCGATGTGCGCGGCAACGGCGGAGGAGCCGTGGTCAATTCGGTGCGGCTGCTGCAATACTGGCTTCCGCAACCCTTTCGGGTGCTGGAGCGCGAAACCATGAAACGGGGTTACCGGAGTACATTTGTTACCTGGTACAATCCGGCGTCCTGGGTGTTATTTCCGATCCTGTTCAAAAGCGACACCACCGGCGGGTTTACGGAACGATTTGGTGGACGCCCACACCCGCCCAAAAGCCGGTATGCTTACCGGGGCAATCTTTATTTTCTGGTCAACGGCGCTTCGTACTCCGCGACGGCAACGGTTTTATCCCAAACACTTAACCAACAACTGGGCACATTCGTTGGAGAAGCCTGCGGAGGTGCTTACTGGGGCGATTTTGCCGGTCAGTTTAAGAACATCACCCTACCCAATTCGGGGCTGCGCGTCCGGATTCCGCTGAAAAGTATGAACCACGCGGTGGACATTCGGCGTGCGAACGGTTTTACGGTTGAACCGGATTTTCCAGTGGCGCGAACGTACGACGACCTGATGAGCGGCCGGGATTTCGGGTTGGCAGCAACACTGAAACTCATCCAAGAAGGAAAGACCGCCCAGCGGATCACGCCCGGACAACCGCTCTCGCCCTCATCGTTGTCCATAAAATAAGTTACCGGCTCCGCACGGTCCGCCCGCTGGATGTATACACGGCTGCGTCAACAGTTTACCTCATTTGTGGTTAGTAATCTGACGGCCGGTTTACAGAACCGTCGGTTCATTTCATTTATACAACCTACGAACGCATTATGAGTGAATTGAAAGAACTTGGTCTAGGCATTATTGGTTTTGGCGGTTTTGGTTTGTTTGCCGCCCAGCACTTTCTGCAAATTCCTCACGTCAAACTGATCGGTATCGCCGGTTCGCAACGCGAAGAAGCAACCCGGGCGGCCAACCGGTTCGGCGCCGAACATTTTAACTCCATCGACGAGCTGCTCGCCCAGCCCGACCTCGATATCGTTTACATTGCTACACCCCCCTTTCTGCATTACGAGCAGTCGATGCAGGCCCTGCGCGCCGGAAAGCACGTGATTTGCGAAAAACCGCTGGCGATGAACGCCCAGCAGGGCCGCGAAATGGTCGAGTATGCCCAAAGCAAAGGCCTGCTGATGGTGACGAACCTGATGCAACGCTACAACCCGATGTTTGAACGCGTTAAAACCCTGATTGATAAAAAGATTTTGGGCGAATTTCTGCACGGTTATTTTGAGAACTACGCGGGCGACGAGGGACTTTCTCCCCAGCACTGGTTCTGGAATCGGGAGCTGAGTGGCGGTATTTTCATTGAACACGGCGTTCACTTCTTCGATCTGTTTGCGGGTTGGCTCGGCGACGGAAAGGTGGAAGCCGCACAGGTTTGCCAACGCGACGGTACGGACCTCGAAGATCAGGTGAATGCCACGGTGCGCTACGGCAACACGGTTGTTAACTTTTACCACGGCTTTACGCAAACCGGTCGGATGGACCGCCAGGAAATGCGGCTGTTGTTTGAGCGGGGCGATGTGACGCTGTATGAATGGGTGCCAACTCAGGCCGTGATCCGGGGCGTGGTTGATGAGGCAGGCACCCGGGCGCTGATGGATTTGTTTCCGGGTGCCATTCTGGATATAACGGGCAATTATGGCGGCAAAGACCGGGCGGCCCGCGGCCGGCACAAGGACTTTGAAATTGCCCAGAAGATACAACTCCGGTATGGCTTCGACCACCAGAAAATGCACCTGTACGGCGAACTGCTTCGCCACATGTTCCGCGACCAGACCAGCTACATTCACTACCCGGAAACGCACCGGAAAATCACCGAACAAAACGGCCTTACCTCACTGCTGACGGCGGAAGATGCCGACCGGATGGCGCACCAGAAATAACGCACAGACGCCCCCTAAACTCCGCAGAAATCGCTCTTTTTCAACCCCATGAAGACGGGCGATTTCTGCGAACAAAATTTGATAACTTCTGTGTATCTTCGTAGGTTTTCGTCAAAAATCGGTTGACGTTCTTATGTCCTACGATGCACTGAGTTTGCTCTACATGGGTTCGTTGGGAGCACTTTTTTCGTTGAATGCTGTGCAGTGGGCGTTGTCTCGCGACCGGGTTCACGGACTTTTCACACTCCAGCTTTTCATCTGGCTGGCCTACAACATTACGCAGCAGTACGACGTGGGCGGTCGGGCAAATTACCTGATCATTCAGGCACTGGTGGTTGGCCTGTCCCGAATTATTTACCTGGAACTGGTTCGTCAGCTTTTCGAGCTTCCAACCCACCATCCGCGGCTAAGCAGCTGGTTTCGCCGGGCGCAACTCGGGCTGGGTGTGTATCTTTTTCTCGAAGTCCTTTTCATCGCTACGATTGGTTTCAACACGCACCCTTCCTATCCGTATGTTTCGGCTTTCTACTGGTTTTTTGTGATTCTGCTGGCCGGTACCGGCGTCTGGATTGCATCCCACCGACACGATGCTGTCGGGCGTTTTTTTACGGCGGCCAGTGTGATCCTGTTGCTGCGGAGTACCCGAACACTGGTATTTTATACGGTTTTTGACTGGAGCTGGGCCACTCCATCCGTCGAACTTTTTTTCACCCGTGCCGTTAGCGTGGTCATGCCGGTCGAGCTTCTGTGTCTGGCCTTGTGCCTGGCGTTTCGGCAACGCCAGCTAGCGGTGGTTCAGGCCATCCAGCAAACGCGCGAAAAAGATCAACTGATGCACGAACGCGATCAGCGCCACCGGGAAAGCCTGGAAGCAGAACTGGCCGTCCGGCGGCTGGAACAGGAAAAAACCGACGCCCAGCTTCGGGCTTTACAGGCACAGGTGAATCCGCACTTTCTGTTCAACAGCCTCAATTCGCTCTCTTCCCTGATCGACGAAAACCCGCAACAGGCCAGCGAATTTGTGGATGAACTGAGCGTGGTCTACCGGTATTTGTTAAAGGCAAACGACCAGGCCCTGACGGCGCTTTCGAGCGAACTCGACTTCATTCGTTCGTATTTCAGGCTCCTTAAAACCCGCTACGGCAGCGCCCTCGATCTGAATGTGCAGGTGGAAGCACGGTATGCCAACCAGTTGCTCCCTCCGCTAACGTTGCAGTTACTGGTCGAAAACGCCGTCAAACACAATGTCGTGCAAGCCAAACGACCGCTTAAAGTTGAGATACTGACGGATGAAACGGGCCAGTTGATTGTCCGCAACAATCTCCAGCGGAAAAATACCCCGATTCTCTCCAACGGTGTCGGTTTGTCGTCGATCCAGACCCAATACCAGCGTTTGGCCCAGCCCAGCCCGGTTGTTGCCGACCAAAATGGTGAGTTTGCCGTTACCCTGCCCCTGATTCTGCCAATTGAAGTGGCCCCGAATCTGTGAGCAGGTGTTGCACATCCGTTGTGTGTGCTGTACTTTTGCTTCCCTGAAACTGATCTTCTTCCCATACAGCCCCGCTGCCGCAAAAACACCCACCGCAAACCGGTAGGACACTTCTGCGCATTCTCTAATACGGCTCCGGCGTGTCGCCTGACCGTTAGTCACTCTTATTTTTTCATGGAATCCGTGAACGATGAAATGCCTCATCCGGGCCCTACCTGTTGGTCAGCCTGCTCATTTCGGGTTCTCACTCCAGTTTCAAACGACCCAATCCCATGTCAATACCTTTAAATAAATCCATCGTCCGGAATTTCTACCAACGCGCCATCGCCGGTGGTGATCTCGACTTTGCCAATCAAATCATCGCGGATAATTACCTGAATCACAGCCCACTGGTAAAACCGGGCAAGGCGGGTTTGATGGAAGCACTGAACTACGTGAAGAACATGCCAAAACCGGCCACTACCGCCAAACCGTTCATGCGACTCATTGCGGAAGGTGATTATGTCGTAACAAATCTGAGCGTCGAAGTAGGTGAAAAAGCGAAGGCCGTTGTCGATTTGTTTCGTATTCGGAATGGCCAATTGATTGAACACTGGGACGTTATTGAAGATCAGCCCGAAACGAGCCTGAACGGTCACCCGATGATGGGTGGTGCTGTAGAGCCTGCTGACTTCGGCGCGACCGCCCGGAATAAAGCCCTTGTTGCCGATTTTTTTCAAACGGTTTTTGTAGACCGCAAGCTGGAACGTCTGCCCGATTTTGTCGCAACGGATCTTGTTCAGCATCATCCTAACATCGCCAACGGGATCGACGGGTTGCGGCACTATTTACAGCGAACCGGGTCTACGCAGCGAATGATTCGGATCATTGGTGAAGGGAATTTTGTTGTCGTGCAGTCAGCAGAATTTTCTGACCAGCGAACAGGCTTGTTTTTCGACATTTTCCGGTTGAATGACGGAAAAATTGTCGAGCACTGGAGCGTGAAACAAACCCTTGCCTCTTAATTTGAGCTCCCACTTACCAAAACAACCGTTTTAACGGTTTTGACCAGCTGGCCGAAATCGTTAAAACAGTTGTTTTATTGGCATACACGGTTAAAACCGTGGACTGAAGTTCATAACCGCGCACTTCGCAGCCGCAAGCTGTTGCTGACAACCGATACCGAGCTGAGCGCCATAGCCGCTCCGGCAATCATCGGATTCAGCAGAAAACCGTTGAACGGATATAGAATACCGGCGGCAATCGGAATGCCAATCAGGTTGTAAATAAAGGCCCAGAACAGGTTTTCGCGAATCACCCGCACCGTTCGGCGCGACAATTCCAGCGCTTGCGGAATACGGCCCAGATCCGAGGTAATGAGCGTCATTCGGGCCACATCCATCGCGATATCGGAGCCTTTGCCCATAGCCATACTCACATCAGCCTGCGCCAGCGCCTGCGAGTCGTTGATGCCGTCGCCCACCATCGCCACCACTTTACCCCGGCTTTGCAGCTCTTTCACAAAAGCCGCCTTGTCGGAAGGCATCACTTCGGCGCGAAAATCGGTGAGACCGACGGTTTTAGCCACAGCTGCGGCTGTTTGGGGATTGTCACCGGTCAGCATATACACCTCGATGCCCCGCTTTTTCAGCGTTTGAATGGCGGTTTTTGACGATTCTTTGATCGGATCAGCAATGGCCAGTACGGCCAGTACGGTTTTGTCATCGGCAAAATACACCACCGTTTGGGCTTCCTGTTGCCACTGTTGCGCCCGCTGTTCGATGGCCGCGCTAACCGAAATACGGCGTTCGTTCAGCAAATGGCGGTTTCCGATGACGTACGTTTTTCCTTCAAACTGACCCGCCACCCCGCGCCCGGTCAGGCTTTCGAATTTTTCCAGCGATACGGTTTTTCTGCCCCGGCTATTCAGGTGTTCGACAACGGCTTCGGCCAGCGGATGTTCGGACTGACTTTCGAGCGCGTACAGAATCGACGACAGAAGTTCGGTATCGGTTTGCTGCCATTCCAGGTTCGTAACGGCGGGCTTCCCGGCGGTAATTGTTCCGGTTTTGTCCAGCACCACTGCGTTGACCTTATGCCCCATTTCGAGGCTTTCGGCATCTTTGATCAGAATCTGATGATCCGCTCCCTTCCCGACGCCGACCATAATAGCCGTTGGCGTGGCCAGTCCGAGCGCACACGGACAGGCAATGACCAGCACCGTTACTGATGTCAACAGCGCCTGCGCAAAGGCATTTTCCTGCCCGAAGATCATCCAGACAACGAACGTTAAAACCGCAATCCCGATCACGACCGGCACGAAAATACCGGCAATCCGATCGACGAGTTTCTGCACCGGTGCTTTGCTGCCCTGCGCGTCCTGCACCATGCGAATGATCTGCGCCAGCACCGTGTCTGCGCCCACTTTATCAGCCCGGAAGCGGAAGCTACCCTTCTGGTTGATGGTTCCGGCAAATACCTTCTGCTCCGCTTTTTTCTCAACCGGCACCGGTTCGCCCGAAATCATGCTTTCGTCTACGAACGACGATCCGGACACCACCGTGCCATCGACCGGAATTTTCTCACCGGGTCGCACCACGATCACCTGCCCTGCCCGAACCGACACCACCGGAACCTCGGTTTCGGCGTCGTTTTCCACTATCCGAACGGTTTTGGGTTGCAGACCCATCAGTTTTTTAATCGCCGAGGAGGTGCTGGATTTCGCCCGCTCTTCGAGCAGTTTGCCCAGCAAAATAAACGTAACGATAACGGCCGCCGACTCGAAGTAAACGTGCGGATGGATGCCGCGCGCGTGCCAGAATTCCGGATAAACCGTGTTGAACGTGCTGAACACGAAGGCAATGCCGGTCGACAGCGCCACCAGCGTATCCATGTTGGCTTTACCGTGCCGGGCCTGTTTCCAGGCATTCGTGAAGAAAGAGCGCCCCAATCCAAAAACCACCGGTGCCGCCAACACCAGCATGATTTCGTTGGCGTAAGGCATCGTCATGAAGAACATGCCAATGACAACCAGCGGAACCGACAAAATTGCCGCCCAGATCGTGCGGTTTTTCAGCGATTCGTAATACCGTTGCTGCGCTTCGGCCTGCTTTTCCTGCGGATCCTCGGCGTCGACAATCAGGTCGTAGCCAATGGATCGAACGGCATTTTGGAGGTCCTGCTGCGTTACGGCTTTCGGGTCGTATTCTACCCAGGCCTGCTGGTTGGCGTAATTGACCCCCGCATCCACCACGCCCGCCGTATGTTTAAGCATCGACTCCACGCTGACCGCACAGGCCGCGCAGGTCATCTCCAGCACGGGATACGTTTTCCGCACCGACTTCGCGCCGGTGCGGCCCGTTCGTTCGGTTACGGCTGGCGCGTTCATACGAGTTCGGCCTTGTAGCCGGCGTCTTTGATGGCTTCTCTCACCTGGTCGGCGGTTGCTCCCTCGACGGTCAGCAGCTTATCCGGATTTTGGGTGTCGACCTGCCAGTTGTTTTCGCCAACGGCTTTGTTCAAAAACGGCGTTACCGTGGCAACGCAGCTACCGCACTTGATATTGGTCTTAAATGTGAGCTTTTCCATGATCCTATCCATTGATATTGGTAGTGCAAATATCATCCATAGAACACGATCCGTTGTTACAGAATTCCGGCTAACTGGTGCAGAATTGTGTTACCCGTGATCGGTTGACAACAAACTAATCAATCACAGCTCTGGCAAAACCGTATTTGACTTCTGTACGTTTACGAACGATGCACTTTTCATCGAATGGCGGCACCAGCCCATCTACCGACAAGAATGATGACATTCGGCATTCAAAGTATTCCAACGGAGAATTTCAGCAGCCTTATTTACCGTCTTATCCACCGGTGTAATTACGCATTGTCCCTCTCCAGAATTGAGCCATATTCCAGGCGATTATAGACATCGCTAACCCACTATAGCTCAATAGAAAAAACCACAGAGATGGAAAATACAGTAAGATGGTTTCTTGAAAAACTCGAAAAATTCAACCTTAATGAAATAAATGCGCTCCTGGAACACACCCGGATCGAATGCTTTTCAAAAGGTGATCTGATAGTCAGACAAGGCCTGATTTGCAATACCTGTTATTTCGTATTAAAAGGATGTTTACGGCACTATCAGATACGGGATGGCGAGGAAAAAACGACCCGGTTTTTCCTGGATGGAGAACCCGCCGTTTTATACGCAAGTTATTTAAAACAAACCCATTACCTTTCCTGTGTAGAAGATTGCATTTTGCTGACAGGAACCCGGGAACAAGAGCAGGAGCTGCATAAAAAACACCCTAAACTTGAAAATCTAATCCATACCCTACTGTTTCGGGATTACGACAAAGCCGAGAATTACATCGCATTACTAAATGGTTATAAACCCGAAGACCGGTATTTAATGGTATTGAAAAACCAGCCGGAACTATTAAACCGAGCTCTTCTCCACCAAATTGCCCGCTTTCTTGGCGTTACGCCAGAGTCACTGAGCCGAATCAGAAAAAGAATCGTCACAAAATAAACGCTTCAGGTAAGGGCTCTGGTAGACAGTCAGACAAGAAAGAAAGAAGTGAGATTAAGCAATCGGCCTCAAGTTAATTAATTGCTTGTCTATTCTCTTTCTTCTACTAGCTAGTTATACAATTCCTTTCCCTTTTCGAAATCCGTACAAAATAAAAGCACCGCACAATCCCAGGATAAGTTCAGCAGCTGCGGCTATCATGAGCGGCTCATTTGGAAAACCGTCGGCGACCATTCCTACTACACGCGACCATCCATAGGCCGAATAAAACAGCGTGGTCAGTACAATGGAAACAAAGGTCATCCCGGAAATAAAAGCGCCAGAAAATATCAGAATTCCGGCTACGAATAAGGTTCCACCGGCTGCTCTTATTTCGTTCAACAAACTGGCATTACCGCCCAGATTAATTCCGGCAGAAGACTCGAAAGCTATGGGAAAGAATAATTGAGCGCTACCAACATAGATACCAATCAGACCGGCAATCATCAATAGAATCTGTGTTTTGTTGAATTTCCTCATTGTTGTAAAATTGATACCCTGTAATGACACAAAAGTATCAACCCCAACAACGGGACGCCTTGACTTTCGGTAAGAAAGCACCTGGCTACAAAGAAATAATCTAACGTGAGTTATGGATAGCCTCGTCTCGTAGAGACGGCATGCTTACAACCTAATGAATTGATTATAAATCAACTGCCATAACCTGAAAACCGTTACCTACCTACGGCAGTCAGTGGAGAGAATACAAAATCACGGCTAGAAACTAGGAGATACCTAACGGCATCCTAAAAAACGCAACCGTTCCATAACTCACGTTAATTAATCACGGTGCCCTCTTCAATGTCTTCGCGGGCGTTGACGATAATTTTGTCGTTGGCCCGAATCCCGCCAAAAACCTCCGTCATTCCTTTTTCCTTGTGGCCCTGTTTCACGTCAATATACCGGGCTTTGTTGTTGTCCAGCTTGATGACGTACTGCCGCTCGGTAGACGTGACCACTGCCGACGACGGAACCACCAGCGTTTCGGGGGCCTCGCTGGATGACAGGATGATCTCAGCAAACATCCCCGGCTTAAACAACCGCTTTGGATTGGACACGTCGATCTCAATGGTTTCGGAGCGGAACTGCCGGTTCATGCTACCCGCCATCCGGCTCACCTTGCCCTGAAATTCCCGGCCCGGCATTGCGTTGGTACGAAAGGCAATACCGCTTCCCTCCCGCACCAGCGAGCTATAGGTTTCCGGAATATCAACCAGCAGACGCAACCGGTCCTGTTGTTGCAACACCAGCATGGGCTGATCGAACTTCGCCCCCGAACCCACCAGCGCACCGGGGTGCACATGCCGCTCGGTGATGACGCCGTTGAACGGTGCCTTGACAACCAGATATGAATGGATTTTTTGCAAGGCCTGATAATTGGCGTTTTCGCCGATCAGCGCCACACTATCGGCTCTCAAACGTGACTTGGCGGTTTCCAGATCCAGAGCCGAAACCGACCCCGCCACGCGGTTGCCAATCAGCAGCCGTTTGTAGTGATCCTGGCTGGCGGTCAGAAGCACCTTGGCTCTCAGGTATTTCGAGCGGGCTGCCACCAGTTGTTCTTCCAGTTCGGGCGCTTCCAGCACCATCAAAACCTGATCTTTTTTGACCGAAGAGCCCCGATCTACCAACACTTTTTCCACAAACCCGCTCGCTTTCGGGTACAGATTCACCTCCTGAAACGCTTTGAATTCACCCGGCAACTGCATGATGGGGGCCAGCCGTTGTTCCACGACTTCGCCAATCTGGTAGGTGGGCGGAACGGTTTTCCGGGCTCGTTTTTTTCCGCTTTCGGCTTTCTCCACCGACTGACAACCCGCCAGCAGACTTCCCGCCAATGCCATCAGGGAACCGATATAAATGAGTTGTGTTTTCATGCTGCTAACCCTTTTCGGGCGTACTAGGGGTTCAAAGGAATTGAGATTAAACCGTTTCCGGCATCAGGGATGGATCTTCAAAAGGTGTTTTTTTCTGCACCCAGGCATACACGTGCGGAACGATGTACAAGGCGGCCAGGGTCGATGCTACCAGCCCGCCAATGACCGCACGGCCCAGCGGAGCCACCTGTTCGCCCGCTTCGCCCGTTCCCAGCGCCATCGGCACCATCCCGGCCACCATCGCGAAACTGGTCATTAAAACAGGCCGCAGCCGGATACCGGCACTATCAATGGCGGCCTTGCGGGCGTCGCGGTATTGCCAGCGCAACCGCTCGGCGTTGGTCACAATCAGAATGGCATTGGCCACCGAAATCCCCGTCGACATGATGATGCCCATGTACGATTGCAGATTCAGCGTCGAGCCCGTCAGCAACAGCATGGCCAGCGAGCCGACAATCACCGCCGGAACCGTTGACAAAACCGCAAACGACAATTTGAACGACTGGTAATTGGCCGCCAGCAACAGGAAAATAACCACCACCGCTACAGACAGCCCAACCTGCAGGCTGTTCAGCGTTTCGGCCAGCAGCGACGACATCCCTTTGACCTGGGCCATCAGGCCTTTGGGCGGGCTACCCAGCGAAGCAACGGCTTCTTCGACGGCCTGAGTGGCAGTTCCCAAATCCTTTTTATGGACGTTCGCACTAACGGTTACAAACCGCCGGGGCCCGCTGCGGGAATACTCACCGGGCAATGTATCCACTGAAAACGTCGCCACATCACCCAGCAGGGGCCGTGTTTGCCCAGCCACCAGCGGCACGGCCTGCAACTGCGTCAAATCCTGCATGGCGTATTCCGGTATCTGCACCTGCACCTGGTACGTATACGCCGAACTTTCGTCAAGCCACTGGTTTTTCTCCGTGTAGCGGCTGGACGAGGTCGACGTTGTAATTGAGCGGGCGGTTTCCTGCAAGCTTAGGCCCAGCATCGCCAGCTTTTGGCGATCGAGCTGAATGTTGATCACCGGAAACTTCAACGGCTGCACAATCCGAACATCCCGCAGGAACGGTTCTTCATTCAGTCGTTCCACCAGTTGATTGGCATACGTTTCGATCTGTTTCATGTCGCGCCCGGCCACCTGGACTTCGATGGGTGTATTGGCGCCCTGACTCATCAGTTTTTCCGTCAGGTCTGCGGGTTCAAACGAGAGGGTTATCTCCGGCATCCGGTCTTCCACCGCCAACCGGATTTTTTCTTTCATGTCGTCCATGTTAACGCGGTATTCCTTGTCGAGACTCACCTTGATCACGGCATCGTTGGAGCCGCTGGTGCTGACATATAGGTTGGTCGTTGCGTAGTTGGTGGGCACCACGCCCACGTAGGCCGACGAAACCGCCAGATTTCCGTCCGTCACTTCATCGACCAGAGCCAGCAAGTCTTTGACGCGCTTTTCGGTTCGTTCGAGCCGGGTGCCATCGGGCATTTTCATCCGAATCACCAGTTGCCCCGAATTGATCTGCGGCAGCATATCCTTGCCAATCACCGCAAAACCGAGTCCCGCCAGTCCCAGTACCAGCAGAAAGTAAAACCCAATCAGCAGTTTGTTGTACCGCATCAGGCTCTCCAACTGCCGCACAAAACCGTTCCGAAACCGGTCGAAGCGGGTGGTTGTTTCGTGCTGCGCCTTCACTTCCGTGGCATAGACGTCCTGCGAAGGCGGTACTGCGTGCGGCTCGTCTTTCAACATCCAGTTCGCCAATACCGGCACCAGGCTCTGCGCCAGGAAATACGAAACCGTCATGGCAAAACCGATGGAAAGCGACAACGGCAGGAACATGGCCTTGGGCACACCGGACATGATGAACGAAGGTGCAAAAACCGCCAGGATACACAGCAGAATCAGCAACAGCGGCAAACCGATTTCCTGACAGGCATCGTAAATGGCCTGTCGCTTGGGCTTGCCCATTTCGAGATGCTGGTGAATGTTTTCGATCGTTACCGTCGCCTGATCGACCAGTACGCCAATCGCCAGCGCCAGCCCCGACAAGGTCATGATGTTAATGGTCTGACCAGCCAGATACAAACACAAAACCGCCGTAATCACCGAAATGGGGATGGTCAGAATTACGATAATCGAACTCCGGAAATCGCCCAGAAACAGCAGCACCATGATACCGGTCAAAACCGCCCCAATACCGCCCTCCAGCAACAGACTTTTCACGGAATTGATGACAAAAACCGATTGATCAAATTCGTACGAGACGTCGATATCGTCGGGCAGCAGGCTCTTCATTTCGGGTAGCTTCGCCTTCAGGTCTGTGACGACCGACCAGGTAGACGCGTCGGCGGTTTTAACGACGGGAATGTAGGACGAGCGTTTGCCATTGACCAGTGCGTACCCCACCGTTACATCGGAAGCATCCTGCACCGTGGCCACATCCCGCAGAAAAACCATTTGCCGCCCGTTGCTCACCACCGGAATCCGGCTGAAATCCTCCACCTGTTTTTCGAGCGAGTTCAACGTGGTGATAAACATCGTGTTTTTGATTCGAATATTGCCGGAAGGCGTCATGGCGTTGTTTTTTGCCAGCGCTTCCACCACTTCGTCGGGCGAGATGTTGAATCCCCGAATTTTGGCGGGATCGAGGTTGATCACCACCGTCCGGGAGTTGGTGCCAATCGGGGGCGGGGCCGACAAGCCCGGAACCGTCGAGAACAGCGGTCGAATCCGGGTGACGGCCAGTTCGTGGATTTCTTTCAGGGAGCGGCTCGGGCTGCTGAACACCAGATCACCGATGGGCACCGACGAGGCATCGTAGCGCACCACCTGCGGAGGCAAAGCACCCGGCGGAAAAAACTTCATGGCGCGGTTTACCTGAATGGCTACTTCGGCTGCGGCCTGGGCCATGTCGGTGCCTTCGTAAAACGCCAGCTTGACTACCGTCAGGCCCTGCACGCTTTTGCTCTGGATTTCCTGAATCCCGGAAACGTACAGAAACTGGTCCTGCATTCGGGTGGCAAAAAAACCCTCCATTTGCTTGGGCGACATGCCACCGTACGGTTCAATGACGTAAATAACCGGCGAATTGAGCCGGGGAAAAATATCGATTGGAATCCGCAAAGCCGTCAGGATCGAGAACAGCAGTACGCCGGAGACCAGCACCAGGACGGAAATAGGCTTCTTCAGTGAAGTGGATAGTATGGACATAACTCAACGAATCAATGACGTTAAAATGGTACGCACAATCGCAAAGCGGTAGTTTTAGTCTCCCCACATTCCCTGCGAATGCGTCAATAGCGCGACTAATTCAGCAACGGAGTGGGGTTTCACCAGGCACGCTACCGCACCCGCCCGCCGGGCCTGTTCAATGTGGTTTTCCAGCACCACGCCGGAAATAAAAATTTTCGGAACGGGCCTGACTTCCGGAAATTTCCGGAGTTCGGTCAGCGTCTGTATTCCATTCAGTATCGGCATATTGTTATTGATAAACATCACATCCGGCAACTCCCGGATGTTGCACTCAAAAAACCGGAGCAGCTCCAGCCCGCTGGGGAAAATCCGGATTCGATCTGCGGGACAACTGACCTGAGCCGCCATCTGGAACAGTACCACATCCTCCTCATCGTCGTCTACCAGATAAATCAAGCGCGTTTTCTCCCTCTGATCAGCTAGCTCTTTTCCCATTTTCTCCTATGTAGGGCGGTTATCATATCTTGTTCCGGACACCCCGGTTTCCGTTGCTGGTTCCAATAACTGCGGATGATCAGAACACTTCCCGCCAAAACCGCCGGAATACTAAGCAACTGATTGATAGTCAGATTCCAGAGGTGGCCTTTTGCGCTCACCGAATTTTCTTTCAGGTACTCCCAACAGAACCGGAGCAGAAACATCCAGACCAGAAAAAAACCGACCCGCCGGCCCGCCGGCCACCCACCGCCTGACGATTTCGGCCAGCTCCAGCACAAGCCACCAAACAGCAGCAGGCTTGTTAATGCTTCGTAAAGCTGAACCGCGTGCCGGGGCTGTGCGGGGTATTCCGGGTATTGAAGAAAGACAAAAGCCCAGAGTACGTTGGTTGGCTGCCCAACCCCGTCCGATATCATCAAATTGCCCAGCCGGACAAAACAAACAAGCACGGGTACGACAACAACCGCCCGGTCGGCCAGCCAGAGGTACGGTTGCCGGAGGTTCCGGTGGGCTTCCGCGTAGAAAAGCAGACCGAGAAAAAACCCGATCGCAGCCCCATTGGCCGACAAGCCCTGGTACGGAGGCAGCAAGACATCCAGCGGATTCGTCAGACACACCACCGGCTTGTCGATCAGGAAATACCCCAGCCGGGACCCCAAAACCGTGGTAATGCCTACGTACAGCAGCAGCGACCTCGTTTGCCCAAACAGCCGGTTAAGCAGCTTCACCGTCGCCAGCAATCCGATGATTACCAAGGCATCATACCAGGTAAACACAATGGGGCCAATCCGGAAAAGCTCGGGGTCGAGCCGCCAAACGACGTACGCTAACATAACCGGTACGGTTTAAAAGATTTTTACCGGGGCAGGTGCTGAATAAAGCGTTCCAGATCGCCACCCGTTGCCGCCTGCAGCAGCAGCGACCGCCAGAGGTTGGTGATCGCCAGCGCCTGATCGGCTTCCGCCCGGCTGAGCAGATTGATCACTTGCGTCAGGGTCAGAACAGTATCCAGCCCGGCTTCATACCGCGACTGTGCCTGGGCAAAAGCCAGTTGGGCCGCCGACAATTGCGGAGCAATCTGCCGGGCCGTTGCCTGCGCCAGTTCCAATTGAACCCGCGCGTTCCGAACATCGGCCTGCAGGCTCAAATTTTGCTGTTCGTACGTTGCCCGCAAGGTATTGATACGGTCTTTTTGAGCCGCCAGTGCGTATTTATTGCGCAACAAATCCGTCGGTCGCCAGATGGCCGTTACGCCCACCAGGTAATTGAACGCCCGAAGCGGCAAGCCAGCTCCGATCGATGAATTCGTTTCAAAAGACCCGTCCGCTTCCGGCATTTCTTTCATGCCCGAACCCCGCCCCCACAGCGACCCCAGCACGGATACTGATGGCAGTGCCGACATTTTGATCAGCTTGGCCGTAGTTTCGCCCAGTTCGATCTGTTTCTGAAAACTCCGCAACTGTGGATGGAGTACGGGCGTTGCCACCGGCTGGTTGGGAAACTCGGGGACTTTCGTGTAAAAATCCATCGTATCCAGTTCCGTTGTCATTTGCGGCTGCCCAATTAATTCGTACAGCCGAATGGCTTGCTGCTGGGCGACCCGCTGGCTTTCCAACACCTGCGTACGGGCCCGATGCACTTCCGCCGTGGCGATGGCACTATCGATGCCGGAACGCAGACCCGCCACCGTATTCGAGCTGGCGACCCGCTGCAATGTTTCGGCACGTTGCAGATTGGCTTGCTGAAGGGCAATGTCTTTACTGGCACTCAAGGCCAGTAGGTAGGCGTCGCAAACCCGCAGCTGGTGCGTGAATAATTCACCTTCGTAGTCGGCCTGCGCCCCTTCAACGGCCACTCGGGCCTGTTGGCGTTGCGCCTGCAAACGGCCAAAGGTGATCGCTTCCCAGTCGATCACCATCGAGGCCCCGCTGGTCCAGAGGGTTTCGTTCGTAAAACCGTTGGTTTTGATGCTGCCCGAAATTGGAAGTGCCAGCCCGCCGTTGGAGACATAAGGCCCCCGCACCTGATTTGAGGTACCGTTTAAGGCCTGTGCCTGCAAGCCGACTTGCGGTCGGGCAATCATTCGAACCTGTTGGGCGTTGGCTTCGGCACTTCGGATGCCCGCCAGCTTCCCGCGCAAGCTCGGATAATTGGCCCGCGCCATCTCCAGCGCCTGCGGTAAGGTCAGTCGGTTGGCCGCCGATTGGGCTTTGGCACGCCCTGCGCAAAGAACGGCGAAAAGGGTTAGGAACAGATAAATACTTCGATGATGACGCTCCATTCGGCTACTGTGTGATTCGGTAACCGTAAATTTATCCGCAGGAGATTAGAGCCAGATTAGTGGCATATTAGAAGACATTAGAAGAAGATTAAGACGAACGGGTGGGCAAAACCACTTCAGCGCGGGTTCCTCCGCCGGGGCGGGCCTGCAACCGAAGCTGCCCCTGATGCAGCCGGATGATGCGGTCGGCCAGCGTCAGACCAATCCCGAATCCATCGGTTGTTTTGCTGTTCGAACCACGCACCAGCGGCAGCAATACCCGGTTCTCTTCGCCGGGGGGCAATCCAATACCCCGATCATCGATCCGGACGTACAACCGGTGTTCATGATCGGTTTCAAGCAGCACCTGCACCGGTTGTCCGCTTGAATATTTTACGGCATTGTCCATCAGATTCAGCAGGGCAGTTTTCAGCAGATACGCGTTTCCCTGCACCGTCAGCGGAGCCGCCAGTTCCAGAATTGCGTCGCTGACCTGCACCGACAAGGGTTGGCCGGGTCGTTGTACGCCCAGGGTATCGGCGGCCTCCAGAACAACCTCCACCACTTCAATCGCCGGCCCATCGAGTTGCTGATTCAGGCCGTCGATGCTCGCCAACTGAAGCAACCCGTTTGATAAAGCCGTCAGTTTATCCAGCTCACGAACTGCCTGCTGCATCCCCTGTTTCAGACTATCCGGATCCGAATCGTAGGTCATGGATGTTTCGAGCCAGCCTTTGATGGTAGTCAGGGGCGTTCGCAGTTCGTGAGACGCCTGGGCAATAAACGACCGCTGGTTATCGACCAGCTGTTCCTGGCGGGTCAGCAACTCATTGAAGGCCGTGGCCAGCACGCCCACTTCATCGGTCGGATTTTCGGGCTGCAGCCGGAAATCAAGCGTCTGAGCGGTTGGTGCGTTCAGTTGGCGGATGAGGTTGCTCAGCGGTTCCAGGGCTTTTCGGGCAAAGACAAAACCCAACAGACAGACCAGGCCAATCGCAAATACATTCCCGAAAATAAAAAGATCACGCAGGGTTTCCTGGCGCTGGTAGCCGTCCTGATCATATGCCGTCACCACCGCCAGGTACTGACGGCCATCCGGCGACGGAGTAGCCCCACCATACGTGAGCGCGACGCCATCTTTCAGGTACGGATGATCGGAAGATGGATACGTAAACCGTACCAACCGCTGTTTCCGGACCCGCTCTCGAAATGCCCGGTCCGGAATGAAATCGTTGGTATCCCGGCTGGCGTAGATCAGGCTATCAGACGGTGAATAAACAAACTCAACCTGTTCCGGCAGCGACGCAATGACACTCCCGGCCACGGTGCCCTGCAAAGTCAGCAGGTGTTCGGTTACGCGCGCTTTTCGCTCCAGCCGGTCTTCAATGCTGCGTTGCCGAAAGCCTACATAGGTTACGTAGACGTACAGCGAAAAAACGAGCAGGATGCCTGCTACCAAGGTCGAAAACCACAGGATGAGTTTGTATTTAATCTGCATAATCAAGCCCGCAGGACGTAGCCCATTCCAATCACGGTATGGAGCAGTTTGTGCTCGAATTCTTTGTCAATCTTTTTTCGCAGATAATTGATGTACACATCGATTACGTTGGTGTTGGTATCGAAATGCAGATCCCATACTTTTTCGGCAATATCAACCCGGCTGACAATCCGACCCTGATTCATCATCAGGTATTCCAGCAACGCGTACTCACGGGTCGTTAAGTTAATCCGTTTGCCCGCCCGGTAGACGGTCCGGGCGTTGGTGTCCAGTTCCAGGTCGGCCACCCGCAGTATATTTTTGGTCCCAAAGAACGGGCTGCTCCGTCGTCCCAGCGCCCTAATCCGCAGCAGCAGCTCTCTGAATTCAAAAGGTTTGACCACGTAATCATCGGCACCAGCGCCAAAACCGCTTTCTTTGTCCGAGAGGCTATCGAGGGCTGTCAGCAACAATACCACCTGCCGGGGCGACTGCTGTTTGATGTACCGGCAGAGCTCAAACCCGTTGATATGGGGCAGATTAACGTCCAGGATGATTACGTCGTACGGTTTGTTGTCGGCCAGTCGCTGGCCCATCAACCCGTCATAGGCTACGTCTATTTCGTAGCCTTCGCTTTCAATTCCCTTTTTGATAAAGGAAGCCAGACTCAATTCATCTTCAACCAGCAGGATCTTCATGGGGTGGCATCTTCTATACCATAACCCAAATTGGTACGGGAGAAGTTAGACCGAGTTGCAAATAAAGAATTAATCTTTTGTGGAGCAACCCGGTGTGGAGCGGTTTCAGAATTCGGCCAGATGCGGCAGTTGCACGGTTTTTAACCAATACCGCAACGTGGTTTGCAGTTGTTCCTGCCAGTCTTCAAACAAAACGGGTTTGGTATGAAAAGCCCGTGCGCCCAGGCGATAGGCCTGACTGATGTCTTCGGGCCGCGACGAGCCCGACCACATGACGACGGGAATTTGCTGAAAGTTTTCGTTGACCTTCAATTGGCGGAGCGTTTTCAGCCCGTCGAGCACCGGCATGTAAAAATCCAGCATGATCAGGGAGGGAAACTCGTCCGGGGAAATGGCGTGCAGATGCGTGAGCAAAGCCGCACCGTGCAGGAAACGTCGGATTTTCAGGTCGGGCTGAATCTCGAGAATAGCCCGGTTGATGTAATCGAAATCCGTTTGATCGTCTTCCACCACATAAAATGTTATCGTTGATTCCATACACTATTTCATCCATTCAAAATAAAAAGTCGATCCTTTACCCAGCTCCGATTTGAGCCAGATCTGCCCGCCCTGTTCTTCCACCAGCATTTTCAGGATGAATAGCCCGACACCCGTGCTGGTTTCGTTCTGTGCCGAATTGGAGGTGGTTCGAAACAGTTTGAAAATGGCTTCGTGGTCGTCTTCCGAAATACCCGGGCCGTTGTCTTTTACGTAAAACTCGATCCAGGGGCCGCGATCCTGGCAGCCGATTTCGATGATTCCCTCGGCTTTATCATTGTACTTGATAGCATTGCTGATCAGATTCTGAAAAACCTGGTGCAGCTTTATTTTTCGGGTCTTTAATTTGGGTAATCTATCTTTAATTTCGATGGAAATATGTTTGGGCGGGAAAATTAACAGCGCAATCTGCTCCACCAGCTCCTGCACATCCACCTCTTCGACGGTTTGCTGGGCCACATTTTTCCGCGAATATTCGAGCAACGAATTGATCATTTCGGACAAGTGATAAGCCGCCGACTTCGAGTGGCCCACGTATTCCTGAATTTCTTCCCGTGGCACGTCCTCCTCCTCGTTCCGCATTTCCAGCAACGACAGCGCAGCAATCATCCCAACCAGGGGCGACTTCAGATCGTGGGCGACGATGTAAACAAACTTTTCCAGTTGTTTATTTATTTTTTCGAGTTGCTGAGCAGTTTGCTTTAGTTCCTGCTGGTAATGATACAGTTGCTCAAAGACATTGACCTTGGCTTTGGTGACGTTAACGTCCAACGGTTTTTGAAGGTAATCGACCGCTCCTTCACCAAACCCTTTTAAAATATATTGTTCTTCCTTGTTAATCGCCGTGACAAAAATGATCGAAATATCTTTGGTTTTCGGATTTGACTTCAGCAGCCGGGCCACCTCAAAACCGTCCATTTCGGGCATCTGAACATCCAGCATGACCAGCCCGATGCGGTCGTTTTTCAGGGCGTGGCGCAGGGCTTCGTTGCCGGAAGTTGCTTTTATAAATGTTCGCTGTTCGCTGGCCAGCATTTCTTCCAGCACCAGCAAATTCTCCTCACGGTCGTCAACCAGCATGATTGTCATGTCCGGGGCGCTGTGCGTTGTAGTCATTGGTTCTAAGAGGATTAATCGTTGAGTTTTTATCTGCTTGCAATACGTGTTTTCAAATAAGATGCCATTTCCTGCGGAGTCATGATAACCGCCTTCGGATTGTGTTCAATGGCGGTTTGGGGCATGGCCGGGTATTCGGCCGTTGCCGGGTCCTGCACCAGCGCCAGACCGCCCGCGTCCAGAATGGCCTTCAACCCGGCGGTTCCGTCCTGATTGGCCCCACTCAGCAATACCGCCACCGTTCGTTCGGCAAACACCTGCGCGATGCTCTCAAACGACACATCAATCGACGGGCGGCTGTACCGAACCGATTCGGAATAGTCCAGGCTGACCGTTTCGTCCGCTTCAATCAGCAGGTGATAATTCTGCGGGGCCAGGTAAATCCGCCCCGGCCGAAGCACCTCTTTATCGTCGGGTTCTTCAACGGCAATACCGGATTCTTTGTTCACCAAAACGGTTTCCAGACTGCTGGAGACATTTCTCAGCCGGTGCAACACAATAATGACACAACACTGAAAATTTGCTGGCAGAGCTTCCAACAGTACCGTTACAACCGGTATGCTCCCTGCCGAGCCGCCAATGGCCAGCACGGTAAATCGGTTCATCGGTTTTAAGGGTTAGAACTAATCGTTACTTTTTCCGTCGGTATATGCGAACAGCCGGATTGACCACGTCAAACTGGTGCCGAATATCCGAAAACAAGAGCGACTCTTTCATGCCAAGCGCCAGATAGCCCAACGGAGTCAGGCTATTGCTAAACAAGGTCACGACCCGATTCTGCAACTGTCGGTTGAAATAAATCAGTACATTCCGGCAACAAACCAACTGAAACTCATTGAAAACCTGATCGGTCGCCAGATTATGAATGGCAAATACCAGGTTTTTCCGGTATTCTTTGTGAATGATTGCATTTTCGTATCGAGCTGTATAATACGACGAAAAATCGTTTGTACCGCCCGACTGAATGTAATTTGCGGTATATTCTTTCATGTTCTGCAAAGGCACAATTCCCTGACGCGCCCGCTCCAGATTGGCCGGATTCAGATCGGTTGCGTACAAACGGGTCCGCTCAAGCAACCCCGCTTCGTGCAACAGAATCGCCATTGAAAATACCTCTTCGCCCGTTGAGCACCCCGCATGCCAGATCTTGATGGTTGGATACGAGGCCAGTTTGGGCAAAACCGTATGGCGTAACTCCTTGTAAAAAGCCGGATCGCGAAACATCTCCGTTACGTTGACCGTCATCGACTCGATAAACCACGCAAAAAACTGGCTATCATTCGTCAACTGGTACTTCAGCTCATAGGCCGTCGCATAACCTGCCTTCTGCATACAACGGGCCACCCGACGCTGGAGTGATGCCCGCGCGTAATCGCCAAAGTCGTAGCCATACTGCCCCCGAATAAGCTGGACCACTTCTTCCAGTTCGTCGGGCGAAAGATGAATGTGTGCACCCGTGCTCATACCTTCACCGATAACCACACCCGCATCAGGGAAAGCAGTTTTCCGCTGTCGATGGGTTTGGTAATGTAATCCGACGCCCCGGCTTCGATGGTTTTCTCCCGATCGCCGGGCATGGCTTTGGCCGTCAGTGCAATAACCGGCAGATGGATCATTTTCATATCGTTGCGAATCCGCCGTGTCGCTTCATACCCGTCCATTTCGGGCATCATGACATCCATCAACACAATGCTTGTGTCGGGATTTTGCTGTAATAATTCCAGGGCTTCTTTCCCGTCCACGGCCGTCACCACCTCCATCTGCTGTTCTTCCAGCAGCGTACTGAGGGCAAAGATGTTCCGCATGTCATCGTCGACCAGCAATACTTTTTTACCCTGTAAACTCTGATCGTCGATTTTTGTCAGCGGTTTCGGCAACTCTTTTGTTTCCACCTCCTGCACTTTATACAAAAATAGCTCCAGCTCGTCCATCAGCCGGTCAATGGCCTGGGAGGATTCCCGGATCACCACATCCGAGAGTTTCTTCAACTGCCATTCGTCCGACGGGCTTAGGTCCTTATCCATGTAGATAATTACCGGCAGCGGTTCCGACGGCATGGCTTCGCGCAGTTCTTTCAGTTGCTGCACCCCCTGCTGCAAGTCTCCGCCCATGTCCACAATCAGGCAGTCATACGGTTGCTGCTTCAATTTTTCCAGGGCTTGGGCATTGGTAGTGGCATAATCGCATTCCAGGTCAAACTGACGCTCACCAAACACCCGGTGCAACGAATCGTCATTCAGGTAATTCCCCGACAGAATCAGCACCTTTTTGATCTGGCCCTGCAAATGATCGCTGATTCGCCCAAACGCCTGTTCCAGATCGTCCTTGTCAACGGGTTTCCGGATGTAAGCCAAGGCATTGCTCATGCCCGCCCGGGGCTCATCGGCCGCCGACATCACGTGCACCGGAATGGATTTCAGATTGTCATCATTCTTCAACCAGTTGATCACGCTCCAGCCATCAATCACCGGCAGCTGCATATCCAGAATAATGGCCGACGGCTTGTACTTCCGGGCGTAATGAATTCCTTCGTCGCCCCGTAGCGCTACCACGGTTTTGTACCCTTTGCCGCGGGCAAAATCCTGAACCACGGCTGCAAACCCCGGATCATCTTCCACAATCAGCATGACCTTATCGCCTTTCTGCACCGCATCCCGGTCATCATTCAGCGTATTTTGTTCGATAATATCCTCCGGCAAATGGGTTAGAACGACGGTTTTTTCCGGTTCTGGCGCTACCTTCCTGGGTGCTTCGCCCGCCGACGCTTCGGTCAACGGCAGGTAAACTGTAAACGTACTGCCCTGCCCTTCCTGGCTTTGCAACCGCATTTCTCCGCCCATGCGTTTGACCAGCTCCTTGCTGATCGAAAGCCCCAGCCCCGTACCGCCATACTTCCGGCTGGTCGATCCATCGGCCTGCTGAAAGGCTTCAAAAATCACCTGCTGCTTAGCCGGCGGAATGCCAATGCCTGTATCCGTTACGGCAACCGCCAGTAACCGCCTGGCTTTCTTCAGCGGTTCATTCGTAAAACCGCTCATGGGTGTCAAAGACTTGAACGAGAGTGTAACCGTGCCCCCCTGTGGTGTAAATTTGAAAGCGTTCGACAACAGGTTTTTGATCACCTGCTCAAGGCGCTGTTTGGCGATAAACAGGTGTGTCGGTACGGAGTCGTCCACTTCCGTCACCAGCCGGACTCCTTTTTGTTCGGCTACCACGGTGAACAACTGCTCCTGGTCGTAAACAATGCCACTGACCGACGCATTTTCGGCGTCCATGTCAATTTTTCCGGCTTCGATTTTGGACAGGTCCAGAATATCATTGATCAGGTTCAGCAAATCCGAGCCCGATTTATGAATCACGTTGGCGTATTCAACCTGTTTGCCTGTCAGGTTGCTGGTTTTGTTTTCCGCCAGCATTTTAGCCAGAATCAGCACACTGTTCAGCGGAGTTCGTAGCTCGTGCGACATATTGGCCAGAAACTCCGATTTGTACCGGCCGGTTTCTTCCAGCTCCCGGGCTTTCAAAACCAGGGTTTGCCGCGCCACTTCAACGGCTTCGTTTTTCTCTTCCAGCTCGGTATTGATCTGGCGCAACTCTTCCTCCTGCACCTTCAGCTCTTCTTCCGAAGCCTGCAGAATTTCGGCCTGCCGCATTAATTCTTCATTCGATTGCCGGAGTTCTTCCTGCTGGTGTTCCAGTTCTTCTTTCTGATCCTGAACCTGTTCCAGCAGTCGGCTTACTTTCCGGCGTGCATCGGCCGCATTCAGGGCGATGGCAATGTTGTTGGCAACGGTTTTCAGCAAGTCCAGCTGCGTGGGACTCAACGGCTGAAAAGCCGCCAGTTCAATCACACCTTTGAGTTCCTTTTTATACCAAATTGGCAAAAGAACCACCTGTACCGGTCGGGCCTGCCCGCTGCCCGACTGAATGGTCCAGTAATCGGCTGGCAGGTGATTAACCACCATCACTTCGTGTTCGGTGGCCGCCTGGCCAACCAGCCCTTCCCGCAAGCCGTACGTTTTGGTTACCTGCGCCGGTAGAGCAACCGACGCATTCAGTTCCAGCCGCTCGTTTTCTTCGTCGTAGCAGTAAAAACCGCCCGCCTGAACTTCCAGATAACGCACAATTCGCACCAGCACCGCCTTCGCCAGTGAATCCGATTCGCCAACGCCCTGCAACGAATCGTTCACTTGCGCCATTCCCGTCAGCATCCAGTTTTTCTCCTGGCTGGCCTGATTGAGCTGCTCCAATTTGTCAAAATTCTGCTGCAAATCAATTTCAGCCTTCTGCCGTTTCTTCATTTCGAAGGCAAACAGGTACGAGATAACGCTCGCTAAGATCAGCAAAAATAAGGCCCCAAAAATAAAGACGTTGATTGCCTGGTTGACGGCTTTGTCACTGTCTTTTTCCCGGTTCGACAAAAGCAGTTCCTCGGCGGTTACCATTTCATCGAGCTTATTCCGGATGCGGTCCATCCGCAGCTTTTCGCCGTCGGTCACCTGAATGATGTCCGCCCGGGTATAGTGACTGGCATCTGTTCCTAACTCCCGCCAGTATTCCAGCAAATCCTTGATAAGGCTTTCTACTTCAAACGCCCGCTTTGTCTGCTCGGGACTATCCACCACCAGCTCACGGATGTTTTCGGCCGACGGTTCTATTTTGCTGATGGCTTCGTAGTATGGCTTTAAAAACCGTCTTTCGTTGGTAGCCCGAAACCCCCGACGCCCCGTTTCCATATCAAGAACCAGCTGCTCGGTAGTTGCGATCTGCTTCAAAACCCGGTAGCTGTGCCGAACCCACTGTGCTTCGTCAATCTGATTCTGAATCGTGCGGAAAGCGATAGTGGCCAGCATCACGAGCAGAAAAAGGGCTAGACCAATACCGATATACAACCGTTTGATCAACGAAATTTTCATAGGGCCAATTACGGGAAATTAGTTAGGATGATAATCTGCGTCCCAAAGGACGCCAACCACCCGAAATTTTAAAAATACGCGTATCATTCCGGCGCTTTTTTTGTACATTAAATTCCGGTGAAATAGCATTTAATTTATACTAAAGGGCAAAAATCATACCGTTATTGTTACTATATTCACGAAATAAAACACCTATCGACTCCTTCTAAATCTAATTTCCAGCCTCAATTACCAGACAAAGAAGTCATAAAAATTTTGTACTGTTGTCCTAAATTCGCGTTCACATTTCTACTTTACCTTGTTTCCGTGCTTCCGCATCGCCAACATGAATGAATTGACTGCATCAAAATCCGGAAAAGCTAAGCTGGCAGCTCAGGTTCTGATTGTGGAGGACAACCTGATTAATCAGACTTTTTTGGTGACCCTCCTTCGCAAATACGGTATTACAAGTGCGGTGGTTGGCAATGGGTTAGAAGCGGTCAATTTTCTTAAAACGCAGACGGTCGACCTGGTGCTGATGGACATTCAGATGCCGGTCATGGACGGTCTTGTTGCCACCCAGCACATTCGGGGGCAATTGGGCCTCGCTACCCCGGTTGTGGCCGTAACCTCCAATCCAGAATACGATGCCCGGCCCCGCTGCCGGGCAGCAGGCATGGACGATTTTTTATCGAAACCGATTCAGCGAAAACAATTGGAAGCGATACTGGATCGTTTTTTGAACCTTAATGGTGTTGAACCCGCCTTGATCGACCAATCCTATCTCCAGGAGATAACCTCCGGCGATAAAGCACTCTTGATAGAACTGATTACTTTTTTCCAGAAGGACCTGCCCATCAATCAGTCGGCCCTTTTCAAAGCCCTGGAAGAACATAACCGTACCGAGTTCGATTACGTGGCCCATCGTTTCCGTTCATCCCTGAATTCACTGGCCATGCTGGAAGCAGCCGCCAACCTGAAAAAACTGGAAAAAAATACGCTCATGACGGATGAACAGATTGCAGAACGGCTGACGATTTTGTTCGAACACATCGCCCTTGGCCTGAAAGCCCTGAATGAGCAGATCAAAGAAGCGTAACGTTCCCGAACACGTCGGCGCTCTTGGGCTTTTACTGCGGAAAAGACAGCATGATGCACACAGGAATGAAAGCCGGTATACCCGGAATTAAACTCCCCGCCTGGCGGACGAGCTGGTAAGGTACAACGGCGATAGACAAAAAACAGGGCGCTACTTGGTAGCGCCCTGTCCAATTCGTCCGTGCTGGTTACAGCAGAAATTTTAGGCGGATGACTTCTTTTTCGTCCAGATACCGCCACGAGCCCCGCGGCAGTTCTTTTTTCGTCAAACCCGCATAAACCGTCCGGTCCAGCTTGGTTACTTCGTAGCCAAAATGTTCAAAAATCCGGCGAACAATGCGGTTTCGACCACTGTGAATCTCAATACCAACCACGTGGGCGTCCGGCGTTACAATGCTCAGATCGTCGGGTTTGACAAAACCGTCTTCCAGTTCAATTCCGTCGCGGATGGCTTCGAAATGTTCGTCGGTAATCGGCTTATCAATTTCAACCTGATAGACTTTTTTGATTTCATTGGACGGATGGGTCAGCTTTTCGGCCAACTCGCCATCATTTGTCAGCAGCAGCAAACCCGTCGTATTCCGGTCCAACCGGCCAACCGGGTAAATCCGGTACGGCGTCGCACCAGCCACCAGCTCCATCACAGTATGACGGTCGTTCGGGTCGTCGGTGGTGGTGATGTAATCCTTCGGTTTGTTCAGCAACACGTAGGTCATCTTCTCCGGATTCAACACCCGGTTGCCGTATTTGACCACATCGGTTGGCTGAACTTTGTAGCCCATTTCAGTTACCACTTTCCCATTCACGCTCACATCGCCCTGCGCAATTAGCGCATCGGCGTCCCGGCGCGAACAGATTCCGGCGTTGGCAATATACCGGTTCAGCCGGATCAACCCCGACTCGTTGTCCTGCGAATCGACCCGCTCACTGCGACCAACCTGCTGACCCGGTCTTTTTCCTCTGGTATCGCGAGTTCCCCGGCCTTTGAAGGCCTTGTCTCTCATTTTATCGATGTTATACTCCGGAGCCCGTGAAAGGCCAACCCGGCGTTCACGGCTGTCTTCGACCTGCCGCCGGTAGGCGTCATCGCCTTCGTCCCGACGGGGCCGTTCGAAACGGTTTTCCCGATCATCCCGACGCGGCCGGTCCGATTGGTTCCGGTCGAAATCCCGACGCGGGCCACCGCCTTCAAAGCGGCTTCGGTTATCGTTGCGGTCAAACCGTCCTCTGTCTGAACGAAAACCCCGGTCGCCATCGCGTGGTTCGCGGGCGGGGGCATCGTCATTGGAAAATCGACCACGGCCAGTCCGCTCACCGTATCCCCGCTCGTTTCCAAACCGGTCGTCCCGGCGTTCAGTTCCTTCCGAACGATTTCCGCCAAACCGAGGCCGGTCACCGAACGAACGCTCTCCGCCAAATCGGTCATTTCCTCTCTCGCCACGCTCAAATCGGTCGTTTCCGCGACGGTTATCGCGATCGTCATTCCGTGGTTCCCGCGACCGGTCAAAATCCCGGCGTGGACCACCTCCTTCAAAACGGCTTCGGTTATCGTTGCGGTCAAACCGTCCTTTGTCTGAACGAAAACTCCGGTCGCCATCGCGCGATTCGCGCGGCCGATCGAAGTCCCGACGCGGCCGATCGCCCTCAAAACGACCTTCGCGGGGGCCATCATTCCGGGGGCGGCCCCGTTCAGCCCGATCAAAAGAACGGCGTTCGTCGTTGCGTGGACGATCGTCGCTGCGCTCGAAACGCGGACGTTCGGGACGGCCCTCCGGACGGCCCTGATCAAACCGACGACCGGTTTCTGACAAACGTTCTCCGCGTGGTTTATCGAAACTCCGTTCCCGGCGTTCATTCCCCGCATTGGTATCCCGACGATCCGTATCCCGACTGAATTTGCTATAAAATTTATTGGATGATTCAGATCGTCCTGACCCTTCTCTCCGGTCTCCCTGACGACCTCCTGATTCTTCTCTGCGCTTGCTCATGGATGTTGCAGTATCACTACTGTAGTTATTGTAGATGCGATTGATTTTCAGCCTGTTTCAATTTACATTGCTGAAATGGGCTGCAAAGTTAGCGTATTTTACCGTAACTTCTGACTTTGTGTCAGAAATGGAACGTAATTTCGCCCGAAAACGATTCCGGGATTTAGTAAAATTTCAAGATTGTTTCCAAAAATGGCTTCCTCTACTACTTCGATACAACCTGACCCTAAAAAACCACTCTGGAAACCCGACCGGCGTCTCATCGACCAATCGCAGATGAAGCGGTATCTGGACTGGCTTTTTGTCAAAAAAGGACTTTACTTTCGCGACTACCACGACCTCTGGGATTGGTCAACCACCGATCTGGAAGATTTCTGGCTCAGTATCTGGCAGTTTTTCAATGTGCTGTCCCACCGGGATTTTCAGGAGGTGCTCGAAAAGCCTGCTTCAGGCATGATCGGAACGCGCTGGTTTACCGGTGCCACCCTCAATTATGCCGAGCATATTTTCCGAAATAAAACCAACGAACGCCCGGCCATTCTCTTTCAATCGGAGCAAAAACCGCTGACCACCCTGAGCTGGGCCGAGTTGGAGAAACAGGTAGCCGCCCTGGCTCAGTTTCTGCGCGACAACAACGTACGGCCCGGCGACCGCGTGGTGTCCGTTTTGCCCAACAGCCCGGAAGCCGTGGTGGCGTTTCTGGCCACCAACAGCGTGGGGGCGGTTTGGTCGAGTTGTTCACCGGATTTCGGCATGGCCAGCATCGTCGACCGCTTTCAACCCATTGAGCCCAAAATTCTGTTCGCGGTCGATGGGTATACATACAACGGCAAGACCATTGATAAAGCCGATGCATTTTACGATTTACAGTCGGCCCTCCCTACGTTAAAACAGGTGGTCTGGGTGCCGTATCTGCATGCAAACTTCGAACCCTTGAGCCACCCCCGCAGCCAATCGGTTCGCTGGGGTACGGTTTTAAAAAATCATCGCAACGCTACGCTGACCTTCGAGCCGGTGCCGTTTGACCATCCGCTTTGGATTTTGTATTCGTCGGGCACTACGGGCAAACCCAAAGCCATTACCCACAGCGTTGGCGGTTGTTTACTCGAACACTTGAAAGCACTCGCGTTGCACCAGGATGTTCAGCCCGGCGACCGGTATTTCTGGTATTCGACCACGGGCTGGATGATGTGGAATTACTCCGTAGCCTCGCTGTTGGTCGGTGCTACGCTGGTTCTGTACGACGGTTCGGCGGGGTACCCAACCATGGACGTACTCTGGAACCTGGCCGAGCGCGCCAAAATCAATCATTTTGGGGCCGGGGCAGCTTATTTGCTGGCCTGTATGCGGGCGGATGTTTCCTACAGTGCAGCCAAACTATCGTCGCTGCGCACGATCGGCTCAACGGGATCGCCCCTGCCACCCGAGGGTTTCCGCTGGGTCTATGAATCGATCAAGAAAGATGTCTGGCTCGTTTCGCTCAGTGGCGGCACCGACGTTTGCAGCGGTTTTGTGGGGGGCTGCCCCACGCTTCCGGTCTACGAGGGCGAAATTCAATGCCGGATGCTGGGGTGCAAGCTCGAGTCGTTCAACGAAGACGGCTATCCGGTTCGGAATGAGCTGGGGGAAATGGTCATCCTGGAACCCATGCCATCAATGCCCCTTTATTTCTGGAAAGACCCTGACCACGAACGTTACCGGTCCAGTTACTTTGAACAGTACGAGAACATCTGGCGCCACGGCGACTGGATACAGATTACAGACCGTAAAACCGTGATCATCTACGGGCGCTCCGATGCCACCCTCAACCGCGACGGCGTCCGAATCGGAACCAGCGAAGTTTATAGCGCTGTCGAGAGCGTTCCGGAAGTAGCCGACAGCCTGGTGGTTTGTCTGGACCTGCCCGGCGGACGGCAGCTTATGCCGCTGTTTGTGGTCTTGAAAGAGCCGACGAGCGAAACCGCTACGGAACTGGATGAGCCAACAGCCCAGAAAATCCGGCAGGCGCTCCGGACCCAGTACAGCCCCCGCCATGTTCCGGATGTGATCTACCAGGTAACGGCAGTGCCGTATACAATCAGCGGCAAAAAAGTGGAAGCGCCCATAAAAAAGATCCTGATGGGCCTCTCGCCCGAGCGGGTCAGCAACCCCGACACACTCCGGAATCCGTCGGCACTGGAACCCTATATTCAGCTGGCCAACACCCTGAAATCGGATTTGCTGGTTAACTAGGAGGGCCGGAATAAATTATCTATCTTTCATTCTGCTTCAGCAAACAATTTACGGGTCTTTTTACGTTATGCAGAAGTTACGTTTCCACGGGTTACCGGACGACTCCGTTTCGTTGTTGCCTTAAATTGCTGGTCCATTTTATCCACTCTCACGCACTACTCTTAGCTCGTGGGCACATTTTGTTACTATGAGAGAACCTGAACGTGAAAAAATCCAGAATGACAAAGCAACCGTCCGGTTGCCAATGTTACTGGGCATTACGCTGGCAGCCGGTATGTTGATTGGCGCCACGTTTTTTGGGGGTGGCAAAAGCCTTAATAACATTGGGCGCGGCTACTCGAAATTCAAGGAAGTCCTGCAACTGATTGAAAACAACTACGTCGATTCGGTTAACACGGAAGAACTGGTGGATTACTCCATTTCCAAAATGCTGGAAAAGCTTGACCCGCACACTACCTACCTCAATCCGCAGGACGCCGTGGCCGCCCGTACCCAGCTGGAAGGCGGTTTTGACGGCATCGGGGTTGAATTCAATATTTATAAGGACACGGTTTATGTGGTGACGCCAATGGCGGGCGGGCCTTCCGAAACCGCCGGTATTTTGAGCGGAGACAAGATCATCAAGGTAGACGACACCGAGATGACCGGCAATAAGCTCGACAATGCGCTTGTTTTTAAGAAGTTGCGAGGCAAAAAAGGCACCGACGTCAAACTCGTTATCCTGCGGAAAGGGGAGAAGAAACCGTTGACATTCACGGTACAGCGAAACCGGATTCCGACATATTCTGTCGATGCAGCTTATATGATCGATAATCAAACGGGCTACATCAAGGTGAACCGCTTTTCGGAAACCACCTATGACGAGTTTAAAAAAGCCCTGGGAATGCTCAAACAGAAAGGCATGAGCCAGATGGTACTCGACCTGCGCAACAACCCCGGCGGATACATGGACCGTGCCACCAGCCTGGCCGATGAATTTATCTCCGGCGAAAAACTCCTGGTTTATACCGACGGCAAAGATGACCGCTACGACCGCCAGACCAAGGCCCGCATCGCCGGTCAGTTTGAAGATGGCCCGGTCATCGTGCTGGTCGACGAGGGCAGTGCGTCGGCATCGGAAATTGTAGCCGGGGCCTTGCAAGATCACGACCGGGCGTTAATTGTGGGGCGTCGGTCGTTCGGAAAGGGACTGGTACAGATGCCGGTGATGCTCTCCGATGGTTCGGAGCTGCGCCTGACGATTTCCCGGTATTACACCCCAAGTGGCCGCAGTATTCAAAAACCGTATACCGTTGGCCACGGTGAAGATTACGAAAAAGAACTGGAAGCCCGTTCGAAAAGTGGCGAATACTACATTGCCGACAGTATCAAGAACAACGAAAAATACAAGTTCAAGACTACGGGCGGACGCACGGTTTTCGGAGCAGGTGGTATCACGCCCGACGTATTTGTTCCCCGCGATACGCTGTTCATGACCAAATATCTGATTCAGTTGTTTAACAAAAACATTGTGCGGGAACAAGCGATGGAATACGCCAACGATCACCGCAAACAACTGGAAAAAGACGGTTTCGATCATTACAAAAAGCATTTCGTGATTACGCCCGCCATGATGAAGCGGCTGACGGACGATGCTGCGATGCAGGGTATCAAGTACAATGCCGCAGAATTTAAACGGTCGGAAAAATACATTCAGACGCAGTTGAAAGCCTATATTGCGCAATATGCGTGGCGGAAAGGCCACCGCGACGGCCTCAACAACGAGTTTTTCGAGATGATCTCGGAGAATGACGAAACGTACAAAAAAGCGCTGACGCTCTTTCCGCAGGCCCGAAACCTGGAGCGCGGTAACTACACGTCTCAGAAATAAAGAAGGGCGGGGTTGATCCCCGCCCTTTTTAGTTGGTCAGTAACCGAAACGGTTTCATCAAACCGTAATCCAATTGCTGGTAATCGTGGCCGGGTGGATAAACGGCTACGCCCCGAAACAACCAGGGCGACACCAGGCCCGGCTTCGGATTGCGGTGGTGCGGTCCCAGCAGGTTTTTATTGCTGCCAATTACCCGAACTGTCACGTCGTTTTTACCGCTTCGCAGCAATCCGCCAAGCGGCAGTGTATACGGCGGATAGGCGATGATTCCGGCGGTTTTTCCATTCACCACGACCTCGGCAACGGTGCCAGCCCACTCGTCCAACTGCACGGTATAGGACTTGGTAACCGTCGAAAGCGTGTACGTCTGGGTATACTCAGCCCCCCGGCCAAAAAAGGGCCACCCCTGCTTTTTCCAGCTCCCGATCTGAAGCGGTTTCCCGGGAACAATCTGCCAGCCTTTAGCCGCCGACTCCAGCGCAAAATCGCCCCGAATGTAGACTGGTTCAATTTCGGCATATACCCGCATCGGGTTCACAATTACTTCAATTTCGTTCACACCCGGCCGGACCTGGGCACCAATCGGATACACCCAAAACGACCGGTCGAGCCACCACTGCCCCGGCTTCGCCTGAACCACCTGGCCGTTGATTTTGATAACCTTACGAATACCGTTGCTTTCAACAACGGCTTCCCAGCCCGCCGGTTTGACACCTTCTGCTACAATAAACCGGTACACCGTCCGATAGCCCGTTCCGGCTGTAAAGGTATCTCGGGCGATGGTCCTGGTTTTGTACTGCACCGATGTGTTCCAGGGATTTCCCGCCTTAAAACCGTGTTCTTTAAATACCCAGTCAGTAGCCGCGTAAATCTGAATATCCCGGCGAGTACTGTCGCCTACTGTTACGTCGCAGAAATCCAGCGTCAGAACGTTCGGCTCAACGGCTTTTACCCTTGTCGGCCCGGCTGCGGGCATCTCTTTTGCGGGCAATGGTCTGGCAGTTAAAACCGCTCCTTTCGCTGGTTGATTACTGACAAACAGCAACTTGCTTCCGGCGGGCGGCAGCGCAAGATTCAGCACCACGAATTCGCTCTCTTTCTGGTGCGGAATCAGCCGAATCGCGCCCGTAAACGCATCCATTTCGTAAACCGATTGGCCTTTCAAGGCAACCCGGCAGTGTGTCGAATCAGCCAGATCGGCATTCACGCTGAATAAAAGTTGTCCATCGGTCAGCACCCGGCGCTGGTGGTAAAATTTTCCACCCCTTGGCTCGCTCCGGATTTGCCACTCGGGGTTGGGCAGTAGCTGGCGGAAGTTTTTCGGCTCCCAGGCCGGGAACCGTTGCCAACTGGCCGTATTTCCAACGCGGCTTTCGGCTCCAACTGCCTTGCCGTCGATCAGTTCCCACTTACTAAAATCCAGCACTTTTCCGCCGTTGGCGGCATATGTTTTCAATAAATCTGCGGTTTTGCGGTCGAGGTTTTCCAGCAGGGGCGGCAAAATCACCACGTCGTAGGCCCGCTGCCCAACCCGAAAAGCCGCCTTTTCCACCGCTCCGTGGTTTTCAATGATATTTTCCGAACCCAGATCGTACTCAATCTGCTCCTTCTCCAAGGCTGTTACAAACCGCTGAAACTCCTGCCCCACCCGATCCATGTCCGGATTCCGGCCCTGCCGACGGTAATACATCCAGGCCGTCGTCGACGGTTCGAGCACCAGCACACGGTTGTCCTGTTTGCCCGCCGAAAGGGCCAGTGAAAGCCGACGGAAGTAGTCGTTCAACTGACGATAATGCGGCCACCACGGTTCGTGGTACGAAAAGGAGGGCGGATAGTCGTATTTGCGCGCGCCCTTAATCGTGGCATACGACAGGTGCTGGTTCATGTAGTTGACGCCCAGTACGTACTCCCAGTCGCCCAGCCGTTTGAAGTCCTGAAAGGTGACTTCCCAGCCGCCCCCGCCGTAGGTTTCGCTCAGCGTGCGCGACTTACCCAGTTGATTGGCGACACTCGCCAGTTCCTTCACCGACCGGATGTTGCCAAACTGCGCGTGGTGGCTTTCTTCGTTGAACTGGTTGAACAGCATATCGATGGCCGGACGCTGATGCCAGGCATACATCGCCATGTTGTCGCCCCCGTTGTTTGGGTTGGGCCATTCGTGCTCCCAATAATGGCCGGTCCATTCCAGATTGTGCTGCTCGCAATAGGTATACCACGGTTTGGCCCAGCGATCAATAAACAGGTTCAGCAGCGTCTGGTAATAGTTGTGTCGCACTTGCTTCCAGGGGCCAACTTCTTCCCAGAGCGCGGGCAGATGGGGTTGCAAATCGTAGCCCCACCGCTTGCGGAACTGCTCGAACAGGTCGGGTGTCCAGCGAATGGTCCCGTTACCGGGTGCTTCGATGTTGGGTTCATCCGTAAAAACCCCTTTGATACTTTTCCCGAATTCGGCCTTGAAATGTTTTTCGTATCCCCGCGTCATCGTCACATCGATGAACTTTTCGGTAACGCCGGGTTTCAGCAGGTCAACGTAGGAGAAGCCGCCGTACCAGGGCGATTTGTTGTAAAACGCTTTGGCAAACAGGGCATACGTACCGGTTTTTCCGCGCTCCGTCTGCCAGTTTGCGGTAACATTGGTCCAGGTCTCACCTTCTTTTTTCAGGATGACCGGAAAAACCGCAGCCGAATCCGGCACCTGACGGGCCCTGATCCAGCGCAATCCCTGCCCCTCATTGGATGATTCGGGGTATTGATCCGGCACGTGGCCACCCGCAAAACCGCTGGGGTACGAATTTTCGTCGTAAATCCACAATTCCATACCCTTTTCTTTACTGCGCTGCAGGGTATGGCGGTACAGATCGAACCAGTCCTTCGACAAATATTCCGTGATCATGCCCGGTCGGGGATGCACAAACACGCCCCCAAAACCGGCCTGATGCAAATCGTTCAGCAGGGTATCGAGCTGGCTTTTCCGCATCCGGTCGTTCCAGACAAACAGCGGGCCGCTGCCGTAGGCCGACGCCGGATTCGCAAACTGCGTTTTTAACTCGTTCCAGGACTGGGCCGCGGGCTTATTCACCGCTGGTTGAGGCTCAGGCCGGGAGCCCGTGGACAAAAAAACGAACGCGCAGGCGCCCAGCGAAACGCCCCAGGAAAGGGCGTACCGCATAAAATGCCGCTTTACCATAATCAAAAAGGGTTAGTTGGGAATAAATCCTTCTCTGTCAGTTCGGTGCATCGGATGAAAATGAATAAACACCCGAGCCCGATTCGTAAACGGCGTAACCGTTTTCGGTGCGTAAAAACCGTAGCTCCGGAACTTCGCTGGCCGGTTTACCGCTTTCCTGCACCGCACTATTGGCCTTGGCAGGCACCCAGATTTCGGCTTGGACGTTGGGCGGAACGCTCACCTGCCACTGAAAACGACCGTTCTCAATTTTCCAGTCACTGCCAATTTTACCGCGAACCGATGCGTAGTGCCCTTTGGCCCAGGTCAGGTCCTGCGTGGGTTGTGGTTTCAGTTGGACTCGTTCAAAACCCGCTGCGAGGGGATTAATACCGAGTAGCGAGCGGTAAAACCATTCGGTGGCTGAGCCGAACATGGGGTGGTTCTGGGAGTACACATTGTCGGAATAGGCCCAGGTTTCCCAGATGGTCGTTGCTCCCTTTTCGAGCATGTATCCCCAGCCCGGAAAATCGCGCTGGTTCATAATTCGATAAGCCAGGTCGTTGCGGTTTTCGGTGCGCATCACGTCAAACAGCATCTTGGTCGCAAAAAGACCGGTCGATACGTGGCCCTTATGCCGGGCAATCTCCTCCTCCAATCGCTGAAAAGCCGCGGCTTTTTCCGATTCGGGCGCAAAACCGTACCAGAGTGCAAACACCTGGGCCGACTGCGTGGCGTTGTCAAACCGTCCGGTGCGCGGCACCAGGTAGGTTTGCAGAATCGCTCCTTTGGTTTGTGCAGCCCGACGCGCGTATTTCGTTGAATCCTCGGTTTTGGCCAGTAAGCCCGCAAATTCAGCGGCCAGCCTCAGGTGATGGTAATAAAACGAGGACGCAGTCAACGCTTCCGGCTTGGTGTCCAGCGCTTCGTGATCGCTGATGTCCTGATGAAACAAACCGTCCTGGGCGCGGGTGTGCAAATACTCCATCTGACGAACCAGCGCAGCATAATTTTCTTCCAGAATGTTCTTGTCGCCGTAAAATAGGTGAAGCTGTTTCATCAGATACGGAAACGCCAGTTGCCAGCCCAGCGGCCCGGAACCGCTGTCTTTCGGCCCCCGGTCGGCGATGCCCACAAACGGCGCCGTTTCGGGCATACCACCCTCCGAACGCTGGTCGTTCACAAAATCCCGTACGGCTTTCCGGTAAAAATTAGCCATATCAAAATGGTAGATAAACGCTTCCGACGTAGCCATGATATCACCGCCGTACCCGAGCTTTTCGCGCGCCGGGCAGTCGGATTGAACACTGAAAACGTTGCTCAGGAACGTCCACTCCGTCACGGCATTCAGCCGGTTGAACAGCTCGTTGGAGCAGGCAAAGTCACTGGCATCGGCCAGATCGCTGTTCATCCGCAGGCCTTCCAGATCGTTCAGGGTGGGTTTACCGGGCCAGCCGGTTACTTCAACGTACCGGAAACCGTGGAACGTAAACCGCGGATTCCAGACTTCACGGCCATTTCCGTGCAGGATGTAGCTGTCTTCCTGCCAGGCAACCGGCGGAGCACCCGGCCCTCCGCGTCCGGCGACTTTGATCTGACCGGCTACGGTGGTCATTACATTCAGCGAACCGTCTTTATGAATATCCTCTCCGTACCGCAGCGTAATGTGCGTTCCGGCAGAACCCTGCACGCGGATCCGCGCGACACCCGCAAAGTTCTGTCCCAGATCAAAAACGAACACACCCGGTTTGGGTTCGGTAACCGCCACCGGCTTCAACACGTTGGTCACTCTGACGGGTGGCTGCATCTGGGCGGTCAGTGTACCCGACGGTCCGGCCACCAGCGTGGCTTTCTTCCAGTTCGATCCGGGTTGTCCGGCGGTGTTCCATCCGTTACTTTGTTGGCGCGCATCGTAGTGTTCGCCCAGGTACACGCTATTGCGCAGAACCGGCCCCGGAGCCGTCTCCCAACTCTCGTCGGTGGTAACCCAGTCAACCGACTCATCAGCATAGCGCACCCGGATCTGGGCTTTCACGCACGGGCGACCGGTTTGCTGGACGTCCCGTAGATTGAACCGCCCAAAAAGCCGCAACGGCAGCGGATTATACCAGCCATTCCCGAGCATGATTCCGGCAACGTTTGGACCGGAGCGCAGCAGCGACGTGACGTCAAAAACCGAATACAACACCTGTTTGCCATAGGCCGTCCAGCCCGGGTCAAGAACCTGATCGCCCACCTTCTGGACGTTCAGGTAGGCTTCGTAATAACCGACTCCACTGATGTACAGCCGGGCCGAGCTAATTTTCTTTTTTGCCGTAAATGCTTTCCGGAATAGCGGCATGGGATCGGCCTGGTAAAAATCTTCATCCCGGTCAAACGGTTTTTGGTCATCACCGATCCAGCGGGCCTGCCAGTCAGACGGTTTCAGCAGCGCGGTTTCAAACCAGGCCGGCGCACTCCAGGCCGACGGCTGGCCGTTCTGATCGTACACCCGAACCCGCCAGTAATACCGGGTAAACGGTTGTAACGCCTGCCCGCTGTAAGCAATGTGCAGACTTTGGGGAGATGCGATCTTGCCGCTTGCCCAGGCCGTTCCGCGATTGGCGGTCAGGGCTTTCAGATCATCGCTCACGAGCAGCTCGTAAGCGGTTTGCCGCTGGTTTCGCTGATCGGCAGAGAGTGTCCAGCTCAACCGGGGCCGGGGCGTATCAATGCCCAGCGGATTCGACCGGTATTCGCAGGTGAGCTGGTCGGGACGCATTAAGGCGGCTGCCCGTAACCCGGACAGGCAGCCGCTCTGGAGAACAACCAACCAAATTGAAATCAAAACCTTGCTGTGCATAGTCGTTAGCAATTTTCGTGCGCCGGTTCAATCGCCGAATCAGCACACGGAAATCGCTCATCGCGAATTAGTAACCCGGATTTTGGGCCAGAGCCGTATTGCGCTGCAACTCGGTAAAAGGAATCGGAAAGAGTAGTTTTTCGTTGGAAACCTGATACGCATTGGCCGGAATGCCCGAATCGACCGCTTTGACTTTCGCACCGTAGACCGTCATGACCGGAATAACTTGCCCCTTCCGGAGCAAATCCAGCCAGCGGTGGTTTTCGAAAGCCAGTTCTATTCGCCATTCTTTGGCAATGGCAGCCCGTAAAGCCGTTTGACTTCCGGCGGTTGGTGCGGGTAACCGGCTCCGTACCTGGCTTACATAAGGCAATGCGTCCGCTGATTTACCCTGTTCGTTCAATGTTTCGGCCACTAGCAGCAACGCATCCGAATACCGGTGCACCGGCCAATTGTTGTCTGTATTGAGCGCCAGCCAGCGTGTGCGGATGCAGGATAAGTAAAAAAGGCTGGCTGCATCGGATGCAGCCAGCCTTTTGGTCCAGACAATAACCGGCTCTGGGTTATTTCATCATTTTACTGAGTTTACCCGACGACTGCATCTGGTTCATTTTCTTCATCATCTTCCGCATTTCGTCAAACTGCTTCAACAGGTTGTTTACTTCCTGAATGGACGTACCACTACCGTTGGCAATGCGTTTTTTGCGATTTCCGTCGATAATGTCAGGGCGCTCGCGTTCTTTCGGCGTCATGGAGCCAATAATGGCTTCGATGGGCTTGAACGAATCGTTATCGATATCAATATCCTTCATCATCTTGCCCATGCCGGGAATCATGCCGATGAGGTCTTTGATGTTCCCCATCTTTTTGATCTGCTGCAACTGGCCACGGAAGTCGTTGAAATCGAACTTATTCTGCCGCATCTTGGAGCTGATGCGCTTGGCTTCGTCTTCGTCAAAAGCCTGCTGCGCCCGCTCCACGAGCGAAATCACGTCACCCATGCCCAGAATCCGGCTGGCCATCCGGTCGGGGTAGAAGACGTCAAGCGCTTCCATTTTTTCCCCGGTACTGATGAATTTGATCGGTTTCTGCACCACGCCCCGGATCGAGAGTGCGGCCCCACCACGGGCGTCACCGTCCAGCTTCGTCAGCACCACACCGTCGAAATTCAGCCGGTCGTTGAAGGTCTTGGCCGTATTAACCGCATCCTGACCCGTCATCGAGTCGACAACGAACAACGTCTCGGACGGATTCAACGATTTCTTGAGGTTCTCGACCTCTTTCATCATCACCTCATCGACGGCCAGACGACCGGCGGTATCGACAATGACTACTTTTTTATTGCTCTTACGCGCGTGCGCCAGGGCGTTCTGCGCAATCTCAACGGCATTTTTGTTTTCCGGTTCGGCATACACTTCCACGCCAACCTGCTCGCCCAGCACTTTGAGCTGGTCGATAGCCGCCGGGCGGTAAATATCACAGGCAGTCAGCAAGACGTTACGGCCCTGCTTTTTGAGGTGAGCGGCCAGCTTTCCCGAGAACGTTGTCTTCCCCGAACCCTGCAAACCGGCAATCAGGATAATGGCCGGATCGCCTTTGAGGTTGATACTCTGTGCTTCTCCGCCCATCAGTTCAGTCAGTTCTTCCTGAACGATTTTGACGAACAATTGCCCCGGCTCAACGGCAATCAGTACTTTGCGGTCGAGGGCTTTTTCCTTGACCCGATCCGTGACCTCTTTGGCGACTTTGTAGTTAACGTCGGCGTCGGTTAGCGCCCGGCGCACTTCCTTGACGGTTGTCGCAACGTTAATTTCGGTAATCCGGCCCTGTCCTTTTAACGTTTTGAAAGCCTGACTAAGCTTATCCTGGAGATTTTCAAACATGATTCAATTCCGTAAGTTACCTCTCCGCTAAACTCTGGTAATCTCTGCTAAACTCTGCGAAATAATCTTCAAGCTATTTCGCGAAGCCAAGCGGAGTAAAACGACTTAAGCGGAGGATTGCAAAGTTAGTGATTTTTAGGGGAGGTAGGAAATACACAACGGGCCGGAGTGCAGGACTTTTTATCACAGCAGCAAACCACCCCAGCCTTCCCGCAGTTTGTTGACCGCCCGATGCAGCAGGTTTCCGACGGATTGGTAGCTAAGGCCCATCACTTCAGCGATTTTGTCGTTGGGCAGTGCGGCAAAAAATTTCAGGTGAATCGCTTCCTGCTGGCGGTCGGTCAGCGTCTTCAGTAAACTCTCCAGCCGACTGCGCTGGTAAGCCGACAACTCGGTACGGATTAACTCGTCTTCAAAACTTTCGGCGTATAAAAAACCATCGGAGAAATCCTCTTCCAGCGGCTCTACTCCCCCTCTTCGGAGCGCGTCCTTGTATAATTTCCGCCGTAATGATTTGAAGAGATACACCCGCACATACACCGTCTGCGTGATGTTCCGGCGGTAGGTCCACAGTTCGACAAACAAATCCTGAATACCGTCCTTCAGCAAATCGACATCGCGGGTAAATTTGAGACCATAGTGGTACAGAGGCCGGTAAAAACGCCGGATCAATTCTTCAAAAGCCAGCTCATCTCCCCTGCGCACCTGATCCCATACCTCTGAATCTGGTCTATTTTTCTCCATACGGTCCGAGGGTTAGGCTTACGGTGGTTTAGCATCCACAAAGTTTCGAAAATAAACCAAAAAATAGTATCAAGACAGGAAATTGATGTAAATAAAAAATTTTTATTCGGAATGGGTATCAAGTCAAAAAACCGTTCTATCCCCATATAACACCCCAGGTGAGACACCCGGTGGAACACCTTATTCCGCATCCATGCAGGCGTATCAGCAGTACAAAGCCGAAGATTTTCTAACCGACGATTCCTTTATTGCCTGGGTGTATGGCCGTGACCCGGCTGCCGCAGCGTTCTGGTCGGACTGGATGGCGGAAGCTCACCCCAACCGGTCGGAAGCTTTGTTAGCGAAGGATATTCTGGAAGCCCTCAATCCGCTGGATGCCAGCCTGACCGATGTAACGCTCGACCACGAAGCGGACCAGATTCTCCGCCGGATCAACCAGCTACCGTCAACCAAAACCGTGGCGCGTTGGGAACATACCTGGTACCGTGTCGCGGCCGTAGCCCTGTTCTTTCTGGTGCTGGGATCTTTTATCTGGCTCGTGACCGAACAAACCGAATCCCTCAAAATTTCGCGGGTCAATCCAGCGCCCCGGGAAGGCATGGTGGAACAGGTCAACCGCACAACCAAACCCGTTGAGGTACGGCTGCCCGACGGAAGCACGGTTCGGCTCCAGCCCAACAGCCGGATTCAGCACGTGGCCGGTTTTGGTCAGCCGGTGCGGGCCGTTATCCTGACGGGTGAAGCATTTTTCGACGTGGTTCCGAATCCGAAAGTTCCGTTTCTGGTCTATGCCCGTGACGTAGTGACGCGGGTAGTCGGCACCAGCTTCACCGTAAAGGCGCACGACGAAAACCCGCAGGTAACCGTGGCCGTTCGGACCGGGCGCGTGACGGTGTACTCCCGCAAAGAACTGGAACAGCAGCGAAATGCCGAAAAACCGGTCGTAACGGGCGTGGTCCTGACGCCCAATCAGCAGGTTGTTTTCAACGCCAAAGAAGAAATTTTTCGAAAAGAACTGGTCGAACAACCCGTTGTGATTACCCACCATGCGGCAACGGTTTCCTTCGATTTTGAAGATGCCCCCGTTTCTGAGGTATTCCGGCGCATCGAAGACAACTACGCCATCGACATTGTCTACAACGAACCTTTACTCCAGAAATGCACCCTGACGGCTTCGCTGACCGGCCTGTCGCTCTATGAACAATTGCGACTGATCAGCAAATCGCTCGAAGGCTCCTACGAGGTAACCGACGGCAAAATCCTCATCCTGGCAACCGGATGTGGCGAGTAAACTCCTAGTAAACCATGCGACACCTTTATTAAACAAACCATGAGAAAACGATTACCAATCCTACCGTTCGGAAATTCATGTTCCCGAATCGTGTACCTGCTCCTGCTGCTGGCCGTTACCCGAACGGGCTTTGCCCTCAGTCCGGACCAGGCCACGAAAGAACTGCTCAGCCAGCGCATCAGCCTCCAACTGAAAAACAAATCGCTGAAACAGGTTTTGGCCACCATTGAAAAACAGACGCAGATCCGGTTTATCTACGTCCCGCAAAACATCCGGGCCGACCGCGACATCTCGGTCAATGCCGCCAACGAACAACTCTCCGGGGTGCTCGAACGAATGCTCACTCCGCTGGGCATTGCGTACGAGGTGGCCGACAACCGCATCATTCTGACCAAGGATAAAACGAGTGATTTGATAACCACAGAGTTGACAACCGCGTCATTGGATCAGGCAGTTTCTGGAACCGTTAGCGACGACAAAGGTGAACCACTGCCGGGCGTAAGCATCGCCGTAAAAGGGACCACCCAGGGCACCACCACCGACGCACAGGGTGCCTACAAGCTCAACGTCGCCAACGGGAATGCCGTCCTGGTTTTTAGCTTCGTCGGCTACGCCAGCCAGGAAGTTACCGTCGGTACGCAAAGTGTCATCACGGTGCGCCTGATGCCGGGCGACCAAACGCTCAATGAAGTAATCGTAACGGCATTAGGGATCAAGCGGGAGAAAAAAGCGCTGGCTTATGCCGCCGGCGAAATCAAAGGTTCGGATCTGGCGCAGGCCAACGTCACCAACCTCGGAACGGCCCTGTCGGGAAAAGTGGCCGGGGTACAGGTTACCTCATCGGCGGGAGGCTCCGCCGGTTCGTCACGGATCGTGATTCGGGGTAACTCTTCGCTATCCGGAAATTCGCAACCGCTTTATGTGATTGATGGCGTTCCGATCGACAATTCCAATCGCCGGGCTATCAGCTCTTTTCAATTACAGGGCGGTCTGGACGGCGGTGACGGTATTTCGAACATCAATCCTAACGACATCGAATCCATGACCATCCTGAAAGGCCCCAACGGCGCGGCTTTGTACGGTCAGCTGGGTGCCAATGGCGTGGTAATCATTACAACCAAATCGGGCCGTCGCAACCGTCGCCCGTCGGTTCAGTACAGCGGTAGTTATTCGGTCGGAAACGCCCTCGTGAAACCGGATTACCAGAACGAATACGGACAGGGCTACAACGGCCAGTTTACGTTTTACCGGCAAGCCAATGGCACGGTCGTTGCGTTCAACCCCAACCTGACGGGTGGAGTGCCCAAACTGAGCGCCGGCCGGAACCCAACAACGCGCGGCAGCTGGGGCCCCAAAATGCAGGGCCAAACCGTAGAAGACATGTGGGGGGATACCGTAAGCTATTCTCCCATTACGGACCCGTACACGGCTTTCTTCAAACCCGAAAAACAAGCAATCAATACCGTTAGTGTCGATGGCGGGGGTGAAAAAGTGAACTACTACTTTTCGCTGACCAACCTCAACAACGACGGTTTTGTGCCCACCAACAAACTGAACCGAAATTCGGTGACGGTTAAGCTGTCGGCAGACATTGCGAAGGGATTGAACCTGGACACCAAAGTCAACTACATCAACCAGAAGGTCAACAACCGGCCGTACGTGGGCGATGATGGCATGAACCCCGTTTACCGGTTCCTGTATGTCCCCCGCAGCCTAAGCATGGACGGTCTGAAACGGTATGAGTACTCGGCCAAAGACATCCGCTATTCGCAGGACTTGGGCGGTAACGCCTTTTTTGTCGGCGGGGAGAAAATTTTTGAAAGTAACTCCGTAACCTCCAACCCGTTTTGGACGATCAACAACACGCACAACGAAGACACCCGCGACCGGATTATTGCCTACGCCAAGCTGAATTACGAGATCGCCAAAGGCATTAACGTACAGCTTCGTTACGGCTCCGATCTGTACTACGAACGGCAGTTTGGCTGGAAAGCCGTCGGAACAAGGACATCACAAACCGGGGATGTTTATGAAAACGTAGAGTTCAACAAAACCGAAAACGTGGACGGTTTGCTGATGATCAACCGCGAAATTGGTGATTTCTCGATCAGTGCCAACCTCGGGGCCAACCACCTCAGCAACCGCTACCGGATTACGGGAAATGCCGGTTCGCAGCTCAGCATTCCAGGGCTGTACGCCATCGGTCGGACGGTCCTGAATACGCCACGCCTGGGCGTGGCGGAGTCGGTTATCAACTCCGTGTTTGGGCAGGCCACCGTCGGCTTCCGCAACTACCTGTTCCTCGACGTGTCGGCGCGCAACGACTGGTCGTCTACGCTCCCGCTGACCAACAGCTCGTACTTTTACCCCTCAGTAGGCCTAAGCTGGGCGGTTACGGATGCGTTTTCGCTGAATTTCCCGGCGCTGGATTACCTGAAAGTCCGGGCTTCGTACGCGCAGGCTGGCCGGTCGGGCGATCCGTACTCAACGCTGGGGTATTACAACCTGAACGCCAACACATTTCTAAATCAGCCGCTGGCAACGTACACCAGTACGGTGGTCGACCCGAACCTGAAAAACGAATTAAAAACGTCGTACGAAGCCGGAGCGGAACTACGGTTTTTCAAAAACCGTCTGAACCTGGATTTTACCTATTACCATTCCGTTACGAGCAACCAGATTCTACCCATTGTTATCTCGCAATCAACGGGTTATAGCAGCAAGCTAACCAACGCGGGCCGGATTGAAAACAAGGGCGTTGAGGTGCTGATCGGCGGTACGCCCGTCAAACTGAGCAACGGTTTTACGTGGGACGCCAGTTTCAACTTTTCCGTCAACCGCAACAAGGTGCTGGAACTGATCGACGGGGTGAACGAAATCGTTGTGGGTTCCGACCGCAACATCCGCGTGGTAGCCGCGCCGGGTGAACCGTACGGCCAGTTGAAAGCCGCCGATTATGCCTGGCTCAAAGACGCCAACGGCAATCGCCTGATCGACGACAAAGGTCTGCCGATCGTACAAAGCATTGCAACGGTGGCAATCGGCAACGCAACGCCCAAATGGATTGGTGGAGTCACCAACAGCTTCTCGTACAAAGGATTGTCATTGAGCACGCTGATCGACATCCGGCGGGGTGGTCAGATTTTCTCGCAGGGCCGCGTGCAGGAAGCCGCCTACGGTACGTCGAAGCGGACACTGGAAGGCCGCGAAGGCGGTTTGATTGCCGAAGGGGTAAAAGCGCGCCGGGAAGGCAACCAGTGGATCAGCACCGGCCAGCCCAACGATATTCCGGTAACGGCCCAGGCTTACTGGAACCGGGTAGCGTCGGATAAAGGATTTGCCGTGGCCGAAGAATTCCTGTACGATGCCAGCTACGTTGCCATCCGCGAGGTTCGGCTGGCCTACCAACTCCCTTCGGCGATTCTCAAAAACAACAAAGTGGTTCGGGGCGCATCCATTGCCCTGTACGGCCGAAACCTGGGCTACCTCGAACGGCATACCGACGGTTTTTCACCGGAAAACGCATCAATCAACGTCAACTCCGGCACAATGGGCATGGAACAACACTCGTTGCCGCTGATGCGCACCGTTGGTGTCGACCTAAACCTGAGCTTCTGATCGGAACCCAAACTGAATCAAAACCATGAACCATTTTTCTAAAAAAATACTGCTTCCGGTACTGGGTTTGCTCGCGACGGCATCGGCCTGTACCAATAATTTTGAGGAGCTGAACACGTCGCCGACGCAACCCCGCAACGTCCCGGCGGAATACCTGTATTCGCAGGCCCAACTCAACGGTTTTCTGGCCGACGGCACCAACTGGTGGCAGGTCGGATCGTGGGTACAGCAGTGGGCCAGCGGTTCGCTCTCGGCCCCGTCGCAATACCTGGAAGACCGCGATCTGTACGAAACCGGCAACTGGGCTACTCATTACGAACTGATCAAAAACCTTTCGCAGATTCGGAATCAGGTTCTGAAAGGCCAGGAAGCCACCCCCAACGGACGCACCAAACTGGCCATTGCCAAGATTACGGAAATCTATTTCTGGCAACGCATGACCGATTTCTGGGGTGATATTCCGTATACCCAAGCCGGTTTGCCCGACAATAATCTGACGCTGTTACCGAAATACGACAAACAGGAAGACATTTATAAATCGCTCATTGCCGACCTGGACGCAGCCATCAGCCAACTGACGGCAACGGATGTTTCGTACAGCAATGCGGACTTTGTTTATAAAGGTGATGTCACCAAATGGCGTAAGTTGGGCAACTCCCTGAAACTTCGGCTGGGTATGCGGTTACGGTATGCCGATGCGGCCCTGGCGCGTAAAACCGTTGAAGAAGCCCTGAAAGCCCCGTTGATTGAGAGCAATGCCGAAAACGGCGCCATGCCCACCGTTACGCAGGACGGTAATCCGTTTGGTTACCACCCGACCATTGCGGGATACAACAGCAGTAAAGAACTGAATCAGCTGGCGGCTCCGTTCATTGACCTATTACTGGCCAAGAATGACCCCCGTTTGCCGCGCATTGCCGAACCCACCGAGAACTCCAAAAAAGCCGGGAAACCGATTTATCGCGGTTTAGGCGTTGCGCTGGGCGGCAGCGTCATCATCAACCGGGACGATTATTCGTACGGCACCATTTCGATTTACAACGACCGAAAAGCCACGTTCCCGTATGTATTCCTGGCTTATTCCGACAACTGTTTTTTCAAGGCCGAAGCTGCATTACTGGGCTGGGGTGGTCTCACGCCCGCCCAGGCTGAAGGTTTCTACCAGGCTGGCATCCGGGCTGCCATGCAGCTCCAGCCGTACTCCTTGGCCGAAGCGGATATCGCGGCTTACATCGCCCGGGAAGGCAAACTAACGGGTTCTGCCGAGCAGCAACTCGAACAAATCATGACCCAGAAATGGATTAGTCTATTTATGCGGCATTACGAAGCCTACGCCGAATGGCGCCGGACGGGTTACCCCAAACTGACGCCGGGCCCCAATCCGGGAACGACCAACGGTCAGATTCCGCGCCGGGGGGTTTACTCGAGCACCGAGCGGCTCCGAAACGTAGCCAACTACAACGAGGCCGCTTCCCGGTTAAGCAACGGCGATACGTACCTGAGCAAAGTCTGGTGGGATAAAAAGTGAGAATAGCATAAAGAGAAAAGACAAGAGAGCTGAAACGGTACGTCTTTCTTCTCCTGTCTTTTCTCTTTTGTCTGAAACCTACTCCGACAAAGCGGCAAAGTCTTCATCAGACAGGTCAATCTGCTCGGCGGCCAGGTTCTCCTTCAAATGTTCCGGCGAACTGGTACCCGGAATTAGCAGCATGTTTGCAGAACGCTTCAGCAGCCAGGCCAGTGCGATTTGCGCTGTGGTGGCGTTGTGCTTCTGCGCGATTTTCTCGATTTTCTTTGCGAGCTTGTCCGGCCCCGACGCCAGCGGATACCACGGAATAAACGCCATACCACGCTGGGTAGTATAATCCAGCACCTCTTCCCACCGACGGTTGCCGAGGTTGTACAGATTTTGCACCGACACAATCGGCAGCACTTTCTCGGCCCGCTCGATGTCTTCAATACCCACTTCCGACAATCCCACGTGTCGGATTTTCCCGGCCTGAACGGCTTCCACCACCGGCCCGAGCGTTTCTTCCACCGGAACTTTTGGATCAAACCGGTGCAGTTGCCAGAGATCAATGCGGTCGAGTTTCAGCCGTTTCAGACTGCCTTCAATCGCTTCGCGAATGTGTTCCGGACGCCCATTGGTGACCCATTGATTTGGGCCGGTTCGGTCGAAACCACCTTTGGTCGCAATCAGCAGCCCATCCTTATAGGGATGCAACGCATCGGCAATCAGTACCTCGTTGGTATGGGGTCCGTAGGAATCCGCCGTATCAATGAAATTTACGCCCGCTTCGACCGCATTCCGCAATACCTCCTTAGCCGTTTCCCGGTTGGGTGCATCGCCCCAAACGCCGGGACCCGTCAACTGCATACCGCCGTAGCCCAATCGTTTAATTTCCAGCTCACCGCCAATCGTAAAGGTTGAAGCGGTTTTGTTTGTTGTGTTGCTCATTCTTCTTTGTGTCTAATATGAATTAGTCACAACACACGATAAACCGTTCAATCAGTTCCAGATGTGTACTAAAATTAGCGTAGGACGTTTTTTTAGTCCATACTAAGCGTGCCGACGAGAAGTTACAATCCCGATCAGCAAGAAAAATCATTTGACAAACTTCAATACTTCGGCCACAAACCGGTCGGTTTCCGTAATGAATGGTTCATGGTGTGATTGCTCGAACGTCACGAAGGTCGGAACGGTTTTTGTCAGCAGATCACGGGTCTCATAACCAATTTCGATGGGTACAACGCCGTCTTTCTTTCCCCAGAACAGGCTGACCGGAATCTCGATATTTTTCAGCAACGGTCCTTTTTCGTACGTACGGATTTCATGCTCACCGTAGTCGTTATATGATTTGGGGTGTGAAAACTGCGCCAGCGCGGTGTTGGGGGAGGCAAACACATAATTGAGCACAAACGATTTGTCGTCATAAATCGAAACTGGGTTACCGCCCAGATCCAGCATGCGTTTGTAAAGTTCTGGCCATTTGTAAGTACCCAGGTTCTCACGGGTCACCGGATTGGCTTCGACGTAGTTGGTAATTTCGGTCTGGTTCTGAACCCGGGCTTCGCGCAAAATCCATTCCCGCATCTGCACCAGCCAGCGGTAAGTTGAAAACGTTCCGTTGACGGCCACCAGCCCGCTGACCATTTTCTGGTTGTCGCGCGTGGTCAGAAACTGCCACGCCAACTCGACGCCGAAGCTGTGGGCCAGCAGGTAAACCCGGGTGTTTGGATACTGTTCTTTCAGAAGCTTCACCACGTAATAGGCATCTTCGCCAAACTGCTCGTAGTTCAGCGTTTTCACGTCTACTTTCCCGGACGACGAGCCCGCAATGCGCTGATCCCAGTAGGCCACGGCCACGTCTTTTTCCAGGTCTTTGAGGTAATGACGGTAACACATGGCGCAGTCGCCGGGGCCGCCGTGCAGGAAAAGAATCAGTTTGTTCGACGCCAGGTTGCCGCGCACCCAGATGGGCATATCCGCGCCTTTGTGCCGTAAATAAAGCGTCCGTTCGGTATCCGTCACCTCGCCTTTCTCACAGGCAGAAAGTGAGAGAATCACGAAAAAAAGAAGGTATGGATAGAAAATTTTCATGGTCGTTTCAACGGTTTACGAATGCCACACTCAATGGCGAAGCGGTATAACTGGGATGCGTTGAACGGTCGTTGCTGCATCACATTCAGCCGGGCATACCAGGCCAGGGAACGGTTTTTCCGAACGGATAAATCCCGGCCAAAACCCACCGAAACCGTGGGTAGGTAAGCCCCTCGACCCGCCATTTTGACTCGCTGAAAAGCGCCATTCTCCCCAACTTCGAACGTTTGTCCGGCCAGAAAATACCGCAAATAAGAATTGGACAGGCTGACCTCAAACACGCCACCACGCGGCCCCGTTCGCTGGTAGGCCAGCTCGGGCGAAAAGATGATGCCGATGTGGTTATGCGGATGGTTATAAACCGCCAGGCCGGGCGTAATCAGAAATTCTTTCCGGGCATTATTGCGGGGTTTGATGCGGGAAATGAGCGGGTGTTCGTAGGCAACTTTCAACCCGTAATGGGTGACGGTTTCGCCGAAGTAAGCCAAGCGTATCTGCTGAGCCTGCGCGGTCAGGCTGCCCGTAAACCACAAACCAGCTACCAGGCAGAAGATTGATTTCATAGTATCTAGTTGTTTATCAGCGCAAAACTCTCAAAATCCGCCCAGACCGGGGGTGTCAAAAGGCGCAAAAAATCGGGCAAAAGGCGACAGGGACTGAATAATTCTTAACCTTCCTGCTCAACGGCGCGTTATGAGAAAGCAATTAAGCCCTCGTGTAGCTGGTGTCTTGATCCAAACACGGTTTTTCCAAACCATTATGCACCTGACAAAAGAAGAACTGAACAACACCGAGCGAATCCGCCGGCTCAACATCATCAATTCCGTGACCGGCATCAAACCGGCGAACCTGATCGGCACGGTTTCCAACCAAGGGCAATCGAATTTGGCCATTTTTAGCTCCGTCGTTCATTTGGGAAGCAATCCGGCCCTGCTGGGCTTTGTGCTCCGCCCGGAGCGCGACGCGGGCCAGCATACCTACGAAAACATTCTCGAAACCGGCTACTACACCATCAACCACGTCCACGAAGCTTTTATCGAGCAGGCACACTACACCTCGGCCAAATTCAAACGGGAGGAATCGGAGTTTGACCAGTGCCACTTCACGGAAGAATACCTCTCCGGTTTTCAGGCTCCGTTTGTGAAGGAAAGTTCACTGAAAATGGGAATGAAATTTTTGCAGGGGTTACCGATTGAACTCAACGGAACGATGCTGATCATCGGTCAGATTGAACACCTGATTGTGCCCGACGAAGCCGTTGATGAAGAAGGGCATTTTGATCTAAGCCGCGTCAACGATGTTGGTATTTCGGGCCTGAACAGCTATTACAAGCTAGAAAAAATCGGGCAGTTTCCGTACGCCCGTCCGCAAACCATGCCTGATTTCTCGGCCGAAAACCCGATATGAAAAAGCAGCATTTGCCCACCAAGATTTGCGCCGTTTGCGGAAAACCGTTTAGCTGGCGCAAAAAATGGGAAACTGTCTGGGACGAGGTAAAGTATTGCAGTGAGCGCTGCCGACGCAACAAAAACCAGTCGCCGGGCTGATGATTAGCCCATGTACGAATCGTTGTTGATGTACTGAAACTTGTTGTTCCAGACCAGCGCGATCTGCGTGGCCCGTTGCCGGGTCAGTTCGGCATTGGTGCCTTCGAAATGCTCCGTCAGCGTCTCCGAAAACAGTTTCAGCCAGCGCTCAAAATGGTCGAGGGTCAGCGTATGTTGCTGGTTGATGAGCAGGTGGGGCCGGAATGGGTGGCCCTGGTACGCGTTGTTGCCCAGGATGATGTTTTCCCAGAACGCATACATTTTGGGCAAATGTTTATCCCAGTCAACGTGAGCGACGTCGGTAAAAACCGGGCCAATGAAGTCATCGGCCTGCACTTTCTCATAAAACGAATCCACCAGAAAACGAATGTCTTCCGGAGAATCCAGCGTTCGTTTACTCATACTCAGTGTCAAAAGAGTCTCTAGCTAGAGAACACATTTTCGTACTCATCCGGTTTAAAACCCAATGCAATTATTTTCCCCTCCGCTTCGATTAGCGGGCGACGAATCACCGACGGTTTCTCCATCATCAGCGCGATGGCGGCTTCGGCATCGGCGGGCTTTTCGGCATCGGGCAGTTTTTTCCAGGTCGTTCCGGCGCGGTTAACGAGTTCTTCCCACGGCTTTTGCGTCAGCCAGTGTTCAATTGTGGGCCGGTCGATACCTTGTTTTTTGTAATCGTAAAACTGATACTCAACACCGTGATCGGCCAGCCAGGTGCGGGCTTTTTTCACGGTATCGCAATTCGGAATGGCGTATAAAGTATACATGCAACGTGCTTTTTTGGGTCGCTAAAGTACGGATTTGCGGGGTTGCGTGTACGTTTACTCCGCGCAATTTGTAATTTGAAGACCATTTTGACCCATCTCCCTCACACGCGCTATGCTGACCTTGAAAAAGCGGCTGCTCTTTCTTTTTATAGTCATCGGTTGGTCTGCCAACGCCCAAACCACCGACGCCTTTCTGCCCGGCGATCCGTTGCCCGACGCCCCGGAACTGGCTCCCCGCGGCACCTACGGGGTGGGCGTCCGGACGCTGAAGCTGACCCACAAGGCGCAGGTGGATGTGCTGCGAACCAAAGACGGAAAAAGCCCGGTTTACGACCGGCCCCTGACGGTTGAAGTCTGGTACCCGGCCCGGATTCCGGCGGGTAACGATCAGCTGGTTACATACAACGAAGTGCTGGGCCGGGCCAACGACCCCAAACGCCCGCTGGTCCCGTTTACGTTTGTAGGCCGGGCGCTGCGCGATGCCCAACCCGATCCGGGCACAGGGGCGTATCCGCTGGTGATTGTCTCGCACGGTTACCCCGGCTCACGGCTTTTGCTGACGTACCTCACCGAAAATCTGGCGTCCAAAGGCTACGTAGTTGCGGCCATCGACCATACCGAATCGACTTACCGCGACCTGGGCGGCTTTCCCAGCACCCTGCTCAATCGTCCGCTCGACGATCTGTTTGTGCTGGATGAACTGGCGCGGCTGAGTGCCAAAAATTCCAATCACTTTCTGGCCGGGCTCGTCAACGCCGATCAAACCGCGCTGATCGGCTACTCGATGGGCGGCTACGGAGTGCTCAACGTGGCGGGGGCCGGATTCAGTCCCCAGGCGAGTGGCTTTTTCGGGCAGCTGACCGGCGGTAGTACGGCTCTGCAAAACCGGACGATGGCCGCTCCTGATTACAAAACCTCGCAGGACCCGCGCATCAAAGCCGTGGTGGCGTTTGCGCCCTGGGGCATGGAACGCGGGCTGTGGAATGCCGAAGGGCTGGCGGGCCTAAAACTCCCGACGCTGTTGGTAGCGGGCAGCAAAGACGACGTTTCGGGGTACGAAAAAGGGGTCAAAGCGATTTACGACGGTACCGTGAATGCCGACCGGTATCTGCTGACCTACATCAACGCCCGGCACAACGTCGCGCCGAACCCACCGCCAGCCGCCACGCTGAAACCTGGCCAAGCATCCGAAGATTACATGCACTTCGCCGAACCCGCCTGGAACGAGCGCCGGATCAACAACATCAACCAGCATTTTGTCACGGCTTTTCTGGGCATTCACCTCAAAGGAATGGCTTACGCAAAATACCTTACGCTCCCCGAAAGCTCCGACGCCGAACCGTGGACGGGTTTCAAACCCCGGACGTCGGTGGGTCTCGAAATGCGTCATGCCAAGCCGTAAATGATCCTGACAGCGATGACCCCACGAATTGAAATCTTACCCGAAAAGAAATTAGTTGGCAAGCGGCTGCGCATGTCGGTTGCCAACGACCGAACCGGTGAGTTATGGCGGAGTTTCATGCCCCGCCGGAAAGAAATCGCCAATCCGGTAACGACGGAGCTGGTTTCATTGCAGGTTTACGACAAACCGTTCACCTACGCCGATTTCCTGCTCACCATCGAATTTGAAAAATGGGCCCTGTTGGAGGTTGCTGATTTCGAAGCTATTCCGGACGGCATGACGGCTTTTACATTGCCCGGTGGTTTGTACGCCGTTTTTCACTACAAAGGCGCTTCGAGTGACTTTGCCGAAACCTTTCACCACATTTTCGGAACGTGGCTACCCCATTCGGACTATATGCTGGATCACCGGCCACATTTTGAAGTGCTGGGCGAGAAGTACCGAAACAATGATCCGGATTCGGAGGAAGAAATCTGGGTTCCAATCCGGTTCAAAAGCGAGTAAAACCGCCTTCCGAAACCGCTCGCTCAATGCCGACAGCGTAGTCTTGATAGGGTAAACATGACCATTCCCCGTTTGCAGAACCGGCTTGTAAGGGGTAATATTACGGTCCGAAACGGGTTGGCGTAATGCCGAATGAGTCCGGCTGATGTGTAAATCAGTTGCTTCTCTGAAAAACAGAATCCCGATTCGCGTCAGCCTTCCGCCCTGAACCCTTCCTGTAGCTAGTGAATCGCTTTTTAAGCGGTCTTTTTCCTCATTTATCTTACCGATGATTCGAATTTATGTTGTCGTGCTGACGGTTTTGCTGGCCGTCCTGGAAGTGAAAGCGCAGCATCCGGCGCAACGATATCCGCTTATTCCCTACCCCACCTCGCTTGCACCCGCTGCGGGCCAGTTTACGGTAACGGCCCAAACCGCCCTGATCGTGCAAGACAACCGTTTTGCGAACGAAAGCCGGCAGTTGCAGGCCTTGCTCCAGGCTGGTCTGAGAAAACCGTTGCCCGCTACCGGCAAGGGCACCCGGATCGTCCTGCAGCACGATGCGACCCTGACCAATCTGGAAGCGTACGTCCTGACCATTACTCCTCAACAGGTAACGCTGAAGGCCGGACAGCCCGTCGGCATGTTCCGCGCCATTCAGACGATTCGCCAGTTGCTGCCCGTTGACCTTGAGAGCCGGAGTGCCAAACCGGTGTCGTCGCTGGTTCTTCCGGCGGTCCAGATTCAGGATCAACCAGCTTACGGCTGGCGGGGGATGCACCTCGACGTGTCACGCCATTTTTATTCCATCGACTATTTAGAAAAATTCATCGACCGGCTGGCGCTTTACAAGTTTAACACCTTTCACCTCCACCTGACCGACGACCAGGGCTGGCGGCTGGAAATCAAAGCCTACCCCAAACTGACGAGCGAAGGGGCCTGGCGGACGTTTAACAATCAGGATTCGGTGGTTTTAAAACGGGCCGTCGAAAACCCGGATTTTGATTTACCGAAGCAATTTCTCCGGCAGCACAACGGACAGACGCAATACGGCGGTTTTTATACACAGGATCAGATGCGCAAGCTCATCGCGTACGCGGCCGCCCGGCACATCGAAATCATCCCCGAAATTGACATGCCTGGCCACCTGAGTTCGGCCATTCAGGCGTATCCGTTTCTGAGCTGCACCGGCCAGCCGGGCATGGGAAAAACGTTTTCGGTGCCTGTTTGCCCCTGCAACGAACCCACCTATACGTTCATGGAAACCGTCCTGAACGAAGTGATGACGCTCTTCCCGAGTTCTTACATCCACATCGGGGCAGACGAGGTTGAAAAAACCACCTGGGCGCAATCCACCGCCTGTCAGGAACTGATGAAGCGGGAGGGCATCAAAAACGTGGAGGAACTGCAAAGCTACTTCGTTCACCGGATTGAAGCCTACGTTCAGTCGAAGGGGAAGAAATTGCTGGTTTGGGACGACGCGCTCGAGGGCGGTCTTAAGCCCTCGGCAACGGTGATGTACTGGCGCAGCTGGGTAAAAGACGCTCCTCAGAAAGCCGCCCGCAACGGCAACAAGGTGGTGATGACGCCCGTCAGCACGCTGTACTTCGACAGTCCTCCGGGTATTCAGTCGGTCGAGAATGTGTATAACCTGGCCGTCGTTCCCGAAGGCATCACCCCGGAGCAAAAGAACCTTTTTCTGGGTGCGCAGGCCAACATCTGGACTGAATACATCCCGTCGGAAAACCGGGCCGACTACATGGCCATGCCCCGCATGACGGCGCTGTCGGAAGTAGTCTGGACCAACCGCCCCGATTACGCATCATTCCAGCAACGGCTGCTTCAGCACTACGGGCGCATGGAAAAAATGGGCATTCATTACCGTCTGCCGGATCTGACCGGTTTTGCCGAAGAGAACGTCTTTGTTGACAAAGCCACGCTGCGCATCAAAAAACCGTTGGACAGCTACACCCTGCGCTACACAACCGACGGTTCGCAGCCTCAGATCAACTCCCCCGAACTCAAAGACGGGCTGGAGATTTTGAAGCCCCAAACCGTTCGGGTGGCGGCTTTCACGCCCTCGGGAGTGCGCGGGGATGTATACTCGCTTCGGTACCAGCAGCAAGCCTACGCAACGCCCGCAACGGTTACTGCGCCCAAAGCCGGTCTGCAGTGTCACTATTACAAAAAATACTTCAAGGAAACCAAGCTGATGAAACAGCAAACCGCCGACAGTTCGTATACGATCCACAACGTGGTGGTGCCGAAATCCGTCAATGCGCCTAGCTTTGGCATTCAGTTTCGCGGGTACCTGACCGTTCCGGAAACGGGCGTTTACAGCTTCTTCTACACCTGCGACGACGGCGGTATTCTGCGCATTGCCGACCGGATGGTGGTTGATAACGACGGCAACCATTTCCCGATTGAAAAAAGCGGACAGGTAGCGTTACAGAAAGGGGCGCACCCGTTCGAAGCGGACTTCATCGAGGGCGGGGGCGGCTTTACGCTCAAGCTGAAATACAGCCTGAACGGATCGGAACCCGCCGATATTCCTGATAGCTGGTTTTCGCACTAACGCCGGAGCGCCCGATTAGTTAAACGACTGCCTGAACTCCAGCGGACTTTGCCGGGTCTTCGCCTTGAACAGTTTATTGAATGACTGGGAATGCTCAAAGCCTAGTTCGTAGGCAATTTCGCTGACGGACAGGTCGGTGGTGGATAGTTTTTCTTTGGCTTTCTCGATCAGTTTTTCGTGGATGAGCTGCTGTGTGGTTTGCCCGGTCAGCTGTTTGAGTAAACTGCTTAAATATTTGGTGGACATGTGCAGTGCGTCGGCCATGTAGCGAACCGTGGGCAGCCCTTTGGAAGCCAAATCTTCGTTCTTGAAATAATCCGCCAGTACCTCTTCCAACCGGTCCAGCATTTTGTGGTTGGTGATCTTGCGGGTGATGAACTGCCGTTCGTAAAAGCGTTGGGCGTAGGTCAGCAAAAGCTCCAGTTGAGCAATAATGACGTCCTGGCTGAATTTGTCAATGGTGGAGTGGTACTCCTGTTTGATGTTATCGACGATACCATTGATCATGGTTTCTTCCTTATCCGAAAGAAACAAAGCCTCGTTGGAAGCATAGCCAAAGTACTCGTATTGCCTGATTTTTTTGGCGAGTGGCGTATTCCACAGAAAATCAGGATGAATAAACAACATCCAGCCATCGAGCGTGTGAGGCACCCCGTTTGCTTCGCCCCGCAGAATCTGACCGGGGGCGATGAAAGCCATTAAGCCTTCGTCAAAATCATAGCGCTGTTGGCCATAGAAGAGTTTGTCGCAGCCCCTTTTTAGCGATACAACGTAAAGATCAGAAACAACGGAAGTTAGGTTGGGGTCGTTCTTAAGCCCTTTCAGGTCGATCATGCCGATGAGCGGATGATGCGGTTTGGGAAGCCCCATTAACCGGTGAATTTCCGTGATGGATTTTATGCGATACGGTTTTGAATCTGCCATGATAAGAGCGTTAATGAGTTAATGGATGCTTCAACCCGATCAATACCAACGGCATAGCCAGAAACGGTATTTCGATTAGGGCCATTCTGATGTTTCCTGCCTGCAACGACAGCGCCATGATCAACACAATGGTGATGGCATTCAGAACATTGCCCAGAAAGAAGGTTTGCGGAAAAAGTATCATTAATCCAATAAGAATCGAAAATACGCCAAAAAACGGCATGGCGGTTTTGGTAATGCCCAGATCCGCCATCATTTTTGTTTGTTCGGCGTTGGCTGGCTGAAAAGCGTCCCAGCCGTGTTTGAGGCTCAGGAATGCAGAAATCAACAGGAGGATGATGCTAACGATTTTCATCGGTTTGTCTTTTATTAGTGTGTAATTACGGAATCCTTTTGAACTTCATGGTTTGCCCAAGCAGAGAAATACCCATATAGCCCCGAAATTCCAACTGGTTGACGTGTGGTAATTTTGCTTTCAGGCTGTAGGTCCTTCCATCATCCGGGTTGTATAACTTTCCGCCGGTATACTCGCCATCGGCATACCTGAGGTTGGTCACATTGATGATGTGTTGCCTTGACCGGTTCCGCAACGTCTTATCGGGATTTTTGGGGTCCTTCTTGGGGGTTTTTCCGTCTGCTTCAAACATCGTTGTGGCCCACAACAGTTTCCCAAAATACTTCCCTTCGGCTTTAAAAATTTCAAATTTAAGCCCCACATCGGAATCCTCACTGAGCCAAATGCCGGTTATCCGGTCGGCAGGTGAGTTTTGGGCAAACACGGTCACCGACAACAGCAGCATGGTAGCTACGCAGCATAACTTTTTCATTTTTTCAGCTTTTAGACGGGTGCGTTCCGTACATGGTTGATGCTCCCATTTTACCAGACTGCGCAATCAGGAATTTAGGCGCAATTCGGCTCATCATCCGCATTACCTTGGCAATACCGGGGTACACTTCTTCTTTGTCGTTCTGCATTCCTCTGATGGCGGCATCCACTATTTTATCCGGTGCCATCAGCATACTGGCGCTAAACCCATCTTCGTCCTTAAACTTGTCGTTGAGCGGTGTGGAAGAGCCGGGAGCCACCAGTTCGATTACGTTGATGTTGGTGTTTTTTAACTGGACTCTCAACGCCTGGGTGTAGGAGCGCAGTCCTGCTTTGCTGCCGCTATAAATGGGTGATATGGCGAACGGCAACAGGGCGATTCCCGACGTAACATTGAGAATAGCAGCGGTTTTTTGTTTTTTCAGGTGAGGCAGAAACTGCTGTACCATGCGGATGGGCCCCATCAGGTTGATTTCGATTTCGCGCGTAATGTCCGTCAGGTCGTGTTGTTGATGCAGGCTGATCTTACGCATTTCTCCGGCATTGTTGATCAGGATGTTCAGATCTGGAAATTCCTGCGTAACCCGGTTGTAGAGATCGACGATATCAGCTGCATTGCTGACATCGCTCTGAATGGTATGCACCGCCGGAAGCTTACTTTTTACTTCCTGAAGCTTTTGTGCATTTCGGCCGGTGATGATTACGGTGTTTCCCAGAGCCATCAATTTGGAGGCAAATTCGAAGCCGAAACCGCCCGTTCCGCCCGTAATCAAAATGGTGTTGTTTTGTAAGTTCATCGTTTCTGATTTTTTGTTGATGCAAAGTTCATCAGCCATCAGAAAACGGATGTAGCCAAAAGTCGCTATGTTGTAGTGAAAAGGGAAGATGTTTGTTGGCGCACGGTCTGTTAGCCTTGCTCCAACGGATCAACAGGGCTGAAAAGGGAACTTATGGTCACCCCGCTTCTGGCAATACCAGGTTATCCTACTTAAAGTTTCACGCCCGTCGCCGTCTTATTATTAGGGAGAAACAACGGCCTTGTCGCGGTCTCCATCATGGTCTGAAACAGAATTTTAGCCTTGTTTCACTACGGCCTGATGACACGCTGACCGGGCGTCAGCGTGTCTCTCTCCAGTGGCCCTACTTTTCTTCCCGCAGTACAAAGAGCTGCAAAAACCGTCCTTTGTCCGTTGTCACATACCGGTTATACGCAATCTGATCACCTTTGTTGGACCAGACAATGCCGTTGCGGGGCTGCTCATCGTCCGACGACCGGGGTGTTAACCGCCGAAACTCGCCGGTGGCTACTTCGGTGATGAATACGCTGTTGTCGGCGGTATACGCCACCCACTTGCCATCCGGACTGAAATTGAAGGTTGTTTGAATCGAAAACGGCTGTTTCGTGAGTTGCCGAATGGTGCCACCGTTGGGCGATACGCCAAACAGCTGAATTACGCCGGAAGTATCTTTCGCCAGAAAGCCGATCAATGCACCGTCGGGCGTGGTCCGCAACCAGTGCCGGGGGCCTTCCGCGCCGTGCTCCGTAAACGTGATCCGGCGTTGCTGAACACCCTTGGGCGGGTTGGGCCGGGTGGTTTCGGTACCTTCCAGCGGTTGCCCATCGACGGCTTGGGTCAGATCGTCGGGCAAATCGATCACAAAAATTTCGGCGACGGTTTTGCCATCTCTCGTTCGCACATTCCCCTGAAAGGCCAGCGCCCGTTTCTGGCGACTACCATCGGTTTTTTGATACCCATCCGTGCCAATCCAGCCTTCGTCAAACGCTTTGTCAATTTCGTCGCTGCCCGGTTTGGGGGATTCCGTCACGCGGGTCACCACCACCGAAAACAGCTCCCCCGAATTGTTCTCCCGCGAGCCATCATCGGCCACGGCCACTTTTTTGAGCGGGGCCATCACACCCACTACGCGCAAATCCTTTACCGCCGGGTTGGTTTTGCCCAATCGGTCGAGCAAATAATCGTTGTACGTAAAGCTGATCCACTGGCCGTCGGCACTCCAGCCGTGGGCATGGGTACCACCCCGCAAAGCTCCCGGCGTAAACGGTGGCGTCACATCGCGGGCATCCAGAAAAATCGGTTTGCCGGGCTGATCGGTATCGATGGCAACGCCCGTGCGACGGGCAAAACCGTACGGTTTTTCGGCGTCTGCATTCCGGATGCCGTGGATGAACAGCACCCGGTTTTGAACAGGTGAAAACGTGACGGCACCTACGCCGGGACCAAACTGGGTTTGGTTCTCCGTTTGATACAAGATCTTGATTTCGCCCGAGCTGACGTTTACCATTTCAATGGAACCGGTACTGCCTATACCCGTATCCACATTACGGGTATCATACACGAGCCATTCGTCGGAAGGAGAAAATGCCTGGGCATTGTGAATCGTATGCCCTTTGGCATCAGAAGTGAGCTGTTTTTCGGTAAAATTCATTGTTACATGCGCTTTGGGCGCGCAGGTTTGCAGGCCCGCGCCAAGAATGAGCCAGCCAATTCGGGAGTTCATTAAACGAGTTCTCGGTTTAGGATTAGTCGGTATACCGTTTTCGGTTTATAGTATACGGTTTATGGCACTTTCAGGCTATTCTCCCTGCGCATAAATCACCATAAATAGAAACGTATTCATCGTTTCACTGCAGATAATTTCGCTTGTACTCGAGGGGGGTAACGCCTTTGACCCGCTTAAAATGGCGGTAAAAATTCGATAGGTTGTTAAAACCGCTTTCCGAACAGATGACTTCTGCACTCAGCTTGTCTTCGATCAGCGCCCGGCACGCGTGGCTGATCCGGATTTCCGTCAGAAACTCGTGGTATGTTTTATGCGTCATCAGTTTAAAATACCGGCAGAACGACGTAACGCTCAGGTTAGCGATGGAGGCAATTTCTTCGAGGGTAATTTCCTTGGCGTAATTTGACAGCGTGTAACTACACACCTTATTGAGCCGCACGGTTTCCTGTTCGTTCGACTGGTAAAAAGCGTGTTCGGAGGTAATGGTCTCCAGCTCATCGGATTGCGACAGAATTTCCAGAATCGACAGCAGGATAATCAGACGTTGCAGCGGGCGGGCATCCACGGCACTGTACAGCAATGTGGCCACCTTCTCGCCCGTTTCGCCCCTGATCAACAGCCCCCGCGACGCCCGTTCGTAAAGCCGCCGGACGGGTTGGGTTTCGGCCAGGTTCAGAAAATCTCGACCCAGGCAGTCGGGTCGGAACTGCATCAGGATTGCTTCCACCTGTACATCAGCATCTTCCCGGAAATAATCGTCGTTACACCGCCACGTATGCGGCAGGTTTTCGCCCACCAGCAGGATTTCGCCCGCCGAAAAATTGCTGACATTATCGCCAATGAACCGGACGCCCTCACCCTGAATCACATAGTGTAATTCCAGTTCGGGATGATAGTGCCAGATGTTCCCAAAGTTAGGCTTCCGGTCGTGCCGAACACTGAATGAATCCTGGGCATTGATCGGTACTTTATGAAAATGAGCCTTCATTCCGTCCTCACTCGTTTATGATAAATTCGTATAATGATTGGAAAACTCTAGACAACACACTAGCGGCTTTATCCACTATTTTTGCCAGTAAAATTAAATAAAATAACAGCGCAGTCATAAAATCGCGTTTGCAAGCTAAGAAAGAAGCTGTTATTTTCGTCGGAGCCTGCGAAATAATTCTGATAAATTACCGTAACCCAACTGATGAAGAACCTACCCGTTATTGATTTGCTGGTCATTGTTGCTTACCTGATCGGGATGATAGCGGTTGGGATTTATTTCTCGCGCAACAACAACAGTGCCGACCAGTTTACAAAGGCTTCGGGCAAGATTCCCGGCTGGGCCATCGGCATGTCGATTTACGCCACTTTCCTCAGCAGCAACACCTTTCTGGGCGTGCCGGGAAAAGCCTTCGGCAGCAACTGGAACTCATTCGTTTTCAGTCTGGCAATGCCCCTCTCCGCCTGGGTAGCGGCCAAGTTTTTTGTGCCGTTTTACCGAACCACCGGCGAAGTATCAGCGTACACCCACCTCGAACACCGCTTTGGAGCCTGGGCCCGGACCTACGCCGTGGCTTGCTTTCTGCTGACGCAACTTGCCCGCATGGGTTCCATTTTCTTCGGTATTGCCCTGAGTCTACAAGCCTTGACGGGCTACCCGATGGCGACGATCATGGTTGTTGTGGGCCTGTGTATCATCCTCTATACGGTTATGGGCGGAATGGAAGCCGTGATCTGGACGGAAGTGGTGCAGGGGGTTATCAAAACCGCCGGCGCGTTGATCATTCTCTGGCTGGTCATCGATGGTATGCCGGGCGGGGTGAGCAAAATTGTAGAAATTGGTAAGGTCGATGACAAGTTCAGCCTCGGCAGTTTCTCGCCCGATTTTACACAGGCCACTTTCTGGGTCGTGTTCCTCTACGGTTTTTTCATGAACCTGAACAACTTCGGGATGGATCAGAACTACGTTCAGCGGTATCACACCACCACCTCCATCAAGGAAGCCACCCGCTCGATCTGGCTGTGCGTCTATCTGTACGTGCCGGTTTCGCTCATGTTCTTTGTACTGGGCTCGTGTCTGTATGCCTATTACATGAGCAACCCAGAGCTGCTCGACGCCGTTCGGATGCAGGTGGCGGGCGAACGGTTGCCCAACGGCAGTCAGGAAGCGATACGCCAGCTGGCTAACACCCTCACTCCGGCCGAATTTGGGGATAAAGTAATGCCGCACTTCATGGTCAACAAGGTTCCGGCAGGGCTGGTCGGGTTGATCGTTGCCGCCATCCTGTCCGCAGCCATGAGCACGATTAGTTCGAGCATGAACGCATCCGCTACGGTTTTTTCGGTGGACATTTACCAACGGTATTTGAACCCCAACCTGTCGGACCGGCAGTCCCTGCGGTTGCTCTACATTGCCACCACGGTTTTCGGCGTGCTGGGCATGACAACCGGTATCGCTATGATTGGCGTCAAGAGTGTGCTGGATATCTGGTGGATGCTCTCCGGAATTTTCGCCGGTGGTATGCTGGGATTGTTTTTATTGGGCATCATTTCCCGGCAGACCCGCAATACGGAAGCCTGGATGGCCACGGCCATTGGACTGCTGGTCATTGTCTGGATGACTTTTTCCAGCCAGATTCCGGACGAATATGCTTCGCTGCGCAGCCCGTTTCACCAAAATATGATTATGGTGGTCGGCACCCTGACTATTTTCCTGGTGGGCCTGCTGCTTACCAAACTACGCGGCAACAAACATACTGCTATTCCTAAACCCCAAAATACAGTTCTCAACGAGTAGACGATTACCCCTAACCCAAAATTCTCCTAAACCCTTAATTTATTTCGCAGCGTTGAGCGGAGTTCTGTAGAGTTATCAGCGACTCCGCCCAACGCTAACGAACTCCGCTAGCGTCTGCGAAAAACCAACCTGTCTCTATTTTCAACCTTTTTATTCTATCCTTATCATGCCTTCCTCCTCTTCCGTCGGTTCATTACCTCGTGGTTTCATTCCCGTCATGCTCACACCGTTCCAGGAAAACGGGGCCGTTGATTACCCGGCGCTGGCGCAGCTGATTGACTTTTACCTCGAAACCGGCGCAACGGGGCTGTTTGCCAACTGTTTATCCAGTGAAATGTATGAACTAACCGAGCAGGAACGGCTGGACGTTACCCAATTCGTCGTCGATCAGGTTGCCGGACGCGTGCCCGTGGTAGCAACCGGAACGTTTGGTGGCCCCATTGCCCAGCAAGCCGACTTCGCTAAGCGTATATATGCGACCGGCATTCAGGCGGTCATTGTAATTACCAGCCTGATCGCCAACGAGGAGGAGTCAGATGCGGTTTTTCTGGAACGCATGCATGAATTGATCAATCTGACCGATGCTATTCCGCTCGGTTTTTATGAATGCCCGGTACCGTACAAACGCGTCATTAATACCGATATCTTGAACGATCTGTTGCCGACCGGGCGGCTGATTTACCACAAAGACACCTGCCTGGACGATGCCGAAGTGGCCCGCCGGATTGCCGCCGGAGCCAACTACCAATTCGGCTTGTACGATGCTTACATGGTGAATGCCGTATCATCATTGCGGGCGGGGGCCGCCGGGCTGTCGTGTATTCAGGGTAATGAATTCCCGGAGTTGATTGTCTGGCTTTGTGATCATTTTAACAATACCGAGCGCCAGCCGGACATCGACCGTGTGCAGCAGTTCTTCGTCGATTGCATGGACCTGGTTCACTCAGCATACCCCATTATTGCCAAATACACCCTGCAAAAACGCGGTTTACCAATTTCGCTTTATACCCGCCGGGAAGTGGGCGTGCTGACTGAAGACCTGCAACGCGACATGGACGCCCTTGTGGAAACGGCCAACCAGCTTCAGGCGTCGTTGGGCATCGAAACGGTTTACGCCGGAAAGCTCGTCGGTTAAATTTGATTTATTTTACGACCTTTAGTCCGGATAAATCCAATTTAGCCTATTCCGCATTTTCGTTATGAAATCCATTCGTCTGTTAGCCATCTCACTTCTTTTAACCAAAACCGTTCTCGCCCAGGAGACGAACTCGCTGGGCATGAAACTCGTTACGGTTCCCGCCGGACGGTTTTATAGGGGCTCGGAAGGCGAAGGAGAGGATTACGACGAAGCACCGGTTCACCGCGTCACGATTTCCAGGCCGTTTCGAATGGCGATAACGGAAGTGACCAATGCCCAGTACGAAGCGTTCGATCCGGAACACAAAAAACTACGCGGGAAAGCCGGTTTTTCGAAAGATGACGACGAAGCCGTGGTGTTTGTAAGCTACGCCGAAGCCGTGGCGTTCTGCGATTGGCTCAGTAAAAAAGAAGGAAAACCGTACCGGCTGCCAACGGAAGCCGAATGGGAGTACGCCTGTCATGCCGGAACCGTCACGCCCTTTTCGACGGGACGGTTTTTGCCCAAAGACTATCAAAAAAGCCAGAAAACCGACCGCATTCCGGTGGTCGTTCCCCTCACCGTGGGCCGAACGCCCGCCAACCCTTGGGGTCTTCAGGATATGCACGGCAATGTGGAAGAGTGGTGTTTGGATTGGTACGGCCCTTACGAAGCCGCCGAACAACGCGATCCGGTGGGCCGCACATCCGGCCAGTTTCGCGTCACGCGCGGAGGCAGCCACGGAACGCCGGTGCAGTACCTGCGCACCACCAACCGGCTCGGCATGATTCCCGAAGACAAGAACTGGCTGGTAGGCTTTCGGGTCGTGCAGGCCGAACCACCAACTACCCAACCGCTTCCGGCTATACCACCCAACGCTTACGCACAAAACGTTTCGCAAAAACCGTTCAGCTGGAAAACCGTATCGGCTACCCAGCCGGTTTTTCTCGAACCAATCCGTTACGTCAACAAACCGGACTGTAATTCCGGAACACCGTTTTATTCGCATAACCATCAACCCGCTATCACCTGGATGCCCAACGGCGACCTGATGGCGATCTGGTTCTCGACCGAAAAAGAAGCCGGGCGCGAAATGACCGTGGTGGCCAGTCGCTTACGCAATGGTCAGGCGCGCTGGGAGATGCCGTCGGAGTTTTTCAAAGTGCCAGACCGCAACATGACGGGCAGCTCGATTTTTCACGATAGCAAAGGCACGATCTACCACATGAACGGCGTCGAAGTCAGCGGTGACTGGCAGAATCTGGCGATGGCATTGCGAACCAGCCGCGACAACGGCGCTACCTGGTCGGCCCCGAAAATGGTGGCACCCGAACACGAAAAACGGCATCAGGTCATTGCCGGGCTATTCCAGACCAAAGAAGGCTGGCTGGTGCAAGCCTGCGACGCCGACCCCAGCTCATCGGGCGGCTCGGCGGTACACGTCAGTAAAGACGGCGGCAAAACCTGGGTGGCTCCGTACACGGAGCCGCAGAAACCGGACTACAAAAATGGCGCGACCGGCGGTTTGATTGCCGGAATCCACGCGGGCGTTACGCAGCTGAAAGACGGCAGTTTGCTGGCCTTCGGTCGCAGCGACAACATTGCCAACGCCGACGGTGTGTTACGGATGCCCATGAGTCTGTCGCGCGACATGGGGAAAACCTGGACCTATTCACCCTCGGAATTCCCACCCATTGCGGGCGGTCAACGACTGATTCTGTACCGCCTGAACGAAGGACCGATCATGCTGATTGGTTTTACACACCACCCCGAAGAAGCCGACGATTCCAAAAAAGGAATGCTCTTTACCGACGCCAAGGGCAATTCGTTCAAAGGCTACGGCATGTACGCAGCCCTGTCATTCGACGAAGGCAAAACCTGGCCGGTCAAAAAACTGCTGACCGATGGCCAATACCGCTACCTTAACGGGGGAGCCTGGACCGGTGCATTTGAAATGAATGCGACCAACGCCGAACCACGCGGATACCTGGCCCTGACGCAAACTCCCGATAACCTGATCCACCTGATCAGCAGCAGCATTCACTACCGGTTTAACCTGGCCTGGTTGCAACAGAAAATGCTCCTGGAAGCAGCCAAACAGTAGGTACGGTACTTGCCGGGCAAATTGGCGCGTTCGGCCATAGCGGAACCGCATTCTATTGCTACTTTTGCGGGATGGAACCGCTTCGTATTGCTACCGCCCAGTTCGAACATTTCAACGGCCAGAAAACGCACAACCTGGCCATTATTCGCCGAATGGCGGCCCAGGCTGCCCAGAAAGGAGCCGATGTGGTTGCTTTTCACGAGTGCTCCATTCCCGGCTACACCCACGCCCGGCACCTGTCGCGCGAGCAGATGCTGGACATCGCCGAGCGCATTCCGGACGGAGAAAGCATTCAGACGCTAACCGACATTGCCCGTGAACACCAGATTGTGATTCTGGCGGGCCTGTTCGAAAAAGATGAGCAGGACCGGCTGTTCAAGGCGCAGGTTTGCGTCGGTGAAAACGGATTAATTGCCAAATACCGCAAACTGCACCCATTTATCAATCCGCACCTGCTGCCGGGCGATCAGTATGTGGTGTTTGAAATCAAAGGCTGGAAATGTGGCATTCTGATCTGCTACGACAACAACGTGATCGAAAACGTCCGGGCAACGACGCTGCTGGGCGCCGATATTATTTTCATGCCGCACGTCACGATGTGTACGCCCTCCACCCGACCAGGTGCAGGCTTCGTCGATCCAGCGCTTTGGGAAAACCGGGAGCAGGACCCCACCTCGCTGCGGCTCGAATTTGACGGCATGAAAGGCCGGGCGTGGCTCATGAAGTGGCTACCCGCCCGGGCTTACGACAACGGTATTTATGTGGTTTTCTCCAACCCAATCGGCATGGACGACGATCAGCTCAAAAATGGCTGTTCGATGATTCTGGATCCGTTTGGCGACGTACTGGCCGAATGCCGAAATCTGGGTAACGACATGGCGATTGCGACCTGTACACCGGAAAAATTAACCATGGCGGGCGGGTATCGCTACAAAAAAGCCCGCCGACCGGATCTGTACCGCGACATCATTGGTCAGGAGCACCAGCCCGAACAAAAAGTAGTTTGGCTGAATCCCGAAATTGATCCATCGGCGTAGATAGCTTTCCGACGGTTATTCATCAGGGCCGGGGCTTTTTAGACACGTAGACCATACCGCGTCCTTCCTTGCTGTTGCAGAACGCAAAATTGGGGTCACGCCCACACACCGCATCCGTACCGGACAGGTAAAGCCGTTCGCTGGCGTCGAGGTAGAGACTGTTCAACTGGTGAAGCTGCGGCAGGTCGATCCGATTCCCCGCTGACGTTGTAACGCCCGGAGTTTCGAACCGGCGTCTGGCCTGGGTAGAATCGTCCAGATAAACGACGTTGATGATGTAGGAATTTCCCGCTGCGGTTGTAACCGGATTGATAAAAAAGCGACGCTTCTCAGCTTCCGAAAGACGGTCGTAGTCTAGCGTGGGGTTGTACCGTTTGTACTGCTGCCAGGTCTGGCCATCGTCAACACTGTACTGACTGGGATTCACCAATGCCTGACGATAGGTTGATCCAAATCCCCGGTTGGTCAGGCCCGTCATGGCAAACAGCGTATCCTGCTGCTTCGTAATCCCGAAAATACCGTTGCTGGAGTGCGGAATAACCGCCTGCCAGGTCGTTCCCCGATCGACAGATCGGTAGACGGCAATGCCGGTCGAAATCAAAAGCGTTTTGTCAATATCACCCCAGACGCCTTGGATAGGTCGGTCAATGGGGGATTGAAAAACATACCAGTCTTCGTACACGGGCAGCACAAATTCTGGTTCGTTCTTTTTGCAGGAAAAGGCCAGTACGGCCAGCCAGACATAAACAAGCTTTTTCATCCTGATGTGGCTGTGGATTTATCAGACTGGAAAGCAATTTGTTCACGGCTTCTACTGTTGAGCCAGCCAATCATATGTCAATGATTGATAAACAATCCGGTCGTACTTATCTTTCTCGTATAACACGCCGATGTTACCATCCTGCTGAATCACCAGATCAGAATACGCTGACGGACCGCCGTAAACGGTTTTGCCCGCCGACCAGCTCTGGCCGTCGTCGGTGCTGAACCGGATGGTCAGGTTTTCGCGGCTGGTTGGGCTGTTCGGATTGGAAAACAGCAGCACGTGTTTGCCTCGGCGGGGTTGGTAATCGATCATACTCCCCTGGCAAACTGGATCGGGCAAATCCTGGGCCACCCGCACGGGCTCCCACTTTTCCCCGCCCCTTTTTGAAAGCGACAACAACCGGTTTTTTACGTCACCGGACTGGTTCCGGCTGTTCAGCAATACGTGGCCGTCCGAAGTTTCGGCGGCTGTACTTTCATTACTGCCGGGGTAGGCAACCTCCGGGGTCAGTTTCCAGGTTTTACCGTGATCATCGGAGTAAAAACCGTGCGCCCGGCCCTCGCGGAACTGCGGCTGAAGTGGTCCGGCGGTGTGGTTGGCGGCTACAAAAATCCGGCCTTTGTAGCCGCCTTTCCGGATTTGCAGGGCGTGGCCCGGCGTATTGGCGTACCACCGCCAGTCTTCCGGAAAGGCATAAGCGGGATTTACATCGGGTTTGTTCGGGCGGTTTACCTGCGTCGTGATGTTGACAGCCTCCGACCAGGTTTGCCCATTGTCGGTACTGGTCTTGTACCAAACTTCCCGGATACCCAGCCCTTTCCGGATATCATTTTCCGAAACCGTGCTGGTGTTGTAGAACAAAAAAAGGCGCCCGTTCCTAAAAGCCCGGTCGGTGCGGTCAAAAACCGGTGCGGGATTCCCGGCCAGCAAGTTGCCGTTATCAACCACGACCCGAAGTGCTCCCCAGGTTCGGCCGTTGTCCGCACTGATGCGCATGACCAGATCAATATCCCCGAAATCGTTGCAACCCGCTTTCCGTCCTTCCGCAAACGCCAGCAACTGCCCGCCGGGCGCTTTCACAATTGCCGGAATCCGATAACATTGATACCCTCCTTCGCCTTGCTGAAAAACCGTTGTTTCTTCCGTTACTGCGCGGAAAGACAATACCGTTTCACCGGACAAAGCGAACAAAGTAGTGACAAAACCGATCGATTGAAACAAGAAGCGAAGCATAATGGAAAGGGGTCAAAAAGAGGTCAGGAACGCTACGAAACTAGACAATTTTCGCAGCATCTGGCGAAAAAATGTTTCCTTTGAGTCATGAGCAATTGGTATCTCCTCGACCTAATCGGCACGGGCATTTTTGCCATCTCCGGAGCACTCTCCGCCTTGAGTAAAAAAATGTACCACGACCTGTTCGGCATCTCTTTTATTGGTTTCCTGACCGCGGTCGGTGGCGGAACGACCCGTGATATCATCATGGGCGCTCATCCCATTTTCTGGATCCGAGACCCCAATTACATCATGGTGATTATGATGGGCGTCGCCATTGCCATCGTCGGACGACGCTGGTGGTTTGGTCAGCTCCGGCGACCCCTGCTTTTTTTCGATACGCTCGGTATCGGTATTTACACCATTTTCGGGTTACAAAAAGCGTTGAGCCTGGATGTCAACAACTGGGCTGCGGTTTTGCTGGGTGTGATGTCGGCCCTGTTTGGCGGTGTGCTGCGCGACACACTAGTGAATGACATCCCGCTGATTTTCGAAAAACACGTGTATGCCACGGCCTGCCTGGCGGGTGCGCTGTTGTATATTCTGGGGAAATCGTTGGCCATCGATCCCACTTTGAATTTTCTACTATCAGCCGCTAGCATTACCCTCCTTCGACTGTTTGCCATCCGGTACGGCTGGACCTTGCCGCGTATCGGTAATCAATGAATGGCGTAGCCCAGGTTATGCTTGATCTCTTTCAGAACAAACGTGCTGTTTAACACGCCAATATTCTCAATTTCAGATAGCTTGTATTTCACAAAGTTGTGGTAGCCGTCCAGGCTGCTGACGTGAATTTTGAGCAAGAAGTCAACCTGACCGGCCATATGGTAGCATTCCTGCACCTCTTCCAGTTTCTTGATTTCTTCCTCGAACTTGTCGATAAACGCTTTGTCATGGTAGCGCATCGACACCTGGCAGAACGCCGTGATGGGCTGGCCCAGCAGATTTTTATCCAGAACCGCCACGTATTGCTTGATAAAGCCCAGCCCTTCCAGCCGTTTGATGCGTTCGTAAACCGGCGAGAGCGTCAGGCCCAGCTGTCCCGCTAACTCTTTCGTTGTCAGCTTCGCATCTTCCTGCAAAAGCCGTAGCAGCTTTTTGTCCGTTTCATCCAGTTGATCCATGCCGAAAATTTTTCTAAAACCGTTCAGGGCAATTCTTCAAAAACAGAAATATTATCTTCGTAGAAATATATTAGCAACAATATTAACGGATTTATTGAATAATTACACAAAAATAGTCGGTTGAGGTAAATTTGCACCACAAAACAACTCTTGACTTTTCGTTGTTAAGTTTACACTTCAACTGACTAGAAAAATGAAGCGCGAAACCATTTTAGTGATCGGAGCCAACGGCCAGATCGGTACAGCCCTTCTCCCCCGGCTTCAGGCCCTTTACGGAATGAATTCGGTCATTGGCGCTGACCTGCGTTTGCCCGAAAACCAAGCCGGTATTTTTGAGTTACTGGACGCCACCAATGCCGATGCGCTGGCCAAACTGGTTCAGCGGTACCGGATCACCCAGATTTATCACCTGGCGGCCGTACTTTCGGCTAAAGGAGAAACCGATCCGCTCGGTGCCTGGAACCTGAACATGCAGACGCTGCTCAACGTGCTGGAAGTGGCCCGCATTCACCACGTCCGAAAATTGTTCGTTCCAAGTTCCATTGCGGCTTTCGGTGAGCACGCGCCCAAGTTTGAAACCCCTCAGACGGCATCGCTCGACCCGGCCACGGTGTACGGGATCAGCAAGGTGGCCGCCGAAAACTGGTCGCTGTACTACCACAAACGCTACGGGCTGGATGTGCGCTCGCTGCGGTATCCGGGCCTGATCAGCTACCAGTCCATGCCGGGGGGCGGCACCACCGACTACGCCGTCGCCATCTTTCACGAAGCAGTTCAGGGAAAACCGTATACGTGCTTTCTGTCCGAAGACACCCTGCTGCCGATGATGTACATGGACGATGCACTGCGGGCCACCCTCGAATTGATGGAAGCACCAGCTAGCCAGATCAGCATCCGGACGTCGTACAACCTGACGGGCATGAGCTTCACACCGGCCGAACTGACGGCTTCGATTCAGGCCTATTTCCCCGATTTTACGGTTCAGTATCAACCCGATTTCCGGCAGGCCATCGCCGACTCCTGGCCCAAAACCATCGACGATTCGGTGGCCCGGCACGACTGGGGCTGGCAACCGGAATACGATCTGCCGCGCATGACGCAGGAAATGATCTCGCAACTTTCTACTGTCTATCACCTCATCCCAACGCATTAACGGTATGTACGGTATTCAAAAAGAACTTCAACAGGAACTCGATTCGATCCGGGAAGCCGGTTTGTATAAATCCGAACGGATTATTGTTTCTCCGCAATCGTCGGTCATCGCGATTCATGGCGGCCGGGAAGTCCTGAACTTCTGCGCCAACAATTACCTCGGTCTGTCATCGCACCCGGACGTCATCAAAGCCGCGCACAAAACGCTCGACACCCACGGTTTTGGGCTGTCGTCGGTACGGTTTATCTGCGGTACCCAGGATATTCACAAAGAACTCGAACGCAAAACCGCCGAGTTTGTCGGAGCCGAAGACTGCATCCTGTACGCAGCCGCGTTCGACGCCAACGGCGGAGTTTTTGAACCCCTGCTGAACGAGGAAGATGCCATTATTTCGGATGAACTGAACCACGCGTCGATCATCGACGGAATTCGGCTGTGTAAGGCCAAACGGTTTCGGTACAAACACAACGATATGGCCGATCTGGAAACCCAGTTGCAGGCAGCTTCGGGCAGTCGCCGAAAATTGATTGTGACCGACGGCGCGTTCTCGATGGACGGAACCATTGCCCAACTCGACAAAATCTGCGATCTGGCCGATCAATACGGTGCGATGGTGATGGTGGACGAATGCCACGCCAGTGGTTTTCTGGGCAAAACCGGTCGTGGAACGCCGGAACACCGGAACGTATTCGGCCGGATCGACATCATTACCGGTACCTACGGGAAAGCACTCGGTGGTGCATCAGGCGGCTTTACGGCCGCCCGGAAAGAGATTGTAGAGTTACTACGCCAACGCTCCCGGCCCTACCTGTTCTCGAATACGCTGGCTCCCGCCATTGTCGGCGCGTCGCTGAAGGTGCTGGAGATTCTGGCCTTGTCTACCGCACTGCGTGACAAACTGGAATCCAACACGCGGTATTTCCGGGAAGCGATGACGGCCGCCGGTTTCGACATTCTGCCCGGCGAACACCCGATTGTCCCCATCATGCTGTACGACGCTCCGCTGGCTCAGGAATTTGCGGCCAAATTACTGGAAGAAGGCATTTATGTCATCGGTTTCTTTTACCCGGTGGTTCCGAAAGGCAAAGCCCGGATTCGGGTGCAGATTTCGGCGGGCCACGAGCCGGAGCACCTCGAAAAAGCCGTTGCCGCCTTCACCAAAATCGGCCGCAAGCTGGGTGTTATCCCCGCCGAGCAGCCGGTTGCCTAGTTTGATACCTACAAAAAAGCCGTCCAGGATTTTTCTGGACGGCTTTTTTGTGGATTATTACTTACTCAGCGCTGACTAAGCCAGTCCAGGATGTAGTCGGCGTCTTCTGTCCAGGTCGGCTGGCCCAGCACAAAGTGGTTCCGGCCCGGAAACTCCTTGTAATCCAGCACCGAACCATTCGGCTTGTAAGCTTTGTAATTCCGGTAATTTAGGTGAGCAGGAATAATGTTGTCGATTTCCCCGGAAGTAATCAGCAACGGCGCGTGCGGTTTCGCAAAATCGACCTTGGCCGCGCTGGTCAAACCGCCCCGGGCGACGGTTTTCGATTCCGGTATCGTGTTTTCTTCGTACGCTTTTTGCTGCTCATCCAGCGGCATGTTGTTCACAAACGCATATTGCCAGTCTTTGAACGACATCAGGTACGTTTTCTTCAGGGAGGTAAACAGACCTAACGCTTTCCAGCCCGCTTTCAGAAATGAAAATTCGTACGGAAAAACACCCTGGGGCGGCACGGGGTGAATAGCCACACCGGCAACGCCGAGTCCACGGTTAATCAGGATCTGGGTAATCAGTCCACCGAGCGAGTGCCCAATAATAATCGGTTTTTCGGGCAGTTTTCTGGCAATGGCCGCGTAATGATCAACCAGTTCTTCCAGCGTTAAAGCCGCCAAGTCAGTATCGTTCGGCTGGCGGTTTCGGAGTTCGGTAGCGGTTCCGTTTTTGTACGGCCAGGCCGGTGCCAGCGTTGTATAGCCTTTGCTTTCGAAGTAGGCTTGCCATTCTTTCCAACTGGTGTTGACAACGAAGGCTCCGGTAATAAACAAGACGGTTTTTGTGTTACTAGCTTTCATGATCGTATCGTTTTAAGAGTTTTGTTTGTAGCTGTCGTTCAGCAATTTGAACGAGACAAAATTCGGAACGGTGTCGATCAAAAAGTTTAACCTGGGTTAAGAAGTGATAGAGGTCTCGTGATTTAGATAAAAAACTTTCCCGCCTGTATTAGCCTGACCACCAGCCTCGTCCAACGCTGGTCCCAGTTTCGCATGAATCATTTTTGCCAATCGCCAGCTTGCCCCGCCCAGCCGCCGGTTTGATTAAGCTTCCCGAAAGACGCTGCTAAAAACCGGTAGGTTCAAAACCGATCGGTCTGAAAAGGGTTATTGAAGAGTGGACCAACTCGTAGGCCAGCCCTACTCCGATGCGTATGCTCTTTAAAAACCGCCGAGAAGCGGGCCAACGGCTGGCAAATGCATTGACCGGCTACGCTACAGATGGGAAACCGCTGGTATTAGCACTACCCCGGGGCGGAGTGCCAGTCGCCTATGAAGTGGCCCGGCAACTAAAAGCACCTTTGGATGTATTTCTGGTCAGAAAACTGGGCGTTCCGGGCCAGGAAGAACTCGCTTTTGGGGCCATTGCGTCTGGTGGTATCCGGGTGCTGAACACTGACCTTGTCCGGTCGATGCACCTAAGTCAGAAGGTGATCGAGGAGATAACCGCGCGGGAGCAACAGGAATTGAAACGGCGGGAGGAAGCCTACCGCAACGTTCGACCGACAGTGGAAATACAAGGCAAAACCGTCTTTCTCATTGATGACGGCCTTGCTACCGGTGCCACCATGCGGGCAGCCGCTCAGGCACTCCGCCAGCAAAAACCCACGCGGGTGATCGCCGGGGTTCCGGTAGCGGCCGAATCGACCTGTGAACAACTAGGCAAGGACGTCGATGCCGTCGTGTGCACAGCAACGCCAGAACCCTTTTACGGCGTTGGCAGGTGGTATGAAGATTTTTCGCAAACTACCGATGATGAAGTAAAGGAGTTGCTTCATCGGGCCGCCATGGAGGATTTGCACCGAAAATCCTAACAACAAAACCGTTGCTTATAATGGTTTTAGTATTGATTGTTCACTCATTAAATTCCCATTCTCATGGAAACGAAACAAGAGCAAAATAGCTCCCAGCTAACCGAAGATACACAAAAGAACACCGCTCCTGATCAAGACGAAACCCAGAAAAATAGCTCAAACCAAACCGACCTGCGCGGCACCGACCTCGACGATACCGAAAAGAATAGCTCAATGGCTACGGAGTCGTAGGAGGTCAGTTGGGTTCGCTCCTTACGCATCCAACTGAAGCACTTCCTGCGGTAGCGCACCTTGGCTTGAACGGTTTTATTCATATCTTACCTTCTAATATTCACAAACCGTTCAAGCCATGTTCCACTTCATAAACTCGGTAATGAAGGCTATGGTCTTCGCCGGGCTGTTTCTGCTCAGTTTGCAAGGATTTGCTCAGTCTGCTAATCCACTGCAGGCCGGTTTTGTGAACCCACCCAATTCGGCCAAACCCCGCGTTTGGTGGCACTGGATGAACGGAAACATCACCCAGGAAGGCATCCGGAAAGACCTGGAATGGATGAATCGGGTTGGCATTGGCGGTTTCCAGAATTTTGACGCCAGCCTATTTACGCCCCAGGTTGTGGAGAAAAAGCTCGTCTTCATGACCCCGGAATGGAAAGAAGCCTTCCGGTTTACCACCCAGTTGGCCCAGAAATTACAACTGGAAATGGCCATTGCCGGTTCGCCGGGCTGGAGCGTGACGGGTGGGCCCTGGGTAGAGCCAAAGGATGGTATGAAAAAATACGTCTGGACGGAAACGCGCGTTGTAGGCGGGCAGCCTTTTTCGGGCAGGCTCCTTCAGCCCTCGGCTGCCACGGGCAGCTTTCAGCAGGTGGAAATGCCCAAAACCAGTATGTTGGGACAAGCGACTCAATCGTTGCCGACTTACTATCAGGACGCTGCTGTGATTGCTTATCCGCTCCCGACGAACGACAAGCCCCTGACGATGTTTGCCCCTAAAGTAACCTCCAGTGGAGGCACATTCAGTCTGGATGAATTGACCGATGGCGACCTGAGCAACAGCCGTTACCTTCCCCCCCAGGCCGTGGGAGAAGACATGTGGATTCAGTACGAATTTGCGACACCCCAGACGTTCAAGGCCTTCTCTATTGCCGGAGCCAGCCACCTACCCTTGGAAGAATTCAACGGCGGGCCGCTCAACCGTACCCTGAAAGTCAGCGATGACGGTGTCAATTTCCGGGCCATAGCCACGATTCCGGGCAGCATTGTTCCGCAGAACACGCTGCGTATTCCACCCACGACAGCGCGGTTTTTCCGATTTACCTTCAAAACACTACCACCCGCCGTCAACATGTTTGCCGCTATGTCGGGGTCCAAACTCGATCCGCCCAAAGCGGAAGGTGTCCAAGTGGCCGAACTGGTGCTGCACAACACCGACCGCATCCATCTTTTTGAAGACAAAGCGGGATTCAACCCCTGGAAAGAAGACAAAGCCTTTCCGTCAGGCCCGACAACCGACGCCATTGCAGCCGAAACCGTGGTCGATCTGACGGACAAAATGAAAGCCGACGGTTCGCTGGACTGGGCGGTTCCGGCTGGCAACTGGCTCATAGTCCGCCTGGGCTACTCGTTGACGGGTCGGCAGAATCACCCGGCCTCACCCGAAGCAACCGGGCTGGAAGTGGATAAACTCGACCCAGAAGCCGTTAAAAGGTACATCACGACTTACCTGGACATGTATAAGGATGCCACCGGTGGCCAGATGGGGAAACAGGGCTTGCAATACATGGTTCTGGATAGTTACGAAGCCGGGCACATGACCTGGACACCGGCCCTGCCCGCGGAGTTTGCCCGCCGACGCGGCTACGACCTTAAACCGTGGATTCCGGTGTTGACTGGTCGTGTGGTTACAAACACGGAAGCCAGTGAAAAATTTCTGTGGGATTTTCGCAAAACGATTGGTGAGCTGATCGCCGAAAACCATTACGAGGTGATTGGCGATGCCCTGCACCAGCGTGGCATGAAACGCTACACGGAATCGCACGAAAACAAGCGGATTTTCCTGGCCGACGGCATGGATGTGAAACGAAAAGCCGATATTCCGATGGCTGCCATGTGGACGCCGGGCAGCCTGGCCGGAGGTAGTGATGAAGAAGTCCGCAGCAAGGCCGACATCCGGGAGTCGGCGTCGGTGGCTCACATTTACGGGCAAAATCTGGTGGCCGCCGAATCCATGACCTCCGTCGGCAATGCCTTTTCCTATCACCCCGAACGCCTGAAACGCACCGCCGATATGGAAATGGCCTCGGGCCTAAACCGCTTCGTGATCCACACCTCCGTTCACCAGCCGCTGGATGATAAAAAACCCGGTTTTTCACTCGGACCGTTTGGGCAGTATTTCACCCGCCAGGAAACCTGGGCCGAGCAGGCCAAATCGTGGGTAAGCTATCTGGGCCGCAGTTGCTATCTGCTTCAGCAGGGAAAACCCGTGGTGGATGTCCTGTATTTTTACGGAGAGAACACCAACATCACGTCGCAGTTCACGGAAAAGCTACCCGCCATTCCGTCGGGGTACGAATATGATTTTGTCAATGCGACGGCTCTGCTAAACGCCGTTCAGGCTAAAAACGGGAAATTGATCACGCCGGGCGGCATGATTTACCAGGTGCTGGTACTAGACGAAAGTTCCAGACACATGACCTTGCCGGTATTGAAAAAACTAGCGGAACTGGTTAAGGCCGGTGTTCCGGTGGTTGGCGCCAAGCCGGAAAAGTCACCCAGCCTACGCGACAATCCCGCCGAATTCACGGCTCTGGTGGATCAAATCTGGAATGCCCCCAACGTTTCGGCCACGAAATCGGTGGCCGACGTTTTAAAAACTGCCCAGATTCCGGAAGACATTACCGTCAGCAAGGCCGATGCGGAAGTGCTTTATGTACACCGCCAATCCGGAGACACCGATATTTACTGGCTCAACAGCCGGAGTGAAAACCCTAACAACGCCGAAATCAGTTTTAGGGTGACGGGCAAAATTCCGGCGTTATGGAATCCCGTCACGGGTCAGGTAGAGCGCGTATCGTACCAGATTAAAGAAGGGCGTACGCACATTCCGCTGCATTTTGATTCCTGGGACGCCTACTTTATTGTTTTCCGGGAAAAAGCCACCGCAACAGCTTACACCAAACCAGCCGCTTCAGAAACGCTAATCAGTACTATTGATACGCCTTGGAAAGTACGGTTTCAGCCGGAACGGGGCGCACCCGCCAGCACCACGTTCAAACAGCTGGCTTCCTGGACCGATAATACCGATGCCGGAGTCCGGTATTTTTCGGGCACCGCAACCTACGAAAACACCATCAACCTACCAAACCTCAACAAGACTGGTCGCTATATCATCGATTTGGGCGATGTTAAAAACATTGCCGAAGTCGCCGTGAATGGAAAAACCGTGGGTACAATCTGGAAAAAACCGTTTCGAATCGACATTACCAATGCCCTGAAACCGGGCCAGAATACCGTCCAGATTCAGGTGACAAACCTCTGGGTCAATCGGCTCATCGGTGATGCTCAACCCGACGTAAAACAAAAAATCACATTTACGACTATGCCCTTCTACCGGGCCGATTCGCCCCTGCTGCCTTCCGGATTGCTTGGCCCCGTCAGACTGGTGGCCCAAAACCGTGATTGACTGCGTTCACCAGGTTCAGTGACGGGTCATTCGTTTCCGAATGCGGCTCAGCGACGGTCCCTGAATGCCGAGATACGACGAAATATGGTAAAGCGGGATGGCGTTGTACAAGTCTGGGTGCTGCTCCATTAGCTCCAGATACCGCTGCTCCGGTGTTTTGAACAGAAAATCCTCCGCCCGCTCCATAGCGATGTTGAAAGCTTTTTCGGCCACCAGCCGACCGAAGTGTTCCCACTGCCTGGATTGTTCGTACAGTTCGTTGATGTGGTTGACGTGGATGTACAGAATGGTAGAATCAACCATCGATTCTGTGTAATAATTGCAGGGCGTCTGGTTGACAAAACTTTTGTAGGAAACCACAATCTGGTTCTGCGAAAAAAAGAAGACGTTCTTTTCTTCGGCGGTTTCTCCGTTGATGTAGTAGGTGCGAAAAATGCCGTTCAGAATGAAACCGAGGTGTTTACAGACGTTTTTATACTCGTTGTAAAATTCACCTTTCCGGTACTGCTTTTTCTGCCAGTAAGGGACGGACAAGGCAAAGGCTTCTTCGTCCATTCCCGCGAACTGTTTCAGGGCGTAGCCCAGCAAGTCGATTTCGGTCATGGTAGTTACTTTCCTTTGTTTTCTTTTTCCTTCGCCAGTTCTGCCTTCTGATCCTCACGCAGCGTTGGGTAGTTGATGCCCAGTTGCTCCAGGTAGGTTTTGTATTTCGTCGGATCGTAGTAGTATTTCTGCAACTCCGGCTTGAAGCGGGTCATAATCTCCTTGTTCAGGTAAACCGCCGGGTTTTCTTTGGGCGAAATCAGCGGGGTGTATTTGATCTCTTTCGTTTGCTCCTTCGTATAATATTCCCACGCATTCTGGATGATTCCGGGTTTCAGCAACATATCCAGCAAGGTCATGGCCTCCACCTTCGCCCCGGCCACTACGCCCTTGTGGGCAATCGGCGTAGCCATCGAAATGGCGTTCGACCAATGGTGACCGGGCAAACCGGGAATGTTGGACGGATACCGCAGCACCACCGTCGGCAGCGACCACGAAATATCGGCAATATCGTCGGAGCCAGCCCCGCCCGTCGGAATCATCCCCTGACCGCCCATCATGGCCGTCGGCGCACCGGCAGGTAGTCCGAGCGTATCCAGTTTGGTGGCCAAACCGTCGGCTTTGGGGGCCTGCAATTCTTTCTGCGATGCCTTCGCCAGCATCTGGTCCTCCGCCGACCAGGTGGGCAACCCCACTTTTTTCATATTCAGGTACATGGCTTCGGCAATCGGTTTGTTGAAGTGTCCCGGCCAGGCCGACCCCAGAATTTCGTAGGTAAATTTGGTATCGGTCATCAGAGCCGCCCCTTCCGCGATTTTGACGCCGGTATCGAACAGCTTTTTGATTTTGGGATACGAGCGTTCGCGGAAATAATACCAGACCGAGGCTTTCGACGGCACCACGTTGGGCTGATCTCCACCGTCGGAAATGACATAGTGCGATCGCTGCGTCAGTTCGAGGTGTTCACGCCGGAAATTCCAGCCAATGTTCATCAGCTCAACGGCATCCAGCGCACTCTTACCGCGCCAGGGTGCACCGGCAGCGTGGGCAGCCTGGCCTTCAAACGAAAATTTGACCGACACCAGCCCCGTGTTGCCCGCGTCGCCGTGCGAAACCGCCAGATTGTTGCCCACGTGCGTAAAGATGCAGGCATCGACATCCTTGAAATACCCGTCACGGACGTAAAACGCCTTCGCTCCTACCAGCTCTTCGGCCACACCCGGCCAAAGCATCAGTGTGCCCGACAGCTTTTCGCGTTCCATAATCTGCTTGACCGTCAGGGCTGCGACGATATTCAGCGCCTGACCGGAATTATGCCCTTCACCGTGGCCGGGGGCACCTTCTACCAGCGGATCATGGTAGGCCACACCCGGTTTTTGGCTGGCTTTCGGAATGCAGTCTACGTCGGAACCGATGGCAATAACGGGTTTTCCACTCCCCCAGGTGGCAATCCAGGCGGTGGGCATGTTTGCGATGCCTTTCTGAACTTTAAACCCTTCTTTTTCGAGCAGCGTGGTCAGGTACTTAAACGTTTCTTCTTCCTGAAAACCGAGTTCCGAAAAACTAAACAGCATGTCGTTGATCTGCTGCGCCTGGTCTTTCCGCTTATCGATTTCGGCGGCAGCTTCCTGCTTCAGTCGTTCCAGCCTGTCGGGCGCTTTCGCTTTTTTTGATTGCGCCAGGAGCAGGCACGGTGTCAAGAAAAGTGCAAAAATGATTTTTGTAAAGTTTTTCATTGAATCAGCTCAATTTTATTTTATAATCAGCTAATAATACGCTTAAATATACGGTTTAAGGTCATACAGAACCACAGATCGGTTTGCTAACTTTCATTTCCCGTTACGGCCAGAATTGTTACCTTTGCGCCTGATTTCCTGTATCGTTTCACTGATTGATATCTAACAAATGGAGAAAATTAAAGTAGCCAATCCAGTGGTTGAATTGGATGGCGACGAAATGACCCGCATTATCTGGAAGTTTATCAAAGACAAGCTGATCCTCCCCTACATCGACGTTGACATTAAATATTACGATCTGGGCGTTGAATACCGCGACGAAACCAACGATCAGGTAACCATTGATGCCGCCAACGCCATCAAAGAATACGGCGTTGGAATCAAATGCGCCACCATCACGCCCGATGAAGACCGGGTGAAAGAATTTAACCTGAAACAAATGTGGAAGTCGCCGAACGGTACGATCCGGAACATTCTGGACGGTACGGTTTTCCGCGAGCCGATTGTTATCAATAACGTACCGCGTCTGGTGACCAACTGGTCGGCCCCGATCATCGTAGGTCGTCACGCATTTGGTGATCAATACCGCGCTACGGATTTCGTGGTGCCCGGCAAAGGCAAGCTGACGATGAAATTCGAAGGCGAAGACGGAACCGTTCAGGAATTTGAAGTTTACCAGTTCAAAGGAGCGGGTGTGGCAATGGGTATGTACAACGTTGACGAGTCGATCCGCGGTTTTGCGCAGGCTTGCTTCAACATGGCGCTGCAAAAAGGCTGGCCGTTGTACCTGTCGACCAAAAACACAATTCTGAAGAAATACGACGGTCGTTTCAAGGATATTTTCCAGGAAATTTACGAAAACGAGTTCAAGGCGAAAGGCGTTCATTACGAACACCGCCTGATTGACGACATGGTAGCCTCAGCCCTGAAATGGGAAGGTAACTTTGTCTGGGCGTGTAAAAACTACGACGGTGACGTTCAGTCGGATACCGTTGCGCAGGGCTTTGGTTCACTCGGTCTGATGACGTCGGTACTCGTTACGCCCGATGGCAAAACGATGGAAGCCGAAGCGGCTCACGGTACGGTAACGCGTCACTACCGCGAACACCAGAAAGGCAACCCAACATCCACCAACCCGATCGCGTCAATCTTTGCCTGGACGCGCGGACTGGCATTCCGGGGTAAACTGGACGGTAATCAGCAGTTGATCGACTTCTGCAACGCCCTGGAAGCGGTTTGTATCGAAACCGTGGAAAGCGGTAAAATGACGAAGGATCTGGCCTTGTCGGCTTTCCCGGCAGGCACGAAGCTGACGGCTGGTGAGCACTACCTCAACACCGAAGACTTCCTGGAAGCACTGGATCAAAATCTGAAAGTGAAGCTGGGTTAATTTCCGCTTTTCATATCTTTTGGACCCGCACGGTTTTAACCGTGCGGGTCTTTTTTTAGAACGGTTTTGGCGCGGCTCCAACCTTTTTCCATTTTTGAGCGTCTTCTTCCTAAAAACCGTTACCGTCATGAAGACGCTGTTCTTAGTATTAAGTCTGCCTCTATTAATGGCCACCTGCCAGAAAGCACCCTGGGAAAATGAGGTTTCCGTCAGCGCCGATTGTACCTCTTACACGGGATGGAAGAAGGCTGGTGATCTGCACGAAGTATCCGGCATCGTCATCAACGAAGCAGAACGCTCACAAACCAGCAGTTGGGTTTACATTCAGGCCAATGAAACCACGCGTTATTTTGCCTGCAACCTGCCCGATCAGGTCCGGAAAACGGGCACACGAGTGATTTTTGACGCCGACGAGTTTGCTCCCCCGCCGAATGTCCGGCTGGCGGGCGTTCCCGTCAAATTAACAAAGCTGCGGGTTGTCAAATAACCCGAAACGGCGTTATAACTTTTCCCGAAAAAGCTTCAGAATATCGTCGGTTTTGGAAGGCAGCGGGGCGTCGCGTTTGATAAACTTGCCATCGCGCCCCAGCAGTCCAGCCGCCGGAATGTATGCGGCCCGCAGCGAACTAAGGAGATTGCCGAGCTGATCTTCTTCGACGTAGACGTGCAGGCCCTTTGGTTTGTTTTTGGCTACCCATTCGCGCCAGTGCGCAACGGAAGTTTCGTTGCTGCACACGTACACAAAAAAGACGTCGCGACTGCCGATTCGCTCCTGAAGTGCCCGGGCTGCCAATGCTTCCTGGCGCGAGGGGTCTACATCCGTCGACCAGGCGAGTAGGTATACCAAACGCCCCTGAGCCTGCTTTCTGAATTGCTCAATAAGCTCTTTCCCGTACAAACTCGACCGAAGCAAGGTAACTTCCGGCAACACTTCAACGGGTTCGTCCAGTTGTCGATCACTGAACTTTCCGGCCACTTCCCGAACCACGGCGCTGTCCTTTACCTCCAGTTGATACAGCTCCGCCAGCGAGAGCCGGTAATACCTATTTTCTACCTGCGGGATGATATGCCGGTACAGCAGCTCCTGATTTTTCAACTCAATGGTGGGCAGGTTCATCGCCAGAAACTGCGCTTTCAGGAAATCCATGCCGGTGCTGTCCACTATTTTGCGGTATTGGGCCATTGTCGTTTCGTACGTCAGCAGCTTCGTCAGTTTATCTTCATGACGCTGCATAATCCGCTGCAACATGGTAATATCGCGGCTAACACCCGATTTGGCGGTTTTGAGTTCCTGAATCCGGGTCCGTTCCGTTTCCGACAGATCAGAAACATACCGGTCGATCAAACGGGCAAACGTTCCTACCGGAATGCTCCGTTCTGAGCCTGTTACCGACATTTCGGTGACCCGCGAACCCGCATAATTGGCAAACCGGTCCATCGCCGTAGCCCGCTGCACCGTCAGGAAAAGGTCATCGGCCGGGCGCAGGTTAGTAACCGACACATTCGTTTCAAACCGCGAATCCTGTTCGGCCAATGCTTTATCGTACAGAAAAGCCGCTACTTCGTATTTAACAGCCGAATGAATGTATTTGTCCAGCAGCGGCAGTACGTCGTTCGTCTGACGGTATTTTTCGTACGTTGCCATGAACTCATTGGTCAGGATTTTTCGGCTATCTTCCGCCGACCGGCCAGTAAGTCGTCGGGACAGCTGGCGGTTGTCAATTTTGGGTCGGTTCTTGAATTCAAAAGCTTTGTAGCGCGTAAGCTGGTTGTTCACCTGTGCGTTGGTTCCGCTAAACCGGAAAGGCGCTTCGGAGAGAAACAGCGAGTCGGCGTCGAGGGCAATTTCCACGGTTCCGGTCGAGGCCAGAAAGGCCGTTGAAATCTGTCCAAAATTAAAATACAGTTCTTCGTAAGGATACACCAGGGGCAGCGTTACCCGAAAAGATCCATCGGGTTCGAGTGGGGCCGGGCGGGCCATTTCGCGACTGGCCTGCAGAATATTATTGCGCGAAATCGTCACGTTCGGACTTTGCCGATACAGCTGAATCGTTAGGTTTTTGATGCGCCCTTTTACCGTAACCGAATCGGATTTGGACTGGCCGTGCGCCGTTGAAAATTGGCCGAGCAAACCGATGAGCAGGACACAAAAAACCGGGGATAATTTATGGCGAAGAGTTGGCATGGAGGCAGTAACGCTAATGGTAATCTGAAAAGAATACAAGTTAAGCTGCATCCCCCATACTACCAAACGTTCCTGACTGGCCGGACTATTTCACTTTAATTCCGTGGTACGTTTCCATATCCCGGTAATCTTTCCGTAACGGATGCCCCTGCCAGTCGGCGGGCAACAGAATCCGGCGCAGATCCGGGTGGCCGACAAAGCGCAGCCCGACCAGATCGTAGATTTCACGCTCGTGCCAATCGGCAGTTCGCCAGACCTGGCTCACCGTCGGCACCTCCGGCAGCGGTTCCCTGTCTCTATTGCGCGGCACCACCACCTTCAGCGTCAGATCATGTTCGTACGGTATCGATGTGAGGTTATAAACGACTTCCATGGTGTTGGCCTGCGGGCCGTTATCGATCCCGGTCATGCAGGCCAGAAAATCAAAATACAGCTGATCGTGATCGCGCAGCCATTGGCAAACCTCCGCAACAGCCGCGGGCTGAATCACCAGAAACGGTTGGGAATTAGCCGTGTTGGTTTGCTGAATTAGATCAGTGCCAAACTGGGCAACGAGCAGATCGGTAATTTCGGAAAAAGTCATTGGGTGAATTAACGAATCGAAACAATCGTGATCTCGTCGGCTTCAAATTTAGAACCCCAGCCACACTCAACCGTTCGTTTACGATCGGTAAATTTATAAATAACGTCGCCCTCCTTCTGGTTTTCCTTCCCCAGAAAGCTTTCGACCACGCCCACCGACTCAGCGTCAGGTGCATACCGAACTATTTTCTCCGGATCATTCCAGTTTTTTGCTACGTGCGTTTGGCAGCCATCATAGGCCAGCCCGTTAGTGTATAACATCATGTGATCACGCAGTTCAGGGCCGGTTGGATCGTCGCTTTCGCGGCACATAGCCAACCCAAAAATCAATGACAGAACTATCAGGGTCGTTTTCATACCTAGTTGTTTTTATTTTCCATGACCCTTTTGACTTTTAAAGGGTTGGAGTACGGCTCAAACTTTTGTCGCTGCTTCCGCTTCCAGTGCCAGCAACGCCGTTGGCGCTGGCTCTTCAGTCAGCCGGGTGTTTCGGATTTTTTCCTGCAACTTCAGAAAACCGCCAATCAGGGCTTCTGGCCGGGGCGGACAGCCCGGCACGTACACATCCACGGGAATAATCCGGTCTACCCCTTTAACGACGTGGTAACCGTGCTGCCAGTATGGTCCTCCACAATTGGAGCAGGAACCCATCGAAATCACGTAGCGCGGCTCCGGCATCTGCTCGTACAACCGCCGGATGCGGTCGGCCATTTTGAACGTCACCGTTCCGGAAACAATCATTACGTCCGACTGCCGGGGCGAAGGGCGCGGAAAAATCCCAAACCGCTCCAGGTCATAGCCCGACGCAAAAGTCTGCATCATCTCAATGGCACAACAGGCCAGCCCGAAGCCCATCGGCCACAGCGACGACAGCCGCGCCCAGTTCAGCAGGTCTTCGGCAGTGGTCAGTAAAACACCGCCTTCGCCCGATTTAAATCGTTGATCCAGTAAGCCACTCATATCTCTTCGAGTTTACGATTTTCGGTTGCTACCACGAAAGCCGTTGCGTTAGCAACCAAAAACCGTTCACTTGTTTTTATATTTTTGATTAACCTTTTCGTACAGCGAAGCCGGTACGGCAGTCTTTATTTCCGGTATTTTGGGTTCCGGTTTTACCCAATCCAGAAAGCCTTTCGCCCAGGCATACGCCAACCCCAGGGCCAGCAGCGCCACGAAGATCAGCATTTCGGTCAGTGACAGCCAACCCCACAACCCGTACGTTTCTTCTATCAACAATTTTTGGCCAAAAACCGTTGCCCACGGAAACAGGAAAACCAGCTCGACATCAAACAAAACGAAGATGATGGCCACCACATAAAACCGAACGTTGAACTGCACATTAGCGTTGCCCACGGGTTCTTCGCCGGATTCGTACGTGGTCAGCTTCTCGATATTAGGGCGGTGGGGGCGGAGTAGCCCCCCAATAAACAAAATCAGCCCAACGAATGCCAGGCCGGTGATGATAAACAGTAAGATGATACCGAAGTCGGATAGCATTCTGAACTGGGATTACACGGATTCGACAACTAACAGGATGTAAAAAAACAAGATCGCGGCAGCAAATCCTAGTGAATCATTGAATCCGTGTAATCCCGGCTCAAACAGCTATTTTATTCCATGTAGGTCCCAAAAACGTGGTCCCATAGCGGTGACGAAACTCCGTAATTTTTGTCGTGGCTTTTGTAATGGTGAACTGAGTGGTTGATCCACAGCCACTTGAATAAGTTTTTGGGCGGAGCATAAGCATGTACAATGAAGTGAACAAACAAGTAGCCCGCGTAGCCCACCAGAAAACCAGGGAAGAAGGCGTAGGACGCTTCGCCCAGCAACAGAAACATAACGGCAAATAGGGCCGCTCCGACAAAAATGGCCGCAGCCGGCGGCATGGCCAGCCGCGTTTTATCTTTCGGGTATTCGTGGTGAATGCCGTGGAACGTATACTGGATTTTTGCCTTCGCCGGCGTATTTGTTTCCATGTGAAAAACACCCCGGTGAACCGCATACTCTACTAACGTAAATACCGTTACTCCGGCAAAAAACAGGAAGGTAATCCAGGCCGCCGACATGTCGGTGTACGTGAAGGCATACCAGCCAAAAATGGTAGAGGTAACCAGGTAAATTGTAATGGGAACGGAGATGTGGGTCCGTGACAGGCGTTCCAGGATTGGATTTTCAAACAACGGTTTGGTACCGCTATTTTTAGGTCTTACTTTGTTTTTGGTTATCGTTTCGTTCATGATTGTTAACAATTAATTGCCGCTAACACGTTGGAGGCCGCAGTAGCGATGGTTGGATACTGATACGCGCAAATTTATACTTCAAGTAGAGAGATAGTCAAGTCAGTTGACTGATTTCTATTTCGTCACCAACTGATCATCCATCTTTTGTTTGATGGCATCCATGTTGCCTTTTGGCAGTTTCGGTTTGATAATCAGGCGCAAAGACTGGTCATCGCTCAGGTAATTCCAGGCCCAGTTGATTAAAATCAGTAATCGGTTTTTGACACCAACAATAGCCATCAGGTGAACAAACAGCCAGACCATCCAGGCAAAAACGCCCTGAAAACTCCAGAACGGCAAATCGACAACGGCTTTTCCACGCCCAATAGTGGCCATGGTACCCAGGTCTTTGTAGGTAAATTCCTGCATGGTTTCACCTTTCAGCATCCGGATCAGGTTTTTCGCCAAATGACCACCCTGCTGGATAGCCGGTTGCGCAATCTGCGGGTGTCCGTCCGGGTATTTTTCCTCCGTCATCACCGCAATGTCGCCAATGGCAAAAATATCCGTAAATCCCTGCACCTGACTATACCGATTCACCATCAACCGCCCACCCCGCCCCAGCGATTCAGCGGGCAAACCGTTGAGCGCATTGGCGCGTACCCCAGCCGCCCACACCAGGTTATTCGTCCGAATCGTGGTGCCATCGTTCATGTATACATACCGCCCGTCGAAATCCTGAACGCGGGTATTCAGCCGCACCACAACGCCAAGCTTCTCAAGGTATTCCTGCGATTTGACGTGCGATTTTTTCGACATGGGACCGAGTAACTCGCCCCCGGATTCAATCAGGTAAATTTTCATCATCCGGAAGTCCAGCTCGGGATAATCGCTCGGCAATACGGTTTTTCGCATTTCGGCAAACGTTCCGCATAGTTCGACACCCGTAGGGCCTCCGCCCACTACGACCACGTTCAAAAAACCTTCTTTTTCGTCGACACTGTCGACCGACAGCGCGTCTTCAAAGTTCTGGAGAACCCGGTTTCGGAGCGTAATAGCTTCTGAGACCGACTTCATTGGCAACGCCCGCTCGATGATATTTTTCATTCCGAAGAAATTCGTATCCGCACCAGTAGCCACCACCAGGTAGTCGTATTCGATGGGTCCGAGATCGGTATCAACGGTTTTGGTATCAGGATGCACCGCCGTAACGGTTGTTACACGGATATGGACATTTTTGCAGTCTTGAAAAACCGCCCGGAGTGGGAAAAGAATCGAGCTGGCTTCCAGCCCGGAAGTAGCCACCTGGTAGTACAGCGGTTGAAATTCGTGGAAGTTATTTTTATTGATCAGAACGACCTGAAACTCTTTCCGGCTTGAGAGCTTACGAGCAAGCCGCAAACCTCCGAACCCCGCCCCCACAATCACTACACGCTTCCGGTCGGTACGTGGAATATTTGGGTTCATGTTCTTTTGAGTTAAACCTTTTGTCAGGATAACTCGAATCGATTCGGTAAGGTTTCAGGCAATTGTGGTAAAGGACCGTTTTGAACCATATTTCCCTATTTAATCTCAGGATTTCACTTCGACGGCCTTTCCACCGGCTTCCACGGTCGCTTTTCCCCGCTCGAAGGTCAGATCAATGCGCCCCAAATAAATCCCGGCAAAACCAACCTGATTGATCAACACCGGCAAACCGTCCTGATTCAGCACGTTGACGGGCGCTTCCAGAAAAGTGTGCGTGTGGCCCCCAATGATCAGGTCAATGTGCCGACTTTGGGAAGCAAATACCCGGTCAGAAACGGTTTTGTCGTTGTACTGGTAGCCCAGGTGCGACAAACAGATCACGTAATCGCACTTCTTCTCCCTGCGCAATGTGATCGCCATATCGTTGCCCACGCCGATGGGATCAAGGTAACGGGTTTCGCGGTATAATTCTTTCGGAATCAAGCCATCGGGTTTAATTCCAACGCCAAAAACACCGATTTTTAACCCGTCTTTTTTGAAAATCCGGTACGGCTCCGTCCGCCCGTTCATGGCCGTGTTTCGGAAATCATAGTTGGCAATCAGGAATGGAAAGGTGGCTTTTCCGAACTGCGTCACCATGTTGTCCATTCCACCGTCGAAATCGTGGTTGCCAATGGTGCTGGCGTCGTAGCGCATCCGGTTCATGGCCTGTACTTCGGGTTCGCCTTTGAACACGTTGAAATAGGGCGTTCCCTGGAACAAATCGCCCGCGTCGAACAGCAGCACATTTGGCTGCTCCTGCCGAATCTGTTCAATCAATGCAGCCCGGCGAACAATACCGCCCCGCCCGGCGTTGCGCCCCCCATCCATCGGAAACGGCTCCAGTCGGCTATGTACATCGTTGGTGTGCAAAATGGTCAGGTGCGTCGTTGTTGGCTTGGCCAGAGCCTCGGGTGCCAGGCTGCCGACAACCGCAGCCGTTCCGAACAATTTCAGAAACTGGCGTCTATTGGATTGCAATGCGTCCATCAGTGGTGGGTTTTATGGGCTGGCCGGATTTGCCAAGTTGCCGGAAATAATCAATGAAAATATCCCGAATCGTGACGGCGAAATCCTGCCGCCGAACCGCGTCTTTCAGAAAAGCCGTACCTCCGCCCCGGTTGGCGATGTAATCACTGATCAGAACGGTATAGGTTTGGTTGGGATCAAATGTTTTTCCGTTCGTGAACGCGATGGACGTAATGAGGTTGTTTTTAATTGTCACCCGCACACCGCCTACGATCAGGGCATTTTCTTCGGCCTGATTGCCAATAAAAAACTCGAAAAATTCCCGCAGCATGGAGCCTTTCAAGGTCAGCATCGTGAGCTGGTTGTCAAACGGCATGACTTCATAAATATGCTCAATTCGGATGGGACCTTTGGGCAGGTTCGTCCGGATTCCGCCGTAATTCAGGTGTGAACAATCGACGGTTTGCCCCAGCTTTTGCTGCCCATATTGCAACATAGCATCGGCCAGCATGTTATTCAGGGCGCATTCTGGTTTGGCCTTGATCAGCGGCTCCGCCGATTCGGCCAGCACCTCATTCATGGTCTGGCCGAGTTGCTGCTTGTACGTTTGCAGAAAGCGGGCCATCGCACTATCGGCCGGTGCGGCCACCGAATCAATCTGAAGGCGCTTGTACGATTGTTCGGTCAGGTGATAACCGCTCTTCTGGCAGGCCGTTGTCAGCAACGCCAGAATCAGGATAAGAAATAGGTTGATGAAGCGCATGAGAGCGTTATTGATCTGACTTTAAGCTATTGGGGTCTAGATGCTTGGCCCCAAAGTACTGCAATTCATATCCAAAATTCAACCAGCCATTGGAACGACGAATCAGGGTTGTCTGCCATTCGCGCGTGGTGAATAAGGTATGCCAGGGCCCGTAAGCAAACCGGTATTTCAGAGGCATATTAAAACCGTAGGCACCGGCAATCCAACGGTGCTGTACCTCAACGTAGTCGCCTTTTTCAGTTACCTTGTATTCCAGCACGGGTGGGGCGGCATAGTTCAGAAACTGGTCAAAAACGGGCCGCAAATCGACGTCGGTTTCCCGGCACAGAATATCGATTATCTGCTTGGTGGTGACCACCGAATGCTTCCGTTGCAGCGCCACCTGCCGCAGCGCCATAAACCAGATGTTGTCGTCGTCAACGATGCAGCGCAGCGAATGGAGCAGCCAGGCACCCTTGTAATTAATATCCGTGTCCTTGTGCTGGTAATTGACGCCCCGCGGCCCCATCATCGGGTATTTGTTTTTGATGAGCGGTTTTTGCCCCATCAAATACTTGATCATCTTCGGATAACCATCCGTATTTTCCACGTAAATGGATTCCATGTAGGTGGCAAACGCTTCGTGAATCCATAATTCGGCCGGGTCGGAGCTGCTCAGGCAGTTGCCAAAATACTCGTGGGCACTCTCGTGAATCAGCACCGGATCAAAACCAAACGAATTGTTTCGGAACTGATTGCCGTACCCGATCGCCGTCTGATGTCCCATGCCCAGATACGGCGTTTGCACCACCGAGTAGCCATCACGCCAATAGGGATAATGCCCAAAATACCATTCATAGCAATCCAGCATTCCAATGACCTGTCCAAAGTGACTAACGGCTTTTTCGCTGTTGTTTCGCAGCATGTAGTAATTCAGATCAAGGTAGCGATAATCCCGGCTCCGGTACTGATCCCGCACCACCACATAATCCCCCACGTTGACGGTAACGCTGGCGGTATTGATGGAATACGATACTTCCCAGGTGTATTCCGACTGGTTTTCGCCCACATCATGCTGCCGCAGCAACCGTCCGTTCGAGATGGCTTTCAACCCACGCGGCACGCGAAACGTCATCCGCATTGAGTCGGGTTCGTCGGATCCGTGATCCTTGCAGGGCCACCACGAACTCGCGCCCACGCCCTGCGATACAACCCCTACCCAGTCTTTTCCCGTACTGTCTTTGCTCCAGACAAAGCCCCCCTGCGTCGGCGGATTGACGGCTTCCTGCGGCTTGCCGTGGTATTTGATCCGGATGGCTTCCACATTGCCTTGCTCCTGCTGGCTTTTCATCGTAACAAAAACCGCATTGCCCTCGCGGGTGTAACGAAGCGGCTCGCCCCCTTGCGTAATCGACTCGATCGTTAGGTTCTCGAAAAGGTCAATCTGCATGCGTCTGAACGAATTCCGCACCCGGTAATGGATGGTGTTGCTGCCCGAAACGGATTTCGTGGCCGGATCAATCGTCAGATTAAGCTCATAAAATCCCACATTGTAACAGGTCCGTTCAGGTCGCAGCGATCCACGTAACGAGTCTTGTCGGGTAAAACGTTCGGGTTCAGAAGGTTGCTGCGTTGATTGCGCAAAAAGAGGAGTAAAACTAAAAAAGGCCGCCACGGCCACCAGCCATTTTCTCATGAATTCATTCTTCAATATCTACACAAAACTAAGAAATTATAACCCGCCAACCAGCATGCAGCAAGTCGATTGACCGGGATAATTAGTAACCTCAATCGTAGTCTTTGACCTACAGGAAGTATACGGCATTTTCAAGTTCATGAACAAACCCAGTTTAACGGACTTACAGGAGTCCGGGCGATTTCGGCTCGTCGACGGAAAAAGACTCGACGAAATGAACCTATTTACTCTTCGCGAACTCGGTGCCAACCCGCCTGCCGGCCAACAACCGGCCCGGCTAACGATCAAACCCGTCCTTTTTTTCCTGATAAGGGCTATAAAAAAACCGTTCTGCCACCCATTACCTGCCGCTAAAGCCTGTATTTCAAAACCTTTCCCCTACTGACAGCACTTTTTTTGATCCGAAAAAAGACGTATTTTTCGGCCATTCTCCTATCCATTCGCTCGTCAGCTTTCTTTTGGCTGACCCTTGCCGACTTTTCCTGTCACTACAGTTCATTTTACAGAAACCGTATACTAAAAGTATTGCCAACTGTTTAGTAATTCACTGATATTTACGGTCTTTACCCTGCCTTTATGCAAAACCGCTACGCTCTGTTCGCTTTCATTGTCGGTCTGGCTCTGCTACACGCCCACCGGGGACTGGGTCAGGTTCCTAATTCACTCGATTCTGTTCAGGTGTATCTAAAAACCCGCACGGTTCAGGATACAAATTACGTCCGCGCGCTGAACGTGCTGGGCCGCGAGCTTCATTCGGGAGCCAATCCGAACTACGAACGGGCTGATTCGGCCCTGATGGTGTCGGAAAAGCTGGCCGAAAAGCTCAACTATGGAATGGGCCTGGCCAAAGCGTATACCAACCGGGCGTCTATTTATTACCTGACCAACCGCCCCGAACTGGCGCTGGCCTATTTCCAGAAAGCCCTCGCAGCCGCTGAAAAATACCAGCTTCCGCCCAGATTCACCTGCGGGGCCATTTCCAATGTGGCCGCGGCCTTTGGCAAGCTTCAGCAATACGACAAGGTGGTGGAAATGGAACTGCGCTCGCTCCATTTACAAGAGCAATACAACGTACAACCCCGCATTGCAACCACCTATGGCGGCATCGGCAACGCCTTCCGAAACATGCAAAAACCGCAGCAGGCGCTGCCCTACTATCAACAGGCCCTGCGCCTGATGCAGGCCGAAAACAATGTTCGGGGTATGTCCATCATTGAAAACAACATGGGTATTTGCTACGATTACCTGGAGCGCTATGATCAGTCGTTGATGTACTACAAACGGGCGCTAAAACACGCTGAAGAAGTAAAATTCGAATTATTGCAGGGCGACATCCTAGTCAATATTGGGCTGGCGCTGAACCTGGCCAAACGGTCGCAGGAGGCCATTCCGTACGTCGAACGGTCGCTGGCGATTGGCCGGCGTCAGGAAAATAAATCCACGATGGCGACGGCCTATTTCAATCTCGGACGGATTTATGAGGATCTGAAACAATATAAACCCGCCGAGGAAAACCTGAAGAAAGCCCTCCAGCTCGTGAAAGAACTGGAACAACCGGACAAAATTACCGACTACACCCAGGCGCTGGCCGACCTGTACGGGGGTATGAAAAATTTTCAGGAAGCGTACCTTTTTCAGCTCGAAAAAAATAAACAGACGGATTCGGCCACCACGGTGCGGACCAACGCCGAGGTGCAGCGCCTGATTGCGCACTACGAAACCGAAAAAAAAGAAGCCCAGATCAAAATTCTTCGCCAGCAGGCTCAATTACGCAACGACGAACTCGAACAGCAACGGTTTCAGCGGAATGCGTCGCTGGCGGGTGGCGCCCTGTTGCTTTTGCTGGGTGGTGCCGTAACGGCCTGGCTGCTCAATCGCGCCCGACTCCGGCGGCTGGAAGACTCGCTGAAGCTCCGCAAACAGATTGCCCACGACTTACACGATGAAGTTGGCAGCACCCTCAGCAGCATCTCGTTGCTGAGTGGTCATACCGACGAACTGCTGAGTCAAAACCGTCCGGAAACGGCTCAAAAAATGGTGCAAAAAATCTACACCGACGCCCGCCAGATTCTGGAATCCATCGACGAAATCATCTGGACGATCAACCCCGGCAATGATTCGCTCCCGCGGATTGCCCTGCGGTTGCAGGAATACGCCCAGCCGCTGATGGAGTCGAAAAATATTCAGTTTTCGTTCGCCATCAATCCGGCACTCGACCAGGCCCCCATCTCGATGGAAGTACGGCGCGGCCTGTATCTAATTGGTAAAGAAGCCATTAATAATCTCATTAAATACTCCAACGCTACACAGGCCACAATTCGGTTCGATTACGATAAGGGGCAGATTATGGTATTGATTGAAGACAACGGCCGCGGATTTACCCCAGAACAGCAAACGACCCGGACGGGGCAGCAGAGCATGCAACAGCGAGCGCGGGCGCTGGGAGGTGAACTAACCGTCCAGTCGGCACCGGATGACGGCACCCGCATCCGGCTGGTATTGAACGGCTAATTCATATATTTATCTGATTTCATGCCACTGCCGGTCCGCTTATTTTTGTCTGGCACTAACGGCCTTCCTCATGATCCGGGTTTCCATTTTCGACGACAACGATTCCCTGCGCGAAACGCTCCAACTGGTGTTCGACGCTACCGACGACCTGATCGTAACGGGCCATTATCCCAACGCACTCGAAGCCGTGGCCGCCGTGCAGCGCGACCAGCCAGATGTGGTATTGATGGACATCGACATGCCGGGTCGTACGGGCATTGAAGCCGTTCAGCTCATCCGGCAGCACAACTTCCAGCCCAAAATTCTGATGTTAACGGTTTTTGACGATACCGAGCGCATTTTTGCGGCCATTCGGGCGGGGGCGGTGGGGTATTTGCTCAAAAAAACGCCGTCGGGCAAGCTCATTGAGTCGATCCGGGATGTGATGGAAGGCGGGGCCGCCATGACGCCCTCCATTGCGCTGAAAGTAATGGAAGCCTTCCGCCAGCCCAAACCCAACACCTACACTTTGACGGAAAAAGAAAAAACGGTTTTACAGCGGCTCGTGGCGGGTGATTCTTACAAACTCATCGCCGACCACTGCCACATGAGCATGGGCACCGTCCGGACCCACATCGTGAACATTTACGAAAAGCTCCACGTCAACTCCAAATCCGAAGCCGTCGTCAAAGCCCTGAAAACCGGGTTGTTTAAATAGTACGAAAACCGGTCGGATGCCGCTTTATAACCCAATTGCTTCGTGGCTGTTGATTTCCAGATGCAGCATTTTGCGGCATTTTAGCTGCGTCGGGCGTTCAACCGCTACTGCTTTACCGGCTACCGTGACGCGAAAGCTCTTCTGAAGCACGGCATTGATCCGGGCCAGTTCTTCTACAGACGCTCCCCGAACATACACTTCGATCACAGCACGGGTTTCTTCGTCACGCAGCCAGAATTTACCCTCATTTTCGATTTCGCTCCCAAAATTTCGATCAATAGCGCCCACAACAGAAACGGACTTATCCTCCCAGGGCAGTCTTTGGTTACACTTCCCGTTCGCCTTCTCAATGAGTTCGGAAGGTGTATAGACTTTATCAGGGTCAATCTCAAAGTACGACTTTTCGCAAGCCCCCATCAAAATGAGAAAGGTCAACAGGACAATAGGTTTCATAAGCCTGATTGTTTCCGGAATGACCCCAAGCAAGGATCAATCGTTGGATGGTATCTTTTCAACACAAGTATGGAGCACCGGTTTTATACGCATTTATAGCTGTTTCTATTTTCAACTATCCATCACAATATCTTCACTACCAGAATATTATACCATAAAAAGATCCTAAGCGTATTTTCCCGTTCATATATTTATCCGATTGCGGAGCGCTGATTCTGAGGGTAGTTTTGGCTCGGTTTCCAAGACTACTTAACGTTCTGCGGTATGCGCTTTTTCAGCCTGTTGTTGGTTTCCTGGAGCTGCCTGACGAGTTCGCTGCTGGCGCAAACGGATTCGTCAGAAACTCGCTCCAAACCCATAAAGGTCTCCGGTGGATTGAACGCTTACGCCGGTTTTTACCGCGCCAATGGCCTTGAAAACCGTAATCAACCAGCGCCTTTCGGATTGAATGGTTCCGTAACGGTTGCGCTGCCGGGCGGTGTTTCGCTGCCGTTTTCGGTAGTGCTCGGCAATCAGGGCAATAGCTTCCGGCAGCCTTTCAACCAATTTGGCGTATCGCCTACGTATAAATGGGCGACCGTGCACGCGGGGTATCGCAACGTCAGTTTTTCGCCGTTCACGCTGGCCGGTCACACGTTTCTGGGGGGCGGTTTTGAACTCAATCCCGGCAAGTTGCGGCTTGGTGCGGTGTACGGTCGATTCAACAAAGCCATCTCGACCAACCTGGTTGAACCCAACATTCTCCCGGCATACCAGCGAACGGGCTATGCGCTCAAACTCGGCTACGGCAAACCCGGCAATTACGTCGATCTGCTGATGCTGCGCGCCAAAGACGATTCAAGCTCCATTTTCTCTGTCCCGCAATCGGCAACGCAAACGGTTACCCCCGCCGAAAATCTGGTCGTTGGGGTAACCAGCCGGTTACTGATGATCAAACACTGGATTGTTGAGCTGGATGCCGCCGTCAGTGCCTATACCCGCGACATACGAAGCAGCCCGGTTTCGGCGGAAGGAAGTAACGCCCTCACTCGCCTGTTTGGCCGGATGTTCACCGCCCGGCTTTCGACGCAACTAACCCAGGCAACTCAGGCAGCCATCGGCTACCGGACCAAAAACGCGGGCATCAAACTCCAGTACAAGCGCATCGACCCGAGTTTCCAGACGATGGGTGCGTATTATTTCCAGAGCGATATTGAAAGCTACGCCCTGGCACCTAATCTTACTCTACTGAAAGGACAGCTCCGGTTGTCGGGCAGTTACGGCGTTCAGTTCGATAACCTGGCAAAGAACAAAGACGCCCGCACAGGCCGCCGAATCGGGTCATTCATGGCTAGCTACAACCCGGTCACACAGTTCGGCCTGGACCTTCAGCTTTCCAATTACGGGATCAGCCAGCAGACCGGGATTCGTCCGCTGATCGACACCATCCGATTGGCACAGAACAATTTTTCAGCGACGATCAACACGCGATACACCCTTCAGAACGAAGAAGTTGTCAACCTGTTTACGCTTTCGGCCACCCGTCAGCAGCTCAGTGATCTCAACGCACACACAGCGGCTTTTACCAACAACACCAACACAAACCTGAATCTGGGCTATTTCTACCAGCGGGTAAAAACCGGTCTGGGAGCCAATTTGACGGTTTCGTATACGCAAGCCGATCTGGCGATGGGCCTGCAAACGACCTTCTACGGCCCGACGCTCGGACTGACAAAATCCTTTCTAGTCAATAAACTCAGCACCGCCCTGAACGCCAGCTACCTGATCAACCGGCAAACCAATCTGCCGGGCGAAACGCTCACCGGGCAAATCATCAATGCTTCGGCAAACGCCGGTTATCAACTGGGCAAACGGCAGAACCTCAGTTTGCAACTTCTTTATCTGAACTCAAATACGGGTTTGGCGGAACAACGGTATAATGAATTTCGAGGCACCCTTGGCTATGGCATCACGTTCTAATCTTATCGGTAATTGCCGGGGCTCGTCGCTTACGGTTTGGATCAGCTTCCTGTTCATCGGTCTTGTGCCGACGCTCCGCGCCCAACAGGTTCAGGTGCTGGTCAACGTCAATCCTCCCTACAGTGCGTATTTGCAGGACTACGCCGGAGCGGGTCAGCAGGTCCAGATCCGGTTGATCAACCCCACGGCCCGGCCCCTCGAAATTCGGTTGCAAGGCAGCGTTACGGGCGACAACGGCGTTTCGATCCACACCTTGCCCAACTACCGTCCGCCCATTCCGTTGGTGCTCCAACCCGGCGCTACCCTCCTGACCCGCAAAGACCTCGAAGGGCTCTTTGACCTCAACCAGATTGTGGTGGAAGGTATCAATAAAAACCAGTTGTATCAGGGAAAACCGTTGCCCGAAGGCAGCTACCAATTGTGCGTGCAGGTGTTCGATAACCGGACCAGTCAGCCCCTCTCGGCGGGCGAACCGCTGGGTTGCTCGCCCCCGTTTCCGGTGAAAGCCATCGAACCGCCCATCCTGATCGCGCCGTTGTGCGATGGCGAGGTGCTTCCGACCACGCCCCAGGCTACGGTTTTTACCTGGACACCGCCCGCCGGAATTCTGCCTACGCAGGTCAGCTACACGCTGCGAGTGGTGGAATTGCCGCTGCAACACGTCGATCCAAATGTGTTCATCGACGCCGTGGCTTTGCCACCTTCGGGCATCGAAATCAAGAATTTACCGACCAGTACGTTCCTGTACGGGCCGCAGTATCTGCCCCTGAAAGTTGGGAAACGCTACGCCTGGCGGGTACAGGCCATCGACAAATTCGGCAAGCTGAACCTGTTGAACGATGGAAAAAGTCCGGTTTGCGCCTTTCAGTACGGCCCGGCCGACACGCTGACGGCGCGCCCGACACTAGCTTTTGCCAAGTCTCCGCTCAACCTTTCGGGTGTAACGGAGCTGATTTTCTGCGGCCAGCCCATTGCCATCAAAAAAATTACCAACGCCGACCGGGACCATTTTTCGGGCACCGGAACGCTCCTCATGAAGTCGCCGGTGAAGTTGTCGGCGGAGATTACATTCAGCAACCTGGCTGTTCGGCCCCTGAGCTACGACAAAAGCCAGAAGCGCGGAAAAAGCGGTTTTTACGATTTTACGGTTGTTAAGGGCACCCTCGAAAGCAGTCTGAAAGGCGCACAATTAGGCGACCGAACGGCGAAGCTGAAAACCGCTCCACACACCGGCGGAACAGCCGCCATGACCTACCAGGCGATTCGTCTGGTGGCCAATCACTCCGAAACGTTTGACGAAAAACAGAATGCGCACACCCTGCGCAAAGGCGGGGCCGAAGAAGCGTCGATTCAAACTGGTTTGACCTGGTATAGCCCCATTACCCTGACCACCCTGACAAGCTACAAACCGGGGAAAGGGGGCCCCCTCTCGGTGGGCACAGCCAGTTTTGACGGTAATCTGAACGTTGATGTGCCCGGCGACTGGTTTCCCATCGCAACGGCAGGCAACGAACTCAAAAAAGCGCCAGCGCTGAAAATCCCTTTTGGCAAGGCGTACGAAGGGCCGCTGGCCGACCTGAAAGGTTTTCACCTGACCCTGCGGGCCGATTCCTACTTCGAGGTGCAAAACGGCACCCTGCTTGCCCGGCTGAACGGAACCGTTACCATTCCTAGTGGCCGGAAAGATACCGCGCCACTCGCCGTGCCGTTTCAGGAATCCGACGGCATCACGTTCACGACCCAGGTTGAAGATCAACAGCTCCCACTCTCGGTGGTCAACAATCAGGCCCGGCTTTTTCTGAGTTTCAAGAAAATCAACGTACAGCTGGGCGACTTGTTCGAAGCCGACGATCTGCTGTATCCGCAGTGGGTAAAGGGCGTTTCGTGCCCGGAGCCTGAGTTCTGGATGCGCTCCGGCGACTACAATGCCGACAAACTCGACTGGACCATCGTGCCGATCAACCCCGTTGTCAACCGTGGCAAGGGCTACGAGTCCACCAACGCCGACCACAAAGGACTCAGCTGGCAAACCCAATTTCTGGGCTTCAAAGGCAAAATTACCGACGCGATCACGGTCATTAAAGAAAGTGAATTCAAGGTTGGGCACCTGGTCGGGCAGGTGTATGTGCCGTTTGTGAGCAGCGTGGGTTATCTGCAAATCATCATCGAGAAATACGGTTTGGGCGATGCAGAGGTGGTTTCCTTTGACAAGAACGAACGGACGTTGCTGGAAACTCCGGCTGGCGACCGCGTCACGGTGAAGGTGTCGGGCGGGTATTTTGCCGACGGTTATTTCTACCCCGACCTGTCGCTTTCGGTCTACAACGCGACGAATCCCACGCGCGGCCTCGATGCCCGGGAAATCCGGATGGACGCCATCGACGTAGCGATTACGCCCAAAGGCGAGCTGGTCAGCGATTACAAAAACAAAAAAGCCGAAGCGTTCTACAGCGGCAGCAAGCAAAAAACCGCCTACCTCAATGGACTGGATTATCATCTGGCGCGGGTGGTGCTGAGCGACGAACCGGGTGGCAAGCAGTGTCGGTTGTCGTTCAATGGGAAACTGGTGATTGGTGAGAAAATCGTCACCGATGATCAATACCTCTACGATCTGGTTTTTGCCAAACCGCCGACGGACGATTTCAATTTTACGGGTTCGTTGCCGTTCGACGGTTTTTCCCTGCCCAACGCAAACCAGGGTGGCCCGTCCGAAGACACTGACGCCTTTTCCGCAGCGGAGTTGGCGGTTGGTTATCACCTCGAACGTTCGGCTCCGGCTTCGGCTCTGATGCCCCTGAAAGCCAAAACCATTCACGGTTCGTTCAGCACCGGAACGGCTTATTACCAGGGCGATTTTACGCTCTACACCGACGATGCGACCTTCGGCAACGGTTTTCGGCTCGAAACGAAAGCACTCATTTTCAGTCCGGTCAAAACCAATGTAGGCGCTACCGTGATTGCTGGAAAAGCACAGGGCGTGAAATACTGGTTTGCCGCATTTAAATACGAGAGCAAAGATTCGCCCGGTATTCCGCTGTTCCTGAATTTGGAAGCTTACGGTTTTGAGGGCAGGATTTACAGCCGCATGAAGCACGTCGGCGAACCCACCGCCATTTTCAACGACAACTACGTACCGGATGCCAGCACGAGCTTCGGGTTGTTTGCCGCTATGCCCATTCAGTCGGTGGCGGATAAGGGCCGTTTGCTCTGGGGAAAAACCGGTGTTGAGATGACCTTCCAGGGTTTTGCCCCCAACCAGATTACCATCCGGGGCGATGTGAACCTGGAGCAGTTGGGCGGCACGGGCGACGCCAGCACCTCCCGGATTCAGGGCTACGGCGTGCTGGTGATGGCCCCGAAAGAAAAAACCGTCGTGGGAACCGTGAACATGACCAAGGGCGATTTCACGGCAGTCTGCATGACCGGAACGGCCTATTTTTACATGGGACCGAGCGGTTTTGCGGTGTCGGTTGGCTCGCCCGCACAGCCCGTGAAAGCAACCGCGCTCTGCGGCATCATGGGCGACATGACGCCATACGCGACGGCTTACACTGCGCTATATGCCACCAACGGTTCCATCGGCGGCATGCCCTGGATTCCGACCAGTGGCATTGGCATCCGGGCACACCTGGCAGCCACCCTGCTGAACATCGATACCCGCAAAGTTTTCTCATCCAACCCCTGGGCCACCCTCACCGCCGGAACCGATGCCGACCTGGATGTAACCATTCGGCCGTCGGTGGATTTGTACGCCCGGGTTGGCACAGACATCAGCCTCTACGTCGGTTACAGCAATTATTCGTACAACCTCGCCAACGTTTCGGAAAGCGTCCAGTTAACGCTGCCGGACTTCTGTGTGGCCTACAACAAGCGCATCTGCTTCCCGGTTTTGGGCGGCTGCAACCTGATCATTGGCCTGCGCCCAACCCCATTCATGCGCACCAACGGTGGCCCGGGAGACATGTGCCGGGACGATGGCACCGTGCAGGGGCCATGTGAAGGGATTCTGGGTTGGCTGATGGACGGGGCGCAGGTGATTATCAATGCCGCCGGTGAGGTACTGGATACGGCCTACAACCTGCTCAAGGATGCCACGGGAGCGGTTGTCAAAGGCGCGGAAGCCGTAGGGGGAGCCCTCAAAGAGGGGTATTGTGCCACGATCGGTTTTGGCTGTTGACTTCTTTAACTGAACAACAAAATGACAAAGCAAGGATTTCTGACGATTGGCTTCCTGCTGCTCAGCCTAAGCCAGAACTGGGCCCAGAACAAACTACCGAAGGCGTATGCGCAGGCGGTTCCGCGGGAAAATGCCATTCAGATCAAGTGGATTGTAACAACTCCCGTCCGGGTTCAGTACCACATCCTTCGTCGGGCCGTGGGCGAAAAAACATTCAAAAAAGTGTCCGAAAAACCGCTGGAAGCCATCACCTCCAATTCGTTGAAAGGTCCCGGCGCGGTAGCCGAAGCTCGCCAGAATTACCTTGACTTCACCCAGAAATGGCCCACAACGAAAGACGAAGTGCAGCTTTTTCTTCAGCTATTCGGCATGAATGCTTATACCGATAATGAGTTTGCCCGAGCCGCCGGGATGTATTACAAAGACCATACGGTTACCGTTGGAAAAACCTATGAATACGCCGTAAGTGCGGTTTTCAACGGAAAAGAATACAGCTGGGCCATAAGCGCCCCTGTTCGGGCCGGCGATTTCCGACCAGAAACGGCACCAACGGGCCTGAAAATCGTACAGCAGAAAACCCGCCAAATTGCGCTGAGCTGGGATATTCGCACGGATGTACTGGCTTATAATGTCTACCGTCGGCGCGAAAACGGCGGGGAAGTAAAGCTCAACAAAAAACCGGTGGTGGTGGTCGATGCGCTGAATGGCAAACGGCCCTCGACGCAATTTACCGACACCGACAGTACGCTGAAAGTAGGTGAAACGTATTATTACCGGATTGCCGCCCTCGACCCGTTTGTCAACGCCGGGGAAATGAGCCAGACCGCCTGGCTCACCCTCAAAGACCTGGACCCACCCGTCGGAGCCACAGCACTGCGCGGTCAGATCGGCAAAAAAGGGATTCGGTTAAGCTGGAAACCGTCGCCCTCGCGCGATTGCATCGGCTATAAGCTCTTCCGGGGAATTGCCATCGACAAACCGTTTCAGCCGGTATTACCGCGCTTGCTGGCGACGGCTGATACCACGTTTACGGACGAAACCGCCGTGGAAGGCGCGACGTATTATTATTACCTGCAAACGGAAGACCAGGCCGGGAACACTGTTACGACACCGCCCATCCAGGTGACCCATCCCGATCTGACGCCCCCCGCCCAGCCTATGGGTCTGGCCGTCCAGACCGACACGCTGGGGCACATCGTCCTCAGCTGGCGGGCCAATCAGGAGACCGATCTGAAAGGGTATTTTGTGTACCGTGCACTGGACAATAAAACCGACAATTACGCCCAATTACAGCTTAACCCGCTAACCGGTACAGTTTTTCGGGACACGCTACCCCGCAGCAACCGCAACGTCTTTTTCTACCGAATTACGGCGGTAGACAACAGCGACAACGAAAGTCAGCCCGCTCTGATCACGGTTCGACTGCCGGATCACCAGCCACCCAGAGCCCCGATGTTGCTTACCCCCGCGCCCGCAGCTGATTCCGTTCGGCTGGAATGGACCGTGCCGGTTTCGGATGATGTACGCAACTACCAGATTCTGCGCCGTAACGACGGTGAGAAACAGGCCGCTTTTCTGGTGGTTGGCCGCACGGTACAACGCCAGTTTACTGACCGCCATGTAACGGGGGGCATTTACAGCTACGCGGTTTTAGCCATCGACAGTGCCGGCAACCAGTCCAAACCGTCACTGCCGAAGGTGGTCGAAATCAGCGGCAGAAATTCGCTAACCGCTCCCAAAGATGTAAAAGTGCGGCTGGACGAACGCGCAAAGACGATGATGGTCAGTTGGACAATTCCACCGCAACCTGCCGATTTTGCCGGTTACCGGGTATTGGCCCGCGACCAGGGCGAAACGTTCCGGGCGGTAACGCCCCTGCTGACCGAAGCGCAGGCGACCCTGACCGATTGGGAAACCGGGGCCGAATACGAGATTGCCGTGGTGGCCATCAGCCAGACCGGGCAACAACTGAAAAGTGATAGTGTCAAAGCGATTCCCCGGAAATGAGTCCTGAGAGCCCAACTTTCGCGCGTATGAAAAATTTCCTTCTGCTGATTTTCGGAGTATTGCCACTGCTGACAATCCGTGTCCAGCTTTCCTATGCCCAGGCTCCGGCCCTTCCGACTGGTCTAAACGCGACCGCCGAAGGCAACGGTATCAAACTGAGCTGGAGCAATGGTTCGGGCATGACGCCCACCAGTTATCAGATTGAACGGGGCGAATCGGCGAATGGCCGGTTTAACCTACTGCAAAGTGTGGAATACAGCCGCACGCCAACGTTCACCGACAACGGCGTTCTGGGTGGTCAGCAATATTGCTACCGGGTTCGGTCGCGGGTAGGTTCCACATTTTCTGATTACTCCACGGTGGCCTGCGCTACGGCGAATCTGGCACCAAGTCGTGTAACCAATTTGCAGGCACAGGCCACCGGTACGCGCTCCATTCGGTTGACGTGGGGCGCTTTCGGGAAAGAATCGTCCATCGACATCGAACGGCGAACCGGGCAAAACGGTGGCTGGAGTAAAATTACCGCAACGCTGGGCGACGCCGGTCAGTTTACCGACAACGACCTGTCGCCGAATACCGAGTATTGTTACCGAATCGCCGAAAACGGCCATACGTACTCTGCCATTGCCTGCGCCACCACCCAAACGCAACCAACCGCCCCGAACGCCCCCGCCCGTTTGACAGCGACGGCGGCTTCTCCTGCGCAAATCAATCTGCAATGGGCCGATGTGTCGGACAACGAAACCGGTTTTCAGGTCGAACGCGCCCCAAATCCGACGGCAGAGTTTACAAAAATTGCAGATTTGGGCATCAATACCACGACCTTCAGCGACCAGAACCTGGCCGCCAACACTTCGTATTGTTACCGCGTTCGTGCGATCAATGGTGTGGGAGCCAGCGGTTTTACGGAGGTACAATGTGCCACGACCCATGCCCCGCCCGTCGGTGCACCGCAGAATCTAGCCGCTACGGCGACCTCCACCACGCAGGTCAGCCTGAGTTGGGTCGGGGTAGCGGGGGCCAGCAGCTACCAGCTCGAACGCAGCCTCAATGGCAATGATGGTTGGGAAAAAGTGGCCGATCCCGCCGGAAATGCCACCACGCATACCGACGGCAACCTGACGCCAAATACGCGCTATTATTACCGCATTCGCGCCGTAGTGAACGGCAATACGGGGCCATTTTCCAACGTTGCAGACGCCCAGACACCCGATACTCCACCGGCATCACCGGTCCGGCTGACGGCTACGGCGGCTTCGTTCCATCGCGTTGATCTGGCCTGGGCCGATGGGTCGGGCAATGAGAGCGGTTTTCAGGTTGATCGCAGCCCCAACGGAAACGATGGTTGGGAAAAAATCGCGGAAGTGGGTCCAAACACCACTTCATATGCCGATCAGGGTGTGCAACCGCAAACGCGGTATTTTTACCGCGTTCGGGCAGTCAATGGCGCTGGCCCGTCGGGCTATTCCAACGTGGCAGATGCCACAACGCCCATTGGCCCACCAGCCGCCCCGCAGAATCTGACCGCTACCGCCGTTTCCACGACGCAAATCAACCTGAGCTGGACTCCAGTTGCCAATGCGGCCACGATGCAGGTTGAGCGCAGCCCCAACGGCAACGATGGCTGGACCCCGATTGGTACGGCTGCGGGCAGTGCCACGACGTACAATGACGCCAATCTAACGCGAAATACCCGCTACTTTTACCGCATCCAGGCCGTCAACCCCAGCGGCCTCAGCCCCTATTCGAACGTCGCCAACGCTCAGACGCCGGATGTTCCCCCGACGGCACCTGCTCAGCTAACGGCCAAAGCGATCACTCCGAATCAGATTGAACTAAACTGGGGCGATGTGTCGGACAACGAGAGCGGTTTTGAACTGGAACGGGCCGCCAGTGCTACCGGGGCGTTTAAGAAAGTTGCCGATCTTTCACCCAATACCGTATCGTACCAAGACAAAAGTCTGACCGACAATACCCAGTATTGCTACCGCATCCGGGCCATCAACGCGGCAGGTCCGTCGGCTTACACCGATGCGGTTTGTGCGACCACTCCTTTAGCGCCACCCGCAGCCCCTACGAACCTAAGTGCACAGGTGTTTGATTACGACCAGATTCGGCTCAACTGGAACGCACCCAGTGCCTCGGCCACGACGGTGATAATCGAACGCTCGACCAACCCCAACAGCGGTTTTGCAGAACTCAAACAGCAGCCAGCCGCTCAGATCGGTTTTGTCGATAGCGGGTTGCAGGAGTACACGACGTATTATTACCGGATTCGCGCCGTCAATGCCGCCGGAAGCTCGGCGTTTTCGAATGTGGCTTCGGCCCGGGTTGAAGAAATTGTGATTGGCGTTGAAGATGAGTTTATCACGTTCACGACGCTGGCGATTCAGAACCGGATGCTAACCGTTCGGACGAAGTGGCAGAAGCCCGTCCAGGCTTCCGTTCAGCTTTTAAACCCCAATGGCCAGGAAATCGCCCGTGATCAGCGCCGGGTTGCGCCCGAAGACAACTGGCAATATGACCTCCACAGCCGCCCCACCGGCCTTTACATTTTCCGAATCGTGGCCGACGGGCGCGTATTCGCCAAACGGTTTTTACTCCCATGAAAAAGCTTACTGCGCTTCTCATGCTGGCCCTGATGGCGGGGTGTCAGCCCAAACCGGTCAAACCGGTTACCGATCTGATCAACAAAATCTGGAAGGCCAATACCGTCAAAGAAGCGGATATGCTGGTGTTTACGCTGGGCGCACCCGCGAATCTCAAACCGGCGTACACCACCTACCGGCTTGACCTGAGCCAGCCCGAAAAAGCCACGCTGAAAGACATTGATGGACGTCTGGTAACCGGCACCTGGACGGTTTCGACGGACAATAAACGCTTGATTCTGGATAATTTGAATCCGAAACCAACCAGCACCGGCGGCATCATCGAATTTTATATTCTGACGGCACCCGACGGTTCGACCTTGAACCTCCAGCGCACCGCCGAAAGCCGCAAAACCGGTAATACTGTCAACCAGTACGCGCTGATTCCGGAGTAAACCGTACCGCTCAGTTCATGCGGTTTTGCTCCTCTTCCGAAACCGTCCGGCGATTGCGCAGGGCTTTCATTTCCCTGTTTCCGAAGTTGTAGGTAAAAGTCAGTCGGGCCACCCGCGTTTCGGTGTAGGTTGCAAACCGAAAATCCATGTTCTGAAACTGCACTGTACCGTAAAAGCGTTGCGTCTGGAACAAATCATTCCAGTTGAGCCGCAAAACGGCTTTTTTCTGCCAGAGACTTTTCTGGATTCCCACGTTCAGTTGCCCAAATGCCCGCATCCGGTTCTGGCTGTAGACGTAGGGCGAGCTGTAAGCAGCAATCAGCTCCGCCGTAAAACCGTGGGGCAGCACCAGGGAGTGACTACTAGACAGATTTGCCGATAACTGACTATAATTCAAAGGCGTACCACCAATCTCAGCATGGTAAGCATTGTAAAAGATACTCGCCGAATTGCGCGACGACCACCAGCGGGTTAGTCGCAGGGGAGCACTCAGGTTCAGGCTTAGATTATGTTGTTTCGACAGATTGATGAACGTAATGCGGGTCACACCGGTCTGGTCATTCTGCTCGTTGATATCGACAATCACATCCTGCGTCCGGTTGTAACTCAGGCTGACAGTAGTTTCATCCTTGTAACTATAGCCTACCTCAAAAACCGTGGTATATTGTGGATTCAGGTAGGGATTACCCTGCTGATACGCATACGGATCAAAAACCCGTATGAAGGGGTTCAGGTACTGGTAGTTTGGGCGGTCGATTCGGCGACTGAAAGCATATTGAAGCTGGTGATTGTTGCCCAGTTTCCGGGTGAGTGTCAGGCTCGGAAACCAATTCAGGTAAGAACGGCTGACGGTATTCCGCGTCGTTAGGGACTGCGCATCGGTTTGCGTTTGCTCCAGCCGAAGCCCGACCTGCAACGTCCAATTGGTCCAGGTTCGCCGGCCAGTCAGGTAGCCCGCGTGAATCGTTTCGCGGTACTCAAACTGGTTGGTCCGGCTGCTGTCCAGTTGCCAGGGAATACTTTGCCCCTGTTCGGATTGTTTAATTTCGGCCCGCAAGTCGTTGTTGAGCGTTACAAAGCTGCTTTTCCAACCCACGTCAAGCGTTGTTCGGCCATCAAGCGGATGAACGTAATCCGCTTTGGCCGCCCGAATTACGGCTTTCGACACGGTATTGAGCCGCTGAAACGAACGCGGTCCGGTTTCGGTTTGCTGCGGAGTCAGGTAGCGGGTTTCGAAGCGCTCGACGGGGTGAAACGAAGCGTCGGAATAATCCACGTCTACCAGCAGCTCGCGTCCTTTGCCACCCCGGCGAGTCGAATCGAACTGGTGCCGGAAGTTCACATTGGTCGACAGCCGGCTGATGGTCCGCCGGTGATCATTCTCCGTTTGCTGCAAAGCCGTCAGCTTTTCCGACTGGTAAATTTCCCCGTTGGTTCCACCTTGTGATTTTCCGTTGACTTTCAACCCATTAAGCTGCCATCCGAGCGCGGTTCGTTTACTAAAAGCATAATCGGCACCCAACCGGAATGTATGGCTCGTGTTCTGGATAGGCCGGTAGTTTTCCTGATGAATCAAGGTAGCCTGCCCGCCCGTGTTCAATCGGCGATCAATGGTAGCAAAGGCCCAATAGTTGCGCTGGTCGAAGGCGTAATTGCCAAAAAAGCTCCACTTGCCGGGTCGGGCATTCAGTGTTAAAGCCGTATTATACTTAGCATAACGCCCGTAACCCGCTCCGACCGACAGTTGTCCGTTCAACGGCTGGCGGGATTTGTTCCGCTTCAGACGGATGTTGATGATTCCTGCCGTTCCGGCTGCGTCGTATCGCGCCGATGGGTTGGTCATAAGCTCGACCGTTTCGACGGTATTGCTAGGCGTATTGCGCAACAGATCAAGCACTTCGGCGGTCGACAAATAGGTTGGCTTCCCATCGATCATCACCAGCACATTTTCCCGCCCTTTCAGGCTAATGCGCTCCGATTGCAGATCGACCACCACGCCGGGCGCTTTTTCCAGCACCTCCAGCGCCGTGCCCCCGCTGGCCACAATGCTGTTTTCAACATTCAGAACGGTTTTGTCAATCTGCTGTTCAATGAACGGTTTTTGCGCTTTCACGGTCACATTGTCCAGCGTCCGGACTGCTTGCTGAATAACCAGGGGCGGCAAAACGTGTTGAAGACGCGATTCATCAACCGTAAACGGTTTTGAATAGATTTTCTGATACCCCATCAGCGAAGCCGCTACCCGGTAAGTGCCCGGCCGAACCGCTTCAAACACATACTGCCCTTGTGCATTGCTCACCGCTCCCTTGACCACTTGTTCCGGTCCCTGCGCAGAATCGGCGGCTTTAACCAGCAAAACGTTTACCAGCTCCAGCGGTTGTCCAGTGGGTTCCTGCACCGTGCCCGAAACGATACCCGTAGGCTGGCTGTATGCGAACTGACGGAGAAAAAGTAAAAAGCAGACAACAATTAACAGACAACGGTTTTTCATGCCGAATTCGCGATACGAGGTGTGAATCGCTACGAAATTAGGCCCGTCGCAAGCGTGGCAAGAACGCTTTTGTTTTAACTGCTTTATTTCACGTTTGAAGCGTCAGTTGTCCCCTCTGAATCGAATTGTTCTCTTTTCAAAACCCGTTCTGAAACTGGAAATACCCGGTAAATACAAAAAGCGCGGCTCCGTTTCCGAAACCGCGCTTTGGGAGAATGACGGAGCAGCCAGGCGGCTCCATTATTCATACTGATTAATACCGGTACAGTTCCGATTTGAACGGACCTTCGACGGTTACGCCGATGTATTCCGCCTGATCCTGCTCCAGTTTTTCCAGTTTTGCCCCGACGTGATCCAGGTGCAAAGCGGCAACTTTTTCATCCAGGTGTTTCGGCAGAATGTATACCTTGTTTTCGTATTTATCGGAATTGTTCCACAACTCGATCTGTGCCAGGGTCTGGTTTGAGAACGAGCACGACATTACGAACGACGGGTGGCCCATTGCCACGCCCAGGTTCACCAGACGGCCTTCGGCCAGTACAATGATTTCCTTGCCATCGATTTCGTACAGATCCACCTGCGGTTTGATCTGGCTTTTGCTCGAACCGTAATTTTTGTTCAACCAGGCCATATCGATTTCATTGTCGAAGTGACCGATGTTACACACCACGGCTTTGTCTTTCATGGCCTTGAAGTGACGGTCTTTCACGATATTGATATTCCCCGTAGCCGTTACGAAGATATTGGCGCGGGTAGCCGCTTCGTCCATCGTTACCACTTCGTAACCGTCCATAGCCGCCTGCAGCGCGCAGATCGGGTCAATTTCGGTCACCAGCACGCGGCAACCCGCGCCCCGCAATGACTCCGCCGAGCCTTTCCCTACATCGCCATAACCGGCCACAACAGCTACTTTACCAGCCAGCATCAGGTCCGTTCCGCGACGGATGGCGTCCACCAGCGACTCGCGGCAGCCGTATTTGTTATCGAATTTCGATTTTGTAACCGAATCGTTGACGTTGATGGCGGGCAGGTGCAGCGTACCGTTTTTCATCCGCTCGTACAGGCGGTGAACCCCCGTTGTGGTTTCTTCCGACAAGCCTTTGATCTCCGCAATCAATTCCGGGTACACGTCAAAAACCATGTTAGTCAGGTCACCACCATCGTCCAGAATCATGTTCAATGGTTGGCGATCTTCGCCGAAAAACAGCGTTTGTTCGATGCACCAGTTAAATTCTTCCTCGTTCATCCCCTTCCAGGCGTAGACCGAAATACCGGCGGCAGCAATAGCGGCTGCGGCATGATCCTGCGTCGAGAAGATGTTACACGACGACCAGGTAACTTCGGCACCCAGTTCCACCAGCGTTTCGATCAGAACGGCGGTTTGAATCGTCATGTGCAGGCAACCGGCAATGCGGGAACCCGCCAACGGTTTCGACGGACCGTACTCTTTGCGAAGTGCCATCAAACCCGGCATTTCGGCTTCAGCCAACCGGATTTCCTTGCGGCCCCATTCGGCCAGCGCGATGTCCTTAACTTTGTAGGGAACGTAGGTGGATGTTTCTGTAGACATAAGAAGTGTAAATTAATGCTTGATGATTTTTTAGAGAAAAGAAGTTAGACAAGCGAATAAAGACAGAATGTCACGAAGTGGTTGGGCTTTGTCTTTATTCGCTTGTCTTACTTCTAACTTCTATTTCAGCGTTGCCACCGCGTCTTTGATCCGTTGCACAGCTTCGGTCAGGGCTTCATCCGAAGCCGCGGTGGAGATCCGCAAACCATAGGGCGCGCCGAATCCCGAACCAGCTACTGTAGCGACATAGGCGGTATTCAGCAACCAGGCCGCAAAATCATCGGAATCTTTAATGGTAGTGGTTCCGTCTGATTTGCCGTAGTAATAGCTCACATCCGGGAACGCGTAAAAAGCGCCTTCCGGTACATTCACCTTGAAACCAGGGATTTCTTTCAGCAGCTTTACCACCAGATCCCGGCGACGTTCGTAGGCCTGAGCCATTTCTTTCGTTGTTTCCTGCGGACCGTTCAGGGCGGCAATGGTAGCCCGTTGCGCAATGGAATTGGTGCCGGACGTTACCTGGCCCTGCAATTTTTCCACGCCGTCGGCAATCCATTTGGCGGCTCCGATATAGCCGATCCGCCAGCCGGTCATCGCATATCCCTTGGCAACCCCGTTGACGGTAATAACGCGGTCTTTGATTGCCGGAATTGACCCGATGCTGAAATGGCCTTTGGGCGTAAAGTTGATGTGTTCGTAGATTTCGTCGGCCAGGACAAAAACGTTCTCGTGCCGGGCAATCACGTCGCCAATGGCCCGCAGTTCTTCCTCGCTGTACACCGAGCCCGTCGGGTTGTTCGGCGAGGCATACATCACCACTTTTGTGCGATCGGTGATGGCCGCTTCCAGCTGGTCGGCTGTTACTTTAAAGTCATTATCGAAGGCCCCGTCGAGGACAACCGACTTTCCTTCGGCCAGCTTCACCATTTCGGAGTAGCTCACCCAGTACGGCGCCAGAATGATTACCTCGTCGCCGGGGTTCACCAGCACCTGAATCACGTTGGCCAGAGAGTGCTTGGCCCCCGTTGAAACCACGATGTTCTCCGGCTTCCAGTCGATGTTGTTCTCCCGTTTAAACTTATCTGCAATGGCTTTCCGCAGATCGGGGTAACCCGCTACGGGCGAATAACCGTGGTAGCCTTCGTCGATGGCTTGCTTGGCGGCTTCGCAAATGTGTTTCGGCGTTTTGAAATCAGGCTCGCCGACGCTGAGACTGATTACTTTGTGGCCTTGAGCGGCCAGTTCGCGGGCTTTTTTGGTCATCGCCAGCGTTGACGATTCCTCCAGCGCGATGATGCGGTCTGCCAATAAACTGGCAGTTTCTACCGATGCAGACATGAGATATGAGGTGATTAATTCAGTAACCGGGCTTTAACCCGACCGCAAAATTACTAACTATCTAACGATAAGTATGTATTATTTCAATTTTTATACTTATCGGGGTCCAAACTGCATACATTGAGAACAGAACCGCTATCCGGTTATCTGAAACTGATCGGCATCACGATTGGCAGGAAACCGTTCCCGGTACGCCCGCAGGTCGTCGAGTGATAAGGTGGTCTGAAAAACCGTTTCGATCTGGTTTTGCCGAAAGAGCACCTCGCCCTTCGGATCAATCAGGCAGGAATCGCCCGCGTAAGGATGCCCGTTGCCGTCTTCGCCCACCCGATTGACGCCCGCAACGTAAGCCAGATTTTCGATGGCGCGGGCCTGCAACAGGGCGTTCCAGGCCAGGGCGCGGGGCGCGGGCCAGTTGGCAACATAAATCAGCAGGTCATAGTCCAGCCCGACGTTACGACTCCAAACCGGAAAACGCAGGTCGTAGCAGATCAGCGGGCAGATATTCCAGCCTTTCCAGGATTTCACAATTCGCTTATCGCCACCGGTATAGGTCCGTTCTTCACCCGCCATCCGGAACAAATGCCGTTTGTCGTAGGCATCGAACGAACCGTCGGGTTGCATCCAGATCAGCCGGTTGTAATACTGGCCCTTCTCCTGCACAATGTAACTACCCGTTACCACCGCGTTGGTGTGGGCGGCCATTTGCTTCATCCAGCGAAACGTCGTCAGGTTCATTGGTTCGGCCAGCGCGCGGGCGTTCATCGTAAACCCCGTCGTAAACATTTCCGGCAGGATGATCAGATCAGTTGGCTCGGGCAGAGAAAAGATTTTTTCCTCGAGCATAGCGCGGTTTGCCGTTGGGTTCTCCCAGTAAAGTTCCGTTTGGATGAGGGTAAGGTGGAGCATACGATACAAAGAAAAAGGAGAGGTTTTTTGGCTCTCTCCCTCTTTTTATGATTTTACAAATGTCATCTTGTAAGTTACGCTAACATGGCCCTTGACAATATCGGCCAGTTTTTTTTTCAGGAGCTGGCGTTTCAGGGGCGGCAGGTAATCGGTAAACAGTTTGCCTTCCAGATGATCGTATTCGTGCTGGATAACGGAAGCCGCCCGATCCTGGTATTCGTCAATGTGTTCGTTCCAGTCGGTGTCAAAATACCGGATCTTAACACAAACGGGTCGAAAAATGCGGGCTGTAAAACCGGGCATACTCAGGCAGCCTTCTTCGAAAAGGCCTTCATCTTCATCCGTTTCCAGCAACTCGGGGTTGATAAATACTTTTCCGGTGGGCTCGGTCACAACCTCCTCGTCGTCATCCTCGTCCAATAGCGCCCGCGCATCGACCACAAAAAGCCGGACGGCCTGGCCAATCTGCGGAGCCGCCAGCCCCGCGCCCGGAATGGCAAACAGGGTTTCGAGCATGTCGGCACTCAGCTGCTTAACATCCAGCTCCTCTTTCTTGATGTCTTCGGCCCGCTTGCGCAGAATCGGATCACCGTAAGCCACAATCGGGTAAATCATCGCCCTTTTTTATTTGGGAAACTTCATTTTGTAATCCGCCTTCACATTTCCTTTCGTGATGTCAGCCAGTTTTTTCTTGATCAGCTGGCGTTTCAGGGGCGGCAGGTAATCGGTAAACAGTTTGCCTTCCAGATGGTCGTATTCGTGCTGGATGATTCGGGCGGCCATGCCGTCGTATTCTTCCAGGTGCTCGTTCCAGTCAGTATCGAAATACTGAATTTTAACGATTTCGGGCCGGAACACTTCACCCCGGATTTGCGGAATACTCAGACAACCTTCTTCAAAACCCCATTCGTCACCGTCTTCTTCCACAATCTCAGGATTAATGAAAACCTTCTTGAAACCGTCCAGACTCGGGTCTTTATCCTCTTCCGGTTCGTCTTCGTTGAGTGCCGTACCATCCACTACAAACATCCGGATGCTCTTGCCAACCTGCGGAGCGGCCAGCCCAATGCCCGAAGCATTGTACATCGTCTCGAAGAGGTCTTCACTGAATTTTTTCACATCGATGCTTCCTTTCTCGATGTCCTGCGCCCGTTTTCGCAAAACGGAGTCGCCGTAAGCCACTATTGGGAGTATCATTATCGTCTGGATTCCATAAAAGATTGCAAAATAATCACGGCACTTACCTTGTCGATGTTGCCCTTTTCGCGACGGTCTTTCTTTTTCGTTCCGCCCGCAATCATGGCCTGCAACGCCATCACCGACGTAAACCGCTCATCGTGCCAATGCACCGGAATGGCCGGAAATGCGGTTTTCAGCTTTTCAACAAATGCTCTGACTCGGGGCGTGTTATCGGTATCGGTTCCGTCCAGACGCGTGGGCAATCCCACCACAAACGCTTCAACGGGTTCGCCGGCAGCATACCGTTTTAGGTAGTCCAACAACTGGTGGGTTGGAACGGTTTCCAGCGCCGTTGCGATCAGTTGCAAAGGGTCGGTGACGGCCAAACCCGTCCGTTTGGTTCCGTAGTCGATAGCCAGTAATCTCGGCAAAGTAACATTTGCTAAATGAGTTGCAAATATACGGAAATCCGAACGGGGCTGTTTATATTCACCCGAATATCCTTGATGGCTCGCCAATGACCAAAATGACTTTTTGCCCCCAATGCGCCAGTTTGCTGACGCCCGGCGTTGCGGGAGGCCGCGAGCGGCTGATCTGTTCGGCGGCTTGTGGCTATATCTTCTGGAACAATCCGCTCCCCGTAGTGGGCGCTATTGTCGAGTACGAAAACGATACAGTTGTGCTGATTCAGAACCGGGGCTGGCCCGCCGAATGGTTTGGACTGATTACGGGTTTTCTGGAACCGGGCGAAGAGCCCGATCAGGCGGTTTTGCGGGAAATCAGGGAGGAAGTTGGCCTGGAGGCCGAGATTGTCGAGCGGCTCGGCATATACACGTTCTACCAGCGCAACGAAGTCATCATTACCTACCACGTCCGGGCATGGGGCACCATTCATATCGACGAGGAAGAACTCCAGGCGCATAAGCTCGTTCCGATCAGGGAGCTAAAACCGTGGCCGTTCGGAACGGGACCAGCGGTGCGGGACTGGTTGAAAAAAAGAAAGTCTTGAACGGGGATTACCCAGATTTAAGGATTAACTAAGAGGCTGCCGCAATTTTCCTGTTGATTAATCGGCGAAACTCCAAACTTTTCGAACCGAAGTTAATTAGCAACCCAAGTTGAAGCCGGTATGCTTCGAGGTAATTAATGGCCTGGGTAAATGACTTCCTGAAAGCCATGACCTAACTGTCGATGAATTTCCATCGCGCTGCCAATAATCCGACCTGTCAAGTCTTTACTTTGAAAAAGATTCACTTTTCTAAAAAATATTTTTCTTTAGAAGTCGAACGAAGCATTTTGTCACGACAAGTTCAACAAATCATTTAAAATCCGATCCCAGTTAATCCTTAAATCTGTGTAATCCCTGTTCAAGACATTCAAGCGTCCGGCGCGGCATACGTCACAATATCGATCCCGATCCCATTCGGGTCAACGATGGCAAAGTGGCGATCACCCCAGGGTTCGTCACGAATCTCAATTTCGATCGGTACGTTCAGCGACCGGATGCGCTCGTATTCCGCGTCCACATCGTCTACTTCAATCGTCAGGTACATGCCTTCCCCCGCAAACGGTTTTTGAAAAATAGGCCGCTGCGACGGGTGGTTGGGCAGCAGAAAACTCAGCTCAGCCTGCTGATTGGGTGTGTGTAGCAATACGTAAAAATCGTTCTCGAATGTAATCCCGCAGTTTAGCACGGTTTGGTAAAAGGCCTTGGTTTCGGCCAGTTTGTGGGTAATAACGCCTGCGTTCAGTTTCATAAGTGGGCTGGTGTTTAAAGGATTTGCACCTGAATTTCAGTCACATTATTTGCTGGATTTTCAAAGTCTATATTGGTGTAGACTTCCCGGCTCAACGCGCCCTGCTGGTACCCTTCCTGCAACAATTGGGCCCGCAGGGCTGGATAAACAGTCACTAGTTCGTCCCAGGGCCCCGGATGTTCCGCCGAAATGCAAGAAAAGGCTTCAAACCGCTTAACTACCAGGCTGTCACCCGGTTGCCCCTGGATCGTTTGGATCGGCAATAAAATATCCAGCGTAAAAACGGTTTCTGGCCGGCCATCTACTCCTTCGTATTGCCAAATGATCGGTCCGGTGATCTCGAGATCAAGCCGGGCAGCCTCCTGGTATAATCTTCGTGCCACCGTCCGCACAAACGAATTTAATTCAGGCAGCGTAGTGCGGGTCGAAAAGGCCAGTGCGGTGACGGATGGAGCATGTTTGATTTGCATCGCGAAAAGATGTTGGTTTGATGCTCCAAAGTAACTGCCCGGCTGTGACAACGGTGTGTCAGTAGGGTTCAGTGTGAACGGGGATTATGCAGCTTAAAACGGTCCGATCACAACAACTGGAGGTAATGCTCCTGCACTTCCTGCGCCAGCTCCCGCATGGTCTCCTGGAGTGATGCGGGGCTTTCGACCCGAACCTGGTTGCCAAACATCATCAACCAATGGCCTAATCCACGGGTGTACTGCGTCATGAATTTCATTCGGACTCCGCCGTCAACTTTTTCTTCCGATACATAACCGTAGCTGTATTTCATCTCCTGCAGGTGCCGAACCATGTTTTGGGTAAAGAAAATGACTACTTCTTCCAGGTTCTGATTCTGCTGAATCTGCTCCAGATAGGCAGGAAGAGAAAGCAGGTTCTGGCTGGAATACGTGTGTCCGGTATGGTCCAATTTCCGGATGCGGTCGACCCGAAAATCACGGTAATCCTGCCGCAATCGGCAAAAAGCAATCAGGTGCCAACCCGCACCGTAATGGTACAACCCCACCGGCTCAACCAGTCGGAGCGTCGTCTCTTCTTTATACGCCGACCGGTAATCCAGCTGCAAAACCTGTCGCATCCCAATCGCCCGCTGAATATCCGCCAGTAACATATCCGAAAAAGGGGGCGTTGTGGGGCGTTTCTGCACGTGGACGCGCGGTTCCAGATCGTCAAGGTGATCCTGGTCCGTCCGTTTCAGCACGGATTTGATCTTGTACAAGGCGGAGTCAAACTCCGTACGGATTGACTCATCAGCGAATTTTTCAATCACTTTAGCGCCAAATAACAAAGCCGCAGCTTCCTCGCGGGTCAGCATGACCGGCGGCAGGTGGTAATCCTCCAGAAAATAGCCAATTCCGGCTTCTGCTCCAATGGGCACGCCTGCTTCTTCCAGCGACCGGATGTCGCGGTAAATCGTCCGTAGGCTGGTTCCAAACCGTTTGGCCAGCTCCTGCGCCTTCACAACGCGCTTGGTCTGGAGGTGAATCAGAATGGCGGTCAGGCGGTCGATGCGGTTCATAGCATTGATGAGTTTTTACAAAAATAAGGGTCCCGATTTTCTGGACTTACCCCTTTGGCGGGTTTTGGCAAAAGTTTTTTTTCAACGGCCGATGGGGGTATTCTGCAACACGGTGGTCATAGAAGCAAATAGATTCCCCTGATTGATCAAGTTTGATACGACAGTAAACACAATTCTAACTAAACATGAAAAAGCTATTTTTATCAGCCTCGCTTCTTTTTTGTTCCGTCTTAAGCGCGTTTTCGCAGGATATGGACTCGCTCCGCCACGAACTGAGCAAAGCCCGGCAGAACCGTTACTCCCAACGCCCCGTCCAGATTGGAATCATTCCTCCGTTAAGCACCAACGGCATCAGCAACTCGGTTATAAGCAACCGGTTTTCCCTGAATCTTTTCGGCGGTTACGCAGCGGCACTGGACGGGGTCGAGTTCAGTGGCTGGTTTAGTCTCGAAAAAGATTACGTGAAAGGAGCGCAGTTTTCGGGTATCCTGAACGGGGTCGGAAACGAAGTGGATGGCGCGCAGTTTGCCGGAATCACCAACATCGTTGGTGGGCCGCTCTACGGTGCCCAATTTTCCGGCATTACCAATGTTGTTGCCCAGCATGTGAAAGGTGTTCAGGCCGCTGGTATTGCTAATGTAACTGGCGGAGACGTGAAAGGATTTCAGGCCGCTGGTATTGTCAATGTAACCGGCGGAGACGTGAAAGGAGCGCAGATTAGCGGGATTGCGAACATCGCCGAATCGGTCGACGGGGTGCAGATTGCAGGCATTGCCAACGTGGCCAAACGGGTGAAAGGGACACAGATCGGTTTGATCAACATCGCCGAAACCGTCGACGGTGCCCAGATTGGTTTGATCAGCTTATCCAAAAACGGGTATCACCGGTTCGAAGCCTGGGCTGGTGATGCGCTCCACGCCAACATTGCTTACAAAATGGGTGGCAATCGCAAGTTTTATAACATTTTCACGGTCGGAGCCGCCTGGCCCAAACCCGATCAGAACCGCTGGAGCAACCTCCGCTGGGGATACGGTTACGGGATCGGCACCAACCATTTCATCGGTAGAAGCAACCAGATTAGCGTCGAATTGCTTTCGTACCAGATCCTGGAAAACGGCAATTATTGGGATGAACTCAACATGCTGAACCAGGCCCGGGTGAGCTTTATCTTCCCGTTGCACAACCGCCTGGCGCTCACCGTCACGCCTACCTTCAATGTGCAGGTAACAAAGTTTGAAACGGGCGAAGGCGTAGGTACGGAATGGGTTAAGTGGCAGGTTTACGACCAGACATTCGCCCGCCGATGGAGCGACGACCAGGTGCGCGTTCGGATGTGGCCAGGCCTGAATGTCGGTATTCAATTTTAATACTGTTGTAGCAAACCAGACCCATCAGTAAGTAGGGTTAAATTCGATTGGTTGAAAGCCTGGGGCTTTCAACCAATTTTATTTTTACAGCGTTCTTATTACCAATTGGCCCGAATTTTGAATCTGATAATTAATACCAATTAACCTGACAATCTTATAATAAACCATATAAAATTGTCTAAAAACAATACCACTACGAACCAGTATCCACGTTATGAAAGCACTTCTGCCGGTTATTTTTGTCATCCTGCTTTGGGGTTGTCAAACTGCACCGCTCGAACCCGAACATCCTGACCCCGACCCCAACCCACCCTCGCCATCTGTTGGAACGGTAGTACCCGGCTCGGGCGACAAACCCGCTATTTTAGAAGCGGAAGTTGAGGGCATTGGAAAAGCTACAATCGACGGGCAGACGATCCGGATAAAAATTCCGGCGGGTTACACCAAAAATACCATTCGGCTGGATTACAAAGTTACGGAAGGCGTCAAAGTGGTTATTCCAGCTTCGGGTTCGCAGCTGCCCATCCGCGATACGCCTTCCCGAACCATCTGCATTCAGCAGGACCAATCCGGCAATTGCACGTTGCCCTACCAACTCATCATTGAGGCACCAAGCCCGATAACGGTTTCGGTTGATCCGGCCACCATGCGAATGGAATTGACCGAGTTTTACCAACCCTATGAATTTCTTTTCAACCTAAGCAACCTGAAAACCGCTACGGCCGTCACCCGCACGTTCCAGGTCCGGCTGGTCAACAAAGCCACCGGCTACAGCTATACCGGCGATAATTACATCGCTTTCGATCGGGCAGATCAGCTTGTGATTCTTAACGAATTGAACGGCCCGCCCGTACCCAACGACATCAAACTGCGCCTGACCGGCACCCTGCCCCTGGGTATAAAAGCCGGTGAATATACCGTTACGCTACAGGTGCAGTCCTGCTATGCGCCCAGCTCCAGCGGTGCCTGCTCCTCATTTGGCAATGAATACCTGGAGCTGCCCATTCCGCTGGTTATCAAAGCGGGGAGTCCGATTGTAGGATTCATCAATTCATCACCGACCGCCAACCGCGAATTGCGGATCACCGGGCGTAACTTTACGCCCTCAAAAACCGTCACCGTCCGGTTAACCAACGATTTTGTCCCGGCTACGGTGACCCGGGCAACCGTTCAGAGCGATACGCTGGCGAAGGTTTCGCTTCCGGCCAGTCTGTCGGCGGGGCAATACCACCTGGAAGTAGCGCCGGATGGCGGAAAAGCCTACCGGGTCCTGTTTGCCATTCCGTCCGAAAAATCCAGTGCTTCCTTTGCGTATGTTGCTCCGCAGGGACAATACGCGGCCAACATGAACTGGTTGCCGACATTACCGATTCTCAAGCGGGGGGCGGCCCTGGAAATGCGGTACATATTCACGACGGGCAATCTGTCGCCTTCGTCTCTGGCACGACGAACCGTTAAATTCGTCCGGCTGACCGATACCACTAACCGCTCCTACGACCTGGCAGCGGGCGGTTCCTTCGCTCCGTTCGTTGCGGCTCCCGAATTCATTATGTGGAAATGGACGATTCCGACCACGATACCCACCGGAGACTATACCCTGACGTTTGAAGATTTCGACGGAACTGTATCGCTGCCGTATTACAAAAAAATACGGCTGGAATAACTCGTTTATTTTAAGCCATCCAGAATACCGTCGTAAGCCGGTTTTCGGGCGTATTGCCGATCGAACGGCAGCGGGAAGTCCGTACACTTGCAGAAATTCGGTATCCAGCTATCGTCATCACCAACGTTCCAGGTTGTAATACCGTACTGCTGCGCTTTCGGAACCACGGTTTTGTAGAGTTTGACTATCGCGGTGAATTTTTGCTTCTGTTGCTGCCAGAGGGCATCGGTTGGTACAAAACCCGGCTGTTTGTCGGGATTAATCCGAACATCCAGTTCTGAAATATGCACCAGAAGTCCGGTAGCAGCGGTTTTTCGCAGGGCGTTCTCAATCTGCCCATCCGGGTGTTTGATGTTCGTGTGCATCTGTAGCCCGATCCCATCGATCGGAATCCGGCGTTTTTTAAAATCTGCCGCCAGTTTAACGATGGCCGCCAGTTTTTGTGGACTACTTTCCTGGCCGTAATCGTTGTAGAACAACTTGATATCCGGGTCGGCTTCGCGGGCGTACCGGAAACAGCGGGCGATATAGTCCGGCCCGAGTTTTTCCAGCCAGATACTTTTTCGCAACGTACCATCGTCCTCGAAAGCTTCATTGACCACATCCCAGGCCGCAATCTGGTCTTTATAGTGCCGAACAACCGCGTAAATATGCGTTTTGATCAGTTGCTGCCAGGCCGTCGAATCGCCTTGGAACTCCCGCACCCACTTAGGAACGGCCTGATGCCAAAGTAGCGCATGGCCATGCATCCGTTGCCCGTTTTGCCGGGCAAACAGCATTAGCGCGTCTCCACCCGACCAGTCATACCGGTTCGGTTCCGGATGAACATGGTGCATTTTCAAATGGTTTTCGGAGGTAATGCCACTGAATTCGTTCTGAGCAATCCGGCGGTAGGCTGGATTCTTTTTCAACAGATTCGGATTAAGAGCTGCCCCAATGGGAAAAGGAGCTGCGGTTTTCAGGGAGGTAGACGTAGAAGAAACCGTTTGAGCCTGTAAAATCTGACTGGTGATCAGGAGTAGGAAAAAATGGCGCAGAAGCCGATGCATACGTGAACTAGCTAATTCGTAATTACTTATCCCGTTTTGCTGGAATAATTGAAGAAAGTTACTCAATTTTACAATACCGTGAACGGAGTCAGGCGGCACGATGTAGTATATGTACGAATCATTGATGAACAAACCGTATGGAGTCACACCCGCATTCAGACTGCAAATTTATTGAAAAAGCTTCCGGTGCCATTGCTGACAAATACCGGTTGAAAATTTTAGTGGCCCTTTCCGAAAAAGGAACGTTGAACAATTCGGATATTCAGGAAATGACCGGATTGTCGCAACCCTGCGTTTCGCATCACGTCAAGACTCTGGTTGACAGCGGACTAGTAACCTCCAACAAAGAAGGCCGTACCCAGAACTTAAGTTTAAATAAAGAAGGATTGAAAGACCTGTCCAGTTTCCTGAATAAGCTCACGTAAAAAAATTTCCCCTAAAACATCCAAACTTTTAAATGTATCGATGTGTTATCCCGCCGAACCAAAACATCAACCGTCAATGAATTCATTACTGCATGCCCCAACGCAACTCGGCTCGCTAACATTAACCAATCATATTGCAATGGCTCCGATGACGCGAAGCCGGGCTTTTGACAACCTTCCGAACGATCTGATTGCGACTTATTACGGCCAGCGGGCATCGGCCGGTCTGATTATTACCGAAGGCGTTGCTCCCTCACCCAACGGCTTGGGCTACGCCCGGATTCCGGGTCTTTTCAGCGCCGAACAGATAGCTGGCTGGAAAACCGTTACACGGGCTATTCACGAAAAAGGCGGACGCGTTTTCGCCCAGCTGATGCACACCGGGCGCATTGGGCACCCCCTGAATTTACCGGTTGGTGCTGAAGTGGTGGCTCCGTCGGCCCTGCCAGCGAACGGCTCTCTATGGACCGATCAGGGAGGGATGAAAGACAATGCAACACCCCGCGAATTGACAACCGAAGAAGTAAAACAGACCATTCAAGAATTCGTTCAGGCGGCCAAAAACGCCGTAGAAGCCGGTTTTGACGGCATTGAATTGCACGGAGCCAATGGTTACCTGATCGAGCAGTTTTTGAATCCAAATAGTAACCAGCGCAGCGACGCATACGGCGGCAGTGTTGAAAACCGTTCCCGCTTTGCGCTAGAAACCGCCGAGCAGGTTGCGCAGGCAATTGGCAAAGAACGGGTCGGCATTCGGCTATCACCCTACAATGCGTTCAACGATATGGGGGCTTACCCAGAAGTCGTCGAAACCTACACCTACTTGGCCGAAAAGTTGAACAACATCGGCATTGTGTACATTCACCTGGTCGATACGGCAGCTCCGAATGGCACCGAAACAACCCGCCCTCTGATCAAAACCATCCGGGAGAAGTTCAGTAACACCCTGATTCTAAATAATAAATATAGCGCCGAACGGGCGGAAGAAGATTTACAAAGTGGCCTGGCTGATCTGATTGCGTTTGGCAGCCCCTTTATTGCCAACCCCGACCTGGTGGAACGGCTACGCACGGGAACCGAGTTGGCCCAGCTTGACGCAGCAACGCTTTATGCCGGTGGTGAGAAAGGCTTCATTGATTACCCGGCTCTGGCTGAAGTTCCGGCTTGATCCTGGATTGACCAAAGAGACGAGACAAGAGAAGTAAGATACGGGCACTTTACGCTCCTGCCTTACTTCTCCCGTTTACTTTACCTGCTTGTTGGCAAAATCAATAAACTGCTCCCAGTCATACCGCTTGACGTCGTGTTCGCCCGCACGGATGTGGTAACGAACGGTTTCTCCTACGGGGTTGTGAATAGAGGGCCATGTATCGGTGCCGATTCCCTTTTTACCGTATAAATGATACACCGGATCGGTTTGCCGGGCACTGAGAAATTCACCTTTCGGATCAGCCCAATGATCATCCTGAGCACTGGCCACATAGAGCGGGCGGGGAGCAATCAGAGCCAGCAGTTCGTGCTGATCAAACGGCATCGCTGCGGGCCGGTTGTTGTACGCGCGGTAGTTAAGGCAAAACCAGTACGGAAATGTCGTGTTAAGTCGCTGAACGGTTTCGCCAAATTCGCGCTTCGACAGAGCCGCTCCACCCTCTCCCGAGTCATTTGAAATCACGGCGGCAAAGCGTTGATCCTGCGCACCCGCCCACAACGAAGCTTTTCCCTGGCGAGAATGCCCGATGGCAATGGCTCGTTTTGCATCCACCAGATCGTCTGTTTCCAAATAATCCAGCATCCGGCTCATGCCCCACGCCCAAACTCCGATAGCCTGCCAGCCGTCGCCTTTCTGATCAGTGGGCGGATCAAGTACCGAGCGAATGCCCGTTTTCCACCCTTCCGCATGATCCCGCTCCAGGTCGCCGTAATACGCCGTAGCAACACTATAGCCTTTTGAAATAATGAGTTCAAGAGGCCAGCGCGACTGCTGTAGGCCCCGGGCAGCCTCCGTTGCCCGGTTATTGACCACTTTTCCGTCTGGGCGATTGGGTAGCCAGTTGGTTGAAAGCGCAATGCCGGGATCCATACTTACGCTATGGTTGCCCATGTAATTCAGGCCGACAAAAACCGCTGGTTTTTTAGCTCCTTGTTTTTGCCTGGGAATATACAGCAAAATGTTCAGCGGGGGCAAATCGGGATATTGGGTCCAGATGACGGCGATCTGTTTGCGAATCGCCGTACCGTTCAATGCCGACGAGTCCACCGATTTGAGGTCATACCGAGTAGCCAGCCGTCGGTTGGGAGTCTGACCGTACACTTCACGGGCAAACAAGTTCAGTAACTCCGTACGACGCTCGGTTTCCCACTGCCGAACGGTTTTTACGCGCTTTCCTGACGATGTCACGAGCGGGTCCGGCAACGTATATGCGGGGACTTTGCTCTCTTCGTAATTAAATCCGGGTGTTTGGGCGGAGATAATCCTGACACCCAAGCAAAGTAGGAATAAGGCAACGGTTTTAACCAAATACATCTGCATAATAATATACCGGCCCTGGAGCACCGGTACGGTATAAAGACGTACTGACCGTTCTTTTACCAGCGTAGCGGGTTAAATTTATTCAAAAATTCCGCTAAGCAGGTTAAAATAACTAACCACAACGACCAATCACCCCCTTACCAATTAATGCCGAACGGTATCAACTTTAACCGCGCCACCACGACGGAGCGAATCCGAGCGAAATTGTTTCGGGTCCCCCGTGGGTCGACGATCATCAATCTGTCCCCGACGCATCCGATCACCCTGCCGGAGACGATTTGTATCGTTTCGGGTTGTATCCTGTAAAACAGTCTGCGGTGACGCTGCTCTAGGCGTCGTTGCCGACGATGGCGTTAGGACGGTCATTCCGAAAACCGTTATTCCAATCAGGCTGCTAACTAGTATCTTTTTCATAGCTGTAGAAAGTAAAAAAGCAGATACCGTTGGATATCTGCTTTTTGTGAAACACATAACTATAACTTATTAGTTATTGCGCAATGTATCCCGTTGCATGCTGGAGTTGTTCCGATTCCGGTTTTTCCGGTTCTTCCGATCATTCCGCATGTTATCGTTGGTGTTTGCACCCGGCGTGTTCAGCGTCGAATTCTGCATTGAATCGGTCTGGTTGGATGTCGGATCCGTCGAACGACGTTCACGGTTCATCTGGCCTTGCTGATCCTGTGGGCGATCCTGCGTTTGCGGGAGCGTAGTTGTGCCGGTTGTCGATGGCTGCTGCGTTGACTGCGGCATTTGTGACTGTGGCATCTGCGACTGTGGATTAGCCGTAGAGCCAGTCGGCGACTGCGTACCCAGCGTGGTCTGTCCTTGCGGGTAAGAAGTGGTACCTGAGTTACCCGTTGTCGGCTGCGTGGCCGAAGGAGTTGTCGTTTGCGTTTGCGGGTTTACCGTAGTTCCTGTTCCCGCGGGGTTCTGTGCTTTCGCATTGAGGGCAACCGCCAGTAACAGAGCCCCCATCATCACTATCTTTTTCATCGTTGAGTTTGTTTTATGATGGTTGTTTTTGTCAAACCAATACAAAACAAACACGACGGTTTATAAAGTTGTTCAAGAAAATTTTTAATTTTTGAGGCAGCGGGACAGGCCGGTTTTCAAATTTCGGGCTGCCAACGTACTCCAACCGTCAGTCCATAGCTATACGGTCGGACGCTGAAAATCCGGGAATAATCCTGCATTACGCGCAAATTATACACAATTCCGGGTTCAACCTGTAGTCTCAGATTTGTTGTCAGCCGACGTTCAATTCCGTAAGAAGCCTGTAAAAAAGGTTGCCATTTTTGTTGCGATTTTCCATCAATTAAATATCCCGCACTTCCGCCAGCGACCAGATAATGCCGCACGCCAGCCGCCCCCGGACTGAGTTGCCAGCGACCTTCGGCACTCAGCGCCACGTACCGCCAGACGGTTCTGACCTGCCGTTCCTGGGATTGATACAGCGGAGTTAGTTTAATCGTCCGGGGGTCAACCCACTCCACCTTCGCGGAGTCGGACCGCAACGCCCGGGCGGTATACGTGAATTGCTGCTGCAACTGCTGATACACGAGGCCAACCCGAAAGCCAAGCACGCGATTGATGTCCCACTCGGCTCCGGCCTGCACCCGCCAGCCTGTTCGGGCCGAAAGATCGGTTGCCGGACGGATTTTCTCCATCACAATATCGTCTTGCCGCATGGGCGTCAACTCCCGGAAAGTGTACAAAGGCATCACGCTGGTCCGGAAAACAGGCCGGGAAGCGTAGCGCGCGGGTTCAATGGCTGCGGCCCGTCTAGTAGATGCTGCCGAAACAGGAGGAACGGCGGGCAGGCTCCCGGTGAGGAACAAGCGACGGTGTTGTCGGCTGGCAATGGGTTCGAACAGTAATTCGGATCTATCCAGACCGGATCTATCCAGACCGGATCTATCCAGACCGATTATGGGGTGGGTGGCTCGCTCGCCCACCTCGTAGCCAGGCATTTCGTTTTCCAACTCTGAAGTAACTATCTCTACCTTCTCGCCCTCCACATACCGCATAATCATTTGACCGGCAGGTACTTGGACCAGCTTGGGCGGTTGCTGACTCAGCGGTGTGCCCAAAGTCACAATCCGCTGGTCGGGTGCAATCTGGGGTGAAGCCGCCCGTAGCTGGCTGCGGTTATCCGCCGGTGTGTTTTCCTCCGGTGTTGCGCGGATAACGGTTTTTTCGAAAACTGTTGTGGGAGCTGTTTGTGCGGTTTTTCCGGACGAGTTACCCGATATCGGTTTGACGGCATGTTTTAAATCCCAGTAAGAACTGATGCGAACGGCAATGATAGCCATCAACCCCAACAAGGCCAGGCTCCAGCCATACGGATGCCCCAAACCTCCTCCCGGCTTTTTGACCGCTGGCGGTTGAGCTCCTTCCAAAATACGTTCCAGTGCATTATCCTCTGGTTCTGACTCGTAGTTTTCCAACCGCTGTCGGAAGAGTCGTTCCCACTCGTCATCAGTAGTTGCCATAGCTGACAATTCCCATTTTTTTCAATTTCTGCTTTAGCACTTCCTTCGCCCGGGCCAGTTGTGATTTTGACGTTCCCTCCGAAATGTTCATCATGCGGGCAATTTCCAGGTGACTGTAGCCATCAATCACATACAGGTTAAAAACCATCCGGTATCCGTCGGCCAGCCCCTGCACCAGGATGAGTAATTCTTCGGTGGAAATCCGCGACAACATGTCTGTGTGTTCGGTGTTACTGGCTTCCCAGGCTTCTTCGTAGTCGGTTTCGGATTGTTCGTGCTGGTGTTTGTGATACCAGTTGATCGCCGTATTGACAATCACCCGCTTCATCCAGTGCAGCAGTCGTTCGGGTTGTTCTACGGTATGAATCTGTTGAAAAATGCGAATGAATCCCTCCTGAAACATGTCTTCTGCTTCCTGGCGCGAACGGGCGTAACGACGGCAAAGTGCCATCATCCGGCTTTTGTGACGTTCGTACAAAACCGTTTGAGCCCGCGAATCCTGGCGCTGACATGCAAGCAACAATTCTATTTCTGACAAAGGAGATCCAACGTGCGTTAGTAATCTTACGAGTTACGATTTTTTCGTTGAGTGCACAAATTAACGAAATGGTTTTTATTTTATCGTAAGCTTTACCGTTGCCGACGAGCGATTGTTTTTCACATCGGTCAGTTCATACGTAAACTGCAAAGTTCCCGTAAAATCGAAAGGTGGTCGGTACACAATAACCCCGTTGGCCTGCACCTGCAAATCCGCGCCAGTCGGATTTTCGGCAATCACCATTTGTTTCAAAGGGGCGCAAATCTGATCATTACCAAGGGCATAGATGTAAATAGTGCGCTTTTTGGGGTCTGTTGGCAAAGCCGCCGACGCGATCTGCCCGTTATCATCCTGAGCCATTAACTTACAGTTTGCTCCCGGGTCTGTTACCGAAATGCGGGCCGTAGCCTCAAGGCAGGTTCCGTCGTCACAACGCTGGTAAGTAAACTGATCGTCGCCTGTAAAACCGTTGGTTGGATAATACGTGATCACATTGTACCTGGACACCTTCGCAATACCGTTATCGGGTGCTTTGATAATGGTAACCGGCAAATCGAAACGGGATCGACAAAGCTGGTCGTTGGCCAAAACCGGAATGCGCAGGGAGTCGGTAATAAACCACTGTTTCCAGTATACGTCATCATCCCGCAAAACCAGTTTACAATCCTTGTAAGGATCGCCAACGCCAATCCGGACGGGCGCTAAAAACGTACGGTTTTTCTGCGGGAAAACCGCCTTAACTTTGTAAAAGAAGTAATCAAACCCGTTGAAACCCGCCGTGGGCGTGTACACAATTTTTCCATTTTCGACGGTCAGTTTGCCGTGTTCAGGCTGCTGCCCCACTTCCAGGCTCGCCAGGTCAACCGTGGCATCACAAAAGCGGTCATTTTTGAGCACATCCAGCGTAGCGGTCTGGTTTTCAGGGGTTCGGAACCAATCCGGAAGTGGTCCGGCGTTGCAGGGAATCCGGCTGCTATCGGCCGCCATATTGATCCGGAAATTTCGGGTCAGCCGGGCTTCCTGACTGGCGCTCACCGAGAAGCCATCCTCGCCCACCACAAACGTTGACTGGGGGGTATAGATCAGCAGGCCACTCCCGCTAAAATTCGCATATCCGAGCCGGGGAGTCTGGGTAATGCGCAACGTTGTGACAGCACTCAGCCCGGATATGGATTTGAGGTCAATGGCCACCTGTTGATCAGGCAGGGTATAATACTCGATTTCTTCGGTATCAATGGGGGTCGGGCCGGGCTCGGCATCCTGCACAATTCGATCGCAGGCTACCGTGCTCAGCAGCAATACCGCAACTACCGTACTATAGATTCTGGTTTTAATCATATCCTTTCAAGCCCCCGCGCTGAAAGTTATGACAAGGCTGATAACGAAAGGGTTGCATACCAACGCGAAGTTACCGCTTCCCTTTTTTCCGACCTATCTGATTCCGGGAAAAAGTAGGTTTTCCAGTACTTTCTTTTTGGGATTTGCCCAACAATCGCTCGAGCAGATCCGGGCGATTGAGTTTATTCAACCGGTTCCTAATCCAGTCTTTGTACTCGGGTTTGTACCAGAAGAAATAACGGTTTTGGGCCTGTTTCTCCTCCCGGGTTTTGGCGGTTTTAACCGGCTTCAGGGTGTACGGATGAACGCCCGAGTAATAGATAACTTCGGCCACGGTCATGGGCGTCGGCGTAAAATCCTGCACCTGTTCGAGCTGAAAGCCCAGATCCTTTGTTTCGGCGGCCAGATTGGCCATATCCTGCTCTTCGCAGCCAGGGTGCGATGAAATGAAGTACGGAATCAGCGGTTGTTTAAGGTTGTGCTTTTCCTGAATCTGATCATACTTCTTCTTGAATTGCTTGAAGTACTTAAACGACGGTTTTCGCATGATCCGCAGCGTGTCGTCCGATGTATGTTCGGGGGCCACTTTCAGACGGCCCGAGACGTGACGCGTGGTCAGTTGCTCCAGGTATTCGTCGTGGTTACCGTCCTGGTTGTTCTTATTGAAATCATCAACCAACAGATCGTAACGCACTCCCGAGCCAACAAACGCTTTTTTGATCTTCGGATTCGCATCCACCTTGCGGTAAATTTCCGTCAACGGTTTGTGCGAAGTGTCCAGGTTCGAACAAATCACCGGGTGAATACAACTCGGGCTCTGGCAACGGGCGCAGATATCCTCATCCTTGCCTTTCATTTTGTACATGTTGGCCGACGGTCCGCCCAAATCCGAGATGTAGCCCTTGAACTCCGGGTGTTTCGTAATTTCGTCGACTTCTTTCAGCACGGATTTTTCGCTCCGCGACGCAATGAACTTACCCTGATGGGCCGAAATAGTACAGAAGCTACAGCCGCCAAAACAACCCCGGTGCATATTGACCGAAAATTTGATCATTTCGTACGCCGGAATCGGTCCCCGCTTTTTGTATTTCGGATGCGGCAGCCGCGTATACGGCAAATCAAACGATTTGTCGATTTCGGTTTCATCCATCGTTTTAAACGGCGGATTGATCACCAGCACCTGGTCGCCTACTTTCTGCGTAATTCGGTTGGCCTGCCATTTGTTCGACTCAACCTCAACGATTTTGAAATTGGCTGCGTATTTGATTTTGTCTTCCAGACAAACCTCGTGGCTTGCCAGTTCAACGGTATTCCAGTTGTTATAATCCCGCAGCTCGGTACTGGCTTCGTGCAGAAACGCCACCTGATTGATGTTGCGCATTGACGAAAACGGCACATTTTTCTGCACCAGTTTCAGAATCTCGCGCAACGGCTGCTCCCCCATCCCGTACACCAGCATATCGGCCTGGGCATCCACCAAAATAGACGGCATGAGCTTATCCTGCCAGTAGTCGTAATGCGTAACCCGGCGCAGCGAAGCCTCAATCCCGCCGAGCAATACCGGCACATCGGGATACAGCTGTTTCAGAATTTTGGTGTACACAATCGTCGCGTAGTCGGGCCGAAAACCCGCTTCTCCGCCGGGGGTGTAGGAATCGTTGGAGCGCAGGCGCTTGTTGGCCGTGTAGTGATTCACCATCGAATCCATACAACCCGCCGTCACACCAAAGAAATATTTCGGTTTTCCGAATTTTTTGAAATCGCGCAGATCGTCCTTCCAGTTAGGCTGGGCAATGATCGCGACCCGAAAGCCTTCACTTTCCATGATCCGGCCAATCACGGCGGTTCCGAAAGCCGGATGATCCACGTAAGCGTCCCCCGACACCAGCACAATATCCACTTCGTCCCAGCCTCTTTTTTCGACTTCTTTCATCGTCAGAGGCAACCAGTCGGTAAGGGGTCTTTCTAGCATGAGTTAAGTGACTTATTTCTGATAGAACACCGAAATTACGAAATAATTCACTTTAAAAAATGAAGAGTGATGAGTTGGGAGGGAAGAGTTGGCTGACGCGTCTTTAACTCTTCCCTCCCAACTCATCACTCTTCATTGCAAAAAACCGTTCCGGTTTTACAGGTTTTGCCGCTTCAGCTCCTGCACGGCGTAGTTGGCCGCGCGGGCGGTCATGGCCATGTAGGTCAGCGATGGGTTGACGCACGACGCCGACACCATAAAACCGCCATCGGTGTTGAATACGTTTTTGACCGCGTGTACCTGGTTGAATTTATTCAGCACCGACTGCTTGGGATCATTTCCCATCCGGATGGTACCCATCTCGTGAATACCCAGCCCGGGCCACGACCCGTTGTCGTTGATGTTGACATTTTTCAGACCAGCGGCTTCGAGCATCTCGGCGGCATCGTTGCCCATGTCTTTCCGCATGCGCTTCTCGTTGTCCTTGAATTCGGCATCGAAACGCAGCACCGGCAAACCGTAGGCATCTTTTTTCGATTTGTCGATCACCACTTTGTTTTCGAAATACGGCAGGCATTCGCCAAAACCGCCGAGGTTCATCGTCCACGGTCCGGGTTTGGTCATCTCGTCCTTGAAAGCCGCTCCGAAGCCCTCCGTGGCCGTACCACGGCCCCAGTTCATGCGGGCCGCTCCGCCCTGGTAACCGAAACCGCGCAGGTAATCGCGCTTTTCCTGCCCCGGCAGGTTGCGGTACCGCGGTACGTAAATACCGTTTGCCCGCCGACCGTAGTAGTACTTGTCTTCGAAGCCTTCGTACGTGCCGCTGGCTCCCACCCGGAAATGGTGGTCCATCACATAGTGGCCCAGCACCCCACTGTCGTTGCCCAACCCGTTCGGGAAACGGGTTGAGATGGAATTCATCAAAATATAGGTCGACGCCATTGATGAAGCGCACAAGAAGATGATCTTGGCGTTGAAAGTCAGTTCTTCCTTCGTCAGTTGATCAAGTACGCGCACGCCCGTCGCCTTTTTCTTGCCTTCGTCGTAAATAACCGACGTGACGATGGAATGCGGCCGCAACGTCAGCCGTTTGGTTTTCATGGCTGCTGGCAACGTGGCCGACTGCGTGCTGAAATAAGCACCAAACGGACAGCCCCGGCTACACAGGTTGCGGTACTGACACTGGGCGCGGCCCAAAGCGGTTTGCTGGGCCGTTGGTTTGGTGATGTGTGCCACCCGACCAATCGTGATTGACCGATTGAATTTTTTCGAAACGGCATCTTTGACGTGCTTTTCGAGGCAGTACATCTCCATAGGCGGCTGAAACTGGCCGTCGGGCAACTGCGCCAGCCCGTCGCGCGATCCACTAACACCGATGAATTTCTCCACGTAATCGTACCAGGGCGAAATATCCTTGTAGCGAATCGGCCAGTCGGCCCCAACGCCTTCCTTGAGGTTGGCTTCAAAGTCAAGATCCCCCAACCGGTAACTCTGCCGGCCCCACATCAGCGAACGACCGCCCGTGTGGTAGCCGCGCATCCAGTCAAAACGCTTGTCTTCCAGGTACGGGTTTTCTTTATCATTGACGAACAGATAACCAGTCGCTTCCGAAATCGTGTATCCCGTCCGGGCCTGTACGGCCTGTTCTTCGGCAATCTGGGAAGGCACCCGGCCCCGGTGCGGAAACTGCCAGGGGTCGGTCATCGCCGTTTTATAGCCTTCGATGTGTTTAATGTCTTCGCCCCGCTCAAGCATCAGAACCTTCAGCCCCTTTTCCGTTAGTTCTTTGGCGGCCCATCCCCCGCTGATCCCGGATCCGACCACGATGGCGTCGTAGGTCATTGCTTTTATACTATCTATGTTGAGATTCATGGTTATTTCAATAATAAAAGTGAGTAGTCGTGAGCGATAACCCGCGCCGGACGATCCTGATTGGTCCGCCGGAGGTAGTCATCACGCTTGGGAATTGGTAGTACACGCTAGGTAGCCCACGCTTTTTGCCCGGGTTTCAGATCAATACACCCCTGAAAACGCCCCGGCACCGCAATGTATTCCAGTGCCTGCGTAGCCCCAATCTCGGACGTAAAATAACCGTTCAGCGTCAGCGATTTCAGCGTATTAAAGAAGGGGGTATACCGTTGCTCGGCGGGCATCGAGGCCATGGCTTTGCGTTGCTCAGCGGCTTCAGCCTGTAGTTTCGTCAGGATGTCGATGCGCTGTTTTTCATCAAGTGCCACGAAGTTTTTGCTGTAAGCAGCCTGACTCAGTTCGTTCGTATGCGCCAGTCCGTCCAGAAACAATTTCTGGTCTTTTTGTGGATAGCAATCTTTCAGAATAATATCAATGATTTCATTGACCTTAGCGGCTTTGGCGCCGGGAGTGCTGGTTGTGGGAATAATGACTTCGGTCATTTCAGCCACCATCGCATCCTGGTCGGCCGTAAACAACAGAGGCTTCCCGCTAAAGGCCCGTTGAGTGGCCGATGCTTCGAGCGTATCCGCGAGTGCAGGCAGCGTCAGGGCGGTTCCCATCATAGCCGCAACCCGCATCAAGGCATCTCTTCTGTTCATGTTAATTCAGTAAAAAGATAAGTGAGATTCAAAAAACTAACGGAATAATCCATGACAAATATATACAATCGGATGGCTATTTGTACGGTCGCCAACCGGTTTCACCATAAATAATAAAAGCTAAAAATCGTTCTCGCCGTACGGATGGCTTTTGAACCGCAGAATCGCTTCAAAAGCCATCAGAAATGAATTTTTCTTTTTAGAGAAAAGCGATCGAAGCAAACCCTGCAAAACCGTCGTTCTTTCCCGGCTTCCAGTCGATACGCTCTTGCCCTCTTTTCCAGCCTCTCACGGGTCGATAGCGCCATTCATCCCTTTCTAGCGATTGTTTACACCGCCTGTACAATATCCGTTGTTCTCCATCCGACTTCCCTGGTATATGAGAAACGTTGCGCTGTCTACTTCCCTGAATCCGGACGAAACCGAGAACACCGGTTTCGCACCACGGCCCTCCGACGGGGCTGCCCGGATGGTTCAGCGCGAGCGTTCCCGGCTACTGGATTTCATCCGTCGACGGCTTCCGACGCGCGAGGATGCCGAAGACCTGCTCCAGGATGTGCTCATGGACTGGGCCGAGATTGACCGACGAACCCAACTGCCGACGCCCGCCGAACAATTGGTCCAGCCGATTGAACACCTGGCTGGCTGGCTCTTTGCGGTGGCCCGGCGGAAAATCATCGATTGGTACCGTAAAAAACGGACGGTTTCGCTGGACGACCAATACAGTGGTTATGCCGGCGACGAAGGCGAACCACTGCTGCTGACGGCGCTGCTACCCACCGACGAAATGACCGCCGACGAAGGGTTGATGCGTGAAGCAATCATGGAAGCGGTCATGGAAGCTGTTGCGGAATTGCCCGCTGAACAACGGGAGGTTTTTGTCCGGCACGAACTGGAGGGGCAGAGCTTCCGCGAAATGGCCGACGACACTGGCGTCCCAATCAACACGCTGTTGTCGCGCAAACGGTACGCGGTTTTGTACCTCCGGGAACGGCTGCGGGAAGTCTATGAAGAATGGATTACTAATTAACTAAGCATCAACTACAAATGGAAACCATCTGGATTTTAAAAGGACTCGGCTTTTTGGCCCTCGGCATTGCTCTTTTCATGCTGGCAACGCTGGTTGTCATGCGGCTCTGGAATTGGCTGGTACCCGCCATTTTTAACGGTCCGCGCATCCGGTTTGTACAGGCCTTGGGACTGCTGTTTTTAACCCGGCTGCTGGTGGGCGGATTCGGCGGGGGGCATAGCGGCCCCTGGCGCGGTCATCATGGCTTCGATCGCCATCACGCTACCGTTTGCCAGCCGTACGAAAAAACCGCGGAGCCCGCCAAAACTGCCCAACCACTGCCGCAGTAATACGCCGGATTCTCCACCACCTTATTTACTTATACATTAAACTATTATGAAAATATTCTGGATTAAACGCGGGCTGGGTATTCTGGCATTCGGTCTGCTCTTTGTCGGCCTTGCCGGTTTTGCCGTCATGAACCTCTGGAACTGGCTCATTCCGGCCCTATTCGCCGGACCAATCATCACATTTGGGCAGGCCCTGGGGTTGCTGCTGCTCAGCCGGATTCTGGTCGGATTCCGCGGGGGCTGGGGAGGGCGCGGCTGGGGACGATACGGCGGCCACCCTCAGCAGGCCTATTGGCGGGAGCAACTGTCGAACCGCTGGCAAAACATGACGCCCGAGGAACGCCAGCGATTCAAGCAGCAAATGAAGGAGCAATGGCGCAACGGATGCGCCCCGCGCGGATTTGGCTACGGTCGTCGCTGGGGACGGGAACCACAAGAGTCCCAACCCCATGATCCTTCCGAATCAGCTTCCTCCACACAGTAAGCACCACACCGGGCAATCAACAGAACGGGTTGGCGAAACAGTTTCGCCAACCCGTTCTGTTATAAAACCGCTTTTTGAGTGCTCAAATCCAAAACCGTCCGTTTACGACGTTTTCATCGTGCCTCTCATTGCAACGTTAAATCAAATTCCAGGTCCACATCATTGGACCCCGGCCCCGGCGTTCCGTCTTTTGAATTCAGCTGATGCCGTAGCTGCACGCGCAGTTTCCCGGCACCGGCTGCGTTTGTTTTCAAGGTCCCTTTCAAGCCAATGGGCAAGTTGTTGGCATCTTTATCACCGTAGGTATAGGTGGCCAGTGTAGCCGGATTGGGCGTATACACAAACAGGTGTTCGGCGCTTTTTTCGTTGATTTCCCGCGTAATGTCCTCGGCGGGTGTTTTGCTTTCATCCAGCAATTCCACCGACAGATCGTAGGTCTTGTTAGGCTTCAGCGTGATTTTATCAAACTTGGTGGGTGCCTGCCCGCCATCTCCATCTTTGTCCTGCCACGAAAAGGTCTGAATAGTGGTAGTTCCCTGCTCCGTAAATTTCAGGTTCACGGTCGTAATAAGTTCATTTTCGTCGGCGGGCTCGGGCTCATCCGCTTTATCATTACACCCCGACAACAGCGTCATCGACGCACCGAGCGTTAAGAGAAACAACCACCGACGGGTTTGTTTTTGCTTTATTTCCATACAATTCGATCTGGTTTGGCTGACGGTTTTCCGTTAAATTATTCACTAGCCGCGGTACAAAAGTATCTGATTGCAACAACGATGCAAAATAAATGCAACTTTATTGCAAATAATCTTGTCCGGTACAATAGCATCTGTTTATTTTGCAAAACCAAGTCAGTAGAATTGAAGGATATGAAATCAGACATACTAAATAGGAAAGCCGATTATATTGGAATCAGCGGGTCAGTTCTGTGCATTATTCACTGCCTGATCACGCCCGTTTTGCTGGTTTCGTCATCTTTTCTGAAAAACGATACCGTACGGGTTGGCTTTCTGAGCCTCGATTATGTCTTTATCGGTGTCAACATCCTGGCGGTTTATTTCGCCACCCGGCATTTTACAACCCCCGCCATCAAAATGTGTCTGTGGTTTTTCCTGAGCGTATTTGCCGCAGCCATCATGCTCGAAGACGTGAGCGAAACATTTGAGTACATTGGCTATGCTGCATCACTGGGTCTAGTATTAACCCACCTCACCAACATTCGTTTTCACAGGCTGCGTCATTCACACTGATCGCAACATTTTTACATCATAAGTCAACGTGCCGGGGCGCCCCGGCACGTTTGTTTTTTACAGCTTTTATCGTTTCAGCGCCGGATAGCATTGCCAACCAGAAGGCGTATTTCAGGCCGACCAGTGTATTTCTCAGCGTCGGTACCATTTCTACTAGCTGCACGAAAACCAGAGCCCATCCAATAAAATCAGAAAATATTTGCTTTATAAAATTTTGCTGTTGATATTTCGGGTACGTACACGCTTTCCTAAACCCTTACCTTACTAGAATTTTATATGGCAAATACGCTTAGCCGTAGAAAGTTCTCCGTGACAGCTGCTTCAGCCGGTTTCGGGGCTTATCTACTTCCTTTTGGTGCCCATAGCCTTTCTGTTACCGAACCGCTTCAGGGGAAAAAAGTGGGAATTATTGGACTGGACACCTCCCACAGCATCGCCTTCACGAAAGAACTAAACAACCCGACACCGAATCCAGACTGGGCGGGCTACCGGGTAGTGGCGGCTTACCCAAAAGGAAGCAATGACATTGAAAGCAGCGTAAAGCGCATTCCCGGCTACATTGAAGAGGTCAAAAAACTAGGTGTCGAAATCGTTGATTCCATTGATGCCTTGCTAAAAAAAGTAGATGTGGTGATGCTGGAAACCAACGATGGCCGGCTGCATCGGGAACAGGCAACAAAAGTTTTTTCTGCGGGCAAACGAGTTTTTATCGACAAGCCCGTTGCGGCTTCCCTCGCCGACGCCGTCGCCATTTTTGAAACCGCAAAACAAAAAGGCGTACCCGTTTTCTCCGCATCGTCATTGCGCTACATCAAAGGAATGCCGGATGTTGACAAGAGTCAGGTAGTTGGTGCCGACACGTATAGCCCGGCGGTTTTGGAAAAAACGCACCCCGACCTGTTCTGGTACGGTATTCACGGCGTCGAAGCCCTATTTACCGCCATGGGAACCGGCTGTCAGCAGGTCACCCGGGTCAACACGCCCGACACCGATATCGTGATTGGTATCTGGAATGACGGACGCATAGGCACTTTCCGCGGAACCCGAACGGGTAAGCACGAGTACGGCGGCACGGTTTATACCAAAAATGGAAATGTAACGCTGGGTCCTTACGGAGGGTACAACCCTCTGCTAAAAGACATTATTCATTTCTTCGAAACGGGTGAGACGCCGATCAAACCCGCCGAGACGCTCGAAATCTTCGCCTTTATGGAAGCCGCCGACGAAAGCAAACGCCAGGGAGGAGCTCCGGTGAGTCTGGCTAGCGTCCTTAAAAAAGCGCAAAAATCGTAATTGCCTTTTTTTGCTCCGTTTCCGGGTACGTACCCGGAAAATGGATTTTGATTCAGTTAATCCAACTCATTGACTGATTTTTCCACGTATTCCTATGCTTAAACCTTTTACGCCATGACAATTGCTCCCCCAAAAGTGCCCCGCCTTCTGTGGCCTCTGGCCTGCCTAGGGCTATTAATGATGCTGGCCATCCTACCAGCGTCGGCCCAAACCAGTACCCCGATCAAAGGAGTTATTCGGGACAACGTCGCTCAATCCCCCTTGCCGGGTGCCAACGTTGCCATCAAGGGCTCAACGCGGGGCGTTTCCACTGACGGCGAGGGCCGCTACAGCATCGATGCCAAACCGAACGACATTCTGGTGTTTTCCTACATCGGCTACACCACCCAGGAAGTGAAAGTCGAAGGTCAGACAACAATTAACGTGGTGCTGGCTCAGGCGGCTTCTTCGCTCAACGAAGTGGTAGTCGTGGGATATGGAACCCAGCTCAAACGCGAACTGACCGGATCGGTTTCGTCCGTAAAAGCGGAGGAATTGCAGAAAGTGGCCACCAACAGCGTAACGTCGTCCCTACAAGGGCGGGTGCCGGGTGTATTCATCAGCCAGACCAGTGGTGCTCCCGGCGGGGGCGCATCGGTTCGGATTCGGGGTGTCGGAACGACGGGGGGTAACCAACCGCTGTATGTGGTTGACGGTTTTCCGCTCGGTGGAGGCAACATGGGCATTAGCGGCAGTTCGGATCAGGTCGATGGGTTGTCCATCATTAACCCGAACGATATTGAATCCGTAGAAATTTTGAAAGATGCCGCAGCAGCAGCCATCTATGGCGCACGGGCGGCCAATGGCGTGATTCTGATTACAACAAAACGCGGTAAAGAAGGTCAGGCGAAAGTAAGCCTGAACGCCTATACCGGTGTGCAGCAATTGTGGAAAAAGCCCGATTTTTTGAACGGACAGGAGTTTGCTACCCTGGCTAACGAACTGTATACCAACTCGGGTATGACGCCCAATCCGGAATGGGCCAATCCAGCATCGTTTGGCCAGGGAACCGACTGGATTGACCAGGTTTTTCGGAGTGCTCCGCTACAAAACGTCGATCTCAGCATTTCGGGAGGCAGTCAGAAACTGAAAGGCGCGTTGACCCTCGGTTACCGGGATCAGCAGGGAACTCTGATCGAAACCTGGTACAAACGCTACACCGCCCGCGCCACCGCCGATTTGATTGTGAATGACAAGCTGAAATTTGGTGGAACGATGGCACTCGCCTATTCACAAGCCCGCGGACAGCAGAACCAGGATTTGCGCATCGGTATTTTCAACCTGGCCCAGCAATTCTACCCGACGCTCGGCCCCAATGATGTGGTCAACGGCTCTTCAGCGTATTATACCACGCAGGGCGACAATCCGCTGCTGCGCGCTCAATCCATTCAGAACAACCTGTACAACCTGCGCCTGTACGGCAATATGTTTGGGGAGTATGAAGTAATTCGGGGCTTGAAATGGCGTACCAGCGTAGGTATTGACGCCAATAACAACCGGGCCACGACCTGGGAGCCGAAAGCGGAGCGCGGCCATTATCGGAACCTGCAGGCCCGTTTGGGGAATACGTTTACGCAGGGCCTTAACTGGCTGATTGAAAACACGCTTTCGTACTCCACCGAAGTGGGTGCTCACCGGATTAGTGCCGTGGTGGGGCAAACTGCCCAGAAAAACGTTTCGGATTGGGTGTCGGTCACGGCGCTGGATTTCCAGAATGAGCAGCTACAGGTGATCAACGGCAGCAACGATACCCAGCGCCGGGCAACCGGAACCGGTTCACTGTATTCTCTGGCATCGTACCTGGGCCGGGTCAACTATTCGTACAAAGAGCGGTATTTGTTCTCCGTCAGCCTGCGACGCGACGGTTCGTCCAACTTCGGACCGACGCACAAATGGGGCAATTTCCCGTCCATATCGGCGGGCTGGAACCTGTCTGACGAAGCCTTTATGAAAGGGATTCCGGCCATTAACTCGCTGAAACTGCGCGGAAGCTGGGGCCAACTGGGGAACGACGCCATTGGCTCATTTGGGTATCTGAGTACCATCCAGATCGGAACCGTCAACGACAACTATGTGCTGGGCACCAATCAGGGGCTGATCATCGGAGCCAGTATGTCGCGGCCGGGAAATCCGAACCTGAAATGGGAGGTCAGCGAACAAACCAACGTGGGTATTGATGCCTCTTTCCTCAACGACCAGCTCTACCTGACCACCGATTATTACGTCAAAAACACCAAAGATATGCTGGTGAGTCTGCCGGTGTCCGTCGAAGCCGGTTTTCAGAATGCGCCTTCGGTCAATGGCGGCAAGGTGCAAAACCGGGGTTGGGAGTTCTTACTGGGTTACCGGGGCCGCGTGGGTCAATTCCGGTTCGACGTCAACACAAACTTCTCGACGCTGAAAAACGAGGTAAAAAGTCTGGGCGTCGGTCAGCCCATCACGGGCGCTGCGGTTTCCGGCTACTTTGATATGCGGGCGACGTACACCGAAGTTGGGCAACCCATTGGCTATTACCGGGGCTATCAGGTTGACGGTATTTACCAAACCGACGACGAAGTCAATAAAACCCTGCAACCCAACGCCAAGGCGGGTGATTTCCGGTTCTGGGATATCAACGGCGACAACAAACTGTCGGATGCCGATCAGGTGCGGATCGGAAGTCCGTGGCCGACGGTTATGTACGGTGCCAACGCCGATCTGTCCTACAAAGGCTTTGATCTGAACATCATTATGCAGGGCATTGGCGGCAGCCAGATTTACAACGCCAACCGCCGGTCGGTTTACCCGCTGAAGTATTTCGGAGGGTCGGGCGTCATCAACGGGGTCAAAGACGTGTTGAACCGCTGGACGCCCGGAAGCGGCCGCAACGACGTTCCCAAATTGCAATACACGGACGCCAACGGCAACTTTGGCAACAGCTCGACCTTTTACGTGGAAGACGGCGACTACCTCCGCGTCCGCAACGTCACGCTGGGCTACCGGATTCCGGCGGCCCTGCTCTCCCGGACCCGGGCTTTCCAGGGTGCCCGCGTGTACGTCTCGGCTCTGAACCTGTTCACGTTCACCAAATATTCGGGTTTCGATCCCGAAATCGGCAGCCTGAATCCGTTGCAGGCCGGTATCGACGACGGCGTTTACCCGCAACCCCGAACCTTCATGGCGGGCATCAATCTGACCTTCTAACCCAACCGAAATCATGCGCAAGTATATTAACCAACTGGTTCTTGTCGGTTTGTTGCTGACGGCCACCGCGTGCAGTGATTCGTTTCTGACACTGACGCCCAAGGATGTATTGACGGATGCCAACTTTTTCCTGACCGAGTCGGATGCTCAAGCGGCCCTGATCGGAACGTATGCGGTTTTGCAACGCGAAGAAACATTCGCAAACGTGCGGGATGCCGCCGATATCGAGTGGGCCATGTCGGGCGATATGTACGAAATGGACGGCAGCGCCAACCGGATCGAATTGCATTCCCTGAATCTGCCTTCCAGTAACACCATCATTCGGGACGTCTATCAGGCAGCTTACCTCGGAATCGGCCGCGCGAACCTGGTGATCGACGGAGTCAACAAAATGACGGGCCTCAGCGCCGAAAAGAAAACGCTGATTCTGGGTCAGGCCAAATTTTTACGAGCCTTGTTTTATTACCGGCTGGCCAATTATTTCGGCGGTGTTCCCCTCATTCTGGAAAAACTGGATGCGTCCTCCAACCTGTCCATTCCGCGGGCCACGGCTGCCGAAACCTGGAAGCAGATCGAAACCGATTTCCAGGAAGCCGCCACTACCCTGCCAGCTACCTGGAAAGAAACCGCCGACATCGGCCGAGCCACCAAAGGCGCAGCACTGGGCTACCTGGTAAAAGCCAGTCTGTGGCAGCAAAAATGGGCCGAAGCCGTCAAATACAGCGAAGACCTGATGACCGCCGGAGTGCATGACCTGATCCCGAACTTCCGCGATGTTTTCCGCGAAGCCAACGAAAATAACAAGGAGATTTTGTTCTCGACGCAGTTTCGGGTTTCGCCCGATGCCGAGGGCAACAACCTCGTGAAACGCACCGCCCCCCGCGGATCGCCGTCGCAATACAGCGGGAGTGCGGCCTGGAGTAACTTCGTGCCCCAAGCCCAATGGGTGAATGCTTTTGAGAAAGATGCCAGCGGCAAAATAATCGACAAACGGTATTGGAGCGTCATCATCGGACCCGGCGAAGCCCACCAGGACATGCCTGCCTTCGTGATGCCGAAAGACGTTCCCGCCGGGTGGTCCCGAACGGGGTATATCGTTACCAAATACTGGGAAGGCCCGGTGGTGGCCAACGGCGGAGTCAATCCGCCCGTGCTCCGGTTTGCCGAAGCCCTGCTGAATTACGCGGAAGCTCTCAACGAAGTGGGGCGTTCCCAGGAGGCCATGCAGCAGGTCAACCGGATTCGCGCCCGCGCTGGTCTTGCCGCCAAACCGACGACGCTGGCCAAAACCGAGGTGCTGGATGCTATTTTCTACGAACGGCGCATGGAATTTATCTGGGAACCGGCCGGGGCCTTCTCCGATCTCAACCGCCGGGGCCGGTTTATCAACTTTATCAAAGCCAACCGGCCCAACATCAAAGACCTGGAAATCGACAAAAAACCGTGGCTGAGTACCGTCCCGATTTTGTTTCCCATTCCCCGCGATGCCTGGAACCGCAACAAGGCGCTGGAGCAAAATCCGCATTATACGTTCTAAAACCGCCTTATCTTTTTTATTTTAACTGATTCGTAAATCCTGTCCATCATGCGGTATTCCTTTTGGCTGACTAGTTTGCTGGGTGTTTTTTGGGCAACGTCGCTCCGGGCGCAGGGCGATATGGCCCGGCGAAAGCAGTATCTGGACGAATCGCTGCTCCTGAACGTCCGGCAGGACCACCGGCACCCGATCAGTCGGCGGGTGACGCTTCAGGATAGTACCTGGCTGGACTGGCAACGACGAACGGGCGAATTGCCGCCGGATTTTTCGCTCCTGCCGTCCATTCCCTTTCTTCCGGATCCGCTTCTGTCTGCCCAAACCGGCAAACGCATGAAAACCGCAGCCGAATGGCAACAGGAAAAAAAACGCATCAGGCAGGCGTTTCAGCACTGGATTGGCGGCACGGTTCCTCCCGCTCCCCCTTCCGTCAAGGCCCGGATTCTATCCAATCGCCAGGAAGGTGGGGTTCTGGTTCAGCTGATTGAGCTGTCGTTCGGCCCTGAAAACCGGGGCCGGATGACACTGGAGCTGATGGTTCCGTCGAAAAAAGGACCGTTACCCGTCTACATGGCTCCCTGGACGCACCGGGGTTGGGCGCAACTGGCCGTAAAGCGGGGCTACATCGGTTGTGTGTATGCCGCGGCTGATACCAAAGACGATACCCAGGCCTATCAGGCTCTTTACCCCGATTACGATTTCACGGGTTTGATGCGCCGGGCCTGGGGTGCGTCGCGGGTCATGGATTATCTGATTACCCGCCCCGACGTGAATCCGGCCCAGATTGCGATTACGGGGCATTCGCGGAATGGCAAACAGGCGCTGTGGGCGGCCGCCTTCGACGAGCGGTTTGCCGCCGTGATTTCCAGCAGTTGCGGAACGGGCGGCATTACCCCCTGGCGATTTAGCGACCCGCAGTATGGCAACCAGACCCTCGACGACATCTGTGCCAATGCGGCTCACTGGTTTCACCCGCGATTACGATTTTTATTCGGCCGGGAAGACCGCTTGCCCATCGACCAGAACCAGCTACTGGCGCTGGTTGCCCCCCGCGGTTTGTTGCTCACCTACTCAACCGTGGAACGACAGCTGAATCCGTGGGCGAATGAGCAGTGTTTCCAATCGGTCAAAACCGTGTATGATTTCCTGGGCTCGCCCAACCAGATTGGCTTGCTGCCCCGCATGGGCGAACACGCCGTAACGACGCGGGATGTGGAACGGACGCTGGATTTTCTGGACAACCAGTTTAAAAAGCGAAACATACCCTGGGAAAATGTGCGCTATTGCGACTTTTCGTACGAAAAATGGCTCCAGACGACAAAAACCGCCCGCCCGCTCTGGCCCACCATCAAACTGGGTGAAACAGCGGATACCGTGGCAATTGGCCGCCAGCAAAAAACCATTCGCGAACGGCTCAACTGGCTGCTGGGCGACGAACCGGCGGGGGCCAAACCCGCTCCCGTTGCGCCCACTACCATCGACCGCGTCGACTGGATCGACGGAATTATGGGCCGCCCCCGGCCCAAACGTGCGACGGTCACGTACCTGGGGCCCTATTCCGCCATCGGTGACCACCTGAGCGGCACCCTATACCAGCCCGCCGATAATTCTGCCCAAAAAAGACCGGTGGTTATTTACCTGCACGCTTACAACTACAACACGGGTTATGCCGTTGGTTACAAACCGGAAGGTGGACGGGGCAACGAAGCACTCTTTCAACATTTGCTGGATCAGGGATTTGCGGTGCTGGCCATCGACCTGGTCGGGTTTGGAAACCGTCAGGAAGAAGGGCGTTACTTCTACGAACGTTTCCCGACCTGGTCCAAAATGGGCAGGATGGTGAGCGATGTACGGGCCTGTGTCGATGCCCTGGAGACCTACGCAGGGATCGATGGAAAACAGATTTATGTTCTGGGCGAAACCCTGGGCGGAAGCGTCGCACTGATGGCGGCTGCGCTGGACCCGCGAATTGCTGGTGTAGCCGTGGTGGCCGCATTTTCGCCCTGGCGAGCGAGTACCAAACAGTACGAAAGCCTGAAGAATTATTCGCATCAACACGGTTTTTTGCCCCGGCTGGGTCTTTACGCCGATACTCCGCAGCAAACGCCGGTCGACTTTGATGACATGATGGCCTGCATTGCCCCGCGTCCGCTGCTGGTGATTTCTCCCAGCCTGAACCGTCACGCCGATCCGCTGGCAGTGCAGTCGGCCATGAACCGGGTGAAAGCCGTGTACACTCATTACCAGAAAACCGACGCCTTGCTTTTTCAGATGCCCCCTGAAATTAATCGGATCACCCAATCCATGCAGGCTGACATCACCCGGTTTCTGACCCTATCGGCCAATCGGTAATTCCGCCATTTTTTCATTTTTAACCAAAACGAGTACAATGATTCAATCAACACAGAACACAGAAGACACGGCCCGTTCGGGCCAATCGCGGAGAACGTTTCTGGGCCAGACACTGGCCGGCACGGCTACGTTAACGCTGGGTGGAATGCTGCCCGGTTTCAGTCCCAAAAGTTACGCCCGGATTCTGGGAGCGAATGAACGCATTCAGGTGGGTATGATGGGGGTCAACAGCCGCGGACTGGCCCTGGCCAGTAATTTTGCCCTGCAACCCAACTGCGAAATCCGGTCGGTTTCGGACGTAGACACCCGCGCGGCTGACAAATGCATCACCACAGTTGAAGGCATTCAGAAATCCAAACCCCGGAACGTGCCCGATTTTCGGAAAGCACTGGAAGACAAAGACCTGGACGCTCTTGTAGTAGCCGCACCGGATCACTGGCACGCACCAGCCGCTATTCTGGCGTCGAAAGCGGGCAAACACGTTTACCTGGAAAAACCGTGTAGCCACAATCCGAACGAAGGGGAAATTCTGGTGCAGGCTGCCAAAAAATACAAAAACGTCATTCAGATGGGCAACCAGCGCCGGTCGTGGCCCAACGTAGCGGCTGGTGTCAAGGCGGTTCGGGAAGGAATAATCGGACGGCCTTATTTCGCCAAAGGCTGGTATACCAACAACCGGGCGTCCATCGGCGTCGGCAAAGAGGCCGCCGTGCCGTCGTGGCTCAATTATGAGTTGTGGCAGGGACCCGCCCCCCGGCAAGCCTTCAAGGATAACCTGGTGCATTACAACTGGCACTGGTTCTGGCACTGGGGAACCGGCGAAGCCCTCAACAACGGTACCCACATGCTGGACCTGATGCGCTGGGGCCTCGACGTTACCTACCCCAACCGCGTGACCTCCTCGGGCGGGCGGTATCGCTACAAAGACGATTGGGAAACGCCCGATACACAGGTGATTAACCTAGAGTTTCCAAACAACACGGCCATGACCTGGGAAGGACGCAGCTGCAACGGGCGTACCATTGAAGGCAGCAGCGTTGGCGTTGTTTTCTACGGCGATAACGGTTCGCTACAAATTGACGGGGGAAATGCCTACACGGTTTATGACCTGGATAACAAACTGGTGAAGGAAGTAAAAAACAATGTGGTCATCAATGCCCGCGACCGGATGAATCCGTCGCAGGCGCTGGACGCGATTCACATCCAGAATTTTTTTGACGGCATCAAAAAAGGAACCGCTCTGAACGCCGACATTCTGAGTGGGCACCAAAGTACGTTGCTGTGTCAGTTGGGGAACATTGCCCTTCGGTCGGGTGGAACGCTGGAAATTGACCCCTCCAACGGCCATATCAAAAACAACCGCCAGGCGCAGCAATACTGGAAGCGTGAATACCAGCGGGGCTGGGAACCCACCGTTTAGCTTTAATTTTCATGAAAAATCAAGGAAAAGTTGTTGAAGTAGGATCGCTGAGTCAGCGGGATACGCGTATTTCCATTGCGCTGATCGGGCTGCTGTTCTTTGTCTTCGGGTTTGTAACCTGGGTGAACGCCATTCTGATCCCGTATTTCAAGATTGCCTGCGAACTGACGAATTTTCAGTCGTACCTGGTTACGTTCGCGTTTTACATTTCTTATTTCCTAATGTCGGTCCCCTCGTCGTACCTGCTGAAAGCCGTTGGTTTCAAGAAAGGGATGATGGTTGGTTTCTGGGTGATGGCGCTGGGCGCTTTCATTTTTGTACCGGCGGCCCTGATGCGGACCTACGAAATTTTTCTGCTGGGGCTGTTTATGATTGGGGTTGGGCTCGCTATTCTGCAAACCGCTGCCAATCCGTACATTACGGTTTTAGGGCCGAAAGAACGGGCCGCCCAACGCATCAGCATTATGGGCATTGGCAACAAGGCCGCCGGGATTCTGGCGCCCATCCTGTTTGCTGCGGTCATTCTGCGGGCCACCGACACCGACCTTTTCAGTCAGTTGCCGGGCATGTCGCCCACCGAGAGATCACAGGCGCTGGATGAACTGGTTCGGCGGGTCATTGTTCCGTATTCGGTGATGGGTTGCGTACTGATTGGGCTGGGCATTTTGGTGCGTTACTCGCCTTTACCCGAAATCAACACCGAGCAGGAAACCACCGAAGTAGCGGCTGCCAACGTCGGAAAAACGTCCATCCTTCAGTTTCCGCACCTGGTTTTAGGGGCCCTGGCCATTTTTCTGCACGTTGGAACGCAGGTAATATCCATTGATACCATCATCGGGTACGCCAGTTCGATGGGCATTTCCCTACTGGAGGCCAAAACGTTTCCGTCGTATACGCTGTCAGCTTCCATTTGCGGCTATTTGCTGGGTATCATCCTGATTCCCAAACGTATCAGCCAGGTGAATGTATTCCGAATCTGTACGGTATTGGGGTTGGCTTTTACCTTACTCATCATTTTTGCCAAAAGCAGCGTAACATTTCTAGGTCATCAAGCCGACGTTTCCATCTGGTTTATTGTTTTGCTGGGCCTGGCCAATTCGCTGGTTTGGGCCAGCATCTGGCCGTTGGCGCTTGATGGGTTGGGACGGTTTACCAAAGTAGGCGCAGCCCTGATGATCATGGGACTAAGCGGTAATGCCATCCTGCCCCTGATCTATGGTTACCTGGCTGATCGGTACGGTCTTCGGGAAGCCTATTGGGTTCTGTTTCCCTGCTACCTATATTTGGCCTATTATGCCTTTTACGGTCACAAGATTCGCCGATGGCGTGTCTCCGGGTCTGACAACCCGACTGTTCATGAATCAAACTGGCACAGCACCACAACGCATTAAAAATCAACGGTCGTGATCCACGGATAGGATGCCGTGGAAGCCTGTGCTGTATAATTAACTGTGGTAAAAGGCCGGATTACCGGATTATATGGCTTTGTGAAATCGCGCCGTCCTTTGCAACCCATACTGTGAAAATTAGAAACCAACCGAATGATTAGTCAATCGAATACCCAACAACTTGATTTCCGCCGGTTTGACAACCGTAACCTGCTGGGCGAAAATGCCGCCCAGGACGTTGGCAACTGCCTGCGAAATTTATTAGCGCGGCAGGATACGGTTTCCGTGATTTTTGCCGCTGCCCCTTCGCAGGAAGAATTTCTGGCGGCTTTGTGCCGGCAGCAAGGCATCGACTGGGGCCGGGTCTGCGCCTTTCATATGGACGAGTATGTGCAATTGCCGGAAGAGGCTCCGCAGCGTTTTGGTAACTTTCTGAAAGAACGGATTTTCGATCTTCTTCCTTTCCAAACCGTCAATTACCTGGATGGAAATGCACCGGATTTATCCGCTGAATGTGAACGGTATAGTACCTTGCTCCAAAACCAGCCCGTCGATGTGGTTTGCATGGGCATTGGCGAAAATTGCCACATTGCCTTCAACGACCCCCACGTGGCGGATTTCAACGATCCGGTTTTGGTGAAAGTCGTCGATCTGGACAACGCCTGCCGTCAGCAGCAGGTGAATGATGGCTGCTTCAACACGTTTGAAGATGTTCCGACGCACGCGCTGACGCTGACGGTTCCGGCCCTGATGCAGGCACCCCACGTTTTTTGCATGGTGCCCGGTATCAACAAAGCCCCGGCAATCTACCACACGCTGCTTTCGCCCGTGAGTGAGCAGTATCCTTCCACGGTACTGCGGCTGCACGAAAACGCCATTCTCTACGCCGATAACGACAGCGCATCGCGTCTGGCCTAACCCCGGCACGGCTCAGTAGAACTTTCCGGCGTAGCGAGAATGCCCGGCGTCAAAAACCGCTCAGTTTGACGAGCGGTTTTTGACGCCGTCATTTTGAAGGTATATTTGTATTTCCGGAAAGCCAACTATGGAAAAAAAAGAACTACAGGGCGTTAAAGAAATTGCCCGCCGGGCCAATGTAACCATCGCGACCGTTGATCGGGTTATCCACAACCGGGCTGGCGTATCGGTTAAAACGCGCGACAAAATTAATAAAATCATTGCGGAACTCAATTACCAGCCTAATATGCTGGCCAGGCGACTGGCTTCCGGCAAAATTATCAAGCTGGCCGTTCTGATTCCCTCCGTTACTGAAGAAACCGAGTTCTGGGACGCGCCACTGCGGGGCATTCAGCGGGCCACCACCGAAATCAGCCAGTACGGATTACAAGTTGATTTGTTCTTCTTTGATCTCAGCGATCCGCAATCCTTCATCAATCAGGCCAACACCATCCTGGAATCACCCATCGACGGCGTCGTGCTGACCCCAATGTTTATCAAGGAAGCTCAAACATTCATTGCGGCCTGTGCGGATAAAAAAATTCCTTACGTTTTCATCGACTCAAACCTGCCCAACCAGCAAAACCTTTCCTACATCGGTCCTCCGCTGTTTCAGAGTGGCTACCTGGCCGCAAAATTAAGCACGTACGCGCTGCGCGAGACGAGCCAGTTGTTAGTGGTTAATATTGCAACGGCCACGGACAGCTACACGTACCAGCAAACCGAAGCGGGTTTTCGGGCCTATTTTGCCGATCATGCCAAACCGTATCCCATCCTGCGGGTCGACATTCACCAAACCGATGAGCAATCGGTGTTCCGAAATCTCCAACCGCTGTTTGATGCCAATCCGGCCATTGATGTGCTGTTTGTGACCAACTCGCGGTCTTTTCTGGTGGCACGTTTTCTGGAACAGGCCAACCGGGCGCACAAACCCCTGCTGATTGGGTACGATTTGATTAAAGAAAATGCGAACTACCTGGACAACGGCCTGATCGATTTCCTGATCTGCCACCAACCCGAAGACCAGGGCTACCGAAGCATCATGACCCTGTACCAGTTTCTGATTTTTTCCAAACCCATCGACAAAGAACAATACATGCCGATTGACATTGTCACGCGGGAAAATCAGGCTTACTACCGAAACTGACGAAAACCGCTTAATCCGGCTGGAAACGCCGATCATTCCGGAAATCGTAATCGGTGAGGGTTTTGAGAAAGAGAATCACGTCGGCTTTTTCATCGGGCGTAAGCGAAATGCCCGGTTTGCCATTTTTCTTCAGCAAGGGATCTAGCTGGGGCGTATCCTGCACATCGTTGATGTAGTGCTCGAGCACCTGCTCCAGCGTCTGAAACCGTCCGTCGTGCATATACGGTGGCGTCAGCTCGATGTTCCGCAGGCTCGGCACCCGAAACTTGTTGTAATCGTCCAGGTTCAACGTAATCTGATACCGGCCCAGATCGTAGTCTTTGCTGTTGGCAAGCTGCATCCGCAGGCCGTTGTTCCGGTAACTCTGATCGGTAAACAGCTCCCCGCTGTGGCAACCGGCGCAATGCTGCTTGAAGAGGGCCAACCCATGCTGTTCGTGCTCGCCCAGTTCAACGCCCGCTTCTTTCCGAACGTGTTTGTCGTACTTTGACGTGGCCGATACCATCGTCAGCATGAATTGCGACAGCGCCTTTAAAAACCGTTCGGTGGTAACTTCTTCCGTTCCAAAAGCAGATTTGAACATCGCCGGATACCGGCCACTGGCCCGCACTTTCCGCAACACGTTCCCCAGCGAATCGCCCATTTCGACCGGATTCTGAATGGGCGCAATGGGCAATAGATCCAGGTCAACAATACCACCATCCCAGAAAAAAGCCTTCTTCCAGGCCACATTCTGGATACCGGGCACATTGCGCGTACCGATTTTATCGCCAATGCCGTGGCTCAACGGATGATCGGTATGCGCAAAGGCCGCAGCGGGCTGGTGGCAAAAGGCGCAGCTGATGCTACCGTCTTTCGACAGCAGGCCGTCGTAGAACAACGCTTTTCCCAAGGCCACCCCTTCAACCGTCAATGGATTTTTGGCGAGGTCGTAGTGCGTTGCATCGAAATTTGCCGGTTTTCGCCAGGCATAGGGCGTTGTCTGAAACTCGACCGGTTTGGTGCCCGGATCGGGCTCAATCGGTCCATCTCCGCCCGAATCGCTCTGACACGCGACCGTAAAAGCGTAAAAAACGATGGCAGCTATAATTCCCGCATGTTGCCACGACTTCATATCAATCTCTAAACCTTTCTCTCTAGATCAACAACAAATTTACGCTTTTAAAACGAACGGATAACCGTTAACGTATGATTGTTCGAGCATTCAGGTTAATTCCGCCCCAACCCGTTTGCTCTTATTCGGCCAGGTACTTCCGGGCATCGGCCAGACTTTGGCGCAAGTGCTGGCGTACGGTCTCCACCTTGCCCTGTTGAATCTTCAGATACGCCAATGCCTGTTCCTGACTGAGTTGCGAAAGCGTATCACCCTTGTATTGATGCATCCAGTCCGTCATGGCATCATCGGCCGCTGTAAGTTGCTGACTGATCTGCGCTCCCCGCGCTTTCGCTGGCGCATCGGCCCGGGCGATTTTAGCGGTCACTTCTGCCTGCAACTCCATCAAATCGCTCATCTGGGGCATCAAGCTATCGTGTACCGCCAGCACCTGTTTCTCCAACTCGGCAACCGCCCCGGTCGCCTGACTCTCGGATTCCGAATGATGGTGTGTTTGGTGATCCTGCCCGGATTGGCACGACCAAATGAGGAGATTGAACAAACAAAAAAACGGAAAACTTTTCAGATAATTCATTATTAACCAAGATTATACGGTCTAACTACACTAAAATAAATAAGATCCCCAGTCCGTCGAGCATTCCGATGTCGACAGCCACGGGCCTGGACCGAACGCAGCATGGACAAAGTGCGCCAACGGTTCTATTGAGAAATGTAGTGATTGATTACCGCCGGGGAGGATGCAATAAATCGGCTAGCGGAGCCGAATAGGTCAGTAATTGGTAGTAAAAAAGCGCCCGGTTTGGTAGAACCGCTGGCGTCTCCGCAAAATCAAACTGAACGAGAGGCTGGCTGTACAACTGGATAATGGGTGTATTCTGCACCTCCTCCGCTGTCTGCTGATCCTGTTTTTCCTGTTGCGCCCTGAGCTGCCGCGCCAGATAACAGTGACCGTCGCAGTGCAATTCGGGCCGAGTGCGGTTTTCGCAGAGCACCCGGGTAATATACTCCTTATTGACCTGGAAGTACGCAATCGTTCCCCACCGACTGAACGTCGGCAGTAAAACGGCACACAACCAGCTGTAAAGGAGTATATTCCGGGCCATGAAACAGTGTGTCTCTTATCAAAATTCTTAATTCACCTGAACACCACCTACACTGAACATTCTGGCATAATTAGCGGCCACGTCTTCTGACTCTCTGGCCACCATGATATTCGGCTTGGCCGCAATACTGATGGGCTTTACGCCGTCAAAGATTTTCAGTACATCGGCTTTGATGGTAACATTTGTTGCTCCATCCGGCAACAGCCGTGCGGTAGCCAGCGGCAACGAAATGGTTTTTACATTATTAATCGTTGGCAAGGTTCCCGGAGCGGCATCATAACCGCCAAACAACCCAATGTGGTACATAAAATTCCGTTTTCCAGTGGCATCAACCGGGGCTTTGGGAGAAGTACCTTCCAGTTTCAGGAAGATATACCCCGAGTTCCAGTCCCAGTACATGCCAGCCGCCGTACCCGCCGGGTCCAGTGCGCCGGTTCGCCGGTCAATACCCATTTTGTTGCGCTCAGGGTCTACGCCCAGCACAAACGAAACCTCCGTATAATCGCCCGTCGGAACATTGCGCAGTGAAACCGTCCGCGAAAGCGAATCACTTTCCATGATCAGAAAATAGCTACTATCCTGCGGAACCACATACTCCGAACCGTCCGATTTCTTCAGTTTGATGTTGCTGACAAAATAATTCAGTCTGGAAACCGTAAACGTTTCTCCACTTCCGTTGGTATACGTCGTACTACTGTCCAGGCGTAAATCCCGCGTTCCTACTACATTATCAAACCGCAGCTGGAAGGTACCATATTCGGGCTCCAGCGGGTCATTTTGGCAGGCCAGCAAAACAAGTAGAAAGAGAAATCCGCTCATCATGGAAAGGGAAAAGTAGTTTTTCATGGTCACACGTTGCTTAAAGTAATTCAATCCATCTACTTACTATAACGCTGTTCTGTCCTCCTTTCTGCTGTTCATACGCAACCAAAAAGCCTTTTTTTGAGGGTAGAACGACCGGATAAAGCGCATTGACGTCCGTTGGCGTGAGGTAAGTCACGGGCAACGCCTTGCCGTTCACGACCTTTCGCATACCGATCCTCGAAATGAAGCGACTCTCTCCTTCTGGCGTTTTAACCTCCATTGATTCGTCCCACAACCAGACCAGTTGACCGTTCACCGAAGCCACCTGCGGGTGTTTGGTACGATCGGAAACGATACCCGCCACCAACTGCTCCGAACCCAGCCGCGCCAGCTTGATTCCCGGCGTTTTTTCGCCCCCCGAAAACCAGGTTACGAATAAATCGTTGCCGACCTGCGCCACATCCGGACCGGTATGCGGACAGGCGTTGATTTTCCAGCCATCGTTGTAAACGGTTTTGGGCCGGGTGAACGTCTTTCCACCATCCGTTGACACCGCCTGGCTGATGTCACGCGCACCACTGTCGAGCAAATCGCGGTAAGCGACGTGAATCCGGTTCTGCGCATCAACAAATACGTTGGTACGGCAACACTGGCAGGCGTTATCGTCCACCAGTACCTCGTCAGAAAATCCACCCTCGTTCACGGTTTGGGCAAATTTCACGGTCCGGCCTTCTTTGTTGGGTGCTTTTTCATCCAGCCACGCAATGCCAATTTCCCCGTTGGGCAGCCGACTCATGTTGCTGAACGAGTGCCCTTTTCCCGGCGTCGTATCCCGGTGAACGGCTTTTGGTTCGGTCCAGGTTTTTCCGCCATCGGATGAGGTAACATACAGCAGATCGCTGGCCCGGGGGGCGTTATCGGTTGGCTTGGAGACTTCGAAGGTGGCTAGAATGGTACCATCTTTTTTAAAAGCCACTTTCGGCATTCCTTCCGCATGCGCCGAAAAAACCGCTGGCGTCTGGACCCGGATTCTGGGGCCAAACGTCCGGCCATCGTCGTCCGAAACAGAAAAATAGAACGCTACGGTTTTGCCTTCTTTTTCCGTCCAGCTCAGCACGGGTTTCTGACGGTGATCCCGCGTCAGACGCGGAGTAGCGCCCACAAACTGTGGATTCGAAAGCCGAACCTCCCGGACGGGTTTTTCAACAAAGCCCAGCAGGAGCGCAGCTGCGATTAAAATGGTGTTTTTCATGGTTGAAACGGTTTTCCGCCGTTGCTAAAAAGCGTTGCCCCTCAGCAACGGCGAACGGTTTATTTTGAAAAATTGTACTGAATTCCCCCCGCCAGCGTCCGGGGTGCAGCTGGGGTGTAGGTCGTGCGATCGGTCGGATTATTGCCCCGCGTAGCCGAGGTTGCGTACAGTTCGTTGGTTGCATTCATCAGGTTGGCAAATACCTCAAACCGCCGGAACGGATAACCCGCCCGCAGATTGATCACGCTGACGCCCCGTCCTCCGAAAGCACCCCGGTCGTTGTACGAAACCGTATTGATCTGATTCTGATACCACGAACCGATCCGCTGCCATTCTGCCGACATCCGTAGCCCCTTTGCCCAGCGCGGTTTGTACGTCAGTTCGGTATTGGCGATCCAGCGCGGAGCCTGTGGCATGTCAAAACCGTTCACGTTCTTGACTACGTCCGACGTCCGGGTACTCAGCGTAAAATCGACAAACCGGTGCACGGCGTTGGTCCCCCCAAACCGGAAAAACCATTCGCTGGTCGGGCGGTACGTCAGGCTGTACTCGATGCCCCGGTGCAACGTCTGCCCCGCCGACTGGTAATCGGTGCTGTTGTCAGGTTGCCGAATATTGAGCAATTCGTTGCGTCCCTCCATCTGATACAGAGCGATATCCAGGTAAATCTTGCGGTTTAAAAGCGATGCCCAGCCACCGATTTCGTAATTGTTGAAATAGGCCGGTTGCAGGTTATAGTAAAATTGCGATTCGCCCGGCTGAGCGTTGGTTCGCTTGGTAAAAATCGATGTCAGACCCGGTGGTGAAAAACCCCGGCTGTAGTTCCCGTACAAACCGCGATCATGGCCCAAATCGTAAGTCACGCCCACTTTGGGTGTAAACTGGCGATAAGCCTTTCGACCGGTGCTCTGATCCAGGTAATTGTCGTAACTGAACGCCATCTGATCAAACCGCCCGCCCAGCGAAAGACGCAGGGCGGGCAACGGATTCAGGTCAAACTGGGCGTAAACCGCCGAATTATGAATATTGGCAGCGTAATCGGCCAGCTTGAGATCGGGTCGTTCGGCCACCAGCCGGTACCGTTGCACCGACCGTTTGTCGGGGCGTAACTGGGCTTCCAGCTCAATCTGGTAGGCGTTGTACGTTGTGGGCGACACATCAGCCAGGACGCCCGCCAGCAACCGGGCATTCCAGAACGGCAACCGCTGGCTATGCTGGGCAATCAGTCCGTAACTGCTGAAGGCATTGACATTGATCTGACCCGTTGCTTTCGTTGACCCACTCGTCCAGCGAATACCGTAGCTCGGATTCTGCCCAATCGAATTGTCGCGGTAAAAAACCGTCACGTAGCTGTCCGAGCCATTTTTCCACTGGTGATCGAGTGTCAGACGCGAACGGATTGCCTTCACGTTGCGGTACGTAAAATCGGACGTTGACGTATACTGCCGGTTGTAAAAGGCGATGCTATCGACGCTCCCGCCGGTTTGTGAGTAATAATCGTTGTAGGAAAACGTACCGGTCAGCCGGGTGCGGCCCGTAAACGCGTACTCGGCCCGGGCGTTGAACGATACTTTGTCGTAATCGGAACGGCTTTGCCAGCTATTGCGCTGCCGGGCAAAAAAACCGCCCGCATAAACGCCCAGCTTTTTGGTGATCATTCCGCCCCCACCGTACTGAATCCGACCGTAATGCCACTGATCGCCCTGCAAACCAATCCGAAACGTTGGCACCGCCGTAGGGCGCTGTGTAATGAAATTGATGGCCCCTCCGACCGCTTCCGGGCCGTACAGCGACGAAGCAGGACCTTTGACGACCTCTACCGAGCTGACCGTAAACAGGTTCATTTCGATCAGGGCATTGTGGTTAAAAACGCCCATTGGCCGAAGTGGCAGGCCATCTTCGAGGTATAAGAAGTACGCGCTGGTGCCAAACGGTTGCCGGATGCCCATGCCGTGCTGCTCGTTGTTGTAATTGAGCATGACCACGCCCGGTGTTTTATTGATCAGTTCGGCCAGCACCGTCGGTTTAGTGTCGTCAATCAGCGTGGACGACAACCGGGAAATGGCCACCGGTGCTTCCGTTCGTTTCTGGGCTTCGCGGCTGGCCGTTACCACAATAGTTTGCAGGTTTTCGACCGCGGGTTCCAGCGCAATCCGAAACGGACCTTCCGTCGGTTTTACGGTTTGGGACCGGTACCCGACCGCCGAAACCAAGACAGTTGGTGTGGTTGACGGAAAGGAAAAATGACCATTGGCGTCCGTTACCGTTCCGCTCTGATGATCGTCCGACGAAACGGTAATGCCCGCCAGCGGTTCTTTGGTTTGGGCGTCTAAAACCGTTCCCTCAATAAGGGATTGGGCTATGACCCAATGAGGCACAACTGCCACGAAAACCGCAGCAATGAGCCGGTATAATACTTGCATGAAATGGCTAGGTTTGATGAAAAATGCTGACCAACGGATGGTCAAAACAATACCCCGATCAGGTCGTAAAAACGGGATCACCCGCTCCTGACCGGTGCGTTATCGGATCATCAAACCCGTGGAGGCTGGAGCAACGTATGAAAGGGGGCCTGGTAGGTTTTCAGAAGATAGGCGGGCAAGTCCGCCAAAACCGGTAAACCGACCGGGGAAAATTGAAAAGAGGAGGTAACCTGAACAAACAGTTGAAAATGGGGGGTTTTCTGCACGCGTTCGGTGGTTGCTTTGTCCTGCTGCTCCTGTTGCGCTTTCAGCCGTTTGGCCAAGTAACACTGCCCGTTACAACGTAACTGCGGTTTGGCCCGGTTTTCGCAGAGAACTTTAGCAATATAGTCCTTGTTGGCGTGGTAATACGCAATCGTACCCCACTGACTACAAGTTGGCAGCAGCGTGGCAATCAATAAAATGTATGCCAGTACAACGCGCATATGAATTCTGAAATCCGCGCAATAGTACAAAAAAATGTTGACACCTCCCAGCCGTTATTTATTGATTAAAATAGCTGCATTTTGTATATTCGCATAGCCGACCGAAGAATATATCGTAACTACTTAACCGAAAATGACATTATTGCGTACTACGCTAGTTTTTAGTGTGCTTTATTTGTTTTGTACCCCGGGCTTTTCGCAGTTAGCTTCTGTCGAAACCGCTGGTGAAGCACTCGCTCATGTCTCGTCAGCTCCTGTCAAAACTGTACTGAACAACCGGCAACGGGTTTCGGTCATGGTAGGCATGGAGCAGCAACTTTTCCCTTCCTATCTGCTGGCAAGGGCCACCATGTCCGGAAAAAGCAAGAACTACAAATTAGGTGATGGCGACGGCAATGTATCCGTGATGTTCCACAATCCGGGCTTGAATACGTCGGTGCGCGTGGAAGTCGGAGCGACCCCGTTTAGCGATGCCGCCATTTTTGAAGGTGTTTTGCAGGAAGCGGATAAAGACTATGAAATCAACCCCCGTATTTCGTGGAATTACGAAAAGCTGCGCGGTCTGCTGCAACCAACTCCCGTCAATTTTACGATTACGACGTACATTGACAACGAAAAAGTGAGCCATCGCACCATCGTGGCTACCATGCGTTCGATCAACGACTGTCCCTATTATTGGGAAGATGACGAAACCGGTTCGGGCGATCTGGACCTGAATTATATGTACGTGGCTTACATCAACGAGGACGATCCGGTTGTGGATGAAGTATTGAGTCAGGCGTTGAAAAATGATATTGTTGATGCCTTTGACGGCTATCAGACCGGCGATAAAAAGCGGGTCGATGATCAGGTTTTTTCCGTCTGGTACGCCATGCAGAAACAAGGCATCAAATACAGCTCCATTTCTACCAACTCGAGCACGGGCGTTTCGGCCAATCTATACAGCCAGCGCATCCGCCGAATTGACCAGACGTGGAACAACCGACAAGCCAACTGCGTCGACGGCATGGTGTTGATGGCGTCGGTGCTGCGCTCGATTCACATTGATCCGGTGCTGGTGTTGATGGCCGATCACTGCGTACTGGGGTATTACCGTGATGCCGAGCATAAAGACCTGGCCTGCCTGGAAACGTCGATGATTGGTGATGTGGATTTGCGCAAAGTAATGCCGGTTCGTCGCCGGAAAGCTTCCCGAAAGCTATTTACCGAAGCCCGCCAGCGCGCTCAGAAACATTACCGCAGCTCGAAGGATTTCTTTGAAAAAGACCCCCGTTACCGGTTTATTGTTGTAGCTGACGTCCGGAAATCAGGCATCCGACCGATTGGCAGGTAATCCCAAGAAGACAAAATAAAATGGGCCAGACAGTGAGTTGTCTGGCCCATTTTATTTTGATCTGTCAGCGGTTTTTATGAAAACCGTGACGTTAAAAGCCGCCTTTACTGTACGACAAACTCTTTGTCATCCAATCCGGTATTAACCACCAGCGACTGCGTTTCCATTTTCAGCACCATCGGCCCCATGTTCTGGGTGAGGGTTTGCGGGAATTTAACCCCATTGACCTCTTTGTAATTACCTAGGCCGGTATTGACAGAAATTTCGCCCTGCGGCCCTTGCTCAACGGTTGCATACTGTGTTTTCAAACCAGTCTGAACATCATAAAAAATGGAAATCGTCTTGCCACCTAGCGACACATCCACTTTGTATGCGTCTTTTCCGTCTACTTTTTCGGTTCCCACCAGTGTTGTCTTAGCGCCCAGCGTTGCGAACAGCAATTCAGGGAAAGCCGCATTTTTCAACATTTCGACCTTCGCTTCATTGTTGGTAAGAATCTTGGCTTGCCCTCCGCCTTCCATCTTCACTTTTTCACCGTCGGAAGTCACTTTCTGCAGTACCTGCCCCATGGCCGTTACAGCGAGCGAGTATTTATTCAGCCCTTTTTGTTTACCAATCACCTCAACCTTCGTTCCCTGCACTTCGGTGCTCATTTTCTGGGTCATATCGGCAATCTTGGTGATGGCATCCTTCCCGCCGATGGCCTTCAGGTAGTTATCAACCACCTGATCTGCGGTTACCCCCGTTGGAGCGGTCGTCAGTTTCCCCGCCAACGAAGCTTCCACTTTATTTCCGTTTACGTCGTAGTAAGTAACATCGCCAAACCGCTTCAGTTTATCGGCCACCTCCGACGCCTTTCCAACGACCACAATATAAGCGTGCTCCGGATCAATGAGTTTAGACGCAGCGGTCTGTACCTGATCTTCCGTCACAGCGTCTACGTTCTTCAGGTAATTGGAAAAGAAGTCTTCCGGCAGCTTATAACGAGCGGTATTAATCGCAAAATTGGCAATCGTTTCGGGGTCTTCCAGGGTGAAGATAAAGTTGCCGGTAAAGGTGTTTTTCGTATGGCTCAACTCCTCAGCGGTTGGCTTTGCACTCCGGATGGCTTTCAGCTCGTTTATGAATTCCGCTACGGCGCTGTCGGTCACAGCATTCCGGATGCTCGCGTTGGCCCGGAACCGTCCTACCAGCCGATCACTCGTCAGCGACGAATAAGCGCCATAGGTGTATCCGTGTTTTTCGCGCAGGTTATTGAACAAACGGGCATCACTACCGCCCAGAATATCATTGGTCAGGCTAGCCTGAATTGACTCGCTGGTGTACGGTTTTAACTGAACCGGGTGCGTGATGTATACGATGGATTGCACGGCGCTGGGCCGGTCCACAATGGCTACCGTGGTTTTTGCGGGCGGCTTCGGCATGTCGTAGTTGGGTTTGGGCACCTCGCCCTTTTGCCACTTGCCAAAGTATTTTTCAATCATCGACCGTGCTTCGGCGGGGGTAATGTCGCCCACAACGGCCAGATAGCCGATATTGGGCCGGTAGTAGGTCTCGTAGAACTTACGGCAATCGTCCAGCGTAATCCGGTCAACGGTTTCTTCCGAGTCAGGTTCGCCGTACGGATGATCTTTTCCGTATACCAATATGCTGCTCACGCGGGTAGCAATCGCCGACGGGTTTTCCTTCTGGGCCGCCAGACCCGACTTGGTTTGTTTTTTTAGCTTATCCAGTTCTTCCTGCGTGAATTTCGGATTCAAAACCACATCCGACATCAACTCAAGCATTTTCGGGGTGTGCTTTTTCAGCGACATGGCGTAAACACCCGTTGGCGAGGTACTCAGGCTCCCACCGATAAAGTCAACCGCTTCGTCGATCTGATCCTTCGTCCGGGTTTTTGTCCCGGTTTTAATTAGCTGGCTGGCAATGCTCACATAACCCGCTTTCTCGCCTTCCCGAATGGGCAGGTAATCAAACAGCAGGCTAAAGGCTACCCGGGGCAGCTTATTATTCTGAACAACAAACACTTTTAAGCCGTTGGCGAGGGTAAACGAAACGGGCTTTCCAACCTTAATTGTAGGTGCCGGTCCGTCGGCGGGTAATTTTGTCCGGTCAAGCGTTTGCGCCTGCATCGACAAACCGAGAGCGAGCAGCCCCGCGGTCAATATATATTTTGGTTTCATCATTTGTTTTCAAAATGCGTTTATCGAATTCAAACGGGCCTATTCGCTCTTCTTGGGTTCCATCGCTTTCGGCAGGTAGTAGAGCACAACGCGGTTTTCTTTCGTCAGGTATTTATTAGCCACCCGGCGCAAGTCTTCCTTTGTTACTTTGTTGTACCGTTCCAGTTCGGTGTTGATCAGGTTGGCGTCGCCCAGGTACATTTTATAGTTGGCCAGACTTTCGGCAATACCCGCTACACCCGCGTTCTGATTCACGAAATTGGTTTCGATCTGGTTTTTCACTTTCTGGAATTCAGCATCGCTGACAAGGTCCTTTTTCACTTTTTCGATCTCCGCATTCATACCTGCTTCCAGGTCTTCGGCCTTCACGCCCATGTTGGCAATACCAATGGAAATAAACAAACCGGGGTCTTCGGTCGAGAGCGGAAATACGCCGGTCTGCACGGCTTTCTGTTGCTTATCCACCAGTTCCTTATTCATCCGGGAACTCTCGCCCGCAGCCAGCAACGTTTGCAAAACATCCAGCGCGTAATAATCTGGATCGCCCTGTGCGGGCATGTGGTAGGCCTGAAAAACACCCGGCAGTGAAACATTATCATAGATAATGTCGCGCACCTCGGCTTTTTGTTCCGGTTCTTTCACATCCGGGCGGAACGGTGTTTTGGCACCTTTCGGAATTTCACCAAAATACTTCTCGATGAGCTTCTTTGTCTCCTCCGGATTGATATCGCCGGCAATGGACAAAATGGCGTTGCCCGGAACGTAGAACTCCTTATAAAAAGCCCGGAATTCGTCAATTTTGGCCGCGTTCAGGTCTTCCATCGAACCAATGGGTGCCCATTTATACGGGTGTACTTTATAGGCATGACTCAACACCTGCGGAAAAAAGCTGCCATAGGGTTGGTTCTCATACCGTTGCCGCCGTTCCTCTTTTACCACCTCACGCTGGGTTTCGACGCCTTTTTCATCCACTTTGGCGTGCAGCAACCGCTCTGATTCCATATAAAGTCCCAGCTCCAGTTTGTTAGAAGGCAGAATTTCGTAATAAAACGTGCGATCATTGGAGGTGTTGGCGTTCAGTTGCCCCCCAGCGGCTTTAATGATTTTCATGTATTCGCCCCGCTTGATGTTGTCGGACCCTTCAAACATCAGGTGTTCGAAAAAGTGTGCAAAACCCGACCGCCCCGGTTGTTCGTTTTTTGAGCCTACATGATACATCATTGTGACGGCCACCAACGGAGTTGTGTTATCCTGATGCAGAATAACATGCAGCCCATTGGGCAGATCGTATTCCGTAAATTTAATGCGAGGGGCTGTCGATGCTGCGGCCAGTTTGGGCGCGGGCCGGGGCGCCGTCGGTTTCTTGGGCGTTTGCGCTATAGCCGACCAGAGCAGGCATTGGCTCAACGCAACGTAAAGCACGGTTTTTTTCATAAAGTGTTTACTAAAATAGAGAATAGATTAATTCCGGTATTCCGGCCATTTTCAAATATACAATTGTTTTGTTTTGGGGAAACAATCTAAGGGAGGGGCATCTGTTAAAGTTTGTCAAAAGGCTGAATGTGAGTGGCGAACGGCAAACTCTCTCAATTTGTTAAACCAAAAAGACCGGGTGTAAACGCCGGGCCGGTATCTTTACCCGAGAAAACCGTTTTACAGGACTGAAAACCGACTATGATCGTTGTCCGGATTCCCTTTTTATGGGTTAGCGGCATGGCCTTGTTTCCGTTCGTTTTGGTACGAACCAAACACCCGGATGCTTTCCTGCTTCACCACGAACGCATTCATCTCCGCCAGCAACTGGAGTTGGGAATTATCCCGTTCTATGTCTGGTATTTGCTGGAATACCTCGTTCGTCGCTGGCAGTACAATGACCATTATCTGGCCTACCGCAACATCAGTTTTGAACGCGAAGCGTTTGCCAACGAACATAATTTACTGTACTGGAAAACCCGAAAATGGTACGGTTTCTGGGCTTACCGTCAACGTATTCGAGAATCTTAGAGGGGTTCTGTTTCGCGGTAACTGACGACCCCGGCCATCATTACCAAAGCCGTTAGCAACACCACTACCATCAGTATACCGTCGCGAAAACCCACCAGCTTGAGGTTTTCCGGAATGCTCAGGTACAACAGAATCGTAATCAACCCGCGCGGGGCAATAAAAACGACCGGATTGATGCTTCCGGGCAAGGATAAACGCAGAACGCTTGCCCGCACCGCGTACAGAATCAGCAGCAGCAGAAAACCGACAATCAATGCATCCGCTTCGATAAGCGACTGTACGTTAGAGGCATACCCAAACAGCAGAAAGAAAAAAGTCCGGACAATGAACGCGCCTTCTGCCGTCAGGTTTTTGAATTGATCCAACTCTTTCTCAAACAGATCGTTTTTAAAAATCTGATCGAGCCGACCCCGGATGAAGAGTTCGGTATTGTTCAGGAATAGCCCAAAAACCAGAATCAACAAGAGCGGAGAAAGCTGATAAATCCGGCTCACGGCATACACCAGAAACAGCACCGAAATAATCGGCAGGAATTTGATATGATGGCTAATTTTACTGATCAGGTACAACAAAAAAAAGCAGCAGATCAGGGATATGACCACCATGATCAGCGTGTCTTTGGCAAACGACAAGATGGAAAAAATACCACCGGAAGCGTTGTAAACCAGAAAATTAAAAATCATGACGCCCAGAATATCGGACAGCGATGATTCGTAGACAACAAATTCGCGGCTGGACAAATTCAGGTTTCTGGTGGCCGGAACAGCCACAGCACTGCTGATGACCGCAAAGGGAGTAGCCGCTACCAGACACTTGAAAAACGACGCTTCCATGAGCACGTAAAACAGCGAGGCCATGAGCAGCGAGGTAATCAGAATTGATGAAAGCGACGCCCAGAAAGCCCGCCGGATCATGCCCAGTTTATCTCCCGTCAGCTCAAGCTCCAAAGCCCCTTCCAATACAATCAAAATCAGCCCCAGAGTACCCAGCGTGGGCAAAAGAGTGTCAACATACGGCAGTTGAAATGCAAAGTAGTTTGTCACCTGACGCATCAGCATCCCCGACGCCAGCAGCAGAATCACCGACGGCGTTTTGTAGCGGCTACTGAGCAAATCGAATACGTAAGAAATCAGAACCGATAAACTGAAAATAATAATCAGGTACGAGGTATCCATGCCGTCGAGTTTCGCTGCAAAAACGCAATATACGGTTTTCAGACTTTCGGTGTTCAGCGGTCTTTATTACCAGACAAACTATACGAGACCGGTTGCAATCTGGGCCGACAGCAAACACAGCGGAATGCCACCACCCGGATGAACGCTGCCCCCCACAAAATACAGATTGCTGAATTGTGGAGAAAAATTGGCGTGACGCAGAAAAGCCGCAAACCGGTTGTTGGAACTGTTGCCATACAATGCGCCCTGCGAACTCGACGTACGGCTTTCGATGGTTCGAGGGTCCAAAATCGACTCACAGGCAATGGAAGCGGCCACATCGACCCCCAGATTCTGGCTCAATTTCCGGAGCACGTGCTGCCGGGTTTCCGCAATCAGGGCATCCCAGTCCTGCCCGGAATTATTGGGCGCATTGATCAGGATAAACCAGTTTTCGCAACCGGGGGGCGCATCGTCCGGTTTGTGTTTAGACGTTATGTTGAGGTAAACCGTTGGGTCATTTGACAATGTTTGCCGGTTGAAAATGTGGTCAAATTCGGCGCGGTAATCGTTGCTGAAGAAGATGTTGTGCAACCCTAATTCCGGAAACTCCCGCTTGATTCCCCAGTAGAAAATCAGTCCGGAACTCGATTTGGGTTGCCGTAAAATCCGCTCCGGCTGCCGGGCCTGTGGCAGCAGTTTCCGAAACGTACTGACCACATCCATGTTGGAAATCACAACGTCGTAGGGCAGATGACTTGGAGCAGTGGGTGCCGCTGACGCGCCCCTGCCTGCCTGCCTGCTGTCCGCTGGTACAACGCCCACCACGCGCGCGCCTTCCGTCACCAGTTTCGTCACGCGGGTGTTGAAATGAAACCGTACACCAAGGTCTGTCGCCAGTTGAACGAGGCTGTTGGTAATGCCAATCATGCCGTCTTTCGGAAAAAATGCCCCAATATTGTATTCCAGATGCGGAATAATGTTCATGGTGGCAGGTGTCTGGTACGGATCAGAACCGTTGTAGGTTGCGTACCGATTAAAGAGCTGGACGAGCTTCGGATTCCGAAATCGTTGTTCATTCGCCTGGTTCATCGTTTTGAACACTTCCAGTTTCGGCAGATTCAGGTAACCATACAACGCATCCCGGTTGAACCAGGTCGACAGTTTATGCAGCGAACGGTGCAAAAACAGCTTCTCGGTAATGGAATATTTGGTTGCGCTGTCGGCCAGATGGGTCAGCAATGTGCTGGCGGGTTCGCCGAGCTGTGTTTCTACCTCATGGGCAAAAGCCTCCCGATCAGCCCAGGCCGTCAGATGCGTGCCATCATCCCAGAAGTACTGGCACGTTTCGTCCAGCCGACTATAATCAAAATAATCCTTGGGATTTCGACCGGCCAGTTGAAACAGTTCATCAACCAGGTGTGGCATGGTAAACAGCGAAGGACCGGCATCAAACCGAAAACCGTCCTGCGTGAACCCCGACAATTTACCACCGGGATAGGCGTTGGCTTCGTAAATATCAACCCGGTAGCCTTTGAGCGATAGCCGGATCGCAGCCGCAATTCCGGCAATTCCGGCCCCGACAACAGCAGCAGTTTTGGACAAAATAATGAATGGTAAAGCGTTGAGCGGACACGCTGGCCCTCGTTTTTCAACTTTCTACAACCGTTTGTAGTAGTTCAATGTTACAGACGGCTGGCTTCCTCGTTCGGGCAACGTGTAATAACCGTTGCTGCCTTTGTCGAAACAAATTGCTTCACTCTGTATGCCCAGGGGATCGCTGGCCACTGATTTATAGGCATTTTTCTGCAACGCATCCGCCATCGACTGCCCTTCATTCCGGCGCCAGTGGTAAGCTCCCAGGTAAGAGATCAGCAGAATTTCATTGCCATCATCCGACACACTTCCGCCCGTGATCAGGGTCAGGGGAATTTCGCCATAGTAATCGGCCCTGATCACTTCGGTCGTGCTCTGTGGGTAGGGCAAGCGGTATACCCGCACTTTCTCTTCGGCTTTACTGATCACCCACAAATCACGGGTTTGGGGGTCCAGCAAAATCGCTTCCGCATCGCGCGGGCCGTCGGGATACTGAAAACTGATGCGCTCAACTCCGCTGATGGTTTCGTCCAGGTTTTTCGGTTCGGGAAAACGGTAAATGTAGCTAACTTCATTCTGCTTGAAATTGTCGCCAATGTCGGCCAGGTACAGATAAGAAAGGCCATTCTGAGGTCCCGGTCCGATGGCCATATCCTCCCAGTCGCGGTTAACGACCCCGTTTAGCAGAAAGCGTTTGACCAGTTTTCCGTCCGTCGTCAGCAGGTTGATTTCGGCGGGGTTTCCGCTGTCTTCATGAACCCACAAACGCCCGTCCATCGTCCGGCTGGCGGCCATTCCGGACGCTTCATCCACCAGGCCCGGTTCGACGGTAAACTTTTCCGGGGTGGTCGAAAACCGGTCGGATTTTGACGGATTGGGCGAAATGATTCCACAAGACGAGAGGAACAGGAGCAGGCTCGCAGCCAGGTGACGGAAATGCATGCGTTCGATTCAAGGTTGGTTGTATGCTACAAATAACGCGAAAACCGGCCTATATGATTAGTAAGCAGCCCGAATTTTGACTGAACGCATTAGAGCAGGCATTACTAGCGGGCAATTTTATAATAAAATCGCTCCTGGTAAAGTTGCAGAAAGGTTAACGCATAGATCAGCAGTATGCAGGCCAGACCCGCCGAAAAGGCAGGATATTCCTGAAAGAAAAAAACCGGCTTGTTTTTATTTCCAACAAAATAATCGACCAACTTGGCAAAATGTATACTAAAAATAGGCAAGTTAGCATTCTCGTTCATGTACTGCCAAACCAATTTACGCGAATCGGTATGACGGTTTTCCCGTCGCAGAACAGCGTATAGCAGAATTAACCCAGGACTGATAAACAGTGCGCAGATTATAAGGTAAAGAACTCCGGGTGAAAGCACCGTTGACAACAGATAGAGCAAGCCACAGATTAGTAAAGTGGTTACGATCGTTGGCCAGCGGAAATAACTTTTTACAATTTCTTTATGGCGATCCGATACCTGCTTACGGACATTCTTCACAAAATCTTCCTGAATTTGCAGCAGGCCAACCCCCTCGCCTAGCGCAACCCAGGCTTCATAGCTGGCCTGCCCGAAAGTCTGCCCATTGGCCATTGCCTGTTCAGTCAGGGTTGCGTAGTGATCTAGCAGCTCGTTTTCAACTTCCTCGTATTCAATATGCGCCAGTGTCCGTAGGTCATGACGTAATACGCTAATTTGGTACTCAGCAAGCATACTTAAAGCCGTTTACTGTTTCTAAAAATCCTAATCTCAACTAGTTGGCCGGTGCTCAATACGGTATCAGATAGCCGGTTTTAGCGTCAAAAGCCGTTGCAGATTTTCCAGCATCATGCTCAGCTCCGAAATCCGCCCGGTAGCTTCGGTATGCCCTTCTTTAGTCAACGAGTAATACTTCCGGGCGCGGCCTTCCACCACCTGTGTGTCGGTGCTCAGCAAGCCTTCGGCTTCCATTTTGTGCAGCGCCGGATAAAGCGCCCCTTCCGTGATAGTCATCTGACCCGCCGTCAATGCTTTTACCTTCTGCGTAATCTCATATCCGTACATCCGTTCCTGCTCTTCGAGTAGCTTCAGAATTATAACGGACAAACTGCCTTTAAGGACCTGTTGATTGCTGCTCATGAAGGCAATATACCAACAAAATCAATATACCCATAATTCTTATGCATCATTCTTATCCTCTCCTCTCATACACAACACCATAATCATCGTGTATCTTTGTACCGCATGAAGACTTACTTTCGCTTACTTTCGTACGCCCGGCCGCTGGGCGGTTTTCTAGCGCCGTTTTTAGTTACTTCGCTGTTAGCCAGCGTGTTTGGCGTACTAAACTTTACGTTACTGATTCCGCTGCTGGATGTCCTTTTTGATAAGGTTGATCCGGTGGAATTACAGAAGCTGCTCAGTCAGCCTGCTCCAACCCTATCGCTCGACACTTCTCCTATTGATGTTTTTCGCTATCACTTTGCCCGCTTTTTTCAGGAGCAGGGCAAACTGGGTGCCCTGCGATTCGTCTGTTTAACGGTTGTGGCAACGGTGTTACTAAACAACCTGTTCAAGTATCTGTCGGTGCGGCAGCTGGAATCTTTCAAAGCCCGCATGGTAGCCCGTTTGCGCGAAACGGTTTTTACCAAGTCTATCCAACTGCACCTGGGTTTCTTTTCCAATGAGCGCAAAGGCAATCTCATCGCCCGCATTCTGACCGACGTACAGGAGGTAGAAAACTCGATTGCCAACAGCCTTTCGGCGGTTTCCAAAGAACTTTTTCTGCTGGTTGCCTACATCATTACGCTGTTCAACATCTCGGCCAACCTGACTTTTTTTGCCCTGCTGGTTATTCCGGTTTCGGGCGGTTTTATTGCCATGCTCGTCCGCCGGATGAAACGCGATGCACAGGCCGGACAGCAGCGGCTGAGCGGTATTCTGAGCCTGCTCGACGAAACCTTCGGTGGCATGCGCGTGGTGAAAGGATTCAATGCAGAACCGTTTGTCACGCAGAAATTTCAGGATGAAAATAATGGGTACCGGCAATCCATTCAGGCGCTGGCCAACCGGCGCGAGCTGGCTTCCCCTTTTTCCGAATTCATGGGTGTAACGGTGGTTTCGATCATTCTGCTCTACGGCGGCTCCCTGGTGCTGACTCAGCAGTCGGATCTGTCGGCGTCGGATTTTATTACGTTCATCGCTATTTTTTCGCAGGTAACGCGCCCGGCCAAAGACATTTCCAACGCCTTCAGTGGCTCGCAACGCGGCATTGCCTCAGGCGAACGGGTGCTCGAACTGATCGATACCGTACCGGCCATTCAGGACAAACCCAACGCCCTCGCCATCCAAGATTTTCAGCGCAACATTGAAGTACAAAACGTATCGTTTGCCTACCACGCCGATCGACCCGTTCTGAAAGGAATTAATTTTACGCTTGAAAAAGGCAAAACCGTTGCGCTCGTCGGTTCGTCGGGTAGCGGCAAATCGACCATCGCGGATCTGATTCCCCGGTTTTACGACCCTACGGGTGGCCGGATTCTCATCGACGGCATTGACTTACGCGATGGCACAACGCATTCCATCCGCAGTCTGATGGGCATTGTGACGCAGGAAAGCATCTTGTTCAACGACACGATTTTCAACAACATCGCTTTTGGCAGCAAAGCCTCCGAACAGGAAGTGATCCGGGCGGCCCAAATCGCCAATGCCCACGATTTTATCATGGCCCAGCCTGACGGCTACCAAACCGTAATCGGCGACCGGGGAGGGCGTTTATCGGGTGGACAGCGGCAGCGCATCAGCATTGCCCGCGCCGTTCTGAAAAATCCGCCCATTCTGATTCTGGACGAAGCTACGTCGGCGCTGGATACCGAATCCGAAAAACTGGTACAGGAGGCTCTGACGCGCCTGATGGCAAACCGCACGACGCTGGTCATTGCCCACCGGCTCAGCACCATTCAGCACGCCGACGAAATTCTGGTGGTTCAAAACGGTGAAATCGTCGAACGCGGTACACACCAGGACTTACTCGGAATGGAAGAAGGGGTCTACCGGCGTTTAACCGTATAAGCTATTTTCGCCGGGTCTGGTAACAGACCTGGTGAATGAAGCTCAGTTTTTCCATGACACCGGGTGGAATAATGAACGGATACAGGTCCGAATGCCCCATGCTGCGGTTTAAGTTGTTCATTGCAAACGCCAACGGGCCCCATAAATCCATCAGGGTTTTGAAATCTTCGGGATCGTACGGATCAACTTTTTCTTCTACAGCGCCCACGGCGTCTACAACGGACTGAAACCGGACACTCAACCCGAAGGCGTGGGCGGTTTCCAGCGTGTCCAGAATGTGCATGTAATGGGCCCAGGTTTCCGCCCAATCTTCCCACGGATGTGCAGTGGAATAGGCACTGATGTAATTCAGGTTCCAGCCCGCCGGGGGGCCTTCCCGGTAATGTCGACTCAGGGCATCCTTATAACTCTGGCGTTCGTCGCCAAACATTTCGCGATAGTCGTCGATCCGCTCAGTTCCCCGAATCAGCCGATCCCAGTAATAGTGGCCAATTTCGTGCCGGAAGTGGCCCAAAACCGTTCGATACGGCTCGTCCATTTTCTGCCGGGTCATCTCCCGTTCGATATCATCCGCTTCCGCAATATTGATGGTGATCAATCCCCGTTTGTGGCCCGTTCGTACCCGGCGCTGCGTGCCGTCGGCCAGAAAATCAAACGAAAGGCCGTTGTCGGGATCGACCGATTTGCTCATCAACGGCAAGTTCATACGGTGGAGCGCGTAGATCAAGCGGTGTTTGGCAGTTTCGATACCCTTCCAGCGTTGCAGGTATTCTGATTTACTCAGATTCGGAATCGTCCGGTTTAATTTACAGGCTTCGCAGTAGCGCGATTTCTGCCCGTCTTCTACCAGCCAGTTACACACCCCGTATTGGTGATTAGCACAATACCGATAAACGGTTTCGCCCCGATCGTAGATTCGAAAGGTATCGGTATCGTGGGAAACCAGCGGCCACAACTCCAGCTCCTGAGGGACAAAACCCAGCGGATATTCACAGTGGGGACAGCGCGTATTTTCAAAATAAATGGGCTCTCCGCAATGTGTACATTTAAAAAGCTTCATACTCCGACAGATTGAGGAATTAGCAACTCCTCATCTTAAATACTGACTTTCAATAATTTCTCCTAGTAACGTCAATTTACCAAAATGGTTCGATCACGTGCCTGGATTCACACAAAACCTCCTTCAAACTGCTAGGCTTCAAGTTTACAGCCACAAGTTATGCTTTTCGTTCAACCAGCTTTTCACGGCGTCTTCGAGCACTACAGGGTGGGCGGCTGTTACATTAAGGAGGGCAAAAGCGGGATCGCCCCGAAGCATTCGCCAGCGGAAATCGATCTGTCCAACGGTTTGGTGCGTCCCGTTGGTAAACCACCAGGCCGTATACAGCCGTTCGCTCCCCCGTTGAATTAGTCCAACGTAGATCAAATGTCCATTGATCCGTTTTTCCTCGATGGCTCCAAACACATAACCGCTGCCCTTCCAGCAAACCGTTGGGCTGTGTTCAGCACTGTACGCCGTCCGGACGGGTTTCACATAAACCAGTACCCCCTTTTTGCTGTACTGCCTAAAACCGTTCTCGACCTGCTTTTCAGCATAACCAGCCGGGATGTCAATCCGAACTGACCGCGCCGGTGGACCATTCCGAACCGTTCCAAAAGCGACCAGGCCCACAACGCTATACAATAATGCCAGCCGCATCCAGACTCGCCCCCCCAAAACCGGCACCGGTTTTCCGAATCGCTGGTACAGGTGACGCACTCCCTCGTTTAAGGGGACCAACAGGTAAAAAACCAGGCACATCAGGCCGATTGCATCGTGAGCAGGATTCTCGGGCCGGATCATGAAAACAACCAAAGCCAGCATCCGTAGTAGGTTGGTTAGCAACAGCAATACAACCGTACCGACGGCCACCAGTACCAGCCAGCCCAACGAAAGCCGCATTCGTGTACGGTTTTCCAGATGAATGACCAGAAACAATCCGGCCAGCGCTGCCAATCCCGTCATTTGCAAGCCGATACAGGCTGGGTCAACGGCAAAGTCCGTTCCGTTTAGCCGAATCAAATTGCCGCTTGCGCTGGCATCGGCACCGGTTATGCGCAAAACAGCCACAACCCAGGCGCTCAAATGCAGCCGGATCGGAAATCCGAAAACCGTTGTAAACCAGCGCAAAACCGGTGATACCAGCAAAAAGCCGCCCAATAATCCCCCCCAACGGACACGGGCGGGTGTTAGCAGAACATAAACGGCCAGCGCCAGTCCGAGCCCAAATGTCAGATCAAACGCCCACATGCCGTTTTTTCCACCAATTGTATATTCCCCAGCCCAGCAGCAGCAGAAGTAACGCCCACTCGTGCGGTTCGGGCACCGCGCCTGTGTTTTTCAACGTCGCATTTTCCAGCCCATCCCGCGATTTCCGGATGCCGAAACGGTCATAGTCTTCCTGCGTCTCCAGGACAATCAGACTCGACACCGGTGAAACGATGTTGGCCTGCTGAGCATCAGCCAGAAACGAATCCTGCGTATAGTTGTCGGCTAAATAAGACCGCCCGATCTGCTTCAGCAAGTGGGTATAGGCGTACAAACGAAACACATGGTCAGGGATATTCGCTATCGAAACGGTATTCTTCGCGTTCGGCGTACGCACAATCCGCACGCCCGATTGGGGAAGTACCACGGTGTCATCACCATGCGTTTGTCGAAAAAAACGGTTTTTCGTCAGCAAGCCCTGCAATTCGCGGAGGGTACCGTAATCCGTTTGAAAAATACCCAGCTCGCTCAGCGTTTTCACCAGCTCGGACGGTTTCGACAGGCAAAAGGTCCGCAAGGCCGGTTGGTTCACCGGATCATGCTTGAGGCCTTTCTCATAGGCGCTACCGGCCAGATCGTTCAAATAAGGCCCCATTTCCGCGCCCTTTGTAACGAGCAAGGCCGACGCCCGATTCGGAATTCGGTAGAACGGAAATACGCTAAACCGCTGCTGCCGGAGTCGCTCTGTCAATTCCTTACGGTTTTGGGGAGTAAGCCGCACCAATCCTTCATCATAGACCCAAACGGGACGGGTTCCGACCATTTTCAGAACCGCATCGGTTTCGTTCTCACTCCAGTTTTGATTCAGATCCAGAAAAATAGCTGTTGGGTTGAATACTTCCGTCTGTTGGCGGACGCTTTGCAGGGCATAGGTGTTGCTGCCAAACCGAAATCCATTCGGTGCCAGCGGTGGCGCGTCGAAACGAAATTCCCAAAGCGGTTGATACGTCGACTCGCTGATGATTTCATGCTCAACAGGTTTGTCCAACCAACCCGGTTTCAGAAAATCCGGCCAAACCGGATGGTGCGGTTTTTGCGAAAAATTCAGCTTAACGGTTTCGGTCGCTATTTGCCCGTCCGGCCCCTCAAACCAGGAATTTTCATACACGAGCTGAGCCGGTCCATCCAGGCGGTTTTCGAGCCGCAGGGGCGACGTGATGCCAATTTTAAACTGGCGCGTGCCGTTCGGTGGGCAGGGGAACACCCGCACCGTTACACGGTTACCTTCGTGCCAGTGAACCACCGCCGGGTCGCGGCTTTCGACGCCCACAATGGTACGATAAGCAGCATTGGCGCGGGCTTTTGTGGTTAATCGGCCTTTTTCCTCCCGCCCGTTGATCCACAACGACAGCGACGTAACAACTGCGCCTTCTGGTACATGAAACGTGTATAGAGCTTCCTGCGGACTCCATCTGTCGCCATTTTGGACCTGAAGCGTTTTTTCGGTATAAGCCAGACGGTATTCCGGATAAATTCGGGCTTGCGTCAGCACATTGGTCGTCCGCAGAGCCGTACCCCGCCACAGCCGCTCTTCAGTCTGATGCCGAAATCCATACTTTGTCCTGACGATTTTGGCTTTATCCATATCCGAATTACCAGCCGTTACGGGTCTCTGATACGCCGTAGCAATATACACCAGTGGATCATGCCGCTGGTATTCTACCTTCGCTCCGAATAAGCTCCCTGCTTGATCTCCGGCCTGGCTATATTTTGTTCCTGCTTTCAAATACCGATCCGTCACCCAATTATCCGGTAAGCGTTGCGCCAGTAATAGCCAGACCGGAAATTCGTCGTCCTTACGGGCATTGGCCGCGTTCGATTCGTACCGGACCTGCGTATCCACCTGGGTCCACTGGTACAAAAACCAGACAAGCACGAACACCGGCACCAATAGCCCGGCAACAACAGCAGGCTGCCGGTGTTCGTGTTGGATCCAGCTCCGCCAGAGTATCCTGCCAATAGTAACTGCAATCAGCAGCGGAATGAACGCATGCACGCCAATGCCCAACAAAAGAATACCCGGGACACCAAAAAAATAGTACAGAAACAGGTAAAGCGCCTGGTAGAAAAACAGACCCCAAACCACCGCCAAGCCAAACACAAGCCCCTGTTGGCCCCGCACCGGCAGCTTATCCAGCCAGGCAACGCCCAGCATCAGCAGACCGGACAACACCAGTAAACCTTGTAACCACGGCACCGACTCCTGAAAAACCGGTAAGTTCCGGTTTAACGCATAGGCACTAAGCAGCCATAACACCAGAGCAGCCATCCGCGCGGATCGCCCTTCGGGGGGTTGCTCACCCAAAAACCGTAACTTTTTTTCCTTCAATAAATCAATGGTATAGGCAATCGCAATGGCGTAATGAATCATAAAAACCAGGAAACTATGCTGGTCTTCATGGCGAAGCACATAGTAGTCGTACCCCGCAAACAATAGGGCCGATAAGCCTACCCACAGGAGTCCCCAGCGGACGTCTAACTCTTGAAAAACCTTCCACCATTCGGGAGGTCGATTGGTTAGTTCTGAGGAAAATTCCGGCTCTTCCACCGAATGAGATCTGGAAGGCGAAATGTTCGTTTCGCGCACAGTTGAGGCTAAAGGTTTTTCCATCATTTTAAAATTAAAAGAACTTTGTAAATCAAAGTAAAAGAAAAAACACTGTCAATTATTTCCTCTAAATTATTTTTCAGACAAAAAAATGAGACTGATTTACAAACAGTTGCCAAAAACCAAAGTACTTGTCTCCTACTTAAAGGCAAATGAATGAGCAAGCTAAAAAGTTGACCCAGCTATTAAGCCGGCTCACCAATCAATTCAGACGTTTCAGACTGGTTTTCAATTTCATCATTCTCGAAGGTGATTTCTTTGTCCATTGCCAACTAAAATCCAGTCATGAGAACCGCTTTAGTAACCCTTTCTTTGTTGATTACCTTGCTATGCTGTACTTCGCCTGTTGTTCCCCAATCTTCACCGTATGATTTCTCGGCGTTGGACCGTTTTATTACGGAAAATGCCGCCGTTTATCGGGACAGCGTGGTAGTGCTTGTTTCGCAGAATGGGCAAATCATTTACCAACATGAACACAACCTCACTTCCGAGATCAACCGCGTCGTTGCGTCGGCTTCCAAATGGATGTCTGGTGCTGTGATCATGGCGCTGGTGGACGATCGAAAACTGGCGTTAACAGACACGGTCGGCACATACCTTCCTATTTTTTCGAGATACGGGAAAGGTCACATCACCATCCGTCAGTTGTTTTCCCATACCGCTGGCTTTGCAGGCGATTCGCCCGAAAAATTTGAATACCGGCGCGACCTGACTCTGGCGCAGGCCGTTGATTCCCTCGCGGTGCATACCAAACTGACCAGCGTGCCGGGTACGACGTTCAATTATGGAAGCGCCAGCATGCACATTGCCGGACGCATTGCCGAAGTAGTGAGCGGGCGCTCCTGGCAAACCCTCTTCAACGAAAAAATTGCCATTCCCTGCCAGTTAAAAGCTACTTATTTATTAATCAACCACCGGAACCCGCTGATTGCCGGAGGAGTCCGTACCAGTGCCCGCGACTACCTGAACTTTCTGGAAATGATCGTCCACAAAGGCCGGTTCCGCACGACCCGGGTGCTGAGCGAGCAAGCCATTGCCGAACTCTTGAAAGACCAAACCATGCGTGCAACGATTGTCGGAACTCCCTACCCCACCAACCCGCATTCGCCATATCCGGCTACCAAAATCCGCTACGGTATGGGCAACTGGCTGGATGTGGTTGCGCCGGACGGTACGGTTCTCGAAAGCAGCAGCCCGGGCTTGTTTGGCACGCACCCGTGGCAGGATTCGAAGAATCAGGTGGCCGGAATCATTTTTACGCGCACGGTGCCCGGACAAAGCAACACGACCAGCCTTCGAATCCGGGAAATGATTCGGAAAGTGGTTGAGAAGTAGAATTTTATTGGAGAAGCAGATTACAAAGCTGGTTAGGACTGCAAATCCTGACCCGTTTTCTGCTGCAATTCCCGCAGCTTGGCATATTTCACGACGGGGTACATGGCCGAAAACAGCGACCAGACGAATCCGGGATAACCGTTCAGAATATTTTGCTTAAGCAGGTATTCTTTCAGGAACGTGAGCGGAAGACGAAAGATCACCTGCGCAACGGCTCCTTTTTTACCCCGGCTTTGCAAATCGCGAGCTCCTGCAGTGGTATAACGGTTGAATTTCTCAAAATACTCGTGCAGGCTGCCGTAACTGTCGTGCAGCATGTGGTGCGTGAGCCGGCTCACCGAACCGTTCAGGATAACATCTTCATGAACCCGCGCCGAATTATAATTCCCAAACCGTTTGTCGAAAAGCCGGAGGTGCGGCATCTTGTATTCACCCCCGTGCCGCATCAGCCGTCCCAGAAAAACCAGCGAAATTGGCACTTCAAACCCCCGGAACGTTTGCCTTCCGGCTTCCACCTCAGCCAATCGTTGCTGGATTTCGGCCCGGAGTTCGTCCGTCACCACTTCGTCGGCATCCACCACCAGCACCCAGTGATTTCGGGCCTGTTCAACGGCAAATCCTTTCTGCAACCCAAAACCGTCGAAATCGCGGTGAATAACCCGGCACCCCGCTCGCTGGGCAATCGGCAAGGTCTGATCCGTGCTGCCCGAATCGACGATTACAATTTCGTCGCACCATTGCAAAGCATCCAGAACAGCGGGCAGAATGCGGGCGGAGTTCAGCGTAATCATGACGGCACTCACCGCTGGAAAACTGGACACGGGCAATCGGGACATGGCAGGCGAAAAAAGGATGGAAAAAAATACAAATGACTGTTTTTCAATGCAAAAATCAAATTTTAGCAGATTTCTAAGAACTTATTATCTGCCAGAGCCAACAACTGTTTGATAGTTATATAGTTATTTCACAAGCAGTTGATCAACTACTTTCACCGTTCATTTTTTCGGTTGTATTCCTCCCGCAATCCGGTAACTTTGTTAGATTACTTTTTTGGTTAACTGCATATAAATCGTATAAATAAGTCAATAGATCATGACTCAACCTGAAGCACTCGAACCGATATTACAAGAGGATCCGCTCCGGTTTGTTCTGTTCCCCATTCGGCACCACGACATCTGGAAAATGTACAAACAGCACGAAGCTTCGTTCTGGACAGCCGAAGAAATCGACCTCTCGCAGGATCAACGTGACTGGGAAAACCTGAACGATGGCGAACGGCATTTCATTTCCAACGTACTGGCTTTTTTTGCTGCTTCCGATGGCATCGTTAATGAAAACCTGGCGGTTGGTTTTCTGTCGCAGGTGCAGTATGCCGAGGCTAAATGTTTCTACGGTTTCCAGATCATGATGGAGAACATCCACTCGGAAACCTATTCGCTGCTGATCGATACCTACATCAAAAATCCCGTTGAGAAGGACAAGATGCTGCGGGCGGTTGATACCATTCCGTGTGTGAAACGCAAAGCTGACTGGGCCATGCGCTGGATCGAGAACGGTACGTTCGTTGAGCGGCTGCTGGCATTTGCGGCTGTTGAAGGCATTTTCTTCTCCGGTTCGTTTTGTTCCATTTTCTGGCTGAAAAAACGTGGTTTGATGCCCGGTCTTTCGTTCTCAAACGAACTGATTTCGCGCGATGAAGGCCTGCACCGCGACTTTGCCTGTCTGCTTTACACGGAACACATTCAGAATAAATTGCCGGAAGTTGAGGTCTACAACATGATCAAAGACGCCGTCAGTATCGAGCAGGAGTTCGTCAGCGAATCATTGCCGGTATCGCTCATTGGGATGAATGCGGATTTGATGAAACAATACATCGAATTCGTCGCTGATCACCTGCTGGTGTCACTGGGTTTGAAAAAGGTCTACAATTCGACCAACCCGTTCGATTTCATGGATATGATTTCGCTACAGGGCAAAACCAACTTCTTTGAGAAGCGCGTTGGCGAATACCAGAAAGCGGGCGTTATGGGATCGACCAAAGAGAAAGAAGATCAGAAGATTACGTTCGACGCTGATTTTTAAGGCATTACAAATACCTTTTGTAGAATTAGAAGAACCTCCACGGGGCAGCACTCTTTCAATTCTAATGAGAATTAAAGCGTAGCGACCAGCGCAGAAAGACAAATCGGATTTGTCTTTCTGCGCTGGTCGCTACTTTTTTATCCAGCTTGGTTTACTGCTCCTGCCCCAACACCGACCAGATCAGATCACTTTCGTACCCCTTACTCATCGCAAAACGAACGAGTTTCTGTTTCATCACCAACGGATTCTCGCCTTGTAAGCTCCGTTTCTTTTTCTCAAGCAAATCGACCAAGGTTTGCCGGTAATCGTCGGATTCGATTTCTTTCATAGCCTGATCGAGGTTATAGCCGGTGATGCCGCGCTGCTTGAGGTGCTGCTTGATTTTCTGCTTTCCCCAGCGTTTTACCCGGAACTTGCTGCCCGCAAATGTTTTGGCAAACCGTTCTTCATTGAGGTAATTCTGCTCAATCAGCCAGACGATGAGTTCTTCTGCTTCATCGCCGTATACCTCCCACTCACTCAGCCGTTCGCGAACTTCCCGTTGCGTTCGTTCCTGATAGGCGCAGAACGAAGCCGCCCGGCGCAGAATATCCTTTTGTTGATCCGTCATTTCTTAGAAGTGCGATGCTGGAATTGTGGCACGAGATATTTTGTCACAATTCTTTATTCTATCGTTTCTAATTAACAAAAAACGACCGAAGATAGCTCCGGCCGTTGCTGTATTCGAACGGAAATTACCAGGTTCGTTTGCTCATAACTTTGTCCAGTTCAGCCCGGGTCATGGTACCCAGTTCCGGATGCTTGGTGAGCCACTTCAGAAATTCCGTTTTGATTTCGTCGGTCCACTGGCTATCGATCTGCCCGGTGTTATACCGTCCCGATTTAACCATTTCAAAACCAAACTGATCCTTGCGAGTCACAAACTCGCAGGTGGTAACCACCTGCTCGGCCAGGTGAGCCGGAACAAAAAGGACGCCTTCGCGCTGAGCGATCACCAGATCACCCGGCAATACCATTGTGTTGCCCATCCGAATCGGCGAATTAAGACCCATCAGCACCATTTCTTCCAGAAATGAAGGATGAAAATCCCGCACATAAGCGTTGAATCCCTTGATATTTTGCAATTCTTGCAAATCGCGGGCTGAGCCGTTGAACACCACGCCATTACCGGTTTTGCTAAAAATGGCATTGCCCAGGGTAGCGCCCACGAGTGTTCCTCCACCAATTTTACCAAAACCGTCGGCCACGTACACATCCCCTTTCGTCAGGGTTTCGATGGGCCAGGTATTGGTGTTTCCTTTCCGACCTTGCTTATTGATGCCCCGGTCTTTGATGTTTTTCTCCACATCCGGGCGGGTGGGCATAAACATGGCCGTCACGGCCCGTCCAACCACAATCACATCGTCGTGAATGAATTTCCAGCCGCCTTCAAACTGGTTCAAATAGCCTTCATTTTTCAAAACCGTCCAGGCATCATCAATACCGATTTTTTTGGCCCGTTCAATCAAGGCATCCGGTAGCTTAGGGCGCCCGTCGGGAAAGCGTTCGCCTTTCCATTCAGACGTTAAAAATACCAACTCATCTTTCGGAATGGTTTGGGCCAATACAGGGCGGTCGATCAATAAAACGGCTAAAACCGCTACGAGGAAGGCAATTCTGGATTTCATGTAGTAAGTCAATTAATGGCCATCTTTGGCCAGGTACGCTTCAATATCTTTTTGAGTGACAGCTAATTTTTTAGGGTATTTGCCTACCCAGGCTCTAAATTCATCTTTGATTTTATTGGACCAGTCGCCGTGAATTTCACCCGACGGGTATTTTCCCTGTTGGAGCAAAACCCGCTCAAATTCATCGCGCAAAGCCGTCATTTCGGAAGCCGACACGAGTCCTTCGACCAGGTGGGCCGGAATGAAGACGACTCCGTATTCGTTCGCAAACACAACATCGCCCGGAAAAACCGTCACGTCCCCAACACGAATCGGAGCATTGATCGACGTAGGCGTCATGTCCTTGATGTACGACGGATCATGGCCTTTCACCCAGGCGTTGAAGCCTTTGGTGTCTTTCAGCTCCTGCATGTCGCGGATTGAACCGTAAAAAATAACGCCCTTGCCGGTTTTACCGTAAATAGCATTTCCCAAGCTCGACCCGATCAGCGTTCCGTCTTTGATTTTGCCGTATCCATCAGCTACGTATACATCTCCCTTCGTCAGAATATCGATGGGCCAGATGTTGATACCGCCCTTCTGAGAACGGCCCTCGGCCTTACCCGTCTTCCGCACCAGGCTATCCAGATCGGGTCGGGTGGGCATAAACTGAGCCGTTACAACCCGTCCGGTCATGGTTTCGCCGGGCTTGAGAATGATCCAGTTTTTCTCGACCTGATTTCGGTATCCGCGGTTACCCAGATAGCCCCAGACCTGCTCCAGCGTACAATTCTGTAAGCGTTCGAGCACAATGTCGGGCACTTTCGGACGACCATCGGGAAAGCGTTCGCCCTTCCAGTTCGACGTTAGGGCCTTCACATAATCCGGCGATGAACCAATCTGCTGGGCCTGCGCCAGCAAACTTCCCGCAAGGACGATGGCCAACGCTAGTAAACTTTTCTTTAACATTGCTTTATAGGGTAAGGATGATCAATCAACGAAATTATACTCTGCCGAACGCGGGTAAAACCAAAAACAACCGTTTCTATTAGCCAAAAATGATTTGCTTTCCCCTAAAAGGCAACAAAAAAAGCAAAATACTGCTGAAAGCAAACACAGAAAAAAATGGATTTTACAAACCGGAAAGTACACTTTTTGATTAACTTACCCAATAAATAGAATTATAACCAGACATAACTCTCTTTTTCCATCAACTACAATTTCGGCGGGTAGCCAGTTTTTAAATCCAGTTAACCCATGAAAAAAGTTCAACGTTTACTTGAGTTGCTTAAGAAATACCCGGCCCCAACGGCGGCTCTTCCTCAGCCGGAAAGCGCTTCGTCAGGTGTCGACCGACGTAATTTTCTCCGCAATTCGGCCCTGGGCGGCCTATCGCTGGGTCTGATGTTTGACGGAAAGCCGGAACGCGAGATGGAGTTTATTACCCAAAAAGTGAAACGTGATTCGAAACCGTCTGAGCTGAAAATCACTGACATGCGCATTGCGGTTTTGCAGGGCGTTCCGTTTAGCAGTCCCATCATTCGGCTGGATACCAACCAGGGCCTGGTGGGTTGGGGAGAAGTGCGCGACGGTGCCAGTGCTAATTACGCGCTAATGCTGAAAAGCCGTATTCTGGGCAAAAACCCCTGTAATGTCGAGCAGATCTTCAAACAGATCAAGCAATTTGGTGGCCACGGACGGGCGGCCGGTGGCGTTTGCGGGGTCGAAATGGCGCTTTGGGACTTAGCGGGTAAAGCATATAACGTACCGGCCTATCAGTTAATGGGCGGAAAATACCGCGACTATGTCCGGCTTTATGCCGATACGCCGGAAGGCCGCGACTACGATGAATTTGCCAAACACATGGTTCGTCGCCGGGATCAGGGGTACACGTTCCTGAAAATGGACTTCGGCATCGGCATGCTGGCCGACACGCCGGGCATGCTCGTGGGTGCCAAAAACTGGAATGTCAAACAACAGTGGAATGATGCCAAGCCGGGCCTGATGGGCAACTACGCCCAGACCAAACACCCGTTCACCCGGATTCAGGTCACCTCCAAAGGGATTGATGCACTGGCAAAACACGTCGGTAAAGTGCGGGAGATTGTTGGGTATGACACCCCGCTGTCGGCGGACCACTTTGGCCATTTCGACGTCAATACCGCCATTCAGATCGGCAAAGCCATGGAACCGTTCCGGCTGGCCTGGCTTGAAGACCTCGTGCCCTGGTTCTATACCGATCAGTGGAAGCAAATTTCTGACGCCATCGATACACCCACGCTGACAGGTGAGGATATCTTCGCCAAAGAAGAGTTCATCAAACTCATCGATGCCAAGGCCATCGATATGATCCACCCGGATCTGGCCTCGTCGGGCGGTCTGCTCGAAACGAAAAAAATCGGCGATTATGCCGAGGAAGCGGGTATTCCAATGGCGATGCACTTTGCGGGCTCGCCAATCTGTATGATGGCCAATATCCACTGCGCAGCCGCTACGGAAAACTTTGTGGCCCTCGAACACCACGGCGTGGACGTGGAAGGCTGGGAAGATATCGTGACCGGTATTAAACCGATTGTTGAAAAAGGTTTCGCGAAAGTGCCCGATAAACCGGGTCTGGGCGTTGAGCTGAACGAAGAAGTTGCCAAAAAATTCCTCAAGAAAGGCGGCACCTGGTTTGCTCCAACCGACACCTGGAACACCCGGGATTCCTCCGACCGCGACTGGAGCTAGTTTCTTGAAAAAGCCCCGGCAAAACGTTTTGCCGGGGCTTTTTTATTTCAGCAGAATTTGCATCCGGTCGGCTTTCGCAATCTTTCTGCGAAAGTCAATGTAGGCGGCATACATTTCCGGTTTATAAAAACCGCCTTCCACAACAAGTCTTCGAATATATATAACGGTATTCCCTTGCACTTGTACCGACGCCTGATAGTTTCCAAAGGGAGTCGCGATCTGAACCGGTTCAAACACGTGTTCGACGCCAAGTCCGGCCGGCAATTCACAGACTACAGTGTCGACATCCAAATACCCGGCAGGCAATCGCAGCTCTGCCGTTCGGGAATCCAACTGCAACGGAAGGGCCTGAGCGGGCGACAGTTGATTCGGCGTAAAAAAAAGACGATTTCCGCTGCGTGTTGCACAGTTCGGCAATTGAACCGTCAGCTTTTCAACAACAGTTGGCACCTTATTTTTTCGTTCCTGAAAGACAAAAGAGGAAATCGAAAAATTAGGAATCCGGAATTGCCCATAAAGCCATTGTTGCTGTTCATTGGTGTTTTTACGCATCACGGATTCGACGGTTTCGGCCTGGATGCCCGTGTAGACGGTTTGCACATCAGCAGTCGCGCTTCCCGACGTTGTAAGCCGTACCCTCACCAAACGGTTCTGCTGGTTATCTCCTGAACGATAAATGGGAGTTTGAACCAATTTACCGCCTTCGGGCGTCAGCAGCAGCGCATGCCGATTGCCCGTAAAGCTCCCAACATAACCCGCCGGAGCGTGCGGGTTGGTGCACTCCAGCCAAACGGTATCTTTTGCCAGGGGAACACACAGAATCATGTGATTAAACCCCGACATGGGGAAATCCGGGAGTACATCCCCCACCCTTCGGCCAGCCGATACCACGGCCCAATAAGACGGAATGCCTACCGCTTTCAACAGCGCATGGGTATAATTAGACAGCGCTTTACAATCTCCATAGCCTTTCTCGGCCACCACCGCAGCCGGAAAAGTTTGCCAGCCCCCAATGCCCAGCTGAATACTTACGTAGCGCGTATGCTGTTGCATAAACCCGTATACCTTCTCGATTTTTTTCTGCACATCCGTTTCACCGGCAACGAGTTCCAGCACCTGCCTCCGAAGCGATTCCGGCAATTGGTCACGACCCGCGTTCAACTGATAAAGAAAACGTCCCAACTCCTGCCAGGTAGGCATACTACCCCGACGCCCTTCCAGCTCAAACTCTTCCGGCGCAGTGAGAACACCGGGTCCCAGGGTAGAAAAATAAGGCGCATACGGTTCTTTTTCGTGCGGCTTTTTCTGCTTCAATTGCCAGGTATAAGACTGACTTACTGCATCGTCGACCCGCGTGGGCTCCGAGAGCTGATTCAGCGTTTTATACCGTAACCGCTGCCCCGTTGGTAAAACCACCCGAAAAATTCCCGATTCCAGCGCTAGCTTCTCATCATCCAATGGAAACCAGGCCGGATACGACATCGTATTACTGGTCGTTGTTTCGTAGCGAAACTCAACCGTAAACGGATAATCAGCATAGGTAAATTCAGCTTCTTTGACCCGGCTATCTTCAAATAAAGACACATCACTGATGGCATTCAGGTCTTTGATTTCACTGCGTTTCAGCCGCCGAATGACTTTGCCTTCCGCATTGTAGAGGATTCCTTCAATGCTGGTTACTTTCGAACGTTTGTTGTAAGGCACACTCAACTTGGCGTACGATTGCCCTTCTTTGTTCAAAATTGTAACGGCATAATGGACGGATTCGGTGGCTTCCGCTACGGTTTTGACCTGAAACGTATGTTCCTGGAGCCGCATAACCACCTTGGCGCCCACCGATAGCTCTGCCGGAATGGCCGCCACAGAAAAAGGTTCTGCCGCCCGAGCCACCAGGTTAACAAACCCCAAAATCGCCAGACTGATGAGCCGTTTCATCTTCATTCTGCTTTTTTCAGGACAATTTGTTCAACATGCTTGGCAACAACCTGGTTGTAGAACTCCCGCAGCGAGCCGTATTCTTCCGGACTAAAGATAGCCTTCTGGAAGACCAATCGGCTGATTACCTGCAACTGTCCTTCTTTTGCTTGCGTCATAAAGGTAAAGCGGGCCGCTTTGCCTGGCATAACCAATGCTACGTCTTTGGGAGCTTCGTCGACGGTATAGCCTTTAGGCAAGGTATAGCTGGCAACGTATGACTTTTCAATGGGCACGCCCATATCGACCGGAAAACGTCTTTCTGGTGATTTGAACGGATTTTGCATCATGCTGGCAATGGGCAGCGGCCGCAGAAACAAGCGGTTATCGATTCGGCTGACAGCATCCGAAATCACCACCTTTCCTTTGATGGTCAACGGCACATCGCTGGAGTCCGCATTTTGTATTTCCAGGTTGTTCCATTGCCAGTCGGGGTTGTGGCTTACAAACGCCTGGCGAAACTTGGCGGGACCCACTTCCCGGATTGCGCGACGGCTGTCGACAGCCGCATAGCCCGTGTGACTAATTGAGATCGTGCCGTCCATCTGCCCGTCTTTGGTCATTGTAAAAACAAACTGCCCAATTTCCTTGCGTTTTTCAACAGCCGAAAGGGGCACCCAGCGAGGTCGGCGATTGTGAACAAGCCTGCCATCACCGTTTAGGCAGCGCTCGGTCAAGACCCCCACCCTGAACCCCGGCTCGCAAACATCCAGCAGTAGGTCTTTTCCTCCCCAGGTCACCAAGGCGATTACGTAGTCGAATCGGGAGAGTAGTGGATAGTCTTTACTGACGGTACCGTTCTGCTTCGTACTCAGAATAACCGGATGCGCTTCCAGCCCCATCTCCCGCAGCAAGCTCACCATCATCAGATTCAGGTCGGCAGTATTACCGGTTTTGGCCTCGAAAGCACTCTTGAGGCTGCTTTTTGCGAAAACGCCCCGTTGCCGGTTCCAGGTCATGGCTCCTCGAATAAATTGATAAGCTGCCGTCACCCGTTGCAATGTATCGGTGGACTGCTTCTGGAGAGCAACCGCAATTTCTTTCAAAAAACCGCTTCGATTGATCGCCTGGCCAAACTGCCCATCGCCCAACAAAAACTTATCGAGATCCTCCCATTTTCTGGCGAAGTTCTGGGGGCCAATCTGATTCGGAAGGCTGGTTCGAATCAGCTCAAACCAAACTTTAGCGCGGTAATTATCGGGCGTCGTCATGAAATCCTCCTGCCGCAAGGCCACCAGATTTTTCATTGCCCAGCGGTAGTGAATATCGCTGCCGACTTGCTGCTTTTCATCGGCAACCAGCGATTCATAACCCTGAAACAAAATGCGGTATTCAAACCCTGGCATCAGGTACAGATCATACTGACTCCAGCGCACGGGAATGGCGCGCTGAAAATCCCATTCGCGTAGTTCAAACACAAAATCGGAAGCGAGCGTATAGCGGAATTCAATGATTGACCCTTCACGAACGTTCGGCAATGTAAACCGCTTGATGTACAGTTTATCCGAACGGTGTTCTTCGAAGATAGCATCTTTGGCCAGCCGATCTGTTTTTAGCAATCCATCAGGGGAAATGTTGTGCGTAATCCCTTCAACATTGCTTACATCCTCTTGCAGATCAGCGCGAACCCGGTGAAAAGGAATCGTCACCGTGGCCCGGTCAAAAGCACTTTTCTTCAGAATTTTGATTTGGACATGACGTTCGTAGTAAACATAATACCCCCGGGTGTCATTTTTAGTGATTGTCGTCTTCCCAATGTCTGACAAAACGACGGCTTCTGCGGAGGAATCGGCCGAAAAAACCGTCATCCTCAAATCTTCCATCTTTACCTGACCAAAGGTAACATTTTGAGAAAAAGCACAATAGGAGATCAGCCAGCAAACTACACCGAGCCCGCAATCCTTGAATCGAAATGAAAACATGCTAGTATGATAGGGACAGATAAATTACCCTTCGAAACTACACATTCCCTTTTTATCAAGCAACTACTGCGTTTTCTGGTAGTTTTTTTCCCCGCTCTCAATGCGGACCGCCAAGTGGTTTTCTTTCGGCGGAATAGGACAGGCGTACCCATCGCTGTAAGCACAGTAGGGGTTATACGCTTTGTTAAAATCCAGTACGACCTTCCCATCTTTTATGTCACCAACCCGTACGTCCATATAGCGCCCTCCACCGTACGTTTCTTTTCCGTTGGTTGCGTCTTTGAAGGGCAGAAACAGGTAATCGCGGTACTGAGGAAGTTGGGCGAGTTGAAGACTTCGATAAAGGGCAAGCTGGTACGGTTTGCCCTGCAAATGAAAGGTCAGCACGGCGTACTTGACGTACGGTTTTTTCTTACCGTCGTAGGTAGGCAGCTCAAAGGGTTCAGCATTCGTGGTGCGCTGCACCGTCGCTTCGAGCCGAAACGTTGAATCGGGGTTGAAGAAACGCAGGCGTGGCAAATCTTCTTTTTTGAGCGGACTCTTCGGTGATTTTAGAAATTCAGCTTTGTATTCCTCCCGATGAGCCGCAATCTGATCGGCATACTTGGTTTGGGAAAAGCCGGATAGGCTTACCAGAAGGGCAAACACTATTCCGGCCATTCGGGCTTTATTCGTCAGAATCATCGGATGCGCCAGTACGGGGCGTTTGCTGATCCGATACCAGTTCAAATCCGGAGATATCGTCGCCAAAATCATACGGTTTGATGGTAAAAGTATATTCCTGATCCTGAAAATTAAGACCAATTTTCTGAAATACACCTTTTAGTGGGATCGAATAACCGCGGCCCGTCTTAGCCAATTCAAAGGCCTCATTATCACCTTGTTCAGTAGGCATTAAATACAATGCTTTTACACCTTTCCGACGGTTAACCGTTCCTACTTTGTAAAAAGGTTTGGTCGGATCAATGTTCAGCCCTTCCATTAATTTTTGCGGAAAAGCCAGCCGTCCGGTTTTCGTAACTGCGGTGGTGAAAGTTGTCTCTTTAGGAGTTACTTTGGGTGCTTCATCCGTATTATCTGCCGGAGAGAAAAAACGGATTTTGTTTGGTTTCACTTTCATTGGGTGTGTAAATAATGTTGTTGTGCAAAACTATATAATTCTGTTTAAAATATTTATTTTTTTGGCTTAACGGCGTATAAAAAGTTTCATTATCCGTATTATTTCAGGTGATTACAAATGTTGCTTTGAACATCGATTTCTGCGTTTTCCCAAGAATATCAAAAAGTCTTCTTTACTAAATCTAACTTACCCCTAATTAATTCCAGTAAAATACTTGCTCAGTTGCTGATGAATCAGAAGTCAAATTGAGCGAAACTTTTGCAATCGGATACGGTCTCAGAATCGGTTATCGTTTACACACTCCTTACATTAAAAATGATTTCTGTTCGTTTGTACGGATCTCAGCCACTGGATCGCCCATTAAATAAACAATTGTTCACCTGAAACGTTGCCAGATTTATCCGCTGCATTTTAGAATGCCCAAACGTATAAACTGCCGTTCAAGAAATTTTAAACCTTCGAAAAATAACTTTTACGGATTTCGGTAGTTTATATGAAACGTTAACACAAAGAGTATAAACAAAACTCAACCAATCATGAAAAAAGTAAGCTTATTTATGCTGCTCGTCTTGAGCGCGTGGACATTCCAATCGTGTAATAGCACTAGTAATAAAGACAGCGCCGAGCAGGCTGAAGAAGTAAACGAGGCCAAAGATATGCCTGAGGATGATTCCGAATTTGCGATAAAGGCGGCCAGCGGAGGAATGATGGAAGTGGAATTGGGCAAAATGGCCGAACAGAAAGCCCAGAATCAGAAAGTGAAGGAGTTCGGCGCGATGATGGCGGCTGATCATTCAAAAGCGAACGAAGAGCTAAAAGCGCTGGCAGCCTCTAAAAACATCACTATACCGGCCACCCTGAGCGAAGACCATCAGAAACACGTTGATGAGTTAAGTAAATTATCGGGGGCTGAATTTGACAAAGAATACGTTAAACTTATGGTTGATGATCATAAGGAAGATATCGATCTGTTCAAGGATGCTTCTTTCAGCGCCAAAGACCCGGATGTAAAAGCGTTTGCCGGTAAAACGCTGCCGACACTTCAAAAGCACTACGATGCCGTAAAAGCCATTCAGGATGGCATGAGATAACCAATCATCAGGTTATTTGAAAGGAGCGCTGGCTGGCCAGCGCTCCTTTTTTATTTCTTTGTTGTATCTTGGCTTCCGGCCAAACAACGGTTTTATTTCCTCCTAAATCCATTTAAACATGAAGCGATTTATTTACCGATTCCTCATTTTTCTCGCTTTTTTTCCCCATCTGCTCCTGGCTCAAACCGGAAAAGTACTGGACAATCAATCCCTGAAAAGCAAAGTTCTGAAAGGTGAACGAAAATTTGCCATTTATTTACCACCGGATTATGAATCCTCCCAGCGCGCTTATCCGGTTTTATACCTGCTTCATGGCGCGGGTGACGATCATACCGGCTGGGTGCAGTTTGGGGAAGTACTGCACATTGCCGATAAAGCGATTGCAGAAGGCAAAGCAACGCCGATGATAATTGTTATGCCGGATGCCAATACGGGGCGACGGGGTTACGCCAACGACCCCAAAGGCGAATGGCGCTACGAAGATTTTTTCTTTGAAGAGTTAATGCCCCACGTTGAAAAAAACTACCGGATTAAAGCAGAAAAGCGGTTTCGGGCCGTTTCTGGTTTGTCAATGGGCGGTGGCGGAACCTTTACCTACGCCCTGCATCATCCGGAATTGTTTTCTTCAGCCTGCCCGCTCAGCGCTGCTACTGGACCGCTAAACCTGGAAGCCGCCAAAGCGCAACTGGCCCGCAGCAACCAAACTGCTACCGACGATGAACTACAGGCTTATTTTAAACGGCAGAGTGTATTGCAACTGATCGAGAACCTACCGGATGACCAGAAAAAAGCCGTGCGCTGGTACATCGATTGCGGGGATGATGACTTTTTGTATGAAGGCAATTCGCTGGTCCATATTGCGATGCGCAAAAAAGAAATTCCCCATGAGTTTCGCATTCGGGACGGTGGCCATACCTGGACGTACTGGCGAACGGCTTTACCAACGGTTTTGGAGTTTGTTTCGGCGGGTTTCCACCAGTTCTGATTCGTTGTAACGAAACCTATTTTCTTGCTTATAAATAGGCTTTGATCGGCTATGGTTTGCTTTTTCAAAAGTAAACCACAGCCGATTCTTTTTTATTCACCACCAGTTTCATTGAGTACTACAGTTTCACCCAAAGCTTCATGAACGAAGTTCCAGCTGGGTAACCTAAACATCTTTATATACAGCGTATAAATACTTAAAAAACAACCTATGTAGACGGAAGTATAGCTGGTTATTTTTACGATGATGAACAATAATTCAGCTGTTATTAATTGCCGTGTTTGTCACTCTTCGTTGACATATGATTTACCGTGGTTAACTTATTGTTAAATCCAGCTTTCGTTACTTATTGTCAATTCCAATAAGCGACAATCTTATACCGGACTTCCAGCGTTATTCCATCGCTCCTGAAAAATAAATAGCACATTTGTTAACGTAAAGATCGTGGTACTTAATAATCTGGTATTGATGCATTACTGAAATGTAGCAGGATATACGGTACACAATCGGAATGACTTAAGTTGCCGCGCGAAACTACCAGGCAGACACGATTACTTTGACGAATTTATAAAGGCTCAACAACTTGTTTTCCAAACGTTTTCCGAAACTCCATTTACACTGCCTTAACGGTTTTACGTTCACCGACCCAACCGCATCTCAGGGTATTAAATAACGCCATTCTTCCCGCTGGCCTTTGCGAATATGGGCTCCTAAAACGAAGAATGCATTACAGAATGAAGAAAGAACCGGCTCCCGTAAAACCTCCTACGCCAACAAACTCATGGTCAGCCACCTACCGACCCGATGACGCTGTCAGCGGTCACCAGTTTGCGGGTTTCTTGCACCCATAGCTCCCGGCGCGTAATGCCTTGGGCAGGATCGTCGGAACAGACAGCCTTCCTATTCCGTCAGAGGACGCCACTGGACAGCCCATATTTAGAAGATTCGTTTTGAAGTTTTTAGCCGTTTTGGCCCGGCTTTTGCCTTGTGTTTCTGCGAGAAAAGGTGTTATTTTGCGGTTCTCATTTTTGTATAACTAATAATGGCTTTAATTAACAAGATCAGGGAAAAATCGGGCGTTGCGGTAGGTATTATTGCCGTCAGTTTGATTTTATTTATTGTGGGAGGAGACTTGCTCGGTTCGCGAAGCTTGTTTGGCGGACAGGACCAGAATGTGGGCGAGATTGCCGGCCAGAAAATCTCCTATCAGGAATTTAATGCAAAAGTAGACGAAGCCCGGGCTGCCTACGAACAGCAAACCGGTCGGCCCGCATCCGAGCAGGATCAACTGCAACTCCGCGATCAAGCCTGGAATCAGTTTATTTTAGACATTGCTTATCAGAAAGAATACGAGTCGCTTGGTCTGACGGTGACCCGGGAAGAGCTGATCGACATGGTTCAGGGCAATTACATCAGCCCCGCCATCCGCCAGACGTTTACCGACCCCCAAACCGGTGCCTTTGATAAAAATACCGTTATCAATTACCTCAAAAGCCTCAAGACGCTGCCCGCCGAACAACAACAGGCCTGGGCGAATTTTGAAAAAAACCTGAGCGCCGACCGTATGCGGACCAAATACGAAAACCTGGTTCGGTTATCGTCGTTTGTAACCACCGCCGAAGCTCAGAAAGAATATCAGGCGCAAAACACCCGGGCGGATGCCAAATTCCTGCTGGTTCCTTATTTTGCCGTTCCTGATACGACGGTAAAAGTTACCGATAGCCAGTTGAAAGAATACCTCGATAAGCATAAAGACGAATACAAAAGCTACAACAGCCGGACGCTTCAATACGTAACGTTTCCGGTCGCTCCTTCCAAAGAAGACAGCACGGCTTTATACGAACAGATTAAAACACTGGCACGTGGGTTGGCGTCGGCCCCGAACGATTCGTCATATGCCCGCATGAATTCCGATATTCAGGCTCCGCTTTACATGACCCTCGGCGAAATGCCCGAGCAGTTGAAAGCAACCGTTGGTACGTTCGCAGCGGGCGGTGTGTACGGTCCTTACAAAGAAGGCAACACGTATTACATCTACAAATACGGTGGAGTTAAAAAAGACACGAACTTTACGGTTCGGGCCAGCCACATTCTGATTCGCGCAGCCGGTAGTGATTCGGCCAAAGCCGCAGCCCGGGTGAAAGCCGAAGGCATTCTGAAACAGATTCAGGGAGGAGCCAGCTTCGAAGCATTAGCCCAGGCCAACAGCGATGACGGCTCACGGCAGACGGGTGGCGACCTAGGTTATTTCAAAAACAATAACCAAATGGTCAAACCGTTCCAGGACGCGGTTTTTGGATTCAATGGCGCAGGGCTGATTCCCCGGCTGGTTGAAACGGACTTCGGTTATCACATCATCAAAATAACCGAGCCAAAAACCAATACTCTTTACCGCATTGCAACAATCGGTAAAACCATCACGCCGAGCCAGGTAACACGCGACGAAGTATACCGGAGAGCCGAGCAATTTGCGACCGAAAGCAAATCCAAAGCGGATTTTGAAGAAAACGCGAAGAAAGATAAGGATCTGGTCGTGGCAACGGCCGAACGCGTTCCGGAAAATGCAACCAGCGTCAATGCACTCGGCAATGCCCGTGAATTGGTTCGCTGGGCTTTCAATGACAAAACTGATTTGAACGACGTTTCTTCCGCTATTGAAGTGGATGATCAATATGTAGTAGCGGTCCTGACCGGCCAAACCGACGAAGATGAAGCATCGGTTGATAACTTCCGGCAGGAGCTGACCGCCAAGGTTCGTAACCAGGTAAAAGCGGAGCAAATTATTGCCAAGCTCGGAAGCGCATCGGGAAGCCTCGAGTCGATTGCCCAGAAATATGGTGCGGGTGCGCTGGTCGAAACCGTATCGGACATCAACCTGGCAAACGGTTTTCTGAAAAGCGCGGGTGTGGATCCGCTGGCCGTCGGCAAGATCTTCGGTTTGAAAGCGGGCAAACGCTCCAAGCCTTTCGCGGGTGATGCGGGTGTGCTGGTGGTGGAAGCTACGAAAGTAACCCCTGCTCCATCGGTGGCAGATTACGCACTGTACAAAAATCAGTTGCAACAAAATGCCAGTAGCCGAGCCGGTTTCATGATCAACGAAGCCATTCGTGACAACTCCAACATCAAAGACCGCCGGGCAAAATTCTATTAATTGCTAGCCCAGCAGCATGCAAAAAGCCCGGTTTGACCGGGCTTTTTGCATTTAACAACGGTTTACAGCGCTTTCAGAAAGCGAACCAGCTGCTGAAAAGCCTTACCCCGGTGGCTGATGGCGGCCTTTTCCTCCATGCTCATCTCCGCAAACGTGCGATCATAGCCGTCGGGTTGAAAAACCGGGTCATAACCAAACCCACCGGAACCGCGCGGCTCCGTCAGGATTTTGCCTTCGGCCACTCCTTCGAAAACATGGTACTGCCCATCGAGCACTAGCGTGATAACAGTTCGGAAGCGGCCCCTGCGATCGGCCGCTTCGTTCAGATTCGTAAGCAATGCATTCAAATTCCGTTCGTAACTGCGCGGATGACCACCATAGTACGCTGAATGGACCCCCGGCGCGCCATCCAACGCATCCACCTCCAGCCCCGAATCATCGGCAAAACAATTGACGCGATAATGATCCCAGACGTGCGCGGCTTTCTGGCGCGAATTGCCAGGAATGGTATCCTGCGTCTCGGGAATTTCTTCGAAACAGCCAATATCCTGCAGGGTTTTCAATTCAAACTGGTCGCCCAGCATAGCCGAAATCTCTGCCAGCTTATTGGCGTTATTGGTCGCAAAACAAAGAATCATAACAAGAACGTTAAAAAAATAGGCTGCCCCGTTTGAAGAAGCAGCCTGAATTTAAAAGAAAGTATGGTTATTTCGCACTGACGACTTCTAACTCAAACATCAACGGAGAGTAGGGTAATATCGAATATGCATTATTACTCTGCCTTCCTGCTTCTCCATAACCGATGGAAGAAGGCAACACAATAGTAGCTTTCTCACCCACCCGCATTTTTACAAGTGCTTCATCCCAAGCAGCAATACCTTGCGCTGTACCGATACTCCAATCCAGCCCCGTGGTTGTATTACTATCAAATTGAGCTCCATTAAGGAAACGGCCCGTATATTTAACTTTTGCCGTCTGCCCGGTTTTTACCTGTGCCGAATCCGAGTAGGCTTTTGTCCGAAGAAAACGCAACCCTGATGCGGTTTTTTCCGCTGCGGTCAGTTTATTAGCCACCAGATAATCCTGAATTTGTTCGTCTTCCGTCCGAACACTCACCATCCTGATATCGTACCGAACGGGTGTATAGGCCGGTAGCAGCAAATTACCACTTTTGTTATCGGTCGGGTCATAGGGCGCTAATACAATAGCTTCCTCTCCTTCTTTTAGTAGTTGCAGGCTTTGATAGAGCCGGGCCGTGATTCCACTATTAGCAAGCATATTAACACGCGATCCGACTGTCACCATATTAGGCCCTTTTGACCGGTCCGAACTATCAACGATCACACTATCCAGACGGCTCTGCACAAAATAGTATTTTACTTCGTCGCCAATAGCCGGCAGTTGGTCATTGGTAGCAGCTTTCGTCCGAATGATGTACAGACCCGTTACTTCGTTCTTTTCCGCCTTCCCTCTCAGGTTGTATTTGTCGATGTATTCGTTGATCTCCTGTTCGTTTTCGCGTCGCTTCCGATCGTTCAGCGCTTCGCCCGGATCCGGCTGACAAGCCAACTGCGTGATTAACAAGCCAATCAGCGAGATGGCTGCGCACCATTTCGACCAATTTTTCATTCCATTCATTTTACTCCTATAGATAAATATGGTTCTTCGCACGGTTTTTCCGTTTATACCGCTTCTGTTTGTAAACAACGAACCCGATACGGAATCTGGTATCGGGTTCGTCGACAGATTTATCAACTTATTACCGGCCGCCGTGGGGCATGGTAGGCGGAGCTGGAGCTGCACCTTTCTTTACATCCACCAGTTCCACGTCGAACATGATCACGGAGTTCGGCGGAATGGCACCCGGCGCTCCTTCGGTTCCGTACGCCAGCGTCGACGGAATGATCAGCGTACCTTTGCCACCTTTGCGTAACTGCTGAATGCCTTCTTCCCAACCGGGGATCACGGCACCTTGTCCCAGCGGAAAATCAATACCAGCCTGCGTCTGCGGATTTTTCTCCGAGCTGTCGAACACTTTTCCGTCCATCAGCTTGCCGGTGTATTTTACTTTTACCACATCGCCAGACACCGGTTGTGGTCCCGTACCGGGTTGCGTAATGACATAGTACAGACCCGATGCGGTTTTTTGACCAGCCAGTTTGTTTTTTGCTACGTAATCCGCAATGGTTTTCGCATCTACGCCTTTTTGCTTTTCCCGCGATTCCGCTTGTGACTTCTGGAATTGCTCCATCGACTGAACATCAATCACTTTAAGGGTGTACGCAATTTCAGAGCCTTTCGGAATAAACGGCGGCAACTGCTGTCCCGACCGGGCTGCGATCGAATCCGCGTTTACATAAATGGTGGCGCTGTCACCTTTGCTCAGCAAAGCCATTCCTTCTTCCAGGCTACCTTTGAACGTGGAAGCTTGTAAAGGCTGCTTAACGGGACCACCGTTTTGGTAGCTGCTTCCCAGCAGGGAGTCTTTGCTGTTTTTAACCGTGATGTTGAACGTCATCACATCGCCGACTTTGGCTTTGGGCGTATCCTCAACATCTTCGTGAAACTTGTACTTCAAGCCGTTTTCGGTTACTTGCACTCGGTTGTTGTCGCAGGCAGCCAGAGTCGCAACCAGCAGGGAGAGTGTACCAATGGATTTGAGATTCATGAAATTAAAGTTTGTAGTTCTGTAGTTTATGGTTAGAATTTGTGGTCAACTACGCACCACAAACCGTAGGAATTATTTTTATGCGTTTCATTAAACCGTTTCCAACAATTGCTCCTGGTACGCAGGCAGCACCTTGAGTAACATTTCCTCCGTTTGTTTCAACGTCAACGTTGTCCGGCCACCAGCGGCATTTTTATGGCCTCCGCCGTTGAAATGCTGGCTGGCCAGATCCCGCACCGAAAAATCACCGACCGACCGAAACGACATCTTCACCTCGTCTCCCCGATCAATGAGAATCGCTGCCATGATAACGCCTTCCACAGCCAGCGCCTGATTGACCAACCCCTCGGTATCACCCATTTTCGAACGAAACCGCTTGAGTTCGGCATCGGTAATGGTAATGTACGCAAACCGGTATTCGGGCAACACTACCAGCTTTTCCGACAGCGCGTACCCGGTAAATTTCAGTTTATCCAGCGAAATGTTGTCGTAAATCCGGCGGTGAATAGAACTGACCTCAATGCCTGCATCGATCAGGTCGGCAACCACCCGATGAACCGCCCCCGTCGTACTGGCGTGCCGAAAAGACCCCGTATCGGTCATGATTCCAGCATACAGACACTCGGCGATGGGAACATCGATCAGGGCTTTATCACCGATCTGATCAATTAATTGAAAAATGAGCTGGGCGGTTGCGGCAGCCTTCGTGTCCCAATACGTAAAATCAGCAAAAGCTTCCGGTTCCAGGTGATGATCAATCATCACTTTTTTCGCCCGCGACTGGCGCACCAGCGGCTCCAGATCACGGATGCGGTTTAGAACGGAAAAATCCAGACAGAAGATAGCGTCAGCCTGCTCAAAGAGCTGGGCTATTTCTACCCGCTTTTTCTCGTCGAATACGATTACTTCGTCGTTTCCGCTTAACCAGTACAAATTTTCGGGATAATCCGTCGGAGCCACGACCGTCACCCGGTGGTTTCGTTTTTTTAAATAACCTGCCAACCCCAGCGACGATCCCATCGCATCGGCATCGGGGTTGAGGTGAGTGGTAATCAGCACCGTTTGGGGCTTATCGATCAAATCACGGATTGCGTCGAAGTCTTGCATTTATAAGTAAGCCCGTTCTTAAACGGGTAGGTATCAATTCGCAAAATTACGAAGAATTGTTATGTAATCTTTATACCTTTGGAACCAAATAATATTTTGTTTACTTTCTGATGACGACCAACCGTACGTTTACCATGATCAAGCCCGACGCTGTAGCCGAGGGCCATTCCGGTACAATCATCAAAATGATTGAAGAAGCCGGTTTTCGGATAGTAGCCCTAAAGAAAGTCCAGTTGACCCAAGAGCGCGCCGGACAATTCTACGCTGTACACGAAGGAAAACCCTTCTACGACAGCCTAACTACCTATATGTCATCCGGACCGATTATTCCGATGATTCTGGAAAAAGATAACGCCATTGCCGATTTCCGCCAGTTTATCGGCGCAACAGATCCGGCCAAGGCAGCGGAAGGCACCATCCGTAAACTGTTCGCCAAATCGATGCAGGCCAACGCCATCCACGGTTCGGATTCCGACGAAAATGCGAAAATTGAAAGCGACTTCTTCTTTGCGGGAATTGAACAATTTTAGTTTGAACGGTCATGAACTGGGATTACACCGGTGTAATCCCAGTTCATGACCGTTCATCCTTTAATCGGCGTAATCCTAGTTCAAGACGCTCATAGTATTTACAAAAGTGCGTCAACGCGCATTCGTTACATTTGGGCGAGCGAGCGATGCAAACGTAACGACCGTGCAAAATCAGCCAGTGATGCGCTTTGGGCACGTACTCCTTCGGAATGTAAGGCATCAGGGCTTTCTCAACCGCCAGCGGAGTTGTTGCGGTTTGCGGCACCAAGCCCAGCCGATGCGACACCCGAAAAACGTGCGTATCAACGGCCATGGTAGGCTGATTGAAGATCAATGAAGCGATGACATGGGCGGTTTTTCGGCCCACACCCGGCATTTTTTGCAAATCATCCACTTTTGCCGGTACTTCTGAACCAAACTGCTCGGTCAGCACCTTCGCCATCCCCACCAGGTGTTTGGCTTTGTTGTTGGGATAAGAGACACTGCGAATATAGCCAAACACTTCTTCAACCGAAGCTGCTGCGAGTGATTCCGGTTCCGGAAACCGTTCAAATAATTTGGGGGTAACCTGGTTGATCCGCTTGTCAGTACACTGCGCCGACAAAATAACCGCCACCAGCAATTCATACGGATTGCCGTAATTCAATTCCGTCTGGGGTTCGGGGAAATGCGTCGTGAAGTATTCGAGAAACAGGCGAAACCGTTCTTTCTTTTGCATGAAGCAAAGATAACTCTCTCTGATCAACTCTGATTTTCCCGGATCAACGCTATGTAATAATTTTTCAGTTGTTACACAGCGTTGATCCGAAATTATTCGGAGCGCATCGGAGAAAACAAAAACCCGTCAGACCCTGCAATCAGGCCGACGGGTTTGGTATGTAATTCTTTGAATAATTCAGGATGTTCTGGATGGATGAAGCGGCTGGCGTCCGTTCGATTTTATTCATCAGACATTTAATTTCCAGCGTATCCAGGTAGAAACTCATCAACTCGGGTTCCGCCATCAAGGCATCTTCAATGAGTCGATTCTCCTCAGCGGATGTTTCTTCGTAAACATACCGAATAACGTCATCGTTGGTAAAAATTTGTATCATAGTATGGGGAACGTTTGCTTAGTTGCTTCCGCAAATTAATTAAAGCATAACGCATTCTCCCCAATGCCGTATTGATACTGACTCCGGTTGCATCGGCAATTTCCTGGAAACTCATTTCCTCGTAATGCCGCATAATCAGAACCTGACGTTGCTGCTCGGGCAGCCGTTGAATCAGCTCACGCAGATGTTCGTGTGTTTCCTGCCGAATCTGCACGGACTCAATTGAATCTTCAGCAAACTCCAGCGTATTGAAAACATTACTCCCATCCTCAAACACTACATTGGGGTAGCGTTTTTCCTTTCTAAAAAAATCAATAGCCAGGTTGTGAGCGATCCGAATAATCCAGGGCAGAAATTTACCCTCTTCGTTGTACTTACCTGACTTAAGCGTTTCGACGGCCTTGATAAAGGTGTCCTGCATTAAGTCTTCGGCAACGTACTGGTCCTTTACAATCAGATAAATCGTGGTATAAACTTTCGACTTATGGCGCTGAACCAACTTCTCAAAAGCTTTTTCACTACCGCGGATGTACAGGGATATCAGCTCACTGTCGCTAACCTGCAATTTGTCCATTTTCAGTAATCAGTTAGGTAACGTAGAGCGTTGTATCGATAGTGTGTGAGCGTTGGAATTTTTAGTGAAAGATCTGATTGTTTGTCTCAAAGTAAAATATTTTCATTGTACTTTGCAATAGCCGGAAGAATTATTTTCATAGAAATGAGTCAAAATAAACCACTTTATTGTGCAATAATGTAAAAAACTTTCAGTTTTGATCTTTTTCTAAATTTTATCCTAATTCAAGGAATAGTTGTACTCTTTTCACCCAATCAATTAAAAGGACCCCCTTGCCTTCCAAAGGGTTTAAACCATCCTGCAAATTCTTCTGTTTTTTTTGAGCAGCACTCCTGTAAATTATACCCAGGCTTTGCCGCACGAATCTAATATACGAAATTTGTTGCCCAACGGTTTGCTGAACGTATGATAATTTTAAAATACGTTCTTTTATCAACTTATGTATAAGCATCTTTTCTTCGATCTTGACCACACCCTCTGGGATTTTGATCGCAACTCTGCCGAATCGCTCTGTGAATTGTACGAAACCTACCGACTCGTAGAAATAGGCGTTGAGTCGGTGGAAGTTTTTAATCGGCATTTCTTTGAAATCAATCGGCAACTCTGGTCCGACTTCGACAATAACCGACTATCTCATAGCGACATACGATACCGCCGGTTTCGGATGGTGCTGGATGCCATTGGGGTATCAGACCACTCGCTCTGTGACGACATCAACGAAACCTATTTACAGCTCCTGCCCCGCAAAGCGCACCTGATGGAATCGGCTATTGAAGTACTCGACTACCTGAAAGATCGCTACGAATTACACATCATCACCAACGGTTTTGACGAGATTCAGGCGTTGAAAATGGCGAGTTCGGGCCTGACCGATTATTTTCAGCATGTCATCACCAACCAGAAAGCTGCGGCAAAAAAACCCGATCCGCGCATTTTTGAATTTGCCCTGGAGGTGTCCGGCGCATCGGTGAACGAAAGTTTAATGATTGGTGACAATTACGAAGCGGATGTCTGTGGTGCCTTGAATGCCGGCATAGACGTTGTCTATTACAACATCAGCAGTCTGCCAATTGGTAATATCCAACCGACGTACGAAATTCAGCATCTGAAAGAACTGATGGTTATTCTTTAAATTGATCGTTATGCAATTTGCCAACACAACAGCGCTGATCACCGGCGGAGCTTCCGGCCTGGGAGAAGCCACGGTCCGGCTGTTTCATTCGCTGGGCGCCAATGTTGTTATTCTGGATCTCAATGAAGACAAAGGAAATGCATTGGCCACGGCATTACAGGAACAGATTCGTTTCCTGCGCACCGACGTTACCAGCGAATCCGACGTCCAGGCTGCGGTTGACCTGGCCCTTCAGGAGTTCGGGAGCCTTCGGATCGCTGTCAACTGCGCCGGGATTGCCGAAGCGCGGAAAACCGTGGGCAAAGTGGGCGGCACTTACGGCCCGCATTCGCTGGAGGCTTTCGAGAAAACCGTTAAAATTAATCTTATCGGCACATTCAATGTGATCCGGCTGGCGGCTTTTGCAATGGAAAAAAACGACCCCAATGAGGAAGGGGAACGCGGCCTCATCATCAACACGGCTTCCGTTGCAGCTTACGACGGGCAGATCGGGCAGGCGGCCTACGCAGCCTCCAAAGGCGCTATCGCCAGTCTGACGCTTCCGGTGGCCCGGGATCTGGCCAAAACCGGCATTCGGGTGATGACCATTGCACCCGGCTTGTTCGAGACACCCCTGTTGCAGGGACTACCCGAAGAGGCCCGCCTATCGCTCGGGCAGCAAGTTCCGTTTCCGTCGCGACTGGGCCGCCCGCACGAATATGCCCTGCTGGCCAAAGCTATCGTTGAAAACCCGATGCTGAACGGAGAAGTAATCCGGCTGGATGGAGCGATTCGAATGGCGCCCAAGTAGACACCTCTGTCAGGCAGCCGAAACCGGGGAAGTTTGCTCGGGAATAACCAACGGTTTTCCCAAAAAAACGCCCTCATGTGCTACCACTGCAAAACGGGCAAACAGTTCTTCCGAATACCACCGACGCTCGCGGGTCCGCCGGACAACCTCCTTATGACCGCTCTGCCGGTAGGCAAACTGTTCGATACTTTTCTCATCCGCCCAGACACTGACCGTACATTGCTGCATCAACGGTTTTTCGCCAACGCCCAACGCCAGCAGCAATTCGTTGCCGTGTGCGTTCAAACGCTCCCGTGCCTGCGGAACGTGACGCCAGAAATCAGGTAAGGACGCCAGCCGGATCGTAGCCCGGGTCAGCACGGCTACCGGCCCATCTGCCGTTCGTGGACCAGGCGGAGATTCAAACGGATTTTGGCCATCCCAAGCCCCGTGTGAGCGAATTGGCCGTAGGTAAAGGGTACCCGTCTCGATAGCCCCATGGCGGACCGACTGCCAGCGTTCGGATTCAAAAAAATGGCGAGCCGCTTGCTCGTCCGACCAGACGCCCAGAAAAACATAGGCGGAAAAATCCGGCATCAGACCGAAGTTTTTCCCACACCCCATCATTTTCTGAAACCGCAATCCTTCCGCCTGAAACGGTTGCATGACCCAACGCCCCATGTTGGCAAAAGCCCGGTACCAATTACGAAGCGGATACCGCAGCAATGTAAATGTAACAATCAATGTACTTTCCTGATTTTGTCTTCCTGATACTACTGAAACTGGGTCAGCTTGTTTGGCCGCAACGTTTTTTTTTAGCCAACGAGATTTTTTTCCAGAAGCGCCGATGCACGCGCTCACCGACTCTTACACTGTCAATTTACGCCAACAATTTTGTGGAAAAATATACCCAGAAATAAAGCCGCCCCAATCAGTACGTTGGAGCGGCTTTACTGCATTACCTAACTGAAAACTACTTATTATCGGTTATCGTTATCCAGCTTTTCACCAGCTTTGTCGAATGCATTGCCAATTTCTTTGCCGGCCCGTTTAAATCCTTTCTTTACATCGCCCCAGGCCGCTGCGGTGGCATTTTGCGCCTTGTCCAGATCATCGCCCAGCTCTTTGCGCTCCCTTTCGAGATCCGCCAGTTTCTCGCGTGATTTTTCCTTCGCCTGTGCGCCTTCCCGCTGAATATCAGCCTTCAATTCATCAATACGCGCATCCAGTTTGCGTTGTTCTTCTTTGATGTTGGCCACGGCTTTATCGCGCTCCTCCCGAAAATCGGCAGCCGCTTCTTCACCTTTTGCTTCCATTTTATCGCCAGCGGCTTCGGCATCAGCTTCAATAGCTTCCCCCGTATTTTCCAGGGCATCTTCGGTGCGAGAATCCTTTTTACCGTCGTTCTGGCAAGCCGTCAGCGACATTGAAGTGATAATCAAGGCGGCACCGGCCACGATACGAACCTGTTTGAACGTCGTGATTAACTTTTTCATAGCAATTACTGATTGATTGGTTTGTAGAAGACCGTTTGACAAAAGCAATGCCAAATAGAAGTTAAGCATTAAAACGGGGCGGCCCGGTGGTAGCAGATTCCGGAAGACATCAATTTATAATTCTTGAGGCCTGATTCCTTAAATGCCTTTCCATTTGATCGCGCACCCAATTGCGCGGGTAGCTGTAGTCACAACGGGCCGCCCCGCCAGCAGGTTGTTGACGGCTTCTTCTACAAACCGCCGGCGCACGGTCGCTGCATTCTGGGGACTGTCGTCAATGGCTCCCGCGTATTCGATCGTGAAACGGTCACCCGCATTTTTCAGAACAAATATTTCGGGCGTACGGCTGGCCCCAAAGGCGCGGGCCACCGTCTGGCTCTCGTCGGCCAGATACGGAAACGGATAATTCTTTTCCTTCGCCCGGATTTTCATGTTATCGAACGAATCTTCAGTATAGGCCGCCGGATCGTTGGGCTGAATGGCAATCAGGGGAAAGCCCTGCGCAGCGTATTTACGGTCAAGCGCGATCAGGCGCTCTTCATAAACCTTCGAAAATGGGCAGTGATTGGTCGTAAAGACGATGATGACCCCTTTTCCGTTTTTATAGTCGGACAATGAAACCAGCCGCCCGTCAACATTCTTAAGTTTAAAATCCTGCACAACGTCGCCGAGCGCATATGCCTTTTTCTCGTCAGAACGAGCCCTGGGAACATAAGCAGCCGCTACCACCGTCATCAGCACAGCAAGCAACCTTATCCATGCTTTCATAATCAGATGCGTTATCAGTCGAAAAAGCTTTCCGTAGAACAATGCGCGGCCGGTCCTCATCCACTTCTTTTCCGGCAAGGTAAAGTTCGGTTCGCCAGTTCTACGGGCTGGCGGGCCGCTATGTCCGGAAACCCGTGCAAAATTCATGCTAACTGGCAAGTAGCCAGTCGGTTCTCCAGCAAAATAACATTTCAACAGAATAGAAGGTTCGGGTTTCTTTTTTCAAACTAAAACCGCTATATTTGCACCTCATTTCTGGAAATAACTTTTTTTGTATCAATCATGTACGCAATCGTAGAGATCGCAGGGCAGCAATTTAAAGTTGAGAAGGGCCGTTACGTCTACACCCACCGGTTGGAAGGCGACACGGACGCTGCACTTGTGTTCGACAAGGTGTTACTTGTCGATAATGACGGTACTATTTCGGTAGGTGCCCCGACCGTCGCTGGCGCCCAGGTTTCAGGCAAAATTCTGGAGCACCTGAAAGGCGAGAAAGTGATCGTCTTTAAAAAGAAACGTCGGAAAGGCTACAAAAAGAAAAATGGCCACCGTCAGTATCTGACCAAAGTATTAATCGAAGATATTACAGTATAAAATCGTTTACGGTATACCGTCTACGGTTTTCGGTTAGTTGACATGCGCTTATCACGAATGCATAGCTAACGATAAACTGTAAACCATAAACCGTAAACCGTAAACTTTCTAACAAAATGGCACACAAGAAAGGTGTAGGTAGTTCCAAGAACGGTCGCGACTCGATCAGCAAACGCCTGGGCGTTAAGCTTTTCGGTGGTCAAGCAGCCATTGCCGGTAACATCATCGTTCGTCAGCGTGGCACCAAACATCACCCCGACAAAAACGTTGGCATTGGCAAAGACCATACGCTGTTTGCGTTGGTGGATGGCCAGGTTCAATTCCGTAAAGGTAAAGGCGGTCGTTCGTTCGTGAGCATCATCGCTGCTGGCCCATCCGCGGTTGAAGTAGCTCCGGTTGAAACCGTAGCGGCTGAATAAGCTTTTTGATTATTTCCAACGAAACAATCAAAGTGATAGCAAACCTGCCTGGCTGATGCCAGGCAGGTTTTTTCATATCCGCAAACTAATCCAAGCCCGCTGCTGTTCTCCCGGTACGAGGTTATATCAACCTTTATCAGGACTACTCATTGATTAAAGAAATGACGACGACGCTATATCCGCCGGTATCGCTGTATACCGAAAGCAGCCCGAATCCCAACTCGATGAAGTTCGTGGTGAACTTTCCCCTGGTTCCAGAAGGGCTCTCCTTTGATTATGCCGACGCATCCGAAGCGCTCATCACCGGAAAAGATTCTCCGCTGGTCGTTGCTTTATTTGGCTTCGACTTTGTGAAGCGGGTATTCATTGCCAGCAACTTTATCACGGTTACGAAAGACGAGGAAACCGAGTGGGAAGAGGTGTTGTTTGAAGTAAAACAGTTCATCCGGTCGTATTTCAACGATCAGAAACCGGTATTTGCAAAGCAAACCATCGACTCCAACACCACGAAAGTAGAAGCCGATTCGCCCACAATTCAGAAAATAAAATCCGTACTCGACCAGTACATCCGCCCCGCCGTTGAGTCTGATGGGGGAGCCATCAGCTTTCACTCGTTCGATGACGAAAGCGGTACGGTAAAAGTGTTACTACAGGGTTCGTGCAGCGGCTGCCCTTCATCAACGCTGACGTTGAAGGCCGGAATTGAAAATCTCCTGACGCGATTAGTCCCCGACGTAAAACAAGTCGAGGCCGAAGGCGTTTAAGGAATACATGATGGATGATGAACGATTGATGATCGGATGCACGCCCGTGCGGCTGTAACGTCATTGTTTATCATTCATCATTCCATCCTTTAATTTCTGGCTTATGGGTTTGCGCTTTCTGCGTTTAGTATTATTCTGTCTGCTTACAACATCCGCGGTTGCCCAGAACTTTCTGGGAATAGCTCCCAGCCCGTACGGGGGCACGCAAAGTCTTTACCTCAATCCCGCTTTTGCAACCGACTCCCGATACGGTTTTTACCTGAATCTGGGGGCTGCAAATGCCCACATCAACAACGATTATTTCCGCTATCAGGCACCGTTTTCGCTTACCTCACTCGTACTGAACCGGGTACCTGATCAGTATAGGCTGGCCGACGGCGCGGTTTTGTTCCAGCCCGAATACCTGGGCGAAGACTCCAACGGCAAATCCAAGTCCGGGTCGGCCTGGACGGATTTCCGGGGCCCTTCGCTGATGGTTCGGATGGGCGATGGGTTTGCAGTGGGTCTGACAACCCGGTTACGCGCGGCTGCTCAGTTTAACAATACCTCCGAATCACTCCTTTCGGTGGTCCGCGCGGGGCTGCAGGACGAACGGCTCTATAATATCCCGAGTCAGGATAACCAATTCAATATCAACACCAATACGTACGCAGAAGTTGGTCTAACCCTGGCCGGAACGCTCATCCAAGACGATGATCAGCAACTTTCGATTGGGGTTACGGTGAAAAGATTGCAGGGAATCACGGCTGGTTTTATGAGGAACAATGGCCTTTCCTACCGTGTCCTGGCGGATCAGAACCTGCCTAATAATTATTATCTACAAGTAGACCAGCTCAATGCAGAACTGGGTTACACCACGTATTTGCAGGATATGGAGCGGTCGGCAGTTTCCATACGCCGGTTTTTCGACGGCAGCAATCCGGGTCGGGGCTGGGGTGCGGATGTCGGTTTTTCCTACCAGCTTAAATCAAGCGATAACCCGGATGCATACGCACTCCGCCTGGGCGTAGCGTTAACGGATCTGGGTGCTATTCGATACCGCAACAGCCCTTACGTGCAACATTACGTCATCAATACGACGGATCAGCAATTCACTTCGGACGATTTCAAAAAAGTTACCGGTAGCGAAAGCATTGCCAACGTAATCCGGGATGAACTTAACTTAACCGAAGCCAACAACACCGGTCAGTTTACGTCGGGCCTGCCTGCAGCCCTTTCCGTCAATGCCGACATTTATGTTGGCCGGGGCTTCTACCTAACCGGTACGGTATTACAGAACTTACGCTCCAGCAACGCCATTTCCATCCGCCAGCCTTCGCTGGTTTCGGTCGCTCCCCGGCTGGAAACCTCAACCCTGGGCGTGTCCATTCCGCTGACTCTGATCAATAATTCATTCGTTGCAGGTGCCTCCATCCGGCTTGGACCGGTTTTTCTCGGTACGGATAATTTGTTCGGGATGATTGGCAGTAATTCGAATCAGCTGCGACCGCGCGGGGCAGACATTTATGCCGGGTTAGCCCTGGCTAGTTTGCGCCGGAAACCGTAGTAACCCAGCCCATGAAGCGTTTGACCGTTTTTATGATTTCGTTGCTTCTGTATTTACAGGCAGCGGTTTGTACCGGCCAGAACAATCCGGTCGAAGAATACACTGTCCGAATTGAAACCAAAAACCGCAACGGGCAACCGGTGCCGGCAACGCTGACCATCACCAACGAAAAAACAAAAAAAGTGCAACGGGGCACCTTACGGTCCGGTTCTTATACGGTTGCCCTCCCGGCCGGAAGCGTTTTCCGTCTTGATGCAACCCAGGCCGGATACCGCCCCGCCCAGAGAGTACTGCGCCTGGATCGCGTCTTCGATCCAAATCAGAGCCAGCAGGTTATCGTATTGACCATGGATCGGGAGGTTTCGAGTGAATCGCCCGTTAATGTCACGGTTATCGATTACGAAACCAAGCAGCTCATCCGGCAGAAGCTCAATGTTCAGGTTCAGGATTTTGACGGTCGACGCGTGATCATGACCGGCCCGCCCCGCGAAGGAAAATTTACCTTTCTGGCTGAATTTGGCCAAAAGATACAGTTTGTGGTCGAAACACCGGGCTATCAGCCATACACTTACACGGTCGATGTAAAAGAGCAGCACGACATTACCATTCCCTTGCAGCGCTTCCAGAATCCGGTTGCTACTCAGGAGTCCACCCCAACGGAATCTGCCCCGCAGGCAGCCACACCACCAGCCACTACGCGTCCGGAACCCACAGCGGCTCCCCCCGTAGCAACTGCCCCTGTACCGGCTCCCACCAACCCGGCTCCGGCAACAGCGCCCCCACCGGCTGCCAATCCGGTACCCAAACCCGCAGCACCCGCCCCCGCCAGCTCAGACCTTTCCGCACTGACTTCGGGTAAAACCGTTACACTCAACAATGTTTATTTTGACCAGAGCAGTTATATGCTCCGTCCGGAGTCCTATACGCAGCTCAACCAACTGGTAAACTTGCTCAAAAATCGCCCGGAAGTGAAGATTGAAATTGCGGGCCATACCGACAATGTGGGTGATCCCCGCCTGAATCTGGCGCTCTCCGAAAACCGGGCCCGGGTCATTACATCCTATCTGATTACCAACGGTATTTCGGAAAGCCGGCTGCGTCATAAAGGGTACGGCCATACGCGCCCTATCGCGGCCAATGATACGGAGGAAAATAAACGAAAAAACCGTCGGGTTGAAGTGCGGTTGCTAGAATGAGCAATCGTTGACCTACGAAATTGATACGGAAGCCTGCCAGTGTTGGTAAACTTCGCGCAGTAGCTCCTTGATTTCTTCAAAATACAGGGGCTTACTGACACAAACCGTAGCACCCAGATCGACGCATAATTCCATTTCTCCCTGGTTCTGGGTATTGACAAATAATACAATCGGAATACGTTGCCAGGCCGGGTTCGCCTTGATTTCCCGCAAGGTATCAAACCCGTTGAGCCCGGGCATGTATTTATCCAGAATAACAATCCACGATAATGCCACGGTGGGCACCGGACCGCTGGTTTCCTGCTGCATAAAATCCAGTAGTTGCTCTCCGCTCGGAAACTCCTGAATAAGAGCCGTCATTTCCATCGACTCCAGGGCCATGCGCATCAGCATCCGATCTTCCTCATCGTCATCCACCAGCAACACCGTTGGCTTTCGGTCAGATTGGGTATACGGTCTTTCCATACGATCCGGTTTTGTCATCCAATGAAGGATCAAAAATCGGCAATCATCGGCAATCCATAAACCCATTGAATAGGAAAAGCGCAAATTTGTTGAAGAAAAGCTAAACAAAAATTGGTTCAGCCATTCGGCCTGCCTATCCTCCGGGTACAGTTTATCGGGTAATCAGCAGGCTACCGCTTCGCTGCGGTTGTGAATCACCGGGTTTGATCACGTAATGATACATCGCTGGTGGAACATCCTGCCCTTGGCTGCGGCCATCCCACGGTTCCGCGTAGCCCTTGGAAACAAATACGGGATTCCCCCAACGGTTATAGACTTCCACCCGACAATCGGGATAATTCTCAATTCCGCGAATCACCCAGTTATCGTTCAAACCGTCGTGATTGGGTGTAAACGCATCCGGTATGTAAAGCGCAGTTGTAACCGTTACAGTCAACTGGGCCGTAAACTGACACCCCTGGGGCGATGTAACCCGCACGTGGTACGTGGTGGTAGTATCGGGGCTGGCGTAAGGCTGCGCGATCACCGAACTGCTTAGACCCACGGAAGGTGACCAATCATAGTTCAACGAATCCACGCTGTTCTTATTCAATTGAACTTCGCTGCCCCGCCGAATCGTTGCATCGGTCACAGCAATAACCGGCGCTGGAAGAACCGTTACAACCTGCTGCGCCCGTCCCGGACAAGCATTTCCGGGCATGGCAAGCGTATATGTGATCACAAACTGGCCAGGGCCCGCCTTAGCCGGATCAAACTCAGCACCGTTCACGGCACCAGCCGCCCGGCCAATACCGGTAAAAGATCCTCCAGCCGGTTCGGCCAACAGGGGTAAGCGTTCGGCGGCATTTTCACAAACCGACGGTAATGAAGCCATGGTAACGCCCGGCGTAGTCTTAAAATCCAGCAGCACTTCATCGGCCACTGCCTGACACTGGTTGGTATCGGTGACCGTCAGCCCATACTGACCCGACTGCGTTACCGCCAGCAAAGCCCTTTTTTCCGACAATACATTCCCCATGTTTGTCCATTGGTACATATAGGTTGGGCGGGCAACCGCATTCAGCCGGATTGTATCGCCCAGACAGGCCGTTGTTAGCGCCGGTGGCTGAATCAAAGCCTGGGGGTTGGGATGAACTTTTACCACCATACTGTCGGTGATCACACAGCCGGTCGACGAGCTGGTTATCTGAACCTTGTACTCGCCCGTTTCGCGGGGTTGGTACGAAAAAACGTTGGCTCCCGGCAGTACCCGGTCATCCCGAAACCAAGCGTAGGTGTAATCACCTTCGGGAGCTTTCAGCAGTACGGTTTGTCCGGCACAGAAGGTGGTGGGGCCACTTGCGGTTACTTTCAGTTGCTCGGCTGTCATCAAATCCACCTTGACGCTCGTCTGCGCCGGGCTTGGCTTGCCACAGGTTTTGCGGAATTTCTTGATAACCGTATAATTTCCCGATTCGTTGACGACCAGGCTGGCGGTTGTATCGCCAGCCAGATCCAGGCCGTCGCGTTGCCACTGAAATGTCCACTCCGCCGATGACTCGGTTTTCAGCGAAATGGTTTGCCCCTGGCAGGCCGAAACACTGGTGACGGTTCCGTTAGCCGCCCGCCCGATTTTAGCTTTCTCAGGTGCTTTTTCGAGCGAAATAACGGGAGCCGGAGGGGTATTGGTGGGGCAGTCAACAACGGCTAGCTGGAAATCGCGCCGAACCGAGCCAATCCGTTGACCATTTCGGAATTCCTCGCACAAAACCGCAAAAGCAAATAAGCCAACCTGACTAGCTGTTACGCTCAACTCGCCCGTTGCTGCATCGATGCGCAGACCAGGGGTGCCGGGAACGGCATTTTCTGCACTGAAACCCGAGCCCCAGCCTACTGTTGGATAAGCCGAACTGGGGCGGTTGTCATAAGCAAGACCTTGGTCCGTAAATCCTTTGTAGGGTGTCACCAGCGAATACTTCAACTGATCGCCATCGGCATCAGTTGCTTTGAAGCTAAACGTGAATGGTTGACCTTTGCAGGCATATTCGCCCGTGGGCACCGAAAACTGGGGCGAGGAGTTAAGGGTTGTTTTAGGGGCCGGGAAATCCAGGTAGAACACCATTCCGGACTCGTCGGCCTGCGTAATGTTATCGATGGCACCGCTGCGGCAACAAACGCCGTGAACCACGTAATAACCGCCCGGATCGTCGAAGCGGTCCAGCGACAGTTCAATATCCTGGCTATAAATCACTTCGCTCAGTTTCAGGGGCCGCAGCATGGCGCAGGCCTGGTTGGAAGCCGTCAGCGGTTTCTGAGTGAGAAACGGCAACTCAAATTCGCCCATTTTCAGGTTATCCCGCCGACGGTAGATCGCGAGTTTGAGCGACGGTTTGATATCACCTACCTGACTATTCTGTTCGTCAATGAATAAATCCAGTGAGAGCGTATAATAACCCGGTGCGGGCTTAGCGGTTAGCCGAACATTGCCGCCGGTAATATGAGATGCTGATAGCCAGCCCTTTATACCAAGCAGAAAAAAGAGAAGAAGGAAAGTAGTACGTTGAGTCATAGAACACAGGCTGTCCTGAACAGATACGCACAAAAAGCAAGCCATTGTCGGAATTTTGTTTAAAATCACCCATACATTTTTTGGAAACCGACACCCAACTAGCCTACTTTTTGACCTTCCAGGGGTAGCAAAACGCCCGAATAAGCGTATCTTTTAAGAAAATTTGTAGTTTTGATCAATCTGAAGAACTGACAGTAAAGCCACTTCGCCGAAACGGAATGGTTTACATATAGAGGGTATGACGGAGCGCATCACGTTTTTCGACACAAAAATTGAGTATTTGAAAGGTGTTGGACCCCAACGGGCAGCGTTGTTCAATACTGAGCTTAGTATTTTCACCTACCGGGACCTGCTTCAGTATTACCCGTTCCGGCACGAAGACCGTACCCGCTTTTATACCATCGCCGAACTGTCTGACACGCTTCCGGCCGTTCAGGTGATCGGTCGCGTTCGGGACTGGACGATAGTCGGCGAAGGGCCTAAGAAACGGCTGGTAGCCACCTTTACCGACCATACCGGTTCAATGGACCTGGTCTGGTTTCAGGGCATTACGCATTTTGAGAAATTTTTGCGCCCCGGTGCCGAATATGTCGCCTACGGCAAAGCCATCGCGTTTGGATCAACCTACAGCATCACGCACCCGGAGCTGGACCCGCTGACGCCGGAAAGCGAACAGAATAGCACGTTTCATCCCGTTTATAACCTGACCGAAAAGCTGCGTCGGATGCGGGTGGATAGCAAATTGATTGCGCGCACCATGCGCCAGTTGCTCGAATTGGCTTATCCGCACATTCACGAGACCTTACCCAACACGCTGATCGAACAATACCGGCTGATTTCAAAAGCCGATGCCATCGAAAATATTCACCTGCCCCAAAGTCAGGCCTGGCTCAAGCAGGCCGAACGGCGGCTAAAGTTCGAGGAGTTGTTTTACAATCAGCTGCGGCTGATCAAAAATAAGCTGGTTCACAAAACCGTATATCCGGGGCAAGTTTTCCGGAGCATGAGCCTGTTGAACCGGTTTTACAAGGAATTCATCCCCTTTCCGCTGACCAATGCCCAGAAACGGGTTCTGCGCGAAATCCACGGCGATCTGGTCAGCGGTGATCAGATGAACCGGCTGTTGCAGGGCGATGTTGGAAGCGGGAAAACCATCGTGGCATTCATTACGATGCTCATGGCCATCGATAATGGTGCACAGGCCTGTATCATGGCCCCCACCGAAATTCTGGCCGACCAGCATTACTACGGTTTAAAGGTTTTTGCCGATCAACTGGGCCTGAACATCGGGCGGCTGACGGGTTCGACCCGCACCAAAGGACGCCGAATCATTCACGAACAGTTGCAGAGCGGCATGATGCACATCATCGTTGGAACGCACGCGCTGTTGGAAGATGCGGTTCAGTTCAAGAACCTCGGCCTGTGCATCATTGATGAGCAACACCGTTTTGGTGTGGCACAGCGCGCCCGGCTCTGGAACAAGAACCAGGAAATTTACCCACATATGATGGTCATGACGGCCACGCCCATCCCGCGAACGCTGGCCATGACGCTTTACGGCAACCTCGATTTGTCCATTATCGACGAACTTCCGGCGGGTCGCAAACCGATTAAAACCGTTCACCGTTATGATACCCACCGCCTGGAAGTTTTTGGGTTTATCCGGCAGCAAATCGAGCAGGGACGGCAGGTTTACGTGGTATATCCGTTGATCGAAGAATCGGAAAAGCTGGATTTCAAGGACCTGATGGACGGCTACGAAAGCATCGTCCGGGCCTTTCCGCAGTATCCTATTGGCGTCTTACACGGCAAAATGACCGGTTACGACAAGGATTTTGAGATGGAACGGTTTGTGAAGGGCGAAACCAAAATTATGGTGGCTACAACGGTTATTGAGGTGGGCGTGAACGTACCGAATGCCAGCGTGATGGTTGTAGAAAGTGCCGAGCGGTTTGGACTGGCCCAGCTACACCAGCTGCGGGGGCGCGTCGGGCGGGGCGCCGAGCAATCGTACTGCGTTCTGATGACGGGTTATAAACTCAGTAAAGAAACCCGCACCCGCATCGAGACCCTGGTGAAGACCAACAACGGTTTTGAAATTGCTGACGTGGATTTACAACTCCGCGGTCCCGGCGATCTTTCCGGAACCCAGCAAAGCGGAATTGCCGATCTGGTGTTGGCCGACCTTGCCAAAGACGGAGCGATTTTGACGGCCGCCCGCGAATCGGCCCAGCGCATTCTGGAGGAAGATCCGGAATTAATTTTGCCCCAGAACGCCCCCATCCGCAATCAGGTGGAACTACAGCGGGAAGGTGAAACAAACTGGAGCCGGATTAGCTAATCAATTGAGAACGGTTTTTAGCACGTCCGGCCATTCTCAAACGAAACAGATTGTTTCCCAAGAATGGCCGGATGCCGTTGCGTACGGTTTTAATGTGACTCGTCGGTTTCGAAGCCTAGAATGACCAGCCGCGTAGGTTGTGCCGAGACTTTATGTTTGGTAATCTGAGCAAAGTCCGCCAAGTTGACCTGATGCACTTCTCCGGCCGTTGGTAGCGCAATGTAAGCGTATTTTTCCGTGGCCTCCAGCACCGGCTTGAACGTGTCGGTCGACGGTGTAGCGCCAATCACGCTGCCCTGCTTTTTCAGACTGCCCGTCGACAAATCGTATACTTTCAGGGTTCCGTCGGTCAGCAGCAACAACAGATTCTTTCCGGCCCGGTCCACTTTACACTGCATCACGTCCGTTCCTTCGTAAATCGGCGTAATTTTGTTGCCTGTAACATCCACAAAATAAGCACCTTTGGTCGCAACAAAGCCAACGAATTTCTTAACACCAGCGGCTTCCAGGATCGTTCCCAAACGAATATCACCAAAACCGTCTGGATTGGGAATCAGGCGTTGATCGCCGTTTTGGGTTACTACCAGCGCGCCACCAGCCACACCAAAAACGGCATTCGTACCGTCGGTGGCATTGCCGTGCAGACGGCTCACCGCCAGTTTCGAGGCAAATAGCTCTTTTCCGGTAGCATCAATGATTTTTACCCCATGCGGCCCCGACAATTTCGACGCGGCATCCACAAACGTAACGGCGTAGGTCCCGTTGTCAAATTTAGCCATCGCTCCGTGGTGCGCCGTCAAACCGGCATTAATTACCTTCATCTTGGCACCCGCTGTATGAAAATCAGCTTCATTGGCCGCACTCAGGGTTCCATCACCATCGTTAAAAATCAGCGACTCATTGCCTCGCGTTTTAAAGTGAGTCGGTTTAGGCCGGTCACTGGTGATGGCGGCAAACTTGGGCGTGCCCTTCACATCGACATGATCGCCGTGGTATTCCAGTCCACTATCGAAGAATTGCACAAAATTTTGAGACCCGTACAGCAAAGCCGCAAACCGTCCGGAAGCCGTTGTGTATAAGGTAGCATTAGGATACTGTCCCTCAAAGGTCGTAACGGCCCCACCGGCGGGCGTCACCTGCGTCAGTTGGTTGCTGGTGCCATCCGAAACCAGTAAGCGAACGTGTTTGAATTCACTGGCAACTTCTCCCGGCGTTGGGTTTTCTTCTTTCTGGCACGCTGTCAGGGCTACTACCACGCCCAGCGTAAAGGCAAGTTTGTAAAAAACGGTTTTCATTTCTGCTCTTTTAAATGCAACTATAATGCAAATGCAACAATGATGCAAAAGTAGACAGTTTTTCGCATTTGCAAAATCTTTCCGGCATACTTTCAATCGGTCCGCAACGTTTTCCGGCGCAAAATCCATAGCGTCACGTAGAAAAGTGTAGCTTTGAAAAACCGATTGAACGCCAAACCGCCGTGAAACCGTCATCCCGTCGCGCTTTTTTACAAACGTCAGCCCTGCTGGCCGGAAGCCTGTTCACCCCGTCTCTTCCCGCGTTCAGCGCAGTGCCAAAACCGTTGCGGCTGGGCGGTCCCATTTTCCTGAAAAGCGATGATCCGGAAGCCCTGGCGCGGGAACACCGGCGTTTGCAGTACAGCTCGGCCTATGTGCCGGCGGTTGACATAAAGGATACGGCTAAAATAGAAGCGATTCGAAAAGCGTTTGCGGCTCAGAACGTAATTATTGCCGAGGTGGGTGCCTGGGTCAATATGCTGGAACAAGATGCCAGCAAGCGGCAGAAAAACATGACGTACGTATCGGAACGGCTGGCGCTGGCCGACGAAATTGGGGCGCTAACCTGTGTTAATATTGGCGGTTCTTACAATCCGAAGCAATGGGATGGGCCGGATGCCCGGAATGTATCCAGGGAGTATTTTGATGCTACAGTCGAAAACTGCCGGAAGGTAATTGATGCTGTAAAACCTAAAAACGCCAAATTTGCGCTGGAAATGATGGGCTGGAGCCTACCCGACGGCCCGGATTCATACCTGAAATTCATCAAAGCCATCGACCGACCGGCGTTTGCGGCTCATATCGACATTGCCAATATCATCAACACGCCCGAACGGTTTTACCAGAATCCGAAACTCATCAACGACACCTTCCGAAAACTAGGTCGCTGGATTGTATCGGTACACGCCAAAGATGTACATGGTAAAGATGTTCATTTTGCCGAAACCATGCCGGGACGCGGAGCGCTCGATTACCGTACGTACATCCGAAATGTCACCGCCCTGCCGCAGCAAACACCGTTTCTGCTCGAACACCTGCGCACTCCGGAAGAATACGACGAAGCGCGGAAATACGTCATCAGCCAAGCCACCGAAGCGGGCATTCCGCTGGCCTGACTCAGCGAATCAGACTCGCAAACTGTTCGATCAACTCCTTCGGAGCACCAATCTGTTGCTGGTATGATTGATAAAAAGCGCGGTTGATGGGCGTAAATCTCTCCGCTTGCCGGGCTTCTGACCAGCCCGAACGGAGTGCCGCCAGTGCGTCGGGCGTTTCAGCGTGCAGGCTCAGTAAAATGTCGGTAATCTTTTTTTGCAACGATGGAGCCAGCGAACTTTTCAACAAAGCCGGTCCCAGCGGAATTTCGCCCGACTCCCAGACCAATTTGACCTGCTTCTGCAACGTCGGATCGTTCCTGACGGCTTTGTAATATTCTTCACTGCCGAAGGCCGCCAGATCGACGTTTCCATCCAGCACTTGGCGCAACCCGTTGGCGTGCGTTTTGCTGTACGACACGCTTTTGAATTGCTGCTCGGGCTGCGTCAGGCCGTTGGCGTATAAAAGAGCGCGCGGAATCAGGTTACCGGACGTGGAAGTCTCGCTGACAAACGTCATCCGATATTGAGCAGCTTGGCCCTTCAGATCCGCAATCCGGGTAATCGGCAGCGATGCGTGGGCAACGAGGGCGGTTTTGTAATTATCGCTTACGTCGGGAGGCACCTGCAAGGCCGCCACCGGCGTGTACGGGCTGGCATTTCGGTTGATCATCAGCAAGTACCCAAACGTACTGATGAGGGCAATATCCACCTCTCCTGCTTCGAGACCGCTGATGAAAGCCGCCACATTTGCGTAACTTTTTGTCTGCACCGTCATCCCCAACCGCTGACTCAGCACCTCGGCCAATGGCTGAATATTACCCAAACGGTTATTATCGGCGTACGTATACGTTGCCAGCGTAAGTTGCTGTGATTGAGAAAAAACCGCGAAAGCTGAGAGCTGAAGCAATAATACTAACCTAATTCGGAGCCAGGCAACATTCATAAGCGGTGGTATGAATAGAATGAATGAAGCCCTAAAACTAGCCCGGATGCGATGAAACAACGGCGATCGATTGAGCAACCGGCCACAAAATGACGCAATCGGTGCCCTTTTGCTGGATGCATTCCGCTTAATTCAGGTTCAGACCAAACAAGACGCCAAACCACGGTCGTTGCTGGTAAATCCAGTTGCGCCGGTTCACATCCAGTAGGTGGTCCACGCCCAATGCAATCCCGACATTGAACACCCGGGCATCGTAAATAGCAGCCACACCGGCATCCAGCACCACCCCCTCATACTCCACCCCGATGGGGCGACGCAAAACAAAATCACTGATGGACGTAGAGCCAATCCCGGCAAACAAACCGTAACCAAACCCCCGGCTTTGCAGCTGACGAACCGCAAATGAAGGACTGACGGTTTTCCAGCGGTAATTGTACAAATCCGTCCGGCGGCCCACGTACAGGGCCGCATTAAAGTTGGAGTTCAGCTGGGCAGGAAGGTGTGCCCGGGCGGGCCTGATCTTGAAAGGAATGGTAAAAACATCCACGTCAACCTCCGTGCGCCGGAACGTCCACGTTTTATAGTCCGGCGAGCGCACGACCCGACGATGATCCGTTTGCGGGAAGACGAGTTCCAGCGAGTCGCCCGAATCCACCACATAGACGTCCCTGCCTTTCAGACCCGGTTGTGTTTTCTGCAAAATCCGGTAAAAATCCGGCTCCATAATGCCCTGGGGCGACTGAACCCGACAACCGACCCAACAGCCTGGCCCTACCACCAGCAACAAACCATACAGCAGACGAGTGAGACCATTCCGCGTCTGAAAACCTTGCATGAGGTCCTATTTCAACTGATTTTGTAACCGCTTCGCCAGCGAGTGAGTTTTGAGCGAAGCATTTAGCTGGTTGTACATGGCGCGGGCTTCGGCTTTGGGAAACTGCATCCAGTACCAATTCAGCAAATAAAGACTCAACTGCGAATTTGGTTCAGCGCGGATCTGCTGCGCCACTTTCTGAATCTGTTCCTGCTTCAACCGCTTTTCTTCGCGAGCCACCCGGTTGGCCACCGCCGTGTCGCTGTTCGATCGTTGACGCTCGTTGTACAAATCCATCAGAATATCGCGGTAGGGTCGATCCACGTCATTCTGGAATTTCAGCCAGCTAGCGGTCAGCGGAGACCCTTTGATTTCAGCCTCCCGAAATGCATCCCGGGTTCCTTCCAAGGTCAGATCACCATCCCAGATAAATTGCACCTGCCCCGGCAAACCCGCAGCCACCACGTTGTAAAAATCGACTTCGGGAATACTGCGGCTGAACGTAAACTTTCCATCGACGGCCCGGGTCGAGTCAACCAGCACCGGACGGCTGTTGGAATTATCCGTTTTCTTCAGGTAAATCGTGGTCGTTCCCAGCCCGCTAACATTGCCTTGCAGCCGGACATTTTTCTGAGCCTGCGCCGATGAAAATAAGCCTAAACCGGCCAGCGTGAGAACGATAAATAGATTGGTTTTCATAGGATAATGGTGCAACCTTTCAAAACTTCCGTTTAATAAAACGTTTTGATTTACAGCGTATAACTCGATACATTACGGATAGTAAACAATAAAAATGCCCTTTCAGTCTGCGTTGTTTTCCGATCCGGGAGTAAACTTATCCTCTGGCCTTTTCAAATCAAAACAATCTTCTTTAACCTACACAATTCGCTCATGGATGCAATTTCTACTTCTCCCGTCTCTTTTGAGGTTCTGCCGGCCAGCGAATCAGCCCGGCCCGTAGCCAAAGTGGAGCGAATTCAAACCATCGATATCATTCGGGGGTTTGCCCTGCTCGGCATTCTGATGATGAACATGCCCTTCTTCGGCATCTCGCATACAGCCACGCCCCGGTTTTTCACCGCCCCGGCCGATTCCGCCGATTTCAAGACGTTCCTGGTTGTTTCGGTGCTGTTTGAAGGTACCATGCGGGGGTTGTTTTCCATGCTGTTCGGTGCCGGAATGTTGTTGTTCATGGCCAAAAAAGACACGCTGGCCGATGGCTACGGCATGGCCGATTATTATTACCGCCGGTTGTTTTGGCTCATTTTGTTCGGTGTTTTCAACGCTTTTGTGCTTCTCTGGCCGGGCGACATCCTGTATACCTACGGAATTTGCGGCCTGTTTTTGTTTCCCTTTCGGAAAATGAAAGCCCGGACGTACCTGCTGATCGCATTTTTCTGCGTGGCAGTGTTGGGTGCAAAGGGCTTTTTTCGAACCATGGAAACCAAAGAAAAACGCGAAGGGTATCTTGCCGCCCTTCAGCTCGAAAAACAAAAAAAACCGTTGACCGCCGAGCAGAAGAAAGCGAAAGAAGCCTGGCTATCCGTAGAAAAAAACACCAAATACGACCCTAAGAAAGAACAAGAGATCAACAAAACCATGCAGGAAGGCAGCTATGAAGCCATCTTTACTAATTACCTGCCGCTCAACACCAAACTTGAATCGACCAAATTCTACCAGAGTTACGTCTGGGATGCCTGGGCGCTGATGTTTCTGGGGATGGCGCTGTTCAAGTGGGGGTTTTTCTCCAACAAACTGCGTACCCAAACGTACGTGATCACGTTGCTGGCTGGCTACGGTGTTGGCCTGACGCTCGGCTGGTTCAGCTTCTGGAACGGTGTGGCTTGGTTTACTAATCCCGGCAATGTGCTCGATGCGGATACGTTTCCGTTTCAGGCTTTCTACCATATCCGGCGGGCTGCCTCGGCGCTCGGCCACGCAAGCTTACTCCTGTTGATTTACCGATCGGGCATCGTTTCCTGGCTCATGAATGCCCTGGCAAACGTTGGACAAATGGCGTTTACAAACTACCTTATGCAGAGTATCATCTGCACACTGATTTTCTACGGATACGGCTTTGGGTACTTCGGCAAACTGGCGCTGCACGAACTCTACTACGTCGTGGCCGCCGTCTGGCTGTTTCAACTCTTTTTTTCGGCCCTCTGGCTCCGTTTTTTTCGCTTTGGCCCCTTTGAGTGGCTCTGGCGATCACTCACGTACTGGCACCGACAACCCATGCTGCTGGAGCGCTGAACTCCTACCCGAAAAATAATATCAGTAATCCATAAGAAAGTAAAAGAAAGCGGCAGACGCAGCAGCTAATTTTGTGGAGTGCAGGTCAAACCGGCTAAAACCGTACCGTTGCCGTACACCTTCGCCCTGAAATTATCACAACCGTTTGTCATGGGATCCGAACCTTCAAAAACCCGGCGGGATTTTTTGCGCAGTGGCTTCGTCAGTGCCGCCACGGCCCCTGTCCTGCCGAATATCTTTGCCACTTCATCCGTTGAGGCTCAGGCCAAGCCACCCAAAAAATCGATTCTTGACACCCACCGTAACCTGTTCAATGGTGACACCTGCGTCTATTTTTACAACCCGGAGCTCTGGCAACCCGAAGACTATTCGTTAAAAACCGTTGTCAACCCCCGCACCGGTAAGATGAACGCCAAGCCCACCCTCGTGGGTGGCCCCTTCAAAGCCAAATCCATTCACCGCTATGTGGATCTGCTGGCCGACAACGGCATTGATACCTTCGTAATCAACGCCAACGCCAACCGCGCCTGGTATCCCAGCAAGAAAATCCCTAGCATTCTTGACGGCTACAAACGGGGCGATCGCGACTTCTTTCGCGGCCATGCCATCTGCCAGGGCATTACCGACCCCGAAGCCGTGGAGGAGTTTCTGGACAATTTTACCCTGTTCATGAATCGCTACCAGGATTTGATCGACGCAGGTGTCGACTGGCTGGCCGAAACCTCCAAAGCGTGCCGACGCCGGAAAATCTCGCCCTGGGTGAGCATTCGGATGAACGACATGCACGGCAGTCGGAATCCCGAAGGTAGCTTTTTTAATCTTCCGCTTTTCAAGCAGAAAGAAATGCGGCTCCAGCACGCTTCCTACGGTTTGCAGAACGCACAGGATCGGATCGGGCTGAATTACGAAAAACCGGAAGTCCGCGCGCTGATGCTGGAGCAGATTCGGGAGGTGGTAGAAGATTACGACTTCGAAGGACTGGAACTCGACTGGTGGCGACAACCCCTCTGCTGCGAACCCGGCGCGTCACCCCAGACCATTGCCGTGATGAACGACTGGTTTCGTCAGATTCGGGCGCTTACGCAGCGGCAAGCCAAGAAAACCGGAAAACCGTATCCGTTCGGGATGCGCATTCCGGGGGCGCTGGATCAACTGAAAGCCATTGGCGTGGATGTGGTGACGCTATGCCAGGAAGGAACACTCGACTTCATCATTCCGGCGGGATTCTGGGCTACAACCTGGGATATGCCACACGACGAGTTTCGCCGACGTCTGGGCGACCGCGTGACTATTTACGGCTCCGTAGATGACGGTGCCAACAGCCTGCCCACACAAAATGAAGCCGGAACGGTTAAGGAACGGATGCGGTACATCGGCGCGAGTCCGGAAATTGAACGGGCCAACGCGGCTGGCAAGCTGGCCATGGGCGTACACGGCATCGAGTGGTTCAATTTTTTCTGTTCCGATCAAAACCGACTGTCGGGTATCAAGGCCGATTACACGGCCCTCCGCGACATTCATAAACTCGACTTCCTGCGCGGCAAACCCAAACACTACTGTTTCAGCACGGCCGGTGCGAATTTCAACCCAACGCCGTTTGAACTTCCCGCTCAAATGCCCGCCAGCATTGGTCCTTTTGCGCAACGACCGTTTCAGCTAGCCATGTGCGCCGAACCCACCGACCAGAACCTGGAACTAGTGGTACAGGTGGTGCTGAAAGCGAGCGATAAGGTGACTCACTTGCCGGTTTCGGTCAACGGTTGCTGGCCCAATCTCAAAAACGAATCCAGCCAGAAGCTGCTCATGCCGTGCGGTTCGCTGACGCACCACTCGCCGGAAAATGTGGCCTACAATTATCGCTTTCCGGTTTCGCTTGTGACCGACGGCTGGAATAAAATTGTCGTTGAAAACCAAAGCAAAGAGCCTATTACGGTGGCCGCCATCGAACTCGTTGTTCAACCCAAAACGGTTTAATGGAGCCGGATAATCATGAAAATTACCGACGTTCAAACGATTTTGCTGACGGGCCCCTGCACCGACGATCCGTACCTTTCCGAAGCGCGTAAACTTCGCAGTGCCGCTTTCATCCGCATCGAAACCGACGCGGGTCTGACAGGTCTGGGCGAAACCTACGCGGGCTATTTTTTCCCGGAAGGCGTACCCGCTATTGTGGAGTTTTTCAAACCGATTCTAATTGGCCAGACCGTTGATAACATTCCGGAGCTCTGGCAACGCATGTACCAATGCGGGAATTTCTGGTGCCGGGTTGGGCTGGGCGCGATTGTGCTGGCCGGGATCGAAGCCGCGCTCTGGGACCTGAAAGGCAAAGCGCTGGACGTGCCAGTTTATAAACTGCTGGGCGATGCCTGGAAAGACGATTTTCCGGAAACGGTCCAAACACCATTTGCTCCCCAAAACCAGCTTCCGGCCTACGCCACGGGCGGGCCGAGCAACTACCCACTGGAAAAGCTGGCCGATAAAATCGCGTTTTACCAGTCACTCGGTTTTCAGGGTGTCAAAATCGGAGCCGGCGCGTATTGGAAAAACCGTGGTTTTGAAGTTTCTACCGACCCCCATGAAGCCGCCGATCTGGAAGCGAAGAAAGCGGAATTTGTCCGCGCTCAGTTTGGTAACCATCTCCGGCTGCTGTTCGACGCCCACATGGGCAACAGCCCGACGCTGACCTGGGGTCTGGAAACCGCCACCGCCGTGGCCCAGGCGCTGGAACCCTACAACCTGTTTTTTCTGGAAGAACCGCTCCACTATACCCGCCCCGACCTCTACGCCGAACTACGCCGAACTACCAAAACCGTCATCGCCGGGGGCGAATGCCTGACGGCGGTCTGCGAATGGCAGACGTTCATCGAGCAGGACAGTTTCGGCGTAGGTCAACCGGATGCGTCGTTTACCGCCGGGCTGGATCAATTTATGCAGGTGGCTTCCAGCCTGGCCCAGCGCGGGCAGAAGATCGCTCCCCATGCCTGGGGTGCGGGCGGCTCGCAGATGCAGAACATCCACGCCGGTTTCGCCTGCCCGAATACCGTCATTCTGGAAGTAGCCCCGGCGTATGGCCCGCTGCACCGGGAAGTCATCGGCGATAGTTTGCAATTGAAAAATGGCTACGTCCAGCGTCCTGAAAAACCGGGTCTGGGCATTGAGTTGACGGACGAGACCATCCGGCGGTTTCCATTCATTCCGGGCAGCGGAGAATTCAACAGCGTTCCCGGCAAAATCCTGACGACCTGACGTATGCTGAAAATTTTGATTGACATGCCGGTATACGAACCGGTGCTTCGTTCGTTGCAGAACCTGCCGGATGTATCCGTGGAGGTAGTGGCGCAGCCGGAAGAAAAAGTACGGCCATTACCCACAGACCAGATTCGGGATTGCGATGTGCTTTTCTGCACGTTCCTGCCCGAAAACCACGACGAAATGACGCACTTGAAACTGGTGCAGATCAGCTCGGCGGGGTATAGTCAGTTGTTTGGCAAAAACCTGACGGAGCGGGGCATTCGGGCCTGCAATTCGCTGGGCGTGTTCGACGTACCGATTGCCGAGTGGAACATCGCCATGATGATTAACCTGTCACGGGACCTGCGCGGGCTGGTTCGAAATCAGGAAAACCGGATCTGGGATCGCTCGGCCCGGTTTCAGAACGAAATCCGTGGTTCGGTGGTCGGCATTTGGGGCTACGGCGGTATTGGGCGCGAAACGGCCCGGTTAGCGAAAGCGCTGGGCATGACCGTGCACGTACTGGTCCGGCAACCGATCCCGAAACGCGAAACAACCTATGGTGTTCCCGAAACCGGTGATCCCGAAGGTGCGCTGCCCGACCGCGTTTTTTTCAGTCACGAAAAGGGAGCGTTTCTCAACAGCCTGGATTTTCTGGTCATGGCCCTGCCGCAAACCGCTACCACAACGGGGCTGGTTGGCGAAGCCGAACTACGAATGCTGAAACCGACGGCTTTTTTGTTGAACCCCGCCCGCGGCCCCCTGATTCAGGAAGCGGCCTTGTTGAAAGCACTGACGGAAGGCTGGATTGCGGGAGCCGCCCTCGACACCCACTACCACTACCCGATGCCGCCGGAACATGCGCTCTGGGCCTTCCCAAATGTGCTTCTGACGCCCCATATTTCCGGTTCCAGCCTGAGCCCCCGATTTTTGGAACGGGTTTCATCCATCTTTTTACAAAATATTGACCGGTTTCAAAAGGGGCAGAAGTTGCTCAATGAACTAACACCAGATCAACTAGCAGGTCATTGATCATGAAAAAGAACGGTTTTCTGATCGCTCTTCTCGGACTTTCTTTCAGGACTTTGTTTGCTCAGGAAGTCAAGTGGGACAGCACTATTCGGCCCGATATTTACCAAGCCCAGGTTGAGCTTTTCCGCTCGCTGCCCCACGCCCGAAAAGATGTGGTTTTTCTGGGCAATAGCATTACCTTCTGGGCAAACTGGAGCGAACTACTCGGCAACAGCCGCTACAAAAACCGGGGGATTCCGGGCGATGTGACCTTTGGCGTTCTGGAACGGCTGGACGAAGTCATTCAGGGACGGCCGGCCAAGGTCTTCGTTCTGATCGGAATTAACGATCTGGCCCGCAACATACCAGATTCCGTGGTTCTGCAAAATTACCGCCGAATCGCGCGCCGGTTAAAAGCCGGTTCGCCCCATACCCGCCTTTATTTCCAGACGCTGTTGCCCACCAACGACACGTTTCAGAAACTCAAAAACCACTACAACAAGGAAGCAAACACCCGATACCTGAACGATGCCCTAAAGCAAATGGCCCCCACCGAGGGTTTTGAAGTGATTGACCTGCATCCACACTTCGCGGACGACACCGGAAAGCTCAAAAAAGAATATACCTGGGACGGGGTCCACCTAACGCTGGCGGGCTACCGCAAGTGGGCAGAGATTCTGCGTTCCGGACGCTACATCAGGTAGCATAAAACCGGTTTTGCAAGAACGGAGAGAGTTCTTTCGTCCATCCCTACTTAAAATTACTGGTTTTCGTGGATTGATCGGCTTGGCGGGCCGGTCTACTTTTGTCTATTTAGTTAGATGAAACTCGTCAACATACCGTTGTCATTCCTCTCCAGACTGCCAGACGGTACAAACAGGCTCCACGAAAAGCACAAAATATGAACGCCACACACCTGATAAAAACAGTTCAATACGGTATTTACCTGCTTCTTTTGACCGGCCTGCTGGCTTGTTCGGACCAGGATCGTATTGGCAAAAGCGGGGGCTGGCCCAACCTGCCCGTCAAAAGTGATTTGTACTTTTTTGCCAATCAGAACATCCAAAAAATCAACCTCGGAACGGGCGTTATCACGAACATTGGTGGAAGCGATGACAAACCCGACCAGTCCCGGTCGGTTGATGTTTCCCGCGATGGTCAGGAAATCGCGTTCAATTATTTTGATTACAACAGCAGCGCGGGACGCAACGTCTACGAAATCCGGGTCATGGATCCGTCCGGTCGGCGCGTCCTGGCTTTCCCGACCCCGGAGAGCTATGTCAATGTTAAAATTTCACCGGACAAATCGAAGTTTGCGACCAAAAAGCTAACCGACGATGTAGTGGCGATTTATGGACGCAATGGTGCCGTCATTACCGCCATGAGCGGAGTCAGCCATTACGCCTGGACGCCCGATGGCCGACTGATCCTGACGAATAACGGCGGTGAAATTGCCCTGACGAACAAAGAGCTAACGAGCGGTTCCACCGTCAAAAAGCTGACGGGTGCCGTGCGGGAACCGGACGTCAGTCCGGACGGGCAAAAGCTGGCGTTTTACCACGCAGGCAACGTATGGACCATGAAGCTGGACGGCAGTGAGTTGAAGCAAGTGACCCGCTCGTCGCTGGAGGTTTTTTCGCCCAGCTGGAGTCCGGATGGAAAACACCTGTCGGTTTTGTGGGGTGCCAACCAGCAGCAGAATCACCTAAGCACACCCAATATCTTCCTGATTCCAGCAAACGCCCCGGAGCCGATTGAGGTGAACGAAAAGAGCGAAACCGCCATCATGTTGTACGAAAAATGGCCCCAAACTGGCGAGTACACGGAATTAAGCAGCCGGGCACAACCGATGCTCCGTTAGAACATTAAATGAAAATAGTAACATAGTAACACTTAAATTAGTCATATTTGATTCTGAATAGACGTGTTACGTTAAAGTTAACTTTGAAAGAATGAAGCAACTAGGGTTTCTTTTAGTCATTAGTTTGATGGCGGCATCATGCGGTCAGCAGGGAAGTGAAAACCAAACGCCCACTCAGGAAAAAACCGTGCAGGAATCGCCCCAGACCACTTCAGAGGCAGCGGCTGTCGGTTTTGATCTTCAGGCTATTCCGGTAACCGACGCCGATCTGGGAACTTTTCCTTTCTTTAAGTTGCCCGATGGCTACGTGTATACGGCCCCTGGGAAAAACAACTCTGGAATCGGCATTACCAAAGAGTTTGACCGGGAATATTTTCTGATTGATGGCAAGTACCACCCGGTGGATGGAAAAAGTTACAAGGCTCGCATCAGTATCGCGCGAACCAATAAAGAGAAGGAATTCAGCGAACGGGAACTTAGTAAAAGCTTCGAAGAGCTTATCGGGCAACTGGGTGGGGTAAAGGTGAATGATGGAAAAGTGCCCGAAAAAGGGCAGAAGGAAAACCTGGAAGAGGGTGCTTACACCAAGAAATACCTGCATTCGTCCAGCAATTTTAATCCCGAAACGTACGTCATTCGTACCAACGACGCGGAGATATGGGTGCAGTTTTATTTATCGCCCCTGAATAAAAGCGGTTCGATTGCCATTGTCCAGCGCGGCAAACTGAACAACACCATGAGCCTGCTCAAAGCCGACGAGATTCAGAAAGAGCTGGACGCGAAAGGCAGGGCGGTTTTATACATTAACTTTGACGTGGATAAGGCGACACTTCAGACCGATGGGCAACGGGCCGTCGACGAAATCGGGTCGGTCCTGAAAGCCAGCGCCGATCTGAGTCTGTCCATCGAAGGCCATACTGACAATACCGGTTCGGCCAGCCACAACCAGACGTTGTCGCAACAAAGGGCCGAAACCGTTGTGGGGGCGCTGATCGCGTCCGGGATTAACAAAGACCGGTTGACCGCCCGGGGGTTTGGTTCCGAAAAACCGCTGGTGGCCAATGACTCGGAAGAAAACAAAGCCAGAAACCGCCGGGTTGAACTCATCAAAGTGAGCCGTTGAACCAACCAGATGATCGAACGTAAACCGGGCCAGTACGGCAGCAAGGAATAACCGATTTTGCATGAAACAGGCAGTCATAACCGTGTGGTTCAGTTTGTGGAGTCTCCTGTCATTTTCGCAGGAGAAAGACAGCGCCACGCTCTATGCAGACAGCCTGTTGCAACAGGCCCGACAAGCCAAAACTGATAGCGCCAGAATCCGGCATTTCCTGGAACTGAGCAACTTCTGGTCGGACCGGGATACGACTAAAGCTTTTGCGTATATTCGGGAGGCCCGCCGTTTTATGCCCGACGGTGACTCTTATTACCAGGGGCTGCTGCATTTTTATACCGCCGGAATCCACTTCAGTATAGACAGTGACCGCGCCAAACGCGAATATCAGCAGGCTGAAAAGCTGCTGAAAAAATACAATCACGCGGAAGCCTACCGGTTTCGCGCCCGTACCTGGAACAATTACGGCATTCTGCTCCAGTCGGCCGAACAGGAAAAAGCGTACCTCGATATTCTGCTGAATAAGGCGATTCCGCTGGCCACAAAAGCCCGTGATACTCTGATGATTTCGGAGTATTACCACAACGTGGCCCTGGTGCTGATGAATACGACAGATTATGCCAAAGCCGATCTCTATTACCAGCGGGCTCTGAGCGGCTTATCCGCGTATCCCGAAGCGCATGAGAAGAAGCTCACGGCATTCGTCAATGCCGCCAAAAATGCGGTATACAGCCGCACTTACGCCAAAGCCAGAACGTACCTCGACAGCGCCCGGGTTCAGGTGCGGGCGATTCCGCATTCGCTTTATCTTCCGGCTTTCTACCGGACGGAAGGCAATTACTTCCGGCATGTCAAGCAGTATTCGGAAGCCCTTTCCAGTTTCGACCGGGGCCTGGCCGTTGCACATGAGCTGAAGGATGAGTTTTACGTAGCCGACATTCTGTTTGAAAAATGCATTCTTTTTCAGGATGCGGGCGATTACCACCGGGCCAAGCCTGCCATTCTGGAAGCGTATCGGTATTTCGAAAAAGCGGGCAATACGCACAACCGGCGGCTTTTGCTGAAGGAACTGTCCGAAACCGATGCCAAACTGGGCGATTATCGGTCGGCTTTGCGATGGCTCAACCAGTATACCGCGTTGTCGGATAGTGTGTTCGAGGTCGGGGCAGCGGTGGGCATTGCCGAGTTGGAGAAGAAGTTCCAAACTGTTGAAAAGGAAAACGAAATCCTGAAACTCCGGGATCAGAACTACCAGCAGCAGTCAAAAATTGAACGAAACCGACTGTCTATCCTGCTGCTGACCACGGGGTTACTAGTCATGCTGTTGCTATCGTACCTGGGCTGGAAACTATACCGCAAAAACAAGGAAGCCGCCCGGCAACACGAAGCCCTGCACCAACAGGAGTTGAAAGCCATTCGCCAGCGGGAAAAAATCAACCAGTACAACGCCATGCTCCAGGGCCAGGAACAGGAACGTAACCGCATTGCCCGGGATTTACACGATGGTTTGGGCGGGATGCTGGCGGGTGTCAAGCTCAAACTCTCGTCCATTGCCACCAAGAAGCACGATACGATCAAACAACCCGATATGGAACTTTACAAAGTCATCAACCAGCTGGACCATTCCGTGGACGAACTCCGGCGGATTGCCCGCAACATGATGCCGGAGTCACTGCTCTACATGGGACTGGAACCGGCGCTGCGGGATTTGTGTGCGGCCCTCGACACCGATCGAACCACCGTTAAGTTTCAGGCCTTCGATCTGCGGGAAACCTACGATCAGGCACTGCTGATCACGGTTTACCGGATTGTACAGGAATTGCTGACCAACGCCATTAAACACGCCAAAGCCCACAATATTGTGGTGCAATGCAGTGAAAACGAGAACCATCTTTACATTGCTGTAGAAGACGACGGCGTTGGTTTTGACCCGACAACCGCCCGCCAGGGCAAAGGCATCGGTCTGTCGAACATTGAAAACCGGGTCACCATCCTGAACGGAACGGTGGACGTTGACTCTAAAACCGGGGAAGGCACCACTTTCCACATAGACATCCCGCTGAATGGAAACTAAGGTATCAATTATCATCATCGACGACCATCCCATTGTTTTGCAGGGCTTTACGTTCATGCTGCAAGACATGGAACACATTGACCTGCGGGGTTCGTTCACCTCGGCAACGGACGGCATTGCGTTCATCGAAGACCAGTCGATTGATGTTGTTTTGTTGGATATCAACATGCCTGACATGAACGGTATTGCCGCTTGCGAAGAAATTATCCGGGTACAACCGTCGTGCAAAGTGATTGCAATCAGCAACAACAACGAACACAGCATCATCCAACGGATGCTGCAAAGCGGAGCGGCTGGTTACATCCTGAAAAATGCCTCGCCGGAAGAATTGATTTCCTGCGTAGAAACCGCCATGGATGGCAAAATTGCGCTGAGCCAGAGCGTCCGGGACATTATACAGGGCGCTACTGCGGGCGATCTACCGATCATCACCCGGCGGGAAAAAGAAGTGCTTCGGATGCTGGCCGAAGGGATGACCACGCCGGAAATTGCCGATAAAATCTTCGTCAGCCCGCTCACCGTTGAAAGTCACCGCCGGAATCTGCTGCAAAAGTTCAAGGTTGTCAATGCTGCCGCTCTCATTCATAAGGCCACAGAACTGAAATATATCTGACGGTTTCAGGCATTCAGCCCGCCATCCATCAGAATGTTTTCGCCGTTGATGTACGCGCCCGCTTGCGAAGCCAGCAGCACGATGAGCCCCTTGATGTCGTCGTTGTTGGCCATGCGTCGCAATGGCACTTTTTTGGTGTAATTTTCCAGAAACCGCTCCGGCTGGTGGTTGAACAAACCGCCGGGACTGATGCAGTTGACCCGGACATTTTTGCCCGCCAGCACCTGCGCCATGTACTTCGTCAGGTTGAGCAAACCGGCGTTGTGAAAGAAATAATCGGGGGGTGGAGTGCCCATTGTCGTTCCTTCGTAATTGGATAAATCCGGCCCGAACATGCCCATCATCGAGCCGATGTTGATGATGCTGCCGCCCCCGCTTTCAACGATCAGGTCGGCCATTTCGCGCAGAATATCCATTGAACCCGTCGCGTTGACGCGCATCGATTCCGCAAAATCCTCAATGGGTGCGTCGTACCCTTTCATCGGCCGCGAAACCGCATTATTGACGAATACGTTCAGCTTCCCGAACTGTGAACGAATCTGTTCTTTCAGCGCCCGAACCGAAGCCGGGTTTCCCTGATCGACAGGCAACGCGTGAACATCCAGTCCCTGAGCCTGAAACCGGGCGGCCACTTCCTGACCAGCTTCCAGATTCCGGGAAGCCATAATCACCGTCGAATCGGCCTCGGCCAGTCCTTCCACAATGCATTTGCCGTAGTTTCCGGCCCCGCCCGTCACCAGGCTAACGGTATTTTTTAAACTCAGTAAGTCTTTGACATGCATAGCAATAAGCGTTTTTAAGAAGAAACCGCTACGTCAGCCAGCCCATCCGGTCCCAGTGTGGCAGATTCAGAAAGGCTGGGTCAGGGTACGCCAGCTGTTGGGCACGGTTGGCAGTTTCAGACGTTAGCGCCGAACCGTTGACAGCGGCCAGCGCCTGGTTCAGGTAATCCAGTTTGTCGATTCCGACCAGAATCGCCGACACTTCCGGAAAGGCCAGCGCAAACCGGATCGCCAGCGTAGACAAGTCCGGAATCGGCTCCGCAACCAGTTCATCAAACCGCCGAATGTGGTTCTCCACATCAGCCAGAGCCGGATGCAATTGCTGACCTTTGCTGGTGAGCAAGCCTTTCATCAAAACCGACCGGATGACAATACCAACGCCATTTTCCTGGGCTCGCGCGAACAAAGCCGCCTGTCGCTGGTCCATCAGATTGAACGGCAACTGAACCACATCCCACACGCCGGTTTCAATGGCCTTCCCGGTTTCTTCGACGGAATACGTCGAAACGCCCGTGCTGCGGATCGCGCCCTGGGTTTTCAGTTCATCAAAAATCAGCGGAATGTCGTTGTTCGCCAGAATACCCAGATCGGCCTGGTGAAGCATGAAAACGTCCACGTAGTCGGTTTGCAGGGCCGTCAGACTTTCCAGCAAAGACGTTTTGATGATCTTTTTCAGGGTGGCTCCGTCTGGAAGCTCGCCGTTGGCATCCCGCAGCTGGCGGCATTTGGTTTCGATAATCACCTGCTCACGCCGGTCCCGGAACGCCTTGCCCATGATGACTTCGCTGGCGCCGTATAGCCGGGCCGTGTCGAAAAAGTTAACCCCCGAATCGGTGGCCGCGTGCAACAGGGCAATGGCGTCCTGCTCGGAAAGCATATCCTCCGCGCCGTTGACGCCAATGCCGTAGGGCATTCCGATTTCGACGCCCCCGAAAGCCAGTTCGGAAACCGCCATCCCGGTGCCTCCTAAAGCTCGTTTTCTCATTTTATTTGTAACCGCCCTGCGCGGGTTGGGTCGTCGTAGTTTCCTTGTTAAACCGGCTGACCAGACCGTGGCAATACGTACTGATGCCTAGTACATCGGCACCCACACTGACGAACTGGTAGCCCATGTTCACGAATTCTTCCAGCCGGTCGATGGGCCCGGTGGTCGCGGCAAACTTGCCGTGTTTCCGACACGCTTCCGCCACGCGTTTCCGGGCCTCAACCAGCCGGGGGTGGTTCCATTGGCCGGGGGCACCGATGGCCTGGCTGAAATCGCCGGGGCCAAAAAACAGCATATCCACGCCGTCGAGGGCCGCAATTTCGTCCAGTTCGTCGAGTGGTTCGGGATCTTCGATCTGGAGCGCCACAAACCGCTGCTGGTTGGCCTGGCGGAGGTACTCGCTGAACTCCAGGTTGGTGTAAGCTCCGTCGGCATTTCCGCCGTCGATGGCGCGCAGACCCAACGGGTGGAACCGGGTCATTTTCACCACGTTTTTCGCATCTTCCAGGCCCATACAGTGTGGCACCAGAATACCGGTCGCGTCGAGTTCTAGCGGTTTGACGTAGCCGCTGTAACTGCCGCGCGGCACCCGCACCATGATGTCGGCCCCCTGCGATTTGGTCGCCCAGATATGAGCACTCACCACCGACCAGTCCTGTCCCTGGTGTTCCTGGTCGATCCAGATGCAGTCAAAGCCGGTCATGGCCACCAGTTCCGACACCTGACCGTCGCCAATGTTTACTTTAAAACAACTTACCACTTCACCAGCCCGCAACTTCTTCAGGACCCGGCTTTCGCGCATTTTCATATTAACTAGCTGTTTATGTCGTTTCTGAACCCGTATCCAATGTACGGTTTGTCTCTATTTCGTTTATACCCTTTGCAAACGCATGGGATACACTTTATTGGCATTCCATTGGCAAACGTACACGTTCTCGTCGGCATCGATGCACACATCGTGCGGGTGCACAAACACCGGCTCGGCCTGCGATTGTGGTTGCAGCAAACCGTCCTGATAAACCGGCTCGGTTCCACCCGGCGTCGAAATAACCGTATCGGTTTCGTCGAGCATCGTGATGTAACCAGAGCCGAAATTCCGGTTTGTAGTTGACCGGAAAACGGCGGCAAATACGTGCTGCCCGTGGATAACCGGTCGGCAGACAAAGGAGCCGGGCAACGGAATCGTGGCAATATACTGGCCGTCCACCGTAAACCGTTTCAAGACATTGTGATTCCGCGACGTAATCAGCAACGTTGGCTGATTTGGCTTTCGGATATCGAGCGCGATACCGTGCACGCAGTCAAATTGCTCATTCGCGTCGCCTTTGCCGCCCCAGTGCCGGATGTACTCGCCCCGGTTGTTGTACTGAATCACGTACTGTAAACCGTATCCGTCGGTTACGTAAAAATCACCATTGGCGGGATTGACGGCGGTTTGCGTGGGCAAAAATTGCTCGGCGAACGCGTACTGGCCGGTTTCTTTGGGGTAATCCAGTACCATCACGACCTTGCCCGAAAGCGTCGTTTTAACCACCTGATGCCGGTCAATGTCGGTGATAAACAGAAACTCCTCGCCGTTTTCGTTCGCCAGCGTCAAGCCGTGGCCGCCGGGATAATCGATTCCCCAGTAATCCAGCAACTTCCCTGACCGGTCGTAGATCAGCACGTTGTTGCGGGTTTCGTTGGTCAGCAGAAAAATCCGCCCGCGTGCGTCAATCACCATTTCGTGGCAATCGTTCACCGGATGCGTGGCCGGGTCCAGTTTGCCCCAGTCCGGAGAAACCCGATACCGGTGCGAGCCATGTCCGATTACGAGCGCTTCATCGACCATCTTACTGAATGGTTTCGGCTTTCAGTTTCTGCTGGTAAACGGCTTTAGCTGCCGTATCTTCCTGCGCCGATTTGGCCCAGTAAATCAAGCCGATAGCCTTGCGGGTCCGGGTCTCGCTGCGGTTTGCTTCCGCCCAGTGGATGGTCATGGAATGGTGAATGAGCAGGTCACCCGGTTGGGCCGGAAAAGCAATGGCGTTGGCCTGATCGTCGTCAGTCCAGAAGTCCGTGATGCCCTGCGAAAAACCGAGTGTCTGCGTCCGTCCGTGTGGCCGAACGCCGTGCTGGTGCGAACCAGTCACGTACCGAACGCAGCCGTTTTCGGCGTCTACGTCTTCCAGCGCCAGCCACATCGTGACGGCTTCGGCCGGTTTTAGCATGAAGTAATAATTATCCTGGTGGGGGGGAGTCGGCTTCCCAATTTTGGGCGGTTTGTTGAAATATTCCAGCGTTTTGGGCACCACAGCGTCGTCCAGCAGGGATTCGGCAATAGCCTTGAACTTGCTGTTGTTCAGCATCGTATCGAAATAGGCATTATACTTTTGCATATCGATTAGCTGCTTCAACGTCGTCGGGTCGTTTTTGTCTTCGTAAAAAACAAGGTCCCGGGGCATCTCGGGAACCTGGCTGCTGACGAAGCTTTTCACTTTTTCGTTTAGTTCGCTCACTTCCTCGGCGGACAAAAAACCGGGCAGAAAAACGTATCCGTTAGTCCGAAACGATTCTTTCAGAGCTTGAATGTCAAGGGTTTTCATCGGAATTTAAACAGTTTTGAACGCTTAGTTTGGTTGATAAACCGGACTGTCTACGCTGGATGTCAGCAATTCCGTCAGCTTTGTCCGGATCGTCTCTTCGGCGCCCGGTTCCAAAAAGCTGGTCCGGCAGCGCCAGGTCTCGTAGCCACCCCGTAAAAGTTCGTGGGCGGGCGGCACGTAGCCGATGTACCCATTGGCCATCGTAATCGTAAAATAGGCCGGACGGTTTTGCTTCAATTTCAGGCCGGTTTCGGCAAAAAACTCCGCACCCAGCGCCCCGATCTGGCCAGTTCCGATCTGAAATGCCTGCACTGGAAACACATTTGTATCCGGATACTCGTTCAGCAGCACCTGTTCGCGGGCATAAATCCGGCGAAGCGTATCCATATCAAGTTGTTGAATGTTCTCGTAATAGGTTTCAGCCACGAGTTTTTTAGCCGCTTCCAGTTCATCCGCCGACGGTTTCCGAATGCCCGTAACGACCTCGGCATACCGGGCGGACAGGGCGGGCTCCGTTTGCCAGTCAACAGTTTGCAGCGCATCAAACACTTTACTGGCAATGTCTTTTCCGATCAGCTCACTTTTGGCAAAATGCGCCGTCGGGTAACGGTCCGGGTCCAGAAAATCCCAGATGTTGGCTTCTCCGCTGGTGCCGTTGCTCATCATCCCGACAAAGCCCGAACCGGCTTGCAACAAGCGCCCGATTTCGGCCGAAAACACGCCGAAATAATCAGCCGTAATGGTGCCATTTTCCCAATCGCCGACGTAGTGCAGCGAGTAATTGGCCAGGAGGCTAATCCATTGATGGTCCAATCCTTGCACGGCCAGAAAACTCACCTCCGTATCAACCGGAACCACCCGACGGTCGATCTGCTGTTCATCACCAAACGGATTGGTTTTCACACCGTCCAGCCCGCCCGTGACGGGATTGAGCGCCTGATAGCCTTCCTTCATGAAAAACCGGCGACACACCACGTGTTCCGGCACGTCCACCGACCCGAACCCGATTTTTGCCGGGCGTAGATTCTGCAAAGCGGCTTTCACCGATTCGACGAGCAGGCTTGGTAATTTCTGACGGTAGGGCAGATCGGCCGCGCCCAGCAACAGGCTCGCCACCGAACCCGCTGCGTGGGTGTGCGTACTGGCAATCAGGACGTTTTGTGGGAGTAACCCGGCTTCGGTCTGGATGCGGTTTTTCACCTCGTCCAGTAAATCCTTCGGCATGGCGCAGATGTCCACGATCACAATGGCGAGGGTGGTACTGCCGTGTTGCAACACCAGCGCTTTGGCATATAGCAGATCATGAATAGAGCGAGCGTAATGCGTAATAAAGTCGCCGTTGATCAGGGTTCCCAACGGGGGCGTAATATCAACCTGTGCCGCACCGGCCTGAAAATCGTGCGCGTTCATGGCTATTGCTGTTGTTTATTGCCAGGCTTTGCGTAAAAACCGCAGCCAGTTTCCGTGAAAAATGTTGTCAATGTCTTCGGATTGATAGCCACGACGGGTCAGAATGTCCTCGTATTTCTGCAAATCCGCAATCGAATTCATGTCCCAGGGCGACTGCTCGGTCCCGAAAATACCGTCCAGATCGCTACCGATGGCTACGTGATGGCTGTTTCCGGTGATCTGGCAGATGTGATCCCAGTGATCGACGAGCTGTTCGAGTCGGATGTTCAATTGCCAGGGATCCGAAACCGTATCGATAAACCGGATGTCCATCGCCCAGCAATCCAACATCCCACCAATCACCGCCCCCCGTTCCGTAAGCCGTCGTATCTGCTCATCGGTCAGTTGTCGCTGGGTCGGTACAATGGCCCGAACGTTGTGGTGACTCGCCCAGACCGGTCCCTGATAGCGATCCAGCGCCTGCTCGAAGCCTTCGTCGGTCAGGTGCGTCACGTCCAGAATTAGGTTCAGTTCCCCCATTTCCGTCAGTAAATCCAGTCCAAGGGGCGTAATAGGGCCTTCCATTTTGGTTCCCGGCGCGTAGCGACCGGGCCCGAAATGCGATAAACCCAGCGCCCGCAACCCGTACTCGTAGGCCCGGTGTACATACGAAATATCGACCAGCGAATCCGCTCCTTCCAGGCTCAGAATATAGCCAATCGGTTTTTCTTCGTCCGGTTTTTCGGGATCGTTCCAGAGCGCCAGGTGGTTGTCCAGTTCGGTCAGATTGGTGATTTGTACCATCTCGCCGAGCGCTTCCATTTCGCGGTACCAGACGAGTTGTGCCTGCGTCATGGCCCAGGCCTGCTGGGGCGAATGCCAGCCGGGCAGCGAACTGCCGTAGGGCGTCACCCGCGACAACTGCGTGGCCACCACCAGCCCGATGCCGCCTTTCCGCAGTTCGGGCAAACAAACCGTGCCTTTACCCCGGTCGGGTTTGTCGCGCATTCCCATTTCGCGCTGCCGGATTTCGGCCAGCGGACGCGAGAGGTCGCGGTTCCATTCCAGGGCGTTCATCGCCAGATCGAGGTGGGCGTCGAAAATCAGTCGTCTTTTCATTGCACAATGGAATGATTGGCCGACGGCTGCGCGACCTCTTCGTAATTGAACGGGTACTTGCTGATCAACTCCCGGATTTGCTGGCTAAACTCCCGAAATGACTCTTCCCACTGCTCCGGTTCGCCCGCTTCGTAGGGATAAAATCCTTTTTCGGTGATCATGCCCAGCCCACCGTTTTGTACAATGTCTTCAAAAAAACGGGGAATATGACGGGCCTTCGATAGTTCAGGAAACAAATCCTGCATCACCACGCCGTAGATAAACGCCCCCATCAAATCCATGTACCGAAAATGGCCGCTGAACGGCAGGTAGTACCCCGGATCATTGCGGCAGGCCCGGTCCACGTCTTCAATGGAAACGTACTTGTTTTCGATCAGATAAAACGCTTCCCGAATCATCGCGCACAGCATCCGTGACCGAATACCCCGGTCGCTGCGCACGACGTATGGGTCTTTCTGCCAGTTTGCTTTTGCCAACTCACAAAAACCGCCGACCTGCTCCGGATCATTTTTTTCATTGGCAACAATTTCCAGAAAGTAGGTCGTATCGGCGGGTTCGGTCCAATTGGCACCCATGATTCGCTCCGGGTATCGACTCCCCTGCTGAATCGTACTGAGAGGAATACTCTCGGTATTGATGGCAATCAGCGTAGCTGGTGAAATGATACCTTCCAACTGCTGAATCCACGCTTTTTTCTGAAACTCATTTTCGTCTGTATAGACAATGATCAGACTAAAGTCATGGGCATCGTCTAGCCGGTCGGTGATTTCCACCGATGAATCCAGCTCCGGCAAATTGATCGTTCTCGGTGAAATTGGCTGGCATTCGGCTGCTTCAAAACCGTTGTTGGTATAAACCGTCACGGGATGACCGGCCTGCTGCAAACAGGCCACAATGCCCGTGACGGCTTTGCTCCAGCCCATGACCAAAATAGCGTCTCTTTTAGCGGATGTAGTACCCATACTATTGTTCGTTAACAGGCTTGCGCATGAGTCGCTTTTAGTTCTTTACTGTTTCCAGGGCCATACTTTCGAGCACCTGACGGGCGGTGGCGATGGCGTGGTCAATGTCGGCTTCGGTATGGGCGGCACTGATGTACCACAGCCCCCGGCCAATGACGCGCACGCCTTTATCGTGCATGGCCGCGATGAACTTCCCCAGCTTGGCTTTGTCGTACGACAGGGTGCCCCGGTAGTCGGTTACGGTTTCGAGATCGGTAAACCCGGCATGAAACATCGGCCCAAGCCCCTGCACCAGTAGATTCTGCCCCGTTTCGGCGGCAGCTTTCCGCAAACCAGCCATCAGTTTCTGGCCGAATTGGTACAGTCGCTCGTAAGGCTGGTTCCGCTCCAGCACCTGAATGGTGGCCAAGGCAGCCGCCACAGTCGGGTTGCTGGCGTTCATGGTACCCGCGTGAATGACTTTGGCATCCTCAATCAGGTGCATCCACTCCCGCCGACCCACGATGGCGCTGATCGGGTAGCCGCTGGCGATGGCCTTGGCAAAGATGGACAGATCAGGCGTAATGCCAAACCGCTGCTGTGCCCCACCGAGCGCTACCCGGAAACCGGTGATTACTTCGTCGAAAATGAGCGCGATACCGTATTCATCGCACAGGTCGCGGAGGCCCTGCAAAAAACCGTCCTGCGGCACAATACAGCCGTTGTTGCACATAATCGGCTCGGTGATGATGGCGGCCAGTTCGTGGTGGTGTTCGGCCACGGTTTTGCGCACCAGCTCCAAATCATTCCAGGGCAGAATAATGAATTCCTCGCGGGCGTTTTCGGCCAGACCGGCGCTCCAGGGAAAAACCGTCGGATTTTCGCGCTCGCCCAGCGCATCAACGGAAGGCGTTGAAAGACCCCAGGCCACGTTGTCGAGCCAGCCGTGGTAATGGCCCTCAAAACGGAGAAATTTGGACTTGCCGGTTTTAGCCCGGGCGATCCGAAAGGCGGTTTGGACGGCTTCTGAGCCATCCAGGCAAAACCGCATCAGTTCGGCGGATGGAATGAGTTCGGCCAGCTTTTCGGCCAGCTCAATTTCCCGGATGTGCTGCCCGGCAAAGAGTTGCCCCAGGTCGGAGTATTCATTGATGGCCTGTAGCACCTCCGGGTGCGAATGGCCCAGCAGCAATGGCCCCTGGCTCAGGGTAAAATCCAGGTATTCGTTGCCGTCGACATCGTAAATCCGGCTGCCTTTGCCATGCGTGTAAAAGATGGCGTGCGGGTGGTTGTATTTGCGAAATTCGGACGATACGCCCCCGGCCAGCACGGCCTTGGCCCGTTGGAGCAGGGCTGCCGATTCAGAATAGTTTGTCATGGTTGGATTTAACCGATTTGCTGGTCTTTCCGGAACGGATACCGGGCCGCCAACTGAAAAATATCTTTGTTAAAAACCGCAAAGGCGTTGTCCCATTCCTTCGCTTCGTCTTCCGTGTAATCGTATAAACCCTGTGCGCTTTGCGTGCCGCGCAACTGCTTCTCTACCAAAGGCTTCATTGAATCAGGCACGTCATCAGAATTGGACAACAGCGGGAAAATACGCCGGAAAATTTCCGCATAATCTTGTAATCCGGTGTAATCCATGCGCCGAAAAATACCCATCATCGTGATCCAGGAACCGGCATCGTAGCGAAAAGCCTTATCCACATCGTCCATGTTGGCCGCCCCCGTTTCTACCAGGTGAAAGGCTTCCCGGTAAATGGCGTACATTAGCCGGTTGGTGACAAATCCGCGAATGTCTTTCCGCAGCAGCGTGGGTTCTTTCTTCCAGTAGTGCGCCAATTCAAACACCCAGTTGGCACGCTCCAGCGAGGTCTGGCTACCGCAGGTAATTTCCATAAACCGGGTCATGTACGCCGGCTCGGCCCAGTGAATGCCCAGAAACCGTTCCGGATTGGGCACGTATTGTTGAAGCTGGCTGATCGGAATAGCCGAGGTGTTGCTGGCAATGACGGCGTCATTGCCAACCACGGCGGCTATTTTCTGGTAAACGACCTGTTTGATGTTGATGCGCTCCGTAACGCACTCCAGGACCAGCCGACACTCTTTCAAAATGGCGTAATCCGCCGAAACCGTCAGTTGCGTTCTGTGTTCTTCCGGTGATTTGGTCAGCAAATCGGCTTCCTCACCGTGTTTGATCTGGCTCAGAATGCGCTCTGGGGCATCGGCCAGTTCGGTTGGGAGTGGCGCAATGGCTTTTACCGGATGACCCGCCAGCAGAAGCGCTGCTACGATACTGCTCCCCATCAACCCCAGCCCAACAACGCCTACGCTGATCTCACTCGTTTGTATCATCTCATCCATTCGCCGAACGGTTTTCAGGCCGGAAGTTTAACAATGCAATCAATTTCTACTTTTAACTGCTCCGCCAGCACCGATTGCACGGTAGTCCGGGCGGGCTTGATGGCCGGAAAGTAACTGGCATACACTACATTGTAGCGGTCGAACTCGGCAATGTCGGCCAGGTGAACCGTACATTTGACCACGTCGTCCATCGTGGCTCCCGCCGATTCAAGGATGGCTTTGATGTTTTGCAACGTCCGGTGTGTTTCGTCTTCAATGGTTCCCAGTACAAATTGGGAGGTTTTAAAGTCAACGGAAGCCTGTCCACTGATGAACAGAAAACCACCGGCAATGACCCCGTCCGAATAAGCACCGGTTGCAAAGGCAGGATCACGGTCGGGGTGAATCACTTTTGTTTTACTCATGCGTGAAAAGCAGATAGAAAGGTTGTTGACGGGCAGCCGGAATTATCGGACCCGGAACTTACAGCAAAAGTAGTCGTGCGAGTTTGCTATTTCTGTTACTTTTATCCATATTTCTGATACTATTTTTCACAACCCTCCGGCTGATTCAATAATTTTGGTATACTTACTCACCTCTTAGTATAGCCCTTAAGCCCTTTTCGCCATGAAGACTGTTGAAGTTCGGTTACCGCAAGAATATGACAAATCTTTTATTGTCTTTCAGGAAACTGGCCAATTTTTTCCTTGCCCCTGGCACTATCACCCGGAATATGAACTGGTACTGGTTCTGAAAAGCACCGGCCGCCGGATGGTGGGCGATCATATCGGCTACTTTGACGCGGGTGACCTGGTTTTCATGGGGCCGTCGCTGCCCCATGTCTGGGTCAATGATCCGGAGTTTTTCAAAGGCGAAGCTGGCTACCAGGCCAGGGCCATTGTGGTTCAGTTTGTGGATAACTTCCTCGGAAAACCGTTCATGGACATCCCCGAAATGGACACCTTTCGCAACTTCCTCAAGCGCTCCAACCGAGGAATGACCCTAATGGGAGCAACCCGCGAAAAGATCACCGAGCTGATGAAACAGATGCTAACCATGAACGGTTTGCAGCGGCTTTCTGCCTTACTATCCATCTTTGACACCCTGGCAAACACTACTGAATATGAGATGCTTGCCAGCCCGGGTTACGTCCAGAACATCCACCTCAAATCGTCGGACCACCTGCGAAAAATCAACCAGTACATCATGCAGAATTTCCAGGAAGAGATTTCGCTGCCGGAAATTGCGAGCGTCGCGAACATGGCGCTAACAACGTTTTGTTGTTTTTTCAAGGAACATTACCGCGTCTCGTTCGTGGAATACTTAAACACGGTACGCATTGGCCATGCCTGCAAATTAATCTCCGAAAAGGACCTGAATATTGTTGAAGCCGCCAGCGAAAGCGGGTTCAATAACCTCGCGAATTTTAATCGGCAATTCAAAAAAATTAAACACATGACACCCAGCGAATACCGGAAAACCCTCAACGCAGCCGTTTGATTTTCTTTTTTCACCGGAAAAAGGGAGCAGGACGGCAATTCTGAAAAATAGTATTACAAATACAAATAAAAGTAGCAGATTCCGATAGGGTCGAAACTTAATTTTGCTTTTGTCAAAATCGGCACGACTTTCTATTTGGAATACTATGAAAAATAAAACTTTACCTGCTTTTTTAAACGGGAAGCGCTGTTTTTTGCTGGTTGTACTTCTTTGTTGTAGCCTGACGATTTTTGCGCAGCAGGCGCGCACGGTCAAAGGTAAAATTACCGACGAACGCAACGAAGGCTTACCCGGCGTCAGCATTGTTCTGAAAGGAACGACCTCCGGAACCACCACCGACGCCAACGGCCAGTACACCCTCAATGTTCCCAACGACCAGGCAGTAATGGTATTCAGTTTTCTGGGGTACGAATCGCAGGAAATAACCGTCGGTAATCAGACCTTACTGGACATTACGCTGAAAGGCGACAGCAAAACCCTCAACGAAGTCCTGGTTGTCGGCTACGGCACCCAATCGCGGGAAACGGTAACCACATCGGTCACGAAACTGGACGCCAAAGTACTGGAGAACGTACCGTATGCCAATGCGGCTTCGGCCCTACAGGGTGCATTGCCCGGGGTTCGGGTCCAGGCTCCGGCCAACGGCGGACAGCCCGGCGCGGCTCCCCGGATCATTGTGCGGGGCGGAACCTCCATCAACAACCCGAATGGCGCGGCCCCGCTCTACATCATCGACGGGATTATCCGGACCAATATGAATGATATCAACCCCGACGATATTGAATCACTGCAAGTACTGAAAGATGCGGCCTCAACGGCTATTTACGGTGCCCGTGGTTCTAATGGGGTGGTTATTATCACCACCAAAACCGGTAAAAGCGGCAAAACCCGCGTCACGTATTCCTACGACCTGGTTTTCTCCCAACCCGGCAAGATGTACGAAATGGCCAACGCCCGGGATTATATTTATCTGCAACGGGTGGGTGCCGTTCGGTCGGCTAAAAAAGACCCGACGGCCACGCGCATGCTGACCCTGGCAACCGGGGCCGGAACCGGTAATGACTTAACGAAAAATACCATTTATACCACCCAGTACCTGACTCCCCAGAATCAGCACAAACTGAACGAAGGCTGGGAAAGCATGCCGGATCCGCTGGATTCCACCAAAACGATCATCTTCCAGAATACCGATTACCAGAAACTGATTTATCAGAACGGCGTTTCGCACAATCACTATGTCGCGCTGACGGGTGGCTCTGAGAAAGCGACATTCAATGCGGGCGTTGGCTACCTGAGCAACCAGGGAACCGTCATTACAACCAAATACGACCGGTTGACATTCAACCTGAACGGCGAACTCAAGGTACGGGATAACCTGATGTTTTTTGGCCGGACGATGTTCACCCGCTCGAGCAATAATGAAGTCTATAATATTTCGCAGATTTTTTACCGCTCAGCCGCCAACGTCCCGACCTCCAAACTCTATTACGAAGACGGTACCCTGGCACCGGGTGCCAACCGGGGCAACGGCAACGCCCTGTACTTTCTGAACAAAGACAAACGGGGCAATTCCATCGAAAACATGACCCTGTCGGTCGGTGGACGCTGGGATATTTTGCCGGGACTTTCCTTCGATCCGCAGCTCTCATTGTATAAAGTAACCACGGATGGCTATTCCTTTCTGCCCTCCTTTTACAACGGCACCACGCCCGTCACCACCCGGGCGGCTTCGGCTCTTTATGAAAGGTTGACCCAATGGCAGGCCGATGCGGTTTTCTCGTACGACAAAACGTTTGGCACCTTCCACAACCTGTCGGCAAAAGCCGGTTTTTCCTACTTCGGACGAAATAATTACAGAATGACAGCCAACGGACAGGGGGCCGCTACGGACCTGATTCCGACCCTGAATGCGGCCGCTACGCCGGTTTCGGTAGGTGGTGTAATCAGCGACCAGGTGATTCTGGGATATTTTGGCCGGATCAACTACGATTATAAACAGAAATACCTGTTCTCCCTGAATGCCCGCTACGACGGCGCGTCCAACCTTGGTGCCAACCACAAATGGGGCTTTTTCCCGGGCGTATCGGTCGGCTGGAACCTGCACCAGGAAGAATTCTGGAAAGCTTTGCCCGCCGATCTGATCCAGCTGAAACTGCGGGGAAGCTACGGCGTCAACGGGAACATCAGCGGGCTAAACGACTTTCAGGCGCAGGGCGAATACGGTGTGGGCGACCGTTACCTCGGAACCTCCGCCGTACAGAACACCGTTATTCCGAACCCGGCCCTGAAATGGGAACAGTCCAAGACGTTCAACGTCGGTGCCGATCTGGGCCTCTTCAAAAGTCGGGTGAACATGATCGTCGATGTGTACCGGCGCGTGACCGACAATTTGCTTACCAGCCTGACACTGCCACCGTCCACCGGTTTTACCAGCATCTTCACGAATCTGGGTAGTCTGGAAAACAAAGGAATCGAGCTGGAACTGAGCGCACAAATTTTGCCGCCGTCTTCCCCCCTGCAATGGCAGATTGGCCTGAATGCCGCCAAAACCCGTCATAAAATCCTGACGCTGCCTTTCAACGGCACGCCCAACAACCGCATCGGGGGGTACAACGTTTACGACCCGGCCAGCGGCACGTACGTCTGGGGCGGTGGTTTGCGGGAAGGCGGTCGCATTGGCGATCATTACGCCTGGAAACAGATCGGGGTGTATGCCACCGATGAAGAAGCCAAATCAGCGCCGGTTGATCAGTTGATCACCTATGCCGACAAAACAAAGTACGGCGGAGATGCCATTTTTCAGGATCTCGACGGCAACAACATCATTGATGAACGGGATCGCGTATACGTCGGCAATCCGTTCCCGGTCTGGACTGGCGGTATTTCCAACAATTTATCGTACAAGAATTTCAGTTTCGCGCTTCGGCTCGATTACGCAACCGGCCATACCATTTACAACTACGCCCGGGCGTTCATGGATGGTCAGTGGGCCGGGGTTAACATGACAAAGGAGATGGCCGAAAAATCCTGGAAAAGACAGGGCGATGTTGCCAGCATGGTGCAGTACCAGCCGGGTATCGGAAATTACAGCAACTGGCGCGGAACGGCCTGGCATGAGCTAACGACCAATTCCATTTATTACGAATCCGGCGATTACCTGTGTCTCCGGGAGGTTACGCTCAGCTACAGTGTGCCAACAGCGGTTTTGCAGCGGTTCAAAATCAGCAACCTGCGTTTCAACCTGACCGGCAACAACCTGCACTACTTTACAAACTACAAGGGCTTGAATCCGGAAGATGGTGATCGCGATAATGGCCGGTATCCCATTCCGAAAAATATCGCCTTTGGTGCTTCATTAACCTTCTAAATCATTCGCTTCCTCATGAAACTCTCCTATAAAGTAATGATGGGCGTTCTGTTGGGAACGCTGCTTAGCACCTCATCCTGTACCGATCAACTGGACCTTGAACCGACGAGCGTAATCACCAATGCCTCCTTCTGGAAAACCGAGGATGATGCCAAGGGCGGTTTGTCCGGGATGTACGTCAAATTACGGAATGAAGCCCGCCTGAACCTGTTTATCTACGGCGAGGGCCGCAGCGAAGTCATGCAGAAATCGCTGGCTGGTACACTCGACTACGACCGCTATTACCTGAACACGCTCAACCAGGCCGCCACGGCCCCCGACTGGATCGGATTGTACTCGGCGGTTAATGCCGCTAACCTGATTCTGAAATACGTCCCGGGCATTACCTTTAATTCCGAAGCCACCAAAAACAGTACGCTGGCGCAGGCGTATGCAATGCGGGCTTATCTTTACTTCGTCATGGCCAAAACCTGGGGTGATTTGCCACTGCGGACTACGCCCACCGAAGGATTTGACCCGGAGACGACCTTTCTGGAGCGCTCGCCCGTGACGGCGGTTTTTACGCTGATTAAGGAGGATCTGGAAAAAGCGTTGCAGCTCTTCCCGGACAATGCCTTTACCAATGGCCGCAGTATGTGGTCCAAACCTTCGGTAAACGCGCTGAAGGCGGACGTATTTTTGTGGACCGCCAAACGCATGAACGGCGGAGCGGCTGATTTTACCACGGCGCTGGCAGCTTGCGACGAAGTAGCCAAAGCGGATGTCGCGCTGCTTTCGGACTTCAACAGCATTTTCCGGTACGCGAACAAGGGCAACAAGGAAATTCTGATGTCGGTGGGCTTCCGGCTCCTGGAACCACCCACTGGCAACTATTTCGACAACATGTACATGGCGGTGGGTGTGCTGCCCGCCAACGTGGACGATGCGACCAAAACAATTGTGGGCGTTTCGGGCGGAAATAACGTGTGGGAAGCCAGCGCCCTCGTCCGTAATCAGTTTGTGGCCGACGATCAGCGCCGGAACGGTTCGTTTCACGAAATTTATACCAACGGAGCCAACGGCACCCGCAACTACTTTATCTCGGTACCGCTGAAAGGACAAGGCGTTGTCGACGGCGGGGTACGCGTCTTCGTCGACGACATCATTCTGTACCGTTACGCCGATGTGTTGCTGCTCAAAGCCGAAGCCAAGAACGGTTTGGGCCAGGACCCCAGCGCCGAAATCAATCAGGTTCGGCAGCGGGCTTACGGCGCTAAATTCGAAACGTACAAATTCGTCAACGGCACGAAAGAAGCCAACGACGCGGCCATCCTGAAAGAACGACTGCTGGAACTGATTTACGAAGGCAAACGCTGGTGGGATCTGGTGCGGTTTGGCAAAGCGTTTGATATTGTGCCGTCGCTCCAGTCGCAGAAAGGCAAAGACCACCTGCTGTTGTTCCCAATTTCCAGCAACGTACTGAGTTTGGAACCCAAAATCAAACAAAACCCCGGTTACTAGCCCACCGACTCCTAAACCCTAACCCAAATAAATCTGCCCATGAAAAAGCAACTGCTTTTATTCATTGGCTTCCTGTGTCAAGGCTGGGCCGTAGAGGCCCAGCCCTCTTCTTCTACGACCTGGGAGGAACGGAAAAAAACTAGCCTGACCCGCCTAACACCCGGTATTCCGGCGTATGGAAAAACGGAACTTCAATACAAACAGGGTGGCAAAAAGAAGTTCAGCGTGGCATTGGGCGAACCGGTGGTCATTACGGTGGCCCAAAAGGAAGAAAAGTGGGGCTTTTACCAGTTTCCAAACATCTACCGCAGTGTAGACGGCACCCTGGTGGCTACCTGGGCCATGCATACCGACCATGCCGAAAGTTACGGCAAGGACAGCGACGGTTTTGCGGTTTCGAAGGATGGTGGCAAAACCTGGACCACCCGGAACGGACCAAAACCGCTGGGCGACGGCTTGCTGCTGCCCAATGGCGACCGGATCAAAAACTATACCCCACCAGCGCTGGATACGACGACCCTGAAACTGCCCCAAAAAGTGAGTACGACTCCGGAAACCTACGGAAGAACGTTTTCCTACTATAAACTGGACGAATTGCCGGAGCAATTACAGGGCCTTTACCTCAACCGCCTGAGAAAAGGCCAAAATGAATGGACCCTGGAACACAACCGTCTAATCGATCCGACGGCGGTTCGTTACACCGACGACAAGCTTTTTCCGCTGGTGTGGTGGGGCGACATGAAAGTAGAATCGACGAACGACATCGTTACGGGTATTTACCCCGGTTTTTTCATTCAAAACGGAAAAGTCCCGGCATCAGGTGTGATTTTTTACCGATCGGCCGACCAGGGAAAGACCTGGAAAGTAGTTGGTAAAATTCCCTATGCCCCGGATTTGACCAACGACCCCAACGGCAACAAACGGCTCGCGTTGGGCTTCACAGAACCCGCTTTTGAAATTCTTTCTGATGGCTCGTACCTCTGCGTGCTCCGCACTGCCGACGGCCTGGGCAACAGTCCCATGTACGTCAGCCGCTCAACGGATAAAGGTGCAACCTGGAGCCATCCGAAAGCCTTCACCAGCACCGGGGTGTTGCCCCAGCTGCTTCAATTGAAGAACGGCGTTACGGTTCTGGCCGCTGGCCGACCGGGTATGCAACTTCGGTTTTCAAACGGTTCGAACGGTTTGCAATGGACCGATGCCTTTGAAATGCTGCCCTTTATAAATGATAAAGACGCAGTTTCCTGCGGCTATCCGGATCTTTTACCCGTCGGCCCGGATAAATTCCTGCTCATTTATTCCGATTTTAAATTCAAAAATGAAAAGGGCGAAACCCGCAAGGCCATTAAAGTGCGAGAAGTCACCGTCACTCCGCTGTAGCCAGCCCGATTGCCGGCCAACGGTTTTTCTTTGCCTCCATACCCCAGCTCAACATGAATAAATCGTACCTTTTTCTGCTCGGAATTCTTTTGGCCGGCTGTAAAACCGTTCAGAAATCCTCCACATCCGCGACAGAATGGACCGAACGAAGCAGTGCCCCCCTTTCCATTATTACGCACGGTATTCCTGCGTATAACCAAACCGCTATTCAATACAAACAGAACGGGAAAGCCAAATACCGGGTTACGCTCGGCCAACCGGTGGTGGTAAGCGTGGCCGACAAAGAAGAAAAATGGGGACATTTTCAGTTTCCGGACATCGCCCGTACCGTTGACGGCGCCATTGCGGTGAAATGGCAGATGGCCAACGACGCGATGGAATCGTATGGGAATACGTCTTCACCAGCGGCCATCTCGACCGACGGCGGAAAAACCTGGAAGATCAGCCCAACGGACTGGGAGCACTCCCGACTGGAGGAAGGCGTGTTGTTGCCCAACGGCGACCGGATCAAAATTGTGACGCCGAAACCCGTGAAAGAATCCGACCTGAAGATGCCCCAGCCAGTCGGTTCGTTCAAACGAAGGAATTACGAACACACGTTTTATAAACTAAGTGAAATGCCCGCCAGTCGGCAGGGCGTTTTTCTGGCGCGTCGGAAGAAAGGCGAACCGGACTGGACAAACGAGCAGGCCAGCCTCGACGACCCGCAGGCCTTGCGCTACAGCCTCCGTGGCATGGTGCCGGTGGTGTGGTGGGGCGACATGAAAGTAGCCGCCGATGGCTCGGTCGTGGCCTGCGTGTACCCGGGTTTTCACCTTCGGAACGACGGGAGTCTGGATGCCAAAGGTGGGGTATTCTTTTACCGTTCGACCGATGCGGGGCATTCCTGGAAAATCCTGAGCCGCATTCCGTACCAACCTGATACTAAAACCGATACGAACGGCATCAACAAATTCTGGTTTACCGAACCCGCTTTTGACATTCTGCCCAACGACACCTACCTCAGCGTCATTCGCTCGCATGACATTTACAGCGGCCCGATGTACGCCAGCCGGTCGGCCAATCAGGGCAAGACGTTCACCAAACCCGAAGTCATCACCCCGAACGGGGTTTATCCGCGCATCCTGTCCTTGAAAAACGGGGTCACCGTTGTTTCTTCCGGCCGCCCGGGGGTTCAGCTCCGGTTTTCCAGCGACGGACAGGGCAGGCAGTGGACCAACGCATTTGAGATGTTGCCATTTAACCAAAACGAACCGTCTTCGTTTCAGCATGTTTCCTGCGGCTACACCGGCTTGCTACCAACGGGTGACAACTCCTTTTTGATCGTTTATTCTGATTTCAATCACAAAAATTCGCAGGGGCAACTCCGCAAAGCCATCAAAGTGCGGGAAGTCACGGTTTCTCCGCGCTGATATAACCGGCCCAACGCACTCAACCTTTACGCAACATGAATCATCGCAACTGGCTTTTTCTGGCTTTGAGTTTTGGGTTTACGGTTTTTGCGGGCGCAGCAGATGGCAGCGGAATCGGACGCAGCGCAAAACCGCTGGTCGCCGATTCGAGTCGGACGGCCAAAACGAAGCAGCCGAAAAAAGAACCCGTGCCGTTTCTGTACAGTCCACCGGCAGCCCCGACGCCCCGACTCCTGTTCGACTATTATCACCGCAAAGGCCCCAGCACGAAAGTTGGCAATTTTATGGTAACCGGCGCCTGGACCACCATTAACGGGCGTTATGGCTGGGACGATTTTGTACACACCAATTCATTCGACCCGGTTTTTGTGGCGCTGGAAAAGGAGTTCGCCATTTCGATGGCGCAGGAACCGTATTCCGAAGCAACGCTGGCGCAGAAAGATGCCGTCGTGATTGTTAATCCCGACAACCCTAAGCTGGACCCTACGGCCACGCTCATCTCCGATGCCGAAATTGCGATGCTCCGTCGCTACGTCGAAAAAGGCGGCAGTCTGATGGTCATGATCAATAGCGGGGGCGACGACCGGGCCGCCGAAGACTTTGAGGGTGTGCAATTGCGCAAACTGGTCCGTAGTTTTGGCCTCGACTGGAACAGCGACGATACGCATTATTCGGACGTTACCATCGGCGAAAACCACCCGTATTTCTACGACGTTCCTATTTTCCACTACGGTTCGGGCTGCACGCTCCGGATTTTGCCAGAAGCCAAGAATCCAACGGTTTTGATGCAGGTCGCTTCCGATGCGGGTTATCCCGACCGCAGCGTCAAAGGACCGGGCATCGTGATGACGCGGCCGGGCAAAGGAAAATTCATTCTGGTTGGCGACAACGGTTCCTGGACCGGTAACATGTCGCGCCCCTGGGCCGAGAACGAACGGATTCTGAAACAGCTTTTCCGGTACCTAAAACCCGACCAGGGCGTCAAAGCACCCCAGCTACCAGCGGGCAAAACGTTTAATTATGAGGTGACGGTGGCCGAGTTGCAGGGAATTCCGGTCACAAATACGCTCAAGGGAATTGAGCATCCTCATTTCAAAATGTTTTCGCCCCGCCCGGCCACAAACATGCCGTACCTGGAAGCCACCGCCAACCTGACCTTGAAAGTAGGCAGCCACGGCCCGGAAGAAGCCGCTCCGCTGACCGCAGACATAGACGGTTTTCGGTGGTTTGAAGAAGCTCAGCAGGAACAACAGCAGATTCAGCTGGTGGCCAGTCGGCAGGGAAAAGTAAGTCAGATTGAGGCAACGGGCCACGCAGCCCGCTGGCTGTCGCCGGATGTCTCGATCCTGGTTCCGTTGTTGCCCGTAGATGGCATCCGGCCGGGCGACCGCTGGGAAAGCCTGGAAACCGTACGGGTGCCGATGCTGAACGGTACCGAACTACCACCGGTAAAACCGACTACTATGTCCATGACCTACATCAGCAATACCGAACTGGAAGGGCGGGCCTGTCGGCTCATCCGGGCCACGGGCGAACTCTGGCTCAGTGACCTGGGCGTTCAGATCACGGATTTGATTCCCGATGAGGAAGTCCGGCGCGTGGGCGGGCCACGGTACCAGTTCTTCAATCCGCACGGCGGCAAAATCCTCTACAAACGCGAACAGTGGGTCGATCGGGAGACCGGAACCGTATTGAAAGGGCGGGTGCAAACGCGGATTGTTGCCTGGATTCAGGACAAAACCGTCGCCGTTGGCAGTAGCAACGCTGTCAAAGACCAGCAAATGATTGTGTCGATGGCCCACAGCACGACTTTTAAGCTAAAAAAGGAACGTTGATAAGTTGGGAAAACACCCGGTGAACGTCGACCGATTCGTGTGGCCAGACTTGTACAATCATTCAAAAACAATTGGCCGAACCGGGTCCGTTTTTAATGAAACTGAAGAATAGTATCATAAATCAAAAGGAAAGTAGAAGACTCGCTAGCGAACAAAACTTAATTTTGTTGAGACATTCCGATAACGAATAAAATATGGAATAGTGGCCGTTTCGTGAATTAATGGCGTAATACCTGTAACCCTAAACCCGTACCCATGTTTTCAAGAATACACAAAGCTTTTTTCGCTCTTCTCATCATCAGCGCGATTTCAATTGGGATGATGTCATTCATACCCGAAAAACCGTTCGGTTCAACAACCGAAGATTTGCCCGGCATCCGGAAAGTAAAAGATTTCGTGATTTACCAGGACGAACGGTTTTACTCCTCGTTTCCTTCCATTATCAAGAAGCCGAACGGGGAGCTGCTGCTGGCCTTTCGGCGCGCCCCGGAGCGGAGAGGCTTCGGCGAAAAAGGAACGAACCACGTTGACCCGAATAGCTACCTGGTCGGTCTGCGCTCGAAAGATGGCGAAAACTGGACGAAGGAACCAGAATTGATTTATTCGCATGCCTTTGGCGGTTCGCAGGACCCGTGCCTGCTGCAACTGAAAAACGGCGACATTCTGTGCGCGAGTTACGGCTGGGCGTTCCTCCGTCCCGACGGCATGGCGAATCTGAAAAAACCGTATTTTGAAGCGGGTGGGGCTATTTTTCTGGGCGGCTATCTGGTGCGTTCAACCGACGGTGGCAAAAACTGGACAGGGCCGATTTATCCTCCGCATATTAAGCCCGAAATTAATTTCAGCCCCCTCGGTGGAACACCCATTCCGGCCTATAACCGGGGCGCGTTGTACGAAGGCAAAAACGGCCGGATTTACTGGATCGTAGCGTCAAGCGACTCCAACTCCCCGAAGAAAACATCCAATCATCTGATTGTTTCGGATGATAAAGGACAGACCTGGAAATACGAAAGTGTGGTGGCCATCGACGACAAAGTGTTGTTCAACGAAGCCTCCGCTTACGAAACACCCGAAGGTGACATTATTGGTTTTCTGCGCACGGCGAATCTGGACGATCAGGCCTGCATTGCCCGTTCCACCGACGGTGGCAAAAGTTTTAAATGGGAATCGATGGGTTTTCAGGGTCACCCAATGCAGGCTTTGCGGCTGGCCGACAACCGGGTGCTGCTGGTCTACGGCTACCGGCATAAACCGTTCGGCATTCGCGCCCGAATTCTGAATGCTGAATGCACGGATTTCAAAACCGCTCCCGAAATCGTGCTGCGGGAAGATGGTGGCAACACCGACATTGGTTACCCCTGGTCGGTGCAACTGGATAAAAAACGGGTTCTGGTCGTGTATTACTACAACCTCGACAACGGTACCCGTCACATCGCCGGATCAATTCTGGAACTGAAATAAGACTATTCCGACCCTGAGCCGTTATGAAAACCGAAACAATCGCGATTCCCTCCAAAACTGCCGCTGTTCCGGCCCGAGCCTGGCTGGTTGTCGCGCTGCTCTGCGTGGTGGGGTGCCTGAATTACCTCGACCGTATCATGATCACCACCATGCGCGATTCGATCAAGGCAGCCATCCCGATGACCGACGCGCAGTTTGGGTTGCTGACGGCGGTTTTCCTCTGGGTATACGGTTTGTTGAGTCCTTACGCCGGTTTTCTGGCCGACCGGTTCAACCGCAGCCGGGTCATTATCGGCAGTTTGTTTGTCTGGTCGCTGGTAACCTGGCTGACGGCTCACGCGACGACCTTTGAGGAATTGCTGGCAACGCGGGCGCTGATGGGTATTAGCGAAGCCTGCTACATCCCGGCGGCTATGGCGCTGATTGTCGATTACCACCGGGGGCGAACCCGTTCGCTGGCGACGGGCATCCACATTGCCGGGGTCATGGTTGGGCAGAGCCTGGGTTTTTTGGGCGGCATGATCGCCGAAAACCGTACCTGGAGCGCAGCGTTCAGTGTTTTTGGGTTGATTGGCATCGGATACGCCATGGTGCTGGCATTCTTGCTGCGCGACGCGCCGAAACCGACCGAAAAAGAAACCGCAGTCATTCCCAAAGCGGAAGAACCGGTTCGGTTTGGGGAAGCCGTCCGAAACCTGTTCAGCAAACCGGCCTTTAGCCTCTTGCTCCTGTTCTGGGCTTTGCTGGGCGTGGTGGGCTGGCTGGTGGTGGGCTGGTTGCCGACGTTTTATCAGGAGCATTTCAACCTGCCGCAGTCGCAGGCCGGACTCTATGCCACCGGTTATTTTCACACGGCCGCCCTGGTCGGTGTTTTGACCGGCGGAGCGCTCACCGACCGGGTGAGTCGCCACAATCCGCGCGGTCGGATTCTGGTTCCGGCCCTTGCGCTTTGCATTGCCGCCCCGGCCATCTTTGTCGCCAGCACCACCACGGTTTTGCCCGTCGCCATCATTGGGTTTATCTTTTACGCTTTCACGCGGGTGTTCAGCGACACCAACATGATGCCCATTTTGTGTTTGATTGCCGACGAACGTTACCGGGCCACGGGTTACGGTATTCTGAACCTGGGCAGCTGCATTGTGGGTGGGTTCGGATTGTACGCGGGTGGAGCACTGCGGGATGCGCAGGTAAGTTTTAGCCAGTTATTCCAGATTGCTACGATTTTGCTGCTGATCTGTGCCGCCACGCTATTTTGGCTTAAATCCCGAACCAACCTAAAAGCTGAAGAATAAGCCCAAACCGATGAAAAAACTTCTGCTATTCCTAACCCTGCTTTTATGCGATTTGCGGGCGGTGCTCGCGCAGGACGGTCCTTTTCCGGATTACGTTCAGGTCACCAAAATCTGGGATCAACCGCCCCACAGCGCGTTTACCGATCTTGTTTTGTTTAATAATACGTTTTACTGCACGTTTCGGGAAGGTCTTACCCACGTCGATACCACCAACAGCGGCAAGGTTCGGGTGCTGAAATCGGGCGACGGAAAGCAGTGGGAAAGCGTTGCGTTGCTGGCGATTCCGAAAATTGACCTGCGCGATCCCAAGCTGACGATTACGCCCGATAAAAAGCTGATGGTCACGATGGCTGGAGCGGTTTTCGGACCAACTGGCGGCAAAGTAAAGGTTCAGTGGATCAAGCCAATGGTTTCGTTTTCCGACAAAAAGGGCACCAATTTTTCGGCCCCGCAGCAATCGACGCTCGACCCGGCCATTTCGCCCTCCAAAGACTGGATCTGGCGTACTACCTGGCACAAGGGTACGGGGTATGCCATCGACTACCAGATCCAAACCGATGACAAATGGGTGGTTTACCTGCTGAAAACCAAAGACGGTATTCACTACGACAAAGTCTCTGATCTTGACGTAACCGGCCGGCCCAATGAATCGACCATCCGCTTCGACAAAAACGGTAACATGCTCGTTCTGATCCGCCGGGAAGCCGAAGACCAGATGGGTGTTGTGGCCGAAAGCAAAGCGCCGTATACCAACTGGACGTACCACAAAATGACAATCCGGCTGGGCGGTCCCAACTTTCTCTTCCTGAATGACCAGAAGCTGGTAGTTGGCTCCCGAAACTACGCGTCGCCGAACAAAATGGCGCTCTACCTGACCGACCGAACCGGTACCATCACCCGAACCATTCCCTTTCCCAGCAGTGGCGACGCCAGCTACCCGGGCATGGTGATTCACCAGAACAAATTGTGGGTGTCGTATTACTCGACCCACGATGGCAAATCGGCTATTTACCTGGCGCAGGTTCCGCTTGATAAGCTTTGATCATGGTCCAGTCAATGAAATTTATTTTCCTTTTTTTCATCATGATGTACGCTGCCAACCTGACCGCTTCGGCCCAAACCGTATCCGACGCTTTACGAAGCCAATGCCTTCTGGAATTGCGAACGGTTTTGAAAACCGAACAGGAATGGATTAAGGTTCATGCCGCCGAATACCTACTCTGGCTCGGCGAACCGGCTGGCGTTCAGGAGGTGTATTTGAACGAACTACGGCAGTTTGAAACCAAAGCGCCTTACCGCATTGGCATCTGGCGGGTACTGGCTCAGGCAGCTGCCAACCCGGCGGAAAAGAAAAAGTGGACCGATCAGATTGCCGCAGCATTCAAAGACCCCAACGGCCCCGACCGCATCCATGCCGCCGAAACGCTGGCGAAACTGGGAGTTTCTCCCCAAACCGTTGATGCTGAAGCAACTCGGCAGGCCATTGCGGGTAGTAACCGGGCGCTGTCGCTCTACACGTTGTGGGGAGCTTCTTTATCTGATCCGGGAGCCGTATCTGCCCACCGGCAAACGTTCCTGAAGCTGGCCCTCGCTCCCACCGAAGAAACCGCCCCCCGAAAACTCGGCGCTTTTATTGTCCGTCGGTTGGGGGGGCTGACAACCGTTGAATGGAAACGACTGGCCGAATCGGCGTTATCAGAACCCATGTCATCGGGCCTTCAACTCAATCTGGTTCATGCCGCTTTGGTAACAGCTTCGGCTGATGCCGTTCGGTCGGAACCGTATCGATTGCTCCGGGTTAAACTCCTGGCGGCCCAGCATTCTTCCGCCGTGGGAGACCAACTGGAGTTGACTGCTGCGCTGGCCGAAAAAGGGCTAGGGACTGACATCCCGGTCTTGGTTCCCCTGCTGAAGCACGAAAATGCCGACGTTCGGGCGGGAGCCGCTTACGCGATTTTGAAGATTAGCAAAAGAGCCCACCGTTGATTAACCGATTGTTCAACTAAGCGCGCGGTTTCTACCGAAGGCTCATACAACTAATAAAACTGTGGTAAGAATTGGAATTATTGGCATGAGTGCGGGCAACGCCCATCCGTACTCCTGGTCGGCCATCATCAACGGTTTTTTCGATGCCGACGAAATCAATCGGGTGGGCTACCCCGGCGTGTCGGCGTATCTAACGGCGAACCGGGATCTGCTAGGCATTCCGGGCGCGAAGGTTACGCACGTCTGGGCGCAGGATCGATCCATTTCGGAAAGCATATCCAAAGCCGTTCAGGTGGAACACGTAGTGGACGAAATGACCGATTTGATCGGATCGGTCGATGCGGTTATTCTGGGTCGCGATGATCCGGAAAATCACGTCGCAATGGCTAAACCGTTCATCGAAGCGGGCATCCCACTTTTTATCGATAAACCGCTGGCTGGCAACCTGAGCGATCTGACTTATTTTGCCGAACAGGTGGCTAACGGAAAGTTTATCATGTCGTGTTCCTCCATGCGTTACGCTACCGAATTGCGGGCAGTCAAGAACGATTTTGCCGCGCTGGGCAAACTGCAACTGGCGACGTCGGTGGGCAAGAAGGATTGGATTCGGTACGGTGTTCACATGCTGGAAGGCCTGTTTATGGTGCTGGACGATCCGACGCCCGTTTCCGTCCGGCACGTTGGGCGCGACGGGGGCGATGTGGTTTACCTGGAATTTGCCGACGGGTTGCAGGCAACGGTGCATCTGTTCATGGACATTGCCCTGACCTTCCAGATTTCGCTGTTCGGCAAAGACGGCTGGCGACTGATTGAGGTCAAAAACTGGTTCGGTATGTTCCGCGACAATTTAATCGAGTTTATCCGTTCGGTAGAGGAAAACAAACCCCGTTTGGCGTTTTCAAAAACTGAAAATATCATCCGAACCCTGCTGGCGGCTCAGGAAAGCTTATCGCAGGGCGGCAGAATCGTTTATCTGAATTGATCAATGACGGATCTATTTACAAACGCGTTTGGTCTGACCGGGAAAGATATCTGGGTGATTGGCGGAGCGGGCTACCTGGGTCAGGCTACGGTACGGCTGCTTCAGGCTGCCGGGGCCAATGTTCTTTGTGCCGATCTGGAAGAGCGGGCAGCCGCTTTTTTGCAGACCGCCCACCTGCCGCAGGTCACACCGGTTTCCCTCGATATTTGCCAGGGAGCGAGCATTAATGAATTCGTTGCCCACCAGATCGAAAGCCGCGGGATACCGCACGGCTTGGTCAATCTGGCCTTTGCATCGACCGGCAAGCGTTTGGAGGAACTAACCGAACAGGATTTCGACGAGGTGAATCATGGCGGACTTACTGCTACGTTTCTGCTGGCGCGCCGGGTGGGTCAGGAAATGGCGCACGCGGGCCGGGGCAGTATTGTGCTGTTTTCTAGCATGTACGGATCGGTTTCCCCCGATCCGGCGGCTTACGAGGCTCCGATGAACAAAAATCCGATTGAATACGGCGTTGGCAAAGCCGGAATCATTCAGATGACCCGTTACCTGGCCGTTCACTGGGGACGACAGGGCGTGCGCTGCAACTGCATTTCGCCGGGTCCATTTCCGAATCCGGTGGTTCAGCAACACGAACCGGCTTTTGTGGAACGACTAGCCCAGAAAACGCCGTTGGGGCGCGTGGGCCAATCACCTGAAATAGCGGGTTCGGTAGCCTTTTTGCTTTCTGATGCCGCTTCGTATGTGACGGGGCAGAACTTGTTTGTCGATGGCGGCTGGACGAGCTGGTAACCTTCATCCGGTTTTTTAAAGCACGCCCAATTCGCTCAGAATGGATTCGGTAATTTGACGGCGGGCCGGCACAAATGCATCGGGAACGGGTTTTGGACTTTCGATGTTTGTGGCGAAGTAGTAAACCTTATCGCCTTTTTCAACGTAGCCGACAAACCAGCCAATGTTGGGATAGGCAGTTCCGCCCGCCCAGCCCGTTTTGCCGTACAGTCGAACTCCCGGCTTTTCCTCAATCAGCATAATCTTCTTCAGGATCGCCAGATTGTTCTTCGCAAATGGCACCTTTTCTTCGTGTAGCCGGCGCAAAAAAGCCACCTGTTCTTCCTGCGTAATCACGGATTTGCCTTCCAGCCAGAACTTATCCAGGGTATTGGCAGTGATGTCCATTTTGCCGTAGCCGGTTTTGCGCACCCATTCCTGCATACGCTTCAGGCCCACTTTTCGGGCAACCTCCTGGTAACAGGGCACGCACGACACTTTGAACGCCGTTTCGAGCGTATTGTCCCGGTTCCAGGCATCCACCTCCCGCTTAACACTATCCCATTTCATCAGGGTGTTTTCATCCTTCAACACGCCGGTTTCCAGGCCAATCAGCGTGTTCAGAATTTTATAGGTAGACGCGGGCAGAAAGCCTTTCCGGGTCCGCTCAAAATTGTAGGCGGTGTAATGGTCACGCTGCGGGTCGTAAAGCAGAAACGATCCTTTCAGCTTTTTGTCGGTAAAAAACCGTTCAAAATCCGGCCGTTCGGTGATGGAAGCCGTTCGATAACTCATCAACAGCAACAGAGCGGCCAGCGCAACCAGCGTCTTCATGGGAAACAGGTCATTACGGTTTCGACGAAATCGATTGAATCTTGGCGAATTTACCAGCGCCACCCTTTTCGCCAAACGCGGGTTCAAAGCCCATTTGAATGATGGTACCTTTCCAGGTGGGAACTTTCGTCATGTCGATTTCGTAGGTGCGGAATTGACCATCGTTGATAATCGGGAAGTCCACATAATTACCAGCCACGAATTCGGGGTCACCCGGCACAATCCACCGCAGCCGGGAGTGGGTCGCATCGCTTTTAAAAGCGGCTCGCACGTACACTTTCGGCATGTCGGCAGCCTGCCACATCTCGTACGGTCCAATCATCAGAAGGCTACCGTTGTCGAGCGGAATATCCAGCTCATTCCTGATGGGCCAGCCCCGGTCCACTCCTCCGTAGTACCACCACGACTGCCGGTCATTGACAAAACGGTAATCCGGGGTAGTTCGGGGGCGGGGTTGTGAATATACATAACTCCGGATTTCGTTCAGCGATCCGAGAATTAAGGTGTAATCGTACTGATACTGAATGTTATGGTCGATCACTTCGTACCCGGAGGGCGTAATGTACCCCGTTGTAAAATCAAATTCGCCACCGGTGGGCGAGGTGCCGAAGGTGCCGCCAATAAAATACTGGTGGTCGTGCTTGTAAACCCCCAGTCCCCAATCAGAATTATTGACCATCGCCATCCAATTCTCGCCCGAAATCATGGCTTTTCCGCCAAAGATTTCGTTGACCGTCTGACTCGTTGCTTTTGTCACACCGTCGTTGGTGAATGGGCGGGTTCCGGTATACGATACAATATGCCGAAAGGGAGCGTTCAGGAAAACGGCCGGCAGTTCCTGCGGTTTAGCCGAATATTGCTTCGTGTCGGACCGGGCATTGTTCAGTCGGTGACGCACTTTTACGGTATTCTTATCGAGTGTAATCCAGGTTTCGATGGTACACTCGGCGGGTTCATTGTTGTTGGGCCAGAGCAACGGAGCGGTTTTGACGTAAATTTCCCGCCCGTCGTTCCGGGTTTCGAGCACTTTGGAACGGTTTCCGAAAACGTCACCCGACATGATGGGGTTCCAGCCGAGTTCTTTCCATTCCGGATGGGGCTGTCGGCCCCCTGGAGCAAACGGCGTGGGACCCGAATAAAATGACGCCTGAATCTGGCGGCCTGAATCCCAGTTATTCACCAGATTCTGCCCATTGGCCGAAGCGGCCAGGTAGGTAATGGCCCCGCCCATATTCAGGTCGATGCTTAACCGAATCGAACCATTATCTATATAGGAAGGGCGGGCAGGTGGATTTGGCAAACCGGTGATTGGCGAAACACCGGGGCCGCCGGAACCGGGATTATTGGGCGAACCGGGATTGCTGGGGTCAGAACCCGTACCCGACTGCACGGAGGGCGTCCGCCATACCCTTTCTTCGTATTTATAACAGCCTGCTAACGTCAGACCAACCACTCCAATCAAAATCCAGGCACGTCGACGTATCATCATGTTCATTCCAGTTAAGAGATTTGTTGTACCAGCCAGTTGCTAAAAACTAATTCTTGTAAAATGTCAAATCTGGGTTAAGTTTACAAAATAATGCCTTTAATGTTTAACTTGCTGACTATTAAAAACAAAAGTCTTTTCATATATGGGTCTTAAAAGCCTGATTCCCAATCCGATAAAAACGGCACTAAAAAATGTGATCCCCATCTCAGTCATTGATCAGCTAGAGATCATTACTGGCGAACGGGATGTGCTCACTCCCCCATCCCGGATGATTTTTATCGGTGATGGCGACTTCAAGAAAGTCGGTAAACTGACGATTGACCGCATGCGGGAGATCGGCAGTCTGAAGCCCACCGATCGCGTTCTGGATGTAGGAAGCGGGATTGGCCGGCTGGCGGTTCCATTAACCGAATACCTGAAGGCACCCGGCGGGTACGACGGTATCGAAATTGTGAAAGATGGAGTCGACTGGTGCAATAAGGAGATTCGGAAACGGTTTCCGAACTTCAACTTTCACCATCTGAATGTGTATAACAAAATGTACAACCCGAAGGGAACGATGCAGGGCCACGAACTGCGGTTTCCGTTTGAGGCATCAACCTTCGACTACGTCATTTTGAACTCGGTCTTTACCCACATGCTCGAAGCGGATTTTGAGCGGTATCTGGCCGAAATTTCACGGGTTCTGAAAAAAGGCGCCCGTGGCTACATCACCATGTTTTTGCTCAATGATGAATCCCGCAAACTGAACGCCGACGGGAAGAACAAATACGAGCGCCATCTGACGCCGTTTACGGACAAAACGATGGTGTATTTGCAGGATCTGCCCGAGAGTATGATTGCCTTTGACGAAACCTACGCCCGGGAAGCTTTCGAAAAAGCCGGGCTGACCATCCGCGATGTTAAGTTTGGAAACTGGTGCGGTCGGGAAAATACCGTCGACTACCAGGACTTGCTGTTCATTAGCAAAAAATAAGCTTTTTTGCCGTTATGCGGGCGATTTAAGGCATAACGGCAAAAACATTTAAAAATTTTCTTCGAAATTCATCGGCATCTACTAATTTTGTGGGATTTTTGACCATACCGAAACAGATTGGCCTAGAAACGACGAAACGGTTCGCCCTGTGACTGCGTTCCGGCTGCTTTGCCAACCTGTTTTCGCTTCGGGCCAGTACGTTTCAGGGGGTCAGGAACAGTGATTGTTTTTTGCTGCGGTTCAACGGTTTTGCCGCAGCGATTCATTATTCATTTTCCTCACTGTAATGCCCAAAGATTCTTCCATTCGTTCGATTCTTATTATTGGCTCCGGCCCCATCGTTATTGGTCAGGCGTGTGAATTCGACTATGCGGGTTCACAGGCGGCCCGGTCGCTTCGCGAAGAAGGGATCGAGATCTCGCTGATTAACTCGAACCCGGCCACCATCATGACGGATCCCATCAATGCGGATTACGTCTACCTGAAGCCGCTCGAAAAAAAATCCATTGTCGAAATTCTCAAGAAGCATCAGGAAGAAGGGCACCCGATCGATGCGGTTTTGCCCACAATGGGTGGCCAGACGGCGCTGAACCTGGCTATCGAGTGCGACAAAGCCGGTGTCTGGACCAAATACGGCGTTCGCATCATCGGTGTGGACATCAAAGCCATCGAGACAACCGAAGACCGGGAGAAATTCCGGCTAAAAATGATCGAGCTGGGTGTCGGTGTTTGCCAGGGGCGCACGGCCCGTTCCTTTCTGGAAGGAAAAGAAATTGCGCAGGAAATTGGCTTTCCGCTCGTTATCCGCCCTTCGTTTACCCTGGGCGGAACCGGGGGCGGTTTTGTGGACCGGCCCGAAGATTTTGATAAAGCCCTGAATAACGGTTTGCACGCATCACCGGTTCATGAAGTACTGATCGAGCAGTCGGTGATGGGGTGGAAAGAATACGAGCTGGAACTGCTGCGCGACGGTGCCGGTAACTTCATCATCATCTGCTCCATCGAAAACTTCGACCCGATGGGGATTCACACGGGCGATAGCATCACTGTGGCCCCGGCCATGACGCTGCCCGATACGCTGTACCAGAAAATGCGCGATCTGGCCATCAAGATGATGGACGGTATCGGAAAATTTGCGGGTGGTTGTAACGTTCAGTTCTCGGTTAATCCGGTCAACGACGACATTATCGCCATCGAGATCAACCCGCGCGTTAGCCGCTCGTCGGCCCTGGCCTCGAAAGCAACGGGCTATCCCATTGCTAAAATTGCCGCTAAAATGGCGATTGGCTACAACCTGGACGAATTAATCAACCCCATTACCGGTTCAACCTCGGCGTTCTTCGAGCCGGCCATCGACTACGTCATCGTAAAAGTACCACGCTGGAACTTCGATAAGTTTCCGGGTTCTGACCGCTCACTCGGTTTGCAGATGAAATCGGTGGGTGAAGCGATGGGGATTGGCCGCAACTTCCAGGAAGCCTTGCAGAAAGCCTGCCAGTCGCTCGAAATCCGGCGTAATGGTCTGGGTGCCGACGGCAAGGAACTGACCGATCAGGAAGCCATCAAACACAGCCTGGCCAATCCGAGCTGGAACCGGTTGTTCCATATTTACGATGCGTTCAAAGCGGGTCTGTCCTTCAAAACCATCCAGAACCTGACCAAAATCGACAAGTGGTTCCTGTACCAGATTGAAGAAATGGTGGAACTGGAACGCGAAATTGGTCACTACGACCTGGAAGATGTACCGCCCGCGTTAATTCTGAAAGCCAAGCAGAAAGGCTATGCCGACCGCCAATTGGCGCACCTGCTGGGCGTGAAAGAAAGCAAAATTTATAACTTCCGGCAGGAACACAACATCCGGCGCGTCTTCAAATGCGTGGATACCTGTGCCGCCGAGTTCGAAGCCCGGACTCCCTATTATTACTCAACCTTCAACAGTCCGCAACTACCGGTTGAGGGTGTTGAAGCCCCCGAAACAGGCGCGCTGCCGGTTGGCGTTCTGGCCGGTAATGAATCGGTCACCAGTGACCGGAAAAAAGTTGTGATTCTCGGATCAGGGCCTAACCGGATCGGACAGGGTATCGAGTTCGACTACTCCTGCGTGCACGGTGTCCTGGCCGCCAAGGAGGCAGGTTACGAGACGATCATGATCAACTGTAACCCCGAAACCGTTTCGACCGACCCGGACATTGCCGATAAGCTTTACTTTGAGCCGGTGTTCTGGGAGCACGTTCATGCCATCATCATGCACGAAAACCCCGTGGGTGTGATAGTACAGCTGGGCGGACAGACGGCCCTGAAAATGGCCGAAAAACTAACGCGTTACGGTATCAAAATCATCGGAACGGATTACGAATCGCTTGATTTAGCCGAAGACCGGGGCCGATTCTCCGCCCTGCTGCGGGACCACAACATTCCGTACCCGAAATTCGGGACGGTGCGCGGTTCCGACGAAGCCGTCGAGCTGTCGCGCGAACTCGGGTTTCCGCTGCTGGTGCGGCCCAGCTACGTTCTGGGCGGTCAGAGCATGAAGATTGTGCTGAACGAACAGGAACTGGAGCAGCACGTCGTCAAGATTCTGCACGACATTCCGGACAATAACATTCTGCTCGATCACTTCCTGGAGAATGCCATCGAAGCCGAAGCTGACGCCATCTGCGACGGCGAAGATGTGTATATTATCGGTATCATGGAGCATATCGAACCGGCGGGTATTCACTCCGGCGATTCTTATGCCGTACTGCCGACGTTTGACTTGAGTGAGACCGTGATCAAGCAAATTGAAGAGCATACGCACACCATTGCCAAGGCGCTGAACACGGTTGGACTGATCAACATTCAGTTTGCGATCAAAGACGAAAAGGTATACATCATTGAGGCCAACCCCCGGGCATCGCGGACGGTGCCGTTTATCTGCAAAGCCTATCAGGAACCGTACGTCAACTACGCAACGAAGGTGATGCTGGGCGAGAAAAAGGTGAAGGATTTCGATTTCAAACCGGTAAAAAATGGCTACGCCATCAAGATTCCGGTGTTCTCCTTCAATAAATTCCCGAATGTAAACAAGGAGCTTGGACCCGAAATGAAATCGACTGGTGAAGGCATTTATTTCATCGATGACCTGGAAGACGAGTTTTTCCAGAAGGTGTATTCCGAGCGGAATTTGTACCTGAGCCGGTAAACGGAGGGCCTATCCAACTACTAGTTTGTTGCCGGTATTCACAACTTATTACGTGAATACCGGCTTTTTTATTTTCTCAAAAACGTATTCATCACAGAAATCTTTATACAATTCAAGCCCCGTGTTTGAAAGTTCAATAACGCTTCCTCCCACAAAGCTCGAGTAAGTATACGCTCCTCATTGTTCTTTGGCTTGATAGTCCACCCTCCAATACCACCCAGCGCCACCCGCCCACGATTAACCGTTGTGGTTCGTTGGTCAAAAAATTACCATTCAAACCGGAAAGCAGGGAGTATATCCAATAATAGGGGCAATCTTCAAGAGTAGGGCAACTGTTTTTCGGGCTTTTACGTTATACTTGTAGTATCAGAACCGACACCGAATGTTGTTCAGCATGATTTTCAAATTCTTATTCGTCCTTATCTTATTGATTGCGTTCGTACCGCCAGTACGACGGTTTTTCTTCTGGCTGCTGGTGGGCCGGCAACTGGCCAAAGAACAACGCAAAGCAAATCAGCAATATTACCAGGGCCGCGAAGGGGAAACCCGCGTCCACACCTCCCCTCCAGGTGCGAATGAATCCAAACTGAAGGGTGGTGAGTATGTTGATTACGACGAAGTAAAGTAAGGCTCACTGCCCTACTTCCCGCTCCTTTTGGTATTTGACGGCCATGCCCCGCATTGAGTATCCATTGACCGTGGCGGAACTGTAATATTGGTACCGTACCGATATCAGTGCATCGGCCCCTAGTTTTTTGGCCTGCATGGTCAGCCGCGCCAGCATCAACTCCTTCTGCTCTACGTTGTTGCCCCGTTGCATCAGGCGGCCTTTCTGCGGTTTTTGCTGGTCAACCAGCGGAACTTCCTCCTTGTATTCCATCCATTCCATCTCGGTAAATGGCCGGTCGGGCTGCTGATTTTCATAGAACACATCCACCGGATAATGGGGTGACATGGAAATGGGAATAGCCGGACGAAAACAGCCCGCCAAAACCGTCACCAATACCATCATCATAGCTGCCCAACCCGACGCATTTCCTCTTTTTAATTGATCATCCATCAATCCATTCTTTTTAATACATCCACAACAATTTCCGGGTAATGCTGATGCTCCAGCACCTGCACTTTTCGGGCCACATCTTCGGGTGTATCCTGCGGATCGAGTTCACAGGATGCCTGGAAGATAACATCTCCCTCGTCGTACCGCTCATTCACGTAATGAATCGTGATACCCGACTGCGCTTCACCGGCGGCTACCACTGCTTCGTGCACAAAATGACCGTACATGCCTTTGCCGCCGTATTTCGGCAACAGGGCCGGGTGAATGTTGATAATCCGTTTGGGAAACGCGTTGACCAGCATTTCCGGTATCAGCCACATGAAGCCCGCCAGCACAACCAGATCAATTTCCTGCTTTCGCAATACATCCACAATACGGTTGCTTTCATAAAACGTGGCTCGGTCAAACACCAGCACTGGAACGTGCAGCTTTCGGTCGGCACCAAAGCCCCGGCGCGCCCGGTCAATAATGCCGGCCTTCGGGTTGTTGGATAGGATCAGGGTGACTTCAAGATCGGGATGATCAGTCAGGTAACCGGCGATTTTCTCCGCATTGGTTCCGGAGCCGGACGCAAAAATGGCAATTCGCTTCATGGATTATTAAACAATAGAAAATGCAATAACGCTACAAACCTACGTATCTTTAGCAAAATTTGATGATATTAGCCCTATGCTTCAATCGCATCAACTCACCTTTTCGTACTCACCAACCAAGCGGTTTTCGTTCCCGGATATTCGCTGCAATGATCGCGAAGCGGTTTTGATCCTGGGAAATTCCGGTACCGGCAAAACTACTTTTCTGCATTTGCTGGCCCTGCTTCTGCGTCCCGAGAGCGGTTCCATCACCATTGATCAAACCGACCTGACTCAATTATCACCGGCAAAAACGGCCAGCTTCCGGGCGGCTCACGTGGGTATCATCTACCAGAAACCGCACTTTGTCAGCTCCCTTTCAGTGATGGAGAACCTGCTCATGGCGAACTACCTGGCCAACAAACCGCAGGATAAAAACCGGGCGCGCGAACTGGCGGCTCACCTGGGTTTTGCCGATCATCTGGACAAACGCACCCACCAGATGAGCCAGGGCGAACAACAGCGCGTCAGCATCGCCCGTGCCGTGATGAACAAACCGGGGGTCATCCTGGCCGACGAGCCCACGTCCAGTCTCGACGATGTCAACTGCGCCCGGGTAGTGGCTCTACTGCGCGAACAATCCGAACAAATCGGTGCTAGTCTGATTGTCGTCACGCACGACCAGCGGCTGAAAGACGAATTTTCAAATCAGGTGATTTTATAAAGTGTTTCGTTAAAATTAGTTTAACGTTGATGGTTTTTCTGGCCAACCCGTTGAAATAAAGCGGATTGCTTCTAACCATGAACCCTAAACTAAAAACAGACTAACTCGCTATGAATCTGTTAAAAATAAGCTGGGCCAATCTGAAAGACAAACCGCTCAGCAGTTTCCTGAGTGGCTTACTGATGACGCTTGGCATCACCATCATCTCCCTGCTGCTGCTGCTCAACAAGCAACTGGATGAGCAGTTTTCCCGCAACGTCAAAGGCGTTGACATGGTGTTAGGCGCCAAAGGTAGTCCGTTGCAGCTCATCCTGTCGAGTATTTACCAGATTGATGCGCCAACGGGCAACATTCCGCTGGACGAAGCCGAACGGCTGACCCGCAACCCGATGATCAAAACCGCTATTCCACTGTCGATGGGCGATAGTTACCAGACATTCCGGATCGTTGGTACCAATAAAAAATACGTCGACCATTTCGAGGCCACAGTTGGCGAAGGTGCCTTGTTTCAGAAAAACCTTGAAGCCACTATTGGTGCCCGCGTGGCCGAGGTGACCGGTTTGAAAATCGGCGACACTTTTTCGGGTTCACACGGCCTGGACGGCGAAGGCGAAGAACACGGTGATACCCAATACAAGGTGGTCGGTATTTTCAATCCGAGCAATACTGTGATTGACCAACTGATTTTGACACCCTTGTCCAGCGTCTGGGCGATTCACGAGCACCACGAGGAACACGAAGGCGACGATGTGGAAGCGCTGGAAGAAGGCCACGATCATGAGCACGAAGCCGAAGCACCCCGCGAAATCACAAGTATGCTGATCAAATTTCGGAATCCGCTGGGCATGATGATTGCGCGGGGCATCAACAACAACTCCAAATTGCAGGCGGCTTTGCCTTCCATCGAGATCAATCGGCTGTTTTCGCTACTAGGTGTTGGCGTCGATACACTGCGCGGACTAGCCGTGGCCATCATGCTTATTGCCGGAATCAGCGTGTTTGTATCGCTCTATAATTCGCTGAAGGAACGCAAATACGAAATGGCCCTGATGCTATCGATGGGGGCTGGACGAACGCAATTATTCGGGATGCTCTTGCTGGAAGGGTTAGTACTGTCGCTAATCGGCTTTGTGCTCGGCCTGGTGCTGAGCCGCGTTGGTCTGCTATTTCTCTCCACCCGGACCGAACAAAGTTTCCATTACTCCCTGAATAACCTGAGCATTTTGTCTGAAGAATGGCTGGTGCTCGGCGTAGCGGTTTTGATCGGCATTCTGGCTGCGGCCCTTCCGGCGCTGGGCGTTTACCGGATGAACATCTCCCGGACGCTGGCAGAGGAATAGTGTAGGGTTTTGGGGTGGTTTAAAGTGTACGGTGGCTACGCCCGTGAATTAAGAAGGCGTCCGTCCCGGCGGAGAACCGCACCGTACACTTTAAACCGTAAATCGTCTCCCTGTCAATTCGTTCCGCCGGTTTCTCGCAGCATCTCGACCCAGCCTTTGTAAACTTCAGCCGGAGCGTTGCAATTCAGGCGCTTAAACTTCACCCGAACCTGATAATGGTACAGACCACCGGGCAAGTCCTGTCCCCGGTCGGTTTTACCATCCCACTGCAAGCTCAAATCGTTACTCCGGTAAACCGCTACTCCCCAACGATTCAAGACCAGCAGTTCAGCCGATTCAACGAACCGTGGGCATTGCATAGGCTGAAAAACATCATTTTTACCATCCCCGTTCGGGGTAAACACATTAGGCATTTTCAGAATCGGGCAGTTGTCTTTGCACACCCGGTTGCTGGGCACGCTTTCCTGGCCACTCCGACTCACGGCCGTTATGTAATAACAGCCCGCGAATGACGTCAGATTTTCGTGCCGATACGACAGGACAGCCGCATCAATGGTGGTCAGCAATTGGGGTTCATCCCCTTCACAGGCCGCATAATATAGGTTGTAGTTCACCAGATTCTGCTCACAATCGCCCGACGTAGGGCGCTGCCAGCTCAGGTTATTGGCAAAGGTCGTCTGGTTACAAAATGCATCATCGGTCAGATCAGCGCAAATCAGCGTATCAATCGCCAGTACCGGCGGACAGGGCCGGGTCGTATCGATCGGTGATGCGCAAACACCTTGTGAAAAATTGTAAAGCAGCGTCGTCGGCTGCGGAGCGGCATACCGACCTACGGTTTCGACCCGGTAGCAATAATTACTGTCGAGGTCCATCGTCACCGGCACGACCCCGTCGGCGGCATAGGTATCTGTTCCGGTATCGGTATAGGTGTAGGTATTGGGCCCCTGCACCGTTACGTCGGCAATTCGATTAAAGGGTCCGTTAGGCCCCGTTGTGCTGCGGTAAAGGCGATGCACCTGGTTATCGTTATTCCAGGGGGTACTCGCCTGCCAATTGAGTTGTATCCGGCGCACGCCAGCAGTGGCCGTTAATCGCACCGAGCTGGCATTTTCAGTGGCATCCAACCGCTGCAATTGCCCCGAAGCAGGGTCGGTGATATAAAACTCAATGCGGTAACGGTATGCGTTGGCCACGGTATTCAATCCCCGGTCAACGTAAACCGTATCGGCCACGTTGGGCTGGAGCGTAGTCGTGATGGCGGCAATTTGGGTAAAATCGCCCCCCTCCAGGCCCGTAGCCCGCAACAAACGGTACTGAAAAGGCCCCGCATCCTGCAAATTGACACCGGGTGGGCGGGTCCAGCGTACCGTAATAACGCCCCGCGTATCGTACGTACTATCGACGGTAACGTGGGTGATCAACGGTACTTGCTGGGGCAAGTTCACGCAGACCTCTTCCGAAACCACGCTCTGCCCGTAAGCCGGTCGCGGGTATTGCACCACAATGCGGTAGCTGTACTGCACCCCGCGAGCGAGTCCGGCTCCGTTGTTATTGTCAGTAAAATTGGTTTGTCCGATCGGAACACGACCTACTTCCACATACCCCGATCCGGCCGGAATACCCGTCTCGCAGGCCTCCGGCGTGATGGTGGCACAGCCTTCCCGGCGGTAAATAACCATTTCGGCAGTGGCTGGTGGTGCCGCATTACCGCAGTTGTAAGCCGCCCAGTTCAGGGCAATGGCCCGACCGGCGGCATCAACGGCGGGCCGGGCGGTTAGATTCTGGGGCCGGGGTGCGTAAACCCGAATCCGGAACGAACCCAGTGTAGCCAGCTGCGTCTGCCCCGCACGCGGAAAATCGACGACACGAAAAACCACATTGTAAGGCTCTTCCCGAACGTGGGCGCAGTTGGTTTGCCACCTGAAAGTACTCGTCAGGGGGCTGTTTTGAATGCCGCCCGGCGTTAGGGTTGCCGCTGGAGGGGCAACCAGGGGCAGCGTCGCATTATCCGGCCCCCGGTTGAACGGCCCACCGTAACCCGTTAGTTCGATCCGGTTTCCGTCTGGATCGGTGGCCGTAATGGTCTGGTTGATCAGCGTACCCGCTTCGACGCAGATCTCCTCCGGCACGAGCAATTCCGGTCGTCGATTGATCGAAGGCGTTACAATAATTTGTACATCCCGGACTACTTCGCCGATTTTGACCCCATCGCGCCATTCTTCTACAATGAAGGCAATGTTGTATTGCCCCTGTTCGGCGGGTGCATCCCAGCATACGTCTCCTGTAATGGGGTTGACGGTCAGCGTCGCCGGGCCGGAGCCGGTTTCCGTCACCGGGTTCTGGCCAATTCGGGAAGGATCTATATAACCGGCCACAAAAACCGGATCGCAGGACGCATCATCCGCTTCGTACAATCGTCCGGAAGGTGTATACAACCGGTAAGCCAGACTGTCGCCATCGGCATCGAAAGCGGCCGGGTTGTGGCACCATTTCTGGCCAACACGAGCCGAATCCAGCGGAGGGTTCAACAGAACCGGCGTACTGTTAAGCCCCAGATTGGCATTGACGACGATGGTGGTCCGCAGCTTGAAGCTGGTTTGAACGGAAACCGGAATATTACGGGTATTTTCGTTCCGATTGATGATGGTACAACTGATTTCGTACGTGCCCGGCCCGGGATAGGTATAAGTCGTCCGGTATATATTGATACTGGTGTTAGGGTTGATATTCCGGGTTTCGGCATCAACGCGCGGGACACGTCGCATTTGCTGTCCAACCCCGAAGCAGAAGTTCACATCGATCTGGCTGCGGGCGGCATTGAGTCCACCGGTTGGCCCCGGTCGCATGTCGTAATAAACCGTCAGGGTTATCTCGTACGTGAGTGAATTAGAGGAAATCCGTCGCGTCGTTATTTCTCCCGCCCGAACGTGCGTTGCCAGCGCATCCGAAACCGTGATCAAACTCAATAATGCCCCTAAAAACAGAAGTACATACTTTTTCATAGAGAACAGGGATATTTCATATAAACGCCCTGTCCTCTTCTTTGTGCATACCAGTGGATCGTTTTATCGAAAATATATACCGAGTGGCCAGAAGCCCGAAACCTCATCCGCCAAAAACCGTTTCAACATACGCCAGATCCTGCCGATGGGCCGCCAGGGCATCCAGTGTGTTTGGCGATTGCTTTTCAATACACTGCTCCAGCACCAGATGCGGCCGGACACCCAACGTTTTTAGCTCTTTTGCCAGACGAAGGTAGTCAATGTCGCCTGGCCCGAAGGTTTCGGCCCAAATACCGTTGTTCGACTGCCGAAGGTGCAGTTCCGTAATCCGTTTACCGTAGAGTTTGACAATATCAAACAGCGCCACCTGCGAATTGCCGGAGCCGCGGTAAATCCAGTGTACATCCAGGCAAAGCGACACATTGCGGGGATCCGTTGCCAGCATCATGTGGTGAAATTCGCGGGCGGAGTTCCGCATTTCCACGTCGTGGGTATGGTACGAAAGCGTCATGCCGCGTTTTTTGAGTTCCGCCCCCAGCCGGTCGAGATTAGCCGCCTGAACAGCCAATTCTGCATCGGTTTTGTCTGCCACATTTCCTCCTTTGAGCGGACTCGGGTTGGTCACCACAAGGCGGGCCCCCAATGGGCGGGCTGCGTCGGCAATGGCCGTTACTGTCGCCAGCGTTTTATCGGCTTCGTCGGCCTTATGCAGCGTACTGTTGACATACAGCGAATGCATTTCCAGTTTGTGCTTTTTCAGCAAGGGTGCCAGTTTTTGAATATCAACCGCTGAGTTGACCGAGGGTTCATACCCTTTGATACCTGAGTTGGCAAAATCGGCCAGCGACGCATCCAGATCCGCCGACCAGCTGCGCCCCTGCCGCTGGTAGAAGGTGTGCCAGGTGTATTGGTTGCAGGCAATGTGTGGCTTTTTGATAGCAACAGTTTTGCTGGCGGCCCAACCGTCCAGCTTTGTAAAATGAACCAGTCCGGCCAATCCGGCCAGGGATTGTAAAAAAATACGGCGATCCGTAGCCATGTTCTCTAAGTTAAGGTAAGGGTGGTTTCGTTGGGCAATCGATTGGCAGAAAGTTACTGATCTTTCCGGCAATTTCTCTAATTTAGAGCGTCACTCCGTCATTCAAACGTTGGTTACCCCTTTTTCATGAAATATCGTTACCTCCCAGTTCTGCTGGCGAGCACATTCACCTCTTGTTTAGCCCTTTTCACGTCTGTGCAGGCTCAGGCCCCGTCTCCCGGCTCCTACTCATCAGCCTCTCAGCTCTCCAACCGCTTAAAAGCCCTGACAACCCGCTACAAATCACTGTCCACGCTTCAGTCGCTTGGCAAATCACCCGGTGGCAAAGACGTCTGGCTGCTGACACTCGGTCGCGGAACGGCGGCTCAAAAACCGGCTATTGCGCTCGTAGCCGGAGTTCATGGTCCGCACCTGGCCGGAACCGAACTGGCCGTTCAACTGGCCGAAAAGCTGCTGGCGGCCTCGAACCAGGACAGCGTAGCGCGGTTACTCGACAGCAAGACGTTTTACATTTTCCCCAGCATCAACCCCGACGCGCAGGAGCAATTTACCGCCCGACCGCGTTATGAGCGAACCGGCAACGGAACCGATACCGACGATGACCGCGATGGCCGTTTGAACGAAGACCCGTTTGAGGATTTGAACAAGGACGGTTTGATTACGCAAATCCGCGTAGAAGACCCAACCGGCGCTTTTATTCCCAGCAAAGACGACCCGCGCGTGTTGATCAAAGCCGATCCGGCCAAAGGTGAAGCGGGGCGTTATCTTCTGCTTTCGGAAGGTGTTGATAATGATAAAGACGGCATGTTCAACGAAGATGGCGCGGGGGGTGTTGCGCTGGACAAGAATTTTACGTTCGACTATCCGTTCTTTACGCCGGGCTCGGGCGAAATGCCCGTATCGGAACCCGAAAACCGAGCATTGCTTGATTTTCTGTACAAAGCCCCGAACGTCTATGCCGTCTTTACCTTCGGCCCCTACAACAACCTTTCAGAAGCCCCCAAATTCGACCGCGCCAAAACCGTCCGGCGCATCATTACCGGCTTACTGGAGAAAGATGCCACCGTTGGTGAACAGGTTTCGAAATTATATAATGGCCAAACCGGTCTGAAAGACGCTCCGCCAATGCCACCCACCAAGGGGAACTTTGCCCAAACCGCCTATTACCATTACGGTCGGTTCAGCTTTTCGACACCGGGCTGGTGGGCACCCAAAACCGTTGCTCCCGCCGATACAGCCAAAAGCAAAGCTCCAGGTGCGGCCAAACCGTCGGATAACGAAGACGTGAGGCTGCTGAAATGGGCCGATGCGAACAACCTGCGTGATGTTTTCGTCAACTGGCAGTCTATCGAACACCCCGATTTTCCCGGCCGTAAAACCGACGTAGGCGGAATTGTTCCCTTTGCCCGCTTGAACCCGCCGGTTTCGTTTTTGAACGATGTGGCGGAGAAACACCTGAAATTTCTGACGGTTTTTGCCCGCCGGATGCCCGTCATCGACGTGGTGAATGTACGGACGGAATCGCTGTCGGGCGGCCTGACGCGCGTGACGGCGCAGGTTGTCAACCGGGGGTTGCTCCCAACGGGTTCCGAAATCGGTGACCGGGTGCGGTTTGTTCCCAAGATGAAAATCGAACTGCGAACCGGAAACGACCAAACCGTGGTATCGGGCCGGAAACGGATTCTGCGCAGCCCGATGGCGGCTGGCGAATCGATGGAAGTCACGTTTCTCGTCTCCGGCACGGGTCGAGCCACGCTCGAAGCCGGCAACGCCATGACCGGCACCAAATCAATCGACATCACCCTCAAATAAAACCCTGATGTTCTCTGATTAACTCTGAGATATAGTTGTTACACAGAATAATCAGAGGGAGTCAGAGAAAGGATACATGAAAAAACTATTCTTATTCTTAGTAACTGCCCTGCCGTTTGTGGGGCTGGCGCAGCAAAAACCGGCGCAGAACGATGATCTAACCGGTTTGCGGGCTGTGGGGTCGCCCGCCAATCCGAAGGTGCCCATGCGCTGGAACCATTACAACGACTACGCTGGCATCACCAAATTCTGCCAGGACATGGCGAAGGCGCATCCGAATCTGATTCGGGTTGAATCCATGGGGAAAACCTTTCAGGGCCGGGATTTGTGGGTACTGGTTGTCAGCGATTTCAAAACCGGCAATGTAGATCGCAAGCCGGGTTTTTACATCGATGGCAACATTCACTCGAACGAGTTGCAGGGTTCGGAAATCGCCATGTACACGGCCTGGTACCTTGCCGAAAACTTTGGCACAATCGAATTCACGACGCAGTTGCTCAAGGATAAAGTGTTTTATATCGCACCCAGCATCAACCTCGACGCCCGGGAAGATTTCATCAAAAACCCGAACAATCCGAATTCGCCCCGCTCGGGACTGATGCCGTTTGACGACGATGGCGACGGCGAAGTGGACGAAGACAAGTATGACGACCTGGACGGCGACGGAAATATTGTGCTGATGCGCCGGAAAACACCGTTGGGGCGCATGAAACAGGACCCCAACGACCCGACGCGCATGATCCCGGCGAAACCCGACGAACCCGGTGAATACGAAATGCTGGGCTATGAAGGCATCGACAACGACGGCGACGGACTGGTGAACGAAGATGTAGCGGGCCGCTACGATCCCAACCGCGACTGGGGCTGGGGCTGGCAACCGGATTATATTCAGGGCGGGGCGCTGTTTTATCCCGGAACACTACCGGAAACGCAGGCCATCAAAAAATACATCATGAGCCACCCGAACATCGCCGGAGCCCAGAGTTACCACAATTACGGCGGGATGTTTCTGCGGGGGCCGGGTGCCGAAGAAGACCAGCAGTATTACAATCCGAGCGACATTGCCGTGTATGATGTGATCGGACGCACGGGCGAAAAAATCATCCCCGGCTACAATTACTACGTGATTTACAAGGATTTGTATACGGTTTACGGGGGCGAAATCGACTGGCTGGCGCTGGGCCGGGGCATTTTCACGTTCTCCAATGAATTGATGTCTTCCTACCTGTTGTTCCGCCAAAAACCGGGCGAAAGCAATCGGTTTCAGAACGACGAGTTCAATCAGTTTGGCAAATACCTGCTGTTCGATGACGCCTACGTGCCCTGGAAACCGTTCAAACATCCGCAGTATGGCGATATTGAAATTGGTGGCCCCAAGAAGAATTACATCCGGAATCACCCCGGTTTTATGCTCGAAGAAGATGCCCACCGGAACATGTCATTTACGCTGTTCCACGCCTACCAGACGCCTAAACTGGACGTTCAGGCCATCACGAGCAAACCGCTCGGCAACGGCTTGACGGAAGTGACGGCAACCATCATCAACCAGCGCGTTATTCCGACGCATTCATCGCACGACATCCGGTTCAAGATCGAGCGTCCTGATTACATCACGCTGAAGGGAGCCAACCCGCTGGCGGGCATGATCGTGGAAAATGCCGACCTGAACATCACGAAGGAGCAGAGAAATAACCCCGCTACGATTGAAGTGCCTAATATTCCGGGCATGGGTTACGTAAAAGTCCGCTGGATTGTGAAAGGGGGCCGCAGTGGCAAATACACGGTTTCAGTCGACAGCCGGAAAGGGGGCGTTGTTGAGAAAACGTTGTAGCTCAGAACGGTTTTGTTGAATTTGCGCTCATCAGCGGACATCAGATAACCAAAGGACTCGTCTGTTTGTTTACAAAGAAGTCAAAAAGTAAGCTTATTGGCTCCTTTTCAAACCGGTCCGCTTTGGTCTCATTCAGCTTTATGATGCAGCACGTATTTCGCTTACTTTTTTGGGGCATCGGCTTCCATGCGCTCGTTTCCTGCAACGTATTCAAACCGTCGTCAATGCGGGTGTCAGATCGCTATTGTGAGCCACCGATTCAATACCGCTATGATTCGACGTATTTTCCCAAGCCCACCGATCAGGCGCTCCGGGAATTTAGCAGTAGTCTGCTGCAACGGTTTTCCAAGCATGATCTTTTACTGGCCAATGCCGTCGGAATCTTGCCGTTGTTACAAGAAGAAAATCAATTGATTTCCAATACCAGCCTGGAAGGGAAGATAACGTTGCTGCAAAAAAGGCAGCAGATTCTAAACCGGCTGATGCTGGCCTCTACGCAAATAGCCAGTTTGGCCGCCGAACTGGATTGTGAGGGTGAGCGCGCCGAACAGCTGGCCACGTATTTGGATAAGCGCGACGAACAGCGCATCCGGCGTCTTACTATTTATTCCGTCATTCTGGGGGCTGCTACAACCGTTGCCACGTCTTTGATTCCGGGTGAAAAACCCAGTAATATTGTTGGAATTGGGGGTGGCGTGGTCAGTGCGGGGCTGAGCGGTATCGCGGCTTTTCAATCCAACCAGACCGTACCCTTCAAGCATGCCCGCAATTTGCTGACCGATATCTGGAAGCAACCTCGGGAATCAACGGTTTACCCCCCAATGGTCTGGTATGTTTTGACCGAAAAATCATTTAGCAATGATGGTCAGTATAGCCTAAGCCATAACATCCGTCAACGTTGGCAAAGCTTTGTAGTGGATAACGATTCGCCCGAGGAAGTAGCTTTGTATTTTACGGAAGGAGGAAACTACCAGGCCGATGATCTTCACAATCGCGCCAACATGCTTAATCAGCTTCAGTCATCCATCCGTTCCATCGACCAGGATTTGCAGAGTTTAGTACTGTCGCTTTCCCGATAAACCGTTCTTGGCAACCCGTACCATCGTGACTTTACCGGAGGTATACCCCAATCCGTTCTTCGTCGCTCAGGATCACTTCCACGTGCTCGGTCAGCGTGGTGGATAGTTTGTAGCCAATGTAGTCGGCGGCAATGGGGTAGCGTTTGTGGTCCCGATCAACAATAACGGCCACTTTCAGGCTGATCAACGGCACATTCAGAAACGGTTGCAGCGCAAACGCCAGCGTTCGGCCCGAGTTCAGCACATCATCGACCACTACCACGGATTTATTCGTAAAAACCGTTTCTTCCGCATTCAGGTGAATAGGAGGCTGCTGCTTGATGGTTTTATCCAGGTTAATCTCCATCACCTTGATTTCCAGGGGCGCAATTTGCCGGAGCACATCTGCCAGGCATCCGGCCAGTACATATCCTTCACCCGACACCCCCGCCAGAATCACCTCCGATTCTTCAAAATTGTTCTCATAAATTTCAAACGCGATCCGACGGATTTTCTGCTCTACCTGCACACGCGTCAAAATCTGGGTCATTTCGGAAGTCATATACGCTTTATTAAAAATGAAAATTAACCGAAAAGGGTGAATGCTCAAAATAAACAAAGCCTTTTCGTATTTTTGCAACTTCGTTAGACGAGAGAGCTGCAACGGCAGACCGTTGGGACAGCGATGAAAGACGTCGAATCTCTTTTTCCTTCTCCTCCTGTCTAATGGCTCTTGTCTATTAAGTTCTTTATTTCAATGATTATCAAAACCAAAAAATACGCACTCGACCAGAAAACCTACATCAGTCTGGCGATGCGTAGCTGGGTAAAACAAAACTGGTACTGGGCCTTTGTGCCACTGGGACTTATCATTGCCAATGCCATTCTGAACGTAACAGGCGTTTATCCGAACTGGTGGCTCTACCTCGTCATCGTTCTGCTCACCATCCTGTATGTACTCTTCTGGGCGGTGCAATTTACGGGCATTACGCAAATGGAACAGACTAAAGCGCTGTTTCAGAAGTACGTCTACGAAATCGACAGCCGACAGATTCTGATGAAATTGAATGCCCGCGAAGGTGGAATTCTGAAGTGGGATCAGATTCGCAGCGTGACCAAAGACAAAGATGCCTATGTTATGGTAGTGTCCAACGATCAGGCAACGAACGGGATGAAGGTCAACTGGCTGGCTAAAATCGTGGCCAAAGGCATGAAGGATGCGCAGTTTCTTTACCTGCCGTACTCCATCTTCACAACCGAGAATGAACTCAGATTCATGGACACCCTCCTGAAGCGGAAAGGCTATCTAGCGGACGGGAAAGAGTAAGAAAGCACAAAAAGAGGAAAGCAGGAAGAAATAAGCGGTTTTGCCTCTTATCCCTTCCTGCTTTCCTCTTTTTTATCCTTATTTCGCCTGATTCGTAAAATCAACAACAGTCAGATCGGCCAGCCACGGGCCGACAATTTTGCCAAACTCTTTGTGGGCCGGATGCGGCAGGTACGTATCCCGGTCTTTTTCGTTATCAAACGTCAGGATAAAGGCGTGCGTTAATCCTTTATCGTGGCCTTCCGGACTATTGTTGGTGCCCCACTTAAAGCTTTTGATTTCTTTAATCTTCGAGGGCAGTGCTTCAAAAGCGGCCACAATTTCCTTTACCTTTTCAGGCGTAGTTTCGGGTTTAAATTTAAATAGCACGACGTGCTCAAGGGTGGCTTTCTTCATTTTGTTTTGAGCGGTCGCGCCGGTTAGGGCGAGACCAAAAAATAGAAGGGTTACTAAAACGGTTTTCATGAAATTGGCTTGTAAGTGGCTCTGCCAGGCAGAATGTTTAGAAAAAGTCAGTCGTTTTTGAAAACTACTGCCTACTGCTTTTCGGCATACGGTATAATCAGCCGTTCACCCCGGGCTGCGTGATTCTTTGTCTTGCCGTTCGCTTTCATCAGGGCTTCAACCGTCACCCCGTATTTTTCGGCCACCACCCGCAGAATATCCCCCGCCCCAACGGTATGATACGCCCGTGCCTTCACTTTTAGTTTCGTGATATCGGCTTTCACATCGTTATCTTTCAAATCCGGGTTGAGCGCCTTCAAGGTATTGACCGACATATTGTATTTTGTGGCAACACTATAAATTGTTTCACCGGGCCGAACCGTGTGCGTCATCGAAACCCCACCCGCCGGAACAGTGGCTTTGGGCGTTTCTTTCTTTTCTTCTTTCGGTTTTTCCGCTACGGTTTTTTCTTCCCGAACGCGCTTCTCCTCTTTTGGCTTTTCTTCAGCGGCTTTTTCGGCCGTAGGCACTCCTTTTGCCGGCCGCTCTTCCGAATCCAGCGCCGGTTTTTTAGCCACTTGCTTTTCTTCTTCGACCGGGGGCGGAGTAGCCTGCGACAAATCGATCGGAGCGTTTCGGCTGGACGTATCGATTTCTATCGGTGCCACCAGTTCGGGTTCGATCGGCAGTTCCACCGGTCGTTGCACCGTCGTATCCAACGCTACACTCGTCAGTTCCTCCGAGCCTTTTGTATCATCGGCCACGTACTCATAGCCAACGTACAGCAGCGCCAGAATCGTCAGCACCAGCACAGCCAGTGTAATCGTCGGCAAACTTGAACCCTCCGTGGGCCGGGGGTTACGCTTCGCATTTTCGGTTTCCATAGTTATAGGTTACGGTTTACGGTTTTTCGTTGGCTGGCGCATCGCAATCGGACGTCATTCAGCAATAGACCGTAAACTTTTTAACTGTTCTTCACTTCCTGGCTCATTTTAGCTACTTTCGCTTTCATATCTTCCTTGTAATCCTGCAATCGCTGGGCCACCTTATCGTCAAACGTTCCCACAATCTGAGCCGCCAGAATCCCCGCATTCCGGGCACCGTTGAGGGCCACGGTGGCCACAGGCACCCCCGACGGCATTTGTAGAATCGAAAGAACGGAATCCCAGCCATCGATGGAGTTGCTGGATTTAACTGGTACGCCAATCACCGGCAGGGTGGTCAGGGAAGCCACCATGCCCGGCAAGTGAGCTGCTCCACCCGCCCCCGCAATGATGGCTTTTAACCCGCGCTGTCGGGCGGTTTTTCCGTATTCAACCATCTTTTCCGGGGTCCGGTGCGCCGACACGACGTCGATTTCGTACGGTACCCCAAACTCATTCAGAATGTCGGCAGCCTCTTGCATGACCTTCAGGTCCGAACTGCTGCCCATAATAATTCCAACCATATTTTTAGCTAAGGTTAGGAGTTGGCTGACGCGTTTTACCTGGCGCGGAGCAACTCGTAACGCTTCATTCTTAACTTTTCACTTTAATGCTTTTCTTGACGGTTTCGGCTTTGGCGCGAAGTTGCTCTAAATCTGAACTAATAACGGTAATATGACCCATTTTGCGAAACGGGCGGGTAATTTTTTTACCGTACAGAAATGGAAACACGCCAGACATAGCCAGCAGCGTTTCCATGCCTTCGTACCGGGCCGGACCGCTGTGATCGGGTTCCCCCAGCAGGTTGATCATGGCGGCCGGTGTCAGGGCCGCCGTATCGCCCAGCGGCAGGTTCAGAATAGCCCGCCAGTGTTGCTCAAACTGCGACGTGATATTGGCCCGGATTGTCTGATGGCCGCTGTTGTGCGGGCGTGGCGCTACCTCATTGACAATCACCTGTCCGTCTTTTGTCAGAAATAATTCAACCGCCAACAAGCCCACAATGCCGAAGGCTTCGGCAGTTTTACGGGCTACGTCCTGCGCCTGCTGGTTGATGGCCTCCGAAATAGCCGCTGGTGCAAACAGGTATTCGACCAGATTCTGCTCGGGGTGAAAAACCATCTCCACGGTCGGAAACGTAGCGGTTTGTCCCTGTTCATTGCGGGCCACAATCACCGCGAGTTCTTTTTCAAAATCAACGGCTTTCTCCAGCACACCGGGCGCATCAAATGCTTTTCCGAAGTCATCGCTGCTGGCAATGCGCTGCACACCCCGTCCGTCGTAACCATCGCGGCCCAATTTATGAAAAGCAGGCAGAAAATCGGGTTGCTGAGCCAGCGCCGATGGTACATCCGCCCGGTTTTCGGTCAGGATAAAATCAGCCGTGGGCAGGTTGTGCTCCCGGTAAAATTGCTTCTGCGCCCGTTTGTCCTGGATGATCCGAATAACGGATGGCTGCGGAAAAACCCGTTTACCCTCACGCTCCAGTGCTTCCAATGCATCCACGTTAACCCGCTCAATCTCAATCGTCAACACATCAACCTGCTGACCGAACTGATAAACCGTATCGTAATCCGTCAACGAACCTTGCGTAAATACAGTGGCCAGTTGACGGCACGGAGCCTCGGCATCCGGGTCAAGAATATGAACATTCAGGTTCCAGTCGATACCAGCCTGCAACAGCATCAGGCCCAGTTGCCCTCCGCCAAGAATACCAATGCGGGTTTGGGGATTAAATGTAGACATAGGTAGAAAGATACGTCCACAAAAGTAGCCCCATTTATGGCTTTATCGAAGTTTTTCCGTTACTTGTTTTTCGACAACACCGCTTGTCAAACGTTGCCGTTTCCTAAAGACCCCTGTCTGATCATAAATCCGCTTACCGTAAATTCAACTCTACCTGTTAATTTGCGGGTCTTAGCCGCATCCGGAAGTATTTTTTATGTCGAACAAACTCTTTAATCAAAAAGATTTAGTTGCGTATTTTATTGTAGCCGCCATCGGCGCATCCCTGCAAATTGTCGTTAGTTCACTGCTTCAGGAATGGTTTCATATTTCTTACGAAAATGGTGTACTGATTGGCTACGTCAGCTCTTTTTTCATCGGTTTTTTCCTGACAAAACTGCTGGCCTTCAACGCCAAAAATTCCGCCAAAACCCGTCGGGAAATGGCAAAATTCGCGATGGTCTCCATTATTTCCTGCTTAATAACCGTGTATGGTGCTTCGGCTTTGTACAATTTTTCCATCAGCCAGAACGGGATTTATACCTTCACCCTGCCAGGCTCGGTCAAAACCGTTAATCTCAACAAACTCTTCTCGCACACGTTTGGAATGGGCCTGAGCTTTATCTCGAACTACATCCTGCACAAAACCTTTACGTTCCGCAATACGGGCTTTTATGAAAAACTGAAGTCGCTGCTCAACCTCTGACCGGTTTCCTATTCGAGCAGGGCCATGATGTCTTCTTTCGTCAGCGACTTCATGAAGTTTTCTTCGGTTGTGATCAGGTCGCTGGCCAGTTTTTGTTTGGACCGCTGCAAGGCCAGAATCTTTTCCTCAACGGTATTGCGGGAGATAAACTTGTAGGTAAAAACCGTGCGCTGCTGCCCAATGCGGTGGGCGCGGTCGATGGCCTGCGCTTCGATGGCCGGATTCCACCAGGGGTCCAGAATGAACACGTAGTCAGCTGCGGTCAGGTTGTGGCCCAAACCGCCCGCTTTCAGCGAAATCAGGAATAGTTTGATGGCATCGTTGGTCTGGAACAGATTCACCTGCCCCCGGCGGTCCTGCGTCGAGCCATCCAGGTAGGCATACTGAATACCACGCTCCTGCAAATACTGCTGAACCACGTCCAGGTGTTTGATAAACTGACTAAATACCAGCACCTTATGATTATCCGCCATGGCACCTTCCAGCCGCATCACCATGTCGTCGAGTTTGCCCGAGTTGCCTTCGTACGTTTCGTCGATCATGCGCGGATGATTGGCAATCTGCCGGAGCTTGGTCAACCCCTGCAAAACCACCATCTGAGATTTGGCAACACCCTCTTCTTCAATGTGTTCCAGAATCAGATTGCGGTAATACGATTTGGCTTCTTCGTACTGCTTCTCTTGCTCCGGCGACATATCGCTGTAGTGAATATTTTCTACCTTTTCGGGCAAATCGCGCGCGACCTGCGACTTGTGCCGACGCAGCATGAACGGTTTGATGATTCCGTACAACCGCTGGGTTTTCTGCTCGTCGTTCTTTTTTTCAATGGGCACCAGAAACTCGTTCCGGAAAAACGTCTGGCTGCCCAGCAAACCGGGATTGATGAACGTCATTTGCGTCCACAAATCCATCGTGCTGTTTTCCAGCGGAGTACCGGTCAGAATGAGCCGATGCGCCGAATTGAGCTGCATCACCGCCCGCGTAATGTGCGAGGATGGATTTTTGATGGCCTGCGATTCGTCCAGAATGATGTAATGAAACCGGTACGTTTTCAACAGATCGACGTCGATCCGGACAATACCGTACGAAGTCAGAATCAAATCGTACTCATCAAACTGAGCCGTATTTTTATCGCGGTAGGTGCCCGTATACACCATCACGCGCAGATCGGGCGTAAACCGGCGGGCTTCCAGCTCCCAGTTGTACAGCAACGATGTAGGCATCACCAGCAGCGTTGGTTCCTTAAAGCCAGCTTCTTTCTGCGACTGCAGCATCGCCAGCGTCATCACGGTTTTTCCCAACCCCATATCGTCGGCCAGGCAGCCACCAAAACGGTATTGGTTTAGAAACTGCAACCAGTCGTAACCTGCTTTCTGATAAGGCCGCAGCGATCCCTTGAACTGGGTGGGCAGCGGGTGCGAATGAATCTCTTCAAACGTCCGTAGTTGCTCCAGTTTGTGGCTGATCACCGCCGACGCCAGGCTTTCTTCCTGCAATTCCTGAACGAGTGAAACGTGGTGTTTGTGCAGCACGAGCCGATCACCATCGATTTCGTGCTCCATAAACGCAAACAGCTCCGAATATTTTGTAAACCAGGTTTCCGGAATCACCGCAATCTCGCCGTTGGGCAGCGTAAACTCCCGCTTCTTGTTTAGAATCAGGTTTCGAAGCTTAATGAACGGAATTTCAAATTCTCCGAACTGCACTTTGGCATAAATATCAAACCAGTCGCGGGTTTCGTTGATGGAAACCACGATGGACGAATACCCCAGGAAATACCGCTTGGCATCGCTGGCGTGTTGCGAAACCTGAAAACCAGCCTCCATCAGCAAATTATGCTTTTGCTGAAGCCATTCAAAAGCCGTTGCCTTATCCAGTCGGGAGTGACCGTTGTCTTTCAGTTCGAGCCCATTTTCCTTGAGCCAGCACAGCGTCGATTTCTCCTTGCCAATGTCCCGGCGGATCTTGTGGAACACATAGTCATCGCCCTTCTTTTCGATGCTGACGTTGGAGGCATTCGTGAAACCGTCGTACCGGAACGTAAACTGGCCATATTGAAACATCAGGTCAAAAACCACCTGCGAATCGTCGGTCGAAACCGCCGGTGCCATTTCGGCCAGCACACTATTCATCCGCTCTGCCGGACCGTGCCCGTTCGCAACCGCCGATTCGAACAAGGCAGGTACCGAACGCGGTGACGCCAACTGTTCCGAAACCGTCAGAACGGGCGCTGGAGTAACAACTTCCTTTCGGATTTCAAACCCTTTGGCGTATACGTTATAGGATGCGATCAGCGGAGCTACAAAGCGGTGATAGTATTGATCTTCAATATTTTTCGGGATAACAATCTTCCGTTTTTGCAGGAACGGGCGCAGTTTTTTCCCGTCCACGTTTTTGTCAAAATGGAACAATCGGCCGTCCACCATCATCCAGGCCGGATCATCGCAGATCAGCAGCGCGTCTTTGAACTGAAAATCAATCCGCTCGCCCTGGTACTTGATCGTTGGGAAGTATTCCGTTGCGGTTTCGGTACGCACAAAATTGAAATACACGTCGGCCTTCTCCGGCATTCGTTCGATGGGCATCCAGGCCGGATTGCCGTCGCTGCCCATGATATACAACTTTTTGTCGGACAGCCGTTCCAGAATCTTGGCCCGGCGCACTTCCAGGTATTCGCAAATCCGATCCTGTAATTCCTTATCGCCCTTTTGGGGATCGTAGACTTTCAGAAAAAAGTCGACCGCCGGTAATTTTTTGGAGTTAAACTTTTTCAGAATAACATCCTGCTGAATATCATCAATGATCCGAACTAGTTCAAAATCACCCTCATCCAGACCCGTTGCAAACTCGCCGGCGTTTTTGGCCGACAGCGTCTGGTTCTGCAAGGTTAACTCACCACGGGCATTGAGCTGTACGACAAATGCTTCGAACAAATAGCCCAAAAACTCGTGCTCCAACAGCGAGTAGATCAACTGAAACGGTTCCGCAGGTGATACTTTCATAACAAATTAAGCGATCCGTATTTAGTACGACTTCACCAAAATCCGGCGCGGCCAACGCACCGGTGACAGCCCAAAACCATCCGTTCTGAAAGCAAGCAAAACGGACGGTTTACCGTCGGGTTAGAATAAGCAACAAACTCAAATATACGAATAGGTGCAACAAAGGCAAATGCAATCGCCCGGAAGCAATCGTGAACTGAGTGAACGGCCTGTTTATGTGATCAGCGGAAAGGCAGACGGTTTTCGCATTGCCGACTTACGGGATTCACCGGGTGGTAGCTCAGGCCGGGTTGTTGGCAATAACCGGGCAAAGGGCTATCGTCATTAGCGATGCAGGAGATAAAAAGGGAAGCTGTAAAGAACCGGAACTGAATTGTCCAGAGCAACTAAAAACGATCCGCCGTAGCAGGACGACGTAGGACGTAAAAGATTGCGATTTCGCGCAACTCATCCTCGTTAATCCCGCTACGGCGGACCACTTTAATTCGTATACTCTTAGTTCAGACTATGCGTACGTATTCAGCATGACCGGCATCACCAGCATCAGAATATCTTCGTTCTCTTCTTTATCGGCCGGAATGATCAGACCGGCACGGTTGGGAGCCGACATTTCAAAGGAGAGCATTTTGGCGCTCAGATTGTTCAGCATTTCGGTCAGGAAGCGGGCGTTGAAACCAATTTCCAGCGGATCACCGTCGTAATCGCAAAGCAGTTTTTCGTTGGCTTCGTTGCTGTAGTCGAGATCCTCCGCCGAAATCGTCAGCGAATTGGTTTTCAGCGAAAGCCGGATTTGGTGCGTGGTCCGGTTGGCGTAAATCATAATCCGCTTCAGCGAATTCAGGATATCCGTCCGACCAATTGTCATGATGTTTGGGTTGTTCACCGGAATGGCATTTTCAAAATCCGGGAACCGTTCGTCAATCAATCGACAAATCATCTGTGTGTTTCCAAACGTAAACGACGCGTTTGACTGACTGAACTCAGCCCGTACTACTGCATCTTCGGGCAGCGACGCTTTCAGCAGCGTCAGCGCTTTCCGCGGAATGATCATCGAACTGTTGCTCGGCGACGTGATGTCAGTCCGGCGGTAGCGAATCAGCCGGTGACCGTCGGTAGCTACAAAAGTTGCGTTATCTTCCGACAGTTGCAGATACACCCCCGTCATGGCCGGGCGCAGGTCGTCGGTACTGGTGGCAAAAACCGTATTGTTGATGGCGCTCAACAGAGCATCCGACGACAGCTCAACGGCCAGACTCCGGTTCACCGTCGGAATTTTCGGGAAATCGATCGGGTTTTCGCCCGATAATTTATACCGCCCGTTGTCGGTCAGGATTTCCGTTCCGAAGGTTTCCGTGTTGACATTGAAGGTAATCGGTTGTTCGGGCAGACCGCGCAGCGTATCCAGCAGCAGTTTGGCCGGAATGGCAATGGCTCCCTTCTCCGACGACTCAACGGCGATGTTGGTGATCATGGTCGTTTGCAGGTCCGAAGCCGTCACCGTCAGCGTATCGTCTTCCAATTTAAACAGGAAGTTCTCCAGAATGGGCACAATCGGATTCGTTGCCACCACACCGTTGATGGCCGAAAGTTGCTTGAGTACTACGGAGGAGGAAACGATAAATTTCATATGCAATTTTAGTTGAAGCCGTTTGTCCAATAAGAACAAAAGTAGGAAAAATAGTCGAGATATAAGGAGGGTTATGACACAGAGTTTATCGGGAATTAGCAGGGGTAATCAGCGAAGTTCCCTGATCAACTCTGATGCCCCCTGATTGACCCTAATAAACATTTAAATACCAATTAGGCGTACTTCTTCCGGCGTGAAAACTGCCAGATAACACCCACAAAGCCAATCAGAATTACCGGTCCGAGCAGCGTCAGGAGCTGCCACGACAACCGGTCTTCGCGGAGCCGGATTTTATCCAGCGGTCGCAGAGTCACCTGACGGGTGCGGGCGGTGATAATTCCGTTATCGTCCAGCAGATAATTGACCGCATTGACCACAAAATCCTTGTTGGCAAAGGTATTCTTCGAAAACCGTTCGTAGCCGAGCGGATAGGGCGTATTGTTGCGGTAATTGATATCGTTGATGAGCAGATCTCCATCGGAGCAGATCACAATTTTGGCGGCCTGGTTCTGGGCTTTGAAAGCCGCAGCCCGCGGATCGCCCGGCAAAATGCGGTTGGTATAAAGCGACTGAAACCGTCCTTCCAGCAAACAGGCAATGAGCTGCACCCCACTATCGTACGTTCGGGGGTCAGGTTGCTGACGGGCTTCGTTGTAGCTCACCAGCGCGGGCGCTTTCAGAATTTTGGTGTACTGCGAACTCATTAGCAGGGGGGTTTTCACAATCCCTGATGCCTGCACGGTATCGAGGGTGCTGGTAAACCGGCTGTAGATAGCATCCAGATTCCGTACGATCGGACTGTTTCCAAAATTATTGATCAATGGAAAAAACCGCCAGGGCAGCAACTGCACGTTTGGCTTATCGCCCATATTCCCCACATTCAGTGGAATAAAAGCACAGCTCAGGTCTTTGATAATGTCATTGTTGACCCGAAAGCCCCAGCGAAAGAACAGATCGTTCAGGTTCAGATTCAACGGCTGGGCGTACGTTCCTTCCCGCCCAACACTGTCAATTTTCAGGCCATCGACGAAAAACAACGCCCGGCCGCCGTTGACCACAAACTGATCCAGTTTGTATTTATCGGCTTCCGAAAATGGCCGGTCGGGTTTGGGAACAATCAGCCCGTCGAGCCCCACCAGATCGCGGGATGCCTGCAAGTCAATCAGTTCAATCGTGTAAAATTCCTGCAAAGTGGCCAGCAGGTCGGAGAGCCGGAGCGGTTCTACATCCGTATAGGTTACCGTAACTCCCAGCACTTTTTTCTTCTGAATTGTCAACCGCCGAATTGCCGACGCCAGCTCGTATTCGATGTTTTCAATCGACTGGTTCAGCTGCTCCTCCTTCGAACTGGTCCGGTTTCCGCGCAGCAGCAGAACCGGCAAGTCGCGGCCTTTATAAGACACCACAGCCCAGGGGTAAATCAACTGCTCGGTGCGCTGGTTGCCTTCGGTAGAAAAATTCAGGCTGGTCGGTGTCAAGCCCTTTTGCAGCAATTGCGTCTGAAACTCAACGCGCTGCTTCTCGTTCGGATTGGCCGTCGGATCAATAAAGCGGTAGGTCAGCGTTCGGCTGGAGCGGGCCTGAAACTCCGCCAGGGTTTCGCGGATGCTCGTTTCCAGCCGCTTGAAAGCGGGTGGCAGGTTGCCCGTCAGGTAAACGTTGACGTGGACATCATCGTCTAGGTTGGCCAGCAGGTTTTCGGTTCCTTCCGAAAGTGTATACCGGCCCTCCTGCGTCAGATCGACCCGAAAAAACAAAAACGACGATAATAGATTGACCACGATCAGCACGGCCAACACCACTCCAAAACGAAACAAAAATGACTTCATACCTGCGTAAAACGCTGAAAGCAGTTAAGTTGTGCAAAAGTAGGAGAAAAAAACGACGGTCCGGGCGATTCGTTCTTCGCTATTTTTTTGAAACTGCGTAGGGGTTGAGTTGTCCATAAGGGTCTTAAGCGCAACAACAACATACTATTGAACTACTTACATGACTTGCCGATCCATTTTCCGCCTACTCGTGCTGCTGGGACTTTTCGGTTCCAGCAGCCCCATCGTTGCCGCCGAAAAAGAATTTCCGGTTCCTCCTTCGTCGCCCAATCGTCTGTTTTACATTCAGCGGAGCAACAACGCCAACACCGTTATTTACGAAGCCAATCTGGCAGGGGGTCACCGGCTGAATCCCGACGAACCAGTGAATGTCTACTGGATTCGGTATGCCGATCGCGGGCAGCGCGAGCAGCTTTCGCTCTTTCAGTGGAAGATGGCTTATGGCTACAAACACCAGCTGGTGGATCGAAAAAACGACGGTTTTGAAATTCACCTGAACGCGTTCAAAAAACGCCCCATTTGGGTCGATCTGCAACAGGGAAAACCCGTAGCTCTGACAACCATCAGCGGTCGCCGGGCCTGTTTACAGAAAGTATTCGTGCAACTCGAACCCGAATCCGGACTGGTTCCAAAGGTGCAGTATATCGAATTATTCGGCGTTGACCCGGTGGCTGGCGTGCCGGTTTATGAGCGAATCAGGGTGTAAATGTCGGTTACAAAGCGGCAACCAAAGGATTCAGGACCGATTCGCCGTTGCTGCGGCACACCCCGAACAGCGCAGGTACGGAAGAAACGAGGCCACGCCCTCGAAAAACCGTGGCGCATCGGTTCCGGCTCCTTATCTTTGGGTGGTACAAAACCCTCTACGGAATGCAGGAAACCTCGCAACCTGACCTCGCTCCCATCACCCGACACCTGCGGGCCATGTTCGGCTCCCGACTGCTGATTGCCGCCGTTCATCACCTGTCTGTTTTTGAAGAGCTGAGCAACGGCCCCCTTTCCGTTTCGGAAATCAGCCAGCGGCTCGGCTTAAAAGAGCGCCCGGCCAACGTATTGTTTCCGGCCCTCTGCGCGATGAATTTGCTCGAATATAACAAAGCCGGGGCGCTCCAGCTGACGGTTTTGGGAACGTACATAACGCAGGCCCAAACGCCCAATCTGATTGGGTATGTGGGCCTGGAAAAGAACGATCCGGGTGCGGTAGAAATGGCCGTTCGGCTGCGCAATGATGGTCCGCTGGATACATCCGGCGGGATCTCCTACATCAAGGAGGGCGATGATTTTTCACCGATGGACGACGCCGAACTTTCGCGGATGTTTACGCTGGGGTTGGCCGGACGTGCTCAGCAACTCTCACCCATCGTGGCCGAAAAGCTTTCGAAAAGCAGCGGTCATTTGCTGGATGTAGCCGGTGGAACGGGTTTTTACACTTACGAATGGCTGCTCCGCAACCCAACCGCAACGGCAACCATTCTGGACCGGCCGGCCGTTTTGTCCGTGGCCGCCGAACTACTCGACTCCTTGGCAAAAAGCGGCCGCCCCGGGGCCGAAACCATCAAAGAACGGGTGACATTCCGGCCCGGTGATATGTTGACCGACGATATACCCGAAACGGATCTTCTGCTGGCGGCCAGCCTGTTTCACGATTGGCCCACCGAAACCTGTCAGGCACTGGCCAACCGGTTTGCCGCAGCCATCCGGCCGGGTGGAGAGCTCTGGGTACATGATGCCTTCCTGAACGATGCGCTGGATGGGCCCCTGCCTGTCACCGATTATTCGGCTCAATTGTTCTGGGGAACCAAAGGACGCTGTTACAGCCGCAAAGAATACCGCCACTGGCTGACAATGGCCGGGCTTCAACCTAGCGATGAGAACATTCCGACCCAGATGGATTACGGATTAATCTGGGCCCGGAAGTTTTAATGAACTACCGCAAACTAAGACTATACCCCTATAAAACCGTCATTTGGCCGAAGCCGAATGACGGTTTTACCTGTTAGTAATAATCTGATTTTTACGAAATACTATTTCAAAAATTTAGTTTAATATGCGTATAGAAACAAGACACCTTATAATAAGTAATTGAATCTTCCTGTCCATGGAAACGCTAACGGGCCTCCAACCGATCATTCAAGATTGTGTCAGTATTCTTATTATTGAAGACAAGCTCGACGACCAGTTGATTTTACACTATTTATTGCGCCAACAGATCAAAGATGTACTCCCCGTTGGGGCAACCTCAATCCAGCAAGCCTGGACTTATCTGAAAAACTGCCGCGCGCGTCAACAAAATTTACCGAGTCTCATTTTGCTGGACCTGTACATGCCCCATCGGGACAATGGCTGGAAACTGTTGCGCAAACTTCGTGCGCACGCCGTTTACCAATCCATTCCGGTGGTTATCGTCAGTGCATCAACGGATTCTGACGATATAGAACGGTCCTATCACTGGGGTGCCAACTGCTACCTGACCAAACCCATCTGCATGAAAGATTGGCAGGAAGTGTTGCTGACGCTTCCAAGATTGGCGAGACCAACAGCCTGATTTATCGCACCTGACCCGCTTTTCGCAGGATTTCCACTACCTTTTCAACCGGAAGCTGCTCCACCCGGCTGCCCCGATAGCCGGTTAGCGTTCGGGCCGCAAACAACGAATTGATAATGGCTTCTTCGGTCGCTTCAATCGCGGCCAGGAAACAGGGAGAAGCCTCATCGTTGCGCAGTACTTTCATTTCGTCCAGCGACGCGGTCGAAACGTTCGGAATCCGGTTGGCGGTTGAAACCGCAATGACATAGTCACCACTGCCGTTGGAAGCCATACCACCCGTCCGGGCCAACCCCATAAAAGCCCGCTTGGCCAGGCGCTTCAGGTTTCGGGCATCCATCGGAGCATCCGTCAGCACAACCATCATGCACGAACCGTCGAGCTTTTCTTTAAACGAAAACCGTCCTAGTTCCACGCCCACCGGTACACCCGCAATTTGTAAAACACCCCCAAAATTAGTTTGCACTAAAACGCCAACGGTATACCCGCCGAGCGAAGCCGGAAGTTTGCGGGATGCCGTGCCGATGCCCCCTTTGAAACCGAAACAAACCGTACCCGTTCCGGCGCCCACGTTCCCTTCTTCAACGGCACCGGTTTTGGCCCGTTGAATGGCTTCTAAAACGTGTTGTCTGGTAACCGGGCGGCTCCGGATGTCATTCAGTCCACCGTCGTTGGTTTCGCCCACCACCGGGTTCAGGGAGCGAACCTGCTCATTACCAGGTTGTGCCAGCGTATAATCGATCACGGCATCAGCCGCCGTCGGTACCCCCAGGGTGTTGGTCAAGACAATGGGCGTTTCGAGCGTGCCCAGTTCTTCCACCTGGCTGTATCCCGCCAGTTTGCCAAACCCGTTGCCAATGTAAATGGCCGCCGGACATTTTTCCTGAAATAGATTACCCGTGTGCGGAAGGATGGCCGTTACACCCGTTCGAACGTCCTGACCTTGCTGTAACGTCACCTGCCCCACCCGAATACCTGGCACATCGGTAATGGCATTCAGAGGGCCGGGCGACAATACGCCGAAGCGAATCCCGTAATCGCGGGGGCGTTTTATGGATTGCGCATAAGCAGAAAACCAGCCCGTCAGAAGGAGGGCCATGAGCAGGAAGCGAAGTGTTGGTTTCATGTTCCCGAAGATAAAACACGAACCGCAAACGTGTTACGGGATTTTCTTCTTCCGACCGCGTAACCGCAGCATTTTGTTGATATCGGCTTCGGTTGTCTGATCGCCCAGCAGAATCCCCCAGTGTTCGAGGCCCTCAACGCGGTCGAAAATCACTTTAAGAATGGCAATGACCGGAATGGACAGAAACATACCGGAAACACCCGCCAGTGCTCCCCCCAGCAGTACGCCCACAATGGACACTAACGCGTTAATCCGCACTTTGGAACCAACAATGACCGGTACCAGAAAATTGTTGTCGATAAATTGCACCACCAGGAATACGCCCACGACTCCCAGCAACGAAGTCAGATCGGGATGATTGACAAACGTGACAGCCACCGCCAGCACCGTTGCAACCAGCCCACCGATGTACGGAATCAGGTTCATGATGGCAGCAATAACGCCCAGCAGAACCGCGTATTGAATACCCAAAATGAGCAGACCCACCGAGTTGAGAACCGCTACACACACGGTTTCGGCCACCAGCCCCACTACATAGCTCTGAATAACCGCCCGAATTTCGCCCAATACTTCGCGCACCCGCTCCATGTGCTGATCGGCAAACGACCGAAGAACGAACTGAATCAGCATGGCCCGGTAATAAAGCAGCAGAAAAATATAAATGGGCAGCAACAGCAGCGTACCAAGCGGTCCTGTAATGATTCCGAGGGTTCCGGACCCCTGCAAGGTATCCAGGGTCTGCGCCTGTGCCTGTTTCAGGTACTGTTCCTGTTTCTGGTAGCTGACGTTATACTCCCGCCGAATCCAGCGCCGGGCATCATTGTAGACGTCATTGACGTTTTTTTTCAGCTTCGGCCAGTCATCCGTAAAGTTGGCAAGCTGCATGGAAAGCAGTAAAGTTAAGCCCGCTATTACAACAATTGCCAGCAGCAATACCAGGCTGATAGCAATCACTTTGGGAACGCCCCGCCGGATTAGCCAGGCTTCGATGGGCCGTAACAGCACTGCCAGCAACCCCGCCATTGCAAAAGGAACAATAATGTCCTGCCCCAGGTAAAGCGCAGCCATAATCAGCCCCAGCGCCAGCAGGGTATGCGAGAGTTGGTGATAAAAGGGCGGAGTAGAAGACGACGGCATATAAACAGTTTTACGGTGTTAGTCATCCCCCTTCTCTGCTCCAGATACCGTCTGCGTCCGGGAATGATCCTTGATAAACAGCATCAATACGGTTTTGTTTCGTCAGTGAAAGTCGGTCCCTGAACGAGCGTACGTCAGACGAGCATTTAGCCCTGGCTTTTCTGATAAGATCCCGGTGTTGTTCCCGTCCAGCGTTTAAACGCCCGGCTGAAAGCACTCAACTCATTATAACCAAGAATATGGGAAATTTCTTTGACGGGATAACGCCCCAGCGACAGATAATGCAAGGCCAGCGATTTACGGATGGAATCAGCAACCTGCTGATAGCTAACGCCCTCGTCCTGAAGTTTTCGCTGGAGACTACGGGGGCTGGTGTTAAAATTGGCCGCCATTTGTTCCAGCGTGGGCATGCCGAGGTAAGCGTTGGTTAACAGAAAATTATGGATGCGCTCCTTCATCGCCTTTGCGTTTTCATAGGTCCGGTTTTGTTCACTCACTTTCTTCAGCAGAACCGTTTGCAGTTCGTAGTGGGCCGTCAGAATGGGTTCATTCCAGTACCGGTTCTCAAACTCCATCGAATACGCCCCCGGCTTCCTGACAGGCTTGCAACGAAGCACCCGCTCGTATTCCGACGGATTGGATAAATCGTAGGGAAAGCTAACGGTTTGGGGACTTATTTTCTTTAAAACCAGGCCGTCGGCCTCATGCAGGGTAAAAACCAGGAAGAACTCCATCATCTGCCGAAGCACGGGTGTGGGCTCGTTTTCGTCGCCGTCCGTTGGCGTGTACTGAATAGTAAACGTCGGCCCAGCCTGACGGACTTCCATGCGGAACAAATCCGTGATCAGGTGCATCGCCCCGGCCGCCAGCGTCAGGGCTTCGCCAACTGTTGCACAAGTTTGTATTAACTGCCCCACCACGCCCAAAGCCGCCAGCTGTACCGACTCACCAAAATGCAGGCCCAGCAGCGGATCCTGGGTCAGGTGCACCGCATTCAGCCAGAGATCGCTCAGTTGCCGGGGCACCAACGATGCGTCTGGTTGCTTCCTAAAAGAAGGTAAATCGATCCCGGCCAAACTACACAGCCGCTCCGGATCAACATCTTTCTGCGCTGCGTACGCCAGCAAACTCAGCACAAACTGCTTTTGTGGATTTTCCATGTCCTAAAGGTACTCGTTATCCAATTCACCCAATGCCTGTGTCGCCAACTGGTAATCGATTGGCGCATTCGGGTAAACCGTACCCGGCGGTGCCCCGCTACTTTTGTGTCATCACTCAAACAAACACAAACATGGAAAAGTCACCCTTATTACGGAGAGCCCTGTGGGCGAACGTTGTTTTTGCCGAGCTCGGTGCCATTGCCTTTCTTTTTCTGGGCAATAAACTTCCGTTTCTCGATGAGCTCACCAATGGCAACCGGCTGGTGTTCGGAGTCGAACTGCTGGTAATGGCGGGGCTGGCAACGTATGCTGCCCTGCGCGCAACCGCTTCCCGGCGCTTGATTCTGGCAATTGTTGCGCTGAATGCACTGTTGTTCGGATACTACATCGAAATCTTGATTTGGGGGCCCCCGCTTTCAGCTCTGGCAACGGAAGTTTTGCTGATCGACACGATGATTGTTGCAGCTTTAATCGTCGCTCAAATTCTGGGTTTGCGAGCAGCCGGACAGAAAAAAGTGGCCCTGGCACCGTGATTTCATCATGAGGGCTTTTGCTGGACCGGACTGACACTTAGTGTACTGTCTGACAAAGCAATTTACAAATAGTAAATTTTTACCGGCAGCATTTTCAATACGGAGTTGGACCGCCGGGCGGTCAACTCCGTATTTTTATAAATACTGGTGATTAACCGGTCAAAATTAACGATATAGTCATATTATTCACCCGATATTTTGTTACTACTTTATTTGTATTTATTTGATAAACACTGTATTTTTGTAACCACCTTTTACCTAAGCTAGGTGACTGACTTGGGTAAAGCGCCGTAACATCCTCTGAAAAGTATTATCCGTGTTCACTAAGCGACCTTTTTCCGTTACGCGTGTATGTCACTACCGTTGACCCAGCAGCAAGCTGAATCATCTGATTTCCTGAAAATTTTTCCGCAGTTCAACTGCCTTTCCGACGCTCTTTATCGTCGTCAATGCATTGACAAACGTACCGGCGAATTGCACAGCATCATTCGGTTAGAAAAAATGCGCTACTGTGTGGTTCCGTCCCACTGGGCAAAGCAGTTGGAAAAAGCCGGCTATTCCATCGCCGTCCGGTAAACTCAAACTCGGTTTTTCGCACTCATTCTTGCTTTTGGGGGTTGGTTAGTCGGGTAATACCACCTACCTTGCCACCATGAAAAGACAGATCCGGGAAGTCCGGTATTTTCTATCTGGTCAGCATTTTTCGGATGGTTTGCGGATTACGCTGGCCATTCTGATCCCAGCTGTCGTTTCGTATCAGTTTGGCGATTTCGAAACCGGTTTACCCATTTCTCTGGGTGCCCTCTGGGTAAGCATGACGGATGCGCCGGGTCCCGTCATGCACCGGCGCAACGGTATGCTGGCCGGAAATCTGGTCGTAGTCCTGATTTCGTTGCTAACCGGCTTTGCCCGTATGAACGTCTGGATGCTGGGCATTGAAGTTGCGCTCCTGAGCTTCTTCTTTTCAATGTTCGCCATCTACGGCAACCGGGCAACGTCCGTTGGATCGGCGGGTTTGCTGGCCATGATTCTGATGATGGATCGGGAACTCGAACCGGCCGAAGTCTGGCGGTATGGTGCGCTGGTGTTGGCCGGAGGATGCTGGTACACCGCCATTAGTCTGTCTTTCTCGCAGCTTCTGCCCTACCGGGCGGCCCAGCAGGCACTGGGCGAATGCATCCACGAAATTGCAAAGTTCCTGACCATCAAAGCCGAGTTTTACAGCATCCGGACAGACTTGCAGGAGGATTACCGCAAGCTGGTTGCCCAACAGGCCGTGGTCAGCGAAAAGCAGGACGCCGTTCGCGAACTGCTTTTCAAAACCCGGGTCTTCATGAAAGAATCCACCTGGCCGGGCCGGTTACTGGTGCTGACTTTTGGCGATATTGTGGACCTTTATGAGCAAATCGTGGCGATGTATTACGACTATACCGCTATTCGCGAACGGTTTGGCAAAACCGGCGTTCTGGATGACATTGCCCGGCTGATTCGTCAACTTGCCATTGAAATGGATTATATCGGATTGTCGATCCAGTCAAACCGCCCGTATAAAAGCCGGACGGACCTGATCCGGCACCTGGAACGGCTGAAGCTGAAAATTGACGAGATCGGCGCCACGGACAAGGAAGGGAGCAATTTCGTCCTGAAAAAAATTCTGATCACACTCCGCAACATCAACCAGCGACTGAACGATATTCACACGTATTCGCCAAGGGATCAAACCTTAAAACCGGGCCGTCACGAAGTAACTGAATATTCCCGATTCGTGTCACACCAGGAAATTGACCCCAAACTGATCCTGAACAGCCTGACCCTGGATTCTTCCATCTTCCGGCACTCGCTCCGGGTGACTATTGGTTGCCTGGTTGGTTTTGTCGTCGCCAAGCTCATTGCCTACGGTCACCACGGCTACTGGATTTTGTTGACGGTTTCGGTGATTCTCAAACCAGCTTTCAGCCTGACCAAGCAGCGGAATTATGAGCGGATCATCGGCACGGTTGCGGGCGGACTAATTGGGGTAGCGCTGCTCACGTTTATTTCGAGCCCCACGGGTTTGTTCTGGGCGATGCTGCCGCTGATGATCGGTGCCTACAGTTTTCAGCGGACTCAGTACATCGTCATGGTTATTCTGATGACGCCTTACATCCTGATTGTTCTGCGGTTTATTGGTCTGGGCGGCATCAGCCTGGTTGAAGAACGTATTTTCGATACGTTCATTGGCTGCCTCATTGCATTTTTGGCCAGCTACCTGTTTCCCAGCTGGGAGTCGCAGCAACTTAAGGGCCTGCTCTCCGATGTTTTGCGGGCCAACCGCAGTTATCTGCGCAAACTCGCCGACAGCTTGTCGGGAAAACCGTTGACGCTGACGGATTATAAACTAACCCGCAAAGAGGTTTACGTCAGCTCGGCCAACCTGGCTGCCGCTTTCCAGCGTATGACGTCCGAACCGCAGAGTAAGCAGTGGCACCGGAATGACATTTATGAATTCGTGGTGCTGAACCACATTCTGTCGTCAAACATTGCTACCATAGCCTCGGCCCAGTTGGTAGCTGGACAACCGCCTACCTATTCGCCGGATTTGCTGCGCCCCATCCGACGATCGCTGACGGTTTTGAATGAAAGCCTGAAGCGTCTCGACCCCGAAGCGGCCAAAATCGGTACAGAAGCTCCCGGAAACGATGTCATGACGGCTGAGAAACCAGAAACACCTACCAACGACGACCGCTCGTTGAAGGAACAACTCGATTTTATTCAGAAAATCAGCCACGATATCAGCAAGCTGACCGACACCATTCTGGCCTGATCCGTCCCGATTTTAGTCCTGTCATACTGTCCCCAATCCGCTCATAAGAAAGTTGTTTGACTACTTGGCATTGCACAGTACCTTTGTATCAACAGTAAGCAACAAACGAACAAAAAGTAAACAACTAAACTAATAAAGTCATGACAACGAATCAGTTGCACCGAATTCCTTCCGAAGCCATGCTAGGTGGTGTTGCCGCCGGCCTTGCTGATTACTTCGGTATTGATAAAGTATGGGTCCGTCTCTTTTTTGCGCTGATGCTCATTTTGCCAACCTCTTTCCCGACTGTTATTGTCTACATCGTTTTGTGGATTGTCATGCCAAAGGGGGAACGGTATTACCACGCACAGCCGGATGACCGCCCGAGATAACCAAGTCTAAAACGCAAAAAACCGTCCCGGGTTCAGGACGGTTTTTTTATGCATTATTTCATATTACGACTTTGCGCAACCATGTAGAAAACCAGCACTACCGTGTTTACCGGAATAAAGCAGGCTAAAGTCAGCATTAAAGTTCGTTCGCTCATTTCTTCTATGAAGTAGCTTACTAGTAAAAAGCAACTTCCTAAGATTACCAGATAATAGAACGTTAAGCGAGTTGCTTTTTCTTTATCAAGAACTTTCCTTCCGTCCACATTGCTCAGTAGGTCAACAAGTCGAAACCGCCAAATGATAAGTCCGAATAGAATAAGAAAAATTCCTATTGAACCTAAAATCCAATCCATAGGGCTATTTTTTTTTGCATTGTCAAACAATTATAAAGTTCATCAATACAGCGTTCCTACCCTTATTCCTTAATAATTCGTTTTATTTTATAAGAAAAGCCCTTCTCACTAAGAGAAGGGCTTTTCATTATTCGGTATTAGAACTTCTCAGCTTCCGCAAGCTTCGCAGCCTTCCGGATTGTCCAGCGAACACATCATTGCGGCATAGGCGGCTTCTGCTTCACTAGCCTGCACCGGATGCGCAGCGGCTCCTTCCTGAGCAAACTTTTCGTAGTTCAACGGTTTTTCCATCGTCTCGGCCAGTACCGGCTCCAGTTGCGCGTCGGCCTGCTTTTCGACCGTGAACTTCACGGCGTCGGCTGCGGCTTTCGTACGGAGGTAGTACATACCGGTTTTCAGCCCGCGTTTCCAGGCATGGAAGTGCATCGACGTCAGCTTGCCGAAGTTGGCATCCACCATGTGAATGTTCAGCGACTGCGACTGGCAGATGTACGCACCCCGGTCGGCGGCCATGTCAATTACGGTTTTCTGCTTGATCTCCCAAACGGTTTTGTACAGATCCTTGATGTTCTGCGGAATGCCCGGAATATTTTGCACCGAACCGTTGGCGGCAATCAGCATGTTTTTCATGCGGTCGTTCCACATGCCGAGCTTCACGAGGTCTTTCAGCAGGTATTTGTTGACAACCACAAACTCGCCCGACAAAACGCGACGAACGTAAATGTTCGACGTAAACGGTTCGAAACATTCGTTGTTGCCCAGAATCTGGCTGGTCGAAGCCGTCGGCATAGGTGCCAGCAGCAGCGAGTTCCGAACACCGTGCTGTACGACTTCTTTTCGCAGCGACTCCCAATCCCAACGACCGGATTCGGGCGTAACACCCCACATATCAAACTGGAAGATACCCTGCGAAATCGGCGATCCTTTCCAGGTTTCGTACGGTCCATACTGCTTTGCCTGTTCCATCGACGCGGTCATGGCGGCAAAATAGATGGTTTCGAAAATATCCTTGTTCAACTGCTTGGCTTCCTCCGATTCGAACGGCATCCGCAGCATAATGAAGGCATCGGCCAAGCCCTGAACCCCCAGACCAATCGGCCGGTGGCGCATGTTCGACCGGCGGGCTTCCTCCACCGGATAGTAGTTGATGTCGATAATTTTATTCAGGTTTTTGGTTGCCACCTTGGTAATTTCGTACAACTTCTGGTGGTCAAACCGCAAAATACCGTCCTGGCCTTTCGTAATATATTTCGGCAGGGCAATCGACGCGAGGTTACAAACCGCTACTTCGTCGGCATCAGTATACTCGATGATTTCCGTGCAAAGATTCGACGATTTGATCGTTCCCAGGTTTTTCTGGTTCGATTTTGAGTTGGCGGCATCCTTGAACAGCATGTATGGCGTTCCGGTTTCGGTTTGCGATTCCAGAATTTCGTACCACAAATCCTGCGCCTTCACCTGACGGCGGTACCGGCCTTCGCGCTCGTACTGTTCATACAGGGCAACAAATTCATCGCCGTGCGTATCAGCCAGACCGGGGCACTCGTGCGGACACATCAACGACCAGACATCGTTGTCTTCTACCCGTTTCATAAACAAATCCGGCACCCAGAGGGCGTAGAACAAATCGCGGGCGCGGAGTTCTTCTTTCCCGTGGTTTTTCTTCAATTGCAGGAAATCAAAAATATCGGCGTGCCAGGGCTCCAGATAAACCGCAAACGAACCTTTGCGCTTGCCCCCGCCCTGATCAACGTACCGGGCGGTGTCGTTAAACACCCGCAGCATCGGGATGATCCCGTTTGAGGTTCCGTTCGTGCCTTTGATGTACGTGCCGGTCGCGCGGATGTTGTGGATGCTCAAGCCAATACCGCCCGCCGATTGCGAAATCTTGGCGGTTTGTTTCAGCGTATCGTAGATGCCCTCAATGCTGTCGTCTTTCATCGTCAGCAGGAAGCAGCTCGACATCTGCGGCTTGGGCGTTCCGGCGTTGAACAACGTGGGCGTTGCGTGCGTAAACCACTTTTCCGACAACAGGTTGTAGGTTTCGATGGCCGCTTCCACGTCGTTCATATGAATCCCGACGGCCACACGCATCAGCATGTGCTGCGGCCGCTCGGCAATTTTACCGTCCATCTTCAGCAGATACGACTTTTCCAGCGTTTTGTAGCCGAAATAGTCATAACCGTAGTCGCGGTCGTAGATAATCGTTGAATCAAGCTGGGCGGCATTTTTCCGAACCACGTCGTATACCTCCTTCGAGATCAGCGCGGCATTTTCACCGGTTTTCGGATCGACGTAATTGTAAAGCCGTTTGATCGTTCCCGAAAAAGATTTATTGGTTTCCTTGTGTAAGTTGGAAATAGCCATCCGGGCCGCCAGAATCGCGTAATCCGGGTGACGAGTTGTCATCGAGGCCGCCGTTTCAGCCGCCAGGTTATCCAGCTCGGTCGTTTTTACACCGTCGTAGATCCCGTTGACTACTTTCATCGATACTTCGATGGGTTGTACATAGGCGGGATCCAAACCGTAGCACAGTTTTTCAATCCGTGCAGTGATTTTATCGAGTTTGACCGATTCCCGGCGGCCGTCACGCTTGATTACGTACATAGTGTGATTGGGATATTATTGTAGATAGTATAGAAGAATAAGTTGACTCTCCGTTTATGATTCCTTAAAGGTACTAAGCAGTAGTACAACAATGCAAAGCGGAACGTTCATGCCTACGTCACTAACTTAGAAATATTCTAACCTGTAGCAATGTTACGAAACTGTTAAGAGCTAACCCAGAATAACTTAGGAAAAGCCTATCGAAAACTAGGTCTAAAAAACTTGATAGCGCTTATTTAGCTAACGGTAGCGACCTCCGGTAAAACACTGATTGTTACCATATTGTTAGTTAAAATAACAAAAAAAGTACAAAAAATCAACCAGGAACAACATACTTTTTTTGATTGTAACAAAAGCTACTCAATAGGTTGGAAACCAATTAGAAAGTCTGTACCTTTGCACTCCTTAAATCCAATAAGCTTCTGAGCGAAGTGGAGGAGAAAGCATTCAACAACTGATTCATTTTTTGTATTTTTTATATTGTCATGAAAAAAGGCATCCATCCAGAGTACAGAGATGTTGTGTTCTGGGATCTGACCAGCGATCACAAGTTTCTTTCCCGCTCGACCATTCAAACGAGAGAAACCATTGAGTTTGAAGGCAACACGTATCCCGTGGTTAAAGTCGAAGTAAGCTCGGAGTCTCACCCTTTCTACACGGGTAAGAACGTTATGCTCGACACCGCCGGTCGCGTTGATAAATTCCTGAAGCGGTACGGTAAAAAATAACCGTATCGTTTTACAAAAAAACCGTCACCAGCAATCTGATGACGGTTTTTTTATGTTCTTGCTATACCAAATTTCCTAGACAACGCCCTGGCTGCCGACGTTTTTCACCACGAAAAGACGACCGGCCAGCGGCTGCTTTTCCAGCTCCTCCGGGCTCAATTCCTTTTTGGCCGAGGTAATGTATAAATCCTGTAGCGTATCGCCCCCGAAGGTACAAGAGGTAATGCGGGCAGCGGGCAGCTTAATCCGCCGGAGTTCTTCACCGGTGCCCGGGTTGTAACGGCCCACCTTCCAGCCATCCCAGAACGCAACCCAGAGCATTCCTTCGTTGTCGATGGTCATGCCATCCGGAAAACCATCATCTTCCCCAAATTGAAGCACTACCCGCTTGTTGGTAATCGAACCACTTGGCAAATCGTAATCATAAGCCACGACTTGCTGGGTAGGAGAATCGATGTAATACAACAACCGATGGTCGAGACTCCAGGCCAATCCGTTGGAACAGGTTACGTTATCTATTTTTAGCGAGACGGACTGGTCCTCGTCCAGCATGTACAACGCGCCGGCACCGGGTTTCTCGTCCAGCGCCATCGTACCCGCCCAGAAGCGGCCCGCCGGATCGCGTTTTCCGTCGTTAAACCGGTTTTCGGGCAAATGTGCTTCCGGATCGGCAATCGGTTCGACGCGACCGGTTTCCAGCGAAATGGTGTGAAACCCATCCTGAAGGGCCGCTATCAGATTGCCCGACGGCAACAAAGCGATGGCACCCACCATTTGCCCGGCGTTAAACGTGCGGTGTTCTTTGGTTTCCGGGTCGAACGAATGAATGTCACCCGGCAGAATATCCACCCACAATACACGTTTGTTTTCAGCATCCCAGACGGGGCCTTCACCCAACTGGCAGGAATGCTCCAGTACAACTTCCCAATTTGTGTTCTCCATAAATCGTTTTACAGTTCTCGGTTCACGGGTTTTGGTTCACGGGTTTTGATGAGCCGACTTATCCAAAATGGTGTACCACCGTAAACTGTAAACCAAAAACCGTAAACCTCATTAAGCATACCGAATGTAAAAGTACAGAACCGCAGCCGTAATGATGGCCCACCAGATCGCAGGATTGCGCCATCCACGCTGTTGTTCGCGCTCTTCGGGTAGTAGCAACAAACTTTCCTTATTCCAGATTAACCCTTCCAGTTCCGTTTCTGTTTTGGGTTTGGTTACTAAACTGACAAGGACACATAGTACCATACAAGTCCAGAACACAATCCCGGTTCGGTTGAAAAACGGCATAGTCGGAAACATAAACTCCAGCGCAATGGAAAGCGGAATGGTCAGAATACCCGCCGTTAGCGCCCCGGCGTGGGTGGTTCGTTTCCAGAGAATTCCGAGCAGAAACATCACCGAAATACCAGGTGTAAACAACCCATAGGCATTCATCAGGTACAAAAAAACCGGTTTGTCGGACTGCGTAATGAACAAACCTGTACACAAGATACCCGTCACAATAATGACGATGCCAGCCATCCGGCCAAACCGAATCGCCTGCGCTTCCGATGCATTTTTCTTGAAGTAACTCAGGTACACATCCACCGTGAGGATGGTAGTGCAGGAGTTGATTGCTCCCGACAGATGCGACATCACGGCGGCAATCAGACCCGCCATCACCAGCCCCACCAGCCCTGTCGGCAGTAGGTTCTCAACCAGCGTCGGAAACAACAAATCCGGTTTTTCCAGCGCCGGAAACAGTTTGGGAGCCACCAGCGCCGGAACCGTGATAATCACCGGAATCAAAAATTTCAGGTAATCACCGAAGACCACGCCCATGCGCGCGTGCCACTCATTTTTGGCCGCCAGCACCCGCTGCACAATAAACTGGTTGGTAGCACAGTAGAAAATGCTGATGCACAACGTACCACCGAGGTACATGGTCCACGGAAAATCCGGATCATCGGCGGGCAGAATCAGATCCCAGTCTTTCGACGTTTCGGTAACCGCTGAAACGCCACCAGCCGCATTGACGGTGGCAACGGTCAACGCGACACCCCCCAAAATCAATACGCCAAGTTGCAGCATTTCGGTCCAGATCACAGCCCGCAAGCCGCCCGCAATCGTGTAAATGCCGGTAAAAATAGCCAGTACCAAAACGCTGGTAATCACCGGAAAGCCCAGCAAGGAATGCAACGAAAGGGCACCCAGGTACAATACCGCGCTGATTTCCACGAAAATGTACGTCAACAGAATCAGGACGGCGTACGTTGTGCGGGCCGCGTCGCCGAAGCGTTTTTGTAAAAATTCGGGAATGGTATAAAAACCGTTGCGGATGTAGAACGGCAGAAAAATCCAGAGCAAGGCGTTGAATCCGATCAGGATAGCGCCCCACTCCATCGCAATAGCCACAAAACCACGGCTGTAGGCCACGCCCATCGCGCCCACCAGATGATGGCTGCTGATGTTGGAAGCAATGATGCTCCCGCCAATCATCCACCACGGCAGTTTGTCTCCCGCCAGAAAATAATCCCGTTTGGTCTGCTGGCCTTTGCGGGACGCATAAATGCCTAAAGCAATAACCCCAAGAATGTAAATACCAAAAATAAACAGGTCAAGCGTGGATAGATTCATGCCGGGTCAGGTTGCGGGTTATCTGAATGGCGCGGTCGATCAGCCGCTCCAGTGAACCCGGGGCAAAGGGCGTTTGCCAGACGGGGTAGATATCGGTATCGTAGAGGTGGCTGGGTGGCAGGTAACCGGTTGAACCATTAACAATGTTACCTACGGCCACCGCTTTGGGGGCTAGCTGCTCCCGAAGTTGTTGCTGAAACACCGAATACGCTTCGTTCGGCTGCCCCACCAGCACCGAATCTCCCAGTTGCCAGATCCAGAGCGGTATCCGGGTTACATCACCATCACCGACGGTTTTGCGAATACCGCGTTTCCGCCAGAGCCGCTCTTTCAGGACATTGTCGGTACAGGCGGCCCACTCACGCTCAATTTCGGCCAGCGAAGGCAACGGTTTCAGCGGCAGTTCCACGTCTATTTTCTCGAACCGGAGCGTGCGGGAGGGGTTATACGCTGTTTTTTTCCAGATGGCCAGTGGCGCACCCGATTCAACGACTCCGCTGAATTCCAGCCGGTTTTTCGGGGGTAAAATCGCTTCCAGCGTCGACAAAACAGCGTAGCCCAACTGCCGCCCGTAGGCATCGGCAATTCGAACATCGCCGACGTACTGCTCGCGGGGCGCTAGCTCGCCGGAAGCCCCCTGCATGAACAGACAGGGAGCACCGGTTGCCCCTTCCACCACCTCGCGCATGGCTCCGATGTAATCGGGGGAGATCAGCCGGTTTTCCCAGGCCAACGTAGTCGGGTGACAGGCGTAATTGACCAGCGTGCCCAGCGTTTGTCCCTGCTCGTCGGCAATTTTCCCCACCAGCAGCGTGTCATCCGCCCCATTTTCGGGGTTCAATCCACAAATAAAACGATCCTGATCTGCATCTGGCAAGTCCCGGTTGGACGCCAGATCACAGCGGCCATACGCCCACGTCAACGTTGCCGGAACAGCCGCACGCAGGGCCGTTTGAACAGTTTCAATGGCTTTTTTCTGCAAAAACCGCAGATACGGTTCAACTAACTCTCCACCTGCTTTAGGGACATCGTCGCGGGAAAGACTGGGGCCTGCGTGGGTGTGCGACAAACAGAACAGTAGTTGTGACGCATCCAGCGACAATGCGCTCAGGATCTCGTGACGAAGAAAGTGTTCGTCGTCGGCACTCCGCCACCAACCCAGATCAGCACCAATCAGCACAAGCGGTTTTTCGTTTTCAGCCGTCCGAAACGTGGTGCAGGTCAGCATCAGCGGTCGGTGAATGCCTTCGGCGGTTTCGTGGGTCGCGGCCCCCCAGTTCCGGGCGTAAATGCCCACCGGCGGGGTAATATCATTCTGCGCAACACCGATCAAACCGGTAAAGGCAGGTTGTTGAAAGGCAGGGTAGGGTTTAGGTTCCATTTAGGTCAATAGTGAAAGTCCTCCATCCATGAGCAGCGTACTGCCGGTCATGTGTTCGTTGTCGGGGTGGCAGAGTTGAACCACCTGCCGGGCCACGGCTTCCGCACTGATGAGTTTTTTGATGGGCACCTGGTTGCGAGCCTGATCGGCCAGCGCCGGTTCTTTTTCCCAAAACCGGGCACTCAGACCGGCATTGACGTAGCCGGGAGCGATTTCGTTGACCAGAATCTGGTGCTCCGCCAGCTCCAGTGCCAGACACTGGCAGAGCATCCGGAGCCCGGCTTTGGCTACGCTGTAGGCCGGAATGTGCGGATGCACCGCGTGGGCTGCCCAGCTCCCGACAAATACGACGCGCCCCGGCAACTGGTGAGCCAGTAACCGGGCCGTGGCGGTTTGCGTCAGGAAGAAGGCCCCATCCAGGTTAACCCGGATTTCGGCCGACCATTCCTCCGGGCTTAGCTCGTGAATACGCTTGGGCGTCACCGTGGCGGCATTGGCGATGATGATATCAGCCACACCCAGACTCTCCTCCACCGATAGCACCCAATCTTGTACGGTTTTTGAATCCGTTACGTCGACCTGCGTGTACAGAGTCGCTACCGAAAACCGGTTCAGTTCATCCAGGAAAGCCTCCGCCCGGCTGGCTGGGCTAATGTCGCCCAAGGCAACGTTAGCGCCAAGTCGGGCAAATTCCAGCGCAATGGCCCGGCCAATGTCGCCCAGCCCACCACTGATCAGGACGGTTCTTTTTGTAAATAGTTTGTCCACTGTCCGTCCGTTTAGTTCATTTCTATTTTACCGTCACCAGTCGCCGACGCTGCCGTCTTTGTAGAACGTTCGTTGCAGCACCTCCTGCTGAAACGGGTGTTTTCTAACTTCGTCTTCGTTGATTTCGATGCCCAGTCCCGGGCGCGGATTCGGGTACACAATCCGACCTTTTTTCTCCACCGTAAACCCTTCGCTGACCACATCAACCCGCCACGGAACGTCGCTGTGCACGCTCTCGCAAATGGCGTACGAAGGGGTGGCAAAGCCGAATTCGATGGAAGCTGCGGTGCTGACCGGTCCCTGCGGATTGTGCGGAGCCACGGCTACGCGATAGGCTTCGGCCAAAGCCGCAATCCGGCGTACTTCGCTCAATCCTCCGCAGTGCGTTATGTCGGGTTGAATGACACTGACCGCCCGCTTTTCCAGCATTTCGCGGAACGCATGAACACCAATCAGCCGTTCTCCGCTGGCAATCGGCGTTTTGACCGCCCGCTGAATCAGGGCAATATCGTCCATCGTTTCGGGCCAGCAGGGTTCTTCGAAAAAATACAGCCCGTACGGTTCCAGGGCTTTGGCAAACTGCATCCCCATGCGCGGGGAAGGCCGGGCGTGGCAGTCAACCATAATATCGATGCTGTCGCCAACGGCTTCGCGCATGGCTTTCACACAGGCTTCGGCGTAATGAATGGGCTGCAGCCCTTCCAGCGGCATGGTTTCCGGAACTGCCATCGATTTGAAAGCCGTAAAACCGTCGGCCACGGCCTGCTGGGCCAATTCGCCAAATCGGTTGGCGTCATCGGGTTTGGTCTGGTAAAAATCCTCCATTTTCCCTCCGCCCAGGTGGCAGTACAGCCGGATGTAATCGCGCACGCGGCCGCCCCAGAGTTCGTGGCAGGGCACACCGTGAATTTTTCCGAGAATATCCCAGAGGGCAATGTCGATGCCGCTGATGGCCGTGCCGCGCACAATACCGTTGCCGTGCCAGAAATGCTGCCGGTACATCATCTGCCAAAGGTGTTCGATGCGCCGGGGATCTTCGCCAATCAGCAGTTGGGAGATATCTTCAATGGCGCCCACCACGGCGCGGGTATGCCATTCGAGCGTCGCTTCGCCCCAACCCCACAAACCGGGCTGGTCGGTCATCACTTTTACAAAAATCCAGTTTCGCATGCGGGCATGGCAAACCTGGGTTTCAATCGCCGTAATCTTCATTCGGATCAGTCAGGGTTAATCAGGCAATTTGAGAATCAGGAATTTGTTGAAACAGGCGGGTTACCACTGCTTCGGTTTTTTCGAGCGTTTCGTCAATATCCTGAGCGGTATGCGCAAACGAAATACTGCCTTGTTTGATCGGCATGGGAAAATTGAAAATGCCTTTTTCGATCAATTTGACGCGGTACGTTTTATCAAGCGCAAAATCGTGGTGTGCGGCAATATCGTGAAAATCGACCGGCGCGTGGTCCATAAAATACAGGCAATAGGCCGATCCCTGCCGCGCCAGATGAAAAGGCCGCCCGGTTGAGGCAAAAATCGTGTTCAGCCCTTCTTCCAGCCGTTGCCCCAGCCGGTTGACGTGCTCGTAAACCCCGTACTCCGGCGATGCCAGTTTTTTCAGGGTAGCCAGGGCAGCTACGGTTGTGAGCGGAAACGCGTTGTAGGTACCTGCAATCAGGACGCGCTTATCGCGGTCGGGGTGCACAAAGTAATCCATGTACTTCTTTTTTCCACCAATGACGCCCAGCGGATAACCATTGGCCACGGCTTTTCCGAAGGTGCTCAAATCCGGCTGGATGCCGGAAATGCTTTGATAACCGCCGATGGCGTGCCGAAAACCGGTTTTTACTTCATCGAATATCAGCAGAAAACCCTGTTCGTCGGCCAGTTTGCGCAAACCTTCCAGGTAACCCGGTTTTGGTTTGACAATGCCGATATTCTGCAAAATCGGCTCCAGAATCAGGCAAGCCACCGGATACCGTTTCAGCACATACGCCACCGAATCCAGATCGTTGTAATTGATGATGTGTACCAGCGATTGATGCACCTCTGGAATCCCGGCTGATAGCGCATCGAACGGGTATTCGCCGGGGCTGACGCGCGGCCCCACGTCGGTTAGGCTGCTGATAACGTTGCAGGCCACATCGTTGTGCCAGCCGTTGTACCCCCCCTGCATCACAATGACATGATCGCGCCCTGTCACGGCCCGGGCAATCCGCATGGCATGATAGGTGGCTTCCGACCCCGTCGAGGTGATTTGAAGGCTTTCCACTGAAGGCACATGCTGGCAGAAGAGTTCCGCAAATTGGCCCTCCAGATCCGTCGGCCCCGCTCCCATCAGAACGGTTTCTCCGCTCAACGCCTGTCGAACAGCTTCGTTGATATCCGGGTCGTTGTGCCCCAGAAAGGTGGCCGCAAAACCGGCCTGGTAATCAATGTATTCATTCCCCTCAATATCCCAGACGCGACTACCAACGCCCTTTGTAAAACAGATGTTCGGATCTGATTTACGATTGAGCGACACCACTCCACCGGGTATCCATTGTTCGTTATTCTTGAGAATTTCCTGCGATTTCGGCCACTTAGTCATTGTACATTCAGGTTGATTCTGTGATTTTTTCAGTTTATGATTTTGGGTTTACGGTTCTGGCTGCGATTCACCGCCAAGACGGAAGCACACGATCTTCGACGCGTCAGTTCACCGAAAAATGAATGAAAGCCGTAAACCGAAACCCTTTTAATCGAAACTCGGGATTTTCAGGTATTCCCCATCCTTCAGGGCTGACTGATGCGCAACGATACCGGGAGCGGTGTAGGCCAGCGCTTCCTGGATATTCACCAGCGGCTGGCGGTTGTTGACAATAGCATCGATGAATTCGTGGGTGATAAAGGTATGCGAACCGCCGTGACCACTTTTGTGCCGCAGCGGAGCGGGGAGCATGTCCGTTTCCCACCACAACGGCTGTTTGTAGGTTTCCACGATATTTTTGGCGACCTGAAAACCGCCATGGTCCACCCCTTCCTTGCTATCGACCCGCACCACGGTTGATTCGCCGGATTCGGACTCGGGCATGAAAAAACTCATTTTTTCGCCCCGCCATTCGCCCCGTTCAACATTTCGCAAGGCACCTCGCCAGTTCACTTCCACGCGAAATGGCGTGCCGCGGTTGGTTTTAAAAAAGGCAGTTTCGTTCCAGAACGGATTTTTGTAGGGGTTGCCTTTCAGGGCCGGACTATCGTCGCCCCAGCCCATGCCGCTGACGTGGGTCAGGCGCTCGCCCGTCACCGAAATCAGGAACGAGGTACAGTGAGTCGGATACAGCATCGGGGGCAGCCCGTGCCGCCAGGTCGGTTTGCCATCTTCAAAATAAAGCGTCTCCAGCCCCGGATGATTGTATTCGGCAGCCGCGCTGAACAGCTTCCCAAAAGCGCCCTCCTTGTACAGTTTCCGAACCGAGATAGTGGTCTGCATGAACGCGCTGGTTTCGGCCATCATGTAGGTCAGCCCGCTCCGTTTGACGGCATCCTTCACTTTACTGCAATCTTCGAGCGTCAGGGCCGCCGGAACCGCACACAGTACGTGCTTACCAGCTTTCAGACTCGCCAGCACGTGATTAACGTGATCGGGCGCCGGAGTCGCCAGAAAAACCGCTTCCACCTTGGGGTCCTGCAACAGTTTGTCCAGCGACTCGTAGCTTTTCGTACACTGATAGGTTTTCATCAACGCGTTCCGTCGGTCAGCCCGCAAATCACTGACGGCTTCGACGATGCAGTTGGGATGTTCGTGAAAATAGAAACCCAGGCCAAACCGCCCTCCGACAATGCCGATCCGCACTTTCCGATCCGGTGCCGATTCACGGGCAAACGCAAACCGCGGAGAAACCGATAAAGCGGCTGCCGACAGACCAGCCATACCGAGAAAACCGCGCCGGTTTAACGAACTTTTTGTGGTGTTGGTACTCATACCGTTAAGCTAAAATTGAATACTGCGGAATTTTCAGGGTTTCGCCGTCTTTCATGGCCGACTGGTGCGCTACGATGCCAGCTACTGTCAGATTCAAGGCTACGGCGATATTCACGAGCGGAGTCCGATCCTGCAAAATCGAGGTAATGAACTCGTCCGTCAGCCGCCCGTGCGAACCACCGTGACCGCCGGAAGAGACACCTTGCGGAAGCGCGGGCCGAACCAGGTCCGGCAATGCTTTTTCGATGCCTTCGTATTTTCCGTAAAACGATCCTTTCTGGCCCCGAATCCGGCCTTTTTCACCGTGGTCGCCGGGCGTGTCCCAGCTAACGGCCATCCGCGACATGCCGCCTTCGCTGGTGCGAAACAGCGCAATTTCTGACCCAAACGGATTCTGATAGCGATTGTTGGCGGGTTTTAGCTGGTTGACAATGCTCGGAATACCCAGGCAGGAAACGTCGGTGAAACTGCCGTCGGTGACGCCGATGTAATACGCATTCGAGTGCGTGGGGTAATACTGCGGAGGCAGGCCAACGCGCCAGTCTTTGTACGACGGCAGCGGATCATCCATGTAGTGATAATATTCGCCTTCCGAATAGACCAGCTTACCGAGCCCGCCCGCTTTGTAAATCTGACGCATGGCGTACAGGTCTTCGTGGAAACAAGACGTTTCGAACATCATGTACTTTTTGCCACTGGTTTTTACGGCTTCGTAGAGTCGGTCGGCATCTTCCAGCGAACCGAAAACCGCCGGAACCGCCACCGCCACGTGTTTACCGTGTTTCAGGGCTTCAATGGCATGGCGGGCGTGACTCGGGGCATCGGTCGCGATAAAAACCGCTTCGATGGTATCGTCCTTGACCAGTTCTTCGAGCGATGGGTACGTTTTGTTGCAGCCACACGCTTTGGCCAGCTGGGCGCAGCGATCCGGAAACAGGTCGCTAACGGCTACAATCTCGACGTTCGGGTGATTCTGAAAGCCAAATTCGGCACCGAATTTACAGAGTCCGTAACCGATGATCCCGACCCGGATTTTCCGATCGGAAACGGGCACCCATTTTTTGACATTGGCGGTTTCCTGTGTCCGTTCAAATCCCTGAATCGGTTGGTTGCTGGCCTGAGCGGGTGGCCGGCCCGTCGAACACGCTACGGGGAGCATGCCCAGCGCCGTAGCACCCAGCCCTGCCGAGCGCAGAAACGACCGCCGGTTGACAGCATCTTTTTCCATAGAATTTGGTGTTTTTTCGTTCGAATGTGAATTGTTAAAGGTCATGGTGGAAATAGTCAGAAATTTTCAGCGGTTTTATGATGGGTTTGTCAACAGAAAAGCGGTTTTCCGACCGAGTTTACCGTTATAAATCTTTACCGGCATACGGAGTAGCCATCTTTTAAGACTACCCGGACGGCTAATGATTTAATAGCCGGGGTTTTGTTTCAAAGTGGGCGCGCCGTCCTTCATACTCAGGTCGATCTGCGCCTGCGGAATGGGGTAAACTTCATTTTTGCCTTTGGTAAAAAAGGCTCCTTTCATATAATCCTGGTTGAAATAATTGGGCACAGAGGCTTCATAATTCAGGTATTTGTTCAGTAAGGTGGCCATATAGCCCGTTCCGTTGTCGTAGCGTTGCAGGTCAAAAAACCGGTGGTGTTCCAGCGCCAGCTCCAATTTTCGTTCAAACCGGACGGCTTCGCGGGCAAACTCTTTGCCTTTTTGCACAAACTGACCCGTGTACAAACCCACCTTGTAATTGGCCGCTGGTTCATTGGTAAAGCCTTTCAGAGGGGCCGCGTTGTCGATGTATTTCTTCACAAAACCCGCTGGGTTGGCCGCCCGTGCCCGAATCAGATTGACGTAGGTTTCGGCCTGTGCCAGACTCCCGATTTCCACTTCAACCTCAGCTGCCCAGAGCAACACGTCCGCAAACCGGATCATGTTGTAGGGGTTGTTGGTGTTGGCGTTCTCGCGATCGGTTGCAATGCGGGCCTGCCAGGCAATATTTTTAATGACGCTATACGGCCCGCCGGTATTCTGCTGCCGAATCCAGGCCATGCCCGGGTGCAGCCCCCAATCAAGGTAAGGAATACCACGCCGACCTACGTTCCAGTCCAGCCGGGCGTCGAGCGTACCGGTATGGGGCGTAAATGGTGCCGACGACTGAAGGCCCTGATCGTGTTTAACGGGTGTTTTGCTGTAGGTATCCATCAGCGGCAAACCGGTGTTCGGGTCGGTCTGGTAGGCATTGACCAGATCGAAAGAAGGTTGCAGCCAGCCGTAGCAGCAGGAGGGCGGTCCGCCGAAGGGGCCGTTGTACATATCGGCGGGGTTGCCGTTGGCCCCGTTAGCACGGTCGAAAACCGACATCTGAACGGTAAAAACCGCTTCGGGGCTGTGTTTTTTATCCGTTCGGAAGTTGTCGAAATACTGTTCGTTCAGGGCATATTTCTTTCCGTTGGACGTTGCCCCACTCGCAATGAGCTCGGCCAGCAACGGTTTTGCTTCGGTGTACTTGTGCTGAAACATATACACCTTGGCCAGAAAGGCCTTGGCGGCCCACTTGTTGGCGCGGCCCACTTCGGTTTTGGTGGGCGTCAGGTTATCGGCGGCAAATTTGAAATCGGCTTCAATTTTGGGCCACAGCGATTCTGCATTGCTCACGTTATAATTTCCGGCATCATACGTAACAGTTTCGTCCAGATACGGTGCATTACGCCAGAATTTGGCCGCGTCGAAGTGATAAACCGCCCGCAAAAACCGGGCTTCAGCCTGAAGCTGAGTCACTTCGTCGGCCGTCAAACCGGCCACTTTGGGCAACAGCCGCAGCACATCGTTGGCCCGCTGAACGGCCGCGTAGGTAAACTGCCACCGTTCGTTGGTTGCCGAGCTGGTTGGGTCGTGGGTGTAGGCTTCGTACGAGGCCAGTAATCCGTTCGGCTCCGTGCCTACGTGCGCATCATCCGAAGCCACACTAGACATAACCGTCAGGCTGCTCCAGATGCCTCCCCCGACAGCCCCGGCACCATCGAGCAACGAATACGCGCCAATCAGCACACCATTGATGCCCGTTTTGGTAGCCAGGGTGCTTTCACTGATGGAACCAATCGGCTCCTTTTCCAGAAATTCGGTTTTGCAGGCAGCAACCAATACGATGAAACCTGCCAGCATCAGTTTAAAAGAACGTCTTTTCATGATTTCTCAGGATGAACAGGGTCGGTTTAGAAGGAAAGGTTAAGGCCCAGCAGGAAATTGCGCTGGTTGTTTGGATAGTTGCCAAAATCGATACCAAAGCTGGAACTGCTACCGCCCAGCTCCGGGTCCAATCCGGTGTATTTGGTCAGGGTAAACAAGTTGGCGGCCTGGGCATACACCCGCAGTTTGCTCATGCGAATTTTCTGCAACAGCGTCGGTTTGAAGGTATAGCCCAGAATCAGTGACCGCAGCCGCAGGTACGACCCGTCTTCGACAAAATAGGAGTTCAGCGCACCGGAGGTGCTCAGTGACGTTCCGGTTTCAATTTTCGGAACGGTTGTGTTGGTATTTTCCGGAGTCCAGGCATTCAGCAACACATTGCTTTTATTTCCGATATACCCCGCGTAAAAATGGGTATAGGAACGGATGGTGTTTATGATTTCGTTGCCCTGTGAACCGTAGAAAATGGTGGAAAAATCGAAACCTTTGTAATTTAATCCCAGGTTCAGTCCATACGTAAAATCCGGATTCGGGCTGCCTAGAAACGTCCGGTCCTCGGGTGTAATCGCCCCGTCTCCGTTGACATCCCGGTAACGGAAACGCCCGGGGGCGGCCCCACTCTGGGCAGGAGCTTCAGCCACTTCCTGCGCCGAGTTAAACAGGCCGATGACATCGTATCCGAAAAATGAGCTGACCGGCTGGCCTTTCTGATTGCGAACCAGCGTACCCATGCCCTGCAAGCTGGCGACATCAAAATAACCGGGATTCGGAATTTCGACGGCTACGTTTTTGTAGGTTGTGATGTTGGCCCCCAGGGAGAATTGCAAATCGCTGGCAATGCGGCCCCGGTACGTGATCGATGCATCGACGCCGGTATTCCGAATGTCGCCAATGTTAACAACGGGCGCTGTTGCTCCGCCAACCGTAGCGGGCAGCGGTTGGGTAAACAATAACCCGTTGATCGACTTTCGGTAATACTCGACCGATAGGTCCAGCTGATTGTTCAGAATGGTAGCATCAAAACCGATGTTGGATACGATATTCTCCTCCCAACCCGTGCGGGAGTTGCCAATCCGGGTTTGAATAAATCCTTGTTGAACGCCATTGCTGGTTCCGGCGATATCGTAATACGCATTGCCGTATCCACCACCGTACAGGCTAAATGCATTCTCCGGACTTACGTTGTTCTGAGAACCCAAAATACCGTAGCTTCCCCGGATTTTCAGTTCGTTGATCCAGGCAATGTCTTTCATGAAGCGCTCGCCAGACACCCGCCAGCCCAGCGAAACCGAGGGAAACACCCCAAACCGCATGTCCGAACCAAACCGTGAAGAGCCGTCGCGCCGAATGGTAGCGCCAATGATGTATTTATCATCGTACGAATAGTCGACCCGGCTGAAGAGCGAATAGAGGCTATTGATAAAAGCACTGCTGCTGGTGGTCATTCCGGCGGTTCCGTTGCCCAGCACCAGGTAGTTGTAATCGGTGGCAAAAAAAGCCTGGGAGCTACCCGCCACACTCCTGCCGCTATTTTTGACAATTTCCGAACCAATCAATGCCTGTACGTTGTGCTTACCGATGAGATGACTGTACGTCAGCGTGTTGGTCCACATCAGCGTACTGCTATAATTGGCACTTTCACTGTAGGCGTTTGGCGAGCTGTTGCCCTGCTTGTTGTCATACTGGGTAAAACTGAAGTTCTGGTTGTACCCATTCATGATGGTACCGCCAAAACTGGTGCGGGCCGTAAAATGGTTTAAAAAATCCACCTCGGCGTAAGCATTTCCGACAATATTCCAGGAGTGATCACGGTTGTTGAGCGTCCGTTTTTGCATGGCCACCGGATTCTGGTTACTCCCCAGTGACGGCCCGGCAAAGGTTCCCCCGAAGTTGCCCATGATGTCGTATACGGGAATAATGGGCATCATCTTATAAACCGCCGACAGGTTACCGAACTCCGCCTGATTTCCGAAACTGGGACTTTGCCGGTAATATACGTTTGCATTTTCCCCGATTCGGATGTGATCACCTATTTTAAAAGCGGTATTGATCCGGGCCGAGTAACGCTTGAGATACGTTTCCAGTAGCGTACCCTGCTGGTCGATATAATTCAGCGAGAATAAGTAATTCGATTTGTCCGTCCCTCCGCTAGCCGTCAGAGTGTGGTTGGTCATGGGCGCTGGTCGAAAAAGCTCCTGGAACCAGTTCGTTCCCGCTTTGTTCACCTCCTGAATCAGGTAGTTGTTGGCCGTATTAATGGGATCAAACCGGTATTTGGCGGGATCGACTGCGGGATCACCCGCCTTGGCCACACCCGCTACACCCGGTCCTGCGTACAAATAATCCGGCATTCCGTTGACAAAAATCGGATTGTTCGGTGTAGCAATCTGCACCACCTTCATAAAATCCTGGGCATTCAGCAAATCGTACGGATTGCCGGGAAGGGGTCGCTGGCTTCCGTAGTAGGCATCATAGGTGATGGTTGGCCGGCCCGATTTTCCTTTTTTCGTTGTCACTACGATGACGCCGTTAGAGCCCCGAACCCCATAAATAGCGGCTGCACCAGCATCCTTTAGTACCTGCATGGATTCAATATCGTCGGCGCTGATGTTATTCAGATCGGCCTGAATACCGTCGACAATCACCAGGGGCTGCGTATCGCCGAACGAGGTAACACCCCGCACAAAAATCCGACTGTTAGCGCCCGGCACCCCCGAACTGATCACATTGACACCGGATGCCTGTCCCTGAAGAGCCTGCACAGCGGATCCCGCCGGAAACGACTTGACCGCTTTCATATCAACAATCGCCACCGAGCCGGTAATATCCTTTTTCCGCTGCGCTGAATAGCCCGTTACGACTACTTCGTTCAGCGCCTGTACATCCGTAGCCAGTTCACTATTGATAACGGTTTGCGTTCCGACCGGCACTTCGTTGCTAACGTACCCAATAAACGAGAAGATAATAACGTCGCCGGAGGTAGCGCTGATTGTATACCGGCCTTCGGCGTTGGTGGTGGTTCCTTTGTTACTGCCTTTGATCACCACATTCACCCCTGGCAGCGGAGTCTGAGTTCCTTTTTCGAGCACGGTTCCCTGAATTTCCCGGCTATCCTGTGCCAGCAAGTAGCCAGGGTTGCCAAGAAGTAATGCCATCATCAGAGCGAGCAACAAGCTTATCTGGTAAAAATTTCTTCTTTTCATACGCCAGCAGGTTTAGAAAGAGATTTGCAGTAATGGTTAGGTAAGGGGCAATGCGTTGGAAATGGATTCGGTAAACGCTGAACAAAGGCAATTACAAATAGGAATTCGTAAATAATTTTGTACGCAAACTGTTTACTCAACTATTAAAAGTTTACCAGGCTAATCTCATCAGACGATGACGATGAGATTCTTCGAATTCATTCAGAAAGGCGATTACACGGAGCTGTAGCTTCTGAACAGGTGGTACGGTATGCTAAAGAAGTACTTATTGAATCAATTATGCTGACAAAAATACTAATTTTTTGTAAACAAAAAATTAGTAACCATATTTTTTATAAAACTGTACCTTTGGAGAATCAACTCAATAGTGCATAAGCCACTTAGAGCAGGTATGCTCAGCAGAAAAATGGCGAGGAAAAGCCAGTGAAGAAGAGCCCGTCAGAAGACAGGGACAGAATAGAAAGCTATAATCGAAGAAAAAGAGAAACAGAAGGTTATTCGAGGTCTAAGGAAGCCACTTCACCCCGAACCAGGTGTTTAATCAGGGTTTGTTCGGCCAGATGCAAGTCTTTCGTTTTCAGGGCTTGTAGAATTTGGCGGTGTTCCATATCCGTCAGTTCATAGTCATCCATATGCGTCTGACTCTGCCCTAATTTTTGGTGAAAAAGAGGAATGTTACCGGCCTGATATAGATTCCTTAGCTTGTCATTATCAGCGCTATCGATCAGAGTTTCATGAAATTTTACGTCCGCTTCGCAGGCTCCACCGAAGTAGCCGCGCTGAATCATGGAAGTGAAATCATCGCAAATCCGCTCCAACTCTTTAATATGTTGCTCATCGATTTTTTGAATGGCCAGTCGTAAAGCACCCAGCTCCAGGATTTCCCGCAGTTCACGAATTTCCTGAATATCGGCCGCGGTCAACGACTTCACAAAAAAACCGCCTTTTTCGCCCAATACCACGAGTTGTTCGCCCAGTAATCGGGTTAGGGCTTCCCGAATAGCCATCCGGTTTACCTCCAGCTTTCCCGCCCAGACATCTTCTTTCAACCGCATCCCAGAAACAAGCTGATTCGACAATATTTTCCGTCTTAGTTCATTATACGCTTTATTAGCGAGCGAATCCTCTTTCATCTCTTACCTTAGTAAACAAAACAGCCTTTATCCAGTATACAAAAAACCGGCTTATGTAAAGGTAGCTAATTATTCGACAGCTGCAAATGGAAGTATATCTCCATCATTGCCGGATGTTTTCTGGGGTTGAAAACCGCAAAAACCCCCAACCGCTCGACGGCGGTTGGGGGTTTTGACAAACGGCGTTGATCGTAACCTCAGAATCCGGCGTTTTGCACCAGGTTCCGGTTGTTATCAATTTCACGCTTTGGAATGGGCAATAGCAACTGATTGGCGGTAAAAGTTTTGCCGTAAACCGTCGTATGGCCCATGAAATCATCCCAGCGTTTGGTTACGTCATTACGCACTTTCCGCGTACGAATCATGTCGAACCAGATTTTACTTTCGTAGGCCAACTCAAAATACCGTTCGGCCCAAACCGCCTGCTCAAAGGCGTCGACGCCCGTTGCCGTCACCGGTGCCAGTTTAGCCCGCGCCCGAATATCGTTAAGTGCTTTTCGAGCCGCAGCATTCGGCCCACCTTCCGCCCGATTCGAAGCCTCGGCGTACAGCAGCATGACATCGGCTAGTCGGTAAATGGTGTAATTGATATTGGCTTTGGCATCGTCATCAATAGCCTGCTTGTCGAAATACTTGTAAATATAATAACCGCCCAGCGCCATTGAATCCCGGCGCGGGTCACCCAGCGGATAATCCGACGGATGCCCCTTGTAGGATGTATAATAGAACTGTTTTTCCTGCGTCCGTTTATCGCCTTTCTCGTAGCTTTCGACAAATTCCTTGCGCGGAATTAGGCCACCGTATTCATCTGCATAAGCCGCAATGCCCCGAAACGCGGGTAATGTCACCGGCGTCAATCCATTGTGCCGGATGTCTTTCTCGTGCTGAACCTGCAAAATAAACTCTTTCTGATTGCGGTTGGCCGGATTGATCATATCGGTATATTCCGGAAAGAGGGAGTACGCACCGTTGTCAATCACCTCTTTCGAGCGCTTTGCCGACTCAGCATACGCCTGATTCCCCCCTCTGACCGGGTAACCCGCGTACGTCAGATACACGTCGGCCAGAATGGATTTGATAGCCCCCTTGGAAATTCGGCCATCGGTATCGCGCCAGGGCAGGGTCGATTTTTCGGCCTCCAGCAGGTCCGGGATGATAATTTCGTCGTAAATCTCCTTCACCGGCGAACGAGGTGTCTGCACCTGCCCCAGTTCCGTGATCTGCGAGGTAATTTTAGGAACGTCCCCGAACATCCGAACCAACTGAAAATAATAGAGCGCCCGCATGGTTTTGGCCTCCGCAAGCATGTTGGTTTTATCCGCAGCGGGCAATGTAGTAAACTCACCCAGTTTCTGAATCGCCAGGTTAGCCCGTGTCACTCCGGCGTACAGACCCGACCACCAGTTGTCGATATAAAACGCCCGGGCATCGTATTCCAGGTTGTAAAATTTGAACGCTTCGGTTTGGGAATTCCCGTCGGCCTTGCCGGTCATGAACTCAAGCAGGGATGCGTTGTTACCGCCCCAGCCCCCACCACCGTTGTTCCAGGTTCCGATGGTCGAATAGGCGCCATTCACAAAGGCCCGGGCAATTTCCGGGCTGGAAACCGGCGACGAGGTGGTTAAGGCCCCCGTCGGGTTTTCTTTCAAAAAATCCTCGCAGGAGGTCAGCGTCAGGCCAACGACTGCCAGGGTATACATCATATGTTTTTTCATAGTTGCAGGTATAAAGGCCGGTTTTCCTTTTCAGGATCTCCGGCGGATAAGCATTTAGAACTGAAGATTCAAGCCAAGGCTGAACGTCCGGGGACGGGGGTACTGGAAAAATTCGATATTCTGAATCAACTGCCCCCCAAAAGCCGTCAACGCTTCCGGATCATAGCCCGAATAGTCCGAAATCAGGAAGAAATTCTGGGCACTGGCGTACACCCGCAACCGCTGGAAGTCGAGTTTCCCGATTTTATTGGGCAATGAATACCCCAAAACGAGGTTCTGCCCCCGGATGAACGAACCGTCTTCCACCCACCAGTCATCCATAGCGGTGTCATACCCGGCGTTGTAGTGGCGAATTTCAGCAATCATGCTGTTCTGGTTTTCCGGCGTCCAGGCCCCCAAAACCGTTCGCGAACTGCTGGCAATTGCCTGACGGTCTTCCACCGAGTGCTTCGTGGCATTGACGGTATTGACCCCCATCACCAACCGGATATCAAACGACAGATCGAACTTGCCAAACTGGAAGGTGTTGCCCACGTTCAGGTTCCATTTGGGATACGCCCGCCCGATGATGGTTTCGTCCGAACCGTCGATTTTCCCGTCATTGTTCAAATCGGCCCACTTCAGATCGCCCGGCAGCCGGTTGTATTTAGCCGCCAGATCCGCTTCCGCCGTGCTGAAGGTACCCAGCCGTTTCCGGCCCCAGAATGTACCAATCGGCTGGCCCACGCGCAGAATGTTGGTCTGACCGAGGAACCACGGTCCCGGAAAAATATCGTCGTTGTTGGTTCCCAGCTTCAGAATTTTGTTTTTGTTGGTCGAAAACGCCAGGTTGGTCGTCCACGAGAAATTGGTGGTCGCTACGTTGCGGCTGTTCAGCCCCACTTCCAACCCTCTGTTTTCGACCGAACCGATGTTTTGCGTCACAACTCCCAACCCCGTCGACCAGGGAATCGGGGCATCCAACAGCAAGTCTTTGGTGATTTTGTGGTAATAATCAATCGTCAGATCGATGCGGTTATTCAGCAGACCGATGTCGGCACCAATGTCCAGCTGATTGGTGAATTCCCAGCGCAAATCCGGATTACCGAACGAACTCTGCCAGATACCGGTCTGCCGAACACCGCCCAGCAACACATCGCCGGTACCGAGGAACTGCTGCGAACGGTATTGACCAATTTCCTGGTTCCCGGTTTTGCCGTAGCTCGCACGCAGTTTCAGGTTCGATAGCCAGCTGACCGATTTCAGAAACTCTTCCTGACTCACGTTCCAGGCAACGGCCGCCGACGGGAAAAATGCGTATTTGTTGTTGGCTCCGAATTTCGAAGCCCCATCGTAACGCCCTGTAAACGTGACTAAATACCGGTCTTTGAAATTGTAATTGAACCGCGCGAAATACGAGTTCAGGCTCCACTCCTGATCTTCGGAAGACGGTTTTTGCAGACTGGTTCCGACGCCGAGGTTATGATAGCCCCAGAAGTCGTCGATGAAATTCTGCGCAGCCGCCAGATACCGTTCCCACGAGCGTTTCTGCCACGACAATCCCGCCAGCGCCGAAATCGTGTGATCGTTGTTGATAGTTTTGTTGTAGTTCAGGTAGTTTTCAAACTGCCAATAATACTCCTGATTGCTCCAGATATCCGCCGTACCGCGCTGATCGGCCGACAAAGCACTCAAATCCCGGCCCGAATAGAAGTTATTTTTCTCAAACTTCAGCTCGTAGCCAAAATTACTGCGCAACGTCAGATCCGGCGTAAAGGTGAGCAGCGAATAGATTTGACCCAGCATCTGGTTTTTGGGATTGATCCGCATCCGCTGATTGGCAATCCGGACCGGGTTTTCGCCCCCCTCCATGCCCGGCCAGTCCCGGTTACGGCCCCAGCTACCGTCAGGGTATTGTATGGGCAAAATGGGTACCGCTTCCATCACCATCCGCGGAACATTCAAGCCGCCCGATGCATCGTCTACTTCTCGCTGGTTGGTCCGGTTCAGGAACATGCTGCCGCCCAGTTTCAGCCACTTTTTCACGTCGGTGTCCAGTGTAAACTTGGCCGAATACCGCTTGAACCAGGAATTCAGCATCAAACCGCCCTGATCGGTGTAGCCCAGCGACAGGCTGTAGGAGGTTTTCTCACTTCCTCCGCGAACCCCTAATTCGTGGTTTTGCGCCCAGGTTGGTTGGTAGATTTCCCGTTCCCAATCCGTGCTGTACAACGGCCGACCACTGGCATCGAACAGGTTGGGGAAATTTTTCGGATCGTTGCGCACGTATTTGCCACTGGCAAAGCCCTCCGGATCGTATTTTGCCGCGTTGTCGTACGCCTTGTTATAAACGTTCATGAACTCTTCGGACGACAACACACCCAGGTATTTGGCCGGAGTAATATAGGATCCCCAGGTATCATACGACACTTGCGTCTGGCCGGATTTGCCCCGTTTCGTGGTAATAATGATTACTCCGTTGGCACCGCGTGCGCCGTAAATGGCCGTTGCCGACGCATCTTTCAAGACTTCCAGCGACTCAATGTCGTTCGGGTTGATGAGGTTGGCGTTCGTTACCCCAATAATCCCGTCGACCACGTACAGCGGTTCCAGGCTGGAGTTGATTGAACCCACCCCCCGAATCCGGACCCGGGGCTGGTAACCCGGTGCCGACGACATCACGGCCACATCGACGCCCGGAATCCGTCCCTGCAATGCTTGACCGATGTTGGTTGCCTGGCGGTCGAGCAGTTTTTCGCCTTTGATAGCCCCGACCGAACCGGTCAGGTCGCTTTTCCGCACGGTTCCGTACCCAATGACGACAACTTCCTCCAGGTTACGATTGTCCGACTCCATGGTTACCTCGACCGTACTGCGGTTTCCGACGGCTACTTCCTGTTTCGCAAACCCGATCGAGCTGAAAACCAGCGTTGCATTTCCGTCGGAGACGTCCAGCTGAAAAGCTCCATTTGCATCGGTATTGGTACCGCGGGTGGTGCCTTTTTCAACCACATTCACTCCCGGCAGGGGTGATCCACCGGGTTCTTTTACAACACCCCGCACTGCAAATACAATGGCTTGCGGTTGTTTTACGAAAACGGTTTCGTCGGCAGCAGTGAGCGTTAACCCCGTCGCTGACGGTTCTTTTTTTGTTAAAATAATCTGATTATCAATCAGTTCATACGAAATATTCAGTGGTGTGAGTAGTTTATCCAGCACGTCGGCCAGCCGACCGCCCTGGGTCTGAAAGCTCACGCGCTGGTCCTGAACAATTCGGCTGCTGTACACAAACTTGATCATCACCTTCCGTTCAATCTTCAGGAGGGCTTCACGCAAAGTGACATTTTGAACGTTGAGAACTACTTTTTGACTCAACCCACCCTGGCCGGGATGACGACCGGCCAGGGATGCAGATGACACGATCATCACCAGTAGCAGTTGCACGAACGTCAACCGGAACAGGGAGGTGATGCCGCCCGGCGGGGCGTAAAATTGCTTTCTCATAATAGTTAACAGGTTAGAAATTAGGAGTAAGAAAAGCGCACGTTAAGGACAACCCGGGCCGTCGAGTTCAATCACCGGACCATCGAGTGTATAGGATGCATCGGTTGTTTTGCAGAGTAAATTGAGGATAACCGGTAGCCGCATGTTGGTAAAATCGGCCCGTAGCTTGCAATTTTGAAGAGCCGTATTGCGAAACCGAATCCGAACCCCAAACGATTCTTCCAGCGCATCGGCCACTTGCCGGAGCGAGGCCCATTCAAAGGAGATTGTGGTTGGCTCCCACAAATTGGGCTTGGCCGCGGGCGGCAGGTCGGTCTTGGCCAGTGATTCGGCTTTGGGGTTAAAAAATGCCTGCTGCCGGGCGGTCAGCAGTACTTTCTGCTGCTTAGCCACGCTCACAGCCACCTTCCCCGTGACCACCGAAACTTCAAAACGCGGACTGTTTCGGTAAGCCCGCACATTGAATGTTGTACCCAATACTTCCGTTTTGAGCTTCCCGGCCTGAATGACAAATGAGCGGGTTGTATCCCGGCGAACCTCAAAAAAAGCTTCTCCATCCAGCGAAACCGTGCGGACCGCCCTACCAAATTGTGCAGGATACCGCAGTTGCGTTGCCGGGCTCAGCCAAACTACGCTGCCATCGCTTAATTCATGCCGCTGAATGGTTTGGGTGCCATTTTTCAGCATGATCAGCGGAGCGGTTTTCGAACGATTAATCTGGACTGGCTGCGCCGGTTTTGTCCGCCGAAATTGCCAGATACCGACCGTTATCAGCATGACCGCAGCGGCCATACCGCCCATTACCCAAAAACCGGTTCGACGGGGCCACAGCTGGCGAACCGGTGCCGACTCAGCGGTTTCGATACGCCGACGAATTTGCTGAAGCATTTTGCGGGAATAGGCCAAATCCTGGGATTCGGGATGATGTTGCACCAGATCGGGTTGGCTCTCAAATGAATCGTACCAGGCTTCAACCCGGCGGGCCTCGTCGGGCGAACATCGACCAGCCAGGTATTTTTCCAATACGTCGGGGGAAGGGTAATGGTTATCCATCTGTTTAGGTTAATAGATTATGGATGAAAAATCCAATCCATTTCCTGTAAGACGAATAAGGAGCGCGAAAACCTTAGTTGATTGGTGTAATTTTTAGAAAAATTTAAAATTTAGCCTGACGTATCCCTATTTTTTCATCAGGTTAAGAATAGATTCAGGAGCGCCAGGCTAACGGCCGAATAATCTTTTAGCACATCCCGCAGCGTGGTATGCGCCTTAAGCAAATGACTTTCAACGGTTTTGGGGGCTATCTGAAGTTGAGCGGCAATGTCGGCAACGGCATGACCACGTTGATGGAGCGTATAGACCTGACGGCATTTGTCCGGCAATTGGCCAATGGTCGACTCATAGGCCTGCTGCAAATCGGCATACAGAATTTGCTGCTCCGTCGTATTGGTACTCTGGTAATCCGGTTGGGCGAGTCGCTCGGCGGCAAAACCGTCGTGCCGGGTCCGGGTCCGAAACCAGTCGATAACTGAATGACGGAGCAGCGTTTGCAAGTAGCTTTCGGGGTTTTTCAGTGCTGGCAGCCGATGCCTTTTCAGCCAGAGGTTGACAAACAATTCCTGCACAATTTCTTCCGTCATGGCCCGGTCCTGCAACCGTTTAAAAGCCGTGTTGGACAGCTTCAGGAAATAGCGGTAGTAGATTTCTTCAAAAGCCCGGGGGTCGTCCTGCTGCATGCGCTGAAACAAACCAATGTCCTCCTCAGTCTGGTAATATCGTTTCATGTCGGGTCATTAGCATGAGTTGGCGTGGTACTGGCCAAGGCCCTAAAGTATCACTTTTTCCAGCAATACCAGCACCTTTTCAATAAGAAATAGAGTCGTTTGGACGGTTTGCAGGCAGGAAAAAATGCCTTACGATGCAATCAAGCTGGTGAGATTCACCCCTGTTCCGGGGTACCTCAGCATAATTTTTTGTACAGACAGTGACAACTACTGGGAAGAAACCGTTACTTTACGGCTTAATCTTATTTTTTGAAAGTTATGCCGACGGGTACCATTAAATTTTTCAATGAAAGCAAAGGGTTCGGATTTATCGTTCCCGATGATGGAAATGGTGATGTTTTCGTCCATGTTTCTGCGTGCCAGGATCAAGTGCGGGAGCGCGACAAAGTGACGTATGAGTTAGAACGTGGCCCTAAAGGTCTCAACGCCACCAACGTCAAGCTGGCCAGGTAATTGGTAAGCCGGTTAGCTCTTCCAGATTCTCTTTATCAGACTAACCGGCTTGCTTTATTGCATTCGCCGGGCACTTCGAATCATAATGGTGGTTTTCAGAAGCTGCCCGGAAGCGGCATCGGTTCCGGTAACTCCCTGCTGAATCCGGCGCACCACATCCATCCCTTCCACCACCCGTCCAAAAGCCGCAAATCCCTGGCCATCCGGATTGCGTTTTCCCCCAAAGTCCAATTCTGGCTGATCGTTGATGCAGATAAAAAATTCCGACGTTCCGGTATGGGGTCCGCTGCGGGCTAGCGAAAGTGTGCCGTTTTGGTGTTTTAGCCCCGTTTTTTGCGTAGTTTCTTGCAGAATCGGCGGCAACCGGCGGATTGTGTCCTCCTGAAACCCACCCTGGATTACCTCAATTTTTACGGCATTATCCGGCTGGTTATCCCGTCTGACGACACGATAAAAGCGGCTGCCATCATACCGTTTTTCATCGACGTACCGTAAAAAATTAGCGACGGTAATGGGTGCCTTGTCCGCATAAAGCTCCAGCAGAATAGTACCCGCTTCGGTATCCAGCCGAACCCGCTGGGCATTGGCGTTTTGGCCGACCACAATGCCAATCAACATTATGGTAATAATTTGGCAGAGGTAGCGCATTGCTTTAGAAACCGTTTCACTGTGAGTCCTCAATTTACGGGATTTCATGCCGACTCACTTCAGTCTAAGCGTAAGAAATAAACCGCCGAAGCATTTTAGCACACCAACACCCGGAATTTTACGCAAAAAAATCGGGCAGCTGATCAGGAATTCCCGATCAGCCGCCCGATCAAATTAGGCAACAGGCGACCTATGTAGTAGCCCGACGAAATTTCGTTTTCACAAACTGGAAGATGATCGGGGCCACCGACAAACCGATGATCCCAAAAATCACCAGCTCGAAATTGTTTTTGATAATCGGTATATTTCCAAACAAATAGCCCAGAAGGGTAACACCAACCACCCACAAAATGGCACCGAATACGCAGTAACCAATGTATTTGGTATAATTCATACTACCCGCACCCGCTACGAAGGGCGCAATCGTGCGCACAATCGGGATAAACCGCGCCATGATGACGGTTTTGCCGCCGTGTTTATGGTAAAAATTCTCGGTTTCAGTGATGTATTCCCGTTTGAAAAACAGAATTCGTTCCCGCATTTTAATCTGGTTTCCGAGCAGTTTCCCGACAAAATAATTGACGTTATCGCCCAGCAAAGCCGCTACGATCAACAGCGGAATCATAATTTTGATGTCCAGCGCCCCCGTTGAAGCCGCCAACGCTCCGGCGGCAAAAAGCAGTGAGTCGCCCGGCAGCAACGGCATGACAATCAGACCTGTTTCGACGAAAATAATCAAAAACAGAATAACGTATGTCAATGTACCGTACTCATTGATGATATCGGCCAGATGCTTGTCCAGATGCAGAAAAAAGTCGAGAATCGACTGAATGAATTCCATAAGAGATGTGAATAGCTTGGTTTAATTAATGGAGTGACCCGAGACCGTTCAGAAAATGCGTGAACGTGTCACCGCGCAGGCCTAAGCGGATAGTTTCCAGCGGAATAGCTTCGTTGGGAGAGATATTCCCCAGATTCACATTAGCCCCCAGCAGCTTGACAAACCATACCTGTTGTTCTTTCTGGGGAGCTTCCCAAATAATTTTTTCAAACGGGACCTGCGTCAGAATTTCTTCAACCAGGCCCTGCCGAACCTCTCCGCTGGACCGAAACAGCCCAACGGTTCCGCCTTCGCGGGCTTCACCGATTACTTTCCAGGCACCGGCGTCCAGTTCGGCTTTCATCAACTGAATCCATTTATAAGGCGGAATAATTTTGGCCTCATCTTTAGAACCCACCTCCGATAAAACCGTTACCTGGCTGGCTAATTTGCTGATGTAACCGCATTTTTCTTCCTGGCTCATTTCAATCGAGCCATCCGACACTTCAGCGTACGTCAGCCCGTACGTATCGAGCAGGCGACGGTAATCGTCAAACTGTTTGCGAATGACAAACGCTTCAAACAGCGTTCCGCCAAAATAGACCGGAATTCCGGCGTCTTTATAAACCTGAAGTTTCTCTTTCAGATTAGGAGTTACAAACGACGTTGCCCAGCCCAGTTTTACCAAATCGACGTGAGCAGCAGAGGTAGACAGAAAATCCTCAACTTGCCGGATACTCAATCCTTTGTCCATCACCATCGTCAAACCATACTGACGCGGCTTGGTGGTCCGTTCCGGAATGTGGGAAAGTGTATAATTCATTATGAGGGGATAGCGTATTAGGCGCAAAAAACGACCAAAAGTAACACAAGTCCAGCTAGCTCCCAAGAATATCCATAAATTATACTTGTTAAAACCCGGTTCGGCTTGGTTAAATGCTATTTTTACAAAAACATTCCCGTTTTATGCCAACTTCTGAAAGCAATGACCGTCTGCTTTTTTTCCGCTCCATCATCGGCCAGAATATGCAGCAGAGCCCTTCTCCTCTGGGCCGCTGGCTCAATGGCACCTTGCGGGCCGCCGAAGAAGGTTCATTAACGGTTGAATACGTGGTGCGGGAAGACATGACCAACCCCATGAACGTGCTGCACGGCGGAAGTGCTGCGGCCATTATCGACGACCTGATCGGGGCAACGGTTTATACCCTGGGCCGGGAATACCTCTACACCTCGGTCAACTTAAACGTTGATTTTCTGCACAGTGCCCGATTGGGTGATCTCGTTATTGCCCAAACTCAGATCGTGCGGGCTGGCAAGAACATCATCCACGCCGAATGTACCCTCACCGCAACCGACGGCAAGATCATCGCCAAAGCGGCCTCCAACCTGATCCAGACGTCGGTGAAGCATTAACGGTTTATCGTATTCGGTTTACAATTTTCTGTTTATGGTTTTTAGCAATTGATATATAGTCAACGAATACGCCAGCCACCATAAACAGAAAACCGTAAGCTACATACTGCCCTCACACCGGCAACGGATTCAGGTCCGGATTGCCACGCTGGTGCCAATACGGGTAAATAGTGGGTTTGTCACTAACGGCATCCAGCCGCGCCACCTGCTCTTTCGTTAGATTCCAGCCGATGGCACCCAGATTCTGGACCAGCTGTTCTTCCGTACGGGCGCCAATGATAACGCTGGAAACCGTCGGACGCTGCAACACCCAGTTCAACGCCACCTGCGCCACGGTTTTTCCGGTTTCGGCCGCCAGCTCATCAAGTACATCCATGATCGAAAACCAGTATTCTTCCGGAATTGGCGGACCTTCGCCCCCGCCCTCGGCAATGCGGCTTCCGGCGGGAGCGGTTTGTCCCCGACGGTATTTTCCGCCCAACCGCCCGGCCGATAACGGGCTCCAGACTACTGTGCCAACCTTCTGATCCAGCCCCAGCGGCATCAGCTCCCACTCAAATTCACGGCTCAAGAGCGAATAATAAGCCTGATGCGCTACGTATTTGGTCCAGCCGTAACGCTCGGAAATGGACAGCGATTTCATCAGATGCCAGCCCGAGAAGTTGGAACAGCCGATGTAACGAATTTTGCCGCTCTGAACCAGATCATGCAAAGCACTTAGGGTTTCATCCACTGCCGTGTTGCCGTCGAAACCGTGCATGTAATACAGATCGATGTAATCGGTTTTCAACCGGCGTAAGCTGTCCTCGCAGGATTTGATCAACCGAAATCGTGACGAACCAAAATCATTCGGCCCATCCCCCATCCTAAACGTCGTTTTTGTCGAAATCAGGGCTTTGTTTCGCTTACCACTGAGTGCCTGGCCCAGAATTTCTTCGGACACTCCCCGCGAATATACATCCGCCGTATCGAACATGGTCAGCCCGGCATCCAGACAGCGATCCACCATCCGCGTAGCTTCGTCGACCTGCGTAGTTCCCCACGCTTTGAAAAACTCCGTGCGCCCACCAAAGGTACCCGTACCGAAGCTCAACACCGGAACCTTTAAACCAGAGCCACCTAATTGTCTGTATTCCATATCAATCTGTTTAAAAAACAAAAAAATCAGGTCGTTACGTACGATCAAAACGAAGTTGTTTCGACCGCCGTCAAGTTAGAAAATATCGCGTACAAGGGCGGTCATTTCGCTGAAAATTCCTCCTCAACGGGCTCCAAACCGAACCCAGAATGCTTGATCCAATCTGAATTTGAAGAAATGATCTACCCGGATTGCCCTGCCGAAAAAACCCTCCGGGAAAAGCGTAGTTGCTGGGGTATTTGGGCAGAAGTTTACGCGGCTGATCAGCGCCGGATTCGGGAAAAAACAGCGGTATTTTGTAACTGTAGAGCGGAAAACTTAATTTGAGAGATCAAACCGTATTTTATTCGTTCCTGCTGCCTGACCGCCTATGGGAGTTGCTTCGTTTCTGATTGTTTTTTTCATGATTCGGTACATCCGGAGATCCCTGCAAACCGCCGAACGGTTTCCCGAATGGGAACGGATGCTGGTGATTGTCCAATATATCGCCATAGGCTTGCTGGCCTCTGAGATTTTTCTGGATGACGACTTCACCCGATGGCTCTGGCATTTGCTGCTGCTGGGCATGGTGGGCGCGGCCTACCTGCTGAAAGATTTCCGCCCGGTTCGCAACCTTTGGCTGGCGGTGGGGCCGTTCATTCTAGTGTCGCTGTTTGGTGATCTGGCCAAGCTGATTTCGAGTAGCTTCTACGAAAGCATCGATGACATTGTCAACATTGCCAGCGTTTTTTCGTTTGTCTGGCTGATTGCAACCTGGATAAGCAGTCAAAAACAACAGAAAGCGCTCGAAAAAGAACGGCTGAAACGCGAACAGGAAGAAGAGCAAAACCGCGTCATCGCCAGCCAGAACGCAATGCTCGAACAAATCGTTTCCGAGCGAACCGCCGAAATAACCCGCCAGAAAGAAGAGCTCGAACAAACGCTCAACGAACTGAAGGCCACGCAGGATCAGCTGATTCAACGCGAAAAAATGGCGTCGCTGGGTGAGCTGACGGCCGGAATCGCTCACGAAATTCAGAACCCGCTCAACTTTGTCAACAACTTCTCGGAAGTGTCGGTCGAACTCGTTGAAGAATTGCAGGAGGAACGAAAAAAGGCGGACCGGGATCGGGAGCTGGAAGAGGAGATTCTGAACGACATCGCGCAAAACCTGCAAAAAATCACGCACCACGGCAAGCGCGCCGACTCGATCGTGAAGGGCATGTTGCAGCATTCCCGCACCAGCACCCACGAACGCGAGCCAACCGACCTCAACAAGCTGGCCGACGAATACTTACGGCTGGCGTATCATGGCCTGCGGGCCAGCGATAAATCCTTTAACGCCACCATGGTGATGGATTTTGACGATAAGCTCGGCTCTATATCTGCCGTTCCGCAGGACATCGGCCGGGTTTTCCTGAACCTCTTTACCAACGCATTTTACGCAACCGAACAAAAGCGAAAAACGGGGCTGGCGGGTTATCAGCCAACGGTGGAGGTCCAGACGCGACGCATTGACGCCGAAACCGCCGAAATCCGGGTGCGCGACAACGGCTGCGGCATTCCGGAGTCGGTCCTGAACAAAATTTACCAGCCGTTTTTTACCACCAAACCAACGGGACAGGGCACCGGACTGGGTCTGTCGCTCAGTTATGACATTGTTACCAAAGGTCACGGCGGTGAATTAAGCGTCGAAACACAGGAAGGCGAATTTACGGAGTTCACAATTCGGTTACCGACATAACGCCCGAGTTTCCGTATCTTTGAAAGGAATCCTGATCTCTTTTTAATCAATCTGCCAAGATGAAAGTACTGGTTGTCGACGACGAAACGGACGTACAGACCCTCTTTGAACAACGGTTCCGACGCGAGATTCGCGCGGGCGAAATTCAGTTTGCGTTTGCCCTTTCGGGCGAAAAAGCGTTGACGTATCTGAACGAACACGACTCCGAATATGTCTTAATTCTGTCGGATATCAATATGCCCGGCATGAGCGGTCTGGAATTGCTTAGCCAGCTTAGAACCACGTACCCATCGGCTCCGCCTACAATCATGATGATTACGGCTTACGGCGATTCGGACAGTTATGACCAGGCGATGCAACTGGGAGCTGATGCGTTTCTGACCAAACCGCTCGACTTTGCTACCCTGAAGGAAAAACTCAAAAATGCCTTATGAAATCTAAAATTCTGGTCGTGGATGACGAAGCCGATCTGGAGTTACTGATTCGGCAGAAGTTTCGTCGTCAAATCCGCGAACAGCGATATGAGTTTGTTTTTGCGTACAACGGCGTCGATGCTCTGGTGAAGCTCCAGCAACACCCCGACATCGATATTGTCTTGAGTGATATCAACATGCCCGAAATGGACGGTCTGACGTTACTCGAAAAACTGAGCGAAGTAAGCCCGCTCACCAAAACCGTCATTGTTTCGGCCTACGGTGACATGACCAACATCCGGAGCGCCATGAACCGGGGTGCGTTTGATTTTGTCTGTAAACCCGTCAATTTCGAGGACCTGGACGTCACCATGCAGAAAACCCTCCGGCACGTTGCCCAACTGCGCGAAACACTGCAAGCCATCAAAGAGAACAACATTCTACGCATGTACGTCGACGAATCCGTGCTGAATTTCATGGATCGGCGGGAGTTTGAAACGTCGCTGATGATGAACGAAACCGTAAACGCGACGGCGGTTTTCATTGACATTTGCGGGTTTACGGCCATCACCGAACGCGAAAGTGCGGATACCGTTGTGCAGTTGATTAACCTCTATTTCGACGTAATGGTCAAGGAAATCATTGCGCAGGGCGGGTTTGTCGATAAGTTTATGGGTGATGCTGTCATGGCTGTGTTTCGGGGCGAATACCATCTCGACCGCGCCATCGAAGCCGCTCTGGCCGTTCGGGACCATGTTGAACGGCTGGAAAAAACCGTTCCCGGCGAACCAATCTATACGCCCAAAGTGGCCATCGGGATCAATACCGGCGAGATGATTTCGGGCAACATCGGTTCGGCCACGCTCCGCAGGCTGGATTATACGGTCATTGGCGATGTAGTCAACACTGCCCAACGGTTGCAATCGGTGGCGCAGGAAGGCCAGATTATCATCAGCGAAACCGCCTACCAGCTGGTCAAAAATTCTTTCCAATGCGAACCGTTGGGCGAAGTGCTCCTGAAAAATAAGTCAAACCCAGTCGCTATTTACGCCGTTATTGAGTAGCGAAGCTCTACGGACTTTTTCTTTTGGCTCCGGTTTCCTTACGGTTGACGGCCGGATTCGGTTTGTTCATCCCTTTTTTTTACCGGTCAACCTAAACACCTATTGTTTACTAAACAGTGTTCAGTACATTTGTAACGTTAATTAACACTCATGGGAATTGTTGAGCGGAAAGAGCGCGAGAGAGAAGAAATGCGAAAACTGATTCTGGAGGCAGCCCAAAAGCTGTTTCTGGAGAACGGTTTCGAAAAGGTCAGCATTCGCAACATTGCCGATGCGATTGAATACAGCCCGGCAACCATTTATCTGTATTACAAAGATAAGAACGAGTTGTTGTACGCACTTCACCAAATCGCTTTTCAGAAAATGGTTGGCGAGTTTCAGGAAGCATTGCAACGGACCAACCCGTTCGAACGGCTGGTGGAAATGGGGCGCCAGTATTTCCAGTTTGCGTTCGAAAATCCGGAACTGTTTGACCTGATGTTTATCATGACAGCGCCAATGGATGCATTAGCGTGCCGGGATGACGTCTGGGACGAGGGAAAAGTTGCTTTCAACCTGCTGGTAAAATGCGTGCAGGATTGCATTGACGCTGGTTTATTTCGGCCCCAGGACCCTGAAATAGCCGCCATGATGATCTGGAGCTCGGTCCACGGCTATACCGCGCTGTTCCTGCGCAAACGCCTGGAAATGTTCGGTGAAGGTCGTCAGAAAGAACTGATGGAAGGCGCTTTTGCTCTCTTTGTTGAAACCATCCGGCGGGGACTATAAAAATTTTTTTCGCATAGTGAACACTGTTTATTTTATAATCTATGATTACAAAATTAAAAATCAGCTACTTGCTGATTCTTACGCTGGCAATCATTCCACGAATTACAGCGGCCCAAACAATCGAGGTTTCTTCGGCTATTCTGGAATCCTACGTGCAGGAAGGTCTGCAAAGTAATCTGGCACTCAAACAGGAATCGCTGGAAATTCGGCGGGTTACTGAGTCAATCAATCAGGCCAAAGCCCTGTTTTATCCGCGTTTAACGTTCAATCCAACTTATTCCGTCGCGGCTGGTGGCCGGCGGTTGCAATTTCCGGTCGGCGATATGCTCAATCCGGTTTATGCCACCCTCAACCAGTTAACGGGCGCCGAACGCTTTCCAACGAACATCGCCAACGTAAACGAACTGCTGGCTCCCAACAATTTTCACGACACCAAACTGAACATTCAATACGCCATCTTCAACTCTGATATTCAATACAATTACCTGATTCAAAAAGATTTACTTTCGGCCCAGGAAGCCCGCAAACGGGTTGCTGAAAACGAACTGCGGTACACCATCGCCACGGCGTATTACCAGTATCTGCAATCGCTCGATGCCGTTCGCATTTTCGAAAGCTCCCGCAGCGTTCTGCATGAACTGGCCAAACTGAATGAAAAGCTGGTTGGTAATCAGGTAGCAACGAAAGACGCGGTCACCTCGGCCCGCTACGAAATCAGCAAGATTGACCAGCAACTAGCCGAAGCCGACAAAAACCGCCAAACCGCCAAAGCGTATTTTAATTTTTTACTCAACCGGGAGTTAACTACCGACATCCTCGTGGACTCTCTCCTCACCCATGCTCTACCGGCAGCACCGCCCGCGCTAACCGCTCTGCAACAAACCGCCGTACAAAGTCGGCAGGAATTGAAACAATTGGGCAGCTCGCTCCGGGCCACGCAAAATGCCGTCAAGCTGAACGAAGCATCGATCCGGCTTCCTAACGTATACGTAGGCGGCAATGTAGGTTTTCAGGGATTTGGCTATACTTTTGATAACCAGGCATATGTAGTTGGCCAGGTCGGGTTGTCGTGGGATCTCTTCAAAGGTTACGAAAAGCGCTCCAAGGTTCAGCAAGCCAAAATCCAGACGGAACTGGTCCAGACCAGGTTGACGGAAGTTGAAAAACAGATTCAGCTGCAGGTGCTGCAGGCCTATTACGAACTGGATGCGGCCAACGGAAGCCTGACAGCCAGCCAAACCGGTCTGGCCAATGCCGAGCAGACTTTCCGGCTCATCGACAGCAAATACCGCAACGGGCAGGCACTGCTGGTAGAATACCTGCGCTTCCAGAACGATCGACTAACCGCACAGATTCAGCAGGTTCTCACGCGTTATGACGTGTTGACAAAACGGGCGGCCCTCGACCGGGTGACGGCAATTCAATAACCGTTTCTTATCATTCGCCCTACCCGATCATAAGGATGATTTCCGGTCTTTTCAATACTGCTGATACAAATCAACGGCAGCTCTTTTGCCCGGTGGGACTCCCGGATTTTTTATTCCGATTTGCGTAACCACTAGCACAAACGCATTACTTACCGAACTGACAATTAATCAACTACCAGAATGAAAGCCAGACAACTCATACTATTCTGTATACTAGCAGGCGGCCTATGGGCCTGTGGCACAAAAGCTGAAGAAACGCAGAGCAAAACAAAGACAGACCAGGCCGATGACACGTCCATTCCGGTCAAATTAACCAAAGTTGAATCCGTCATCCGCACCGAACCGGTGGTGGCATCGGGCCTGGTATCGTCGGCGGAAGAAGCAAAACTTTCATTCAAAGTGGGCGGCATCATTGAAAAACTGTACGTCAAAGAAGGCCAGCCCGTCCGAAAAGGGCAGTTGCTGGCAACGCTGAATCTAACGGAAATCAACGCCCAGGTGAGTCAGGCGCAGTTTGCCCGCGAAAAAACCGAGCGCGATCTCAACCGGGTGAAAGCCCTCTATGCCGATACGGCTGCGACGCTTGAGCAATTGCAGAATGCCACGACGGGCCACGATGTAGCGCAACAAAACCTGACCATCGCGCAATTTAACCAGAATTACGCCCAAATCCGTTCGACGGTTGATGGCACTGTAACGCGCCGACTCATGAACGAAGGCGAATTAGCCACGGCGGGGTCACCGGTTTTTATGATTTCCTCGACCCGACAGAATGACTGGATTGTGCGCGTCGGTGTATCCGACAAAGACTGGGCGCGGCTGAAAATCGGCAACCGGGCTACCATCACGCTGGAAGCGTACCCGGACAGAACGTTCACCGGAACCGTCAGCGAACTGGCCCAGGCCGCCGACCCGATGAACAAGCTGTACGATGTTGAAATCCGGATCAACCCCGGCGCGGTGAAGTTTGCGCCCGGTCTGTTTGCAAAGGCCACGCTGCAACCCGCCCAGAGCCGAAGCTACGCCCTGATACCCATTGAAGCCATTGTGGAAGGCGACGGTAAGAACGGTTTTGTCTTTACCTTGTCCGATGACCAGAAACACGTCCGTAAAATTCCGGTTCAGATCGGATTCATCGACAACGACAAAGTGCTGCTCTCCAACGGTTTGTCGGGCATCTCGAATGTAATAACGGCAGGCTCAGCCTACCTGACAGAAACATCAACGGTACTTCTCAAATAACACCTCCGCCAAACTCTCCCCATGAATCTTTCCGAGTTTTCCGTTAAGAACTGGCAGTTTATGCTGGTGGTCTTCATCGGCGTTGTGGCGCTGGGCGTCAATTCGCTGTTCAATATGCCCCGGGGCGAAGATCCTGAGTTTACGGCCCCCTCTTTCGCCGTTGTAATCGTTTACCCCGGCACCGACGCACAGGATATGGAGGAACTGGTGGTTGATCCGGCCGAAGCCCGCTTTAATGCGCTGGATAATATCAACCACGTGATTACCAACATCGACGACGGGCTGGCCGTCCTGCGGATCGAATACGACTACAACACCGATCCAGACGAAAAATACCAGGAGATGGTGCGTGAAGTCAACGCTCTGCGGGCGCAACTGCCATCCGATATTTTCAACATTGAAATTCACAAATTTTCACCCACCGATGTCAGCATCGTGCAGATTGCGCTTCAGTCGGAGGTGGCTTCTTACAAAGAGCTGGGCGATTATGCCGATAACCTGAAAGAACGGCTGGAGAAAATCAAAAGCCTGAAAGGGGTTGAAGACTGGGGCTACCCGGCAAGCACCGTCCGAATTTCGCTGAACATCGAGCGTATGGCGCAGGAAGGCATTGCGGTCAACCGGCTGGTTGGCGCTCTACAGGCCGAAAACCTGACCATCCCGGGCGGGAGCGTCCAGGCCGGAACCCGCAAATTCAACGTCAAAACCAGTGGCGATTATCAATCGCTCGACGAAATTCGAAATACCGTAGTAGCCACCAATGGCCAGAAAATCATTCACCTGCGCGACGTGGCTGATGTCGATTTTAATTACGAAGACGAAACGCACCTTACCCGCCTGAACGGCCACCGCGCGGTGCTGGTTACGGCGGGGCAAAAAATGGGTGAAAACATCGCGAAGGTTGGCGAACAGATCAACCCGGTGGTCGATGAGTTTGCCAAAACATTGCCGCCCCACATCAAACTGGTGAAAAACTTCGACCAGGCCGCCAGTGTCAACGCCCGGCTGGATCGGTTTGCCAAGGATTTCGGCATTGCCATTCTGCTGGTTGCGCTGACGTTGCTACCGCTCGGTATGCGGGCCGCCGTAGTTGTGATGATCTCGATTCCGCTTTCGTTGGCCATCGGCCTTTCGTTGCTGAATCTATTCGGCTTCAGTATCAACCAGTTGAGCATCGTCGGCCTGATCGTCGCCCTCGGTATTCTGGTCGACGACTCGATTGTGGTGGTCGAGAACATCGAACGGTATTTGCGCGCCGGTTTTTCCAAACGCGATGCCGCCGTCAAAGCGACGAAGCAGATTACGCTGGCGGTCATCGGTTGTACGGTCACCCTCATTCTGGCGTTTTTGCCGCTAATGTTCCTGCCCGAAGCGTCCGGCGACTTCATCCGTTCGCTGCCCACGGCGGTAGTCACCACCATCCTGGCCTCACTGCTGGTTTCGCTAACCATCGTCCCCTTTTTATCGAGCCGAATCCTGAAGGAAGAACACAATCCGGACGGTAACATTTTCATGCGGTCACTCAAACGGCTGATCAGTGGCTCGTACAGCCGGTTTTTACATACGGCTTTGCGGTATCCGGTGCTGACGCTGCTTGGAGCGCTGGCTATTTTTGCGGGTGCGCTGGCCCTGGTTCCGAAGGTCGGTTTTGCCCTGTTCCCGGCTTCCGAAAAACCGCAGTTTCTGATCAACATCGAAACGCCCGAAGGCACCAGCTTGCAGGAAACCAACCGCGTAGCCCGCTACATCGAAAGCCAGTTGGGCACCCAGCCGGACGTGAAATACTTTACAACCAACGTCGGCAAGGGCAATCCGCGGATTTATTACAATGTCATCCAGCGCAACGAAGCCACCAATTTTTCACAGTTTTTTGTGCAGCTGCACGACATGCCCCCCGCGCAGAAACGCCAGTTGATTGACCAGTTTCGGGATCAATTCAGCCATTACCCCAATGCCAAAATTGAGGTAAAAGACTTCGAGCAGGGACCCGATCAGGAAGCACCAGTCGCCATCCGGGTATTTGGCGAAAACCTGGATTCACTCCGAACCGTAGCCGCCAATGTGGAAAACGTGTTGAAAACTACGCCCGGTCTGATTTACGTGAACAATCCGCTGGCAACGCGTAAAACCGATCTGCGCGTCAAAATCAACAAGGAAAAGGCCGGGATGCTGGGCATGTCCATCGCCGACATCAACCGCACCATCCGGCTCGCCATTGCTGGGTTGAACGTGGGTATGTTTAAGGACCAGAATGGCGACGACTACCTGATCAACGTGACCATGCCCAAAGGCAAGGTAGCCGATCTTCGGGTGCTCAACAACTTGTACGTCAATACGCTCACCGGCGGTTCAGTACCGTTGCGTCAGATTGCCGACTTGCAGTTTGAAACCACCACCAATCAGATTCGCCACTACGACAAAGACCGCTATGTAACCATCACCGGTTTCGTAAAAAGTGGTTATCTCGTTGATAATGTGTACAATCAGGTGATACAGAAACTCGATGGGCTGACATTACCGGACGGTTTTAGCTACAAAGCTGCCGGGGAGCTGGAAAGTCGCGAAAAATCGTTCGGCGGTTTGGGCACCATTATTTTGATCACGGTTTTCGGTTTTCTGGCCGTGCTAATCCTGGAGTTTGGTACTTTTAAAAGTACGCTGATCGTATTATCGGTAATTCCACTGGGCATTATCGGGGCCATTGCTGCGCTGCTGCTGTCGGGCAATCCGTTCTCTTTCGTGGCCGTCATCGGCTTGATCGCCCTGATCGGAATAGAAGTCAAAAATTCCATTCTGCTGGTCGATTTCACCAACCAGCTCCGGGAGCAGGGAATGCCGTTGATTGAAGCCATTGAACAGGCGGGAGAAATTCGGTTTGTGCCCATCGTCCTGACCTCGCTCACGGCCATCGGTGGACTGATCCCACTCGCGATTGAAGGCAATCCGCTGTATTCGCCCCTGGCGCTGGTCTTGATCGGTGGCCTGATCAGCTCGACGCTGCTATCCCGGATTGTGACGCCCGTATTGTACAAACTGCTTCCTCCCCGCGTGGAAATCAAAACCGTTGCGATAGAGCCGGAACCCGAACTCGTCTGATGACCGGGAAGATAAATGGAAACGAAAACGGCCGCCCAAAAGTGGCCGTTTTCGTTGTTTTAAACCGTTTATCAAGCGTTTTTGAGAGCGCTGAAACAACCGGACGTGAATCGCGTTTACCAAATATATGAAAACAATTTCCTTGCTGCTTATTGCTCTTTTCGGATCAGCGTTCAGTTCGTTCCGCGCCGAAACAAAGCTTATTGTTGATGTGCAGAACATTAAAGAAGTAAAGGGGCAACTTCGGGTCGGTTTGTACAAACCGTGCGATGATTTCCCGATGGGTTGCAAACCCATCGCCAATCAAATTGTCGCCGTCAATGGCAGCAGTACGCGCGTCACTTTTACCGTGCCACCGGGTGATTATGCGGTTGCACTTTTTCATGATGTGAACGACAACGGACAGATGGATAAAAAAATGTTTGGTATCCCGAAAGAGCCGTATGGATTCAGTAATAACTACCGTCCGCGCGTTTCAGGGCCTAATTTTGACGATTGTCGGATACAAGTGGGTGGAGCCGGAAAAACGATTTCAATAAAATTAATCTAAGTTCAGAATTTTTCCGTAATTTTACCCGGCAAATAACATATCCTGCTTATTTGCCATGAGCTTAGACTCCTCCAAGTTTCTTTACGAAGCGCTTACTTACGACGACGTTCTACTTTTGCCTGCCTTTTCGGAGGTTCTTCCCCGCGATACGCAGACCAGCACCCAGCTTACCCGCAACATCCGGCTGAACATTCCGCTGATTTCGGCGGCTATGGATACCGTTACTGAGTCGGAGCTGGCAATTGCGATGGCTCAGGAAGGTGGTATCGGAATTATCCACAAAAACATGACCATCGAGGCTCAGGCGGAGCAGGTTCGGAAGGTGAAACGTTCGGAAAGCGGAATGATCATCGACCCTATTACGCTCACCGAAGGAGCCACACTGGCCGATGCGCACCAGATTATGCGCGAATCCAAAATCGGCGGGATTCCGGTGGTCGATACTGCCAATAAACTCATCGGGATTCTAACCAACCGCGACCTGCGTTTCCAGACAGAACTGTCGAAGCCAGTGACGGACATCATGACGCGTTCGAACCTGATCACGGCCCGCGAACGCATTACGCTGGAGGAAGCAGAAAGCATTCTGCAGCAATACAAAATCGAGAAGCTACCGATCATCGACTCTGAAAACCACCTCGTTGGCCTGATTACCTACAAGGATATTCTGAAAAAGAAAAACCACCCTAATGCCTGCAAAGACGCACTGGGACGGTTGCGCGTAGGGGCCGCCGTAGGTGTTACACCCGACCTGACCCGTCGCATCGAAGCGCTGGTCAAAGCCGGTGTCGATGTCATCAGCGTTGATACAGCACACGGTCATTCCCAGGGCGTTATCGACGCTGTTCGTGGGATCAAAGAACGGTTTCCGAATCTGGATGTAATTGCCGGGAACGTGGCAACGGGTGAAGGGGCCAAAGCCCTGGCCGATGCCGGCGCCGACGCCGTGAAGGTTGGCGTTGGACCCGGTAGTATCTGTACAACCCGGATTATTGCCGGAATCGGAATGCCGCAGCTGACCGCGGTTTACGAATCGGCCAAAGCCCTGAAAGGCACTGGTGTTCCAATTATTGCTGATGGTGGTATTCGCTTTTCGGGTGACATCACGAAAGCGATTGCGGGCGGTGCGTATACGGTGATGGTAGGCTCCCTGTTGGCCGGAACCGAAGAAGCGCCGGGCGAAGTGGTGCTGTACGAAGGCCGCCGGTTTAAAACGTACCGCGGGATGGGTTCGGTGGAAGCGATGGAAGAAGGTTCAAAAGACCGGTATTTTCAGGATGCCGAAGATGATATCAAGAAGCTCGTGCCGGAAGGCATCGTGGGTCGGGTTCCCATCAAAGGACGCGTGGCCGAGATTATTTACCAACTGGTGGGTGGTCTGAAAGCCGGAATGGGCTACTGCGGAGCCAAAGATATTGAAACGCTGCAAGACGCTAAATTCGTTAAAATCACGTCGGCGGGGGTCCGCGAAAGCCACCCGCACGACATTCAGATTCAGAAAGAAGCGCCGAATTATTCATCTCGATAAATGATACCGACGGACTTTGGTCCGTTCCGTGCTTTCCCATATAGTCTAGCGATTCGCTAACTTCGGGGGCTCACGGATTAAAGTCCGTCGGCACGTTTATATTTGTGCAACATAATCCCGCAGTTTTTCAGCGCACACAATAAAAGCCGGGATTGCTCGTTATGAGAAAACAGTCCCAGACGATCTACGAAGTTTCCATTCAGTACATAGGCTCACTCAATGCGCTCCGTCAGCGCGAACCGTTTGTCGTCTTCTTCTCAAATCTTAAAAAAGCCGTTGAGACCATTATTGGGCAGCTTGCGCTCAATGGCTGGCCTATCAAAGTTAATTACACGGCGGTGTACCGAAGCCTGAAGCAACGCGGCACGTACCAGTGTGATTTTGACGTGGCCGGAGCCAAGGTTTTCCGAGTCCGGATTGTTCCCCAAACGCTGAACCCGGTGCTCACCACATTAGGAATCGACGAAAAACCGCCCGAGCCTACCCGGAAGAAGTAAATTCTCAACGGCTTTCAGCGAATGGCCTGCTCGGTTTGCGCATCGAAGAAGTGGCACTTAGTAACATCCCAAAATAACGTTACGGGCTGGCCGTACGTCAAATCCTGCTCCGCCGACAATCGGGCGATAAATCGCTGCTTTTCAACCGAGAAATACGCCAGGGTTTCGCTGCCCATGTTTTCGACCGCTTCCACCTGCACGGTTTGCTGGTGAAAAGCACGATCTGTAAACGGCTGGTGCGTCATGTTTTCCGCCCGGATTCCCAGCACGACGGCTTTTCCACGATACGGTTTCAGGGCGGTAGCATGGCCGGTTTCGTCCAGATCGACCACCACCTGACGGTTTTCACTGACAAATTGCAACGGCCCGTCCGTCGTGATTTGCCCGGCCAGGAAATTCATGGGAGGAGAGCCAATAAAACCGGCAACGAACTGATTGACCGGATAATGATACAGGTTAAGCGGGGTATCGTACTGCATCACATCCCCGTTGCGCAATACCACAATCCGGTCGCCCAACGTCATGGCTTCCACCTGATCATGGGTTACGTAAATCATGGTCGCTTTTAGCTCGCGGTGCAACTTCTGGAGTTCAATTCGGGTCTGGCCTCGCAGTTTAGCATCCAGATTACTCAGCGGCTCGTCGAACAGAAACACCTGCGGGTTACGCACAATGGCCCGCCCGATGGCAACGCGCTGCCGCTGTCCGCCCGACATATCCTTGGGCTTACGATCCAGCAAATTCTCAATTTCAAGCATCCGGGCTGCTTTGGTAACCCGTTCCCGAATATCGTCCCTGGGCAACCCGCGCAGTTTCAGGCCGAATGCCATGTTCTCAAAGACCGTCATGTGTGGATACAGGGCGTAGTTCTGAAAAACCATCGCAATGTCGCGTTCACTAGCCGGAATATCGTTCACCCGCCGGTCACCGATGTACAGATTTCCGGCGGTGATGACTTCCAAACCCGCAATCATCCGCAGCAGGGTTGATTTGCCACAACCCGACGGCCCCACCAACACCACGAACTCCTTGTCTTTTACGTCAATACTAACATCCCGAATCACACGTACATCAGTCGTGTAGGCTTTGGCGATGTGTTCTAAGCGGACTTCTGCCATAGCCGTTTACTTGTATTTTTCCAACAATTGAAGCACTTCCGGGTATTTCTCCAACCGCTGGAATGCCCACAGCGCTTCGATGGTCGACTCCGCCCCGGAATTACGATTGACGTCAGTCGTCGACGAAATGCCGTCGTAGCCACGCCCGGTGGTTGGGTCGTACATGGTTGCGTTGGCCGGATTAGCCCCCCGAAACCAGCCCGTCAGTTGCGCAGCCAGCTCTGCATACCGGTTTTCTTTGGTCTGTTCGTAGGCTTCCAGCGCGGCCCAGATCATGGGCCGTACCCCGTAGGCAATCTGGGCAAAGCGCGACGTTTTGGTAGCTGCAATCTCACTGCCCTGCTGGGCTATCTCAAAAGACTCCAGAAATCCCTGCTTGATCAGATACGGATAAAAATAATCGATTTCGCGCCGGGCGGCTTCCACCCAGGCGGGTTTGTTCAGGGCTTTCCCCACCTTCAGCAGCGCGTAAGCCTGATCACTTCCGTACGCATGCCAGGTATTTTCGAAACTTAGAATGGCCCCGTGCGGAAACTTCTGCCCGTCGCCCTGCTGCATCATTACAACGCCCTCCCCCAGCAATTCAATCAGCTTGACGGCCTGCGCGTCGGGCGTCTGCTGGTGATAATTCAGCAGACCCAGCATCATGATAGCGGCCTGATCACTTCCAGAGCCAAACGGCAGCCATTTGGGCACTTTAATGCCCCGCGCAAAATTGACTTCCTGGGGTTTGCTGCCAAAGTCCCGCACCATGACCGTAACCAGCTTCTGATTGGCCGTCTGAATGCGGGTAGCCAGGGCGGCATCGGTTTTCTGGTAATAGGGCTGCGCTTCCGACAAAAACCACAACGCCCGCCAGGACCACCAGTTGGGTTGGTTGACACTGGTCTGAAATGTGGTATTAATGGTGCGATCCGGCCACAGAAAGTTGTAGAAATACCCGTTGGCCGACTGCAGCTGAAGCACAAATTCAGTCATTTTCCGGAGCTTGTCCTGCTTGTCTGTATTCGTTGCAAGGTCGGGCTCGTGCAGCAGCAACAAGGCAGCCCGGGCCACGTCATCGATGCAGGTAAATCCTTCGTCGTCGTCGTCAATCAGCTCGTAGTTTGGCGCATTGCTGTAAATAGCAACCGTGCCCACCTCCGTACCATTCGGCAGTTTAACGGTTTGATACAGATGTTCCAGGTGAGCCATGCTGACCCAGCGACTGGTGGGTGCAGGCTCTGAAACCGGTGTTTTTTTGCAGGAAAACGCCAGAAACAGGCACTGAACCAGCAGTAAAGGAATCGTTATGTGTCGCTTTATCATGTCGATCAATCTACGTTTAAAACTTAATCTTTCAGCCCCGACGACGCCATACTCCGAATGAAATGCCGCTGAAAAAACAGATACAGAATAACAATCGGAACCGCCAGCATCACGGCTGCGGCAATCTTTACGCCCAACTGTCCTTCCGCCCGGCCACCCACCGAAAACAGCGTAACCAGCTGCGGCATGGTCATTGTTGGCTCATCGCGAATGACAATCAGCGGCCACAAGGCTTCGTTCCACAAACCCATGAATGTCAGAATGGTAATGGTTAAAACCGTTGGCAAGATATTGGGAAACAAAATTTGAAAAATAATGCGCAGTTCTCCGCACCCGTCCAGCCGGGCCGCGTCGATAAGCGCCTGCGGTAACCCCATAAAAGCCTGCCGAAACAGCAGAATGGAAAGTGAATTGAGTGCAAACGGCACAATGAGCGCGAAATAGGTATCGACCCAGCCCAGTTTCACCATCGTGATGTAGTTGGGAATGAGCGTAATCTGAAACGGCAGCGTCATGGTGAAAATGATCAGGTAAAAGATCAGATTTCGCCCCACAAACCGCAACCGCGCCAGGGCATATCCGGCCATTGCCCCCGAAATCAACACCAGCGCCGTGGTGACTACGGCCACCAGTACGCTGTTTAGAAAGGCTCTCCCCAGCGGTATTTTGGAGAAAACCGTCACGTAATTATTCCAGCTAAACTCCACCGGAAAAACCGTTAGCACACTCAGGCCACGCTCCGACGACAGCGATGCACTTACCATCCAGATAAATGGATAGATAAATGAGGCTGCCGCCAGCAAAAGCAAAGAATATCGAAGTAATCGGGCCATCAGTTTTCAGGAATCCTGTTCAACATACCGTTTTTGAATAGCCACCACCAACAGGATCAGCAAGGCAAAAAAGAAGCCCAGCGTGGCCGAATAACCCATGTGGTAATACTGAAAAGCCTGCCGGTAGATGTACATTACGGCCGACAGCGTGCTGTTCATCGGCCCGCCTTCAGTCATGATATACGGTTCGATAAACAGCGAAAAACCGCCGATGGTGGATAAAACCACCACCGTAAAAATAGTCGGATTGATCATGGGCAGGGTGATATACCGAAATTTTTGCCAGGTCGTTGCGCCTTCCAGATCAGCCGCTTCGTAGTATTGAACCGGCACGGTTTGTAACCCCACCAGAAACAGAATAACGTACAGGCCCACGTTTTTCCAGGTCACCATGACAGCAATGGAATACATCGCCACCGCCGGATCATCGAGCCAGGCCACGCGGGGCAGGCTGATGGCCGTCAGCATCCGGTTCAGCATACCCAGGTTGTACCCCAGCAGCTGTTGCCACAGAATAGTAACCACTACGCCCGACACGATAACCGGCAGAAAAAAAGCCGCCCGAAAAAAAGCCGCTCCCCGAATGGTTCGGTTAAGCAGCTCGGCCAAAGCCAGTGCAATCACGAGCTGCAACGGAATATGAATGAGCAAAAACCGCAAGGTGTTGTAAATCGCCTGCCAGAACTGCCGGTCTTTGAACAGCCGGGTATAGTTCGCCAGCCCTACGAATTCCATCGGTGAGATGATGTTCCAGCTCTGAAACGTCAGCACGATCGAGAATACCACCGGAAACGCCACAAAGACCGCAAAGTGCAGGACGTAAGGCGCCACCAAACCGTACGGTATCCATTTGTCTTTTTTTGTCATGAATTGTTTCGCAGAGTTAAGCGGAGAAAAAAGGAGTTACGCAGAGAAAAAAGGGAGTTAATAAAAGAAATCTCTGCTCAACTCTGATTTCCTCCACTTAACTCCGCGAAATAACTCTTCTCAATTTCCCAGCAACACATCCACCGCCCGGGCCGCATCGCGGATGGCGTCTTCGGGTGTTTTTTTATTATAGATCACGCAGGCTTCGTACTCCTGCGAAATAATGTCAAATACCTCCACAATGACTTCGCTGTTATCCACGCCTTTGATATAGCGGGTCTGTTGGGCAAACGGCAACAGGAGCGGATTCTTTTTCAGGAAGACCCCAAAATACGGATCAGCGTCCAGCTCTTTCCGGCGCGGAAACTGACCGGTCAGTTCCATCAACCGCAGATCGCCGGGCCGATCCACCAGCATCCGCACAAATTCCCAGGCCGCCTGCGGGTCACGGCAGGTGTTGAAGATCACAATGTTTTTCGGATCACCGTAGGTATAAACCGGGCCCCGGTGGCTGTCTGGCACAGGCATGGTAAACGTTCCGTATTCGAATCCTTCATCCTTGAATTTTTCCAGAAACGCCACCGTCCACGGGCCGGTGAACTGCGTGGCGATGGTTTGCGCCAAAAACGGATCGCGGGTCGCCGAAAGCCGTTCCCGCGCGAAGTAGTCGTGTTTGTAAAGATTTTGTAAAAACCGAAAGACCTCAATGGCGTGCCGGTTATGAAAAGCCGCCCGGGATGGACGTCCACGGGTATTGACCAGCAGGGGTGCACCGTTGGAAGCCGCCAGGTACAGTGGGTAAAAATTGAATAACCGTTGGTACCAGATGGGTTTTACCTCCGTGTAGCCCAGCCACTGATCGGTGTAGCCGTCCTTGTTTTTATCCTGCTTAAACTGCCGCCCGGCTTCGAGATACGTTGAATACGTAAAGGGTGGTTCGGCCGCACTCCATTTACTCAATGCCCGCGTGTTGCAGAGTGTCATGATCGGGTTTACCTTCCAAGGCACCTGGTAAATATGACCGTCCGACGAGGTAATTTCGGCAATCATGCTGCTGTCGCAACGGGTCGTGAGAAATTCCCGAAATCCCTTCAACGTGTCGAGCGGCACCAGAACTCCCGCTTTGGCGTACATTTCGACGTTTCCCTGCCACATGTTGGCGTAAATATCCGGCGTGGTTTTGCCCACCACCGACGCCAGAATAATCTCCTCACTCGACTGTCCTTCCGGAATGGGCTGATAGCGCAACGGTTTGTCGGGCCGCGCCTGCAGCCAGCGTTCCGTAAACTCCTTCGCAAACGCAATCTCTCCAGCGTTGTTCGAACACCAGAACACCAGCGATCGGTCGGCCTGCTGGCGTTCGCAACTGCTGATGAAAAGCGGGAGTAGAAGGAGGATTAGTCGGGCGTATTTCATGCGCTGAAAGTTATCTCGCAGAGCCAAGCGAAGGTTTTAATCGATTAGCAGAGGCTCCGCTTAACGCTTGAAATCTCCGCTTGGCTCCGCGAAAAAACCCACTTTATTTTCCTTTTTCAGCCGTGTAAATCGACTTGATCTGCGTGCTGCTCAAGGCTACATTGTAGATTCGAATATCGTCCATGTCACCGGTAAAGTAACCACCCCACGGGCCGTAGAAATTGTTGCCGTCGGCATCATCTTTCTCGTTGGTGTTATACATGTTGGTCGGCAAATCCTGACCGATGGTCATGTTGATGGTGTTTTTAACCGAGACCAGGTCGCCCGTTACATCCGTCCATTTTTTCACCAGTTCGCCGTCGATGTAAAAGCTCATGTCGCCCGACTTGTAAGTAACTGCAATGTGGTACCATTTTCCTTTGTCCAGCGTCACGGTTTCATCGTCTTTATCCTTGGCACCAGCGGCCGTTTTGACCGTGAAGAAAACCTTGTTGGCTTCCTGCAACTGGACTTTATACCCGTTCCAGCGGTTCAGCGACAGAAGGTAGTTGCTGGCGCGCGACGAATCGTATTTAACCCACATGCTGATGGCGATTTCCTTCGCCGGATTCAGCGACGAGTTGTACGGCACTTCAATGTTGCCGCCTTTGTCGAAGTGATACGCCTTCGCATCTGCTCCAAACCGGTCTTTGGTTGGTGTTACGGTTCCGGCACCCCAGATCGGACTACCCGTTTTTAGCGTTCCGTTGTTGTTCTTCCCGGACGCATCATTCGCATTGCCATCAAATTTGTAGTACGCCACCAGGTTCGTCGGCGCAATTTCCTGCACACGCTTGCTTAGGAAGGTCGCTCCAGCTTCGCCCAAGTTTACATAGGCGTTGTTAACGGCCGTTTGCGTAGCGGCACCATCATTGTAAACCGTTGTCGCAGCATCAATAGCGGTTTTGAACGTCGCTTTGGAACCGGCTTCAAACTGCCCTACGGCGGTTCCTTCCACGGCGGCAGCGTACCCGGCATTGGCACTGTCGAGCCGGGCTTTCAGTCTGGTTTTGTCCACTGGCGTAGCCGCCGGTTCATCGTCTTTTGTACAGGATTGGGCCAAAATAAGCACCATCATGAGAGCGGCCAGCCCCCAGAGTAACTTGCTGATTGCAAAAGGGTTCTTTTTCATACAAATAGGTCACTGATTTGGTTTATTGAACATGTAAAAGCTAAAATTTTAAGCCCTTGTTGGTATCCCGCTCGCTCTGCGGAATCGGGAAATACCGGCTGGTTTCGTACTTGAATGACGGTTTGTCGCTCAGGGCGGCTTCGGCGTAGGCTTTGCCCCAACGCATCAGATCGTAATAGCGGTGAAACTCAAATCCTAACTCAACGCGCCGTTCGTGGTAAATGGCCTCCCGCAAAGCCGTCTGGCTGGTCGTGGTTACAATGGGTAGCAATCCGGGCGGAACCGCCGTTGAATCCAGCGTCGAGTCATGCAGGTAGCTTTCCCGCGCCCGCTTCCGCACCTGATTTAGAAACGCCAGTGCTTCGGTGGATCGCCCAAGTTCGTTAAGCGCTTCAGCCTGCCACAACAGCACGTCGGCGTACCGAATCATCACGTAATTCAGATTACCGTCGGCCTTGGTACTCTTCGGCACTTCCGACAGCGGTTGCAGGTGTTTTTTGTTGAGGAAACCCGTTGGCGACCAGGACGGATCGTAGGGTGTTCCATCAATCCAGGGTTGCCCCTGCCGCGCAACGGTGTAATCGAGTCGGGGATCTGCAACCCCCGCGCTGGTTCGCTCAAACTCGGCCACAAAATCGGGGGTGGGTGCGTCGAAAAAATAACCGTTTTCGTTCTGACGGGGCGCAAACCACTGATTCAGGCGATTGCCCGTAAACGGTACCTGATTGGTCAGGTGCTGGAACGAGAAAATCGCTTCCTTATTGTTCTTGAAAGCCTGTTGAAAGTTCTGGCTATAGACCGGCAGTAGTTCGTAACCGCCAATGGACTGCACCTGCGCGGCTGTTTCGGCGGCTTGCTGCCATTTTTTCTGGTACAGATACGCTTTGGCCAGCAAGGCTGTAGCCGCACCTTTCGTTGCCCGCCCTACATCCGAACCCGTATGAGCAGGGGGTAAATTCTTGATGGCTTCGGCCAGATCGGCTTCAATGACGCGGGTATAGATTTCCTCGACCGGCGATTGCGCAATCTGAAGTTGATCCGGATTTTTCGGTTCAAGCAAAACCGGCACCGGACCGTAGGTATTGACAAGGTAGAAGTAATACAGGGCGCGCAAAAACCGCGCTTCGCCCAGAATCCGGGCTTTAACGTCGGCACTCATGGTGATGCCGGGTACTTTCTGCAAAACGATGTTGCAGCGGCTGATGCCCTCGTACCATTCGCCCCATTGCGACTCTACGGCACCGTTGCTCGGAAAAATCTGGAAGTCATCGATCAAACCAATATCGGCCTGATCGCCCGGATCTCCGCCCTTGGCGGCATCGTCGGACGCAACGTCTCCAAAAACCCAAAGACGGTTTCGGTCCGTCGAAAACGTCAGCGGAACGTAGGCAGCGTTGATGGCCAGGACGGCCTGGGCCTGCGTTTGGTAAAAAGCGGATTCGGGATAATCCGCCCGTACTTCTTCATTCAGAAAATCACCGCAGCTGCTGGTTATTCCCAGCAAAACCGTGGCTATGGCTAGTAATTGAATGCGCTTCATACGGTTTTCCGGTCGTTAAAAGTTTACGTTTAAACCGATCATGTAAATTTTGGCGGTCGGGTAGGTTCCCCAATCGATACCAACGGCCACATCGCCCTTGAATGCCTCGTTATTGACGTTATTACTGGTCTGCATTTCGGGGTCCAGTCCGGGATATTTTGTGAACGTCAGCAAGTTCTGGCCGCTCACGTAAACCCGGGTACTCGACGAGCCAAATCGTTTGCTGATTTTGGCCGGTAGTGTGTAGCCGATTTGCAGGTTTTTGAGCCGGGTGTAAGCGCCGTCTTCCAGGAAGCGGGTCGACGGTTGTTTGTTGTTGGCCGAACCTTTCCAGGAAACCCGCGGCTGGGTGTTGCTCGTCCCCGGCCCCGTCCAATGTTCATCCACCACGCGCTTGGTGATGTTGAACGCCCGGTAAAAGCCTTCAATATCAGTGGCCACTTGGTAGTAAATCTTGTTGCCCGATACGCCCTGAAAGAAAGCCGATAAATCAAACCCCTTCCAGGCCAGATTGGCCGTCAAACCGTACAGTAAAGTCGGTATGGGACTGCCCACGTGCGAGCGGTCCTGCTGGTTGATGAGTCCGTCGCCATTGACATCCCTGAATTTTACGTCGCCCGGCCGGATGGTGTTGCCCTGAAAGGCACTGGTAAAAATGTCGGATTCCGACTGAAAAATTCCTTCCTGCTGCAACAGGTAAAACGAGCCAATGGGATAGCCTGGCTCGGTCAGGGTAGCAAACACCCCATTGTCGATGCGTCCGCCCGGAATGGGCCGTCCATCGCTGAGGGAGAGCAGTTTATTTTTGATAAAGGACACATTGGCGGTTACATCGTAACTGAAGGCCCCTTTCTTATCCTGGTAAACCAGATCCAGTTCAATACCACGGTTTTCGACTTTACCGGCGTTGACGTAGGGCGCCCCGGCGGCCCCGCCCGACTTCGGCACCGGCACCGGAATCAGCATATCCGATGTGGTTTTGATGAAATAATCGGCGTTCAGCTGGATTTTGTTGGCCAGAAAACCAATTTCCAATCCAATATCGGTTTGCGTCGACGATTCCCATTTCACATTCGTATTGCCCCGGCTTACAATGGTGTAGCCCGGCACCGTCAGCTGCGGATCGCCCAGCGGATAATTGTAACCGCCCGCAACGATGGACGCAAACGGATAATTACCAATGTCCTGGTTTCCCAGCTGCCCAATGCTGGCCCGTAGTTTCAACTGGGAAATGGTGTTGGACAACGGTTTGAAAAATTCTTCCTGGTCGATGTTCCAGCCCGCCGAACCGGAGAAAAAGGTTCCGTAACGGTTTTGCGCCGAAAACCGCGATGAGCCGTCGCGCCGGATATTGGCCGAAAACAGATACCGGCTATTGAACGCGTAATTGACCCTTCCAAACAGTGAGAATAACGCCCAGCGCGAGTCGCCCTCGAAGCTCGTTTTGCCCGTCGGATCAATGCCGCGGCCGAGGTAACGCAGGTTTTCGACCTGATCAATGTAATTACGATCGGAGCCGCCGATGGTTCGGCTGACGTTACGGATTGCTTCCGTACCGACCAGCACCGACAAGTCGTGCCGGTCGTTAAATATCCGATTGTAGGTCAACGTGTTGTTCCAGTTCAGCGTGCTGATCAACGCTACCTGATTGACCAGCGTGGCCGGGCTGTTGATGCGGCCGTTGGTTCCCCAGTTTTCGTTGAAGGTTTTCCGGTTAATGATGTTGATATCCATGCCGCCATCCGACCGAAACCGCAGGTTTTTCAGAATCTGCCATTCTCCGTACAGGTTACCAAACGCACGGTATTGCCGCTCTTTGTTATCCTGCTTCTCGGCCAGTCCTACCGGATTATAACCGTCCCCATAAAGCGCCGGATTGGATGGCAAATCCGAAAAATCGCCATTCTGGTCATAAATCGGAATAGCGGGCGACCGGAATAACGCGTACCGAACAATGCTCCCGCCGTTGCCACCGTAGCCGTCGCCCGAGCTGCCAATGATGTCGCGGTCGGAAAAGGTCAGGTTCAGATTGGTTCCGACTTTTACTTTTCCGGCAATGTCGGTATCAACGCTGGTGCGCAAACCGTATCGCTTGTAGGCCGAATTGAGGATGATTCCTTTCTGATCGAAATAATTGCCTGACAGCAGATAACGCGACTTTTCGTTGCCTCCGCTGATTGACAACTGGTAATTCTGAATCATGGCTGGTCGAAAAATGGCTTTTTGCCAATCGGTATCGGCCAGTTGTGCGCTGGCCGGAATAGGCCGTCGTTGCAGGTTAGGATTTTCGACGCCCACATTATCGTTTTCGACCGATTCGTTGAAAATCCGGACGTATTCGGCGGTATTGGCCATCGGAATCAATCGCCCGTGCTGCTGTACACCCGTATAACTGTTAAACGCAATGCGGGGCGCTCCGCTTTTGCCCCGCTTGGTCGTCACCACAATTACCCCATTGGCGGCCCGAGCCCCATAAATGGCCGATGAAGACGCGTCTTTCAGCACCGACATGCTTTCAATATCCGTGGGATTCAGCACGTTAAAGGCATCTTTTGTCGGCACGCCGTCGATGATAAACAGTGGGCTGTTGTCGTTGATGGTCCCAACGCCCCGAATCCGAACCGCAACGCCTTCGCCCGGTGCTCCGGTCGATTGGGTTACCCGCACCCCGGCGGCTTTTCCCTGGAGTGCCTGATCAATGCCCGCTACCGGCAATCGGTCAATATCTTTCGACGAAATGGTCGAAACCGCCCCGGTCAGGTCAGCTTTTTTCTGTGTGCCGTATCCCACCACGACAACCTCCGACAGCGTTTTATCGTCTACGGCCAGGGTAATGTTCACGGTGGTCCGGTTGCCGATAACGGTTTCCTGCGTCAAATAACCAATGAATGAAAATTGGAGCGTGCCACCGTTATCTGGTACGTTGATCCGGTATTTTCCGTCGCCGTCGGTGGTGCTACCCGTAGTAGTCCCTTTCAGAACAACATTCACACCCGGCATGGGTTCGTTTTTTTCATCCACTACCTGCCCCGAAATCACTTTGTCAATAACCGCCGACTCCGTCGATGCCAGAGCGAGCGATTCGGGCCGGTCGAGAGAGGTCCGGGTGCTACCGGATTTTACCCCTTCGGGCTCCGCCAATTTCTTTTTCAGCACAATCATGCGGGCTCCCACCACTTCGTAACTAACCTGAATCGGGTCGAGCAAGGTGTTGAGAATGGTGCCCAAGCGCTCGTTCCGAACATTCAGGCTAACCCGCCGGTCGGCACGAATGATTTCGTAACTATAAGCAAACGTCACATCAGCGGCCTTTTCTACCTGTTGCAGCACGGCCTCCATCGGCTGATTCGAAATGGTTAGCGTGATGGGTCGCTTGAGTGGATTGTGGCCGGACGCGGGCCGGGCCACCAACTCATTGACCAAACCGGTCAGCAGGAAGGCCGCTACCAGAGCGGTTTTCGACCATCGATGCGGTAACCGGCAAAAAGGGAGTAGTCGTTCTTTCATCGCAATAATGGGTGGTTGTGGGGCACGTTTCACTTACTGGCAGCCGCTACCGGGCCGAATTTGGATGGCTCCGTCGTCGGTCAGTTCATAGCTGGTTCCGGTACTGGCTGTAATCACATCTAGTTTTTCAAAAAGCGACTGGTCTTCGAACTGCACGGTCAGCGTACAGTTTGCCACCGATCGGGCATCGTACAAAACCCGAATACCGTAGGTTTGCTCCAGGTTCTGAAACACACGCGCCAGCGGGGTGCGCCGGAACGAAAAACGCGGGATCGATATCCGCTCAGTTTTAGCTACTTCTTCTTTGGCCGGTCGGGCATCACCGGGGTGATAAACCGCTTGCTGATTTGCCACCAGCAAAACCGCCGACTCAGCCGGCGGTGCCGGTGTTGCCGAAGCTGTACTGGGGTAAACCGCTACGCGTCCCGTTCGAACAACCACGCGCGTATCGGCCCCCTGCTGCGGTGCATAAATTGTAAAGCTGGTTCCTACGACGCGGGTTGTCAGCGAATTGGCATGAACCAGAAACGGCTTGGACGCGTCTTTCACGACTTCAAAAAAGGCCGTACCACTCAACTGTACTTCCCGGGTCTGGGCCGCAAAAGTTTCCGGAAACCGAATTTTTGCCTGCGCATGAAGCCGCACCAGACTTCCATCAGAAAGCCGTACCAACCGCGGAGCAGCCTTTTGATTGCTTACTTCAATCATGCGCACAGCGGGTTGTTGCTGGGTAATCGGGCTTTCGGACGTGGATCGGTTGGCTTTTTTCAGAAACCAGAAGCCGCCAACCAAGACCAGTAGCATCGAGGCTGCCACGCCCGTCAGCGCCCACTGGCGACTCCACCACGGTTTTTTCAGGGCGTAATGATCTTGCGGTTCAGCGTCTTCGACGGCTGTCAACATCCGGCTCACCCGGGTTGATACGGCTTGGTCGGTGAGCGTAGGCAGCTCGCCTTTGGCGTTTATCAAAAACTGGCGGGCCAGCTCCGCATTGGCCCGGTTGTCGGGGTGCTCAGCCATCCAGGTTTCCCAATACATCGTATCGGCCTCAGTCGGCCGGTAAATCCAGCGTCGGAATGATTCGTTTTCGATTAAATCCAGCGGTTGCACGTCGTCGAGTTTGGTAATGAAAAATCGGCAGCGGGGCATTTTCACGACGATGAGGAAGAAGAAAGAGAAAAGTAACCGTGGTTTTGCAAAAATTTTTCAAGATAAAGTTACAATTCCATCGAATGGATCGATCGGAAGCTGGTAATCAATCCATTCAGCCAGAAAGATTACTTAAAAGCTGGCTTTGGTTTCAACGATAAGTCAGCTGCGGTTGTCGGTTTCGTTCTATTTTCCGCAGGCCCTGCATCTCAACTTTGCTTCTGAAGTAACCACACGAGCGTATGAAAGTCGCAAACCTGATTTTTGTTCTGGCCGGAACCACCACAGCTCTGATGGCCGGACTGTTTTTTGCTTTTTCCTGGGCTGTTAATCTGGGGCTGGGCCGTTTGTCTGATGCGGTCTATGTTGCGGCTTTTCAGTCCATCAACCGGGCCATTCAGAATCCGGTTTTTCTACTGGTTTTTCTGGGTGTACCGTTGTTTCTTCCCCTGAGTGCGTGGCTGCACTATCATCCGGATAAAACTCGGCGGTTCTGGCTACTGGCTGCGGCTACCGTGGTATACTGGACTGGTGTTCTGGGTGTTACAATACTGGGCAACATTCCGCTGAACGAGCAGCTCGATTCGTTTCAAGTGCTCTCAGCTTCGCCCGAAGAAATTGCCCGGCATCGGGCGCAGTTTGAAGGGCCGTGGAACCGACTGAACACCGTGCGCACCACCGCTTCGACGCTGACTGTGGTGTTGCTGATGCTGGCGTACCTGAGCACCGACGAGCACTAAACCGTTGGTTTCATATCCAATTTTACAACACGGGTTATTGTTTAAAAACGGTAACCATTTTTTCCACCCGTCCTGATAGGATTACAATTGATTTCCTAACCAGCTAGTAAAGGCCCCCAACCACCCGCCCAGCAATACATTCCGGCAGTATTTGCGCAGCGTTTCCAGGGCGTGCTGGAGGTAGTTGGCCACAACCTGCCGGTTTAGGCCCATCACGGAGGCAATTTCTTCGTACGAAAGCTCCTCGTAATACCGCAGGTAAATGGCTTCGCGCTGCCGCCGGGGTAGCCGTTCGAGCGACTGTTTGAGCAGGTTGTTCTGCGCCTGTTCGAGCTCGTGGGTCAACAGCAGGCTTTCGGGGTTAAAAACCGGGTCTTCGGATTCATCGGTTTCCGGGAGGGGAGCGAAGAGATGATCGCGCCGGAGTCGATGCACTACATTGTGTCGAATGGCTGTAAAGAGATAGGCTTTGACGGATTTGACCACGGCCAACCCGCGATTCTTTTCCCAAATCTCCAGAAACAAGTCCTGAAGGCAGTCCTCGATCAAGGCGTGATTACTGGTGAATCGAGTACAATAATGGAACAGAGGGCGATAATACCGCGTTGCCAGGGCTTCCAATGCGGTCTTATCTCCCATTCGAATCGCTTGCCAGTAAGTTTCGTCCGTATGCGTAAAGCGATCTTCCAATGTCGATGGTGTGTGCAGTATTCTTCTAAAACGTATTAAAACTACAATATTCTATTAAAATAGTTTTAATATTTTGCACGCAATCTAGTAAATCCACCGCTACCAAAAGCCGGACGGTCTTGGTTACACGAAAGGATTTAGCGACCCAGTATTTTCCGGAAGGGCTTCAAAATCATCCCGCCAATCCGCCGAACGGCCGAGGGAATAGTAACCCGCATGGCATAGCCTTCGCTGTCCTGACTGATGTATTCGTCGATGTATTTATTGACGACCTTTTCACCGGTCCGGATGTTGGTGATCTGACGCAGGTACAACTTATCCAGTGGCATATCCGACTGCAAGGGCGTGTAGTAGACACAATCCTCAAAAAAGTAATGAGAAACCTGGCTGTAGCGGGTGGAGCCGGCGGTGATAATTTTCTCGCCACCGTGCAGCAGATTCGCAGCCCAGATCAACGCCATGCCTTTTTTCATGTTCAGAATCTCTTTTTTCAGATTCTGCGCGTCAATCAGATCTTCGAGAAAATCAGCGTATTTGGGGTATGTTTTGTTATAGGCTTCGTTGAGGCTTTTGGCCGAAGTTGCCCGGATACCAATGTCCGATAAATCATAAAAGGGCAGTTTATGACTTCCCGGATAATAATGCAGGGGGCCGTTATCATTCCGGACGTCTTCCAGTGCCACCCATACACCACACATAAACCGCTGCGGAATCGAATGGAAGTGCATAGAATCGCTGTGCGTCCGTTGCTGCGTCCCTAATTTGAAATTCAGCGTTTGAAACGGAATTGGTTCCCGGCGGTAGAGTACCCGCAACACTTCCAGCACCTTCGGCGCAACCGCAATTTGTTTCACTTCGGGCACTTCTTTCCAGGCATCCTGGATTCGGTCATCTTTAACGGCTATGTGCTTAGGCTCCAGTTGCTCCAGGGCTCTATCCAGGATGGCTTCATCAATGGCAGGATCAAATACCACATATCCTTCTGCGGCAAACTGCGTCACAATCCGCTCCAGCTCCGGAGTTAAGTTCGCTTTTTTCAATTCTACATTGAAAAAAGGCGACTCCGTCCAGGGAAGGTTCATGCTATAATTTTCATTGGTTTGAGTGGTTGCAAGGGCCATGAGAATAGGTTGAGTAAATGATGTGAAGCCAAATTTATAAAAGCTCGCAATTAATGCGTCTCTTCATACCCTATAAAATTAATCAATTATTTTTATTAGCCTCTTTATTGAGGATATTTGCCACACCGAACGTCCACACGTATCTTGCGCAATGCTTGACGAAATTACCGTCCGAAATCTTCTTTGGCTCTTGATTCTGCTTCCGTTTCTGAGCGGTAGCCTCTGGCTGCTGGCTGGTCGGCGCAGCAATGGCTGGGTTGGCAGCGCAGCAGCTCTTGGGACACTGGCCGGACTGGTTTTGTCAATCTGGCTGACCACGCAAACCGGCACCGAACTTCTTACACTCCGCTCCGAATGGATTTTGATGCCGGGGCGTTCCGTTCCGATTACATTCCGCATCGACGCGCTCACCGCGCTGATGCTGGTGATTGTGCATTTTATCGCCCTGCTGGTTCAGATTTATTCCATTTCGTACCTCCACGACGAACGCGACCGTTACCGTTATTTTGGTTTTCTCAGTCTGTTTATTGGCTCCATGCTGGGCATCGTGCTGGCCGGGAATCTAATTATGATGTATGCCTTCTGGGAGTTGGTCGGTCTTTCGTCGTACTTGCTGATCGGCTTTTGGTTCCGAAAGCCCGAAGCGGCTGCTGCGGCCAAGAAAGCGTTCATTATGAACCGCATCGGCGACGCGGGTTTTCTGCTCGGTATTTTTTTGCTGCTGTTTCAGGCCGGCACTACGGATTTGGCGGAACTGCCGGACCTGTTCGTAACCGATGGGCGGTTGGCAACCCTGACCGGCTTTTGCCTGTTTTGCGGATGCATCGGAAAATCAGCCCAGTTTCCGCTCACCACCTGGCTGCCCGATGCAATGGAGGGCCCCACACCGGTTTCGGCCCTGATTCATGCGGCCACCATGGTGGCCGCCGGTATTTTCCTGCTGGCGCGCATCTATTTCCTGCTAACCCCCGACGCCCTGCTGATTATCACCCTTATTGGAACAGTAACTATGCTGATGGCGGCTTATTCGGCGCTCTACCAAACCGATATTAAAAAAGTATTAGCCTATTCCACTGTTTCGCAACTCGGCCTGATGGTCGTTGGGATGGGCACTGGCAATCCCCTCGGCGCCCTGTTTCACCTGACTACCCACGCCTTTTTCAAAGCCGGTCTGTTTCTGGCGGCCGGTTCGGTCATTCACGGCGTTCATACGCAGGACATGCGCCAGATGGGCGGTTTACGGACCGCCATGCCTTTGACGTTTGCCGGCTGGGCCGTATGCGCGGCTGCGCTGGCGGGTCTGCCGCTGTTCTCCGGTTTTTTGTCCAAAGAAACCGTTTTGGCGGGAGCCTTTAACTGGGCCGGGCAACAGGGCGGCTTCGCCTACCTGATTCCGGTTCTGGCCGTTGCCTCGTCCGGCTTAACGGCTTGTTACATGGCCCGGCAGGCAAAGCTGGTTTTCTTTGGTACCCCGCGCCAGGCTGACGACTCGCATGCCCCAGCGCACGAATCAGGGCTGATGCTGACGGTTCCCATTCTGATCCTGGCCGCTTTGTCCATCGGTTTTGTCTTTGCCGCAAACCCTTTCTCGGCGGGTCACAGCTGGTTCTTCCGCGTATTTCCGCCAGCAAATGAACCCGAAGAGCACCTCTGGATCGCCCTGCTGTCGGTGAGTGTTGCGGCCCTCGGCATTGCGATGGGGTGGCAACTACCGGTTGTAACGAAATCGACGTCGTTGAGCCGGGTGTCGGAGTACAACTGGTACCTCGACGGTTTTTACAAACGGTTCATTGTGGTACCGTTTGTCCGACTGGCCCGGCTTTCGTACCGACTCGATCAGCAAATAATTGATCGGCTAGTCGATTTAACGGCTAAAGGTAATGTGGTTTTAGCGCACATCATCGCCTGGACGGACCGCACAATTGTCGATGGTTTGGTCAATGGCGCTTCGTGGCTCGCCCACCGGCTGGGCAATCTGACACGTTCAGTACAAAACGGGCGCGTACAGTCGTACATCGCCAGTGCGGTTATCGGTTTGTTATTGATTCTTTGGTTTTTGATCTAGTCGGTATTGTTCCTATCGACAATCTATTATGCTGTCATCACTCATTTTTATACCCCTGCTGGGTGCGCTGCTAGTGGCGCTGTTGCCCGCCAGTCTGAAAAACATTTACAAATGGATTACCCTGATCGTTTGCGGTATTGAACTGCTGATTTGTGGAGCCGTTTATATGGCCTTTGACCCCACCCAGGCCGGTTATCAGTTGCTCGAACGTACCGACTGGATCAGTCTGTCACTAGGTTCACTCGGGCTGGTTTCCATCGATTATTTAGTCGGTGTCGACGGAATCAGCCTGCCGCTGGTGCTGCTGTCGGGGGCCGTTATGCTTGTCGGGGCCGTTTCTTCCTGGACTATTGATAAACGGTTGAAAGCCTATCATTCGCTGTATTTGCTGCTGACGGCCACGGTGATCGGTTGTTTTGTGGCGCTTGATTTCTTCCTGTTTTTCCTCTTTTTCGAGTTCATGCTGCTGCCGATGTATTTCCTGATCGGCTTGTGGGGTGGTCCTCGTCGGGAGTACGCTTCCATCAAGTTTTTCCTGTATACGCTGGCGGGTTCGGTGTTTATTCTGCTGGTTATGATCAGCTTGTACATGTCGGTTATGGATCCGGTTGAAACCGCCCTCCAGACCGGCTTGATCAACGATCGATCCGAAGCAACAGACGAGATGATTCGCCAGATGCAATACCTGCTGGCCGAGTACAAAATTCCCCTCCAGCAAGTGGTGCATACCTTTGATTTGCGCTATATGGCCCACGGTGGTAACTACCTGCCCGACTCCTTCCTGGGCCCAACGGGCGAAGTTATCCTGTTCGGAATTCCGTCCCGCATGTTGGCTTTCCTCTGTGTTTTTCTGGGTTTTGCAATCAAGCTCCCCGTTGTGCCGGTCCATACGTGGCTACCCGACGCCCACGTTGAAGCACCAACGCCCGTTTCGGTGGTGTTGGCGGGTGTACTGCTGAAAATTGGTGGCTACGGTTTTTTGCGCATCGGCTGGGGCCTGTTCCCCGACGGAGCAGCCGAATACGCCCTGCTGCTGGCGGGTCTGGGTGTCGTTTCGATCGTGTACGGCGGTTTCAATGCGCTCGCCCAATCAGATCTCAAAAAAATGATTGCCTATTCGTCGGTATCGCACATGGGCTTTGTGCTCCTCGGCATTGCGTCGCTGACGCCGGAAGGCATCAACGGCGCGGTGTATCAGATGGCGAGCCACGGCGTGCTGTCGGCTATGCTCTTTTTACTCACCGGTGTTATCTACGACCGTACCCACGACCGGCGTATTGACAATTACCGCGGACTGGCCAGCGCCATGCCGGGCTATACAGCGCTAACGGCCATTGCCTTTTTTGCTTCCCTGGGGCTGCCCGGTTTTCCCGGTTTCGTTGGCGAGCTCTTTACGCTGATGGGCAGTTTTCAATCGCTCTGGCTACCCGGCTGGATGACGGCGGTGGCTACGCTGGGCATCATTCTGGCGGCTGCCTATTTTCTCTGGACACTCCAGCGGATGTTTTTCGGACCGCTCTGGCTGCGAACGCAATCAGTCGACACTCTTACTGATCTCGATGCCCGTGAACGGCTGATGTTGATCCCACTGGCTGCGTTGGCGCTGATTCTTGGCCTGTTTCCCAACCTGCTTTTTAACCTCACCAACGCCACCGTAGCCGACTGGATTCAGCGGTTTACGGTAGAGTAGCACCCGGATGAGCTGCCAGCTACTCCGGGTGACTCGCTACAGCCCGGGCCCTCATGCTTGTTCGTAACAGGCTGTTTTTCAGAATTTTGCAGTATTACTTTTGATAAGAAAGTTGTTGCGACAGAATGACTGGCACCTTTCAGGCGAATCCAATAGTCCATTCTCGTTTGGATACAGTATTATCAGCATACTTCATACAACCTGATATGCACGCAACTTCTACGGCTACTTCCGAGCCTGCTTTGGCCCAACCCGCACCCGTCCGACGTTTGATGTCGCTGGATGCCTTGCGGGGTTTTGATATGTTCTGGATTGCCGGTGGAGAAGAGATTTTTCATGTCCTGGCCAAAGCGACTGGCTGGGCGTGGGCGGTTTTCATGGCCGAACAATTCACCCACGTCGACTGGAACGGTTTTCGGCCCTACGACTGTATTTTCCCTTTATTTCTGTTTATGGCAGGCGTCTCCACACCTTTTGCTGTGGGCGGACGATTGGAGCGGGGTGTCCCGAAAAGCGAACTGGCCCGGAAAATGATCACTCGGGGTCTGATTCTGGTCCTTTTGGGTATTATTTATAACAACGGTCTGTTTACCAAACCCATCAGCGACATGCGATTTGGTAGCGTTCTGGGCCGGATTGGTCTGGCCGGGATGTTTGGCCAATTGATTTACCTGTATTTCCCGAATCCAAAAGCGCAGTATGCCTGGTTTGGGGGCTTACTGCTGGGCTATTGGGCCATGATGATGCTAATTCCCGTTCCAGGTTGCGGAGCCGGAGTCCTGACGCTGGATTGCAGTCTGGCGGGCTATATTGACCGGTCCATTATGCCGGGGCGACTTTACCTGAAAGTCCACGATCCCGAAGGGCTATTCTCCACCATTCCGGCCATTGGCACGGCGCTGCTCGGGATTTTCGCGGGTCAGCTACTCCGCAGCGACGGGCGCTCGGCCCACCGGGATCAAAAAACCCTGTGGCTAGTGATGGGCGGTGCCTGTTGCCTGATTCTCGGCTACAGCTGGGGGTGGATTTTTCCGATCAACAAAAACCTGTGGACCAGTTCGTTTGTGCTGGTAGCGGGGGGCTGGAGCCTATTGATGCTAGCGCTGTTCTACTGGATTATCGACGTTAAAAAAGTTAGCGGCTGGGCGTTTTTCTTCACGGTGATCGGGATGAATTCTATCCTGATTTACATCGCTGGTGAGTTCATCGACTTCGAATACGCGGCCAAATTCTTTTTTGAAGGCATTCTGAGCTTCTTTTCCGAACCCGTTCGGGCCGTAGGAGGTATTTTGGCACTACTGGCCGTGAAATGGGCCTTTCTGTATTTTCTGTATACGAAAAAGGTGTTTTTAAGGGTTTAAACGCAATTGTCTCACGGAGTTAAGCGGAGTTGTTCAAGTAAATAAGCGGCTCCGCTCAACTCCGCAAAACAACGTTTCATTTTTTCTCCAACAACCCCATCGACTTCAGCCAGTTTTCGCACGCGACGGGCCAGCCTTCAATAGAGCCTTTGCCCTTGGTGCGGAGGGCATAACCGTGGCCGCCCGTCGGATACAGGTGCATTTCGGCCGGAATATTGAATTTCTTCAGCGCCAGGTAGTAGTCGATACTGTTTTCCACCGGCACGGCTTTGTCATCTTCGGCATGAACCAGAAACGTCGGCGGGGTTTTCGCATCCACCTGCAATTCGTTGGAATAATACGCAATCTGCTCCGGGCTGGCGTTTTTACCAAGCAGTCGCTCCCGCGAGCCCGCGTGTGCTTTCTCGCCAAACGTAACGACCGGATACATCAGGATCGCGAAATTCGGCTTGGCTTCTTCGCTGGCTCCGGCGCCCCGGTGGTAGTGGGTCGACAAGGTAGCCGCCAGGTGGCCCCCCGCCGAAAAACCGATAACGCCCAGGCGATCCACGTTCACATTCCACTTAGCGGCATTCTGCCGAATCAGCTTCATGCCCTGCATGGCATCGGCCAGCGGCACCTCGTGTTTGTTCGTCTGCGTTCGGTCATCGGGCAGCCGGTTTTTCAGGACAAAAGCCGCAATTCCGCGTTCGTTGAACCACTTTGCCATTTCCTCCCCTTCGTGACCGTAGGCCAGCAGCGCGTATCCACCACCCGGACAAATCATAATTCCCGCGCCGGTTGCTTTGTTCTTGGGGGGGAGAAAAGCCGTGATGGTTGGCACTTTAACGTCGCTGATGCGTAGAATGCCGTCTTTGCCCATGTCCGATTTTTCCTGTACCGCATCGTTCGAAACGGCATTCAGGACCTGATTAGCGGGCCATAGGTCAACGGTTTCCGGTTTTTGGGCCATAGCAACGGATGCCAGCAGTAAAGCGGCAGAAAGCAGGGTTGGAGTTAAGTTCATCAGGATTCAGGAAATAAGGAGTTGCCAGAGCCAGCAACGGTTTTTGTTATTTTAAGGACAAATTAGCGACTTTCCCTTTCAAAAAGCCAATGACAACATCCAGTCCTTTCTGGTAATGATGATTGTTGGGAATGATGATGTCCGCTTTGGCTTTGTGCGGTTTGATAAACTCCCGGTAGGTCGGGCGGACGTGGTATTCCCACTGGTGTTTGATCATCTCGGGGGTCAGGGCGCGTTCAGCCTGATCGCGCGTCATCCGCCGTTCAAACTTGATTTTGTTACTGGCGTTGATGAAAACCTTCAAATCCAGTTGTTCGGCAACATCTTCAAAATGGAAGACAAAGATGCCTTCCACCACAATGATGGGCGTGGGCCGGAGCAACAGCTTTTTAGGAACTGCGTTGGGATTGTTGAACGTATATTCCGTCGTTTCTACGGTTTTTCCTTCGTGCAATTGCCGAATGTGGTCGGCAAACTGAACGTGGTCAATGGTTTCTGGCAGATCAAAATTCGGAATACCGATTTCATCGCGCGGAATCAGATCCAGCGTTTTGTAGTAATTATCCTGCGAAATCAGGCAGATTTCCTCTTCCGAAAAAGCGTCGAGCAAGCCTTTCAGAAACGATGTTTTTCCGGAAGCACTCCCGCCCGTGATTCCGACAATAAATGGTTTGTTGATCATTTTACAAAAATAAAACGTTGGCGGCACAATTACCGCACCACCGCCAATTTACCAGCCATGCCTTCCCGGCCGTCTGGTGTCACCGCAAACACAAAGTAAATGCCGGTTTCGGCCGACCGGCCCCGGTAGTCGCGCAGGTTCCAGGTAGCCGTTCCGCCCTGAGAGCGGGTTTCGTAAACGAGCTGCCCACCCGCATCCATGATTTTCACGACGGTATTTTCTACCACCCCTCGGATGCTGACCAGGCCACTGAAGTCGGGCCGAACGGGATTGGGAAAGATCGTAATATCGGAAAATGCCGCAGCCGGTTCGCTGGCCGTGCCGCCGTACGATACCAGGCCGTTGGGCGTTGCTACAAATACTTCACCGCTGGTTGGCTCGATGGCCAGCGCGCTGATCTGCGCCGACGGCAGTGAGCTGTTTTGTGGGGTAAAATGTTCAACCAAAGCTGTTCCGTCTTCATTGAACAGGTACAAACCATTGGTCGTTCCGATCCATTTCCGGTTGCCACCATCGACCGCCAGGGCCGTGACAGCTTCACCGCTCAACAACCGACGGCGGTCAAAAACCGGTCGGTAAGCATTAACGGTTCCGGTGAAAACCGTCGATGGTGCATCAAAAACCGCCACGCCGTTGTCGGTCCCAATCCAGACGAGTCCGTCGCGATCCTTCGCCAGCGCCCGCACATTCCGATCGGGCAAACCACCTTCGCCCAACTGGTCGTAAAGCAGCCGGGTTCGGTTTGTAGCCGGGTCAAATACCTGCATGCCACCACCGTTGAAGTTGCTGAGCGTCATCCATAAAAAACCGTTGTCGTCAATAATTAGCTGCTGACTATCGCCCCGACTGGGCATAAAGGATTCAATTTGACCGCTTTTCCGCCGAACGTGTACCGTTGCCTGCCCGAAATTCAGGGTTGGTGTCGTCAGCCAGATTTCACCGGCTGGATCCACCGCCAAACTACTGATGTTGGCCAGCGTCTGATGAACCACTTCCGGCGCGCCCTGAGCAGTGAGAGCCCACAAGCCTCCACCAAAACTACCCAAATACGTCCGCTGGTCGCCCGGGTTGTAAACCGCCGAAACAAAATCGGTTGGCAGCGAAGGTGACAGAAAATTCTGCCAGCGGTTTTGCCCGAACTGATCGAAGCCCCGCCGACGCCGTAACGATTTCAGGTCGTCCGAAAAACCGCCCGGCAGCGCCAGCACCGAACCCGTCGGACCAGCCGCACTGAGCCGTTGAAACACATCGGAAGCTGGTCCGTCCGGGCTAACGGCTTGAACGGCGGCTCCATAGATGCGCAGCAGACCAGAAAGCGAATCGGCCACCCAGAAATTTCCGGCGGCTTCGACAATTTCCCGGGGCTCGCCAACCAGCTCATGTTCTAACAGAACACCCGCCGACCGCAGGAGCTGATCGGGAGCCGTTGCAATCCACTCGGTAGCAGTTTGCAGTAAACCGGTAATGGCAGGAAGCGCCTGTACCACCGTCCAGCGCCCATTCTGCCGCTCGGCCACACCCCGGCCGGGCCAGGCCACATACAGCCGGTTGCCAACACCAGCAACCGCGCGCACGGACGCACCCGCCGGAAGCGGAACGGTTTGCCAGTTTCCAAAAAAAGCCAGGTTCACCGCTGGGGCAAAACGGGCCGCCAGCAACCCCCGCGAGGTAGCCGCATAAATGGAATCGTTCGCAAAAACCGTTGAATAAACAACCACCGACGTTCCATTGGGGCCGATGTTTCGGTAGGTATCCCGGATTTCGGAGCGGGCCACATCCAGCACTACCATACCAAAATCGCAGGCCAGGTAAGCCTCATTGCCAACACGAGCCAGGTGATTGATGCGTTTGCTACCCGGTATCTGCGTTGCATCGCGTATAAGGGTAATCGTAGTTCGGGCGCCGGGTTCGCCGGTTTCTGACACGCTCAGGAGGTCGATGGTACCGCTTCGGTACCCCACCAGCAGCCGTTTCTGATCAGGCAGGTAAGCGAGCTGACTCACTCCCGTTTCGCTAAAACCGTCATCGCGACTCAGGCGAGTTGTTTCATTGGCCGCCGGATCGTAATAGAAAAAACCGTTTTCCGATGCACAGTAGATTTTGTTCTGGACAGCCGCCACGGTTTGCGCAGATAGGTAGCTGGGATGTGCCCGCCAGGTGCCGGGCTGGGCGAAGGAAGAATAAGTTAAGAGTGATGCATTAAGAGCCAAGAAGAGAAAGCAAAACGGCCATTTACGGCAAGAAGCCCAGCAGGTTCCTTTGTGCTTCCGAATCTCCACTCCCCAACTCATCATTCTTAATTCTTATTTCTTAATTCATTGTTGTCTTCATACACCCATTCTTTGCTCACAACTTCGCTGCCCAGGTTGTAGCAACGCCGGCAACGGGCTTCGTAGCTTTCGGTTTCGCCCAGTAAAACCTTTTCTTTGGACGGAACCAGCCGGTAGGAATAGCTGGCAATGTCGCCACACACCACACAGATTGCGTGGACTTTCGTGACGTATTCGGCAATAGCCATCAATTGCGGCATACAGCCGAACGGTTTTCCTTCAAAATCCATGTCCAGCCCGGCCAGGATTACGCGTTTGCCCTCATTGGCCAGCTGATTGCAGACTTCTATCAGCTCTTTGTCATCAAAGAACTGGACTTCGTCAATGCCCACCACTTCGCTATCCCCCGCCAGCGTCCGGATTTCCTGCGCCGATTGCACGGGCTGCGAGCGAACCGCATTCGCGTTGTGCGAAACAATGTTCTCCTCGTGGTAGCGTGTATCAATCAACGGCTTGAAGATAACCACGCTGAGCCGGGCAATCACGGCCCGGTTGATCCGCCGGATCAGCTCCTCGGTTTTTCCGGAAAACATGGAGCCACAGATCACTTCAATCCAACCTGTGCGAAGGTGGGGCGGGTCACGCCGGCGGTTGGGTTCAATAAACATACTTTTGTAGCGTTGGATAAAATAATTGAGCGATCGAAGCCAGGCAGCATAGCATTCCACACGCAGGCCTTTCGACCACTCTTTTTCTCACGAATCTGGCATTCTTCTTGTAGTGTCAAAAAGCGGCTTTACCGATAATTTCACCCATGTCCGAACGGATTTTTCTAAGCGAAAACCATATCTTTACAAAGCAAAGATATTTTGATATGTCGAACAAGTTCAATGCCTCCTCCCTTACGGAATATTCTAAATCGTACGCCCGCAAACTGGCCAGTGATTTTTTTGCCCATCATACCGTCATCAGCGGACAGGAGTTGTTGAAACTAAGCCCCATCAGCCAGGTCAATCTATTCGTAATCAGTAGCTTATCCGAAAAATGGCGAAGTGATGCCGAGCGGTTTCGGAGCCCCTACTTTGATTTTGAACACCCGGATGTCCGGCAGGCAATGCAGGTGTTTATGAATTCCGTCTCGCAGCATATCTCCGTACGTCGCGAGAACCTGGAGCCGTTGCTGGCCGATGCGACCCGCCGAACCCTGATTCTACTCTTTGATCCACGTAGCTATTTTGACGAAGCGTTGCGCAACCAGGCCGATTTTTCGCTCTCGGCCGAGGCTGCCCATCAACTGACGCGTTACACACAAATCAACAAATTTGTTCCGGTAGCGTTGGAAGAACGCATGAAGGGCAAGAGCCTGGTTTACGTCAATCAGGCGCTCAACTGGCTCGACGAAATTCTGATGCAGCGGGGTCGCGAACTGGAAAAACCGGAAAAATTCATTTCACTCTTTTCCGAAAAAGTGCTGCTCGATCCGGGCGTGCTGCTCCGAAAATCGTCGTCATCTTACGATTTCTCGCCCCCGCAAACGGTTTCAACGCCCAATAAATCGTTTTTTGACACCGAGATCGATAACGTCAGCATTCCGCCCGCTCCGTTGGCTCCGCAACCCGAAAACCGCCCGGATACAATCGTTGCTCCCCCACCCTCCGACGAGTCAGAATCGTCGGTCAAACCGCTCTTTCTGGATGACTCGGGTCCTTCGGTTACCCCGGCAACGCCATCCATGCAGCCCAGTCAGGCCGCGGCCCATTTGAGCGATACCCCGGCCATGAACGTCACCACGAAAGCCGACGAAGAACCCGCCGGACCCGTAACCATTGGTGAAACCTTTCACCGTGCTCCGATTGAAAGCATCAGCAAAAGCATTTCACTGAACCAGAAGTTCATGTTTATCAATCAGTTGTTCAACGGCAATGCAGCCTCATACAACGAAGCGATTGAAGAATTAAACCGTGCCACCAGCTACGATCAGGCGCGCGATTTGGTTTCGTACCGGTATGCCGCTCAATACTTATGGGATATGAGCAGCGACGAAGTCGCCATGCTGATCGACATTCTGAAACGGCGCTTTGCGTAGTTACTGCGGCTCCACGTTGTAGCCTTGTTTTTTCAGCAGTTCAATCAACCCGTTCGGGCCCGGCAAGTGCAGGGCACCTACCGCAACAAATGTGGGCCGGGCGGCCATTAGTGCCGGTAAGCGCTTCATCCAATTGTGGTTCCGTTCGTCGATGAGGTACGTCATGTCGCCGAAGGATTTGCCGTGTTTTTCGTTCAGTTTCCACATGCCCTGCAAATCCTGCTTCAGGTACAATTCCGTAACGGATTTGCCCATTTCGTACACGTCGGCTTTCCCTTTTACCATGTCCACCAGCTGCTGCGCCTGTTTTTCCACCGGATCATGGTCAAAGAGAAACGACATCTGCTCCTCCATCGTTTCGAGCGTGTTCACTGCTTTCTGGCGTTTTCGGCCGTCGCTGGCGAAATACAGATCAATGGGCAAACCCGTAAAGCTGTTGAGCGTATCCGACTGCTTCTGAATGTAAGCCAGACTCAGCATGGTGGCCGTAACAACGGGTTTCATCTGGTTGAAAAGACCCAGATCATAACCGGTCCGGGCCTTGAATTCGTCGGCTACCAGTTTGTAATCCGCTTCAGACAGTAACTTATTCAGGCTGGTATTGAGCATCATGCCCCGCATCGCCATCGACAACATGGCCGACGAGTCGATCTCGGTCTCAACCACGACGCCTTCCGCGCCTTCGTAAGCGGTTTTGATTTTGGGATTTTTAGTCAGGTAACTGTCTTTCAGAATATGGTAGGTTCCAAACAGGTACGACGGTTGCTTCAGGCCGTTGCCCGACACTTTCCACAACAGCGATTGCGAAAAAGCCGTCGTGGAAACAAAAAGCAGTAAAAAGGAAAGATTTTTCATTACCTACACCAACAAGGATCGATCAATAGAGTTTTTGCCGTTTTACCGACCGGACGATCAAATACAGTAACAACCCAACCGGGCCCATCAAAAAGGTAAATACCAGACACGGAATCACCCAGCCGTGTGCTACCTGTCGACGGTGCGCGTTGCGAACGATCCAGCTACCAACCGCCAGATCGAACGCCAGGTAGTGAATCCAGCCCGCCAGCAGGCCATCATCGTGACTAAATAACGTTCTGATATTCGCCAGCGTACTGAAGGATTGTAAATTTAGCTCGCCCCTGCCGAAAAAAAGATAATAGATATAAACGAGCGCCAGCAGGGCCGGAATGAGTAATGTTTTGGTAAGAAAATCGGTGGGTTTCCAGCGGGGGGCAAAAATCATCAAAAGCCACTGCGGTAAAACGAGCGTATTGACGATCATAAAAACGGTTTCGGATGTCATGGTTGAAAGTGGGACAGGATAAGAGAGCTGGAAACTAACAGTTTCCCGACAAGAATCCAACCCACTCAATCACATCCGCACCCACCATCTCACCATCCCAAACCAATCACCGCATTGACGCGCAGCGCAAAACCAGGGCGGTCGCTATTTTTGTAGAAATAACTATTGGGAAGTGAATTTCCGTACGGATCTTCCGGCCGTCTTGGAACGGTAATTTCTGGTCCGGCATTAATATCAAAAAAGCCTCGACGGCCTACCCGCCGTTGTATTCCCCACATAGCCGCAATCAAAGGTGCATTATAAGAACCCGCCATATCATACTTTTCCGTACGTACGGGTTCGCCGGTTCTTGTATCGTAGAGATGTCTAGCGTTGTAAACAGAAAGTGCTCGGGCAACCTGAAGACCAACGTAGTTACCCGAAAAGTTATTGGCCGATTTACCTTCCCGGATTCGCTTTGCCATACCGTAATAGTACCGAACTCCTATTTTACCATACACGCTGCTCAAAAAACTTCGGTCTACATCGGTATAGCTATAACCGGACATGGCGGTAAAATTAAGTTGGTTGATCCGATTGTAACGAACCGCCAGATCAAACCCTACCAGTAGCGAAAGTGACGGACTTAATTTCCGTTCCACTGACGCATCGGCATTCAGACCAATCCGGAAAGTGGGACGGCCGGAAAACTCCCGATCAATCGCATTGGGCCAGAAACCGAGTTTGATCAGGGTTTTCTCTTCTACATTGGCCCGTGTAATATACCGATATACCCGTTGCAACTCGCTGCGAGTCACCGCGCTGTCTTCCTGCGAATAGGTGATGGGGAGATTATTGACGGTTTGTGCCCATCCAGTCTCCTGCCCAACGAGCAAAGCGATGATCAAAAGAAATGTTGTTTTCATTGATGAATAGTTTACGGCTTTAAGGAATAATTGATGCCGAGCTGAAACCCGTTCAACCCACCACCCTGATTCGTTGAAAAGGACACAAGATCGCGCTGGTAACGACCATCGAGCTGCAACCGGTCGGAAAGCTGAACCGCCGTTCCGACTACCACTCCCCCAAAATTCCGCCGACGCACCTCCACCGGCTCGCCGTCCAGGTCCGCCTTTCCGTTCAGAAACAAAGCCAGTTGAGGACCCACAAACAACCGCCAGCGGTAGGCTACCTCGTGCGAGAACAGCAGGGTCCAGTCCAGGAAATTCTGGCTCGAAACGGCGGGTAGGTAGCGCGCATTCCCCTGCTTGCGTTCGTAAACGCGGTATCCCCGCTGGGCGTAACTAATTTCTCCGCGCGCAAACCAGGTCAACGAAATGGGCAATTCGGCCCAAAGACCGCCCACAAAACGGGTGCGATACACTTCCGAAATTCCCCGCCCGTTGCCAACGCTGTGCGTAGCGCCCAGTCGAACACCCGCTTTCAGATCCTGCCGGTCAATGCCACTGATTCCGAGCGAATCCGCATTCAGCTGAAACCGATACGCTGCCGTCAGGCCTACGGTCGTAGCGGTTTTCGCGGATCCCGTCCAATACGCCCGTGCATCCAGACCAATCAACCAGCGGGATGACACATTCAATTGATACCCCACCCCAACTTGCGGCACCAACCGTCGGGAATCCGTAAACCGGGGGGCAATTTCGTACTGCTGCCACTGCGGCTCCTTGGGATACACGCTATCCACATTCATCGCCCGGGAGCGCCACAACGCCAGCCCAGCCGACAGGCGCACGGTTTGCCGACGCGACCGAACCGGAGCCAGTACCACATTCAGTTCGGCAGCATTGTGCTGCCGGTAAAAAAGGTTAGCTAAGTCCTGTGTGTTTCCCGTTTTTAGTGACGACAAATCAGCCAGTTTACCCCAACCCAGACCTGCTGAAAAACCGATGTTTTGGTGCGGAAAATAGGTTAGTTGCTGCCGAATGAACCAACCCATTGAGGATACATCCGACGAGCGCAAAACGCTGCCGCTACCGGCGATTTCCCAACGGTAATCACTGGGCGATTGGGCAAGCGCAAACGGGCTGACCAGCAGCAAGCCCCAAAATGATAAAATGGATAAAAAACGAGCCATTTGGTAACCTGCTTTTAAAAACGATACCCTGTCTGAAAACCTACTGCCGCATAGTCCAGCGCGCGGTTTTGTTGAATCCGGACCCAGACGCCAACCGGAATACGGTCGACAGGCATGAACTGGTAGTCGATCTGCACCATCGATCCGAGTCCCTTTTGCCGCTCCCCACTGTCGGGGCGCAGTGTAATAACCTGTTCGATGAGTTTTCCATCCGCAATATTTACTCCTCGACCGGAGGCTGGGTTGATTCCCGAAACCGTTGTGTAAACCGGTCCGGCGGACAGCGCCAGATGATGACGGCGGGTGTAAAGCGGTAAAAACCGCGCCAAGGCCGAAAACTGGAAAGCCGTGTAGGCTTGTGGCAAAAAACCGCTGTAGTCTTCGAATGAACGAGCCATCCCGACGACGCCCGTGAAACCAATCCGCCGGTGGATGTAGCGGGTATACCGGTTTTCGTAAAGCCACGATCCACCAAAATCATCGCCGGTGATGCCCACCCCAACACCCACTTCATTGCGGTAATACGGAATGGTTTTCTTAATGCGGTCGTAGGTACGTTTGTTGCGACGGGGTTGCAGCAAAAACGCTTTGAACGGAAACAGGCGATAGGCCGCGCTGAGTGCCCAAAAACCGTAATGCGATTGAATAGCGTAGCGATTTCCCTGATAACTGACCCCGTTGATAATCGGACTCAGGCTGTGCGTATACGTCAGGTCGAGCATCAGGCCCCCAATATCGGTACCGATGCCGGCCTGCCCTTCCGCATTGAACCGTTGATAGCTATTCCGGATGGCGCTAAACAGCCGCGCTTCCGTTAGCTGAGACTCGTACCATTCTTTCTGGGCCGGGTATTTTTGCAGTTGCTCCTCCAGAAATTGAAGGTGCGATTCATTCGATTCGCGCCGGGTCGCCTGGTTGAAAGCGCCTGCCATGCCGGCATGGAGCCTCAGCCACGGTATCGGTTTGTAGCCGCCCATCAGCCGGATATGCTGCCGCTTCAGATCCAGGTTGGTTCCAAACGAGTTTTTAGGGGAAGAAAGGTACAGCCCGGTCAGGTAATACCGTCCGTAAGTCGCTTCGAGCTGCCCATACCAGCGCGGCAAATCGTAGCGCGTAAATAGTCCCCAGCCGCTGCCCAGCGACTCGCCCCCTTTTGATTCGAATACCTCAAATTCGTTGATCCGGGTCGTTATCCGTTCGGGTCGTACACTCACCGGGACGATGCCTTTCACGCCCCCCGTCCACTGCTGCCCATAACCCAAACCCGACAGGCCGACCAGTAGCATCCCAAGCAGTCCGTATTGTTTTTTCATTGTGTTCTTTGCTTACTTTACTGAAGTAACCCCGCTCACCGCCAGCTGAATACTAACCGGACTATACGAATTTTTCACCGTAATGGTGGGTTTATGCCCCGGAGGCTGGTAATCGAATCGCCTTTTATTCATAAATTGACCCAGGTTCTCGCCATAGCCCTCCGGCACCTGAATGATCGAATATGTTGTCTCGACGTCATACTGAAAATCGTCGATTCGCCGGGGAAACAGGGCTACTTCGGTGCGCGCGGCCTCGACGGTCAAGGCCGTCAGGCTAGCGATGGGATGGATGTAAACCTTACCGTACCGGCTCTGGATGCGGCCACTTCCACCCAGGTCGCGCAAGGTGATTTCCGCTTTTTCGGCTTTGATGGTAAACGCTCCGCTCAAGTCGCTGGCGTCAATATCGCCGTACTCCGACGTGATGACAGTTTTACCACTCAGGTTCTGCATCGATAATTTCCCAAACTCCAGCTTCAGTGCTGTTTCACCCGCCAGATCAGCCAGGTTTACATCCCCGAACGTATTGCTGATCGAAATGGGGCAGTGCGTCGGTAGCCAGATTTCGTATACGGCCTTCAGGTTGCCCTTTACGGCACCCACCCGCTGCGGAATAACGAAACGGTTTGAGAGCTCAATAACCTGGTTTCGAAGCTGAATGTCGTATTTCAGGAACGCCAGTTCGCGCTCGGCAGCATCGCGCTCGGGATGCTTGGCAATCAGTTTCAACCGGACCATAACCGTCGATTTCGACCAGCCCTTGATGCTTACATCCGCTTTCTGGGCCGTCAGATTGACCCGTTGACCGGTGCTGTACGGTAGTTCTTTTTCCACGGTCTTTGTCACCACCTGAAGCCGGGTTTGCGCAACAACAGGAAGGGAAAAAAGGGCCAGCAGAAAAAATACCGTTCTCATATCGTTAAAATCCGGACCAGTTCTTTGGTGACTTCCGCCCGTTCATTTTCAATTTTGATTTGCGCCTGAACCAATACCGGGTCATTCCCAAAAAGGCTCATCTTCTCTTCGACACTGGCCTTTCGGCTGTTCAGCTCATCCAGATGCTGCTTTAGTTCTTTCACTTCGGGCTTCTGGCACACCACGGTTTGCTGTTCGCACTGCTGCTGAATGAAGGTTTCCGCTTTCTGATCCGCGGATGACTCCAGCGGTTCCGGCGTATCCAGGAAACTCGCTTCAACGGTTTCTGTGGCATACGCCAGGGTCACTTTTTCATCCGAAACCGGTTGCCCCAGCCACCCGATCCCAACCAGCAACCCCGCCACAGCAGCCGCGGCCACCCATCGAATCGAATGCGGCCATAACGGACGAACCGCTGGCGGCTCCAATTGTCCGGCAATTTGCTCCCAGGCGTCGGCTTTCGGTTCAAAAACCGGCAATTCTTCCAGTGCCTGGTCAATGACGGCATCGGCCCGCAAATCGGACTCGATCCGCTCCCAGAGGTCGGCGCGCGGTTCGTGTTCCGGCAAGTTTTGTAGGGCCCTGGATAAGTCCATGATCAATTCCTGTTAATCCTTTATTTTTCGGCGAAATCCGCGCTCAGATCAGTTCCGCCAGCTTTCTGCGCAATAATTTTCGGGCATAACTGACCTGTGATTTGCAGGTTCCTTCCGAAATATTGAGCATAATGGCAATTTCCTGGTACTTGTAGCCTTCCACTTCGGCCAGCACAAAAACCGTCCGGGCACCGTCGGGCAATGACCGAATAGCGGCATCCAGTGCATCACCCGTTACTGAATCGGGCACTTCAACCGGCGCATCGTGTAGCTGTTCGTTGATGGTTTCAAACCGCCATTCCAGCTGACGCTTTCGCAATGCCTGCCGAACGACAATGGTTTTGATCCAGGCGCCCAGTGTCGAATGAAACCGGAACGTATGCAGTTGCCGAAAAACCTCCACAAACGCGTCCTGCAACGCATCGTTGGCGTGATCGTAATCGTTCAGCATCCGGAATGCCACCGAATACATGGCCCGCTTGTACCGTTCAAACAGTAACCGCTGCGCCATCCGCCGACCCGCCGGTTGATCCAGCTGAAGGCAATGGGCAACTAGTTCTTGTTCCGTTAGATCGGGCGTCAGGGTCAAATGAATGGCTTCGTTGAACGTTCAATCCAAAGTGCGGAAAAGAAGAAGAAAGGTTGTAAAAGAAGAAAAAAAAGAGCGTAAACCCCCTTTCTATCACTCGCTGATTCGTATCAACTGCCCGTTCTGGGTTTCCGTCACCACCAGGCCCAGCCGCCCTGTCGGATCAAAAGCACAATTGGTAGGGTTTTCGCCGGGTAATTGAATTGTGTCTGACAATGTGCCCGATGGGCGGTATAATTGCAGGATACTACCGCCGTAAATAGCCGCGTAAAGCAGGTTGTCGGGTCCCAGCGTCAGGCCATCCGGCCCAAAACCGTCCTCGCCTGTTTCGGCCCAAATCGTCGGGTTGATCCAGGTCAGGCTCGTCGAATCCCAGCTTCCGGCCCAGATTCGTTTGCGGTGCGTTTCGGCGATGAGCAGTGTCCGATTATTGGGCAAAAAAGCAATACCGTTGGGGTAAAAAAGGTTCTCGGAGATTTTTTTCACTTCGCCCACGGTTGAGCAAACACAAACGTAACCGGGCTTGTCATCCTCGGGTGAACCCGGGCAGGTAAACAACATATTTCCTTCCGAATCAAATGTCAGGTCATTGGGCCAGCTAAGCGGCTCGTCATTCACCTGATCCACCATAACTTCGGGTTCCTGATCAGGGTGATTGATGCAGCGGATGGCATGCAGCCCGGAGTCGCAAAACCAGAGTCGATCCAGGTCATCGATGTAAAGGCCGTTCGGCCGACTTCCACTGCCCACGTGCAGCCGCCCCTGCGTTCCGTCGGGTTTGAGCCAGAACAAACTTTCTCCTTCCTGTTCAACGCACCAGAGAGTACCGTCCGACGTAAAGGCCGGACCTTCCGGAAAACGCAAATCGGTAGCAATTACATCGATATTTTTCATAGTCTGTTATCTATTTCAAGCCTGCTATCTACTAAACCAGAAAACCGTTCAGCGGTTTGACGGACTATCGAATATCTTGCTCAAATCGGGCTGGAATGCGTTCGTTTTTCCACAAAGCGTTTTGCCTAAGCAACAATGCTCAGCCAAGTCTCTATAAAAGGCTAGGAAATCACCTGGATGGCTTATGTAAAAACAACCATTGTTTTTGATTCGAAGAAATGATGTCTGAAAATTATTATGCACCAACTTACATTTTTACTTTTTACTATATAACTTTTTTAATACAGCTGTGTTATTTTATAAATTTTATCAACAATCGACTGTACTTAACAAAGGTACTTAGTGAAGTTGATGGCAGATATCGCAATATTTATGTCTAATAAATGGTGAATAACAACGGATTTATGCCTAGCGATAGTACGCGTACGCTTCCATCTGGAAACGTTAGATGTACCAAAGACGCCCGGTGCTCCGGTTATTTTACCTACTAAATCCAGCCTCAGCCGGGCTGATTGTTGAAATAATAACGCTATTCCTAAACCATCAAATGCGATTTTTGCCGTGATCAAGTCAATTCAATCTTATCTCAAAAACCATAAGGTTACCAGAGCCCTGGAAGAATCCCAGCGTCAACAATACGTGCTTCTTGTTGACGCAATGAATGCCTGCAATCGGTTGGTCCGCACCACTCAAAAAGACTATTGGATCGTTAAACATGAACAGGAATCCCTTTTTTGGGTAGTTGGTACGAAGTCGGCCAAGATTTTGGCTCAGGAAGGGCACCGAATTCTCAAAGCAGGCACTAACTAGAAGACTTCGTTCAGCCATGCAAACCACCATACATGTTTCTTTGCTGTCGCCTGTCTGGGGTTATCAACAAATCAGTTTCACCCGTCTGGATACCGAATCGGCCCTGGAAGTTCTGAATCAATATGCGCGGGGTGGAGCGGAGATCTTATCTGCCTATTTGATTGATTCTCAAGGCCGCATCTGCCTGCCAGTGCACGCCTTTGATGGAGCTCCTATTCGCAGCCAGTTGTGGCGCCTAAAACAGGAATGGCAACAGTTACTGAGCGTATAGCCAAAGCCGTCACCGATAGTACCTTTCTCTGTCTAAAAAACCAGCAGCCCTTACTGCATACAGCCCCTGTAGTTGAGCGGTGCGATGCTGTAAGAATTGTCTTTTCCAATGCGGTCGTCAAAGAACGCTCTGGTGAAGAAGAAGCGATCCACGTCATACATTTTCGTAGCCAAGAGACTTTATTACTCAATGTTTAGACAGATCAACCGATATGCCTATTAGTAAAGAAAACCTCCAGCAACTGCGCCAGATTGTTCGCAAGGGTATCAATAGCTCTTTTGAAAAACGATGCCAGTGTATCCTTTACCATTACTATGGAATGAATATCCAGGAGCTTTCCCAGCTTTTTCAGGTAGACCAGCGGAGTATTCATAATTGGTTGAACCGCTGGAAAAAAGGAGGTATTGATGGCTTATACGACAAAATAGGACGTGGCAAAAAACCCAAGTTAAACCCGAGCGATCCGCAACATGTTGAAGCCGTCCAGAAGGCATTGTTAAAATATCCGTACGATTCCCAGCAAGCGCTGGCCGAACTCAACCGCCAGCTCCCCCAACCGGTTAGCCAGAGCACGTTACTTCGCTTTCGCAAGCGCGAATTCCGTCCGAAGGGACAAACGGATACGGAGGCCAGTCTTGCTTACTAAAAGATTGTCTATCCGGCGGTTACCGGCTTTTCCGGAATTTTTTAATGCGGTGAAACGTCAGAAAATTGGCATCGTGGTTGTTATGCGCTCCGCCCAGCCCATCATCATAGGCCGTGCGGGATAGCAGAATAATATCGTTGCCGTCAAACAGCCAGTCGACGTACTGAAAACCGTGTTTGACCACGTCGGGATGTTGAAGCACAACCTGGCGTAACTCCCAGGTGCGTAAATCGGCAGAGCTACACAGCGCCTGGGTATTTCGCAAGCTGGCCGGGTTTTTCCCGGTATTGGCCTGCTTGACTTCCTGCGGAATGTAGTTGGCCAGCGTCCAGTAGCGTTTCGATTTGGGATCGTAGCGAATGGTGAACTTTTTACTTCCGCCGGGAAATGGAATAAAACCGCTCTTGACATCAAACGTAGCGGTTTTACCGTCTGGGCTGATTTGTACGAAAGCCGCTTTTTCATCCAATGATTTTTTGTGGTCAACCCGCAGAATATCCAGCATTTCCCCCGTCGGACTCAGAACAGCATTGCCCTCGATCCAGCCCCCAAAACCGTTGTCCAGATATGTGGAGTCATACCGCAATACATTGCTGCTGGTCCAATTGGCAGCCTTCATCGGATCGGCATCCAGCGGCATGGACATCATAAACGCCCCATAACGCTTGCCCCACTGTTTGATGGGTCCCATTGCGTCTTCCATCGCTCGCCAGAGCCGCCCGTTGTGTTCCAGAAACGGCACCGGCGCGCAGTGGTATTCGCCCGCCAGCAACAGGCCATTTTCACCGTCGGTCGGGTTCGTCCAGCTGACGCCCCCGTCGTTAGACTGGCGAATGATGGTATTGCCGTGGTGTTTATCGGTTCCGAAGAAGTACAATCCGTTGCGGTGCATGTAGAGCTTCGACCAGAACTGCCCGTTGATTTCCGAGATCTGCTGCCAGGTTTTGCCTTTGTCGGTGGAGCGGTAAATGCGCGAATTGGGCCGTACAAACTCATTGGACTTGGGGCCGAACAAATCATGCGAAGCCAGGTAATCGCCGTTGGGCAATACACACAGGCTGGGCGAACCGATGTACAGGCCCGACGACGCCGGACTGTAGGCAACAATCGCTCCCGGCACCCCGGAAAAGTCGGGTGTTTGCCCCACGCTCCTAAGCGATGAAAGGAAAAGAATGCTGCAGAAAAAGATCGATTTGATTCGGCTGACAATCATAGCCGTAGAAGCAACTACGGCCTTCAATTTACTCAACAGACTGGCATTTTTAAGCCCTCGCATTCCTTCCCGATTTCGGAACAAGGGATCAATACGCAGGGGCTGCCCACCCTCAGGTTACGGGCGTTGTAGCTAACCGAATTAGTGCGACAATCATAAAGGAAAGCGCCGAGAGCCCAGAAATAGACCCAAGTCTTTTCTGAGCTCTCGGCGCTTTGTTGTTGTCTAGAAGAACGAAATCCGAATATTCCACGGACTTCCGTAAACATATTGAGAGTAGATATCAGAGTTAAAATTTACATTGTACAGTACCGACAGGTTAATACCGGCCAAACGTCCAACGCGTTGCGAATACGTGGCTCCTATCATCGGTGCCGTTACCCAACGACGTTTGTACTCCTGCGCAACCTGGTCCGGATAACGGATATTATTATTTTCAAACTCTGCGTGAGCATACAGATTAGGTACTATGCTTGGTATAAGCTCATACATTAAAAATCCGCGTCCACCGTATTGATTGAACTGGTCAGTCAAAGTCTGATTGTTCAATCGTAACCGGTAGCGATAATATACATAATTAATACCGACGCCAGCAATCAATCGCTCGGAAGCCTGATAGGCAACGACGGGTGACAAGCCAATAATAAACGGCGTACCGATTCTTGAATTACCAAACTGTAAGGAACTAATACCACCACCAAATCGTAGGCGTCGCGAAAATGGCAACGGGTCGCCTTCGGGGGTTTTTGTTTTCAACGGGTCTTTACCATCTCCGCGCCGGTCTTCCGGGTCCTCGGTAATCTGTCCGAAAGCAACACTGCTACTCACCAGCATGATCGCCAGTAAGCCTTTCTGTATGAGGTTCATAGAATTGATTAATGAACAAAAATGAATACTTGTTATATAAACGAAAAAATAGGTGTTTTTAGTCCGTAGAATTCCCCTCAGAATTCAACCTCCTTAATTTCCGGATCATTCAGTAATTGCTGAATACAACGTTCGTGGCACTCTTCCGGGCCATTGACCCGCCAGCGCCCGATCATATCGTTGCCGATGCGCTGCTGATTCTGCCGCTGCGGATGCAAGCCGCATTCTTTAAACAGCTTTTCGTAGTGCACCAGCGTTTGCGACCGGAAGGTAGTAACAATCCGGTATTGGCGCGCCATATTGATCCGGGCAATACCCGACGCCAGCAACGGCAACACCAGCAAGGTAGCCCCAATAACGACAAAGCCGCCGAGTGCCAGGTCGTAAAACCCACCCCCAATGGCCATCCCGATGGCGGCAACGGCCCAGATGGTGGCAGCGGTCGTCAGTCCTTTGACGCTGTTTTCCTGCCGAAAAATAATACCCGCCCCCAAAAAACCAATGCCGTTGACGATATTAGCCGCAATCCGGTCGTCGTCGCTGAACCGGCGCGACACGATGGTAAACAGGGCCGATCCAACGCAAATCAGAATGGTGGTCCGTAGCCCCGCCGATTTGCCCCGATACTCCCGTTCGCCCCCAATCAAACCGCCCAGCAGCATCGCCAGCAAAAGCTTTAGCATATCTTCCTGCACAAAAAAATCCATTCCCGTTCGTTTATCAATAAAGACTCCTATCCCGTCCGAACCGTTGCTGATCGCTCTTCTCAAGATGATCTAAAAAAAGGAAACCATCCTTTCAAAAAAACCGTTAGCCCAAAGATAGAGTTTTGCTAAATTTAAGAATGAATTTATCAGTCAGTCTGCCGCCAGACGGCCCTTCTCAACAACCGAACGTTGACCAACTTGACCCGAAAGAATTTATCATCATCAAGGGGGCCCGGGTGCACAACCTCAAGAGCCTTGATGTTGCCATTCCCCGCAATCAGCTGGTGGTTATCACGGGTCTTTCCGGCTCGGGCAAATCGTCACTGGCATTCGATACGCTGTTTGCCGAAGGGCAACGCATGTACGTCGAGAGCCTGAGCAGCTACGCCCGGCAGTTTCTGGGCCGGATGGAAAAACCCGAAGTCGATTACATCAAAGGGGTGTCGCCGGCCATTGCCATCGAACAAAAAGTAACGACCCGCAACCCCCGCTCAACGGTTGGAACGACTACCGAAATTTATGATTACCTGAAGCTGCTCTTCGCCCGGGTTGGCGTCACGTATTCGCCCATTTCAGGCCGCGAGGTGCGGAAAGATACTGTAACGGATGTCGTAAATTATCTGTATTCGTACGAAGCCGGTCAGCGCGTCATGGTGATGGCCCCGCTGCACATCCGCACCGACCGGACCCTGATTGACGAGCTGAAAATCTTACTCCAAAAAGGATACACCCGGATTGTAGCCAATGGTGAAGTGCTGTTCATTGAAGAAATTCTGGAAAAAACCGCTGCCGAACCCCAGTCGGGCGCTGACCTGGAAATTCTGATTGACCGGAGTACGGTTCAGTTTGACGAAAACGGGCAACCCGAAGAAGACAACCAGTACCGGTTTTCGGATTCGATCCAGACGGCATTCAGCGAAGGCGAGGGGGTTTGCCGGGTGGATGTAGTAGGCAAAGAATCCCGCGTTTTCTCGGATAAATTTGAGCTGGACGGTATTACGTTCGAAGAGCCGACCGTCAACCTGTTCACCTTCAACAACCCGTACGGTGCCTGCCGCCGGTGCGACGGTTTTGGGCGAGTGCTGGGCATTGATCCAGACCTGGTTTTCCCGGACAAAAATCTTTCGGTGTTTGAAGGAGCCATCGCGCCCTGGCGAAGCGAAAAAATGAACGACGAGTTTCTGCGGCCGCTGCTCAAGAACGGCATTCGCTTCGACTTCCCGATTCACCGCCCGTATAAAGACTTGTCGCAGGAACAAAAAGACATTCTCTGGAGCGGAAATAGCTATTTTAAGGGCCTCAACGCCTTCTTCGATTTTGTGGAGAGCCAGACGTTCAAGGTGCAATACCGTGTGATGCTGTCGCGCTACCGGGGCAAAACCACCTGCCCGGAGTGCCGGGGATCGCGGCTGCGGAGGGATGCCAGTTACGTCAAAGTAGCCGGAAAATCAATCACGGATATTGTGCTGATGCCCATTAGCGAAGCCGCCGATTTCTTCCGGAACCTGACGCTGCCAGCCCACCAGCAGGAAGTAGGCAAGCGGCTGTTGACCGAAATCCGTAACCGGCTCGATTACATGGAACGGGTCGGTTTAACCTACCTGACTTTAAACCGGCTGACCAACACCTTGTCGGGCGGTGAATACCAGCGTATCAAGCTGGCTACCTCGCTCGGTAGCGCACTGGTTGGCTCCATGTATATCCTCGACGAACCCAGCATTGGCCTCCATCCCCGCGATACCAAGCAGTTGGTGAGCGTGCTGGAAACCCTGCGTGATCTGGGCAATACCGTTATTGTGGTTGAACACGAAGAAGAAGTGATGCGGGCCGCCGATCAGCTCATTGACATTGGTCCCGACGCCGGGACTAACGGCGGAAATCTGGTATTTCAGGGAACCTGGGCGGAAATTAAGAGTTATGACGGACGTGAAAAAACCAACGGCTCTGATGGGAAACAACTCTCCACTCATCACTCTTCACCGCCGGACGGCTCCGGCTTAACGAATCACTCCCACACCATCGCTTTTCTGACTGGTCAGGAAACCGTACCGGTGCCGAAATTCCGGCGGAAGGCTACGCACTGGCTGGAGATAAATGGCGCGCGGGAAAACAACCTGAAGGAACTGGACGTACGGTTTCCGCTCAATACGCTGACGGTAGTGACGGGCGTAAGTGGTTCGGGTAAATCAACCCTGATCCGGAAGGTACTGTATCCGGCCCTGACGCGGCTGAAGGGCGACGGCTCGGAGGAAGCCGGCAAGCACGACAGTCTGGGCGGTAGCCTGGACCGCGTGGCCGCCATCGAAATGATTGACCAGAATCCGATTGGCAAATCGTCGCGATCCAACCCGGTGACGTACATTAAAGCCTATGATTACCTGCGGTCGGTGATGGCCGAACAACCCGTGTCGAAAGCGCGTGGCTACAAACCGTCCCACTTTTCGTTCAACGTCGATGGCGGGCGGTGCGAGGTGTGCCAGGGCGAGGGTGAGGTCAAAATCGAAATGCAGTTCATGGCCGACATCTACCTGAAATGCGAAGGCTGTGGCGGTAAGCGGTTTAAACAGGAAGTGCTGGAAGTAACGCTGGCGGATAAAAACGTGTCCGACATTCTGGACATGACCGTCGACGAAGCCATTGAGTATTTCCGGAAAGCCGAGCCCAAAATGGTAGAGAAACTGCTGCCATTGCAGGATGTCGGTTTGGGCTACATCACGCTCGGGCAGTCGTCGAACACGCTGTCGGGCGGAGAAGCACAACGCGTAAAGCTGGCGTCGTTTCTGGGAAAAGGCAATCCGAATAAAGGCAGTACGCTGTTTATTTTTGACGAACCCACCACGGGATTGCATTTCCACGACATTCGGAAGCTGCTGAAGGCCATCAACGCGCTGGTCGATCAGGGTGATAGCGTCATCATCATCGAGCATAATACAGAAGTAATCAAATCCGCCGACTACCTCATCGACCTGGGCCCCGAAGGGGGTGAAAAAGGCGGATACATTACCTTTACCGGAACGCCCGAGGAGCTGGTTAAATTACCGGAAGGTGAAAATTATACGGCGGATTTTCTGCGCGGCAAAGTGTAACGGTTGGGGCAGATTGTTCGTAACAAAAAACGCCCAGCACAAGTGCCGGGCGTTTTTTTGTTATCCTTATTAATTCAGATTCGGGTTGATCGACGTATCCGAGTAGGGCAGCGGGAACCAGTAGTTGGCTTTGGTGATCGCCTTGATTGGTTTCAGATCATCCGGACTCTTGTCGGCATTGGCTGCTTCGACGCGTTCCAGCCGAACCAGGTCAAACCAGCGGGTACGCTCGCACGCAAATTCCCAGGCTCGCTCCTGCACCACGGCATCGGCAAACTGTGTAGCCGTCAAACCGTCGGCGGGTGACAGGATTTTGGCTCCCGTCGGTAACCCCCGCGACCGCACCTGATTCAGGGCATCGTAAGCCGCCTGATCGGGGCCACCCGTGCCGCGCGCTTTGGCTTCGGCGTAAATGGTCAGAACGTGCGCGTAACGCATCATAACCGATGGAAGTGAGATGCTGGACGTAACGACATTGCCTTTGATGTACCATTTCTGGTAATACGGATGCTTCGTCAGGCTCTGTTGCCAGGGAATTTTGGTGGTCCCTAAGCCAAATTGCGTCCGGAAGGTGGCGTCTTTGCGGGGACCCGCCGGAAAGCTGTTGAAGAAGTTCAGTTCGGCAAACATGTCGTCCCAACCGCCTTCTTCACCCGGCATGGTGGTATTTCCGTACGTTGCGTTGGCGGTTCCGCTACCACCCGTAAAACCGTTGATCTGATACACCGATTCCGGAAGAATAGCCACCGCCGGATCGTTTTCAAACACGGCTGCAAACGTCGGCATCAGCGCAAAACCGTAGGTGGCCCGGTTGTCGATTACTTCTTTCGCTTTGGCTGCCGCCAGATCGTAGTTGGCGGTTTGCTTCAGCGGCCAGCCCGCCATCGTCAGGTACACATCGGCCAGAAACGCCTTGGCCGATCCGGCATTGGGACGGCCCGGTTCGCGCCGGGTGTTGGGCAGCATGGTTTCCGCCTTTTTCAGATCCGCCACGATGAGGGTGTATACTTCTGCCGGTGTCGACTTCTTGATGGTCAGCAGATCGCTCGAGTACTCACCCACCGTCACGAGCGGAATACTCCCGTAAAAACGGGTTAACCAGTAATACGAGAAGGCGCGGATAAAGAACGCTTCGCCCGCAATGATGTCAATGGTGGCTTTGGTTCCCGCCGTTTTTTCGTAGTTATTGATCACGTTATTCGCGCCCTGAATGGCTTTGTAACAACCGTTGTAGACCGCTCCCGAACGCTGGTTGGTAGTCGATACGTTAAACTGATCAAATTCGCGCCAGTCGGCTTTGTTGCTGGCGGGGTGGGTCGTTACATCGTCGCTACCGATGGTAGCGGCATTGGCAGAAGGGTGCAGAAAACCGTATCCCCACTGGTTGCCCAGTCCCCGGTAAGCGCCCGTCAGTGCCGATTCCAGTCCTTCCTGCGTCGATAGAACGTTCGGACCGTAGAGTAAGCCCGTGGTGTCTTCTTCCAGGTAATTTTTGCAGCCAGCTCCCAGCGCGGCCACGAGTGCAATTATGAATAACTTTTTCATGGATGATCAGAGGAATTTAGAAGCCCAGATTTAAACCGAACGTATAGGTTTTTGAGTTGGGGTACGAGCCGTAGTCAATACCCATAGCGGTGTCGGTGCCCGAACCCACCCGCGCCGATTCCGGATCCGGCCCTTTGTACTTCGTGATGGTCAGCAGGTTAGTTGCACTGAAGAAGACCCGAATATTAGCTTTGTTCCGGATAAAACCGTTCGGAATGTTGTACGAAAGGCTCACGTTTTTCAGCCGAACGAAGCTGCCATCTTCCAGGAAGCGGCTCGATTGGGTAAACGGCTGATACGTTCTCGTAAAGGCCGGAATGTCGGACCCCTCATTGCCCGGGCGGTAATAGTCGCGGATTTCCGACAGAATGAACTGCCGCGCATCGCCGGAACCGGATAAGGCAGCAGCCCGCGTGTAGTTGAGCTTATCAACCCCAAAAACGCCGTTGAAGAAGACGTTCAAGGTCAACCCTTTGTACGTCACGGTGTTGTTCCAGCCACCCGTTGCTCTCGGAAACGCCCGACCAATAATCTGGAAGTCGTCGGTCGTGATTGTGTTGTCGCCGTTTAAATCTTCGTACCGCGGATCGCCCGGTACCCGACCATAGCGGGCAGCCAAATCAGCTTCGTTCGGTTTGAAGGTACCCAGGTACCGCAACCCCCAGTACGACCCCAGCGGTTCGCCCGGTATCAACATAAACTCATTGGTCGTTGACATGCCTCCCCCAACATTCGTACCCTGTCCCAGGCGGGGCAGTCCACCCAGGCTAAGTACCTGGTTTTGCAGCGTCGAAAAGTTCAGATTCGTTTCCCAGCGAAAACCGCCCTTGTCAATGGGTGTTCCGCCGACAGACAATTCAAACCCTTTGTTTTCGATTTCGCCCACGTTTCGGGTTTGCGTACCGCCACCGGCGTAACTCGGAATCGCCACGTTCAGGAGCAGATCGGTCGTATTTTTCTTGAAGTAATCCGCTTCAATCCGCAGTCGTCCGTTCCAGAACTCCATTTCCAGCCCCACGTCCACCTGCCGGGTGGTTTCCCATTTCAGGTCGCGGTTCCCGGGATTGCCCAGAATAACGCCCGCCGTGGCTGCCGTGTTGTTAAAGCCCACGAAGGTGGTTCCGTAGGTCGACAGGGTTGCGTACGGGTTGATGGCCTGGCTCCCCGTCATTCCCCAGCTTCCGCGTAGTTTCAGGTTGCTGAATACGTTGAGATTTTTGATGAACTCTTCTTCCGACAACCGCCAGCCCAGCGCCACCGACGGAAACACGCTGTACCGATTGTCCGCGCTGAACTTCGACGAACCGTCGCGCCGAACCGCAGCCGTCACCAGGTATTTGTCTTTGTAGCTGTAATTGACCCGGCCCAGCAGCGAAAGCAACGTCCACTTCTGATACCCCGATGCAACCGAAGCCGCAGCATTGCCACCAATGTTGTCGTAGCCTAACTGCGGAAACCGCAGCCCGGAAGCCGTTGCTGTAAAGTTACGATCCGTGAACTGCTGGGTTTCCAGAACCGCAACAGCATTGATCGAGTGATCGCCTGCTTTGAGGTCATAGTTCAGCGTGTTGGTGTTTTGCAGGGTTACCTGTTGCGCCGAATAGCGGCTGGCGTTCGGAACGTTGTTCGACAAACGTTTGCCCGTAAAGTTCATGTTCTGCGCATTCAGGTAGTTGACGGCATATTGCAAGTCTACTGACAACCCTTTGATCGGCAATTTGTAGTTCAAGCCCCCGTTGATGTTCAGGCTGGCCCGCTTAGCATCAATGGACTGATCATACATGTAATCCAGCGGGTTGCGATAAACTGACCCAATCGGGTCGTTGAACGTTGGTTGCCCATCGGCCCCGTAAGCAGGCGTTGTGGGTGCCCAGGCCAGTGCCTGTACAATAGCTCCACCATCGAGCGTATTATGATTTTTGGAATGCGTGCCCCACAGATTTACCCGAAACGAAAGCTTGTCATTGACCTGCGTATTCAGGTTGGTCCGCAAAATATACCGTTTAAAACCGCTGTTGTTGACAATACCATTCTGGTCCAGGTAATTGCCCGAAATCAAAAAGGTCGTTTTTTCACCACCGCCCGAAAGCGTCACTTGGTGCTGTTGTCCCGTGCCGGTCCGAAAAACCAGACTTTGCCAATCCGTTCCGCCGTTTTGCTTGAACTGCGCGATCTGATCCGCCGTAAAAGGCAGGTTAGAACCCGTTGCCGTGGCCCGGGCATTAACGATTTCGGCGAATTCGCCCGCCGGTAAAACATCATACCGTTTGATGTTCTCCGAAATGCTGTACTGCCCCTCGTAATTTAATTTCAACCCACGAGCCCCTTTTTTAGTCGTTATAATTACCACGCCATTGGCCCCACGACTTCCGTAAATCGATGTCGAAGCAGCATCCTTCAGCACTTGAATCGTTTCAATATCGCTCGGGTTAACAAAGTTAAAATCAGCCCCTACATAGCCATCGACGATGTATAGCGGGTTGTTGTTACCGAGAACCGAATTAGCCCCCCGAATCCGGATCCGGGCGTCGCCCCCGGGTGCGCCGTTGGTTTGCATGACCTGCACCCCGGCGGCCCGGCCCTGCAAAACCTGATCCAGCCGGTTGACCGGCTGCTGCGCAAATTCTTTGGTCGATATAGCCGTCAAAGCCCCGGTAACATCGGCTTTTCGCTGCGTACCATACCCCACCACTACCACCTCATTCAGCGTTTTCTGATCTTCCGCCAGCTGGATATTGATCACGCTTCGGCCATTGACCGGAATCGTTTGGCTCACGTAACCGATGTTCGAAAACACCAGTGACGCATTGCTGGCGGCATTCACGGAGAAATTACCAGACGCGTCCGTGGAAGTACCCGTCGTGGTACCGCTCACCTGAACGTTTACGCCGGGTAATCCCTGATTATCGGGACCAAGCACCTGGCCGGTTATTCTGGCTGTCTGCGCAAAGGCATAGCCCTGTGCCAGCAGCAACAGAAACGAACATAGTTTTACAAATTTTCTCATACGTGTAGAAATGGTTAGAAAAATGAAAGATGGATGCAGAATTCAAAAATTTTCCGTGCAAGCTATTCATCAGCTTAAACGATTAAGCTTACAGGCAAAATAAGGAGGGATAGGAATAATCAGTATTGAAAACCTGGACTAAACACGGTATTGCCCCAGGTTTTTTCCAAATGGGCTTTTGAGTACACTGACCAAGTGAAGCTTCATCCCGAACGCATTGCTGACCTCGGCCGGGATTCGTAGAAGGACGCTGTTACCAGGAACAAGCCTGTCATCGGTATCATAGTAATTAAGGATGTTTTTTTAGTATCTGTTTGTTGAATAATCCTCTCAAAACTATGCTTAATCCTTTAAACAAAAAAGAACTGGTAATATTTTTTGTTTTTATGTAAAAAAAGAGAACCAATACTATTGTTTGTAAGAACTGTTTTACTGTAGAAGGGCCGGGCAATGAGCGCTCAAAATGCTATTTCTTGGCACAAATGAGTCCCGTAACTGCCAGTTCGCGCCAGTTGGCAGGTAAGCACGATGAAGAGGATGAATGGGTTTTCAGGTGACTTTACCCGACGAAAACAGGCGGAAACTTAGTCTTTCGTGCGCTTGTATTTTTCAATTATCACCCGGTCGATCCCCAGTTTCTCCAATTTTTCAACGCCTTTCTGAATCAGCGTATCGCCGACGATTTTGACCACAAACACAAAGTCATGATTCTCCCAGGCTTTATCGACAAAGTATTCCAGATGCTCCGTGTACACGCTGTCTTTTAACGTATAGGCACCACCACCACCTGAAAAAGGCTCCGTGAGCGAATCCTGCCCCGTGCGCCGATCGTGGTTCAGGAATGCAAAATGCGTATCATTGATAATTTTGATCATTTTCCGGTTCGGATTGAACGTTGAAAAAGTCGTATCCTTCTCGGTGGATGTAGCCGAAATCAACTCCCAGGTCCCGACGATGGATGGAGCAGACGGTTTGGGTTCGCAACTGCAGAAGGCAGAAACAAGGGCCAAAGACAGTAGAAATTTACGTTTCATACAGGTTACCAAGGTATAAGAGTATCGTTTTTAACTGCTTGGTTCAGCAGTACTTAGCGGTTATTCCCAAGACTAGACTGATAAGGACAAAATTTGGCCTACACCATCAGTTCCCATTTTTTACCCATCCGAAGCTCTGGTAAATACCGTATTTGTTCGGTAAGTTAGTGGTTTCAGATGAGAATTCACCCGCCTGTTTATTACCCTCTGTGAACCCATGAAATACATAGTCTACCTTCTCTTCATCAGCACCCTCGCATCCGGCCAATCGTACGATGTGGTCATCAAAAACGGCCGGGTTGTCGACGGTACCGGCAACCCGTGGTATTATGCCGACGTAGCCATTCGAAACGGGAAAATTGCCCGGATTGGCACGATCCCGGCCGCCAGCGCCAAAACCGTTATCGACGCGAAGAATCAGCTGATTGCACCGGGTTTCATCGACGTTCACACGCACGTAGAAGGTAGTTTACAGAACCGCCCCGAAGCCGAGAATTTCCTCTATGATGGCGTCACAACTCTCATTACCGGCAACTGTGGCAGCTCGGCAACCAACCTGCGGCTCTTCTACGATTCGCTTCGAACCAACGGTTTTTCACCCAACCTGGCGTCGATGATCGGGCATAATACCGTACGGCTGAAAGTAATGAAAATGGCCTTCCGCGAACCGACCGCTAAGGAACAAACCGAGATGGAGGCCTTGGTAGAACAGGCCATGAAAGACGGGGCCGTTGGTATTTCCACGGGCTTGATTTACACGCCCGGCACCTACGCCCGCACACCGGAAATTGTTAGCCTGGCCAAAATGGCCTCGCGCTACGGGGGCATTTATGCGTCGCACATGCGTAATGAGGGTCAGGCCGTTAAAAAAGCGATTGAAGAAGCGATTCAGATTGGACGCGAAGCCCGGATTCCGGTCGAGATTTCGCACTTCAAGGTTGCCAGCAAGCCGATCTGGGGTTCCAGTACCGAAACCATCGGGATGGTAGAAGCCGCTCGGCGCGAAGGGCTGGACGTAACCGTTGACCAATATCCGTATACCGCTTCAAGTACCTCGTTGTCGAGTATTGTTCCCTCCTGGGCGCTGGCCGACGGAGATTCGGCCACACTGGCCCGTTTCCGCGATCCGGCTACCCGTACCAAAATCAAGAAGGAAATGCTCGACGGTTTAAAGAAAAACGACCGCAAGAATTATGAATATGCCGTTGTAGCTTATTACCCCACCGACACTACTTTCAACGGACTGAGTATTAGCAAAATCAATCAGAAGTTAAACCGCAAAAACAACGCCGAAACGGAAGCGGAGCTGGTGCTGGAACTGATGGAAAAAGCCCGTATGAAACACACTCAAATGGTTTACCACACCATGTCGGAAGAAGACATTGCCACCATCATGCGCTACCCCAATACCATGATAGCTTCGGATGCGGGCGTGGCGCGATTTCAGTCGGGCATGCCACATCCACGGGGTTACGGCACCAACGCCCGGGTGTTGGGTCGGTACGTTCGGGAGCAGAACGTAATTCCGGTAGAAGAGGCCATTCGACGGATGTCGTCACTGCCCGCCCAACGGTTTAAGCTCGAAGATCGGGGCCTGCTTCGGCCCGGTTATGCCGCTGACCTTGTGGTGTTCGATGAAAAAACCGTCAGCGACAAAGCCACGTATGACCTGCCGCACGCGTATTCGAGCGGTTTTTCGTACGTGCTGGTCAACGGTGTGCCAGTGATCGAGAACGGCAAGCACAACGGCAAACGACCAGGGCAGGTGCTGATGGGGAAAGGCTATGCGGGAAAGGGGGAGTAATCCGGTTTAGTTTACGCCAGAATCCCTTTCACCAGCTTCCCTTCTACATCCGTCAAGCGAAACCGCCGGCCCTGAAATTCGTAGGTCAGTTTTTCGTGATCGATGCCCAGTAAGTGGAGTAGCGTGGCCTGAAAATCGTGGACGTGCACCGGATTTTTGGCAATATTATAACCAAACTCATCGGTTTCGCCGTACGTGATTCCGGGCTTGATGCCCCCGCCCGTCATCCACATCGTAAAACAGCGCGGATGGTGGTCGCGGCCATAATTGTCTTTGGTCAGCTTGCCCTGCGAGTAATTCGTCCGGCCAAATTCACCGCCCCAAACTACCAGCGTGTCGTCCAGCAAACCGCGTTGTTTGAGGTCCTGCACCAGAGCCGCCGACGCCTGATCGGTGGCTTTACATTGTTTAGAAAGCGCTTTAGGCAAATTGCCGTGCTGATCCCAGCCCTGGTGATACAACTGCACAAACTTCACATCCCGCTCCAACAGCCGCCTGGCCATCAAACAATTGGCTGCGTACGTACCCGGATTGCGCGCTTCTTCCCCGTATAGATCGAACACCCAGGCAGGCTCGTCGGACAGATCGTTTACGTCCGGCACGGAGGTCTGCATCCGAAACGCCATCTCGTACTGCGCAATGTGATTCGACACTTCCGGATCGCCGTACAGTTCCTCCTGCACCTGATTCAAATCTTTCAGCGCGTCGAGCATCAACCGCCGATCCGCCGAACTGTAGCCATTAGGATTACTCAGGTAGAGCACGGGATCGCTGCCGGAGCGAAACTGCACGCCTTGGTGTTTGGAAGGCAAAAAACCGTTGCCCCACAAACGAGCGTACAGGGGCTGATCCTGCGGGGCATCTTTCGACACCATCACGATGAAAGCGGGCAAATTTTCGTTGGCTGTACCCAGCCCGTAGCTGACCCACGAACCAATGCTGGGCCGACCGGCCAACTGGTTTCCGGTTTGAAAAAACGTCAGCGCCGGATCGTGGTTGATCTGCTCCGTATACATGGATTTGATAAAACACAGATCGTCGGCCACTTTGGCCGTATACGGCATCAATTCGCTCACCCACGCGCCACTTTTGCCGTGCTGGGCAAAGTGATACGGCGAGCTTACCAGGGGCAGAGCCGACTGCTGGGCACTCATGCTGGTCAACCGCTGGCCTTTCCGAACCGACTCGGGCAAATCCTGACCGTGCATTTTTGCCAGATGGGGTTTGTAATCAAACATTTCCAGCTGTGACGGTCCTCCGCTCTGAAACAGATACACCACCCGCTTGGCTTTCGGTGCGCGGTGGGGCACGGTTTCGATTCGCTCCGCCGGATTCGAGAAAAGCCCGGAAGAAGGCAATAACGAACCCAGCGCCAGCGTACCCAGTCCCCACGATGCTTTGTTCAGAAAAGACCGCCGGTTGAACGTATCAGCCAGACTTTGCGCCAGTTTGTCTTTCATTGCTTTACGGTTTACAGTTTAATGTTTGGTCATAAAGGCTTCGGAGTTCATCACCGTGCTGGCAACAACCGCACCAGCCGCCAGAGCCGGCAACTCGTCAACCTTGGGCAGTGGGTATTCCCCCGCCTGAATCCAACCCTGCATTTTGGCCGGACTTTGCTTGAATTTCCGGTATTCCTGCTCGTACAGTTTCGTCAGAATGGCCAGTTCTTTCTCCACTGGTTTCCGGCTGGTTAGCAGCCGGAACACCTGCGTCAATCGATCCGGCACTGCCTTGTATTGCTCAAACGACCGGGCTGCTACCAGTTTGGCCGCTTCCACAAACTGCGGATCATTGAGCAACACCAGTGCCTGCAACGGGGTGCTGGTTTTCTGCCGTTGAACCACGCAATAACTCCGCGACGGCGCATCGAACGTATTCATCGACGGGGGCGGATTAGTCCGGCGCCAGAAAGTGTACAGACTCCGACGGTATAGTTTTTCGCCTTTGTCCTGTTCATACGTGGTGTTGTTGACGGCCCACAATCCTTCTGGCTGATACGGTTTCACACTTTCACCCCCCAAACGTACCGACATCAAACCGCTGGATGACAAGGCATTATCGCGGATCATCTCGGCCGTTAAGCGGAACAATGGACCGCGGGCCAGCCAAGTGTTCTCCGGATCTTTCCGGAGCAGTTCCGGTGTACCGCGCGACGACTGCCGGTAGGTGGCCGACATCACAATGAGCTTCTGCATGGCTTTCACGTTCCAGCCAGACGTTTGAAATTGAACCGCCAGCCAATCGAGCAATTCCGGGTGTGTGGGCAAATTGCCCTGATTTCCGAAATTATTAGCTGACTTGACTAACCCGGTTCCGAAATAGGCTTGCCAATACCGGTTTACAACAACCCGGGCCGTCAGCGGATTATCGGGATGCAGCAGCCATTTGGACAGCCCCAGGCGGTTTTTGGGATACTCTTTCGGAAATGGCAGAATGCTGGCCGGGACATCGGGCTGCACCCGTTCGCCGGGGGCATCGTAGACGCCACGCTTGAGCAGGTAGGTCGGGCGGGGTGTTTTCATTTCCTCCATGACCATGATTTCCGGCACTTCCTCCACGATCCGGTTGCGTTCCGCCCGGAGTTTCTGCAATTCCGCGCGCTGCTGCTGATACGTGGCCGAAACCGTATTGAGGTAGTAATTTTTATCAGCTTTCAGGTTCGGATCAGCTTTAGCCAGCGCCCGTGCTTCCGGCGCGGTCAACGTACGATCGTACACAACCAGATCATCAAACGAACCTTTTTTGAAGCCCGGACCGCGCATATCGGCACCCACCATCAAACCGGTTTGCTTGCCCCGGAACAGAATGTCTTTGTAGAGATTATCTTTTTCCGTCACCAGAGCGGCTTCCTGTCCATCAACATACAACCGCAATCCGTTGGCTTTGCTGGACCCGTCGTAGGTCATGGTCAGGTGAATCCATTTTTCTTTTGGCAACACCTGCGTGCCCACCCGAATGATCGCATTGTAAGGCCAGGTATGCGCCATGAGCAATTCCGCCTTGCCGTCGCGAAGGTTCAGAAAATATCCCCGAAAATTGTACAGAATGTCGCCATTCCCTTTGTGCACGAGCGCGGCCTTGTTCACGTCACCCGGAATGTTGACCCAAACACCAATGGAAAACGGTTGCGACCGGTTGAAAATCCCGACCTCGCCCAGCGTCAGGATGTCGTCGCCATTGGATTGAAATGCTTTTCCGTATTTCCCCGGCACCAGCACCGGATCAAGCACTTTCCCCGTATCTTTCTTGCTGACGGTATTCAGAAACTTGCCATTGACCAGTTGATCAAACGTAAACCGCGCCTGTAACCCCTTCCGAAGGTCGAATGGTACAGAAGCCCCGCTTTTCGCCTGCCATTGCGTAAAGGCCCCCTCTTCCTGTCCGACGGTTTGGCTCAGCGCCGTCTCCACGGTTTTGATTTTGGCATCCAAAAACGTCAGCAGACTATCGTGCTTCGATTCGGGTAGCAGCATCGTGGGTACCGGCATCGCGTCGTCCCAGGAGATCTGTCCGGCTTCGTCAACGTTGTTGAAAAAGGCAAACAGGCTGTAATAATCTTTCTGCGAAATCGGATCGTATTTGTGGTCGTGGCAGCGGGCACACTCAACCGTCATACCCATCAGGGCCGTCCCGACGGTATTGGCGCGGTCGGCCACATATTCCACCCGAAATTCCTCGTTGATAATACCGCCCTCCATATTCTGCGAATGGTTGCGGTTGAAGCCCGTCGCCAGCCGTTGTTCGCGCGTTGAATGCGGTAATAAATCACCGGCCAACTGCCAGGTAATGAACTGATCGAACGGCTGATTGCGGTTGAACGACTTAATGACCCAGTCGCGCCAGGGCCACATCGGGCGGTACCGATCAACCGTATAACCGTGCGTGTCGGCGTAGCGGGCCACATCCAGCCAATCGACGGCCATTTTCTCGCCGTAATGCGGTGATTTCAACAGCCGGTCCACTACTTTTTCGTAGGCGTTGGGAGCGCGGTCGGCCAGAAACGCATCCACTTCGGCTACGGTTGGCGGCAACCCCGTCAGGTCGAGCGTCACCCGGCGGATCAGGTTCTCGCGGTCAGCTTCGGGCGAGGGTGCCAGCCCCTGCGCTTCCAGCTTGTTCAGCACAAAATGGTCGATTGGATTTTGGGTCCAGCGCGTATTTTTCACGGTTGGCAAGGCCGGTTTTCCCGGCTTGATCAACGCCCAGTGCGGTTTATACTCCGCGCCCTGCTCAATCCATTTCAGCAATACGGCTTTTTCGTAGTTGGACAGCGTCCGATTCGACGATTTCGGCGGCATCATCTGGTCTTCGTCCGTGGTCACCAACCGGTAATACACTTCACTTTCGGCCAGATCACCGGGAACGATAGCGTGTTTTTTGTTTTTCGCCTTTTTCAGAGCCGCCATTGCGCCTTCGCGGGTCGCCAGTTCCAGTCCACCTTTCTGGCTGGCCTTGTCGGGGCCGTGACAAAAAAAGCATTTATCCGACAGGATCGGCTTGACGTGCAGGTTATAATCGATCTGGTCGGGAAGCTGATCCGCCAGTTGCTTGATTTCGGCGGGTTTTTCCACTCCTCCGCAGCCCTGCACCAGCCAAACCGTACCGATCCAGAACAATCCCAATAGCAGTCCGCCCAATCGACTTATCTTGTTGCGCTTCATTATCACCAATATTCCTGAATCCAATTTTCACAAAAAAACACTCATTATAAACAGTCAGCCCGACTATTCCTACTGCATCACGAACTTCAAAAATCTCATAAACAGCAGCTTACGCGATAACAAAAACCGCTTGCAAACATCTAAATTACGATTATTTATTGAATTAATTGGGATATCCCGGATTTTGGGGTTTCAGATTGGGATTGTTCAGCATCTCCTGCCTTCCCAGCGGTAGCAAGAGGTGTTTTTCCTGCAAAAGCTGGTTTGAGCTCAGGTTGATGTGCCCCACAAAATTGTCAAAACCGTTGGTGCGCTCGTTGTAGACTTTCCGCAACCGAACCATATCAAACCAGGTAATCTGCTCGTAACACAGCTCATGCCACCGCTCTCGCCAGACGGCTTCCCGGAACGTCGCCTGGGTGTAGGTTCCTAGCGCTGGTGTTGCCAGCTGCGCCCGGTCGCGAATCCTTTTCAACGCGTCGTAAGGAGCCTGCGTTGGTCCTCCGGCCTCATTTTGCGCTTCGGCGTAAATCAACAGCGTTTCAGCATACCGGATCTGCGGAACATTCAGATTGTTCTGCCGGGTTCCGGCAACGCCCTGCGTTCCATTCGCCGTCCGGTTGAAATGCTTGAACACATACGCTCCTCCCAGTTCAAAGCGGGCTCCGTTTCCGTTGGTGAAATACGTTGTATAGAAATACCCTTCCTGATCTTTCGCCCGCAGGTCACCTTTCTCATAGGAAGCATAAAACGCAGCGGTCGGCACTGAGCTACCCGTTCCGGAAGGTCCGTTGTAAGTTACCGGTTTGAAGTTCGGATAGAAATTATCCATTGGATTTCCGGCGACCTGGGTATTATACTGCAACATAAACAAGTGCTCCAGCCGGTTTTTGGTACTCTCCCGATGAACGTCCTCGTAGCTCCTAAACAGGCTAATTTCCGTGGGATTGGCGTTTGCGTACGTGATGATCTCCAGGGCTTTCTCAGCCGCCAGTTTGTAATGCGAGGCTCCTTTGCTCAACGGAAACCCTGCCATTGTCAGGTACACTTTCGCCAATTGGGTTTTAACCGCGGCCCGGTTTACCCGACCGCTTGCATCCATCCAGGGCAGCCCTGCATTCTCAGCCGCTAGCAGGTCGTCGACAATCAGTTTGTAAACTTCTTCCTGCGCGGTTCGCGACGGCTGAAAATCCGGCGACGTTGTTGTTTGTGGCTGGGTAATCAGCGGAACATCGCCCCACAACCGCACCGCCGTAAAATAGGCCGAAGCCCGCAAAAACCGAGCCTCGCCCAGGATTCTGGTTTTCTGAGCTTCCGGCATGGGACTAATCCCGGGTACTTTCTCCAGAACCTGATTCGCGTTGGCGATCACCTTGTAAAGCCCGTTCCAGTAGTTAACTACATGGGCGGTGTTGCCATCGTGTACCAGACCGTAGAGGTTGTTCAGGTCCGAATTCTGGGCGGTTTCGGTGGTAGAGGTTCCCGTCAGTGCTTCCAGCAATTGCCAGTTCGAAGAGAAAATCCCGGCTGCATCGCCAATAAACCGCAGGTCGGCATAAACGGCAGCCAGGGCCGCTTCGGCATGATCCGGAATGGTATAAAAATTATCCGGCGTCAGGTTGGACGGCGCCTGCTCCTGGAGGAAATCCTCGCACCCCACGGTTCCCAGCAGGGTGGCTCCCAACAGGGCCACCGTACTTATTTTACGAGCTATATGATTCATGATGTCAAATCCTGAGTTAGTGATGAACGGTTTACAGACCGATTTGCAGCCCGAACATGTAGGTGGTCGGTTTGGGGTAGTTGTGCCAGATCATTCCCTGCGAAAAGGCACTGTTGCTATCGCCCTGGTTGGTGGGCGTTACTTCAGGGTCACCGATGATGGGGTCTTTCACCAGCAGAAAGAAGTTTTGCACGGTGGCATAGGCCCGCAGCCGGTTGAGTTTTAGCTTGCTGGTCAGGTTACTGGGAAACGAATAACCCAGTAGCAGGTTACGTCCCCGCAGGAAGGAACCGTCCTTGATCCAGTAACTATCTACGTTCAAGACATATCCCGCCCGCGTTTCCCGGATTTCGGCAATCTTTGAATTCTGATGCTGGGGGGTCCAGGCATTCAGCACCGAGGTGTAGCTGTTGGCCAGCGCCTGACGATCTTCGCTGGTCGAGATATTCAAATCCATGACATCGTTGCCGTACATGAACTGCATTTCGAAAGTCAGGTCGAAACTCTTGTAGCGAAACGTATTGGTAAACGCCCCCCAGCCTCTGGGACTCCCGTTGCCAATGATGCTCCGGTCGGCGTCGGTGATGGCCTTGTCGCCATTCACATCCAGGTACTTGATATCACCCGGCAACATCGTCAGCCCATTCCGGTAGCTGACAAACTTCGCGGCTTCCTCCCGTTCGGCTTCGCTCCAGACGCCCAGCCGCGTTAGCCCCCAGAAAGAGCCCACGGGTTCGCCGACCCGAATGATGTTCGTCGGGTTGGTAAAATTCGGGCCACCCACATTGAAAATATCGGAGGGTGTGGCCAGCGACAACACCTTGTTGCGATTGAACGAGATGTTGAAGGTTGAGTTCCACTGAAATCCGCCCGCATCGATGTTGACCGTATTCAATCCCAATTCAAACCCTTTATTTTCCATCGAACCGACATTCCGCCGGATCAGGGCGTACCCACTCGTGCGCGCTACGGGCGCATCCAGCAGCATATCCGTCGTTTTGCGGTAGTAGTAATCCGCTTCCAGGTTGATGCGGCCCTTCAGCAATCCAATTTCCAGTCCCACATCCGTCTGAGCGGTTTTTTCCCACCGCAAATCGGCATTAGCCAGGCGACTGATGCCGGTACCGGCGGTCCGGCTTTCGCCTAAAATCGTGGTGTAGTTTGAGCTCAGCAAGGCCAGCGAGGTGTAGGGAGGAATCTCCGAATTGCCCGTCAAGCCATAACTGGTCCGGACTTTGAGGTTCGAGATCACCGGATTGTTCTTCAGAAAACCCTCTTCGGAAACCCGCCAGGCCAGCGCGGCTGAAGGAAAAAAGGCGAACTTGTGGTTCTCGCCAAACTTCGAAGAACCGTCAGCCCGGCCCGTCACCGTCAGCAGGTACTTTTCCATCAGGTTGTAATTAAGCCGTCCGAAGTACGAGTTGAACGAGAAACGAGACGCGCCGGACCCCACCTGCGGATTCGTGGCGCCCGCTCCCAAGTTGTTGAACCCAAAGTAGTCGGTAGCAAAATTGCTGACACTGGCATTGACGTTGAAGATATTAGTCTCCTGCCAGGAAATGCCCAACAGCGCATTGAGGGCGTGTTTTTCGTTGATCGTTTTGTTGTAGGTCAGGTAATTTTCCAGCGACCAGAACGACTCTTTCCGATTGCTGGAAGAGGCATTTCCGTTGCCCCCGATGTTCAGCGTCCGAGTCACCGAGTAGTTGTTTTCCTGGGTCTGTACATTCGTTCCCAGAATCGTCCGCATTTCAAGTCCTTTGGCAAAGGTGATGGTCGAATACAAGCTCCCCAGGGTAGTTTGGGTGTTCAGGATGTATTGGGTGCCCATCAGACGGTGGTACGAACTCATCGTCCCTTCCGCATACGGATAATCACGGTTATTGGCGTAGGTTCCGTCTTCGTACTGCACCGGCAAAAACGGAAAATCTTCCACAATCTGACGCGCCACGGCATCATTGATATCCACCAGGTTCTCCGACTGATTGTTGTAGCTGAGCGTTCCACCTACCTTCAGCCAAGATTTTACCTGATCGTCGATGGTAAACCGTCCCGAATACCGTTTCATGTAGGAGGTTTTAATCAGTCCCTGATCGTCGCGGTAACCGAGCGAAATAGAGTACTGGGTGCGGTCGTTGCCCCCGCTGAAACCCAGTTGATGATTTTGGGAGAGCTTGTTCTGGGTCGTTTCTTTCAACCAGTTTGTATCGTATTTGGGGCTACCGTCCGGGTTCCAGACGCGGGGGTCCGTTCGGCGCAGCTTGGGGTTCAGGTACGCCCATTTGCCCGCAGCCCAGCCGTCCGGATCATATTTCGCCATGTTCGCAAAGGCAAGATCCTCAACCGCCATATATTCCCGGGCGTTCAACACTTTCGGAGGATTGGGTCCAATGGTATTCACACTGAAGTCTACATTGTAGGTGACCTGGCCTTCGCCGGACCGGCCTTTCCGGGTGGTCACCAGGATGACCCCGTTGGCGCCACGCGCTCCGTAAATAGCCGTTGAAGAAGCATCTTTCAGGACCTCTACGGAAACAATATCGTTGGGGTTGATGTAATCGATGGCCGAGCTAAACTGATTCTGGGTGCCCTGGGGCATCATCACCCCATCAACCACGTAGAGCGGGTTATTCGAGGAGTTGATGGAGCTGAACCCCCGCACCCGGATTGTACTCCGGCCACCGGGCCGGCCAGAGTTGGTGTTGACCTGAACGCCGGGCATCCGTCCCGACAATGCCTGTTGCAGGGAAGCCGTTGGCCGTTCCTTCAGTTCCGCTTCCCGTACAGTACCCACCGCGCCGGTCAAGTCACTTTTCTTCGCCGTTCCGTACCCAATCACCACAATCTCTTCCAGCACTTTATCGTCTGGCTGCAGGGTAACATTGACCGTTGTGGATGCGCTGACGGTTTTTTCCTGCGACAGATAACCGACAAAGCTAAAGACCAGCACCGCCCCAGCCGCATTTTCCGGCACCGAAAGCGTGTAGTTCCCTTCCGCGTTGGTCACCGTTCCCCGCTGCGTTCCTTTGATTACCACACTCACGCCCGGAAGTCCTTCGCCGTTTTCCCCGGCTACGTTTCCGGTTATTGTAAAATCGGCAAGGGTTACAGCCCGAACGCTCGGTGCGCTTCCCAGCCCGTGGGCAGATGTCGACTCTTTCGGCGGAATTAATGCGTTAGAGTCTTCCCGCTCCGTTTTCAGGGGTTCCGTGCTCTTCGCCGGCGTTTTGATAATATAATAAGCCTGCCCCCCAATTTTCCGAAACATCAGGCCATACGGTTTTAACAGTCGCTCCAGCTGTTTTTCCAGTTTTCCGGAATGCAACGTTCTGTTTTCCGGAACCAACATCCCACTTACGGTTGTCTCTTCGAACAGAATGCTGACCTGATGCTGACGGCTTAACTCCGTCAATACTTCTTTCATTTTTTGCCCCGCCGTCGGAGCAGACTGTGGCCGCTCCAGCGCACGATCATGCTGCCGGGCCAGCGCGATGGATTGCGCCCGGGTCAACTGATAACTCAGCATAACCAGCGTGATCAGGGCCGTTTTCTGTAGACATGAAGTAAACATTTTTTGTAAACTATTAAGGGTTTAGGTATTAGAAGGCTGAAATTCAATGTACTGATCTTTTTTAACCACGCTTAGGTTGAGTAATCCGGATAGGATCATGAACAGGTCGTCGGCGCGTTTTGCCCGGAAGTTGCCCGCAATTCGCCGTTTTGCCAGGCGGGGATCCGAAACCGTTACTTTGACGCCGAACCGTTCGTAAATCTGCTCGGCGATTTCGGCCACTGAGGTGTTATCAAAGTAAAACCAGTGATCTTTCCAGGCGACGTACGGGCGCGCACTGGGCGTCCGAGTCATCCGGTATTTCCCCGAATTAGCAATGGTCACCACATTCCCGGGACGCATGTAAAGCTGCTGGCCCTGGGGCAGATCGAGCTTCACTTTTCCTTTGTTCAGAAATACCCGCTTTCCCTTTTCCCGCGCGTAGACGACAAACTCCGTTCCGAGTACTTCGACCTGAAACCGGTCGGCGGTCTGCACTACAAACCGTTGATTCGTCACCGTATGCGTTACTTTAAATTCCCCTTCGCCTTGCAGAAAAACCTTCCGGGTATCGCGGCCAAAGCCAAAACGGGGAACGCGCAAAACGGAATTGGCATTGAGGGTCACTTCTGTACCATCGTCGAGCCGGTACTCACGGGTTTCGCCAAAAGCCGTCCGGTGCGTTTCATACAGGAGCTGAGTCCGGAAAAGATACGCCAGCGCCACACTCACCAGCACGAGCGAAGCGGCAATGCCCCAGTTTCTCCAATTTGCCCAGAAACCCGTCGATCCATTGGGCAGCATTCTCGCCCGCACGACGGACGGTTTTTGATTGGCTAAAATCTGCTGGTAACGATCCAGCGCCGTTTCGGTATCCACCGCCACCTGCCGGTGGCGGTTTTCCCATTCGTCCAGGTACTGGTAATACATCTCCTGACTGGCTTCATCGGCCAGCCAGTCGGCCAGGAGTTTCCGCTGAAAAGCCGTCGCTTTTCCGTCAAAAAAATCGAACACTATTTTTTTAAGCTGTTCGGGTTCCATACTATCTTCGAATTACGCCCGATCAATCACGGGAAGAACTAGTTTATGCAATACCTCAGAATAGGAAGATCAATATTCCCACAAGCAGGCTGATCAATCGGTGTCGTTTCAGTTCCTGACGCAACTGGCTGAGTGCTCTGCTCATTAGTTTTTCGACAGCACTTCCGCTGATCTGCATTTCCTGGGCGATTTCCGGATACTTTTTACCATCGACCCGGCTCAACAGAAAAGCCCGCTTACACTGGGGCGACAAGCCCTGAATAGCTTCTTCAATTTTCTGATGGAGTTCACTGAAATGCAGAATTTCGTCAGGTTGCTAGGCAATGGATGCATCCTGTGTGGTGAGCGTATCCAGCGGGTCTGAGGGGTGAAGTTCCCAACGGAGGTAGTTGTAAGCCCGGTACCGAACCGTTTGGTAGAGGTAAGCGCGGTACGAAGTCGTTATCCGCTCAAAAATCCGATCCTGCCAAAAAACCGTATAGACTTCGGCCACCAAATCTTCGGCAATGTCTTTAGAATAGACAAACCGTACAGCGTGGTTAACCAGATTGGCGTAATACCGCCGGAACAATAACTCACAACCCCGCTTTGGGTCCTGAACGAAAAGCTCCCGGAATATCAATTCGTCATCCGTCACAGTGCCCCGGTAGGCGGTATACCGATTGACGGAGAACCGCGGCAAATTTTCTTCATTACTTTCGTTATCGCTGAACGGTAGCTGTTGCATGTAAAACGACAATCTGTCTGGTGGTATTTAACATAGACAAGTTTGTACTTTATCACCCCACACTGATAAAAAAATATTTTTTTACTGCATCAGATCCGCAGAAGGACTAGTATCTTCGTTTTTGGATGGATCAAAGAGGGTCTCTGCTAAAGACACATGGAGAAAAACTGGCAGGAGCAAACGCTCGAAATGCTGGAGGATCAATACTGGGAAGAACCGCTGCTCGCCGACAGCCGGCACCAGAAAATTCACGCGCTCCGGCAAACCCCCTTGAACCTGTTCAGTACGGAAGATATTCGGCTGATGATCGGAAACGGTATTTCACTTTCTTACCTGATTCCGCTGGCGATCGAACGCTTAAATAAAAACCTGTTTGCCGAAGGAGATTATTACCCTGGTGACCTTTTGCAGTGTGTTCTGAACGTTGATCTAAGTTTTTGGTTGACAAATCACTCACTTTGGCAGTATATTCACCAACTTATTATAAACAATTCGTTTGAGCTGGAAGACCGGGGCATCAACACAGAACGCTTCCTGGAGCTATCCTGACCGCATCAGACGGACCGTTTATGGGTACCTGTAACGCAAAACCCAATATTCCTGAAACCTTTTGTAATTAACCTTATGACTTTTCAATCTGTAAACCGACGCACTTTTCTGACTAAGGCCGTTGCGGCCACTGCCGTCGGATTGGCTATTCCTCATATCAACTTTGGCGCGCAACCCAAAGCCGATGAGATGGTGATCGGGCACGGTTCGCACCGCTACCGCGTCGTGCCAAACTGGGGCGTGCTGGATGCCGGAAAAAATCCCGTCAACGACTGCCACGAAATGGTCGAAGACGCCAAAGGCCGGTTGATTCTGCTGACCAACGAAACCAAAAACAACGTCATTATCTACGATAAATCCGGTAAACTTCTCGAAACCTGGGGCAATAGCTATCCGGGCGGACACGGTCTGACGCTGGCCAACGAAGGGGGAGACCAAGTCCTTTTTATCTGTGATAACAACCGGCACCAAGTCATCAAAACGGACTTAAAAGGTAAAGTTCTGATGACACTTGATTATCCGAAAGAGACAGGCAAATACGCTTATCCCACGCAATTCACCCCCACCGAAACCGCCATTAACCCCGCCAACGGGGATATTTACGTGGCGGATGGCTACGGCTTGAATTACATTACCCAGTACGACGCCAAAGGCAAATACATCCGGCACTGGGGCGGCAAAGGCGAAACCAACGAAACGTTTGACTGCTGCCACGGGATCCTGGTTGATACCCGCAACAAAGCCAACCCCACTTTGCTGATCACCGACCGGCGGCACAACTGCCTGAAACGGTTTACGCTCGACGGCAAGTACCTGTCAACCATTGCCCTGCCCGGATCATACATCTGCCGCCCGGTTTTGCACGGCGACATGATTTACGGGGCGGTTTTCCGCAGCACCTCGGATGCCTACCCGAATTCGGGCTACATCCAAATTCTGGACAAAAACGACAAGGTGGTCTCAACGCCGGGTGGTTCAGCTCCGGTTTACAAAGACGGTAAACTGACGGAACAACGGAAAGACATGAGTAGCAAGGCTTTCATGCACCCGCACGATGTGCTGGTTGACAGCGATGAGAACGTGTATGTTCCGCAGTGGGCTTCCCAAAAAACATACCCGGTTAAACTACAGCGCGTTAGCTAATAATTGATTACGGAGCATATTCGCTCCGCAATTGCCCGAATCTCATTCAGGCCGGACTAAAACTCGTTTTCAGTCCGGCCTGAAGCTATTATACATTCAGTACGTCTGCTGCCCGATTGTCCCAACCAGATCCTACTCCCAGCACAAACCGTATCAATGATTAGCTTTATTCTTTTACAAGCCACCTCGCAACAACCTTCTGAGTGGGCCTTATTTTTCGGTCGGTTTCACCCGCTCATTGTTCACTTACCGATCGGTTTTCTACTGATTGCCGGTTTGCTGGAGCTGGACCGGATCACGCGTCGGCAGCGTGTTAGTTCCCACACCATTACCCTGATCCTGTTCTGGTCGGCAGTCAGCGCCACGATGGCCTGTATTTTCGGTTACCTGCTCTCCCTGGGGGGCGGTTACGATGAAACTACACTGAACTACCACATGTGGGAAGGCATCGGCGTTGCAGTTTTTGCCTGGATTGCCTGGGCCGTCAAACACGAGCGCATTGGCCCCCGAATCCGCTGGGGGCAACTGCTGTACTTTCCGGCGCTGGGAATTGGTGTTGTGCTCTTGCTGGCGGCTGGTCACGAAGGCGGTTCGCTCACCCACGGTTCGGATTTCCTGACCCAATACACGCCCGAACCGCTTCGGTCGCTGGCGGGTATTCCACCCCGGGAGCAAACCATTGAGGACATTCCCGTGATCACGGATGTGAATCAGGCCCTGGTGTATCAGCAGATTGTCAATCCCATTCTGAAAACCCGCTGCCTTCAGTGCCATAATCCGGAAAAATCAAAGGGCGATTTGCGGCTGGATAACCCCGATATGATTCGAAAAGGCAGCGAAGACGGCCCCGTTGTTGTTGCCGGAAAAGCCGATCAGAGCCGGTTGGTGAAAGTGTGCCTGTTGCCGGAAGAAGACGATGATCATATGCCGCCCAAAGGCAAACCCCAGCTGACCGACCACCAGATCGCCCTGCTGTCGTGGTGGATCAATCAGGGCGCGCCATTCGACAAAAAAGTAGCGGAACTGAAAGTTACGGACGATATCAAACCGGCGCTGGCCTCATTGGGGTCCGGTAACGCAACGGGCGGTCCGCAGGTTGCCAGTGGTCCGGCTCCCGACTCACCAGTGCTGACGATGCAACTTCCGGCCGCTGATCCCAAGGCGCTGGAAGAATTGAAGAAAACGGGTTTGTTGATCCTACCGTTGTCGAAAGAGCAGAATCAGCTGGAAGTCAGCGCCGTCAATGCCCGCGCGTTCAATGATGCCCAGGCTACGGCATTGCCAAAACTGAGCCAGCAAATTGTCTGGTTAAAACTCGGAGATACGCAAATTTCCGATGCCACACTGACGCAGGTGGCGCAGTTGAAAAACCTGCAAAAGCTGCACCTGGAACAAACCAAAGTCACCGATGCGGGGCTGAAAAACCTAAACGCTCTGCCGTATCTGGAATACCTGAACTTGTACGGAACCGCCGTTACCGACGCCGGATTGAAAGAACTGGCCGGACTAAAAAAGCTGAAAACCGTTTACCTCTGGCAAACCAAAGTGACCGACGCGGGTGTAGCCGAATTGAAGAAGGCAATCCCCAACCTGGAAATTAACATGGGGCTGGGGGAAAATTCAATTGCGCAGTTCACCAAAGCCGATTCGGCTGCTGCCGAACCCACCAAAACGAAGTAACCGAATAAGAAGTCAAAAAAGTACATTTTTTAGCAAGCAAATTGGTTTATTTCCGAAATATTTTATATAATTTTGTAGATTGTTTGCACTTTTTCCTTAAACACTTCTCTTCGTATGTGTCATTTTACCGACATACGATTTCGACCTCTGCTCCTGAGCACGACCATCGCGCTCTTCGCGGTGGCCATCTGGAGTTCATGCAGCACCAGTGTCGAAAAACCGGCAGAGCTGGTGGCGGTGGAAAGCCAGTTGCCCGAAAAGGTCGATTATAATCTGCACATCAAGCCCATTTTGTCGGACCGCTGTTTTGCCTGCCACGGGCCCGACAAGGCAAAGCAACAAGCCGGTTTACGACTGGATACACCCGAAGGAGCTTACGAAGCCTTGGCGGAAAGCGGAAAAACCGCAGTTGTGCCGGGCAATCTGGCCCAAAGCGAAGCGTATCACCGGATTGTTTCCAATGATCCGGAATACCGGATGCCGACGCCGGAATCGAATCTGGTGCTAACGAATGAAGAGAAGGCACTGCTGGTACGCTGGATTGAGCAGGGAGCTGAATACAAACCCCACTGGTCGCTGATTGCGCCAACCAAACCCGAAATACCGACGGTAAAAAACAGGCCGTGGCCTCAAAACGAGATTGACCATTTTGTGCTCAAAAAACTCGAAGAAAAAGGCCTAACGCCCAATCCCGAAGCCGACAAAGCTACCTTACTGCGCCGGGTCACGCTTGACCTGACGGGCTTGCCACCAACCGTGGCCGAAGTGGATGCTTTTCTGGCCGACACCGCCCCTACCGCTTACGAAAAAGTGGTAAACCGCTTGCTGAACAGCCCGCACTACGGCGAACGACAAGCCGCCGAATGGCTGGATGCGGCCCGTTATGCCGATACGCACGGGTATCAGGATGACGGCCTGCGGACCATGTGGCCCTACCGAAACTGGGTCATTACAGCCTTTAACAAAAACCTGCGGTTTGATAAGTTCATCACCTGGCAGCTGGCGGGCGATATGCTGCCAAATCCAACGCAAAACATGCTGCTGGCAACGGCTTTCAACCGCAATCACCAGCAAAGCCAGGAAGGTGGTATTGTGGACGAAGAATACCGTGTGGAATACGTCGCCGACCGGGTTAATACATTTGGGAAAGCGATGCTGGGCATGACGGTTGAGTGTGCCCGCTGCCACGACCATAAATACGACCCGATTTCGCAGAAAGACTATTATTCGCTGTACGCGTTTTTCAACAACAACAACGAGCGCGGCCAGATCCCGTACAACGGTGAACCCGCCCCCACCATTACGCTCACCTCCACGGCAACGGAGGCCCAATTGAACTACATCCGGAGGCAGTTGAAACCGTTGCAACCGCGCCTGAACATCAATCGACCCGAATACCAACGTGCCTTCGGACTCTGGCTGAGCCAGGCCGAGCGGAATCCGAAATCATCCATTACTGAGGGCTTGGTAGCTCATTATACCTTTGACGAAACCGATCGGCTGGATTTTAAAGCCTACGAACATTCAGAGGAAAAGAAACAGAAAGATGCCGAGCGGAAAAAGGAATTTGAGTTAAAGAAGAAAGAAGACGAACGCCGGAAAAAACTGGGCCTGCCGGAGCTGAAACAACCGGTGGTACCGAAAACCCGTGAAGAGCTCGAAAAAGATCCCCGCAACGCGTTCTGGAATCAACAGAACGACACACTTCCGGCCCGTCTGGCAGGTGATCCTGAAAGTTTGCCGTACCAGATTAAAGGCCGGGTTGGCATGGCTCGTTACCTGAAAGGCGATAGCAACATCGAACTGCCCCGCCGGGTTGGCTATTTTGAGCAGAATCAGCCGTTTACGGTTAGTGCCTGGCTCAATGTTGCCCAACCGGGCCTTGAAGGAATGCTGATGGGCAAATCGAACGGCCCATTCGACGGCAACCGGGGGTACGAAATTCTATTGCAGAAAGACGGACGGTTTAAGGTGACGATGAGCCATGTCTGGCCCGACAACTGCCTCGATGTAGAAACCGTCGGTAAAATCCGCTATAAACAATGGTTTCACCTGGCCATGACCTACGACGGGTCGGGCCGGTCGGCCGGTATCCGCTTGTATCTGGACGGCAAACCCGCTCCGTTGCGCATTGTGACCGACAACCTGCGGCACAGCATTGATCACGGACAAAACGGCAAAAACTGGACGGGATCGCCATTCCTGATTGGGCGGGTTCACGACCACTACATCAAGGATTACGCGATTGACGAGCTACGGATTTATAACCGCAACCTGACGGCGCTCGAAATCCCCGTTCTGGCCAATCAATCAGATGCGCTGACAACGGCCTTGCATACACCAGCCGCCAAACGCACCGCAACCCAACGAGCTGGCTTGTACACCTATTACGTAACCACCCACGATTCGACCTACCGTAAAGCCTTTGATGAATACCAGAAACTGCGGGAAAAAGAACTCGTGCTGTACAACAATTCCGATCAGGTGATGGTGATGAAGGAGCGGAAGTACCCCCGCAAAACCTTCCTGCTGAAACGCGGAGCCTACGATGCCCCGGGTGAAGAAGTCAAACCGGAAACGCCCGCCCAGTTGATGGCTTTCCCGGCAGACTATCCAAAAAACCGGCTGGGGCTGGCCAAATGGCTGCTGCACCCCGACAACTCCCTGTTTAGCCGCGTGATGGTCAACCGGTTCTGGCAGCAGTATTTCGGGCAGGGATTGGTCAAAAGCAGTGATGATTTCGGTAATCAGGGCAACCTGCCATCGCATCCGGAGTTGCTGGATTACCTGGCCGTCCGATTCCGGGACGGTGCAGGTTCGTCGGGTGTCTGGAACGCCAAAGCCCTGCAGAAACTGATTGTGATGTCGGCCACCTACCGCCAGTCGTCCGTAGTTGACAACAAGAAATTGGAAGCCGATCTGGACAATTCTCTGCTGTCGCGTGGCCCAAGCTACCGGATGTCGGCCGAACAGGTTCGTGATATTGCCTTGGCAGCCAGCGGCTTGATCACCGAAAAAATTGGCGGCCCCAGTGTTCATCCGTACCAACCCGCTGGTATCTGGGAAGCCCTGGCAACCCGGAACGCCATCAACTACGTACAAAACCACGGAGATAGCCTGTACCGTCGAAGCTTGTATACGGTTTGGAAACGGTCGTCTCCTCCGCCCATGATGCTCAATTTCGATGCCTCCGAACGACACACCTGCATTGTCAAGCGGCAGAAAACATCGACCCCGTTGCAAGCTCTGGTGACGCTCAACGACCCGCAGTTTGTTGAAGCCGCCCGCGTGCTGGGTCAACGGGCTTGCGGCATGGGACTCAAGAACGAACAGCTGATCAGCTACGTGTTCAAAGCGGTGACTAGCCGTCCGGCGCGACCGGCAGAAACGGCTTTGATGCAGCAACTGTACGCGGAAGAGCTGGCTGATTTCAAGAACAACCCCAAGCGGGCCACCGACTTGTTGAGTGTTGGTGAATATCCGGTTGATAAAGCCATTCCCGCTCCCGAACTGGCGGCCTGGACGGTTGTGACCAGCACCATCATGAACGTTGACGAAGCGATTATCAAACGATAAAACCTCCGCTAAATTCCGCGAAACAATTTAAAGAACTATTTCGCGGAGTCAAGCAAAGAAAATCAGAGGTTAGCAAAAATTTGAAGGTTATGCAAAACCTGGAAGACGAAATACACGATCAGTTGAGTCGCCGGAATTTTCTGGGCAAAACCAGTGCCGGCCTGGGTGCGATGGCGCTCGCATCGCTACTCAACCCGGCCAAGGCTTTGGCGGGCAGCGAAGAAAACCGTGCCCCGGGCAAACCGCATTTTTCGCCGAAAGTGAAACGGGTGATTTACCTCTTTCAAAGCGGAGCGCCCTCGCAGCTGGACCTGTTCGACTACAAGCCCCGGCTGGCAACGATGTGGGGCCAGGAGTTGCCCGAATCGGTCCGAAAAGGCCAACGGCTAACGGGTATGACCGCTGGGCAAAGCCGGTTTCCGCTGGCGGCCTCCAAATTCAATTTTGCCAAACACGGCCACAGTCAGATGTGGGTGAGCGAGTTGCTGCCGTACACCTCCCGCATTACCGACGATCTGTGTTTTATCCGGTCGATGCACACCGAGGCCATCAACCACGATCCGGCGGTGACCTTCTTTCAAACCGGTTCGCAGCAGGCCGGACGGCCTTCGTTTGGGTCCTGGGCCAGTTATGGTCTGGGTTCCGACAACCAGAATTTACCGGCGTTTGTGGTGCTGCTCTCGAAAGGCCGCGATGGCGATCAGCCACTGTACGCCAAGCTGTGGAGCAACGGTTTTCTGCCATCGGTACACCAGGGCGTGGTGTTTCGCTCCGGGCCAGATCCGGTTTATTACCTCAACAACCCGCCGGGCATCGACAAAACCAGCCGTCGGCGAATGCTTGATTACCTCGGCAAACTGCATCAGGAACAGCTTAAACAAGTGCTTGACCCGGAAATCAACAACCGGATGGCACAGTACGAAATGGCGTACCGGATGCAGACTTCCGTGCCCGAAACGCTCGATATTTCGAAAGAACCGAATTACATTTTTGACCTATACGGACCCGACTCGCGCAAACCGGGTACGTTTGCTGCCAACTGCATTCTGGCCCGCAAGCTGATCGAAAAAGACGTCAAATTTGTGCAGTTGTACCATCAAGGCTGGGATCAGCACGGGAACCTGCCCAACGACATTAAAATTCAAACCAAAAGCGTTGACCAACCGTCGGCGGCTCTAATCATGGATTTGAAACAGCGCGGATTGCTCGACGACACGCTGGTGATCTGGGGCGGGGAGTTTGGCCGGACCAATTATTCGCAGGGAAAACTGTCGAAAGAAAATTATGGCCGTGACCACCACCCACGCTGCTTCACGGTCTGGATGGCGGGTGCGGGTGTTCAAAAAAGCATGGTTTACGGCGAAACCGACGAGTTTGGTTATAATGTGATCAAAGATCCGGTCCACGTTCACGACTTTCAGGCTACGATTCTGCATTTGATGGGCATCGATCACGAAAAACTAGTTTTCAAGCACCAGGGCCGCCGGTATCGCCTGACGGATGTGCACGGAAAAGTGGTAAAACCGCTGCTGGCATAAGTTTTTTACCTTCCCAAGGCGAGAGAAGCCCACGATGAAAACCGTGGGCTTTTATTTTTACATTGACCATTCCTGGATCTCTTTCCTATCTTTGCGCCAAACTAACCTCCGTAAATGATGGCTGCTTTAGACGTTGTGAAAAACTATTACGATTGTTTTAACCGGAAAGACTGGAACGGAATGCTGGCGCTCGTTTCGCCCGACATCCGGCACGAACCCAATCAGGGCGAAGCACGCATTGGCCTTGAGCAATTCACGGCTTTTGTCCACCACATGGACGACTCTTACGACGAGAAGCTGACGGAGATGGTTTTCTTTACGGAGCCAGCTGGCAATCGCGTTGCGGTTGAATTTGTTGTCAATGGCGTTTACAAAAAAGCGGAAGACGGTTTGCCTGCGGCTACAAACCAGACCTACGTGGTACCGGCAGCCGCTTTTCTGGAAGTGGCCGACAATAAAATTACACGCGTTACTACGTATTATAACCTGCCGCTCTGGATTAAAGCCGTTTCCAAATAAACCCCGCGCCCGATGCAGTCACTTTCTTTCCTGACAAAAAGAGGCCGGGAAATCGAATCGGTATTTGACGGACTGGCGGCTTTGCGCATTACGGTTTTTCACGACTATCCGTACCTCTACGAGGGTAACGTCGAGTATGAAAAATCGTATCTGAATACCTACGCTCAGGCGGATCGTTCTTTTTTGTTTGCCGTTTACGACGGGCCCGACATGGTAGGTGCAACGACCTGCATTCCGCTATGCGATGAAACGGCCGACGTCCGAAAACCGTTTGAAGAAGCCGGTTTCAACCTCGATACCATTTTCTACTTCGGGGAAAGCATTCTCCTGCCCGAATACCGTGGACACGGGTTAGGTCACCGTTTTTTTGACGAGCGGGAAGCACACGCCCACAGCTTTGGCACTTTCCAAACGGCCTGCTTCTCTTCCGTCGAGCGGGACGAAAACCATCCGGCCAAACCGTCGGACTACCGCCCGAACGATGCATTCTGGATCAAGCGAGGGTATAAAAAAGAACCCTCGTTGCGGAGCATTATGGAATGGCCCGATCTGGGCAAATCGGTTTCTAGCCCGAAACCGATGGTGTACTGGGTGCGCAGCCTGTAAGGTTATTTTGTTGAAAATCTTTCGCTGATCCCGCTAACAATTTCTGGTTTCCGAGTCTTTACTACTAGGAACCCCCTCGATAATACCATGAACTGGACGGATTTTTGGGACAATTTCAGCCAGATTGGTCCGGAGATTGACCGCTGGCTACGACACAACCGGAGAGCTTCCGGCTGGTTGTTGCTACTGATTTCGCTTGGTGCCGGATTGCTCGTCAACCTGATCGTCACGCAGACCGTACGGCTTGTTCTCCGGCGAAAACACCCTGAAGTACTGGGGCTGTTGCGTCAATACATTCGGAATGCGTTTTACCTGTTCGTGCCTTCCCTTTTTTTCCTGATCATTACCAACCTTCAGGAACGCTCGTTTCAGCGGTTTCCGTATGCGTCAAAAACCGCTGAAATTACCTTTGTAGCGGCCACAACCTGGCTGGTTGTTCAGTTGCTGAAAGTGGCCGAACGGATCATCATTCGCCAGTACGACACAACCAATGATATTAATCTGCACCTGCGGAAGTTTGTTACCCAAATTCGGTTTGTCCGGCAGTTTGTTACCATTCTTGTGTTGGTGATTGGCTTTTCCATCCTGCTGCTGTCGTTCAACGGCGGTCGCAAAATCGGGTTGAGCTTTCTGACGTCGGCCGGGATCGCGTCGGTCGTGATCGGTTTTGCCGCTCAGCGCACCATTGCCAATTTGCTGGCCGGTATTCAGATTGCCTTTACCCAGCAGATCCGGGTTGATGACGCGGTGGTGGTTGAGAACGAATGGGGCCGGATTGAGGAAATTAACCTGACGAACGTGATTGTCCGGGTTTGGGACCGTCGGCGCCTGATTCTGCCCATCACCTATTTCATCGAAAAACCGTTTCAGAATTGGACCCGCTCCAACGCGGCAGTCCTGGGAACCGTGATGTTGTACCTGGACTACAACGTGCCCGTCGACCGGATTCGGGAGAAATTGAAAGAACTGGTGGAAAATAATCCGTTATGGGACCGGGAAGTTTGTGTGGTGCAGGTAACCGATACCCAGCCTACCTGCGTGGTTATCCGCATCCTGACATCTTCCCGCAATGCGCCCGAAAGCTTCGATTTGCGGTGTTTTGTTCGGGAGAATATTATTGCGTTTCTGCGGGACGAATACCCTGAAAGCCTGCCCAAAACCCGGTTCCAGCTGAGCGAAACGAGTCAGCCCGCCTGATTAGTTTACAGTACTTCCAGCAATAAAGTTAAATCAAACTCAACTAAATCCACGAGTAAAAAGGCTTTCAATTTGTGAGGAAGGAAGCCGTAATATTTTTTAAAAGCCGTTGTAAAATGGGTCGCATGTTTGTAACCCAACTGGCGGCCCACTTCGGCAATTTTGGCATTTCTTTCCGCCAGCATTGCTTTGGCTTTTTCCATCCTGAAATTTTGAATATACCCAAACACTGTGTCACCAAACAATTGTTTGAAGTGTTTTTTCAGATTATATTCGTTGGTACCAACTTCGCGGGATAAATCTTTTAGCGAGAATGTTTTCTCCGGGTTTTCGGTAATAATTTGGCGCACCCGATGCATTTTCTGCACCTCCTCTTCTTTTAAACGCAGAACTAAGGGCGCGTTTTTAATGCGCTCATATTGATCTATTTGAAGCGCCACTAATTCAATTACTTTGGCTTCGATGTATAACCGCTTGCTATAACCACCCAGCGAACAATGAATTATTTCCTGCAATATAACTGCGATGCGGGGCGTAATCGATAAATTATGTTCACTAAATAGGGCCGTTTTTTTTGTCTTAATAGTTTCACGAAAGCCTGAAAAGTAAGTTATCGAGTCGGGAAAGTAACTAAAAAATAACTCCGGAGAAAGGCTGATCGAAAAGAATTCCAGTTGATCAGAAACTTTAGATTCAAAATAAACGTAATCGTCAGGAAATAGTAGAATATTATGCTCCTGATCCGAGAATTTATAAACTGAGTTTTTATCAAATTTAAAACGATACGAGCTGACCGATTGAATCGAGAAAAGTAGCTGAATACACGGACTGGAAATCAATAGCTGAGACTTTATTCTTTTTTTAGGTTGAATAGTTGCGTACCAAATGTGAATACCCGCCGATATAAATTCGTAGCTCGCGCCCTCCGCATCTTCCCGCAAATACGTTTCGCTTTTTTCTACAATTTTATCCTTATCCCGTCCTAAAAAAACAGAATTTTGCCGGATCGTTTCTGTGCTATTTATAGGGCTAAGTCCATTGTTTTTAATTTCTCCCTCTCGCGTCATTAATTCTCCCGAATTCGTCATTCTGCTTTCCATTCTCTATCTACCTTTGCAGCCGTAAAGTTAATTAGACTGTGTCTAAATAAAATTAGAACCTTCTAATCCAGGATTAAAATTCAACCTATATGATTAAATCGCTATCCACGTTAATCTTCCTTATTTCACTGACCATAACGGCCTTTTCACAACGCCCGGGCGATGAGGGACGCCCAATTCGGGGCAAAGTAATTGAGCAAACGTCGGGTTCACCACTGCCAGGAACTAACATTACCATCAAGGGAACATCGCTGGGTACAACTACGGATAACAAAGGTGAATTCTTGATCCGGGCTAATCCGGGGCAAGTGCTGGTTGTTTCCTTTATTAGCTACGAAGCCCAGGAAATCGTTGTGGCCGAGAGCCCTCAACCTCTTGCAATTGCTTTGAAAGAGGATCTGAAACAATTGTCGGAGGTAGTCGTCACTGGCGCTCTGGGGATCAAACGGGCCGCCCGCGAATTTGGCGGAGGTGCTCAGGTGGTCAGCAACGAAAACCTCAATCAGGGAAAAACCGTCAATCCACTCTTTGGCCTAACGAGTAAGGTGGCGGGTTTGCGAATTAATATGTACGATAGCAAAGTCGATCCGCAAATCCAGATTACGATGCGGGGCAGCCGCTCCCTTAACCGGGCGAAAAATGCCCCAATTTATGTGGTCGATGGGATTCCGGTGCCGGATATTACGCGTTTGAACCCCAATGATATTGAAAACATTACGGTTTTGAAGGGAGCCAACGCGGCTGCCTTGTACGGTTCGGAAGGGGTTAACGGTGCGCTGATGATCACGACCAAAAGCGGAACCCGGGGGCGCGGAACCGTTCGGGTTAGCAACACCACCACTTTCTCGCAGGTCTTTATGTTGCCACCGGCACAAACAAAATTTGGACAAGGCGTCAACGGTGTCTACGATCCTACACAGGCCGAATCCTGGGGTCCGGCTTTTGATGGAACGATGAAAGATTTCGGGCCGGTGCTGCCCAGTGGCTCACGTCACCAGGTTGTGTACGCAGCACCATCGCGTGACAACCGGCTGGATTTGTTCCAAACCGGTGTAAATCTGCAAAATGATGTGTCGTTTTCGGGCGGTGACGAGAAAAACACGTATTTCTTTTCCGTTCAGGATGTTGCAATCAAAGGAATTATTCCCGAAGACGTAAGCCACCGAACCGGTGCGCGGTTCAACGGAACCCGCAAATTTGGCAAGCTGCATACGGCTTATAACGTCAACTACATTTATTTCAAGAAGAATACGACGCCCGATGGACCCTGGATTACGGCCTATTCATTGCCCGCCAATTTCGATTTCAAATCAATGAAAGACTGGCGGGATCCAGCTTCGTACGCCAACCCGAATTACTTTTTCACGGACTTACAGAAAAACCCGTACCACCAGATTGACAACATCCGCGATGTAAGCGAGCAGCAGACCATCAACGGAAAAGTGGAACTGGGTTACCAGGTAACACCCTGGTTTAGTGCAATGTACCGGATAGGCATGTTCAGCACTGCAACCCAGACCCGCAGCACGACCGGTAAATTTGAAGCCGCCGGTCGCCGGAACGTCAACGGCAGTGTCAGCGACGGCAGCAATAACTTTCAACGGCTCAACGGCGATCTGATCCTGAACTTCAACAAGCAGTTTGGCAAGTTTAGCACCCGTCTGATTCTGGGGCAGAACTTCCGCTCCGACTACACCAAAACCGCCACCATTTCGACCAGCAATTTGCTGCTGCCCGACCTGTTCAACCCCAGCACCCGGATTGGCGAGCTGAGCGGTAGTTCTTCGATCACCCAATATCGTTCGCTGGCGGGTTACGGTGAGTTTACGGGGGGATATAACAACTACCTGTTCCTGACCCTGACCGGACGCAACGAGTGGGTTTCGGTGCTGAGCAAGGAAAACCGTTCGTATTTCTACCCGGGCGTAAGCGCGTCGTTCGTCTTCAACGAAGCCATTGATGCGCTGAAAAATAGCAATGTCCTCTCATTCGGGAAGGTGTTTGCATCCTGGAACAAAACCGGTAACGTAACGCTGGAACCGTATTCGTTGAACAACCCGTACAGCCAGATCAATGGTTTTCCGTTTGGCAACGTAGTGGGTTTCACGCCCGGTGCGCGGTATCCGAACCCAAACATTCAGCCCGAATTTGTTACCTCTTACGAAGCAGGTATTCAGCTGAGTTTCCTGAACAATCGACTAAATTTTGAAGGAAGTTACGTTTTCTCGGACTCCAAAGGCCAGATCTTCAATGCAACCACTTCACGCGCGACGGGCTACAGCAGTGCTGTTGTAAACGCGGGCCGGCTGACCAATAACATTGTTGAATTGAGCCTCAACGGTGATGTAGTCCGCAACAATGGCCTGAAATGGAACGTGGGCTTCAACTTTACCCACATCAATAACCAGGTAAAAGAATTGTATGAAGGGCTTACATCGTTCAACATATTCCGGCAGTCGTACGCCAATATTGGCCAGCAGTATCCGAGCCTTCAGGTTAGTGATTACCAGCGCGACCCACAGGGCCGGGTAATCATCAATCCGACCACCGGCGAACCCCTGATTGCCACCGATCCCGTGCACCTGGGCACGATGGTGCCACCGTACCAGATGGGCCTGAGTACCAACCTGCAATTCAAAGGATTTAGTGTGGGCGCGCAGTTCGACTGGCGAATGGGTGGATGGCTTTATTCCGAAATCGTTCCCCGAATGTACACCGCCGGAACGGACCCGCGCACTGCCGAGTTTGACCGTCAGCCGTTTATTTTCCCGAATTCCGTGATTCAGAACGCCGACGGCAGCTTCACCCCGAACACAACGGTTTTATCGAAAGGAGATAAAGCGTTCTGGACCAAACAGGGCGAAATTCAAATCAACACCGCGGCCAAATCCGACTATTTCAAACTGCGGGAGTTGAATATTTCCTATGCACTGCCAGCTGCGTTGCTGGCCAGGCAGAAAGTGGTCCGCGAAGCCAGTCTTGGCTTCGTAGCCACGAACCTGTTCATTCTCCGTCACAAAGACAACCAGTACGGTGATCCGGAATACCTCTACAATAGCACGGATGGTTACCTGAGCTTCCGGCAGGTTCCGCCTTATCGCACGTACGGTTTCAATGTGAATTTAACTTTCTGAGATAGACATGAAGAAGATAGTAAAGATAGTTTTAGTGGCTGCTCTGACGGTTTCATTCAGTTCGTGCAGTGAGTTTCTGGAAGTCAACAACAATCCGAATGCCCCGGTGAGCGAAAACCTGACGCTAAGTGCCAAACTTCCGGCGGCTTTGGTCAGTACGGTTAACCAGGAAACCGGCCAGCTTAATCAGATTGGGGCCTTCTGGGCGGGTTATTGGGGGACCACCAGCGAAGGAGTCAACTTGTTCGTCGATCTGAAGTCCTACAACGGCCCTGCCATTCGTCACCAGCGCGACGGTATTCCGGTTTGGGAAAATGGGTATACGACCTTGCTCTATTACCAGCTGATGAAAGAACAGGCCCAGACCGAAGGCGCTCTGTTCTACGCCGGAATTGCGCAGATCATGCAGGGCTGGCACTTCCTGCGGTTGGTTGATATTTACAACAACCTGCCTTTTGACGACGCTTTGCAGGGGACACAGCACCCAACTCCGCGCTACGAGGACGGAAAAACCGTCTACGAAAAATCAATTAACCTGATCAGCGCCGGCATCGAAGACCTCAAAAACGCTCCCGCTGGCGTTGGTCCCGGTGCCGACGATATCCTGTTCAAAGGCAACAAGACGCTGTGGATCAAATTTGCCAATACGTTGAAATTACGGGCGCTGATTCGCCAGAGCGAAGCTGGTAACCAGCCGTATGTCACGGCTGAACTTCAGAAGATTCAGGCCGAAGGCAGCGGTTTTCTGGGCGTAGGTGAAAATGCATTCGTCCAACCCGGTTATCTGAATACGGCTTCCAAATTGAATCCGTTCTGGGAAAATTACTACCGGAATGTGCAGGGAGCCAGCACGGGCAACCACCAGGATCTACGCCCAACGGTTTTCGTTCTGGACCAGTACAAGCTCCGGAACGATCCGCGCCTGGAAACACTTTATTCGGCCGTCGGAACCGATTACAAAGGTGTTCTTTTTGGAAACCCGAACGCTGAAGCGCAGTACAACCGGGCTAACACCTCGGCCTTCAAAGGCCCGCAGGAAAATAACAACCGGCCGGGCGGTCTCTTCAAAACCGCCACGCAACCTTCGGTGCTGATGGGTTCCTTTGAAAGCCTGTTTCTGCAAGCCGAAGCAGCCCAACGCGGCTGGATCAGCGGTTCGGCCAAAACGTTCTACGAGCAGGGAATGCAGGAATCGTTTAAATACATGGAGGTACCGGCCAGCGCCTTTACCGCGTACAATGCCCAGAGCACGGTCAATTTCGATCAGGCAACGAACAAAATCGCGAGCATCATCACGCAGAAATGGCTGGCACTCAATAGCATCAGTAGTATTGAAGCCTGGAACGATTACCGCCGGTTGGGACTTCCGGCCATTCCGAACTCGCTGGATGCCCCCGCTCCGACCGCCCGCCCGCTGCGGTTGATGTATCCGGAGTCAGAGCGGCAAACCAACAATGTCGAAACGTCGAAACAAGGCAGCGACGACATGGTCAAAGACAAAGTCTGGTGGAATCCGTAAAACGCCCCCCGTTTCTGGCCGGATTCTTCGATCTGGATTTCAGTTCTCTCAAATTTACCGACCAAAGAAGAGGCTTATTTAGACTGAATCTTATTATTTTGCAAACAATTCGGACTATGCATAACGCTCAAGCACGTTGTGTCGGCCTTTCAATCTTAAGCGTAACCGTATGAAAAAACTAGTCATAGCTATTCTGATCGGCCTGAGCTTCTCCGCTCAAGCCCAGAAGAACACCCTGCTGGAACAGTCGTTCTGGCAAGAAAAACCGGATGTAAATCGGGTTAAGGCCGAAATCGAGAAAGGGAATAACCCGGCGCAGCTGAATCCAAATAGTTTTGATCCCGTCGTCATGGCGATCAATGCTCAGGCTCCCAACGAAACCATCAAGTACCTGCTGGCGCAACCGGGCAATGATGTCAATAAGCTTACCCATGATAGCCGGATTTACCTGCATTGGGCAGCTAGCCGGGGCAATGTTGAACTGATGGAATACCTGCTGGCGAAAGGCTCCAAAACCAACGTGGAGGACAGCCACGGAATGACCGTATTGAATTTTGCCGCAGCGGGTGGGCAACCCAATACGCAGGTGTATGAGCTGTGTCTTCGAAACGGCGCTGATTTAAAGAAAAATCTGAATCACGACGGTGCCAATGCGCTCCTGATTGCGGTGGCCAACGACAAAGACCTGAAGCTGACAGATTATTTCGTCTCGAAAGGCCTTGATCTGAAAAGCACGGATGCGGCTGGCAACAACGCGTTTAGTTACGCGGCCCGGGGTGGTAATCTTGACATCCTCAAGGCGTTGCTGCAAAAAGGAGTTCCTGCCACCGACCATGCCATGATCATGGCGAGTCAGGGAGGCCGCCGGGGAGCCAACTCCATTGAGGTGTTTCAGTACCTGGAAAGCCTGAAGCTGAAACCAACGGCAATCAGCAAGACCGGAGAAAACGCGCTGCACGCTATTGTTCGCCGACCCAAGCAGAACGAAATCATTCAGTATTTTCTGGCCAAAGGCGTTGATGTGAATCAGGCTGATGAGGAAGGCAATACGGTTTTTATGAACGCGGCTGCGTTTAACCGGGATCTGGCCGTGCTGGAAATGCTTCAACCGAAGGTAAAAAACATTAACCAGAGCAACCAGAAAGGCGCAACGGCGCTTTCTATGGCTGTACGGAGTAATTCGCCCGAGGTGGTGAGCTATTTGCTGAACAAAGGAGCCGATGTGAAAGTAACCGACAAAAGCGGTGACAACCTGACGGCTTACCTGATTCAATCGTACAATTCGAACAGCGGCCCACGTCCAGGCGGAGAATCGCAGGCCGAGGCTTTTGATGCCAAGCTAAAACTGCTTCAAGATAAAGGCCTTGATGTAAAAGCTCCGCAGAAAAACGGCAATACACTGTACCATCTGGCGGTGGCGAAAAATGATCTTGCGCTGGTGAAACGGCTGGAACCGCTAAAAGTCGACGTGAATGCCCGCAACAAAGAGGGTATCACTCCGCTGCACAAAGCAGCTATGGTCTCGAAAGACGACGCGATGATGAAATACCTGCTGTCGATTGGTGCCAAGAAAGACATCCCGACCAGCTTTAAAGAAACCGCTTTTGATCTGGCCAGCGAAAATGAATCCCTGACAAAAAACAACGTATCCGTTAACTTTTTGAAATAGTCTATGACTTATTTGCCCAAAATTGGCGCTCTGATCCTGGCTTTGGCATTAGCCTGCTCTTCGGCTATAATGGCTCAAAAACCCGGTACGACCAACTATAAATGCATGATCCAGATGACCAACTACATGGGGGAAGAAGCGTACATTGCCGTTTCGCTCATAAACGGGAAAGGCACCTACGAGAAAACCCTGTATGTACTCGGTTCCGACAAAAAATGGTATCCGGACGTTAAGGAATGGTACAAGGCACTGGGCAAAAAAACGCCCAACATCAGCGCCATCACCGGCGCATCGGTGGCCGGCGGAGATCGTAGCGTTATTGTGCTGGAAATCGACAATTCGAAACTCAACAAGGACTACAAACTGCGGTTTGAAAGCTCCGTTGAGGATAAGGAAGATTACCCAAAAGATCTTGAGATTCCGCTGACGACAGAAGGGCTTTCCGCCAAGAGTGAAGGTACGGGTTACATTCGCTACGTCCGCTTCAGCCCCAATTAACAGCGGTAATTTATGACCATTTCTGTTTGGAGATACAGCCACCTGGCGTTGGCTGTATCTTCTTTTCTTTTATTGACCTTAGCATCGGTAACGGGGGTTATTCTGGCGTTCGAACCCGTATCGCAGAAAAGTCAGCCTTACCGGGCCGATGCTGTTGGTCGGCTCACGCTGGCGCAGACATTGCCCGTTCTGCACAAAACCTATTCCGAAATAACGGAACTCAGTGTCGACGCCAATCAGTTTGTGCAGATCAAAGGCAGTGATGCCAACGGCAAAAACCTAACGGCTTACATTGATCCACAAACAGGCCAAATTCTGGGTTTCCCGACCGAACAAAACGAGTTTTTTCAGTGGGTCACGGCCCTGCACCGCTCCCTGTTTCTGCACGAAGCCGGACGGTTTTTTATTGGCCTGACGGCCTTTCTGCTCCTGCTGATTACGGTTTCCGGCACCATGCTGATTATCCAGCGCCAACGGGGTCTCCGGCGTTTTTTTACCCGGATTGTCCGCGACAATTTTGCGCAGTATTACCACGTGGTACTGGGGCGGTTATCGCTGATTCCGATTTTTATCGTTGCTCTTTCGGGAACCTACCTCTCCATGGCCCGCTTCGGTCTGGTCGGAACGGAGAAAGTTTCTCCCCAAATTGATTTCGACGCGATCCAGTCGCAGCCCCTGCGCAAACCGGCGGACTTCGTGGTGTTTCAGCACACGCAGCTGGCGGATGTTCGGAGCATCGAATTTCCGTTTTCGGAAGACGTTGAAGATTACTACACGCTGAAACTCAAGGACCGCGAACTGACGGTTAATCAGGTTACGGGCGACATCCTGAGCGAAAACCGCTACCCGATTGCGGTATTGCTCACCAACCTGAGCCTGGATTTGCATACAGGCCGGACAAGCAGTTTATGGGCCATTATCCTGGCGGTAGCATCCGGAAATATTCTTTTCTTCATTTATTCCGGTTTTGCCATTACCTGGAAACGGCGGGCAAATCGGGTAAAAAATAAGTATACTGCCGACGAAAGCCGGTTTATTATCCTTGTCGGCTCCGAAAACGGGAGCACCTTTCGCTTTGGCCAGGCAATTCACCAGCAATTGATTAAGCAAGGCGAAAAGTCTTATCTGACCGAATTAAATAATTATACGGTGTTTCCTAAAGCGGAGCACCTGATTGCCCTGACCGCGACCTACGGACTTGGCGATGCGCCGACCAATGCCGCCCGCTTTGCGGCCCAGTTGGAAAAACACCCGCAACCAAACCCCGTTCGTTATTCTGTACTCGGTTTTGGATCTCATGCGTACCCCGATTTCTGCAAATTCGCCTTCGAGTTGAACCAGATGCTTTCCCACCAAAAATGGGCGGTTCCGCTGGTTGACATTCATACGGTCAATGATAAATCGCCCGATGAATTCAGCTTATGGGCCGAAGCCTGGTCGCAGCAGGCAAATCTCCCCCTTACGGTTTTGCCCGAACTGCGGCAGGCTCAAACAACCCGCTTTGAATCGTTATCAGTAGCCGACACGACGCCACTCGTTCATACCGATACGTTTTTAATCCGTTTGCAGGGCAAGCGAAAACTGCGGGTGACATCGGGCGATTTGCTGGCCATTTACCCGGAAAACGATCACCGCGAACGGTTGTATTCCATCGGTGTGGTCGAAAAAGAACTCCAGTTGAGCGTCAGGCTGCACCCGGGCGGGCTGGGTTCCGGTTTTTTACACCGACTGAAACCCGGCGAAACCATTCGCGCCCGAATCGTTGAGAATACCCACTTTCATTTTCCCAAAAAGGCACCGGTCGTCGTCATGATTTCCAATGGTACCGGCGTTGCGCCCTTTTTGGGCATGATCAATCAAAATGGCAAAAAAACACCCTGCCATTTGTACGGCGGTTTCCGGGATCAGCAGTCGTTTGAGATCTATCAGCGGTTTTTAGAGGAATCGAAATCGGCCCAGAAGCTGAAGCAGTTGCACATCGCCTTTTCGCGGGAAGGGGAAAAACAGTACGTCAGTAACCTGATCGCCCGGGATGCCGATTTTATTGGAAACGTACTGGCCAGTCAAGGCGTCCTGATGATTTGCGGCTCTCTTTCGATGCAAAAAGATGTCCTCGAATTACTGGAAACGATTTGCCAAACCCAACTGAACAACGGGGTAAGCTTCTACCAATCACGCAACCAGGTCTTGATGGACTGCTATTAGGGAAGGCGGTATTGAGTAACATCCAGGTTTTGGGACGAAAAAATCCGGCCTTCGTCCGTGATCAGAATGCAGCTATAATCCGGATGCTGATTGAGTAATTTCAGTCCGGCTTCTTTCCCCATCACCATCAGCGACGTGCTGAATCCATTGGCCGTTTCGGCACTGGGGCCAAATACCGTTACGCTACAAACGCCCGTTGCCGGATAACCGGTGACGGGATTAATAATATGTGAATAGCGCTTGCCGTTGAATTCCACGAACTTTTGGTAACTTCCGGAAGTCACTACGGCGCTCTGTTTCAATGGCACAATAGCGAATACAGTATCTTTCTGCATGGGATTGGTAACGCCGATGGTCCAGTCACTCCCGTCCGGCTGTTTTCCCCAGGTGCTCATATCACCAGACCCGTTGACGATTCCGGCTTTAATTCCTCTGGCCAGCATCATTTCGCGGCAGCGGTCGGCAGCATACCCTTCGCCCAGCGCGCCAAACCCAATCTTCATCCCTTTCCGCTTCAGGAAAATAGTAGACTGCGCCCGATCCAGTATGATATCCCGAAACCCCACCTTCTCAACGGATTTTTTCACCGCCTGTGGACTGGGCATTTCCGTCATCGAGCCATCAAACTGCCAGATTCGATCCATCGCGGCAAAGCTGATGTCAAAAGCCCCATTTGTAATTTGAGAGAACCGGAGTGCCCGTTCGGTTAAGGAGAACACTTCGGGATCAACCCGGACGGGCCTAATACCGGCGCTTCTATTGACCTCCGAAATTTGGGAATCATCTTTCCAGTCAGAAATTAACTTCTCAATCCGCGTTACTTCGCCAATCACCGCATCGATATTTTGTTCAGCCGATAAGGTATCGCTGGCAACAATGGTAATATCAAACCGGCTGCCCATTAACCTGACGGTTCTCTTTCGCAACACTTGGGCTGCGGCACTGAACTGCAATAAAATCAGCATTAAAACTAAGGCTTGTTTCATCCCGTAAAATTACAAAAAAGGGCGCCGTCGGCGCCCTTTTTCCATTGCTTCCATTGATGAGCTATTAAACCGCGACGGTTTTGCCCGGCACGGCGATTGGATAAAAACCGTCGGCCTGCGGCAGAATTTTCGGCTTCGCATCCCAGGATAGTTTTTCCGGGAACAGATCGATGTTCGAGTTCAGAGCCTCATCCCATTTCACCATTTTGCCCGAATACGTTGCCATCCGGCCCATAATAGCCGTAAGCGTACTTTTCGCGCCGTTTTCAGCATCCCAGAATTTGTATTCATTTTTGGCAATTGCCGCAAACAATTCGTCATGCTCGATCTGGTATGGATCGCCGTCGCCTTTGCCGTTGTGCGTGTAAATCGAATTGCCTTTGTAGTCTTTCAGGATGCTTTGTCGCCCGAAGGAATCGACCCGGCCCTTCGTACCGACGAACTGCTCGTCCACTTTGCTGAAGGTTCCTTCGTAGTGGCGGCACTGGCTGTTGATCAGCGTTCCATCTTCGTAGACATAATCCACAATATGGTGGTCAAAAATTTCGCCGTATTCCTTGCCGGTGCGGACCTGCCGTCCACCCGTTCCCTGTGCCGAAACCGGGTAGCCTTTTTTCACCCAGTTGGCCACATCAATGTTGTGAATATGCTGTTCATTGATGTGATCCCCGCAGAGCCAGTTGAAATAATACCAGTTCCGCATCTGGTGCTCCATCTCGGTCTGGTTGGCCTGACGTGGTTTTACCCAGACGCCCCCGCTCACCCAGTATACCGATCCGCCCACGATATCGCCCAGGGCGCCGTCGTGGATGCGTTTGATCATTTCGCGGTAGTTCGGCTGATAATGCCGTTGCAACCCCACCACCACGTTCAGTTTTTTCTTCTTGGCCTCTTCCGCAGCTGCCAGCACCCGGCGAACACCCGGCGCATCGGTAGCAACCGGTTTTTCCATAAAGATGTGTTTGCCCTGCTTCACGGCTTCTTCAAACATCATTGGCCGGAAACCCGGAGGAGTTGCCAAGATGACCACATCCGCCAACGGAATGGCTTTTTGATACGCATCAAAACCCACAAACTTGCGTTCTTCCGGCACATCAACGCGCTTGGCCAGCTCTGGATTTTGATTTAAGGTTTTATACGCGTCGTCCAGCCGGTCACGGAATGCATCGGCAATCGCCACGATTTTAACATTCTGCTTGCTTTTCAGTGCCTGAAGAGCAGCACCTTTTCCGCGACCACCACACCCAATGAGCGCCACTTTGATGGCATCATCGGCGGAGGTATGAAAACCATAGGAAGATGCAAAAGAAGGCAGGGTCGTCAATAGGGCTCCACCCGTGAGCAAGCCGGATTGTTTCAGAAAATTCCGACGGTTTGACTCGTTTGACATAAAGAACAAGGTTTAGAAATACGACAAATAGCGTCTATGAACAGAAACTCAATAAGCAACTGACAATCAATACTCTTCTATCAAAGGCGGATTATAATACGCCTTAATTTCTTCTTCCGACGGCTTTTTGGCGGGCCGTACCACCCGAAAACCGACAAACGACGCGCTGGTCAGCCACCACTCGCTTTTGGGAGCCTGCGGATCAAGCATTTTCCAGGCCGGAGCCGAGGGCGTCCGGGCGGCCGAGCGCAAAACTGCCGGATCATCATCCCAGGACCCGCCCCGCACCGCGTTCGGATACAGTTGCGTTACTTTGGCAAACGGCTCCTTCACTTCACCTTTGGCTTTCTTGGCGTAATAGTCCGGATAATACTGGTCGAGGGTCCACTCCATCACATTGCCGTGCATATCGTGCAATCCCCAGGGATTCGGTTTCTTTTTTCCAACCTGCTTGTACGAACCGTCACTATTGCCGTTGAACCAGGCGAATTCGCCCAATTTTTTGGCATCTGCCCCGAACGAGTATGGAGTTGTGGTACCGGCCCGGCACGCATATTCCCATTCCGCTTCGGTCGGCAGCCGGTAGAAAATGCCGGTCTTGGCATACAGCCAGGCACAAAAATGAATGGCCGAATACTGCGTCATGTTGATGGCCGGATGACCCGCCCGGCCCATGCCAAACGACATATCCACGTACGGCGGACTCGGGCGCGTGGCCGCATCGGTTTTTGCCATATCAAAACCGGGATTCTTCGCGGCCATTTCCTTTTCCATATTGTAGAAAGAAAACAGGTCGAATAAATCCCAGGTCACTTCCATTTTTCCCATCCAGAACGGCTCGATGGTTACCTTATGCTGTGGACCTTCATCAGCTTTGCGGCCTTTTTCGTTGGCGGGGCTCCCCATCATAAACGTTCCGCCCGGAATAGCAACCATATCGTATACCTGCGTACTACCAGGAATGGGCTGCGTATAAGACTTCGTTACATCATCGGTCACCTGTGCCTGACTGCTCGCTGAAATCACACACGCAAGGCTAACCACTGCAATAAACTTTCGCATGAATCGGGTTAATGGATTAAGCTCTAAACCAGATAAAGAAAAACTGAGCGGAAATTTACCACATTCGTCCGAAAATTCTATCATGCTCCACCCGAATAGGCCGTGGTTTCCACCCCGAACCCACCCGAATACCTTCGGCGATCCAACTCAGGTTGTGTATCTTTGCGTACGATGAATTATTTATCCGCAGAAAATCTCTCCAAATCCTTCGGCGACAAATGGTTATTCCGCAACGTAACGTTGGGACTGAGCCGGGGGGATAAGGTTGCTATCGTTGGTGCCAACGGTACCGGCAAGTCCACATTATTGTCAATCCTGTCCGGCCAGATTCCTCCCGACGAGGGGCTGGTCAGCATTCGCAAAGATATCTCGGTCGGCTTTCTGGATCAGCAACCGCAGCTGGACGATGCCCTGACGGTGATGGAGATCGTCTTAACGGGCGACAATCCGGCGCTCACGGCCATCCGGCAGTACGAACAGGCGCTGCTTTCCGACAACCCGTCCGTGCTTGACCGCGCCATGCAACAGATGGATACGCTGCAAGCCTGGGATTACGAAACCCAGATGAAGCAAATTCTGGGGCAGTTGGGCATCCACGACGTGACACAGCAGGTTTCGACGCTTTCGGGTGGGCAGCGCAAACGGGTGGCGATGGCTCAGGTACTGATTGAAAACCCGGATCTGCTGATCATGGATGAACCGACCAACCACCTTGATCTGGAAACCATCGAGTGGCTGGAAAATTATTTATCGACCAACAATTCCACCCTGCTGCTCGTATCGCACGACCGGTATTTTCTGGACCGGGTTTGCAACCAGATTGTTGAGCTCGACCAGCAGACGCTTTTCAGTTATAAAGGCAATTACGCCTATTTTCTGGAAAAGAAGGCCGAACGGCAGGCGACTTTTGCCGCCGAAGTGGATAAAGCCAAAAACCTCTTCCGGCGCGAGCTGGACTGGATGCGCCGGCAGCCCAAAGCCCGCGGTACCAAAGCGCAGTACCGAATCGATGCGTTTGAGGATGTAAAGGAAAAAGCGCACCAACGACTGAACAACGACCAGCTAGAGCTCAATATCCGGACGCAGCGGCTAGGCAGTAAAATCATCGAACTCGAAAACGTCAGCAAACGGTTTGGCGACAAAACCCTGCTCGACCATTTTACGTACACCTTCCGGCGCAACGACCGTATCGGTATCATTGGCAAGAACGGGATGGGTAAAACCACCCTGCTCAATATGATTACGGGTGAGCTGCGGCCCGATTCCGGCAAAATTGTTACGGGCGGAACCGTTAAAATTGGGTATTATACCCAGTCGGACCTGGTCATTCCGGAAAACCAGCGGGTGATCGATGTGGTCCAGGAAGTGGCCGAAGTGATCAAGCTGGGAACGGGCGAAACCGTAACGATTTCCCAGTTTTTGCAGCATTTCCTCTTCGACCGCGCCAAGCAGTACGATTACGTGCACAAGCTGTCGGGGGGCGAAAAACGGCGTCTGCAATTGCTGCTTGTCCTGGTGCAGAACCCGAACTTCCTGATTCTGGATGAGCCAACGAACGATCTGGACATTACCACGCTGAATGTTCTGGAAGAATTTCTGCTGAATTTCCCTGGTTGCATACTGCTGGTGTCGCACGACCGTTATTTCATGGATCGGCTGGTTGATCACACCTTTGTTTTTGAGGGCAACGGCAAAGTCCGCGACTTTCCGGGCAATTACACCGACTACCGCGAGCGCAAAGCGAGCGAACCCGCCGAACGCAAACCGGTCGAAAAACCGAAGGTCGTTCCGGCGGCTCCGGCACCGGAAAACAAGCCCGCTGCCACCGCCGAAACCAAGCGAAAGCTCTCGTTTAAGGAACAGCGAGAATATGAATCATTAGAAAAAGAAATTGAGGAACTTGAACAACGAAAAAGCCGTTTACTCGATCAGTTGAACAGTGGAACCGCCAACCACGAAGAGTTAACCGCGTGGGCCCGGGAAATTGAGCAAACCGACCAACAAATTTCCGAAAAATCCGACCGCTGGCTTGAGCTGGCGGAATATATTTAATTTCGAATGACCGGGCCGCCGATGCGGTTGACGATAGAATAAGTGACTAAGTGCGCCACGTTTTGCTTCCGCACGGAGCTATTCACTTATTCTATCATTCAGTCATTCTATCATTAACAGCCATGACCCAGATCGCCGAATTCTTTCAATACTTACTCAACTCTGAGGAAATCATTCGAACCGGTGGTCTGGTGCTGATCACACTGATTATTTTCGTCGAAAACGGCATCTTCTTCGGCTTCTTTCTGCCGGGCGATTATCTGCTGTTTCTGTCGGGCGTTTTTGCCGGAACCCGAATTCTGGACGTGCCGCTCATGCTGCTGCTGGCCTGTATTCTGGGGGCAGCCATTGTGGGGTCGCTGGTGGGGTATCTGACAGGGCGGTATTTCGGGGATCGGTTGCAAAACCGCCCGGATTCGTTGTTTTTTAAGAAAAAATACATTGAAACAACCCGCGAATATTTCCTGAAGTACGGCAGCCGAACCCTTATTGTCGCCCGGTTTCTGCCCGTTGTCCGCACGTTCGCGCCGATTCTATCCGGCCTGATTCGGATGAATTTCCGGTATTTTATGCTGTACAATATCGTCGGCGGGGCAGTCTGGGTGGTATCCCTGGTGGGGGGCGGGTATTATTTTGGCGAGAAATTCCCCTGGATCGTCGATTACGTTCATTACATCATCATCTTCTTCCTGGCTATCACCACGTTTACGGTGATCCGGGGCTATCTCAACGCCCGGAAAGAAATGAAGCAGGAAAAAGAAACCGTTAGCGAATAAAAACCATCATGGCCTCTCGTACCGACCAAACGGTATTCACCGGCCACTGCTGTCGGCAAGGGCTGCCGCTTTTGTCCGGGCCACACATTCTGCATCACCGCATTCGCCGTAAAACACCAACGAGTGGGATTCCACCTGAAATTGCAGGGTATCACCTACGGTGGTTTTAATCAGTTGCAAACGCGGATCGCAGAATTCAATCACCCGGTGGCAGTTGACGCAAATTAAATGCGCGTGCTGCTGCCGACCCAGCGCCTTTTCAAACCGGCTTTTCGTATTGTCTTCATCACCAAACTGGTTTTTACGCACCAGCCCGCAGTCAACCAGTACATCCAGTGTGTTGTAAACCGTAGCCCGGCTAACGGCAAACGCCCGCTGATGCATGGCTTGGTATAAATCTTCCGCATCGAAATGATCATCCCGAGAGTAGACCTCCTCCAGGATGGCAAACCGTTCCGACGACCGTCGCAGTCCTTTTCGCAGGAGATACTCTTCCAGTTTTGTGCGCGCCGTCGTAATCAAAGAACTCGTCGAATCCAGCATATCAGTTGTGATGTGATGGCTCCACAATGCTGAAGTCATGCACTTGAAAAACCGTTACAGCCCAGAGAACCGTTCTTGAGCCAGAAATCTATTTAGACTAATTTCAAACAAAAATACAATCTAAACAAATCCCGCGCAACTGATTTGCCAACGATTACGGCACGACGAGATTTATCGTTGACCGGCTACTGGTACCATTTGGCGTACATTACATAATTATTGGCCGTGCGCATAAAGACTTCGCCTAGCTCGGGGGTCACGTTTTTCAGAAAACGGGCGGGATTTCCGGCGTAGATCGTTCCGGGCGGCACGACGGTATGCTGGGTTACAATGGCACCAGCGGCAATAATAGACCCGGATCCGATCACAGCACCGTCCATAACAATAGCCCCCATGCCAATCAGCACCTGATCTTCTATCGTACACCCGTGCACAATGGCGTTATGGGCAATCGAGACGTAGCTTCCAATAGTTGTTTTGAATTTCTGGTAGGTACAATGAATCACAGCGCCATCCTGCACATTGCAATAATCCCCCAGCGTGATCGAATTAACATCACCCCGCACTACCGCATTGAACCAGACGGTACAGTTTCGGCCCATCACAACTTCACCCACAATGGTGGCGTTATCTGCAAACCAGCATTCTTCGCCGGTCTGCGGATGAATACCACGAACAGATTTTATTAATGCCATCTTGGTTAAATTCTATTTTATCAGTTAATTACGAACAAACCTTTCAACTAAATAGCGGTTTTTTCAGATAAAAAGCCACTTTCAGACCGTTGACTATAAAAAGCGCCAGAAAAACAATCAATTCGTACCTTTGTAAGTCAGCATATTTTCACTGCATGAACCGTAGCAGAATAAAATCCTGTCTATTAGCACACCGTTACCTTTCTTTTCTGTTGTTTCGACAATGGTATAAAGTCCCTGTTTTTCTGCTATTCATAGCCGCTTCCACGGGTTGGGCCCAGCAGCCGTCGCGGGCTGATCAGATGAATGACGAGCAGATCATCGAATTTTACCAGCGCGCCCAGGCCAGCGGGTTAACAGAAATGCAAATCGAACAGGCCGCCATGTCGCAGGGCTATACAGTGAGCGATATTGCCAAAATGCGGCAGCGCATGGCCAAAATGAAGCAACAGTCGAACCGTAGCAGCCAGGCGGGTACCGATAGCCTCTTCAACCGAACCCAGCAGGGCCAGCTTTCGCAGCGACCGTATGAACTTGATAGCCTGAGTTTGCTCCGACGTGATACAACCCGGCGTCCGTACATTTTCGGTGCATCCCTCTTTAAAGGCACGGCCTTAACCTTCGAGCCCAATCTTCGCATTGCTACGCCCCGTAATTACGTGGTCGGCCCCGACGACGAACTGGTGGTGGAAATTTACGGCAACTCGTCCGAAAGCTTCCGGTTGCCCGTTAGTCCCGAAGGGTCGGTTCGGATGCTGAATTTGGCCCCCATTTTCGTCAGCGGTTTAACCATTGAGCAGGCCGAGCAACGAATCATTGGCCGGCTTCGGCAGGCGTATCAGGGCTTAAACCGACCCGGCAGCGGCACATTCGCTTCGGTAACGCTGGGAAATATTCGCAGCATCCGGGTTACGATGGTGGGGGAAGTAGTCAGGCCCGGAACCTACACCATTTCGTCGCTCGCAACGGCTTTTAACGCCCTCTACCTGGCGGGTGGGCCCAATCCCGAAACCGGTTCATTCCGGGATATTCAGGTGATTCGCAACAACCGGGTCATCCGCACCATTGACCTGTACGATTACCTGCTTCGGGCGGATAAGAAAGATGACATTCGTCTGCTGGATCAGGACGTAATTCGGGTAAACGACTACGGCGTTCGAGTGGAAATGGTCGGGCAGGTGAAACGCCCGGCGATTTACGAAATCAAATCCGGCGAAACCCTCAAAAATGTACTGGCTTTTGCGGGCGGTTTTACGGATCGGGCGTATACTTTTTCGGTGACCCTGCGCCGGAACACGCCCCGCGAACTACGCATTTCGACCATTACGCAGGAACAACTGGCTAGCTTCGTGCCGCAGTCGGGAGATCGCTATACAATTGGCGAAATCCTTAACCGGTATGAAAACCGGGTGCAGGTAACGGGGGCGGTAATGCGCCCGGGCGACTATGCGCTGGGCGACGAAATCACCTCCGTCCGCTCGTTAATTAAACGGGCAGAAGGATTACGGAACGACGCTTTCCTGAATCGCGGTATTTTATACCGGGAACGCGAGAATACGGACCTGGAAGCAATTCCATTCGACGTTGGACGACTGATGCGCAACGAAACCGACGATATTTCGTTGCTGCGGCAGGATAGTGTTCATATCTACTCCGTCCGGGACCTGCGCGAACCTTACTACGTCAGCATTGAGGGCGCTGTCAACCGACCCGACACCATTCCGTTCATCGCCAACCTAACCGTTACGGATTTAATCGCGCTGGCGGGCGGTTTTCAGGAGGGCGCTACACCTACCCGAATCGAAGTGGCCCGGCGCATTCGCGAGGATACGACAAAGATGACTGGACGCGAAACCGTTCAGATCTTTCAATTTGCCATTGATCGGGATCTAAACCTGCAACCAGCGGAAGCCCGGTTTCTGCTCAAACCCTTCGATATCGTCTACGTCCGAACTTCTCCCCGGTACGAACTCCAGCAGAATGTAGCGGTGTATGGCGAAGTGATGCATCCCGGCAATTACGCCATTGAATCGCGGGCAGAACGGATTTCGGACGTAGTCCGGCGTGTAGGTGGGCTCAAACCTGAAGCCTATTTGCCAGGGGCGCGTTTCTCCCGGCGCGGAGTCGTGATTGCAACCAACCTAGGTGCTATTCTGGAGGACCCGGGCGTGGCCGGTAACTTGCTGCTGGAAGCCGGTGATTCCATTATTATTCCCAAACGCCCCGAAACCGTCACCATTCAGGGCGCCGTTCTGAATCCGTCGACGGTTGGTTATACCGAAGGATTTAGCTTTAGAGATTACGTTACACAGGCCGGGGGCTACACCGACAATGCGCGCCAAAAGAAGACGTACGTGGTGTATGCCAATGGGCTAAAAGACCGCACCAAACGGTTTCTGTTTTTCAGAAAATACCCGAAAGTCGAACCCGGTTCACGCGTGATTGTGCCGTTCGGGCCACTGACCGAAGAACGACGCCTGTCTGCGGGAGAACGGATTGGTCTGATTTCGGTGATCGGAACCATGACCGTCACATTAACGACCGTTGTGATCAACCTGGTTCGATTATTTGGAGAGTAAACTTTCAGCGCCACATTTATCAGGTCGCTTCATGTCTGCAACAACGCAAAAAACATCAACAGTCCCGGAAACAGACGACGATCTGATTCAGATCCGACCGGGTGACATCTGGAAGTTCTTACAACGCAGCCAAAAAGCCGTGCTGGTATTTGCAGCCATAGGCGCTTTGATCGGCGTCTATTACGCATTTTCCAAACCGGATGAATTCAAATCGGAAGTGATTGTTATGCCGGAAGCGGCCGCCGGCAGTTCGGGCGGAGCAAGTAACCTGGGTTCTCTGGCGGGGCTGGCCGGGATTAGCCTGGATAAAGCGGGCAGTGATGTGATCCGCCCCGATCTGTATCCCAAGGTTCTCCAAAGTATTCCCTTCGCCCTGGATTTATTGAAAAAACCGGTTTATTCCAAGACCTACGGAACCACCATGCCCCTGGAAACGTACCTGAGACGCCAACGCCAGGAAACGGCTTTGCAGCGGCTAACCGGTGATGCCGACAATCCTCCGCCCGCAAAACCGTCGCCGGTTAACCTGCCTGATCCCAAAAATTACAGCAAAGCCCTGCAGGTTTCGCCCGAAGAAGAAGGACTGGCGGCTACACTGATCAACCGCATTACAACAACCTACGAGCGACAAACCGGCATTGTCGATATTGAAGTTAGTATGCCCGACCCCGTGGTGGCGGCTACCGTCGCCCGGTTATCGCTTGAGTACCTGACCAATTACATCACCAGCTACCGGACGCAGAAAGTCCGGAATCAAGAGCGTTTTCTAAAGGAACAGGTGGAGCACGCCCGTCGTCGGTACCAGGCTGCAGAGTACGAGCTGGAAAGCTACCGCGACCGCAACCGGAGCCTGTACAGCGGCTTGGCCCGCATTGCCGAACAACGCCTTCAGGCCGACTTTCTGCTCGCGCAGAATGTATACAACGATTTATCCCGGCAACTGGAGCAAACCAAAATCCGGGTAGAGGAAGAAACGCCGGTTTTTAAAATGCTGGAACCGCCCCGCATTCCACTCCGCCCGAGCGCCCCCAAACGGACGCTGATTATTTTTGGGGCGCTGGTGGCGGGTGCTTTTGCCGGTTTAGCATGGACATTGGTAAAAACCGTTTTAGGAAAGAAAACCGTAAACTGACGAACCAAATAGCGATATGAAAACAGCCTTGATTTGTGGGGTTTCAGGCCAGGACGGAGCCTATCTGGCACATTTTTTACTCCAGAAAGGATACCAGGTGTATGGTGGTTCGCGCGACGCACAAATGTCGTCGTTTCAAAATCTGACCAAATTAAACATCCGTGATCAGGTAAAGCTGGTTTCGGTCAATATCAACGATTTTCGCAGCGTGTTACAAACCCTGTTGAAGGTTCGGCCCGACGAAGTTTATAACCTGGCCGGCCAAAGTTCGGTTGGACTGTCGTTTGAACAACCCGTCGAAACCCTCGAAAGCATTAGCGTGGGCACACTGAACTTACTGGAAGCCATCCGGTTTAGCGAACTACCTATTCGGCTCTACAACGCCGGATCGAGCGAGTCGTTTGGGGATACGGGCCGTTTGGCGGCCAATGAAGAAACGCCCTTCCGCCCCCGCAGCCCGTACGGAGTTGCCAAAGCTGCGGCTTTCTGGCAAGTGGCCAATTACCGCGAAGCCTATCAGCTGTTTGCCAGCACGGGTATTCTGTTCAACCACGAGTCTCCGTTGCGTCCCGAACGGTTTGTCACCCGCAAAATTGTAGCGACAGCCTGCCGGATTGCCCAGGGTAGCACGGAAAAACTAACCCTGGGAAACATTGACATTGCCCGCGACTGGGGCTGGGCTCCCGACTATGTAGAAGCCATGTGGCTGATGCTCCAGCAAGCGCAACCCGACGACTACGTCATTGCCACGGGGCATACCCGCAAACTGAAGGATTTTATCCGCATCGTCTTCGAACAGGTCAATTTAGATTGGGAAGAACACATCCAGATTGATCCTTCGTTTTTCCGGCCCACCGACCTAGCCGAAGGCAACGCCAACCCAGCTAAAGCACTCTGGCATTTCGGTTGGGTTGCCAAGCACAAAATGGAAGACGTAGCCCGGTTAATGGTTGAAGCTCAACTCAACGGGGTGGCTCTTCCGACTGTCTCCTGATTCTTTTTTCATGCTAGGCATAAAAGTCCAGAACCTGAGTACCACCGTCCGAAAGGGCTTTGCCAACGCTGGCTGGGTTTTCTTCGACCGCATCTTCCGCATGGCTACGGCCTTGCTGGTGGGCGTCTGGTCGGCCCGCTACCTGGGGCCGTCGCAGTTTGGTTTGCTCAATTTTGCGTCTGTTTTCCCCACGGCTCTGACCTCGCTGGCCGGTCTGGGGCTGGCCAATGTGCTCATCACCGAGATTGTCCGCAATAAGGAGTATCCCGAAAACCAGCTCCTGGGAACGGGCTTTTTTCTCCGTCTTCTGGCCGGGACCGTTTCCTTTCTGGGCATTACGCTGGTTGTCCACACGCTGTACAACGATCAGCCGGTTTTGCAGGCCATGATTCTGTTCACCAGTTCGGTTCTGATTTGCCAGAGTCTGGACGTTATCGATCTTCATTTCCAGTCGCGGGTTAAAGCCCGGTTGTCGGTTGTCGCCAAATCCGTTGCCTTCGCCCTGTCAACGGTTTTGCGGGTTTATTTTCTGGCCAATCAGTTCAGCCTGGTTGCTTTTTCTTCGGTCGTTTTTGTTGAAGTCAGTTTGTCTGCCCTGATTTTGGTCGTTATTTACAACCGGCAGGAAGACCAGCATATTTTGAAGTGGCGTTTCAACAGTCGGCTGGCGCGCCATCTGCTGTCGTTGTCGTGGCCCCTGATGATCACGGATTTTTTCATCTTTATCTACATGCGCTGCGACCAGTTTATGCTGAAGGAGCTGGCGACAGATGTAGAATTGGGGAAATTCAGTGCGGCCCTGCGGCTTTCGGAGGTTTGGTATTTCATCGCAACGGCCATCACGTCCTCCTTCTACCCCACAATTGTTAATTTAAAAACCCAGAGTGAGGAAGCTTTTCAGCGGGCTTATCGCAGGCTACTGAGCCTATTGATTTTTATCAGCATCCTGATCGCACTTTTCATTACCCTCGCAGCACCTTATCTCACCGCCTTTCTGTATGGTCAGCAATACACCGGCGTCGATGATATTCTGGTCATTCACATCTGGTCAGCGGTATTTGTTTTTATGGGTTCAGGAAGTAGCTACTGGTTCCTTTTGCACAACAAACAGCGCCTGTTGCTGGTAAAAACCATCAGTGGGGCAGTGGTCAACATTCTCCTGAATTTCGTTCTAATTCCCCGATACGGAGCCGTCGGTACTTCCATTGCCACCTTAGTAGCGCAAATGACGACGGCTTTTCTCATGAACTACCTTATTCCCCAGGCTCGACCGGTTTTTTTCGCTCAGATAGCCGCCATCCGGGACGTTCTGAAACTTACGTTTATACAGGGCCGGTTTGACGGTAAAAACTCATAGCTGCACCAGAGTCGTGCGGCCTTATTTCGCCATTGGCTAAAAATCAACTTCTTATTGTTGATAATATGTTGTTTTTTTGCGCCGTATAAAAGTCTCTGCCAAACTATTCTCTGATGATCGGATTTCTTCTTGGTAAGCTGCTGCAAATTCTACCGTATGAATATGGGGTAAGCTACAACAACTACAAGACATTGAGCCGCGAATTTGGCCATTTCAAAAGCGCCAAAAAATGGCAATCCATTGACAAGAATGAAAAACCAATCCCCTGGTACACGTACCCGGCCATTGAATTTATCAACCAACTGGACTTATCGGATAAAACCGTTTTTGAGTACGGTTCCGGCAACTCAACCCTGTTCTGGGCCAGCCGCTGCCGCAAAGTAGTAGCTATCGAAAGCAATAAAGAATGGTATAACACCATCCGGTCCCGGCTTCCTCAGAACGTCACTTACCACCTGATCGAAGACCAGGACGCTTATATCAACGCCATTCACCAATACCCAGAACCGTTCGATATCATCATTGTCGACGGCGACGCCCGGTTTCGCTGTACCGCCAGCGCCCTCAATCAGCTAACCCCAACTGGTTTTTTCATTCTTGATAATTCCGACTGGCACCCTAAGTCCTCCAAACTACTGCGGGAGTCCGGCCTGATCGAAATCGACATGGCGGGCTTCAATCCGATCAACGGATATACCACCACCACGTCGTTTTATCTGTCGCGGCAAGTTGATTTCAAACCCGCCAATGATCGCCAACCCGTACACGGTATTGGTAGCATGCCCAATTCGGCCGACGAATAATTATTTCTATTAACTACCTGATCTGTCGGGCCTAATCCTATTTTTCAAACCGAGCTGGCAACTTTTTTGGGCTGGATGCTGTCTTAAAAAGTAGCTCTACGGTTTTCTATTGTTCGTCGAAAATGCCCGAACCGCATATTGCTTCCGGACAAACCGACGTTACTTTATTGTATGTAATCAAGCGAAGAGGCTTTTTTTAACCTACTAACCTCAACGTACTGATGCAGTTTGACGTACCCATTCTGTTTTTATTGTTCAATCGTCCCGATCTCGGTCGTCAGGTGCTCGATCGTATCCGGCAGATTCAGCCCCGGGAACTCTTTGTATCCATCGATGGCCCCCGGCCCAACCATCCGACCGATGCCCAGCAAGTGGCCGAAAGCATTGCCTTGCTGGATGAAATCGACTGGCCCTGTAGTGTTCACCGCCTAATTCAGAACCAGAATCTGGGCTGTAGACGGGCTGTTAGCACGGCCATCACCTGGTTTTTCCAGCAGGTGGAAATGGGGATCATTCTGGAGGATGACTGCCTGCCAGATCCCACGTTTTTTACATTTTGCCGCGAAAACCTGCACTATCACCGTGATAACGCAACGATCATGCACATTTCCGGCGTCAATTTTCAAAAGGGGCAGTGGCACGGCGACGGTTCGTATTTTTACACCAAGATATGTCACGTCTGGGGTTGGGCCAGCTGGCGCCGGGCCTGGGCCAAGTACGATGCCAACCTGAGCACGTACCCGAAGTTTCGGAAGCAAAACCGCATTGCCGATCTGTTCAGTGATCCTAAAGTGCAACAATACTGGATCGAATCGTTCGACAGCGTTCTGGCCGGACGGGTGAACAGTTGGGCGTACCCGTGGGTTTACACCATCTGGATCAACAACGGTCTTTGTATTTATCCGAACCAGAATCTGATCACCAACATTGGTTTTGGCGGAGAAGCCACCCACACCCGGGAAGACGACGATTCGCTCGCCAATCAGCCACTGGAAGTGATGACGGAAGTCAAGCATCCGACCTTTCTGATTGAAAACATGGTGGCAACCGATTACTCGACCAACAAGTATTTTAAAAAGCCGGGCTGGGTAACCATTAAAACAGAAAGTCTGAAAAGACGTCTTGGGCTGAAAAATTTGCCTTATTTTTAAGCCTGTTCACCACGCATAACGCCAGCGATCGCCTGTATGACCTGCCATATTTGCAATACCCCTTCGAACGACTCTTTCCAGGTGAAAGTATTGTTCAAATATGATGTCACGTATTACCGTTGCCACGAATGCGGATTCATTCAAACTGAAACGCCCTACTGGCTCCCGGAAGCGTATGAATCGGTGATTACGTCGCTGGATTTGGGGCTGGTTTCACGGAACCAGTTCTGGGCACCTACCGTCGAAGCGATTATTCGAAAGTGGTTTCGGCCCCAAGGCCCGTTTCTGGACTATGGCGGAGGGTATGGACTTTTCGTGCGGATGATGCGTGACCGCGGGTTTCCGTTTATCCGGCAGGATCAATACTGCGACAACCTGTTTGCCAAGCATTTTGACATCACCGACCAACCGCCGGATCAAACCTATGAATTGATTACGGCTTTTGAAGTATTCGAACACCTTGTCGATCCCGTTGCAACCGTGGAGCAGATGCTTCAGACGGGCAAAAGTATTTTATTTACCACCAAACTACAGCCCAATCCCAACGTCACGCCCGAAACCTGGTGGTATTTTATTCCCGAAACCGGTCAGCATGTTTCGCTTTATAGTTTAAAATCACTCCACCGGCTTGCTCAGCGCTTTGGTTTACAACTCTATAGCGATGGGCACGATTTACACCTGATGACCGCAAAAACCGTCAGCCCAACCTGGCTTCGCTGGTTTACCGATCCGCGAAAAGCCCGTTTATACAATCGGTTTCATTCTTACTCGGCTTTGTCGCTATTGGACCGCGATTTCCAGCAAGTTTATGATGAATTGAAAAATCAGCCAAAAGCCGATTCGCTGACGCAATAAGAAATCGTCGATTTAGCCGAAATTGCTGTCTCAGAGCGTCCTAAACGATGAAAAGTAGCTCATAAATACGAGTCGTTAATCTTTTTTGATCACTTTATCGTTTATTTTGTAGTTAATACCATCTACCTAAAAATAAACGCGCAAACGTGACACCGCTTCCGGCTCCTCTGTTCGATGTGCCTCCGCCATTCGATGTACCTGTCCTTTTCATTTTATTTAACCGCCCTAACCACGCTCGCCGGGTATTTGAACGCATTCGTCACGTGCAACCCCGACAATTATTCGTATCCATCGACGGCCCCCGGCCCAATCATCCCACTGATGCCGAGAATGTGGCCCAATGCATGGCTCTCCTGAATGAAGTGGACTGGCCCTGCCAGGTTCAGTTACTAACGCAGGATCAAAACCTGGGCTGCAAGCGAGCCGTCAGTACCGCCATCACCTGGTTTTTTCAGCAGGTGGAAATGGGCATTATTTTGGAAGATGATTGCCTGCCCGATCCCACGTTTTTTACGTTTTGCCGGGAAAACCTTTGGCATCACCTCCATGACACGGCCATCATGCACATTGGCGGTATCAATTTGCAAAATGGGCGTTGGTATGGCAAGGGGTCGTATTTTTACACCAAAATCTGCCACGTCTGGGGCTGGGCCAGCTGGCGTCGGGCCTGGGAGAAATACGATGTGAATATGACCACCTACCCGGAATTTAAAACGGAGGGCTTAATCAAGGACATCTTCACGGACCCGCAGGTGCAGGAATTCTGGACCGAATCGTTCGACGGTACCTTCAACGGCGTCATCGATACCTGGGACTTTCAATGGTGTTATTCGATCTGGATCAACAATGGTCTGTGTATTTATCCGAATCAAAACCTTATTTCCAACATCGGTTTCGGCGGAGAAGCCACCCATACCAAAGAGAACAACGAGATTTTTGCAAACAAACCCGTGCAACCGCTGCACGAAGTCATTCACCCCCGGTTTATGATCGAAAATCAGCAGGCAACTGATTATTCGCTGCAAAACTATTTTCGGAAACTAACCCGGCTCAAAAGGCGGGTAGAAGCCATTAAAAAGAAAACCGGCTTTGGAAATATGAAAATCACGTTCAAGAAGCATCTGCTTCCCTGAAAGATTACTGCATGAAGATATTCTTTGATCACCAAACTTTCTCCCAACAAAACTACGGCGGTATTTCCCGGTACTTCTGTGAATTAATTGCCGGTATCAACCAATCTACCAACGCTCATCAGGCTCATTTATCACTCCTGGTTTCCAACAACGCGCATTTGAAGGAAAAGGGCCTCCGGGCCCTGCCTTTCTTCCCGGGGCAGCCCTTTTCGAGAACACAGCCGTATGTCTACCGGCTCAATAAAATGTTTAACCGGCTGGAAATGCAAACCCGGCCATACGACGTTTTTCACGCTACGTATTACGAACCGTATTTTCTTGATCCTATTGGGAAACGTCCTTCCGTAGTCACGTTTCTGGACATGATTCACGAAAAATACCATACGGTTTTTCCCGAACTGGCCGCCGATCATCAGGTAATGGCCTGGAAAAAAGAGGTGGTCAACCGGGCAACGGCCATCATCGCCATTTCAGAGAACACCAAACGGGATCTGGTTGATTACTACAACATTCCGCCGGAGCGGGTTCGGGTCATCTACCTGGGATCATCGGTTTCGGTTGAATCCCAACCAGCCGAGCCGTCCGCCAAAGCCCCTTACCTGCTGTTTGTAGGCAACCGGGGCATGTACAAAAACTTTAGCCTTTTTATTCAGGCGGTGGCTCCCTTGCTGCGAGCGCAGCAAGTTCGGGTTATTTGTGCGGGTGGAGGAGCTTTCTCAGCCAGTGAAATCGCGTTTTTGCAGCAGTTAAACATCAGCAACCTGGTTGATCAGCAACCGATCAACGATTTAACCCTTCGAACGCTTTACAGCCAGGCGCTGGCCTTTGTCTTTCCTTCTCTCTACGAGGGCTTCGGCATTCCGGTACTGGAAGCTTTCGCCTGTGGGTGTCCGTGTCTGCTCAGCAACCGAAGTTCTTTGCCCGAAATCGCGGGAACCGCAGCGGTCTATTTCGACCCGGAGAATGCGGATTCGATACATAATGCCGTTGAACAACTCCTCACCCAACCCATGCTGCGTCAGCAACTCAGGGAACAGGGACGGCACCAGTTACAGCTTTTTTCCTGGGAAAAAACCGTTCGGGAAACGCTCGATCTTTACCAAAGTTTGTAATTGTCCGTTTCCCGCTCAGAAAGAGTGTTCTAAATCTGCTCAATAGCCGGGTTGCAATTTCTATCTTTGTGGCTTGTAGAGCCTTGAACTATTTCGGCTCAAGGCTATTCGTGTTTTGCCTATGCTGCCATTGGTTTCTATTATCACCGTCTGTTACAATAGCCAGAAACACATTGAACAAACCATTCAATCGGTTGTCAATCAATCCTATACCCCTATTGAGTACATTCTGGTCGATGGAAAATCGAATGACCAAACCGTGGCAATCATTGAACACTATGCCCGGCAGTTTCCGAATCAAATCCGGTATATCTCCGAACCCGATACCGGCATTTACAACGCCATGAACAAAGGCATCCGGATGGCAACCGGCGAGCTGATCGGTATTATCAACAGCGACGACTGGTACGAATCCGATGCGGTGGAACGGGTTGTCGAAGTCTACCAAAAGTTTGGACAGGCGGTTTACCACGGCATTCAGCGGACGTTTCGGGATGAACAGGAAGCGTTTCTGATTCAGACGCACGCCAGCCAGCTGCCCAAAGGCAACATTGAACACCCAACCTGTTTTATCCCGGCTGCCATTTACCAAACCCACGGGTTATTCAGCGAACAGTACCGGTACGTCAGCGATTATGAGCTCATGTTACGTTTGCTAAAGAATGAGGTTCCTTTTATTCCCCTGAATGCCGTTCTTAGTAACTTCCGACAGGGGGGCGCTTCTCACAAGGCCGAAGCCGTCTGGGAAACGCTACGACTTTGGAACGAAAAAGGAATGCTGACCCGGCAGCAATACCTAACCTGGCTTTATAAAGACAAACTGAAAATATACACCAAACGGCTGACAGGCCGCGCGTAATGAGGATAAGCATGCTGCTTTATATCGCCCTGCTGATTGGTTTGTTCGGAACCGTAACGAACCTGATTTTTATCAGCCCGCTACCGTCGCTGCTGGCCCTTGCCGTTCTGCCGTATCTGCTGCTCCGCCACACGGTTTTCGTTATACCACGGTTTATTTACTACCTCTATATCTATTTCCTGATTTCACTGGCGGGCGTACTCATTTACTATCCGGCGTCGTTGCTCAATTTCGGTTTTTATCGGTACGACGGGAATTTCATTATTTCGTACCTGCCACTGCTGCTGATTTTCTTTTTCTCGTACAACATTCCAGTCGACCGGCTTTTCAAACGGTTTCTGATTTTTGCCACCGCCGTCAACGCGCTTGCCTTCGCCCTGAATCTGGTGCTGACCCGATTTGCCGCCATCACCGACTGGGGCAATCCGGAAACGTACTTTCACGGTTTTTTTAAAAGTACCAACGGCGCGGGAGGGTTTATCAGCATCGTGTTGTCGCTCAATATCGTGCTGTTTTTGCAGGAGCGAAAGAAAAAATGGCTGCTGCTGATCCTGCTTAATTTTGTTTTCCTGGTTGCCACCACCTCGCGGGGTTCCATGCTGGGGCTGGCCGCGGGTTTCGCGTTTTACTTTTTTGACCGCACCAACCGGGCTTATCTGATTCGTCTCGCGCTTTTGGGCATCGTCGCCGTACAAGGCGTAGTGTTGTGGTTTGCGTATCCACTTTACGACCGGTATGTCCGCGATGCCGATCTCAGCGAAGCAGGCGCCAACACCTATATTTCACCGATTTTTGGCGAAGTAAGCACCAAATCGGCTAATGTGGCCATCCGGGTGCTGGAAACCTGGCCACGCGCCGTCGATTGCTTTCTGAATTCGCCCCTGGTCGGAACCGGCTTTGGCTCGGTCAACGACACCCCGTTGCGTTACAAAGGCATTCCGTATCTGCTGAGTCTGAACGACCAGCCGAAAAAAGTATTCAACGATGCCCACGCTCACCATTCTTACCTTCATATTCTGGGGGAGCAAGGGCTGCTTGGGCTCGGCGTCTTTCTGCTGTTCTGGCATGCGCTGTATCGGTATCTTAAAAAAGGCTCCGAGAGCTTCGTGCAAAAGTTCTTGCTGGTTTCGTTTTTCAATCTGTCGGTCATGAGTTTTACAGAACACCGGATCACCTCGCCCTCCAATGCCTTGCCGCTTGTGATTGCGCTGTGCTTATACATGTTGAAACGGAATTTTGATACCAAAAAGAAGAACGCGATGGTTCCTGTCGGGAGTCTGGAAAGCAACCTTTAATTTTACTGGTCCAATTTACACCTCACTATGAATCATAAATCAGTTGTTGTCAACGCCCGATTTCTGACGCAACCCGTAACCGGAACGCAGCGCGTAGGCATCGAACTTGGGATGCGGCTAAAGAATCTGTTACCGGATATTACGCTTTTAACGCCCCATAATATTCTCCAGCAGGACATTGCAAGGGATTTAGGTGCTACGGTTTATGGCCGGACCAAAGGCTATATCTGGGAGCAGATTGAAATGCCGTACTACCTGCAAAGCCAGGGCAGTCCGCTATTAGTAAACCTTTGCAATACGGCGCCCGTCGTTTACGACAACAAGATTGTGACGGTATTGGATTTGTCGTTTCACCGGCACCCGGAATGGTTCGATAAAAAGTTTTCCCTGCTCTACAACTTTACGGTTCCCCGCATCGTCAAGAAAGCCCGGAAAGTACTGACAATCAGCGAATACTCACTAAATGACCTGCATCGGTTTTACGATGTTCCCCGGTCTTCGCTGGACATTATTTATCCCAGCATTTCCGACATTTTCCGTTATCCGCCCGCCAAGGGCGACAATCCGTACGGCAAATACATTCTCGCGGTTTCGTCGCTTGATCCCCGTAAGAATTTCAAAAGCTTGATCCAGGCTTTTCAGCAAGCCCAGTTTCCGGATACCAAGCTGGTGATTGTGGGAGCTGCACACAAAGTATTTGCCGATTCGGGTTTGAAAGAGCTTATTGAAAACGATCCTTCGATCATTTTTACCGGGTATATCAGCGACGAGCAGCTGGTTAATCTGTACCAGCACGCCCTGTTTTTTGCGTATCCATCTTATTTCGAAGGCTTTGGTATTCCGCCACTCGAAGCCATGTCGTGCGGTTGCCCTACGCTGGTGTCCAACACGACCAGTTTGCCCGAAGTTTGCGGAGATGCCAGCGTTTACGTTGATCCTTACAATATTGACAGCATCCGCAACGGCCTGGTGAAGCTCTACAGCGACGAAGCACTACGAAAATCCCTCATTGAGAAAGGACGCGGACGGGTCGAACACTTCGACTGGCAGCAATCCGCCGAAAAACTGGCCGGTATCATTACCGATCTTACTCACCCTCAACGCTCTTAGTTACCAACCGGAGAGACCAAGCACCCTGCACGCAATTTACGCGGGGTGTTCCTTCTCCTTTCCTTATTGTTCCAATGCTTGATAAAAAGATCGCTCTGGTTCACGAATGGCTGGTTACGTTTGCCGGTTCGGAGAGTGTGGTGGAGCAGATGCTAACGTTGTATCCGCAAAGCGACCTTTTTACCCTGGTTGATTTTTTGCCCGAATCGCAACGCCCGCTGGTTCAAAATAAAAGGGCAACCACGAGCTTTATTCAGCGATTGCCCTGGGCGAAAAAGAAATACCGATCCTATTTGCCCCTAATGCCGCTGGCCGTCGAACAGTTTGACCTGAGCGGCTACGATGTCATTCTGTCGAGTAGCCATGCGGTTGCGAAAGGGGTTCTGACGGGGCCAAACCAACTCCACATCTGCTATTGCCACTCGCCCATGCGCTACGCCTGGGATTTATACCATCAATACCTGAACGAAAGCGGCCTTAAAAAAGGGGTGAGTGGTACAGTAGCCAAGTTGATTCTGCACTACATCCGGCTCTGGGATTACCAATCCGCGCAGCGGGTTGATCATTTTGTGGCCAACTCCCGCTACATTGCCCGGCGCATTCGGAAGGTGTACGGTCGCGAAGCCGATGTGATTTACCCGCCTGTCAATACGGACCTTTTCACCTTATGCCAGCAAAAGGACAATTATTACCTGACGGCGTCGCGGATGGTGCCTTATAAGAAGATCAACCTGATTGTGGAAGCTTTTGCCGCCATGCCCGACAAACGGCTGGTGGTGGTTGGCGACGGTCCCGACTTCGAGAAAATCAAACGGCTGGCAACGCCCAATGTTGAATTAGTCGGTTTTCAACCAAATTCTTCGCTTATCTTGTATATGCAAAAAGCAAAAGCTTTTATTTTTGCAGCTGAAGAAGATTTTGGCATTACACCGGTCGAAGCCCAGGCCTGCGGAACGCCCGTACTGGCTTTTGGCCGGGGAGGAGTCCTGGAGTCAGTGATTGATCAAAAAACCGGCTTGTTTTTTGGCCAGCAACAAGTCAGCGCGCTGATCGATTGTGTGCAACGGTTTGAACGCAGCGCTGACCAGTTTGACCCCGTTGTGATTCACCAGCACGCGCAGGGATTCAGCAATGAAAATTTTCGTCAACAATTTGATCAGTACCTAAATCGCAAAATTATTGAGTGGTATCCTTTTGGTTAGTAATGTAACTATCTGATTATTAACTAGAAATATACCAATGAAAATACTTTCTAGGTGTCCTTAGGATAAATATTGAGGTATTTTCCAATATTTTTTTACCGAAAATCGTACAAATAAAGTGAACTTAGAGTTATTAAGAGAGTAGTGTGCGCTCTTTATAATAAGTGTTTTTCATTTGTTACGGATCTGGCGGGGAGCGGTTTAGGCTATTGTTGCAGTGATCGTTCCAAACGAATTGCTTATGAAACACCGATTCTCTTTTTTACTGCGTCCTTTCAGTGCAACGATGGATATTATCTTTCTGGATATCTGTTTTGTGCTCGCTTATCACCTTAAATTTGGTACTACCGAATCGTTGTTTGAGGTACCGTACGTAACGCTTTTCTGGTTTATTAACATTGCCTGGGTACTGATCCTTCTCCTGAACAAACCGTATAATTTTTCCCGCCTATCCTTTACCATTCAGAATTTGCTGGTGGGACTTGCTAAACTCATCGGTTTGCACGTTGCACTGGTTTCGGTTTTCTGGGTATTTACGAAAGGCGGTTTTTCGTACTCCCGGGAGCACATCTTGCTAACGTACGTGCTGTTTCTCTGCGTGGGGTCGCTCTGGCGGGTAATCGTATTGATTCTGTTGAAGGCGTATCGGGCAATGGGCTATAACACCCGACGGTTTGTTGTGGTGGGCTACGGGCCGCTCTCCCGAAGCATTCAAACCTTTTATCAAATGTACCCGGAGATTGGATTTAAGTTTTACGGATACTTTGATAAACTGACACCCGAAAATACGTCGGCGCTGCGGGGTGATTATAGCTATTTGAAAGAATACATCGTTCGCAACGAAATTGACTGTGTGTACTGCTGTCTGCCTTATATCGATACGCAGCAGCTCCGTGATATCATGGACTTCTCCGAAGAAGCCAACTTTCAGGTAAAACTAATTGTCGACTTTAAAGGCTTCCTTACCAAAGGCGTATCGGTTGAATACCACGACGTACAGCCCGTCATCAGTATGTCGACCAATTACCTGGATAATTTGCAAATCAATATCTTCAAGCGGGTTTTCGACATTGCCTTTTCGGCGACGGTTCTGGGTGTTGGTGCGCCATTTTTTGTTCTCGTTGCGCTCATCACCAAATTCAGTTCAAGAGGCCCCGTATTTTATTCCCAGGAGCGCATTGGTAAATGGGGAAAACCGTTCCACATCTACAAATTTCGTAGCATGTATCCTGATTCCGAACGGGGTGGCCCGGCTCTGTCGCTCGGCGACAACGACCAACGCATCACACCCTGGGGTAAGGTCATGCGCAAAACCCGTCTTGACGAATTCCCGCAATTTTATAATGTGCTACGGGGAGATATGTCGGTGGTTGGCCCGCGTCCGGAACGCCAGTACTTTATTAATCAAATCATCGAAAAGTCGCCGGAATACAAGTATTTATTGATGGTTAAACCCGGCATCACCTCCATCGGGCAGGTTAAATTTGGGTATGCCGAAAACGTAGAGCAGATGGTGCAGCGGTTGTGGTACGATCTTGAATATCTGCAAAGTGTCTCCTTCTCGACCGACGTTTGGCTTATTATGCAAACCGTTCGGGTGATGATGCAGGGAAGAGGCAAATAACCCTAGCGACTGAAGTTTTACCATAACGTATGAAAATTAAAGCCGGATTAGTCTTTTTATTATCCTCGTGCTTATTTAATCCAGTTGTTGCTCAACGCGCTTATTTCCCCAAAACAACCCGGTACGACCTACAGGCAGGAGTTTATCTTTCATCAGGAGATCGAACCCCATTCTGGCTGCGTGCCAACCAATTCGGAATTGTTCCTACCACCACCCCGGCCGCAACTTTCCGCGTCGGAATTTCGTCGGATTACGGAAAACCGTTAGGAGATAGCCTTAGTGGGGAACAGAAAAAGTTTGACTGGGGGTACGGTGTTGAAGTCGTTGGAAATGCGGCCAGTAATTCCAAACTACTCCTACCCGAAGCTTACATCAAGGCCCGCTACGGCAAAATTGAGTTTTACGCAGGACGCCGTCGGAACGTGTACGGTTTGATGGATACAACCCTGACCTCGGGTTCGTTCGCGTGGTCTGGCAATGCCCTCCCGATTCCGGTCATCCAGATTGGTACCCAGGGGTTTGTTCCGGTTCCGCTGACCAATAATTCGCTGGCCGTATTCGCTTTTTTCAACCACGGCTGGTTTGATAATAACCGCATTGTCCGAAATACCTATTTACATCAGAAGGCGTTGTACGGGCGAATCGGTAAACCCGATGCCAAAGTGAAAGCGTATGCGGGTATCAATCACCAGGTACAGTGGGCGGGGTATTCTGATAAGATTTATCCCGGTTTTACGCAAGATGGTTATTTGCCCTCCAGTTTACGGAGTTACTGGTTTGTCATTACATCACACCGGAATCCGACCCGGTACGATACGACCCTGGCCAGCTTTGAAGAAAACCGGGTTGGTAATCACCTCGGAACCGTTGACCTGGCGCTGGAGGCAACACTCGGTTCTGTAAATGTCTTACTATATCGGCAAAATATTTACGACGATGGATCCCTGTTTTATCTGACCAACATCCGCGACGGTTTAAACGGGGTTCGCCTTAAGAATACGCGTTCGGAGCGTTCCTTCTTTTCCATCAACGAATTTTTAGTTGAGTTTCTGTACACCAAAAACCAGGGGGGCGATCTTTTCCTTATCGATAATCCGGCCAAACGGGGGCGGGACAACTACTTCAACCACTCGCAATACGTCGACGGCTGGACTTACAGAGACCGCACCATCGGTTCGCCCTTCATGACTCCCGGTAAGGACGTCCGCGCCGGATTACCGAGTGGCGCTATTGGCAACAACCGGGTTAGTTTATGGCATTTTGGGATGTCAGGCGTTCTTGGGCGTGTGCAATGGATGGGCAAGTTATCGTATAGCGACAATATTGGCACATATAACGAGCCGTATTACAATAGCCCAAACCAATGGTCAACCCTCTTTAGTCTGACGGCACCGGTGAATTTAGGTGGTTTGGGCGAATTCCAGATTAATGCTGCTTTTGCCAACGACTACGGGATGCTGCTTTACGATTCCGTCGGCGGGTATTTAGGAATTCGGAAAGTCATCAATTCCCGGTAAAGACGGTTTTTTCGGAGCTGACCCACTTCTGTTCGCTACAATTTCATCCCGGCTGGTTATACTAAATGGGCACTCTTTTGCAAATGCTTTGGGTAAACAAAATTGGCGTCGTCCGCGTGATTATGCGATAAACCGACAACTCACCCTAATGCATAAAAAAGGGTTGTACCGTCGACAGTACAACCCATCAGGTCAGGAATGTCAATCTACTAATAATGTCGATCGCCGGGTTCGCGTTTTCCCAGCATGACTGCGCCAACCATGGCCACCAGCAACAGCACCGACGCTAATTCAAACGGCAACAGGTAATCTTTGTACAGAACGGCTCCTAACCCTTCAACCAGCCCAACATTCGTGTTGTAGGTAGCGGGATCATAAGTAGCCATTGTAGCCACCCGAAATACCGCGACCAGGATAACCAGCATAACTCCGCCAACCACCACCGCTGCAAGCTTTGTAACCGTTGTCTTCGATTCCTCATCTTCCTTTTTAAGGTTTAGAAACATGATGACGAACAGAAACAAAACCATGATGGCACCCGCATAAACAATGATGTTAACGGCGGCCAGAAACTGGGCATTCAATAGAATATAATGCCCTGACAGCGTAAAAAATGTCAGGATCAGCGCCAGAACACTGTGAATGGGATTGCGGGCCGTCACCACAAACGAAGCGCTTAATAGCGTGATGGCCGTAAGTGCGTAAAATAATATCTCAGTAGACTTCATTTTTGAATTCGTTTAAGGTCTGAGGTTTAACGTTTAAGGCTCAGACAAACGTTAAACGTTAAACCTTAAACCTCAAACCTCAAACGAAAATTACGTAGCTGAACGCGAATACGACGGTTCTGTGGGCGTAGCCTGCACATCCGGATTGGTACGAATGTAGCGGTCGTCCATTTTTTCAACCAGTTTGTCTTTCCCGTAAATAACCTCGTCGCGTTCGGTAAAAATGGGAACCATCTGATCGTGACGCAAGTACACGGCCTGTTTCGGGCAGGCTTCTTCGCACAAACCGCAGAAGATGCAACGCAGCATGTTAATCTCGTAAACCGCAGCGTATTTCTCTTCCCGGTATAGGTTTTCCTCCCCTTTTTTCCGTTCGGCAGCCACCATCGATATTGCTTCGGCTGGGCAGGCAACGGCGCACAACCCGCAGGCCGTACAACGCTCACGCCCTTCTTCGTCGCGCTTCAGAATGTGGTGGCCCCGAAATACCGGTCCTAAATACCGTTTGACTTCCGGGTAAGCAATGGTTACTTTTTTACCGAAAAAGTGCTTTATCGTGATCGCCAGTCCCTGAGCAATGGCCGGAAGATACATCCTCTCGGCCAAGGTCATTTCCTTATTGCTGACTTCTTTGGATCGATTCGTTAGTTGCATAGTGAGTAGTAGGCATTATCAGGATCGCTGAGGTTGGGGCACTTGTTTCGGTGCACGGGCCGATGAAGCCACCGCCAGCACAACCATGACCACAACAATTGCCCAGCTCGCGTATTTTATGTCAAATAAAAGACCAAAACCCGTTACGACTATATTTAGAATTGACAAGGGGATGAAGCTTTTCCAGCCCAGATTCATCAATTGATCGTAGCGGAAGCGTGGCAGAGTCCAGCGAACCCACATGAAAAAGAAAATAAAGAAGAATATTTTGCCAAACAGCACCAGTGTTCCGATCAGCGTCGCCAGGTTATGACCAGTTACAGCGCCCAGCGAACCCGTCAACGTTTCACGCACCCAGTCCATTCCGGGGTAATTATAGCCGCCGAAATACAGCGATGCAATAACCGCCGACGACACAAACATGTTAATGTATTCCGCAAACAGGAAAAAGCCCAGCTTCATGGAGCTGTATTCGGTATGGTAACCGCCCACCAGTTCGGTTTCGCACTCCGGCAAATCAAACGGCGTCCGGTTACACTCGGCAAAGGCGCAGGTCAGAAAGATAATAAAACCCAGCGGCTGGTTAAATACATTCCAGGCGATGCCGTGTTGTTCTTCCACGATAGCTCGAACTGACAGCGAACCCGTCATCATCAGAATGGCGATGATTGATAGTCCAAACGCAATTTCGTAGCTGATATTTTGCGAAGCGGCCCGGATAGCCCCCAATAGCGAGAACTTATTGTTGGAAGCCCAGCCACCAACCATCAGCCCGTATACCCCGAGTGAAACCACTCCGAAGATATACAGAATACCGATGTTGATTTCGATGCCCTGTACCGGCACCAGCAGGTCTTCGTACCGAACGCTATCGCCAAACGGAATTACGGCGCTCGACATCAAGGCCGTCAGGATGGCCAGACAGGGGCCCAGAATAAATAGCCACTTGTTGGCCTGCGACGGAATGAAGTCTTCTTTGAAGAACATTTTACCGGCATCGGCCAGGGGTTGAAACATTCCGCCGGGTCCGGCCCGGTTCGGACCAAAACGATCCTGGATAAAACCGGCTACTTTCCGTTCTGCCCAGGTTGAGTACATGGCAATCAACAAGGTTACGCCAAAGACGACGAGAATGATGATGGCCTTTATGATGAGTTCTGTCAGATTCATTTTTTTTCAGAGATAAGAAATGAGATCAAAGACAAGGAATGTCGGCAATTGCTTCTGTTCGTTCTTGTCTAATTTCTCTGATCTATTCAAGGTTCGGGGTCATTGGCGTGTGGCAATACCGGCGCAAACCGTTCGGGTGCTAACTGCTGAATGCCGAGCTGTGCCGTATCACGTTCCTCATGAACCTCGGTATAGGTAGCAGCCGCCAGCTTTTTCTGGAAATCCGGTTTGATTGCATCCCGGCGGTATTTGTTGGCTGAGATCACCGAACTGCGCGATACTTTCGTTGGGCCTTCGATGACCCAGTCGCTGGTTTTCTTGTGATCAAACCGACAGGTATTACAGATAAACTCGGTTACCTCGTTCCACTCATTCTTCCGGGCCGTGACACGAATTACTTCCTCACCGCGGTACCAAAGCGTTACTTTTCCCGAGCAGGTTGGGCAATCCCGGTGCGCATCAACGGGTTTGGTAAACCAGACCCGGTTTTTGAACCGGAACGTTTTATCCGTCAGCGCACCTACCGGGCACACATCAATGACATTACCGGAAAAATCGTTGTCAATGGCTTTCTCAATATACGTTCCTATCTCGGCAGCATCGCCCCGACCCAGAACGCCATGAACCCGTTTCTGCGTGATTTGATCAGCCGTATACACGCAGCGATAACACAGGATGCAACGCGTCATGTGTAACTGGATGTACGGACCAATATCCTGCTTATCGAATGTCCGGCGTTCTTCTTCGTAACGCGTTGTTGCCAAACCGTGGTTAAAGGCAAAATTCTGCAAATCGCATTCTCCGGCCTGATCGCAAACGGGGCAGTCAAGTGGGTGGTTGATCAGCAAAAACTCAACGATCGACTTGCGGGTTGACAATACCTGCTCGTTAGTCGTGTTTTCGACAATCATCCCATCCTGCACCGGTGTGATGCAGGAGGCTACCAGTTTAGGCATCGGACGCGGATCTTTGGCCGATCCGGCGGCTACCCGAACCAGACAGGCCCGACATTTTCCTCCGCTTCCTTTCAGGGGTTGGTAGTAGCACATCGCCGGTGGGGCGACATCACCACCAATTTTCCGGGCGGCCTGCAAAATGGTCGTTCCGGGTTCCACGTCGACTTCAATACCGTCGATGGTGACTTTAAATAATTGGGGTTGTGTATTTTCCATTTAGCAATAGCTCGTAGGTTACAAGCAGACCGAAAGGCGTTCTTTTGCTCTGCTTCTTATCAATTTACACCAGCGCCATTTCTCCTTTGAAAACTGCACCCGGCTGGGTGGCTTCGCTGGGGTTGGTGATGTGCCATTCAAATTCGTCGCGGAAATGGCGAATGGCGCTGGCAACGGGCCAGGCCGCGGCATCGCCAAGCGGACAAATGGTATTTCCTTCTATTTTCTTAGCAACATCGACCAGCAGATCGATATCGCGCTGATTTCCGTGGCCGTACTCTATCCGGTGCAGCACCCGCTCCATCCAGCCGGTTCCTTCCCGGCAGGGGCTACACTGTCCGCAGGATTCATGGTGGTAAAATCGGGCATAATTCCAGGTATTCCGAACGATACACGAGGTTTCGTCAAACACAATAAAACCGCCCGATCCGAGCATGGTTCCGGTCTGAAAACCACCCTCTGCCAACGATTCGTAACTCATCAGGCGCGGGTCGCCGTTGGCCAGTTTCAAAATCAGGTTGGCCGGCAGAATGGGAACGGACGATCCCCCCGCTACAACGGCTTTCAGGTGGTGGCCATCGCGAATTCCTCCACACCATTCGTCAGAGTATATAAATTCTTCAACCGGCACGCCCAGTTCGATTTCGTAGACGCCCGGTTTTTTGATGTGTCCCGACGCTGAAATCAACTTCGTTCCGGTACTACGGCCAATTCCGATGGCGGCATAAGCCTCACCGCCGTTATTAACAATCCAGGATGTCGTGGCAATCGACTCAACATTGTTGACCACCGTCGGGCACTGGTACAGCCCTTTGACGGCCGGAAATGGCGGTTTGTTACGCGGATTGCCGCGTTTGCCTTCCAGTGATTCCAGCAAAGCGGTTTCTTCTCCGCAGATATAAGCACCACCACCCGGCTGCACAATCAGCTCCAGGTCGTAGCCCGAACCCAAAATATTCTTCCCTAAAAAACCGGCCGCCTTGGCTTCCGCAATCGCTTTTTCGAGGATATGGATGACGTACATCAATTCACCCCGAACGTAGATAAACGACTTGTTGGCTCCCAGCGCGAAGCTTGAAATAATCATTCCTTCGATCAACAGGTGAGGAATGTGCTTCATCAGGTAATGGTCCTTGAAGGTTCCCGGCTCCGATTCGTCGGCATTACACACCAGGTAGCGAGGAACGCCTTCCGGTTTGGCCAGAAAGCTCCACTTCATGCCCATCGGGAAACCAGCGCCCCCGCGACCACGAACCCCCGATTTCTTGACTTCTTCCACCACGGCTTCGGGCGTCATGGTTTTGATGGCTTTCTCAACTGCCGTATAACCGCCCTGTTTCCGATACACATCGTAGGTTTCGATGCCGGGAACGTTAATATGTTCGAGCAGAATTTTTTTGCCCATAGCTATAGTTCAAAAACGGGTTGCCCCTAATCAAGAATTACAAAATACTTACTTCCAATCTTTTCCCGTCGTCATGATATCCTCTTCGGCCAAGTTCGTCGGGTTGGCATAAACAGTAACACCGTTATGCAGTTGGGCAATTGATTTATCCCCTTCTTCAAACCGGTGTTTGGGGTAAGACCGTACCGTTGAATAATGGCAAACAAATGATTTACGCGTTAATTCTGGCTTATTGATCCGGCTTCCCGCGTGCGCCAGCGCCCCGTGCCAAAACAGCACATCACCCTTTTTCAAAAGCAAAACCGTCTTTTCGATGCCGTTTTTGGCACAAATTTTATCAAGGTATTTCGAAAAATCGTCGGGCGTATAAAGAGAATCTTGCTCGCTGAACAGGATTCCGGTACCGAAATTAAATTTGGGCAATCGGTGCGAACCCGGATAATACACCAACGGGCCGGAATCAGGGCTCACATCTTCCAGCGGAATCCAGGCGGCTGCCAGATGGCTGGCAATTTTCGAGCGTACCCAGGGATAGTCCTGGTGGGTTGCTTGCTGGCTGCCGTATTTAAAAATCAAGCTCTGAAAAACCGTTGTCTTTTCGTTGAAAACCGCTTGCAAAAACGTCGCAATGTGCGGGTGTGTCATCACTTTTTTAGCTGCAATGGAGCTGCTATGGTATTCGAGCAGGCGCGATCCAATCCCCTTCAGTTTTTCTTTCGGCACATCTTTGATCGGCGTTTCTTTTCCATTGTTAAATTGATAGACCAGCGATTTCAGCGAATATTTTTCGTTGTTATCAACCATCTGTTCTATTTCCTGCCACAACCCGTCAATCCACTCAACCGGAATCGCCTGTTCCAGAATGACGTATCCTTTGTCGCGCCAGTCGCGGAGCAGTTTCCCCAGGTCATACGGAAAGTCTTTCGGCGTTTTAAACTTCTTGACGAAAGCATCAATGTCGGCATCCGACCGATCAATCCACGGTAATGTATCTTCCTCAAAGTCAAGCGGTGAGTTTTTCATCCGGAATTTAACCATCCGATAAAAACGCCGAAGTCTGTCTTTCAACTTGCTTTCCATGCTTGTCTAACTTTTAGATTAAGGTTTATACATTACCCGGATTTTTTACCGACTCAGCTCTTCTATGATTTCGTCGACCTTTTCTTTGGTCAGGTGCATATAATACTTCTCCCGAATCTGAAAGACCGGCCCCATACCGCATGCGGCCAAGCACTCCACTTCCTTCAGGGTAAATTTCTGATCGGCTGTTGTTTCGCCTGCCTGAATACCAAGCTTTTGTTTCAGATAATCATACACTTCTTCACCACCCATGAGGCAACACGGACCTGTCCGGCAATATTCAATGACGTGTTTGCCGACCGGATCGAGGTGGAACATGGTATAAAAAGTAGCCACTTCGTATACTTCGATGGCCTGAATATCCAGCATTCGGGCCACATAATCCATTACTTCCGGACTCAGCCAGCCCCATTGTTCCTGGGCCAGGTGCAAGAGCGGCAACAACGCCGATTTCTGGCGACCTTCGGGATAACGAGCAATGATCTCCTGCGCTTTGTTTAATCGCTCAGGGGTGAATTCTACAGTATTTTGCGTTTCCGTCATATCGGTTTACAGCAGGTATTCGTCTTCAAAAACTTCCTGCCCCATCAGTGGGGCAGGCTCAAACTTATCTTTCAGAAACAACCCCATCTTTTGAGCTAGTGCCATCTTTCGCTGGTGAGCACAATCGAACCGGAATTGTAGGAGAGTTACGAATCCAGTTCGCCGGCAATTACGTTCAGGCTACTCATGATTACAATCGCATCCGATAGCGTCAGGCCTTTACACATTTCGGGGTAAGCCTGGTAGTAAATGAAACTGGGCCGCCGGAAATGCAAGCGGTATGGAGCCCGGCCGCCATCGCTAAGCAGGTAGAAGCCCAACTCTCCGTTACCGCCTTCAACCGAATGGTACACTTCGCCCACCGGCGCATCGATTTCACCCATTACGATTTTGAAGTGATAGATCAGCGCTTCCATGCTGCGGTAGACTTCTTTCTTCGGTGGCAGGTAATATTCCGGCGCATCGGCAAAGTGCGACCCCTCCGGCAGGTTTTCAATGGCCTGCTCGATGATCCGTACGCTCTGCCAGATTTCTTCGTTCCGAACCATGTAGCGGTCGTACGTATCCCCGCTTTGTCCCACCGGAATGTCGAATTCGAAATCCTGATACGACGAGTAGGGATTCATGACGCGAACATCGTAATCGACACCTGCGGCCCGCAGGTTGGGGCCAGTAAAACCGTAGTTCAACGCCCGTTCGGCCGTAATTCCACCGACGCCAATGACGCGATCCATGAAAATCCGGTTGCGGTTGAAAAGTTTCTCAAATTCCCGCATGATGGGCGGAAATCGCTTCAGGAACGCCCTAATTTTACGGATGGCTTCCGTGGAAAGATCGCGCTCCATCCCACCGATGCGTCCCATATTGGTTGTTAGACGAGCCCCGCAAACCTCCTCGTAGATTTCATAGATATTTTCCCGTTCTTCCATTAGATACAGGAATCCGGTAAAAGCGCCCGTATCCACACCCAGAATCCCGTTGCAGATAAGGTGATCGGCAATCCGGGCCAGTTCCATCATGATGACGCGAATGTACTCTGCCCGTTTGGGAACCGTGATGCCCAGCAACTTCTCCACCGTCATGTGCCAGCCGAAATTGTTGATGGGCGACGAACAATAGTTCATCCGGTCCGTCAGGGTGGTAATCTGGTAGAAAGGCCGTCGTTCGGCAATTTTCTCAAATGCCCGGTGAATATATCCGATCGTCTGCTCGCCCGACACGATTTTTTCCCCGTCCATTTGCAGGACATTCTGAAAAATACCGTGTGTTGCCGGGTGGGTAGGTCCGAGATTAAGGGTTGTTAATTCATTGACGTACTGGACTGATTCTTCCGGTTTGACGGGTAAATCGTTGCCCGGTGCGTTTTTATTCGATATATCAAGTACAGTGCTCATGTAGCTATAGTGAGTAAAGAATGACAGGAACGAGTGCGATTCGTTCCTTAGCGTCCAAAGAGTGCATCGATCTTATCTTCCCGCGTTGGATCTTCGAGGGGATATTGCTTCCGCATCGGAAAATAGTCCATATCTTCCATGTTCAGAATCCGGGTCAGCTTCGGATGGCCGTCGAAAATGATACCAAAGAAGTCGTACGTTTCCCGCTCCATCCAGTTAGCACTGTTGTAAACCGTCGTCAGGGTTGGAATATGCAGATCGTTTTCCGCCAGAAAGACTTTAATGCGAATCCGGAAATTGTTCGTCAGACTGTGAAGCTGGTAGACAACGCAAAACTCCCGCGCCGGTTCGGGGTCGTCGGGATAATGAATGCCACAAAGTGTCGTCAGAAAACCGATTTGATACACGGGATGTTCCCGCAGGTATTCAACCATTGGAACTATCTGCTCCCGCGTTGTCGACAGGGTCAGCATTCCGTACGGCTCATCAAAATCATAGACGTTTTCCCCAAACTTCCGGATCAGATCTTTAGCTACTTCTTCGTTCGTCATGGTTGAAAGAGGGAGCGAGGAAGGAGCTTATTCGCTCCTCTCCTTCGCCCTTCACGTATTTCGTTTATTGAATGTTGTACGATTCCAGCAGGTGCTGGTATTCGGGTGAATTCCGACGACGGAGTGATTCGTTCTTGGCCAGTTCCTGTACCTGCATCAACCCGTCCAGAATCTGTTCCGGACGCGGTGGACAGCCAGGTACGTAAACGTCTACCGGAATAATGCGGTCAATACCCTGCAATACGCTGTACGTGTCGAAAATACCTCCGCTCGACGCACACGCTCCAATGGCAATCACCCAGCGCGGTTCGGCCATTTGCAGGTACACCTGTTTGAGTACAGGAGCCATCTTTTTTGCAATGGTGCCGGCCACCAGCAATACGTCGGCCTGACGGGGCGAGAAGCTGGGTCGTTCGGCACCAAAACGGGCAATGTCATACCGCGAGGCCATCGTTGCCATAAATTCGATACCGCAGCAAGACGTTGCAAACGGCAATGGCCAGAGCGAATTAGCCCGGGCCAGTCCAATTATTTTATCAAATGAAGTCGCCTGAAACCCCGCTCCACTATAATTGTCGGGGGCTTCGACTATCTTAATATCGCTTGCCATAGTGTTTGTTATTTATTGATACCAACAAATAAACATTTATTCCTGAACTTAGGTTTACTCCCACTTCAATACACCCTTTTTCAGGATATAATAGAATCCGGACAGCAGTAATCCCATAAACAGAATCATTTCAATAAAGCCTTCCATGCCCAATTTTTTGAAATTAACGGCCCAGGGGTACATAAAAATAACCTCTACGTCGAACAGCACAAAAAGAATGGCGATGAGAAAATACTTGATGGAAATCGGCGTCCGGGCATCGCCTTCGGAAGGAATACCGCACTCAAATGCAGCATCTTTTTTCTGGCTATTTCGTTTCGGGCCGATGTTGTGGGTAACGATCATCGTAACAACGATAAATCCCAGTGCTAACCCTAATTGAATCAGGATTGGCAAATAATCAGAAGGCAAATAGATTGAGTTCATACAAGGTTGCCGAAAGCACGGCAAGTTAATGATATTTCAAACACGAAATTATCTCAAATTTACCACATAACCACGGATTTATCAACACAAAGCGGGCCTTCCAACTGATTGAAAGGCCCGCTTTGTGTCTTATTCGACCGTTATTTTATCCAAACCCGCCGGGTGGCCTTGTAGCCATCGGCCTTGACCCGGATGATATAATTCCCCGTTGAAAGATTCGACAAATTGACAGCCACCTGATTATCAAACACCGGCACCAGGGTGGTGTACACTACCTGACCACTTAAGGTTGAGACAGTTATGTTAGCATTTTTCAGATTTTCCTTGATCTCAAGCCGGACAATTCCGTCAGCGGAGGGGTTAGGAAAAGCAATGATACCGTTATCAGCATTGGGGTTACTGATGTAACCAACCTCAGCGGAATAGGGTGAGTAGCAAACAATGGAACTACTACCCAACGTAAACGTGGTCTTTGACCGAACAGCATATTGCCCAGTCTGGGTTACTTTTATAACGTTTTTATTACCCGCGATTAATGTAGTGCCCGTGCGCCAATCATACTGCTGCTGGGCCACCGGAGCCCCAGCGGGCGGAATGGCCTGGAGGGAGAAGGGTCCGCGCTGCTCAATAGCAGGTGACACTTGCCGAGGCCGGATGATCAGGCTGGCCGGGGCCGATACGCCCGATGTACAACCGTAGGGATTGACAGCCCGGGCGGTATAACTTCCTGCCGTTCCGACGGACAGACGCCGGGTCGTGGCGTTGGTGTTCCACACAATGCTGTTGGTAGCCGGGCTATCGGTTGTAAAGGTAAACATTGAATCAGCACAAGCCTGCTGCTGACCGGCCTGCACAATAGTTGGCGTTGCTGGTACAAGCGGGGCCGTAACCGTTACGGATGGCGATATAAACGTTGTCCCGGTTTCGTCCTTGGCAATTGCGTAATAAGTCCCGGGGGCGGATACGTTCAATGTCTTGCCTTTCTGCCCGTTGCTCCAGGTGATGTTACTAAGATCGAACAAGGTATTGTCCTGATCGCGTATTTCCGTTTGTAAACTCAGATTGATGCTCTGGTTGGTGGCGGCACAGGCAACGGTCAATACTGGTGTTGGCAGCGGCATCAACGGTTTAGAACCGGTAAAAAAGCGTTCGTCCATACTGGCAAACCACGCTTCGGCATATTGGCGCAAGCCGGTGCCCCCGAAATGCGTTCCTCCATCGCCGTTCACCTGGTCGTAGCGCGGAATCTGAATCCGGTCAGTTTCCGGACCGGCAAAAACGTTGTTATTAAAGGTGTTGATCACCTGATTTTGGGCCGCAATAATACCGTTATCAAACCGCCCCAGGTTGTAAGAGGAGCGGGCCAGCATCCAGGAGGGGTACCGTTTTGTGTCGGCCCGGGTCTTATTAATTAGCAGTTGCATCGACAACCGGTACTGCTCCTGTTGTAACCGCAAATGGTTATCGGTTTCTCCTTGCTGCCACAAAACCGCCCGTAGCCCCTGGAGCGAACTGAAATACCGTAGAGAAACCAACAGATTTCCGTAAGGCATCCCGGCGGGCAGGTTCTGCTCAATAAATACATTTTTCGTTGTCTTGCCGTCGAAGCTTTCGATCCAGTTGTGAATGGCCGTTCCGGCCCAGGCGGTGTTGATAAACAATACCGGCACGTTATACCGGCGAGCAATCATGTCGCCCAGCAATCCCCAGCACCAGGCGCTTTGCCCCCGGGGCCCCACAAGTGCATCGGCTCCAAGCTGGCGGAAACTAAGGGAAGGTGGATTTTCGAGTGAATTGGTCGCGGTATTGTCGTACGTAATGCAATTGACCCGGTCGTCGGTGGCACCTTCAGCGCCCTGTTGCTGAAACCCCTGCGCGTTGGACTGACCTGTAATGATGAATACTTCTCCGATTCCGATCCGGGTTACATTGTCCTGTCCTACCAGCGAATCGTTCTGCCAGGCCCGGGTTTCCAATCGGTACCAGCCTCCTCTTCCCGTGATGGGCCCCTGAAACACGCCCCCCTTAGGTTCCGTCTGAACGGTTTGCCAGTCGGTATCAATACCCTGTCCATCAGCCATTTTGACCAAACGGGCTTCAACTTTCGTGATTGGCTGGGTATAGGTCCCCGCAATGTAAATCGTACCATTGTCGCGCTGATCGCGCTGAAAAACCGCCCGATTAACAGGGTACGTTATTTTTAACTGGGCGGTCGCTGAATGTCCTAAAAAAAGCAATCCCGCAATGCCTAACATTCGGGTAATTACGGTAAACTTCATTCCTTAACAAGTAATCGTTCTCAATACAATCTCTCTACTTTTTCGGTTATCTGATTCTTGTGCCGCTATTGGATAGTCAAACGCCGGGCCATTCAATCGGATTTTCGACAGTTTAACTAACAAAGATTCCGCTTTTTTCCGGGAAAACAAAACGCCCCGCGAATGGGATTTCGCGGGGCGTAACGCATTTTTTAATGTCTTATAATCCAATTAATATGCGCTTGGATACGTTGAAGGTGGCGGACTTGACATTCAGCACATAATGGCCAGGCGGAACCGTCGAGAAATCCCACTGCTTCCGTTCATTAAAGGAGGTTACCGTAGACCGCCATAGTACCTGCCCACTCAGCGTAGTTAAGGTCAGTGTTGCATTGGTTATATCTTCCAGCGTCTCGAGAATCACAATCTTGTTCGGGCTGGGATTAGGGTAAACGCTTAACCCATCATTATCAATGATTAAGGTAAAGGCAATGGCCGCAGAAAAGTCGGAGCTACAAACCAATCCATTGTCGTAAGCCAGAAATGCCCGGGCGCGGTACGATCCGGTCTGATTCGCTTTGATAATTGCCGTTCGAAGGTCAACAAGCGCATTGTCCCGCTCCCATCGGTAATAATCGCCCTGTCGGGTTCCGGTTGCTTCGAGCGTATACGTACCAATTTGTTGTACAATGGGCACCGTCGGCACCGGTTTTACATCCACAATAATACCCGCTGAAGATGGTGAAAAACAACCGTTGGCATCGCGAACACGGGCTGTATACGTATTGGATCGGGTAGCTACGATACTTTGGGTGGAATCGCCTACACTCCAGAACGCTTTTAGCGAACCGCTGGCAGTCAGCGTTACCCGTTCTCCATCGCAGAATGTGGTAGAGCCGCTGGCAGTCAGCGTCGGGGGAGCAGGGAGCGGATTGACGTTGATCGTAACCGTATTCGATGGGTCCGATAAACAGCCGTAAATATTCCGTGTTCTGACCAAATAATTCCCGGCCCGATTGATGGTTACACTGCGAGAGGTCTGCCCGCTTTCCCAGGTATAGGCGGCTTCAGCCGTTGAGGTCAGCGTAACGTTTTGATCAGCGCAAAATGTGGTTGGTCCACCTGCCGTAACCACCGGACGGGTGGGCAGCGGATCGACAATGATATTGATCTGATTCGACTCCTTCGAGGTACAGCCGTTCTGATCTGTCACCGTCAGGGAGTAATTTCCGCCTTTACGAACTTCGATCTGCTTCGACTTTTCGCCGGTGTTCCAATTATAAGTCAAGGCGTCCGTCGACTCAAGTGTGGTGGCCAGCCGATCACAGAAACGCGCCTGTCCCAGATTTCTGACCGTGGGCGGGGTTGGTAACGGATTGACTTTAATCCCAACTTCATCGGAGGTGAATTCGCAGTTTCCCACATCCCGGTAAACGGCCCGGTAGTTACCCGCTGCCGAAACCGTGATGTTTCGTCCGGTTCCGTTGTTGCTCCAGAAAGTGTTATCGTACGTTGAGGTTAGTGTCACATTCCCGCCTTCACAGAACGTAGTTGGGCCGTTGGTTGTGATAGCGGGGCGATTTGGCACCTGGAAAGGAGCCGTAAAAACCGTATTGCCCAGTGCGTCTTTTACCGTAGCCATATACTGCCCACTACCTACAGTGACAGTCTGCCCATTTCCCGCTCCGGAACTCCAGTTGATTGAGCTGTAGTTTCCATCAACTCGCAGGGCCAGCGTATTGGTGCTTCCGCAGGTTACGGTGATGGTGGCCCCGGTTGCAGGTCCCTGCGGACGGGAGTTCTGGAAAAAATTATCATTCAGGCTTGCGTTCCAGGCATCGGCCAATTGAATTAAGCCTTGATCATAAAAGTGAACGCCCTCATTGTCGCGCTGCCCAGCACCACGACGTGGAACCTGAATTCCATCTGTGTTAGGTCCCGGAAAAGCATTTCCCGCTAGTTGAACGGCTCTATCCTGCCCCGCTAAGATGTTGCCACTGCTCCCAGAATTATCGGAGTGAGAAGCCCGGCTGACTACCCACGATATATCTTTGCCACTGTGCTCCCGGCTTCTGGCAATAACCTGACGAAGGTTATTGGCGTAATCGTCGGCTGACCGATTGAATATATTATCGGCTTCCCCCTGATGCCAGAGAACAGCTCTAATCCCCAGCGCCTGCGCATAATAGTTCAAGGCCGTACGAAGGTTTCCGTACGGTTGGCCAACCGGGTATTTTTGAGTGCCCGTGTATTCTTCGGTGGTTTGAATACCGTCGGCACTTTCACGCCAGTTTTTAGAAGAAGACCCCTGCCAACCTGCGTTGAAGAATAAAACCGGAACCCCCAGTCGGGCTACGAGCTGATCGCCCAGCCGCCCCCAACACCAGGATGAATAACCGCGCGGAAAAACCCGGGTGGTAGCGTCCAGGTGCGAAAATTCGGGAAAGTTCGGATCAAACGGCGAGTCTTCGGTTCCTGACCCGAAGTTAACACAACTAACCCGGTCGCTGCTGGCGCCCGGGCCTCCGTAATTATTAAATCCTTGGGCATTCGACTGCCCGGCAATGACAAATACTTCACCAACGCCAATTCGTTCTATTCCTCCGCCTTCTATATACTGCTCGCCCTGTAAACCGCGGATTTTCAAGCGATACCACCCTCCTTTCAAAGTTACTGAACCAGAAAAAGCTCCTCCTTTCGGATTTTCCTGAATGGTTGTCCAGTCGAGTAATGTTCCGCCGTCCATGGGTTCTGCCCGTACCTGAACCCGAGTGAAAGGCTGCGAGTAATAACCGCCAATCCAAAGCCGTGCTTCGTTGGCGTTATTTCGCTGAAAAACCATCCGGGATTTAGGAAACGTAATCTGAATCTGCGCCAGTGACAGCACAGGTAGAAACAGTAAACATAAGCTCCATAACGTTGTGGAAAATCGTAATTTATTCATAGCTGAGCGTCCCATTGGGACAATCGCGATGGTCGCTGGTGGATTGGTTATACTTCGTTTTCGGGTTGGATCAACGCTTGCCAGATCAGATCTTTCAACTCCGTGATACCTTGCTGACGAACTGCTGAAATAAATACCGTGGGTATAGTAGCCGGTAAACGTTTCCGAACCTTCTCATAGTCTTCCTCCTCCATTAAATCTACCTTAGAAATGGCTAGTAGGCGTTGCTTATCGAGTAGTTCGGGATTATACTGCCGTAATTCGTTCAAAAGCGTTTCATACTCCGCTTCGCAGTCTTCGCTGGTGGCAGGCACGAGAAATAATAAAATGGAATTCCGCTCGATATGCCGTAAAAAGCGAAGACCCAGGCCTTTCCCCTGCGATGCTCCTTCAATAATTCCGGGAATATCGGCCATCACGAACGATTTGTAATCCCGATAGGCAACAACTCCGAGTTGGGGAACAAGAGTTGTAAAAGGGTAATCTGCAATTTCGGGTTTAGCGGCCGATAGCACCGATAGCAGCGTCGATTTACCGGCATTCGGGAAGCCGACCAGTCCTACATCCGCCAGCAATTTCAGTTCCAGAATTACCCATTCTTCCAGGCCCGGTTCGCCGGGCTGGGCATAATCCGGAGTCTGTCGGGTCGATGATTTATAATGATCATTTCCTAAACCACCCCGACCGCCGTGTAACAAAATTATCTTCTGACCGTCTTCCGTAACTTCGGCCATTATTTCGCCACTCTCCGCATGGCGGGCAACGGTTCCCAGCGGAACTTCGATTATGACATCCTCACCTTCAGCACCCGTTCGACGTCCTCCCTCACCTGCTTTACCAGGTTTGGCCTTGATGTGCTTTTGATATTTCAAATGCAGCAAGGTCCACAACTGCGAACTGCCTTTTAAAATGATGTGCCCTCCCCGGCCACCATCGCCCCCGTCAGGTCCTCCTTTATCGACGTGTTTCTCCCGCCGAAAATGCATGGACCCAGCTCCGCCAGCGCCTGACCGAATATTTATTTTAACGTAATCAATGAAATTGGATGAAGCCATGCTACTGTTTGAGCCCCAACAATCGCTTCTCTGTTACTTCAAACCTTACTGAGGCTTGTCAATCTTCTCACAAATGGACTGAAATATTTCTTCAATCTGTCCAATGCCATTAATGGCCTTGTATTTTCCCTGTGATTCGTAGTAACTCGCGACGGGCATCGTTTTGTCGTTGTATTCTTTAATCCGGCGCCGGATCAATTCTTCATTCTGATCATCAGGACGCCCCGATGATTGTCCCCGTATCAAAAGCCGCTTCGTCAGCTCTTCGTCATCAACTACCAATGCTACCATGACCGTAATCTGCGTATGGTATTGCGTCAATAATCGATCCAGGGCTTCGGCCTGAGGAACCGTTCTTGGAAAACCGTCAAAAATAAAGCCAGCAGCAGACTGATTCTCTTTCAACTTGTTTTCAATCATCCCGATGACGACCTCATCCGGAACCAGAATTCCCTGGTCCATCAGCATCTTGGCCCGCAAGCCAAGTTCAGTTCCTTCCCGAATTTCGGAACGGAGCAGGTCTCCGGTTGACAAATGCACCAACTGATATTGGGCAATTAGTTTTTCACTTTGTGTGCCTTTCCCGGCACCCGGCGGGCCAAATAGTACAATATTGAGCATAGAATATTTACAAGATTCACGCACGTTAGCGCACAAAAATACAATTGTTAAGAGGAAAACCCCATTTGATCACTAACTATTTATCAATAGGTGTTTTATAACGCAGAAAGAGGAACCATGTTGATGGTTCCTCTTTCTGAATAATGACCCCAAATAAGGTTATTTCGTTGCCTTACCAGCTGGTTTTTTAGCAGCGGGTTTAGCAGCAGGTTGCTGTGCCGGCGGGTTCAATGCATTTTGCACATCCTTGTCGTTCGGATCCAATTCCGCAGCTTTTGTCAGGTATTCGCGTGATTTGACGGCATCATTCTTATTTGCATAATAAGAAGACAAGAACTTATAAGCCGTCATCATATACCGCTTATTGGCCTCTTTCTTGGCTGCATCAGCCGCGATTTCTTTATCAGCTACTTCAAGGTATTTCTCGTACATCGGAACGGCTTCGCCCGACGCCATCGCGCCTTTCGGATCGCTGAAGTAGTTGGCTGAAGCCCGGAAATAGTAACCTGGCGACCAATCAGGTGTGATCTGGTTAACTTTCAGGAAAGCAGAATCGGCACCGGCATAGTATTTTTCTTTTGCCAGACGGATAGCACTGGTGTCGCCACCCATCATCAAGGAGCTATCCCGGCCAACCCGGCTTCCTTGCAGGTAGTTTGACATACCCAATTGGAAGTAATCATTCGTTGTTGCTTTTCCAGTATCCAACGCAATAGCCTTTTTCCAGGCACCAATAGCTTGATCGTATTTTTTCGCGCTATACAACGTTTTACCGATTTCACGGTACAGGTTTTCCGTTGAATCCAGCGGAGCTGCTTTCTCCAGGTTAACCAAGGCCAATGAATCACCTTCGGGCGTTCCCAATTGAGCATACGCACGACCCAGGTATTTGTAATCGTCATAGATCACTTTATCCGGTGCCGTTTGGATAAACGTATTCAATGCTTCGATAGATTCGTTGTACTTACCAGAACCCGAATAAGCCCATCCGTAAATCCGTTGGATAACCGGGTTGTTAACTTTTCCTTTCAGTTGATCTAACTTCTGAATAGCCCGGGCATTGTCACCAGCCAGGAAGTCGAACTGAGCAGAACGTAACAATTTGTCAACGTTGGTAGTTTGGCTTTTCTGGATGTACAAATCCATGTTCTTGGCCGCATTCTTATAGGCTCTTGAACCAAAGAATGCTTCCGCCAAATCCTCGTACGTTGGTGCAAATTCCGGGTCAGCAGCAATAGCTTCTTCGTAGAACTTTTGCGCCTGCGGATAGTTTTTGGCCCGCAGGAACGTGTTACCGATTTTGTATTTAGCCTCGGCGTTATTAGGACGAATTGCCAGCGCGTTTTCGTACTTTGTTACGGCATTTCCACCGTCGTTTTTCAGGGTGTACGCGTCACCCAGTGCCATTTCGATTTCAGCGTTCTCGTTTTTCTTATCACGCTCATCGGCAATTGTCAAAATCCGAATTGCCTCTGCCGGATCGTTTACACCTTCTTCAGGCTTCCTGAACATCGTGTAGGCTTCGCCTGCGCGCAGTAACACATCGATATTCTTATTTTTGGTTGCTTTTAATGCCTCGTCGATCAGGGTTTTTGCCGTAGCACGGTCTTTTTTAGCCAATGCAACAGCTCCCAATCCAACATTGTTAAGCTGGTTTTTAGCATCCGCAGCCGCGCCTTTTTCGAAGGCTTGCTTGGCAGCATCCGGATTACCGGCTTTCAGCTGGGCATAACCCAGATAAAAAAAGTTTTCGGCTGAAGGGGCACTGGTTGCCAAACCTTGAAAGGTTTGGATAGCCTTGTTGTAACGGCCTGCTTCCAGATCCTTAACTCCCGATTGTGCATCTTGGGCAACCGCTTGTAATGAACCGAACATACCGGCGGCCACCACTGTCAACAGAGCTTTCTTTTGAAAATTCATGCCAAGTTTCAGGTTGAGAATGGATGAAAAGTTTTTACTATCTATTATTAAAAAAACAAAATGCAAAATTACAAAGTTGCCTTGGAAACAGAAATTTTTTCATTTCTTTTCCAAAAACACTTCCCGAATATACGGTTTCGCAGGCCAAAGACCGCTTTTTTCGATTAAAAGGCTGCCAACATCCCGCATAATATAATTGATCAATCCGCTTCCTAATCCCGAGTGCGCTTCCCGGCTAATGATATAAACGTTACGGCGCAAAGGATAGGTTTTTAAACCCAAATTTTTCTGAAAGGGTTGAAAAAAATCGTCGATTGACGTAGGATTAGCTTTTTCAGACACTCCCATGACCTTTAAGTTCTCCGACAGTTCTGCCGTCAAGGGAGAATCTCCATCGCTAATCCAATTAACTCCTATGAAACCCAATGCTGTCGGATTCTTACGAACATATTCAATCACCTGTTTGTTTGAATTTACCGTAAAAATTTTGATCCGGCTCAAGTCATTGACTTTAAATTGTTTCAGCGCAAAGGTAAGATTACTGGAATTATTGTTGTCAAATACCAGAACGATGGGGCCTGTCTGGGTACCTTTCTTCAGCTGTTCCCAACGGGTAATCCGACCATGAAATATGTCATTCAATTCGGCCATCGTAATCAGACTATCCCGATTCTCCCGGCCAACAATCAATGCAATACCGTCAATGGCAATAAATTCAGATTTGTACTTGATTTTTTCTTTAACAAAAACTGATTTCTCCTGCTCACTTAATTCACGCGTTGAAAAAACAAGCCGAGCACTGTCCCGCAACATCGTCGCAATAGCTTCCTGCTCCGGCTTATAAGTCACGCTAAATTTTGCATTCGGATACACCCCTTCGTAAGCTTTGTAGATAGACTCCACCATAGGCTCCAGCGACTCATCGGCGGTCATACTGATGGTGCCATGGCTTGGGTTATCCGCCGGGGGCGTTGAGCAGGCAAGCATACTTAGCATTCCAAGCCCGACCCCAATTTTAATCAACGCATTCATACTTACTAAAACAAACGTTGTATACCCCGATAAGCTCTGAACACTCCGTAAACGAGTAGCAAACCGGCTAACAGATACCGGAAAGTACCGGTGGGTAACAGGCCAAAAGACTGAGAGGAGGCAATCAGGTAGATGCCCCCTCCCAAGTATAATAATCCCATTAGCACATTAAGATACATGCCAAGAAGATCTCCGGATGGTCTTTGCTTCATTCGCAAGCTTACTCCAATTGGAAGTTGATCGGCAGGTTGTATTTAACCCGTACCGGACGACCCGATTGTTTGCCAGGCCGCCATTTTGGCATGGCTTTTACTACACGCATGGCTTCTTCATCCGTACCGAAACCTAATCCTTTCAGAACGGTAACGTCCTGAATACTACCATCGGTATTAACAACGAAACTTACGAATACCCGGCCTGAAATGTTAGCCCGTGAGGCCGCGGGTGGGTAACGCATGTTCTTGTTAAGGAATTGGCCAAGCGCTGCCATTCCGCCCGGAAATTCCGGATTTTGTTCAACCACCGTGAAAACCTGCTCTTCTTTCGGAGCAGCTTCTACCGCAGCTTCCACTTTGGTTGGGCCAGCGGTTTCTTCGGGTGCTACAATTACCTCCTCAGCGTTTGGGTCACCCTCCTGCGTTTTTTCAGCAGCAACCGCTTCTTTCAATTCTTCAACGGTTGGCGGAGGAGTTTCCTCAGGCACTTCTTCATCCGGCTTTACTTCCGGTGGAAGGAATTTCACCGTGTTCACTTTCGGCAATTCAACCGGCGGTGGTGGCGGTGGCGGTGGCTCATTGGGGTCAATTGGCGGTGGCGGTAATTTCATTAGGTCCACTTCAACCATTGCCTGCTCCTGTTCTTCAGGTTTCAGCACCGAAATGATTGTTGGGGTGGCCATTGCCAGGAGGAACAATACCGAGCCGATAATCAGCGAACGGTAGATCGTCTTGGAATAGTCTTTCCGTAATGCATACGCACCATACGCCTTGTTACGATCGGCGAACACAATATCGTCCAGTGTCCCCGTGTTAGTCGTTACTTCTGCCATGGCGATTAATACAATTGAATTGGCGTTAGCCGTTCATTACTTCATTTTGTCAGCAATAAGCTTCTCCTCATCAGGAGTCAACTGATCCACCAACGCGTAGCGTTTTGTTTTTGTAATAGCCATTTCGTCCAGCATATCTACCAGGTTTTTGTAGGTAGATTCTTGAGTTGGCTTGATGACCACCACAAAATCTTTCTCTCCGATCTTGGCTTTATTTTCCTGTAGCGCAGTCCGGATATCCTGACCAAACTGAACCGTTTTTAACTCCGGATTTTCGTTGGCAGCTTTTCCAAAGATGTAGTGAATCTGGTTTTCTTTGCCCAGGAAAATCGTCATTACTTTGGAAGCCTTGATAGGTTCCGTTTCTACTTTTTCAGTCTTGTCAGGCACGTTCAGTGTCATCGAAGACGGTTTGCTTAAGGTGGAGGCAAGAATAAAAAATGTGATCAGAAGAAAGCCCAAGTCCACCATCGGCGTCATATCGACGCGGGTAGAAGATTTTTTACTCCGGACTTTCCCACCTTTATGCTTACCACCACCCCCACCGGTGTCGATATCTGCCATCTTTTTACGAATCTAAGGCGATGAATCGCGTGAGTTTGTGGTTTAAACTTAATTAATCATTTGTCCAACCGGCGGGTGGAGCTTCAGTACCTGTGATCAGGTTGAACTTGTTGATGTTCTGCGATTGCAAGGAACTCAACACGTTCTTAAAGTTCGGAAACTTCGCCAGGTTATCTCCTTTCACCGCAATCCGCAGCTTGTTATTCGCTTTCCGGGCGTTAAATACCCATTGCGACAACTGATTCGTTTGCAGGTTGGCCGTTGAGTCAACGGGAACACCTGGTTGCTTAATTTGTGCCTGCTGATCGGATTTCAGCGAGAGAAACGATTTCAGCTGACCGATTGGCAGACCGAAGTTTGGCAGCAGCGAGAAGGCTTTCTTTTCCCGATCGGAAAACGAAATACCGTAAGTTTCGCCGATATTCTCGAGCATAGCAATCCGGTTAGGCTGGCCATCGATACCAAAGAACACTTTTCCGTCCTTATCCAAACTGATGGTCATAATATCGGTATCAGGCACTTTTATACCAGATATAGACGTTGGCGGGTTGATTTCAGCAGCCTCCTGTACGCGAATCTGAGCCGTCAAAATAAAGAAGGTCAGAAGAAGGAATGCCACATCACACATCGCCGTCATATCCATGTGAGGCCTCGACCGCTTAGGCTTAACGATAGGCATAGTTTAATGATTTTTGTGATGTAAAAACGCTACCACACAGAAATTAATTGTGTGCGGCAAAGTTTTGCTGAATGCTCAAACCGATTTCATCAATGTTGTAAGTCAACTCATCGATGCGGCTGGTGAAATAGCTGTACATGATCGTCGCAATAGCGGCCGTACCGATACCTAATGCTGTGTTTACAAGGGCCTCAGAGATACCCGTTGAAAGCGCAGCGGTATCCGGCTGACCCGTCGATCCCAATTCGCTAAATGCGCGGATCATACCCAATACCGTACCCAACAGAGCAACCAGCGTTGATACAGAGGCCAGCGTAGCAATGATGGTCAGGTTTTTCTCCAACATCGGCAATTCGAGCGTTGTTGCTTCTTCTACTTCTTTCTGCAGCGCTACCAGTTTCTGCTCTTTGGTCAGTTCTGTGTCATTTCTCAATTGCTGATACTTCACCAGGGCCGTTTTTACAACGTTACCTACTGACCCTTTCTGACGGTCACACTCTTTGATAGCAGCTTCTACTTCGTTACGGTCGAGCATTCCTTTTACTTTGCGAACAAACTCGTCAATCGAACCTGAGCCATTGGCACGGCCGATCGTAATAAAACGCTCAATTGAGAAAACCAGCACAATCAAGAAACAGGTAAACAGAAGCGGTACAATTGGACCACCTTTGTAAACGATCCCGAAATAATCACCGTCGATCGGAAGGTTTTCGTTATTTCCACCTTGAAAGTGACTCGGATCGCCAAATACAAACATGTACGTACAGATGGCGATAACAAACAAAATGGGAATGACAAACACCGGATTCAGACCGCCCGACTTTTTCTTGGGAGCTGCTGCTTTAGCTGGTGCTGGAGTTGGAGATTGTGTTTTCATTAGACTAACTGTAGGGTTAAATTGAAACTGGTTTTTTGTGTAAAGAAAACGAAAATTTCAAATTGAAACGTTTTGGTAGAATAAAATTTCGAAAGGCTTTTACAGAAGCCTATTACAAAAGTATCAATTTTCTATCTGAAATTATACAAGCGGTTAGGTCATTTTTTTGTTAATTCGAGAAATTATGCTACGTTTTTTATATTTTTCCAAGTTTGAAGGCTTATATTATATTTTCAAAAATTTTGATAACTATTTCTTAAACACTCTATTATACCGAAGAACCTTTGCTTTTCAACATTAGTAAATTTGCACAGATATTTAATAAACTTTTATATAAATAATTACTTTGTGTTTGCCGGTGCTATCCCTATTTAGGGATATAGGTAATTATTTCTGCTACGTACTGAAAAGCCGCAGCTGACCGTTTAACTACAAAAACCGTTAAGCTAGCCGTTTTGGGTTGTTCTAATGAGCTGACAGGAGATTAGTAGCTACGTTCGTTTTTCGTAAAGATATTCATTCATTTTCACCCTACATTACCTCTACTAGGCCTTTTTCGGATAGGGGTAGAGGTACACAAACGAAACCAGTGAAAACACCGCAATCAGCATGAAAGCCAGCGAAAATTGGTCGGTTTTGTTATCGTATAACCAGGCTGATAAAAAGGCTCCCAAACCGATACCGGCTTCCAGCGCAATATACATCGTAGCCAGCGCCCGGCCACGGTTTGCAGAACTGCTCAAATCGACCGTCCAGGCCTGAGCCGTCGGAGAATACATCCCCGACGCGATTCCGAATACAACCCCGGCTAGTAAAAAAGACAGAATGGATGTACTGAATGCCAGCAAAAGCATAGCAACTGTGATGATCAGCGAGGCAATGCGCAAAATCGGCCGCCGACCATACTGATCCGAAACTTTGCCGGCCAGAAACCGGATAGCCAGCGACGAAATGGTAAAAACCGTAAAAAACAGCCCTTTATTACCCACGTGCAAGGCTTCGCTGAAATCCGGAGCTAATGTAATGATGGCTCCGAAGCTAAACGAATTGAGAAATGTAACCAGCGAGGGAGCGAATACGGCGGGTTCGAACACATCCCGACGAGAAATTCGTAATAAACTCCAGCGAAAGGGCACGCGCTCTTTCAGGGTTTCTTTCATATTCAGTAGAATGATGATGGACAACAGCGCCAGCGTTGAGGATGTGTAAAACAACAGATTCAGGCCAAATGAAGCGGTTATCCAGCTGCCGATGGCGGGCCCGAACGCCATACCAATACTACCGCTTAATCCCAAAACGCCCATAGCTTCGCCCCGGCGTTCGTCGGGAACAATATCGGCCACATAGGCCGACGTGCCGGTTGGCTTGAAGCCAGTTGAAAAACCGTGAATCAGGCGTAACAGCAGCAACCCAGCGATTCCGTTGAACCAGGCAGAGGCCACAACCGGATACAAAAAACCGCAAACAAAGCAGACCAATGAACCAAAAGCCATGACCGGCACCCGGCCAACCGTGTCTGTCAATCGCCCGCTGAACGGCCTGGACAACCCGGCCGTTAGCGTAAACAGGCTGATAATGTATCCTTTATATTCTGCGCCACCCATGCTGGTCAGGTAACCGGGCAGTTCAGGAATTAACATATTGAAGCTGGCGAAGAAAAGAAACGAACTCAGGCAAAGAAGAAAAAAGGCCGTTGTGTAAATCGTGCGGGGTTGTTCCATCTGCAAAAGTAAACAGTTTTCGGTTTTCAGTTAGCGCAGGCGCTGGCGATAGCCAACGGTTAAACTGAAACTTACAAACTGTAAACAAAAAAAAGCTACCTCCGATTCGGAAGTAGCTTTCCTGCGCTTTCTTAACCTAAACTAATCCTACAGAATCTATTAATTCATGGAAATCATACGGGTCGGTTCCTGCACCACGGGTTTGCCGATGTTGACCGTTTTTTTAACGCTACCGCCTGATGATACAAATTCCAGTTCATATTCTCCATCCGCCAACTCGCTCACATCCAGCTTCGCAGCAAATTTGCTTTCATTTTTGCCGATAAATCGCTTAAAGAACACTTCGTTGTTTTTACGCAATATTACCGTTACCGGCGTTGCCGCTGACTTTTCAACGGCCACCCAGATTTTGTTTTGGTTTGTCACAAACGTGCTGGTTTCAAACGAGCGCGTTTTAGGGTTGTTCGGAGTGGCCGTTACCGTGTTCGCGCTCAACAGCGCAGCGATGATCAGAGTACCAAATAATGCTTTCATGGTTGTTCGTATTTGTTGTTAGTTGATTATGATTGTTGTTGTTACTGTTCTGCTTACTATATGCCAATTGCTGTGCCAATACGATAACACACTGATAATCAGCAACGGCTTTTTTATTGACGACGAGAAGTGTACGAAGTCGGACAAATCTTGTCCGTATGCGAACAACCTGGACACCATTTTCGGAGATCTTGAAGCTGCTACTCATATCATCTATTTAGCACGTATGAAAACGGGTAGAAATTTCTAACTTTTTCCTTCTTTTGTTCATATTCAAAACCTATTCTTGGTTCCTGAAAACTATGATGAAATCGGTCATTTTACCAGCCGTTGCGGTTTTCCTGTTCGGCCTGGCGACGGTGTCGCGTGGGCAGCAAATTTCCCGCGAAGAACTAATCTTTTTGACCCCGGAGTGGAAAGGCGAACGCTTTCCTGACGGGCGACCCAAGGTGCCGGATGCCCTTCTGAAACGCATGAAACTGGTGACCCACGAAGAAGCCTGGGCCACCATGAAAGGCTCCAACTACAAGTACCAGTATGCCGAAGGTTGGCAAACCATCAACCCCGACAGCGTCTTGGTGGGCCGGGCGCTCACGGCGACGTTTATGCCTGGCCGTCCTGATGTTCACCGGGTGACAGACAAGAAAGGCCACGAAAAAGATGGGCGTGTAAAATCACAAAATGCTTGGCCCATCGACATGCTCGTCAGAGGAGATGTGTACGTCGTCGATCAGTTTGGAATGCACGAAGACGGTCCCACCATCGGCGACAACCTCGGCAACTCCATTTACGCCAAAACCGGGAACGGTATTGTGTACGAAGGTGCTATTCGTGACATTGCAGGCCTGAAAGAAATTGGCGGTTTTACGTCCTACTTCCGCAGCTATCACCCCTCCCACCACCTCAACAATCCTGATGGCGAACTGAACACCACGCTGGTCGGTATCAACCGGCCCACCCGAATTGGCAAAGTAATGGTAATGCCCGGTGATATCGTGCTGGGCCGTGACGGAGCGGTTACTTTCGTTCCTCCGCATCTGGTAGAAAAGGTGGTAAAAACGTCGGAAATCGTGCGGCTCCGGGATATGTTTGGCCATCAACGCCTGCGTGAACAGAAATACACCCCCGGCCAGATCGACAACCGCTGGTCGGCCGAGATCGAGAAGGATTTTTCCCAGTGGCTCAACGCACACGTGAATGAGCTTCCAGTTCCCAAAGAGCAAATCCAAGATTACTTAAAAAACCGTACCTGGTAATACGAAGGTGTTCGCCGGGTCAATTAAAGTGAAAAGAGTTTAGCAGAATGAATCATTAACTCCGCTGAACTCCTGCTTATCAACTCCGCGAAACACTTCTTCACAATCTCTATCAAACTCATGACTTCCAGAAGATCTTTTCTTACCAAAAGTGCCATTGCCAGCGTTTTTGCTGCCACTTCCAGCTTCGGAGCCGAACTAGAAACCGCCGTCGAACGAGCCCCCCTGTCGTCTGCGCCATCCGACCTAAAAATTACGGATATCAAATGCGGTTACATCCGCAACGGACACAGTTTGTTCGTCAAAATTCACACCAACCAAGGCATCTGGGGTTGCGGAGAAGCCGTCGATGCCACACCCGGAACGTACCACCTGGTGAAGATGATGGCCCAACGCATCAAAGGCAAAAGCCCCCTGAACGTCAACCGACTGTTTGAAGACATTCGCAAATCCGGTTTTTTTGAAGGCGCGCAAGCTGGTATGTTCATTGCCGTTCTTTCCGCCGTCGAAACGGGTTTGTGGGATCTGGTCGGAAAAGCCCTTGGCTTACCGGTTTATCAGTTGCTGGGCGGAAAATACCGCGACAAAATCCGGGTATATTGCGATACCGGCACCTATCGAGATACCGACAAAAGCACGAATAATTTTGCGCAAAGCGCTACAGAAGCCGTCAATATGGGTTTTACAGCGGTGAAATACGACATTGATGAGTGGAATGATCCCAATAAATACGACCGCTACAACTGGACTGCCAGCCCCGGCGAACTGGAACGGATGTACAACCAGATTGCCGCCGTTCGGAAAGCCGTTGGTCCTAAAATTGACATTTGCGTCGATATGCACGGGCGGTATGATGTGACCACCGGAAAACGCGTCGCCAAAATGATGGAACCGCTGAACCTGATGTTTCTGGAAGAACCGATTCCCGCCGAGAACGTCGAAGCGTACAAGATCATTTCCGAATCGACCAGCACACCCATTTGCGCGGGAGAAAACCATTACCTGGCCTACGGTTTCCGCCGGATGCTGGAAATCGGCGCTGTTGACATCATCATGCCAGACCTGCAGAAAGCGGGTGGCCTGGGCGAAGGACAGCGGATCGCCAATCTCGCTAATCTTTATTATGTGCCGTTTGCTCCGCACATGGTAGCCTCGTACCTGGGTGCGATGGCCTCCAGCCACGTTTGTGCGTCGGTGCCAAACTTCATGATTCTGGAATGGCAGATTTATTTCCACGAAGATCCGATGTTCAAGGAAATTGTCACCTTTGATGGACCGATGGTAAAAGACGGTTTCATTCCGCTGTCCGAGAAACCGGGTATTGGCGTTGAAATCAACGAAGCAGGCATGAAAAAATATGCGCCGAAAGATGTACCGTTTTTTGTCTAAATGATGAAAGAAACCTTTTGCCGTGGTGTCGGTACGGTTTTGCTGGTTGCTCTGTTGGCCGCCCAAACGGTATCAGCACAAAGTCCGGATTTTCAGAAAATGACGCCGGAAGAGCGAACGGCATACATGAACAAGATGCGCGCGGCTGCGCAGGAAGACTGGCAGAAAATGATGGACAAGCTTGGCTTGAAACTGCCCGTCAACCTGCCCGCGCCCGCCGATGATCCGAAACGGCCGCAGCACCTGAAACAGCGCCCTAATTCGACCAACTGGTACGACGAAAAAGGAAATACGCACGTCCGGTCGGGTTGGGGCAACTGGACCAACTACGATGAAACCGTTGCCAACAACGACAAACTACCCGATCCGCTGGTGCTAAAAAACGGCAAAACCGTCAAAAATGCCGCCACCTGGTGGAAACAGCGTCGCCCGGAAATTCTGCAGGAATATGAAACCGAAGTTTTCGGCAAAACTCCTACGAACACGCCCAAAGTCACGTTTGAAGTCACGGCGACCGACCCCGGCGCATTGAACGGCAAAGCAATCAAAAAAACGATTATTGGGCATATCGACAATTCAAGGTTTCCGGCCGCAAAACCGGGCATTACCATTACGTTGTACCTGCCAGCCAACGCATCCGGCCCGGTACCCTTGATGGTGGTTGCTACGACTAATTTTAATTTCCCGACCCCGGCTGGCCCCACGGCACTGGATATGGTTTTGTCGACTGGCTGGGCATATGCCCGCGTCAATACCGGCGACATTCAGATGGACAGTGGAGCCGGTTTGCACGAAGGCATCATCGGGTTAGTCAACGAAGGCAAAGACCGCCAGCCGAATGAATGGGGTGTGCTCTCGGCCTGGTGCTGGGGCCTGAGCCGCGCCCTCGATTATTTTGAAACCGATAAAGCCATTGATTCGAAAAAAATCGGAATTCAGGGGCATTCGCGCTGGGGCAAAACCGCGCTGCTGGCCGGAGCACTGGATTCCCGTTGGGCAATTGTCTTTTCGAGCTGCTCCGGTTCACTGGGCGCTTCGCTCGAAAAACGGAATTTTGGCGAAACAATCGATAATGTAGCCGGCTCAGGTGAGTATCATTGGATGGCCGGGAACTTTCTGAAGTATGGCGGCAATTGGCAAGCCATGCCCGTCGATGCCCACGATCTGATTGCACTCGTATCACCTCGCCCTATTTTCATTACCGGCGGTACTCAGGATCAGTGGGCCGACCCGCACGGTGAGTTTTTGGCCTGCGTGGCTGCGAGTCCGGTGTACGAATTGTTGGGCAAAAAAGGCGTCGGAACGAAGCAGATGCCCGCGCCGGATGTGTCGCTGATCCACGGTGATCTGGCATTTCGGAATCACGAGGGCGGTCATACGGATTTGCCCGACTGGCCGGTTTTTCTGGAGTTTGCCAAAAAATATTTTAACAACACGAAATAAAGTTTTTTTAATGGGAATGCTACAAACCATGCGCTGGTTCGGGCCGCATGATCCGGTTTCGCTGATGGATATACGCCAGGCGGGTTGCACCGGAATTGTGACGGCTTTGCACCAGATTCCGGTCGGTGAGGTCTGGACAAGTGCGGAAATTGAACAACGAAAACAACTGATCGAAGCCGATAATGAACGGTATTCGCCGTTGCATTGGGCGGTGGTCGAAAGCCTGCCGGTTCACGAAGACATCAAAAAAGGGCGACCGGCCCGTGATCAGTACATTAAAAATTACAAAGAATCACTGCGGAATCTGGCCGCTTGCGGCATCACCACGGTTTGTTACAACTTCATGCCGGTGCTCGACTGGTCGCGGACCAACCTGAGTTATGAAATGCCGGACGGTTCATTGGCCCTGCGGTTTGTCTGGGAAGATTTCGCAGTTTTTGACCTTTGTATCCTGAAGCGTCCGGGGGCCGAAACTGACTACGAACCAGAAGTGATCGAGTCGGCCCGTACCAAATTTGCCCAGATGACCACGGAGCGGATCACCGAACTGAGCAACATCGTTTTACTCGGGTTGCCCGGCTCCGAAGAAGCCTTTACGCTATCGACGTTTCAGGGGTTGCTAGACGACTATTCCACCATTGATGACCGGGCATTGCGGGAACATCTTTATTATTTCATCCGGGAAGTGGCTCCGGTGGCGGAGTCAGTTGGCATCAACTTGTGCATTCATCCCGACGATCCGCCGAGGCCGCTGCTGGGTCTGCCGCGCATCGTCAGCACCGAAGCTGATCTGGCCGAGTTGATGACTGCCTGCGACATCACCGCCAATGGAATCACCTTCTGTACCGGTTCGCTGGGCATCCGCCCAGACAACAACCTGCCGGGCATGGTTCGGCGGTTTGGTAACCGGATTCATTTTATCCATTTGCGAACGACCAAGCGGGAGGCTGATCCACGTAATTTCCACGAAGCCGACCACCTGGCGGGCGACGTAGATATGTACGCGGTCATTAAAGAGATTGTGCTGGAACAGCAACGGCGGGAAAAAACCGGTATGGGTGTCACCACGATTCCCATGCGCCCCGACCACGGCCATCAGATGCTCGACGACCTGCACAAGAAAACGTATCCGGGCTATTCGGCCGTCGGTCGGCTGCGCGGCCTGGCCGAACTGCGGGGATTGGAGTTGGGAATTACGCGTTCACTGGCAGAGTAAAATTTGAATTATTTCGTAGATGGGGCCGCCCCGTCTACGAAACAAGCTTTAACCTATGAATTACAAAATAGCATTTTTCCTACTGCTTGCAACGCTTTGCCGAGCCGGAGCGCCAGACCGCGACGACGGTTACCGCTTATGGCTGAAGTATGACTTGATCAGAGAAGCCCCTAAACGAGCTGCCTACGCCCGTTCAACGCAATTCATTGTTTTGAGCAAGAACACACCGGTTTTGAAAACCGCTGCCGCAGAGCTACAAAGCGGCTTACAAGGCTTACTTGGTAAAACCGTGCCAATTGTTGCGAACGCAGACGGCAAAACCGGCGGTATTGTGCTTACAACCAGCGCCAGTTTATCACAACTCAACAACGACGGCTATCAAATTGCCGGAAAGCAAAACATTACGGTTTCCGGCAAAACCGATGCGGGTGTGCTATACGGCGTGTTTGCGTTGCTGCGCCAACTACAAACCGGGCAATCTATTGACAACCTTTCGCTGGCCAGCAATCCCAAAATTCAGGTTCGGATGCTCAACCACTGGGACAACACCGACGGCAGTATTGAACGGGGGTACGCCGGTACGTCGCTCTGGAAATGGTACGAACTGCCCGAACGCATCGACCCGCGCTACCAGGATTACGCCCGCGCCAACGCGTCCATCGGTATCAACGGTACGGTCGTTAATAATGTCAACGCCAGTGCCCGGTTTCTGACCGCTGAGTACCTGGAAAAAGTGGCTGCGCTGGCGAATGTATTTCGTCCCTACGGAATCAAGATCTATCTGTCCGTCTATTTTCCAGCTCCGAAAACCATCGGTGGCTTAAAAACCGCCGATCCCCTTGACCCCGAAGTCAATAAATGGTGGGCCAATAAAGCCAATGAGATTTATAAACTCATTCCGGATTTTGGTGGTTTTCTGGTCAAAGCTAATTCGGAAGGCCAACCCGGACCGCAGGATTATAACCGCACCCATGCCGACGGAGCCAATATGCTCGCCAAGGCGCTGGCTCCGCACAAAGGCTTGGTCATCTGGCGGGCGTTTGTTTACAAAGCCGATCCAAACGGCGATCGTTTCAAGGCTGCTCATGAAGAATTTCAGCCGCTGGACGGCCAGTTTGAAAAGAACGTTATTGTACAAGTAAAGAATGGCCCGATTGACTTTCAGCCGCGGGAGCCGTTTTCGCCCATCTTTGGCATGATGCCCAAAACACCGTTGGGCATGGAATTTCAACTGACGCAGGAGTACCTCGGCTTTGCCACGCACCTCGTTTATGAAGCGCCTATTTTCAAGGAATGCCTGGATTCGGATACGCACGTCAAAGGCAAAAATTCGACAGTAGCCCGGGTTATTGACGGCAGTCTCCACGATTACAAACTGACGGCCATCGCGGGTGTGGCCAACACCGGCTCGGATCGCAACTGGACGGGTCATCCGTTGGCCCAGGCCAACTGGTATGCATTCGGTCGGCTGGCCTGGGATCATTCCTTGTCGTCGGACGCCATTGCCAATGAATGGGTGAAGATGACATTGACTAGCGAACCCACTTCCGTCAAAACCATTACGGACATGCTGCTGAAGTCGCGGGAGATTTACGTCAATTACAACACTCCGCTGGGCCTCTCACGTCCATGGACAGGGGTGCATTTTTCGCCCGAACCCTGGCAAAACCGCAGTCCCCGCCCCGACTGGACGGCCGTTTACTACCACCGCGCTGACTCCATCGGTCTGGGCTTCGACCGAACCGCCAAAGGGAGCAACGCACTCGCTCAGTACCATCCTGATGTGCAAAAGCAATGGAGTAATCCCGAAACCTGCCCGCTTCCTTATTTGCTCTGGTTCCACCATGTTCCGTGGACGAAAAAACTGAGTTCGGGCCGAACACTCTGGGATGAACTATGCACCCGCTTTTACACGGGTGCTGACTCCGTTGGATGGCTGCAAAAGCAGTGGGCGCAGGTTCAAAAAGACGTTGATCCCGAAACGTTCGCCAACGTAACCGGACGGCTAGCGACGCAACAGAAAGAAGCCATCTGGTGGCGCGATGCCTGGGTTCTGTACCTCCAGGAGTTTGCCCGGCAACCCATTCCAAAACCGTTTAAAAAACCGGAGCGCAGTCTCGATGAGGTGAAACAATTGGTAGAAATTTACAAGATGCGGTAAAGCCGCCGAAACCATAAAACGAAAAGACGTGCAATCCAACGAAAACCAACTCAGTGTATTCTCATTAACGGGCAAAATAGCCCTGATTACAGGTGGAGGAACCGGTATCGGTCTCGATATTGCCCGCTGCATGGTGCAGGCCGGTGCCCGCGTTGTTATTACTGGCCGCCGGGAAGAACCGCTCCGCGAGGCCGTTGCGCAACTCGGTCAAACGGCCCATTATTTTACCAACGATGTTACTGATTTGACAGCGCTGGAAGCGTTGGTAGGTCAAATCGAAAACACCCTTGGCCCAATTGATATTCTGGTGAACAATGCAGGAATCAACCTCAAAAAACCGGCCCTGGAAGTCACCGACGAAGAATTTAGCCGCATCATTCAGACGAACCTGAACGCCGTTTTTGCCCTGACCCGGGCCTGTGCCCGACGGATGGTTCCCCGACGTAGCGGCTCCATTCTGATGATTTCATCGATGGCAGCCTACTACGGCATTGACCGGGTGGTGGCCTATGCTGCTTCCAAATCGGCGGTGGAGGGTATGGTGAAGGTACTGGCGTCAGAATTTTCGCCCCATAACGTTCGGGTGAATGCCATTGCCCCGGGCTTCATCGAAACCGCCATGAGCAAAATTGCCATGGGGAGCGATCCCGACCGGCGCGACCGGGCCATGCGCCGAACCCCGATGGGCCACTTTGGCAAACCGGAAGATATTGGAAATGCCGCCGTTTTTCTATCGTCGGAGGGGGCCCGCTATATCACCGGCGCATCGCTACCCGTCGATGGGGGCAACTCTATCGGATTTTAAATCAAAGCAAAACCGCTCCGTTCCATGACTAAAATAACCCGAAAAAACTTCCTTGAAGAACTATCACTGCTAACCGGCGCGTCCCTGCTGGCCGGCCCGGCCATCGCTTCGGTTCCTACTTTTAAAAAGCCCCAGATGAAACTGGGTCTGGTTACCTATCTGTGGGGTAAAGATTGGGACGTTCCGACGCTGATAAAAAATTGCACTACCGCCGGAATTGGTGGCGTCGAATTGCGGGTTGAACACGCCCACGGCGTGATGCCAAATTTGTCGGCCGCTGAACGGGCTGAGGTTAAAAAGAAATTTGCCGATAGCCCGATTAAGGTGGTCGGCATGGGAACGAACGAGCAATACGACTCGCCAGACCCGGAGCGGTTGCGCAAATCCATCGAGCGCACCAAAGAATTCATTCGGCTGAGCGCCGACGTGGGTGGTTCGGGGGTGAAAGTAAAACCGAATCAGCTTCACAAAGAAGTGCCCACCGAAAAAACGCTGGCGCAAATTGGGCAGGCCCTCGACGAACTGGCGAAGTACGCGGCTGATTTCGGGCAGCAAATCCGGCTGGAGGTACACGGTAACGAAACGCAGGAACTGCCGAATATCAAAACCATCATGGACCACGCGCCGAACAAGAACGCAACGGTTTGCTGGAACTGTAACCCGGAAGACCTGCACGGAAAAGGGCTGGAGTACAATTTCAATCTGGTCAAAAAACGGTTTGGTGACATCTGCCATGTTCGCGAGCTGAACGATACCAGCTACCCGTACCAGCAGTTGATGGATTTGTTCGTCAAGAACAATTACAAAGGCTGGATTTTGCTCGAGTGCCGTACCAACCCAACCGACAAGGTGGCTGCTCTGATCGAACAACGCCAGATTTTTGAGAAAATGATTTCAAAATAGTCCCCGGTTTACGGTTTTCGGTTGGGTGACGCAGCTCAATTGGATACGTTAGGCCACTGTAAATTGAAAACCGTAAACCGCTCCTCCATGAACCGCCGGGAATTTATTGGTTACACAGGCGTATTGACAGCCGCTGGACTCAACGGTTTTTCGCTGAAAGCGCAGGCGATGAACCAACCCGAAAAGCCGTTGGCGAAGATCCGGATCAAGAACGTCAGCTCCAACTTCGAGCGCGAACCGTTGAATCCGTACCGGTTCAAGGGGAGTGCCATCACCGACAGCTGGCAGGCAATCGCCTGGCTGGAATCGGAATCGGGCCTTCGCAAAATCGGATTGGGAACCCAGGGCGTACTCTGGTCAGACTCCAGCGTGTTTGCCGCCCACTCCGAAAGTGCCGGCAATGCGCTCATGTACGCCATGAGTGAACGGGCGTTGCAACTTATCAAAGGCACGTCGTTTACTACACCCGTTGAGCTGCTGGATACGGTTTTACCAGACGTACTGGCGTATGGCAAAAAAATTACCGGTAATCCCGATTTGCGGAAAACCTTCGCCCTGAACGCACTGGTTTGCGTCGATAATGCAGCTTGGCTGCTTTACGCGCAGGAAAATAAAATGACCCGCTTCGACGAGATGATTCCGGCAACTTACAAACCAGGCCTCTCACATCGTCACAACAAGGTAGCCAGCATTCCGTCGTTTAGCGTGGGTACCACTGCCGAGCGCATCAAAACCGCAGCTGATGAAGGCTATTTCATCATGAAGCTGAAAACCGGTTCGGCGGGAACGCAGGCGGAAATGATTGAGAAAGACATTGCGTTTCTGACGGCAGTGCACAAAGCCATCGGGCATTACGAAACGCCTTACACGAAAAGCGGAAAAATTCCGTATTACTTCGACGCCAACGGCCGCTACGAGAAAAAGGAAACCCTGCTGCGGTTTTTAGACCACGCCAAAAAAATTGGCGCATTCGACCAGATTGCGGTCATCGAAGAACCGTTTGAGGAAAACAACGATGTATTCGTGGGCGATCTGGGCGTACGGGTAGCCGCCGACGAAAGCGCCCATACCGTTGAGGATGCGGCCCGCCGGATTGAGCAGGGCTACTCGGCTATTGCCGTGAAAGCGATTGCGAAAACACTCAGCATGACGATGAAAATCACGCAGCTGGCCTACGAAAAGAAGATTCCGTGTTTTTGCGCCGACCTGACCGTCAACCCGATTCTGGTTGATTGGAACAAGGCTGTTGCCGCCCGGCTGCCGCCTTTCCCCGGAATGACGGTTGGTTTGCAGGAAACCAACGGCCATCAGTATTACAAAAATTGGGCTAAGCTGATGTCGTATCATCCCAAAGCCGGCGCTTCGTGGACCCAAACGCAGAAAGGTGTTTACCTGACGGACCAATCGTTCTACGATCAAAGTGGCGGTATTCTGGAACCGTCGGCCCATTATGAGTCACTTTTTGCGGATAAATAAGTTGTAAAAAGCGGTTTCAACCCGTTAATCTTCTATTTCCAGTTGATGCCCTGCCAATAGAAATGCATGTGTTCGTCAAATTCCTGATCCGAAATAAGCCGACCATCCTCTACGGTATTTCGCTGGCACTACTCTTATCTTTGCTAAAATGGCTGGAGTTACGGTTTTTGATTATTAACCACACCTTCGAAGTATACATCGGAGCCATTGCGCTTGTCTTTACGGGTTTGGGCATCTGGCTCGCTCAAAAATTGACAAGCCCTACCATCAAAACCGTTGTTGTTGAAAAAGCCATTTACCGAACCGGACCTACCGGTTTTATTCTGAACGAAGACGCGTTGGCGAAAACCGGCTTAAGCAAACGTGAACTGGAGGTGTTGCAACTGATGGCCGAAGGACTCAGCAATCAGGAAATCGCATCCCGTTTGTTTGTCTCGCTCAATACCGTCAAAACACATTCGTCGAATGTGCTGGAGAAAATGGATGTCAAACGCCGGACACAGGCCGTTGAAAAAGCCAGACGACTCCTGCTGATTCCCTGAGCGCTCCCACCAAAGCATGAATTTCGGCTCGCTGATCGTAAATCACCCGAAAGGATGAGTGGCAAACGAACACTCATTCCCAATTTTGGCCCGAACCAAACCCGTCTACTACCGATGAAAAAAATCATTTTGATCTGCGGCCTCATTTCCGGTTTTATCCTGACCGCGGTGATGGTTGTCTCGACAGCCTTATGCTATGCGAACGACAAGTTTGAAAGCAACATGGCGCTGGGTTACGCGTCGATGGTGCTGGCGTTTTCGATCATTTTTGTGGGTGTCAAAAATTACCGGGATAAATTCAGTAACGGCACATTATCGTTCGGCAAGGCGTTCCAAATCGGCTTGTACATTACACTCATTGCGTCTTCGATGTACGTACTGGTCTGGCTGGTCGATTATTATCTGTTTATACCGGACTTCATGGATAAATACACCGCCCACGTTTTGAGAGAAACCCAAAGCGAAGGTGCTTCGCCAGCCGAGTTAACCGCTAAAGCCCAGGAAATGAAGGGCTACAAAGAGCTTTATCAAAATCCGTTGATGGTGATTTTACTAACTTATGCCGAAGTAGTGCCGATCGGACTGGTTATTTCGATGCTTTGCGCTCTTCTGTTGAAGAAGAAACCCCAGGTGCAATCCGCCTGAATTGCCCATTCCTGCTTACATAACTTCCTTTTTTATGAAAATCGGTCTAACCAGTGTGTTCGTTCATGATCCACACGCTGCCTTTACCTTTTACACCCAAACCCTGGGGTTCCTCGAACGGATGTACGTTCCCGAAGCCCAGCTAGCCATTGTGGTTTCGCCCGAAGATCCGGCAGGCACGGGCCTGTTGCTCGAACCCAGCAACAACCCCATTGGCAAAAGCCATCAGCAAGCGCTTTTCCAGGCCGGTTTACCAGCCATTGTCTTCAGCACCCACGACATTCAGCAGGAATACGAGCGATTGACACAGGCTGGCGTCGTTTTCACCAAACCGCCTGTCATGACCGAGTGGGGCTTTATGGCCACGTTCGACGATACTTGCGGCAACCTGATTCAGCTCCACCAGTTACCCATCTCGTAAGGGTTTTAAACCCGGCCGGGTTTTGAACCCACACAAAAAAAGGCGAAACAGAATAGTTTCTGTTTCGCCTTAGGCCAGTCGGGATGGCGGGATTCGAACCCACGACCCCTTGCACCCCATGCAAGTACACTACCTGGCTGTGCTACATCCCGAATCGGGTGCAAACTTAATGAATAATGAACAATGAACAATGAATGAGACCGAAAGAATATCAATTCATCCCCAACTATTCACTTTTCATTGTTCATTTACGCTTTATTCATTTTTATTCGCTCCACCCTGACGAGCCGGTGGCTGCGTAGTCGAGCGTTGTTGTTGCATTGGGTTCGCACCACGGCCCGCCCCCTGTTGCTTGAACAACTGGAAACGCGTTGGCTTTGAGACCCGCGGGAACGAATTATTTTCGGTATCGATATCGGCAATTTCCTGGAAGGGGTCAAGCGTCCACTGGGTTACTTTTTTGCTGGTAGCAATCACCTTCTGAATCTGTACGTCATTGAACCGCCAGATTTCTGCGGGAAAACGCGCCACCGAATCCGTACCGTCTTCAAACTCCATCCGGATAATCACCGGCATCGGCAACCCGCCTTTGTTTTTCAGCGTCAGCGTATAGAAGTTGTTTTTTGACTCCAGGGTTTTCCGTTCATCTTCCGTCAGCGTCGCCAGGTAATCCTGGTATTTCTTCCGGTCGGTATCGGTCACGGCGTACGGATCATAACTGTTGTAAAAATCCCGCATGGTCGAGTCCTGGGCAACGACGGTTTGTTCTTTGGTGGCCGCATCCCGCATTTTGCTGATGGTTTTTGCGCGTCCTTCGGCAGCTGTACGGGCCAGTGCTTTTTCCACTTCCGGATTTTGGGTATTGAGCGTGTACCAGTCTACTTCCACCAAATCCTGATCGACGGGTTCGACGCCGTAGAACCAGCCTTTCCAGAACCAGTCCAGATCGACGCCTGAAGCATCTTCCATCGTTCGGAAGAAATCAGCGGGCGTGGGGTTCTTGAACATCCACCGATTGGCGTATTCTTTAAAAGCATAGTCGAACAACTCGCGTCCCATGACGGTTTCCCGCAGGATGTTCAGCGCCGTAGCCGGTTTGGCGTAGGCATTCGGACCGAGGCCAATGACGTTGTCGGACGAGGTCATGATGGGCGACAACACCGATTTATCGGATTTCATGTAATCCACAATCTGATTGGGCTCCCCGCGCCGAGTCGGAAACTTGTAATCCCATTCTTTTTCGGCCAGGTATTGACAGAACGTGTTCAAGCCTTCGTCCATCCAGGTCCACTGCCGCTCATCGGAGTTGACGATCATCGGAAAGAAATTGTGCCCCACTTCGTGAATAATCACCCCAATCATCCCGGCTTTCACAGCTTCTGTGTACGTGCCGTCGGGTTCAGGCCGACCACCGTTGAAGCTGATCATGGGGTATTCCATCCCACCGCCGGGTACGCCGTGACACGAAATAGCCACCGGATACGGGTATTTGAAGGTGCGATTTCCGTACGATTTCAGCGTGTGTTCGACGGCCCGGGTCGAATACTGTTCCCACAGCGGATTGCCTTCTTTGGGATAAACCGACATGCTCCAGATTTTGCGACCATCGCCGTAAACGTCAGTTTGCATGGCATCCCAGATGAATTTTCGGGAGGAAGCAAAAGCAAAATCCCGCACGTTATCGGCTTTGTAAATCCAGGTTTTTTTGCCGGTCGGCTTGGCTTTCTCAGCGGCTTCGGCTTCGGCCTGCGTCACAATCATAACCGGCGTTTTGGAGTTGGCCGCTTTCTGCATTCGTTGCGCCTGGGTGGGCGTCAGCACCTGTTTATAGTTCTGACACTCACCGGTTGCCACCACAACATGGTCGTTCGGAACTGTAATGGCCACCTTGTAATTTCCGAAGATCAGCGTGAATTCGCCCTGACCCAGAAACTGTTTATGCTGCCAGCCGTTGACGTCGTCATAAGCTGCCAGCCGCGGAAACCAGTGCGCAATAAAGTAATTATAGTTGCCGTCTTTTGCGAAATACTCGTACCCGCTCCGTCCGTAATATTCCGTAATCAGGTAATTCCAGGTAACGCCAAACGAGAAGGTCTGCCCCGTCTTCAGGGGAGCGGGCAAATCAATCCGCATCATCGTCTGGTTAATGATGTATTTCAACGGTTTTCCGGCTTTGTCTTTCACTGCCGTAATTTTGTATCCGTATTCACGATCCGGACCGCTGGAACGCCCCGCCCGTCCGCCGGTAGCCGTCAGGTTACCCAGCGAAGCCGCCGACATGCCATTGGCATTTACTCCTCCCGTCTGGGTAATGCCCCCGGTCGAGCCTTTTTCGAATAAATTCTGATCCAGTTGCAGCCAGATGTATTTCAGCTCGTCGGGCGAATTGTTGAAATACGTTACCGTTTCAGAACCCGTAATCTTCTGGTTGATATCATCGAGTTCAACCTTGATGTCATAATCGGCCCGGTTCTGAAAAAAATCACGGCCTGGCGATCCGGAAGCCGTACGAAACGTATTTGGAGTGGGCAACATCGGCCCCAGTTGCTCAAAACGATCGTTAGCCTTGTAGTTGGGCGACGATGGCGTTTGCGCATCGGCACCAAATACTATTGCGGCCAACCCCGCCATCAGTAGAGAAAATCTCAATTTCATAGTTGGGTGTCAAAATATAATTTGTAGATGAATGTGTGATGAAATTACTAAAAAGCCGCAACACTCTCTCTATACAGTATTGCCGGAAGGGTCATAGCTAACAAAGTTTCTATTTATACTTTATATTATCCTGACTTTTCTGGAAGAGAAAAATGCCAAGCTATTTCGGAACAGCTGACCACGAACTCTCAAACCGATTTTACCAAAGCTCGGCCAGGTACTCATTATTGATGATCAGGGAAAGGGCCATACCCGACACAATACCGGAGACAATCAGATTCCAGTCGTGCCGACGTACGCGAAGCATTTCAATCAGCACGAAGGCAATCGTGAGTATGATAAGGACAATAAAAATTTGCCCAAACTCCAGTCCCAGATTAAACGCAAACAACGGTTTAACAATACTGGACTGCTGCCCCAGCAAACTTCGGAGGTAATTTGAAAAGCCCATTCCGTGAATCAGGCCAAACACCAAGGCCAATACGTACCGGCCCGGCGATTGTTTGGGTTGCTCGTAGAAACGGCTTTTGGGCACTTTAAAGAAGAAGTTAGTGATGGCCGTAATTAGAATAGTAACCGGAATCAGCAGCTCGATTACATCCGTACTGTAATTGATGAGTTGCAGGGTCGCCAGCGCCAGCGTCAGTGAGTGCCCAACGGTAAAAGCCGTTACCAGAATCAGCACTTCTTTCCACTGGTTGAGGCTGTAAATGGCGCACAGGGCGATAACAAACAGGATATGATCATAACCACCGGGATCAGTAATATGCGAAAAACCCAATTGAAGGTAGGCCCAGAATTCACTCATGCGGTAGAGGGTAAGGGATTACTTATCTGTAAAAAATGTCATGTGTTCTGGCGCAAAAATAGAAAGTTTGTTCATTCAGAGCTAGTTTATAGCCGGTAAGTACCGATTGCCTTGTATTTTTGTGACGTATTCAGTGTTTACATTTCATCAGCCTTCCCTCTCCTATGCAAGCCGTCAATTTCTCATCCATTGGAAAACCAACCGATGTTCTTCAGGTTATCGACCTGCCTTTGCCCGAACCGGGTCCGGGCGAAGTACGGATTAAGGTGATCGCCAGTCCGATCAATCCATCGGACCTGATGTATGTCCAGGATTTGTACGGTACGCGCCCCGAATTGCCATCTGGCGTAGGTTTTGAAGGCGTTGGCCTGGTCGATCAATTGGGCGAAGGCGTAATGATGCGCACCGGAATCCGGGTGAGCTTTACGGCCCTTGGAGCCTGGTCGGAGTATGTAATTGCCAACCAGCGCAGTTTGATTCCGGTGCCCGATTCGTTGTCCGACGAGGTGGCGGCTCAGTTGTTTGTCAATCCTTTTTCGGCCTATGCGATGCTGGAAGAATCAGGGCTTCAGGCGGGTCAATGGGTATTGCTGACGGCAGCGGGTTCGTCGTTTAGTAAACTGGTGATTCAGCTTTGTAAGCTAAAAGGCATTCACACCATTGGAACAGTACGGCACAACGACCTCGATGATGAACTGGAAGCACTCGGCCTGACCGCGATCGTTAATACGGAAAAGGAAAAGCTCACGACCCGCGTTAAAGCCCTTACGGAAGGAAAAGGGGTTACGTGTGTACTGGAAGCGGTTGGCGGCAATACAGCTTCTGATGCCCTGAAATGCCTCGCCAAAGGCGGTACGATGCTTCTGTACGGAGCCCTGAGCCTTCAAAATCCTTCGTTCAATGTTGGTCTGATTATTTTCCGTGAATTAACGCTTAAAGGTTTCTGGCTTACAGACTGGATGCGCCGGGTCGATAGTCAGACGCGGCAGAACGTGGCCCGTAATGTGATGACCCTGCTCATTAGTGGAAAAATTCAGCTTCCCGTCGAAACCACGTATCCACTTTCTGAAATTCAAAAAGCCGTGGAACACAGCGAACAAGCCGGTCGTCGGGGAAAAATTCTGGTGAAAGTCTAATCAGTAACTTTTACGACTTTTCTGCTTATTGTTTCGTTATATTTGAAAACTCATTACTTACAATAAACCCGGGCAAGACGGCGTTGAAAAACGAAGCCTTTTACACCGGTACCATTGCAAGCACAAAACCGATTATCTGATTTACATCGCACATGATTCTGTTACAAGCTCCCGCCGTTGACTCTACGGCAGCCGCAGCTCCGGCCCAAAGCATGCAACTATTTGATCTGGTCGCCAAGGGGGGCTGGGTCATGATTCCCATCTCCATCCTGTTTTTTCTGGCTTTGTACATGATTATCGAACGCTGGCTGTTCATTCGAAGCAACACCCGGGTTGACGATAATTTCATTGACAACGTCAAAGACATGGTCTTGCAGGGCAATATCAAGTCAGCCGAATCATTTTGCAAAAACCAGCGTAACTCCATCGGTCGGATTTTTGAAAAAGCCGTTGGGCGCATCGGTTCTCCGATTAAAGACATTGAAGGCACCCTCGAAACCGTCGGCCAGATCGAGTTATCACGCCTGGAGCGTAACTTGGGCTATCTCGGAATTATCGCCGGTATTGCCCCCATGCTGGGTTTTATCGGGACGATCTCGGGGATCATCCGGATTTTCTACGACATTTCGCTATCGGATAACATCAGCGTGGGGATCATCGCCGGTGGTCTCTACGAAAAAATGATCACGTCCGGAGCCGGTCTGATCGTCGGGGTTATTGCCTACACGGGCTATCACCTGCTGAACATGTTCATTGAGAAGTTCACGCTGAAGCTGGAAATTAACTCGTTCGAGTTTATGGAAGTGTTGCAAAAACCGACTGAAGCCGCGCGGGTCAGATAAAATTCGTTTAAGGTTTCTCCTTTAAGGTTTGACGGTTTTCAACCTTAGAGAAACCGGAGACGTTAAACGTCAAAAAATGAAATTCAGAAGAAAACATAAGTTTGCCGCCGAGGTTGCAACATCGTCTCTGAACGACATCATGTTTTTCCTGCTGTTGTTCTTTCTGATCATCTCAACAGTAGCCAACCCGAACGTTATCAAGTTGATGCTTCCCAAGGCTTCTTCTTCCCAGCAATTGAGCAAGAAGCAGGTGACGCTCTCGGTTGACGCTGAGAAACGGTATTTTATCGACAAGAATCCGGTTTCGCCCGATAATCTGGAGATGGCCCTGCAAACCGTGATGAAAGACGTGGCCGAACCCACCATTGTGGTACGGGTTGACAAAACACTGGCCGTTCAGGACTTGGTCGATGTTTTGCAGACGGGGGCCAAACTGAATATCAGAATGGTCATGGCGACATCGAAATAAAACGGCGATTTTCTCCAAAGTATTTCAGACCCGTAAGGTTATCGAAACCTTACGGGTCTTTGCTTAAAGACCAGCTTCGTAATCTCCCGTTCCGGTTTTCGATCACCCAGACCGTTACACCCGGAAACCGTTTGATCAACCGTTTCCTTTTCCGAATTCCGGCCACACTGAATACCTTGGTCAAGGCATCCGCCTGTGCGCCCGTAGGGGCCAGCACTGTGGTCTGCACGTGATGGAGCAGCCCCAACCCCGTACGCGGATTCATTAGGTGTGAATACCGTTTGCCCTGGTGTTCGAGGTAGCGATACGTAGCCCCCGAAGCCGTTATGCCCGCGTGTTTCAGCAATAGCGTTGTGGTATCAGCCCCAAAGCCCGTCAAAATCCGCCAGCCTGGTTCGCCCGGTGGCGGCTCACTGATCCGAATATCGCCCCCAATATCCAGCAGCGCTGAATGAATACCCATTTTCTGAAGCACTTTCATGCCTTCATCGTTAGCAAACCCCTGACCAATGCCGCCTACATCCAGCCGCATGCCCGCTTTTTTCAATCGTATTTTCTGCCCTATTGGATCAAAAGCAATGTAGCGGTAATCTACCAGCCGATGTGCTTTTCGGAGATCGGACCGGGAAGGAAATACCTTACGCCGAACGGACCGTCGCCAAAGCTGTGACAACGGACCAACCGTCGGGTCGTATAACCCGCCAGATTTTCGGGCCAGTTCAACAGCCTGCCAGAGTACGTTGTATAAGTCCGGAGAGACACGAATCCAGTGACCGGAGCCGGCCGTAGCCGAAAGTCGATTGATTTCACTACCGTCCAGGTAATCACTCATGATAACGTTGAGCGAATCCATCCGGCGGTCAATGGCTATTTGCACAGCCCGGGCACTACTGTCGTTGGGAGCATAAAAAACTTTACGGTATTCAGTCCCGAACAGCCCGCGGTCAAACGTGTATCGTTGAAGTGGCTGCGCTTGAGCCGCCCAGCCAGTGAGAACACAACAAAGTGCCAAAAGCACCCTTCTCCCCTTCCAGAAAGAGTGATCGGGGCGCAAAACCCATAACATCTTCCAGGGATTACCCACCAATCCGCTGCAAACTTGCCACCTGATTTCGCAGGTAAAAATCGGCCAGTACCAATGCGGCCATCGCTTCGACAATGGGAACGGCCCGCGGAACTACGCAGGGGTCATGGCGTCCCTTGCCTGACACGACCACCGGATTGCCATTTACATCCACGCTATCCTGATCCTGCATGATCGTAGCAACGGGTTTAAACGCAACCCGAAAGTAAATGTCTTCGCCGTTAGAAATCCCCCCCTGAATGCCGCCCGAATGATTGGTTGTGGTCCGGACCCGGCCCGTTTCGTCGGACGGATCAATGTAGAATTTGTCATTATGCTCCGAACCGTGGAGTTCGGTACCGGCAAAACCGCTGCCGTACTCAAAGCCTTTTACCGCGTTGATACTCAGCATGGATTTTCCCAGTTCGGCATGAAGCTTATCAAACACCGGCTCCCCCCAGCCAGCGGGCGCTCCTGTGATGACACACGATACCACGCCCCCAACCGAATCACCCTGCTTGCGGGTTTCATCGATGTAATCAAACATCTGTTGGGCCAGCTCCGGGTCAGGGCAACGCACGGCATTGTCTTCGGTCTTAGCCAGATCCAGTTCCTGGTACGGTTTTTCGAGTTTTAACTTCCCGACCTGCGATACATAGGCCTGAATCGTAACGCCCCGTTGTTTCAGCAACAACTTGGCCAGCGCTCCGGCAGCCACCCGGGCGGCTGTTTCACGGGCCGAACTTCGTCCTCCACCCCGGTAATCGCGGACACCGTACTTTTCCTGGTACGTATAGTCTGCGTGTGATGGCCGAAATTGCTGAGAGATATGGGAGTAATCCTTGCTCCGCTGATCTTCGTTCCAGATCAGGAGACTAATGGGCGTCCCTTCGGTTTTGCCCTCAAAAATTCCGGACAACACCTGAAATTCGTCCTTTTCACGCCGTTGCGTCGTGATACGCGACTGCCCGGGCTTCCGGCGATCCAGTTCCGCTTGAATAAATTGGGTATCCACTTCCAAACCCGCCGGACAACCATCGATGACAACGCCGATAGCGGCCCCGTGCGACTCTCCAAAGGTAGATATCTTAAATATCGTTCCGTATGTACTGCTCATTCTGTCCGTTTACGGTTTAATGTTTATGACTTAAAGTTCAACTATGCATTCCAACGACTCACGTCGAACTTTAAATTGTAAACTACTCTCTTATTTTTTCCAAAATAAATACATCATTCCCAGAATCATGCTTACCAGCAGGATATTTACGCCCAACCGGATCATTTCCTGAAAATTGATGGGCTGTAGTGAGCTGTCGGTTTGCTCAATACCGGTATAAATGGAACCCGGCAGGCTAACCCGCACCGTATCGCCTTCGGGTAAAGCCGTTCCGCCCACCCGTAGGGCAATCGCTGACCGCAGCGTGTCATAGCGTTGCTGCTTCAGGTTGAAGTAAATCCACTGAAAATACGACGCCAGCGGAAAATGACCGTTCTGCCGGGGAATCAAGGCGTAAGAAAAGGTTTTATACCCCGAAACGCTTCCTCCGGCCCGGTTAATGACTTCTTTGGAACTGGGTGGAAAGATATCGAACGTCGTTGAGTCAGTAACCAGTGGCGCTGGCAGTGAAGCAATATTTCCTTCGCCCGTTATTCGAAAATTGTATTGGACACTCTGCCCGACCGCCGGATTTTTCCGCAAAACCGTTTCAACCAGACGGTATTGTCCGACAGGCACCTGATCGCGCAGGGGATGATCCGGCAGCGGATTGACCCGGACCGACAAAGGGCGGGTTGTGTAGCTAACAATTTCTTTCTTGCGTTCCCCACCCGGTTTGAGTGCCGGGCGGTATTGCAACAATTTTAAACTAACCGACGGAATTTCGATAGGTTGTTTGTTGAGCGGAAAAAAAGTGGCCTGATAAATGCGGTACTCCGTGTACCGTTTGCCCTTAAAGAAAACCGGACGTTGCGACAAATCTGTGATGCCTTCGTTTTCTTCCCAACAATTGGCCGGGCGCAGTGTTTTCAGAAGTTGTTGCAACTGTTGATCGAGTTCATAAAATGTTAATTCAAACGGATAGGATTCGGCCACGAAAAAAGATAATTTTAACGAAAATCCTTCGCCCGTATAAACCGCGGCTTTTGACGTACTAACCGAGAGAAAAACGTCGTTTTTGGCAATGGTCTCCGGCGGGGCGTTCAGGGTCATTAGGGTATCAGCCAGGCGGGAGGATGAGTTGACTGTGATGATGACCTCTTCGGACTGAATGGTTGTTTCGCCCACCACCAGTTCAAACGGCGGCAGGCGGTACTGCCCCGGTCGTGTGGCAGAATAAGATTGGGTAATAACCTGTGAAACAACGGTTTTCCCATCGATTTCAACCGGAGTAACACTAGTCGTTGTTCCTTTTTTAATGAAGCCCTTGATGACGGGGAAATTAATAACGGGCCTTGAATCGCTGTTTTGGATGGTAACCGAAATCGTAAATGGCCGTTCAATCGAAATTATCGTTTCACCCAAATCAATAGTAACTGAGGGCTCTTGAGCTAACAGTTTCAGGCTCAATGGGCCATAAAAAAATAATACAAATAATAATTGGAATTTTAAAAATTTCATCTCTAAATTTGAGCAACAAAAATAGGTACACCGCGTTACAATTTATAGAGGCTCGCGACTGAATGGTTCTTTCGCTGGTTATCTTTTGCAATCGGAGTAGACCCTCAAAACTCTAACCAAAAAAAACGTAGTATGTGGTATGGCAACAATGCTAGAGTACATCAAGACAATCCTTCAAAAAGTTAGCTTTGACAAGAAATTGTTTGAGAAGGAATTAAAAAAAGCCATCGACCTTCTAGTACCGGAAGAAGTAAAACAATTAAAATCCTGGTGTTACGAAAAATTCAGCGCCCTCTATCTTTCTGTTCTTAATCGATGTTTTTACAGGCGAAAGATCGCTTAACTAATCATACATTTTTAGTTGAAAGGCCGACTTACAAGTCGGCCTTTTTGATTACCGGACAAACAGCAACCGTTTTCCCGGTACCGAATCATTGAATCGTCCGTTGGCATACGCCAAATGCCCGGACACAATCGTGTGGGTCACGGTATGGTTGAAAACCGTTCCTTCCAACGGCGACCAACCGCATTGGTAGTGAATATTTTCTTTGGCTACCGTCGTTTGCTGACCGGGTTCAACCAGTACCAGATCGGCCCAGTATCCCTCCCTAACATACCCTCGTCGGTCGATCTGGAAACAATCGGCGGGCGCATGGCACATTTTCTCAACTACTTTCTCGATCGGCAATTTTCCCTGATTAACGGCTTCCAGCATGAGCAGCAGCGGGTGTTGCACCAGCGGCAGTCCCGACGGAGCCTGCCAGTAAGCCTGTTGCTTTTCATCCCACGTATGCGGAGCGTGGTCAGTAGCAATAATGTCCAGCCGATTGTCGAGCAACGCCTGCCACAGTTGCGGTTTGTGATGCGGAGCTTTGATGGCCGGATTGCACTTGATCAGGTTTCCCAGCCGTTCGTAATCGTCAGCATCAAACCACAGGTGGTGTACGCACACTTCGGCAGTAATCCGTTTTTCTTTTAGCGAAACGGTATTGTCAAACAGTGGTAATTCATCGGCGGTCGAAATGTGCAGAATGTGCAGCCGGGTATTATACTTCCGAGCCAGCTCGACCGCCAGCGATGAGGATTTCAGACAGGCTTCTTCATTACGCACGAGCGGATGGATGGCCGCCGTTGCCGAATCGCCGTACAATTCCCGATAATGCGCCGAGTTGGCCCGGATGGTGGCTTCATCTTCGCAATGGGTGGCAATCAGCATCGGACTTTCCCGAAACACATCTTCCAGTACTTTTACATTATCGACGAGCATATTCCCCGTCGACGAACCCATGAAAATCTTGATGCCACAAACCGCTGTCGGATCGGTTTTCAACACTTCGTCCAGGTTGTCGTTCGAGCCGCCCATGAAAAACGAATGGTTGGCGAGCGACGTTCGGGCGGCAATCTCGTATTTCTGAGCCAGCAATTCCTGCGTCAATACGTTCGGAACGGTATTGGGCATTTCCATGAAGCTCGTGACGCCCCCGGCCACGGCCGCCCGGGCTTCCGACTGAATAGTGGCTTTGTGGGTCAAACCGGGTTCGCGAAAATGGACCTGATCATCAATCACGCCCGGCAACAAATAATTACCATTCGCGTCGATGACGGTATCAGCCGGTTGGTTCAGTCCGGAACTGATTTGTTCGATAAAACCGTCTTTACAAAATACGTCGGTCTCGCGGACACGGCCTTCGTTCACCAGACGGGCGTTGCGGATCAAAATACTGCTCATGCTACAAAGGTAGACCGGGAAACCGTAACCGCCCGCTACCGTTTTTAAAGTCTTATGATTTTCGAAGCTGGGCTACTTCTTTCGCAAAATACGTCAGGATTATTTTGGCACCGGCCCGTTTCATGGCCGTCAGGATTTCGAGCATAGCCCGCTCGCCGTCGATCCAGCCATTGGCGGCTGCGGCTTTTACCATCGCATATTCTCCGCTAACGTTGTAAGCAGCAATGGGCAAATCAAAATTATCGTTCAGCAATTTAATGATGTCCAGGTAAGCCATCGCCGGTTTGACCATCAGGAAATCGGCCCCTTCGGCGTAGTCCAGCTCGGCTTCGATGAGGGCTTCACGGCTGTTGGCGGGGTTCATCTGATAGGTTTTCTTATCACCAAACCGCGGAGCCGAATCAAGCGCATCCCGGAAAGGACCATAAAAAGCACCCGCGTATTTCGCCGTGTAGGCCATGATCGAAACATTTGTGAAGCCTTCGGCGTCCAGTACTTCGCGGATGTAACCGATTCGTCCGTCCATCATATCCGACGGGCCGATAATATCCGCTCCCGCGCGGGCCTGCGCCAAGGCCATTTTGCCCAACACTACCAATGTGTCATCGTTCACGATTTCCACTCCATTTGGCCCTTCTTTTACGATACCGTCGTGGCCATCGGAGCTGTAGGGATCCATGGCCACATCGGTCATTAGGGCAACGTCCGGAAAACGGCTTTTAATCGCTTTGATGGCTTGCAGGTACAGCCCCTCGGGATTGTAGCTTTCCGTCGCATATTTATCTTTTTTACTTTCAGACAGATTCGGAAACAGGGCGAAGGTCCGCAATCCCAGATCAACGCACTCCTGAATTTCTTCCAGCAACAAATCCAGTGAAAAACGGGCCACACCCGGCATGGACGCAATTTCGGAGCGCACACCCTCTCCTTCCATTACAAACATGGGGTAAATCAGATCATGGAGCGATAGGGAGTTTTCCTGCACTAAGTCCCGAATGACGGGCGATTTTCTATTTCTGCGGGGTCGTCTTAACATGGCAATACGAATAAATTCGATGACAAAGGTCGTACTTTTATTGATAGAAAAACGCAGCGGAGAACCCGGCGTCTCTTTTTGAGAACGTCAAAGATTCCCCGCTACGTTCGGTAATGGGCAAGAAAATCAAGCCATCAGTTTAAATCCTTCGCCGTGCAGGTTAACGATCTGTACGGATTCGTCTTCTTTCAGGTATTTGCGGAGCTTGGTAATATAAACATCCATGCTGCGGGCGTTGAAATACGAATCATCGCCCCAGATGAGTTTCAGCGCAAAACTCCGGCTGAGCGGCTGGTTTTTGTTTTGGGCAAATAACTTCAGCAGCGCGGCTTCCTTGCTGGTCAGCTTCACGTCTGTGCCGTTGCGGGTCAGAAGTTGGTGGGCAAAGTCAAACGAAAACGAACCGATCTGGTACGTAGTTGGCTGCTGCACTTCATCCACTTTGTGATACCGGCGGAGAATGGCCTGAATCCGCAGCAACAACTCTTCCATGCTGAACGGTTTGGTCATGTAATCATCGGCCCCAATCCGGAATCCCTGAATGGTATCTTCTTTCATTGACTTGGCCGTCAGGAAAATAATTGGAATATCCCGACCCGACATCCGGACTTCCTTGGCCAGCGAAAAACCGTCTTTCTTTGGCAACATCACGTCGAACAGACATAAATCGTAGGCGTGGTCGACAAACCGCTGCCAGCCCTGATTCCCGTCGGTAGCCAGGTCTGTATCATATCCTTTCGAACTCAGGTACTCCTGCAACAACAGACCCAGGTTCGGGTCATCTTCAACCAGTAAGAGCTTAGGCATATTGCTGTTTTCTCCGATCACCTCTACTGTTCTCTGATCAACCCTGTATAAATAAATCAGAGCTGTTCAGCGCATGGCAGGGGTAATCAGAAGGGTTATGATTGATGGTATGGCAAAATTAACTCAAACGAACTACCTTTTCCCAGTTGGCTCGTCACCTGAATCGTACCGTGGTGTTCTTCCACCATCTTTTTCACGTAACTCAGCCCCAGGCCGAACCCCTTAACATCGTGTAAATTGCCCGTTGGAACCCGGTAAAATTTCTCAAAAATTCGGTTAAGCTGCTCTTTGGTCATCCCGATTCCCTGATCCGCCACGGTAACACTAAGACCATTATCAACATTCCGCGTCCGGATGGTAATGTCGGGTTGCTCAGGCGAATATTTAATGGCATTGTCCAGCAAATTGTATAAAATATTGCTCAGATGCACTTCGTCAGCCTCCACAATTTCGTCGGCGGCTTCAAAATCCAGGTGTACTTCGCCATGTTTCTGCTCAATCTGTAACCCGATGGTGTTCAATACATTACCAATTGTGTCGTGAATATTGACCGATGAAAGTTTAAGTTTAACCGCCCCTTTCCCTGCCGTTGCCCGGTCGAGCAGTGCCATTTGCAGCACCTTCTCGACGTGTGTTCCCAACCGGCGGGTTTCGTCGCGGATGATTCCCATGTAGCGAGTCAATCGTGTGGCAGGTTCTTCCGATTTTTCAATCCCGTTACTCAGTTGCTCCTGCGCCATTTCAACCGCCAGCGAGATGGTAGAAATAGGCGTTTTGAACTCGTGGGTCATGTTGTTGATAAAATCGTTCTTAATGTCAGCCAGTTTTTTCTGCCGTAAAATGGTGTTGATGGCGACGTAGAAACACGCCATAATCACCAGCACCAATACCGCCGATCCGGCCAGGATAGCGGTCATTTTTCGCCAGATGAACTGCTGCTGATCCGGGAAATAAACGTACACATAATTGCCTTTCTCCAGAAAATTATTGGGAAACAGCACGGCTTTGTACACCTTCTTTTTATCCGAGAGCTGATTCTGCGAATGCGACGCAAACAACAACTGCGGTTTGGTCAGTCCACTGGCGGCACTCGTCCGAACGCCGTATTCAAACGGAATCGTGATACCGCGGTCGGCCATGGTCTCCTTGAGCAACGAATCCAGCACGGTTCGGTTGACGCGGCTTTCGATCGGGCGGTTGGCAAATAATAAATCCCGAACAACGCCCTTCACCATTTCGGATTGTTGTTCCACCTTTTGCCGCCCCGCTTTCGAGGTGGCTGCGGATACGGACATCGGCGTCGTTGTTTTCCGCTTCGGGCGGATTTTCAGCGCCAGTTGTTCGCGCTTAATCGGTTTTTGGATAATCCGTATACTATCCACCACGGGAGGGCCATACATGAGCCTCAGCTGACGCTCGAATACCTGATCAACCAGGCGGTTAAAATGTCGTTGCTGCTGCATTTGCAAGTCCCAGAGCGCGTCGGGCCCCAGCGCATCCTGCTGCCGAACCAGATCTTCGAAATGCTTCTGCTGCACGTCGGACAGCTTCTGAAAATCCGAATGCAAGGCATCGGAGGGCGACACCTGCGTTTGTTGCCAAATCCGGATTGGAACTGCGCCGTTGGCGTTTTCTGGTTCTGAAATCAACGGTTTTGTTTCCTGAACCTGCTGGGCAATGAGCGGCCCCGAAGGTTCTACTGGAGTTTTTTTGACGGTTTTTTCGGCGGCTTTCGTACTGGTAGGCCGGGAGATAGCCATCAACTGCTTCTGCTGTTGCTGCTGATTCATGCGCTGGCGGGCCAGGTACAGAATTTCCTGCCGTTCCAACGTCCGGACAACCTCCTGCAAACCGTCGGTCACCCGCGAATCAAACTGCTGTTTTTGCAAAGACAGCGCATTATCGATCCAATAAAGCTGCAGGGAAATCAGCCCCAACAACCCTACTGTCATCAGCACGGCAATCCAGCGTATGCGTTGTTTTGTCATTTTTTATTTCTCCTGATGCAACTTTTGGGTTCGCGTTTGCATCTATTAACTGTTGCTCTCATAAAATTACGAAACGCGCAGCCCAAGGGCTAAAGGCGTCACACCCATTTAACATACTTTAACAACGAAACAATCCGAATTGCCCTAGGTTTGCAGTGTTTTCTAACTGCAAAAACGACAAATAACATGATCACCTTATCTGGAATTCGCTATCGCCTGATGCTGGCCGTTGCGCTGGCAAGCGGCTGGTCGGCCCCCACGCTGGCCCAATCCGACAAGAAGACGGATGCTGACAAAAACAGCATCAACGTGAAAATTATCGAACGTACAAATGGTGGTGAAGTCCGTGAATTAGAACGGAGTTATCGGCTGGATGGTATGCGGGACGACGAGCGGGACGCGCTGGTCAACCGGCTGGTGGATTCAATCCGAACCAAACGCGGCCACGACAAAGGCCAGATTACCATTGTAATTGACGATAATGAAAGCGAACATACCATGAACCGCAGCCATAGTTCCGAGCGGATTATCAAACGCAAAAACGGTGATATCACGGCCCGTCGCCCAAACCGTCCGTCCGGTCCGAATGAATTCCGGTACTACAAGGATGGCAAGCTGCAAAACCGCTACCGGTTTGATACCGACTCACTGGCCGACCGAATTAAACGGCTCGAATTCAGCTGGCCCGAAAATTTCGGCCAACGGATGGAAGATTCATTCCGCAACTGGAGCTGGTCACTGGAAGAAGGATCAAAAGCTTCGACCATCCGAAACCTCCAGGTTTACCCCAATAATCCGGAAACCAGTCAGTTGAACGTCCGTTTCAGCGCCCCGGTCAAAGGGGATGTCCAGATCCGGGTAACGACCCCCGATGGAAAAGAAGTCGCCAAAAAATCGGTGAAGGATTTTTCTGGCAATTACGCTGGTCAGATTGACATTGATAAGAAAGCGAAGGGCGTTTATTTCATAAATGTCACTCAGAACGACGATGGTGCTGTCAAACGAATCGTCATCCCTTAATTTCGTCCGGTGAAAACGGCTAGTTAGCATCTGGCCCCTGAATTTCATCCCGTCTATCCGTTGGTTGGTCGCAGGTTTCAGACAGTTCGCCTATTTTTAGTAGGCGCTTAAGGATTAGGTCGGATATTTTTACGTTACCTTTTTCTCTTTCCTGCGTCTCAACAACGGAGTTATCAGAATATAAAATAGGGAAGTCAATACCGTTCATCAATCTATAGTACCGCTTAAAAACTTTTGAGCAAAAACAAGGTACTATGTATTGCAAGGTACGATATAAAACCTATATCTTTGTAAAGAACTTAACAAGGGGTCAACCCGTGAAGAGTATGAAGAAGTTAGTAGTCATTTTTTTGTTGCTTAGTGCCAGCCTGAACGCTTCGGCTATGGGCCATCCGCACAATCTATTTTCGGCTCACCGCAAAGCAAAGCAATACAAGCCGATGGTCTGCAAAACAACGACGGTTACTGACAAGTCTGCCTTCACAACCTGTGTTAAAGTGGCAGCTCCGTCGTTCATCCAGACGTGGGTTATGCTGCGCAAAAAGTTTTTGTAAAGCCGGATCGTTCCCGTTTTCAATCAGCGATGCTACAACTAAATGTGTAGCATCGCTTTTTTTGTGGCACAAGAATTGCCCTTCTTTCCGCAAGCTTCTGGGGACCGAAAACTAGCCGGGAGCGTCTAAATCCCTTTGTTTTGCAAAGCCAACATCGGGTTACCAACCCAATTTTATATACAACATTGGGGAACATCCTGCGTTTTTATTAGGCAAATTTTCCTTATTTAATTAATTTTATCGTTGAAATGGATTAATCTGTACACGCAGACGTAACTGTACTTCTTAACCAAAATGCGAATTAAAGTTGTCTCTCGGGTGGTGGTGGCTCTGTTGGTGGCCGGTTTTTTGACAGCTTTTGGATGGGATCGCTCTGGCCTAACCCGGCCTACGTGGCGTCACGTCTTCTCATCGAATTTCTTAGCGTCCTTCTCTAAAGAAAAGCCGGTTATATCCGCAGCCCAACCAACTGCCTGGCGGCCTAAAGTTCTGGCCCATCCGGTCGAGGTTTTGCGCTCCACTCCGCAGCAACAACGCTGGGTAGACAGCGTTTTCCGGACGATGACTCAGGAGCAGAAGATCGGGCAGTTTTTTATGGTGGCCACGTTCTCTAACCGCGACGAAGCCCATTATCAATACATCGAAACCCTGGTTCGTCACTACAACATTGGCGGGCTGATTTTCTTTCAGGGCGGCCCCTTCCGCCAGGCAGTTTTAACCAACCGCTATCAGGCAGCTGCGAATGTTCCGCTGCTGATCGGGATCGACGGTGAGTGGGGCTTAGGCATGCGGCTCGACAGCACCATGGACTTTCCCAAGCAAATGACGCTGGGTGCCATTCGTGACACCGCCGTTGTTTACCGCATGGGCGCTGAAATCGGCCGTCAATGCCAGCGACTAGGCATTCACATCAATTTTGCTCCAGTTTCCGACATCAACAGCAATCCGGCGAATCCGGTGATAGGCAACCGCTCGTTCGGCGAATCGAAGGAAAACGTAGCGTTGAAAGCCATTGCGTACATGAAGGGCTTGCAGCACACGCGCGTTATTGCCACAGCCAAGCATTTTCCCGGTCATGGCGACGCCAGTAGCGATTCCCACCTGACGCTCCCAACCATCAGCCGATCCGCTACTCAGCTCAATGATATTGAACTGTATCCGTTCCGCAAACTCATTGCAGATAGTCTAATGGGCGTTGTAACCGGGCATCTGCACGTTCCGGTGGTTGACAACACTCCCCGACTGGCAGCAACCTTGTCCGAGAAAATCGTAACGGATCTGCTGAAGAAGGAGCTGGGTTTCCGTGGGCTGGTTTTCACCGACGCGTTGAATATGAACGGCGTGGGAAAACTTCCGGCGGAAGAAATCAATTTGCGGGCCCTGATGGCCGGCAACGACGTGCTGCTGTACCCGGAAAACGTTCCGGATGCCGTCCACAAAATTGCTGACGCGGTTGAACAGGGCAAGATTTCTCAGACGTTAATTGACGAAAAAGTAAAGAAAATCCTGCGGGCCAAGTACTGGACAGGGTTGGACAAGTACCAGCCCATTGCTCTTGAAAACCTCAACCGCGACCTGAATTCTTCCGAAGCACAACTGCTAAAACAGGAGCTTTGTGAACAAGCCGTTACCCTGGCAAAAAACACCAATAATGTCTTGCCAATCGGTACGCTGGACACACTGCGTCTGGCATCGGTTTCGATTGGAACCGACTACGGCAACCCATTTCAAAAAATGCTGGGACGGTATGCGCCCATCAAACAGCTTACTTACAGCGAAAAACCGTCGAGCGACCGCAACGTCGATGAAATTGTAAATCAAATTGGGGATGCCAATCTGGTTGTTATTAGCTATCACCGCCTGAGCCCTTCCTCCCGCTGGAACTACGGGGTAACGAATGCATCCCTGAACCTGATCAGCCGATTGAAGCAGAAGGGCGTTCGCGTGGTGGTATGCGCTTTCGGTTCGGCTTACGCCCTGCGCCCGTTTGCTGGCACGGAAGCCGATGCGGTTTTGTGCGCTTACGAAGATGGCGAGGAGATGCAGCGTGTAGTGCCTCAAGTCCTGTTCGGTGCCGTTCCGGCGAAAGGGGTGATGCCCGTTACCGTCGGCGACTGGAAAATTGGCAATGGCATCTTGACGGCTCCCAATCAACGCCTGGCCTACAGCCTTCCCGAAAGTGTCGGTATGCGTTCCGGCCAGTTACGACACATCGAAACCGTTATTCAAAAAGCCATCCGGGATCGGGCATTCCCTGGCTGCCAGGTGCTGGTTGCCCGGAAAGGTAAAGTTGTTTTCGACAAAAGTTTTGGCACCCTGTCGTACAACAGCTTTGAGCGTGTAACAGACGAGACCTTATACGACCTTGCTTCACTTACGAAAGTCCTGGCCACGTTGCAGGGCATTATGTTGTTGCAGGAGCGTGGAGCGATTGACCTGAACCAAAAGGTTGCCTATTATTTACCCGAGTTTCAGAACGGCAGCAAACGAAACATGACCGTGAGCGATGTACTGTTGCATCAAACGGGATTACCGGCCGGTCTGTCGCGGGCCATCGAGCGGTCGAAAGCGCTCAGCACAGCCGAGTTCCGCTCCGTTCGGGATAGTTTGCATTCGTTACAAGTTGGGCCAACGTTGTTTGCCGCACCAGCCCTGCGCGACTCGATTTGGCAATGGATCGTTCGTACTCCGTTGACCAACCGGGTCGATGAAGCAGGTCGTTACAATTACGTGTATAGCGACCTGAGTTTTGTCATTCTCCAGAAACTCGTGGAGCGGGTAGCAAAACAACCGCTGGATGTTTTCATTGCCGAAAACCTCTTCAAACCGCTGGGTATTTCAACGCTTTGCTTTAACCCACTCCAGGGCCATCCCGGCAATCGTATAGCGCCAACCGAACAGGACACCTATTTCCGCCATTCGCTGTTACAGGGAACAGTTCATGACCAATTGGCGGCTTTGCAGGGAGGAATATCGGGGCACGCCGGGCTGTTTGGCGACGCAACGGATATTGCCAAAATCCTCCAGATGAACCTGCAACGGGGTAATTATGGAGGGCAACGGTTTCTGATGCCGGGCACGGTGCCACTTTTTGTTCGCACGCAAAGTGACCGCAGCCACCGCGTTCTGGGTTGGGATAAACCTGAAGTGGATGGCAACAGTGTTTACCACGCGACGCAGGTATCTCCCCGTTCATTTGGCCATACCGGTTTTACCGGTAATGTCATTTGGGTAGATCCTGATTATGATCTTGTCTTCATTTTTCTGTCCAACCGGGTTCACCCGAGCGCCGGAAATACGCTCATCAACACCCAAAAAATCCGTCGGCAAATCCACGAGATTATTTATCAGTCGATGTAATTTGTACTTTTGGGTAATCTTTCTGACTAATACGAAGTTAAACGAATCCGCTCCTTCTTAACTGGTTGGGTATGAATAAATCTATACGTCTGAGTTTTCTTTTGCTGGTTGTGCTTTTAGGATGCATTGGAATGGCGAGAGCTCAGGCCCAGACAATAACCACAGGTCCTCTGTCTGTGTCTTCTCTCTGTGCGGGCGCATCCATTTCCGTTCCTTTCTCCACCTCAGGGACTTTTGGAACTGGCAATACTTTTAAAGTGGAAATTGCTCCGGCAACCGGGAGCAGTTTCACCGAAATCGGAACGGGAACTACCACTCCTCTCAGTGGAATCATCCCGGCTGGATTGAACGGAACAGGCTATCGCATTCGCGTTGTTTCCTCCAGTCCGGCCGTAAACGGAACCGTTAGCACAACGCCATTGACCATCAATTCGCCCAGTGCTCCGGGTGCATCGGATGTTTCGTACTGTCAGGGCGTCTCATCATCACCGCTTACAGCTACTGCGGCCAGTGGAGCTACGCTAAAATGGTTCGCGTCGAACGATAATCCCCTCTCGGGCCCACCTACTCCACCGACCAATGCTTCGGGAACAACCACCTACTTCGTCAGTCAGGTTGTTGGCGGTTGTGAAAGCCCACGGGCCGAAATAAAAGTAATCGTCACTTCCACTCCCGCCCCCGGTACCAGTTCCGTGACAGTATGCCAGGGCGCTCCGGCAACGCCATTGATCGCCACAGCAGTTAACGGTGCGACACTGACCTGGTACGGAACCGATGCAACCGGCGGTACGGCTTCCGCTACCGCGCCTACCCCACCAACCAGCGCAACCGGTACCACGACGTACTACGTTAGTCAAGCCCTAAACGGTTGTGAAAGTCCCCGGGCTTCGCTCGCCGTAACCGTTAGAGCAAAACCCTCATCCCCCGTATCCGGAACGACTTCAGCCTACTGCCAGGGTCAGACAGCTACGGCATTAACCGCCACCGGCCAAAATCTGAAGTGGTATGATGCCGCGACGGCCGGAAACCAGATTTCCAACGTGCCGACTACCAACACGGCAGGCACCTTCAAATTTTATGTCAGCCAAACCGTGAATGGCTGCGAAAGTGATCGAACCGAAATTGCCGTTGAAGTAAAAGCCACTCCCCCCGCACCGACGGTTTCTGCCGTTAATTATTGTGCCGGTGCTGCAGCATCGCCCCTTTCGGCGGTTGCCGCCAGCGGAGGCACGCTAACCTGGTATGATCCTCAGGGGAAAGTTTTGGCCGCTCCCCCCACGCCGTCTACGGGTAACACGGGCGTCACGACGTACTCAGTCAGTCAAACCGTTGGTGGGAGTTGCGAAAGCCCGAAAGCATCTATCGCTGTAACGGTCAATGCCATCCCATCGGCTCCTGTTGCCACCAGCGCCGTAGCCTACTGCCAAAACGAAACTGCCAAGGTACTGACCGCAACGGGCCAGAATTTGAAATGGTATGAAACCGCTACCAGCAACACGAGTGTAGACGCCATTACCCCCGACACGAAAACCGCTGGTAGCAAAACATATTACGTCAGCCAAACCGTCAACGGTTGTGAAGGTCCTAAAACCGCCGTTGTCGTCACGGTGAAACCGCTGCCAGCCGCTCCAACGGTTCCCCAAAATGACTTCTCTCGCTGCTTGAACGATACAATTTCTCCCTTAAAGGCTACGGCAAGCACCGGCGGTATCTTGGAATGGAGTGGTCCTGGAGTTACGAACACTAGCACGGCTCCACGGCCCAGCACTTCTATTCCGGGCACGTTCACCTATACCGTCCGTCAACGCGTAGATGGCTGTGTCAGCGATGAAGTAAAAATTACGGTTACGATTAAAGAAAAACCGCAAGCGCCAGCCACAACAGATATTGCAGCCTGCCTCAATGGCCCGGTTGCAAATCTGGAACAAAACGTAACGAAAGCTTCAAGTGCAACATTAACCTGGTATTCAGCTTCAACGGGTGGATCACCGTTAGCGGGAGTCCCAACGCCATCAACCAGTACCACCGCGACAACCACTTTTTACGTTGCGCAAACGGTTAATGGCTGTACAAGTGAGCGAGCTGCCTTGAAAGTCGTTGTCAATCCTTTGCCAGCCAAGCCGACCATTGCATCAGCCGGCCCTTATTGCCAGGGTGATAAAGCTACAGCTTTGGATGCTACTGGTAGAAACATTCAATGGTACGATTCCAAAGGAAAAGTTAGCGCGGCCCCAACGCCACCCACCGATCAAGCCGGAACGCAGTACTACCTGGCGACGCAAACCGTTAACGGCTGCGAAGGTCTCAAAGATTCTATCGTGATTACCGTTAAAAGAAAACCGGGCAAACCGGGAGTAACAGATCCTGCCCTTGAATTTTGCCAGAACACCAAGGCACCGTTGCTAACGGCCACGTTTGAAACCGGTGCAACACAACTCTGGACCGGCCCGACCAGCGCAACATCTACTTCGGCTCCGGCCATTCCAAACGCAACGGCCCAGACTTACACCTACGCCGTTACGCAAACCGTTAGTGGCTGCACGAGCGACAAGACGGAAATCAAGGTAACCGTCAACCCAACACCATCGGCCCCTACGGTCACCATCAACCGACCGGAGGTATGCCAGAAGGAGAATCCGGTAACGCTGACGGCAAACGGCGAAAATCTGAAGTGGTACGGAAGTGATTCGACAGCGGTTGTAACCAATACCACTCAAAATACCGACAACGCCGGGACTTTTGTGTTTTTCGTCAGTCAGACAATCAAGTCGTGCGAAGGCCCGAAGGCCCGAACCCAAATTCGGGTAAAACCACTGCCAGCAGCCCCGCAGGTAACCAGCAAAGCGGAAGTATGTCAGGACGCTCCGGTTGAAGCGTTGGCGGCCACTGGTCAGGGAATCAAATGGTTTACGCAAAACGACCAACTGCTCGGTGAAGCGCCCAAACCGGCCACCAACGTCGATCAGGAAACCTCATACACTTACAAAACGACCCAAACCGTTGACGGTTGCGAAAGTGAAAAGCAGACGTTTAGCTACAAAGTTAATGTAACCGTCAGACCCTCCGTGGTGAGTCCGGTGACGTACTGCCAGAACGCAACGGCCAAAGCACTGGAAGCTTCGGGCCAGAATCTGAAGTGGATCAACCCTTACGGCCAGGAGTCGTCTACTGCGCCCGTTCCACCAACCGCCAATGTTTCGACCAAACCAGAAGGCGATTCTTATTACGTGACGCAGCGCGGAAACAACGGCTGTGAAAGCCGCCGGGCCGAAATTCGGTTGATCGTGAATGCGCCACCGACGGCCAAAATTGAGGGAACCACAACGGTTAATCTGGGAAAAACCGTTCCGGTTACCATCGCCTTCACCAGCGTTCCGCCGTTCAGTTATACGCTGTCAGACGGTACCCGGGGCACGTCGGAAACGATGCAGAAAGAAATCAACCTGCTGCCGACGAAAAAGAGCACCATTTACACCATCACGAATGTTTCGAACTCCTGCGGCTCCGGCACACCAATCGGCACATTTACGGTTAACACCGTAATTCCGACAGTTACTACCAATGCCTTGTCGATGACAACGGTTTGTGTTGGAACCTCCCTTCAAGTTCCTTTTACGACCTCGGGTGAGTTTATGCCGGGAAACACGTTTAAAATTGAACTCGCGGCCATGACGGACACAGCGTTTGTGAACAAGACTGAATTTGGAACCGGAGCGATGCAAAGCCCCATTACAGCCCCCGTTCCAACCACGCTGGCCCAGGGATTGTACCGCGTTCGGGTGACGGCGACCAATCCGCAGGTACCGGTGCCGGGCAGTAACAGTCCGACGATCCTGAACATCCGGGCTTTACCGACGGTAGCGCTGACGGGCACGAAAGATATTTACGACAATGAAAGCACTCCGCTTTCGTTTGCATTCACAGGCGATGGCCCCTGGACGTTTGAGTATAAGGATGATCTGAAAACGACCAAAGTAACAACCAGTACCAATCCGCATATTGTTACGGTAACCCCGGTCCGGTCCATCACGTACACCGCCAGTTCGATCAGCAATACCTGTGGCGTCGGAACGGCAACGGGAACAGCCATTATTCGGGTACTTCCGGTACTGGGAATGGAGCCCGATCCGCTGCTGACGGTAGTGAAGGTGTTCCCGGTTCCGACCGAAAGCATATTGACGGTTGATATTGATCTGCCGCTACAAAAAGAACCAGCACTTCTTCAACTGACAGACCAGAGTGGCCGCGTTGCCAAAAAATTAACCACCCGCGAACGGCAGACCAAGCTGGATTTGAGCCAGCAAGCGGCCGGTTATTATTTCCTGCAAATTCAGATTGGCGATCGAAAAACCATTCGGAAGCTGATGAAACAGTAACGGTTTTCCCCTCGTCCCGCAACAATTGGGCGAAGGGAAAATCTTTCCTCCATGTTGAACGACGACTATTTTATGGGCATTGCCCTTGACCAGGCCGAGAACGCCTTCGAAGAGGGAGAAATTCCGGTGGGTGCGGTTATTGTGTGCCGCAACCGAATCATTGCCAAGGGGTACAACCAAACCGAGCGGCTGACCGACGTAACGGCCCATGCCGAATTACTGGCTCTGACAGCCGCCGAACAATACCTTGGCTCCAAGTACCTGCCCGACTGTACCCTGTATGTCACGCTGGAGCCCTGTGTCATGTGCGCTGGGGCGTTGTTCTGGGCACAAATTGGCCGAATTGTGATTGGCGCTCCTGATCCCAAACGCGGTTTTTCATCCGTTCAACCTTCCATTTTACACCCTAAGACTCAGCTCACAACGGGCGTTCTGGCCCCAGAAAGTCTTCATCTGCTCAGCAACTTTTTTCGGCGTTTACGAACATAAATTCAAAAGTCACTGTTATCGCGTTTGACAACTTTACTGTATGTCTAACCTTAACACATCACAATATGGCTTTCGAATTAGCTCCCCTTCCTTATCCGAGCAACGCGCTGGAACCCCACATCGATCAGCAGACGATGGAAATTCACCACGGCAAACACCACAACACGTATGTGACTAATCTGAACAATGCGGTAAACGGTACCGAATTGGAAGGCAAATCGCTGGAAGAATTGGTAGCCGAAGTCAGCAAACATCCTGTAGCAGTTCGGAATAATGGCGGTGGGCACTGGAATCACACCTTTTTCTGGGGCATTCTGTCACCCAATGGTGGTGGCGAACCAACCGGCAAACTGGCTGAAGCCATTACCCAGAAGTTCGGTTCATTTGACGCTTTCAAAGAAGAGTTTGCCAAAGCAGCTACCACGCGTTTCGGTTCCGGCTGGGCGTGGCTGATTGTTACGTCGAATGGCGAACTGGCGGTTACCTCAACGCCGAACCAGGATAACCCGCTGATGGATGTAGCCGAACAAAAAGGTACGCCAATCCTGGGTCTGGACGTGTGGGAACACGCTTACTACCTGAAATACCAGAATAAACGTCCGGATTATATTGCTGCCTGGTGGAACCTCGTCGACTGGAAAGGCGCCGATGAGCGGTACCAGAAAGCAGTTTAAGCAGCCACAACCGATGAATTGTGAGCGATGAATAAAAAAACATTGTTTATCGTTCATAATTCATCATTCTTTTACTACTTTTGCAGTCTATAAACGGAGGATGTAGCTCAGTTGGTTAGAGCGCCAGATTGTGGTTCTGGAGGTCGCGGGTTCGAGACCCGTCTTTCTCCCTCTCAAGTGGCCCTGTCAAAAAACAGGGCCTTTTTTACGCCTTTACGGTTCGTCATCCCAGTCCACAAAACCGCTTGTCATGCTCGATCGACTTTACCGCCCCGCGCTAACGGTTTTGATTCTGGCCTACATTGCCGGTGTGATTGGCTTGCAGGTACCCGCGGTGGCTCCCCTCTTTCGCAGCCTGGTTCCCTTTAATCTGTTGGCCTCACTGGCTTTATTGCTACTGTTTCATACCGACTGGAAACCGTCTTTTCTTTTCTACTGCCTTTTGGCAGCCGTGTTCGGCTTTCTGATCGAAGTGCTGGGTGTACACACCGGTTTTGTTTTCGGAAATTACGCTTATGGCCCAACGCTGGGTTGGGCCCTCTGGCAAGTTCCGCTAGTCATCGGCGTCAACTGGTTGATGCTGACCTACTGCTGCGGAGTTATTTGCGACCAATTTCCTGTACCAGTTTACCTTAAAACCATTTCGGCTGCCTCGCTGATGGTGCTGCTGGATCTGCTAATCGAGCCGGTTGCCATTCGATTGGATTTCTGGTCCTGGCTCGAACCCGCCATTCCAATCCGGAATTACTTGGGCTGGTGGGTTGTCTCGCTCATTATTCTCGCTATTTGGTATGGCTTACCATTTCGCAAACAAAACCGTCTGGCATTACCACTCCTTCTACTCCAGTTTTTGTTTTTTATCGCCAGTAACCTGGTTTTCCTTTTTGCCGCATCCTAAAACATTACCGGCTGACCGTAGTTGTATTCTACAAAACGAATAAGGCTGTCATCTGATTATTACAATTTTAGAAGCTGATACCGCGCGCACTGCTGCCTGCCGCATGACCGGGTCATTTGTTCCCTTTGCATTAATTTTCTAAAATTGTACACGCAACCTTATACGTCGCTCATTTTTGAATACACCTGACTTGGGACACCTGTAGTTTACGATTCCCATGAGTAATTACTCGATTAGAGATCTGGAGCAGCTTTCCGGCATCAAAGCGCACACGCTTCGAATCTGGGAGCAACGTTATAACATCATTTCCCCCAAGCGAACGGACACCAACATTCGTACGTACGATGACGTGGATTTGAAACTGGTTCTGAATATTTCGCTGCTAAAAGAACACGGTTTTAAAATCTCAGAGATTTCGAAAATGTCGCTGGGCGAAATGTCTCAGGAAGTGATTACCATTTCCGACCGCCAGCTCAATTATCCCGATCAGATTCACGCCCTGACGCTGGCGATGGTTGATCTGGACGAAGAACGTTTCGACAAAGTAATTAGCACGAACATTCTGCAATTCGGTTTTGAAAGTACGATGATTCATATCATCTACCCCTTTCTGGGGCGGATTGGTACGCTCTGGGTAACGGGTTCGATCGGGCCCGCTCAGGAGCATTTTATGTCGAGTCTGATCCGCCAGAAAATCATTGTTGCCATTGATGGGCAGGTTAGTAAACAGCGTTCTACGGCCAAAAAATACCTGTTGTTTTTGCCGGAAGGCGAGCTCCACGAAATCGGGCTGCTGTTTGCCAATTATGTCATTCGGGCGCGACAAAACAAAGTGATTTATCTGGGCCAGAACCTGCCACTGAGCGAGCTAGAGTTTGCCTGTGAGGTTCATAAGCCGGATTACCTGTTTACAACCATTACATCGTCCCCGAGTAACCACGAAGTTCAGCCCTACGTGAATCACCTGGCCACCCGTTTTCCAGACACGCAACTTTTGCTGACGGGGTATCAAGTGGTTGGGCAAGACATTGAGACGCCTGATAGTGTTACCATCATCAACAACACCGACGATCTAATCCGGATCGCCAGCACCTAAAAAAACCGGTGGGCCCATATGGGCCCACCGGTTGCAGCCAACAGGAGTTTTTAGCGATTCATCAATTCATCGAACGTCAGCGAAACGTAGTACATGCCGCCTACGCTCGGATTGCCCCAGGCCTGCCTATATAACGTGCCCAGCACATTCGTTCCGCCAACTTTCAGGATGGATTTCATGCCCGGAATCCGTTTGCTCACCTGCGCATCCAGGGTGTTAAAGGCCGGAATTGTGGTTTCCTTACGCAATGTGGCTTCTGTATTGGCTAAAGCCGACTCCCACAGGAAACCGTCCTGATGCCGGAAAACCAAGCTGAACCCCAACCCACTGTTGCGGATATTCCGATTCGCCAAGGAGAGATTATACCGGTATTTAGGCGAATTGAAGAACGTCACAAAACCTTCCGGCAACGAACCGCGATTGGCCAGATCGTTGAAGGATACGTTCCCCCCAATGATAAAGTTACCTGGCAGAAGGTAATCGGCGCTAACCGCCCAGCCGTGGTTTTTTACCTGTGCCGGTGCGTTGACGTACAGGCTGTAAATCGAACGCGTTGTACCGCTGATTAATTGCAGCAATGAAGCCGGGTTGGCAGCCGTAGCGGGTTGTACTCCCTGTACAACGACTTGGGAACCCTCAAAATTCAGGAAATGATTGTAGTAATAATAAGCGTCGATGAACAAGCGATTCTTGATTAACCCCTTGTAACCAATTTCGTACGTTTGAACCCGCTCCGGATCCCACTGCTGCGGCTGGTATTGTTGCAGCGCCTGAGCCGCCTGGGGCAGCGCCGTTCCTGCCTGCAAAGCAGCACCGAATTGCCGCACCGATGCCAATGTGTAAACCGGATTTCCGGCGAAATTATAGCGTTCGCGGAACAGCGGTAACCCGCCAATCAGCCGGGAGTTTGGTGTATTGAGATCAATGTATTGTGCCTGCGTGGTCGGAATCCGAAAACCGCGCTGAAACGACGCCCGAATATTGTGCACTTTAGCCACCGTCAACACCGCCGACAAACGGGGGCTAAATTGCCCCTTGAAATTGTTATTTTTATCGTACCGCACCGACCCCGTCAGCTTCAAAATATTAGCGACGGTTTTGGAAGCCTGGGCGTAACCGCCAAATTCGTTGATTCTGAACTCATTATTATTTTCGTCGAGTGCAAAAATGGTCCCTCCCGAATTCAACGCATATTGCCGAACATTTCCTCCGACAATCAGCTCAACCGTAGACGGGTCGATCAGCTTCCCAAAATTGTACATAAACTCCCCGTGGTACAGGTTCGTCCGATCCAGAAATTTAGCGCCCAGATTCGGTAACGTTCCGGGCAAAGGCCGACCAGCAACGGTAGCCAAAGCCTGTTCAAACTGCGGAGTACCCGGCAAAAACCGTCCCTGATCAGCAGCGGTCCGGGCAGCGGTATGCAAATTGCCGGATACCGCATTGACGGCAGCCAGGGCGGTCTGATAAGCCGTTGCCGGGTTGGTAGCCAGGGCCTGCTGCAAAGCTGTTCCAAAGGTTTGTAAAGCGCCACCAGCGTACGTGAAAGCATATTGCGGAAACCAGGAGCCCACCAAATTATTCTGGTCAAGGCTCGGTTTCCAGGCTTCATTGATCCCTTGTCCCAAAAGACCGATCGCAAACGAATCGCCGGAACGCTCCTGCGTGGTGTAAGCCCGGACAAAGAAGTTGGTCCCGCGCAGTTCGGCTTTATACTGGCCGATGCTGAATCCTTTGATATAGTAACGATCCTGGCCGGTATACGCCGTGGTGCCCGTCCCCCAGTTGGCTTGCAGAATAGCTTCCAGGTTATCATTGAGCCGGTAATGCAGCGCACCATTCAGTTTCAGGCTACTGACTTTGTAGTTGACCAGTTCATTCTCCTGATAGCCGGTCCGCGATACGGTTACGTTAGGAAGCAGAACATCATTAATAATTTGCGTAGCTGGAATTCTGGTGGCTGCTGAAAGCTGATTTACCCCACCAATGATCCGGGCCAGATCGGGCGAAATCAGGGCGATCTGCGCCGGAGGGAGCGGCAATAGTTGCGCAATGGTGCTTTGAAAGGCATTTAAATTGGCACTGGCATCGCCGTAAATGTTAACGCCGTCATAACCGGGATTATTCTGACGGTTTCCGTTGGCCATGTTAAAACCATTCGCGAAACCCTGATCGCGAAAATCGCTTGCCTGCCAGTCCGTTGCATTTATGTACGAGACGCTCACCTTGAAGGCCAGGCGATTATTAAACGCTTTGGCGTACCGAAAACCGGCGTCATAAAAAGGTGTCGTGGCGGTGCTCCGATTGCTGGCCGACATAATGCCAGTTTTGGCGTACGCGCTCAATCCCTGATACTGAAACGGGTTTTTACTCGTCATCAGCAACAAACCGTTGATTGCATTGGGACCGTATAAGGCCGAAGCCGCACCGGGCAGCAATTCGACACTTTCGACATCCAGCTCCGACATGCCGGCAATGTTACCCACCGAAAAGTTGAGTCCTGGCGCCTGGTTGTCCATTCCATCGACCAACTGCACCACCCGGGTATTCCCGTTGGCTCCAAATCCGCGCACATTCACCGAGCGAAAGATCAAACTTTGGGTGTTCATATCAACCCCTTTCAGATTCAGCAAACCGTCATAGAACGTAGCCGCAGGAGTCGATTGAATGGCCCGTATATCCATTTTTTCGACTGTAACTGGCGATTTCATCACGCTTTCTTCCACCCGCGATGCCGAAACGACCACTTCCTGCCCGAGCATTACCTGCTCTTCCAGCTCAATTTTTAACTCTGTCTGGTTATCAACGGCAATTTCCCGGGTCCGGAAACCAACGGATGAAACCACCAGTGTCAGGGGCGGAGGGGTGGTTGTAGTTAGTGAAAACCGTCCTTTCGAATCAGTGATGGTGCCTGCCACGGTCCCCTTCACCGTTACGCTAACACCAATCAATGGGTTCTTACTAGTGCTTTCGGTAATTGTCCCGGAAAGGGTTACTTGCCCAAAACTCCCTGCACTAACCAGACAGAAGCTAAGGAATAACGCGATCCATTTTGTACTTTTGCCCATAATCAGGTATCTGTTTGTCAATAGAAAGAATAATTAAAAGGTTACGCGTAGCGGCAAATTACGACAAATACCAGAATTTAATAATAAATTTAAACCATTCAAGAAAATATTGCACAATAACCTGATTATCAATAAAATACTGTCCTTCTCAAATTTCATCAATCCATCATTTACTCTGTCCTTCCCGATTAATTAACAGAATCATGATAATGCTGGCATTCGTAGCTAGTATTTCTCTGTTATCTTACAAATGGGATGAATCCATTCAAAGCAGGCGTTTTTAATAAGAATGATTGGCCTTCGCTAATTTTTCATTGCATTCGTTGTAGTTTAGAAATCTCATTTTGACTTTATCAGTTGATAGTAGTAAGTAGAAAATTATTTTTTTATGAACCATACTTATGTAATTATTATGGCGGGTGGAGTAGGAACCCGTTTCTGGCCGTTTAGCCGCACCAACAATCCCAAACAATTTCATGATGTTCTCGGAACCGGCAAATCACTGCTGCAGCAAACCGCAGAACGCTTCGACGGAATTTGCCCCAAAGAACATATTTACATTGTGACCAGCGCCGAGTACCAGCAACTGGTAAAAGAACAGCTTCCTTACCTGAGCAACGATCAGATTCTGTGCGAACCCGTTCGACGGAACACCGCCCCGTGCATTGCCTACGCTGCCTATAAAATTGCCCAGCAGGATCCGGAAGCCAACATGGTGGTTGCTCCGGCCGATCACATTATTTTAAAAGAAGATGAGTTCCGGAAAACCATCCAGACAGCCCTGGAAGCTACTGCCAGCCAGGATATTCTGGTGACGCTTGGTATCAAACCCAGCCGCCCGGATACGGGTTATGGGTATATCCAGTACATTCCGGATTCGGATAATATGGGGACAAAGAAGGTGAAAACCTTTACCGAAAAACCGCACCTGGAGCTGGCAAAGCAGTTTCTGGAAAGTGGCGAATTTGTCTGGAATGCCGGCATTTTTGTCTGGAACGCCCGGGCCATCCGCAAAGCGTTTGAGAGTTACATGCCTGAGCTAGCCGAAACCTTTGCGGAGGGCAACTCACTGTATTTCAATGAAAAAGAAACTCCTTTTATCAATAAAGCCTACTCACTCTGCAAGAATATATCCATTGACAACGGGATCATGGAGAAGGCCGACAACGTCTATGTGGTTCTGAGTGATTTTGGCTGGTCGGATTTGGGAACGTGGAAATCGTTGTATGAAGTTTCGGGTAAGGATGAGAACGAAAATGTTACGGACGGTACCCACCTGCTTTATAACGCCAACCATAACATCATCAAAACTCCGAAAGATAAACTGGTTGTTATCAGTGGCCTGGAAGGTTATATCGTAGCCGAATTCGACGGTGTTCTGCTCATTTGCCCCAAAGACGAAGAGCAAAAAGTGAAGGAGTTCGTGGCCGACGCCAAAAACCACGGTACTCACTTTGTGTAGTGATAAACTATGTATGAATTATGAGTTATGAATTGTTTCGCGTCAGCTCATTCATAACTCATAATTCATACCTCATTAAAAGTGCTTCCAACCCTGCGCTTTGATTGGCGTGTATTGGCCAGCTTTGGTCGCCAGTAAAACCGAATCCGGTTGATCGGTCAAATAACCAATTGGGGTAATACGTGCGTGATTTTTCAGCTTCTCAAACTCCTGCGGACGAACCGTAAACAGCAGTTCATAATCTTCTCCGCCGTTCAGTGCAACCGTAATGGGGCTCAGATTCAACTCCGTGGCAACCAGGTACGTAACATCATCGATGGGAATATTTTCGTCGAAAATCACGGCCCCGGTTTTGGATTGGGAACAAATATGTAACAATTCGGATGCCAAACCGTCCGACACGTCGATCATAGCCGTCGGCACCACGCCCAGATCCCGGAGTTCATAAACAATGTCGGTGCGGGCCGAGGGGCGAAGCTGCCGTTCCAGTGCGTAAGCTTTGTCTTCACCGATTTCGGGTTGCATCGTGGGGTCGGCCAAAAAAACCTGTTTCTCCCGTTCCAGCAGTTGCAACCCGCAGAAAGCAGCCCCCAGATCGCCCGTTACACAAATTACATCATTGGGTTGGGCCGTCCGCCGGTACGTGATTTTATCTTTGGCGACCCGGCCCGTTACGGTGACAGAAACCACTAAGCCTGAACGCGACGACGTGGTATCTCCCCCAATCAGATCAACATTGTACGCTTCGCAGGCTGCTTTGATGCCGTCGTACAATTCCTCCACGGCTTCGACCGAAAACCGATTGCTGAGTGCTATGCTAACGGTAACCTGCAACGGGGTGCCATTCATGGCCGCAATATCCGAGACATTGACCGCCACTGATTTAAAGCCGAGGTGTTTTAACGGCGAATACGCCAGATCGAAATGCACTCCCTCCAGCAACATATCAGTCGAAATGAGCAGATAATCGGGCCCTCCTGTGTCAATAACGGCCGCGTCATCACCGATGCCGTAGACGGTTTCCGGCCGGGAAGGCGCTCCAAAAGTCCGGTTAATTCGCTCAATCAGGCCCATTTCGCCCAGCGATTCCAGTTCCGTTCGTGTGTTCATACGTATACTAAAGAAAAAGCCGCTTTCGGTTCGAAAACGGCGAAATGACTGAAACGGTTCTCGGTGGCTTCCCACCAACATACCCTTGCTTACGGATTTGACAACGTATACTTATTCGTCGTACCGCCGGTTTTGCGATCGGCTGTTGTACGCGTTATTTCCAATGAATTGTCCGTTGCCGAACCAATGTTGAATTCGATGGTTGCTCCGTCAGTAGGAGCCGGACTTAGGTTTTTCAAAATGAGTTTGGTATCGCCCTGTACTTCATACTGGCCCGTCGACGTAAAACCATCTACCTGTTTAATGACCACGGCGGGCGGATTGCTCAGATCCAGCGAATACTGTGAATAACCCGGTCTGACGTTACTTGTACCGCCTTTGGTATACACAACAACATTATTCTCTTCAACTTTTTGCGCTGTCCAAGCTTTGGCAATCCGCTCCGACATCGGCTTTACTTTGTTTTGCTTACAACCGGTCAGAATAGTAACAATTCCTAACACAGCCATAAAAGCGATAATAGTTGTTCGTTTCATAAAATGTATAATTAATAGCTCGACTTTGTTCATTAGTAAGCGGTTAAAGTTACGTTTTTTTACGAAATCTGTATTCAATCTTATTCGTAAACGTTGCATTTTTACCCCCTCAACGGTTTTCAAATGGATGAACAGTGACCGCAATGATTCTTTCCTGAAAGAATACACCCGTTCGCAGCTGGCGCTTCGCAACGGTTCTGACCGCGACGAAATATGGTGCGCCTACCAAGGCATTATTTACGACGTGTCGTCGAGTCGGCTCTGGCGTAATGGCAAACATTACGAACACTGGGCCGGGCAGGACCTGACCAACGAACTCCCGGATGCCCCCCACGGCGAATGGGTTTTTGGCCGCTTCAAAGCCATCGGAAAACTAATTACTTAATCCGCAATTTACAGCTCAGAAATGATTCTTATTGCCGACAGCGGCTCCACCAAAACCGACTGGCGAATGCTCTCCTCCGACGGACAGATCGACCAGGCCCGAACTATCGGATTTAACCCGTATTATCAGGACAGTGCCGCCATCGCTGCCGAATTGCAAACCAGCCTCTTACCAGCCATTAAGGAAACGGTAACGAGCGTATTTTATTACGGTACCGGCTGCAACAGTGACCAATCATGTGGTGTGGTGGAACAGGCCATTCGAACGGTTTTTCCAACCGCAGAAACCGTTGCGGTGAGCAGCGACTTGTTGGGGGCCGCCCGGGCGCTGTGTCACCACGATGTGGGCATTGCCTGCATTCTGGGAACCGGCTCCAATGCCTGTCTGTACGATGGGCGGGATATTGCGCAACTCAGCGGCACGCTGGGCTTCTGGCTGGGCGACGAGGGCAGTGGCGGCTATTTGGGAAAAACCTTGGTGGTGCGGTATCTGCACGGGCAGTTACCGGCAGAACTGGCGGAAAAATTTCGGAAGCGCCACCCCAAGCTGGACCGGTTGACGGTGTTGGATCACGCCTACAAACAACCTTTCCCAAACCGGTATTTTGCTTCGTTTTCGAAATTCCTGTTCGACAATCGCAGCCATCCGGCCGCTTACCAACTCGTTTACGACGCTTTTAGTCTGTTTTTTGACACCTATATCCGCAAATTTCCGAATGCGGAGCAGCTACCCATCCATTTTGTGGGTTCGGTGGCATTCTATTACAGCGACATTTTGCGGCAGGTGGCCAACGACAAGGGGTTGACCGTCCGGCGAATTCTGGAAAATCCCATTGCCGGCCTGACCCTTTACCACCAGGATGCCCGTGCCTCGGCTTCTACAGAACCCTAAACCAACACCTTGATTGGGCATAAAAAAAGCACCTGGTGACCAGGTGCTTTTTAGTTAATAGCTTAACCCTACTGTTTCAATACCTTAATAACTTTTAAAATACCGGTACTGTTCTGAATTTGAAGAAAATACATACCCGTTGGTAGGTGTAGCGTCTGCACATCAAGCGTTACTTTTTGCGGATTGGCCTCCACGGCTTTTTCCCGCAATTCCCACTGACCGCCATTTACCGACGACAACGAAAACTTGAATGGCACTCTTTCCGTTTCAGCCAAAACGCTGTGCGGTAGTGTCAGGTTAATTTCATTTTCTACCGGATTCGGATACACCACCCACGCATCGCCAGCGGTTTCAGCATTTCCAGCAACTGCGCCGATCCGTCCGCCATTTTGCACAAATGAGAAGGCAATACGCTGGGTAATGATGGTTTCGCCACTGCCGTTGGCACCGGTATAGGCCGATATCCGCAGTACGTATGAACCCGCCAGCGGCTTGAACCCCTCGTCGTCGCCAAAGGCACCAAAAGGAGCCTGATTATCCACGAAGTTGTTGGAAGCGGGTCCCGTCAGCTCAAAAGCGATACTTCCTACCGGCACGTTCGAGGTACAGAAGAAATTGACACGGTCCGGCAAATTACCCAGCCCAATGGTGTTGTTATTTGTCAATTCCTGAATACTTTGACGCGCTGCGGCATTACCGGCTTTCATCAACTGAACGGTGAGCTGAGGCTCCCGAACTGTCAATTTAAACGACGTGCTGGACACTTTCTGATCCGTTGTCGTACTTTTCACGACAACGGTATAGTCCCCCGCGTTCTGCGGCTTGCCGCTCGAGGTTCGGCTCGACGGATTGTATACAATTCCTTCCGGCAAACCGCTCACGTCGAGCTGAACCCCCGCAGCGGTTTCGGGTAAGGTGAACGTATAAAACAAGCCTTTGGTAATTACCTGATCGCTGATCGGATTTTTACCGGTTCCGCAAGTGGTGGTGTAGCTGTATTTTACGATTTTCTGGCTCTGCCGTACTTCGATATCAAACGTAATGCCTTGCCGCATGGTGATGTATAACGTATGCGTTGAGGTCGTCGTCCAGTCAGTAATGCCAACCGCTTTGTATTCAATCCGCGTATTATCGCCACCGCTGGTCCGGAATGTAATTCGCCCGGTCTGGCAGTCGTATTCGGGAGCCAGCACTACCAACGGCGAATCGGTAGGCGTATTCGGGGTTGTTGTTGAGCCGGAATTGACTGTCAGGGCAAGCTCCAGACTGGTTTTGGCCCCCTGGCTATCCGTGGCAGTGTAAGTCAGGCTGTAGCTACCCGCCGTAGTGGCCGTACCGCTTACCCCCCGCGTGAGCACATCAAACGTCAGTCCGGCGGGCAAACCGCTCAGGCTGTAGGTCAATCGGCCCCCTTCCGGGTCGGTGAATACCGGCAAAATCGTCAGAAACCTGGTGTTCACCGTTGTCGTCAGGTCAGCCACCACCGGAGCTACCGGGGCCTGATTGGCCACAGGCGTAGTGCCCGGATTTGTCGGCGTGGTCGGCGTAGTGGGCTCCGTCGGGGTGGTGGGTGTTGTCGGCTGGGAGATCCCTTCACAGGTCAGCGTTTTGGGTGAGCCACTCAAAGCGAAGGTCGATCCTTGAACACGGGCCCAGAAAGCATAAGTCTGCCCCGTTCGCAACTCCGTAGCGGTGGTCCAGTTATAACCGTGGCTCCCGTTACCTTTGCCTGCATTTTTCAGATCCTGCCGGAAAATATTGGCTTCTATACTCCCCACCACCCGAGCAGTAGCCAGGCTGGTGCCCACCAGAAACTCCACCGTCAGCGGAACATTGGGCCGGTCCTGATCCCACACCCAGCCCGCAACAGCATGGCAACTCACCACATCCAGGAAGCCCTCAAAATTACCTTTGACCGGTGGCGTAGTCGGATCATTGGTTACTGGCGGTTTTACTGCCGTACCTGACGAAACAACCAAGGCAAGCTCCAGACTGGTTTTGGCCCCCTGATTATCCGTGGCAGTGTAAGTCAGGCTGTAACTACCCGCCGTGGTGACTGTGCCGCTCACTCCCCGTGTCAGGGCGTCAAACACTAGGCCTGTCGGCAAACCGCTCAGGCTGTAGGTCAACCGGCCCCCTTCCGGGTCGGTGAAGACGGGCAAAACCGTCTGAAACCTGGTGTTCACCGTTGTCGTCAGGTCAGCCACCACCGGAGCTACCGGGGCCTGATTGGCCACAGGCGTAGTGCCCGGATTTGTCGGCGTGGTCGGCGTGGTGGGCTCCGTCGGGGTGGTGGGTGTTGTCGGCTGGGAGATCCCTTCACAGGTCAGCGTTTTGGGTGAGCCACTCAAAGCGAAGGTCGATCCTTGAACACGGGCCCAGAAAGCGTAAGTCTGCCCCGTTCGCAACTCCGTAGCGGTGGTCCAGTTATAACCGTGGCTCCCGTTACCTTTGCCTGCATTTTTCAGATCCTGCCGGAAAATATTGGCTTCTATACTCCCCACCACCCGAGCAGTAGCCAGGCTGGTGCCCACCAGAAACTCCACCGTCAGCGGAACATTGGGCCGGTCCTGATCCCACACCCAGCCCGCAACAGCATGGCAACTCACCACATCCAGAAATCCTTCAAAATTACCTTTTACCGGTGGCGTGGTCGGATCTGCTACAACGATTAACTTAAACGTAAGTTGCCCAATTTCATTTCCTTTATCATCAACGGCTTTGATTGCCAAAACCGTGGTACCCGCCTTAAGAGGAACTCCCGCAATGGTACGGTTTGCCGCCGTATACTGCAACCCATCCGGCAAACCGCTGACCGTGTAAGACACACCGGTACCGGCATCCGGCAATTGATACGAGTAACTCTGTCCCACCATGATGGTCTGATCAGCCAGGGTCGACGAACCCGGCGTTGTGCAATTAGTGGTATAGGCCAGGCTAACTTCCCGATCTCCCTGGCGAGCCAGCAGGGTAAGATTAGCGCCTTTCAGTTTATCCTGAGCCAGGGTAAAGGTCGGGTCGCTTTTCCAGTCGGCAACACCCCGGATAGAATAGGACAGCGCGCCCCCATTTCCACCTTCGGTCCGGATGGTGAGTTGTCCGTTCTGGCAGTTTAATGTTGGTGACAGCATGGCCAGCGGTGCTTCTGCGGGCTTCTGAACCGTAATAACGAATGAGTCTTCCGCTTTCGCACCGCGTTCATCGGTGGCCGTTACCGTCACGGTTGTGGTTCCGGCCTTGGTTGGTGTTCCGGCAATGGTACGGTTTCCCTTGTCATAGCGCAACCCCTCTGGCAAGGTACTGACGGAGATTTCCAAAGCCGTTGAAGCCAGGAACGTTTCCAACGGGATGGTGAGCGTAAGTGACTGGCCGACCGCATACGTCTGATCGTTCATCGGTTGAGCCACCACCGGAGCGGCATAGGGTCTGCAGGGTGTTGTGTAGGTAAAGCGAATTTCTTTACCATTTTGCCGCGCCTGAAGCTCGAACGTAACACCATTGCGGAGCCAGGGCTGAATTGTAGAGTTCGGATTGGTAGTCCAATCCGTGATCCCAATCGAGCGGAATTCAATTTTGGTACCATCGCCCCCACTCGTGCGGAACGTGATCTCTCCGGTTGTACAGTCAACGATGGGTTCGAGCATGATTAATCGCTCGCCCGACGAAGGGCCATTGATGGTAAACTGAACGTCGGTCGAAATACTTGCTCCTTTATTATCTGTGGCCTTTACCTTGATCGTTATGATTCCGGCAACTTCGGGAGTTCCTTTGATGGTCCGGCTTTCGGCTTCGTAATATAGCCCCCTCGTTAATCCAAATACTTCCAGTGAAACGATTTCACCATCCGGGTCCCTGAAAGTTTCGTTCGGAATGGTGTAGCTAAAACCCTGGCCAACCGTAGCTGTCTGCGCAGGAATAGCCCGGTTGACAACCGGCGGCTTGTTGACTTCGTCCTGCTTGACCATCGTTAGCCTGAAGGTAGTGGTCACGCTGGTTCCCTTATCATCTGTTGCCTTGAGCGTGATAACCGCCACCCCTTCCGCCGTGGGTTTGCCACTGATGGTATAGGTATTGGGATCATACCCCAACCCGGCGGGCAAATCGAGCGCCTGGATGCTGACAATCCGGCCATCCGGATCCTTGAAGGTTTCACCCGGAATACGAAACGAATAATCCTGGCCAACCAGGGCCGTACGATCCTCAATCGGTTTTGCAACAACGGGCGGCTGATTTGCATTCTGCCCCTGTACGTTGATCTGGAACTGTGTGGTAACCGGCGAGTTTTTGTTATCAATCGCCCGAACCGTTACGGTGATTGAACCCGTCGCGTTGGGAGTTCCGAAAATTCGGATTCCATCCGCCGAAAGTCCCAACGCGGGCAACCCCGACGTAATTTCAATTTTAGTAATCGAGCCATCCGGATCTTCAAATGTAGCGGGAGGAATGTTGAATTCGAACGGTCTTTCTACATAGGCAGTCTGGTTCGGAATGGGTTCCCGCACCCGTGGCTCCTGGTTTGCATTATCTTCCAGCCAGTCTTCGTTGATGACAATATTAACAGGTCGGCGGCCATTCTGGTTGTACGACCGCGACCACTGGTCTCCGGCGCGCCCCTGCGAATCCGTTACATCATCCCGCACCATCGACGACAGCTTGTAATCCGTATGACTGGCGGGTTGTACCTGCGTAACCGGCTGGTTGAGCAAACCCTGATTCACCACTTTCTGAATCACCTGATTCAGCGGTTCGCGCGCTTCCCAGGCACCGAAGTTGGCCAGCGTAACCATGCGGGCGCCGTGCTCAAAACTTTCCGCAACCTGCTGGTAAAAGCGATCTACTGACACGGTTCGGTAGTACATTCCATCGACTTCATTGCAAATCCAGGCACCGGGCCGGACGTTGCTCCGCACAATATCCATCGAAAAGCGGTGGTTGTAATCCGGACCATCATTGATTTTAACGCCGTCTGCGTTCTGGGCCAGATTCCGGAACGCAAACGTACCACGCAAACCGCTCTGGCGATCCCAAACGCAACCGTGCTGGTTCACCACCTGAATCGAACCGTTCACTTCTTTAATGGTCCGGTTGGTTTCATCGATAAACCGCTTCAGCATCAAGTGCCGAAACACGTACCAGTCTTCCCCCCAGCGTCCCCGGTTAAAGGAGATATAAGGATCCTGCTGGTTGTGTGGCGGAGGAGAAACCGCTTCCCAGCGGCTGAAGTCACTGCCCCAGCGCCGGTTCAGGGCATCAAGCGAAAACCGGCCCTGCAACCACTGCCGGAATCCCTGCCGCATAGGCTCGCTGTAATCGAATGGAATGGGGTAGGTGGTGTCGCCCCGGCCGTTGCGGGGCGAATATTCGGCTTCCTGAATCGGCGAAGCCACCGTTGACATAAACAGCAGATTATCCTGTTGCTGGAGGTATTGGTAACGCTGAGTTACCTCGCGGACAAATCCTTTTACCAGTTCAAGCGTTGGCTGGTGCGCAAAACTGAACTGAATGGCCCCGCCAAAATTCATCCGGGTTCCATCGCCCGCTTGCATGGATTCTTCCGTTCCCCAGAAACCGTTGACAAACCGGGGTTCACGGGCCGTGTGGATACGAAGCGCTACTTTCATTCCCATGCGTAGGGCCGTATTGACGTGCGAATCGACCACGTGCCAGTTGGGGGCGCTGTTCCGGGTATTGTATACCTGATCCCAGTGAACGGATATTTCGGCCGAGTTACACCCCATGCGACCTGCGTTCTCAATCCGTTCATCGTCAATTCTTGGGTCAGTTTCGTAACCGAAGATAACAATGGTCAGATAGCGCTGCCGCTCCGGAATTTTAGGAGCAGTCGCCAAACCCACCGATGGCGTTTCGGCAGCGATAACCGCAGTATGGGGTATAATTAATCCAAAAATCAGTAAAAGCCTAATCAAGCCTTTTGTTAAACATCTAATCATCAGTGGGTTTATCTAATTACAGGTTGATTTTCTTTGAAAAAATTAATCACAAAAAGTCCCCTTTACGAGAATGGCGATAGCCATCCACGTATCGTTTAAGCGCGATACTCTACTAAGGCAGACTTCGGTTTACTGGCTTCGCGGAAGAGCTCTCTCTACACGAATGGTCCGAATGACGAGATTGGGTTGCAGTTGGTCCATGAATTGGCTGCTCTTGCTTGATTCGAAACTGTGGAGACAAAAATCATTCCAACCTCTAGCTTAATTAACAGACATAAAGATTGCCTTTCTTTCACCGTAAAAGGTCGAAAGAAACGAATGATTGTAGAATTTAAACGTAGTAAAATAATGAAAATTACAACATTAAAACCCTGTATTACATACACTTAACTAAAAATAGTAAATTGTCTAGCCAGAACAGCCGAGGAAGTCCTAAGGGAGAAAATGGAATTTATTAAACGGTATTAGATACCGGTAATATCAAGTTTACAAATGTTAGTTAGCGGTAACTAATTATAACCTAATGGTAAGCGGCTTAAAGCGCTAAAATGGCCTTTTCCCACTTTTTAACCTGGATGGCCGCATCAAACTGCCCGCTTTGCTGCACTAACAGCGCTTTGTTGTACGCAGAGGGATTGTTCATCACCAGCAGCATCGCTCTTCTAAATTCTTCCGGAGTTGGATAACTGACCAGTTCACCCATGCCCGGAATGATAAACTCTCTGGCTCCCCCCGCGTTGGGAGCTACCAGCGGTTTGCCCAGTGAAGCCGCTTCGGTCATGATCTTGCCGAATGGTTCTTCCCGGGACGTCATGATGAGCCCGTCGGAGAGTTGCAGATAATTGTAATAATCGTCGGTTTGCACATCCACGAAGCTCACATTGGGCAGGTTCAGCGCCCTGACCTGGCTATCGACCAGGTAATTCAGCCCCGTTGGTTTGGAATTACCCATCCAGATGAAGTGACACGACTGATCGGCCATCGCCTGGGCAATAAATGGAAAAAGGTCAACTCCTTTCCGGTAAATACGCGTTCCTACCATCGTCCAGACGAAAGCTCCCGGAGCAATGTTCAGCTCTTTCCGAAGCTCGGCTACCCGCTGTTCCGAAACCGTCTTTCGGCTTAAATCGACCACTGGATACAGCAAAGCCGTTCGTTTTGCGCCCATCACGGTTGCCAGATCACAGATTTGCTGCGTCACCCCGATTACCAGATCCGAATACGTCATGGCGTGGGCCATTTCATCGTACGAAATGGATTCGAACTGCGAATGTAGCTCGTGAATCTGCGAAATCACTTTCACCCCCAGCTGCTCGGCCATCTTAGAAAGCGGAAACATCAGCACGGTGTTCAAGTACCAATAATCGGCTTTTACTTCCTGTTGAAGACTCTTTATGAAGTTTTCATACACTTTCACGCCCATCGCGTGCGTCACCTTGGAGTAAATTTTCCGGACCAGCCCCCGGTTGAAGGGCGACGCAAACGCGGGAATATCGGCGGGCAGCTGCTGCATCAACGGCCCACGGTGTTCGCTGTATAAAGCAGCCTGAATTTGTTGCCGATCGAAATTTTGCAGATAGGTCCACAAAACTACTTCTGAGCCGGTGAACGATCCGTAAGGCGTAAAAAACAGGATTTTTTTCATGTATCCAATAAGTGCTTCAGCCGCGAATATCCGTTGAAATAACTACAAAACGGCAACCCGACCCGAAATTTGCCCAAAGACGTCCAAACCGGAATCCTCAACATTTTGTTAACCGGACGGATTGGTAATTCAATAGTATATTGCGGCCTGATTGGCCGCTCCGCTTTTGAAGCAGGCTTTCGCAGGACAACACACCGCCGATCGGTAAAGAATAGGAATCGCTCCGGCGATCGTTAGTATTATGGCAAATCGTTATTTTCTGAAAGTAAAAGAAGTAGTCCGGCAAACTCCGGATGCTGTTACCATTCATTTCTGGCACCCACTCAACGAAGTTATACGGTACCAACCCGGTCAGTATCTGACCTTTATTTTACCCGTCGACGGTCAGAAAATTCGCCGGTCGTATTCCATGTCCAGCTCACCACATACCGATGTGGCGCTGGCCGTAACGATCAAGCGATTACCGGGGGGTGTGGTTTCCAATTACCTCTGTGATACGGCCAAACCCGGTGATGTGTTCGAAACCCTCGAACCCCTGGGAACGTTTGTTCCGAAGCTCAACCCGCAAAACCAGCGCCGGGTCGTTCTGATCGGAGCCGGAAGCGGCATTACCCCCCTGATCTCGATGGCAAAATCCATTTTACACGTGGAGCCACGAACAAGCATCTGGCTGCTCTATGGCAACCGGACCCGCTCATCCATCATTTTTGAAAAAGAACTGAACGAACTGGCTCAATCATCGGGTGGGCGGTTTCGAGTTACCTATATATTAAGTCAACCCGAGGCAAACTGGACCGGTCTGATGGGTCGGCTCAACCAGTCGAACATGCTGAAACTGCTGGAAGAATTGCCCCTCGACGAGGTCCGGCGGTCCGATTTTTACATCTGCGGCCCTGACGGACTAATGGACGAAGCCCGCGGAGCACTCCGGATTCTAGATGTGCCCACGGAACAGGTACACAAAGAAAGTTTTGCCACCAGCTCGCGCGACACTCACGGCGAAGTAGTGGAAGAAGAATCAACCCAGTCTTCGACACCGGAAGTCACCATCTTATACGAAGGCAGCGAATACAAGTTTTCGGTCGAACCGCACCAGACGATTCTGGAAGCGGCCCTGGAACTGGATATCGATTTGCCGTATTCATGCCAGGCCGGGATGTGTACAGCCTGCATGGGCCGTTGTTTGTCAGGCAAAGTACAGCTTGACGAAGAAGACGGGTTGGCCGAATCCGAACTGCAAGCCGGTTACATTCTGACCTGCGTTGCCCACCCCTTAACGCCTGATGTTGTAATTGAAATTGAATAAATGGAAAAGACCGTAGAAATTCCAGGCCGTCCAGCCCGGCCATTTATTGGCGAAGAATTTGCCTTGAAATCCTGGGGCGAGGTAAAACCGTTGTATGACAATTTGGTAGAACGGCCGATCCAGAATGCCGACGATCTGCGCCAGTGGTTTGCCGACCGCAGCGAGCTGGAGTCGTACCTGTCCGAAAACTTTGCCTGGCGGTATATCCGGATGACCTGCGATACCTCCGACGCCGAATTTGTCAACCAGTTTAATTTCTTCATCACCGAAATCCAGCCGCAACTATCGGCTTACGAAAACCGTCTGGATCAAATGGCGGTTGAGAGTCCCTTTCTGTCCGAACTCAGGGAGAAGGGCTTCGACATTACCGTTCGCGGCATGAAGAAAGCAATTGAAATTTTCCGGGACGAAAACATTCCGCTCCAGACTGACATTCAATCCGAACAACGCAAGTACGGTGCTCTGATTGGTGCCATGACCATCCAGGTAAAAAATACTGCCGGTGAACTGGAAGAAATTACGCTGCCCCAAGCCAGCACCCTGCTGCAATCGCCTGACCGCGCGGTCCGTGAGGACGTCTGGCGAAAAATTCAGGAACGTCGGTACGAAGACAAAGACTCGTTGGACGAGCTTTACGACCGGCTGATTGCACTGCGTCATCAAGTGGCTGTCAATGCCGGTTTTGAAAACTTCCGGGATTATATGTTTGCCGCGATGGGGCGCTTTGATTACACCCCGCAGGACTGTTTCGCCTTCCATGAATCGGTTGCCAAAGCCGTTGTTCCCATGCTCAACAAGCTGGCCGAGGAACGCCAGCAAAAGCTGGCCAGCGTCGATCCGTCGTTTGATACCCTGCGTCCGTGGGATTCCAAGGTTGACCCCGACGGCTTGCCAGCCCTCACGCCATTTAAGACGGGCGAGGAACTACTGAATAAGACCATTTCCTGTTTTAACCAGCTCGACGCAACCGTTGGTGGTACGTATTTAAGTGACTGCCTGCGCATCATGAAAGCCATGGGTCACCTCGATCTGGAGTCGCGGAAGGGCAAGGCACCGGGCGGTTACAATTATCCACTGGAAGAAATTGGAGTTCCGTTCATTTTTATGAATGCTACCTCCAGTTTGCGCGATCTGGTCACGATGGTTCACGAAGGCGGACACGCTGTTCATTCGTTCCTGACCCGAACGCTCCCATTAAAACCGTTCCGCAATCCGCCGATGGAAGTGGCCGAACTGGCGTCGATGGCGATGGAGCTGCTGACGATGGATTACTGGGATGTCTTTTTTGAAAACCCCGATGAGCTGAAACGGGCTAAAATTCAGCACCTGGAGTCGATTATTGAAACCCTGCCGTGGGTGGCCACCATTGATAAATTCCAGCATTGGGTGTACGAATCGGCCGCCGGTCCGGCACCCAAACCGTCGCCCGCCAACCGCCAGGATGCCTGGGTGCGCATTTTTGAACAGTTTTCCGATACCGTCACCAACTGGCAGGGCCTGGAACAGTTTGAAGCTATTCAGTGGCAAAAGCAACTGCATTTGTACGAAGTACCGTTCTATTATATTGAGTACGGTATTGCGCAGCTGGGTGCCATTGGCGTCTGGATGAATTTTCGGCAGGACAACCAAAAAGGCCTTCAAGGATACATGGATGCACTAAGGCTGGGATATACTGCACCGATTAGTGAGATTTACCGAGCGGCCAACGTGCCCTTTGATTTTTCGGAGCAACATATCGGTCGACTCATCAACTTTGTCTGGGACGAAATTGAGCGACTTAAAAACTGATGCTTATCATCCGGATAAAAAATGGAAGGACAGTTGGGGAATTGCCCCGTACTCTATAGTTTTGTGGTGAATTTGTAAATCGTTTGTATGAAAGGGCTTTTGATTAAAGGAGTATTTTTGCTGGCGGTTGGTTCGTTGATCTCCTGCGACTATCAGAAATATAATACGATTCGCCAGAAGGATTACCGGCAAGGCGACAAATATGTGTACGGTCCCGGCCTGGATTCGCCGGCCGTTCAGACGACTTACAAGTATGCTTCCCGGCCCGAATTGGCCGATCGGACCAACAAGATCCGTCAGAAGCTATTTGCTAAGTAAGTGGCAGAACCGGAGAATCAAAGAAAATAGCATTGATATACCAGCGATGTAAAGGCTTTTTGAAGTCATTGCATCGCTTTTTGCTTATCCATTGCTTTTATCCTGCGGTATAGACAATTAGACTTTTTTTGATTTACTTTACATCTTATTCTGTTCTATTGAATAGCATTTTTTCAATATATCCAACCTTATTTCGTCAAGCAGCGATATGAACATTGCACTAGTTACAGGTTCTGCCGGTCTCATCGGAAGCGAGTCAGTTGCCTTTTTCTCAGAAAAATTTGATTTAGTAATCGGCGTTGATAACAACCTGCGGCAGTATTTCTTCGGTACCGACGGGTCAACCGACTGGAACCGGGATCGGCTCAAGGATTCCTTCTCCAACTACCGCCACTATACCGCCGATATTCGGAAAGTAGAAGAACTCGAACCCATCTTCAAGGAGTACGGCACCGATATCAAACTGATTGTTCATACGGCCGCACAACCCAGCCACGACTGGGCCGCTCGCGAACCCTTCACGGATTTCAGCGTTAACGCCAATGGCACGCTGAATATGTTGGAGATGAACCGCCTGCATTGCCCCGAAGCCGTGTTTATTTTTACCTCAACCAACAAGGTATACGGTGATAACCCCAATTACCTGCCCCTGGTTGAAACCGAAACCCGCTGGGAAATTGACGAAAACCACCCTTATTTCGCCAACGGTATCGACGAACACATGTCGATTGACCACACCAAACACTCGCTGTTTGGTGCTTCTAAAGTAGCCGCCGACGTACTGGTTCAGGAATATGGTCGGTATTTTGGCATGAAAACCGGTATTTTCCGGGGAGGTTGTCTAACGGGGCCCAACCACTCGGGTGCGCAGCTGCACGGCTTTTTGTCGTACCTGATGAAATGCGCCATTACGGGCAACCATTACACCATCTTTGGTTACAAAGGCAAACAGGTCCGCGATAACATTCACAGCCACGACTTGGTAAACATGTTCTGGCATTTCTATCAGAACCCACGCCCGGGCGAAGTGTACAACGCTGGGGGTGGCCGTCACGCCAATTGCTCGATGCTGGAAGCCATTACGATCTGCGAACAGATTTCGGGCAACAAAATGAGCTACAGCTACTCGGAAACCAACCGCATCGGTGACCACATCTGGTACGTTTCTGACTTGTCGAAATTCAAAAACCATTACCCCGGCTGGAACTGGGAATACGATCTGCAGCAAACCCTGGTGCAAATGCACGACAGCATGGTGAAGCGTTTGCAAGTACAGATATAATTCGCCCCGTAAGTGCATACCTCAGTTGGCGACGGGGTCCCGTCGCCAACTGAGGTAGTTGGCAAGGTATGCTTAGTTTTGACTCGAATCCTGTCGTATTTTTCGGAATTGGCTACGGCCTGCTCTGGTTGGTCAGCGCCCTGGCAGTGAGTCCGGCTTGGCTCAACTCGAAACCAGTCTGGCAAAGCCGGACTTTCTTTTTGGTCCTTGCCCTGGGTGCCGTGGTCTACATGCGGTTGCCTGTTCTGCTTTTCAATCAGGAACTCAATCCCGACGAAAGTCAAATCATTGCTCAGGGGCTCACCCTCAGTTACGACCCCGTTTTCTGGCGCTCGGTCGACGGCACCACCGGGGGGCCGCTGGACAGCTACCTGCTTTTACTTCCGGGGTGGCTGGGTCTGCCATTCGACTATACAACCGCACGCCTTACCGGCCTGGCACTGGTTTTAGCCACACTATGGCTGCTATTCCGGACGCAGGAACGCTGGTTTGGCAACGAAGCAGCCCGCTGGGCGTTATTGCCTTCGCTCATTCTGCTGGCCATCACCCAAAATGCCGACCTGGTTCATTACAGCAGCGAACATCTGCCCATTTTTTTACTAGGCCTGCTGTATTATTGGTACGCCAAACTCCTCCAGGAATCCGTTCCCTCCCGAATCCGCATTTTTCTCTTCGGACTGGTTGCCGGAATGGTTCCTTTCGGCAAATTGCAGGCCGTTCCCATGATGTTCTGTGCGGGGCTTTTTGTGGTCATTGACCTGCTCACCCGGTCAGAAATGACGTTTCTTCTCAAAACGAAGAAACTCCTGTGGTTACTAATTGGTGGGCTGACGTTTCCGCTGCTTGTGGTTATTCTGACGTTGTCGACAGGCGTTTTCGATGATATGGTCACATTCTATATCGTCGCAAACTTCAACTACGGTGGCGATGGGCAAGCCCTGGCGCACCTGCTGCGTCTGCCCGCTTTTTTTCAGCGAATTGAGGAGTTCAACTGGTTTATGTGGCTTTCGGGCCTTCTGGGTATTGTCTTCTTGTTTTTTGCCACCCGTAACCGGTTTCGGTTACACACCGCCTGGAAAATCTGGGCCTTTTTGGTCAGCCTCATTGGGTTTACGTTTCTGGCAATTACCCGCACGGGTTCCGAGTACACCCACTACCTGCTATTTCTGATCAGCCCGATTGGGCTGCTAAATGGCTGGTTTCTGAGCGAGATCCGCAACTATACGCACAACAACCGACGCCAAGCCTCCCTTCTGGCTGCGGTTGTACTGGCGGGTGCGCTTGTTCCATACGGTGTTCGCTACGCCAATTGGGCGGTGCACCGAATGCCCCTGAATGCCTACGTACAAAGTAACCGGCAAATGCCACGCTCAGCCGTTACAGAGCGCATTCTGCACTATGCCAAACCCGGCGAAACGCTAGCCGTATGGGGGTGGCAGTGCAAATACTACGTTGAAGCTAAAATGCCCCAGGGAGTCAATGAAAATCACACCATCCGATCGGTTTTTGATCACCCGATGCGTGACGTCTATCGGAAAAGGTACGTAGAAGACCTTCAGCGGTCGATGCCACCGGTTTTCGTTGATGCCGTGGGCAACTCCCTCTGGCTGAATGATCGGGCTCAATACGGGAATGAATCGTTCGGAGCCTTACACAATTTGATTACCACAAACTACCGGTTTGCCGGTGAAGTTGATAACACCCGGATTTACGTTCGCGCGGATCGTTTCCAGCAGCGACTATAACCACCCAAATCATGTGGACTAAAAAAGGACTCATTTACAAAACCGACGGACAGCGTCCGTTCAGCCGCACCCACGCTCAGGTTCCTTTCGCCTTCCCGCTCGACAATGGGCGGCTTCGGGTTTATTTTGCCACCCGCGACGAAAACCGTTCGTCTTCTACATCGTTTGTAGAAGTGGATGCCAACGATCTCTCGAACGTATTGTATGTTCACGACAAACCGTGCCTCTCCAAAGGTGCCGTCGGGATGTTTGACGAAACTGGCGCCATGCCTTCATGGTTTCTCAAGCGGGGCGACGAAATCTGGCTGTATTACACGGGCTGGAACAAAAGCGAAACCGCCTGGTACCGGCTCGGTATTGGCCTGGCTATTAGTCGCGACGGTGGGTTAACGTTTGAGCGCGCTTACAACGGACCGCTCCTCGACCGCTCGATTTACGATCAGGTTTGGGTAGCACAGCCCTGCGTAATGGTTGAGACCGATGCCGATGGTGTTGAGCGCTGGCGGATGTGGTACCTGTCGTGTACCAAAATTGAGATCATCAATGACCACCCGGAACCGTTTTACGACGTAAAATACGCCGAATCGAAGGACGGCATTACCTGGGAACGGACAGGCATCACCTGCGTTGGTTACAACAACTTTACAGATGCCATTGGTCGGCCGGCAGTGTACAAAGACGGAGATTTGTACAAAATGTACTATTCGTACCGCAGTGCAACCGATTTCCGGACCAGCGTAGAAAAAAGTTACCGAATCGGGTATGCCGAGTCAAAAGATGGCATCACCTGGGATCGGAAAGACGAACTGGCGGGCATTGAGCGATCGACCGAGGGCTGGGATTCGGCCATGATGGATTATTGCCATCTTTTCCAGCACAACGGTCAATGGACCATGCTCTATAATGGCAACGGTTTTGGGGCATCCGGTTTTGGCTATGCCGTTCAGGAAAAAAATCAATAACAATTTTATTCCATAATGGCTTATTGATAAACGGGCTTTTCGATTGAACCCGTTCGTTAAAATGCCGCTGATTTGATTGACATTACCGATGAGGTACGATACCTTTGCCAGGGATGTTCACACCTCACCGAATTAGTTTAGTACTATTTTAAACAAATTCATACCATTATGTCATCACTGCGCGATTCATATAAGCAAAACGGTTTCGTTTTGCTGAAAAATTTTCTGGATAAAGATTTGGTAGCGGCTATTCATCGCGAAGGTCGCCAGATTTTTGCCTATCAGATTCAGCGGACGTTGGGCGAATCGGTCGATATCGACGATCTGCCTTCGTTCGAACAAGCCATGTACCGGTTTTTTGCCGCTGACTTCACGGCATTTGCCAACACCGGCAAACAAGTGCAGCACATGGTTTCGCTGCACCGCTTGGGTACGGATTCGCGCATTACAGACACTTTGAAAGAGCTGGGCCTCGACTATCCGTCCATCGGCGTTCGGCCCGCTATGCTGTTCAACAGCCGTCACCTCGCCAAACGGGATGATTACTGGCGGTTAGGAGCCCACCAGGATTGGCGGACGGGCCAGGGATCGCTCGATAGCATCGTGGTATGGTTTCCGCTGGTACCAGCTGGGGCCGACCTGGGTGCCCTTCAGGTTATTCCCGGCAGTCACCGGCAAGGCCTCTACGAGTCAACATCCGTTGACTATATTGGCACTATTCCCGACGAATTATTAAAGGATGAGTGGCAACAGCTTGAATTTGAAGTAGGCGATGTGTTGTTCTTCTCCGCGTTCCTGGTTCACCGCTCCGGCATCAACTCGACAGAATCGGTCCGCTGGTCGGTGCAACTTCGGTATAACAACTTACTAGAAAACACATTCATCGAGCGAGGCTACCCATTAGCTTACATCTATAAGCCTCAGGCCGAACTGATTACGCCCAACTTCCCGGTGCTTAGTCAGATGGATGAAATTTTCAATTAAAATGAAAGTAACCGTTTCCATTGTTACTTACAATCATGCGAAATTTGTTCGGCAAACGTTAGACAGCGTCTTATGTCAGCAGACCAATTTTGATTTCGAAATTATTGTAGGTGACGATCTGTCCAAAGATAACACCCGCGAGATTCTGGCCGAATACCAGGCTCGCTACCCAGATAAAATCCGGCTGCTGCTGCATCCAACGAATCTGGGTAACAACGGGATGCACAATGCACTCGCCACGTTCAAAGCCGCGCGTGGTGAGTACATTGCCCAAATGGACGGGGATGATTATTGGGTCAATCCTCATAAACTGCAAAAGCAGGTAGACATGCTCGACGAACACCCCGAGTATTCGGCCTGCTTCACCAACGCCATGACGGTGTTCGAAGATGAGCAGTACGAGCCATTTTCGTTGGTAGGTGAAAAAAAAGCCGCGTATACAGTCGATGATTTGATCGGGGAGGATGAAATTTTTTTCATGGCGACATCCAGCATCATGTTCCGGAAAAATGCAATTCCGGAGTACCCCGCCTGGTACTACCTGTCCCAAAGCGGTGACATTCCCCGGAACATCCTGCTTGCAAAAGCGGGCCCGATTGGCTATATTGACGAGATCATGTCCGTGTACCGAAAAAACCGGGCGGGTGCCAGCTACGCGGACAACAAGAAGGATCGAGCCTTTCTGAACAACCGGATTTTGATGTATTCAAACATCAACCGTGAACTTGATTTCAAGTACGACAAGGTACTGCGCAAAAACATCGCCCGCTATTACAAGATGATGCTGGACGCGAACCAGTACCAAAATAGCTATTTCCGACGGGCCGGCATCGCGCTGAAATACCTTTACCTCGGCAAACCGGACGGGACGGTTCTCAAAGAGGTTATCCAAAATTATGTTTTACCAAAGCCCGTTTTCAAATTATACAGTGCCATTCGGTTAATGCCTTACCGTTTAATGGATCGATCATGAAGCTAAGTGTAGTTATTCCCGCTTATAACGAACAGGAATCCATTCCGGAAACGTTGCGGTCTTTGTACCAGACGTTGTCAAAACACGGCATTCCGCACGAAATCTGCGTTACCAACGACAACTCGAAGGACAATACCCGGGAGGTACTGGAAGAATTGACGCACGAAATTCCGACGCTGGTGTACTACACCAACCCCGGCCCAAACGGTTTTGGGTACGCCGTCCGGTACGGCCTCGAACGGTTTACGGGCGACTGCGTGGCCGTGTTTATGGCCGATATGTCCGACGATCCGGAAGACCTGGCGAAGTTCTATTTTAAAATGCTGGAAGGCGACTACGACTGCGTTTTCGGCAGCCGGTGGAGCAAAGGCGGCAAAGTGATCGATTATCCGCAGCTCAAAAAATACATCAACCGACTGGCCAACTTCATTGTCCGGATCGTGATGGGGATTCGTTACAACGACACCACCAACGCGTTCAAACTCTACAAACGGGAGACCATGGAAGGGCTCAAGCCATTTCTGTCGCCCCACTTCAACCTTACCGTCGAACTACCGCTGAAAGCGATGGTACGGGGGTATAATTTCGCCGTTGTGCCCAACAGCTGGACCAATCGGAAATACGGCGAATCGAAACTGAAGATCAAAGAAATGGGCAGCCGTTACTTCTTTATTCTGATGTACTGCCTGATCGAGAAATACTTCTCACGCGGAGATTTCCGGAAGAAAACCAAACCAGCCGCGCCCGTAAGCCGGTAATCGACCGGGCATGACTATTTTATCCCGACTTTTTGCTACAGTATTCTTCCCCTGCTTTGTACAATGACAAAGCAGGAGAAGGAAATCATCGCTCCTGCAAAAGTAAATCGCATAGACTATGTTATGGTATGTTGGCTTTACAGGCATACTACACAACCTGTCGGTGATGCCCACTGAGTCTATGCTATCGGTTTTTCAGCAACCCGATTTTGTTTGCACAAGATCTGTTACGACGGGCGAATGGCAGGAATTAGTCCACAACATTGACTGGGCAAGTTTTCGAAAAGAAGGCTCAATTGCAGGTGGAGAATGCTGTGATATTGGTGGCGTTGCCATTAAGGTTACAGCGGGTGCGGTTGTCCATCATGTTAGCCGGCAACACATCTAACCGACTCAACAGCGCTCGGAAAATTGGCAGCCAGGTTATACGGCCGAATGCAAACGCGCTAAAAGACTGCCAATAGTTTTTCTTTACTGCTTCCAATCAACCGACTCCAACTGCCTGAAAATCGCTGACTGGCTCCCTGCCATTTGTAACTTTTTCGCCTTCGGTACGAAAAACAATCGAGTTTATACGGTATTCAACAATACCCCGTTACAACCCTAGACGCAGCGGATGGATCATTCATAAACCGCATCCAAGTACCTTCCTCTTTTTCTTGATATGATAAAATCAAAGTACCTGTTTTTCTTTCTATGGTTCCCGTTCATGGCCCTTGGCAAAACCGTATATCATTCTTCGGATGATTTGGCCGCAAAAATCCAGCAAATTGCCGGGAAAGCCCAGGGACGGGTCGGCGTGATGGCCACCGTTATAGAAACCGGCCAATCGGTCAGTCTGGACCCATCGGGCCATTTTCCGATGCAGAGCGTGTATAAATTTCCGATTGCAATGGCAGTGCTGCATCAGGTCGACGAAGGAAACCTGAATCTTAATCAGAAAATCCGGGTTGAAAAAAACGATTTTGTTGGTTCTAAACAACACAGCCCCATCCGCGACGCCAATCCGCAAGGTGTCGAACTGACCCTGGCCGAACTGCTCCGTTTTATGGCGTCAGAAAGTGACGGAACAGCCTGCGACGTGTTGCTAAATGTTCTCGGCGGACCGGCGAAGGTAACCGAATACCTGCGTTCGCTGAGCATTAACGGTATACGGGTGGCAACCACCGAAAAAGAAATGGGCACGAGCGAAACCGTACAATACCGCAACTGGTCCTCCCCGGAGTCAATGGTACGCCTGTTAACGGTTTTTCACCAGGAGAAAAAACTTTCTGCCACGAGCAGCGCTCTGCTCCGTCGCCTGTTGACCGAAACCCCCACCGGGCCACGTCGGCTCAAAGGATCGCTGCCGCCCGGAACCGTGGTGGCTCATAAAACGGGAAGCTCTCGCACCTTCGACGGTTTTACCCGGGCTACTAATGATGTCGGCATCATCACTTTACCCACGGGGCAACACCTGGCCATTGCGGTTTTTGTGGCTGATTCGAAAGCCAGCGATGGCGACCGGGAAAGCGTGATTGCGGAAATTGCCCAAGCCGTTTGGGACGAATGGAGCACGGCTGGCGGAAAATAAGAGCAAGGGTTCAGCTGCGATGGGCCCGTTTTTTATAACCACAAGGAAAACGTGACGGCCTATTCCTTCAGCATTCCCGTTCCGCTAAAACGATTGATCAGTTGAGGAATCTGGTAGACGGCCAACGTAAAGATAATGCCCCAGAATAAAGCGCTGATGAGCATGTAACTAAAAATAAGTGGGCGGCTTACTTTGAACGAGACCGCAAGAATCGTTCCGCCAATGGGCGTCAGCAGCAAAGGAGTCAGAAAGGCGATGCCCGCGATACCGGCTCGTTTCCAGATCCGAACCGCCAGGCGCGTCCGGGGACTAAACAGCCGGGGTTTTGAGCGCCGGAAACGATTGATCAACGCTCGCAGTGCCACGCCCGCGTACGTAACCAGTATCACACTCGCCATCATGCCCGCTGCCGTGGCCAGCCAGGTTTCAACCCAGCTTAGCCCCAACGCTACGCCTGTCACCGGTCCGCCAATGAACTTCAGCATACTGGCGACCAAAACCGATAAATATTTTGCAATGTTCATAGGGGAACCAACCAGCCTAAATTTCGTTAAAAATAACAGCATTAACGACTAAATGTTGCAGCATGCCGGTTCTCCGTCACTCTTCTTTTCCCGGATCGCCCCGGTATCAAATCAACGGCCACCTACAAACCATTTTTCCCAGCTTGCTTCGAAAGATAAACGGTGTAGTGTACGAACGCGAGCGCCTGACGCTGGCCGACGGTGATTTTGTAGATCTCGACTGGCTTGACCGGAAAAGCGATAAAATTGTCATCATGACGCACGGCTTAGAGGGCGACTCCAACCGGCATTACATCAAAGGTACCGCCAAGCTGTTTGCCCAACACGGCTGGGACGTTCTGGCCTGGAATTGCCGTTCGTGCAGTGGCGAGATGAACCGGGCTTTCCGGCTTTACAATCACGGCGAAATCGGCGATATTGCCGAAGTCATCGAACACGTTTTGCGAACCAAACCGTACCGCGACATGGTGCTGATCGGCTACAGCATGGGCGGAAACATCGCGCTGAAATACGCAGGTGTTCACGGAAAAAGCGTCCCCGAAGTTCTCCGGAAGATTGTAGCGGTTTCGTCGCCGACGGACCTGGAAGCCAGCGCTAAACAGCTCGACCTACCCAAAAACCGGTTTTACCGCAACCGGTTCATGAAGAAGCTGATTATCAAATTGCAACAAAAAGCCGACCTATTTCCGGGCAAACTCAATATGACAAATCTCCAGCAGGTTCGGCGCTGGCGCGATTTTGACCAGCATTTTTCGGCTCCGGTAAACGGGTACCGCGATGCCGACGATTTCTATGAACAAGCCTCAGCTGTCAATTACATGCCCGAAATAACCGTTCCGACCCTGCTCGTCAATGCCCAGAACGACCCGCTGTTGTCGCCCGAATGTTCGCCCGCGTGGCTGGCCGAAAAACACCCGATGATCTACCTGGAAACGCCCCGGACCGGCGGGCATGTTGGCTTTGCTGTTCGCGGAGATGAGTTTACCTGGGTCGAGCGCCGGGCACTGGAGTTTGCCCAAAATCCCGGGTGATGCCGGATTTTAACCGTATCTTTCGCCCTCATTTAAGCCTTTCCCATGAACCTTGTTTTTGCTGACGCCTATACCCTCAATCCCGGTGACCTGGATTGGACGCCCCTCACCTCCCTCGGCAGCGTTACCCTGCACGACCGCACCGCCCCCGACCAGTTGCTGGATCGCGTAAAGGATGCCGACATGATTCTGGTCAATAAAGTAAAGCTAAACCGGCAGACGCTGGAACAGTTGCCCAAACTGCGGTATATCGGTGTAACGGCAACCGGCTACGACATTATCGACGTAAAAGCCGCCCGTGAACTCGATATTGTGGTCACGAATGTCAAGGGATATAGTACCGAATCCGTGGCCCAGCTAACGTTTGCGTTAATGCTTGAACTGACGCATCATGCCGGGTTACACGCCGATAGCGTTCGGGCGGGCGACTGGGCGCAAAATCCGGATTTTGCCTACTGGAAAACCCCGCTGGTCGAATTATTCGGAAAAACGCTGGGCGTGGTCGGGTTCGGCGACATCGGAAAACGCGTCGCCACCATCGGTCAGGCTTTTGGCATGAATATCCTGGTCAATCGTCGGCATACGGATGAAGAACCGCCAGAAGGCATTCGCTACGTGGACCAGGCCACCCTTTTTGCCGAAAGTGACGTTGTGACGCTGCACTGCCCGGCCACCGACGAAAACCGTGGTTTTGTCAACCAGAGTCTGCTGGATCAGATGAAACCAACCGCCTACCTGATCAACACCAGCCGGGGAGCGCTGATCAACGAAGCCGATCTGGCCGAAGCCTTGAACAATGACCGATTGGCCGGTGCGGGTCTGGACGTGCTGACCACCGAACCACCAGCGGCTGATAACCCGTTGTTTTCGGCGCGCAACTGCCTCATTACACCGCATTTAGCTTGGGCGTCGCGCGAAGCCCGCCAACGACTTCTACTCGAAACCGTCGAAAACATTCGCGCTTTTTTTGCCGGGAAGCCCCGAAATGTAGTGAATTGACGGTTTTTAGAACCCGCTGCCTAAAACCTTGTTCAGTCCCGCAACCGCTGCGGGGCTTTTTTGTCCACCACAAATATACCGTTCCGTCAGTTTTAGTAACTTACAAATCCGTTACCGATGGCAAGTCCGTATCTTTTCTAGTCAATAGCGTGCTTTCCAAAATTCCCTGGTTTGTTTTATGCACCAACTCGTTACGATGTTGAACTATGAATGTGTTGTTGAATTGGCGTCCGAAAGCCGGTCCGGTGCGACAGGGACTGCGACTAGCCGCCTGTGTGATGCTGACGTTTTGGGCCACCCAACTCCCCGGTTTTGGTAAACACATCTACGGCGGAGATTTGAACCTTCAGGCGGCAACCCGGCCGGGCTATTTTACCTTAACGCTAACTCTGTATTTAGATCAGGCCAACGCGACTCCCGACTCCTACGAACGCGAGATTCAACTTTTCATATTCCGAAAAAGGGACCATGCCCCTGTCGGTTCGCCCATCGTTCGGCAAACCAATTCGCAGCCGGTACGCTACGATAACCAGGCTTGCGCCGATTTACGCAACCTGAGTGTGCTGGCCATGAATTACCGCACCGATCTTTATCTGGATCCGGCAGTCTACAATGATCCCGCTGGTTATTACATCGTTTGGGACCGCTGCTGCCGCAGTGCCGACATCAGTAACATCCAGAATCCTGGCGAAGAAGGAATGCTGTTTTACATGGAATTTCCGCCCGTTCAACGCAACGGTACTGCTTTTACCAACTCCAGCCCGCAGTTTAGTTTTCCCAACGGAGAATACATCTGCGTCAATAAACCATTCGTATTAAATTTCGGGGCTACCGATCGCGACGGAGATCAGCTCCGCTATTCACTGGTAACACCTCTGGCAGGTTATACTGACAATTCGGGCCAAAATACCGTGGGTGACGGCTCTTCGCACATAACCTATCCGGAAGTTGCCTGGCTGCCTGGCTTCAGCGCTACCAATTCGATTCCCGGTAGGCCGCCCTTACGAATCGACCCGCAAACTGGCCAGTTGAGCGTAACTGCTACGCAGGTTGGCTTATTCATTTTTGCGGTTTTGTGCGAAGAATACCGCAACGGCATCCGAATTGGAGCTGTCCGGCGCGAGTTTCAAATGCCGGTTGTCGATTGCGGCAACCGAACTCCGCCCCGGCCACTAATCAGCTATAATAACGTGGAAACGCAGGAATTGTCTTTTTGTGAAGGCACTACCGTTACACTTTCAACCGAGACGAATCCGCTCTGGTCGTATCAATGGCAGCGCAACGGTTTTAATATTGCGGATGCCACCTCCCCCGTGCTTACCGTCACCGAACCCGGCGATTATGCCGTCGTCAAAAGCTTTGCAACGACCTGCGGCAATGATACCACCTCCCGGATCACCCAGGTCCGGTCGTTGCCTTTGCCCACCGTCAAAATAACACCCGAAAAAGAACCCCGCATTTGCGAAGGCGAGTCATTGGTTTTAACAATTAAGCCGGAAACGGGCATTACGTACCAATGGACGGTAAACGGCGCTTTGGTACCGGGTGCAACCAATGCCTCCTTACGCGTTACGCAAAGCGGTCGGTATGGCATTCTGGCAACTTCAGGGTCGACCTGTACGAACCGCGACAGCCTAGCGGTGATGGTCAACCCAACTCCGAAGGCAACGCTGACCAGTTCGGCTTCGGCGATTTGCCAGGATGGCGAAGTCCGGCTGGAAACAACGGGTGGAACCGCTTATCGGTACGAATGGTATTTGAACAACACGGTTTTTGAAACAGGCAACGCATCGACAACAGCCGCCAGGGTAGCGGGTACGTATCAGGTTCGGGTTACGGACGGAAACGGCTGCCAAGGTCTTTCAGATCTGCTTACGCTGGCAATCATTCCCCGGCCGGATCTGCGGTTTGATACCGTTGCCCCCATCTGTGTAACCCAGACTGAGCCGTTGTGGCTGGAAGCTAGCCCGAGCGGGGGCGTTTTTTCGGGTCCAGGTATAACGGCTAACCGGTTTGATCCGGCCAGAGCCGGAGCGGGTTTGCACACCATTGTGTACACGTACCGTGGCACTTCGCCCTGCCCGACCGCCATTAGCCGCCAAATCCGGGTAGAATCCCCCGCCCGGGTCGATCTGCCGGAACGGGTCAGTGTCTTGATGGGAAATACGGTTTTGCTGAAGCCTACCGTACAGGGTGAGGTTAGCCGTTACACCTGGGAGCCGCCCGCCTATCTGTCCGATCCGGCCAGTGCTAGTCCAACCGCCAACCCACCCGTCCCGACCCTTTACACACTGACCGTTCGCACACCGGCTGGGTGTCAAACCGAAAAAACGGTACAAGTCGATGTGCTGAAGCAAATGTTCATGGCGGATGTTTTTTCGCCCAATAACGATGGCATCAATGATCAATGGGACATTCGCAATACTGACCAGTTTCCGGGTTGTGAAATCCTGGTTTATAACCGTTGGGGCGAGGTTGTTTTTTATTCAAACGATTACAAAAAACCGTGGGATGGAACGTACCAAAACCAGAAGGTACAAGCGGGCATTTACCAATACCTGATCAAAACCCATCAACCGCAGCTACCCGAATACCGGGGAACCGTTTTGGTGTTATATTGACTTTCCCGAACGTGCTTCCAAAAATCTTCGACTCATTTCTCGAATTAGCCAACCATAGTAGCCTACAAAATTCATAGAAAAAGTATTCTTACAAGCAACCTATTCATTTATTTTGTACTTTTCGGAGCCGATTGACTATTTAAAACCAACTTTTCGAATAGACTCTATTGATTCAATAGATAAATCGGAGTAATCCGTTTGAAGTATGACTGTATCCGGACCGAGTGCTTTGCCGTCTAAACTACCGTGGGTTGGAACAACAATCTTTACGGTTATGTCAAAATTAGCCGCCGACGCGGGCGCCATAAATTTATCTCAGGGTTTTCCCGAATTTGACTGTTCGCCAGAACTGACGGCCCTGGTTGAAAAATACTTAAAAACTGGATTTAACCAGTATGCCCCCATGACGGGTGTGCCCGCTCTGCGCGAAACTCTGGCTCAGAAAACCGAACAACTCTACCACGTCGTCTACCATCCGGAAACCGAAATTACAATCACGTCGGGCGCCACGGAAGCGCTGTTTGCTGCCATTACGGCCGTTATCCGCCCCGGTGATGAGGCTCTGGTGTTCGAACCGGCTTACGACAGCTACGTCCCGGCCATCGAACTGAACGGCGGTGTACCGGTTTTCATCACCCTGACCCCACCTGACTACGCCATCAACTGGGAAACCGTTCGGAGCAAGATCACGGAAAAAACACGGCTGATCCTCGTCAACACGCCCCACAACCCAACCGGCCGCGTCTGGACCGCCAACGACTTGGATCAACTGGCTGCGCTGGTCAAAGACCGTGACATCTGGATCGTCAGCGATGAAGTGTACGAGCACATCCGGTTCGATGGTCGCCCGCACCGGTCGCTAGTCACGCACCCGGTTTTGCAGGAACGCACGTTTATCTGCGGATCGTTTGGCAAAACGTTTCACATCACGGGTTGGAAAATCGGTTATTGCCTGGCTCCGAAGGAGTTGACAGCCGAGTTCCGAAAAATTCACCAGTACCTGACCTTCAGTACGGTTACACCGATTCAGCACGCGCTGGCCGATTATTTGAAGGACCCAACCCCGTACGAAATCCTGCCCGCTTTCTACGAACGCAAGCGGGATTTGTTCCTCGACAGCATTCACGGCTCCCGATTTCAGTTTCAGCCCACCGAAGGCAGTTTTTTCCAGACGGTTTCGTACCAGACGATCACTGATGAACCGGACTACGATCTGGCCATCCGGCTGACGAAAGAAATCGGCGTTGCCTCCATTCCGGTTTCGGTTTTTTACCGCCAGCGAAACGACTATAAAATGCTGCGGTTCTGTTTCGCCAAAGACGACGAAACGCTGCTGCGAGCCGGCGAAAGGCTCCGTCGTTTGTAAGTATTTTGTTTTATATGTTAATCACCCACGCGTATGGAATCGATGAAGCTGAATTGGATGGCGCTGGCCGTTCCTTTCTTTCTATTTTTTATGGGTCTGGAGTACCTCGTCTCTAAATGGCAGAAAAAAGACTATTTCCGGTTCAACAACTCCGTTGCCAACCTGAACGTTGGGATTGCTGAACGGCTGCTCGACACATTTACGGTCGGCGCTTTCTACTTTGTATACGATTATATTCACCGGCACTACGCTATTTTCGATCTCAAACCCGGCCTGCTGGGCTGGGTCGCGCTGTTTCTGGCCACCGATTTCGTCTGGTATTGGTACCACCGGCTGGCCCACGAAGTCAATCTGTTCTGGAGCGCTCATGTGGTTCACCACCAAAGTGAAGATTTTAACTACACGGTTTCGGCCCGCATTACGGTTTTTCAGGCCATCATTCGAACCGGCTTCTGGTCGGTCCTGCCGCTGATCGGTTTTCCGGCCGATATGATTACCGCCTTGCTTTTGCTACATGGTTTATATCCTTTCTTTATCCATACCCGAACCATTGGCAAATTAGGCTGGCTCGAATACATTTTGGTAACACCTTCGCACCACCGCGTTCACCACGCCAGCAACCCGGAATATCTGGATAAAAATTACGGCGATGTGCTGATCATCTGGGATAAATTATTTGGTACGTTTATCGAAGAAAAAGAGGAAGCACAGGAGTTGGTTTACGGGTTGACCAAGCCGCTGGAAAGCCACAGTTTTTTGTGGCAGCAATTCCATTTTATGATGGAACTGGCCGAAACCGTCCGCCAAACCCCCGGTGTTATACCCAAATTCAAGGTACTTTTTGGTCGCCCGGATGATATTGATCCGGAAGTTCGCGATCACCTCGAAAGAAAGTTTTTATCACGCTCCTCCGTCCACGCAACCAGTCGGCGATTCCGGGGGTACGTGTTGGGCCAGCTCGCGGGTATTCTGGCCATTCTGTTTGTTTTTCTCCTGGCCGAAAATCACATCCCGCTTTATCATCAGGTATTGATTGCCCTGTTTATTCTGCTCACACTGGTCAACTGCGGAGCCCTGCTTGAACAACGCCAGTGGGTGTTCCATCTGGAAATAAGCCGAATCACGACGCTGGTGCTGGTTGCCCTGCCGTATTTCCATGACCCTTTGACGGTCGGCCTGGTCCTGGCTGGATTCGTACTGCTCTGGACCTACTTTGCCAACTTGCAAAAACAGTATTTACGCCTGGTGTACGGCCCCACGGTATCCGTCAATTAAGGCTGTCGTTCTAAAATTGCGCTGGTTCCTGAGGCACCAACTGAATTTTTTTGCCGCCCCGAATCGTTGTAGTGACAAACAGTTTTCATGAAACAATACCCGCACCCAACTCCTGACCAGATTACACTGACGGGCATTCTACACGCCCTCAGTGATCCGGTTCGGCTTAGCTTTGTGCAATGCCTGGCCCGGGAGCTCTGCGAGCGTCCCTGCGGCACCATTCCAACGCCGGTTGCCAAGTCAACCCTGTCGCACCATTTGCGGGTGCTGCGCGAAGCGGGTATTGTACGGGTTCGGACGGAAGGCACCCAAAGCCTGACATCGTTGCGTTTTGAGGAAATAGAAGCTCGGTTTCCCGGCGTTTTGCACACAATTTTAAAGGCCGCCAACGAAGAGCAACCGCAGGAAATCAGTAACCGTTAAACACGCGAATCGGAATTCTCAAATCCCGATCAGCGATTCCAGTGAAATCCGGTCGATGTACGGTTTTAGTTCATCCGTATCCGAAAACCCGCGCACCAGCGTCACGTCCAGCCGTCGTTGGCAAATCCACATTTCAACGAAAAAAGAATTAACGGCGTAAAGGTGCAGCCAAAAACCGGGCAGGCGTTTGGTGTCCAGCAACTTACCCGTTTGCCAGACCGTATTCAACTGATCCTGAAAGGACAATCCCCGGAAATAAGTAAGTTCCTTTTTTTCTCGTTCACTTTTCATGGATTGACCGCGGCCAGCGGTGTGTGGTCAAAGAGGAATAAAGCCTTCGGGCGCAGAATATGGCGCCTGAAGGGTAATGAGGTCCCGAGCAGATTCGAACTGCCGTCTTCGGTTTTGCAGACCGGTACCTAACCACTCGGCCACGGGACCTTTTACGCTAAAATTTTACTTTACAGACGCTTTAATCGATGCTTTCGCGGGGCCTTCTTTCAGTAACTGGTCGATATCAGCATTGAATTCCTTCACAAATTCTTCATAATACGCGCCGGTAGCCGGGCCGCTGTAACCGGTGTGTATTTTGGCGATTTTACCCTGACGATTGATGTAGATGGTCGTCGGAAAAGCAACAACTTCACTCAGCGCAGGCAGCACCGATGCAGCATATTTTTTGTCGGCCTGACCCGCAAACAGAATGTCATACTCAATACCGATGCGGTTTTTCAGCGCTTCCAGACGCGGTTTGGCAAAAGCTGGATCATTCTTGCGCTCAAACGCCAACCCGATCACCTCCACACCCCGCCGACGGTTGGCCTGATACCACGGTGACAGGAAAGCCGCTTCGTCCAGACAGTTGGGGCACCAGCTTCCCAGTAGCGTTACAATCACCACTTTACCCTTGTATTTCGGATCATTCAGCGAGACTGGTTTGCCGGTAAACGCATCCGGAAACGTAAACGCGAGCGGAACCCCATCTTTGGGCTTCGTCAACGTATAAGCGTCGGGTAAAGCGGCCTGGTCGTTGCGCGTGCCTTTGATCGGCTGGGCACCCCGAGCGTTGATCCATTCAGCGGTGAGTTCGTTGCCACTGATTTTCCCTTTGATCAGTGACGGACTGGAACCGCTGAAAGCCGATAACGCAAACTCATTGCCCTGCACCACGCCTTCCAAATACCGGTAATCGCCGGTCGTTGACAGAAACGTACCGGTTACTTTACTACCTGTCTGACTAAAAACGCCCACGGTTCTGGTGTTTCCGATGGTTACATCCCATTTCCCCTGCAAACTGACCGAAGCAGCCGCCGGTTTTTCAATAAAACGATACCGTTTGCCGTGCTCCGCCCGAAACGGAATGCCAGCGTCGGCAGGATTAGTGTTCAGCCGCTTGAACACACCCGATAGCGTTTTACCATTCTCAATTTTAGCCGCTAATACCGCATCGTAAATATCAACCGGAAAGAACAGGGAATCACCTTGCTTCTTAACCCCCTTGATTTCGAAGCGCTCGGACCCGTTTAGCAGCCAGGCGGTTGACCCTTTTAACTCGAAATTAAATGGTGCTTCCTGTCCGCCCGACACAGCAAAGGTTCCCCGCCAGAAACCGTCCTGCGGGTTGGTCTGGGCCTGCGCAGTGGCACCTGCCAAAAGCAAGCCAAGGGTTGCGAAGGTGGTTATCTTTTTCATTTTATTCAGGTTGTTGATGATGTTGTACTTAAAACAAACTCCAGACATTGCGCAGGCTCAAGCCAATGATGACCAGGCCCACAATGACCATCAGAATTTTGGGATTGACTTTACCGCAGACGTAAGCCGCGAACGGAGACGCCAACACCCCGCCCAGCAGCAGGCCCAGTGTAACCGGCCAGTTGCCGGTGCCAATCATGATAATAAAGGTTCCGGCACCCGCGGCCGCAATAAAAAATTCGGCCAGATTAACCGAGCCAATCGTATAACGCGGATTACGTCCCTGCCCAATAAGAGATGAGGTGACAACCGGCCCCCAGCCCCCACCGCCAACGGCATCAACAAAACCGCCGAGCAGCGCCAGTGGACCGACAAACCGGGTTTTCTCTTTTGCCTTTTTCTTCCGAAGTGCCTTGCTGATGATCACAACGCCCATCAAAATGAGGTATATCGAGATGTATGGTTTAATCAGGTTACCATCGAATGAACTCAAAAAATAAGCGCCAACGATAGCGCCCACAACGCCCGGCAACACCAGTAGTTTGAACAGCTTTTTATTGACGTTCCCGAATTTCCAGTGCGATAACCCCGACGCACCCGTCGTAAATACTTCGGCAATATGGACGCTCGCACTGGCTGCAGCCGGGCTAACACCCAGGCTCAACAGCAGCGATGTCGAGCTGATGCCGTATGCCATACCCAGCGCACCGTCGATGGTCTGCGCCACAAAACCGGCCAGCACAAACAACCAGAACGTGGGTTCCGCCAATTCATCAACGACCGGCTGAATGGGAATAGTCAGAAGCTGCCAGACAGCAACGCCAATAATCAGAACAAGCACTATCACACCAACTGTAAGCAAACGCGGATTGGTAATCAATGGCCGGGTTTGTGTTTGCGTATCCACCATAAACTATTTATTCTATATACTAAATAGATAATTATTTTAAAAACAGAGCCAGAGGATTCTCTGGCTTGCTTACACAAACGTGGGACTATTTTTTTAAAATACAAACTCTATAGAGCTGTATTTTAAAAACTGCCTGCATTATTTCAATATTGGACCGAAATAATCCAAAACCACCCTGTCGCTATTTCACACGCACACAGCGAAAGCCCAGGTTATTACTTCCGCTACTGGCCTCGCCCTTACCCCGACTTCCGGCTTTATAACGAATACAATAATCGTCGCTGCACAAAAACGAGCCGCCCCGCTGCACGTATTTTACCGCGCCGGGTTCATCAGGGTCGTAACTATCTTTCGGCCCTGATGGATTATCTTTTGGACTATTGCGATAGTAATCAGGCCGGTACAAATCCTGACACCATTCCCAGACGTTGCCGTCCATGTCGTACAAACCGTAGGGGTTGGCCGGGAACGATTGCACCGGAGCGGCTGCGGCATAGCCATCTTCGGTTGTGTTTTTGCTCGGAAAATCACCCTGGTAGATATTGGCAATCCACTTGCCGCCGGGTTTTAGTTCATCTCCCCAATAATAGGTGTGGTTACCCTTGCCACCCTGCGCAGCAAACTCCCATTCGGCTTCGGTCGGCAGGCGCTTCCCGGCCCATTTGGCGTAAGCGGCCGCATCTTCGTAACTGACGTGCACCACCGGCAGACTTTCCCGGCCTTTGATGCTGCTGTTTGCTCCTTCGGGGTGTTTCCAGCTGGCCCCGCCAACATACTCCCACCATTGCAGCGGATTATCGAGCGACACTTTCTGCACCGGAGGTGTAAACACCGCCGAGCCCGGCACCAGCTTATCCGCCGGAACGCCCGGATAGTCCTTCGGGTTCAGCGGCCGTTCGGCTACGGTAATGTAATTTGTAGCTTCCACAAACCGGGCAAACTCGGCGTTGGTCACTTCGTGTTTGTCCATCCAGAAACCGTTGACCGTTACGGTATGCAGCGGGCGCGCATCCGGAAATTCGTCGGAACCCATCTGAAACGTGCCACCGGGAATCCAGACCATCCCGTCGGTGCTACCTTCACCAGAAGCCGTTACTGAAGCCGCCTGCCGGATGGCCGACGAACGGGATGGCATTCCCTTGGCGACGCAGTGCGCTCCGCTGTCGGTTTCGGCGGTTTGATCAGCGGTCGATTTCGTTTCTGAATTACAGGCCACCAACCCCGCTACAACCAGGCTGCTAAACAGCAATTTCATCAAGTATTTGCAAGCCATCTTATTTCCCGCTTTCCACAATCTTAAGCGCTTCGTCATCTTTGTACTTCCGAATCTGGTCTTTCAGTTTATTCTTCAAATCGGCAGTAACCGCTTCATATCCTTTAACACCGTATACATTCCGGAGTTCCTGCGGGTCTTTTTTCAGGTCATACAGCTCCCAATAGTCTTTCGGACCGTAGAACCGCACCAGCTTGTACTGGCTGGAACGCAGACCGATGTGCGGTGAAACACGGTGGGGCTGCGGGTATTCGTAATAGTGGTAATACGCTTCCTGCCGCCAGTTGGTTTTCTGGCCTTTCAGCAGCGGTACAAACGACTCGCCCTGAATCTCCTTTGGGATGGCCGTTCCGGTCAGGCCGAGCATCGTCGGTGCCCAGTCAATGTTGGAAACCAGTTCAGGCACCTTCGTACCGGGTTTGATGACACCCGGATACCGAATCACAAACGGTGTTTTCAGCGACTCTTCGTAAATAAACCGTTTGTCGAACCAGCCGTGTTCGCCCAGGTAAAAGCCCTGATCCGACGCGTAAACGATCACAGTATTCTTCGCCAGTCCGGATTTATCCAGGTAATCGAGCAGTTCGCCGATGTTGCGGTCCAGCGAGTTGGCCGTTGCCAGGTAATCTTTCAGATACCGTTGGTACTTCCACTCCACCAGCGCCTTACCACTGAGCTTCTTCTCATCAAATTCCTTGCTGATTTTGTTCTCGTAATAGTCGTAAAATGCTTTCTTCTCTTCGGGCGAGAACCGGTTGTAAGTACCGCCTTTCTGGTAGTCGGCGTGTACTTTCAGGTCTTCTTTCAGGCGCATCGTTTTGTCGATGGTCATGTCCTGATTTTTGGCGGCATCGCGGTTTTCGTATTCATCGTAGAACGATGCGGGCAGCGGAAAATTCACCTTATCGTACGCGCCCAAATCCCGGATGTCGGGCAGCCACTCGCGGTGCGTAGCTTTGTGTCCCACTACCAGAAAGAACGGTTTTGATTTGTCCCGCCCGTTCAGCCAGTCGAGCGATAGCTTGGTCGTGACGTTGGTGACATATCCCGGATACCGGGTAGTATCGCCCTTGCCGTTCACAAAATCCGGGCTGTAATAATGCCCTTGACCGGGCAGCACGTTCAGGTAATCGAAACCGTGCGGCAGGCTCCCCAGGTGCATTTTCCCGATCCAGGCGGTCTGGTAGCCGTTTTTCTGCAACTCTTCGGGAAACACCGGCTGGTTGATCTCAAACTTTCGTTCATTGACCTTATAACCGTTCAGGTGGCTGTATTTCCCAGTCAGCAGGGTCGCCCGGCTGGGTCCGCAGATGGAATTGGTTACTACATTGTTGTACAGAATCGCGCCTTCCCGGGCAATCCGATCGATGTTCGGGGTTTTGGCCAGTTTGCTGCCGTAGGCACTGATGGCCTGATACGCGTGGTCATCGGAAAAGATAAAAATCACATTGGGCCGGGTGGCTTGCTGCGTTTCAGGCTCCTTCGGGGTGTACCCCGAAACCGTTACGAGTACAGCCGCCAACACCGCTGCGGCCCCCATTACACTTATGCCAATTCGTCGATTCATTTCAGGTTACTGTTTAATTGCGTTACTGCCTCTTCCGGCCACAACACCGGTTTTCCAGTCTTTTTGAATGTGGGCATTTGGGCGTTCCAGGTCTTTAACTGCTTAGTAAGCAGCAAAGCCAGTTGTTTTACTTTGTCGGGGTGCTGCGTCGCCCGGTTTTTTAGTTCGCCAATATCGTCATTCAGGTTGTACAGTTCCAGACCCGCGGTCCGGTGGTCGTAGACCAGCTTCCAATGACCCTGCCGAATGGCGCTCGCCCAGTGCAGCATGGGCCCTTCGGCCGCAATCCAGCGGTTTGGGTGGTGCCAGACCAGGGCGCGGGTGTCGTCTTTGCGCTTCGGATTTTTCAATAATGGTAAAAAGGACTTTCCATCAATTGTTTGAACGGTTAACGGTTTCTGAACCCCCGCCATCTCCAGAATCGTCGGAAAAAAGTCTTCCACAATCACGTACTGCTCGGCCACGCCCCCCGGTTTGACCACCCCCGGCCAGCGCACCAGCATCGGCTCCCGAATACCGCCTTCGTACACCGATCCTTTGCCCGCCCGCAGCGGCAGGTTGTGCGTGTGTTCGGTGCCACCCCGCTGGGGTTTTGTGCTCAGTCCGCCGTTGTCCGACATAAAAATAACCACGGTGTTGTCGGCAAGCTGGCGCTCATCCAGGAAATTTAGCAGGTCACCCAGGCTTTTGTCCATCCCTTCCACCAGCGAGGCATACTTTGCTTCAATGCTGTCCAGGCCCGCTTTTAAATAGTTATCGACAAACCGGTCGTCGGCCATGATGGGCGTATGGACGGCGTAGTGCCCGAAATACAGAAAGAACGGCTGCTTGTCCTGAATCGGCTTTTCCAGCGCTTTGATAGCTTCCAGCGTCAGGGCCTCACTCAGAAAAACGTCCTTGCCGTGGTAGGCTTCCAGCCCCGGAACGGCGTTGCGACTGGGCTTGCCGTTGGCCGGACGGTCGTAATTGTCCGTGCCCAGATAGCTGGCCGGATGCCCGATTTCATTCCCGGCAATGTTCACCCGAAACCCCAGATTTTTTGGGTCCGAACCCGGTGTTCCTGCCGAGCCGAAGTGCGCCTTTCCCGTGTGAATGGTGTAATAACCGTTCTGGCCCAGCAGCGCGGGCAATGGGGTTGCGTGGAAGGTATGCTCGATACCAGCCACCGGACTTAGACCGTTGATGTTCCAGTCCACCGAATTCAGCGTCGGATCGGCAAAGTCGGTATTTTTATTCTTATTCGGCGAGGTCCAGTGCGTAATCCGGCTGTGGGCCGCGTTCACGCCACTCAGCAAGCTTGTGCGGGTGGGCGTACAAACCGGCTGGGCGTAGGCATTCGTAAATTTCAGCCCCTCTTTCGCCAGCCGTTCCATGTTCGGCGTTCGATACCGGCGGTTCAGGTCAGTAGCCTGCTTCCAGAACGGCACGGATGTATCCTGCCAGCCCATGTCATCGACCAGAAAAACGACGATGTTGGGCCGAGCCGGTTTCTGCGCCCAAAGACCGTTTGCGGCAACGAGTAGCAAACCGATGAACAGCCGAATTATTAATGAAAGTTTACGCATTCTTTGCTCTTATTTATAGCCGTTGTTCTGCTTTAGGTTCGGATTTCGGTCGATTTCGCTTTGCGGCAACGGGAACAGAATCTGGTGATCAAACGCGACTTTACCACGCGCTTTGGCGTATTCGATAAACTTACCGTGCCGGATCAGATCCTGCCGACGAAGTTCTTCCGAGAAAAACTCCCAGCCACGCTCTTTCAGCAAGTGCGCCCGCAAGGCGTCTTTCGTGGTGAAATCGCCGAGATTGAGCGCAGCTACCCCCGCCCGGGTCCGCACCTGGTTGATCAGGTCGAGGGCTTCCTGCGTGGGGCCGTTCAGTTCGTTGAGCGCTTCGGCCCGGGTCAGCAAAATATCGGCGTAGCGGTACACCGGAAAATCGTTGCCCATCACCTCGCCGGTCGCGCTCAAGTCCTCTTTGAATTTAAAGCTACGAACATCATCGGTTCCAAGCTTAATAATTTTTCCGTTAACGTCCTCATATTCCGTAATAATGGCCTGCCGCCGTTGGTCCGCGGGATCAAAGGTATTGTAAAAACCCGACAGCGTTTTGAGCTGCGTCGCGTAGTTGGTCTTGGGTGCCGTCCTGAATTTGTAGTTCGGCGGGGCCGCGTGGGGCAGGTAATTGTCGCCCAGACCCGGTTGCGCCAGACTAGGCCGGATGTAGATAAACTCGCTGTTTTTCTCGTTGGCAATGTCGAACAGGTTCGTGCGGTTCTGGCCGGTGAACAACTGATAAACATTCAAATCGATAACCTTTTTGGCGGTTTCGGCGGTTGCCTGCCATTTCTTATTGTTCAGGTGAAACCGGGTGAGAAGCGATAAAGCCGCCCCCTTGGTTGCCCGGCCGTACTGGCTAGCGACGGTCGGTAAAATGTCGGCGACGGCTTCGAACTCTTTTTCGACGAAACTAACAAACTCTTCTTTGGCCGCGCGGCTGGGCCGGTCGTCGCTGCTGGTGGTGCTGCTCGTAATCAGCGGAACCGGCCCGAACAATTCGTATAAGGTCTGGTAAGCGCTGGCTCGCAGAAACCGCGCTTCGGCCAGGATTTGTGCCTTGCGGGTTTCATTCATCGCAATGGCGGGTACCTGATCCAGAATCAGATTGGTACGGTAAATGGTGCGGTAATGCAACGACCAGGCGGTTTCGAAAAACTCGTGGGCGGCATTCCACGTAAAATCTTCCAGCGGCTGGGCCAGACTCCGCAAACCGCCTTCCCGGTCGATCAGCAGGTCAGTGTTGACCTCGGCCATCAGCAGGTAATTTCGAAAACCCCGGCGCTGCTCCACCGCATACGCCGAGTTCAGCAAACCTTCGGCATCGTCGGCTTTCTGGAAAAAATTGTTGGGGCCGAAAGCCGAATACACTTCCTCTTCCAGCGGGTTGGCGCAACCCGTCAACAGGCCAATCAGGACTAAGTAGAGTATCTTTTTCATCGAAATTCGTGATTAAAAATTAAGGTTTAGGCCCAGCGTATAGGTTCTCGTCAGCGGATAGGCGTTGTAATCCGCCCGGACGTTCGAGGTGCCGAACGCGCTCACTTCCGGATCAGAACCCGTATAATTCGTGATGGTAAACAGATTCTGACCCGTCACGTAAAGCTGGGCGCTCCGGATGGCTTTCAGCCTCGTAACCGGGATGTTGTATCCGAGTTGAACGTTTCTCAGCCGAATAAAGGAAGCATCTTCCACGGCCCGGCTGTTGATGTTGGTCGCATAGGCCACTTTTGGCGGAATACCGGATGAGTTGGCGTTTGTCGGGTTGGTGGGAGTCCAGCGGTCGGTGTAAGACTCCGCCAGCCGGTTGCGCCGGAACGAGATCGGATTTTCGGATTCGGTGCGGTTCAGGTTGAAAACGCTGCTGCCCTGTACGCCCTGCAAAAAGAACGACAACGTCAGCGGACCGTACGAAAAATCGTTGTTGAAGCCGAAGGTGTAATCCGGAAACGGCGAACCCAGGATGGTCCGGTCGGCGGTGGTGATCTGGCCGTCGCCGTTTACGTCGCGATACCGGTAGTCGCCGGGGTTAGCCAGCGGCTGCGGGGATGATTTGATGTTATCGCCCAACTGATACACGCCGTCGATCACATACCCAAAAAACGAGTTGAGCGGGTAACCCTTCTGAATGATGCTGAAATCTTTCGAGAAACCGGCTTCACCCTGAAGAATGTACGGCAGTCCCGCCAGATCAGTTACTTCGTTGCGGATAATCGAGAAGTTGACCGACGACCGCCAGGTGAACGGTTTCTGGATGTTGATGGTATTCAGGGTGATTTCCAGCCCGTTGTTTTTCATTGCGCCCACGTTTTTGAAGGTGGTCGAAAAACCGGTTGTGCGCGGAACGGGCAGTTGGAGCAGCAGGTCCCGCGTGTTTTTGTGGAAATAGTCAATCGAGCCCGTCAGTCGGTTGCCAAACAAACCGAAGTCGAGACCCAGGTCAAGCTGGGCGGTGGTTTCCCACTTGAGGTCGGGGTTGGGGAGCTGCGTAGTCGAAACCCCCACGTACGACACGCCGTCGAAAATGGCGTTGCCTTGCGGCCCCAACAACACCAGCGATTTATAGCTACCAATGTCCTGATTCCCCGTCAACCCGTAGCTGCCGCGCAGTTTCAGGTCCGACAATACCGTGACGCTTTTCAGGAACTCTTCTTCCTTGATCCGCCAGCCGAGCGCCACCGACGGAAAAAACCCGAATTTGTTGTTCTGCCCAAACCGCGACGAACCGTCGGCCCGGAACGAAGCCGTGAGCAGGTATTTGTCTAGCAAATTGTAGTTCACCCGGCCCAGATACGACTGCAACTGGTTTTGATTCCGGCCCGAACCCACGTCAAACGTCGTGCGGGCGCCAGCCGCGAGGTTGTTGGACAGCAGCGCGTCCGACGAGAAGTTCTGCGACCCCGCCCCGACGTAATCGTTCTGGAACTGCTGATAGGTATAACCGCCCAGCACTTCCACGGTGTGAATCTGGTTGAAAATTTTGCTGTAACGGGCCGTCAGTTCGATCAGGTAGTTGCTGGCGTTGCTGACCTGCACGTCGGCAATTCCGTTGGTAGCCTGCCCGCGCCGGGTCTGCCGTGAAATGTAGCTGTCGCGCCGGGCGCTCTGGCGGTCGGTTCCGGCGTTGAGTTTCACCGAGAGTTCAGGCAAGATGAAGTACTCCGCAAAGAGATTGCCAAAGGTTCGGTTGGTTTCGGCCACGTCTTTCACTTCGTTCGCCAGTGCCAACGGATTTTCAAGGTTCACGATGAGCGTCTGGGCATAATTGCCGTTGGCATCCCGGATCGGCAGCGTCGGGTCCTGAAAAATGGCGGTATTAACTACCCCGGCCCCTTCGTTGATGCTGACGCCGTTGGGCACAAAATCATCTTTGACTAAACTCGTGTTCAGGTTCAGGCCAAACTTGAATCTGTCGTCGTTGTAGGTCAGGTTGGCCCGACCGATGTATTTTTTGATACCCGAACTGATGATGACGCCCTTCTGATCGTAAAAATTAGCCGATGCGTAATAGTTGAATTTATCCTGACCGCCCGAGAACGCCAGCTGGTGATTCCGCGTGTAGCCGGAGCGGTAAATTTCTTTCTGCCAGTTGGTTCCGGCTCCGATTTGTTGAATCTGCTGCTGGGTAAATTCCGGGGCCAGTCCCTGATCTTTTTTCAGATCGTTCAGCAGGCTGATGTACTGCTGCGTATTCAGCATCGGAATGGTTTTAGTCACATTCTGAAAGGCCGTGTAGGCGTTGTAATTGACTTTCAGCTTGCCTTTCGTCCCTTTTTTAGTCGTGACGAGAATAACCCCGTTGGCGCCCCGCGAGCCGTAAATGGCCGTGGCCGATGCATCTTTGAGTACTTCAATGGATTCAATATCCGCCGGGTTCAGTGCGTTCAGCGGGTTACGAACCGCGCCGTCGGTGGTGACTGGCGAGTTGGGCACTACCGGTGAATTGTCGATGGGCAAACCGTCGATGACGTACAGCGGCTCATTGTTGGCGTTGATGGAGTTGGCCCCCCGGATGCGAATGCTCACTCCCCCGCCGGGTTCGGCGCTGGCCTGCGTAATCTGAACCCCGGCGGCCCGGCCAGCAATCAGTTGATCCACCGACGTTTGAACACCTTTATTAAACTCCTTTGAATCCAGTGAACTTACCGCGCCAGTCAGGTCACTTTTCTTCTGGGTACCGTACCCCACCACCACCACTTCGTTCAGTTGCCGCGTGTCGACGATGAGCTTCACATCGAGCTGGCTTTTGCTGTTGACCGCCACTTCCTGGCGGATGAAACCTACACCCGAAAACACCAGCACGGCATTCGGGGTCGCCTGAATCTGGTAGTTACCTTCCGCATCGGTAATGGTACCCTGCGTCGTGTTCTTAATCAACACATTGATGCCCGGAATACCGTTTCGATCGTCTTCGGAAGTTACTTTCCCTCTGATGGTTTGTTGCGCGTGGCCCGCCAGCGAAACCAGGAGCAGAAAAGCTACTGGCCACCACCTTACGCTGACTTTGCTCGCGTCAAAGGCGTATAAATAGTTCATAAAAATGGTTTAAGGTTACTTATTGATTAAATCCAGAGATTAAGAAGAGAAAAACAGAATGACTATTCTTGCCGTGAGAAGGCACAGAACATCAATCCAGTGTGTGAGGAAAACTTAAATGAAACAACAACAGCAGGTTGAGATTACCGCTGCGGAGGGAAAGACAGGAGCTGTTACAGCCAGCGGGCAAGCCCGTTGAAACGTACTGCTTGTAGAATTTTTCATAGTGCAGGCTCCAGATGGCTACGGAACAATTCTTCTTATTCCAGCAACTTAGTGGAGTAACAAAGAAATGCGATCTGAAAAACAAAAACAAAACGGGTTATGGAATTCACCCAATAAATCAAAAACATTATTCGCTTTGTCCAAGAAAACGATCAAACAACCCTGTTTTTTCAAATAAAGCAGAAGATAATTTAAGAATATTTGCCCCGAAAGTCGAGCAGTAAGCCGCCGTGATCGGTTTCGGCAGAATTGACAGCTTTCATTAATATATCCCTAAACCGCTGAATAAAAGCCACCTACCGTTTAATAGCGTCTTTTCGTAATTGTTCCTTCGGTTTGCCCATTATTGCATCGGTAAAATTAACCAGTAACCTAACAAACAACCATGCCAAACGGTAATGAAAAACCCATTCAGTTCAAGGAACTCGAACGGTATTTTAAGACGCGTAAAGCCCTCAAAGACACACCTGTTCAGATCGAACGGCGGTTCCACATCCAAGCCGATAAGGAACCCAAAGTAACAACCCGGCTTGAGCGCGTGGATCGGGGCGACCGGGGGAATCACTGGGAAGTAATAGTTGAGGTTGACGGCGTTCGGATTGAAAACCGGGCTATGCCGCCCGCCTTGAAAGGGGAAGCCGTAAAAGTAGAACGTCGTAAAGTCAGTGAGGAACAACTCGCCAGACAACTCACCAGTTTTGTTCCCGATCACCTTGGGTTCAATGTAACACCGCTGGATTTACAGAAAAGCATTAAAAGCATTCGTGATGTAGTGGGCGAACGGCGGGTGGCAACCACCATTTTTGGCACCGACAACCGCCGGGCTTTTCGCGATACTACCTATCCCTGGTCGACGGTGGGCCTGGTAGAAACCAACCGGGGAGCAGGTTCGGGCGTAATGATTGGCCCGCGCCATTTGTTAACCGTTAGCCACGTCATCGACTGGGATGCCCCGGCGGGATTTGCCGCGGATTGGGTACGGTTTACACCGTCTTATTATGATGGTGGGGCACCGTTTGGTGAAGCTTACGGTAGCCATATATACTGGTACGTCAAAGAAGATGGCGACGGTTTTATCTCCGGAAATGAAGGCAATTACGATTATGCCGTCGTGGTGCTGGACCGGCGGTTGGGCGATACCACCGGCTGGATGGGGGCCCGGGGGTACAACGACGACTGGGATAGCCTGGCCGTTTGGTCGCACATGGGCTATCCTGGTGACCTCAACAGCGGCCAGCGTCCAACCTGGCAGGGCGGTTTTCGGGTTGATGGCACCGACGCCGATGCGCAATCCATTCTACACCAGGCCGATGTCTTTCCCGGTCAGTCGGGCGGACCGGTTTTTGGTTTCTGGGAAGGTGATGTAGGCCCGCGTGCGGTAGCCGTGCAATCCTGGCAAAGCAGTAGCAATAACGGAGCCAGCGGCAGCATGGACATGCGGGATCTGGTGGCCAAAGCCCGATCTGAGTTTGCCTGATGGCTATCCTGAATCCGGCCAGCACATAAGCGTCTATGCCGGCGTCATTCCAGCAATTGAAGGCGCTGTTTTCAACCGGAAAACCTTCCGAACGTGGTACGATCAGCCGCGCACCGGGAGGTTTTCTTTTTTCTCAGGCAACCTGATTCCTCGCCGTAACAATTGATTCGGATTCAGCCATGCATAACGTTGCCAATGAGTTAACCGTCAACTTTTCCGGCCTATAGAATGACTTGGCTCCATTTTTGCCCGACACCCTAAGGTTGTAGGTTAAATTCAATACCGTTCTGACGTATTAAGTTTTTGTTAACAATGGAGTTACGTTCGTAAAATTGCTGACACAGCACGTACCTTCGGGTCGGAATTACACCAACAAACCTACGATGAGTGCCGCCAAAACTTCGCAACAACTTCACCGGGTACTGGTCGTCGACGACGATCCGGACATTGTGGAGATGCTGCAATACAATCTGGAAAAAGAAGGGTATGACGTTCGCACCGCGCCCGATGGCCGGAAAGCCCTCGATACAGCCCGCACTTTTATCCCCGAGCTGGTACTGCTCGACATCATGATGCCGCAACTTGACGGTATCGAAACCGGTCGCCAGCTTCGGACCATGCCCGATCTGCGGCAAACGTACATTTTATACCTGACCGCCCGCTCGGAGGAATACTCAGAGGTGGCGGCTTTTGAAATTGGTGCCGACGACTACATCACCAAGCCCATCAAACCGCGGGCGTTGATGAGCCGCATTAACGCTCTCTTCCGGCGCGAAGCCCAGAAAGCCGATCCGGGCGAAAAAATAGAGATCGGTGGCCTGACCATCAACCGGCAGAACTATACCGTTACCATCGGTGATAAAAGCGTCGTACTACCCAAGAAAGAATTTGAACTGCTGTTTTTTCTGGCCTTATCGCCCAACAAAGTCTTTGGTCGCGAGGAGCTACTCCAGAAAATTTGGGGTGTTGATATCTACGTTCTGGAACGAACGGTGGACGTACACATCCGAAAACTGCGGGAAAAAATCGGCGAGAACTACATCAAAACACTGAAGGGCGTCGGGTACATGTTTACTAATGAAGGATAAGCGTTTACCTTTACTTCATGGCATTCAGTCCCCGTGTTATTGCGTTTTTGCTGGCTGGTCTGATTTCGGCCCTTACGGTTGCGTTTCTGACGTTTGTTGAAGGCGTCACAACCAGCATGTTGTTTGTGGTGGCGATTTCGTCGCTGATCACGTCGTTTTTCCTGATTCTGTTCGCGATTGAGATTCTGGTCTTTCGGGAAGTTAACAAGCTCTACAAAACTATCCACAAGCTGCGAATGCGGGATTTTTCGCTGTCGCGCAGTACCATCGTCAAAAGCAATAATCCGTTCAAGAAGCTGAATGACGAGATTTTTGTTTACGTTGCCCGTAAGCAGAAGGAAATCGAAGAGCTCCGACGGCTCGAACAATTCCGGCGCGAATTTCTGGCCGATGTTTCGCACGAGCTAAAAACACCGGTTTTTGCCGCCCAGGGCTTTATTCACACACTGATCGACGGCGCAATCGACGACGAAAAAGTACGGGATAAGTTTCTGGCTAAAGCCGCTAAAAGCCTGGACGGTCTGGACGCGCTGGTGAAAGACCTGGTTGCGCTATCGCAACTGGAAACCGGTGAGGTCAAGATGAATTTCGAGCCCGTCGATCTCTATCAGGTGACGCTGGAAGTTTTCGAGCAACTGGAAACCAGGGCCAATACCCGGGGAACGTCCCTCAAAATAAAAGCCGACCCACCCGGTGCCGTACTCGTAAAGGCTGATGCCCAGCGCATCACTCAGGTCATGACCAACCTCATCGAAAACGGTATTAAATACGGCAACGAGGGCGGTAAGGTTCACGTCAGTTTTGAGGAAGAAAAAAAGCAATACATCATTCAGGTGCGCGATAATGGCCCCGGAATTCCGCCGGACCACCTCAACCGCATCTTCGAGCGGTTTTACCGCGTCGACAAAAGCCGCTCGAAAGAGCGGGGCGGAACGGGCCTGGGGCTGGCGATCGTGAAACACATTTTGAACGCCCACAAGTCAAAAATTACGGTGATGAGCAAACTGGATAAGGGCACTACGTTCAGCTTCAAGCTCGACAAAGCTGATTGATCGTTAGTCTTAGTTGGCCCACAACGGTTTGGCCTCCAACACATTCGCATAAACTGCGCACTCAGCGGAATGGGCACCGGGCAGAAAACCAATGCTCATCAGAAACTCATTCACGATTTCGCCCCCGGTAAAACGGAACGTCTTTTTAAACAGCTTTACCCATTCTTCCCTGGTTTTGGGGTGATGCAGCTCCAGCCATTTCTTGAACGAACCGTGCGCGTTCTGTAACTCAAGGATGGTTTTTGCGTTCTCAATGGCCGCATTGATTTTCAGCCGGTTCCGGATGATGCCCGGGTCAGACAGCAGCCGCTGACGGTCGGCTTCGGTGTAAGCTGCTACCGTTGGGAGATCGAAATTGTCGTACGCCTTCCGAAAACCGGCTTCCTTTTTCAGAATGGTTTCCCAGCTCAAACCCGCCTGGTTGATTTCCAGCACCAGCCGCGCAAACAACTCGTTGTCGTCGTGAATCGGAAAACCGTAGTGGTGGTCGTGGTAGGCTTTGTGGAGCGCTTTTCGCTCGTCGGACATGGTTTCAATGGCGCGGCAGTAGGACATCGTTAATGGGAAAATTAGAGGAAGTACGTTTCGTTGGAAACCTTCAATCTTTGCGTTAAGTTCTGACACGATCCGGTGAAAATCAGGCAGCTCGCGGAACGGTTTTGACCAATGGAATTTTTTCGGCTTGGATAGCATTCTGTTGTTCAGGACATTTGTAGTATGAAGCTGAATTTTGAAGACCTGATCATTTTTGAGGACGACGATTATATCCTAATTAATAAGCCGCCCAACATTGCCTCGCTCGATGAACGGAGCGCCGATAAAGGCCAGAGTATTTTACGAATGGCGAAAGCCTATCATCCGGATGCTCAGCTCGGTCACCGGCTCGACAAAGGCACGTCTGGTGCCCTGGCTATTGCTAAAAACCCGGCAGCTTACCGGCACCTGGCCATGCAGTTTGAACACCGCGAAGTGACCAAGCGGTATCATGCCGTGGTGGATGGCGTGCACGATTTCGACGGTATTTCGGTGTACTTGCCCATTGCACCCGTCAAAGATGGTACCGCCGTGAAAATTGACCGGCAGAAGGGAAAAGACGCCGAGACCATTTTTAATACGCTGAACGTTTTCCGGATGCATACACTGGTGGAATGCATTCCAATTACAGGACGGATGCACCAGATTCGGGTGCATTTGATGTGTCTGAAAGCGCCCATCGCCAACGACCCAACCTACGGCGGCAAACCGGTTTTTCTGTCGGAGCTGAAACGGAAATTCAACCTCAAGAAAGACACCGAAGAACAATCGCTGATCCAGCGTGTGGCCCTGCACGCCCGCTCTCTGACGTTTGACCTGCTGAACGGCGAACGAACGGTTTTTGAAGCGCCCTATCCGAAAGATTTCGACGTATTGGTGAAGCAGTTGGAGAAAAATAGTTAGTTTTCAGGCGGAAACCCGTTAACTAAAACCGTACCGGCGAACCGGTCACGAAGACAAATATGTTTGTTCATACCGTTTATTTCTGGCTCAACAATCCCGGCAGCGACGAAGATCGTCAGGCACTGCGCGACGGTCTCGAAACGCTCAAAGGCATCCAGCATTTTGAGGCTCTGTACATTGGCAAACCCGCCGAAACCCGTCGTCCGGTGATTGATCATTCGTACGATTGGTCGCTGACGTACATTTTCCGCGACAAAGCCGCCCACGACGCCTACCAGGAAGATCCCATCCACGAGAAATTTGTGGAAACCTGCGCCCGGTACTGGCAGCGCGTCCAGGTATATGATGCGGTGGAATAAAAACCGTGGTTTAAAACAAAAAACCGGCCTTGCAGCCGGTTTTTTGTTAAGAAGCTTTCCCTTTTTCCGGCCGGCCGTTTGAGGCAGCCGGGCTGGCGGGGACCGCTGGCCCAGGGCCATTGCCCGGACCCGACGGTTTTTTCTTCTTCCGTTTTTTCTTCCGATCGCTGCGGTCGCTGAATTTTTTGTCCAGTTTTTCCAGATCGCTGTTAAGCGAGGTCGGACCTTTCGCACCTTCTTTTTTCTCCGCTACCGGCTCCAGCAGGTCAAATGACTCCGGAATAATGCCTTTTTTGTTCAGCTCCTGAATCTCGACAACGCGCTCGACGGACAACGGATACCAGGTGCTCTCCGTACTGTATCCAAACCACATGATCCGCCGGAAAATATCGGTTTTTTGAAGCGACGCCCGGCCTTTCTGGGTTTCCAGCGGTTTTTCTACCTGTGGAATATCGCGCAGGGCATCCACGTAAGTTTCCAGCTCGTAGTTCAGACAGCATTTCAACCGTCCGCACTGGCCCGACAACTTGCTGGGATTCAGGGACAAATTCTGGTAGCGGGCCGCCGATGTAGTGATGTTCTTGAAATCCGTTAGCCAGGTTGAGCAACAAAGCTCACGACCACACGAGCCGATGCCACCCAGCCGCCCGGCTTCCTGCCGCAGGCTGATCTGCCGCATTTCGACCCGGATTTTAAATTCAGCCGCCAGAATTTTGATCAACTCCCGAAAATCAACCCGTTCATCAGACGAATAGTAGAACGTCGCTTTCGTGTTGTCCGACTGGTATTCCACATCCGACAACTTCATATTCAGTTTCAGTTCCTTCACCACCTCGCGGGTGCGGTACATGGTGGTCAGGTCGCGGGCGATGGCCTGCTCGTGTTTTTCCATGTCTTTCTGCGAGGCAATCCGATGAATCACCTTCAGGTCGTCGGAAAACTGAATGTTTTTCTTCAGCATCTGTAACCGAACCAACTCGCCCTGGAGTGAAACCGCACCGATGTGATACCCCGTCTGCATTTCGCAAACCACGAAATCGCCGGTATTCAGTTCGATCTGGTGCGGATTTCGGAAATACTCCTTACGACCGCCCTTAAATTTAACTTCGACGGCGGCATCGTACCGGCGGGCCGTGGGTGTGTCCATGTTGCTCAGCCAGTCGAACACGTTCATTTTATTGCAACCACCGGTGCCACAAGCTCCGTTATTTTTACATCCTTTCACGGCACCGGCTGCATTTTTGGTTCCGCAGCCGCCAGTCGTGCATGATTTGCATCCCATTACACTATTTATCGTTTAGGCGGGGCCGCCCGCTCGGTTAGGAGCATCCAGGCAAAGGTCAGGAAGTACATACGGGATGCTGGTTTGTATCCAACGCCACTTCCAACCAAACGGGCGGCCCCGTCTTTGCTTTTCGCTCATCTTTAAATAATGGCGACCCCTTCAGCATTGCCTTTCGTTAGGCACTGATTGATCCGCCAGAAAACATAACTTTTTCAGCAAGTTATACCCAAATTTAGTAAAAAAAGCATATCCTACCTGTGCGTCAATTAACGGGCCATTCTTCTTTGATTTGGATTTAACCCGCTAACCGTGTAAAAATAGCTGTTGCTGCCGGTTGAAATTACTGACCCAACAGCAACGCAAAACCAATATCGAGCGCTAGTTTGCGACCGTTGGCCGTGATTTCGGTGATGCTCGGTGTTCCGGCTAAAACCAACACCTGGTCCCGACTGTGCGTAAACGTATAATTCAGTCCGGCCGATAACAGAATGTGGCGATTGATAAAATAGGCGACACCCAGCGTTGGTGCCAGGCTGTTGGAAGACCCTTTCAGCCTGTAATCGGTTGAATTAATATTGTTATAGATGCCGACCTTTCGATTGTAGGTATAATCAACCCCGAGGTACGGTTTTACGGCGGATTTCCCCACATAATACCGGACAAAGGGACCTATACCGATTGATCGGGTATTGGGTCCTGAGAAACTCGCCGGACTATCGAATGAAATTGTGTTGCTTGAAAAAGGGACCGTAACACCAACCAAAAAGTTATCCATCAGAAAATATCCCCCCGTTGGATTCACATTCACATTGACAATATGTCCTCTATTATCTTTGATTTTTTGGTAGGAAACGTTACCAACCTGAGCACCAACCAGCCAGCGTCCTTTTTCAGTTTGGGCCACTGCGCCCGAAAGGATTGCCAACATCAGGAATAGAGTCAATTTAGCTGTTTTCATGACGAGGTGTGTTAAAAGTAAGGAAGTCAATACTATAAAATTCCATGAAATTATTATAATAATTAAATAGGTTTATAATTTATCAGCGCGAAAGTCCGAAAAATGCAGGCATTGTGGAGATGAAATGACCAGAAGGGTAAAGCGCTTAGCGAAGCAATTTTTATCTAGTTTTGGCCCAAACTGGCAACAAACCTGCTCAGCGCGCGGCCCTTTCAGGAATTTATGAAAATACGACTTTATCCCAATGAGTTTTTCGGAATGCTGGAGTACTTACGGCTTCGGGTTGCAGCGGCCCGGCAGTTGAACTGGTTGCAGCGCAGCATCTACGACCAGCTTCTGATTGAATACTGGCAGGTTGCCAGCCTGATGGATAAAATACCGGTTTGGAAAAAACGGAACAACGGGCAACGGTATTCATTGCCCGTACCACTTTCGGTGATCCGTATTCTGTATCAGGAGATGCAGCACCACGAACTGTCGGTGTACGGACAGGCTTTTCTGGCCCGGCTGGATCAGGAACTCATCAACCTCAACGGCTAACTCCTGGTAGTAGCTTATGCTTCCTTACTATGTTCAACCGCAAAAAGCCGCGCTCAATCACGTTGGCGCAGCTTCTTTGATCAATCACCCCCTAAACGGTGCTTCCTGAACGCCGTTGTCATCCGGTAAACAACTGGTGGATCCAGGTTTACTTTTTATGGCCGGCCAGCTTCAGGTGGATATCAATAGCGGGCTTAATATACCGCTCGTCGGGCAGCGCAGGATCGGAACTGTACAACATGCCCCACTTTGTTCGGTCAATTTGCAGCGTGGCTTCTACCGTAACCTGATTGCCAGTCAGTTGAATATTGGCCGGAAAACTTACCGGATGGCTTTTACCCAACAGGGTTAGGGAACCGTTCACGCGGAAATTTGCCCCCGCTATTCCGTCGCTTCCGCTGTACGGTTCGAGGCTGGTAATTGCGTAGGTAACGTTGGGATGAGTTGCCATATCGAAAAAATCCGCCGTTTGCAGGTGGTGAACCAGTACGGGTTTGAGCGAATCGGGCAAACTGGTGCTAACAATGGAAGAAACCGGAATGGTAAACGACCCACCCACGATACGGCCATCTTTGGCAGCCAGCCAGTCACTCGTTACGCCAATGGTTCCTTCTTCAAAATACCCCGTGCGCAGGCTGCCTTTCCAAACCGCTACCGATTTGGTGTCATCCAATTGGTACGCAATGCTGTTGGGCGGTAAATGGTCGTTCATGGTACAATTCCAGACCGAAAAGGCCACGGCAATAAGGCTCCCAAAAAGTGCTTTTTTCATCAATAGGTTGTTTTTGTGAATGTTTGGTAAGATGGTGCAACAAGTCAGCAGTTTTTCACCCAATTCGCCCGTGATCAGGGCGCTGGCGGAATCGCGGCTGGCACGGCATTGGCAACGGGTTTGAGTGATTTCAGGTACGCAAAGACGGCCTGCATGTCAGCATCGGTCATGTCTTTGTAGTTGGGCCAGGGCATTGGAGGCAGCAGCGGGCGGCTATTGTCAAGTCCTTTGAATTTCCCCTGACGCATTGCTTTGTTGAACTGTTCCGGCGACCAGGTACCAATTCCGGTTGCATCCGGTGTCAGATTGGCCGCAAACGAAACGCCCCAGGGACCGATAAAAGCGGTATTCTGTCCGTTGAACAACACCCATTGGCCGTTTCTGACCAGGTTTTTGTCGTACGAGCCCAGCGGTTCGGCGCTGTTGTAACCCGATAAAAAGCGATCCATGTCGGGTACGGGACCCCGGGCTGTCATTTTTTTGGGTGCGTGGCAATCGGCACACCCCATGATAGCAACCAGGTATTCGCCCCGTTTAACGAGCTGATTCTGAGCTGGATTTTGTCTTGACAAAACCGCCTTGGGTGATCCCTTCGGTTCTTCTTTTAACGTAGTAAAGGCACAAGAAAGCCCGATGACGGCCCAAGCCGCCAGATAAACTAATTTTTCCATTGTGTTTGTAATTGACTAAATAGACATAGAGGCTCGTGGTGAGGCTGGTCGGCGTCAGGCAAACCGTATGAACCGTAAAATGGTGTAACTAGTACACCCCAATTGCGAAGGTTTTTGCAGAATAGACTCTTACGCGTGCATTCGGATCAGTTGCCGACCGGGTGTTCGGTAATAGTTTCCCTGGTTGTTGAACACCGTCGTTGGAGCATCGCTGGTAAACTCCTTGAACTCCCGGATAAAATGGGCCTGATCTGAATATCCAAACGTGTGAGACGCATCCAGCCAATTCGGGGTGGTCGGCGTTTGCTGAAACGATTCATAAGCGTTCCGGAACCGGATGATTCGCTGATACATCTTGGGCGTGGTGCCGTAATTGTCTTTGAAACTACGTTCCAGCTGGCGTTTGCTTACGTATAAATGCTCGCTCAGGGACTCAATTGACAGAGTGCCTCTGGACTGCCGAATCAGGCGAGTTGCTTCAAAAACGTAATTGCGTTCGGTCCGTAAATGCTGAAGCTGGGTCAGCAGAAACGTTTCGGATGCCCTCACAACGGCCTTGATATCCGTCAAACCGTAGACGCTTTCCACCAGTCGATTGATACTTTTGCCGAAGAAGGTTTCCAGATCCGTAAAGTTGTTGAACAGCGAAGCAATCGGCACATTGAATAGCTGTGGCAAACTCTCCGGTTTCAGTTGAATTCCGAATTTGCGCGTTGTGCCGATGGATTTCCAATGGACGGCATCCTGGTAAAGCCCCGCAAAAAAGGCCTGTGGCAGCTCCTGCCAGCAATCATTAAAGAAGGCATACGCACGATTATCATCGAGGTGCAGAATGAGCTCCAGGGTTCCGAAAGGGAGGCAACGCTGAACCGGTGACTCCTCCCTACCGCTGGTTTCAAAACAATGCAGCCAGTAGCATTCAACAAACGGCTGAAGGGCAACCGACGGTTTAAATTCCTGATAACTCGTGTTCATTAGGTATGATGCGTAGTGTTGTTGCGAATGATGCCGTAAAAGTAAAAGGACAACCGGAGTGGGTATTGAAAAAAAGCGACATTTTCGCAACCGGTTACTCAAGCTCCAGCGCAGCCCGCACCCGGGCCCGCCGATCAGACGGCAACTCCTCGTCGACCAGGTGCAGGTAATGGTGAAACACCTCCGCAGAGGCACCTTGCTTCAGGCCCGCAAGCGCAGCGCCGTTTCGTACAACATACCCCGTAACCCTTTACGAATCTGATTAAACACGCCATATCGTTGTTCTGGCCTGGTTTTTACATGCATCGTAGTTGTTGTCTATCGGCGCTGGCTTTCATTTCGGCAATTGCCAGTCCTTTTTGCCCGGCGGCTGTTGTTGATTCATTTACGTTCTGCAAAAATAAGCGGGCTTAGGAGCCTGTATTGAAAAAAAGCGACACACAGGCAGTAAGTAACTCATGAAGTAAAATCCAGCCTTTTAAGCTGTTGGCCCAGGCAATCACGTTGTAACTACAAAAGCAAACTTGTTAATTATGTAAGTCCCTGGGCTGCTTTTCTTCCCACCTTTCGCTACCTTGCCGGTTTGAATCAGCTTGACCGGACATGAAAACCGTCTTCATCCTAAACTTTCTTCTTCTCCGTTTTTTCGTTGGGTTTTCCCAAAAACCAACCGATATTCCGGCCGACGCGCAAACTGCGGCCCAGTCTGTTAGGCCAGAAGCCATTAAAGCCCATATGCGTTTCCTGGCCGACGATGCGATGGAAGGCCGCAAACCGGGCACCCGCGGTTATCGCCTGGCCGCCAATTACGTAATTTCGCAGTTCGAAGCCCTGGGATTGCAACCCGCGGGTGAAGACAAAAGCTATTTGCAGAAAGTACCCCTTCGGCAGTGGCGCGTTCACGAAGACGGCTGCTCCCTGACATTGATCGACAAAAAGGGCCAGGAAAAACCGTTAATCTTCGGAAAAAATTACACCCTTAGTCCGGTGTACGGCAACGAAAAAAGTACCGTGACGGCCCCGGTCGTGTTTGTTGGCTTCGGCATAACTGCTCCTGACCTCCATTACGACGACTACAAGAATGTGGACGTGAAAGGTAAAATTGTGGCGTATTTTAACGGTGCCCCGGCGGCTTTTCCCTCCAACCAGCGGGCTTACCATAATTCATCCAAACAGGAAAACGCAGCGGCCCACGGCGCGGTTGGGGTTATTTCCTTCAGCCTGCCCACCGACGTTCGGAACCGCATGGAAGCGTCGTCGCCCCGAAACCGCCAGGGAACGTACCGCTGGCTCGGCAAAGACGGCAACCCGCAGCGCGTTTTTCCCGAACTCAAAGGCATTGCTGCGCTGGGCGATTCAACGGCCCGGGCGGTTTTTGCGCAATCCGGCCGGGCGCTGGCGCAGGTAATCGCAGCTGCCAATAAAAGCATTCCACAATCCTTTCCGCTCAACTTGTCTGTTCGGATGGAAACCGAAACCCGCTCCGGGGGCGACATTACCGGTTATAATGTGGTGGGCGTTCTGCCCGGAACAGATCCGGTGCTGAAAAACGAGTACGTTGTTTATGTCTCTCACCTCGATCACCTCGGTATTGGTCGTCCTGTCAAAGGCGATTCCATTTACAACGGTGCGCACGATAATGCCTCGGGCGTGGCGATCAATCTGGAAGCGGCCCGAATGTATGCCTCACTGCCCACCAAACCCAAACGCTCCATTCTGTTTGTGGGCGTAACGGCGGAAGAAATGGGCTTGCTGGGCTCCGATTATTTCGCCAGCAACCCGACGGTTCCGAAGGAAAGCATGGTGGCCAATTTGTGTCTGGACATGCCGTTTTTCTTCCATCCGCTGATCGACATCGTTCCCTACGGTTTCGAACATTCCAGCCTGGCGAAGGAAGTCAATACGGCAGCCAGCTACCTGGGCGTTAAAGTGGCCAAAGACCCTATTCCGGAGCAGGTGGTGTTCATGCGCAGCGATCATTTCAGCTTTGTTCGGCAGGGCATTCCGGCCATTTACGTCAAAAGTGGCACCGACTCCGGCAATCCGCAGATCGACGGCCTGAAATTGAATCTGGACTGGCGGGCCACCATTTACCATTCTCCGCAGGACGAAATCGACCAGCCGTTCGATTTTAACGCTGCCGCCAAACACGCACAGATCCAATTTTTGATCGGTTACCTGACGGCTCAGAATCCACAACGCCCAACCTGGAATCCCGGCGACTTTTTTGGAACCAAATTCGGGCAGCCCGCTAAATCGTCGGGCACCGGCAAGTAACGGTTTTATAACCGCAAAAGAAACGCTTCTCCCAGAGGAGCAATTGAATAACCGGTTTCGTGACTGATCGTCAATCCCAGATTTTTCAGCTTGCGAATATGGAGTTTGAGCCATTCTTTTTCCTTCCCGGTCAGAGTCGCCAGATCGGCGGCTCTTCGCCCGGGGTTTTCTCGAATGATTGTCAAAACTTCGTTCGTCCAGAAACCGTGTTTACTGTGTTGATCCAACCGGGCCAGTTTCGTTTTCAGTATTTCAAATTCAGCCTCGCTCAGTTCCTTTTGTTCCCGCAGCTGAATCCGGGGATCGGCGGAATGATAACGAATGGCAATTTTGTAAACTGTGCCTTCCGCAACGGAATTAAGTATTTCCAGGAGGTCATCGAACCGGTCAAAACCGGCCCGGCGGGCGTCATCGGCGGTAATTTCGGATAGATCGATTGCCGAAACCCGCTCTACTTCGATCCGGCCAACGGCGGTTTTGATCAGACTTCCGGGCTTGACCGACTGTTTTTTCCATTTACGAAAAGCAAGCGAAATGGCTCCGGATTTAATTCCATCCAGCTGTTTCTGTTTGAATAGCACGACCGCTGAGGTTTGTTTTGCTTTTTTGCTGCATCAATTTACGCCATTTTATTCCTTTCTGCTCAACACTTCATTTATGTACCGGCTGCACAGGGCCAGGGTATCGTACCGCCGAAATTCGTTCGACAGCCGAACCACGTGCTGCTTGTACTGCGGCTGGGCAATAACCCGCGTAACACTTTCCCGAATTTGTGCGGGCGTGGGCGTTTCGGTTTTCAGGTCAATTCCCAGCTTAAAATAACCAACCCGGGCCGTAATCTCGTTTTTTGCTTCGTGCAGCCCCGCCGTGACCATCGGTACCTGATGTGTTATGCTCAGTAAAACGCCCCCGTAGCCGCCGTTGGTGATAAATACGTCGACCTGCGGCATGATATGGTTGAAATCCAGAAAGGGCTCAATGATGATGTTTTTCTGACGAAACCGTGCCCGTAGCCGGTTCGTTTGCGGGCTGCCGCCAGTGGTGGCAATAATCAGGTACGGTTCGTCCTTAAGTGCTTCCAGCGTGGGTACAATGATCTTCTCCACGTCGCGCTCGATGGTGCCCTGCGTCACCAGAACGACCTTTTTATAATAATCCAGTTTCGGCTCCGGCCAGGAATCCCGCTGCCGCCCGAAACGATGCGGCAGCAACGGCCCTACAAAACGAACATTGTCGGGCAGATCGCTCCGGAAATACTCAAACCCGGGCGTTCCACTTTGCAGATACAGGTCTGCGCGCTGAATCTGCGTATCAATAAAAACCGCATCACTGGCCGGAATTCCGTAGCTCGCCAACATCCGGTTGTAGGTTGCGGTTACATTCTTAAAAATGAGGTATTTGGTTGCAAACCGCAGAAGCGCCTGCTTCATTTCAGCCCATAAACCGCTGGCGGGTGGTAGGCCCAAACCCGGCGGAGGCAGATTCACCGACGTGCTGGCCAGCGGAGAGATACCCATGCACACCACGGGTACGCCCATCCGCTGCTGTACAATCGGCGATGCCATGAACAACACATCGCAAATCAGCAGATCGAACGGAAACGTTCGGTACAAGGCTTCAATGTCTTCAAAAAAGTCCGGGGCTTTCTGAATAAAGCAATGGATCAGGTCAAATTTCAACTTTGCCAACTGGCTTTTGTGCCGACTCCGCTGCGGAAATACCTCGTCCATATTTTCCTGGGTTACCTCCGTTGCTTTCCGAAAACGCTCGTGCGGAATCTGCAGTCGTTGGAGCCTTTCCGCAAAGCTGTCACCCGTATACCAGCGAACCTGGTAGCCCTGGTTTTTCAGGTGAACGGCCAGTCCCGTCAGCGGATTGAAATGGCCATCCAACGGGACCGATGCCATCAGGATTCGTTTCATAAAAAAGTAGTTGTTGTTACTGCTCCGGCACAAAACTACCGCAACCGCAAACGGTCCGAAATAGCGTCCCAAACTCATTTTTCTGAGTAATAGAGCTTAGGAAAATGAGTTTTGATGCTATTGCAACAAACCACCCAAAATGCCGAACTTGCATCCATGCCTATCACGACCCGCTTCTGGTTCTGCCTGTCGCTGCTTTTTCTGACATTCGGAAGCGCGAATCTGGTGCGGGCTGCGGATCCCATTCCCCAACTAGTCCTGCGCAATGGAAACGGCGTGCTACCGACGCCAACGGTGGCTTTTCTTACCGATGAAACCGGGCAGCTGACGCTGGAAGAAGTGCGCCAGCTCGGTCACCGGTTCCGGATGGACCCAGCCGAAAAAACGGCCAAAGGCCTTAATCCCCGGGCTGTCTGGTGCGCGTTTCGGGTGCAGAATGAGTCGCAACGGGAGTGGTACCTGGAAATTGACCCGCATTATATTCCGGAGATTGACGTCTACCAGCAACAGGCGAACGGTTCATTCGCCGTTCAACGGCTGGGTGTGCGTCAAGTGTACCAAAACCGTCCGCTGCAAACCAGCCAGCTGATCGTTCCGTTACGGGTTCCGCCCGGTACAACCAGCCTGTATTACCTGCGTTTCTGGACGGATACAACCCTGCGATTTCAGGTTCAGATCGCCACCCTGCCCGTTTTGTACGAGGCTCGTCAGCAACAGGACCTGATCAACGGTTTGTATTTTGGAGTGTTGCTGGCCTTGCTGCTTTACAACGGTTTTGTTTTCCTCAGCCTCCGCGACCGCACTTACCTTTATTACGTATTCTGTCTTCTTTTGATCGGCCTGAACATTGCCTACCAGCGTGGGTATGCGTTTCAACTGCTCTGGCCCGAAACCCCGTTCTGGAACAGCATCGGTTTGCTGGCAGCTATTGGCTGTATTGCGTCGGTTTTGTTCACCAACGCCTTTCTCAACACCCGCCAGTATGTGCCCTGGCTTCGGCGGCTGGATGTTCTGATTGTTGTTCCGGCACTGGTTACGATCTTGCTGTCCATGCTGGGAAGCCATTCGCTTGCCTTTCGGGTGCAGCTGTTTACCAGTACCATGCTGACGGTTTACGTGTTTATTCTCGGAATAGCGGTTTACCGAAAAGGATTCCGCCCGGCTCTGTACTATTTGCTGGGCTTTGGCTCGCTGGTAGCGGGCGTGGTTGTGTTTATGCTGAACGACAGTACCGGGAGCGGTATGCAGGTTGGATCATTCATCGAATCCGTCATTCTGTCGTACGCACTCGTCAATAAGCTGAACACGTTCAGGCTGGAAAAAGAACAGTTGCAATTACAGGCGCTCGAACAGGCCAGCACTTTTTCGCAGCAACTGATTCAGACGCAGGAACACGAACGAAAACGAATTGCCTCCGAACTTCACGACAGCGTGGGGCAAAGCCTGGGACTAGTCAAAAACAAACTGCTGTTGCTGCAACATTCCACCGGCCAAATCACCCCCGCCAAACTGGACGAGCTGACCCAAACCGTAGCCCAGACTATTCAGGAAGTGCGGACCATTTCCTACGGATTGCGCCCCGTACAACTCAACCTGCTCGGCCTGACCGAAGCCCTCAAAAGCCTGATCAACGAAACCGCCGAAGCCAGCCAAATTCACTTTTACGAAGACATTGACAACATCGACCGGCTGTTTTCGCAAGAAGCAGAAATTAACCTGTACCGGATTGTGCAGGAAGGCGTCAACAATCTCGTCAAACACGCCGGAGCCACTCAGGCTATCGTTCAGATCAAACAGCACGACAACCAACTCACCCTCTGGATCGAAGACGACGGGCGAGGAATGGCCCCCACGGCCTCTCAATCAGCAGGATTGGGTTTGCGCGGCATCCGGGAGCGGTTACATTTACTGAAAGGTTCGCTGGAAATCCGCACGGCCCATCCGCACGGAACCATTCTGACTATGACCATTCCACTCGAGTTATGAACACGCTTAAGCTCCTGATTGCCGACGATCACCCCATTTTTCTTAAAGGGCTTCGTGAGGTACTGGAAACGATCGAAACCTGGACGGTTTGCGCACAGGCCCGCGATGGATTGGAAGCGCTGCGCGAGTTGCAGCAGCAAGCCGTTGATGTGGCCGTGCTGGACCTCGATATGCCGGGGTTGAGCGGGTTGGAAGTGGCCGAACAAATTCTCGCCCAGCAACCCGATTTGCCCATCATTCTGCTGACAATGCACAAGGATTCGGCGCATTTTTTTCGGGCGCTGGAAGTGGGTATTCTGGGCTACGTGCTAAAGGAAAACGCCGTGATCGACGTGATCCAGGCCATCCGAAAGGTCAGCGAAGGCCAGGCCTACATCAGCCCCGATATGTCGGCCCTGCTGCTGCGAAAAACCGCCAAAACCGTTCAGCGAAAACCGGCTGACGCGCTGGCGCAGCTGACCCCTGCCGAGCGGCAGATTCTCGAACTGGTGGCCGAGTTCAAATCCAGCAAGGAAATTGGCGATCAGCTTTTCATCAGCGAGCGAACCGTCAACAACCACCGCATGAACATCGCCCGAAAGCTGAATCTGACGGGTAAAAATGGGCTTTTACGCTTTGCCATGGAACACGCAGGCAGCTCCCGCACTCGTCCTTGATCAAGGATTTTCCGGCTTTAATTCCAGGTGCAGTATCGGGAACGGTTTGCCAGCCGGGTCCAGCTCCGAGCGGCTAACAGTCTGAAAACCCAGGTGTTTGTAAAAACCGACGGCCTGCCCATTGTCTTCGTTTACATCCACCTTTGTGGCCTGCTTCTGCTCAATGGCGTAGTGGATCAGCTGCTTGCCCAGTCCCTGGCCCATCGCCTTCGGATGGATAAATAACATCTCGATCTTGTGGTCGGCGGTTCCCAGAAAGGCTGTCAATGCTCCCGCTTCATCCCGAATACCCACCAGCTCGACAGCGTCCAGGTACTGATTCAGGATCAACGGTTTGTAATATTGAATATCCTCTTCTGTCAGAAAATGATGCGTTGGTCGGACGGAAGCTTCCCAAACGTCAACCACGGCGGGATAGTCGGCAGAAGTCAGAGGGACAAAGTATGATTTCATCGTTATTGCTCTATTTTCAATGACTTGCCAAAGCCCACTAATCCATTGGCTCATCGTGAAGATAAATTGACACCGTATTTTTTATCGCATTGATTAGTTCTTCGTCCATATACGCATAGTCATCCGTGATATTCAGCACCACTATTGATTTGCCCAATGTCTCATCCGGAAATTTTTCAAGCAAACGCTGTTTGTGATGTTTTTCCATTAAATCAAATCAGCCCACAGAATCAATTTCGCGGTTACTTTAATCCTGGCGGATGGTGCCGTACCGGCCGACTTAGCCGTATGGTTTTGAGAATTTTTGTAGATTCTCTCATCCGTTGGGCTTCGCCATTGATTTCTGCTGCAAACGAAAAGGATGTTCATTATTTTGTTTTAAACTCGGGCTATTCCACAAATCTTAGCTGAAAAACCACCAAGCTACATACACTCCTTCCTTTTCCCAACTCTTTTTCCTGACCGGCGTCCTCCAGTACGCTACCAACAGAAAATTATTTTTAACTTTTTTCAGATTTTTTTAAAAACAACTAAGGTGGTTTTGGCTAAAAGTTGTCTTTCAAAATAGAGTATTGACTTTTAAAGGGATAATTTAGATTTAAGCCAAGACTATGCACGCTCGCCCACGAATCGATTTCCCAAGTCAGCCACTTCCGGTACCGTCTTCGCAATCGGGTCAACCCAACCCGGAAAATGAGCCGTCGGACGAAAAGCCGTTGCATAACGATTCAGAGTTGTTCATCCGGCGAACGTTCGAGGAAAGCCCGCAGAAGGGTTGCGAACTGCTGTTCCGTCGGTATCACCAGGCCCTTTGTAGCCATGCCGTGCGCTATGTTTATTCCCGGGAAACCGCCGAAGATCTGGTGAGCGAAGTGTTCTGTAAATTCTGGAAAAACCGGGCCTACGCCACTATCACCTCATCGTACCGGTATTACCTCTTCCGGAGCGTTCGTAACGAAGCCTACAATTACCTGCGCCTGGAATTTCAGAAACTGGACGACCTTGAAACCGCCGAGGTTCGGGAAGGTGCCCTGAGCCAGCGCCCTGACCAGATTCTCCAATTTGAGGAAGTGGCGCATCAGTTGGAAAGCCTGGTGGAGTCATTGCCCCCGCAATGCCGCAAAGTATTCTTATTGAGTCGATTCGAGGGCAAGAAGTACCAGGATATTGCTACCGAGCTGGGCCTTTCCATCAAAACCGTCGAAGTCCACATCGTCAAAGCCCTGAGCATTGTCCGAAAAGGCCTCAAAGATCACTGGCTCATGCTCCTGCCCGCTCTCGGAAATGTATTGCTGCTCTAGTTGCTTCGGTGCCCCTCCGGTCAGCCGTGCCGCTTTTCAATTTGTCCCCTTGCCTTAATTGATATGATGAAATATGGAATCTGAAGTCAACAAAAACTTGATTTTTAGCTACTTCGCCCGAACCGCTTCGCCCCTGCAACGGGAATTGATTGCCCAGTGGCTGCGGGACGAAAAAAACGAAGAGCAATACTACGAATGGCTGGAAGAATGGGAAACGAACCATCCGCAATACCACGCCCGGACCGACGCAGCTTATCAGCAGTATTCCGCTTTCCTGACCCAGCATCCGCATACGGAGGCAGAACCCGAGTACGATCAGGCACCTTTTCAACCGAATCGCTGGAACCGCAATCGGTGGTTAGTTGCCGCTTCGATTCTTTTCCTGCTGGCTCTGAGCGTATTACTTTTCCAAAAACAATTATTGTATACTACTCACGAAACCGCTTTTGGCGAAACCCGTTCCCTGCACTTATCCGACGGCAGTACGGTTTTGTTGAACGCCAATTCGAGCCTTCAGATTCCCCGCTGGGGGTTTGGCAATCGAACCCGCGAAGTCTTACTGACCGGGGAAGCCAACTTTTCGGTGAAACACCTGCCCGGCCACCAAAAATTTGTGGTCAAGACCCAAAAGAATTTTGAGGTGGTGGTGCTGGGTACGGAGTTCACGGTTTTTGCCCGTAAACGGGGCGCCCGCGTTGCACTCAACAAAGGACAGGTGCGGCTTCAGTACCAGCAGGGCAGCGCGCAAAAACAGATGACCATGAAGCCCGGCGAGCTGGTAACCTTCAACCAGCAAAACCAGATTGCCCTGAAAAAAGTACGGCCCCAGCAACTTCATCCAACCTGGAACCAACGGCGGTTTGTGTTCGAAGAAACCCCGCTTCAGGAAGTGGCTTACCTGCTGGAAGAAAATTACGGTTTGCAGGTCAGCATCAAGGATTCGGCGCTCGCAAGCCGGATGCTGATGGGTTCATTCCGGGCCGACAACGTCGATCAACTGCTGCAATCCATTTCCGAACTGCTCGACATCAGCGTTGTGCGGCAGGGCAAACGGGTGCAATTAACCAGCAACTAACCATCTCACACGTATATTCTTTTCCTTACTTCTATGACCAACTCTATCCGGAAAGTCTCCCGAACGGGACTTCTGCTCACCCTCCTGTTGCTGAACATTGAGCCGGGCTGGGCCCAATCCGGCCTGCTGGCCAGCAACGTGCAGCAACGAAATCGAAAACTTTTCAACGGAGCCACCCGCCAACTTAAAGATGTGCTCTCCGACCTGAAATCCCGCTACCGCGTCGATATCCTGTTCGAATTGAATGCCGTCGAGGGCGTTTCGGTCGCGACCACAACCGTCAACCCGAGTGAGAGTCTCGAAAAAAATCTGACGACTCTACTACGTCCGCTGGGGTTTCGCTACAAAAAAGTAAATGCCAGCTCCTACCTCATCATCAGCGACCGCAAAACAAAGAAGATGGTCGGCATCGATGCCATTTTGCGGGAACCCGAGACCGGTTTGCAAACGCCCGCTCTAGCCACCGATAAAATCCCGGAAGCTTTTGCCAGCGCCCAAACGGAGCCTGTGGCCGTAGACAAAACCATCAGCGGCACGGTCCGAAGCGAAACCGGCGAAGCTCTACCCGGAGTCAGTGTGGTGGTGAAGAATACAACGCGGGGAACGTCAACGGATGGGGAGGGGAAATTCCGAATCAACGCGCCGGACAATGCCACAACGCTGGTTTTCTCCTTTGTCGGTTATTTGAATCAGGAAGTCGCCATCGGCAACCGCACCACTATGGATGTACAACTTCAGCCCGACCAGAAAACGCTCAACGAAGTGGTGGTGGTCGGTTACGGAGTCCAACGCAAATCCGACCTCACGGGTGCCGTCGGAACAGTCAAGGCCGAAGCCCTCCAGGAACGCCCCGCAGCCTCCCTGAACCAGGGGCTTTCGGGCCGGATTACCGGGGTCAACGTTTCGGTCAACTCCGGGCGTCCGGGTGGGCGGGCCAATATCCGTATTCGCGGAAACACCTCGGTCAGCGTAGCCAACAACCCGCTGTACGTGATCGACGGCGTCATTCTGAACGCCAGCGGTCTGACCAACGGCAGTACACCCATCGATTACATCAACCCGAACGACATTGCGAGTATTGAGGTCCTGAAAGATGCCTCGGCTACGGCCATTTACGGCGCACGGGGTGCCAACGGTGTCATTCTGGTGACGACCAAACGCGGCAGTCAAACCGGTGGACGGGTTACGTACGATACTGACTTTAGTATCGGTGTGTTGCCCCGCAAGCTGGAGTTGCTGAACGCGCGGGAGTTTTTGCAGGTGGAAGACATTGCCTACCAGAACGCGCAGAAATACGACCCGGTAGGCTGGGCCGGGGGCAAATACCGCGACCCCAAAACCAAACGCACCAATCCGCTGCTGTTCGATTCGAGCGGGAATCCGCTGTACGATACCGACTGGCAGGACGAAGCCTTTCAGAAAGCCTTGACGCAAAACCACCAGCTTTCCTTTGCGGGTGGCAATGGCAAAGATAGCTACGGCGTGTACCTGGGCTACCGGAACGAAAACGGTCTGGTGAAAGAATCGTGGCTGAAACGCTATGCCGCCCGGTTTGTGTTCGACAGCCAGATCAAAAGCTGGCTCAAAGTGGGCGGTAGCCTGAGTTATAATGATCAAAACGAAAACCAGATTGATCCGCTGGGCGGGGGCGGTATCATTGCCATGCGTCAGGTGCTGGAAGCGCTGCCCATCATTCCGGTAAAATACCCCGACGGTCGCTGGGGCGGCAACGAAGATTATCCGGGCATGGAAGGGGGCGGCAACCCAATCAACATCCTGAAAGAACGGCTGAACTACATCAAAACCCAAACCATGCTGGGCAATGTTTACGCCAACATCAATTTGGCAAAAGGGTTGGAATTGCGCACCACCGTCGGGGCCAACATCATCAACCAACGCATTGATCTGTACAGCGGCCGGACGTTGAATTACATTTCCCGCAACCAGAACGGAATTGCCACGGTCACCAACGAACGTCATAATTCCTGGCAATTTGAAAACTACCTGACGTACAACCGCCAATTCAAAAACATTCATTCGTTCACGGGATTGCTCGGGTTGGCGTGGCAGCACGTCGACCGGTTTACGGCAGCAGCTTCTACGCAGAACTTCCAGGACGATTACTTCCTGTTCAACAACCTCGGAGCCGGCTCCAACCCCCAGGCGCCTACATCATCGGCCGTCGCCTACGGTCTGAACTCGTATTTTGGCCGGTTTAACTACGGGTTAAAAGACAAATACCTGCTGACGCTGACGGGCCGGATCGACGGTTCTTCCAAATTCGGCTCATCCAACCGCTATGCGTTCTTCCCGTCGGCAGCCCTGGCCTGGCGCCTGACGGAAGAAGATTTCATGAAAGACATTCCGGCTATATCCAACCTAAAACTCCGGACCAGCTACGGCGTCACCGGAAACTCTGAAATTACGGCGTATCAGGCGCTGGCGGGCATGAGCAATTACTCGGTTATTTTTGGCGGGGCACGCGCCACCGGAATCGGAACGGGCCGGTTGGCCAATCCGGATCTACGCTGGGAAAAAACCCACCAGGTCGACGCCGGACTGGAGCTAGGCCTGTTCCAGAACCGGGTTTCCATTGAAGTTGACCTGTACCGAAAACTGACCACCGACATGCTCCTGAGCGCTCCCGTACCGTATAGCAGCGGCTACGAAACGGTTTCTAAAAACGTCGGCAGCATGGAAAACAAAGGGATTGAAATTGCCCTGAACAGCGTCAATGTCAATGCCGGTGACTTTTCCTGGAATACGATCTTCAATGTGTCGTTCAACAAAAACAAGGTGATTGCGCTGACGGGCGGCTCCGACATTTTTATCGGCTCGACGGTCGTGCGCGAGGGCCAACCGGTAGGCTCCTTTTTCGGCTTCGTGCATCAGGGCACCTGGAGCACATCCGAGGAATCGGAAGCCGCCAAATACCTGAAAAAACCGGGTGATGTCAAATACCAGGACGTGAATCAGGACGGTATCATCAACAACAACGACCGGGTGATCATCGGAAAAGGGATTCCTGATGCCTTCGGTACGTTCCTGAACACGTTCAAGTACAAGAACTTCGACCTGACCGTTGATCTGCAATTCATGACCGGCAATGATGTGCTGTACCGCAGCGAACACTCTGCCGAAGACCGCACCGGCATTGCCAACAGTTTCAAAACCGTATTGAATGCCTGGACGCCCGAAAACCAGAATACACCCCTCGCGCAGCTGCGTCCGGTATCCGCCGGTTACAACACCAACGAAGATACCCACCGCGTCAAAGACGGTTCGTTCTTGCGGGGCCGCAACCTGCTGCTGGCCTACACCTTCCCGTCGAGAACAGTCGAAAAGTTGAAACTGAATCGGTTGCGGGCCTACGCATCGGTGCAAAACTTCTTCCTGAGCACCAAATACACCGGCTACGACCCAGAAGTTTCGACGACCGGAAACGCCTTCGATCAGGGCGTTGCGCTGTACGATTACCCGAAGCCCCGCGTCTTTATGGTCGGTCTGAACATTGGTCTTTAATCTTTCAAAACGCTTTTTACGATGAAACTCAACATAAAAACCGTCGGCCAATGGATGCTCTTCTCCGTACTGCTGCTAAGCGGAGCCGGGTGTTCGGACTTCCTGGACGAAACCGACCCTTCCAACTTCACGGTTGAAAACTACTTCACCAAACCCGAACACGCTACCAGCGCCGTCAACTCCATTTATGACGCGCTGAAGACGACAACCGGGGGCGGTTTCAACGGCGCTCCGTGGATGATGCTGGAATTTGCGACCGGCCTGGCCAATACCGAACTGGGGCAGGCCGTCAACAGCCTTTTTGTGCGAAACCTCAACAATACGTCCGACAATGAATATGGTCGGATATATTGGGCGAGTAGTTACAAAGGCATTGGGAACGCCAATCTGGCCATTGCCAATATCCCCAAAATTGCGATGGACGAAACCGCCAAAAAGAAAGCCCTCGGCGAAGCGCGGTTTCTGCGGGCCTGGTATTATTACAACCTGGTGCGAATTTTTGGTAAAGTGCCCCTGGTTACGGAGCCCATCGGCTTGACCTCCGAACAATTGATTCCCGAAGCGGCCACCGTAGAAGCCATTTACACCCAAATCGTTGCGGATCTGGTCGAGGCTGAAGCGGCCGGTTTGCCGTATCTGGACAAAAGCGGCCGGGTGTCGCTCGGCGCAGTGAAATCACTCCTGGCGGGCGTATACCTGACCATGGCCGGATATCCCCTGCAAAAAGGCGCGGAGTATTACAAAAAAGCCGCCGACAAAGCTAACGAGGTGATCACCTCCAATCAATATAGCCTGTTTACGTCGTACGACGATCTACACGACCCATCGAAGAAAAATACCGGCGAGAACATCTTTATGGTGCAGTTTGCCGCCAACATTCAACCGTCGGGCTGGCAAACCTCCATCATTCCGTACAACCAGGGTATTTCGGCGTATTCGGATGAAACCGGGGCCGTTTTTGCCAATAAGGAATTCGTGGAATCCTACGCCAAAGGGGATAAACGAGCGGAGGAAAAACAGTTTTATTACCGCACCTACACCCTGAGTGATAACCGGTCCCGCACCGTCGATTTGGGAGGATATTACATTTACAAACATTTCGACACAGCCGCCCACCTCACCACCACCAGCAGCGACCTGAACTGGCCCCTGATGCGGTTTGCGGAAGTGTTGCTGACGTATGCCGAAGCGCAGAACGAAGTGAGTGGTCCCACACCGGAAGCTTACGAAGCCGTCAACAAAATCCGTCGGCGTGCCAACCTGCCCAACCTCTCCGGGCTGACCAAAGAGCAGCTGCGGGAGGCCGTCTGGAAGGAACGCTGGTACGAACTGAGCTTCGAAAATATTACCTGGTTTGATATGGCGCGGTTGCGGAAAGCTTTCAACGTTACCACAAAATCGTTCGACAATTACGTCGGCCATAAATTCTCGTATGGGCCAGTGCTGAAAGAACGTGAGCTCCTTTTCCCGATTCCGACAGCCGAAATCCGGAACAACAGCAAGCTGGTGCAAAATCCGGGGTATTGATTGTTCGTGTTAGTTTTCAGTTTCTGGTTGGCGGTTTTGGGAACGGTTCCGCGAGGGAGTTGCTTTCAAAACCAAAAACTAGAAACTGAAAAACTACTTACCACCACTTTTATGGGTATATTCGGCAACGATTCGACTTATCATAAAGAGTTTCTCCGATACCCCAAACTATTTATTACATGAAAACCAAACGCAGAGCTTTCTTACACCAGACTTCCGGTTTGCTGGGCCTTGCTGGCTTGCTGAGTCTGCCCGAAAACGAAGCCCTTGCCGACAGCCTGAAATCCATTTCTGCCAAAGCCGATAAACCGTACATCGTTTTTGTGACGGGCGACCACGAATACAGCGGAGAGCTGACACTGCCGCTCATTGCCGCCGAGTTGGAAAAAAACTACGGCATGCGAACCCGCGTGCTCAAAGCGGCACCAGACCAGAACGCCGAAAAAAACATTCCCGGTCTGGAAGCGCTCCGGGAAGCCGATCTGGCGGTTTTTTTTCTGCGGTGGCGCCAGTTGCCCCCCGATCAACTGCGTTACATTGACGAATACCTTAATTCGGGCAAACCCGTGATGGGGTTTCGAACCACCACCCACGCGTTTAATTTCCCCAAAGGCGATACTTCTGAAGTCTGGAATGCCTTTGGCGAACGAGCTTTTGGCACCCCTCCCGGTTGGGGAAAAGCGGGCCATACCCACTACGGGCACGAGAGTACAACCGATGTCACAGTGATTCCAGAAGCGGCCAAACACCCCATTCTGACGGGGGTAGCTCCGTCGTTCCATGCCGCTTCGTGGCTCTACCGGGTCCGGCCCGAGTATCCTCCGAAGGATGCGACGCTGCTGCTGATGGGAAAATCGGTCAATCCTGACAAACCGGCCATTGATAATCCGGTAGCCTGGACCTGGACCAATAAGGCCAATGCCAAGGTGTTCTTTACTACACTGGGCCATCCCGAAGACTTCCAGGGCGAGAGTCTTCAGCGCCTGACCATCAATGCCATCCATTGGTTGCTGGGCAAGCCTGTTCCGAAACGATGGAAAGGTAAAATAGCCATTAATGTGCCTTACCGGGGCATCGTAAAATCGTGAAGGAGCCAGGTCGGATACCCACCTTTGAAATTCCTGATATACCCATGACCCGTTATAAAAATGTCTAAGCCCCGGAAAAAAAGTCTAATTGGATTGCTCGTCGTGTTTGGCTTGGTGTTGCTTGCCTTCAGCGCCTTCCAAACCGGTCCTCCCACCCTACGCCTGCAAAACGGTTCGCGCATCGTTCTGCTCGGCAACAACCTGGGGTCGAGGATGATGAATTACGATAATTTTGAAACCGAACTGCATGTCCGTTACCCGGAAAACTCACTCTACATTCGCAACATGTGCGACGGGGGCGACACGCCCGGCTTTCGGCCCCACGCCAGCCGCAACGATCCCTGGGCGTTTCCGGGCGCCGAAAAATTCCAGACCGAATACGCCAATCCGTCCCAGAGCGAAGGCCATTTCGAAACGCCGGACCAGTGGCTGACCCGCCTGAAAACCGACGTAATCGTGGCCTTCTTCGGTTACAACGAATCGTTTCAGGGCAAAGCCGGGCTGGAAAATTACAAAGCCGAACTGGATGCCTTTATCAAGTGGACGCTGAGTCAGAAATACAACGGCACGGCGGCTCCGCAACTGGCCCTCGTTTCGCCCATTGCCTTTGAAGATTTGTCGGCCAAATTCGATCTGCCCAACGGCAAAAAAGAGAACGAAAACCTGGCGATGTATACCAAAGCCATGAAGGAAGTAGCCGACCGCAATAAGGTACTCTTTGTTGATGCCTTCACGCCTTCGCAGCAGTGGTACGCCAGCACGAAAGAAGACCTAACCATCGACGGTTCGCAACTGAACGAGGAAGGGTACAAAAAACTGGGCCTGCTGCTGGTCGATCAGGTTTTTGGGAAAGCAGCCGCTAAAGCCGAAGCCAATCGGAAACTGATCCACGATGCTGTTGCGGAGAAAAACTGGATGTGGCACAACGACTTTAAAATTCCGAACGGCGTTCACGTCTACGGTCGGCGCTACAATCCGTTTGGACCGGACAACTACCCCGCCGAAATTCAGAAAATCCGGGAGATGACCGACATCCGCGATCAGGCCGTCTGGCTGGCGGCTTCGAAAGGGCAGAAAATGGACCTGGCCGCAGCCGATAAAAAAACGTCGCCCCTGCCGCCGGTCAAAACCAACTTTAACCCGGAGAAAAACGGCAGTCTGACCTATTTGTATGGCAATGACGCACTGGCCAAACTGAAAACGCCGACCGGCTACAAGATCGAACTGTTTGCTTCAGAGCAGGAATTTCCGAACCTGGCGAAACCAATGCAGATGTCGTTCGACAACAAAGGGCGGCTCTGGGTGGCCTGTATGCCGAGCTATCCGCACTACAAACCCGGCGATGCAAAGCCGAACGATAAAATCATCATTCTGGAAGATACGGATGGCGACAACAAAGCCGATAAGGAAACGGTTTTTGCAGACGGTTTACACCTGCCCCTCGGCTTTGAAATTGCCAAAGAAGGCGTGTATGTCTCGCAGGGTACCAACTTGAAACTGTTTACGGATACGAACGGCGACGGAAAAGCCGACAAGGTAGAAATTCTGCTGAGCGGTTTCGACGATCACGATACCCACCACAATAGCCACGCGTTTACCGTCGATCCGTCCGGAGCTATTTACTCGGGCGAAGGTGTGTTTCTGCACACGAACGTCGAGACTTCGTACGGACCGGTGCGGGCCACCAACGGCGGTTTTTACCGATACGCGCCCCAGCTCAAAAAACTGGAACGGACCGCCCAGCTTTCCATTCCGAACCCCTGGGGGATTGCCTTCGACGACTGGGGCCAGCCGTTTTTTGCCGAGACGTCCAGCCCCGACGTGCGCTGGATGATGCCCGGTTCGGTATTGCCACGCTACGGTCAGGCGACGCACAAATCGGTTCAACTGATTGAAGATGCCCACCGTGTACGGCCCACCTCCGGTCTGGAGTTTGTGTCGAGCCGCCATTTCCCCGACGAGTTGCAGGGCGATCTGCTGATCAACAACACCATTGGTTTTCTGGGAACAAAAGAACACTCCCTGGTGGACGACGGAACCGGTTACAAAAGCAAACACCGCATGGACCTGGTGGTGAGCGAAGACCGCAATTTCCGGCCCGTCGATATGGAATTTGCCCCAGACGGCTCGCTGTACGTCATCGACTGGCACAACATCCTGATCGGGCACATGCAGCACAACGCCCGCGACCCGCTGCGCGATCACTCCCACGGCCGGGTTTACCGGATTACGTATCCGTCGCGCCCACTGGTGAAACCAGCGAAAGTGGACGGTGCCACCATCGAAGAACTGCTCGACAACCTGAAATTGCCCGAATATCGAACCCGCTACCGCACCCGGCGCGAGCTACGCGGTCGGGATGTCAATCAGGTCTTGTCGAAACTGACGACCTGGGTGAACAAACTCGACAAAAAAGATCCGCGTTACGAACACCACGTTCTGGAAGCCCTGTGGGTCAGCTGGGGCATGGACAAAGTCGATCAGAAACTGCTGCGGCAACTGCTCAATGCCAACGATTACCACGCCCGGGCGGCTGCCGTTCAGGTATTGCGCTACACCGGTCATCAGGTGAAAGACCAGGCTGATTTACTGATGCAGGCCGTGAAAGATGATAACAGCCGGGTGCGGCTGGATGCCATCGTGGCTGCGTCCTGGATCGGTCCGGAAAAAGGCTTGCCCATTCTGGCAGAAGCCGCTAAAAAACCGTTGGATGACTGGATGATTCACGCCCATACGACCGCCGTCGCCCACCTGAAAGGTGAAAATGTGAAACCGGTTAAGGAAAAGGTAGTTTCGTCGGGTTTGAAAGGGACCGAACTGGCACTCTTTAACGCCGGGAAAGAAATCTACGGCAAAGAAGGCTACTGCGTAACCTGCCACCAGGCCGACGGAAAAGGACTGGCCGCATCCGGTTTTCCGCCGTTGAACGGAACCAAATGGGTCACCGGCAATGAAGAACGATTGATCAAAATTGCTTTGAACGGCCTGCTGGGGCCCATCGAAGTGGCTGGAAAGAATTACCCCGGCCAGGTTCCGATGACACCGTTTGGCGGTTTGCTGAAAGACGACGAAATCGCGGCTGTTCTGACCTACGTTCGGAATTCATTCGGTAATCAGGCGTCGGCCATTACCCCAGAGCAGGTGAAGAAAGTCCGGTCGGCAACGGCCAGTAAAAAGGATTTTTACGCGCCGGATCAGTTGCTGAAGGAGCATCCGATGGAGAAATAATAAAACCGTTTGTTTTAAAAAGCCCGCACACGATCGTGTGCGGGCTTTTTAGTTGCAGCCTCTGCTCGCTACATCAAAATGTTATTGACAGCCTGAACCCGTTGGGGTAGCTCGGTTTCGCCCAGCATATCACGCAGATCGATTTCGATATTGCGGCAAATGGCCGTCATCGGCACGTCGTTGATGCTGTTTTCAAACGGATTTTCGCTCGTATCGCCGACAATCTCCATGGTATTAAAAATCCAGGCAATAACGGTATAAAACGGAATGGTGAGCCAGATGTGCCAACCCCCGACTTTGGCCATCTCGGAAAGCAAGCCGTAAGGCAGTACAAAAATGAACAACCAGGTGAACACATAACTAAAAAAAGCGTACTGCCGCGGAAACGGAAAGCTTTTGATGCGCTCGCAGGCGCCCTGCTGGTTATAAAACTCCACCAGCATCCGTTCCAGGTCGACGTGGTGAAAATCGGTGAGGACACCGTTTTCGTGCAACTCACGGAGTTGGGCGGACTGCTGCCGCATCAGAAACGTAGCCGGATTCGGGTGACGAAGCAAACTTTCAATTTCCTCGAGTGGCAAAAAACGGCTCAACTCCTTGTCCAGACTACACTGCCGGAACTCCTGAATCCGCTCAATCACTTCGTGCGCCGGATCATGGTGCAGCACCCACACCGGTTTTTGCCGAAGTTGCACCCGCAAGGCGGTAATGTACGCCAGATGCCGGTAAAACAAGGTTTTCTGAATCTGCTTCAACTCACTACCGGACAGTTGGCTGGCCCCACGCTGGGACGAAAGATAATCCAGGACCATAATGCCCCACGAACGACTGGCATTGGTAATACTGCCCCAGATTCGGCGTGCTTCCCAGAGCCGGTCGTAGGATGAATTGTTTTTAAACCCTACGTAAAAGGCCACCGCCGTGCCGATAGTCGCAACGGGCACAAACGGAATCGCCAGAAATTTCCAATCCATGATCACGTACAACGTACAAATCAGGACGGAATACGCTAAAAAGAGAAGAATAGCCCGCCAGGTAAACGGGAAAATGATGGTCAACGGAACGCGCTTGGTTGTAAACATAAGACAGGTTAGATGGATGGTATAAACTATAGGTTTGGGTGTTATAATAAGCTGATCAGTAGTCCCATCCAGCCGCGCGAAATCCTCCGAAACCGAATGACGACCTAGTCGCTGTGGCTCATCCGGTTACCGAAAAACCGGCTGCAATTCTCCTGATTTTTTGGGCTAAAATTCTGGCAAACGGGTTCAAAAATGCGTTAGTTCGTGGTTTCAAGGGATACGAAAAGCCGCAACATCGGCTACTATTATGGAATACTACAATCAGGTTTTTACGCAACCAGACCAGACAGAACTTGCGTGGATGGATCAAACTTTTGAACAATGTACGTTCAAAAAAATGGACCTATCCGGGTTGCCGCTGCTGAGCGCGAACTTTATCAACTGCCGTTTCGAAGAGTGTAACTTAACAAAAGTTCTGCTTAAAAATACGAAGCTGCTTGATACCACCTTTGTCAAATGCAAACTAACTTACGTGGATTTCACGCCTTGCAATCCGTTTGGCTTCCACGTCGACTTTCAGGAATGCCAGCTGGATCATACGGTTTTTCTTAACCGCAAACTGAAAAAAGCACGTTTCCTTGAATGTTCGCTGAAAGAAGCGCACTTTTTGCAGTGCGATCTGGCCGGAGCCTTGTTCAAGCTTTGCAACCTGGATTCCGCCCGCTTTGAAGGCAATACGCTGACGCAGGCCGATTTCTCCAGCTCCTACAACCTGGAATTAGACCCCGAAATGAATCAGATCAAGAAGGCCAAGTTTTCACTGCACAGCCTTCCGGGCCTGTTGACAAAATACAACCTCGATATCCGGGAGTAGCTAGAAGTTGTCTCCCAGACAACGGTTTTCAACCCGCTTTGCTTATCTTAGTTGCCGGACCAAGTAACTCTACACCGCCCTATGCTGGATCAGATCATCGACGCCCGCTCCGCTTCCCTCGGCAACGGTTTTCACGTTCGCCGAATTCTGCCTTACCGCTTACGACGCATGCTGGGGCCCTTTATTTTCATGGATCACGGCGGCCCGGTGAGCTTTTCGCCCGAACAAGCCCCGTCGATGGATGTGCTTCCTCATCCGCACATTGGTTTATCGACGGTCAGTTACTTATTTGATGGGCAGGTCACGCATCGTGATAGTCTGGGCGTGCAGCAAGTCATCCGACCGGGCGAAGTCAACTGGATGACTGCCGGGCGCGGCATTGCCCATTCCGAACGGTTCGAAGATCCCGCCATGCTGGCGGGCGGTTCGCTGGAAATGATTCAGACCTGGGTAGCTCTGCCCGAGTCGGCCGAGGAAGACGCCCCCTCATTCGACAATTACCAACCGAATGAGTTGCCCATTTTTACAGACAAAGGCATCTGGCTCCGGCTCATTGCCGGAAACGCGTTTGGGTTACAAAACGACGTCAAAACACACTCTCCCCTGTTTTACGCCCATGTTGTGTTACAAGCCGGTACGCGTTTTGGTCTGCCCATTGGTTATCCGGAGCGGGGCGCTTACGTGGCCAAAGGCCGGGTTGAAGTAAACGGGCAGTCGTACAGTACAGGTCAATTGCTGGTGTTTACGCCCGGTATTGATCCGGTTATCGTGGCTCGCGAAACCAGCACACTCATGCTACTGGGGGGCGAACCGCTGGGCGAACGGTTTATCTGGTGGAACTTCGTGTCGTCGCGCCGGGACCGCATCGAGCAGGCTAAGGCCGACTGGCAGGCGGGGCGCATTGAATTACCCCCCAACGATAACCAGGAATTTGTGCCCCTCCCGGAAGATAAATCCCGACCCGCGGGCGCTCCGCCAGCCCCACCGGCCTTCTCGTAAAAGTACTCAACCAACGGTTTTCACAGACGACTCCGCTTCATTACCCAGTCAATAGCCAGTCGGCCTTTGCGCTGCCGGGTGCAGCAACCGCTCAAAAATCGGTAAACACCTAATTTGGAGCCTTAACACACTTTTCGGTTAGTTTATAAAATTTGGCTTTTTTTAAGCACGACCAAATTTTATAAACTAACCGAATGCGGACTTCTCTTATCATTTTAATCCAAATTATCGCCTGGAAGTAGGACAGAAAGCGGTTTTTGTAAAAGCTGCGTAATTTTTCTGACCGATAAATTGGGATTAAACGAATATTTTTCATTGTTTGTGTGTTATTAAACGGTATGGGAATTGCTTTTTTTGTGTAGCTTTGCTATTCAGTAATTGCCACAACCCACCAAGAATTTCTACTTTTTAGTCTCTGCGCCCCTTTTTTTTTCAGGGTGATTTAGTAGTTTTTTTACTCAATGTAAGTCGCACCGCCGAAGCGGTAGATTCTTGAATGAACGTATTATTAATTATTGCAACAACGTTACTGGCTTATTTGCTGGGCTCCATTCCAACCGCGGTTTGGTATGGTGAAGGCTTCTTTGGATTAGACGTTCGTAAATACGGAAGCGGCAATGCCGGTGCCACCAACACCTTTCGGGTTTTGGGCAAACGGGCTGGTACGGTCGTCATGCTGATTGACGTGTTGAAAGGCTACACAGCCACGATTCTTTCTTCCTTGTTGTGGTATTTCGATGTCATCGGCACTCATGAAATTCTGACCTTCAAACTGGTTTTCGGGCTGGTGGCCGTCATTGGCCACTGTTTTCCGATCTGGGCCGATTTCAAAGGAGGCAAGGGCGTTGCCTCGTTGCTGGGTATGGTGCTGGCCATCCACCCGGAAGTAGCTGCGGTTTGCATCGGTATTTTCCTGGTGGTTGTCATTGCGTCGCAATATGTCTCGCTTGGCTCCATGATGGCGGCCCTGGCGTTTCCGGTATTGCTCTTATTGCAGGCTTTCGGGCAGAAAGAACACCCGTTGCTGATCGTTTTCGGCGTGGTGGTTTTCCTGTTTGTGGTTCTGACGCACCAGAAAAACATTACCCGGCTGCTGAATGGAGAAGAAAACCGTACGCGGTTGATCAAATTCCGCCGAAAAGACGACGAGGAATAAGTTTCAAGATACCCGGATTTGCATGACGCCCCGAAGTGATTAACTTCGGGGCGTTGTTTTTGTAGTACTTGCTTCGTCAAACCCGACGAAAAACCGCTAAAACCATGTTATCAACGTACCTTGCTGATCATAAAGAACGGTTTTTGAACGAGCTGTTCGACCTGCTGCGGATTCCGTCCGTCAGTGCTGATTCAAAATTCAAACCGGACATGCGCCGGGCGGCCGAATTTGTGAAAGACAAGCTAGCGGCTGCCGGTCTCGACAAGGCCGAGGTATGCGAAACCGAAGGCCACCCCGTGGTATACGCCGAGAAACTGATCGACGACGCGTTGCCCACGGTTTTGGTCTACGGTCACTACGATGTCCAGCCCGCCGACCCGTACGAACTCTGGAATACCCCACCCTTCGAGCCCACCATCCGTAACGAGCGCATTTACGCCCGCGGTGCCTGCGACGATAAGGGCCAGTTTTACATGCATGTGAAAGCCCTCGAAGCCATGCTGGCTACCGACAACCTGCCCTGCAACGTCAAGGTGATGATCGAAGGCGAAGAAGAAACCGGTTCAGAACACCTGGGCAAATTTGTAATCGATAACCGCGAAAAGCTAAAGTGCGACGTTATTTTGATTTCGGATACCAGCATTATTGCCAATGATGTGCCGTCGATTGAAGCCGGTTTGCGGGGCCTATCGTACGTGGAAGTGCAGGTTGTTGGCCCCAACCGCGACTTGCATTCGGGCGTCTACGGCGGGGCGGTGCAGAATCCACTTAACGTTCTGTGTCAGATGATTGCTTCGCTGCACGACGAAAAGGGACGCATCACGATTCCCGGTTTTTACGATAAGCTAGACGACTTGAGCGCAGAAGAGCGGGCCGCGCTGGCCGAAGCGCCTTTCGACGAAGAAGAATACAAGCGGGATTTGGGCCTCAATGCGGTGTTCGGTGAAGAAGGCTACTCGACACCCGAACGGGCTTCGATCCGGCCCACGCTCGACGTCAACGGGATTTGGGGTGGTTATACCGGCGAAGGAGCCAAAACCGTATTGCCGAGCAAAGCCCAGGCAAAAATCAGCATGCGGCTCGTTCCCAACCAAGACCCGGATGAAATCACTGAATTGTTTGCCAACCACTTCAAAGCCATTGCTCCACCTACGGTGACGGTAACGGTGACGCCCCACCACGGTGGTCAGCCCTACGTGACACCCACAGACTCGGTTGAGTTTGAAGCCGCCCGGCGGGCCTTCCGCGAAGCCTGGGGCAAAGATGCCATTCCGACCCGGGGTGGAGGCAGTATTCCCATCGTGGCGCTGTTTGAAAAAGAACTGGGTGTCAAATCCATTCTGATGGGATTTGGCCTGGACATCGACTCGTTGCATTCGCCAAACGAAAGCTACGGTTTGTTCAATTTCTACAAGGGAATCGAAACCATTCCGTATTTCTATAAACACTACGCCGAATTGAAACAAACGGTTTTAGATGCCTGATTTTTGTTTCAGGTAACAATCCGCTTGGCGCAGTTTAGCCGGTCTGAATGAAACCTTCAGACCGGCTAAACTGCGCCACAAACGTCGACTATCCGGAGGTTTTATTGCACGATGAAGCGTTTTTTACTCCCCTTCTTACTGTCCATTTTTTCCATCAGCGCGCTGGCGCAGGATATCCCCGACACTTTGGTGATCCGCCAGTCAATGCCTGTTTCAACGCCCTATCCACGTCGGGAATTTTTGCCCAAAGGCCACCTTTTTGAGCCTATTCTACTGGACCCTATTGAAGCTCAAACCAGCGTCAGCGTGTTGCCCGGTTACTGGATGGATGGCAAAAAATACAACGGCTCCATTGTTCCATTCTCGTTTGGGCTGCGGAAACCCATTTTGCGCTGGTATAAATCCGCCGAGCGCAGCAGTGAACTTGCGTTTGATGTGGCTTCATTCACGCAGTTTGAAGTGTATCACGATCCCGTTCAGAACAAGCAACGCCGTCAGTTGATGAACACCGATTACCGGCTCAGTATTCTCTACAACGTCAAAATCCGGCACCACAGCTGGCGGTTTCGGCTCTACCACTTGTCGTCGCACTTGGGTGATGATTACCTGTTCCGGAACCAGATCAATTATTACCTGCCCAATCCGGTCAATTACGAGCTGGTGGACGTTACATACAACCACGAACGGAATGGACTGCGAAAATACATTGGTATCGGGATCGGCCTGCGAAAACCGGCAGAGCGAGAGCGCCTGAGTGGCCAGGCTGGATTTTTTTACCGAAAACCGTCCCAGGCGTTTGCCCGGCTGGCCGGTGGAATCGATCTGAAGGTATGGCAGCAAACCGATTTCCGGCCCGGTATTAAAGCCGGAATTGGCCTGGAACTGGGCCGTACAGCCAACAACCTCACCTTCCTGCTCGAAAGTTACACGGGCTTCCGCCCTTACAGCGTTTACGAAAACGAGAAAACCCGCTGGTGGGGCATTGGCGTCTACTTCAACCCCATATAGGTTGACGGTTTTCGGTGCTGGTTCGCCTGGTAAACTGATTACTGTAAACGAGAGAACCTGAAAATTATAACCCGTAAACCGATGATCAACGCCCGGCATCTGACCAAGCGTTATCCGCAGCATACCGCCGTTGATGATGTTTCTTTTTCAGTTGGCAAACAGGAAACGCTGGTCTTGCTGGGCACGAGCGGTTCGGGCAAGACTACAACTCTGAAAATGATCAATCGCCTGATCGAACCAACATCCGGAACGGTGGAAATCAACGGCATTGACACGCGCCAGCAGGTTGCCCACGAGTTGAGTCGCAGCATTGGCTACGTTGTTCAGGAAACGGGCCTGTTTCCACATTACACCGTCAGTGAAAACATCGCTCTTGTGCCCCGGTTGTTGCAGTGGGACAAAAACCGCATCCAAAGCCGCATCCGCGAACTACTGGCTCTGCTCCGACTGCCCGAAAAATACCTCCATGCGTATCCCGACCAGTTGAGCGGTGGCCAGCGACAGCGTGTTGGGCTCGCCCGGGCGCTAGCCGCCCACCCGCCCATTCTGCTCATGGACGAACCCTTCGGTGCGCTGGACCCCGTTACACGTGCCGAAATCCGGCAGGAATTCAAACACCTGGACGAATTGCGGCAAAAAACTGTCATATTAGTCACCCACGATATTCGGGAAGCGTTGGAATTGGGCGATCGCATCGCGGTGATGGATGAGGGAAAAATCCAGCAGATGGGATCCCCAAAAGAACTAGTCTTAACCCCTTCCAATGCTTTTATTCAACGGTTTTTCGGCAACCAATTACTCGATTACCAATTACAGGTATTGACGCTCCGGGATGTGCTCCCTTTCCTGAGTCAGATAACTTCTGAATCCGCCGGGCCGGAACTGCTCCCCGATACGACCCTGAAAGAAGCCCTGAGCGTCCTGACCAGAGCTAATTCCGCTACCTTGCGAATGGATGATCAGGCCATTTTGCTCCAGCCTACCGGTATTTGGTCAGCTTTTCAGCAACTCGCTCAGGCTTAGTGTCCTGACCCGGGTCTAAGTCTTAATTTCTACACCTGCTTGTTAAAAACTGTCTTCCAAAATTTTTCTATCAAACCGCTTGCACGGTATAAAAACATCATTAACTTTGAAAAACAAAGTACTTTTAATACATGAAATTTTATGCATCAGGAAATCCTACTCAACATGGGCAATCCCCAGCAACTTGAAAGACTGTACCGGAACAACAAACCGACCTTCAAAACAGCTTTCAACGCCCTGTATCCCCAACTTAAAGGCGACCCACTGGCCGAAGGCTGGTATCAGCGGCTGAATTACAGCTACGAAGCCCTGCTCTGGGGCACCTCCGATGAGCGAATCTTTGTGGTAGCCGCTTCCCTGCTGGCTGCGTTACTGGCGAAGCTACCGCAATTGCTTTCCATCGATGAACAGCATTTTTTCCTTCGCAATACAGGGTTCATCGTTTTTCCGATCTTGATGGCCTACTTTGCCTGGAAAAATAGAATTTCCTGGAAAACAGGAGTCTGGCTAACTGGATTCATCCTGATCAGCATTGGATTTATCAACGCTCTTCCCCAGGGCCAACCCACCGACACCTTAATTCTGGCTTGTATTCATTTACCCTTGTGGCTGTGGTCACTCCTGGGATTCACATACGCTGGAGGTACGCTGAAAGCTGGAGCGAACTGGCTGGGATTCCTACGGTACAACGGAGAATTGGTGGTCATGACAGCCCTGCTGCTATTAGCGGGTATGCTGACGACGGGCATTACCATTGGCTTATTTGAATTGATCGGTTGGGACATCAAAAAGTTCTATTTCAACTACGTTGTCATCTGCGGCCTGGCTGCTGTTCCCATCGTGGGAACCTTTCTCACCCAGACCCAGCCCACCCTGGTCAATAAAGTTTCGCCGGTCATTGCCAACCTGTTTAGTCCGGTAGCGCTGGTTATGCTGGTCATCTATCTGGTGGCTACGGTTTTCTCGGGTAAGAACCCTTACCATGACCGCGAATTCCTTCTTCTTTTCAACGCACTGCTCGTTGGTGTTATGGCCCTTATTTTCTTTTCGGTCGCCGAAACCACGCCCAGCCGAAAAAACCGCACTCAGCTATTCATTCTCTTTCTACTTTCGGCAGTAACCTTACTGGTCAACGGTATCGCTCTGTCCGCCGTCTTGTTCCGGATTGCGGAATGGGGCATAACGCCCAACCGGGCAGCGGTGTTGGGAGCCAATCTGCTGATGCTCTCTCATCTTCTGTACATCGGGATCCGGCTTCTGGGAGCACTGACCCGCAAAACCGATCTCGCGCTGGTGGGCAGGTCCATGAACGTATTTCTGCCGATTTACAGCGTGTGGAGCGCAGTCGTAACCTTTTTGTTTCCGTTACTCTTCGGTTTTAAATGAGCCCACGAAAATAGGGGAAAGCCGAATTTCAGCGATACGATCGCTGATCGAACCTTTCTTTGTCAAACGTGATCCAGGTTGACTACTAACGCACGGAATTCGGAAAATTCATTGTAGTTTTTCGAATTCTTCCGTACTTGACCATCATGCAGGCGTTTTTCGATTTTGTCATACAGCAAAGCAACAAACTGGTTGACCAAACCCTGACTCACATCGGTTTGACGTTTCTTTCGCTTTGCCTGGCCCTGCTGATTGGTCTCCCAACGGGTATTTTGATTACGTACCGTCCGAAAATTGCGGCTGTGGTGCTGGCCCTGGTGGGTGTTTTGCAAACCGTTCCCAGTATTGCTCTGCTGGGGTTTCTGATCCCCGTTCTGGGTATTGGTATCTGGCCCGCCATTGTGGCGCTATTCGTCTACGCGTTGCTGCCAATTGTGCGGAACACCTACGTCGGCATTCGCGAGGTCAGCCCGACGCTGAAAGAAACCGCCCGTGGTTTGGGCATGACTACCTGGCAGGTGTTAACGCGGCTGGAATTACCGCTGGCGCTGCCCGTTATTTTCGCCGGTATTCGCACAGCCATGGTCATCAACGTCGGCGTTGCGACCCTGGCCGCTTACATCGCTGCGGGCGGTCTGGGCGAATTTATCTTTGGCGGTATTGCTCTAAATAATGCCAACATGGTTCTGGCGGGAGCCATTCCGGCGGCATTACTAGCGGTTTTTTTTGACTTTCTACTGGCCCGGCTCCAACAGCTGCGTGGTCTGCGGCTACGCCGGGTAACCTTCATTTTTCTGCTCCTGGCGCCGGCTTTATCGGCTTTTTACTGGGTGCCGGTCGGAAGTTACGGTGGCCTGACTGTCGGGTTTGCCCACGAGTTTTACGGGCGTTCCGACGGGTATCCCGGCTTGGTGCAAGTGTACGGTTTGCAAGTCACTCCCCGGCTCATCGATCAGAATCTGATGTACGAAGCCATTCATCGCAAACAGGTCGACATCATCAGCGGATACTCCACCGACGGCCGAATCAAGGCGTTTGATTTACGGGTTCTGAATGATGATAAAAATGCGTTTCCGCCTTATGAAGCCGCCCTGATCGTTCGGCAGGCAACGCTGGAACGGTATCCCGAACTAGCCGAATCGTTGCGGTTGCTGACGGGAAAACTGTCAGATTCAGTCATAACCACCTTAAATTACCAGGCTGACTTTCTGCACGAATCGCCCGAAACCGTGGCCCGACGGTTTTTGCAAAAACAAAAACTATTGCTTACCTCGACCGCTGTCCAGCGACGGGGACGGATTGTAATTGGATCGAAAATCTTTACTGAACAATACATCCTGGCCGAAATTCTGCGCCAACTGCTCGAAAACCGAACCGACTTGGAGGTAATTACCAAAACCGGTCTCGGCGGCACACAAATCTGCTTCAACGCTTTGCAATCCGGTCAGATTGACCTCTATCCAGAATATACGGGAACGGGTTTGCTCGTCATTTTGCAACCACCTCCAGCCTTGGCAGATTCTCTAAAGGCCGACCGCAAAGCGGTTTATGACTATGTACAACGCGAGTTTCAAAACCGCTATCGGATGACCTGGGTGGCTCCATTGGGTTTTAACAATACGTATGCTTTGATGATGCGCCGGTCGCAGGCCGATCAATTGGGTATTCACTCCATTTCAGACCTGCAACGCTATCTGGAATCCGCTAAAATCCGTTGAAATCTCCCTCTTTCTGAAGTCGGTAGGTCTTCAGAAAATGCTTCAGCACGTCGTAATTCTGGAAAGCTGCCAAGTTGTTTTTAAGGACTTTGAGTTCCCGTTTCAACCCCTGCGCGTCGGATTTAAGGCTATTTTCCAGGCGGGCTGGCGAAGTCCAGAAATGGGGCGGCTGATTGCTCAATACCGATAGTTGCGCTTGCAGATGCTGCAATTGCTCCTCCAATTCCTGCGTCTGCTGCTTCAGGATCTTGTTGTAATACTTCAGTTGTCCCTCGGCCAAGGCTTTAAGATGTTGCTGATCGAGCTGGTCAGCTTCCAGTTGCAAGCGCAGCAAGGCCAGCAGGTTGTTTTGCCGGTACGCTTCCGTAATCCGGTGCATGATGCTTGTTTTTCGCTCTTTTTCAGCTTCGTCCCGCTCCCGATCCGGATGAAAAGCTTTCACCAAAGCCATATAAACGGTCCGTACCGCTTTGGTAGTATTGTGTTCTTCCGTCTGCTTTCGGGCTTCTTTCTCCAGCTGTTTCCGGGTTTTAAATGGCTCACTCCACGGTTCATCCGTCTGCTGCCCGTTGGGCTCAGCTTGGTCTCGCCTATTTTTTTGGGAGGAGTGGGTGTCTGAATCGTCATCTGCCCGAAACAAATTCCGATACCGCTGTTTCAAGAGGTCAGGCGTCAGAGCATCGTCATTGACTGGATCGAAACCCGCCGGATCGTATTTATCATAAATGACTTTCAATTCGTCAAAACCGTGTTCTGAAATCAGGTTAAAAGTCAGATTAAGAATGAGATCGGCCAGCTTTTTTCGTTCGTTCGCTTTGAAGAAGCCGGAATCATAAGCCCGGTCAAAAGCCCGAACCAAATTGGCGCGTTGCCGGTGAAATTCCGTTTGCAAAGGCAGAATTTCTGTTCGCATACGGTGCATAATCTGAGCCGAGATGGTGCGGTAATCCTCCAATTCTTTTTCCAGCGTTTCGATTTTTCGAATCAGGCGATTAAACTCTTTCTGTGATTTCGATAACGTCGCCTGATCTTTGCCATCGCCGATCCGAATAAGAGGAGAGGGAGGTAAATCTGAATCCATAACCACTAGTAACAGAGATTTATTAGCCCATAATCTATTGAATTACCTGAATAGTCACTTAAAATACCCAGCAATTTTTAAGACATTTATAAGACATGTTTTTATCTATTTTGGATAGGCTGTTATACTATGCCTTTTATCTAAAAAAAGCAAATACGCTTTATCTACTATAACTCCAGCAAATAAACGTTTTTTAGTATTCATTTAATCAGTAGAACAACCTATTAGTTAGAAAATCACTCACTAATACGACATATTGTGAGCTTTTGGCCACTTTTCTGTAGTATCTCAGAATTTTACATTATGCTTTCTTAATGATTTTTTGAAAACTATCTCTTTTAATACTAGGGTTTACCCTAAGGTATTTTTACGAGTTTTACGTACATAACAGCAAAACTATTGGTTATACCTTTCTTTAATTAATAGACGAATAGTTAGAGAAATTTTTGATTGAATTATTTTCCTATTCTTAATCTCCGGTTACGTTTAGATTCATGAACCGTTGAACACCTAGGTCCGTAGAAATTTTACCGGCTTAGAACCAATGATCCGATTAGTACGATATAAATCCGGTAAAATCTTGGCCATGACCAACAATTACCCCGAAAAAGGCGTCCACTTTTGCAGTGTAAACAGCAAACAAAACGAACATGAAAACAAAAAAATTACTGCAATGGGCGGCTCAGGGCTTCATTGTAATTTCCGCACTCGCACTTTTATCCGTCAGCTTCATGGCTTTTTCCAATCCACAATCGGTAATGGATTTGGTCCAGGTGCAGTTGAATAACACAGATGCCTTCAGTTCGATCCGGGGCGTATACGGTGGCGTTGGCTTTACCATCGCCATCAGCCTCTTTTATCTGATGGTAAAAGACATCAACAAAGGTTTGGCCTTTCTGAGCCTATTGTGGGGTTTTTACGCCCTGTCGCGCGCTATTACTATTTTTGTCGAGGGGTCTCTGGGAGCTTTTGGACAGCAATGGATCATCACTGAGTCGATCCTCTTTGTCCTTGCCGTTGCTCTTCTGTGGGCCAACATCAAGAGCCAAACCGTTGCTTATCAGTGACGGATGCCTCAAACCAACAACTAAGAAATTAGTTACATACTCTTTTTTTCGCCATCTTGGACGCGTTTCCCGACCCGTCCAAGATGGAGATAGGCGTTTACAGCGCTCGGTGTCGGGTTGTTAGCAAACGGTATCGGCTCAGTGAGATGGTAAAAAGCATTTGGTTTCTAGGCTTCTTTTTGATCGCCAACGGTTTGTGGGCGCAATTTTCGATACAGGGTCTGGTCATCAGTGGCGACAACGGCGAACCCCTGCCTTCGGCCAACGTCTTCTTGTCTAATACGACTAAAGGAACCACCACCGACGAAAAAGGGCGGTTTCACCTGACCGGCCTGCCATCGGGTCAATTCGACCTGGTGGTATCGTATGTGGGGTATGAAACGCTGGTTTTCCAGATTCGGACACACGAACCAAAATTCTACCGGATTGTACTCACTCCTTCTGCCAATCAGCTGGCGGAAGTCAAAGTCAAAGCCCAGCGAGGACCGGACTGGGAAGAAAACCTGATTTTCTTTCAGAAAAACTTCATTGGTCAAAGCGCAAACGCCACCCAATGTAAATTGCTGAATCCGGAGGTTCTCTGGTTCGACGACAATCGGGCGCAATCACGCCTGACGGCCGGGGCCCGCGAACCGCTACTGTTTGAAAACCGCGCGTTGGGTTATCGGCTCAAATACCAGCTGGAATCGTTTGTTTTCGATGCGCGGGAGAAATTTGTTACCTACCTGGGCTATCCGGTACTGGAAGATCTTACACCGCGCAACGCCCGGCAGCAGAAGCGCTGGGCCGCCAACCGCCGAAAAGCGTATTTGGGGTCTACCATGCATTTCATGCGGGCCCTGCATCAACGGGCGTTGCCGGAAAACGGTTTTCTGATTCAGCGAATCGTGGAGAAAACTGATACAACGCGGGCGAAACCTAAAACCGTTCGGTATCTGGTACAGGATACGTTGCAGTACGCCCATATGGTCAACCTTGATTCGTCAACCACTGACCAGACGCGGCTCCAGTTCAACGATTTGCTGCAGGTGACTTACCTGCACGAGAAAGAAGAGCTGGCGTACCTGAAAGCGCAGCGCCCCTTTGGGGCTCTCCCACGCACGGGCGGCCCGCAAACCAGCGTGATTCACCTGCTACACCCGTTTGTTGATGTGGAAGCCAACGGAAATTACCACGAGCCACTGGGCATTCTGGTAGAGGGCTACTGGAGCTGGGAAAAAGTAGCCGAACTGCTCCCGCTCGATTACGAACTATCGCCCTGACACCGCCACGCGTTCTTTCACGGGCTGCGGGGCCGGACTCCACTCCATAATCGGCTGAAGACGGTGTTTCATCAAGGCAATGATTTCCTGCTCATTCTCGAAAGTGCCGTTGACGTTAACAACGTGTTTCGCTAGCCGGTCATACTTCTTTTTCATTAACAGGAAGAACACCTGCCCAAAATCGAGCCCATCGAAGATAATGGCTTTATTGGCCGCGTACTGATCGAGGGTCTTCATAAAAAAAGATGGATGCTCCGACCAGTGCATGGACGGGCGGCAGTGGTGGCTGATGTGATAGCCATCGTTCCAGCACAACCGGTTGTATTTCACATTGATGCAGGTAATGCTGTTTTTGTAGGCATTCGCCGGATCCGTGCCATCCACAAAGGCGTGCTGCGTCCAGTTGCCAACCATGCTGATGATGCGCGTGAAAACAAACGGAATCAGAAAAACCACAATCGTGGCCGGAGCGTTTAGCCAAAGCAGCAAACCGCACATGATGGCAAAGAAGATCTCACCGCTGGCTGCTTTCAGGGCCAGCTTCTGACGGTTTTTTCGCCAGAGGTACCCAACAAGTGTAACGACTCCCGTAAACAAGAAGGTGGTGAGGTACTTTATAAAATTCCGAGCACTGTCGCGCTGATAGGGCATGGTCGTGCTCAGGTCTTCGGGCATGTTGTTTTCGGGATGGTGCATGCCAATATGATGCCCTACGTACGTTTCCGGCGTCATGCCAAAAAATAAGGCGATCACGGTTGGCATGTAGTAGCTCATCCACCGGTACTCCCGTTTAAACAACGGACGGTGGGCCGCGCAGTGCCCCATCAATCCATAGGGACCTTTATAAATCATGTAGAAAGTCAGATACGCTCCAGCCAGCGCCCACCAAACCCAACCGGTAATAGCTGGAATAAACAGCAAAATACCGATGAGCACTAACGTAAAAGTAATTCGCAGCGTTAGATAAATGAACGGTAAATCGCGAGGATCACGGATGAATCGAACAAGAAATCGGTCTAAAACGGTTGAAGGTTGAGCTACGGAAGTTGGATCCAAGATTGCCGGAAGTACGCGCATTAGCAATGGGTTAAGAAGTTTCTTACTAGTAAGGTAGCTATTTTACCAACAGAATCAAGCCCTGCCCGCCGATAATTACTTTATCACCCCTGTTTGCCGTCGTCGTTTGAGATCTTTTTCTTCTCCCGATTCTGGCCGGCATTCATGGACCCGAACCGCCAGTTAGCCGACAGGCGAATGTTCCGAATCACGTTAAAATTGGAACCATCCGAAACGAATGTGGGAGTGCGCAGCAGCGTTTCGATGGTATTATAACGACGAAAGGGGTTCTCAAAATTGGCTGTCAGGGTCACTTTTTGTTTTTTAAATTCTTTCCGACCCGAGAATCCGTAGTAATAAAAGCCCGACGATTGGCCCTGGAGCTGAATCCGGCGCGAATTGTAGGAACCGTGGATCTGAACGCTGAAATTATCGGGTAGCTGGAGCGACGAATTCAAATTAAACCGGTAACTCCAGTTTTCGTTATGAATCTGCAATGCTTTGCTGTTCAGAATGTTGTAATTCAACCCAAACGATCCGCTGATGCTCCACTGCTTCACCGGTCGGGCCGATCCGAACAGATTCATCCCGTAGGTAGCGTTTTGCGCAATGTTGCGGTAGGTGCTGCTCGACACCCCGCTCGTATCCACGGTGGTAATGCGCTCGATGGCGTTGTTGGTTTGCCGCCCGAAAAGCATGGCGTTGATACTCGTTCCTTTCTTGGTAAATGTGCTGTACGACAGTTCGACGGAATGTGCCAGCTCGGGGTCCAGGTATGGGTTACCCGATTGCAGGTTTTTCGGATCGGAGTAATTGACGTATGGGTTCAGGAAGAAAATAGACGGCCGCTGAATGCGCTGGCTGTAGTTGAGCTTCAACCGTTTTTCCTCGCCAAACCGTTTCGATACGGTGATATTGGGCAGAAAATTCTGGTACCGATCGCTGAATTTCGTGCTGGTCGAAATAAAATTGGCGTTGATATGGGTCATTTCCATGCGCCCACCCAGATTGAATCCCCACTTATTCTGAGTCCGCATCCGGAACGACGCGTACGACGACCACACCCACTGCTGGTAGTCGAACATGTTGGCCCGTCGTGGGTCATCGCGAAAATCCAGCGAACCATCGGGCGCAAACTCCAGCCGGTAATCGCTACCGACATCGCGCAGGATCGCTTTTGTTCCCACTTCCAGCATCCGTCGTTTGACGGTCGACAGCGGATACGTAAAATCGGTCTGGATCGTAAACTCGCCCTGCTGGTTGTCGTTATTGTTGCGCTCCCGGTAATCGATCACCTCACTTTCGGGCAGCGGAAACTGCCGCAGCGAATAATTACTGTGGTTGTTATTCCGATTATATTGAGCCAGAAACGTATACTCCTGTTCTTTACTGCGTTTGAAGGTTTTTGTATAATTAAAATTGACGTCCAGATTCTGGTTCCGGTTTTGACTGTTGTTATACCGCCGGAATTCCTGCGGATCGCTGGACGTAACCTTCGTGTCTCGCGTTGAATTTGTGTTGCGGCCTTCGCCCCCCATGCTGAAATCGACGCCGATTCGGTTGAGCGAATCCAGGTCATAGTCAACGCTCACCGAACCAAATCCGGAATTTCCCCGATTTTTGTAGGCATTGTTCTGGGCAATTGTGCTGATCACCTGGCCGTCCAGCAGGTTTTGCCGCACGGACTCCGAACCGCCGTAGTAATTGCTGTTGTGGACACCGCCGTAGGCTGTAATACTCAGCTTATCGCGTTTGAAATTGAAATTACCGCCCAGGTTATTCCGTCGGCTGCCAGCCGACGCATTCAGCCCGCCGGTCAGCCCCTGCAACTGATTTTTCGTAATGATATTGATCACGCCCGCCGTGCCTTCAGCATCGTACTTGGCAGAAGGTGCCGTCACAACCTCCACCGACTTGATGAGTTCTGCCGGAATCATTTGCAGGGCCTCGCTGATACTGCGAGCCATGATGCTCGACGGCTTGTTGTTGATCAGTACTTTAATACTGCCACTTCCCTTCAGGGTTACGTTTCCGTCCGGGTCAACCGTCAGCAACGGCACGTTTTTCAACACATCAATGGCCGTACCGCCGGTATTAGCCAGGTCTTTATCAGCGTGATAAACCAGGCGGTCGTCTTTGTCTTCGACGAGCGGTTTTTCGGCGGTTACCACGACCTCATTCAACGTCCGGGTATCGGCCTGCATCTGTACCACACCCAGCACCACCTCCGTTCCGTCGGACCCAACATTGACGTTATTGATAGTTTTGTTTTCGTAGCCGATAAAACTAATCACTACCTGATAGCTTCCTGCATCGACTCCGGCGATGGTAAATTTTCCGGATTCGCTGGTGGTGGTCCCGCCTACGATTTTCTCTGTTTTCGGATTCAGGAGGGCAACCGTAGCAAATTCGACAGGCTTATTTTGCGTTGCATCCATCACCACCCCGCTGATGTTCGCTTTCAGGCTTGCCTTAATAGTCTTCTGAATCGCCGGTGTTGGCGGCATCGTGGCCGGATTCTGGGCCAGCGCATAACCAGCAAGACATACCAATAGCGGGAGTAGGATTTTTTTCATACTTCGGGCAAAAACTTCAGACTTACGAAAACGGCCTAATAATAAAGACAAGACAATCAATCAGCCAATTTACTGCTGTTTTTATAAATTTAGTACGAATGTTAGTTACTGGATTTTTGGCAAAAAAGGCCATTTACCGTAGAATCTCCGTCCTGATCTGTCCCGCTCCTTCGCTAACCGAATAATTAAACAAAACCATGATAGGCCGTCAGGGCGTACGAATTGCCGTTGTGTCCATCCAGTGACGAATCCGCCCAAACCATTCGTCAAAAGCGGGAGTTTTCAAATAACCGTGTCCCCCTTTGGTATATACGTGCAGATCAGCCGGCACATTATTTTTTAATAGTGCCTCGTAAAAGACCAGGCTGTTCTTGACCGAAACTCCCACATCGTCGCCCGCGTGCGTCAGGAAAGCGGGTGGCGTTGAAGAATCCACCTGAAGCTCGTTGGAAAACAATGTTACCTGCTCCGGTTTCGGCGACTCGCCCAACAGATTCTTTCGGCTTCCGGTATGACCAATTTCGTCCCGAAAACTAATCACCGGGTAAATCAGAATCATAAAATCCGGTCGAACGCTGGTTCCTTCGGGGTTTTCAATCACCGGTTTTTTGAAATGAGTTCCGGCAGTAGCCGCCAGGTGCCCACCCGCCGAAAAGCCCATGATTCCGATGCGTTTCGGATCCACACCCCATTCGGCAGCCCGTTGCCGAACGGTTTTGATAGCCTGCTGGGCATCCTGCAACGGCCCAATCGATTGATCAAGCATAGTTTTCTCGCTCGGTAAGCGGTATTTCAGCACAAAAGCCGCTACCCCCATTCTGTTAAACGCTTCGGCCACCTCGTACCCTTCGCGTTTCATCACCAGCACGCCATAGCCCCCGCCCGGGCAAATGATCACGGCGGCCCCCGTCGCTTTTTCTTTCGGGGGTAAAAAGATCGACAGCGTGGGTTGCGTTACGCTCGACACCACCCCATCGGGCCGCCGAACCTCTTTAACATCCGAGGACTTCGTGTTGGGAACCGCCCCCGCATACAACGGTATTTCCTGCTGGGCCAGGCACAAGAGCGTTGAAAGGCTGTATAAGCCACTCAATAGAAGCTTTTTAATCATGGAATAAGGGTTTAGGAAAACGAATGTTACTGTTTACTGCCACACGTCCCCGGGGAACGGTTTTTCCAGCAGATACTGATAAATAAACCGCGCGGTTTCGGCCTGAGCGTGCCGGCCTTTAGCCGTTGTACCAAAACCGTGCCGCGCGCCGGGATACACCATAAACTCGAAATGCTTGTTCAGATTCTGGAGTTTATCAATCAACTGAATAGAGTTCTGCATGTGCACATTATCGTCCATGGTGCCGTGCACGATCCGGAGCTCACCTTTCAGCCGATCGGCATAGGTCAGCACCGAACTTTCCTTGTAACCTTCGGGGTTTTCGGCAGGCGTGTCCATGAAGCGTTCCGTGTATTCACTGTCATAGAGTTGCCAGTCCATGACGCCGAAGTTGGCAATTCCGTGCGTAAACACGTCGGAGCCCCGCGTCAGCGCCAGCGCCGTTACGTAACCGCCGTAGCTGCCGCCCGTGATGGCTACCTTTTTCGGATCAACCAATCCCTTATCGATCAACCATTTAACCGCCGTGCTATAATCTTCCATCTCCCATTTGCCCAGATTTCGGTGCATGAAATTTTGGCCAACTTTGCCAAAATGACCCGAAGCGCGGTGATCAATGCCCACCTGCAGCAAGCCTTCCTGCGCATACCACTGTTCCTGCGGAGAATAGCTCCAGCGGTCGTAAACCCGGCCGGCATTCGGTCCACCGTAGATACTGATCAGCACTGGGTAGCGCTTGTTTGGATCAAAGTTCGCAGGATATTTGATCGTTACCGGCAGTTGAAAACCATCTGGCGTCGGCACACGTACCAGTTCCGTTTTGGCAAGGGCATATTTGTCAAAATCGGCCCCCTTTGCATGGGCAATTTCCCGAATCAGCTTGCCGTTTTTATCAATCAGGGCAATTTTGGGCGGAGTCTGTAAGTTGGAATAAGTCGTGATGAAATACGTGCCGTTGGGCGAAACCTGCACCTGGTTGGTGAATTCCCCAAACGTCAGCCGTTGCAGTCCTTTACCGTCCAGCTTCACTTTATAAAGATCGATTCGGGCCGAATTTTCCTTGCGGGCTGTGAAATACACCAGCCCGTTTTTTGCGTCGATGTGCGAAACGCCGGTAACGGTATAATTTCCGCTGGTGATCGGATTTTTCAGTTTCCCGTCCATCGTGTGCAAATACAGGTGCATCCAGCCCGACTCGTCACTTTCGCGGATGAATTGCTTGCCGTCGCTCAGAAAATGAACCGTCGTCATCCAGTCGACCCAGGTTTTCTGGCTCTCACTGACCACCTCGGTTTTGGCACCCGTGGCTGGATTGACGGCTATCAGTTTGAGCGTATCCTGCCCCCGGTTTTTCCACTGCATCCAGAGCGCTTTCGAGTCCGGTGTCCAGAACGGCGTACCAAAATAATGGTCGGCACTGGCGTCGTAATCGGCCCAGACAATCTGGCCGGTAGCCACCTCCACAATGCCCATTTTTACAAGCGGATTGGGATCCCCCGATTTCGGATACCGCTGGCTTTCCAGATAACCGTGCTGGCCCGTTGCTCCGGCAATGGGAAATACCGGCACGCTGGTTTCATCAAACCGCATGAAAGCCAGGTATTTGCTATCGGGCGACCACCAGAATGCCTTGTGATTCGTGCTCCGGCCGAGTATTTCCTCCCAATAAACCCAGGCAGCGTAGCCGTTGTAAACCGTTTCCGAACCGTCGGTGGTGAGTTGTTTTTCCTGCCCGGTCGCATCCGATAGGTACAAATTCTTACTATCCCGCGTGTACGCTATCCATTTTTTATCCGGCGAAACCGTCATGTTCTGAGCAGTTTCTTTTTGCCCCGTTGCACTGGTTGGGGGAAACATTTTCCAATCACCACCGGTCGGTTTGTAATCGCTTTCCTGTCCGGTCTTAACGTCTACCGAATAAATTTTACCGTCTTTGGCCAGCAGGTAATGCGAATCATCGGCCCAGCCCCGTACCGTAGGCACGGTTTGCAGAATATCCGTTTTTTGATTTTTGAATAACTGTGCGGCTGTAAGCGGTTGTTTTTGGGCGTATAAACCCTCTGTAATCAGTGAAAGAAAAAGTAAAAGCCTGAATTGCATGAAATCCTTAAATCGTTTAGGTTGATGAATCCGACGGTTTGAACGCGGTCTGACAAAAGTTACTTTTTTCCGCCAGATAACCAACAAACTCAAGATTGAGACGCTGCATGAGCCTATTTCAAGCCCGAATTCGGCTCCTTAAAGTATAAGAGCAAGAAAAGTGTTCACCGTCAAGGGAATACAACTATTTTTACTTATCATTAAACGCTGAAAAACTATTATTTTTTTAACCAAACCCTGAAATAGCATGAAAAAAGCCACCTTGTTTTTCGCTTTTCTGTGCGCATCGGCCACAGCGTTTGCCCAAACCTGGACCATTGACAAAGCTCACGCCAAAGTCGGTTTTACGGTTACTCACCTGCTGGTTTCCGAAGTCGATGGCAATTTTAAAACCTTTGACGCCAAGATTACCTCTTCCAAACCCGATTTTACAGATGCCGTAGTGGAACTGACCGCCGATGTAAACAGCATTGATACCGACAACGAACGGCGTGACGCCGATCTGAAAAGTGACAAATACTTCGACGCGGCCAAATTCCCAACCCTGACCTTCAAAAGCACGTCGTTTCAGAAAGTGGAAGGTAAAAAATACAAAGTGGCCGGCAACCTGACGATGCACGGCGTGACCAAACCCGTTACACTGGATGTAACGCTCAACGGCCCGATTCAGCATCCGATGAATAAAAAAGACATTGCCGGATTTAAAATTACCGGTGAGCTCAAACGCTCCGATTTTGGCATCGGATCCGGAACCGCCACCGCCATTGTCAGCGACGAAGTGGCACTTCGGGCCAACGCCGAATTTGTAAAAAACTGAGGTTTCTGGACCATTCTGGAAGTAAAAACCCGGGACAAGCCCCAAGGCTTGTCCTTTTTGTTAGTTTTGTGACCAGCCCATTTTCTTTGACTGATGAAAAAACTATTCTTAATCACCGCCCTCCTTTTTAGTGTTATGGTTCACGCCCAATCGCCGAAAGAAATTATCTACGTCGGCACCTATTCGACGCGGGGCAGCGAAGGTATTTACGTCCTGGAATTCGACCGTGCTAGGGGCTCTCTGAGCCAGATTCAGACGGTTTCCAACGCCAAAAGTCCGTCGTTTCTGGCCATCCACCCCAGCGGCAACTACTTATATTCCGTCAACGAAGCAGCCGCCAACTCCGGCGGAGTCAGCTCTTATTCCATCGAGCCCAAAACCGGTAAGCTGACAATGATGAATCAGCAGTCGTCGCACGGGCGCGGGCCTTGCCATATTGCCGTGGATCAGACGGGCAAACTGGCGTTTGTTTCCAACTACGGGGGTGGCACGTTTACGGTTTTACCCATTCAAAACGATGGTAAGCTGGGCCTGGCCACCGATACGCTCAAATACGAAGGCAAAGGCACCAACGCCCAACGCCAGGAAAAACCGCACATTCACTCGGCCACGGTTTCGCCGAACAACCGGTTTGTGTACGTCTGTGACCTCGGCACCGACCGAGTGTATATTTATGAGTTTGACAAAGCCTCGGGCAAGGTAAAACCGGCGGCCACCCCATACGCCAGCGTTTCGCCCGGCTCGGGCCCACGCCACATCGCGCTTCATCCCAACGGCAAGTTTTTGTACCTGGTGGAAGAGCTGACCTCATCGGTAGCCACGTTCGCCATCGACAGTAAAACCGGCGCTCTGAAACTGCTTCAGGACAACGTCAAGACGCTTCCGGCTGATTTTACCGACAAAAACACCAGCGCCGACATTCATACGGACCCCAGCGGCAAGTTTCTGTACCATTCCAACCGGGGCCACAACTCCCTGGCCATTCTATCGATTGCCAAAGACGGAAAAGTGTCGCTGATCGATCAGCAGTCGACGGAAGGGAAAACGCCCCGCAATTTTCTGGTCGATCCCAAAGGCGAATACGTTTTTACGGCCAACCAGGACACCGACAACATTGTGGTGTACAAACTTGACGGCAAAACCGGTAAGTTAACCCCGACCGGTACGCAGGTAAAAGTACCCGCGCCGGTTTGTTTGAAGCTCTTTACGGTGAAATGACACCGAACTGACCCATTTCGTTGACGTTTTTATACCTTAAATCCCGCTTCTCCAGTGCTGCAACAGCTGGAGAAGCGGTTATAAAACTGTTTGCAAACCATCGACACCGACTCGACGGTTTTGCTGGACGCCCTGTTTCTGAAGGCCATTCGGGCGCACGTTCAGCCGCAAACGGTTTTCCACGAGCATCTGTATCACCAGGAAAGCGGTTTTGCTAGTTCACCAATCGTTATCATTCCCAATACACGACCATCTTCCTTTATTCGGTTGGAATACCATCCGGACGGCTATCTGGCGATGGTACACGCGGGTGTGAATGCGCTAGCGGTTTTTCAGGCTCTCAATCGGGCTTAAATGGTCTGAACCCATCCTAATTCTTACACGATGGAACTCACTGACGCTATTCAACTAATAAAAACCGAACAAATCCACTCCACAACGCCCAGCATTTGGGCTGATCTGGGTTGCGGTTCCGGCCTGTTTACGCGGGCACTGGCACATTACCTGACAGCTGGCAGCCAGATTTACGCCATTGATACCACCAACCCCCTACAGCTCGAAAAGCAGCCGAACGGCGTCGAACTGGTGCCGATGGAGAAGGACTTTGTACGCGATGACCTGGCCCTGCCTGCCCTGGACGGTATTTTGATGGCGAATTCGTTTCATTACGCTAAGAACAAGACCGATCTGCTCGCTACGCTAAACTCTTACCTAAAACCGGGTGGGCATTTCTTGCTTGTTGAGTACGACACCGACACGCCGGTGCCGACCTGGGTGCCCTACCCAATCAGCTTTGTTTCGTTGGTTCGTTTGTGCTCCCAAATCGGTTACGGCTCCGTTGAAAAGCTGCACCAACAACCTTCGCGGTTTGGCGGCCAGCTCTATGCTGCGCTGATCTCCACAACGCCCTGATTATGACTCTGATTGACGATTCTGAAACTTGTCGTAAATACCCCCTGAAATTGCCGTTTTCACCCGCCTTTTAAGTCAGAAAGGGCGGGTAAATTTGTCTTGTTAATTAACCAAACAGCAAATCTTACTACCATGAAAAAGACGAAAATTTTGTACTGGGTTTTTACGGGTTTATTTTCGTTTGTTATGCTCGGTTCGGCGATTCCTAACATTCTGGTGGATCAAATGTCGGTGGACGGTTTTAACGAGATGGGCTTACCGGCTTATCTGGTTCCGTTTATAGGCTGGGCCAAATTGTTTGGCGTGATCGCCATCCTGGTACCTGGTTATCCGCGGCTCAAGGAGTGGGCCTACGCCGGGTTGTTTATTGACCTGGTGGGTGCCACGTACTGCATTTACAGTGCCGGCAAAACGTCGACAAACTGGCTTCCGATGTTGTTATTTATCGGCCTGGGGGCGGCTTCCTACATCTTTTACCTCAAGAAACAGCGCATCACGGCGGCCGAATCATCCGGCCTGCAAGCCTCCAACCCCCTGCGCACGGCTTACTAAATTGTAGCCATCCAAACTATTATCATGGCTGTTGTGTATACCTACATAGCAGCCATCGTTGCGTTTGCCCCAACTGAACAACAAATACCTCCCCATCATGAATCACCGCTTTTATGCCCTGCTGGTCAACACCTTGACGGCTTCGCTGATCAATTCGTGTGTCTGGTTTGCACTAACCTTCTGGCTGTATCTTGAAACGAAATCGGTGGTTGCTACCTCGATCATGGCGGGCATTTACCTAACAACGGTCGCTTTCTCCGGCCTTTTTCTGGGTTCCCTGGTCGACCATTACCGCAAAAAGGTTTCCATGATGGTGTCGAGTATTTCCTCACTGGTGTTGTACGCGCTCGCGCTAGGGATCTACAGTGTCACACCCTCGACGGTTTTCAGCAATCCGTCCAGCCCCGTTTTGTGGGTGTTTATTCTGCTGGGACTACTGGGGGCCATTGCCGGCAACATTCGCACCATCACAATTTCAACGCTGGTGACCATGCTCATTCCTGAAGATGAGCGCGACAAGGCCAACGGATTAATTGGCACCACCAACGGCGTGTCATTTCTGGTAGCCTCGCTGTTCAGCGGCATGGCCGTTGCATTTCTGGGGATATTCTGGCTGCTGGTGCTGGCGCTGATTCTGACCGCACTGGTTATTTTTCACCTCTGGACAATCTCGATCCCCGAACCGGAAATCGTCCATACCCAGGATGCCGACAACAGCAAACGACTCGACATTCGGGGAACGCTCAAAACCGTTCAGCAAATGCCGGGCCTGCTGGCGCTGATTTTCTTCAATACACTCAACAACTTCCTGGGCGGGGTGTACATGTCTCTGATGGATGCCTACGGTTTGTCGCTCGTTTCCGTGCAGGTATGGGGTGTACTCTGGGGCGTTTTGAGTCTCGGTTTTATTGTTGGGGGTCTGGTCGTTTCCCGGAAAGGGCTCGGTTCCAAACCCTTGCGAACGCTCTTTCTGGCCAACATCGTGATGTGGACCGTTTCAATGTTTTTCACCGTTCAGGCTTCCATTGTGCTGCTGTCGGCCGGCCTTTTTATCTACATGTGTCTGATTCCCGTGGTGGAAGCGGCCGAGCAAACCATCATTCAGAAGCTGGTTCCGCCCAAACGGCAGGGGCGGGTTTTTGGTTTTGCCCAGAGCGTTGAGCAGGCGGCTTCCCCGATTACCGCATTCGTTATTGGTCCCATTGCGGAACTGATTTTTATTCCGTTCATGACAACCGGTGCGGGCGTCGAACTAATTGGGGCGTGGTTTGGAACAGGAAAAGACCGGGGACTCGCCCTTTTATTCAGCGTTACCGGGCTTATTGGACTGATCATCACGATAATTGCCATGAGGTCGGCGTCGTACAAATTGCTGTCGGCAAATTATGAGAAGCAAAAGAGCCAACCCGCCGTGGCTGAATAACTAAATATCCCAGACTGGGTTGGAGTAAAAAAACTGAAAATTTTTGCGGTATATTTTTCAAATCATAAAACAATTTGCGCGCATTCGTGTTTTATAAGCATAGTTCGCTCGAGTAAGGATGTTGACGGAAACGTGAAATATCCTTACAATTCGAGTGAAATCAGAAGCCAGGTGACTAACGTCGTCTGGCTTTCTTTGTGGCAACGCTATTCACCCCATCCGACACCTCTCCTATCCACACGGTTTTCGAGAAAGAATCATCAATCCGGCAAGTTTTTGTGTAATGTTCCAATGAAGATTCTGCCACCAGCCAGAGCCAGCTTGCGGGTCTCGTCATGGCAGCTAATTTTACAGCTTTTCCGTCAAATACAATTGCTAACCTTGCGATGAAACGATTTCATTTTTTCCTCTTTATTGCCCTTTTGGGCCAATTCATTGGTCATCCTAAAACCGTTCTGGCCCAATCCAAACCGAAAAAATACGTTCTGATTGGCTATGTGGGTGGGGGCGGCTGGACCAAAAATGATATTGAGGTTCAGAAGCTGACGCATATCAATTATGCTTTTGCCGTGCCAGCCCAAAACGGTGAACTGGCTCCAATTAAAGCGCGGGACTCGGCCAATCTGGCAACACTCAACTCCCTGAAAACCGCCAACGAAGATTTGCAAATCCTGATTTCAATTGGCGGCTGGGGTGGTTGCCGGTATTTCTCCGACGCGGCCCTGACCGACGCATCCCGTAAGAAATTTGCCCGTAGTGCGGTTTCGTTCATGAAGAAACACCGGCTCGACGGGGTTGACATCGACTGGGAATACCCCGATCAGATTGGCGAGAACAACATTTTCCGGCCGGTTGACAAGCAAAATTTCACCTTGTTACTGAAGGAATTACGGACGCAGCTTGACGCACAAGGCAAGAAAGACAAACGCCCCGTAGCCCGCCATTATCTGCTGACAGCAGCCACCGGGGGCGATACGGCTTTTGTCAACCACACCGAACTGGGCAACGCGCAGAAGTACCTCGATTACGTCAACATCATGACGTATGATCTGTACCACGGCAACGATAAAAAAACCGGGCACCACAGCCCGTTGTACCAGTCGGATTTAAGCGACCGCTCGCGCAACAGTTCGGATGATGCCGTCAATGGGCATATCAAAGCGGGGGTTCCGGCCCGTAAAATCGTACTGGGCCTGCCTTTTTACGGACGCGGCTGGACGGACGTCAATCCGGTCAACAAAGGCTTATTTCAGCCGTCGTCGGGCAAACACATGAGTCCGAACTATTACGATCTGGTAGCCAATTACATCAACAAAAACGGCTATACCAGGTATTGGGACGACAAAGCCAAAGCGCCTTATCTCTGGAATCCGGAAAGCCGCACGTTCATCTCCTACGCCGACAAGGAGTCGATGATGCACAAAATCAATTATGTCAAATCAAAAGGGCTGGCGGGCGCGATGTTCTGGGAATACACGCTCGATTTGAAAGAAGATAAACTACTGGACGTGCTGGTCAACGAACTGGCGAAATAAAAAAAGGCCGTTGAGTTGCTCAACGGCCTTTTTTTAAACCTGAACGCTCACCTCATAATAATCGATGGTGGGCGGACCGGCGAAATACTCCTTCATGTTTTTTAGCACATCCTGGAGAAAACCGTTGGTTTCGGCATTGGTTCGAGCTGATTCCGACTCCCAAAGCGTTACCATCAGGCATTTGCTGGTTTCTGAATTGGTAAGAAATCGGCTGTTTTTAAAACCGTCAAGTTCTTTGAGTGCCGGGCCGACCGAGTCGCGAAAATAAGCCGTAGCGTCGTCGATGGTGCCGGTCTTTAGCGGAACCTGAATAACACGTGCATACATATTTATAAGTAATTAGGGTTGAAAGGGTTACCCAATGTACACTTAATTCCGGCAAGTCCTTATTATGTTTTCGTAAAGAACCGTCGATTTTTAGCCAGCGTCCAGTTCATTGAAGACTTCTCTATTACATTTGCAAGTTCACCTACGCCAAACCGTATGAAAACCGTCTTTCTTAAGACCACCTTTGTTGTTTCGCTGCTCACCAGTTTTGTTCTCCAGAGCATGGCCCAAACCAAAGTAATCGCCCACCGGGGAGCCTGGAAAAATACCGGCGCTCCACAAAATTCCCTTGCGTCGTTGCGGGAGGCCATCAAACTCGGCTGCTACGGCAGTGAGTTCGACGTGCACATGACCGCTGATTCTGTGCTGATTGTCAATCATGATCACACGTACCAGGGCGTCCATCTTGAAACTGCTCCAGCCGCTGATATCAATGCCCTGAAACTCAGTAACGGAGAATCGTTGCCGACGCTGGAAAGTTATCTAAAAGAAGGCCTGAAACAGAAGAAAACCCGTTTGATCCTGGAAATCAAAGCATCGAAAGTCAGCAAGGAACACTCGCTGGCGCTGGCCACCAAATGCGTTCAGGCCGTTAAAGCCCAGAAAGGCCGCAAGCTGGTCGACTACATCAGCTTTGATTATGATGTCTGTAAAAAAGTGAAAGAGCTGGACCCATCGGCCAACGTCGCTTACCTCAACGGAGATAAAACACCAGAACAACTGGCCACCGACGGCTTATACGGACTGGATTATCACCAGAATGTGATGAAGAAAAACGAAAACTGGATTCAGGAAGCCCACCAGAAAAAACTGACCGTCAACGTCTGGACCGTCAATGATCCGGATATGATGAACTGGCTGCTCGAGCGTAAAGCCGATTTTATCACCACTGACGAACCTGAAAAGTTACTGACGCTCACGAAGTAATTTTTCGGTACAAAGACAAAGAGGAGAAAGCAGCAACTGCCTTTCTCCTCTTTATTTTCTATACCTTCCTGTTCTTTTACTCTCCTTTCACCTTTCCAGCCATCAGGGCTACACAAAGGCCCATGCCGGCGATGATGGTAAATGAGATGCGCAGACTCGTTGCACCGGCCACAAAACCGATCAAAGGCGGGCCAATCAGGAAGCCTAGAAAACCGATGGTCGAAACGGCGGCCAAAGCCACACCTGGCGACATCACCGCTGATTTTCCGGCGGCACTATAGACCAGTGGCACTACCGACGACACGCCGAAACCGACCAGAAAAAAACCGAGAATAGCGGTACTCAAATACGGCAACGCAACCGAAGTCAGTAAACCAGCGGCAATTAAAACACCACTTACCTGCAAGGTCCGTTTTAATCCGTAGCGGGTGGCAAACCAATCAGCAATAAAACGCCCCATCGCCATCGTGCTCATAAAAGCCGTGTAGCCTGCCCCTACCATCGCCTTGTTGGCCATCACGACTTTCTTGAAATAAATACCGCTCCAATCAAACATCGCGCCTTCGCAAATCATGGCACAAAAGGCAATGATCCCCAGCGTCAGCAGCGTTTTATCGGGTTTGGCAAAAATCGGCTGATCGGCATTAGTGTTAGCATCTTCCGGTAAAATATACCGGGAAGCGACGGCGAGCAGGGCCAGCGCGAAAAACAAAACAGCCGCAAAATGCTGATACGGCACGATGCCCGCACCAATCATAAAAGCCCCCAGCATGGCTCCGGCAAACCCGGCCAGACTCCACAGCCCGTGAAACGACGCCATAACCGGACGATTGTACAGAGCCTCAACGCCAACGGCCTGCGTATTGATGGAAATGTTGGCCATATTACCAACCAATCCGAACACAAACAGACAAGCCATCAGTTGCGGAGTGCTTTGAGCCAATCCCAGACTCAACAACGCGAGTGCGTAAAACCCAACCGCCAGTGTGGCCACTTTGCGGCTTCCAATTTTAGCCGTTAGCCAGCCCGCCATTGGCAACGACAGCATCAAGCCCGCCGGAAGGGCCAGCAAAACCCCGCCCAGTTCCGTGTCCGATAAGCCCAGCGTTTGCTGAATGCTCGGAATTCGGGATGCCCAACTGGCAAACGATAATCCTTGCAGAAAAAACAAGGTTCCCACGGCTCCACGACGAATGCTACGCGTGGAAAGCCGGGGTAATGAAAGTTGAGAAACCGTAAAATTCATTCTTAAAAAAAGTCAATATTTCAGGTTGTATTCAGTTTTCTTCTTCAAGGATAACAGCAGCAAAAATAACTTTATTCTTTGGCAATTAAAGCATTTTCGTTCAACCGTATAATCAAAACTTTTGCAATTAAGTTCTTAGAATTAGCCAATTCTAGGAGAGTTCGCATACAATGTATATAAAGTGCAAAACCTTTCACCCCAGAGGAGTTTAAGAAGTAATGATGATATTATTTCTGGGAAGCTGGTTTTTGACTACCTGTTGCACGTTTTTTTCGGATAGCTTTGCCGCATGAAGTCCCTGATTTGCTTGTTGATGAGCACCCACCTGCTGTTTCTGTCCGTTTGGCCCTGCGCCGACGGGTGCCTGAAGGTGCGCACCGATAAAAAAGCAACAGTGACAATTTCCATCGATGACCACCAGCACAACGGTGATCATGAAGATGCCGATTTTTGCTCCCCTTTTTGCGGTTGCGCCTGTTGCGGTACAACCCTGGCACCCGGTCACGATTTTCAGTTTGCCTTTGCGGCTGTTTCGGTTACTTCTGCACGGTACAAATCCTTCGTGCCTACTTTACCAACCACTCCCCTTTCCTACTGGCAACCGCCCCAGCTCGGATAAGATAGGATACATGCGCCCACTTGATTCTATGCAACTGGGTTGCATTACTTGCCCCTGAAAATGGGCCTCATTCACCGTTCTTATCTTATATTTCTACCGGTATGCTGGATTCCATCATCCGATTTTCCATTCAGAATAAACTTATTATTGGCCTGATAACACTGGGGCTGGTAATCTGGGGCAGCTACTCGCTCAGTCAGCTCCCCATCGATGCTGTTCCGGACATTACTAACAACCAGGTTCAGATCATTACCCGGTCGCCCGCGCTGGCCGCGCCGGAAGTGGAACGGCTCATTACGTTCCCAATTGAACAGACCATGGCAACCATTCCCGAAATCGCCGAAATCCGGTCGTTTTCGCGCTTTGGCTTATCCGTTCTGACCATTGTTTTCCAGGAATCGACCGATCTGTACTGGGCGCGCCAGCAAATCAGCGAGCGACTCTCAACGGCTCGAAGCCAGATTCCGGCGGGAACCGGCGAACCCGAAATGGCACCGGTCACCACGGGCCTGGGCGAAATCTACCAGTACGTCATCTACGCCAAACCCGGCTTTACCGAGAAGTACGCACCGGCCGAGCTGCGCACATTACAGGATTGGGTAGTCCGGCGGCAGCTTTTAGGCACGCCCGGCGTGGCCGACGTCAGCAGCTTCGGCGGGTTGCTGAAGCAGTACGAAATTGCCATTGATCCCGACCGGCTCCGCTCCTACGGCCTTGGCATCAGTGATTTATTCACGGCATTATCGCGCAACAACCAAAACACCGGCGGAGCGTACATCGACAAAAAGCCCAATGCATACTTCATCCGCTCCGAAGGGCTGGTCGGCAGTCTGGACGACATTGGCCGGATTGTCATTCGCCGGACGAAAGCCGGTGTTCCGGTGCTGATCCGTGATGTGGCAACCGTTCAGTACGGTTCGGCCAATCGTTACGGTGCCCTAACCCGCAACGGAGAAGGGGAAGCCGTGGGCGCGCTGGTGCTGATGCTGAAAGGCGAAAATGCCAATGAGGTGATTAAGCGGGTTAAAAGCCGGATGGAGCAGATTCGCAAAACACTACCCGAGGGCGTTGATATCCATGCCTTTCTGGACCGTAGCGAGCTGGTGGGCCGCGCCATCCATACCGTTACCCGCAACCTGGTTGAGGGAGCGCTCATTGTCATTTTCGTTCTCATCCTGTTTTTGGGTAACTGGCGGGCGGGTCTGATTGTCGCGTCCGTAATTCCGTTATCGATGCTGTTTGCGGTCGGAATGATGCAGGTTTTTGGCGTTTCGGGCAATCTCATGAGTCTGGGCGCCATTGACTTCGGACTGATCGTCGACGGAGCTGTCATTATTGTAGAAGCCACCATTCACCACCTCGGTTTACGAAAAATAAACCGCCTGACGCAGGCTCAGATGGATCAGGAGGTGTTCGAGTCAGCCAGTCGAATTCGCACCTCGGCCGCGTTTGGCGAAATCATTATTCTGATTGTTTACCTGCCCATTCTGGCCATGTCGGGCATTGAAGGCAAGATGTTTGTTCCGATGGCGCAGGTGGTTGGATTTGCCATTGCCGGAGCTTTCATCCTTTCGCTCACATACGTACCGATGATGTCGGCGCTGGTACTCAACAAGCAGGCAACCAATCAGCGCACCATCTCCGACCGAATGATGGACTTTTTTCTCCGCCTTTACAATCCCATTATTCAGAGCGTTATGCGCCAGAAAGCCCTGGTTCTGAGCGTGGCGGGTGTGCTGCTGGCGGGTGCAGGCTGGCTTTTTACAACCTTGGGCGGTGAATTCATTCCGACGTTGGACGAAGGCGACTTTGCCATCGAAACCCGTGTGCTGACGGGCTCGTCGTTGAGCCAGACCGTGGCCAAAACCACGCAGGCCGAACGGGTACTGCTTCAACGGTTTCCGGAAGTGAAAGAAGTAATCAGCAAAATTGGTGCGGGCGAAATTCCTACCGATCCGATGCCCATTGAAGCCGCCGATATGATGGTTATTCTCAAACCCCGTTCAGAATGGACCTCGGCCTCGAGCCGGGATGAACTCGCCGGAAAAATGGCCGAAGCCCTCGAATCCATACCGGGCGTTACGTTCGGGTTTCAGCAGCCGATTCAGATGCGCTTCAACGAACTGATTTCGGGCGTCAAGCAGGATGTAGCCGTAAAAGTCTTCGGCGAAGACCTGAACGAATTAACCCGGCTTTCGAAACGCATTAGCGGGTTGGTCAACAGCGTCGACGGAGCCACGGATTTATACGTGGAACAGGTGCAGGGATTGCCCCAGATTGTAGTAAAACTAGACCGCGAAGCGCTCGCCCGCTACGGTTTATCGGTCGAAGATGTCAACCGGACCATCAGCGCGGCCTTCGCGGGCGAGAGTGCTGGCCTGGTCTACGAGGGCGAACGACGGTTTGACCTGGTGGTTCGCCTGGCGGGCGAAAACCGTCGCAGCATACAAGACGTGCAAAGACTAACCGTCGCCAGCTCGGACGGCCCACCCATTCCGCTTTCGGAGGTTGCCACCATCGAACTGGTACCTGGCCCTAACCAGATTCAACGCGAGGACGCCAAGCGACGGCTGACGATTGGGTTTAACGTGCGCGGGCGCGACGTGGAAAGCGTGGTGAACGAGCTACAGCAGAAAATCAACCAGCAAATCAAGTTTCCGACGGGCTATTACGTAACCTACGGCGGTCAGTTTGAGAACCTGCTCGACGCCCAGCAACGGTTACAGGTAGCGGTTCCGGTGGCGTTGGGTCTTATTTTTCTGCTCCTCTTCCTGACGTTTCATTCCCTTCGGCAGGCATTACTGATTTTTACGGCTATTCCGCTGGCGGCCATCGGCGGGGTTTTGGCGCTGTGGCTGCGTGGGATGCCCTTTAGTATTTCAGCCGCCGTCGGATTCATCGCCCTGTTTGGCGTGGCAGTTTTGAACGGAATTGTGCTGCTGGCCGAATTCAATTACCAGCGACGCAGCGGCATCGCCGATTTGCAGGAGGCCATTCTCCGCGGTACCCGTATCCGACTTCGGCCCGTGCTGATGACCGCAATGGTGGCCTCACTCGGTTTTTTACCAATGGCCCTGTCCAATACAGCCGGAGCCGAGGTGCAAAAACCGTTGGCCACCGTTGTCATCGGCGGCTTAATTACAGCAACCTTATTGACGCTGCTGGTGCTGCCGGTGCTGTATTTCCTGGTCGAACAGCGTTTCGGCAAACGGGATCAATCCTTGACCCCCAGCGTAAAAACCGTTGCCGCAGGCTGGTGGCCCCTGTTGGGTTTACTGGCGCTGGGTTTGAGCTCTTTTCCGACTTCCAGTCACGCGCAGGTCAACACCCCCTTGAGTCCGTTTTCGCTCGAAAGGGCGCTGAATCAAACCTTCCAGCACAATCCGCAGATTCGGGTGGCAACGTTAAATCAGGATTACCAACAGGCGCTGAGTGGTACGGCCAGGGCCATTGATAAAACCGATATTGTGGTGACAGCCGGGCAATACAACAGCCGCTATGTCGATCAGTCGTTACAAATCGGGCAACGGCTGCCCGCTCCGGGCCTGCTTCGAAGCCAGAAGTCACTGGCCGACGCCCGCATTACCGGAGCCGAAGCCGAAAGCCGCGTTACCCGGCAGGAGCTGGCTTTTCAGGTAAAATCCGCTTATTACGAACTGATTTACTTACGAACGCTGCACCGGGAGCTTCATCGCCAGGACAGTCTTCTGAGCACGCTGGTTCGGGCTGCGGTGGTCCGCCGACGTACGGGCGAAAGCAACCTGCTGGAGCAAACAGCAGCCGAAGTTGAAGCGCGGCAAATTCGGATGACGCTGATTCAAAACCGAGCCGACCAGCAAATTGAGGCCCGACGCCTGCAAACGTTGCTGGGCACCGACCAGTTACCCCAGATTACGGATTCGGTGTTAACAACCCGCGCGCTTCACCTACCGGATTCAGTGACCTTGACGCAGAATCCGGAATTGGCGCTACTGCGGCAACAAATTGAAATTGCCCGGCGCGAAACCGACGTGGAGCGCTCCCGGCTTAAACCCGACTACTCGTTCAATGTAGTTAACCAGTCGCTGCGGGGCATTCAGACAATCAACGGAAACGACCGGCTTTATACGGGCGTCGATCGGTTTACGTACGGGCAGGTTGGCATTTCGATTCCCATTGTAGCCAAACCGTTGCGGGCACGGGTCCGGGCGGCTGAGTTAGGCCAGCAACGCACCGAAGCCCAGTTGGCGGCCCGTCGGCGCAACCTGGAAGGGGCTTTTGCGGAACTCCTGCAAGCTCATCAGAAAAACCGCGAAACACTGGCCTACTACGAAGAATCGGCGCTGCCACAAGCAACACTGATTCGGCAGCAGGCCGACCGTGCCTACCGGGCCGGGGAAATTGGCTACATCGAGCTGTTCCAGAATCTCCGCACCGCAAGCACGATTCAAACGGGTTATCTGGCAGCCCAGAACGCCCTGAATCAAACAACTATTAATCTTGAATACCTACTGGGAAATACGGAACCATGAAACATAGTCTGAAAATAAATTTATTTCTCCTGTTCCTGGCGGTCGGCCTGTTTTTTTCGGCCTGCAAGCGTCAGGGAGATACCGCAACCGAAACGCACGAACATCAGCACAATGAAGGCGGGCACGAAGAAGGTGAACAACACAACAAGCAGGAGGAACACGCCGAAGGCCTGGTGGAGCTAACCGACGAGCAGTTCAAAACTGTTGGCATCCGGCTCGGTAGCCTGGAAGAACGGACCCTCAGCAACCTCATCCGGGTCAACGGGGTTATCAATGTACCGCCCCAGCAACAAGTGTCGGTGTCGACGCCTTACGGCGGCATTCTCACGTCCACCCCGCTACTGCCGGGGCAAGCTGTCAAACAGGGGCAGTTGCTGGCGATGCTCGAGAATCCGGAGTTCATCCGGCTGCAACAGGAATACCTTGAAACTACCAGCCAGCTCGAGTTTCAGGAGCAGGAATACGAACGCCAGCGCGAGCTGAGCCGCGAAAATGTGGGAACGCTCAAAACGTTTCAACAGGCTACGTCGCAGGTGAAAATTCTGCGCTCCCGGGCCGAAGGATTGCGGCAGCAACTGGCCCTGCTGGGGGTGTCGATGGGAGAGCTGGCAAAGGGCAAAATTACCCGAACCGTTGCCGTCCGGTCGCCCATTACAGGTACGGTAACGGAAGTGAACGTTAACCGGGGCCGGTTTGTCAACGCCAACGATATTTTGTTTGAATTAATGAATACCAGCGGCCTTTACGCCGAACTAACGGTTTTTGAAGGTGATATTGCCCGGGTGCAGGTTGGCCAACGGGTACGCCTGTCGGTCATTGGCGAAAACAGCGAAACCATGAACCGGGAACGCAGCGGACGGATTCGGTACATCAACCGCGAAACCGGAGCCGACCGCACCGTCAAGGTCTTTGCCGCGCTCGAAAAACCGGATGCCGCGCTCCGGCCCGGCACCTTTCTGAAAGCCCTGATCGAAACGCAATCGGCCCCGCAACCCGCTTTACCGGAGGGCGCGGTGATTAAATCAGGAACGGTTTCGCAGGTTTTTGTTTATGAAGGAAAAGAGGAACACGAAGGCACGGTTCACCACCAGTTTCGGCCCGTTGCGGTGCAGGCCGGTGTTAGCGAAAACGGTTTTCAGGCTGTAACCTTACCATCGAACGTCAAAAAGGGCGTGCAGGTGGTGGTTGCCGGTGCCTACGACCTGCACTCGGTTTTAAATAATTCGGAAGAAGCAGGCGGCCATGTCCATTAACCCCGTAAAGAAATGTTATTTAATCTGCTTGTTGGGAGTATTCTGCTCGGAGCCGTTCACGCGGCCATTCCAAACCACTGGCTCCCGGTGGCCCTCATCGGACGAAGCGAAAGCTGGACCCTGCGCGAAACGCTGGGCGTGGCGGCCCTGAGTGGTTTTTTTCATACACTCAGTACGGTTATCCTGGGTGTCCTGATCGGCGCAATCGGCGTCGAATTGTCGGAGCGGCTGGAAGATCAAACCCGCTGGATTGCGTCGCTCATCCTCATTTTTATGGGTTTGGTGTATTTCGCGGTTCATAACCCACACAGTGCCCACGAACACGTTCCGAAAGGATTGTCCGGTCGGTCGAAACGGGCAATCATTGGCACACTCGCGCTGGCGATGCTGCTCTCGCCCTGCCTGGAAATCGAAACGTTTTTCTTCACCGCCGGAACGCTGGGCTGGCCCGCCATTGCCACACTGAGCATTGCCTATACGGCTGTTACAATTGGCTGTATGGTCGGGCTAACAGCTTTATCGTTTCGGGGGCTGGCAAAATTGCACTGGCACTGGCTCGAACACCACGAAAAACAAATCACCGGCGGCATTCTGATTGCCCTCGGTATCCTCAACTTTTTCATCGAACTCTAAGCGATATGGCAACCCATCACCACCACTCCCACGACGACGGGCATACCCATGATCATGATGAGCCGCTGGATTTGGTCGAAACCGAATCCTCTGCAACGGAATCCAGCGGTGCAGGCCAGGCGCATTCAGCCTGGGAAGGAGTCAAGGAATACGTTCCGGCAATTAGCAGCCTGGTGCTGTTGCTGGGCGGTATTCTGCTGGACAACTACGCTGACTGGTTTCGCGATCCGTGGCGGTTTTTCTGGTACCTGGCAGCTTACTGGCCCGTGGGCTGGCCGGTGCTGCGCCGGGCCGTTCGCCAGATGGTAAAAGGCGACATTTTTACCGAGTTTTTTCTGATGGGTGTGGCAACCATCGGTGCCTTCGCCATTCGCGAATACCCCGAAGGCGTGGCCGTCATGTTGTTTTATACCGTCGGCGAACTGTTTCAGGATGCTGCGGTGTTGCGGGCGCGCCGTTCCATCAAAGCCCTGCTCGACGTACGGCCCGATACCGTGACGGTTTTGCGCGACGGAAAAACCGTTCCCACCCAAGCTGCTCAGGTAAAAATTGGCGAAGTGATTCAGATCAAACCGGGTGAAAAAGTGGGGCTGGACGGCAAAATGCGCTCCGAAACCGGCTCGTTTGATACGGCAGCCCTGACCGGCGAGAGCGTTCCACGCACCATCAACAAAGGCGAGGACGTGCTGGCGGGCATGATCAACCGGCAAACGCTGGCCGAAATGGAAGTGACGACGCTCTACCAGGATTCCAAACTGTCGCGCATTCTGAAACTGGTGCAGGAAGCCACCGGCCGCAAGGCCAAAACGCAGGAGTTCATTGCCCGTTTTGCAAAAATTTACACGCCGATTATTTGCGCACTGGCGGTTTTGATTACGGTCTTGCCGTACCTTCTGGTTGCGGATTACCGCTTTCAAGACTGGCTCTATCGGGGCCTGGTGTTTCTGGTGATCGGCTGTCCCTGCGCCCTCGTGATTTCCATTCCGCTGGGGTATTTCGGTGGCATTGGCGCAGGATCGCGGCAGGGCATTCTGTTCAAAGGCTCGGTTTTCCTGGACCTGATTACGCAGGTAAAAACCGTGGTGATGGACAAGACCGGTACACTGACACAGGGTGTTTTCAAGGTGAAGGAGGTACAAACGAACGGTATTTCGGAGCAGGAATTAATCCGGTTGACAGCAGCTCTGGAAGGCAAGTCCACCCATCCGGTGGCCACAGCGATTATTGCTTACGCCCGGTCCGGTGCTGCATTGCCGCTGGTGGAAAACGTGGAGGAAATCCCCGGACACGGATTGAAAGGAATCATAGACGGAAAAACCGTGCTGGCTGGGAATGCCAAACTGCTCCGCAAATTCAACGTACTGTTTGAAGAGAGTCTGACCGCCATTCCGTTTACGGTGGTGATGGTGGCCATCGACGGGCAGTTTGCCGGGTATTTCACGATTGCCGACCAGGCCAAGGACGATGCCGCCGACACGGTGAAGCAACTGCATCGCATGGGGCTAAAAACCGTCATGCTGTCGGGTGATAAATCGGCGGTGGTGCAGGCTGTAGCCCAAAATGTGGGCGTCGATGAAGCCGTTGGCGATTTGTTACCGGAAGATAAAGTTCGGGAAGTGGAACGGCTGAAGCAGGCACTTGCGGGTAATCCAAAGCAAAAACTCGCTTTTGTGGGCGACGGTGTGAATGATGCGCCGGTGGTGGCGCTGGCCGACGTGGGCATCGCAATGGGTGGCCTCGGTTCCGATGCTACGATTGAGACCGCCGACGTGGTGATTCAAACAGATCAGCCCTCAAAAATTGCTACGGCGATCAAAATCGGGAAGGCCACGCGGCAGATCGTCTGGCAAAACATCACGCTTTCACTGGTCGTCAAGGCCATTGTGCTGTTGCTGGGCGCGGGTGGCGTGGCGACGATGTGGGAAGCGGTTTTCGCCGATGTAGGCGTCGCCCTGCTGGCCATCTTGAACGCCGTGCGGGTGCAGAATCTGAAATTTTAACGCACATGGCCACTTTTTTTGCAACTCCGGCCGAGTTTCGGCAATGGCTGGAAGAAAATCACAACACGGAGAAAGAACTGATCGTCGGTTTTTACAAGGTCGGTTCCGGAAAGCCGAGCCTGACGTGGCCGCAGTCGGTCGATGAAGCGCTATGTTTCGGCTGGATCGACGGTATTCGTAAATCCATCGACGAAACCGCCTACCAAATCCGGTTTACCCCCCGCCAAGCCAAAAGCATCTGGAGTGCCGTTAACATCCGGCGCATTGGCGAACTCATCGAGCAAGGATTGGTCCATCCCGCCGGGTTGACGGTTTTTCAGAAACGGGATCTGAAAAAAGCGGGCGTTTATACGCACGAGCAAACTGAATGGCAACTCAGCGCGGAGTTTGATGCCCTGTTACAAGCGAACGAAAAAGCGTCGCAGTTTTTCCGGAAACAGGCTCCGTCGTACCAAAAATCAGCGATTCATTGGGTGATGAGCGCCAAGCAGGAAGCAACGCGTCAAAAACGCCTGACAACCCTTATTGAAGACTCCATGAACGGCCGGAAAGTCGCACCGTTTCGCCGAAATGGGGAATAAACGATCACTGTCTTTTCCCGCTAAATCCAGCTTTTCACGCTTCTATAATGGAATCGATCAACAGCTTCAGCGGATATTTTTTCGTATTCTGCTTAGCGAAGATTGTGTAATTCCTAAGTAGGAGGCCAAATAAGAAAGCGGAACACGGTTAGCAAGTTGGGGAAACTTTTCAAGAAACGAAAGATAGCGCTCTTTGGCGTCTTCCGCCATCATCGGACTGATTTTATTCACTTTATCGGCTAAACCTTTGGCGGTTATCTTGGCAACAATAGCATCCCATTCTATAATCGTCATTGATAACTCTTTCATTGCATTTTTAGAAAACACAAAGTAGGTGCAATCCGTAACCGCCTGTATATATTCAGTGGAGGGTATTTCCTGATTGTAGCTATTTATATCTGCCAGAAAATTATTTTCATCAATGAAATATTTTGTAATCTCATCACCTTTGTTATTGTAATAGCAAACTCGCATCACGCCCTCGGTCAGAAAAATAATCTCACGCGGTATTTTCCCTGCTTCGTGAAAATAACCGTCCTTCCTGATTTCTTTGAATACAACTTTGCTTTTGATTAAATCAATTTGTTGCTGGTTCAAATTGCTGAATTGTAATAAATAATTGATAAGAGCTTCCATAAAAAATTATTGTATTTGACTCATTACCATTCTGTCAAACAGTTTATCGGACAAAATTTTTCTAAAAAAAAGCATCAGTTTTGCTCCCGAAGCACCAACATACCGTGTTTTCGGATTAGTTGCTTCAATCCCTTTTTTGATGAGCTTCGCAATGACAATTGGGTCGGCAGCGTCTTTTTCTATGGCAGCATACATCTTGCCTACGCCTGTTGCCAAAGTGCTATACACCGTTTTGCCCGATACTCTGTTCATATATTCACTGCCAAGGGCTGTCATTTCTGATTTTGTGCCACCGGGCTCAATCACAATCACGTCGATATCGAAGGGTTTTACTTCTTTACGAAGAGCATCACTCAAGCCCTCAAGGGCAAATTTACTGGCGTGATACCACGCGCCCATTGGCAACGTTACTTTACCGCCAACCGATGAAATATTTACGATTTTTCCGTAGTTATTTTTTCGCATAGTCGGTAATACCAACTGGATCAGACGAGCTACACCGAAAACATTTACTTCCAACTGATATTTTGCGTCAGAAAGTGGCATATCTTCCAATGCACCATAATAACCGGAACCTGCGTTGTTGATTAAAATATCGATCCTTCCTGCTTCTTTCAAAATTTGTTCAACACAGGCAACAAGACTTTCTTCGTTGGTAACATCCAAAGAAATAGGTTTTATACCGTGTGTTTTCAGCTCTTGCATTTTCTCTATTCTGCGTGCCGCACCGTACACGTTGTAGCCGTTTTGTGCCAAATAAATTGCCGTTGCTTTTCCAATCCCGCCCGAAGCCCCTGTAACTAAAACCGTCTTTTTCATCTTTTTAATTTTTGATGGTAATACGGGGCAAAGTTGTTTCAATAAAAATGAAATTATTTGTCATTTGGCAAAAAGTACGTTTCGCTTTTCAACGCGATCGAAAAGCTGGTTTTTACAAATTGATCAAGGCCAACGGTTTTTTAGACACTGTTATTGTCGTTAAACATGAGATGACGAATTTGCAAGCAAACCAGCCATTTCCAACTACAACCCAGCACGTGCAGCGAACCGTATATCCGATCTTGCTGGCCACCAGCTTCGCCCATTTGCTCAACGATACCATGCAGGCGGTTATCGCTGCAATCTATCCGCTGTTGGAGACCAGTTTTACAAAATCACGGCTACAAAATAGGAGATGCTTGACGGCACCCTCAAAACGCAACCGTTCCTTCACTCACGTTAGTTTAATAGTTGCAGTCGTTTTTGAATTGATTCAAGCAATGGTTAAAATGAACTGTAAAACAGCCCGGCGACCGAAAACCGCCAGCATTTTGCGGTATTTATGGAAACTCTTGTACTTCTGACATCCCGAACGAATTTATTGATCCGGCATTTGCGAAATCTAACCTTTGCTACGGTTTTTCTTTTCGTTATTTCATCGGCGTTTGCGCAAAAAACCGCCGGAAAACTGGCGTTTACGGTAACGATGGAAAACCCCGCTTCGCAGCTCTACCACGTCACGTTCCGGTGCGATGGCTTGAAGGGCAAAACGCTGAATTTCAAAATGCCGGTCTGGACGCCGGGGTATTACCAGTTGATGAATTACGCTAAATCAGTGGAAAACTTCCGGGCCACCGACGGTTCCGGAAAACCACTAAAATGGGAGAAAACCGCCAACAGCCGCTGGACGGTGCACCATGGTAAAGCAACAGCCCTAACGCTGACGTACGATGTGAAAGCTACGCGCAACTTTGTCGCCGGAAATTTCCTGGACGAAAACCACGGCTATATTTCCCCGGCAGGCGTATTTCTGCACCCCGAAGGTCAACTGAAAAAACCGATAACCGTTACCTTAAAACCGTATTCGAAATGGCCCCAGCTCATTGCGACGGGGCTGGATTCGGTAGCCGGACAGCCGCAGACGTTTTTCGCGCCAGATTACGACACTCTGTACGATAGCCCGATGCTGATGGGCAAACTGGAGCAACTGCCGTCGTTTGAGGTTAAAGGTATTCCGCATTATTTCATCGGTTACAATATGGGTAGCTTCGACCGCCCCCAGTTCATCGCGGACCTGAAAAAGATTGTCGAAGGATCGGCGGCTGTTATCGGCGACATTCCGTACAAACACTACACGTTTATTGCCATTGGTCCAGGCGGGGGCGGCATTGAACACTTAAACTCCACATCCATCAGTTTCAGCGGAGAACAACTGAGCACCCATGCGGGCCGAAACCGGATGTATAACTTTCTGGCGCACGAATATTTCCACCATTACAACGTCAAGCGCATCCGCCCCGTCGAACTGGGGCCCTTCAATTATGATCAGGAGAACCGTACCCGGATGCTCTGGGTTTCGGAGGGTTTTACGGTTTATTATCCGTATCTGATTCTGAAAAAAGCCGGTTTGATGACGGAAGAGGAGGTATTCAGTGGTTTACAGAGCAACATTATCGCTTACGAAAACAAACCGGGTCATCGGTTTCAGTCGGCCACGCAGGCCAGCTTTGAAACCTGGGAAGATGGGCCGTTTGGCCGAACCGGCGATGAAGCCTATAAAACCATTTCGTATTACAGCAAAGGGCCGGTTTTGGGCGCAATGCTGGATTTTAAAATCCGACACGAAAGCAAAAACCGGAAGTCGCTGGACGACGTGATGCGGGCACTATATCAGGTATATTACCAGAAGCAGCAACGCGGTTTTACCGAAAAAGAGTTCTGGGCTGAGTGCGAAAAAGCCGCCGGAACCAGACTGACCGACATGGCCAGTTACGCAGCCACCACGAAGGAAATTGATTACCCGAAATACTTCGCCTACGCCGGTTTATCAATCGACACCACGTATAAAGAATTACCGGGCGTCTCGTTGGGCATTTCGTTCCGCGAAAAAGCCGATAGCTTATTCGTTACCGAAGTCGAATGGCAGTCAGCGGCTTGGAACGCCGGACTCCGCAACCGGGCGACTATTCTTTTTATCGACGGCCAAAAAGCTACAGTTGATATTCTAAGCGCCGTGATCCGGAATAAAAAACCGGGGGAGTCGGTCAAACTGCGGGTGTTACAAAACGGTCAGCAAAAGGAGATAACAGCGGTTTTGAGCAAAAAATCCGAACGCAATTTCCGAATCACCCGCCTTCCCAACCCTAATCCGCTTCAGGCCGCTATTTTGAAAAGCTGGCTGTAAAACCGCAGCCCCCGAACTGAATTCGGGAGCTGCGGTTACACACGTTTCATTGCCACCCTGTATAGAATAATGGCCAGTGCCAGAAAAGACAGTGCACCCAGCAATTGATACCCACCGTCACCCAACGCGCTTTCCAGCGCCGGTTCCAGGGTCAATTTAGCGAGGAAATTGTAAACGGATTCATTGACCGATAAAAGCGCAACGAATACGCCCGCCAGCGCTCCACCCGCCACCAAACCGGTTGAAAACAGGCTGCCCCGGCCCAGGTCAGCATCTTCTTCGATGATGCCTTTGCGTTTAGAATTCCAGTCGACCAGCGCTTTGACACAACCTCCGGCAAAAATGGGTAACGTCGTCGAAAGCGGAAGATAAAGACCGACGGCAAATGCCAGCGCACTGATGCCGCAGATTTCAACCACAAACGACATGAAAGCGCCCACCAGCACAAACTGCCAGTCGAGGTTGAACGACAGCAGTCCTTTAATGAGTGTGGCCATGAGCGTTCCCTGGGGAGCCGGAAACCGGTCGCTGCCGATGGCGTGCGTAATTCCCTGTGCAACCAGATCGGGTGTGGGGGTATCCAGAATTTTGACCGTGGCCCCGACCGCCAGCGACGAAACGATTACACCAATGAATAAAGCCATTTGCTGGTATTTGGGCGTTGCACCGACCAGAAAACCGGTTTTCAGATCCTGCGAAGTTCCACCGGCATTGGCCGCTGCGATGCAGATCATACCGCCCACCACCAGAACGGCCGGTTCATAAATTTTGCCCGTCAGTCCAACTCCGATGAATACCAGCGCGGTGCCCATGATAGTGGCAATAGTCATGCCCGAAACCGGCGACGAACTGGACCCAATTAGCCCGACAATCCGGCTGGCCACGGTAACAAAGAAAAAGCCGAACACGACGACCAGAATGGCAATCAGGAGTTTGGTCAGAATCGAATCGCCGGGAATTTGCGGAAGAATGACCATCAAAGCCGCCAGAGCAATGCTGCCGAAAATGACGACCCGCACCGACAAATCTTGTTCTGTCCGCCGAACCTGCGCGCCTTCCGTGGCCACGTCCACTTTCTTGAAGCTGTCGCGGAACGACGAAACGATGGTCGGAATGGTTTTCAGCAGCGTCATAAAACCGCCCGCCGTAACCGCCCCCGCACCGATTTGCCGGATGTAGGCCCGGTAGATAGCGGCCGCCGTGTCGCTAAATGTATGCGTGGAGGGATTCCAACCGCCGGGTCCGCCCGCCGTTTGCAGATTGGTCAAATACCCAAGTTTAATCAGTTGCAACGCAATGGTATCGCCCGGTACCAGCGTTGCCAGCAGCGGAATCAGGGCCAGCCACGCCAGAATACCGCCCCCAACCAGCACCGCCGAAATCCGAAATCCGATGATGTAGCCAACGCCCAGGTATTCTGGCGTAATCTCGCCCGACACCTGCGCCGACGGGAAATACCGGTTTGCCTGCTGGGTAGCCCAGGTGGGCGCTTCGGCAATGACGTGCAGAATCTTCTGAAAAATCGCATACAGCAACGCCACACCCAGGCCCCGGTAGGCCATCTTGGCAAAATCACCGCCCCGCTCGCCCGCAATCAGTACCGAGCCGCAGGCCGTTCCTTCGGGGTAGGGCAGCTTGCCGTGTTCTTCTACGATGAGCGCCCGGCGCAGCGGAATCATCATGAGCGTACCGAGCAAACCGCCCAGAATTGCCAGCGTCAGAATAGTCCAGTAATTGAAAAAATCCTCGCCAACGCCCTCGGTTAGGAACAAGAAACCGGGTAACGTGAAGACCACGCCCGACGCGATGGATTCACCCGCCGAACCGGTGGTCTGGATAATGTTGTTTTCGAGGATAGTTGTTTTCAGGAACTTTCGCCCGAGCGAAATGGCCAATACCGCAATGGGAATGGACGCCGAAACGGACAACCCGGCTTTCAACGACAAATAAACCGTGGCGGCCCCGAACAAGACGCCAAACAAAGCCCCCGTGATGACGGCTTTGAGCGTAAACTCGGCGGTCGACTGGTTATCGGGAATATAAGGTCTGAACTCGGTAGAGGGTTTGGTTTCCATAATCAAAGGCAGGGCTGTTCTGAAAGATCACTCGATTTTGTTAAAAGAAAAAAAGTGAGTCTCATTAAAACTTAAGGGGCCAATTTAGGGGATAATTTTTATTTTCTACGAAATCCCTTTTTGCATCTCCCATTTGCACAAAACGACTTGACTTTTCCGCTGTTTCTTAAATAATTTGCAGTCATTCAGCGGGAGTAGCTCAGTTGGTAGAGCGGCAGCTTCCCAAGCTGCAGGCCGCGAGTTCGAGACTCGTCTCCCGCTCTTTCCTTACCTTTTGTAATAGAAGCACTTAACTAAAAGGTTGGGTGCTTTTATTATTGGTATTGACGGTTTTAGGTGGCTATTGAAATTTTTGTCTGCTGCTCGTGCAATGCTCCGGATTGTCCATGATCTAGAAAACCGTTCCAGGTGATTACATAAGAATAACCGCCTTTCCCTATTTCTCCACTGCAATCAGCCGATTCCAACCTAACCACGCAAAAAACCCATTAGATTTCGGTGAATTTCCCCTTAATTAAGCAACGTATTGAATGGCAGGATAGCACCCGAGAAAGTGCCTGCACGCAGCAACCTCCAGTCCGTTTTTCACTCGCGATTTCCGTCCATCCATCCGCTTTAACCTACCATCCATCACCCCTGACTTGTATTCTGCCAATTTGTCCTGTTCCTTGCAACTCGTCGGGTCGAAACCAGGTAGGATTGATTTTTGCAGGGTTCTTAAACATTGATGTTTACTTTTTTATTATTTCCTAATACTGCTTAGTAAACCGCCCAAACCGCTGATTCTATGAAACATCGCTACTTATACGATAACCGTATGTATTGAGCTTGCCAAAAAAATGGCTGTCTTTTCATTTTCATTTGTAATTTTATGACGACGATGCCCGAAATTATGTCAGATACGCAACTACAAGGGTATACAGACGAACAGAAGTATCAGGTCTTCAACAGGGAGTTCATGCCACACATTGACTCCATGTACAACTTTGCCTTCCGCCTGACGATGGACGAAGATGATGCGAACGACCTGGTGCAAGATACCTATTTAAAGGCGTTTCGCTTTATATCCTCATTCGAACAGGGAACTAACGCAAAAGCGTGGTTGTTCCGCATTCTGAAGAACAGCTTCATCAACGATTATCGCAAGAAAAGTAAGGAGCCTGCGAAAGTTGATTACCAGGATGTAGAGACAACCTACAACTCCGACGAAGCCTCAGAAACCGAGCACACCACGGATCTGCGGTTTGAGGCAGTACAGGATATGATTGGTGATGAGGTAGCCTCTGCGCTTAACTCGCTGCCGGTTGATTTCCGAACGGTTATTATCCTCTGTGATATTGAAGGATTCACGTACGAGGAAATGGCTAAGATTCTGGACATTCCGATTGGAACTGTTCGCTCACGGCTACACCGCGCCCGGAATCTTTTAAAGGATAAGCTGAAAGAGTATGCCGCTTCGATGGGGTACAATAAAAATGAGGAATAATTGAAACTTTTTGAACTAGGTAGTTGGTTATCAGGGCAAGTTACAAATATATCGTATAACAATTTCTGGAATAAATTAAATTTTTCCAATGTCAGGCACATTGCATTCATCGACCACGGTTGGTACGGAGGGTAGGAAGACGACTGCCCCCATGAAAGAATCCTGCGAGCATCAGGCCCAATGCCTGAAACGAATTCAGTCAATTCTGGACGGGGGAGCCACCGATGAAGAAAAAGAGTACTTCAAGCAGCATATCGAAATCTGTCAACCCTGCATCGATATGTATAATCTTGAGAAATGTATTAAAGAAGCCCTGCAGGGTAAAGTCGAAAAAAAATGCTGCCCCGAGAAAATAGCAGCCGCTATTCGGGCAGAAATAACCAAATAAGCAGCATTGGAAGGTAAACTGATTATTTTTTCGGCCCCCTCCGGTTCAGGCAAAACAACCATTGTCAGGCACTTACTGACTACAAATTCAAACCTGGGTTTTTCCATCTCCGCCTGTACCCGCGACCGCCGGGGTCGTTCTGAGCAAAACGGCAAAGACTATTACTTTCTGACTCCTGAAGATTTTAAGGAAAAAATCGACAACGGTGAATTCGTTGAATGGGAAGAGGTGTATGTCGGTGCTTTCTACGGAACCTTAAAATCGGAAATCGAACGCGTCTGGGCCAGTGGCAAACACGTATTGTTCGATGTGGATGTACAGGGTGGCTTAAAACTGAAAAAATACTACGGCGATAAAGCCCTGGCCATTTTTGTAAAGGTGCCCGATGAAGAAACGCTTCGGCAACGCCTGATGGCCCGCGGTACAGAAACCGAAGACAGCCTGTCCAAACGGCTCTTCAAAGTTCATTTCGAAATGAGTTTTCAGGACCAGTTTGATGTCATTCTGGTAAACGACAAGCTGGATGATGCGCTGCAAAAAGCGCAGAAACTGACGGACGATTTTCTGAAAGAAAACATTATTCCGCAACAGGCCACCGTCATCTAAACACGGCTCTCCGGAATTGATTTATGAAAATCGGCTTATTCTTCGGGTCCTTTAACCCTATTCATGTTGGGCACCTGATCATTGCCAACACAATGGCCACCACCACCGATCTGGAACAGGTCTGGTTTGTGGTTTCGCCCCAGAACCCCTTCAAAAAAAACAAAAGCCTGTTGCACGAGTTCGACCGTATCGATCTGGTGGAACGGGCTATTGCCGATAATTCAAAATTGAAAGCAACGGACATCGAGTTTTCGATGCCGCGCCCTAGTTTTACCATCGACACCCTCGCCCGGCTTCAGGAGAAATACCCCCAACACCAGTTCAAACTCATCATTGGGGGTGACAATCTGGCACAATTTCCGAACTGGAAAAACTACGAAAAAACTCTGGAACTCTACGGCCTTTATGTATATCCCCGCCCTGACAGCGCTCCCAGTCCGCTTGAACAACACCCTAATGTGCGGTTTGTAGAAGCGCCTTTGCTGGACATTTCCGCTACTTTTATTCGGGAGTGCCTCAAAAACAACCGTTCCATCCGCTACCTGGTGCCGGATGTTGTGGAAGAGGTTATTGAACGGAAGAAATTTTACATCTGACGGTAACCCATCGGTCTCCCGCCTTTTCCGCTACTTACGCAAACATTTTTCCAGGACCGCGCAGATTCAACTTTTCAGCCTAACTTTGCGTTCTTCTGATTGAATGTATTGGGACCGCCCAGCGGTTAATTCTTCATGTTCATTAACATTCCAAAATATGGCATCACAATATGATGTAATTGTTCTTGGCAGCGGCCCCGGTGGCTACGTTGCCGCGATCCGCGCGTCGCAGCTGGGCTTCAAAACGGCCGTTGTCGAACGCGAAAGTTTGGGAGGAATCTGTCTGAACTGGGGCTGTATTCCCACCAAAGCCTTGTTGAAAAGTGCTCAGGTATTTGAATATATCAAGCATTCGGAAAACTACGGTATTACCATCAACGGTGACGCAAAAGCCGACTTTGGCGCGGTGATCAAGCGCAGCCGTGGCGTAGCCGACTCCATGAGCAAGGGAGTTACGTTTCTGATGCGGAAAAATAAAATCGACGTTCTGCTCGGCAATGGCAAGGTAAAACCGGGCAAGAAAATCGATGTGACGGACAAAGACGGCAAAACGACCGAATACGCAGCCAAGCACATCATTATTGCTACGGGTGGCCGCGCCCGCGAACTGCCTGCCGTTCCCATCGACGGGCAGAAAGTAATTGAATACCGTAAGGCCATGTCTTTGGAGAAACAACCCGAGTCCATGCTCGTAATCGGCTCTGGCGCTATCGGTGTTGAGTTTGCTTACGTTTACGCAACCATGGGCACCAAGGTGACGATCGTCGAGTTTTTGCCGCGCATTGTTCCGGTGGAAGACGAAGAAATCTCGAAAGAACTGGCCAAGCACTATAAAAAGCTGGGCGTCGATATTTACACCAGCTCGGAAGTAACCAAAGTCGATACGAGCGGAAAACTCAGCAAAGTATACGTCAAAACGCCGGATGGCGAAAAGACTTTCGACGTTGAAGTTGTTCTGTCGGCCGCTGGCGTGGTAGCGAATATCGAGAAAATTGGTCTGGAAGAAACCGGTATCAAAACCGAACGCGGTAAAATCACCACGGACGACTACTACCGCACGAATGTCGAAGGCTATTACGCCATCGGCGACTGTACGAAAGGTCAGGCCCTGGCGCACGTGGCTTCCGCCGAAGCCATTATCTGCGTGGAAAAAATCGCCGGCCTGGATCACGTCGAACCGCTGAATTACAACAACATTCCGGGTTGTACGTACTGTACGCCTGAGATTGCTTCGGTCGGTTATACCGAAACCGCGGCAAAAGAAGCCGGTTACGATATTCTGGTGGGCAAATTCCCCTTATCGGCTTCGGGGAAAGCCAAAGCCGCCGGTGCGCCGGAAGGCTTCGTAAAGGTGATTTTTGACAAGAAATACGGTGAGTGGCTGGGTGCGCACTTCATCGGTTACAATGTAACCGAAATCGTGGCCGAAGTGGTAGCTGCCCGCCGATTGGAAACGACTGGACACGAAATTCTGAAAGCCGTTCATCCTCACCCGACCATCTCAGAGTCGATCAAGGATGCAACGGAAGCCGCTTACGGCGAAGCAATTCACCTCTAAGCCAGACGCTTTTCTTCAAAATAAACCCGCCGAAATCGTGATTTCGGCGGGTTTATTTTTTTACGGTTCAAGCCTCAAAAAAAGCAATTGAGTTGCCGAATCTTCCGTTTGCTGACAAGTCTGCTTTCGAATCGCTCTCCTGAGCCTACTTTTGGGGAACGGTTTTCATACCGCATAAACAACAAATACGAACTTAACTATCATGAAAAAACCAGTACTATTCTGGTTGGCGGCTGCTTTTTCTCTGGCCGCCAATGCCCAAGACCTGATGACCGTTCCCCTGACCGGTGTTTCGTCCCAATTGAAACCGGTTAAAACCGGCAATGCGCAATTCGTGCAAACCGTCGCAGCTTCTCAGCCCAATTACCGGGCGACGTTTTCGGTTACCAAAACAAGCGATAAAGGTAAGGGCGACGAAAGCACGTACTTTTTGAACCTGTCGGACCTGGACGTATCGACGGTGACCTATAAAGTAGAGCGCGACGTCATTGCGGTTTTGGCCGATACCAAACAGCACCGCAAGTTTGTTCGTTACAGCGAAAACGGCGAGCTGAAAAACCTCACCGACCGTGTCAAGTTGTACGCCGATAACCCGGACATTGCCAAAGCACTGGTCGAATCCCTCAAAAAAGTTATTCTGGCAGCTGAAAAATCGTATAAACCCGCTCGCACCCCAGACACGCTGGACGAACTTCGGCAGTGGCTGAAAACCAACATTGGTAGCGAAGCTGTCGGCTCGGATAAATACGAACAGGCGCTGACGTTCGATTATGACAACCCGCTGCGGGCAGTATTCCGGCGAAGCGAAGTAGGTTCTAAAGGATCAGCATCATCCGAAACGTTTTCGTTTAACCTGGGCGATCTGGCGCTGGAAGGCCTGCAAGTGGAGGCTAAAGGCAAACGGTTTGAGTTGTCGCTGGTTACGCAGCAAAAGCAAAAACTGATGGGTTACGCCAAGGACGGCAAGCTGGATAATGTGGTTCAGACATTTGAAATTGCCAGCGGTGATGCCGACAAAATTCGGGACATTGCCAGCGCCTGGCGCAAACTGATTCCGCTGGCGGTAAAGCAACTGGAATCCCGCAAGCCGGTTTTTACCAGTATGCCCAATGCCCAGAAATATTTGGAATCAAGCGTAACAGCGGCCAAAACGAATGATCGCACCATTGAGCAGGCCTTGAAACCGGATTGCATCTGTACATACACCCGGCGTGAAACGTACAATAAGAACAGTACGGAGGAGGTCTACGAATTCAACCTGGCGGATCTGGCCGAAAAAGGAACGAAACTGGGCGTCGATAAAGAATTGTACGCCATCGATTTGAAAACCCGGGATAACCGTAAGTTTATTGGTTATACCAAAAATGGGGTTCGCCAGAATTATGTCTCCAGCATCGAACTAGCCGCCGATAACCTGGAAAGTGTCCGGTACATGTCACAGGCTTTTGAGAAAGCTGTTCAGTCCTGCGCACAATCTCGAAAAAATCCAATTCCAACAACTGGTCAGCAGGCCCGGCTGGACTGGATCAAAGAGCAACTTCCTAAGGATTTGGGTGACAAAGAACCAACCACTTACGCCCTGGCGGCCGAGAACGGTATTTGCGATTTAAAATTAACGGTTACACAAGGTGGCCGCAAAGCTTCGGAATTAGTTTATGATCTGGCTTTGAAAGACATCAATGCCGATGCTACTCATTTCGACGTCGATGGGAAAACCGTATACGTCAGCCTGATGACAAAGGGTAAGGAAAAACTGGTTAAAACGTACAAAGATGGCAAGCCTTCCGACTATGTCCACACGGTAAAAATTCAACTCGGCGACATTGAAAAAGCCCGCTATGTGGCCGAAGCTTTCAAGCAGTTGGTGCGAAACTGCGTAACAAATTAAGTTTAGTTAGGTTAATGTTTGGAACCCGCAGCACTCGTGATAGCGTTGCGGGTTTTTGATTTTATTCGGCAACTCAATGTTAATTGCTTGCACATCTAACATCGTTAGATTTTTAAAATATGCCCATAAGGGTTGAAAAACCTCAATAGCAAGCAGAAAATAGCTTACTAAAATCCTCACACCAGGAAGGATTGTTCAGGAAGTAGACTGCCTGTTTCATCGATAATATGCCCCGAGTCTAACACCGTTATAGGTGACGTATAGCACCCAAAGATGACAGGTCAGTACTAGCGTTTGATATGGGCGTGAAACAAACTGTATAAAAATACCAGCCCAAACCCCATTGCCAGCATGCAATGAAACACCAGCATATTGTAATGACCAAAATAAAAGCCGAGGCCAATACCAAACAGAAAATAAAGCATTAGAGCACCTTCCGAGATCGTTAACCAGTTTGTCCCCGAGTTGAGGTCAATCCGCAAATACTTGTTCGTTCGCCACGTGTCGCCACTGGCTTTGACATTGAATTTGGGTGTTCGTATAAAAGGGGTTTTCCGGCCCGCAAAGCCTTCGATAACAGCAATGGTATTATGCAGCGATAAACCCATCATCAGCGATGAATACATCGGGAAATAATACAATCCTAGTTGTTCAAGTTTACCCCGGCGTTCCAGCCAGAACGGGATGCCATAGAAGAGTATAAGGATCAGCAAATTGAGTTGAAAAAAACCGAGCATCAGGAAAATCGATTGGTATTCGGGGTGCCGAATCCGAATGTACAATACCGGTACGCTCAACAAACCAAGCAGAAAAACCAGAATGAATGTCGAGCTGCTCAGCAAGTGAAAAAAAGCATGTAGTTTGATGCGAAACGGGATTTTCGGATCACCAATCACCTTGAACATTAATTTTCGTGCACATTCAGCAGCGCCTTTCATCCAACGGTATTGCTGCGATTTAAGCGCATTCATAGCTACCGGCAGTTCGGCGGGCGAGCCGATATCTTCACGGTATACAAATTTCCAGCCTTTCAGCTGAGCCCGGTAACTCAGATCCAGGTCTTCGGTCAATGTATCACTGCTCCAGCTACCGGCATCCAGAATGGCGGTTTTACGCCAGACACCTGCTGTGCCGTTAAAATTCATGAAGTACCCTTCGGCGTTTCGCCCACCCTGCTCAATAAAGAAATGGGCGTTCAGCCCAAAGGCCTGCAACTGGGTCAGGACGGAATAATCCTGATTCAGGTGCGTCCAGCGGGTTTGTACGATACCCACTTTCGGATTTTCAAAATGCGGCAGCGTCTTCAACAAGAAATCCGGGTCTGGCATAAAATCCGCGTCAAAAATAGCCATAAACTCGCCCTTGGCCAGCTCCAGCCCATAGGCCAGCGCACCAGCTTTAAACCCTTTCCGTTCGGCCCGGCGAATGTGCTGGATGTCAATTCCCATCTGCTGGTACTGCGCCACTTTTTCGGCAATAATACTGACGGTTTCGTCGGTCGAATCATCCAGAACCTGAATCTCGAACCGGGAACGCGGATAATTCAGAATGGCCACTGCATCAATCAACCGGGCGGCTACGTAAAGTTCATTGTAAATCGGCAGCTGCACGGTTACATACGGCACCGTCTCTGGCCGGGTGGCAGAGTACTGCTCAAATGAAGTCTGTCTTCTTTTGGAACGCAGGTAACTAAAAATTAAACTTAACTGACCACAGTTATAGGTAAATAATAATAGCAATACTAAAACGTATACCGTCAATATGAGTGCTTCCATTCTCCTCTCGCGCAATAAATGAACTCCCAAAAAACCGCATGTTTCGTTTTTTGTTTGCGACGAAAAAATATCTTTAGTGCATGAAACTATCCTTTATCGGCGCTGGCAATCTGGCCTGGCATCTGGCAATAGCCCTCGAAAATGCCGGACATTTTATCTGTGAAGTCTATAGTCGGACCCCCAATCACGCCCAACAGCTGATTTCTATGCTGTACGATGCGCAATTGAGCCTCGATCTCAATTATGCCGAAAGTGAAGCAGAATTATTTATCCTGGCGGTTCCGGACGATGCCATTGATGAGGTAACGGCCCAGCTAGTACTGCCCGAAAATGCCGCCGTGGTGCATACTTCTGGAAGTAAATCCCTGGAAACACTGCGCCGTTTGATGGACATCTATAGTGATGTTCCGGTCCGGACGGGTGTTTTTTACCCCCTGCAAACCTTTAGCCGAACAACCACCCCACTCCCTTTTGAAGCCATTCCGCTCTGCATTGAAGCCAGCGATGCAGAAACCGAAACCCAGTTGGTTACGCTGGCTCAGGAAATCAGTCAGGTTGTTTACCTGATCAGCTCGCACGAACGAAAAGTACTGCACATCGCTGCGGTTTTTGCCTGCAACTTTACCAATTACCTGCTGGGTGCTGCGAAAGACCTGACGGATTCGGAAGATCTGGAATTCGATTTGCTGCGGCCTCTGATTGAAGAAACGATTGAGAAAGCCCTTTATTCGGATCACCCGGCCCGCGTACAGACCGGTCCGGCCCGCCGTGGTGACGTAAAAACGCTGGGCTTACACCTCGATTACCTGGCCGATAAACCCGCGCTATCACACCTCTACCGGCTGCTCTCCGACGGTATCCAGCAACGGAACATGCTCCTTTAAGTCATGGGCCGTCCCAAACGCGTATCCATACGGTTTTTGCTGGCGATAACCGCCCCCTGTTCCAGCGCCCGCCAGGTTTCGTACAATCCACGAATCAGGTGGTAGCAGCCTTTGTCTGGACTGGCCTTGATGGTCGACACAGGCTGCCCCTTCCGGTCCAATACGCCAAACCATTCCGTATTTCCTTTATCCGGAAAATGCTGCCAGGTGTAATCGTGCGCTTTGCGGAACCACTTCAGGCAATCGTTTTGCCGGGTGTGCAGGTAGCCTTTCGCAAAAACCGTCAAAGCTTCGGAATGCACCCACCACAATTTCCGATCCCACTCGCTGTAAATACTGGGGCGCTCTTTCAAATCACTGTACTGAAAAAAACCGCCGAACGGTTCATCCCAGCTTATTTCGGCCAGATGTAACGCCATTTGAACGGCCTGTTGAGCCAATCGCCGATTGCCGGTCAACTCGGCCGCTTCCAGCAGATAGTTCGCGGTTTCAAAACCGTAGCCGCTGTGTAACCGTCGTCCCGCCGAGCTGTCGCAAAAAGAGCCGCCGGGCAAAACCGTTTCCCGCAAAACTGCAATTCGTTTATCAAAAAACTCGTTCTGAATTTCGCTCAGTACCGCTTCGTAAGCCTGCTTGTACGTTTCTGGCTCCAGCAGCGAGCGCGTTTCCAGCAGAGCTTTCAAGACCATCATGGGCTCGCGTAGATATTTGAGCTGCCGAAACCCACCCAATTGATCGTCCCACCTTTCCCGCTGCTGCTGGCGCTGAGTGATGACGTTCTCCATCGTTTGCCGGGCAACGGCTGCAAATTCAGCGTCCTGCGTAGCGTGGTAAAATTGCGCAAATGCCATCGCCACGGCGCAATCGGGTTCAACGGTTTCGGCCGGCTCAACGGCTCTACCCCGGCGATCAACCACACCTAGCCAGCGGTTTTCGTAGCGGCCATTGGCCAGCAAAAAATCAGCACCATGCCGGGCCAGCTCAAGCCATAACGGAATGGCATCGACCCAGTTATACAAGACCGAAAACGCCCAGACCTGCTGCGCCTGTAGCTTAACAACTTTGTCGGTATCGAACGCATCGCCCTGCTCCGTCAAGGCATTAAAATACCCCCCACAAGCGGTATCCCGGCTGTGTTTGGTCCAAAAAGGAATAATGGTTCGGAAAAGACTTTCCTGATACTGGGCGGCCAGTTTACTAAAATCCATCACAATTTTCCGCATTCATTGGCGCGCCCGAAACTATAAGAAAATCGCAGCAAATGGAAATTAAACCGACTGAACGCGTATTTTCGTGCTTCACCCCTCTACAAGTATGACGGCTTTACAGGAACGATTCAAACAAATAACCACCTTTATATTCGACGTCGATGGCGTCATGACCGACGGTAGTGTGAATGCCCTCGAATCGGGCGAACAATTCCGGACGTTCAACATCCGCGACGGCTATGCCATTGAGCGGGCGGTTCATTCCGGCTACCGGGTTGCGGTTTTGTCGGCCGGCAACCAGTTGGGCGTTCGAAAACGGCTGGAGTTCCTGAAAATAAGGGACATTTTCATGGGCGGGCCGACTGAACAGAAAATTTATACGTATTTCAACTTTCTGCAACGCGATCAACTCAACGAAGCGGAAATTTTGTACATGGGCGACGACATTCCGGATTTGCAGATACTCTCCCGCCCGACCGTATTCAGCACCTGTCCGGCCGACGCTGCCGACGAAATCAAAGCCGTTTGTGATTACATTTCTCCCGTTCCGGGCGGGCGGGGTGCGGTTCGGGATGTGATCGAGCAGGTGATGAAAGCACAGGGTAAATGGCTGTCATGGATGACAACGGATGATCCTTTTAAAATACAAAACGAGCGGTAAAAAGAAAAGACCTGCCAGGCTTTCAAAGCCTGGCAGGTCTCATACCAAATACGCCTACCAATTCGCAATTAGTTCGTTAAATTCTTCCAGCAAAAACAGCGTTCGTTTACCCGGTTTGCCGTCGGCAATTGTTAAGTCATCCACCCGAACAATAGGCAGTACTTTTTTTGTCGAACTGGTGGTAAACGCTTCGTCGGCATCGTAAAGGTCGGATACCGTAACGGGCCGTTCTTCCACCTGAAAATCGTTCTGCGCCAGTTGCATCACCGTTCGCCGGGTAATACCGTGCAGAATGTGCCGGTTGGGCGTAATCAGTCGATCTCCTTTGAAAATAAAGAAGTTACTGCGGCTCAACTCACTAATTTCGCCGTTTTTTTGGTACAGAACGTCCGACGCCCGGGCCGACCGGATAGCCTGCGCCAGCAAAATCACCCGCTTATAATCGGTGCTTTTCACTTCGGCCATCTCCCGGACGTAGTCATCCAGAATGACCTTGATGCCTTCTTCAAACTGGATCGGCGGGGTTGGGTGAATCTCTTCGGCCATAATCAGCAGATTCGGCGTAGCCACACTGATGCTGTCAGGGCTATATCCTCCGGTCATCACAAAGCGTATAGCAATATCCGGCAAGGTACTTTTGGCAAGTAAATCCAGCACAACACGATGGGCCTCTTCTTTGGTGATCGGAACCGGCAGGTGCATTTTGGCCGCCGAATTGGCAAACCGTTCCCAATACCAATCCCATTGAAAAGGCCGACCGTTGTAAGTCCGGAAATAATCGAAAAGTCCAAAACCGCGCAACAAACCAAGATCCGTGACTCCGAAGGAAATCTGTTCGACCGGCAAAATGGCGCCGTTGAAATAACCGTGCATTGTTCCGTTTGACGTTTGCGAAGGTTTAAAGTATCCATCATTGAGTATCATGGATCCTTTAAACCTCAACCCTTAAACGAGTTTTTTATATTTAATCCGTTTCGGCGTAGCATCAGTACCCAGCCGTTTCTTACGGTTTTCTTCGTATTCCGAGAAATTACCTTCGAACCAGTATACCTGCGAATCGCCTTCAAACGCCAGGATGTGGGTGGCCACACGGTCGAGGAACCAGCGGTCGTGGGAAATGACGACGGCACAACCGGCAAAGTTCTCTAAACCTTCCTCCAACGCCCGCAGCGTATTGACATCCAGATCGTTGGTTGGCTCATCGAGCAGCAGCAAATTAGCGCCTTCTTTCAGCATCATGGCCAGGTGAACGCGGTTACGTTCCCCGCCCGAAAGCGTTCCGATCTTCTTTTCCTGATCTGATCCCGTGAAGTTGAATCGGCTTACGTAGGCCCGGGCATTGGCTTGCTTGCCCCCCAGTATCACCCATTCATTTCCTTCGGAGATGGTTTGAAAAACCGTCTTATTGGGGTCCAGTCCATCGTGTTCCTGATCGACGTACGCCCACTTAACGGTTTCGCCCACTTCAAACGAACCGTTTTGGGGCTGTTCTTTGCCTGTAATCAGTTTAAACAGGGTTGTTTTCCCGGCCCCGTTCGGCCCAATGATTCCGACAATGCCGCCCTGAGGAAGCTGAAAGCTCAGGTCTTCAAACAGCAGACGATCCCCAAACGCTTTGGAAACGCCGTGCGCTTCGATCACTTTGGAACCCAGCCGCGGTCCCGCCGGAATAAAGATTTCCAGCTTTTCTTCCTTCTGACGGTTTTCTTCGCCCAGCAGTTTTTCATAAGCCCCTAACCGTGCTTTCGACTTAGCCTGACGCGCTTTCGGAGCCATCCGGACCCATTCCAGCTCACGCTGCAAGGTTTTCTGGCGTTTTGATTCCTGCTTTTCTTCTTTAGCCAGACGCGTTTGTTTTTGATCGAGCCAGGATGAATAGTTGCCTTTCCAGGGAATCCCTTCACCCCGATCCAGCTCCAGAATCCAGCCCGCCACGTTATCCAGGAAATACCGGTCGTGCGTGACGGCAATAACCGTTCCGGCATATTGGCGCAGGTGCTCTTCCAGCCACAATACCGACTCCGCATCGAGGTGGTTGGTCGGTTCGTCGAGCAGCAATACATCAGGTTGTTGCAGCAACAAACGGCAGAGTGCCACCCGGCGTTTTTCACCGCCTGATAAATTAGCGATTAAGGCATCCGAAGGTGGACAGCGCAGGGCATCCATCGCTTTTTCGAGCCGATTGTCCAGTTCCCAGGCGTTCAGGTGGTCAAGTTTTTCCTGTACTTCGCCCTGTCTGGCTATTAATTTATCAAAATCGGCATCGGGATCACCGAAGGCTTCATTGATTTGATCAAACTCTTTCAGAAGGTCAACTGTCTCTTGCACACCTTCTTCCACCACTTCTCTAACGGTTTTGTTCGGATCCAGCTGCGGTTCCTGCTCCAGCATACCCACCGAATAACCCGGTGAAAACACCACTTCGCCCTGATAACTCTTATCGATCCCGGCAATGATACGCAACAGGGTAGATTTACCGGAGCCGTTTAAGCCTAAAACACCGATTTTTGCACCGTAAAAAAAGGAAAGGTAGATATTCTTTAGGATTTGTCGGTTTGGCGGAATAATTTTACTGACACCCGCCATTGAGAATATAATCGTTTCCTGACTCATGGTTCTGGTTACTTTTGTAGATGGCAAATATCAACAATTAAACCCATAGCTCAGCTTTAAAGAGTAAAATAATGGAACAAGCTCAATTGGTAGACGAATACGGTTACGTCAAAGACGGAAAGGTATTCTTATCGAGCTACCTCGGCTATCCGGACCGTCAAATCGGTGAAGTGAAACGCACAGAACAGGAAGCGCTCGATTATTTCAAAAATAGGTTTACAATTGCCGAAAACAAAGTAAACCAGTTAGAGCAGGAAGTTGAGGAGGCTCAAAACAAAGGGTCGTACCTGACTAAACTCGTTCAACTGCGGAAAAAACTGTTGAGTTTCGATGCTATCGGCAATTTTATTCCGTTGCTGAATCGGCTTGACGCCCAGGAAGAAATATTGGTTGAACTCATCCGGACCAACCAACTTAAAAACCTCGAGATCAAACAAGCGTTGCTGGCAGAAGCTGAGTCGGTTGCCGACAGCAACGAGTGGAAAGAAACCGCCGAAAAGCTTCAGGAAATTAAGCTCAAATGGATCAAGACCGGACCAGTTGATAAAGAACTGGACGAAACGATCGAATCCCGTTTCAGCGAAACGCTGGACAACTTTTTCCAGCGTCGGCGTGAATTTTTCAACGAACAAAATAAAGTTATTCAGGAGCGCATCGATCGCTACGATCATCTCATTGCGCAAGCTGAGCGGGCCGTGCGGAGTATCTACGAGGCCGACCGCAGCCGACCGTTCAAGCGTGACAATCTGGAAGGAGAAGCCCTCGAACGGGCTAATATAGCCGAAGAGCGGTACATGAAAGTACTGACCGAAGCCTACCACCTGATTCGAAACCTGAACAACGAATGGAAGGAAGTTGGTGAAGTACCGATCAAGAAATCTGGTAAAATCTTAAAGAAATACCGTCGGGCTACCAAAACCGTTTTTGATCGCTACAACCTGGCAAGGGGTATTCAGCCTAAGGTCCGGATTGATCCACGCGTGGAGCAGCAGATGAAAATGGCCGACGAAGTTGAAAAGCTGGCGAAACAGTCTGATATTCCGGCAGCCGCTGATCGGGCAAAACAGCTGCTGAACCAGTGGAAAGAAATTAAAATACCGTTCAAATTGGTTGACAAAGTGGTTTCTGAGCGCTTCCGATCCGCTTGCGACAAAATCTTTGAATTGAACTACCTCGAACGGGTAATTACCCGCAAATATCCGGCCTTCGAGCTGAAAAGCCGGTCGGAACAGTTGCGGACAAAAGTTCGGGAGCTGGAATACCTGGTTCGTCGCGAGAAAAGCGATCTGGCCATGTCCATGAGCAGCATGAATACGATGGGTCGCCCGGGCAATGAGGACGCTGATAAGATGATGATGAGCAAGGTAAACACCCAAAAGCGCAAAATCGCTATGAAAGAACAAATACTGACCGAATTTAACAAAGAGTTGAATCAGTATTGAAAGAATAGAATTAGAGTAAAGACAAGAGACGAAAGAATTCCATCAGCGGTTTTCTTTCGTCTCTTGTCTTTTTGTGGTAACTCAGCCTTTTTTCTCTTGTCTCTACCTTCTAATTCACGGTTTCCGGCGCTTCAGCGCCAGATCGTGGGCGGTATCGTAGTAGGATCGCAGGTTCGTCCAGTCAAATACTTCAGCAATATTTTCGACGCGGTTACGCTGCGTGATCCGGTCGCGCTGCGACAATCGGACAAAGCGGAATAGGATGTTGGCCAACTGCTCAGCGGCTTCGTTGAAGGTTTGGGTTTTACGGTTGACGACGTAAATTCCCCGATTTTCGTAATCCCGCATAATCTGCATGATAAAATCCCCAAAACCGGACAGATCGCTTGTAACGGTCGGAATTCCGCGCACGACGCACTCCAACGGCGTGTATCCCCAGGGTTCGTAATAGCTGGGAAAAACGCCCAAGTGGCAACCCCTTACAAACTGGCCATAATCCAGCCCAAATAACGGATTAGTGGACGAAATAAAGTCGGGGTGGTAAACTACTTTTACCCGGTCGTGGGCATTATTGACCAGCTGGATCTGCCGGATAAACCGGACCATCTCATCTTCCTGCGCCAGGTCATGCGTCACGAAAGGCGGCAGATTGTTCGTTTTGAAACTTTGGATGGTGCGTCGGAGCCGAAGCCGCCAGTATTCGTCCACAAACTGGTTGAGGTCCGGCAAATTAATGTCTTCGCCAGCGGCTGCGTTTAAAAACAATTTGTTACCAAGTTGATTTTCAATCGCCTTACAGGTCTCCTGGATCTCGTCCAACAACGCGCGGCTGTGCAACACATCCGGATTGATGGACCGGAACGGTTGTTTGGTAATCATGAACATGACCACCGTCATATCCATGTTGGCTTCGCGCATTTTCCAGTTTAGCCGGGCCAGCGCTTCGAGCGTCAGGTCATAGCCTTTGTTGCTGAATTCAAACCGACCCGACGTAAAGAAATAAAGCGTTTTTTCCAGATCGAACGAATAGCTCTGGAAGAAATGCCCCATCACAAATTCATGAATCCGTTCTTTATACTTTACGTGCAAATTCTGAAACTCGTGTACCGCCGTAAAGCGCATGATATTCAACCCGTTGGGCAATATCAAATCGGGAATTCGACCCAGAAAGACTTCACATTCCCGCGAGGTAACGTCGCTGACTGTCGTAAAAACGTGGCATTGTTGCGCGGCCAGCCGTTCAATCATGGCCTGTGCTTCGATATTGTAATATTTGGCTTCGCGTTGCCAGTCAAAAAACGGAAGCTTTCCGTAAAAACCGGATTCGTTCTGCGCCAAATAACGCCCCAGCATGGTAGCGTGCGTTGTAAAAACCGTTGCGATTGCAACATTATCCCGGCGGAGATCCGGCAAGCCGCTGCTGGCCATCCACTCGTGAAAATGGACGGTAATATCCACATGGCGGGCACTTTCAGCGGCCAGTTCGGTCAGGAAAATCCGAACCAGTTCGCCAAAGCCAACCACCTGATTGACCAAATCCTCAACGTTCAAGGTCGAAATACCGTGTCGCTCCCAAAGGTTGTATTTGACCTGATCAATATTTGTACCGAGGCTCTGGATGCCAAACAGCACCACCCGCGGTTTTCCGGTGATCAGCCAGTATCCGTACTGCACATCCAGTCCCCTCGAGCGCATGCTCTGAACCACACGACCGATTTCGGTGCCGTCATCCTGGGTAATCGGTTCAAATTCAACCGCGGCCCGTTGCGGAAAATACGGACCGAGCAGAATATAATCGTTATCCCACTTTTCGACCATCGACGGAACTTTCGATCGAATAACTGTATAAATACCGCCAACCTGGTTACAAACTTCCCAGGCAACTTCAATGAGCAATTTTCGCTTCGACGCAGAGAGCAGTGATTCCAATGCCATATTATGTTAGTAAGGTGGCTAACCTTCCTTTTCACAAGTCTTCATCGGCAAGCCCACAAGGCCTGCCAACCGGTTTTTTATTCAAAATAATACCAACCTATTCAGTCCGCAAAAGGCGATTCGCGTGGTGATTTTACTACTTTTACTATAACTTTCAAATCATCAATTCGTTCATGTCCACCGAAACTCGTCACATTCTGTTAATGGACGGCCCCGATAGTACGGGACTTATTCACCGCGTCACGGGGGTGCTGGCGCAACATAACCTAAACATCATTCGTAACAACGAGTACGTCAGTCCCGACCGGCAGTTTTTCATGCGAACGGAGTTCGAAGGTAGTTACGATTCCACTGCTTTGTTTGATAAATTACAGCAGACCTTACCACCGGGCATCAATCTGCGTATTAATCCTAAAAAAAAGAAGAATATCATTGTTTTTGTTACCAAAGAGCACCACTGCCTGGCAGAATTACTTATTCGGTACGCTTTTAACGAGCTTGACGCCGATATCCTGGCTGTTCTCAGCAATTACAACACGCTTCAGCCCTTCGTCAGCAAATTCGGGATTCCTTTCCATTATGTTTCCCATGAACACAAAACCCGGGAAGAACACGAGGAGATCATTCTTCGGACACTGGCTATCTATGAGCCGGAATACATCGTCTTGGCCAAATACATGCGGGTTCTGACATCCGAATTTGTAAAAAACTTTCCGAACCGAATCGTTAACATCCACCATTCTTTTTTACCGGCGTTTGTAGGGGCCAATCCGTACCGGCAAGCCTACGGACGGGGAGTTAAAATTATCGGTGCAACGGCTCATTTTGTCAACAATGATCTCGACGAAGGCCCCATCATCGCGCAGAATATTAAAGAGGTCGATCACCGGCATACGGCTTACGATATGGCTACCGAAGGCAAGGATGTAGAAAAAATTGTTCTGTCGCAGGCGCTGAAGCTGGTCTTCAATGACCGCGTTTTTATTCATCAGAACCGGACCATCATTCTCTAAGGTCGAACAGTGCGCCCTCGCTGCTTGTTTAAGTAAAACCGGATAAACCGCCGGTTTGGGTACTCAACGATTTTCAAAAAGCAATGGCGAGGTTTGCTCACTGGACAAAACTATTGGGAGCCGTAGCGGGCGTTATGCTGCTAACGGGCTTACTGATTCCGCTTTTGCTGACAACTGTTTATAAAAAACATGTGGTTCAGGTCGTCCGTGAGGAATTTGCCTCCCACTCGGAACAGCGACTGGCCGATTTCGGCGTCGATTTTTCGGTCATAAGCCACTTTCCGCATTTATCCGTTCAGCTCTACAATCTGTCGGTTCATGACAACCAGGGGCCCAAACCCGCCGAGATCATTGGTGTCGATCAGGCGCATCTGGTGATCGGAACGCTCGATCTGTTCCGTGAAGAGCGCACGGTCCGGAAAATTGTGTTGAAAGGAGTTCGCTACCACCAGTGGGTCGACTCAACCGGCGAAAAAACGGGATTTGCCTGGAAAGCCGAAAATCGAACGGATACGTCGCATACGCATTCGGTGGCCATTCCCGAAATCCGGGTTGAAAATGCGACGGTACTGGTCGAAAATGGCTACAAAAAAAATGCCTTTGCGATGACCATCCGAAAGGCTGATTTACAGGGGCAACTGATTCAGTCGACGCTGCAACTGGAAGGCAAGCTACTGGGCTCCATCGACTACATTAAAAACCGCAGCCTGACCCTGTTTCGGGCACAGCCTTTTACCGCAGCCGTTCAGTATGCTTATAATCAAGTAACCAAAACCGGCACTTTTAGCAACAGCCATCTGCTGGTCAATGACTTGCCCGTCAAACTAATGGGCAGCCACCGAAAGTTACCGGCAAAAGAAGGTACCGAAATGAATCTTGGTTTGAGCGGTCGCCAGCCTGCCTACAAATTTTTGAAGGCGTTGTTGCCGGATTCACTCAAACGCTATGCGGGTGATGCTACGCTAAAAGGAAATGTCGACTTTCGGTTTCGCATGAAGGGCCGGAGCAATGCAACGGTTCGGGCCCATAGCGAGGTCGACTTCCGGCTCCAGGCCCAAAATTATCGCTGGCCCAAAACGCCGGTCGTCTTTCAAACCGTCCGGGCAAAAGGCAACTGGAACAATGGCCCCGAAAATTCCCGCGAAACCACCGTGCTGACGCTGAACGATTTTTGGGTTCAGTCGGGTTCTGACACCCTGACGTTGCAGGGCAAGCTAACGAATCTGGTGTCGCCGGTGGTCGATGCTTCGCTACACGGGAATTTGTCACTGCTGCAACTGGCGCAATTGATGAACTGGCCCGGCGATTCACTCTACCGCGGCACGGCCGCCATCGATTTGAAAGTCCGAAGCCCTTTACTTTACTCAAATGTCCGGCAACCGGCACCTCTGGAACCGTTCTGGAATGGTACGCTTCGAATCAAAAATGGCTGTATTCACCTGCCGAAACCGTCGAAACGCTGTACGGCCCTCAACGCCGACATTCACTTTCTGCCGGAAAATAACATGCTCCGGATTCGGGAAGTGGTTGGAAAACTGGACGGTCAGGATTTCAAAATCAACGGTGAGGTTACTAACCTGCTGCGGTATGCGCTGGGCGGCAGCCAGGCAATGTACCCGGTGCGAACCAAGCTGGATGCGCATTGGCAGGAGCTTGATTTCTCGAAACCGACGCTGCCACCAGCTACCCGGCCCGCCATGCCTCCCAAACGTCCTTCTTCCAGCGATAGTTTACTGGCCGGTCTTTTGTTTGGAACCGAATACTCGGCCGTCATCAAAGTTGATCGTATCCGGCTGCCATCGCGCGAAGATTTGAGCGATTTGTCGGTTGTACTGCACAAAAAAGGGGAGAATGTGCAGGTTCCTCAGCTTTTGTGCCGCACGACCCTGGGCGGAACGATTGCGGGGCTGGGCCATTTTCAACTAAATCCGGATGGTATTCAGGAACCATACGCAGCCCTGCGGTTGTCGTACGAACGGCTGAACCTGCAACGATTGGTGAGCCTGCTGGCGGGCCTGAACAGCATGCAGACAACCTACAAGCGACCTGTTTCGCAAAAGAAAAGCAAATCCGCCCTGAGCGATTATCGGTTTGACATTGAGGTAAAAGCCCGCAAACTGGATTATCAAACCTTAAAAGGAAATGATTTTGGCCTGAAAACCGTCATCAAAGACGAAACCGCGCAACTGGAACGACTCACCATGAATGCTTTTGGCGGGCGGCTGGGCTCGCACGGTCTGATGAAACTGGGCGATCCGAAGGGATTTCCGGTTACGCTGAATGTAACCCTTCAGAAAATGGATTTGTACCAGCTCTTCCGGGCCGCCGAGGAGATGAAGATTGATGTGCTGAAGAGCGAAAATATCCGGGGAAATGTGGATTGTGCCATGACGCTACGAACCAAACTGGACAACGATTTTCTGCCGGACATCAACAAAATAACGGCGTACACGAAAGCGGCCGTTCGGGATATGGAGCTGATCGAAGTTCAGCCTATTCAGCAGGCGCTCCGGTTTTTGCCGAAAACCAAAACGAGCCATATCTACTTTGAAGACGTTGACGCTCAGTTCCTGCTGCATCAGAACCGGATTCTGATGCCGGACTTGAATTTGACCAGTAATTTATCGTATCTTCACCTGAATGGCGATTATACCCTCAACAAAAAGGCGGCTTTTCTGGTCGAGATCAGTCTAACGGATTTACTATTTGGCAACAACAAACGACGTATCCGGCAAATTCAGGAAGCTGATTCCACCCGGCTGGCGGGTGGACTTAAAAACCGTCTTTTATTACAGCGTGACCTTGGCAAATACCGTATGAAAATGTTTGGCCGGAGAGACTTCGAAGCGCATAAAAAATCGCTCCGCTACGAGTGGCAAGCCGAACTGAGTCGGCACGGCATTGATACTACTTTTGCTCGATGAAGCCACGTTCGACGACGGAGTTCGGGCTCCTCAATCGCTGCCAAACTACGATTTTCCTTTCTGGCTCCGTTACCGGGCTTTTGGTGACCTTTCTGTTGCTCAGCGGTTCAAAAGGACTGGCCCAAAGCCGTATGAACCGGGTGGTGGATACTACCTACATCCGGCTGTTTCCGGGTAAACTGACGGGGCGAACTTATCTTTCCCAGAAGTATACCTCCTTTAATTTGTCTACTCCGACCCGTCCGGCACCCCCCTTACGGTTTCGCCCCAACTCACCCCTGGACTTTGGGGTTGGGGCAACGGTCAACGCACTGACGCTCAATATAGCCTACGGACTTTCGTTTCTGGACAAACACAACGGCAAGGGCAAAACCCGCGACCTGGATCTGCAAACCCACATCTACATGCGAAAATGGGTACTCGACGGTTTTGGGCAATTTTACAGTGGCTACTACCTGTCGCCCCGCGGCAATGCAGCGCCCAGCCCGGATTTATACTACCTCCGTCCCGACCTGCGGGTGCGGCTGCTGGGTGGATCCATTCGGCGCGTGTTTAATTTTCGACGTTTTTCGTTCCGATCTTCTTTTGTTCAGAATGAGTGGCAAAAGAAGTCAGCCGGCACGTGGCTGATTGGGTTTCAGTTTTATTACGGGATAGTCCGGGGCGACAGTGCGCTGGTACCCCGTCAGCTCCAGGCCGATTTTCCAACCGAAGAGGTCCGGCGAATGCGATTGCTAAAATTAGGTCCTGGTGTTGGATACGCTTATACCTACGTCTACCGCAGCCATTTCTTTGCCACAGCATCGCTGACGACCAACTTAAACGCAACGTTCAGTAAGGAACAGTTCAGAACGGGTTACTTGACGTATGGTAATGTCCGGCCTGATCTTTTGTTTCGAGTTGTAGCGGGTTACAACAGCAACCGCTGGTGCGTAACCCTGGGGTGGGTCAACGGCTCAGTATCGGTTATGAGCCCCATTTATCAATATACTATCCACACGGGCAATTATCGTTTTACAGTGGCCCGCCGTTTCATAGCCGACCCCCGCTTGCGAAAAATCGTACCGGAAACCATCAAAATTTTATAAGTCGGGGCTGCAGAAGCCTGCACAAAATGCGTGACAAAGCCGTTTTTTCGAGAATAATATATCTCTAAATTATATTATCTTTCGAGCGGAAATAATCCTAGTCCATTTCTTTTCTATTTAAGCCGTTGTCATGCAAAAATTACAGATTATTGACTACGTTGTTTTTTTAATTTATTTCATCATCGTAGCAGGCTACGGCTACTGGATTTACAACCGAAAAAAAACAAAAGACGCATCCTCTACTGATTTCTTTCTGGCTGAAGGCTCGCTGACCTGGTGGGCGATTGGCGCTTCGTTGATTGCCTCCAACATTTCGGCCGAACAATTCATTGGCGCTTCTGGCGACGGTTTTGCCATGGGGCTGGCCATTGCGACCTACGAGTGGATGGCGGCCGCTACGCTTATTGTGGTAGCGGTATTTTTTATGCCAATCTACCTCAAAAACCGCATTTTTACGATGCCGCAGTTTTTGACGCAACGTTACAACAATACCGTTGCGATGATCATGGCTATTTTCTGGCTGTTTCTGTACGTACTGGTCAACCTGACTTCCATCCTGTTTCTGGGTGCGCTGGCCGTTTCGACCATTTCGGGTTTGAACTTCACGGTCTGTATGATTGGCCTGGCCGTTTTTGCCGTTATCATCACGCTTGGCGGAATGAAGGTAATCGGCTTTACAGACGTTATTCAGGTGTTTTTCCTGATCCTGGGAGGTTTGGCAACCACCTATCTGGCAATCAACCTCGTTTCCGAGCAGAACGGAACCACCGGTATCATCAACGGTTTTAACCAGATGCTGACGCAGTCGGAAGACCATTTTCACATGATTTTCCCGAAAGGCCACCCCCATTATGCATCATTACCGGGTCTGACGGTTCTGATCGGTGGGATGTGGATTGTGAACCTGAACTACTGGGGGTGTAATCAGTACATTACGCAGCGGGCTCTCGGTGCCGATCTGAAAACCGCCCGGGAAGGAATTCTGTTCGCGGCTTTCCTGAAACTGCTCATGCCTGTCATTGTTATCCTGCCGGGGATTGCGGCTTACACGCTCTACCAGAACGGTTTATTTCAACAGGAAATGCTGGACGCTTCGGGCGAAATCAATAAGGATCATGCGTATCCGGTTTTACTGAATCTGTTGCCCGCTGGGCTGAAAGGGCTATCGTTTGCCGCCCTGACAGCGGCTGTGGTGGCGTCACTGGCTGGTAAAGCCAACTCGATTTCAACGATTTTCACGCTTGATATTTTCAGAAAATACATCTCCCCAAATGCCAGTGAACAGAAACTGGTCCGCGTAGGCCGGGTAACCATCTGGGTATCGATGCTGATGGCGATTCTGATCTCGCCGTTCATGGGCATCGATAAAAAAGGTGGATTTCAATTTATTCAGGAGATGACGGGACTGGTTTCTCCGGGCGTTTTTGCGGCTTTCATCATGGGTTTCTTTTGGAAGAAAACCAACTCCAGCGGAGCCTTATTTGCCATTGTGGGCGGTTTTCTGCTGTCCCTATTCTTCAAGTACGTTCTGCCCGATCTGGTTAATCTGGAGTTTCTAGCGTCTTCGGGTTTTGCGGTGAAAAACGCCGAAGGAATTTATACCATTCCATTCCTCGACACGATGGGCTTTGTGTTCCTGATCTGCGTAGCCGTTATGATTGTACTAGGGCTACAAAAACCAAGCAATAAAGGCCTGGAAATTGATGCAACCATGTTCAAAACCTCTTCAGGATTTGCTATTGGCGCAGTTGTGATCATCGCCATTATCACGGTATTATACGCGTATTTCTGGTAAAATTCGGGTTTGATAATTTGGCGGAGCTAAGCAATCTTCTTGCGTTTAGCTCCGCCAAATAACGTTTAGGAAGCAGCCGCCACAACCGCCCGAACAATAGCGCTGCTCGTACTGAGCCACTCAAATTCACTCATGGCCACCGAAGCCATCGGAACGTTCGGATTCCGGTACTCCATGCCGCTGTCCATTACCTCTTTGGCGGTCAGGTGCAACGCGTGAACGCCCGCTGCGGCCAGTTTGGTAGCATTGGCCGGAGTAACGCCCGCACCTGCCATGATTTCGATTCGTTCGCCAGCTTGTTCGGCCAGTTGTTTTAGCAGCGAAAGCCCTGTTTCGGCGCTGGCTTGCTGCCCCGATGTCAGAATCCGCTTCGCCCCGGTCCGAATGACCGCTTCCAGAGCTTCCAACGGGTCACGCGTCATGTCGAAAGCCCGGTGAAAAGTAACCGGCAGCGGATGAGCCAATTGAACGAGTTCCGCAGTTTTCGCTTCATCGACCGTTCCGTCCGGATTCAGCAACCCGAACACAATCCCATCCGCTCCGATCTGTTTGGCGGCTTCAATATCCTGGCGCATCACGGCCAGCTCGGTTTCGTTGTATAAAAAGTCTCCTCCGCGGGGCCGAATCATAACATATAGCGCAATGGTCAGTTCCTGCCGGGCCAGCTGAATCAAACCGTAACTTGGGGTCGTACCTCCTTCGGCAGCCCCCCCACACAACTCAATGCGATTAGCACCATTCGCCTGCGCAATCCGGCAGGATTCGAGCGAAAACGCACAAATTTCAACGTCCATTCATCAATCCGTTTTAGAAATAGAAAAACTTGGAAAACGATTTAAACATTTTCAGGCATGGTCAGGTTATTTGGCCTAAACAGCATCCTAACCGTTTCTGAAAGATTTTTCGGGGAAATGTATAGGATATTCATATTTTTTTACTTTTGCACAATTTACGACAGTAAGTTGTTAAGTTTTAGCTGCAACGCCTATGTATTGGACACTCGAATTGGCATCGTATCTGGAAGATGCCCCCTGGCCGGCAACCAAAGATGAGTTGATTGATTATTCAATCCGCTCTGGCGCTCCCTTGGAAGTAGTCGAAAACCTGCAGGAGTTGGAAGACGACGGTCAGCCCTACGAGAGTATCGAGGAAATATGGCCCGATTACCCAACCAAAGACGACTTCTTCTTTAACGAGGACGAGTATTAGCCAATTGTCACCGCTTACGTGACCCATAAAGATACAGTCCTCCGGGTTGTGCCTTTATGGGTTTTGGTCTTGCGGCCCGGCCAATCAGGGCTTTTCGTACTTCTTTGGCGCATACAAAAATCCAAATGCCTCAGCGCCTTCCCGTTTATGAACTTTGTGGTGAATGTAATGCGCCCGGATGATTCGCTTCAGATAAGGGTTGTGTGCTTTAAACCGGATTTTGATCCGCCGGTGCACGATAATATCGTGAAAAATAAAGTAAAAGAACCCGTATAGCGTCACGCCAATGCCGACGGGTGCCAGCCACCACAGCTGCTCTACTTCAAATCCGACAACGACCATTCCGACGGCCACCAAACTAAAGACGACACTGAACCAGTCATTTCGCTCCAGAAAACCGTGGTGATGGTTGTGGTGCGAATGGTGCCAGCGCCACATAAAACCGTGCATAATGTATTTGTGTGTCCACCAGGCAACTCCTTCCATCGTGATGAAGACGACCAGTATAATTGCAACGTTTGTCAGCATTTTTTCGTTACTAAATTGGGTACAAATCAGCGGTGCTTCCTAAGCAGCTTAAGTGATTAATACAGAGACCTGCTGACGAATTTAGCGTTTTTCCGCGGGAAAATAGTTAGTCAAACCCTTGGTTTGTAACAACAAAAACGGTTATATTTAAAAGCAAGGGAAGGCTGACAACCTTTCTGACACCTACACAGCCGACTCACGGATGGACTACAGGGCGCTCAAGGAACTGGTTAGACAGGGTGAAGGAACGCATCTTGAATTCAAATTGAAGTCCAATCACCCCGAACGCATTATTCGTGAAATTGTGGCATTTGCCAACACGAACGGCGGAAAACTACTGATTGGGATTGGCGACGACAAAAGCATTCAGGGCCTCAAACACGTCGATGAAGACGAATACCTGCTGGAGCGCGCTATTGAACGGTACTGCACCCCCGTTATCGATTACCAGATGGAACGCGTACTGCTTGCCAACGAACGGGAAGTTTTGGTGATTACCGTTCCGGAAAGCACCCGAAAACCGCACTATGTCACCGACCCCGCTACCGACACCCGGCGGGCTTACATCCGGGTTGATGATAAGGCCGTACAGGCCAGTAAGGAAGTACGCGAAATCATGAAAGGCGAAACCGCGGATCGCAACGTTCGTTTTACGTACGGCGACAAGGAGCAGACTCTCATGCGTCATCTCGATCGAAACCAGAGCATTACCGTGGATCTCTTCGCCAGCATTGCCAATATTCCGCGCAAAATGGCCTCCCGAACCCTCGTTTTGCTGGTGCTGGCCAACGTTTTACAGATTCATCCCAACGAAATCGTAGACCGCTTCACAACGCGTACAGAGTAACAGTCAGCTCTGCTCCGCCGAAAAAACCGTCAGACAATAAGTTGTTTGCCATTCCTAGTTTGTTTCCACTACCTTTGTATATTGTGATTAATGGCATGATGTTGGCTGCAATAGAGCCTATGCCATACACGTTTGAAAGAAAAAGCCTAATGGGCTTTTTTGTTCATTTGATTCGATTCATTTAAGTCATTTATACAGATGCACGATCTGGTAAAACCCAATTGGCGGAAATGGCTGGTTGCCGGTATCGGCTGCCTGATGGTGTGGGTTCTCACACCCGTTCAGGCGCAACGCAAAAGCAAAGAAGCCAAACCGCCGGAAGGAGCGCGGGGGGTTGAGGAATCCTTGTTTACGGAAGGCATGAAGTTCATGATGATGGACGAACCCGCCAAGGCCGTGGCCCAGTTCCAGAAAGTGATTCAGCTGCACCCCGAAAATTCGGCGGCTTACTACGCTGCTGCTTCAGCGCTGATGAAGCAGAGCAAACCGACCGAAGCCCTTCCGCTCGCCCAGAAAGCCGTACAACTCGACAAAGGCACCAATAAGTATTATGTTCTACAATTGGCAGAGCTTTTTGTAAAACAAAAACGCTACGCTGATGCCGAAAATTTGTACGAAGAACTGATTAAAAAAAGCCCCGATAATATCGAATACGGGGTCGAACTGGCGGCCATTTACCTGTTCGACGAAAAACCCGATAAAGCCCTCGAGATGTACGATCGCGTGGAGAAAGCAACGGGTATGAACGAAGAAATCATCCGGCAGAAACAGCGGATCTATCTGAAACAGAATAAAGTTGATAAAGCAATTCAGGAAGCCGAAAAGCTGGTGGCTTCGGAGCCGGGCGAGACCGATTACCTCCTGGAAGGAGCTGAACTGCTGATTGCCAACGACCGCAACGACCAGGCCGTTGACTGGTTGCAACGCGCACTGAAGGTAAACACCGATTTACCACAGGCCCACGTCATGCTGGCCGACCTGTACCGCAAACAGGGCAATCTTGAGAAATGCAGCCAGGAATTGGACAAGGTATTCTCCAACCCGAACCTGGAAGCCGACATCAAGTCCCGGATCCTGTCGAGTTACCTGGGCATGGTGGGCAACAATGAAAAAGCCAAGCAAAGCGCCGTCAAACTGGCGCAAGAGCTGGCCCTGGCTCATCCTAAAGATGCCCGCTCACAGGCTATTTACGCCGATTTACTGGTTCAGCAAGGCAAAAAAGCCGAAGCGCGTGACCATTACGTCAAAGCCGCCCGGCTGGACAAGGCGACCTACGAAATCTGGGGGGCCATTCTGCAACTCGATGGCGAACTGAATCAGATGGACAGTATGCTGGTTCACTCAGAACAGGCATTGGAACTGTTTCCTAACCAGGGCGTGATCTGGGCCTTCAACGGTTCGGCGAATTACTTCAAAAAACGCTATAAGGAAGCCGTGGAGGCTTATGAAGAAAGCCGTCGTCTTTCGGCTACCAACGTCGAGCTGATGAAAAGCGTTACGGCGCAGTTAGGCGATGTATACAACGGCATGGGCGAGCACCAGAAGTCGGATGAAGCCTACGAAGAAGTATTGAAACAAGATCCCGACAACGACCACGTTCTGAACAATTACAGCTACTTTTTATCCCTTCGGAAAGAAAAATTGCCGCTGGCGCTCCAGATGTCGGAACGCCTGGTAGAAAAAAATCAGACCAACGCGACGTATCTGGATACCCACGCCTGGGTTTTGTACGTCATGAAAGATTACGCGAAAGCCCGAACTTACCTTGAAAAAGCGCTTCAGGCCGATAAAAATGTGAGCGGTACAGTGATCGAACATTACGGGGATGTATTGTATCAACTCGGCGAGCATGACAAAGCCGTTGAGCAGTGGAAAAAGGCAAAACTAAAAGGAGAAACGACCGAACGGTTGGACAAAAAAATCGCAACCGGAAAAATTTATGAGTAAGTATTTTGTTGGTCTATTGTGTGCCGTGATGCTATTGTCATCGGCTGGGTGTCGTCGTCAGAAGCTCTTCCGCAACGCCCCGCCCTCGCCCCCAACAGACACGGTTTCCGTAGCCTCTCCAACGCAAACGGATAGCGTGGCCGTCACGCCGTCCTTACCTTCTATTGACCCCAACCAAACCGTTGATCAGGTTGACTTTGAATACCTTACGGCTAAATCCAAAGTTTCGTTCAAAAGCAAGGATCAGGATATCAATAATGCAAACGTCAATCTTCGAATCGATAAAGACAGCTTGATCTGGCTTTCGGTATCAGGCGTGGGCGTTGAGGTGGCGCGGGCACTGATCACAAAAGATTCTGTGGTGATTATGGACCGTATTCACCGCGAATATTCCGTTTTCGATTATCCGACGTTAAGCCAGCGCTTTAACTTTGACTTGAATTTTGGGCTGCTTCAGTCGCTTTTGGTCGGAAACCTGCCGCTCCCCCAGGAACCTGCCCAGCGAGTCAAAAACGAGAAAGACTACCTGCTCCTACGGCAACACGAAGGAAAAGTTTTGGTTGATAATTACATCGGTGAGCAAAACCGTAAGCTGAAAAAACTGTTGGTGGTTGAACAGCCGACCAAAAATTCATTGACGCTGGATTATGAGGATTTTACGGTATTGAACAATTTTCTGTTTCCATACACCAGTTTGGTTACCGTCGATTATAAATCCAAAAATGACGGGCAGCCTTACCAGACCGTCTTGCGAATACGACACAATAAAGTAGAGCTTACCGATAAAAATCCGGGCTTTCCGTTTAGCGTTCCGCCCAAATATCAGCGGAGACCATAACCGACCCGGTGTTGCACAATGCGTATGAAGTATCGATTGGTTCAGGCTTCTCACGGGAGGGCGTTTATCCTATTGCTAACCTTATGCTGGCTAGCGAGTGGGAAAGGAATGGCCCAACAACGGAGTCGTCAACAACTGGAAAAGGAAAAAAAGCAGAATATCGAAAAGGTGTCGCAGATTCGGACCATTCTCCGAAAAACCTCTTCGCAGAAACAGGCAACACTAGGGCAACTTAAAGCCCTGAATCAGGAAATTGCGGCCCAATCCAAGCAGATTAATCTGTTGACGGAGGATGTAAAATTGATGACAAGCGAAATTCAGGAATTGCGCCGAACATCCGGCCAATTACAGAGAAACCTGGAAAAACTCAAAAAAGAATACGGCGAAATGATTTATGCCGCTGATAAACGGCGGCAGCAGGTAAACCCACTGGGTTTTTTGTTTTCGGCCGAAAGTTTCAATCAGCTCGTTGCCCGCTACAAATACCTCCAGCAATACTCCGAAGCTCGCAAGGGACAAGTACGGCAAATGGAAAAAGTGCGGCAGGAAATGCTGACGAAGCAACAGGCCGTTGAGCAGAAAAAGCAACAGCAACAAGGTACGCTGGTGGTTCAGGTCAACGAATCGAAACGGCTGGAAGGCTTGAAAGACGAAAAAAACCGGGTAGCGCAGGAACTGGGTGAAAAAGAGCAGGAACTTCGCAATGAGCTGGCCGAAAGCCGCCGGGCCGTTAACCGGTTGGAATCGGCCATTACAGAAATGATTCGCCGGGAAATCCGGGAACGCCAGGAGCGCGAACGGCTGGCCCGATTGGCCCGCGAAAAGGCCGAACGCGAACGCATCGCCCGCGAAAAAGCCGCGGCCGCAGCAGCCGCCAAAGCCGCCCGGGAAGCCGCGGCCGAATCTGGAGCCGACGCTCCGGGAGAGGTAGCCGAGTCGAAACCCGCCGAAACCGCACCGGAGGTGGCCGAACGACCGAGTGGCCGCAAACCCGACGAACGTCGGAACAACTTACTGAACGCCGAAGAAGCCGCCCTGGCCTCTTCATTTGCCGCTTCCCGCAACCGCCTTCCCTGGCCGGTCAGCCGGGGTTTCATTTCGGATCATTATGGCGTAAAACCGCACCCTGTTCTCAAGGGAGTCATGCAGGATAACCCCGGTATTGATATTCAGACGAGTCCCGGCGAAGCTGTTCGGGCCGTTTATGACGGTGTGGTCCAGTACACTACTTACGTAACCGGGATGCACAATATCGTTGCGATTCAGCACGGTGACTACTATACGGTTTACGCCAAACTAAAGAGCGTTTCCGTACAGGTTGGCCAGCGAATCAAGGCGCGTGATGTCATCGGCGTAGTGGCTACCGACAAAGACGGCGTGGCCGAAGTCCAGTTTCAGGTCTGGAAAAGTACCAGCCGCCTGAATCCTGAATCCTGGCTGATTGATCGGTGATTTCCGGAAATCTGTAATAACCCATTGAGGTTTACCGAATTATTTTGCCGGCATCTTGGTTTTTTTAGACAACGAACGACAGCTTACCTGCCGAATTCTGCTCACTATCGCTTTAAACCGTATACATCCATCATGTCAGTCCATAATCCCGACATCAAGCGGATCACTACCCACGTTATTCAGGAACTGAAAAACAAGGGTGAAAAAATCTCAGCCCTAACGGCTTACGATTATTCGCTGGCCCGCTTGGTCGATACCGCCGGTGTCGAAATCATCCTGGTGGGCGATTCGGCCTCCAACGTCATGGCTGGTCACGAAACAACCCTGCCTATTACGCTGGATCAAATGATTTATCATGCCTCCTCGGTGGTTCGGGCGGTAAGACGCGCCCTGGTGGTAGTCGATCTTCCTTTTGGCTCCTACCAGGGGAACTCCTCGGAAGCGCTGCGTTCGGCCATCCGGATCATGAAAGAATCGGGGGCTCACGCGGTAAAAATGGAAGGAGGGCTGGAAGTGAAAGAATCCATTATCCGGGTTTTGAGCGCGGGTGTTCCGGTAATGGGCCATCTGGGATTGACTCCGCAGTCGATCTACAAATTTGGTACGTATGCCGTTCGGGCCAAGGAGGAAACGGAAGCCCAGAAATTGCTGGAAGATGCCCGAATGTTGGAAGATATTGGCTGTTTTGCCGTTGTTCTGGAGAAAATACCAGCAACTTTAACGCAACAGGCTTCCCAAAGCTTGACAATTCCAACCATCGGCATTGGTGCCGGACCTGATGCGGATGGCCAGATTTTGGTGCTTCACGACTTGTTGGGAATCAATAAAGAGTTTAAACCGCGTTTTCTGCGCCGTTATGCCGATCTGCACGGTATTATTACAGAATCCATTGGCCATTATGTCGATGATGTAAAAGATCGCAATTTTCCGAGCAAAGAGGAAGCGTACTAAACAAACCACCGCCTTCGGCAATGACCATTCAACGTGGAAAAGTCAAAGGCGGCTATCATTTTTTGTATGAAACAGAAATATGTCATTGTATACGAAGACAATCACCTGATCATTGTCAACAAAGAACCTGGGGTACTGGTGCAGGCCGACAAAACACGGGATGTACCGCTGCTGGATTTGATCAAAAATCATATTAAGAAGAAATATGACAAACCCGGCGAGGTATTTTTGGGAACCGTTCACCGACTCGACCGGCCCGTGAGCGGTTTGGTGGTGTTTGCCCGAACTTCGAAAGCCCTGGAACGGATGAACGAAATCTTCCGGAAGCGGCAGGTACAAAAGACGTACTGGGCCGTGGTGAGCCGCAAACCACGTGAAGAAAAAGGCCGCTTGACGCACTTTCTGCTCAAAGACGAAGCTACCAACACTGTCAAGGCTTACGATTATGAAGTTCCTGGATCTCAGAAGGCTGAATTAACGTACCGTTTGCTGGGGAAAATTAATGATCATTACCTGCTGGAAGTAAATCCGATTACGGGTCGACCCCACCAGATTCGGGTGCAATTGGCCAGTATGGGGTGTCCTATTCGGGGCGATATCAAGTACGGCTATCCGCGACCGAATCAAGACAGTAGCATCAATCTTCATGCCAGGCGGCTTTATTTTATTCACCCCACAAAAAAAGAACCCCTAATCTGTAAAGCCGGGGTTCCTAACAATCCATTTTGGGAAGAATTTTTGACCCTTGATCCGGAAGATTACAAGGACAAAAACTTAGATTTTATTTATTAATATCTTAGATAAATTCTAAAACGAGCAATAAAAGTCGATTACCCCGTAGGGTAGATAAATTAATTGTCAAAACGAGCAGATTACCAGACGCACTTTACTTCACCGTTGGTGCAACGTCAGACCAAAACTGGTTAACTACTCGTTCCGCCATTTGTACAGCTCCCTGCAGAGCGCCGAATATCATACACAATGGCAATATAATTGGGAAGAAAACCACCCAATGCAAAATCATGTTCAGTTTGACCTTTTTCATCTCGATATTTGGGTAAGAGTGTGCTATAGACGACGGCAACAACATTACTGAAACCTAACCCTAACCGGCTATTTGTAAAAGCTACATTGGGCTTGTTTCTACCTATAACAAAATACAGTCTTGAATTATTGCAATAACAAAGAATTGAGGAAAAAGATTTATTAAATTATCCAGACTGTTTAAATTGCTGTTTCTAATGTCGTAAAAAAATAGTAATTTGTTTTTCTATTTACCGATTTGATTTATTAGATAAATACAAAATGTTGAATATTATTCAACTACTACCGGATTCGATTGCCAATCAGATAGCAGCAGGAGAAGTGGTGCAACGGCCGGCATCTGTGGTCAAAGAATTACTGGAAAATGCTGTTGATGCTAGAGCAAAAACCGTACAAATTATCATCCGGGAAGCAGGTAAATCACTGATTCAGATTATAGATGACGGAATTGGCATGTCTGAAACGGATGCCCGGATGAGCTTCGAACGGCACGCAACCTCCAAAATCCGTTCATCCGACGATTTATTCCGCATTCGAACCATGGGTTTTCGGGGCGAAGCACTGGCTTCCATTGCCGCCGTCGCCCAGGTTGAACTCCGAACCCGCCGATCTGATGCAACCGACGAACTGGGGACCCTCATCCGGATAGAAGGGTCTGAATTAAAAACTCAGGAGTCGGTTTCGTGTTTGCCGGGAACGAATATTCTGGTTAAAAATTTATTTTTCAATGTTCCGGCCCGACGCAACTTCCTGAAGACCAATTCCGTCGAAATGCGGCACATTCTGGACGAATTCCAGCGTGTGGCCCTGGCCCATCCGGACATTGCCTTTTCGCTCTACCACAATGATTCGGAAGTATATAACCTGCAATCCGGAAAACTGAGCCGCCGGATCGTTGATTTATTCGGAAAACAATACCGGGAGCAACTGGCTTTTTGCGAAGAAGAAACCCCATATGTGAACGTTCGCGGCTACATCGGCAAACCGGAGTCGGCCCGCAAAACGCGCGGAGAGCAGTTCTTTTTTGTCAACTCGCGCTTTGTCAAACATAATTACCTCCATCATGCTGTGGTGGGAGCCTACGAAGGCACCATTCAGGACGGTTTTCACCCGTTCTACGTGCTGTTTATCGAAATTGACCCCTCGCACATCGACATCAACATTCATCCGACCAAAACGGAAATAAAATTTGACGACGAACGCTCGGTGTACGCCATTGTGATGGCCGCCGTGCGGAAAGCCGTTGGTGTGTATAACCTGACTCCCTCTCTGGACTTCGACTCCAATGTCAATTTTTTGCCCGTGACGCCAGCCCCCCGCCGGTCGACGGAAGTCAAATCAGATGAGGAATCATTCGAACCCAGAGACCGTTCGGCTCCGCGCCCAGTATCGCCCAGCTGGTCGAACGAATCTCCCCGCGAAAAAACCGCATCAGGGCTGGATTTTCCCCGTAAATCGGCGGCCAACTGGCAAGCGTTGTTTGAAGGGCTTGAAACCCAGGAAACGCCTACCGAAACAACGAATCTGTTTGAAACTCCCGCTCCGGCTCCAGTACCGGCCGAAACCGAGTCGGTTACGGTGGAAAGCCGGGTCAACAAACTCATGACGCTGCCGGTTGCGCTGGATGCCGCCAGCGCCGTTCTTCAGGTCCAAAACCGTTATTTGCTGACTACCATCCCAACTGGTATTTTGCTTGTTGATCAGCGCCGGGCTTACGAGCGCGTGCTGTACGATCAGTACCAGACTGCGCTAACCAAACGGAATGGCGTTTCGCAACAGTTGCTGTTTCCCAAAACCGTGACGGTGATGCCCGTGGATTACAACCTGGCGCTTGAATTACGCGATGATTTAACCAGTTTGGGTTTTTTATTTGATGAAATCGGGCAGAACGCTTTTCTGATCCGGGGGGTGCCGGCCTTATCGGTCGGTGAAAACGAAGAAGAACTATTTGCTAACTTGCTGGCTCAATTGCGCGAAGATACCGGGCGGCTGAAACTTGAGCGCGCGGAGGTGCTGGCGCGTTCACTGGCCCGTCGGTCGGCGGCCCGGCAACAGAAACAACTGGCCGAACCGGAGCAACGGGCATTGATTGAGCAATTAATTTCGTCGTCCAATGCCTCCTATACGCCCAGTGGTGAACCGATTACAACGATATTGACGTTGGACAAATTAGCGGGATTATTTCGATCCTGATATGATTGTTACGCTAGAAAACGTTAGACTTTTATGATGCTTACGCCGGTTGTCAGGACGCTCCTGCTTATCAATGTTGGTTTATTTCTTGTAGGCGCTGCCGGAATTAATCTGATCCCCATGTTCGGATTGTTTTCCTTTCTTTCACCGGCCTTTGCTCCCCACCAGTTAATCACACATATGTTTTTACATGCGGGTTTCTGGCATCTTTTTAGTAATATGCTCGGGTTATTTTTCTTTGGCCCCATGCTGGAGAACGTCTGGGGAACCAAACGATTCACTATTTTTTACCTTGTTACGGGAATTGGAGCCGGATTATTATTTTCCGGCATAAACTATTTTGAGGCCAGCCAGTTACGAAATCAGGTGGTTACTTTTCAAAGCAATCCAACGCCGGAGTCACTGGAGTTATTTTTGTCGGACCGGGGCCTTTTGGTTCAGGGCGATAATTTTTTGAGGGTATTTGAAGAAAGTCCGCAGGAGCCTTCGTATATACGTGGAGCAGTACGGCTTGTCAATGATTATTACGAACAACAACTGTCGATACCGATGGTTGGCGCATCGGGAGCAATTTTTGGAATTTTGATGGCATTTGGATTATTATTCCCAAATACCGAACTTTTCCTGTTATTTCCGCCGATCCCCATTAAGGCCAAGTACTTAGTGGCATTTTACGGCGCATATGAGTTGTATTCTGGTGTTTATCGGGCACAGTCCGACAACGTAGCGCATTTCGCCCACATTGGCGGTATGCTGTTTGCGTTTATACTGGTGAAATATTGGGGTAAGCAAAGAAATAATTTCTATTGAGTGATGAGTGGACTGTTAGATGACTTCCGGAGCGAATTCAACAAACCCAACAACACGTTGGTGCAGTTGATTCTTATTAATACCATTGTTTTTTTACTGCTTTTGATCCTGAAAGTCATTCTGACCCTGGCCGAAATGTCGGGAGTCTATAACCTGATTGTCGATCAACTCCAGCTACCAGCTTCACTGAGCGCGTTTGTTACCAAACCGTGGACCATGATTACGTACTTCTTTACCCATGAAGACGTTTTTCATATCCTTTTCAACATGCTGTTTCTGTACTGGTTCGGACGGCTAATTGACGAATACCTGGGAAATCGGCGGCTGGTGGCTTTGTATATGCTGGGGGGGCTGGCCGGCGGATTGGCTTATATGGCCATTTATAACCTGCTTCCCTATTTTCACGAACGAGTGGGCGACTCCCGAATGCTGGGTGCCTCAGCAGCCGCTTTTTCTGTAGCCGTCGGTGCTTCTACCCTCCTGCCGAACTATACATTCCATCTGCTGTTTTTCGGTCCCGTCCGGATCAAATACATCGCCTTTTTTTACATCGTTCTGTCGCTGGCCCGGTCTATCGGCCCCAATGCCGGTGGCGATCTGTCGCATTTGGGCGGAGCGCTGGTCGGTTTTCTGTTTATCAAACTGTTGCAGAACGGAACGGATTTGGGGCAACCCATTTACTGGGTAATGGACGGATGGCAAAGTCTGTTTCGTAAAAAACCGCCAGTCAAGGTATCGTACCGACAGCGTAGCAGCGCTAGTATGAGCGCGGGGGCCTATGCAGCCCCGTCCTCACCCTCAGCGGTTGCCATGCCGGATCAGGACGAAATCGATGCCATTCTGGATAAAATTTCGCGGTCGGGCTACGAAAGCCTAACACGGGAGGAAAAGCAAAAATTATTTCGGGCGAGCCAGCGCGGTTAATTAATAAATTGTACTTTTCTCGTGAAACCGTTGAAATGAAAAAATAGCGATTTAAGGCAAAAAACACGCTAAAAGCTATCTTTGGCGTGTTTTTTTAGCTTATAATGACTTAGTTAAGTTATTAAATTAATAAATTCATAGGGTGAAGAGTCCAGCTTTTTTTGTACTTTTGCCCGGCACCATCCCCAGAAGATATTGCTGTAAAACAGTTTGTTACTACAGCTTGTTTATGGGAAACAATTTATACTTTTCAACGCACTATGTTGATCACTCCCGGCCAACTGCTCGCCAAGATTGACACCCCAGACGATCTCCGTAATCTGGATCAAACTGCGCTCCCGCAAGTCTGTGCCGAACTTCGGCAATTTATCATTGACAATGTGTCGGTTTACGGAGGCCATTTCGGAGCCAGCCTGGGCGTTGTCGAATTGACGGTTGCCCTCCACTATGTCTTCAATACACCGGACGACCAACTGGTTTGGGACGTTGGTCATCAGGCTTACGGCCATAAGATTCTGACGGGTCGGCGCGATAATTTTCATACCAACCGATTTTACAAAGGGCTTTCCGGCTTCCCGAAACGGAAGGAAAGCGCGTATGATTCGTTCGGTGTAGGGCACTCTTCCACTTCCATTTCGGCAGCTTTGGGGATGGCCGTGGCTTCGCAGCTTCAAAACAATCCAAAACGTCACCACATCGCCGTCATTGGTGATGGGGCGATGACCGCCGGTCTGGCTTTTGAGGGTATGAACCATGCCGGAGCTACGGAAGCAGACTTGCTTATTATCCTGAATGACAACTGCATGTCCATTGACCCGAATGTGGGCGCTTTGCGGGAGTATCTGACGGATATTACGACCTCTCCAACCTACAACAAAGTCAAAGACGAAGTCTGGAATTTGCTGGGTAAGATGAGCAATTTTGGAAAAAGTGCGCAGGATATTGTTTCCAAACTCGAAACAGGTCTGAAAGCGTCGCTCCTGAAACAAAGTAACCTTTTCGAGTCGCTTCACTTACGGTATTTCGGCCCCATCGACGGCCATGACATCGACCATCTGGTAAGTGTCATGAACGATTTGAAGGATATCCCCGGCCCTAAACTCCTGCACTGCCTGACGGTAAAGGGTAAAGGATACGGCCCAGCCGAAAAAGATCAGACCAAATGGCATGCGCCGGGTTTGTTTGATAAAGTGACGGGCGAGATCAAAAAGAAGGTTTACGCAACCCCGCAACCGCCTAAATACCAGGATGTTTTCGGGCATACGCTGGTAGAGCTGGCGGAAGCCAACGAAAAGATCGTGGGCGTAACACCCGCCATGCCATCCGGTTCGTCGATGAACATCATGATGAAAGCCCTCCCTGATCGCGCTTTCGACGTGGGCATTGCCGAACAACATGCCGTAACCTTTTCGGCCGGGATGGCCACACAGGGTCAGGTGGTTTTCTGCAACATTTACTCTACCTTCATGCAGCGGGCCTACGATCAGGTTATTCACGACGTTTGTATCCAGGAGCTGCCGGTAGTCTTCTGCCTTGACCGAGCCGGTTTTGCCGGTGCTGATGGTCCAACGCACCACGGAGCCTATGATCTGTCCTTTATGCGCTGCGTGCCGAACATGATAGTTTCCAGCCCCATGAATGAGCAGGAGCTTCGTAACCTGATGTTTACGGCCCAGTCGGCGACGATTCAGAACGGCAAGCAGGCTTTTACCATCCGGTATCCCCGGGGCGAAGGCGTGATGCCAAACTGGAAAACCCCGCTGGAGGAAATCGAAGTTGGTAAAGGACGAAAAATACAGGACGGAAAAGACATTGCTATTCTGACGATTGGCCCTATCGGTAATTACGCGGTAACGGCTTGTCAACTGCTCGAAAAAGACAGTATTCAGCCAGCTCATTACGACATGCGTTTCGTCAAACCGCTTGATGAAGCAATGCTGCACGAAATCTTCCGGAATCATGATAAAGTAATAACCGTTGAAGACGGTTGTCTGATGGGTGGTTTTGGCAGCGCAGTGCTCGAATTCATGACCGACCACGGGTACCTGGCGCGCGTGAAGCGGCTGGGAATTCCGGATGCGATCATCGAACACGGCGAACAAATTGACCTTCACCGCGAGTGCGGTTTCGATCCGCAAGGCATTGCTGATGCCGTCCGCGAATTGATTTATACAGAACGAGCCGTTACGGCCTAATACATTGACCGAAAACGCGGTTGAGTCGTTGGTGTTTTGAAGGGGCCTTTTCGGTCCGTCAACCCACCAGCGACCTGACCGCGTTCTTTTTCATTACCAATTCTAATGCAGGTATTCAAGTTTGGAGGAGCATCGGTTCGGAATGCTCAGGGCGTTCGGAATGTGGCCGGAATTATCCAGCAACACACCCCCAACCAATTACTGGTTGTCATTTCTGCGATGGGCGAAACCACCAACGCGTTGGAACAGCTAACCTGGGCTTACCTGCGTCGTCAGCTCGACACACAAACCATCTGGCAACAAATTCGAAGCTATCACGAACAAATCATTCAGGAATTAATCGAAACCGATACAACGGTTTTCGAAGGGGTTTATGAGCTGTTTGGCACGATGGAAGCTCTTCTTCAGCAGGAGCCAGAGTCCCACGCGCACCCCAGTCAGGTTTATGACCACATTGTTTCGTTTGGAGAACTGCTCTCCACCCGGATCGTCAACGCCCACTTGAATCAATCGGGACTGGACTCATACTGGGCCGATGCCCGGCGGCTAATCCGGACCGACGACAGTTACCGGGAAGGCAAGGTCGATTGGGAGCAGACCTGTGAATACATTACCGACACCCTGGCCGAATTACTGGAAACCAGCGTTGTCATTACCCAGGGATTCATTGCCAGCACCGAAGAAGGCCACACCACGACATTGGGGCGCGACGGCTCTGATTATACCGCAGCTATCTTTGCACACTGCCTGACAGCCAGTGGCGTCACCATCTGGAAAGATGTCCCGGGCGTCCTGAATGCCGATCCGAAGTGGTTCGACGAAACCGTTAAAATTGATCAGCTTACCTACCAGGATGCTATCGAGCTGGCGTATTATGGCGCAACGGTTATCCACCCCAAAACCATCAAACCGCTTCAGAATAAGGACATTCCGCTGTACGTCCGGTCCTTCCTGAAACCGGATGAGTCCGGGACGGTGATCGGCAACTTTCACCAACACCTGCCCATTCCTTCGTTTATTTTCAAGATCAACCAGACGTTGATTTCGCTTCAACCCAAGGATTTCTCGTTCATTGCGGAAGAAAATCTGAGCAAGATTTTTGGTCAGTTTGCGGAATTCGGGATCAAAATCAACCTGATGCAAAATACCGCCATCAGTTTTTCGGTGGTTGTCGACAGCCAGCCGGATCGATTGAACCGCCTGCTGCCGTTGTTACAGGAAGACTTTCGGATTAGCTACAACGAAGACCTGGAACTGATCACGATCCGGCATTACGACGAAAAAACCATCGACCGCGTGCTGGTCAACAAAACGCTGCTGGTTGAACAGAAAAACCGGTATACCGTCCAGCTGGTCGTAAAGGATCGCGGTTAAAATCGCCTGATTTTTAGAATTTCGGACAGGAAAGTTGTTTGCGGGATTTGCGGCTTTTGGGTTTGTTCGGTGGCCAGTTTTCGAACGTGTAAGACAACGAAATTTCGTGGGCCCCTCCGCTCCCCGGACCGAGCGATGATATGGTGGCGTCGTAGCTGTAGCCAATCGAAAAATTATCTTGGCGGAAACCGGCCAGCACAACCAACGACTCGCGATTGGTGATATTAGGCGCGTATTTTTTCAGCGGAAGCCCCCGGTACCACAGCCCAACAACCATCGGCGAATACGTCATGTAAACGCCCAAATCCAGTTGATCGTATTTTCCCTGAAAGCGGTAATTAACGGCGGGTGAAATCGTTTTTTCACGATCCCACTCATCCCCCAAGCCCGTAAAGCCTGCAAACGGAATCCGTAAACCAGCGTGTACGCTTCCTTTCAAAGGCAGACGACTCTCGTCACTGAGCACAAAAACGCCCTGATTGGGGCGCCCCAGGTGATGGGCTGCTACGCCAATCCAATACCAGTCGGAATAAAGCAACCCGCCGGTCGAGAAATCCAGGTAAGAAATTTTTGGAGAACCCTGCGACACCACAGGATCGGTGGTCGGATTACCGGTAAAACCGCCGTTGTTGTACTGATCACCGAACGTAAGTCCAAACCAGTTAATGGAACGGTTTACGTACGAACCCTGTACCCCCAGCCGAACGAACGTTGCTTCATTTAATTGAATCTGGTATGCGTATTGCAAGCCAATATCGGTAGACCGAATCCGGCCCTGTCCCTGATTATCGTTCTGAAGCATCAGCCCAACCCCGCTGTTGTAGCGCTCAAAAAAATGATCAACGCTAACCATGGACGTCACATAGTTGGTAACGGCCGGCCACTGATTGCGGTAATTAACCGTTACCCTTGGCGCCAAGGCCGAACCCGCAAAGGCGGGGTTCAGGTACATGGGAGCCGCGTAAAATTGCGAAAATTGCGGATCTTGCGCCCAAACCGTTTCGGTAATCAGCAAGCCAAGGAAAAGAAGAATGTAACGTTTTAGCATAACTGTATCTATAATGCAAACAACTTGCCAAACTGGTTCCGGTAAAACACTAAAACATAAACGTTTTTTTGACGTAAAATTGCACTTGATGAGCAGATAAAGGTGCTGGAAGTCGATGAAATGGAGAATCGTAACCTATAAAATTTTTATAGCCAACCGTTCGTTTACAATAACGTACTACCCGGCTTAATAGTTATGAATACAGCCACGAGCAGGGTCAGCGAGATAACGACTTTTATTAGCAGCGAATGACAACCTATACAGGAATGACAAGGCGGTTGGTGTGGATGCTTCTGTGTTGGGGGCTGTTCGCCGGCATTGCCCATGCCCAGTCAGGCATCAAAATAAGTGGTAAATTTTGTATCCCTGATCCCTCCTGCGAAACCGCTCTCATGTTTGAAGATACCGTGCCCAATGTACGCTCCCGACGCTGGGATTTCGGGGACCCGTCCAGCCAGCAGGATACATCTTCGGCGGCCAAACCCAAATACTCGTATCAGCAACCGGGTGATTACATTGTTACCTTAACCCGAACATTGCAGAATGGAACAGAGTCTATCAGCAGAGATACGGTTTCCATTGGAATTCCACCCCAGCAGTTTCAGAACTGGCGGACGGATACCATGCTTTGCAACGGCCAGAAAATCACCCTCAACCCGTATCCCAACGGCGCCCCAGCGGGCGCCAGTTTTCTCTGGTACCCGAAAGGGGATACTACCCAAACCATTCAGGTCGATAGCGCGGGGTGTTATTCCGTCGAAGTCTGGATCGGTACGCAGGCGGACAAACAGAAAGTCTGCTCGGTTGAAGACCGGATCAACGTGCAGGTTTGCGGGCAGCGACCTCAGCAACAAGGTGTTAAATGGTATTTCGGAAACAATGCCGGAGTCGATTTTTCCGGCGGTAGCCCAACGGCCCTCGACGATGGAAAACTAAACACCATCGAAGGTTCTTCCTCCATTTCGAACAGCAAAGGACAACTTCTTTTTTACACCGGCGGGATCAACATTTACGATAAGAACGGCAACCTGATGAAACCGCTCAATCCGGCGGATACGGCCCAGTTGCAGGGTAGTCAGACATCAACCCAATCTGCACTGATTGTGCCGCAACCCACCTGCCGGGGTTGTGAATACCTTTACAAAGTCTATACCACCTCCGACATTAACGGCAGCAAAGCACTGACCGTCAGCACCGTCGATATGCGGTATAACCAGGGAGTCGGGGCCATCATTGAAAAAAACACCCTGGTGGATTCGATGACGACCGAACGTATCGCATCCGTTCGGAACGACCGGGACACGACCTACTGGGTGATTTCCCACGACTACGGCAACAACAAGTTTCAGGTGTATCACATAACCCGATCAGGTGCGGAAGGACCGGAAGAATATTCACTTGGGATGCCCCACGATACTACCACCAAGGGCGAAGGTTACATGAAAATCGGCCCGGCTGACACCACCGGTAACGGAAACCGGCCAATAGCAGTGGTGGTACCGGGGCCGCCGACCAACTACGTCGAACTTTTTACATTCAACGACTCCACGGGAGTTATGTCCGGGGGCACGCAAATCGATATTGGGCCCGCTCCGCCCCAGGCTTACGGGGTAGAATTTTCACCCAACGGGTCAAAGCTTTACGTCACCTTACAGGGCGATTCGGCCAATGCCTCCCAGATTCTCATTTACGACCTGACCGATCCTGCCAAAGAAGCCATTGAGGAATCGAAAACCGTGCTGGATAGTACCAAAAGTCGGCAATATGGCGCCTTACAAGTGGGCTCCGACGGCAAGATTTACGTGGCCATCAAGGACGGAACCAGTTTGGGGGCGATTGATAACCCGAACGACGAGCTGCTGGCTCCGGCTACTTTTGACCCTAACGCCGTGAACCTAAACGGGCCAACCAGCCAGTTGGGTTTGCCCAACATGGTCGCCAATTTCAATGAACCATCCAGTTCGCCCGGTTTTTCGTATGCCGACACCTGCGCCGGTTCGCCCACCCAGTTTACGGTAACGCCCATGTGTCCGCCCTTGAAGGATAATTATACCTGGAACTGGGGCGATGGCAGCGCACCACAGAGTACAACCGCTACCGAGACTACGCATACTTTCAATGAACCGGGAACCTATTCCGTTAGCCTGCGTATCGTAACGCTGCGTTCGGATGGCCAGGTTTGTAAAGATACCCTCATCACCCAGGATGTAACGATTGTTCGGACGCCTGATCCCATTGAACTAGGACCGGACATCGACAGCTGTAAAAACACGGTTACGCTGGATGCCAAGGTAGAAGCCAGTTTGTATATCTGGATACGAAATGGGCGATTGCTACGAGGATATAATGAGCGAACATTGACTGTAACGACCCCGGGCAGGCCGGGGTATAACGGTATTCCGCCCGGGCAATTCATCGTTATTGCTGCCAATGGAGGCTGTTTTCAAAGCGACACTATTAATGTAAGGTTGACTAGACCACCGGCTTTCTCCCTGGGTCCGGACACAACGGTTTGTTTAAACGGCGCTATCACCCTGACCGCCCGGGGCAATGCCTGGACGAGCTTCCAGTGGAGCAACGGTTCGACCGAGCGGGAAACGCAGGTTTCACAAGCCGGTAATTACTGGGTCGTTGTGAAAGACATCAACGGCTGCGAAAATACCGATACGGTGGCGGTGGTTGCCCTCCCAAAACCGTCCGTTACCGCCCTGATGAACCCACCGACTGGTTGCACAACCGCCGACGGCAGCATTCGGCTTAGTATTGGTTCGGCCACAGCTCGGCGGTTTGAATGGAGTTACAACGGCCAGCCCATTGGCGATACTACGGCAGTATTGCAGGGGGTACCGGATGGTGACTACACGGTCCGGATTATCAGCGATAATGCCTGTACGGTTGATACAACCCTGACGCTTCAGTCGAACAATAGCATTGAAGTGCAGGCTCAGCCGCAAACTGCCTTGTGTACCGTGCCGCAGAGCGGCTCCATTCAGCTGACGGTTGTCCGAGGACGACCGACCGAATTTATCTGGCGAAATGCCGATGGCGATATTGTTGGACGTGGCTCCGGCCTGACCGGTATTGACGGTGGCGTTTACAGCGTCGAAGCGCGGGGCGCGGGGGGCTGTCTTGATACCCTGAATAACATCCGGGTGCCGGTTGATACAACCGGTTTTGTTTCCCTGGGTCCGGATCGCGGCAAATGCGTCGGTGATACAATTCTGCTGGAAACCCTGGTACAGGCACCCGGTGATGTGTACCAATGGAACACGGGAGAAACCACACCGTCGATCAGTGTAACGACCCGCGGGGCTTACCGACTAACCGTCCGCAATACCCTGACGGGTTGCCAGGGATCGGATGAGGTCGTGGTCAGTTTCAGTGCTAAACCCACCGTGGAGGCCGGCCCGACACTGGATATCTGCGCCAACTCGCCGGTCGTCACCCTCAACGACGTAACCCCGTTGGGAGGTTATTGGATCGGGCGTGGCGTCGACAGTACGGGGCGGTTTACGCCAGCGGATAGCCTGGCCGGTACCCAACCCATCGTGCTAACGTATTACGCGTCGCAAAACGGCTGTATCGCATCGGATCGGAAAATCGTCTTTGTACAAGCTCCACCCACGGTTAGTTTAGGACCCGATACAACCCTTTGCCCAACGCCCGATCTCCGGCTGGAAGTATCGGCTTCGCCGGGTGCTACGTATCGCTGGTCAACCGGAGCCACTACTCCGACGATTCAGCCTACGGCTTCGGGGACGTATTCGGTGGTTGCCACGGAGGGAGTCTGTACGGTTTCCGACGAAGTGAGGCTGACCTTCCTGCCACTACCCAACTTCAACCTGACCAAGGAGGTACCATTGTGCGTTGGCGACAATGGTCAGGCGGTTTTGCAGGCTACGGGCGGAAGCGACCTGCTGTATTTCTGGCCCCATTCGGGTGATACAACACCCCGGATAACCGTTCTGGAAGTAGGTCAGTACGCCGTTCGGGTGACGGGTACCAACGGTTGCGTGCGAACGGATACTGCCGTGGTGGTGGATAAATGCGAGCCCCGGGTTGTCATTCCGGATGCTTTTACCCCGAACGGTGACGGAAACAATGACCTGCTTGATGTTTTCACGTCCTATGTGACCGATTTTGAGCTTCGAATTTTCAACCGCTGGGGTGAGGTGATTTTCGTGTCGACTGACCCGGAGCAAAAATGGGACGGTAAATACCGGGGGCAAGCGTATCCTTCGATGGTTTATGCGTACGTTGTCAACTTCAAAAGTCTGTATTATCCGGATCGGCCAAAAGTAGTCAGGCGGGGGTCAATTCTGCTGGTTCGATAGCGGAAATCTGCCCAAAATTTCGTAAATTTGAATGAAACCAGCGTTTTTATAAGCGACTGAAAATCAGCTTCAGCTTACGCAAAAAACAACAAATGCTTTCATTCGAACAACCATGCGGAAAGACATTCTAAAAGGTAACGGCGAGGGGATGACAGCGACCGAAAAGGAGATTGAACGCGCGTTGCGTCCGCTCTCGTTTGAAGACTTTACAGGCCAGGCCAAAGTGCTGGAAAACCTGAGAGTTTTCGTTCAGGCCGCTACCCAGCGCGGAGAAGCGCTCGACCACGTTCTGCTGCACGGCCCTCCGGGTCTGGGCAAAACCACCCTTTCACACATCATTGCCAATGAGTTGAATGCGGGCATCAAAATGACTTCCGGGCCCGTGCTCGATAAACCGAGTGACCTTGCCGGTTTGCTGACCAACCTGCAGGAAAACGATGTCCTGTTTATCGACGAAATTCACCGGCTAAACCCGGTGGTTGAAGAGTACCTGTACTCGGCGATGGAGGATTACAAAATCGACATTATGCTCGATTCCGGTCCAAACGCCCGGACGGTCCAGATCAAGCTGAATCCGTTCACACTCATTGGTGCCACTACCCGGGCCGGTTTGTTGACGTCGCCCCTGCGCGCCCGATTTGGAATCAACGCCCGGCTGGAGTACTATGATGCGGCTTTGTTAACCTCCATCGTCAAACGCTCCTCGGCCATTCTGGGAACGCCCATCGAAGAGGAAGGGGCGTATGAAATTGCCCGCCGGAGCCGTGGCACCCCGCGGATCGCCAACAACCTGCTGCGCCGAACACGCGACTTCGCACAGGTCAAAGGAAAAGGCATTATTAACGCCGACATTGCAGAAATCGCCTTACGGGCACTCGACGTTGATCAGAACGGGCTGGATGAGATGGACAACCGGATTCTGACAACCATCATCGACAAATTCAAAGGCGGGCCGGTTGGTTTGTCCACCATTGCCACGGCTTGCGGTGATGAAGCCGAAACGATCGAGGAAGTATACGAACCGTTCCTGATTCAGGAAGGCTACCTGAAACGTACTTCACGGGGAAGGGAAGCGACTGAAAAAGCTTACAGACACTTAGGCGTGGTGCCGGTATACCGGGACGGGGAGTTGTTCTCCTGAAAAGAAAAAAGGGAAGCCGAACGGCTTCCCTTTTTATTAAGACATAATCTTACTTCGGTAAATGCAGTCAATGATTTCGGCAATGGCTCCGTCCACCAGAAAGTAATAAATGTTCTTTCCGCTCCGCCGAATCTCCAGAATTCCTTTGTCGCGCATGTTGATCAGGTGATGCGAAATCAGCGATTGTTCGGCGTTAAGGTTCTTGTAAATTGTGGAGACATTCAACTCCTTGTGCTCATTCAGCATCTGGATAATTTTGATGCGCAGCGGATGGGCCACCGCTTTCAGGACATAAGCCGCCCTCTCAATTTTTTTGTCGTCGTTAGTTAGAATTTCCTTGGTCATGATTCTTTGTGCGTTTTAGTCGTAATATCACTTGCAAAGTGGCTGAAATTTAAATATTTATATGTATTCTCCAAATAAAATGAAGCGCCTAAAGTTGATATGTTAATTTATTTAAATCTAACGGTAAATTTCACTCCCGTTTCTCTTCCCTTGCCTGTTTGGGCGGGTTCATTTTCGTCCTTTCCAGCCGATCAGAAACACGCCCAAGAGTACCAGTAGCGTTCCCAAAAACTGAAGCAGCGAAATCGTTTCATGTAGAAAAACCGTAGCCAGAACAATGGTAAATAGGGGCCCAATGCTGGCCACGATGGAGGTGTTGCCAGAACCTATTCGTTTGATTCCTTCCGCCATCATAAAGGTTGGAATTACCGTTACTAAAATTGCCATCAATAAGGCCAGCTGGTAGACGGCCAGCGGGTAGTGAAACAAAGCCAGCCCGTTTTCTACCGCACAGTGAATAACCGTAGCTACCGTTGCGGCTATCATGGCGTAACAGGTATACCGTAACGACCCGATTCGGGCAATGACGGTATCACTTCCCACCAGGTAAACCGCGTAAACCAACCCGCTCGCGATGACCCAAAAAGCGCCCAAATACACATCTTTTTGCTGCCCGGAATTGATGTTCGGCGCAAAAGCTACCAAAATTCCGGCGTAGGTCAGAAGCAACGCCAGCACCTGTAACCGGTTGATCCGACGACCGAGAAAAACCCTACCGAGTAATAAAACAAAGGTGGGGTAAACAAAGAGAAGAATGCGTTCCAGGTTGGCGGTTATGTACGCCAACCCCAGAAAGTTCAGAAGACTGGCAAGGTAATAGCCGGTTACACCCAACGCCACCAGGGTTAGCCAATGCGGAAACGAGAGTTTAACCGGCGGTAAGCGCTGTGATAAGCGAATGCCGATGCCAATGTAAAAAGGCAGCGCAAACACCATTCGCAAGGTCAGTAACGAAATGGCATCGATTGGATACTGATAGGCCAGCTTAATCAGAACGCCTTTTAGGGCAAAACAAAACGCTGCCAGAAAAACCAGCAGCGCTCCGATCCAATACCGCATCCGGAAGGATGTCGTTGGATGTATGTCCATCACTTCTGACGGAAAAACAACGTAATGGGCGCTCCTTCGAACCCAAAATGCTCGCGGAGCTTGTTTTCCAGATACCGGCTGTACGGTTCTTTGATGTACTGTGGCAGGTTACTGAAAAACACGAACGTTGGCGACGGCGTCGGCAACTGAATCATGTACTTGATCTTGATGTGTTTTCCTTTGGTAGCCGGGGGCGGATAGGCGTTGATTTCGGGCTGCATGGCGTCGTTCAGCTTCGAAGTTGCGACCTTCATCATTTTGTTTTCGTATACCTCCATCGCCTTTTCCATCACCTGAAAAATCCGCTGCTTTTCAAGCACTGATGCGAAAACCACCGGCAGGTAGTCGATCGGGGCCATGCGCTGCACAATCTCCTTTTTCCACTGGTCGGCAGTTTTGGAATCCTTTTCAACAGCATCCCATTTGTTCACCATCAGCACCACGCCTTTTTTGGCTCGAACCGCCAGGCCGATGATGTTCATATCCTGCGCTTCCAGCCCCCGCGTCGCATCCAGCATCACGATGATCACATCCGACTCTTCCAGGGCTTTCAGCGAACGCATCACCGAATAAAACTCAATGTTGTCTTTTACCCGCGACTTCCGCCGGATTCCGGCCGTATCGGTCAGTATAAAATCCCTGCCAAATGCCTTGTAACGCGTGTCGATAGCGTCGCGCGTGGTACCGGCCAGGTCGGTTACGATGCTGCGCTCCTCGCCGATCAGCACATTCAGAAACGATGACTTACCCACGTTTGGACGGCCCAGGATCGCAATTCGCGGAATGCCAGCGTTGGGATCTTCTACCCCGGCCGACGGGAAATGCTTCACGACCTCGTCGAGCAAATCGCCAGTACCCGTGCCGGTAATGGACGAAATGGGGTACGGATCGCCCAAACCCAGGGCGTAAAACTCACCAACGGAATTTTGCCGCATAACCGTTTCGGATTTATTGGCCACCACATACACCGGTTTTTTCGACCGGCGCAGCACGTCCGCAAAATCCTTGTCCAGATCGGTCAACCCCGCCATGGCATCCACCATAAACAGGACAACCGAAGCCTCTTCGATGGCAATCTGCACCTGTTCGCGGATCGACTCTTCGAACACATCATCCGACCCGACAACGTAACCGCCGGTGTCAATGACCGTAAAATATTTTTCGGTCCAATCGGCATAGCCGTAATGCCGGTCGCGCGTTACGCCCGGCTGATTATCCATAATGGCCTGCCGCTGTTCCACCAACCGGTTAAACAGCGTCGATTTGCCCACGTTCGGGCGGCCTACAATTGCTACAATATTTGCCATAATTAAAAAAAGAGGAGAAAGGATGAAGCCACAGGCTATGATCAAGGACGGGAAGCAGGGATTTTTTCCTCCACCTTGTGCATTTTACCGGCTATTCTTCATACCCAAACCGTTTCAATGCGCGCTCTTTGCTGCGCCAATCAGGTTCAACTTTTACATATTGCTCGAGGAACACCTTTTTTCCGAAGAAGCGTTCCAGTTCTTCGCGGGCCATGATGCCCGTTTTTTTGATCATCTTTCCGCCTTCGCCCAGCAAAATCGCCCGTTGGGTCGCCCGCTCCACCAGGATTTCGGATTGAATCACAATAATGTCGTCTTTCTCCTTAAAGCCCATGATTACTACCTCACAGCTATACGGGACTTCTTTCTTGTAATTCAGGAAGATCTTCTCGCGGATGATCTCCGAGGCAAAAAACCGTTCGGGCCGGTCCGTTAGCTCATCTTTTGGAAAGTATGGCGGATGAACGGGCAACCGGCTGACGATGGCTTCGAACAGCTGATCAATATTTTGGGCATTGAGCGCCGAGATCGGAATAATAACTTCGGCCTTAAAATTCTCCTGCCAGTACTGAATTTTTTCTTCAATCTGCTCGGGCGTTGCCAGATCAATTTTGTTGATCAACAACAAAATCGGGGTTTGGGCTCTTTGCAGCCGTTCGAGCACGTCATTTTCGTCATGTTTCTCGAAAATATCCGTTACGAACAATATCACATCGGCATCTTCCAGCGAACCCCGCACGAAGCTCATCATAGACTCATGCAAGCGGTACTGCGGTTTGATAATGCCCGGAGTATCCGAATAAACCAACTGAAACTCCTGCCCGTTGTGCACACCGTTCAGGATGCCCATAATGCGGTGGCGGGTCGTTTGTGCTTTGGAGGTAATGATGGAAAGCCGTTCGCCCACCAGCTGATTCATCAGCGTCGATTTTCCCACATTCGGCTTACCGATGATGCTGACATAACCGGCCTTATGGTCGGGATTATTTGTTTCAATTAAACTATTCATGATCTGAATAACCAATGGCTACAGAAAAAAACTCCCCTCCGAGCTAACATTTTTTAGCGGGAGGGGTTATTTTTTTACAAAGGTAATTGTTTTTTGTGAAATAGTTCTTACCTTTGCATTCCAACATCGCGGGATGGAGCAGTTGGTAGCTCGTTGGGCTCATAACCCAAAGGTCGCTGGTTCGAGTCCAGCTCCCGCTACTAAAGAGACAGGTCACACAATTGTGTGGCCTGTTTTTGTTTGGGGGCACGCTAAAAATTCAGACAATTTCGCTCAACTTTTCGCGCTCCGACCACTCTATTTTTTCGGAACCGGTGTTTTCCAGCAGGTGATTGATAAACGTCGCAATCCGGTTCGGAACGTAGCCCGCAGCGGTATTGTCGACGAGCGAAATCTTCCGCTTCACAAACCGTCCCACCGGCGATTTATCGGCCAGCTCGAACAAAAAATTGGTTTTGGTGATGCTGTTGTTGAAAAAATACGGGTTGCTGCCAGTGATGTAGTTGATCAGGACAAGCTTTGAGGACGACGGCTTCACGATGGCGTGCATCCGGATTTGCTTCTGCTCATCCAGGTAAACGCCCAGGTCCATTTTTTCTTTCGGAAAAACCGTTTGCAGGTAATCATTTGCCGACCGCCGGAATTGCTCCTTCGTTTCCCGTTCTTCCCGTTCCACAAACTCAATCTGGCCCGTACTTACCATCGCCGAAATAAAGCTCGACATATCAAACACCAGCGACGGCACGGCAACGGGTGTGATCGTTTTTTTGTAAAAATAGGTCTTCTGGCTGGGCCCTTTGATCTCCCGGATGCCGAAGGCGTCAAAATAGTGGTGCGCAATCTTTCGGAACGTATCGTCTTCCAGATTAAAGCTGTTATCGTAAAAACCGTTGTCGAGCCACCCTCCGTCGGAAACAATGTACTCGTCATCTTTGAAGGAAAGAAACACGGAGATAAACTTTTGCGAGGTGGTTGTGTAGGGCGTAATGATTTCCAATGATTTACCCCGCTCCTTAAAAGTCCAGAGCTGCCCAAACGCGCTTTTGATCTCCTTATAAAGCTCCTCGAATACCATCACAAAAACAAAACCGTTGAATTAGGGTCTTTCTGAGTCACGTGCAATGGCAGGGCGTTGGGCAGAATCCGAATGAGCGGAAACTCGTCGTCACGTAAATTAAGTCTGGCTTCCTGGCAAAAATAAACCATGTAGCGATTGATATCTTCGATCGTATCGGGCTGCTGTTCGTTCGGCGATGAGCGTTCCATTTTGTAGGTAATGGCTGCGCCCCGCTGGTCATACTGATTGAAATGCGGAGTCGTTATTCGCTGGCTGGCCAACGGAATCGTCTCATCAACGTTGCGGTGAGCACACCCGTCGCTGTGAAACTGAAAAAAAGGCTCTTCGCCCAGCTCCTCGCACTGTAACGAAAAATTAAAAAAGTCGTGATTATTGTTTTTGACCCGAACCGCCAGCCTGATTTCAGCCTCAAGATCACTGTGCGAAACCGTAGTTTTCCCTTCCAGAAAGGGTGCGCTACCGCTTACTTTCACAACATCGATTGTATTTCGCAATACGTATTTGTGTTCCCGTAGCAACTTACGGTAGAATTCGTATTTGCTCCGAATGGCTGGTACAACTGACATCCCGAATCCTGATTGTTACCAAAAAACAGTGAAAGGTAACAAGTAAATCCGGAAAAGAAATTGGTAACGCGGAGTATATGAATAAAATTAATGCGTTTTACAGCGGTAAAGGTATTGGTGTTCCTAGGGCGAAGATTAATGAGCAGCATTTCGGTATCGTGGCGCCGTCTTCTGACGGTTACAAGCCTGTCTATTAGCCTGTTCGGGCAGGCCCAAACCATCCAAACGGGACTATTGACGGTTGACGCAACCGTGGCGAATGATACCAAACTGACGCCCGTGCGGGTACGGCTGACCAGAGCTGGCCAGGTGATTAAGCAACTGCCGAAGCAAGCCATTGGCGTCATGTACGGTTTGTGGGATCATGCCGACGGTTTTGGCTTTCAGCCCGACAGCTCTTTTTACGTCAATGGTCGTTTTCAGCTAGCTCTGCCGCCGGGCACCTACCAACTAAGCCTCTCCAAAGGGCCGGAGTTTCTTGATCAACACCACCAAATTATTATTCAGGCTGGCAGACCGCAGAAACGAACGTACCGGATGGCGCGCTGGATCGATATGGCGGCCCGCGGCTGGTACCCAACCGACGGTCATATCCACATCCGCCGTTCTCCGAACGAAGATCCGCTGCTGGCGAAATGGCTGCAAGCCGAGGACGTTCGGGTGGGTGTGCTGCTGCGCATGGGCGATTTCTGGGAGACGTATTATCCGCAATATGCGTTCGGCGAAAAAGGTGTTTATCAAGAGAATAACTACCTGCTGGTTTCGGGTCAGGAAGACCCCCGAACCCCCGAGCTGGGGCACGCCCTCGGCTACGGTGCTTCCGACAAAGTACGGTTTTCCAAAGAGTATTATCACTACGATACGGTTTTTGATAAACTCCACGAATTGGGCGGACTGACGGGGTACGCTCATCACGCCGAGACCTTTCACGGTTATCGGGGTCTGACGCTCGACGGTTTGCGGGGGAAGGTGGATGTGCTCGAAATTTTGCAGTACTGTGTCGACGAAACACCCCTTCGTACCGATCATTATTATCATTTGCTGGACCTGGGTTTTCCAGTAACGGCCACGGCAGGTTCCGATTTCCCCTGGTGCGGGCAGGATCACGGCCACGGCCCCCCAGAGCGTTCGGCCCGGATCGGCAACGCCCGGTTTTATGTTTATACCGACGGTCCGCTGACCAATCAGTCATGGAAGGCCGGTTTGAAAGCGGGGCATACCGTAGTTACCAGCGGTCCGATGCTGGATTTCCGGGTCAATGATGCCCGGCCCGGTGACCGTCTGGCGCTAAAAAAAGGGGATAATTTAACGGTTTCCGTTCAGGCTTTTGGCCACGCCAAACAGGTGCCCCTGGATCGGATCGAACTGATTGGCCACGGAAAAGTTTTAGCCCGTATTTCAAAAGACGAACCGGGACAATCGACTAGCCGCTTGACATTAAACCTGAAGCTCGATACGTTGACGCGGGGCATCTGGCTGGCCGCCCGCTGTTTTGCCGGTCCGCAACAGGCCGCTCACACCACACCCATTTACGTAACCGTCGATGGCGGTGGTTTTCATAACCCCGAAACCGCCGAACGGTATTTGAAACTGAGTGAACAGTACCTCCGGGAAATTGAGCAGGAGTTGGAAAAAGAAAGCCACAACCCCGAACTGCGGCTGTGGCATTACAAAAAAGGACTAAAAACCCGGATTGCCGAAACGCGGGAGGTGATCGATGGGCTGCGCAAGAAGTGGAAGTAAAGGTAAAGCAGCGGGCATAAAGAGCCCCTAATTCGTGCGGTTGTCTTTACTGGCTTCTCACCGCTCGCTTTATTTATTCTCCCGGATCACGGTCATTCCTTTCGTCCAGCGAACCAGCTCATTCAGCATTAGCTGGGCCGCCCGCTGGCTCGATTCGTTGGGCACAAACTCGGCTTCTTCGTTGATGTACTGATCGAAGAACGGGATATTGACGGCTTCAAACAACGGAACCACTTTCAGGGCAATCAGGTCGGCTTTCAGCGCCGTAGCCGCCCGGGTACCGGCCGAAATCCCGCCATAACTAACAATTCCGGCCGCTTTATACCCCCACTCCTGAACCAGGTATTCCAGCGCATTTTTCAGGGGTGCCGGATAACTGTGATCGTATTCAGCCGTCACAAAAATAAAGGCATCCGCTTCGTCAATTTTAGCGCTCCACTGCTTGGTATGTTCGTGTTCATACTGCTTTAGGCGCGGGTGAGCCGGTTCGTTCATCATCGGCAGGTTGATGTCCGCCAGATCGAGCACTTCCACGTGAAACTCGCCATACTGGTGGGCTACTTCCGCAATCCATTCGGTGATGATCGGTCCTTTCCGGCTAGGCCGTACCGTCGAATTAATAATCTTCAGGTTGTACATTGTGCATTCGATTGATTGACTCCGTGGAAAGCTTATAGCTCTCCAATATCTTCGTTCCAGATTTCCGGTTTTTTCGCGATGAATTCGTTCATCATCTCGACACATTCCGGCAAATCCAGATCAATTACTTCCACCCCATGCTGCTCCATGAACGCCCGCGCTCCGGCAAAGGTCCGCGATTCGCCCACAATCACTTTCGGAATTTTGAACTGAACGATGGTTCCGGCGCACATGTAACACGGCATCAGCGTGGAGTAGATGACAGTGTTGCGGAAAGAACCAACTCGCCCGGCATTGTTGAGGCAGTCCATTTCGCCGTGCAAAATCGGGTTGTTTTCCTGAACCCGTTTGTTGTGGCCCGACGCCACCAGCTTACCCTCTTTCACCAGCGACGAGCCGATGGGAATACCGCCTTCTGCCAAGCTTTTCCGAGCCTGCCGAATGGCTTCCTGCATAAATTCGTCGTTCATCGTGTTCATTTATAAACGGTTATTAATAAACCCACGGTGGTTCGCTGTTGCGACGATTCGCCGTGGGTCATCATTTTAGCGTCGTTTCCGGTCTTTTTTGGCTTTAACGGTTTTTTCGCGTTTGCCACCCGATACCCCAGAACGCCTTTGCGATCGGCTCTCGCCGTCAGTATTTTCACGGCGGGTCAACCGGTTTTTCAGCGAACCTTTCGCCGAACCGTTGTCGGCAACCAACCACAGATCCAGGCTTCGGCGGGCCAGATTGGCTTCTTTAACCCGAACCCTTACGGTATCACCAAAGGCAAAAATCTTCTTGTTTCGTTTGCCAATCAGCCGGTAATTTTCCTTGTCGAATTCATAGAAATCATCTTCCAGATCGGTCATACGGACGAGGCCTTCTGCGCTGGTTTCGGTAATTTCAACGAACATTCCGAAATCCGTTACGCCCGTAATCACGCCTGTAAACTCCTGATCGCGGTCCATCCGGTTCATGAACTCCACCTGCTTGTATTTGATGGATGCCCGTTCGGCTTCCACGGCCACACGCTCGCGGTCAGAAGACTGCTTGCAGCGGGCTTCGTATTCTTCGACGCTAACCGATTTACCCCCGTTCAAATAATGCTGTAAAAGCCGGTGGGCCATCATATCCGGGTAGCGACGGATGGGCGACGTAAAATGCGAATACCGCCGGAACGCCAGCCCAAAGTGCCCGATATCCTCGGTGCTGTAACGTGCCTTGGCCATGGTCCGGATGGCGAGCTGTTGCAGTGCATTCTGCTCGGGCTGCCCTTCCAGGTTGTCCATCATCGTGTTAAACGACTTCGACAGCTCTTTCTCGTTATCGACTTTGAGTTTGTAGCCAAACCGGGCCGCAAACGTGGCAAAGGTCCGTAGCTTCTCAAAATCCGGCGAATCGTGCACCCGGTACACCATCACGTTCGGATGTTCGCCACGCGACAAACCGTGCACGAATTCCGCAACGCGCTTGTTGGCGAGCAACATAAACTCTTCAATCAGCTTATGGGCATCTTTCCGGATTTTTGGATACACCGACAGCGGCACGCCGTTCTCGTCCAGCTTGAACTTTACTTCAACGGTTTCAAAATTGATTGCGCCGTGCCGAAACCGTTCATCGCGCAGTTTGAACGCCAGTTCATTCAGTAATCGCAGCTCTTCGAGGTAATCGCCCTGTCCACTATCCACCACTTCCTGCGCTTCTTCGTACGCAAACCGCCGATCGGAGTGAATAACCGTGCGCCCAAACCATTCTTTCTTGATTTTGGCCTCCGGCGTCAGTTCAAAAACCGCCGAAAACGTTAGTTTATCTTCGTTCGGCCGCAGGGAGCAGAGGTTGTTCGACAGTTTTTCGGGCAACATTGGCACCACGCGGTCGACCAGGTAAACGGACGTTCCGCGCTTGTAGGCTTCGTCTTCCAGGGCCGTACCGGGCTGAATGTAATGCGTTACATCGGCAATGTGCACTCCGATTTCGTAATTGCCGTTATCGAGCATCTGAACCGAAAGCGCATCATCAAAGTCTTTTGCATCTTCAGGGTCAATCGTGAACGTTGTCACTCCGCGCATATCCCGGCGTTTCCCGATTTCCTCTTCCGGAATCTGCTCCGAGATAGCTTCCGATTCCCGTTCTACCGCATCCGGAAAATGGATGGGCAGTCCGAATTCGGCCAAGATGGCGTGCATCTCGGTATTATTCTCACCCGCCTGCCCCAACACAGAAATTACTTCCCCTTCGGGCCGGTGCCGTCCGTCGGGAAAGCGCGTCATCCGCACAATCACTTTATCGCCGTCTTTCGCGTCGCCCAGTTTGTCTTTCGGGATATAGATTTCCTCGTAAATCCGCTTGCTGTCGGGAATTACCTGCCCGTAATTGGGCCAGGTTTCGATGCGGCCCACCAGTTCTGAGCGGCCCCGCTCGACAATCTCCGTTACCCGACCTTCGATCCGGCGGTTGCGGTTTTGCGAACTGCGTCCGCCGAAATTCGACGCCAAACGCTTCACTTTCACCTTGTCACCGTCGATCGCACCGTTCAGGTCTTCGGTACTCACGTAAATATCATCGTCACGGTCGCCCGATCCGGTACTGACGAACGCAAACCGGGGGTTGACGTGATCGACGGTTCCTTCAATGGTCTGGTCGTTTTCGTTGAACTGGTACGTTCCGTCGGCATGGCGGGTTAAGACCCCCTCGTCGGTCAGTTCGCCAATCAGGCCGTGGGTCAACAGTTTCGTTTTCCGATCGTCAACATCGAAGTTTTCAAGTACATCGGTCTGCGAAAAGGATTCTTTGCTATTTATTTCAAAAAAAGCCGCGATGTCGTCCTTCATTTCATCCAGAAATGAATGGGCCGACTGAACCGGACGGTTCGGGGAGCTTCTTCTATTTTCTCGTGGTTTATTTCTATTATTTCTCATGTGTTTTTAGACAAAAGAGATGCGACATGAGGTAAAAGACGGTAGTGACGGTCTTTTGTCTTTCTTCCCTTGTCTATCTTCTATTACTTTACTCCAAACGCGTGATGCGTTGCTCTTCAACCAGCGGGGCACCCAGTAAGCGGAGGTACACCTGTACCAGCGTTACAATGGATGAACGGGCGTATTCACGCACCCGCTTCAGCCCCTGCTTCTGATAATACACTAAACTAGTTTGGTCGCCAGTCAGTTCGAGCGGTTGGGTGGGCAGGTTCAAAACGGCAGCCAGCAAATCGAGTGGCACAAAGTGACGGCTATCGCCAAACCGCCACATTTCCAATACGTCCTGATGGGGAATATCCCAGGGTTTACGCCCCGACAGCCGCAGCGTGGCCGGAAGCGGCAAACCGTGTACCAGCATCCGGCGACACAGGTACGGATAATCAAACTCCTTGCCATTGTGCGCGCAGAGGATCAATTCATTCGCCGGGTATTTTTCGATGATATCGACAAACTCCGTCAGCAAGGCCAGTTCGTCATCACTAGCCAGCGTTTTTACTTTCAGGAATATGTTGTCGTCGTCATCCCAGTACAACCCGCCAATGCCGATACAGACGATTTTCCCGTATTCGGCGTAATACGACGCCCGGTTGTCGTACCATCTGGCGGCAGACCAGTTTTCTTCGTTCTGGAAATAGCTGGATTTCTGCCCCCACTGTTGCTGTATTCGCTCATCCAGATCATTGTAGGAAGGCGCTCCGGCAACGGTTTTGATGTCAATAAATAAGAGGTTTTTGAGTCGTTTTTTCCAGGATACGGGCATGGCGGTGACAAAAAAAAGATCAGGCGTGTAAGATTCCTTCCAGCCCCAATTCCTGAATCTGAATCAGGTTCTGTTCGGTAATGCTGTCAGGCACGAAGATAAACTTTTTGTCAAAAATCTGATCGCCGATGTAATAGCTGACCCAATATTGGTTATTCAAATGAAACACATCCGGCATGATCGTCTCCACAACAACGTGTTCATTCGGCTGGAGCGCCGGGAAAAAGTGCCGCAGTGTGGAGGTTGTTTGGGGCTGCTCCTGTTTTTCATCCACAAAACCGTAGCCTTTGGAGGTAACAAAAACGTTCTGAATGCTGACCGCGTTCTGATTGATTAAATAAACTTGCCAGTCGTACTGATTGAGTTCGGTCAGTTTACGGGCAATCACAACCTGGACTCCTTCTACTGGCAAAAATGCAATGTCTTTCTTCATCTACCTATACTTACGGACTCATGCCGTGCTTCAATGCTATCTATTAGTAACCCATTACACCGCAGCCGGTTTCACCAAATCCGATGCAACGGGAATCAATTCCATCTCAAACAAATCGGCCAGGTGATAACTGACCCGTTTGGCCACCTCCTCCAGCGGCACTTCCCGACCCAGCTCGGCCTGCATGGACGTAACGGCTTTGTCGGAAATACCGCAGGGCACGATATGACTAAAATACTGCAAATCCGTGTTCACGTTCAACGCAAAACCGTGCATGGTGACCCAGCGACTCGCTTTGACGCCCATCGCGCAGATTTTTCGTGGACCGTTGGCTGGTTTTTTATCCGGTTCGTGTCCCAGCCAGACGCCGGTCAAGCCATCGATCCGTCCAGCGCTCAAACCGTAGTCCGCCAGCGTTTGAATGATGGCCTCTTCCAGCAAACGCATGTACCGGTGAATGTCCGTGAAAAAATTATCCAGGTCCAGAATCGGATACCCCACCAACTGCCCCGGTCCGTGGTAGGTAATATCGCCCCCCCGGTTGATTTTGTAATAGGTGGCACCGATGCTTTGCAGGAACGCGTCATTAGCCAGCAGATGGCCTTCTTTCCCGCTTTTACCCAAGGTGTAGACGTGGGGGTGCTGGCAAAACAACACGTAATTGGGCGTCGGCTGCTGTTGATCCACCGGCCGGTTTCGGTTCGCTATTTTGGCCGCAACTACATCCGCTAGAAGCCGCTCCTGATAATCCCAACCGGTTTGATAATCAACAAGTCCCAAATCTTGAACCTGTACCTGTTTATTGCAATAATGATTCATTCTCGTATCATCCTCTGTAGGAAACACCAAAACCAGTCGTTTTCGTTCGTGTCTATTTGAGCCCATGACCGTCTAAGCATAAAAACCGTTTATGGCACAACACAACGACACCGGTCGGCAGGGCGAAGACGAAGCTATCCGTTACCTGCAACGGAAAGGCTACGACATCCTGGAACGGAATTACCGACACCAGCACGCCGAAATTGACCTGATTGCGCAACTGGGTAAACTGATGGTTTTTGTGGAAGTAAAAACCCGCAGCAATACCCGATTTGGCAACCCCGAAACGTTCGTCAACTACACCAAAGCAAGGCTGGTTATGAAAGCCGCCGAGCATTATCTGTTTGCCAAAGACTGGCCCTACGACGTTCGTTTCGATGTTGTGGCCGTGACAGTCTTGCCCGATCAGATTGCCATCAATCACATCGAAGACGCGTTTTACTAATTTTGTTTCCCATAAAAAAAACGGTAGCTTCGGGAATAGAATGGTTTGATCATTTTAGAAAAACAGTATGCGTTTCCTCGTGCTGCTGATGGCCTTGACTATCAGCACGGCTTATTGTTTTCCGACCCCTCCGAAAAAAGGAACCTATCGCCCCCGGGTGTATACGGTCGAGCAATTGCGGAGTGATTTTGCGGTCCTGCGGAAAACGCTGGAGGAACGCCACCCGAGCTTGTACCGGTATGTGCCGCAAGACGAAATGAACCGGAGTTTCGACTCGGTTTTTCGCCAGCTTTACCGCCCGATGACCGAAATTGAATTTCGGGAACTGCTCCGCCCGCTGATTGTCCGGATTCGCTGCGGCCATACTGATGTACAGGAATCCCTCTACACCAGCCGCTCAACCCGAAAACCGCAACCCCAGTGGCTACCGTTTGATATTATTTTACAAAACGACCGGATGTTTATCGGGCGTAACCGCAGCACGGACTCGTCGCTGATCTGTGGCACGGAAGTGCTGAAGCTGGGCAAACATTCTGTCAAAGAGGTTATCCAGGCGGCCCGTGACCGCTGGCCCTCCGACGGCTACAACCAGACGTTCAAGAATTATTTTCTCGAATTGTACCACCTCGAAGAAACCTATTGGCGGCATTTCGACGGCCGGTCGCCCTGGACGCTGACGGTACGTGATACGACCTGCGTTGAGCGGGTAACCACCATCCGGCGCCGGCCCGTTAGTTCGGGCGATATTCCGACAACTCCGCTTCCAGCCACGGTGAAGCGAAGCAAAAAAAACCGTCATAAAACGGAAGCGTCGTTTGACGATGATGCCAAACTCCAACTGATGCGTTCGCTGCATTTTATTAACGGCGACTCGACAGCAGCCATGTTGATTATCAACGGTTTTGGTTACGACCGCTATCAGTCGTTTCACCGGGAAGTATTCGAAACCCTGGAAAAGCAGAAAGTACAGGATCTGGTGATCGACTTGCGGCAGAATACCGGAGGAAACGCCGAAATTGGTTCGGATCTGATGTCGTACCTGATGAAGTCGGATTTTCGGCAGGTTGATCGGGCGGAGTGCCGTGTACGCCGACCAAACTCCTGTTCCTATTTTGACCGCAAGGAAAAACGCGTGTTACGGCAGAACTTCCGTTTCATGAAATCAGAGGGTGGCCGTTATCAGTTCGGAAAATCCAACGTGGGCTGGAATAAACCGGCATCCGACCACCGGTTTACGGGTAAAGTTTACATTTTGACGAGTGGCCGGACGTTTTCGGCAGCGTCCATTTTTACGGCTAGTTTAAAAGCACAGCGGCCCGTTACAATCATTGGTCAGGAAACGGGTGGGGGCGAAGCCGGTTGCAACGGCGGCATTATTCAGACGCTGACGCTACCCGAGACGCGCTTGCGGGTCCGGTTTCCTGTGTTTTGGATTGCAACCGCCAGCCGAAATCCGGATCAGGGACGGGGTGTGATGCCGGACTACCCCACCGAATACACCGTGCAAGATCGAATCAAGCAGCGCGATCGGGACATGGAAAAGGTGCTGGAACTGATTCAGGAAGGCAAACGAAAAATGACGGCTCGGTAATCCATAGCCGTCAATTTTATCGCTCCTGATGGCATTGCTCCCAAAGAAAAAACCGTCCGGGTCCGGACGGTTTTGCGGTACAAGTTTCCGCTGGCTTCAGCGTTTTGCGGAATATTTCTGTGGGTACGTTTTCGCTTTGAATTGCTCGAATGGCTCCTTGTCGTAATGGTCGCCACCGATAAACGTAATAATCTGATGAAACTCAGGTGCTTTTATGTAGCCCGGAATTGGCTGAATAGGCTGGAACTTTTCGTTCATGAAAACAACCGTTGGGTAGCTTAGTTGATTTCTCAGCAGCGCAGCCGCCAATTGATGGTACCCGCGACCGCCCTGGGCAACGTACACGAACTTATCTTTGCCCAAAACGATGTCTTCTTTCTGCTCGGCATTCAGCTTTACGGCGTAGTAGTTTTTACTGATGTAATCGACCACGGACGGGTTGGTAAAAGTTTCCCGATCCATCACTTTGCACCAGCCACACCAGTCGGTATAGACATCGATAAAGATTTTCTTTGGGTTTTTCTGATTCTGCGCGAACGCTTCCTCAATGGTCATCCACTTGATTTTAGCGTCTTCTTTGGGCTCCGTTTCCGGCCGAAACGAAACTAGCGCCACTGCAACCAGCAGCATGGCTACCATAAGGGTGAATACGTTGTTCATGAGTCTGTTTAGTTAATGTGAAACCACTTTCACAAAAGGCCGTTCTAGCAAGATAACGACAGGTGGGGATGGTATTATATGCCAACAGACGAGAGTCGGGCTACTCATTTTGACTTCAAAAGTACGCAAGAGTAACAAATTTTTGTAAAAATTTTCTGCATTACTCATTCATTTACAATTTAAAACGGATTTTGGTCGTCGTGAAGGTCCTTAATGGAGCCAAAACCGATCACATCGCGAAAGATAGGCTGGTCGCGGAGTTCGGTGGCCCGGATCAGTTTATCGCTGCCAAATCGGTCTTTCACTTCGTAGATTATTTTTCGCAGGGTGTTTTTGCGGGTGTTGTCTTCAAACAGACTAAACGGAACCAATTGTCCCGACATAAAACGAAACACGCTGACACTCATGCTCCGGATGGATCGATTCAAAATCGGCTCGCATTGGTTGGCACGCTGGAACCGTTCAAAGCGCTGCCGGATCAGGTGGTATAATTCCATGCTGTCCTGCTTCGGTTGGGGCAGCTTAATTTCATCGCTGTAATACCGGCCATCGTGGTAACGGCAATGAAAGGCGATAACCTGGCAAAACACATCCTGCTTCACCATCCGACGCTCCAGCGTGAGGCAAAGCGATTGCAGCAATTCATCCAGCCGTTCGGGCGATTCGCGCTGGTGGGCCGCAATGGTTCGCATGGCCTGCATGCTTTTATAAGCGCTGGTTTCCAGATCCACTTCGCCCCCAAAATTAAGTCGCAGATGCCAATGCCAGCCAATGACGCTTTTGCAAACCGCCCGTAGCCGCTCGGGGGAAGCATACCGTAAGTTCAAAGGTGTGAGAATGCCCTGTTCTTCGAGCCGCCGGGCCATGCTCTGGCCGATGCCGGGCAGATCGGTCAGCTTCAAATTTTTCAGAACATCGTCGATGGTTTCGGGAGTGATAACCACCAACCCATCGGGTTTATACAGGTCGGAGCCCAGCTTAGCCAGAAACGCATTGGGAGCAATGCCGATGGAACAGCGAAGCCAGTCGCCCACTTTCGTCTGAATGTCATTTTTGATCTGCCGGGCCACCTCAACCACATTCCTGTAAATGAGTTGGCAGTGGGTCAGATCGACCACGGCTTCGTCGATGCTTTTGGGAATAACGTCGGGGGTATATTGCCGAAGCACGTTGATGATGGCCACGTGAAATTCGCGGTAACGTTTAGAATTCGTTTCCACCGGAATCAAGTCCGGACAAAGCTGAATGGCTTCATCCAGCCGCATGCCCAACCGAACGCCCCGCTGCTTGGCCTCGATAGACGGCGCAATGACGCATCCTTGTTTTCCCGTATAGACGCAAACCGCAATGGGCCGTTCGCGGAGGTAATAATTGACCTGTTGCTCACAACTGGCAAAAAAGCTGTTCATATCGACGAACAAAACCGTCGGTTTAGTGTGGTCTCCCAGCCGTTTCATTTTTTCTTTCAGGTTGGATATGATATTATTCTAGCAGTTTTCATCAGATTTGTTGTTTTATTTTGTATATTTGATCACAATATATAATACTTATATTATAAAAGTCAATACTTATATCATGTTAAACGAACCGGGAAAATCTTTTGAAGAAGGTTTGGAGCCGATTCAGGAGCGGCTGCGGCAAGTATTTGACGCGCTGGAAATCAGTATTTACCAGGCCGCAAAAGACCTGGGCGAAAACTCATCGAAATTTTATAACATTCTGAACGGACGGGCCAAACCATCGTACGATACAATCATGCGGCTGTTGGAACAATATCCGCAGGTGCGGGCCGATTTTCTGCTGCGGGGGCAAAAACCCGTATTGGATGAGCCGGAGCAGAATGGGAAGGTTATTGAACTGGAAGTGCGCTACACCGACCTTCCGTTCGTGCCGACACGCTTTTACGCCAGTTTCATTGAGACCTACATCGAAGGAATCAGCATGGCGCAGATGGAAACCTACCGCGTTCCGGTCCACATGGTGGGAACGCATAAAGATCCGGTCGTTATTGAAGTTTCCGGCAACAGCATGACCCCGCAGCTGGCGAACGGAGCCAAAGTACTAGCGATTCTGGTGGACCCCATCAACTGGGAATACCAGTCGGGGGGCATTTTTGCCGTTATCTACCGTGACTTTTTCGTGGTAAAACGAATCAAAGACAACGAGTTACTGACGCGCCAGCGGTTGACGCTTCACTCCGACAATCCGAACGGGGGCAGCGTTACCATTCCGTTGAAAGACATTCGCGGAATCTGGAAAGTGGTGCGGGTGATCGATTCTCCGGTGGAATAGAATATGGCAGTTTAGTAAGTATCCAATCTGAAATTCCCAAAGACCTGTCGTGTTTTGAAAACCTGGCAGGTCTTTTTGCTTACTGCTATTATTTTTGATGGAGAGTCTCGAATTCATTCCAGCATCAAACCAATCCAACACCATCGGTTAGACGTTATAGAATCCATGTTGACCGGGTTATGATGAATATAATGGATCGATTGCGAGTAATGCTGTTCACCAGTTACTATTTTCGCTTGAAATAACCCATAAGAAAAGCTCCTTGCCGGCCAAAACGTTTGTTAATAAGCTTTGACGTAGGCATTGAAAATTCGAAAATTGCGACTGATTTCTAGCGCCAATCGTTCCTGACTATCAATCGATAGTTGATCCATTCAAAATGACTGTGATCCCGGCAACGGATTTGATACAGATGAATACGTGGAAATGGTTAATTATCAGGCAATAAGCGGAAGTATCAGCAATTGGTGCGCAGTATTTCGCGCATCTTTTGACGAAATAGCGGTAATTATCTGGTTCGCGAAACGATAAGCCCAACCCATTCCCGTGATTATGAACTTGATAATAGTGATAGGCAAGTAAAGTTGACGAGTTTCAGACGTGATAAAGTTCAGTTATTGAATTAGACGCAAATAGCCTGTAAAGTCTGGGCGACCCCGTCTGGGCGACCCCGTCTGGGCGACCCCGTCTGGGCGACCTTACAGGTTTCATCTTTATACTACCACCGATGTATATTACAGGAAAAGCCAACGCCCAACATACGTTCGACGCTATCGTAATTGGCTCAGGCATCAGCGGAGGCTGGGCCGCGAAGGAACTGTGTGAAAAAGGTTTGAAAACCCTTGTGCTGGAACGAGGACGCATGATCAAACATGTGACGGATTATCCAACAGCGATGGCCAACCCGTGGGACCTACCCCACCGCAACCGCATGCCGGATTCTTTTGACGTGGCAAACCCTATTGCAACCAAATGTTATGCCCTGGACGAATCGACGGAGCAGTTTTTCGTGAAAGATGCCGACCATCCGTACATTCAGGAAAAACCGTTTGACTGGATTCGGGGCTATCAGGTCGGGGGAAAATCGCTGATCTGGGCGCGGCAAACCCAGCGCTGGAGCGATTACGAATTGGAGGCACCCGCCCGCGACGGTTTTGCCGTCGACTGGCCGATCCGGTATAAAGACCTTGCGCCCTGGTACAGCCACGTTGAAAAATTTGTGGGCATCAGTGGTAATAAAGACGGGATCGATAGCCTGCCCGACGGTGAATTCCTGCCCCCTTTTGAGCTCAACTGTGTTGAGAAACACATTCAGCAAGCCGTCAAAAAGCAGTATACCGACCGACAGGTCATCATTGGCCGGTGTGCGCACCTGACCAAACCGCAACCCATTCATTTGCAGCAAGGACGTGGGCAGTGTCAGGCCCGTAGTCTGTGTTACCGCGGCTGCCCGTTTGGCGGTTATTTCAGTTCCAACTCGGCCACCTTACCGTGGGCGGCCAAAACCGGCAATCTGACCCTGCGCCCTGACTCGGTGGTTCATTCCATCATTTACGACGAAAAAAAGGGAAGAGCGATGGGTGTGCGGGTAATCGATGCCAACACGAAACAAGCGGTAGAGTATTTTGCCAAAATTATCTTCGTCAATGCCGCTTGCCTGAATTCCAACCTGGTGCTGCTGAATTCGACCTCCAGCCGCTTCCCCAATGGGTTGGGCAACGACAATGGTTTGCTGGGCCGCTACGTGGCATTTCACAATTACCGGGGGAGCCTGACAGCTTCGTTCGATGGCTACAAAGACCAATACTTTTACGGCCGGCGGCCCACAACGGCCTTCATGCCCTCGTTCCGGAATGTAAAAAAACAGGAGACGGATTTTCAGCGGGGTTACATGGTGGCATTCAGCGCCAGCCGGGCCAGCTGGCAACGAGGCAATAGCCAGGACGGTTTTGGAGCAGAATTCAAGGAGGGATTGTTGACGCCGGGCGGCTGGAGCGTCTACATGATGATGCAGGGAGAAACCGTTCCGAAATACGAAAACCACGTTCGGTTAAGTACAGATCAGAAAGATCCGTTTGGCATTCCGCAGTTGATTACGTCCATCGGCTACGATGCCAACGACGAAAAAGTCATCAAAGATTTTCTGATGCAGGGGGCCGAGATGCTCGAGAAATCAGGTTGTAAAAACATTGCGTCTTACGACGACAAACGGAATCCTGGTCTGGATATCCACGAAATGGGCGGAGTTCGGATGGGCAAAGACCCCAAAACCTCGTTGCTAAATGGCTGGAACCAATTTCATAACGTGAAAAACGTTTTCGTCACCGACGGCGCCTGCATGACCTCCGTCGGCAACCAAAATCCGTCTATCACCTTCATGGCCTTAACCGCCCGGGCCGCAAACCACGCCGTTGCGGAGTTGAAGAAAGGAAATTTGTGAGAAAACGATGAACGATGGTGTTTTTAGATTTCATCGTTCATCGCTCCTAATTCATCATTCCTGTTAGTATCGTATCGTCCAGTAGGGGTTTTCCTGGGCTTTCATACTGGTCTGGATATGATCCTTGATGAGTTTATCGTAGTCGGCGGTTTTGATTTTGCGGCCTTTGGCTTTTTTGGTTGCTGTCAGCTCCTTCGACACATCCCGAAGCTCAATCTTGCTGGCCGTAATCACGGCGTCGCCATCGTTCAGATCCAATTCCAGAATAAGGCCCGGTAAACCAAAATACTGCTCGGGTCCGGCAGATACCGGGATATCCTGGGCAAACCAGGCCGTAATTTTCTGCTGCTTAATCGGGTCTTCGGTTTCGGCCTTCATGCAGATATGCCCCGCAATGTCTTTCAACTGATTCAAAATCTTCCACTTTGGCGTTTGCAACGAATCCTCAATCAGGTAGGTTTTTCCCAACATTTCGATCACATCGGCTTTGGTTTCATTTTTGAAGTCGCGCCGGATGATATAATCGCTGTTGCGGTACGACCATTGCCCGTTTTCGCTGCGCCAGTACTCACTTTCGTTGGTGTACAAGCTCTGGTCTTCGTTGAAATAAAGCACCATTTTGGTACTGGAACTGCTGTAATTTTTGCTCGTTGCTTTCATCCGTTCCTTTTGATCCAGACTCAGGAACGTCAAACGGGACATAATCTTGACATAATCCTGCGTACGATCATACGTAACAACACCTTCTAGTTTTTGGGCTGTTACCGGAATGCCAACGGCCAGGAGAATAAAAATCAGAAAATTTTTCATGTATGCTTAAGCTTTTACGTATTACCATCCATTATTCTGCCGCATTTGCGATTTCAACCCCCGCACATTATACGAGAAAGAAAGCATAAAATATTGGGCCAGCGTTTGAACCCGTTCGGTCTGAACGATATTCTGATAAGCTTGCTGCGTAATGCCCTGATTTTTGTTGAAAACGTCGTAAGCTGTCAACCGAACCTCTGCTTTATTGTCTTTTAGGAAAAGCTTATAAACCGACAAATTTAAAATCGGTAGTTGTTGATTGAATCCAAATTTACGGTTTTGATAAACCTGGTAATTCATCCGCCCGTTGACGAAAATATTGGCGGGTAATTTGATGTTCATGTTACCGCCATAATTATAATTATAAATCGTCAGGTTCTGAGAACTGTTCACTGAGTACTTGGTATCCGTAATCCCAAAGTTAAAAGTTGGATAGAACGTGAAGATTTCGCTAGGAGTCAAATCCAGGCTGACATAAGCATTATAATTGTTGCTGTTGGTCCGGTTTCGTACACCGTTTATGAACGTTGGAAATTGATTAAGACTGGCGTAAGTATACATATTCATAACCGCTTTCGTCTTCTTGATCGGGAAGCTGAACGAAAGACTACCGCCTTTACTATCTCCCCCACTGATATTTTCCGGTCGTGTCGTGGTCACAAACAGCTCATTAACCGTTTGGTTATAAACGATTTGGTTGATGTTGTAACTATAATTCAGGTTAAAAAATACATTGACAAACGTACCCGGGTCAAAGATACCAAAACCGCCCCGGACCTGGTGCGACAACGACGGTAAAAGGTTGGGGTTCCCTTCCCGAATGAAGCGCGGGTTGCTATTGTCAATAACCGGCTGTAAATCACTGGTCTGCGGCTGGCTGACGTTCACGTTGTAATTGAAATTAAACCGCTTGTTTTTCAGGTTGTAATACACCGAAGCATTCGGAACTACCGTGAAATAATTTCGATTGACGGTAGTGAATGTTGACGCCATCTGATCCGGAGCAAACCGTCCGGCCTGGTTGAACCACATGGCTGCCAACCCGCCCGACACGTTAAAGCCCTTATCGGAATAGCGAATCAGCGAACCAATTCGGTTATACGTAAAATCGTTGGTGTAATACCGGCTTAGGTTATTATTTCGAACCGACCCCTGATCAGTCAGATCGTAAACGTCGCGGTCTACCTTGTCATTGCGCAGGCTAAAATTGTAAAATGTTTCCCAAAAAGTGGTTTTGGACAACGGCTCCACGTAATCCAGGCTGGATTTGATTTCGTTGCGCACACTCTTGGTGAAATGATCCTGATTCACCCGAAAAACCGTAGGTGCCCCAATGGCGGTGGTGTCATCAAAATAGGTACTGACCGAACGCAGGTTGGTGATTCCGTCGCTGTTGTTCAGGTTGTAGGCCAGGCTGGCCGCAAAATTCCGGCCTTTTTTCCGGAACGTGTGCCGGTAGATAGCCGTGGTCGCCAACTGAAAACCGTTAAATTCATCCCGGTTTCGGAGGTTGGTGCTGGACGTAGTATCCCGATCCAATGCCTCCGAAAAATACTGGTCGCTCCGCAGGTTATTATTTCCGTTGTTGGCGCGAATGTTCCCGATTACGACAATTGTGTTCAGGGAATCTATTTTTTGCTCAAACCGAGCACTTCCCCGGTGGTTACGCGAAAAGCTATTTTGCGATTTATTTTCTTGTGTTAAAAAAGAGGTGTTCGGCAAAAAAGTTTCTTTGTCCAAATCCGAGTCCAGCGTCAGGCCGGTCTGGTTATAGAAGTAATTGGAGCTAAGTTTGGTCTTTGGGGTATCGTGGTTGTAGTTTGCTCCACCGGCATAATTGCGGGAAAACCCCCGGTTGCTGCTGTAGCCCGAAATCGGAACGCCCATGTTATCATCTCCCCCAAAAACGATGAAATTAGCGCCACCAAAACCAAAATCGCCCTGGTCCTGCCAGTTGAACGACTGACTTCCCCGAAAATCCTGGTAATCATCCCACGACAAGCCGGTTTGGTTGATATTGTTCCCAAGACCAATCACCGACATCTGCTCTTTCGTGTTAAAGCGGTTGTAATTACCCCGGAGTTGAAACCGCTCTTTGGTACCAGCGCCCGCCGTCACTTTGCCAAAACCGCCCTTCCGGTGGCTTTCTTTCAGTTCCAGGTTGACGGCTTTTTCCCGTTTGCCGTCGTCGATACCCGTTGTTTTGGCGGCTTCCGTTTTGTCATTGAATACTTGAACTTTCGAGATGGCTTCAGCCGGAAGGTTTTTAGTCGCCTGTTTGGGGTCAGAGCCAAAAAAACTTTTGCCATCCACCGTCACTTTGGTAACGGTTTCACCCTGCGCCTTGATATTCCCCTCCTGGTCGACCTGCATGCCGGGCAATTTTCGAAGCAATTCTTCCACCGTTGACCCGGGCGGCACTTTAAACGAAGCGGCATTGTATTCCACGGTATCGCCCCGGATGCTCAGCGGAGCGCGGGCCGTTTTGATAACCACTTCGAGCAGTTCTTTCTGAATCGGTTTGATTTCCAGCGCACCCAGATCAACTACCTCACCGTTGTCCGGATTTACTTCTTTCTGCAAGGGCAAAAAACCGACGTACGATACTTTCAGGATGTAAGGGGCACGCTTAACGTTGCGAAATTCAAAAACGCCCTTGTCATTGGTTCTCCCGTAATTGACCAGCGCCGAATCTTTGGGGGTTAATAACATGACGGTCGCACCGGGAAGAACGGCCTTTGCCGTGTCAACAATCGAACCTCGGATGGTAATGCGGGCCGACTGTTGCGCAAAAGCTGTCTGACAACATACCGCCACTAACAGCAGCAGGAGAATTTTTTTCATAGGGATAGGAAGCTATAGTTAGCGCCAGCAAATTGTAAAGATTTTACGTTCATTGCTGAAAGTTAACAAATTTTAATAGTTACAACTATACAAATAGTTGAAAAAATATTTTTGTAGTTGAAATAGGCATCGGAGAACCAAATCAATGCCTCAGAAAAGCAAGCTAAAGAAGGGATTGCACCACAAAATGTTGCACGGGAGCTTTAATAATAGCTAGATGGATAAGCAATAGAGCAAATTAAGGCAATAAGTTATCCACCCGGATTAACTGATACCTTTTTTGCTGTAAATAGTGCAGCAGCTCCTCAAGATGCATGTATAGTTTATCCGTTCGGGCGGGATGTGTACCAATATGCATCAACAGAATAAAACCGTTTAAACCGCTGGGTTGGCGTTGTTCGTGGGTATAAATAGAGGTAAGGATTGTGCGACTGCTGCGGTAATTCTTCAGATCAGGCGTCGTATAATCGGCATGACTGAGGGTGCCGGGTGTAAAATTTATCAATTGCAATCCCTCTTCTTGTGTCCATCGAGCAATGGTATCATTATACCACTCGTAAGGAGGCAAAAAATACCGCGCTTGTGTGTTAGCAATTCCGTATGCCTGCATTTCCGCGTAATTCCGAGCCAGGTCGGTACGAAATTGCGTCTGATTAATGAACAGACTGTCCCGTTTTATCCAATCACAATACAGCAAATGATTGTTGGAATGCGGACCTAAATAATGGCCATCTTTTCGGAGGTTACGAATCAGCGGCTGAAAAACCGGGTTGCGGTAAAACCGCCCGGTCAGGAAGAACGAAGCCGGAACGCGGTACTTTTTTAATGTTTGTCGAATCGCTTCTCCCCCGTCGGCGTATTCATCTCCGGTAAATACAATGGCCAACCGTCGGCGCATGGTATCGCCCCGAACTATGGCACCGCGCACGAATGAATAGCGGCCGGTTGTGTCTCCGGGCAAATATTTTTGATCATTTTGTGCCGCTCGTGCAACGTCTTCTACCCGACTTGCATCTTTCACACAATTATCGCTCTTCAAAACGATAAACCAGGACAGAAACAACCACCAAACGATCAGCATAGCGGGGCATCACTACTTTCCAAAAACATCGTATTATGAATTTGATGAACTCTTGGGCAACCCGGACCCCTATGGCCACTCCCTTGAACCATTATACTGTTGAAATGGAACATACCGGTTTGTCCGGCTGGATTAGCTACCGAGAATCCATGCTCACCTTACGGTTTTCCTACGAACGGATGCTGACTTCCATTTACGTGTTTGTACCGGGCGATGAACAATGGCCAGCCTATTGCCGCAGTTCGGGTGCTAAAATCGCTACCCCGCGCCGGGCCGAAATTATGCAGCGCATTGCCACCGAGCTGCGGAACCAGCAGGCACCGTCGATGGTGCAAATTAATGATTTTGGAATTGAAGTGATGTTTTGAGCCAAAATCGCATCCGGTTTTCAGATGGCGTTATTTACCAAGCAGTTATTCATTTACACGGTTTAAAGCCGCTTCGAGAACGTCACTAAACCACTATTGCAAACGAGGCTACCAGTCAAATCTGAATTTTAAACCTGACAGATCTGCGAGACCTGCCAGGTCCTTAGTTTATCAACGACGCTCCGCCAGCTGGATTCCGAGTCGGTCGCACCAACCGAGAAAAGTAAGATAGGTGTCGTCCAGCACATTCATCTGTTCCATCGGAATGGATTTCGCCTTCGAGCGGCACACAAGTTCGATAGGCAGCCCCCGTTTTTTTAGAAAGTATTTGGAACTGAGCGGATAAAACTTTGAAATGATGGGCTCGGTACGGGTAATTTCGGCCTGTATCCACTGCACATCGGCGACTTTCTTCGGGTCGCTGGCATGCTGGCATAGCCAGCTGTGAATTTCAGGATAAAAATTACCAGAGATTGGCGACATACCGGTGGCTCCTTTCTGCAACGATTCGGCGGCTGTAGCGGTGTGAGCGTTGTAGAATTCCAGCTGCGTACCACGCGCAATCGCCAGCTTGGTTTCGATGTTTTTAATGTCTTCCGACGTATCCTTGTGATAAATCATCCGTTTATCGGCCACGAGCGATTTGAAAACATCCGGCGACAGAAGCCGCTTGTACGGCGACGGGCATTCGTAAGTACCTACTTTGATGGTACCCGTCATCGACAGAAACTGCTCAAAATTTTTCTTCAAAACCGCATCGCTTTCGTCGGCGCGGGCAAAATGGCTCGAGATCAGAATGACACCATTGGCGCCGGTATCCGCAATTTTCTGGGCAAACTCCGTTTTGTTTGCCATTGTCTCTCCGAACGAGCCCGTTGATACCACCGATGCTTTATTACCCACACACTTGACCACGTGGCGGGTTAGGTCAATCCGTTCCTGATCATTCAAAAAGTACATTTCACTACTAAGGCAATTGGCAAAAAAGCCTTTTGCACCAGCACGCTGGTAGAATTCGACGAGCTGAGTAACGGCATCGTAATCAATTTTTCCACTTGAATTAAACGGCGTGACCATAACCGGAACAATTTTTTTCCCGGTCGGGCGGAAGGCTTCGGGAGCTTGAGGCCCTGACCGCGTAAGGTCACTCCCAGCATGAGCTTTCTGGGGTTGAATAGCTTCGGTACCTGCTATAAAGCCCAGCGTTGCCAGTGCCATGCGCTCCAAGGAGGTGCGTCGCGAAATCGGTTGATTCGGTTTCATTTAAAAGAAGGGATTAGGAAGGGTAAACTTATACTAACAATTACTCAGGATTGTACAATTCATACGTTTCTGAAAGCGACTATTTTTCTACAAACCGCTAAACGGTTGCCCTAGCTGGTACTTTCCCAAAAGCCGCTAGCCAGGCAAGTCCTCAAAAACCGCCCGCTAGCCGACAGTACATTACCTTTTTGTAATTTATTTTCTATTAGTAGAAATATTCATAGTACGTTATAGCCCTTTTGGCGTATGTGAAGAGTAGCGCGCTGACGCACACGGTTCGTCAGCCGCTAACCAAGATTATTCCAACCCTTATCTAAGACATGAAAGAGAAAACTTTACCCGAAGGGGGAAGCCGCTCCACTATTTGGTGCAAGTGGTGTTCCCTACTGGCTACTATTGCCGTTCTATCGGCACCCGCCCAATCAGCAGTGGCGTTGAATCCGGCACCACCGGAACGCAAATCAGAAAAACCAAGCACCCGATTGTCGGGAAACGTTGAGGTCATCAAAGGAAAAGTAACCGATGAGAAAGGGGAAGGGCTGCCCGGCGTGAGCATTCTCATCAAAGGCACCCAACAGGGAACAACCTCCGACGCAGCCGGTAACTTTTCCCTCAATGTCCCCGCTCCTAGTTCGGTACTCGTCTTTTCCTTTGTGGGCTACACCGCCCAGGAAGTACAGGCCGGAAACAACACTACCCTGACCGTCCGGCTGCTGGCCGAAAGCAAGGCCCTCGACGAAGTGGTCGTCACCGCCCTGGGTATTCGCCGGGAGACCAAGTCGCTGGGTTACTCCGTTACGAAGATCGACGGGGACAACTTCACCAAAACCCGCGAAACCAACTTTGCCAACTCCCTGAACGGAAAAGTAGCCGGGGTCAACATCAGTCCGGCCGCCACCGGACCCGCCGGTTCCAGCCGGGTGACGATCCGGGGAAATACCTCTATTTCCGGTAACAACCAGCCGTTGTACATCATCAACGGCCTGCCGATGGACAACACACAGTTTGGCGGCCCCAAAAGTGACAACCCGGATTATGGCGACAATATTTCCAGCATCAACCCCGATGACATTGAGGATATTACCGTCCTGAAAGGAGCGACAGCGGCCGCCTTGTACGGCTCACGGGCCAAGAACGGGGCCATCGTCATCACCACCAAATCCGGTAAGGGCAACAAAGGGCTGGGTGTCGAATTCAACACCAACAACACCTTCGAAGTCCCTTTTTTCCTCTGGGAGTTACAAAAAGAATACGGACAGGGATACGGCGGGGTCAAACCGGCCAGCCAACAAGACGCAGCTAACCACGGCCAAAACCACTGGGGCTCCCGCTACGACGGTTCGGAAACCATTCAGCTCGACGGCGTCAAACGACCGTATTCGTACGTCAAAGACCAGGTCCTGGAGGACTTTTATGGCGTGGGTCATACCAACACCAACAGCCTTTCCTTCTCGGGCGGGGGCGACAAAGGGAGCTTCCGGCTGGGCATCACGGACATGCGCAACAAGGGCATCATTCCCAACGCCACCATGCGCCGAAATAACATCAGCCTGGGCCTCAACCAGAACATTACCAGCAAACTGAGTCTGGCCGCCAATGTGGATTACGTCAGCGAGCGCGTTGACAACCGCTACGTCTTTACGGGCAACTCGGGCAACAGCGCCGGCACCATCCTGTACGTCAACAGCAACATGCCCACCAGCGCGCTATCGCCGGGCTACGATGCCAACTTCAAGGAGAAAGTGCTGGGTACGGACTTAAACGCTACCAACCCCTACTACACCCTCAACCGGATCAAAAACCGTACGGACAAAGACCGCTTTATCACCACCTTGAACCTGCGGTACAATATCTTCGACTGGCTGTTTATTCAGGGTAAAGTCGGGCAGGATTATTATAGCTTCATGGCCAACAAGATTGTTCCGGAGGGAACCGGTTACCGGCCCGCGGGCCAGATTGATCAGGCCCAGCAGAATTTCTGGGAACGAAATTTTGAAGGGATGATCGGGTTGAACAAGAGCCTGAATCAGGATTTTGACTTGGCGGTCAACTTGGGCGGAAACCTCATGTCGCAGCACCGCTACACCACTACCATTGTCGGCTCCGGTTTCGTGGTTCCCCAATTGCACGTGATCAACAACACGGCCAACCGGAATACCACCACCATGACCTTTGATAAAAAGATTAATTCGGTCTTTGCCACTGCCGAACTCAGCTACCGAAACTACCTCTACCTGAACCTGACGGGACGAAACGACTGGTTCTCCACGCTGAATCCAAAATCCAACAACTTCTTTTACCCTTCAGCCGGGGTGAGCTTTGTGTTCTCCCAGGCGATGAACCTGCCCCGAGCCATCAGCTTCGGCAAGCTCCGGGTGGCCTACGCAGCCGTGGGGGGCGACACCGACCCGTACCTGCTCAACCTGACGTACGGTTTGCTGCCTTACAATTACGGCGGCCGCTCGCTGGGCACCATCAACCAGTTTACCGTGCCCAACAGCAGCCTCAGACCGCTTAGCGTCAATGAATTTGAAGCCGGGCTGGACCTGCGGTTATTCAACAACCGCCTGGGCTTCGACATTGCTGCCTACAACAAGCTGACCACCAACGACATCGCCGTCGAGAGCATTTCATCTACCTCGGGCTATTCGGGCGTCTCGGTCAACGTGGGCGAAATCCGCAACCGGGGTATCGAATTCCTGGCGACCATTAAACCGGTGGTCAGTTCCAACTTCACCTGGGATGTGTCGGTCAACGTGGCCTACAACAAAAGCAAGGTTCTCAAAATCTCCAACACCTCCAAGGAGCTGGTGCTGGCCACTTCCACGAAGGCCTTCATCAAACACGTGGAAGGGGAAGAATACTCCCAGATTGTGGGCCGCACGATCAAACGCAATGAGCAGGGGCAGGATATCATCGACGCCACCGGCCTGCCCATCGTCCCGACCAACGTGATTGCCTTCGGCTCCGGAATTCACAAATACACCACGGGGCTCATCAACAGCTTCTCCTACAAAGGGCTGACCCTATCGGCCCAGGTAGACGGCAAGTTCGGTGGCAAGCTGTACTCCGAAACCAACTACAGCCTCGATCACCGCGGCATGTCGCCGAGCTCGCTGCTGGGCCGGGCATCGGGGGCCGTGCTTCCCGGCGTGACCGAAAGTGGCGAAGTCAACCAGGTGCTCGTGTCGGCCGACCGGGTCAACAACCGCGCCATCGTCGTCCGGCGCCGGGATGCGCTCGACGATTACATCTACGACGCCAGCTTCATCAAGCTGCGGTACGTGTCGTTGACCTACAGTCTGCCCCGGGCCGTCTTCGAAAAACTGGGCTTTGTGAAAGGCGCCAGTGTCTCGCTGGTGGGCCGTAACCTGGCGATTCTGCTGAAACACACACCCGGCCTGGACCCGGAAACGAATATCTCGGCAGGCAACGACCAGGGCATCGAATCCACGGCGCTCCCCCCCACCCGCAGCTACGGTTTCAACGTGAATCTGAAATTCTAATCCGGCCACTGCTTAACTCGAATGAAGATGAAAAAGATCGTTTCCCTATTCTTTACCAGCAGCGTATTCCTTCTCTCGGCCTGCGACAGCGGGTTTGAAGAACTCAATAAAGACCCTAACGCGGTGACTGCCGATCGGTTCAACCCGGCGTATCTGTTTACCACCGGCCAGTACAACACCGCCAAGGGTGATGAGTCCAACAGCCTCAATTATGCCGAGCCGTTTGTACAGCGCATGGCTTCGCTTAGCAACGTGGGTATCTTTGATTTTCAGGGCGATAAATACGTTTACCACAAAGGCAATAATGAAAATTTGTGGAAAGCCACGTATAATCCTAATGCAGGTTCCTCCAAGCTCATCGAGGATGTGATCACCCTGGCCAAAGACAACCCGCAGTACCATAACCTGTATCACATGGCCCGCATCTGGAAGACGGTGATTTACCACCGGCTCACCGATATGTACGGGGATGTGCCGTATTCGGAAGCCAATCAGGGCTATTACAAACAGCTTTACAAGCCTAAGTATGATGCGCAAAAGGACATCTACGCCCACATGCTGGCGGAGCTGGAAGACGCCACCGCCAAGCTGGATGCCAGTCAGGCGTCGGTCGGAACGGCCGATATCATCTACGGTGGTGACATCCCCAAGTGGAAACGGTTTGGGTATTCGATGATGCTGCGGCTGGGGCTGCGGCTGTCGAAAATTGACCCGGCCGCGTCCGAATCCTGGGTAAAAAAAGCGTTTGCCGGTGGCGTATTTACCTCCATTGACGACAACGTGCTGGTGCGGGGTACCGACAAAGCCGGTACGCAGGAAGTACTGACCAACGGCCAAAGCTGGACGTTGAGCGTATCGGGACGAAGCCCAGGTAAAATCGCCAAAACGTTCTTCGACTACATGAAAAGCCACCAGGATCCCCGGCTGAAACATACTGTGGCGGTGTATACCGACCCGACCAACGTGGCCACCAAAAACACCGACCCGGCCGTGCAGAAAGGCATGCCTAACGGCCTGGACCGGATCACGCTGCCCAGCAGCCCGAGCTACAACCCGAACGCACCGGGTCAGGAACACCAGTTTTCGGGTGTCAACCGGGACGTGTTTGCCAAACTCGACGGGCCGCGCATGTTGCTCACCTACGCCGAAGTACAGCTGATGCTGGCCGAAGCAGCCGTGCGGGGCTGGGTAGCTGGCGATGCCGCTCAGTTTTACCGCAACGGGGTTACCGGTGCCATGAAGATGCTCCAGCAGTATGACGCGTCGGCCACCATCACCGACGCCGAGATTGCGGCCTATTTAACGACCAATCCGTTTGCGGGGGTAGCTGACCGGGAAAAAGCACTGGAGCAAATTAATTCGGAGTACTGGGTGGCCACGTTCCTGAACGGGTACGAAGCCTACGCCAACGTTCGCCGGTCGGGGTATCCCAAACTGACGCCTATCAATTATCCCGACAACGAAACCGGCGGCACCTACCCTCATCGGTTGCGCTACCCGGACGATGAGCCCGTCTTAAACGCCGATAATTACAATGCGGCCGTGGCCCGGCAGGGAGCGGATAATTTCAAAACCCGTGTGTGGTGGGATAAACCGTAATCAAACACCTAGGGAATAGATCGTTACGACAGGTTTCGCTATTCCAATCAGACAGAAACTTTTCGACTCAAAACGTGTAGTAGTCCGGCTTACTTCCATCTTTGGTAAGTAAGCCGGATTCGTTTTAGACGGGTAGGTAGCCATCCGGTTTTTACTCTGTTCTCCAACAAAGCTCAGGCCGGTACTCCACAGCGAATTGCTTAAATTCTAAAAAAAAGATAAATTATTCCGGTCAGCCGACCTACCAATTAGTATACTAGTCAATGAAAGCAGCTATAGCCACGTATGGATCCCCTTCTTTTAAAAGTTAAAACAACGGATACGGACTCTTTCAGCATTAACAATTTTCACTACAGCGAGAAGTTTCCGGGTTTATGGCATTACCATTCCGAATACGAACTGACACTCATCGTCAAGGGGTACGGAACGCGGTTTGTGGGTGACCATATTGACCGCTATTCGGAAAACGACCTTACGTTTATCGGCAAAAATTTAGCGCACACCTGGAAAACCGACAGCTCTCCCGAAACCACAGCGACTACGCCTTCCGAGGCTCTGGTGATCCACTTCCGGGAAGATTTTCTGGGAAAAACATTCTTTACTACCCCCGAGTTATACGCCGTGGAGCAGTTTCTGCACCTTTCCCGCCGGGGTGTCAAAATCACTGGTCTTACGCAAAAGGCGGTCATTGCGCTTATGTACCAGATGCAATCGCTGAGCGGTGTGGATAAATTAATCGGTTTGCTGCAAATTTTTAACCTGCTCTCTAAATCTGACGAGCTGACGCTTTTATCCAGCGAAGGTTATAGCCAGTACATTAATAACAACGATACCGACCGGTTAAACAAAGTTCATGCGTACATCATGAACAATTTCAAATCGCCCATCCGGCTGACGGATGCGGCTGATATTGCCAACATGAGCCCAACGGCTTTTTCCCGGTATTTCAAGCAGCGAATGCAAAAACCGTTCTCGCAATTTGTCATTGAGCTAAAAGTTGGATATGCCTGCAAGCTTCTCATGCTCAACAAGTTTAGTATCCTACAGATTTGCTACGAATGCGGTTTTCAGAACGTTTCTAATTTCAACAAGCAGTTTAAGCATTATACCGAACTGTCGCCCAAGCAATTTCAACTGAAACACAAATCGCTACATCTTCAGACCTCCCTTTACCAATCGGAAGAAAGTCCGGCTCGCTGATTCGGTCAGTATACTTTGGCCAGAATAATGCACACCAATCCCAGAATGTACGCTGAAAACATGCCAATCAGCAAGCCATTCACCTTCTTTGAGGCCTGATTGACTTCCTTCCAGACCAGGATGCCCCATAAAGCGGCAACCAGCGCGTTTCCCTGGCTAAGTCCAAACGAGATGGCAAAACCGGCTTTTTCGCTGGACAAAATACTGAACAACAACCCAATACCCCAGATTGCCCCCCCGGTGATGCCCAGCAGATGGTTGCCTGACGACCCGCTCCAGTATTGGCGAAAATCAATAGGATTACCCTGGATAGGATGCTTCATCAGTAGTGTATTGAACATTAAGTTACTGATGAATATACCGCCAGAAAAAACAACTACGGAGCCATAGGGGCCTAATAAACCCGGCTCCGGGTTGCTAAAATCGGTTGCCATGGAAGCCGCAACAAAGCGATAAAACACCCCGAACAAGAGGCCAGCTACCACGGCCAGGGCAATTCCTTTCCATTTTACCGGGGAACGGCCGGATAGTTGCCGGGACATCTGCGCCGAAAGCAGCATCGCAATGACAATCAGAAACACCCCCGCGAACAGCAACAGGCCGTTTCCCACTGGTTGTGATACATAATTAAGAATGACGCCCAGCACCAGCCCTGCCCCCGCACCAATGGGAAAAGCGGTGGAAATTCCTGCCAGGGAAATGGCTGCCACAAACAGAATGTTGGCACAGTTGAAGACGGCTCCACCCAGCCCGGCCAGCCAGACACTTTGCCGGTCAGCCTGCAACAGATCAGCCAGGAAGGGCCGACCGGCTGGTCCCAGCGAACCTGCCGTAAAAGCTCCGAAAAGGGCAACGGCTGCGATACCCGTCACAAAATCCCAGTAAAACAGCTCAAAACGCCAGTCTTTGGAAACGAGCTTCTGTGTGTTGGGCCACGATCCCCACGCAATCATGGTGAGGATGCAGAACAAAACCGCCGACGGGTAGGTTTGGATGATATACATAGGGCTGCCTTTTAGAGGTAAATAAGCATCACAAAACCGCTTTAAACTACCCGGTTTTTCAGCGGTTTTCCCTGAATGGTTCGCAGGACTTCTTCGGCGGCCAGTTTTTGAAGAATAGGAATGCTGCTGGTACTATACCAGGCCGTATGGGAGGTTAGGATGGCGTTGGGAGCTTCGCGGAGCGGGTGATCGGCCGGAAGCGGTTCCTGCTCAAATACATCGATGCCAGCCCCACCGATCTGCTTGTTGATCAACGCATCCGCCAGGTCGACCGTATTGATCAAGCCCCCGCGTGAAGTATTGATCAACACCGCCTGAGGCCTCATCTGAACCAGGTTGGTACGATTCATCAGGTGGTAGGTGTTTTTATCCAGGGGCAGGTGCAGCGAGAGAAGGTCCGAATCTGTAATGGCCTCTTCGAGCGAAATTTTCCGAACGCCCTCCGCTTGCATTTCAGCCTCACTGACAAAGGGATCGAACGCGGCCAGCTTGAAGTTAAATGCCCGGGCTCTTTTTAAAACCGCCCGCGCAATTCGCCCAAACCCCAGCGTTGAAAACTGGGCTTCTTTACAGGCCGGAACGTGGCCCGGCGGAATGATCTTCCAGATTCCATCCCGAATCTGTTTATCCGTTGCCATCACTTGACGATTGAGCGTCAGGGCCAGCGCAAGGGTGTGGTCGGCAACTTCATCGATACAGTAGTCCGGCACGTTACAAACCGGAATCTGTTTTTCCCGGGCCTGCGCCAGGTCTATATTGTCAACCCCGATACCGTAGCGCACGATAACCTGGCAGTTTTCGAGGTTCTGAATGACGGTTTTTGTAATGGGAGCCCATTGAACCAGTAACGCGAAGGCGTCCTTTGTCGCCTGCACCAGTTCTTCCTCCGTTTTGCATTGGGCGTCGATGATCTCGTATCCTGCCTGTTCCAAAACCGTTCTTTCTGGCGTAATGGACGAGAAACCGTGGTCGGTGATTACAATTTTTTTAGTACTGCTAGTCATCAGAATAAAAGGTCAAAGGGTTAATTTCAGGGCGTAAAGACAATCACCGATTTAACGTGTTCGTCTTTTGCCATCATCATATCATGGAAAGCGGCTACGCCGTTCTCAATCGAATAATAGTGAACCCAGGAAGTAACATCCACCCGCCCGGAAGCAATTAACGCCAACGCTTCTCCCATTTCCTGCTGGGTGGCTGCGTAGGTGCCCAGCACCTTTTTTTCCGACAGGATGATGTCGTACGTGAAGAAAGGCCGGGCGTTTTCGTGGAGCCCGATCAGGACAACGGTACCACCCGGCCGAACGGCCTTCAGAGCCTGCTGGCTGGTGTAATTATTACCGACGGCATCAACCACCAGATCAATACCTTCCTGGTCGGTAAGCCGTAGAACCTCCGCCACCAGATCCACCTCTGCCGGGTTGATTGTGGCCGTAGCACCCAATCGTTGGGCAATCGCCAGCCGTTCATTTCGTAGATCCGCGCTGTAAACGTCGACGCCCAGCAGAGCCCGAAACGCCTGTTGGGTAACCAGCCCGATCGGGCCAGCGCCGATCACCAGCACTTTTTTAGGTGCCATATCCCGGATAAGGTTGACGATATGAATCCCGTTGGCCAGTGGTTCGGCCATGCAGGCGGCTTGCGGAGTCAATCCGGCGGGCATGGCAATCAGACAGTGGGCTGGCACATTCACGTATTCAGCAAAAGCCCCGCCCCGGTGCATGCCAAACACCTGACGGTTTTTGCACAGGTTCGTCAACCCCCTCCGGCAGGCGTCACAGGTGCCACACGAAACCACGCTGTTGCTAACGACCCAATCGCCCAGCGCATAGCCGGTGACCTGTGATCCGATGCCTTCAATCACTCCGCAAAACTCATGGCCCATAATCAACGGCGGCACCCGGCGCGGGCTTTGGGCTTTAAACGTTTCCAGCTCACTTCCACAGATTCCGCAGGCCAGTACCTTCAGCAACACCTCATTTTCAGAAAAATCAGGCACAGGTCTTTCCGTTACCGTGAGTTGGTTAAACTCCGGGTAAAACAATGCTTTCATAGACAAATGGTTATCTTTTAGAATTGAGCTACAGCCCGGATCGGCGAGCCATCACGGCCCTGTAGATTTAGTGGAAATCCCATGAATACGAATTCGGCCGGAACTTCGTCCAGGTTTGTCAGGCTTTCGACAATGACAATTTCTTTCCCCAACAGAATATGATGCACTTCGTACCAGTCGCGGCTGGGCGTTGGCGTGTCCATGCCCAGCATCCGGATATTCCGGCTGGCGAGATAGGTGCTGGCTTCCTGGGTGAGCGACGGAAAATCGTCAAAAAAATAAGGCTTGCCAAAGTGTTTGTACCAGCCGGTATTGTAGATGATCTTAGCCTCCGGCACCAGCAGATGCTCATAGGGTAAAAAATCGGCAACGGTAATTTCCTCGCGGGCCTCTTTAGGAATGGACAAAACATGCGCCTTGCCATAAAACCATTCCAGCGGCATCTGATCCAGCGTTTTACCATCGTCCAGAAAGTGATACATCGCGTCCAGGTGGGTGCCCTGATGCGACCCCATCACGATCTGCGTAATGTTGTATTTCAGCGTCGTTGTGTTGCCGTGTGGAATGATGCTAAGTTTTGGGTCAGACGGAAAGGTCTGCTGACCGTGAACGAGCGGATGAGAAAGGTCCAGGAGTTGCATATTGAATTTATTTAGCTAAATAACCGCCGTCCACGACTAAATCGCTGCCGGTCATAAAAGAAGAATCGTCACTGGCCAGAAAGGCCGCTGCCGCAGCCACTTCTTCCGGTTTTCCCTGTCGGTTTAGCAAGTGCATGGCCGAGGCCCGTCGGTCTTCTTCCGCCAGGTCCAGCCCTAGTTTTTCGCAGGAGTTAATAAAAGCACGGGTGTAGATGTAGCCGGGACAAAGCGTGTTCACCCGGATTCCGAAAGGAGCCAGGTCCTGTGCCCAGCACTTAGTTAGGCCCCGGATAGCAAATTTGGTAGCGTTGTACGTAGCAAAGTTCGACTGGCCGACAAAACCGCTCACGGAGGAGAAATTGATGATACTCCCTCCGCCATTTTTTTTCAGTTGAGGAACCAGGTATTTGGCCATCAGCGAGGTACCGCCAATATTCACGGCATTGATCTGCTGCCAGTCTTCCGCCGTTGCATCCACGCCTTTGAAGATGAACTGCGCGGCCGTATTGATCAGCACGTGAGCCGGACCCACTTCGTTCTCAATGGCCGCACAAACCCGGTCCACAGCCGCTTCATCGCTGATATCCACCTGCCAGAAATACGCACCAAGGGCCGCTGCCCGCTGGCCTGAATCGGGCTGGAAGTCCAGCAAAACCACGGTGCAGCCTTCCTCGGCCATGCGAACGGCGGTCGCGTACCCCAGATCGCCCAGCCCACCCGTAATGACTACGGTTTTGTTCGTTAACCCTCTCATTGTTTCGTCACTTTTCGTTTACGGCCTGCCAGCCATTCCGTTACTTTTCCACTTTAAATTCATACTTCCCGGACCCGATCTCCAGCAAAGCCGAATTAGCTTCAAATCGGGCGTTTTCAACGATTTTTCCATTTTTATAAATTCGGGACGATGCCTCGGCAGGCAAATAAACCGTCGCCCGGGTATTGACCGGAACTTCGACCTGCAATACGAACGAGCGGCTGTTTTTCTCCCAATGTGTTTTGATCCAGCCATACGGCGAATGAAAACTCCCTTCGGCCCAGGTCAGATCCCCCACGGGCTGCGGCTGGATTCGGATGGCTTTAAAGGCGACGGAATGGTCTTCCTGCGCAATACCGGCAATGCCCTCCTGAAACCACTCCAGAATATGGCCCATTGCCAGCTGGTTCTGTGACGCTTTGCCATCCCAGGTTTCGACCAGCGCCGTGGCACCTTTCTTCAGCAGGTACCCGTATCCCGGCACGTCGTCGCGGTTGGTCATTGCAAACAGGGTAGCCGGATGCCCATTCTGGTATAGGGCCTTGACCAGAAAAAGATGGCCAACATCGCCCGCCGTTAACCGATTGGAGTCGACCCGCTGGATGTTCGTTGCCAGCTTGTTGATGACATCCGCGCGGTATTTTTCTTCCACCAGCCCCATGCTGACGGGCATGGCCATCGCCGTCTGGCTCCCGGTTGCGTATAGTCCGGTTTCGGCATTGAAAAATTTTCGGTTGAAAGCAGTTTTTATGTCCTGCGCCAGGCTGCGGTACCGTTGTGCATCCTGCTGCTGACCAATCAACGCGGCCAGCTGGCTCAGCGCCTGAATGGCGTGGTAGTAATACGCGGTGGCCGTGAGACCCATGGGCGTTACCCGGCCCATATCCAGCCAGTCGCCCAGCCCATAGGCCAGAATATGATCCGTTGCTTTGCGGTTCAGGTACTCGGCGTAGCGGGTCATCATGGGGTAGGCTTTGCGGATAATCGCCGTATCCCCGTAGTTCTGATGTAAAAACCACATATCCAGAATCGCCGTTGAACCCCACTCGGGTGAATCGACAAAAGGACCTTCAAACTGGATGTATTCCGGGGCAATGTCGGGCACCAGCCCACTCTCGTGCTGCGCATCCTGCATGTTCTGCACCAGGCTGCGGTATAAATTATACACATTATACCGGTAGTTGATGGCGGTTCGCATGAAGTTCTGCTCGCCCTGCCAGCTGAGCTTTTCCCGTTGCGGATTGTCCGTGATGTAGCTTTGCAGGTTACTTTTGATCGCCCAGTCAATAAAGCCTTCGATCCGGTTGAACAAGGCATTTGAGCACGCAAAATGTCCGTTTGAAGGCGACGAGTTACGGTTGTGCAGCACCTTGATTTCGGTTAGCTCGGGTAACGGCTCCGAACCATCACTGCTTTCGATTTGAACGTAACGGACCGCAAAGTAGCTGAACCGGGGTTGCCAGGTTTCCTCCCCGTTTCCTTTCAGGGTATACACATAATAGTGCGGAGCAACGCCATCCGCCTGATTCACTCTTCCATCCGGATGCAGCAATTCGGCTGGCGTGATTTTCAGCGTCTGACCGGCTTTTCCCCGAACTTTAATCCGCGGTATTCCGGAAACATTTTGCCCGAAATCATAGACAACTCCATTCCCGACAACCGTTTCCTTTTTAACGGTCAATGAGTCCAGTAGTAGGACCGGTTCATCGATTTCAGGCTTCAGACTGCCCCGGGGTCCGGATACTACCAACGCATTTTTCCAGGCTTTATCGTCGAAACCCGGGGTGTTCCATCCGGGCTGTTCCTGGCGGGCGTCGTAATCCTCTCCGCCATAAATCGTGTTAAACGTAATTGGCGAAGGGGCTGCCTTCCAGCTTGGGTCGGAAACAATGGTTTCCGTCCGACCGTCCGTGTACGTTATTTTCAGCAGGGCAATCAATGTAGGATTCCCAAAAGCTCCGGTTCCTTTTACATACCGTTCCTGCGAGATGTGGTAAAAACCGTTGCCCAGCACAACGCCAATCGCATTACTTCCGGCGCGTAGTTGCCGCGTTACGTCGAAGGTGTTATACAGGACGGTTTTATCGTAGTTGGTCCAGCCGGGCGCCAGAAAAGCCTGCCCAATTCGCTGGCCGTTGATGCTGGCTTCGTAATGCCCTAAGCCGCTCACAAAGAAGAGAGCCTGCCGAATGTTTTTGGTGGTGGTAAACGTTTTTCGCAACAGGGGGGATACGGCATTTTTGAGCAGCCGGCGGTCGTCTGGTTTCATTCGCATGTGCACAAACGGCACCACGCGCATTGAGTCAGACGTGGCTTCCAACCCAATCCAGCGGGCATTCTTCCAGTCTTCCCGGCTAAAAATGCCGGTTGTGAATTGCTGGGGGCGGCTCCATTCCGACGTTTTCTGGCCCGAATCCCACACCCGCACTTTCCAGGCATACGTTTGCGCGGGCTGGAGCGCCTTGCCGGTGTAGCGCACCTGAATACTCTGACTGCGCTTCACCACCCCACTATCAAAGATATCGAAGGTTCCGGCATTCAGCTTCTCCTTCGTTGAGGCAACGACCAGTTGGTAAGCCGACTGGCTAACATTCTGCTCCGGCGATTCCATTTCCCAGGAGAAAAAAAGACTACGGGGGTCGATTCCGAGCGGATTCGTTTTGTTATCGCATAACGCCCTCGTTACCCGTATTTGCGCGGGCAGCGTCTGCGCCCCGACCAGCAGGATTGCCACCAGCCAAACAACATTGAATTGGTATCTCATTTTTTCACTACGCCGTGTTGGGTAAAAGCATTTATTCGGGTTGGCTTACTGAAAGCGGATTCTCCTACCGAAAAGGATCAATTAATAGCCCAGGTTTTGCTGCAAACGCCCAATTTGAATCTCCTGCAGCGGCCTGATTCATATAAACCCCGTCGAAGACGTAGCCCCCCACCAATGCTGGACTGAATGCTTGAATACCCCGTTCCATCGGAATTTCTACCTGGTACAGCATGTTGTTGACGGCTTTCTGGCAATAGTCGGCGGTAAACGAAATGCGGTCATTCAAAAGCGAGAAATCCAGTCCGAGATCAAACCCGCAGGTGGTTTCCCAGGTCAGTGTGTTATTGCCCAGTGAGGTCAGGCTCCGGCCCTATGCTAGTGCCCCACCGTATACATTTAATTATCAATAAATTTTCTAAAAATACTTACACTTTTGAGAAGGTAAACTTACCAGTTAAAGCCACTGAAGACCTCCAATTTTATAGCAAAAAATGATGCTTTTATAGCATTTTTATAATTTTTAGCAGCAGATTTGGTTAGATATGAACAATCAGCCGCTCTGAAATTGGTTTCAGCCCATACGCCTTATTTGATTTTTGCCCGTACCGGGCGGCTATTGCATCATAAGCCGAAAGAACGGAAACCAGTCAATTCTTCGGCAGCCGTACCCTGCTTATCAAGCAATTCTATCATAAAAAAGCACACGATCTTCCGCGCAGGAAAACCGTGTGCAGTCAATTGGGAAGCAAGTACGTTTATTCCAGGTTTTTCAGGGTGTGTTTCAGTTCCTGCACCTCGGAAGAAGCGCTGTTAGATACAGTGAATATGGTATTGGGACTGGTGTAATCTTCGTAAAAAACGGTATTGGCTTTGTCATCAACTGACAAAGCGGCCCCGTTGAGGGTGATACCGGCAAAAAAGCCTTTGCTCCGGGAATATGAATACACTTCAGCTTCCAATTTATAATCCGTGCTGGCGGAAGAACTCCGGCCAACAGGACCCGCAGCAACCGACAAATCACCGCCCAGCGTAAAACTGTTTTTATCGATTTCGGTCAGCATTTTACTGTTTTTGAACACCAGCACAAGATCAACTGCCTGAACACCAGCCTGCAGCCCGAAACTCCCTCCGGTCAATGTCACAAAAACCGGATCGCTCCATTCGCCTTGCTTGTTCCTGATCAAGGCAATGCCTTTACCCCGTTTTCCACCGACGACAAACCCCGCATTAATCAGTTTAGGCACAATGACAATTCCCTGGGACATTTCCAGCAGCCGGGCGGGTATGTTTTCCTTCATCTGACCAAAATCGCTCAATACACTTATGGCCGATTTGATCTTTTCGACTTCTTTTAACTCAGCCGGCGCCTGCTGGGCCCGAACCGGAAGTACACTCAAACTGAATACGGCCAACAGAAGTGCCAAAAGAGAAGTTTTCAATTTCATTATTACGGTGGTTTTAACGTACTGTTTTTAATTTACATCCGCATCGAGCTGACCTGACAGGTGCATACAAAAGCCAATCGAGCTGGCATTTATTAAACGGACCAGCTAATCCATTATTTAATCTTTTGCCTGAATCTTCGTTTAGTTAAATGTGAACACGCAATTTTAGAATTCAGCGCGCGGGATGAACGACTTAGGTACAGAAGATTAGATCAAAGAAGCCGCCAGACAGTTTTTTTAAAAAAGGGCTTTGACGGCACCAAAATGCGGGATATTGCCGAATTGGCGGGGATTAATACGGCACTGACCGATTACTACTTTCGGTCCAAAGAAAACTTGTTCTGGATTGTTTTTGACGACCTGCTGAAGCAATCTCTAGACCAGCTTAACGAGCTCTTCAACAGTCAGCTCCCGCTCCGGGAAAAGATTCCGCTGATGATTCAACAGCACTACGAATTTCATTCGAAGAACCCGCAGCTTTCGCTATTCATCATGAATGAAATACGCCGGAACCCGGAGCGTTTTGCCCAAAAGAGCGGTTTACGGGATGTGTTCAGCCATTCTGTTTTCTCCCAGCAACTAGAAGAAGGAATCCGGCAAAATCAAATCAGAGCGATTTCGGCGGCCCACCTGCTGGGCCTGATGTTTGCGCACTGCCAGCAATTATACGCTGGCAAATCCCTGCACATGGTCCTATTTAAAACGGACGAAGCCGATTTTGAAGACTATGCCAGGGTTCAGGTCGGTATTGTCATCGATATGATTTTGTGCTATTTATTCATCAATGACTGAAGCCTACCAGCGGATGTGGACGCCCTTCGAATCTGTAGACAAGCCACTTATAGAAGTAAGTCCGAATTGATGGCTGCTTGTCAGGAGCCGCTAAGTTGCTCCCCGCCTGCGCAACTCACTTGATTACTTTCGACACCTCAAAAGTAGCCTGTTGACTACCAGCCCGGCCGTCGGCGGCCATCCCGTTGATGAAAATCCGGTATGTGCCCGCTTCGTCGGACGTATAAAAATCAACCTGGGCTTTTCCCTGCGCATCGGTTTTCAACGAAGGATTCCAGTAAAGTAACGTCCGCAAATCCGGCAAGCGGCTATTCGAGCGCTGCGGAGTATCATACCGGGGGGCGTAAAAATCGCGCGGAATCTGCAAGCCTTCATAGTCTGCCAGCAGGGCTTTGGCGTCGGGGCGGTAACCAGCCAGGTCGCCTTTGTAAGTAGTAAAGCTGACGATGCCACTAAAAACCATGGGCCCAACAATGTAATGCCGGGTCATTACCTCCAACCGCTGCACTTTCCGGGGATCAATCGCCATTACTTTATCCATGTCAAAAACCGGAACCCCATCCAGCAAGACCAGCGGATCATCGTTCATAAACTGCTTGTGCGCGACATCAAGAACATTAATGGTGTACCCATTTCGGCGTTTGCGCGCCATCACACCAGGAACATATTCCCGAAATACTTCTTCCATGACTGGAAACCGGGTAAAATCATCGAGTCGGTATTTTTCGTCCGGATTACCGTAAAACGCGACGCTATCAACCTTGGGGAAATGATACCGAACCAGGTTTTCGCGGTAATAGGCGTTCTGAACCTGCATCGGGATACTCCGGGCCAGCAACGACTCCTGCAACGAAGGGGCGAAATCGAAAACGGGCAGCCGAGAAACCGAATACCGCTCCAAAAACGGATTTTGCAATTCGAGCCGGTAAATACTATCTCTGGGGTTCAGTTGCGCAACCAGATCTTTGGGCCCGAAAAACTCCTTCATTTCAAATAGAATCCGTCCAGCAGCGTCCGACCGCGATCCGTACAGCAGAATGTGCTTGCCCGGAACGGAGAGATACGAACTGATTCCAACACCCGGCCGCCCCGAGCCGCCATGCGTAATTTTTCCCCGGACAAAATGCCCATTCTCTTCCGGTATGTACTCTTCTGCGGGCGGGTTAGGTAGCAATACATCCTCCCACCGAAACCGTCTCCATCCCTGCGTCAGCATCAGATTGTCGGCGGCTTCGCTATCTTCTGCCGTAACGTAATACTCCGGCGCTTCGACCGTTCCCCGCAAATCCGATGTCAGCATCAGATAGCTCAAAACCGTACCGGATTCGGCCGTTTGCAGCGAGTCCACCCGATAAACCGCAATGGAAAGATCGGTTGCAGCAGGTTTACCGGTTTCATCCTGCGTGGAGAGTTCGAAAGCGGCTTTTTCGCGGGTTGAAAGGACTCCGCTGGTCTGTTTGGCGTTGATAGCCAGCCGACGTTCCGGCCGTTTGAAATACAACCGTTCGCAAACCGGCTTCCGGCGGTCATCAAAGACGGTCAGGTGGGAAATGCCCTCGCCCAGCGATTTTTTGTCAATTACAAACGAGGCTGCCTGATCGCGCAACGGCTGCTGATCGGCCTGGATAGCCGCCAGTCGCGTATGAACCAGCAACGACACCACCGCTGAATTGGAAGCAACCGCCCGGACAGTCAGCCGAAGCTGCCCCGCACCTTCCTCTACCTGCATGGTATAGCCCTGCTCGCGAACCGGGGGCAGCGGCCGCGTAAAAGTACGGCCCCGGCGGTCGGTCAGTACCGCCCGGTATTGCCTTCCTTCTTCCGGCTTTATGGCAAACCGCCCCATTCCAAACCGTAGCGGTTTGAACCGAGCAACGGTATTATTATCCTGATCGACAATCGAGCCATCCAAATCAACTCCCTTTCCGTCGCTACCCACCATCTTGAAAGCCACGTTGCAGCTCAGATTGCGCACCAGTGAACCTCCTTCCGGAAAAAACTGAACGTCGTAAGCCAGGGTATCTTTCAGGATTGGCAGCTCCAGTTTCCGAAACGAATTGACAATGGTGACCGGTTTTTCAAAAAAGTAATCGGGGCCGAGATTTTTCATCCAGTTCGTGTAGGCCCGAACCAGGTAATTTCCCGACGCCAGGGTGGTCGGCAAAAACAATGAACCGTTTCCAGTCCCGTCAGTCAGGGCAACTTTGGTTTGCAGCACGGGCCGGTTTTCTCTATCGAGCACCTCCAGATAAGCCACTTTGCTCAGCGACAGCGGTCGGTGAAAGGTGCCATCGACGTAATTCATTTTAAACCATATCAGCTCGCCAGCCACGTAAAACGAGCGATCGACGTGCACAAACAGCTTTTCCTGCAACATCCGGCTCCGGTACGCGCCAAGCTGCTGCGCCACCGGCTGCTGCGAATCGGTTTGCGCCCAGGCTATTTGCGTACTCCAGTGGGCCACCAGCAGGCAGATGGCGACGTACGGAAAAAATCTTTTAAGTAGACGCATGGCAGCTTGCATCAGCAGGTTCAACATTACCAAAAACTGGGCTTAACATTCGTACCGGAAACGCGGCAGTCGACACAAAACGCTGAACTCATCCGGTAGCCAATGACGCGTCCTGTAAAGGTGGACAACACTTCATCGATGGGCACGCCCCCGGCCTCCGCCACCTCATAAGCCGACGGTTTTTCCCGCGTTGGCATCAAAGGTAGCGTATCCTCCAGGCACGCTTCGTACATGGTCGGAATACGCCAAGGCGGCAGTTGTGAAGAAGAAACGAAAATTCGTTTTTCTTCCACGGAATAACCGCTCAGGTAGCCTACCACGGGCTCATTGCGGTCGGTAACACTGCGAATATTGCCAATAACCTGAAACGGCTGTGGATCAAACAGGGATCCTAGGCTCTCGGTATTTTTCTTCAGATTCTGCCAGTATTCGTGTGCTTCCTGCGTCAAGGCGTATTGCTTCACCAGCAGGCTGTAACGCACCTTCAGGCGGTTAGACGAAGAGTTGGACACAAAAATGAGCGGGTATTTGTTGATTACATCCTGCGTTAGCTGATTAGAAGAACCGACAAAAATGCCCGTCGATTTGTCACCCCGCCAGCAGTGGTTCACATCTTCCTGGCGGTATTCAAAGGCTTTGTTGACGTATTGAACCCGCGAAAAAAAGGCGGAATAATACTCCCAGGTTTCTTCGTACTCCCAGCGGTAGTATTTCGTGTTGTTGGTCGGATCGTGGGTGGTTACGTAAAACTGTACCCCCAGATCCTGCGGTTGCCAGGTAACACTGTCAATTTTCGGCGTCTGTTTAATGGTTACATAATCCGACTCATACTGCCGCCCATCAGCCGTACGAATGTGAATACGGTATTTCTGGCCAAATTGTAATTTGCCGTCCACCAGCGTATAGCTTCCGTCGCCCTTGTCCTCAAAATTCTGCGTTCCACCCCGTTCTGCTTCCACCCGAATAGCCGCCCGAACTTCGACCGGCGGTTTCTTCCCATCCGTCAAATTCTGGGTACGCGACAATCGAACGGTGCTCGTTCCGGCCCCATTCAAAAAACCGTCAACCACCAGGTACGTGTTGTCGGCTTCGATTACCGGCGGCCGGTAGGGATCGACGCAACTCCCGATCAGCCACAAAAGCAGTATGGATAAGTACTTTCTCATCATCAAAATTTGAAGTTGTAGGTGATGGTCGGAATCGGCTGTCCGAAAATAGAGAGCTTATACCCCCGCACCACTCCGCCCAAAGAATTAAAATAGACCGAATACGCATTCCGGCGACCCAACAGGTTGTACACGGCCAATGTCCACGAACTGTGTGCCAACTTCTTGACCTTGTGGTTGCCTTCGATGTTGAACGACAAATCGGAACGGTAATAATCCGGGATACGGTATTGGTTGCGCTCGGAATAAAAGACCCGTTGCGAACCACCCAGCTCGTACTTCGCCAGCGGCAGCGTAATGGGCCGCCCCGTGCTGTACGTAAAATTGAGAGAGATACTGAACCGGCGATTGATGCGGTAATTTCCTACCCAGGTAGCATCGTGGGGCTTATCGAAGTTGCTGGGATAGAAATCACCCTTGTTGATGTTCTCCTGCGGAATACTCTGATCGACCCGCAGAAACGTGCGGGAGTAGGTATAACTTAACCAGCCATTGAACCGCCCGGTCAGTTTTTTTATCAGAAACTCCACTCCGTAAGCGCGGCCTTCTGCCCGAATGACTTCCGTTTCCGGGTGTTGGTTCATGATCAGGGTAGCCCCGCTGCGGAAATCCAGCACGTTCTGCATCGTTTTGTAATAGGCTTCTACCGATGTTTCGATGGTGTTGTTTCTTAAATTCTTGTACAAACCGAGCGAAAACTGATCGCCCACCTGCGGCAGAATATTAGGATCGCTCAGCTTCCAGATATCGGTGGGAGCCATTGCCGTCGTGTTCGACAGCATGTGCAGGTATTGCCGCATCCGGTTGAAACTAACTTTGATCGACGCGTCGGAAGAAAAGGCGTAGCGGGCCGATATGCGGTATTCGGGTCCGTGGTAGGTCTTGATGTTTTTTCCGGCACCGTACGAAAGCGTATCCTGAATATTGGAAACCGTACGGGATGCGCCCGTGGGGTAGGTGTAAATATCTTTCGGTCCGAGGTAGTTGAACAGCGAATACCGCAGCCCGAACTGAATCGAAAACTGGGGCGAAATATCAAACCGATCACCGGCGTAAATCGCGCCTTCCAGTGCCTGCTCCGTTGTCACGACCTCCGGCCGAACCAGCGACTCCCCGCCCAGCGGCTGAAAGCTACCCGGCCGAAGCTTGTACAGATTGGTGCTTACGCCAAAATCGATCGTGTGTTTAGCCGTCGGATAATAGTTAAAGTCGGTTTTGAACGTCGATTGATCCACCTGAAAGGCCAGGCGATACGCATTAACCGGGTTTTGCTCGCTGGCCACCGAATACTTGTAACGGCTCGTCGTGGCCGAAAAGACACTGTACAGTTTAGGATTAAAAATATGTTTCCACTTCACCGACGCATTCTGGTTGTTGTACGTGTATAGCGTGTCGCTGTTGAGCCGAAACTCGTCCTGGCTGTAGTAACCGGTCAGGTAGATCGTGTTTTTCTCGTTGAATTCGTGCGTAATGTGGGCATTCAGATCATGGAAAGCCGCCCGGCTGTTGCGGAATGCCTGGTTTTTCAGGCTGTTCAGCAACCAGTCAGAATAGGTGGAGCGGGCCCCGATCAGAAAGGATGATTTCTCCTTGATGATGGGCCCTTCCAGCGTCAGTCGTCCCGTCAGCACCCCAATACCGCCGGAGCCCGACAGTTTTTTCTTGTTACCGTCGCGCGTGGTCACTTCCAGCACCGACGAGAGCCGCCCGCCATACCGCGATGGAATGCCACTCTTGTACAGCTCCACGTTTTTAATCATGTCCGGATTAAACGCGGAGAAAAAGCCAAACAGGTGAGACGGGTTGTAAACCGTCGCGTCGTTGTACAAAATCAGGTTTTGGTCCGTCGAACCACCGCGCACGTTCAGCCCTACGCTGCTTTCGCCCACCGACTTCACGCCCGGCAGCGTCAGCACTACTTTCAGCAGATCAGCTTCCCCAAAAGCCGTAGGCACCTGTTTCAACGTCCGGATATCAAGCCGTTCCACCCCCATTTGCAGCCCCGAAACATTTACGTCTTTCTCGGCTTCAACCACCACTTCCTTCAGCGCAATGACGTCGTCCTCCATTTCAATGTCGAGCTTCCCTTCGGAATAGAGCATAATCTGCCGTTTGGTATCCTTCATCCCGATGCTGCGCAACAGCAGCTGATGCCGCCCGCGCGGCAGCGTAATGGAGTAATACCCAAACTGATCGGTTACCACGCCAATGCGCGGTTTGTCGATGTAAACCGCCGCTCCAATCACCGGTTCACCGGAGGCCGCGTTGCGGATGTGTCCTGCCAGGTTTGCGTTGCCGGGCCGGATCGGATTCGTCCGACGCCCGATGTTGAACAGGCTGGTTTCGAGCGTGAGTCGTCGTTTTTCTTTTTCGGCCAGGTAATCAACCACGCCCGTATCAGCTTCGGCACTTGTTCCCCGTTCAAAAAAACCGATAGGCAATTCGGTACGGATGGCCCGTTCGGCTGTGATGAAAACCCGTTTCTGCGGATCAATGGCGTAGAAAAGACTGTTGCCCTCCAGGACCTGCTGCAAAATCTGGGGCAATGGTTTGGCACTGGTTTCCGGATAGTTTACCCGAACGCTATCCACATTTCGGATATCGTAGAAAAACCGGTAGTCGCTCTGGTTTTCTACTTCCTGAACAAACTGCACGAACGAACCCGTAAACGGTCCGCGGATGAGTTTGCCACCCGGTTGCTGCCCAAAACCGTCGGTCAACGAAAGAGCAAAATAACCCCATAACAACAGGATACGGTAAAGTTTTGTCATAACTATCGGGAAGATTCGTCGTAGTGTTGGGCCAGTTTGACAATTGCAACTTCGCGGTTTTCGGCAAATCGGATGCGATTGTCCCGGAGGTATTTACGGAGCTCTTTCTTATGCTCAGCCAACAGTTTGAACACTGATTTTTTACTTTTTACCGGGTAGAAAACGCCATTTTTACCGATGAAAAAGCTGTCGCCCGTCAGATACTCTTCCTTGACGGTATTTTGCACAAAATCGGTTTTGATGGTTTTCACGCGTTTTGCCAATACTTTTGTCCGGCCGTCGTACAGCTGATCGTAAAATCCCGTGCGCAAGCCGAGGTTATTCACGGTATCCCGCACCAGCCGGACCACGGAATGATTGGGGATCGAAAACCGATTGACTTTAATACTTTGTAACTGAATACGGTATACGCTGTCAATGTGCGGCACCACTACCACGTCATTGACCAAATCGTAAAGGATGCGGATGTTTTCATAAACGATGCCGTCGTACATAATGGTGCCCGTCTGCCAGAGCGAATCGAGGTAAGGATGCCCTTTGATCGTTGGCCGGTGTCCAACGTATTCGGCACCGGTATAGATGCGGGCCTGATCCGGCACAGACCGGACGTAGCGATTATGAGCGTAGCGAATGGCCTGTTCCCGAAACGAACTATCCTGCGAAACACGCTGCCCGAAAATCGGGTAACCCGAAAAGATAATCAGAGCAATAACCAGTAACGCAGTATATTTCATCGGTAAAGAAGCGGTCAGATCGTTTAGGTTATTGACGTATTAACTTAGCAATTATACTATAATTTCCGTTTTTTCTTTCGTTTTGTATTTCCCTTATGCCTATAGACAGCTTTTCTTGGTAATCCGTTGGAACACATACCATCTAATTTTTTTCGCACTTTTCTAGCGCTTCTTCCGGCTGAATTTGCACTAAAACCGCTCCAAACAGCCGAGAACACCCCTTTTCCGCTGGTGCAGTTCGCTGAAACAACGCTCATATTACATTGTATTGATTTTCAAACGTATGCCCAATTTCAACGACAGACCGAGACTCGTCACTTTTTTCAGGAGTTGACCGACCGCTTTTTAGCGAACGGCTGGCGGTTGATTCACCTCTGGGAAGATGTTTGTCGCCAAAAACCGGCGATCGTTCTTTCCCGGCTCCGGGCGTTGGTGGGCCACTCAGAACGGATTCCGGCCCGCCTGACGCAGTTTCGGCGCATCGACAAGCCAACCGCCCAACGGTTTTTGGCGGAACATCATCTGCAGGTGGTTACCAACGTGAAATACAACTACGGGTTGTTTCTTCCGGAACGGTATTTTCGGGTTCTATCGGCCGATTTTCTGGCCAACTCCGGAGCTACCCATGACTTGCTGGTGGCCGTGGCCACGTTCAGCCATCCACGAAATATTACCCGCAACGGAACCCTACATCGCTCGGTGGAGTTGGTTCGGTTTGCCAACCATCTTGATTGCACCGTCGTGGGTGGTCTGGACAAATTACTCAAAGCCTTTGCCACCGACTGGAAACCCGACGATATAATGACCTACGCCGACCGTGACTGGTCCGATGGCGGGAGTTACGAAAAGCTGGGTTTTACGCGCCTGGAAAAAACCGAGCCGCAGCACTTCTGGCTTCGTCCGGGTGACTGGATTCGCTATTACCCCCATCACCTGCCCGACGGCCTGGCGGAAAGCGAACTACCAGCCCAGGGCTATATTCCGGTTTATAATGCGGGAAGCCGTAAGTTTGTGAAGATTTTTTGACGGTACACGGTTTATGGTTTTCTGCTTTCAGCGGGCTAACGCATTGAGCGGCTGATTACCTCAATCCAACCGTATACCATAAACTGAAAACCGTAGATCGCTTCCCATGTCAGCAATGATTGTCATTTTGGGGCCGACCGCGAGCGGCAAAACGCAATTGGCAGTTCAGGTGGCCCGGCGGCTCAACGGCGAAATCGTGAGCGTCGACTCCCGGCAGGTGTACCGCGCCATGGACATCGGAACCGGCAAGGATTTGGATGAATACGGCACTGACCATCAAGCTATTCCTTACCATCTCATCAATATTGTCGATGCTGGTAGTGATTACAACCTGTACCAGTACCAGCAGGATTTCAACCGCGTCCTGCCTCAGATTCTGGAGCGTGGTCGCACTCCTGTGCTTTGCGGAGGAACGGGGCTTTACCTCGAAGCCATTCTGAAAGGCCACCGTTACACGGCCGTTCCGGTCAATGAGTCGCTGCGGCTTGAGCTGGCGTCCAAAAACGATGACGAACTATTGGAACGGTTTCGGCAGTTGTCGTCGGAATATACCGCACTGGCCGATCCGTCCACTCGCAAGCGCCGGATTCGGGCCATCGAAATTGCTACGTATTTGACCCAGAATCCGGCACCGGCGGTTGATCATGCGCCCCCGCTTCCGGCGGCAACGGTTTTCGGAATTGACCTCCCCGTTGACCTGCGTCGGCATCGGATTTCAGAGCGGTTGGCACAACGGCTTCAAAACGGGATGGTTGAGGAAATTCAGCAACTGCTGGCACGGGGCATTCCGGCCGAGAAACTGGTTTTTTACGGGTTGGAGTACAAATTCATCACGCAATACCTGCAAGGTGAGCTGAATTATGAAACCATGAAAATCCGACTGGAAACGGCCATTCATCAGTTTGCCAAGCGTCAGATGACTTTTTTCCGCAAAATGGAACGCGACGGCCTGCGCATTCAGTGGCTCGACGGCCGAAAGCCAGTAACTCACTTGGCAGACATCATAGTCGCTGATTTTCAATCACTTTAACTTCCACACCATAACTCTTCACTCTTAACTCCTTACTCTTATCTCCTATTCAGGCAGTTTTCTGTATTTTTGAGCCATGACCCAAACAACGAACCCGCTTGTTTTTTTAGAAGCGCTACACCAGGAGATTCAACAAACCGAATACGGCCAGCAACCGACGGAATTATACGAACCGATTAGTTACATCATGAACCTGGGCGGCAAGCGCATGCGGCCGCTGCTGACCCTCATGGCGGCTTACCTCTTCGGCGACGACTGGCGTAAGGCCATCAAACCCGCCATTGCGGTGGAAGTTTTTCACAATTTTACGCTCATGCACGACGACATCATGGATCAGGCTCCGTTGCGCCGGGGGCAGCCAACGGTTCATGAAAAGTGGAATCCGAATATCGCGATTCTGTCGGGCGATGTCATGCTTGTCAATGCGTATCAGTTGCTGGTGAATGTAGAAACCCCGTATTTGAAAAAAGTTCTGACGCGTTTTAACCGGACGGCGGCAGAGGTCTGCGAGGGTCAACAGCTGGACATGAATTTTGAAACCCGCTGGGATGTCACGGAGAATGAATACATTGAGATGATCCGGCTCAAAACCTCGGTTTTACTCGGTTTTGCGCTCGAGCTGGGCAGCATTATTGCGGGTGCCGACGACGAATCCAGCGCCCGGCTGCGCGAAGGCGGCATCAATATCGGATTGGGTTTTCAGCTCAAAGATGATCTGCTGGATGTATATGGCGATCCGGCCAAATTCGGCAAACAAGTTGGGGGCGATATTATCGCGAACAAAAAAACGTTTTTACTCATCGAAGCGCTGCAAAAAGCGCAGGGGAGCCTGAAAACCGAGTTAAGCGATTGGTTGCGCGCAACGGAGTTCGACAAACAGGAAAAAGTGCGGGCCGTAACGGCGATCTACGACCAGCTGGGGATCCGGCAACTGACTGAAGAACGGATCAATAACTATTTTACGCGGGGCTTCGAAAACTTCGGTCAGATTACGGCCGACCCGGCCCGGAAAGCGCTGTTAATGGATTTTACGGAACAATTAATTGGTCGGGAAAGCTAATCCATTTCCGGCTTGTACCTATTTTATTCCACCACGTGTCATGAATGTTACGCTTGCCATTATCGTCATCACCGTCCTGGTCACCCTCTACGGTTGGCAGAATGAATCTTTTCTGGAAAGCACGGTTTTGAATCCGCAAAAAGTATTCCGGCGGGGCCAATGGTACCGGCTTTTAACCTCAGGCTTCGTACACGCCGATCTGGGGCATTTGGCGTTCAACATGTTTACGCTCTATTTTTTCGGAACCCTGATTGAACAGATCTTCGGGGCTTTGTTCGGTGAATCCGGATCGATCTATCTGCTGGGTTTTTACCTGATTGCCATCGTTGTTTCTGACCTGCCGACTCTCATCCGGCACCGCGACCGTGCCAATTACAACTCCCTGGGTGCATCGGGTGGAGTTTCTGCGCTGCTGTTTGGCGCCATCATGTTCGTTCCCACTGAAAACATCAGGATTATGGGCGTCATTCCCATACCGGGCTTTATTTTTGGTGCAATTTACATGGCTTACTCCTTCTACGAATCGCGGCAGGGACGGGGGCGAATCAACCACGACGCTCACTTATTCGGGGCCATTTTTGGCATTATTGTCGTCGTGGTGCTCTACCCACCCGTCATTTCGCATTTTGTCAGCCAAGTATCGGGTTGGCGGTTATTTTAATTGTAGTGTATGGATGAACGGCAAAACGCCCGGCGTCGATCGCTTTGCCGTTGGGCTTTCATCTGACCTCGCTTGGTTTTCATGTGGCAGCTATTGCATCAACCTTATCCCTGCGAAGATCCAGCGCGCCGTCGTTGGGCCAAAGCGTTCTGGATTGGCGCGTTTGTCGGACTGTTTCTGCTTATCTTTCAGCCTTTTGGATTAAACCTCTGGGACACGCCCTACAAAACCGTTAAAATCCTCGGGTTTGGCCTCATTTCCTTTCTGGCGACCGCCTTTCTGAATTTATTGATGCCGGTTTTATTCACCCGGCAATTCTCCAACGACAGCTGGACGGTCGGCCACGAAATTCTCTGGATAACATTTCATATCTCGCTCATTGGTCTGGCCAATTATTTCTACCTCCAGTGGTTGATTGGAAGCTCGATTCATGCGCCTGATTTAATCGGAACCATTGTTGTCACTTTCCTGATCGGTATTTTTCCTTCCGCAGCGTCGGTGATGGTCAATTACATCATCAAGCTGAAAAAATACAGTGAATCGGCCCGGCAAATTCCCGTACGGGAGCATACTGAAGTGCCGGTTTCGATCACTACGACCGATGAACGGATGCGCGTCACCCTGACTGCTGAAAATGAAAAAGACAGCCTGAGTTTGCCAATCGCTGATCTGCTGTATATCGAATCCAGCGATAATTACTCCACCATTACGTATCTTAAAAACAACCAGCCCTCCAAAAGTATGCTCCGAAGCAGTCTGAGTCGGCTGGAGAACCAGGTGGCTACAAACGAGAATTCCGCCATTGTCCGGTGCCACCGGTCATTCGTCGTCAACCTGGACAAAGTGGAGAAGGTAACCGGCAACGCGCAGGGCTATAAACTACACCTCCATAACGATCATTTTCAGATTCCAGTTGCCCGGAAATACAACGATACGTTGATTGCCCGGCTAAAAGCGCTGGAGTAATCCTTTGTCAATCATCCCAGCAGCTTTGCCAAACATCCCACCGTTTGCCAAACGCCCCAAACTTCTGCTATCCAACCCTTTAATTTGACCCGTTTTCGGTACAGGCGTAGGTTTGTTGCAACGAATCGAACACAACCAAACGCCTTTGCGCCATGAATACCCTCGTAAAACTCATCCTGATTATTCACATTGCAGCCGGCTTTCTTGCCTTACTGGTTGGCCTGGTGCCCATGATTACGAAGAAAGGAAACCGGTTGCATAAAGTAACCGGACTGATTTTTTACTGGTGTATGGCCCTGGTCTGCCTGACGGCTGTTTACCTGGTTTTCTTCAAGCCCAGTACGGTTTTTCTGCTGTTCATTGCCATTTTGAGCTTTTACTTCTGCTTCTCGGGCCGCCGTATCCTCCGGCTGAAAAAGGCACCATACCAATTTACATTAGTCGACCAGGTGGCAGCTTACCTGGCGTTAGGCGCGTCGCTGGTCATGGCCGGGCTGGGTGTTCAGTCCGTTGTCAACTGGCTGAACACCGGACACCTTTCGCTTTTTGGGCTACTGTATTTCTTTTTCGCCGGTATCCTGTTCAGCAACGCCCGCTACGATGTCAGGCTGTTCCGTAACCCGGAAAAAGCGCGCGATGGCAAAATGGAATGGTTTTACGGACACATTACCCGAATGTCGGGCTCGTACATTGCAACGGTAACGGCATTTGCTACGGTGAATACGCGCTACCTGCCAGAACACCATTTCCTAATTGATATGGCCGCGTGGACCCTGCCGGGCATCGTTGGCGGTATGCTGATCGGGCGCACCATCCGGTATTACAAGGAAAAAGCAACGGTGCGTACCCACGGCCCAAAAACCGCGGCTCCCATAGCATAAGTAGGTAAGGGTGGATTTTGTACGAACAGAAGTCTGCTGGCTTTATTTGAAAAAGCCCTTGGGATCGGGTGATTTCTGAAGAAGCTCCTGCATAAACACCAGGTCAACAGATGAGAAGTCGAGCACCCGGGCTTTGTGCAGGTTTTCCCAGGATGCCGCATAATCGCCCTTGGCAAAATTGGCCCACGACAACCGCATGAAGGTATTCGCGTTGGTCAGGTCGTATTTCAGGGCTTTGGTCAGCACCAGGATGGCGTCGTCGAGCAGCTCCTCGTCTTTATTTTCTTTGTAGTGTTTGAGCTGCACCGTGGCCAGATCGGTCATCAGAACCGCGTTGGTATCGGCTACCGCCAGCCCTTTTTTCAGCAGCCGGATCGATTCAGGGGTTTTGCCCTGCTGGTAGCAAATAACGCCCAGCCCCCAGTACGTATCGGAGTTTTTGTCATCCAGCAACCAAGCCAGATTAAAGCGGTACGCAGCCGTGTCCAGTTGTCCTTCGGTGAGGTATTCCCACGCCCGGGTCGCAAAAAACTGGCTGGCTTCTGTGCGGTTCCCAAAGTTCTGGTCGCATTCATTCAGAAAACGAACCTCCCAATCAATATGCTCGACGGTTTTTGCCTGTTCTCCAAACAAAGGCGCCACCATTGGGTTTACAACAGAAGGAGTCGTCTTTTTGGAAAGCTCTACGACCGTATCACCTTTGTCCACGTCGACTTTCCGGGCCGAACTGACCAATTGGCCTGTTTGGGCAAAAACTCCCAAAGGAAGGCAAATCAGAAGACCAAAAAATCGTAATCTTTTTGTCCGATTATTCATGTGACGTTAAAACGTACTAGCGCCTATACAACGTTCCGAACGTCCAATTTAGTACAAAATACTAAAAATGGTTACGTCCGTCGGCGACGGGAAGGGCCCGCTTTGGGTTTATTTCGACCTGCTGACGTTTTTTTGGCCGATTTACCGGACACGGTTGAACTTCGTCCACGGGGCGGAGCGTTTTTCTTTTCGTGAAAAGCACCCCTAAACGTTGGGTCTTCTTTTTTGCGCTGATCATCGATTTCACGCAGGTATGTTTGTTGCTCATCAAACGGGGTTTCAACAATCGAAATCTCAGCCGGAATGGACTCGCGTGGAATCTGCATCCGGATCAGTTTCTCGATTTTCCCGATATGGTATTCCTCCGCGATGGTCATAAAGGTTACAGCCTCTCCGCTACGGTTGGCGCGCCCCGTCCGGCCAATGCGATGCACGTAGTCTTCATAAATTAACGGCACATCGAAGTTAATGACGTGACTCACCTCGTTTACATCAATGCCCCGGGCGGTAACGTCCGTGGTAACCAGCACCTGAAGATTTCCTTCCTTGAAGGCTTCCATCGCATTAATACGTGTGTTCTGGCCTTTGTTGGCATGCAAAACGCGAATTTTATCGGTAGCAATTACTTTGCGGGCCAGAAATTTGTAAATGTTATCGGCGGTTTCCTTTGAGCGAACAAACACGATCACCCGGTTCGCGGCTTCGTCGCTCAGCAGATGCGCCAGCAAATCTATTTTGGTGCGGAAGTTGGGAACGGCGTAGAGTTTCTGCGACACCATATCGGCCGTTGACGCCTGGGGTGTTACCTCGACCCGCATCGGAAACTCCAGAAACTCGTGGGAAAGTTCTTCTACCTTCGCCGGAAATGTGGCCGAAAACAGCATATTCTGGCGTTTCACCGGAATGACCTCCAGAATTTTCCGGATTTGTGGCATAAAACCCATGTCCATCATTTTGTCGGCTTCGTCCATCACCATCGTGTTCAGGTGTTTCACCACGATTTCGCCCTTCAGATAGATATCTAAAAACCGCCCTGGCGTTGTGACCAGCACATCTACCCCCTTTTGAACGGCTTCAATCTGGGCTTTTGGCCCAATTCCGCCGTAAAGCGCCACATGCCGGATATCGGTGTATTTACCCAGTTCACCAATGGCTTTGTCGATTTGCATCACCAGTTCGCGCGTTGGGGCCAGTACCAATACGCGGGGGTGCTGGCCCTGAGCATACTTGGTTTTCATCAACAACGGAAGCAGGTAAGCCGCCGTTTTTCCCGTACCGGTTTGCGCAATGCCCAGCAGATCGTGCCCCGCCATTGCCAGCGGAATAGCCTGCTGCTGAATGGGCGTAGGTTTTTCATAGCCCGCTTCTTCAATCGCATTCAGCAATTGTCGGTTGAGCTTAAAATCTTCAAATGCGTTGATTTCCATAAAAATATTTCTGACCCGTGATTACGCCGATTCAGCTATTAGAACCGCTCCAACACCCGCTCGATACCGCTGAGGTATCCCGTTCCAAACAGATTCAGATGAACCAGGAGCGGATACAGATTATAGATTTGTATTCGCTCCTGGAAGCCTTCTTCCAGCGGAAACGCTTCGTCGTAGGCGGCATAAAACCGTTCGTCAAATCCGCCAAACAGGGTTGTAAATGCCAGTTCGGCTTCGCGCAAACCGTAATGAACCGCCGGATCGACCAGCGCGACATCGCCGTTTTCATTTACCATTACGTTACCCGACCACAAATCGCCGTGCACCAGCGCCGGTCGTTCAATCGGTAACAAATCGGGCAGTCGCTGGTATAATTTTTGAAATTTATCGTACAGCTCTTTTGAAAGAAGTCCTTTGTAAAGTGCTCTTCCGGCCAGCGGCTGGAATCGCTGTTCGATGTAAAAGGTAATGGCGTTGTCGGTTAATGCATTGCTTTGCGGCAGCGATCCGATGTAATTATCGAAGCTAAGGCCGAATTTCGGCTGCGTGTGTGAATGTAGTAACGCCAGGGACTGGCCGAATGATTCCCAGTAATCGCTTTTTGGCACAACGGGGTCGATGTATTCCAATACCAGATAGGTTTTTTCATGGTATTTTCCGTACCCCATTACTTCAGGAATATAGATGGATTCAGCCGACCGGAGTAGCTCCAGCCCCCGGGCTTCGCAACTGAACATATCGACGCTGTCTTCCAGGTTCCATTTGACGAAGTATAAGCCTTCCGACGAAAAAACCTGTGCCGCCGTGTTGACACTACCTCCCGTCAGGAAACGGGCTTCCAGCACTTCGACCGAACGGCCCAGCGTTTGAAAAAATACGCCTTCAAAAAAATCAAACTGTTCTTCTCCCAGCCACATGCTGTTTACGGTTTTCGGTTGCCTTGGTTTTCGGTTTCGATTTACAGTTGGTACTTTTGTCAACCCCAACCCGCTATGAATACCCAAATACAACACCTTTACGAACTGGCCCAACGCCCGGAACGCCGAATCATCGGGCTAATGTCAGGCACTTCAATGGACGGCCTCGATGTGGCTTTGTGCCGCATTCAGGGCAGTGGTCCGCAGACCAGCGTAGCCCTGACGCACTTCGAAACCGTCTCGTATACCGACGACCTGAAGGCGGAAATACGGAAAGTTTTTGCCAAAAAAGAAATTGATTTTCAACATCTGTGTTTGCTCAACGCCTGGATTGGGCGTATTCACGGCCAGATGGTCACGGATTGCCTGAACCACTGGGACCTCAAAACCACCGATGTAGACCTCGTTGCCAGCCACGGGCAGACGGTTTTTCACGCGCCCAAAAGCCAGCACGGACTCGATTCGTTTCCGAACGCAACCCTCCAGATTGGGGATGGCGACCACGTGGCCGTCACCACGGGTATTATTACGCTCAGTGACTTTCGCCAGAAACACATTGCCAAAGGGGGCGAAGGCGCTCCACTGGCGGTTTATGGCGATTATTTCATCTTCTCGAAGAAAGGTGAAAACCGGCTGATGCTCAACATGGGCGGTATTGCCAATTTTACCTATTTGCCCGGCACCCTGAATGCCGAAGAAGTTTTTACGACCGACACCGGCCCCGGCAACACCCTCATCGACGCTTTTGTCCGGCAGCTTTTCAACCAGCCTTACGATGCCGACGGCCGGATTGCCGCGCGGGGCACGATCAACCAGGAACTCCTGACCCAGCTAAAACAGGAAGCGTTTTTCGCGGCTCCGTTCCCCAAAACCACCGGCCCGGAAGTTTTCAATACCGAATATGTTCGCCGGGCGCAGCAACGAAGTCAGACCACCGAAGGATTAGCACCTGAAGATCTGATTGCCACCCTGACGCGTTTCAGCGCCGAAACAATCGCCGAGGCCGTCCGCCAGGTGATCCGGCCCGACGATGCCTACACCGTTTACTGGAGCGGGGGCGGTATGCACAATCCGGTGCTAACCGGCGCGATCCGGGAATTGCTGCCTGGTTTTGCGTTTGCTAATACCGACGAGCTGGGAATTTCCGGCGATGCCAAAGAAGCCGTTTTGTTTGCGGTTCTGGCGAACGAAGCCGTTGCGGGCGGCCACACGTCCTTCGGCAATCGTCAGGGCGTTCCGACGGTAACGATGGGCAAAGTTTCGTTTCCGAATTAAAACCGTTGAACGTTATTCTTCCGTTTCCCAAGCGTACCAATCATGAACGACATCATCATCATCGGAGGAGGTATTGTAGGACTGGCCACTGCCCTGCAAATCAAGCGGCAACGCCCCAACCTTTCCGTCACCATTCTGGAAAAAGAAAACCGACTGGCGGCCCATCAGACTGGTCACAACAGCGGGGTCATTCACTCCGGCCTGTATTATAAACCGGGGAGCCTGAAAGCCACCAACTGCATTCGCGGCTACTGGATGTTGCTGGAATTCTGCGAGCAGGAAAGTGTTCCCTACGAGCTGTGCGGAAAGATTGTTGTGGCGACAAAGCCGGAAGAAGTCCCGCTGTTGAACAATTTGCACGAACGGGGTCAGCAGAACGGACTGGAAGGGCTGAAAAAGCTAAGCCAGGCCGAAATGAACGAAATCGAACCGCACGTTCGGGGCGTTGCAGGCATGTGGGTTCCGCAAACGGGCATCATCGATTACGTGCAGGTCTGCGAAAAATACGCCGAAAAATTCCGTGAGCTGGGCGGAGAGATCCGGCTGGGCGAGCAAGTGGCGCAAATCACACCGGGCAACACGCTGTCGGTTGTTGTAACCGATAGAGCTACTTATGAAACTAAATTAGTGATCAACTGCGCGGGTCTGTATTCCGATAAAATGGCCCAGCTGACTCAGCGCCAGCCCATCGATCTGCGAATTATCCCATTCCGGGGAGAATACTTCAAAATCCGTCCCGAAAAACAACACCTTGTTCGGAATCTCATTTATCCGGTTCCCGATCCGAACTTTCCCTTTCTGGGCGTCCACTTTACCCGCATGATTCACGGCGGTATTGAAGCGGGTCCTAATGCCGTCCTGGCTTTTCAGCGCGAAGGTTACCGCAAATCAGACATCAACCTGAAAGAGTTATTCGAGACGTTGAGCTGGTCTGGTTTTCAAAAGGTTGCCGCCAAATACTGGGAAACGGGCCTGGGCGAAATGTACCGTTCTTTTTCCAAATCGGCTTTCACCAAAGCGCTGCAAGAGTTGATTCCCGCTATTCAGGAAGCCGATTTGGTGGAGGGCGGTTCGGGCGTTCGGGCGCAAGCCTGCGACCGCCGGGGTGGCCTGCTCGATGATTTTGCCATCCTGGAAACCGAGCGGGCAATCAACGTCTGCAACGCCCCTTCTCCAGCCGCTACTTCGTCGTTATCGATCGGTCTAACCGTATCCGAAAAAGCCTTGAGCCGCTTCTAAACGAACTGACTACTTAAAAATTTCTTAGAAACGTAACTAATTGATTAGAAAAAACTTAAAAGTAGAAATAATCCAAAAACCAATTCGTTATCTTTCAAAATTGCTTCGTAACTTGCAGAGCTTAAGCTTTTATCCCAAAATATTATTTTCTCATTACCAAATCACATGAAAAATATCCTGTTTGCTATTGCCCTCGTAACTGTTATTTCCTCGTGTTCGAGCAAGAAGCGTTTAGCTGAATTGCAGACCGTTCACGATAAAATGAAACTGGAATTGGAAGATTGTGCCAAAAAGACCGCCAGCCTTCAAAGCTCGCTCGGAACCAAAGAAGCGGAACTGACGACCAAGAACGGCCAGATCACGGACCTGCAAGGCCAGTTGGATTACATGAAAAAAACCAACACCAATCTGCTGGATCGGATGGCCGACCTGTCGATTGTGAGCAAAGCTGGTGCTGAAAGCATCCGCAAGTCGCTGGAAACCCTTTCAAACGTATCTTCTTCGGCCCAACGGAGAGATTCAATCAACTTGCTGCTGGTGAAAAACCTGAAGCGCTCCCTGTCTGACATCAACGATAGCGATGTTCAGGTTGAAGTGAAAAAAGGCGTTGTTTACGTTTCGATCTCGGACAAACTGCTGTTCCCCTCGGCCAGCTACGCGCTGAACAAGCAAGCGAACACGGTATTGGGTAAAGTAGCCCAGGTTATCAACGACCACCGCAATCTGGACGTGCTGGTTGAAGGCCACACGGATGTTTACCCCATTTCGACGCAATTCCTGAAAGACAACTGGGATTTGAGCGTAATGCGCGCTACTTCAGTAGTTCGGTTGCTGCAAACCGAATTTGGCGTAGCGCCGTCCCGCTTAACGGCTGGTGGTCGCTCGGAGTTTATCCCGAAAGAAGACAACACCACCGAAGTAGGCCGTCAGGCTAACCGCCGGACCGAAATCGTGCTGCTGCCGAAATTGGACGAATTCTTCAACCTGCTGACGGAGAAGAATTAAGATCTGGCAAAAAGAGCCTTCAAAAGCGGTCGGTGAGAAATCTCTCACCGACCGCTTTTTTATACCCCAATGGTAAAACCGGTTTCAAAAAAACCGTTCGGTTCAACCCGTTGAATGGCTTCTTTCTGCTCAAAGGGAACGGGCGTTCCTTCGCGATCAGCATAGCCCAGCCAGGGTTCGATGCAGACAAACGACGCGCCCGGCTTGGCCCAAATCCCGAGGTACGGAAAAGCCGGAAAGCTGACCGTTACGGCATGGTCGTGGTTGCGGCTCCGAATTGCCACACTCCGCGAATCCAGCTCTTTAAACACCAGCGCATCCTGGTTGAACAAATCGTTGGTCAACGGTAATTGATTGCCGACCGTTAATACCGGCTCGGTTTCGCCCGTAAAGAAGCCCTTAGGCGATAACAGATGCCGCTCCAGCGTTTCCTCTTTCTGGAATTCCAGGTAATAATCTTCGTATGCTTCGCCGGGTAAAAACGGAACGGCAAAAGCCGGGTGCGCGCCCACCGAAAAAAACAGCGGTTTTGCTTCGGGGTTAATGACCCGGTAAATGATGGTCAGCACTTGATTATCAATTCGGTATTCAATCTGAAATTCAAACTGATACGGAAAAGCGGCAACGGTTTTCTCATTTGCACGCAGGGAAAAAACTGCTTTTGTCGGTGTAGCCTCCAGGACTGCAAATTCGGACTGGCGGGCAAATCCGTGCCGCTCCATCGGATACGGTTTTTCGTCGACAATGATCTGATTATCGAGCGTACCGCCGACCACCGGAAACAAGTTGGGCGCGTGCCAGCCCCAAACCGACGGATCAGCCTGCCAGAGATGCTCAATACCCGTCTGCTTGTTATAAAGAGACGTTAGTTCGGCCCCCTTCGACCGAATAGTTACCTTGATAAATTCGTTTTCGAGTGTTGTCATAATGGCAAATGGTTGCAGCAACTTAATGACAAAAATGAACAGAATGCCGTAACTTTGGGCAAAATTTTACCGCATGGCTCCACAACGCAATCGGGCGCTGACGTTCATCTTCATCACCATTCTAATTGATTGTACCGGAATTGGCGTTATCGCTCCCATCGTTCCCCGGCTAATTGAAGAACTGACGGGCGGTAATTTAAGCGATGCATCGCAATACGGCGGCTGGCTTACCTTCTCGTACGCCATCATGCAGTTTGTCTTCTCTCCCATTCTGGGCGGCTTGAGTGATCGTTTCGGCCGAAGGCCCGTTTTGCTGATTTCGCTTTTCGGACTGGGTCTGGATTATGTATTCTGCGTTTTTGCGCCCACCATCGCCTGGCTGTTTGTAGCCCGATTCATCGCCGGTATTTGCGGAGCCTCTTTCACCACGGCATCCGCTTACATTGCCGACGTAAGTCCGCCGGAAAAACGGGCGCAGAATTTCGGATTGGTTGGTGCGGCTTTTGGATTAGGTTTCATTGTTGGCCCCATCGTTGGCGGTATTTTCAGTCAGTATGGAAGTCGCGTTCCTTTCATGATTTCGGCGGGGCTTTCGTTGCTTAATTTCATGTACGGCTATTTTATCCTACCCGAATCGCTTTCACCGGAGAACCGGCGCGCTTTCAACTGGAAACGGGCCAATCCCATTGGTTCGCTGGCCGGATTGAAACGCTATCCGGCTATTGTGGGTCTGGTTGGTTCCATGGTGCTGCTCTACATTGCCGGTCAGGCCCCTCAATCGATCTGGACGTATTATACCATTGAGAAGTTTCACTGGAACGAAGCCTGGGTTGGCTACTCACTCGGCTTTATCGGACTTACCGTGGCTATTGTGCAGGGCGGGGTCATTCGGGTGGCCATCCCGAAACTAGGGCAGAAGCGAGCGGTTTTTACCGGATTAGCGTGTTACACGATTGGCTTTACGCTGTTTGCCTTTGCCAGCCAGGGCTGGATGATGTTTGTGTTTATGATTCCGTATGCGCTGGGCGGTTTGGCCGGACCTGCTGTACAGAGTTTAATTTCGACCCAGGTTCCCGCCAACGAACAGGGTGAATTACAGGGCGCGTTGACCAGTCTTGCCAGCATGACCTCCATTGTGGGGCCTTTACTAATGACCAATCTGTTTGCGTATTTTACCAAACCCGAAGCGCCCGTCTATTTTCCGGGGGCGCCCTTTCTGGTGGGTGCGGTCATGACGCTCACCAGCGCTTTTTTAGTAGCCAAGGCGCTGGGAAAGCACCCGATCACCGTGGCTCCCAAACCGGAAGAATCAACCCCAGGGCGTTGACATCGTACACGGTCCCTTTTTACTCCTCGCAGGGTACGTAAAAGTACCTGTTTTTACAAAACCGTAAATTCCCTCTAAAAAAACGGATCCCAATCTGCCAACTTTGTAACGTCGAAAGACAAACAACAACAACTACTGAACAACAAAGAACAACAACAAGTACTACATGGAACAGCAAGCCTGGGCAGCATGGTGGACTCCCTCAGACACCCGCTTTTATCGCCAGGACGTTCATCCGTACGTACTGAAACACTTATCGCCGTTTGCGGTAATGGACAAAACGGTTTTCGTGCCGCTATGCGGCCGATCGCTCGACCTGGTGTATTTCAGTCAGTTTGCGGACCGCGTCGTGGGGGTAGAGCCTACTGAGAGCCTCATTCTGCAATTTTTTACGGAAAATGGGCTGGCGTATGAAAAAATTGGGAAGCGGTACATTTCGAACAATCTGACCATCTTTTGCGATGATTTGTTCGCACTAACGCCCGGTGAAGTCGGCGAGATTGACCTCGTTTATGACCGTGCTTCGTTGGTTGCGTTACCGCTTCCCTTGCGGGTGGGATACCTGCAAAAAATGGAAGAACTGACTGCGCCCGGTACGCAGTACTTTTTGACAACGCTGGAATACGCACCGGCAATGGATTCGGCCCCGTTCAGCGTTGTTCCGGAAGAAGTGTACGGTTACTTCCCCAATTACCTCATCCGGCACGTTGAAAATCCGGCTGTATCACACCACCACATGACGGGGCGGCATTTCCGACTCGATTACCTGAAAGAACACGGTTTCATGATGCAGAAGCTTCACGATGCTTCGCTGCTGGAACCGGCGACCCACCGTACGTACGAATTTTCGTACTAGTTATTGAAACTGGCGATTGATCTCAGTCAGCAGGTACCCTTTCGGATCGTTGAAGTACTCCCAGAACATCACGCCCGCCATGCCCTTTTTTCGGGCATACCGGCATTTATACCGGATTGACTCCTCGTCATCGTATGTGATAAAGAATTTCGTTTCAGGCTGGAATAAGTAGGGTGCCTTGGCTTTACGATCCCAGTAACGGACAAAAGCTGGATTCGTCAACAGACTATCTTTAATAAAGGTATAGCCACCGACGCGGTTGGTTTTCACCGCCTGGCGCGGAACCTCCTTGTGGTTATCGGTGGTAAGCTCCCAGCCACGGCCATAAAAAGCCATGCCCAGCACCAGTTTCTCCGCCGGAACACCCGCTTCCCGGTACAATTCCACCGCCCGGTCGCCCGACGGCTCGTTTTCAACCCCGCCCGGCGGGAATAAATTCGTGTGATGCCCGACCTTCGGACCACTGACGTAGAAATCATACGACATCACATTGATGAAATCGAGGTATTGCTGCGCTTTGCCCATTTCGGTGTGCGTAAAAATCTCCTTAAAACCCGGCAACGCTGTTGTAACCAAATACGTTTTACCAGTTTGCTGCTTCAGCCCATCCAATTGCTCGCGCAGCGCTTTAAACATCAGGGTGAAGTTCTGTTTGTCCTCAGGCCGAAACACATTGTCTTCGCCTTTCATGCCGGGATATTCCCAGTCGATATCAACACCGTCGAGGTTGTATTGCCGCACAATGTCAGCCGCCGACGTTGCAAACGCCAGCCGCGATGTATCACCTAAAACCGCATCGGAGAAGTTTTCGCTCCACGCCCAACCGCCGATTGAGATCAGGATTTTCAGTTCCGGATTACGCATCTTCAGCTCGTTCAGCTTTCGAAAATTGGTAGAATCCGTCGCCAGATTGTGGAGCCAGGCACGGTTATTCTTCACATCTACAAAGGCATAATTAATGTGTGTCAGTTTTTCCGCCATGATTTTATCCGTGTCCACTAACCCGCGGAAACCGCCAACGTACGCCAGCACAATAGGTTTTGGAACTTTACGGAAAGATGCGCCAAGGCACAACACAACCATGAATACCAGCAGGAATCGAAAAGCAAACGTTTTAAGCATATCTGTTGAATTGAACCGTATGCTGTAAAGATGCCAAAAATCGTTTAAACCTTTCTTAGTGACAGGCATATTTATCCAACACATATAGCAAGCAAACTTTAAAACATTTCCGACACTATAAGCTCATAATCAACCAATTACAGAAATTAGATATTAAAATACTTAATTTATAGGATAAATAGTTTACTATTTCGTTGATATTTTCAATAATACCCTTTTTCTTTGGGTCAGATTATCGGTTCATCTATGACCAAGCTTATGAATACGCTGTTAATCCATCTACCGATTTCCCATCTGAGACCTTCTCACATCTGCCGTTGTTGTTGCCGCTAAGGCATACATCTTTCTTCTCTTTTATTCCTTTTTACAGGATTACTACCATTCCGGTCGGGAGGATCGGAATGCGGGGATTTTTGTCCCTCTTCCAATATTTGATAATAATCAGACAATAAGACACCTATTGCCTTATGAGATCTTTTGCCCCATTCCGTTTCAACAACGGTTTAACGGATGAACAACGTCATTTTTTTGAGCAGAATGGTATTATACAGTTCAAACAGTTCGTTGAAAAAGACACAGTAGCACTGTTTCTGCGGGAAATCCAGAACGTGCAGCGCCAATTGATTGATAATGACATTAAAAAAGTAAACGGTATTCCGCTCAAATTCGGGCTGGACGAAACGGGCCGTACCCTGATCCAGCGCCTGGCGTTTACATCGCAATACAGCCGTGTGCTGAGTGAATTTCTGAAAGACCCCCGCTTCCAGCTTTTACTGGAACTGCTTGGTCCTTACGACGGGCGAATCGGCGAAAATGAAAAAGACGGGTTAGTGGTCAATCACTATGTCAACTCGCCTTACAGCCAGTTCAAGCAATTGGGATGGCATACCGATAGTCCGCGCGATCTGTTCCTGGGTTCGCGCATTCAGCCGATGCTGAACGTTGGGCTTCACCTCGACGATTGCCCCATCGAAAACGGTGGCTTGCGCGTACTGGCTGGCACCCATAAGCAGGGTTTGCTGGGCTTGTTCTTCAAAAAGAAATACTTCATCGACAACGAACCGGACCCGAACGAAGTTGGCTTTGCTATTGAAGCGGGCGATTTAACCATCCACGACGGTCGGCTTTGGCACCGGGTTCAGCAGTCGCCGGTTGTGGGCGCACAAAGTCGGCGTCGGGTGATGTATATTCCGTTTATCACGGGAGCTTATCAACCCAAACACGCCGATAGTCCAACGCCTTTTTACCACAAACTGGCGGGGTTGAAGCAAAAAAAGGAAGCATTCCGGAACGAACCCAGCGAAAAGTTCGCGTTGAAAAACCTGAGCTGGAGCCGTCTGCTGGGATAAACTGGCCATAAAACCGTCAGGTTCGGCGGGCTATTTAGCCAAACCTGACGGTTTTCTTTTTCATCACCACGAATCTGCATTACTATGCCATCTGCTTTCATTACGGGTGCTGCCAAAGGCATCGGAAAAGCCATCGCCGGAGAGTTAGCCCGGTTGAAATACGACCTATTTCTGATCGATCTGGATGAGTATGAGCTCCTGCGAACAGCCCGGCAGTTGGAGAAACAATACGGCATCTTTACCTATACGCTGGTGCTGGATCTGGCGCAGCCGGGTGTCGCACAAACCATCCAAACCTGGTACGAACAATTCCGGAGTGATTTGGAGATTGTGGTCAACAACGCCGGTTTTGGCCTGAACGGTTCGTTTGAGCAATTACCTATTGCCGAACAGCTCGACCTGATCAACGTCAACATCAAGGCGCTGGTTGAAATTTCGTATGCTTTTATCCCGATTTTGAAACGGCAACCCAAGGCGTATTTACTGAATGTAGGCAGTACAACAGCCTACCAAACTGTACCGTATGTTTCCATTTATGCGGCTTCCAAAGCTTTTGTGGTGTCTTTCACGCGCGGTTTGCGACACGAGCTCCGAAATTCTGCTTTGTCGGTCAGTTGTTTAAGTCCGGGCAGCACCGACACGGATTTTGTCAATCGGGCCCGCATGGGAGAATCCATTAAGAAAACAGCCGCCAAAGTGAACATGCAACCGGAAGCTGTCGCCCAAATTGCCGTCAAAGGTTTATTGAAAGGACAAGCCGAAATTATTCCCGGCTTTATCAATCAGCTCGGCGCGTTCCTGCCGCGCGTAGTCCCCAAAGGCTTTGTGGAAAAAGTGGTCGGCGACATTTACGAGCCACGCTAACAATTATACCCGAATGAACAGTTTCTTTTGGTACATCCAATACAGAATATACCAGAAAACCAGCAGCGCTACGCCCCCGCTTGCCAGCGGTTCATAAGGTCCAAATTGCTCAAAAACCGTTTGGCCCAAGTGCGTTTTGAACGTATCAATGATGAAATGATCGATCAGGTGGACCAGGCAGTAAATAGCAATGGAGTTCATGCCGATGACAACGAACGGGAACGCCCAGCCGCGCCATTGGCGTACGTCGATCAGGTAATAGAAGATGAATAACAGGATGAAACACCAGCCCCCGCTGAACAATACCCAGCCGGGTGACCAGATGCGCTTGATCGACGGACTGATTTCGGTAACGGTCAGCAGCCAGCCTGCTGCCAACCCAACAACTCCGGCGATCAAAAACCGTTTCAGAATCTCGTAAGACGGCAAACCAGCCCGCAGCCAGCGCCCCGCCTGAAGCCCCAGAATCATGGTCCCGAGCGTCGGAATGAAACTCAGCGTAGCATAACCGCCACCGTTGTAAAGAAACGTCTTAGCGCGTGGAAACAGATTCAAGAACCAGGTATCGAACGCCCACGCCAGGTTACTATTTTTGTTAAAATGAGCCGCCAGACCAGTTTTGTGGTAAGGCCAGTCGGCCGGAACGCCCACGGCTTCGTAGGAAAAATCGGGGCCGGGCAACGGATACAGCACAAAAGCCAGCCAATAGCCAACGACAATAGCACCAAAGGCGATCCAGGTAGCCCGGACGGACCGGAACCCGAGCAAAAACAGGAAGGGATACCCCAGACCAATCTGAGTCAGCGTATCTTCGAATGTAAAGTTCGTTTGTTCTCGTCCTACCGACCGAAGGAAAATGCCCAGCAGAATCAAAATCAACGACCGGCGCAGCGTTTGCAGAAACATCGTACCAAACGGGTCTTCTTTGGTAAGCCGGCTGGCAATGGAATAGGGTAACGCAACGCCTACCAGAAATGAAAAAGATGGTTGGATCAGGTCGTGCAGCGTACAGCCAAACCATTGGACGTGGTCTTGGTGATGGGCCATAAACCGCCAAAAGGAACTATCGGGCAGCGCATCCGAAATCCGGCCGTAGTGAAGGATTTCGGCGGCCATTAAAAACATAACAAAGCCACGGTAGGCGTCCATCGACATGAGTCGACCCGCGCGGAATTCAGGTATTGCAGTAGCCAAAATAAGTTAGGATGGGTTAGGAAACTGCAAGAAAAGCAATTTTTCCTAACGTACCTACGCGCTACTAACCGAAAATTTTCCAGGTATTTCAAAGGATTGACTCTTGAATGACAACAATGGCAAAACCGTCGTACAAAACAGAAAAACAAGTAGCTGCTAGCCTTGCTGATCGTGCGGACAAAAATAGGTTGTCCGGCCACCCACTTCCGATTTGGCAATGCGTGTGCCACAGCGCGGACAGAATTTATGGGCTTCAACGTCATCGTAAGGCGAGTTATCCCATTCACGAACATGGATCAGAAACGAAGCAGGAAAATCACGGTACTGCGCTTCGTGCCGAATGGCCGTTGTCAGCACCAGGTGGATGGATTCATGCAATCGCCGAACTTCGTCTTCCGTCAGTAGTTCGGTGCGTTTTTCGGGATGAATTCGGGCCTGAAAAAGCACTTCATCGACAATCCAGTTGCCCAGGCCCGCCACGGTTTGCTGGTCCATCAGCACTGGTTTTATAAGCGATTTTTTTCGGCGTATTTGCTGCGTCAGCTCGGAAAGACTGATTTTTAATCCATCAATTCCAATCTTTTTTCGTTTCAGGTACGTATCTATCTGATCGATCAGGCCGATTCGCTCGAATTTTCGGGGACAGATAAAGCCTAAATTAAAACCGTTCCGGAAGTAAAAAACAATCCGGGCGTACTTAGGACGATCCAGCGAGGAGTGGTAATATTCCAGATCGCCGGTCATTCCGAAGTGCATGTGCAGGATAACCGATTCACTGGCCGGATCGGGGCCGTCGGTCAGCACAAACAGGTTTTTACCAACCCGATGAGTGCCGGTAAACCAACGCCCGATGAGTGCTTCCTGTAAAACCGTGAATGGCGTTGTTAATAATTTGGAATCTTCCACGTCAATGGCTTCTATGGGCTGATGCAAGGACGAGGTTTCGAGATATTGTCGGTATAATTCGACTTCGGGTAATTCAGGCATAAGTCAGACTAGCGGGAACAATTTAGAGTTGTTTTGATGTTTTATGTAACAATTCCGACCCGCAAGTGGTTGTAATTGATAGCTTTATCGGCTCTGATGACGGTTTTCTTTGAATTTAGTCTTTCGATAAAAATTGTTTCGATGATACACTAACTTTACAGAAGCTCCCGTTATGGATACAATGTATTGAAATTTTGATCGTATACAGAATATAAGATAACCCTAACATGATTGAATGACAATAGTTTACTTATTTTAGTTAATTCTGTCTAATCAATTCAAACAAACCGCACAAAGTAGTTATGGAAAACAATAAGCCAAAAGCAAATGGCGCGCTGGTAGCGGCCTTAGTTATCATGACCATTCTTGCAGGTGTTTCCAGTTATCTGCTGTATGAACAGAAAGAAGTAGGTAAAAATCAAGAAGCAACAATTGCCACGCGGGTGGAAGAGTTGGCCACAACCCGTACCCGTCTAGACTCTATTTCAACCGCATTGGACGCCAAAATTGCGGAAGTTCAGAAGTTAGGTGGCGACATTACCGATCTGCAACGGGTAAAAGCGGATCTGGAACGTGACAAAGCCGCTTTGCGGAAAGGTCAACGCATTTCTATCTCGAAGTATGAGGCTAAAATTAAACAGTATGAAGCCTATCTGGTAGAGAAAGACACGCTGATTGCACAGCTGAGAACAGAAAATCAGGTGTTATTGACGAACAATCAGACCCTGACGGATGCAAACACGACGCTGCAAACGGAAAAGCAAACATTACAGGACTCAGTGACGACCTACACCGCTGTCAACCGGGATCTGACGGATAAAGTAACCCGGGCGGCTGCGCTGAAAGCACAGAATGTACGTGTATTTGCACTCAACTCGCGGGGCAAACAACGGGATGCCACTTCCGACGAAGTGAAATCAAAACGGGTTGACAAACTGAAAGTAGTTTATACGCTGCCCGAAAACCCGCTGACCCGGCAGGAAGAAAAAGAGGTGTACGTTCGGGTGCTTGATCCATCGGGTGCCGTTGTATCCGACATGGCTAACGGTTCTGGAACGTTTCAGGTAAACGGTGAAGAACAAATTTACACGGTAAAACAAACCGTTCCGTTTACCAACAACAACCAGAACGTTGAACTGACGTACAACCGCGGAACTGTTCCTTACAAGCCCGGAAAGTACACGATTGAGTTCTATTCAGAAGGCTTCCGGATCGGCGAAGGTTCTTTCGCCATCAAGTAAGGCCCTCAGCCCGTATTCAAAAGGCGTGATGCCCAACGGTATCACGCCTTTTTATTATATAATAGAGATTGATTTAGTGCTTCTTTCGAAAAAACAGGAACCTGCGCCCTCCGTTCTGCCCCTTCATTCTGAAAATAGACCCTATTTACTGAACTTCAGGGCACGAACGAGCAGCGCTAGAGGCCAGCAGTAGGAATTAGGACAGAGAAAAAGTATGTTTTGAATCTATTCACCGCTAGCTTCCCAGTAATTCGGAAATAATCTCCCAACGTCGCCGGGAAACCGGTAAAGCGGTTCCATCAACCAAGTAAATGGTACCAGCTCCCCCTTTCGAACGTTCCAGACTTTTTACATATTCGCAATTGACAATGCTGTTGCGGTGAATTCTGGCAAAGCCTCCTTCGGGCAGAATCGCAGCCAGTTGTTTCAGGGTTTTAGGCATTATGATTGAAGGTCTGTTCCTCCAATGCAGCCAGGTATAATTGCCATCTCCCTGTAGGAAAACCAGATCTGCCGTTTGAAAAAAATACTGGCGGGTGCCCCGGAAATATAACTGCAGTACCGAATCGGGCGAGCCGGAAATCGAATGAATAGAAGCAGGAATTAACATATTCTGAATTTCTGGGTAATAGGGACAAAGACAGACAGTTACTTGTCGATTTTACAAATATACCTTTCTTGGAATAGGCTGCATGGAAAAGAGCATTAACGACTGATTCTGGTAACCGAACGGTGAATTTTGGTAATAGAACGGAATACAGGATATATGAAACTTTTTAAATCCACAATAATCTGGTAATTTCCCAGTCAATTGGGAAGGCAATATGGCAAAAGATCAAATTCAGATACTTATAATTGAAGATGAAGCGATTCTGGCCATGGACCTGTCCGATACCCTCGAAGAAGAAGGTTACTACGTCGCAGGTGTTGCCAACAACGGTCGAAAAGCGCTGGAATTATTCAAAAACCTGCCGATTGATCTGGTTTTATGTGATATTCAGTTAAAAGGTGACTGGGATGGAATTGTCACCATTGAACAAATACGGAGTGTACGCCCGGTACCCGTTATTTATACTACTGCGCTAGCTGATAAAGCAACGCTGGAACGGGCCAAACAAACCTTTCCATCGGCTTATCTTACCAAACCCATTCAGATCAGTAACCTTCGTATTGCCATCGAACTGGCTCTCCACAACTTTACCCAAAAACTGGATCTGGCATCGCCGGATGAGAGTGCGGAATTGCTGGAAAAAGACGCTCCTTCCCGAGAAAGTATTCTGCGCATTGATAACCTTATTTTTATAAAACATAATTACCAGTTTGTTAAAATACTGCTGGAAGAAATTCTTCTGCTGGAAGCCGACGGGGCTTATACGACCATTGTTACCAGTGACAGAAAGTATGCAATACGATTGACTATCAGCGCATTACTTGACCGCTTGAGTGAAATGCAATTAACCCGTGTGCACCGATCCTTTGCGGTCAATATCAAGAAAGTCGAAGGCTTCTCAGACCGGGAGATTACCCTTGGGAAACACACGGTTCCGCTAGGACGGCAGTATAAACAAGCCTTTATACAGCAGTTTCAGGTTTGGTAGCGCCGGCTGTATTTATCGCCTTCCTTCATGAAATGGAATTTATTGACCGGCGTTATGTTTCTTTGGACCACTTGGGTTTATGCCCAATCGGATGCCAATATCGACAGTCTGAAGAATGCATTAACTGGCAAACCCGATACCGTCCAGATTGCCGGGTATAAAGAATTTGCCGAAAAAATGCGCGAGAAAGGACGCGTTGGAGAAGCTCAGATTGCACTAACCAACGCGCTGACAATAGCCGAAAAATTAAAAGACAAGCGGCAAATCAATAAGGTATATTTATCCTTAGGCGTTCTGGAAATAGACCAGGGCAATTTCGTTCAGGCTCTTAATTATTTTCAGGAAGCGCTCGATTATCTTAAGGATACTCAACTGATTAACGCAAGGATTTTAACCCTACTGCGGATTGGTCAGACTTATTTTTTAGCCACGGATTTAAAGCAGGCTGAACACTATTACTTACAGGCTTTACAACTGGCCCGCCAGCACAAGAAAGAAGTCTTGCTGGCCGATACATACTCTGAACTAGCCAACCTGGAAGATACCCGCAAAAACTCCCGCAAGGCACTGGCCTATAATGCCAAAGCCATTGCCCTCTACCGGGCAAACAAGGAAGATTATATGTCGACCCTTTTCAACCGGGCTATCGAATATAAAAATGCCGGTCAATATGCCCAGTCGGAGCGGATCTATCGCCAATGCCTCGAGTATGCCATCGCTCACAACGACGATTACCTGAAAGGGTACATTTATGTGAACTTTCCCAACACGCTTCTGATGATGAATCGGCTCAATGAAGCTGAGCAGTACGCCAGGCTGGCCCTGAAATGGAGCGAATCCGGGCCCGGACGATTGAAAATTCGGGAAGACATTTTTGACGTATTGACGCGTATTTACGAGAAAAGGGGAAACGACCGTCAGGCGCTGGCCTACTTCCGCCAGAAGGCTATGTACCGCGATAGCGTCTTGAATGAAGAAAAATCCCGTCAGCTAATCATGGCCGAAAGTCGTTATCAAGCTCGGGAAAAAGAAACTCAAATTCGATCACTTGACGCCGAAAATAGCCAAAAAGCCCAGCAGCTAGGCTGGCTGAGTGCTGGTCTGGCCATGCTGTTGTTGTTGCTAGGGCTTTTGTTCTGGCAATACCGTACCATCCGGCTTACCAACGCCCGGTTACTGGAAAATAACCGCGTCATTTCAGAAAGTCACCAGAAGATCATGGAGCAATCCGAGCAGCTAAAGGTTCTTTTGCAGGAGCTCCACCACCGTGTAAAAAATAACCTGGCCATTGTCTCAAGTTTACTGCGCTTACAAGCCAGGCGTCTTGAGGACGAGGGTGCCTCGCAGGCTCTACAGGATGGGCAGCAGCGGGTGGAAGCAATGTCCCTCATTCACCAGCGGCTTTATATGACGGACAATGTGTCTGCCGTCAACATGAAAGAGTATATTACTGACCTGCTCGACAGTCTGATGCTGGCTTATGGCTATAACAAAAGCTCGTTTGACCGCAACCTGTTGATTGAGCACGAAGAACTCGATGTCGATCTGGCTATTCTGCTGGGGTTAATCCTGAATGAGATCGTTACTAATGCCTTCAAGTATGCCTACGAAGACGTTCAGCAGCCTTTTCTCCGCATCTGGCTACTAGCCGCCAGGCAGCTCGATGATGCTACAATGGTACGTCCCCAACTGACGCTTGAAGTGCAGGACAATGGGGTGGGCATCAACATTCACCAATGGGAGCACACCGATGCTTCGTTTGGAAAGCGTCTGATCACGATGCTTACTGAACAGGCGGGCGGACAGCTGGAAGTGACCAATCGCAACGGCACGCAATACCGGCTGATCATCCCGCCTTTGTACGCACCAAGCCCCTTGGCGGCTTAAACGGTTTTAAAAAGAGTATAAAAAGCCGATAGCTAACCCCTGGCTATACTGAATAGCATCATCCTGATCTTTGTCGTACAGGACAATGCCGGTCAAATTAACATTGACGTACTTATTAATCTTGGCCGTCAGCGCAATATCAAGTCGGTGATCAATCGCATTCAGGGTAGCGTAATTTGCAAAAAGCTGATAGCGGGCTTTCAGGTTCAGGTTGTCCATGATATTCCGATCATAATTCGCAATCAATTGGAAGGCAAATTCATTCCGAACGGTTTTTCCGGGAGCAACTCCGTACCGTGTCGGCTCTCCAACGGTGATGTTGTCATCGACAACGAATGTCTGCCGAATGGTTCCCAGACCGAACTGCAGGTTAAAATAAGTAACGGGTTTGTATTCCAGACCGATGGACTCCGTCAGAAAGCCCGGCGCCAGAAAAGTTGAAATTAATACGTTTCGCTCTCCTCCACCAGCAACATCTTCATAACGATACCCCGGAGCAAACTGTGATAAAAAGTTGATATTTCCGAAGGCAAGCCACTTCTCACTCAGGCGGTGACCAACTTTGGTATCCAGAAAAAGCCGATCCACGTTTTTACGGGAAGTCTGCCCCTGATTTTTCACAATACCGTATTGCAGTTGCACTTCGCCTGTCCAGTTGAACCGTCGCTGCATATAATCCGACCGGGCGTTAAAGAAAGAACCCAGCGCAACCGAATTAACGCCCCCGCCCTTCCAGTTACTGCTAAAAGAACCTTGATTCAGATTGATACCAAACTGGGCCGAGCGCTTCCAGTAAACGGTATCAATCGGAATAACCTTGACAGAATCAAGTTTTGTCTGCGCCATAACGCCGGTAAAACATCCAAGCAGAACTGCCAGAATAATAGAAGTTTTCATATATGAACAGAGAAACGGTGGAGTAATCAGGGCATTAATCAAAAATCTCAACCTTACTTGACTGAAGGCTCTGCAAAGGAATAATAGTAGTAGACTCGCCGGTTTGTAACGTTAGCGATGTATTATCAATCTGGATGATGGTGCCTTTTGTATCGTCAATACGAATAACCTGGCCCTCCCGAAAACGGTTTTTGCTGTAGAATGAGGATAAAATATTAGCCATCACATCGCGGGAAGCAATTCCGTAGCCAATGGCGAAGGCAAATATGATTCCCCCGATCAGCAGATTGAAACTTGATTCCAGCAATTCCGTATTGATTCCGGCCTGCCCCAAGGCACTAATGAGGGTAATGATGAGAAAAAAGAAAAACACAATCATCCCAAGCAGTTTTCCCGATGCAATATTGAATGACTGACACAGCGTAATCACGGCTCCTTTCAGCGCGTCGGCAATCAGCACACCCACTTGCAACATTATGGCCGCGGCAATCAACCGGGGAATGAAATCGACCAGCGATTTTACCATCTCCGTGATGGCCGAAACACCAAGTGTTTCCGTTGCTGCCATCAGAAAAATCAGCAGAACGAAATAATATAGAACCTTGGCAACAATGTCGCTCAGCTTAATTTCTGTTTTTAATCGTTTGATGAAATCGATTTCCGTCAGCCGATCCCCGATTCGATTAATCCCCACCCGTTGCAGTAATTTTGACACCAGCAACGACAAAGCCTTTGCGACTCCAAATCCAACGGCAAGAATAAAGGCAGCACCGATGATGCGTGGAACAAAATCAATAAACTGATTGATCAACGTAGTAAATGTATTGATCAAAATATCGACGAAGGCCGGAATACGATTCATAATAAAAGTGCGGTGCTACGGTTTTGATGATCTGGCAGGAAGGTCAATAATTGAAAATAAGGTGGAGGCTACATTTAGTAAATCGTCTACATAGAGCTCCACAACAGATAGTGAATTCCGAATCAGGTCAATTTCCGACACCAATTCTTCCTGTACATGGGGCGGACATGTATCCGGTAATTCAATTTCTTTAAAAACGTTATAAAGCGATTCCATTCGTTTTTTTCAAACTGTCTTCAGGCTATTTATTAAATTTCGTCCAGGTGATAAATTTGGCCAGCAAAAGTGACAGGAAGATCAACGTTTCCAAATACCGTTTCTTCAGCTTTTCCTTGGCGCGTTTGAGCCGCATTTTAACCGCGCTCTCGCTCAGGTTGTGAATGGTGGCTATTTCTCTAATGCTTACGTCATCCTGGTACTTCATTAAAAGCAAACTCTGTTCTTCAACGGTCAGGTATTCCAGAGCCGATTTCAGCCGGTGGGCTTCCATTTCCATCGTTTCATCATCATTGTCGTCGTCCAACCAGTCCATATCCTCGTTAACGGGCACTTCGGCCTTTTTACGATTAAGCCGCAGCTGATCCGTACAGTAATTGTAGGTGATTGAAAAGAGCCAGGTAGAAAATCGGGATTGTTCTTTAAAGCTGCCCAGACGCATGATTAAACGCAGAAAGATATCATGCGTAAAATCTTCGGCTTTGACGGGGTCTTTTGTAAACATCAAGCATTTCCGGTAGACCTTGTCGCTGTAACGATTGTACAAAAGCTCAAAGTAGCGGTTACTTTGCTTATCAACATACAGCCGCACTAGTTCTTCGTCCGTCAGCTTTTTAGCCTCTAATGGTGTAATCATAGGAGGTAATTAGATAGTTTGAAATAACGCTTTTCGTAAAAAAGCACCCGCATAATTACCATACAAATTGAATGTACAAATAAAAGCAAAAGCATGTATATAGCAAGTGGATAAATCATAAAAAAAGCCTGGTGAATTCACCAGGCTTTCCACTTATTGCGTTATAAAACCGTCAATTCGCTTAACCGATTGCAATCCGTTTGAAAGCGGAAATGGTCAAACCCTTGCTCGTTTTGTCGAGTAACTGAGCAATGGTAAGCGAAGAATCTTTCACAAATTCCTGATTTAGCAGCGTGTTATCTTTGTAGAATTTCTGCAGCTTACCCATGGCAATTTTTTCCAGCATGGCTTCGGGTTTTCCTTCCGCACGCGCCTGATCTTTGCCAATTTCAATTTCACGTTCAACGATGCTGGCATCCACACCATCTTTGTCGATGGCAACGGGTTTCATGGCCGCAATCTGCATCGCAATGTCTTTACCCACTTCGGTAACCTCAGCACTGTTGACATTAGTAAGGCCAACCAGTACACCCAATTTGCCATTGGAGTGGTTGTAAGCTACCACTTGTTCAGCCGTTACTACTTCGTAAGCGATCACGTCCAGTTTCTCGCCGATTTTACCCATCAGATCCGTGATATGATCCTGCAACGAACGACCATCGCCCTGCGGTAGCGCCAGCAACTCTTCTTTCGTTGCCGGTTTGGCAGCCACAGCATTGTCCATAATCGCCATCGCCAGATTCTGGAAATCAGCTACTTTGGATACGGGTTCGGTTTCGCAAGCCAGACCAACAACGCGGCCGGTCGTCCCATCTGGGCTAACATGCGTCAGAACTACGCCTTCAGAAGTTGTATTATCAGCCCGTTTGCTAGCGATTTTCTGACCCTGCTTGCGCAGAATATCTTTTGCTTTTTCAAAATCACCGTCGGCTTCGGTCAATGCTTTTTTACAATCCATCATCCCGGCGCCTGTTTCCTGCCGGAGTCTGTTAACGTCTTGTGCGGTAATAGCCATTGTTTGGTTTATTAATTGTCTGTTTCGTATTCGTTTTAATCATCAGCGGGTGGCTGATATCCTGAAACGGAATAGCCCATAGCGAGGCTACGGGCTATCCGAGTTTATAGGCCTGGCAACATGGTTGCTCTTAGATAGTCTTATCCTCCTGACCTTCGGTATCTTCAGCGACCACCGGGCTTACTTCTTCCGTTTCAGCGCTTTCACCTTCGGCTTGGGCTGCTTTTACGTCTTCAGCCCGTTTGGCTTCTTCTTCTTCCTGTAGGCGCTGATCGTCTTTATCCTGTTTACGCTCCAGCAGTCCTTCTTCGATAGCCTTACCAATTGCCAGCGTAATCAGGCGGATTGATTTGTAAGCATCGTCGTTGGCCGGGATTGGGAAATCGACTTCGTCCGGATTAGAGTTGGTATCGCACATAGCGAAAACCGGGATACCCAGCCGTTTGGCTTCGGCAACGGCAATATGTTCGCGTTTTACGTCAACCACAAACAAAGCGGCTGGCAAACGCGTCAGGTCAGCAATACCACCCAGAACCCGTTCCAGTTTATCTTTCTCCCGAGATACTGTCAAACGTTCCCGCTTCGCCAGACTTTTGTACGTCGTTTCATCCTTCATCATTTTTTCGATGCCCTGCATCTTCTTCAATGACTTCCGGATAGTGGCGAAGTTGGTCAGCATACCGCCCAACCAGCGGTCGGTTACGAACGGCATCTTCAGACGACGCGCTTCTTCCGTAACGATTTCCTGCGCTTGCTTTTTGGTAGCAACGAACATAATCTTGCGACCTGAACGAACGATACCTTTGATCGCAGCCGCTGCTTCGTCGATCGAAGCCAGCGTTTTGTTCAGGTCAATGATATGGATACCGTTTTTCTCCATGAAGATATACGGTGCCATACGGGGATCCCATTTCCGGGTAAGGTGTCCAAAATGCACACCCGCATCCAGAAGATCTTTATACTCTACTTGTGCCATTTTTGTAAAAAATGAAAAATAAAGAATGAATACTGATAATACGCAGCACCGCACATCGGCATCAGGCAAGTGCGGCCTGGACAATTAGTCGTTAAAGGTTTGACGGCTGAAGGTTAGCGGGAACAAAACACCCCTCGTTAACCAGCAAGCTTCGACCATTAAACGATAAAAATTAACGTTTCGAGAACTGGAACCGACGACGGGCTTTAGCACGTCCGTATTTTTTCCGTTCTACCATCCGGGAATCACGAGTCAGGAAGCCTTCTTTCTTCAAAGCAGGCCGGAACTCAGGATTCAGTTCGCACAGCGCCCGGGCAATTCCCATACGGGTTGCCTCAGCCTGACCGGAAATACCACCACCCCGAACGTTTACTTTTACGTCGTATCCTTCCGGAGCGTTGATGGTAGCCAGCGGCTGTTTCAGAACGATTTGCAGAACTTCCGTGGGGAAATACTGTTTGTAATCTCGGCCGTTGATAACAATGCTGCCCGTACCGATCGAAAGATACACGCGCGACACGGCTGTCTTCCGGCGACCTAATGCGTTGATTCGTTCCATTTTTTAAGACATGAGACGAAAGACGAGAGAGAAGAGACGCTGTCGATGGATTCTTTGTCTCTAGTCGTACGTCTAACCTCTACTATTAATAATCCAGTTTAATTTCTTTCGGTTGCTGCGACGCATGCGGATGTTTGTCACCCGAATAGACGTACAGGTTGGTAAACAACCGGCGACCCAGACGGCTCTTCGGCAACATCCCTTTGATGGCATGCTCCAGAATGAAGGCTGGATTTTTTGCCATCATTTCGCGAGGTGTCCGGAACCGCTGACCACCCGGGTGTCCCGTGTGACGAACGTATACCTTATCGGTCATCTTGCTGCCGGTAAGTTTGATTTTTTCAGCGTTGATGATGATGACATTGTCACCGCAATCAACGTTCGGCGTAAAACTGGCCTTGTTTTTTCCGCGGATGATTTTTGCCGCCTGGCTTGCCAGTCGACCCAATACCTGATTTTCCGCGTCAATGACCACCCAGTCTTTCTGCACCGTCGCTTTGTTGGCCGAAATGGTCTTGTAGCTTAACGTATCCACTTGATTATGGGAGATTATATATTGATAGACAATTACTTGCGCTATACACAAAAACTCCCGTCCAAAAACGGGAGTGCAAATATAGAGTCTATATTTCTGAAATACAAGGGTATTTGGAATTTTCCGCTATTTGAGACGTTCTTTCAGCAGTGCTACCAGGAGCCCCTTCGTTTGCTGCGCTTCATCCAGACGGTTTTCCATCCGAATCTGGCTTTCTCCTAACTCATTTTGTCGTTATTGCAATTGACTGAGCCGTTGGTCGAGCTTATTCACGTTAAGAGTCAGAGTGGCCAATCTAGAGGCTCTCGCTGATCCAGGCATTTTTCCTTGGTCATAGCTACCTACCGGTTTCTACTACGCGGTTAACGAAGCTTCAAAGTCACTAAGCAGATAACGGCCAGAATAATTCCAACAATCCAGAAACGGGTGACGATCTTGGCTTCATGGTAGCCTCTTTTCTGGAAATGGTGGTGGAGGGGCGACATCAGGAAGATGCGTCGTCCTTCGCCGTACCTATTCTTGGTATACCGAAAATAACTGACCTGCATGATCACCGAAACGAGCTCGACCAGAAAAATACCGCACATGATCGGAATCAGCAATTCTTTCCGGGTTGCCAGCGCCAGTACCGCAATGATACTGCCCAGCATCAAGCTTCCCGTATCGCCCATGAACACCTGCGCCGGGTAGGAATTGTACCACAAAAAGCCCACACAAGCCCCCACAAAAGCCGCACAGAAAATAACCATCTCGCCCGAATTCGGGATGTACATGATGTTCAGGTACTGAGAAAAAGTTTTATTATTCGATAGATAAGCGAATACCCCCAGCGTCAAGCCGATGATGACGGAGGTCCCAGCCGCCAAACCGTCAATACCGTCGGTAATGTTGGCCCCATTAGAAACCGCCGTAACGATAAAAATGACAATAGCTACATATAAAATCCAAGTGTATTCGTCTGGAATAAAATCAGGCAGTAACGAGCTGTAATTAAAGTCGTTATTTTTCAGAAACGGCACCGTGGTTGACATGGATTTGATGTCCTGATACGCTCCGAATTCCACCTGGCCGATGGATGTGTTAATGACGCCCGGTTTGTAAACCCGAATTCGGACATAGTCATTAAAATATAACGTCAGACCAACAATCAACCCCAGCCCAACCTGTCCGACAACCTTGAATTTACCCTGTAGCCCTTCCTTATTTTTCTTGAAGACTTTGATGTAATCGTCCAGAAACCCGATCAGCCCCGTCCAGATGGTAGAAACCAGCAACAAAACAATATATACGTTGGTCAGTTTGGCAAACAGCAGGGTCGGAAAAACCAGTGATGCCAGAATAATAAACCCGCCCATCGTTGGCGTCCCGCGTTTCTGCATCTGTCCTTCCAGCCCTAAATCCCGGATTTCCTCCCCAATTTGCAGGTTTCGGAGCATATCGATGATCTGGCGCCCATAAACCGCTGCAATCAACAGTGACAGGGTAATGGCGGCACCGGCCCGAAATGATAGATACTGAAAAACCCCCGCACCAGGGAAGTCAAACTGCTGATCGAGGTACGTAAAAAGATAGTATAACATAATGGTTTGTTGAGAGATTGGGCGTCAGGGCGTGCAGCTGCAAAGGGAAAAGCCATTCAACTCATTCCCTCACACCTTTATCCCTTCATACCGGCACAGGCCAAAGTTACGGTTTTCCAACCATTGGTTGTTGAAAGGCTTCGCGGAGAATCTTCCGATCGTCAAAATCGTATTTAACGCCCTTGATTTCCTGATACGTTTCGTGGCCTTTCCCAGCCACCAGAATAACGTCGTGGGGTTCGGCGATGGCTACGGCCCGGAAAATGGCTTCGTGCCGGTCGGCAATAGTCAGGGTTTTTTTGAACGCAACGGGCGGTACACCAGCCTGCATCTGCGCCAGAATTTCCAGCGGATCTTCGTTGCGGGGATTATCGGATGTCAGAATCACTTGATCGCTGAATTTGCAGGCGATTTCGGCCATGATGGGACGTTTAGCCGTGTCGCGGTTTCCTCCGCAACCCACCACGGTTATGATCCGCTCGTTGCCCTGCCGCAACCCAGCAACGGTTTCCAGTACATTCTGCAACGCATCGGGCGTGTGGGCGTAATCGACAATACCCACCCGTTTGTTGTCGGAAATAACCATTTCGAAACGGCCCGGCGGACTCGGCAAACTGGACAGTTGCGTCAGGGTTTCTTCGGGATCTTCGCCCAGTAAAACGGCCGCTCCGTACACCGCCAGCAAGTTGTAAGCATTGAAACGGCCCGTCAGTTTAAACCACACTTCCCGACCATCGATTTCCATTTGCATTCCGAACAGTCCTTCCGACATGACTCGCCCCTTGAACGAGCCCAGCGTCTGCAGGGAATAACTTTCTTTCTGCGCTGCGGTATTTTGCAGCATCACCAAACCACGTTTATCGTCCAGATTCGTCAGCGCAAAAGCCGATGCTGGCAACTGGTCGAAAAAGCTTTTTTTGGCTTTGATGTAGTTATCGAACGTCTGGTGAAAATCGAGGTGATCGTGGGTAATATTTGTGAAAATACCGCCGGCAAAATGCAGCCCGGCAACCCGTTGCTGCACCATCGCGTGCGAGCTTACTTCCATAAAACAATGCGTACAGCCGTGCTGAACCATTCGCGTCAGCAGCTCATTCAGCGCAATGGTATCAGGTGTCGTATGGGTGGCCGGAATAACGGTTTCGTCGATCTGATTCTGAACGGTCGAAAGCAGGCCTGCTCGGTAACCGCGTTGCCGAAACAGGCGGAAAAGCAGGGTGGCCGTTGAAGTTTTGCCGTTGGTACCCGTTATACCCACCAATTTCAACTTTTTGGATGGATGGTCGTAAAAGTTGGCGGCAATCAGCCCCAGCGCCTGGCTGCTGTCCTGCACCTGAACGTATGTTACGATTTCCGAACGGTTTTCGGGCATTTCTTCGCACAAAACAACCGTTACTCCCTGTTCTGCGGCTTTTTCAATAAACCGATGGCCATCGGTCTGAGTCCCGCGGATGGCGGCAAATAAACGGCCGGGTGCAGCCTGCCGCGAATCCATGGTTAACTGCTCGACGTCGACGTTCATGTTGCCGGAAGTCGACAGCAACGGTACTTTATACAATAAGGTGGTTAACTGCATACGAACAAGCAAAGACGGTTTTTCGACCGTTATTTTCCGGATTGATTTTTTTTGTCCAGGCTGACAACCAACGTATCAGGCCGGGCACTTTGCCGCAGGGTCAGGGTGATTTTACGCGGCTGCGGCAACGGATCGCCCGGCGGAACCGATTGATCAACAACTTTACCGTAGCCTTCAAACCGAACGCGAAACCCCCGGTTTTCGAGCAGATGCAGGGCATCCCGCAACGTCATTCCGCGCAGATCAGGGACTTTATTCTGGGCCGACTGGCTAACCCATTGCGTCTTTGACGCGCTATTTTCGGCCTTAACCCAACCGTCGGGAGTAGGTTGCGCATTGATGTTCAACTCGGAACTAATGGTTCGGATATCTTCCGCAAAACCGGCTTTCACGCCTTTACCCGACTGCCGAACGGACTTGGAAGCTATGGTGACGGGCCGGTGCATGTGGATATCATACGCATAAATCCGGTCAGCTATTTCCCGGAAAACCGGCGCTGAAACGCTACCTCCGTACAACAGATCGATGTTGGCACCGTGGGGCGTGTCGACCACAACCGCGATGCTGTATTTCGGTTTCTCAGCCGGAAAATACCCGATGAAAGAGGTATAATATTTTCCTACCTGATACCGACCGTTAATCAATTTCTGGGCTGTACCGGTCTTCCCCGCAAACCGGTAGTAAGGGCTTTGGCTCTTTTTGGCCGTGCCCCGCTCCACCACGCCTTCCAGCATTTTTTTCACCTGCCGGATGGTTGTCTGACTGCAAATCGGGTCCTGCGAAACATACGGCTCATACTCTTTCACCACCTCATTGGCGCGCCGGACCTGCTTGACCAGCATTGGTTGCACCCACTTGCCATCATTGGCCACCGCATTGTAGAACGTCAGCATTTGCAACGGCGTCAGTTTCAATTCGTAACCGATTCCCATCGAGTTCAATGACAATCGGCTCCAGCCGGGCGACTGCGGATTGGGCACCACCGGTTTCGTTTCACCGTTGAGTTGCAGCCCAATGGGTTTGTCGAGTTTAAAACGACGCATGTAGCGGCAGTAGGTTTCCGGTCGGTTGTAGAAGTTATACATCAGCATGTGAATGCCGACATTCGACGACTTTTCAAAAACCTGCTGAACCGTAATACTGCCGTGGCCACTCCGTTTAGCATCCGAGATTCGACGGCCGTAGTACGTAGTCACGCCGGAGCCCGTATGCACCATCTGCTCGGGTCGCACGGCTTTTTCTTCCAGCAGCGCAATCATCGTGGGCAATTTGAACGTTGAACCGGGATCAGTACCTCCCGCCAGGGCATGGTTGAAGTTTTCGACATACCTGCCGTCCTTTGTGAGGGTCAAATTTGCCATCGCCCGAATCTCACCGGTTTCCACTTCCATCACAATCAGGCATCCTTGCTCAGCTTTGTATTTTTCCAGCCCGTGCAACAAAGCGGTTTCGGCCATGTCCTGAAAATTGACATCGATCGTTGTATAAATGTCCAGCCCGGGTTCCGGTTTGATATCCGAACCGTCTTCAATCGGCATCTGCACTCCTCCCGACAACTCCTCTACCAGCCCGACACCATCTTTTCCCGCCAGCTCGTTCTGAAAACTGGCTTCCAGCCCCACCAACCCTTTCGACGTTTCCGGATTCAGGTAGCCCACCGTCCGCAGGGCCATCCGACCGTAGGGATGATAACGCTGGTAGACGGGATCGAATTTGCCACCACCCAGGCCCTTCGAGCGGTCACGGCGAAAAAATGGCCATTTCTGCATCGCCATCCGGTCCTGAAACGTTACCTTGGTTCGGCTGAGCAACACGTATTTCCGGCCGTTTTCGCGGGCTTTCCGGATCATGTACGTGTATTCGTTCCGCGATTTTTCCCCAAATTTCTTCGCTAATAAAATACCCAGCGAATCAATCTTCTTTTCGAACGAATCCGTCTTTGCCACGCAGGGGTCAATGCCAACGTAATAATACGGAAGTGACGTTGCCAAAAAACTACCGTTGTGCGAGTAGATATTGCCGCGCGTTGCCCGCAGTGTATCTTTCTTGATGTGATACTGGGTGATACGGTCTTTCCACAACCGACCGTTCTGCTTCTGAAAAAACTGCACATGGATCAACTTGCCAATAACACCCAGCGCAAACAAACAAATAGCCACGGATGCCAGCGCGGCCCGGCGCATGATAATCTTCTTAACGTTCATGGCTGCGTTTCCTCCGGTTTGACAACAATTTTTAAAGGGGGCGTTACGGGTTCTGTCAAGCCCGTAGCCAACACCTGCTTACTAATTTCTGACTGCTTCCCACTTTTCATAAAGTCGGCCTGAAGCGTGGTGTATTTCGCCCTTTTTTCGTCAACTTGGGCTTTCACCCGCTGGATATTCCGTACCAGCCGCTCCGCATTGTGGTTGAAGCCGATGTACAAAATAAGCAGGAACGAAATCCACATAATCCGGTCGAAATGCTTAATCGGCCAGGGGTTGTCTTCCCCAAAAAGCCGGTCAAACCCAATCGTGTGGTTCAGGTAATTGAGCAGCCGGTTTTCGCGTTTTTTCTTAGCGACGGGAGCTTTGTTGGGTGTTTTGTACGTATTCTGTGCCATATCGTCACCTCCTAATTATCGTTTCTCAGCAATCCGCAATTTCGCGCTCCTCGCCCGCGGGTTTCGGTCAACTTCCTCCGCCGATGCCTCAATGGGCTTGCGCGTGATGGAGTGCAACGGTTTTAGCTCGTTGCCGTATAAATCTTTCTCGATAGTACCCCGGAAGTTGCCCGATTTGATGAAATTTTTCACCAGCCGGTCTTCCAGCGAATGGTACGCCATCACCACCAGCCGTCCGCCGGGCGCCAGTACTTCTGGCACCTGCGTCAGAAACTCTTCCAGTGTAGCCAGCTCTTCGTTCACCTCAATCCGGAGCGCCTGAAACACCTGCGCAAAGTACTTGTTTTCCTTACCCCGGGGCGCATACCGCTGCAAAACGGTTTTTAGCTCATTAACGGTTTCCAGCGAACGGTTTACGCGACTGGACACAATGGCGCTCGCCAGCGTCCGGGCGTTGATAATTTCGCCGTACATCCCGAAGATTTTGTGCAACAGTTCTTCCGGATAGTCATTGATCACCTTGCGGGCTGTCAGCTCGCCCGACTGGCTCATGCGCATGTCCAGATCGGCATCGAAACGGGTCGAAAAACCGCGTTCGGGCGTGTCAATCTGGTGCGACGAAATTCCCAGATCGGCTAGAATACCGTCGACCTGCTCAATTTTATACAAGCGCAAATACCGTTTCAAGTTCCGAAAATTGGCCGCTACAAACGTCAGACGTGGATCGTCGATGGCGTCAGCGTTGGCGCGTGCATCGGGGTCCTGGTCAAACACAATCAGGCGGCCTTCCGAATCGGGTCCTGGCTGCAACTGGCGTAGAATCTCACGGGAATGCCCTCCGCCCCCAAAAGTTACGTCAACGTAGGTGCCGCCGGGTTTCAGATTTAATCCTTCTACGCAAGCCTGCAATAAAACCGGTTCGTGGTAATTGGTCACTGCCATTCTTTGTTCTAAAATAGTGTCATCCAGCATCTACGCGAACGTTGCGAATTCGTTTCGCTCGTTTCTGGAAGAATTTCGATTTGCCCGCCGTTTCAAAATCCTTTTCGGAACTAAAACAAAATCGTCGTCCGTTACAAACTTAACAAAACCGCCCCTATTTCTACCCCGTAGAGAACTGGATCTACTATTTTTTATCGTATGAAAAAAATCGTCGTAATACGGGTATTGATTCTTTTCTGGCTACCATTTTCGGGCTGGTCGCAATCGGTCGCCAAACTCAAAAATGGCGTCTGGCGGGCCGTTCTGGAAAGCAAAGGTGGAGCCTTGCCATTCGGACTGGAAATCACTTTGACCGGTTCGTCGTATTCGGCTTACGCCCTCAACGGAGCGGAACGGCTAGCGTTTGATCAGGTAACGGTGACCGGCGACTCCGTTCGGTTGACGATTGACATCTTCGAAGCCGAGATCCGGGCTAAAATAGACGGCAACACGCTGCGCGGCTTCTGGCGTCGCCGGCGGACGGGCGAAAACTACACTTCGCTCCCCTTTCAGGCTCAATATGGCCTTACGTATCGATTTACGCCAGTAACCGAGATGCCTAAAATCAACGTAACCGGGACGTGGTCCACGACGTTCCGCTCCGAAGGCGATTCAACCGTGGCCGTGGGCGTTTTCGTACAAAAAGGCACGACGCTAACCGGTACTTTTCTGACCCCAACCGGTGATTACCGCTACCTTGAAGGCAACGTGGTGGGCGACAGCCTGCTGCTTTCGACCTTCGACGGAACCCACCTTTATTTGTTCAAGGCAAAGCGAAAACCTGATAATACGCTGGTTGGCGGTTTCTGGTCGGGCGAAAGCGGGTACGAAAGCTGGACGGCCCGTTTTGACCCGAACGCCAAACTGCCGGATGCCAATAGCCTCACGTTCCTTAAACCGGGTTATAAAACCGTCGATTTCACCTTTCCGGATGTAAAAGGCAAACCGGTTTCGCTGAACGATGCGCGGTTCCAGAATAAGGTCGTGGTGATTCAAATTCTGGGTTCCTGGTGTCCCAATTGCATGGATGAAACCAATTTTCTGAGTCCCTGGTACAAAAAAAATAAAAACCGGGGTGTCGAAATCGTGGGGCTGGCTTACGAAAAATCGGCCGAACTCGCCGAATCAGCCCCGAAAATTCAGCGCATGATCGACCGTTTCAAAATTGATTACCCTGTTCTCCTGGCGGGTACAAACGTCAAATCCGAGGCCTCGAAAACCCTGCCGATGCTTAATCAGGTGGTTGGTTTTCCAACTACCATTGTGATCGATAAAAAAGGCGTCGTCCGTCAAATTCATACCGGTTTTAGCGGACCGGGCACCGGCATCTATTACGATGCGTTCGTCGAAGATTTTAACCGACTGATCGATAAGCTGGTCCGTGAATAGCCCTGCTGAAAAGTTCTTGCGCTTTCTTTTGAGTGATTCATCACGAAAAGCGGGACTAGGTAGTCCGCAAGTTGTACCCGCCGTTTCCTAAAATAGTTGACCAAAAATTTGGAGTGAATTCGATTAGCTTCTTATATTTGCACATATCCTATTGACAAAGTATAGTAATGTTATCTACTGAACAACATAACGCACTACACCGGCTCCCGCCGGTTATGGTATTGAAATCCGTTTCGATGAACGGTTGTTGTTGTCGGTTTTGTTCTATGGGTTGTTGAACCCATCTCCCCTTCCTGATTACTGCTTTTCTTAACTCTTTTAACAGCTCGATCCTCTAGGGTTCTGGCAACACCGGTCCTGGCTGGTCTACTTGATTGCGACAAAAACATACAAAGTCTATAAACATACTACTGTAATGACAACCTATTTCGACGCCGTTCACGAAGACACTGATTTATATTCCGTTCCGCAGGTATTTCGCAAACTGGTTCCTGTTTCTCCCGTCAGGGTAAACGAAAAGGCTCCTTTGTTCAGCATACACCGTCAGCGGACCATTGCACATTATAATTATAGCCAAACCGCTTCGCTGCACGATTGGCTGCAAGCCGGCCCGCTGGTTGTTGCGTTCTACAGCGCAGGCTGGAACCGTTACGGCAAAAACTACCTGCCGAAACTGATTCAGCTTCACACCCAGATTCAGGAAGCAGGGGGTAATTTATTAGTGCTTTCACCCGATTCGCTCGACTCGCTGCAAACCCTGGCCGATCAGCACGACCTGACGTTTACAATCGCGCAGGACGTCAACAATCAGATCGCCGAAAAATTTGGGGTGTACTCAACCGACGATCCGGTCTGGAACTGGATTGCCGGCATTACGGAAGATGTTCCCTACCCCGCCCTGTTTGTGGTCGCGCCGGATCGGCAAATTCAGTTCAGCTATATAGATAAGGATTTCACGGAAGAGTTTCCCGCCGAAGCATTACTGAATCAGGTTCAGGAGCAACAAACCGTTGCGCTGGGTTTCTACAACCGGAAAGCGGCTTAAACGGTATTATCGGCTGAAACAAAAAAAGGCGGTGACGGTTTTCTGATCAACAGCAACCAACGACGAGCGCATGAACCGAAGTGAATTTCTCTTACTCGGCGGCTCGGCACTTTTCATACCGTTCACCGCAATGAGCCAATCCCAAACGGAACCCGAAAGCCTTCTTTTTAAAGACGACGGCACGATTCCGAACAGCCAGTTGCCCTTGTTATTGTACCGCCAGGCGTTTGCCGAAACCGGTTCAGCAGGCGCGTCGTGGCTGGAGAAACGGTTTGCCGCTCACAACTGGGCCAACTCTTGGCGCAACGGCGTTTATCCGTACCACCACTACCACAGTACTTCGCACGAAGTATTGGGCGTTTACAGCGGCTCAGCCTTGCTGCAGCTCGGCGGTGAAAGTGGCCAGCAAGTTCGCGTTCAAGCGGGTGATATCATCGTCATTCCGGCGGGCGTTGGACACAAACGGCTTGAAGCTTCCGCGGATTTTGGCGTCGTCGGTGCCTATCCCGACGGGCGCGACTATGATGTGCTGCGCGGAGAGCCCGGTGACCGCCCCAGAGCCGACCAGAACATTGCGGCCGTGCCCCTTCCCAAAACCGATCCGCTGCTGGGCCATAACGGCGGGTTGATCCGTTTATGGAAAACCGCCTAATCTTTCTCTCCGGTTCTTCGTTACCAGCCGTTTATTAAAAGCAGCGTTCATTCCTGGTCTTCTTCTTCATCAGACGCACTAAAGTCCATTGGTATAACTTCCGGTCATCCGCAACTTTTTTAGTAGTTTTGAATGTTATTTCAAGATGATTAAACACTGAAGCGGAGGAGCTGTGACGGATTATATTTCAACTTTAAATGAACCTCAACGGCAGGCCGTATTGCACGGCAACGGGCCGCTGATGATTATTGCCGGTGCCGGCTCGGGGAAAACCCGCGTGCTGACGTACCGGATTGCCAACCTGATTGAAAAGGGCGTTGATCCTTTCCGGATTTTGTCCCTGACATTTACCAATAAAGCCGCTGGAGAGATGCGGCACCGGATCGAAAGCGTAGTTGGTACGGAAGCCCGCAACATCTGGATGGGAACGTTCCACTCCGTTTTTGCTAAAATTCTCCGAATTGAAGCCCAGGCGCTGGGGTACACCAGCAACTTCTCCATTTACGACACGGACGATTCCAAATCCCTGTTGAGAAGCATCATCAAGGAAATGGGCATGGATGACAAGGTTTATCGTCCGAATGTCGTCTTTTCCCGGATTTCGGGCGCCAAAAACCGACTGGTTGGCTGGGCGGATTACCTCGCCAATCCATTGATTCAGGCCGACGACGCAGCTGCCCGGATGCCCGAAATCGGCCGGATTTATAAGGCTTACGCCATGCGGTGTTTTCAGGCCAATGCCATGGATTTCGACGATCTGCTATTCAACACCAATGTGCTGTTCCGCGATCACCTCGATATTCTGAACAAATACCAGCACAAATTCAAGCACGTGCTGGTCGATGAGTTTCAGGATACCAACGTATCGCAGTACCTGATTACCCGGAAGTTATCCGCAGTCAACCAGAATATTTGTGTCGTGGGCGATGATGCCCAGAGCATTTACGCCTTCCGGGGTGCCAACATCGAGAACATCCTGAACTTTGAAAAGGACTTTCCGGATGTCACCACGATCAAGCTGGAACAGAATTACCGTTCGACCAAAACGATCGTCAACGCGGCCAACTCCATTATTGCCCGCAACCGGGCGCAGTTGCGCAAAAGCGTTTTCACCGATAACGAAGAAGGTACGCTGATCGACGTACTCAAAGCTTCTTCCGACAACGAGGAAGGTCGTCTGGTGGCCACTTCGCTCTTCGAGGCCAAAATGCAGGAAGGGCTGCACAATACCGATTTTGCGATCCTGTACCGCACCAACGCCCAGTCGCGGGCGTTTGAAGAGGCCCTCCGGCGGTTGAGCATCAAATACCGCATCATCGGTGGCTTGTCGTTCTACCAACGGAAAGAGATTAAAGACCTGCTGGCGTATCTGCGGTTTACGGTCAACCAGAGCGACGAAGAAGCGTTCAAGCGCATCATCAACCTGCCCAAACGGGGTATTGGCGACACAACGGTGGCCAAGATTTCGGTGGTGGCCGCCGAAAACCAGGTATCGATCTGGGAGGTTGTCAGCAACGTGAACCGGTACGTGGCCGGACGGGCCGGCATTGCCATTGAAGCCTTTTCCAACCTGATCAAAAGCTTTCAACTGCTACTTGATAAAAAGGATGCGTACGAGGTGGCCGCCCACGTTGCCAAAACCTCCGGAATCCTGAAAGAACTGTACGACGACAAAACCGTTGAAGGGTTGTCGCGCTACGAAAACGTTCAGGAGTTGCTGAACTCCGTCAAGGAGTTTGTCGATAATCCCGACAACGACGATAAAAGCCTGAGTGCGTTTTTGCAGGTCGTTTCGCTGCTGACTAGCGCCGACGAAAAAGATGACGATGGCGACAATGACAAAGTAACCTTGATGACCATTCACGGAGCGAAGGGGCTCGAATTCCGGAATGTGTACATCGTCGGACTGGAAGAAGACTTGTTTCCGTCGCAGATGATGCTCGAAAGCCGGGCCGATCTGGAGGAAGAACGGCGGCTGTTTTACGTGGCCATCACCCGCGCCGAAAAGAAATTAACGGTTTCATACGCCGAGTCCCGGTATCATTACGGTCGCCTGAAAGTCTGCGAACCCAGCCGGTTTTTGATGGAAATTGACCCGAACTTCCTTAAAATGGCCAAAATCCGGCGCACCGAACGGGAAGACCACGACGAAGCAAAACGCGATACGCCATCCGGCGGCTCCATGAGTTTTGTGCGAAGCCTGGCGCAGAAAACCGCCCGCCAGCAAGCCCCGCAACCTACCGTCGCCCACGTGCCGTCCAGCGATTTTGCGCCCAGTGATACCTCCAAACTGGCCGAAGGCATGCGCGTCGAACACATGAAGTTTGGCTTCGGAGAGGTCCAAAAAATTGATCAGAACGGCAACGATCGCAAAGCCATCATCAAATTCGAGACTGCCGGCGAAAAAACGCTGCTGCTAAGTTTCGCAAAGCTAAAAATTGTTTCTCCTTAAATCCGCTACTAAACCTGTCAGATCCTAAAGACGGGGTCGCCCAGACCTGACAGGTTTAGCAGCGTTTTGAGTCAATTACAGTATACCAGCCGCGGCAGCGCCTTTTAGAGGAAACCACCTCTTAACCAATGATTTCTGACGTCAATACTGATTCGGCTCCGCTGCATTTGGAGCATCAGAAAATCACGAAGCCCCAACGATTGCTCTCCATCGATGCCCTCCGCGGATTTGACATGCTGCTGATTGCCGGTGGAGGAATGTTTCTGGTCCTGCTAAAAGGAAAAACCGGCTTGTCCTGGATCGACTGGATGGCCGACCAGCTAACGCACCCCGCCTGGCACGGCTTTACGTTTTACGACTTCATTTTCCCGCTGTTTCTATTCATTGCCGGTGTTTCGCTGTCGTTTTCATTAACGGCGGGGTTGGCAAACGGAATCGAAAAAACCATTCTGTATCGCAAGGCATTTCGCAGGTTTCTTATCCTTTTTCTGCTCGGCGTTCTCGACAAAAATATTCCGCTAGACATTTTCGATCCGGCGCACATTCGCTTTGGTACGGTTTTAGGGCGCATCGGAATCGCCAGTTTTGCCGCAACGGTTTTATTCCTGAATCTCGACTGGAAACAACGGCTGGGCTGGGTAGCCGCTGTTCTGATCCTGTATTATGCGGCCCTTTTCCTGATTCCGGTTCCGGGTTTTGGCAGTGGTGATCTGTCGTTCGAGGGCAATCTGGTCGGCTGGTTCGACCGAACGTTCATGCCCGGGCGGCTGCTTCAGAAAACCTACGACGAGAACGCCTTGTTGACGCAGTTTCCGGCGCACTGCCTCACTGTTTTGGGAACCGTGGCGGGTCAGTTGTTGCAGTCCGATAAAAGTGACCGGACCAAACTCCTGTACCTGATCGTGCCTGGCCTGTATAGCATTGCCATTGGCGTAATTTGGGGGCTGCATTTTCCGATCAACAAACATTTGTGGAGCAGTTCGTTTATCCTGCTGACGGCCGGCATGGCGCTCAATTTTCTGGCCCTGTTTTACGGAATCATCGACGTGCTGGGCTACCGGCGATGGTCGTTCTTCTTCAAAGTGATCGGCATGAACTCAATCGTAGTGTATTTGGCGTACCGGTTTATTGATTTTGATCACACTTCGCAACTCCTGTTTGAGGGCTTTTATAAATATACCGCCGAACCGTGGCATGATACCTTGCGGGCGCTGGGCGCACTGGGGCTCGTCTGGACGATGCTATATGTGTTGTACCGGCACAAAATTTTCGTAAAAATCTAGCGAAAACCGTTCTTTTGCTGGGATATACGGTTTTGTAGCCAGAAAACACGAATAAGCTGAGCGACTGGTTATTTTTGCGCTATGATTCGATTTTTCACAGAAGACACCCCGTTCAATCTGCCGCACAAATTACCCACTCGCCAATGGCTCACCGCGCTGGCAAAACGCGAGGGCTTTGGCATCGGCGAGCTGAACTATATTTTTTGCTCCGACGAATACCTGCTGCAAGTCAACCGCGAGTATCTGGCCCACGACTACTATACCGATATCATTACATTCGATAATTCGGAGGAAGAAAACCGGCTGGAAGGCGACATTTTTGTCAGCATCGACCGTGTACGCGACAACGCCCGGCAACTGAATATACCGGAAGAGCAGGAACTACGCCGGGTACTCGCCCACGGTTTGTTACACCTCAGCGGCTACGGCGATAAAACCGACGACGAAGTCCGGCTCATGCGCCAGAAGGAAGAAGAAAGCCTAAGCGCGTGGCATCATCGTTCGCGCAAAGCGTCCGAAGAACCGACCGACCAGTGAACTGATCGGTTTAGTTGCGGCCCGGCTCATGGCTGCAACGTCGTTTACGAACTTAGTAGCCAATGGCTTGATTCAGTACGACAAATTTTCGAATTTGCCGTTCGTACAAAACCGCATTTTATACTGAATTCATTTATGCAATTCACCGAACAAGATCAGCATCAAATTCTGGCGCAAGGCGCTACCCTTGAGCAGGTTGACGAACAGATCCAGCATTTTATCAATACGTTTCCGTTTTTGCCCGTAATCAAAGCCGCCACCGTAGGCGATGGCATCATTCGCGTTGATGAGCAGAAGCTGGATTCCATCGTTGCCCAATACGATCAGCAGGCGCCTTCGCTGTCGTTGCTGAAATTTGTTCCGGCGTCGGGTGCGGCTACGCGGATGTTTAAATCGCTGTTTGCGGCTCTGGAAGGAAAAACCGATAAGTCGGTGGAAGAATTCTTTTCGCGCCTGTCCGATTTTGCATTTTATGACGTCCTGAAAGGCGTTTCGGGCGAAACGGACCGGCATGTTCTGAGCGCCCTGTTGACGGATGAGGGACTGGATTACGGCAACTTGCCCAAAGGATTGCTGCTGTTTCACCGCTACCCCGAAGGCCCCCGGACGCCCGTGGAAGAGCACCTGATCGAGGGGGCGGCTTACGCCAATTCAAATGGCCGCGTCCGGATTCACTTTACGGTTTCGCCCGAACACCGCAGCCGGTTTGAAGAGCTGATCGAGCGCGTTCTGCCCGATTACGAAGCCAAGCTGGGTGTTACGTTTGAAATCACGTTTTCGGAACAAAAGAAATCAACGGATACGATTTCGGTCAATCCGGATAATACCCCGTTCCGCAACGCCGACGGTTCGCTGTTATTCCGGCCGGCGGGTCACGGTGCTCTTATTGAGAATCTCAACGATATCGACGCGGATGTGGTGTTTATCAAAAACATCGACAATGTGGTGCCGGATACGCTGAAAGAACAGACGTTTATTTACAAGAAAGTCGTAGGAGCTATCTTGCTCGACATACAACGGCAGATTTTCCGTTTCCAGGAGTTGCTGGACGACGATATGATCAGCGAAGGGTACCTGACGGAACTCGATGAATTTCTGCGGACTACGCTCTGCATTTTACCCCCCGACGGTTTTGAAACCTGGACGCAGGACGAGAAAGTAGACTATTTCCGGCAGAAACTCGACCGCCCCGTTCGGGCCTGCGGTATGGTGAAAAACGTCGGCGAACCGGGCGGAGGCCCCTTCTGGGCCAAAAATGCGGACGGTTCCGTGTCGTTGCAAATTGTAGAATCAGCCCAGATTGATCTGAACAACGCCGAGCAGAAGCAGATTTTTGATACCGCAACCCACTTCAATCCGGTTGATTTGGTGTGTGCGCTGAAAAACCGGAACGGTGAGAAATATAACCTGCCCGCTTACCGCGATCCGCAAACGGGTTTCATCACGTCAAAATCGAAAGACGGCAAGGAGCTGAAAGCACAGGAGCTGCCCGGTTTGTGGAACGGCGCAATGGCCGACTGGAATACGGTTTTTGTGGAAGTTCCGCTGATTACCTTTAATCCGGTAAAAACCGTGAATGATCTGCTGCGGAAGGAACACCAGCCGGTGTAAATTTTGGATTTACGGTAGTGGGTTTACGGTAGTTGACGAATTCATATTCACATGTCGTTTGCCGTAAACCCAAAACCGTAGACTATTTTTCTCCTGTTTCAACCAGGTTTACGACTACATCCTGGTGCTCCGCTTCCCGGCGGGCAAACGCACCCAGCGTTGTTTTTTCGTAAACAGCCAGATTGGCATCCCGAACACGCTCCATAATGGGCCGGATCGCGCACGCCACTTCATCGTTGCAGTCGTCACAACGGACGTAAAAATTAAGCGAAACACAGGGCGTGGGCGCAATAGGCCCATCAATCACCCGAAGCACTTGCGCCAGATTCACCCGTTCGGGATCAACCCGCAGCAGATACCCCCCCCCCTTTCCTTTCTGACTTTGCAGAATGCCGTGGTTGCGCAGTTCCAATAAGATAGCTTCTAAAAACTTTTTGGGAATATTTTCTTTCGCGGAAATGTACGATATCAATATCGGCCCTTTCCCAAATTCTTCGGTCAGGACCTTTAACGCTTTAATAGCATATTTAGCTTTCTTTGAAATCATTGTGCGATGGCTATAAGTTAGTAGGTGTCGGTTTAGGGATAAATACGCCCTGGCTCTGGCAAAATAAACGTCATCTCCGCTGAATTGGTGCAGATCGTAGTAAAAAATACATAAATGGATGAATCTATTTGCCGGTCTATCAGATCGTAGCGTGAAAACCGACAGGTTAATCCATCCAAGCTGCCGGAGTAACACGGTGTTGGAATAGCAATGAATTCACGAATTATCGCCCGAAGCACCTATCTAAATTTGCTATCCACTAAGCAAGTTAATCATTTCAAAACCGATAGGCAAGTTTTCCAATGGATTTTGCCGGGAGAAACGGCCCTGGTATAAACCACCACCAAAAGAAAAAAGCCGGAGCAAAGCCCCGGCCTTTTCGTGCGACACCAAATATAAAGAATTGAGATTATTTCAAGCTGTAATTCGTGTTTTGCGGATCGAAGTTGGTCCAGGTTTCGGTCCAGTCGGTTGCTCCAAAAGCACCGATGTAGTTGGTAGCTTCCAGGCCAGATGGCAGCGTAACACCGCCCGTCAGCAGCGGAGAACCGGTTTGCAGTACAAAGCCTGGCTTGCCCGTCAGCAGATTGAAGTTGTTGGCCAGTTTCAGGTTGCTTTCAACGGCGTTGAACGTGTTTTTACGCTCAGTCGCTTTCAGCATTACTGTATCACCCGATACCACTGACTTACCATTTACGATCGTCAAACCGCGGTAATCGCTTTTACCACCTTTGAAGTTGTCCTGCGAAGCGGTTCCTTCCAATTCCAGACCACCTTTCGGGAAAGCCCCTACCACCGTTGAGTTATAAATGCTGATGGCTGAATTCCGGCGGATCCGGAAAGCCGAACGGAATTTGCTATTGACCGTACCCGGGCCCATGAATACGCTTACGTTACCAAATTTAGCCGAAGTCTGGGGCAAATCGGTCGAACCCGTACCGTCGTTATCCGACTCAAAACCGTTTGAGTCGGAGCAAGTACACTGGTCGGCAACCGCCGGATCGCGCAGAATCCAGCCGTACTGAACCGTTCCGCTATAGCCGTAATCCGTATCGAAATCGTCGTCCAGCGTCCGGTACGCAATCAGGTGTTTGGCATTTACCGTTCCGCCGAACCACTCGAAGGCATCGTCGCCCGAATACGAAACCTGTACGTAGTCAATCACGGTACCGTTACCAACACCGGCCAGCGTCAGGGCATTGATTTCTTTATCGGTCTGGAAAGCAATTCCGGCAAACTCAATGCGGACATACCGGATGATTCCCGAATTGTCAGCGGCATCGCCCGTAGGCCCACCCGGTACCACGGACACTTCTTCTCCCTCAATTTTGAAGTCCTTCTTGTTGGCCGGAGCCTTACCCATTACCACAACACCACCCCAGTCACCGGCCCGGCGTTGGCCAGCGGCCTGATTGGACGTAAACACGATGGGTTTTTCTTTCGTACCATCAGCCATGATTTTAGCACCCGGCAGAATAAACAACGTCCCTTTTGATGGCTGATCACCCTTGATGACGGTACCCGGTTCAATCGTCAGCGTTACCCCCGGCTGAACGTAAACAAATCCTTTCAGTAGGTACTGGTTTTTGGCAGCCCAAGTTGTATTCTGCGTGATGTTGCCGCTCACTTCCGTTACCTGTCCAGGAACGGGCTCAGGCCCCAGGTCATCATCATCGCCATCATTATTATTACAGGAAACCATAGTGCCCAATGTAACCACGCACATCAGCAGGGCCAGCATCCAGGTTGTTAACTTTTTCATACTGCGTCAAATTGATTGTTTATTGGTTTTTATTGTTTTGGTACTGAATGATTTAGAACCGATACGATATACCCACTGTTGAATACGAGCCCCGCCGAAATTTCTGGTAGACGTCGTCAGTAGCCGTAATTTTCTTGTCCAGGTTCGAATCCTGAATCAGGCGGAATGGCTGGTTGAGCAAGTCCTGAATACCGGCCCGCACTTCGAAGTGCTCCCCAACCCGCTTGGTCACCGTCAGGTCGATGGCGTTCCGCGGCATTTCATAAATAGTGGGTTGCACCGAGCGGTCACCCACGGCGAAGATCCGCCGGCCAATGACGTTGTAGAGCAAATTCACCTGCCAGCCCTGCTTCTCGTCGGTATAGTACAAACCGGCGTTGATCAGGTACGGCGACTGTCCTTGCAGCGAACGGTTGTTTTCCTGGCCAACAAAGGAGTTGATAACGGAGCTTTTGATCAGGGCGGCATTCAGCAAAACCGTCATGTTATCCAGGAAACCGGATCCGCTTACACCCCGCAACGACTTCCGGGCTTCCAGCTCCAGACCCATGCTGTAGGCGTTGTTGGCATTATCGACGGTGTAAGAAACCCCGCTACCCGAGTAGTTGATTTTAGCTTCGATCGGGTTGATAAAGTATTTGTAGAAGGCCGCCAGCGAAATCAGCTGGCCTTCCGATGGGTAAAATTCGTAGCGGGCATCGGCATTATGAATCTTGGCGGTTTTCAGGTTCGGATTCCCAACGCGCGACACGTCGTAGTTAAAGTCATAGTAAGAGAACTGCGCCAGCTCCCGGAATTCGGGCCGGTTGACCGACATGCTGTAGGCCAGCCGAACCAACGATTTATCCGTCAGATTATACGACGCGTTGACGGATGGCAGCGGACTAAACAACGGATTGTCGACATTCACGCGCTGAAAACCGTTGATGACGCTTTGCAGTTGTTGCCGGTTGTATTCTCCCCGAAAACCGACGGTAGCGTTGAAGCGGGGCGACAACGGAATGTAGGCTCCCACGTAACCGGACACCAGGGTGTTCTGCGCTTCGTAACGGTCCTGTGTGTTCGTCCCTTCGTTGTAGTACAGCCCCGTTGACGACAGGTTAGAGGGCTGGAAAAACTGTTCCGGTGATTGCGTCAGCACTTCAGCGCTGACATTATTGGGGTTTACAATTCCAAAATACCGCGCCCGGAATGAACGGTCTTTGTACTCGGTGTAGGCCCCAGCCCGCAGTTTCAGAATGTGTTTGTCATCCGTTTCGGCGGAGGCTGCCTTCTTATATTCGTAATCGACCCGCCCCGTGGTGACATATTCTGTCAGGTTGGAATAAAACCGGGCCGCATTTTGAAAAGTTGGGCTGGGCTGCTGCGGAACGTCAATGCGGAACGGCTGGTTGCTGCCCTCCGGACGGCTGGAGGTAAACCGGCGGTAATCCGGCTCCTGGCGGTTCGTAAAACCGTAGCCACCCGTCCAGCGCAGACGGCTCTGCCCGCTCAGTTCGTGCGTACCACTCAGCTGACCCGTATAAATACTTTTCTGTTCGTAGCGAAACGCGTAGTTGTTTAGTTCGAGGTTGTTATCGTTGTAGCCATCCCGAAGGGTGGTTTCTTTCGTTCCCAACTGGTTGAACAGGTTCCGGAACTCAAATTTCGTCCGTGGGTTCAGAATGAACGCCCAGTTGGTCAGCACACCCAACCGCGTATTTTCCGCCAGAAGCTTATCGTTGTACGCGTATTGAATTTCACTATGACCGGTGGTCGGGTCGGCGGCAAAATAACGGTATTGCTCAACGTTGGAGAATGTGCGCGTATTGGTGTAATTGATGTTGGTGAAGTTGGTCAGTTCCTTGCTACCGATGTAAAACCGGCGGCTGAAGCCCAGTTGTGCCCGCATATCCGGCGACATCATCCGGTTTTGCAGCGTAAAATAGGGCGACAGTGCCTTAAAACGGTTCACTACAGGCTCTGAAGAAGCTCCGAAGGAGTTAATCCGGCGCTGCGACGGAAAGTTGGACGGTAACCGGCGCGTTCCGTCATCGAAACCAAGCCAATCGGTTTTGCCGCCCTGGTACGAATGGTGATTCTGAAACGTGGTTCCGGCGCGATACGATGTGGAGATTCCGGCGTAGAAACTATTGGCATCCGGGATGGTTTTGGTGTAGATTTTGATGATCCCGCCCCCAAAATCGCCCGGCAATTCGGCAGCGCCCGATTTGAAGATCAGCATCCGGTCGATGGCCGAGCTAGGAATCAGGTCGAAGGAAAACGATTTGATATCCACCTCCGTCGAAGGCGTGATAATATCGTTCAGCATCACGGTGTTATACCGTTCGTTCAGGCCCCGCACGATCACAAACCGGTCGTCCTGAATCGAGATTCCCGGTACCCGGCGAATGACCTGCGATGCATCGCGGTCCTGACTGCGGGAGATTTGCTGGGCCGAAATCCCGACGGCGACCTGCTCAATCTGCTTGATTTCGGTGATGACGGCCATTTCGGTGTTGGTGCCCCGTTGGCCTTTCACGATCACTTCCGCCAGTGTTTTGTTGTCTTCTTCCAGTGCCGAGTTGATCAGCGTCGTTTTGCCCGCTTCGACCCGCACATTTTCAACGGTTTTGGTTGCGTACGAAACGTAGCTAATTTGCAGTTGATGAACGCCGGCTGGTACTTTAGCAATTTCAAAATTTCCTTCGATGTCGGTAACGGAGCCAATTACCGGGTTGGAACCGACAACTTGAATGGTAGCGCCAATGATAACATCGTTATTTTTGGCATCTTTAATGGTCCCTTTGATGGACCCACTCTGAGCGAAAGCCGCTAAACTGAAGAGCAGAAGATTAATTCCCGTAAAAAACAGTTTCATGTTGGTGTCGTTATTTAACGACCCAAAAGTAGAGCGGCAATATTACCTCAGTGTTAACCCAAGATTACGAGAGGATTGTGTTTTTCCGAGATCAAGGGTATTCTATTGGCTCTAGCAATAGAAAGCTGTTGTTTCGGTATATACAATTGACGAAAAACCGATTAAAAACATGAAAAGCCCGCTGGATCGCTTATCCAATGTAGCCTTTCGGCCATTTTAAATTTTCAGCTACTCTGGATATTGTAAAATCGGATCAAAAATCCTGTATAATTGAATGTCAAGGTTATTACACACTAAAAAATAAAAACAACAGATAAAATGATGAACACAAATCTTATAAAGAATTCAGGGGCTATTTTGGTCAATAAAAATGCGGAAGATGTGTTTGACTTTTTCGCGAATCCATGCAACGATAACTTATGGCGAACCGAAATAAATAAAAGCCTATTGGACGGACCCTTGCAAGTAGGTGTAACAGTATCTGAATATTCTTACTTATCAAAAAAGGAATCAAACAATTTATTGGAATTGAAATGTGTGCAGTTTGAAAAGAACAAAATTGCGGTTTTTGAAACACCTGATAATCCTAAATTCTATTTAAGAAGTCAACGACTTGTGAAAGCCGTTTCTGACAACACGACAGAACTGATTTATAAACTTGACTTTGATAAAAGCATTGTAAAATTTGCGGTAGGCTTTAGTTTACCTAATTTTATTATTTCTCTGAAAGCGGGCAGCGATATGAAAAAATACTTACGACAACTAAAAAAACAACTTGAAAGCGTTTGACAAAAGTTCAGCCACTAACCTGGATTTACCTTCAGTGAGGACTATGCCGTTTGCGTCAAGCGAACTTACCTGCCTATCTTAAACTTTATACTCCGAAAACCGCCCAAAATCAAAGCCCCAAACCGTTAGTAATAATTGTTACAATCAATTTCGAAAAGAAATGAACCATAAAAACAATCATACAGACCCTATAATCCTGACCGAAGGGCAAGGACGAGTTTATAATTGCGGAACAATAACCGCAATTTTTAAAGCGGACGAAAACGAAACCAACGAGAAATATAGCGTTTCAGAATGGTGGTTAGCGCCAACCTCAGATGGACCAGGAGCACACGCTCACGAAGAAAACGACGAAGTATTTTATGTTCTTGAAGGGACAATGTCATTTCTGGTTGGCGACAGATGGGTCGATGCCGCCAAAGGAACATTTTTAAGAATTCCTGCAAAGACAACCCACGATTTCAAAAACAAAACCGCGCAAAAAGCGGGTGTATTAAACTTCTTTATTCCGGGCGGCTTTGAAAGAAATATGCCTTCTATTGTGAAATGGTTTGATGACAATAAATAGCGAACCATGTGCGACAGAAAGGAATGGACACCGGTCATGAAATCGATGCAACTATTGCAGCAGATTAAGGACTATAAAACCGTTGACATCGAGTTTTAACCTAAGCTCAGTTGTTAACTTATCCAAGCATTGATCGACGTTCTAAGTTGAAATGACAAACGAAGTAGCTTTAAAAGCCATCAAGGTCCTGCATACGGTTATCTGGATTTTCTTCAACGTAGTTATTTTCTACATGCTTTATGCTGTGCTAGCGAATAAATTGGATCGCTGGCTTTGGATGGGTTACGGGTTTGTCTTACTGGAAGGTATAATCTTGCTTATTTTCCGCTGGACGTGCCCGCTGACACTGATCGCTCGGAAGTATTCAAATTCTACGAACGACAATTTTGATATTTATTTACCCAATTGGCTGGCGCGAGATACCAAGTTGATTTACACAACCTTATTTGGTGTTGTTGTTCTGATTACGCTTTTCCGGCTTTTCCAATAAACTCCGAAAACCTTTGCCATGAGAACAACGCTGGTTCTTTGCGTCCTGCTATTCATCACAGTCCAGGGCTTTTGTCAACCAAAATCCGTTGCGTCCAGAGCAACCCCCAAACCATTTGTATTAGGCGTTATTGACGAAATCACGTCGAATGTACTGGCCGAAAAACGGGTTTTGAACATCTATTTACCCGAAGGCTACAACCGTAGCGACACGACCCGTTACCCCGTCATTTATCTATTGGACGGTTCGGCGGATGAGGACTTTATTCATGTGGTGGGACTGGTGCAGTTCAACACCTTTTCGTGGATCAACCGCGTTCCGAAATCCATCGTTGTCGGTATTGCCAACACCAACCGCCAGCGGGATTTCACGTATCCGACGACCATTGAAGACGATAAAAAGCGGTTTCCGGCCACCGGACAATCCGACCCATTCATTCGTTTTATCGAAACCGAGCTGCAACCGTTTATCGAAAACACCTACAGGACAACTGCGTCCAGAACCCTGATCGGGCAGTCGCTCGGCGGCCTTTTGGCCACCCAAATCCTCTTCCAGAAGCCCGCGTTGTTTACCAGCTACATCATCATTAGTCCAAGCCTCTGGTGGGACAACGGTTCTTTGCTCAAACAGATGCCCGCTATTTTGCAGGCCAACTTCCCGCAAAAAACCGCTGTTTACATAGGCGTTGGCAAAGAAGGGCTCACGCCGGGAAGCACACCACACGTTATGGAAGTGGATGCCAACCTATTGGCCGACAAACTCAAAAGCGCTCAGCACAAAAACCTGACCGTTCATTTTGATTATCTGCCGCAGGAAGACCACGCCACGATCACCCATCAGGCGATTTTCAATGCGTTTCGGTTGTTGTATCCTGCATCGGCGAAGTAAACCGTTCCTTATTCCACCACGCCCGTAGCCAGCTTGTTGTCTCCGCTGTTCGCATCGTACCAAAAACCGTTCACGAACACGTACCGCAACTGATTACCCCGGCGCAGCACAAAGGTCGGAATCCGGCCGGTTTGCACGGGCCGCACCGCCGTGGTGTTGGGTTGCAGGAGGTGAACGGGTGACAGGTGTGTGGTTGCCCGCGAAAAAGTAGCCAGTCGAAAGGTTGTAAAGCCCTGTTGCACCAGCGAGTCCAGGTTGTATTTCTTCAGATCCGCCAGCGACCGCAATGTTTCCGGATGGATTTTGCCGGGGGCTAGTGTCAGTCCTGTCGCATCGATTTCTTCAATACCGAAAAAGGTAGACAAATCCCCGAAGTCGTCGATGACACTGCGAAAACCGTACGTGGCTGCGTTACCGACGTTTACTTCGTAGCGGTTGATGCCCAGATCAACTGTTACCGGTTTGCCTCCGCGCATAATTTGCGCGTTGCGAATCAATACGTCGAACAAATACCGCTCGTTTTCCGGAATGGTGTTGTACTCCGAACGGGATTCGGCCTTATACGCATCCGTTGTGATGGCTTGCAGACCCGAGAGAATAGCGATATAATTCAGTTTTCGAATAAACTGCTTTTCAGGATCGTTCGGATACCCGCCCGATTCAATCAGAATCAGCGTCGTACCCCACTTCTGGATGTTATCGCCAAACGCCCGGGGTTCAAACTCATCCGAAAATCGACCAACACCGTCGGGAATAAACTGCTGAAGTACGCGATTCATACCCACAATCAATTGCATCGACCGCTCGCGGACGGGATTGATATTGCGGGCCTCGTCGTAGGCCGTTGCCAGAAACGAAATCGTGGCTTGTTTGGCGGTTGGCCCGGCGCTGTAGCGCGTGCTCTGGTCGTGAAGATTAAAGCCAAAATCCGGTTTGAGCGATTGTTGTAATCCTTTCAGGATAACCGACTCCGGCGATTGCAGCCGCAGTGCATCGCGGTTGAGGTCAATATCCAGCGCATTCCGGCGTTGATACCGCTCGGCGCCGTCGGGGTTTAGCATTGGCACAAAATACAGTGTCGTTTCGGTCAGCAACTGCTTTTTGAAATCCTCAAACGGGCCGTCGGTCCGGATCAGATTGAAAATGTCGAAAATCGCCATCGTAGCCGATGGTTCGTCGCCGTGCATCTGCGACCATAGCAGCACTTTTCGCGGCCCATTGCCCACTTTGATCATCTGGATCGGACGTTTTTCGACTGACTCCCCCACCTTGGTCACCTCAAAACGGGGATCGGTTTTCAGCTTCTCGATCAAAGGCAGAATATCCACCTGCTTAAAACGACGATGGGTCAGGGCACTTTCACGGTAGGTGTCGTAGGCATCAAAAAGTTGTCGGGAGAAAGACAAATCCTGGCTGTAGGCGGAGTTCATTAGCAAGAAGTTAAACGCAAAGAGTAAAAAGGCCGTTGATAATTTCAACATATCGGTTCGCGGTTTATCCGGAAAACGTCTTCGTTCCGGTTTGAAAATCAGGGCCGCCCCAGGTACAAACCCGCCAGCGACGCTAGTAAGCAAAACACCACATTCAACACAACATTAGACACTGCGGCCAGCCAACGTCCGGTTTGCATCAAAAATAAGGTATCGGTACTAAAAGTAGAAAACGTGCTGAAACCGCCACAAAAACCGACACCGATTAGAAGCCGGTAGGTTTCGCGCCCAGAGGCCCGCGCCGTTAGCCAGCCCACCAGAAAACCCAGAATCAGACTCGCTACTACGTTGACGATCAGGGTTCCGGCGGGATACGCGGTTTTGAACAACGGCTGGACATACCGGCCGACACCGTATCGCGCTACACTGCCCAGACCGCCCCCCACAAAAACCAGCCAAAACGGATTCGTCATCATTTCTGCTCAATCAAGGCCTAAAAATAGCCGGTTTTTGGCGAAAAAGTCTATTATTGTAGCATGACACCCACTGAAACAAACCGTTCCTCCCAACTACTGCGTCTTTTAGGCGTAGGTTTTGGCGTTGCCGTCACCATCGGCGGTACGATCGGCACCGGCATTCTCCGCCGACCCGGAACCATTGCGCAGGAATTAGGTCAACCATCGCTGGCGTTGCTGGTTTGGGCGCTGGTGGGTATCTACGCGCTGGTGGGCTCTTTGCAGGTAATTGAACTGGGCACGATGCTGCCAAAAGCCGGGGGTTGGTATGTCTTCGCACGCCGGGCCTTCGGCGACTACTTCGGTTTTTTGATCGGCATCAGCAGCTGGCTCGGGAGTATATCGGCCATGGCCTTCGGGGCCGCTGTCATGGGCGAATACATTGCACTTTTGGTTCCGGACTGGTCGGCGTATATTCAGGTCATCGCCATCGGCATTTTAGTAGCCTTTACGGTTTTTCACTGGTTTGGGGTTCGACTGGCGAGTCGAGCGCAGGAAGTCATGAGCTTTATCAAAGCCGTTGGTTTACTGGCTTTTGTGGGAGTCTGTTTTTTCTATACGCCGGACGAACCGCTGCGCTTCTCGGCTACCAATAGCCTCCCCATCGAAAGCTCGTTGTTTATCGGTATTCTGGCGGCTTTGCAATCGGTTTTTTATACCTACGATGGGTGGCACACGGCAGCCTATTTTACGGAAGAAGATACCAATCCAAGCAAAAATCTACCCCGCTCGATGACGATTGGGGTTTTGCTGATCGTCGGTATTTACCTGCTGGTCAATCTGGCACTCTTTTATGTGTTACCCATTGAGCAGCTGGCGCAATCCAAACTTCCAGCCGCCGATGCCATTCAGGTCCTGTTCGGTCCGGCGAGTGCCAAAGTGGTGACGCTGCTGCTGATGATCTCAATCATGGGTATCATCAACGCCCAGATTATGTTCAACCCACGGGTGTTGTTTGCCATCAGCCGCGACGGTTTGTTTGCGCGCTACTTCACCCGCGTCAATTCCGGCGGAACGCCCGGCCCGGCCATGTTTCTGACCGCCGGAATGTCCATTCTGATGATTCTGACCGGCACCTACAGCAAATTATCTGATATTGCTTCCTTCTTTTTTGTGCTCTGCTACGCAGCGGCTTTTGCCTCCCTGATTCGCCTGCGTCATATTGCTCCGGAGCTGCCACGTCCATTTCTGGCCTGGGGATATCCGCTAACGACCTGGCTCATGATGATTATATCACTGGCATTTCTGATGGGGGTTATTTACAGCGACCCGTACAGCAGTGCTTACGCCGTTGGGTTTATACTGCTGAGCTATCCGCTCTTTCTGGGCGTAAAATGGTTAAACCGCCTTAATTAGCAGATCGAATGCTTCAGACTATCAAAACCCTATTCACCAGAGATCTGAACCGGCTCCGTCGCGAGATCGAGTTGTACCGGGACGAAACAAAGCTCTGGGTAACAGACGGACAAATTGCCAATCCGGCCGGGAATTTATGCCTTCATCTGGTCGGCAATCTCAACACGTATATTGGAGCGGTTTTGGGGAACTCGGGTTACGTCCGGCACCGCGACCGCGAGTTTTCGCTCCGCAATGTGCCCCGAAGCGAGTTACTGCAGCAAATAGATGATACGCTCGACGTCGTTTTACGCTCGTTGGACCGCGTTAGCGAAGCGCAGCTTCGGGCCGATTATCCTCTGCTGGTATTTGACGAAAAAACCACAACGGAATTTTTGCTCGTTCATTTAACCACCCATTTGACCTACCACCTGGGGCAGATTAATTACCACCGTCGCTTGCTGGATTCGGAGGCCTTACCACTTATCTGATTACCAGGCCATTGATCCCTTTCCGTTTTCTTTGTATAGCTCTTTTGTGCACTTTGGACGTTTTCGACCCAAACAACATATACTTATGAAAACCGCTACGATCTGGCTACTTTGTGCATTCCTCAGCCTGACGGCTTTTGCCCCGGCCTTCGTCGACCGAACGTCGTTCAGCGTAAAAGATTCGGACTCTTTTTACGAAGTCTCGGCAAGGTACGATCCGGACAAAACCGGGAAGGTGCAGTCGTGTTTAGACGATCATTTACGGCAACGGGGCTCGATGTCTTTCCGAAATACCGAACTGGACGCTACCATGTCGCTGGACGACAAGACGATCTTTTACATTCAATCTTCGCCCGGTAAACTGTTCCTCAAGCTCGACAAACGTAAGAATTCGGATAAAGCCTACGCAAAATTCAAAAAGCTGGGTAAAGAATTAGGTGACATACTCACCAAGTCATGAGCCTTCCACCCCTAAAACGAGAAAACCGGGTTAAAAAGACCCGGTTTTCTCGTTTTAGGGGTGGGGCTATTTCTTCGGTTCGTCGTAACTCAACCCGTACTGTTTGAGCACATCGTCCGGAACACCGTTCCACTGGTTGGGCGTATTACCCACGTAGCCCAGATCTTCAATCCCCATTTTACTGGTGTAAAAGCCGCCCAGCACCAAGTTTCTCATCATTGTAAAAAACGCAACGCCCTGCGTCATGTCGGGCGACACCTTTTTGCCAGGATAGGCGATTTGTTCAACCATGTCGATTTGCTGATCTCTGGCGCACTTCGCAAACGGGTTTCCGTACCGGCTAACGCATTTTCGGTCGAGCCACCGCAACCCTCCACGCATTGGCGTTTGATTCCGGGGTTGGTCGCGCATCATGAACTCGATAAAAGCCGGCACACCTGCTTGCGACGCGCTCCCCGATTTGGCATCGGTCGGGACGATGATATCACTCAATAGCGTAACAGTTTGTAATTCGGCGGGGGTAAAAAACCGTTCGGTAGACGTGAGCAGTTTGGTATCCCGCTCCGCTTCGAATGGCTGACGCCCCGGCAGCAGCTTAACCGCCGGTTTGGGTTTAGGCTGGAGCGGTTCCGGTACAGCAGCCTCCACCGGATTCACGGCCAACCCCAGCGACGTGAGTGATATGGCTTTTAAGGTATCTCTGCGTTTCATTTTGGCTTTAGGGTTTATAGGTTTGATAGTCGACCATCTCTTCCATGAACTTGGTTCCGCTATAAGTTGTAGTCCCCAGATACTTCATAAAGCCAACGATCATTTTCGTCACACTGTCGGCAGCGTTATAAAGTTCTTTAAATTGATCGGGTGTAATATGGCCTCATCTGCTGCTCGATATAATTGTGACTTTACTTCCGATATTGAGCCAAGTGAGAAACCTAAGAATTGCTTAAACTCAGCACGGCTCCCTCGACCAAACCCTTCAGCAATAGTATCCATCACGGAACCGCTGGCGCGATTAATCTGATTGATTGGTTCATAGTCTTTGGAAAACGAACCGTTTTGCGTCAGTTGATAAATCGCGTCCGCTAGCAATCTTGCTTTCTGCCAAACTGATAAATCTTCAAATCGCTGAACCGTTGCCATAACTTTAAATTATAAATCCTAAATACTCAAATATTCTTCTTCTTCACCTCATCAATCAAATACTCCGACGTGCGCATGGAAGCGGCCAGGATGGTCCAGGTTACGTTTTTATCGCCTTGCGAAACGAATGGAGCGGCATCAACCACAAACAGATTTTTGACGTCGTGAGCCTGCTGAAACTTGTTCAGCGCGGACTTGGCAGGGTCGTTGCCCATCCGAACCGTACCCACCTCGTGAATAATTCGGCCCGGCGCGGCCAAGCCGTAATTCTGCTCCTTGCCGGGTTTGCTGCCCATCGCAATACCGCCCATCGCATGAATGATTTCCTCGAATGTATCCTGCATGTGCTTGGCCTGTTTGATTTCGGCATCCGACCATTTATAGTGAAACCGCAACGTCGGAATCCCGTATTTATCGACAGTATTCGGATCGATTTCGCAGTAATTGCTTTCCAGCGGCACCGGCTCCCCCCGGCCCGACATGCTGATGTAAGCGCCGTAAAACCGTCGAACGTCATCTTTCAGACCCGCGCCGTAGCCACCGGCTAGTTTGAGTTTGCCATCGCGGCCGGGAATCTGGCCGTTCAGGTTTTCAATGCCGCCCCCAAAACCATAACCAGGCATGCCCATGCCTCCGCCGTATTCGATGTGGTAGCCGCGCGGAAAATCCAGCTTACTATTATCGAGCCACCAGGGCGTAAAAACGTGCATTCCGCCCACGCCATCTTCGTTGTAGCGCTTCCGGTCCATCAGCGCCGGCACAAATCCTGACCGCGACGCGCCCGTCGAATCATTCAGATATTTACCAATGATGCCGCTCGAATTGGCTAAGCCATTCGGGAATCGTGCCGATTTGGAGTTCAACAGCAACCGCGCCGATTCGCAGGTGCTGGCTCCTAGAATGACAGTTTTGGCCCGTACCGAGATTTCCTGCATACTAACGGTATCGACGTACGAAACCCCCGTGGCCAGACCGGTTTTTGCGTCGGTGAGCACTTCCCGCACCATCGCGTTATTGATCAGGGTCAGGTTACCGGTTTTCATCGCCGGAATACACAGCACCGATGATGACGAAAAATCGGCGTAGGCTGAACATCCCCGGTTACACTGACGGCAGTAAAAACACTGCCCGCGTTCGTTGTTGATCGGTTTTGTCAGAATCGACAGGCGCGACGGAATCACCGGAATACCAATGCTGGTGGCCGCTTTTTTGATCATCAACTCGTGCAGCCGTGGTTTCGGCGGGGGCAGGAAGTGACCATCGGGTTCGTTGTGCATGTTTTCGACAGACCCAAAAACTCCAATCAGTTTATCCACACGGTCGTAAAACGGTTTTAGGTCGTCGTAAGTGATCGGCCAGTCATCGCCAATCCCCGTGAGCGACCGACGCCGGAAGTCATCGGGACCAAACCGCATCGAAATTCGGCCCCAGTGATTGGTTCGTCCGCCGAGCATTCGGGACCGAAACCAGTGGAAGTCGGCGCCGGGTTTCGATGAATACGGTTCACCATCGATTTCCCAGCCGCCCCAGGCCGCATCAAAATCACCGCCCCCTCGCGTTGTGTTGGCTCCGCGCCGAGGTGATTCATACGGCCATTTAAGTTGCGTCATGTATTTGGGGTCGGCGGGGTCGAAATACCCGCCCGCTTCGAGCAGCAAAACCTTGGCACCGGCTTTCGTAAGCAGATAAGCCGCCATACCGCCCCCCGCACCTGATCCGACAACAACAGCGTCGTAGACCGTGGGGGCCTTTTTCAGTTGAAAGAGATTCATTTCTGGAGGTTTAGGAAGCAACAAACTACAAAAAATTACCACTAAATCCAGAAATTATACCTCAAAAAAACCAACGGGCCGTATCGAACATCGATACGGCCCGTTGGTTTGACTTTTGACTCTATACACACAACGAAGCAGGCAGCCAGTGGAGATCACACACGTTCTCTACTGCTCACTAATGGAATCGCGGGTATTGACTGTACGGCCAGAAACAGCGCTTATAATCTGTGTATCAAACATTTTAAAATCCCACATGGCGATGGATTCGTGCGGAATCTTCAGTTTGGCGAGTTCGTTGACCAACTCGGTATACGCGCGTTGGTTCAGGCTTTTCAGGCTTTGCAGGTCTGCTGGTTTCAACAACGCCAGCATCTCATTCAGCGTCAGACGCCCCACTTCTGCCAGGTTGCAGACTTTCCGGCGCCGAACTACGGAATAAAAAGCCATTCGGGTTTGAATGCGTAACGGTATTTGGTCCAGCGTTATGGCTGGAATTTCGCTGAGAATCTGTTTTCGTCGCTGTATTTCGTTTTCTAAAAACGACTGTAATCTGATCAGCTCGCCCCCAGAGACTTTCACAATTTTCTGGCGTAGCTGCTCAAGATTTAATTCCTCCTGCATGTGCGTCTTTCAAGTACGGTGATTCAAGTATGGGAGCAAAAGTAGTGCCTTGCCAAACGGTTTTCAACGCAAAAACCTTCATTTTTTTGAGTAAACGCAGTTTTTAATCAACTGTTTTTAATACCGCTGATGAATCTCCGTCAGGAAGGCCGCTGTCCGGTTGCGCATATCCGCTACGGACCCGGAAAAATTATTATTCATCATACTGAACAACAGCAGCTTTCCTTTTTTGGTAATCAAATAACCGCTCAAGTTATATACGCTGGTCATCGAACCGGATTTGGCGTATACAAACGGTCGGTCGGTTTTGTACACCCGCTGAATAGTTCCCGACGAGCCGCCGACCGCCAGCAAGTTGAAAAGCCGCTCCTGGGGAACGGTTTTGTAAATTTTTTGCAACAGCACAATGATTGAACGTGGGGTAAACAGATTGTACCGCGATAAACCGGAACCGTCTACCCAGTTGGGTTTGTCCGGCAAATCCGCCAGGTGTTTTTGCAGTACGGTTTGAATACCGACGGAGCTATTAAGGGTATCCTGCCCCGACGAACACAACAGCATGAGCTGCTCGGCCAGGGTGTTATCACTCACCTGCAACATGCGCTTATACAGCGAGTCGGCGGGTTGGCTGTAGAGCGTTTTTGCCGACCGATCGAACCGGATGTCGGCTACCGAAACCGGGCGGTGGAGCGTATCGGCCAGCAAATGAGCGGCCAGTTCCGGCGACCAATGAAAAGGGACATCTTGCCGGAACGGGCGCACCACGTCGGGCCGGTCGAACCGGTTACTGGTTTCTGCCCGCAACACACTCCGGGAGAACTTCCGTAACGAAACGCTCGTCACGCTATCCTGAAAAAACCGCGGTTCTACGACCAACCGCGCCACGCGGTCGGGCGATGTAAAGCGAACGAAGTTACCGTATATGGGCAACGGTGCCAGTTCAGTCGAATAATCATCGTTGTAATCATCCCAGGCCCAACCAGGGCCAAAGCGCGGCCCGCTGTAATTGGCCGTCGAAAAAACCAGCCTTTCGGGCCGGTTACGCAGAAACCGCAAAACCGTTGTGTCCGGTAAATTCCGATTCAGCAGGGATGGGTCACCGGTTCCCCAGAAGATCAACGAATCCGCCCGCGCCACGTAGCACAGTGCCGGAATGGAATCGCCCAGGGTCACCAAACCTGCGTAAAAGCTAAACAGCTTGGTGTTGGATGCAGGCGTAAAGTATTGATCGGCATTGTGCTGAACCACCATTTTTTGCTGCGCCCAATCGTAGAGGGCAAAGCCGGTGAAGTGGTCGGTAAGCTGGGGATTCTGGCGAAGCTGGCGCTGGATCGGGCGATAGGTCGCACAACTGGTTACAAGCAGGGAAAAGCAGAGCAGGTATACGGCGAATCTCATACCCCAAAATACGCTTTTTTACGCGTATAAAAACAGAAAACCGTCCGGATCTGAAATCTTCCGGACGGTTTTCAATGTTTGGCTTATGCTCGTTTTAGCTGCAAAGCGACCGAGTTCAGGCAGTAACGCATACCCGTTGGCGGTGGGCCGTCGTTGAAGACGTGGCCCAAATGAGCATCACAAACTGCACACAACACTTCAACCCGCGTCATGCCGTAGCTGTAATCGTTTTCGAGCTGGATCAACTCCGGGTCGATGGGTTCGGTAAAACTGGGCCAGCCCGTGCCCGAATCAAATTTCTGTTTGGATTCGAACAGGTCAGTGCCGCAACACACACATTGATAAACACCCGGGTCGTGGCTTTCGCAGTATTCGCCCGTAAACGCCCGTTCGGTTCCTTTCTGGCGCGTCACGCGGTATTGTTCCGGCGTCAGTTGCTGCCGCCACTCCTCGTCGGTCTTTATGACTTTTGTAATCATGGTTTTCGGATTGATTGTGTGAACTATATGTCTGTTAATCCATTCGGCGGTAACCCGAAAGTTTGCTTACTACCATAAACTATTTTCGGATTGATTTATCTTTACGGACGGTATGACCATCCACCAAATTCTGAAACAATTCTGGGGTTACGAGTCGTTCCGCCCTTTGCAGGAGGATATCATTCACTCCGTGCTCGATCGGCAGGATACGCTTGTTTTGCTGCCAACCGGCGGAGGCAAATCGCTGTGTTTCCAGCTTCCAGCCCTGGCGCTGGGCGGAGTATGCATTGTTGTTACGCCCCTGATTGCCCTCATGAAAGATCAGGTTGAGCAACTACGCCGACGCGGCATTTCGGCCGTGGCTATCTATTCGGGTATGCACTGGCGCGAAATCGACCGGGCGCTGGACAACTGCATTTACGGCAACGTTCGTTTCCTTTACGTATCGCCCGAACGGCTCAAAACAGAAATATTGATTGAACGGGTCAAGCAAATGAACGTGGGTTTGCTGGCCGTTGACGAAGCGCATTGCATCTCGGCCTGGGGCTATGATTTTCGGCCACCTTACCTTCAAATCGCTGAATTTAGGCAACTTCTGCCCAGCGTGCCGGTGGTGGCCCTAACCGCATCAGCTACCCCCGAAGTGCAGCGCGACATTGTGGACAAGCTGGAAATGCGACAACCGCACGTATTCCGGCAAACTTTCGCCCGCAAGAATTTATCGTATTCCGCGTTTTACGAAGAGAACAAAGAAACCCGCTTGCTGAAAGTACTGCAGGGTGTACCGGGTTCGGCCATTGTGTACGTGCGTAGCCGGCGGCAAACGCAGGAAATTGCCGAATGGTTGCACCACCAGGGCATCCGTGCTGATTTTTACCACGCTGGCTTAACGGCCAAGCAACGATCGGATAAGCAGGATGCCTGGCTTCACAACCGCATTCGAATCATCGTGGCCACCAATGCCTTTGGCATGGGAATCGACAAGCCCGATGTTCGGACGGTTGTTCACCTCGACGTTCCCGATAGCCTGGAAGCGTACTACCAGGAAGCCGGACGGGCGGGGCGCGACGAAAAGAAAGCATATGCGGTTTTGCTGTATAATCATAAAGACTTGAGCGATATCGAACAACGGATAATCCAGCAATATCCGCCCATTGAAATGCTCAAGCGGGTTTATCAGGCCTTAGCAAACCACGCTAATATTGCCGTCGGCGGAGGGGAGTTTACCGACATCGATTTCGATTTAACGGCTTTTTGTCAGGCTTTCCAACTGCCGGTCACAGAAACGCATTATGCCCTGAAGCAACTGCAACTGGAAGGCTTTATTGAATTAAGTGAAACGTATTTTAGTCCGTCAAAGGTTGTGATGGCGGTGGATAACCGGGCGCTCTACGAGTTCCAAGTTATGAATCCGCATTATGATCTTTTTCTCAAACTGTTGCTGCGGATGTACGGGGGGGAGTTGTTTTCCAATTTCGTCAGTATTTCCGAAAGTGCGATGGCTAAAGCTGCCCGGATGCCGGAGGATGAGATTTTTTCGTTGCTGGAACAATTGGCGCAGCGTTCAATTCTGGTTTACGAAAAGCAGAAAGACAAGCCACAGCTAACGTTTCTGACGCCCCGCCTTGACGCCCGAAACCTGCCCATCAACGTGATGGCCCTGGAAGAAAGCAAACAACGCAATCTGGCGAAAGTACGCGCCGTGGTTGAGTATGTTCAAAACCCGATTCAGTGCCGGACCCGGATGTTGCAGGCTTACTTTGGCGAAGAAACGGGGGCAGCCTGTGGTATTTGCGATCATTGCCTGAGCCGCCAGCAGCCACCGGCTGATGCCGATCTGGTTCAGCAACAGATTATTCAGCAGCTTGATGCGGCCAACGGAGCAGGATTATCACCCCGTCAGCTGGCCGACCAGCTGAAGGTAAGCACCCAACGCCTTTCTGATATCATTCGATATATGCTAGCCAACGAGCAGCTCCGGATCGATGTCTCCGGCAACTTGCATACAGTACCACAATGAATCAACGATTAGTAGTTATGAAGAAATCCGTTTCGCGTCTGCTGCTCGCCGGCCTGGCCTTATCCGGTTCAACCACGGTTTGGGCGCAATACCAGCCAGGTCTAGTGAGTAGTAATTACGGCGGCATTCACCGGATGCTCCAAAATCCGTCCTCCATTGCCGGCTCCCGGTACAAATTTCAGTTTGTTGCCGTTACGGGTACTTCTTCCGTCAACTCGCTGTATACCAAGTACATTTCACGAGGGTTGTTTCAAACCGTTCGGCTGCCCTACAGTCAACAGCTTAGCATGCCTCTCCGAACCATCGGTTCGATTACGGATGCCCCCCGAACCACGTCGTATTCCGAAATTCTCGGACCTTCGTTTCTGATCAATGTCGACGGCAATCAGACCATTGCGTTGCACACCCGGATGAAAAGCTACTTCTATGGTTCGGCCCTGCCCGAAAACCTGACCGAAGCCTACCGAAACCGGCTTTTCTACCGAAATTTGCAGCCTTCTTCGGGGAGCTTTGATTTTGATCTGGCCCACAATAGCTATGGTGAAATCGGCCTGACGTACGGTTTGCAGGTATTTGACGGCAAATGGCACCGGCTTAAAGTCGGCGCAACGATTCGCCGTATTGTGGGAGCGCAGCTAAGTTACCTCAATGCCCGTGGCAACTACGCTATTCTGCAAAACAACGGCGATGCTGACAAAACGCTGGATATTACCAATCTGAATTATGAGCTGGGCCAGACTACAGCCCGCAAAGATTTCGGCCTGGGTTCGGTGCTGTCCAGTGCGTACGGCAGCGGGTGGGGTTACGACTTTGGGGCTACCTATGAAATTGGTAAGCGAACGACAGGACGGGGTTATAATGCAGATACGCCCATGAAAGATCCTCGGCCCGCTTACTGGTTGCGACTATCGGCAGCTTTGATGAACGGTGGTAGTATCCGCTATCCGGCGGGCCAAACCGTTACTGGTCGGGGGCGAATCACCTTTCAGGGGCAACCAGAACTCGAGAAGTTTGGCAACGCTCCCACGGATTTTCTGACGGCCGAGTCTGACAACAATCCGCAGCCCTACAAACCAGATCGAATCGCTTTGCCCCGAATGGCGCATCTGGAAGCCGATATGCGCCTGGCCCGGTCGTTCTACGTCAACGGATTAGTAATGAAAAACCTGACAGCCAGCGAACGGGCTCAAATGCCGGATATGTTCATTGTTACGCCCCGGTTCGAGGATGAAGACGTAGAATTTGGCCTGCCTATTTCCGTTTTAGGACCCAACAGCCGGGTTGCGGTCGGTATGTCCACCCGACTGGGACCAATCACGCTGGGTATCAGCGACATGGGACGCATTTTCAGCAAGAAAGGAGATAACCGTAGCTCCATCGTCTGGCTCGGTTTTTCCGTCTGGAAGTGGCGGAAATAAAAGTTAAGCATGAAGAATCGTTTACTGATTGCATCAGCCAACTCTTCATGCTTAGCTCTTAACTCTATTTATTGGCTTTGACGACGATGGTGAATTCCCGCGATTTCAGGGAAGCGCCACCGATCAGACCGCCATCGACATCCGGCTGAGCGAAGAGTTCGGCCGCGTTCTTTTCGTTGGCGCTGCCACCGTACAGAATCGACGTGTTGTCCGCTACTTCCGGACCGTATTTTTCAGCAATGTGCTGCCGGAGAATTTCGTGCATTTCCTGCGCCTGCTCCGATGTAGCCGTCAAGCCCGTGCCAATCGCCCAGATGGGTTCGTAAGCGATAACAATATTGGCAAACTCTTCCGGCGAAAGGTGAAACAGGCTTTCGGTTAGCTGGGTACGAACAAAATCCAGGTGAATTTCACCCTGGCGCTGCTCCAGTGACTCACCGCAGCAAAAAATCGGCGTCAACCCGTTGGCCAGCGCACTATTTACTTTTTCAGCCAGTTGCTCGTTCGTTTCACCGAAATACTGACGCCGTTCGCTATGGCCCAGAATGACGTACGAAATACCGATTGATTTCAGCATGGGCGCCGAAATCTCGCCCGTATACGCGCCCGAGGCTTTTTCATGGCAGTTTTGCGCTCCTAAGGCAATGCGCGTTTGCCCTTCCAGATACGGTTTGAGCGTTGTTAGATACAGGGCGGGCGGACACAGTACAACCTGCACATCGCTCGTCACCTCATCCTTGATCATATTCGTCACTTCCGACACTAACGAGACAGCCTCATCGAGCGTCTTGTTCATTTTCCAGTTTCCGGCAACAATCTTTTTACGCATTGGCAACCTATTTATGTTTAAATCCTGATTACGAACTGGATACAATTACTTTAAAAGTAGAAACCCTCGGTGACGGTTTCTGTTCACCCGCTCGCGGGGCGAAATTAGCGGTTTTTCAACAGCATTTTCCATGCATCCCAAAAGTATCCGGATAGTTTACTAACGTTTTACAAAAAATTGTGTTATTAGGGAAAATAGTTGTACCTTTCTCACGTATTTCAAGATGCACGCACCATGAAGCTGTTTGTTCTATTCTTCGGAATGCTGCTCTGCTGGCAAGGGGTCCTGGCAGGCAACGACGAGCAGAATAATGCGGATAAATACGGATATTTCCTTAGTAATAGCCGCAAACAAGCCCGAATTCCATTCCAACTTCACTCCAATCTGATCATCGTTCCGGTCCAAATCAACAATTCGGACACCCTGCACTTTATTTTAGATACTGGTGTTAGCTCTATCATTATCACCGACCCGGCGGCTGTCCGGCGGCAACCGTTGCGTTTTACCCGAAAAGTAAAACTAACCGGAGCGGGAGAGGGCGGGCAGTTGATGGCCTCCGTTGCGATTGATAACCAGCTGAAAATGGGACAAATGCAAGCTACCCATCAGAACATGGTTGTGCTGGATGACGACATCCTGCGCCTGTCGGAATACGTCGGTGTGCCGATCCACGGTATTTTTGGCTACGAAATTTTCAACAATTTCGTTGTCACGATTGACTTTCAGCGCCGGGAACTGGTGATCAATAACCCGAAAAATTACCGCTACCGCCGATCACATGGCTCGCGTTATCCGATTGCTATTCAGGACACCAAACCGTATACAGACGTTATGGCGCTTCTGGAAGGCGGCAAAACGCTGCCTATTCGGGTGGTTATTGATACCGGTGCGGGCCACGCGCTGCTGATCAACCGCAGCAACGGCGACGACGTCCGGCTACCGGACAAACTGATCCGGGCACAATTGGGCCGGGGCCTGAGCGGGGTTATTAACGGCAATCTTGGCCGAATTGAGAAAATTCGGTTAGGGAACTTCGAGATGGCTAACGTAGTAGCTTCCTTTCCGGATAGTACGTCATTTGGACTAAAGATCGCCGAACATGCCGAGCGCAACGGAAATATCGGTTGTGAAATTCTCCGCCGGTTCCGCGTAACGTTCAATTACCAGGATAAATACATGGTATTGAAGCCCGTCAAACGAATTATGAAGCAGTCGTTCGAACACGACATGAGCGGCTTGGAATTGAAGGCGCGGGGGGATAATTTCCGAAATTATTACATTGAGAAAGTAATTGAAAACTCTCCCGCGGGCCGCTCCGGTTTACAAGATGGTGACGAAATCCTGTATATCAACAACACCCCCGCTGGCGAACTGAATGTGAGCGATATCTACAAAATTCTACAAAAAGGAGAAGGCAAGGAGATCAATATTCTCGTCCGGCGGAACGGCTCCATTGTGTATGCGCAGTTTGCACTGAAGCGAATGATTTGATTATATGCATAGAAAAGCGGAATGGAGCCAAAGAAAGCTTTCTTTTGGCTCCATTCCGCCTTTTGCTTAGCTGATGACCGAAATCATCGAACGCTAGGAAAAACGTGCTGGCTTATACCGTCAGCGTTCCTTTTTGGTGAGCGTCTTTCAAGACCGCTTCCAATCCTTTTTTGTTGATCGTCCGCATGGCCGACGTAGCAACCTTCAGGGTAACCCATGCTCCCTGCGATTCCAGGAAGAAACGTTTTTTCTGCAAGTTTGGAAAAAACTTACGCTTTGTTCTATTGTTAGCGTGTGATACGTTATTACCAACCCGCGTCCGTTTTCCTGTAATTTGACAAACTCGTGCCATAACAATGCCTTTTTCTGAATGAGCCTGCAAAATTGTTAAATAATCGACAAATATCCAACCTTAATGAGTTAAAAATTAAGAGTTAAGAATTAAAAATTGGCTGAAGCTCCTTCCTAAGGCAGGCTTTGTGTAGCGCTTTTTAACTTTTAATTTTCTTGTAAGGGCAGTGTTTGCACCCATTTTTGCAGCAATATCCCCTTTTCAGATGATAGGCTTCTGTAAATACGAGGTACCCTTGCTCATTAAAATAGTAGTCCTCGTCGTCCAATCCTTCGATCTGTAGCTTTTTGGAATGCGTAGTCGCCATGGTTTGTCTGACTGAGCAAGTAATTGTATTTTTGAATTTAATTCAACGGCAGGCCGGGCACGAAATTAAGCATTGCCCGCCGGTTTTACTTACTCACCTCCCTTGTAACAATGGAAACTCTACCCTCGGTCACGGCTACCCAGCAGGCAATTGATCTCGAATGGCAATACGGCGCTCATAACTATAAACCGGTTCCGGTAGTCTTGAATCGGGGAGAAGGCATTTTTCTGTGGGATATAGAAGACAAAAAATATTTCGACTTCCTCTCCGCTTACAGTGCCGTCAGCCAGGGTCACTGTCACCCACGGATCATTGACGCACTCATCCAGCAGGCCCAACGCCTGACCTTGACCTCACGGGCCTTCCACACCGATTTGCTGGGGCAGTGCGAAAAATACCTTTGTGACTATTTTGGCTACGACAAAGTCTTAATGATGAATTCAGGAGCCGAAGGAGGGGAGACAGCCTTGAAACTGACCCGAAAATGGGCGTATAAAGTAAAGGGCATTGCTCAGAATCAGGCCAAAACCGTCTACGCCGTCGGAAACTTCTGGGGCCGGACGCTGGCGGCTATTTCGTCATCGACCGATCCCGAAAGCACCAACGACTATGGTCCGCTGCTGCCGGGTTATCTGCTCGTTCCATACAACGATTTGGAAGCGCTGGAAACCGTTTTTCGGAGCGATCCAACTATTGCCGGATTCATGGTTGAGCCAATTCAGGGCGAAGCGGGTGTGCTGGTACCGGACGAAGGATACCTGAAAGGAGTTCGGGCATTGTGTACAACCTACAACGTGTTATTTATTGCTGATGAAGTGCAAACCGGTATCGGACGGACCGGTAAACGGCTGGCGTGCGATCACGAAGGGGTAAAACCCGATTTGCTTGTGCTCGGCAAAGCGCTTTCCGGCGGTACTATGCCGGTTTCAGCAGTCTTGGCAAATGATGAAGTAATGCTGACCATCAAACCGGGCGAGCACGGTTCTACGTACGGCGGCAACCCGCTGGCCTGCGCCGTCACTATAGCCGCCTTGCAAGTGGTTGAAGACGAAAACCTGGCTGAAAATGCCGATGTCATGGGGCAGCTTTTTCGCCAACGCATGAACGCCCTTATTGAAAAAACGGATCAGGTAAAGTTGGTACGTGGCAAAGGTTTACTAAATGCCATCGTCATTGCTGAGCATCCGGCTTACGGCGAAAAAACCGCCTGGGAGATTTGCCTCCGCCTGAAAGATGCGGGCTTACTCTGCAAGCCAACACACGGTGACAAAATCCGTTTCGCCCCACCGTTGATCATTACCGAAGAGCAGATGAACGAAGCCTGCGACATCATCGAGAAAACGGTGTTAGAGTTTGCTTCTTAGCGTCTTATAAGCACCTCAACGTTAGCTGGTTGGAGATAATCTAAATTCTAAAAGTTAACGTTATGTGTTCTGTATTCTACCGTTTTTGGTCCGTCTGTGTTGCCTATTGTTTACTAACCAACGTTTATGCCCAGGTAACAGATTGTAGTTCTCCGCGGTATTCCACAGCTATTTTTTCGTCGGTGACGGTTACCACAGGTGTAAAATACGGGCAAAATGTTACTGTTGGCGGGGTAAGCAAAAACTTGCTGGTGGATATTTACCAGCCGGTTGGTGATGCCTCGGTAAAACGTCCACTGATTATTCTCGCATTTGGCGGGTCGTTTCTGGCTGGACAACGGAGTGATATGGCCAGCTACGCCCGCAATTTTGCCCAAAAAGGTTATGTTGCGGCTACCATTGATTATCGACTCTATGACGGTAGCCTTATTGCTTATCTGAATTCTTCCGTTTTTATGGATGAAGTGGTAAAAGCGGTTTCGGACATGAAAGCGGCTGTTCGCTTCTTCCGGAAAAATGCATTGACTGACAATACGTATGGTATAGATCCGGATTTAATTCTCGTTGGCGGTTATTCAGCCGGAGCCATAACAGCGCTTCATACGGCTTATGTCGATGCCAACGAAATTCCATCCGCATTAACTCCGGTTTTTTCGGCAAACGGCGGTATAGAAGGAAATACCGACGACCCTGCCAACTCTGCCGTTAGCTACTCATCGCAGGTACAGGGCGTTTGGAGCCTTTCTGGAGCACTGGATGCCCACACTTACATGGATTCATGCGATCCGCCATTATTTATGATGCATGGCACACAGGATGAGGTTGTTCCATACGGTTCAGGATTTCTTACTTCCCCTCCACCCATCGTTGTGCCCATCACAGCCGTAAATGGCAGTTCTGTTTTAGCAGCTCAGGCAACCGCTGTTGGTATTCCTAATCAATTAGTAGCGATCCAGGGCGGAGATCATAATGCCATCTACACCAATCCGACTCTCCTTGCGCAGCTGGACCAGGAGGGAAGTTTATTTTTGAAACAAAATATTGTGTGCACAAACACAAATTGTATTACCATTACACCTATGAATAGCCAAACGGTTTGTGAAGGAGATTCTATTTTACTAAGCCCCTCCATATCCTGCACGACTAACCCAACCTATAGCTGGACCGGGCCGGCTAATTTTACCAGCACAGCGGTCAACCTTACGATTCCCAACGCAACAACGGCCGCCAATGGCAGCTATACCTTAGTTGTTAGCGACGCCGGAAGGTGTTCCGGCACGGCCGTTGTTGCGGTTACCGTCAATCCTAAGCCTACCCTGCTCCTATTGCCAGGCTCAATATCCCTATCAAGCTGCAACTGCGATCGATTAACGATGGTGGCCAGAGCACAACCCTCAGGGACATCCATAAACTGGAGCCGAACACCGGCGGGGAACCCCTTACCAGATTCAGGGGGAGGCCTGAATGAAATAACCGTTACCCAGTCGCTACCTTCCGGCAATTTCGTCTACCAATTCACAGCGACTCACAATGGCTGCCAAACGACAAGGTCAATTCCGGTGAATGTTCCGTAATCGGCTAAAAAAGTCCGGGTAGTGGAGCCAGGCGCATCTTTTCTGGTGGGCCTTTTTTCATATGAAGGTTTTAAAACGGTCTTGATATCGTTTTTAGTACAGCTTGCTGAAAAAATTAAATACATTGTGCAACGTTGGTATTCAACCCGGTGTCATTAAGAAGAAAATCAGCCGCATCCGTTCCTCAGTTGCTTGGAAACAAAGTTGTATATAGATCGACATGTCGAACTCGTAGAAAAATGTAAACAAGGCGAAAGGCGTGCCCAGTACGAATTGTACAAGCACTACTCGAAGGCTATGTTTAACGTTTGCATGCGAATCCTCAACCATATGGGTGAGGCTGAGGATGTATTACAGGAGGCTTTTCTGGACGCCTTCAACAATCTTCACACGTTCCGGAATCAATCGACGTTTGGAGCGTGGTTGAAGCAAATTGTGGTCAACCGGTCCATTAATCACCTCCGGAATCGCAAAAGCCGCGGGGGAATGCAATGGGTCGATCTGGATTCGCAACGACTGGGCGAAGACGACGGTTTGGATGTGGCTGATACCGAACCGTTCGACGAAGAAGGCGTTCAACTGGAAGTAGACCGCGTGCGTCGGGCCATGCAGGAATTGCCGGAAGGGTACCGGGTTGTGTTGTCGCTGTATTTGTTCGAAGGCTACGATCATGAGGAAATCGGGACCGTACTGGGCATCAGCGAAACCACCTCCCGAACGCAGTACATGCGGGCCAAAAAACGGCTTTTAGAAATGTTAAAATAATACGGAATGATGGACAGGGACCTCGAGCAAATAGCTCCACAGAGAATTGAAAGTAGCGAAGCAATTCGCTTATTCACAGCTCCGGTGACCCGGTCATTCACTCATTCACTCATTGCGATATGATGAAAGACAGATTAGAACGATTTGTCCGGGATAACCGGGAAGATTTCGATGTATTCGAGCCGCGAGCGGATTTGTGGAAAGATTTGGAGAAAGAGCTCGGACACAACGAACGTCCGCTGTGGGGCCTGAGCCGGCCCCTTTGGATGAGACGCCGTATGGTCTGGCAAATTGCTGCATCGGTGGCGCTCATCGTGGGCCTGGGTGGCTTCTGGTACTTCAATACCCAATATGGCGTAACCGAACAACCCGAAATGGTTGCTTTTAGTCCAATGTACGCCCGAACCGTGCAACAATACACCCGCTTAATTGAAGACAAACGGACGGAATTAAGAACCGTCACCGAAAGCAATCCGGCCTTGTACCAACAGTTTGCGGCTGATTTGGACCGGCTGGAAAAATCCTACCAAAACTTGAAGCAGGAACTTCCCAAAACCCCGAATCAGGAAATGATGATTCAGGCGATGGTACAAAACCTGCAAACCCAGATTGACTTGCTCAACCAGCAGTTGATGATTATCCAACGTATCAAGCAACAAAACCATGAACCGAATAAAAATCCTGTTTAATATCTTGTTCCTGATCACGCTATCGGCTGGCGTTACGCTTGCCGACAACGGCGAGATGGGTGAACGAAAAAAAACCATCGTTAAAGTTTACGACGTTACAGCTAAAGACCAGCTCGTCATTGATAACCAGTTTGGTAACGTCAATATTAATCTGTGGAACCGTGACGAAATCCGGGTAGACATCGCCATCAAGGCCAATTCGAACTCCGAAGAACGAATTCAGCGCTTTCTGGATGCCGTTGAGATCAGTGAACGGCGCACCGGCGATCAGATTATTCTGAAAACAACCATTAACAAAGGGTCGGGCGGCAGTTGGGTCATGAACCGCAACAAAGACGGTGAAAAAAACGGTGTACAGATTGATTATCAGGTTTCGATGCCTAAAACCAATCCGTTGACGGTCAAAAACTCGTTTGGCAACACCAACATTCCAACTTTCAGCGCCCCACTTACCATCAATCAGCAGCACGGTAATTTTTCGACTACCGAACTGAACAGCAACCAGGTAGATGTGGACGTACGGTTTGGTAAAGCCGACATCCAGACAATGGAAAACGGCAAGCTCAACATTCAATACGCGAAACTTCAACTGGAGAAAGCCAATAACATCAACCTGAACAACCAGTTTGGCGGGCTCTGGATTGGTGAAGTGAGCCGGCTAGATGGTAAAATTGGTTATTCGGGGGCCAAAATCGGAACGGTCAAACAATCCTGTAACCTCAAAGTGGAATTTTCGGGCGGTTTTAAAATCGAGCAGCTGACCAAATCCGTCGACAATATTGATATTCAGGCAAATTATTCATCCATTGTGTTGCCAATGGCCAACGCCAACGACTACAATTTCGATGTAACGGTTAGTTACGGCGGTTTTAAATACCCGTCTGATGGCCGGATTATGCTGAGCGCCCAGCCTAACGATGACAACCGGGGACCGCAGCTAAAAAAACAATACAGCGGCAAGGTCGGCAAAGGCACCACCACTAAAGTACGGGTTGTGTCGCAATTCGGGGATGTGAAATTCCAGTAAGCAACTGTTAGCCTTCGGTTGTTAACCACTCAATAACCGCTCGGTGCTGCGGATACTGCCGCAATAGGTCCGCTCGATTAGCCAGCTCAAAATCGGCAAAATCAAACCCTGGCGCCACTGTACAACCAACCAGTGAATAATCGGTTTCGGCTGCTGGTTTTGAACCAAACCAGCAGCCCGCCGGTACAACCGCCTGAAAAACTTCTTCATTAGCCGGATTATTGCCCAGACGAATAGTTTCCAGCTCGCCTGTCGGGTGAATTACATAAACGTTTAGCGGCCCACCGGCGTAAAAATGCCACATCTCATCCGCCTGAATTCGGTGTAGGGCCGAAAAATGATGATTTTCCAGCAAGAAATAAATACCCGTGCTAAAGCTGCGGTTTCCCGAAAACCGTTCCGGCAGTGCTTGCTGCGGTATTGTTTCGGTTGATCGGTACGTTTCGGTAAAGTAGCCACCTTCCGGATGGGCCTGCATTTGATACGCATCAATCCAGTAGTGAGCAGGAAAATTCATACAGGTAGTTTAAACCGCTAATTTCACACGTTGAATAATGGCTTTTACGGGCTCGGCCGACAATACCCGAACCGTATGTTTGGTTTCCAGCGGTATGTCTACAAAATCGCCCGCCGAAAGCTGCACAGTTTCTTCGCCGATCTGACATTCGCATTGGCCTTCGAGTATCAGAAAGCTTTCGCGCTCGTGGTGATGTTCTTCGGGCTTTACTTCCTGCCTGACCCAAAGAATGAACTGCTCAACACCGCCATCATTGCGCAGCGGATGGGCATAAAGATTACGAAAGTCGCTTGCTGGTTGCAGGTCGGCGATGGTCCGTTGCCATTGCGTGTTGTCCGAATAGACGTTGATAAGCGGCAAATTCTGCAAATCAAAAACCGGGGGTTCGCCGAGTTGATCCAACGCATCCAGCACACGGTTTTTAAGCTCGGGATCCAAGATTTTCGGTGCCCTCTCTTCCTTTTCTGCTGTCTGCCTTGCTTGATCAATCGCGCGCTGCACCAAAGGATGTAGACGGGCCATACGTTCTACCTCCCGGATTTCCTCGGGAAGCAGCAGGCCAAGGCAATACTCGTTCAGTATTCCGGAGGCAATAAAATCCTGTACCTTACTCATTCAATCACAATAAAAACCGCTTTCTCAGCTATACACGTTTCAACCCGACTGTAGTAATAACGAAGATACACCGAAAAACGATACGAATAAACGTTCCGTACTGAGATCCTTAATCCGTTTCTGGAAAAGCGGTTCCGAATAAATAAGCCCTTAAATCAGGCAGATGCCACCATCACATAATGTACATGCCCGAGTTAATCAAGAACGAAGAGCGTATAGGACGGCTATTGATGCGCCAACCGTCGCCCTTTCACTAACCAATCACCTGTTTTTCAATCAGTAAAATAAATAAATGGATGACTTTGATGTGAATTTCCTGAATGCGATCAGCGTACCCAAAGTGCGGCACCCGAATCTCGACATCGGCAGTATTCGCCAGCTTGCCGCCGTCTTTTCCCGTCAGCAAAATCACCTTCATACCCCGCTGTCGGGCGGCTTCTACAGCCCGAATAATGTTGGCAGAATTACCGCTGGTGCTCAACCCCAGCAGTACGTCGCCTTCGTTGCCTAATCCTTCAATGAATCGCGAAAACACAAATTCGTAGCCGTAGTCGTTTCCAACGCACGAAATATGACTGGTATCGGAGATGGCAATGGCAGCCAGGGCCCGTCGTTCGTTGCGGTACCGTCCAGAAAGTTCTTCGGCAAAGTGCATGGCATCGCAGTGAGAACCGCCATTGCCGCAGGAGATTATTTTATGACCGCTTTTCAAAGCATCGGCCATCAGCCGGGCCGCCTGTTCAATGGCGGCAATCTGGTTGGCATCCTTCAAAAATGAATCAAGAACTGACTGAGCTTCTGCCAGTTCCTGACGTATGACATGATCGAGCATGGGATTTATTCAATAAGGTTCCATCAGCCACAATTAGCAGGAACCGGGCAGTTTTCAGAGCGTCAGGGTACGATACGGAAGGTTCCAGCGCAGAGCGAACGATGTTGACGAGGTATTATAGTTTAACCGGGCCGCCTGGCTATCGCTTTTCCGGAAAATTTGTTGAAAGTCAATAAACAGATTGTGTTTGAACATGAACGATACCCGAACGTCACCGTATGAAACCAGCGTTTTACGTCCCTGACCAATAAAATGGCCCGTGCCCGTCGGATGATTCGGCCATTCGACTCGATCATCGTACGATTTCAACAAGTTACCTCCATAGCTAACGCTGTTGGGCGGATCTACCCCGTACTTCATGAGCCCGAATGTACCGGTCAGGCTCCAGCGATCTAGTGGTTGGTACCGTATAATCGCCAACCCTTCGATGAAATTAGCCCCGAGCGGATGCGCCACCGGCTGGTTGTAATTTACGTAGTTGGTTTGCCCCGAGCGGTGTGAGTATGTGTACGGACGCGCCAGGTTCAGTTCGCCTTGCAAGTCCAGGTTGGGAATTTTGAACGCATCCACGTATTTCAATCCAGTTTGAAAAGCGAATTTGTTTACCCAGGAGCCTTTTCCCGCCCTCAACTCGCTGATTTTGAATTCGTCCAGCAAAAACTGGCCATACGCCAGAAACTGGCCCGCAAAATTGACTTTAAAATCAAGCCCTACCATGGCGTTGTCTACGCTCCCGCGGTACGATTCGATGAAACGGTAGAAAATGATCGGATTGAAATAATTCAATTCCAGTTGACTGCGGTTGAACACCTCCGCTTCAAACAAGCCAATGTTTAAGTGCTTGCCAATGTTCACACTCAGGTGGTGCATGGCAGTATATTTCTGCGCAATCGGTACAATGGTGCTGAATGGCACCTGCCGGTTTTGAAACTCCGCCAGCAAGTTTGTATACTGAAACCGTCCCAACCGGGTAATGATCTTCAGGAAGAGGTAGGGTGAACTATTGTCCGATAAAAAGAGCGAGCGGTAGCCATTTCCAAACACATTGCGGTCGTGCCCAAACTGAATGTTGATAATCTTCAGAGCATTGAAGGTAATATACCCCCGGGCCGACAAAAAATCTGCCCCCCCAAACGTTGACCCTTTGGCATCGATGCGCTTGACAAAGCCCTCGAAAGGGGCAAAGCCCATATCAACCTCACGGGTTGAGTATTGCATACCGTATTCCCAGATGTAGCGGGGGTACAGAACCTGATTATCAGACAAAAAGGAATAAAAGCTCAGCCGTTTGAGAATGTTGCCCCGAATTTCAAATCCCCGGGAGTTAATGTAGGGATTAACCGATGTTCCGATCTCACCGGAGTTGGACTCGACCCCATAACTAAAATTAACCGCCGGATTGATATGAATGTCGAAATCCTTGTGCTGGTAACTATAGAAATCGCTTTTCTTTTTATAAAACGGGCCAATGGCACGTTGGCTGTCACCTGGCTTTTTCCCATTTGAAAGGAGTTCGGCGGTACGCATCTGCAACAATTGCAGCGAGTCCGAATAGGAGGTCGGAACCCATTCCCAGCTGTCGTCGCGCAGAAATCGGACCGTAAAGCGGTCGACGGGAGACAGCCGAACAAACGGGTCGTCCAGAATGCTATCTGTTAATTGAACAACGGCCTGCCGGTTATATGGTTTTACCGAACTGTGGAAACCCGTTGCCCATTGACCCTGCTTGATCTCCAATCGATCAATCAGATGGTAGTAATCGCTATTTAAAGGTATCTTTTGGCTCTGAGCTTGCGCTGCCCCCCATGATAGCCCCACAAAAGCGACCCCGATCGTAAAAAAATTCCTCATTGGGACTTTCACACGGCAACCGACCGGACGGCGCCCTTAATGACGTGGACTTGATTCGCTGCACAAATTAGGGAAAGCGTTTGGATTATCCGCCACATTCCCGTTAAATTACGCTGAAAAAGCCCCCATGTTTGTTTTTGCCGACCATCCTTCTATCGCCGATCAGTTTATTGCCGAGCTCCGTGATGTAACCATTCAGAAAGATCCAATGCGTTTTCGGCGTAATCTGGAGCGTTTAGGCGAGCTGATGGCCTATGAAATATCCAAATCGATGTTGTTTCAGCTGGTTAAAGTACAAACACCGTTGGGGATTGCTTCTACGCCATTGATCAAACAACCGCCGGTGTTGGCCACAATTCTGCGTGCCAGCCTACCGTTCCACCAGGGTTTCCTGAACTATTTTGATCGGGCCGAAAACGCATTCATTGGCGCGTACCGTGGTTATTTGCCCGTTGGCGAAGAGTTTGAAGTGGCTATGGACTATATTTCCAGCCCCGATCTCAGCGGCAAAACCGTTATTCTGATGGACCCAATGCTGGCTACCGGGCGCTCACTGGAAAAAGTTTATCACGCACTGCTTCGCTTCGGAACACCCGCGAAAACGCACATTGCTGCTGTATTGGCCAGTCCTGAAGGTGTGCGGTACGTTCAGGAAAAAATGCCGCAATGCCATCTCTGGCTGGGTGCTATTGACGAACGACTTGACGCCCATTATTACATTGTTCCGGGTCTGGGCGATGCGGGCGATCTGGCTTTTGGCGAAAAAATCTGATCAGAAGCCTTCTTTCTTGTCGTCTTCTTTCTCTTTTTTCTTCTCAACCACTTTCTTCGGTGCTTCTTTCGGTCCGGCGGTTTTCGGCTGCGGTTTCGGTTTCTCCCGAGTCTTATACTGATCCAGGTACCGATTCGTAAACTGATCCTTTTCGAAAGCATCAGCGGCAACAATGGCCAAACCCTTGCCCCCGGCTTTACCGCCCGCCATGATGCGGTCATTCAGCTCCTGATCGGAAGTAAGCAGCGCCAATTGCGCCATGGCTCCACCACCGGCTTTGTAGTCCCAGTAGAACCAACTATCCGGAGATGCTTCCAGGTAAATTGTAGCCTCATCACCTCCATCGGCTTTCCGGATTTCTACGTATCCTTCCATTTGCGCATTGATATCCACGTTGTCAATATTTGACACCCCAACCGGACCAATGCTATACAGCGCATTGTATTTATCCGACCAGCGAAGATTAACATTGGACAACACCAGCGAAGCCGCAAACTTGGGCGCTGCCTGGGTAATCGAAACGTGTTGATTCTGCGCCTTGTTGCGGTAAACATCCGTTGCTTTCTGCCCGATCAGAGCGGCCAGTTTAGCCGTCAGCCGGTCCAGATCGTCATCGGCAGCTTCGTCGTTCTTTTCATCCAGATTAGCTTTCACCATTTTATCGGCAATGGCCGCGTTGACCGGCTGTGGAATCGGCAGAGCAAAACCAACCAGGGCGTTCAGCCGCAACGTCGTACTGTCAACATTAGCACGGCCCGATCCGGCGGCAAACACAAAATTATTCGGTGTATTGCCCGTCGATCCCGTGTTCATAAGATTGAGCGCTCCCTGGAAATTCATCACGCCCGTGGCATCGTTGAAGGTAAAAGCGCCTTCCATATCGTCCAGCCCAGTGGCATCTTTTTTCACAATCCGGAAAACCTTGCCTTTTTCGTCGTAGGTCATCGCTCCCGTCGCCCGAAACAGATCATCGTCCTTATCGCTTTCCTTCGTTGATAAGAATGTTGGATAAAGCCCGGCAGCCCCCGCCCCCCGGAAATGCAAACCCGCCGTCAAAGGCTGATTGCCGTCGTTCTTTAGATTCTCATCGACTTTGATGCTGAATGTTTCACCAATTTTTTCCTTCATCGGAATCCAGTCGCTCACGAGCTTGGGCCGTTTTTTCAGCGCCATCTTGATGGCCCCTTCCAGTTTAAGATCCTGTTCAGGAGCCATCATGGTGATGCTGCCCTTAAACTGTACTTTGGGTGCCAGCATCACATTGTCCCGTTCGTCGACATCAGCCCGGGCAACGGTATAATACGTTTTTGCGAGCTCATTGCTATTTTTACCTCTTCTTCCCACATTCCGGGTGTTGGAGGCCAAAGCAACCGGGGCGGCTTCTTTCAACTCGAAGCTACCCATTTTAATGTTGGCGGTATCACCCTTTGCCGCCACGAACTGATAAACAGCATCCCCCGAAAACCGCGTTCGTGACTGAACCTGAATATTACCACCCTTTAGTTTATGGAACAAACTGGTCGTATCCAGCTCCAGACGGGCATTCTTGAGCGGCAACATTTCACCGTTGCGCTTGATGGTAATCAGTCCTTTTTCCGGATAGATCCGGGCATCGGCCGACGTGACGTACGGAACACCACTCACATTAAGCGTTGCTTTGTCAACATCGTAAACCGCCGAAGCACCATTGAACGTCAGCCCTTCCTGCTCCTCGCCAGTGGCGGTAAACGTGGACGTTTTCGCCGACTTCATCGTGATGGTTTTGGCCGCAATATTCCATTGAGCCTTGCTAATCGACGTTTTATAGGCAGCATTCGGAAACTCTAGGCTTGACACAAGCGTATCGTTGATGGATGTCCCTCCGTTGGTCGTTGCAATGCTCACGACTCCTTTGACCTGATTAAAATCGACATCCACCTGGGTGCCCAGCAACATCGGTTTAGCGGTTTTGCTCTCCTTATCAGCTACTACGCGAAACTGCGCATTTCCCGCCGTAAAACCGTCTTTGTTAAATTTGATGTTTTCCGATTGTGCTTCCGAATCCGTCCGCTTGACGGTACCTTTTCCAAACAAGCCCCCCGAGCGTACCAGCAAGTCACCCACCAGATTCGTAGTACCGTTGTAAAAACTGAAATGATCGGCCGTGGTGGAAATCTTCATGCTGTCGGCTTTGGGATACCACTTCATCGTATAGTTCTTGAGATCTACCGCCGGAAAGTAAGCTTTGCCGAGTAAACCTTCCTTGATCTGTCCGGACTCGCCTGACGCCACCACCGAATCCGTCATCATCAAAATATCTTTTGCGGGTAGGGAAGCATTCAAGTGCGAAATAACTCCTTCAGCGCGCAGGCCTTTGCGATCCATCACCAGCTTGCCCGTAAACTTCAGGTTGCCTTTGCCCCCGTAGAGGGGATAGCCAGCCGCCGGTGCTGCGTGTTCAAAACCCAGCGAGTTGTCGGGCATCGACTTCAACGTCGTTTTGATCGGCGGAAAAATACCGTCGGAGTAGAACGTTCCATCAAATGCGATGTCGCCTTTGCCCAGACTGTCATTGTCCACCGCCGGGACTTTGAAGTAAACGTTTTTGTTGTAGGTCAGTATACCGCGGTTAGGCTGGTTGAAATAAACCGTCATTCCTTCCGGCATCAACAGCCGCTGCGTGGTCTTTTTATCTTTCTGGCGACCCGATTTGTTTCCTTTGTCGGCCAAAAAAACCGTTCCGGGCTTTTCATACTGAATATCACCGCCAATCTCCTGTTTTTTACCCTGGGGCGTAAACGTGATCGAGTCGATTTTGGTCATATTCATCGAAAACTGATCGTAGTTGAATCCCAGATCCCGGCCCGTGTACCGCATGTTACCGGATTTCAGTTGACCTGTCAGTGTAAAAGCACGGTTTTTGCCAATCCGCAGCGTTTTATCCGTCGGAACTGCCGTAATTTTTAAGGAGTCACTAATGCTGAACTGTTCAACCCCCCGAATGGTCAGAAATTTGTCCGCCAGACTGATGGTCGCGTTGGTGGTGCTATCGTTGGATGCGTAGGTGGAACGAATCAGAAAACTGTCGTAATCCTGTCGACGGGCATTGGCCAGTACATACAGCACACCTTTGCGGCTCAGGCGCATTTCCTCCGTCCGAGGATTCATATCGACATATCCCAGGGCCACCATGCGCTGCAAAACCGTACGCATTACGGAAGGATTAATTTTGGAGTGGTTTGCCAGATCGTCCGCAAAAAACGTCTGCGTTTTCTTCTGTGTGATGTAGTTAGCGGCTAATTGCAACGGATGAAAGCCAAAATCGGCCGACATACCGGCGTACCGTTCCGGGTAAAAGAAGTCGAATGATTCAAATCGTACCGGCACTTCTTTTTTAGCCGCTATCTGGTAAAAATCCACTTTCTGACGCGGCAGGTCCCAACGAACAACCTCCGGCTGAATGTAAAACTTGTGGTAGCTGTCGCTGTAATACGTATCTGAATACCCCGATTTTTCGGCTTTCCCCAATCGGGCGATTCCGGTGGTGTGATCGTACCGGAAGGTAACACCGGGATGGTAAAGCGTATCGGCGGCATCAATATAGCCCGTAAACGACGCAAGCGGGCTGGCGATCAGTGAATCGGCAAACTCAAACCGTCGGCTGCTGGCTTTAAAAGCTGGTTTCCCTTTAAAACTGACCTGCAACAGGGCCGGCTTTCCATCAGCTGCCGAGCCATATACCCGAGTCCCGGCCAGCGCAATCCCTCCCCGATACAAAATTCCGGTGCCTAAATTGGTCAAATTCACATCATTCGACCAGGACATGAACCGCGGATAGGAGGGAAGCTGTTTGGCAACCCGCTTTTTACTGTCAAACTCAAACTTTCCTTTTACCGGTTTTGCCAGCGGTTTGAACGTCAGGGTCACGTCATCGGCGCTAAATTTGGGGTTATTGACGGCAAATGTGTAGTCGGCCAGGGTAACAAACGTCTCGGGTTGCCCAGCTGATTCCCACGAAAAGGAGCCACCTTTGCCAACCCAGATACCGTCTTTCAGCATCAATGCGCCGTCGGTTTTTTTCACCACGACCGAATCATGGGCGGTTGTCATGACCAGATCGGAACCTCTGATTTCCACAACTGGCCCGGTCAGGACGGGCATAGGTTTGCGGTTGAAATCGGAGAGAAATGGTTGGGCCTTTCCGGTCGAGTCGAGCGGCAAATCCCAGCCATCGGGTTCGGCAGGTTTGGATTGCTGCGGTTTTTGGGCAGTCTTACCACTGTCGGCAGAAACAATAGCCGTGTTACTCGTCTGATCCGCGAAGCGCAGCGTAAACGTGCCTCCGTTGGCGAGTAATTTATTGTAGTTGCTGGTATACAAAAACCGTTTCTCGGCGAATAAACGAACGGTTTCCAGTACTTTTGCCAACGTTTTGGGATCGTACTTTTCGAACGATTTTTCCGCAATGGTCAGAAAATTATCGACTTCGGCCGGGCTGACCTGCTGGGTAACGAGCAAATGAAAAAGGGTCTCATAGAACGGTGCAAACTGCTGAACGGGCTGGTAGCGTTTGGCGTTCATTTTCCGGCTCAGGGCCACAACCCGCTCTTTTTGCGGGGCCGACAACCGGTTTTCCGTAAACAGCATTTCCAGGTTTTTCCCGGCTTTTTGGGTGTATGCGCCCCCCGGATTCATTAGTTTCTGCAAATCCGTTAGAAACTGCTCGGGATTTTCTGATAGCTTAACGGTTTGCGCCGTTGCTGCGGTGGTAACCAACCACAAGGCGACGATTATACGGTATATCTTGCTCATAACTTCCTGACATATCCACTGCCTCAGCCATCCAACCCGCAAACAGAGTCAGAAATATGGGCTAAAGCTCTTGGCTACGTTTATTAAATTTTATTGAAACCCATTTATTCTGGGCTAATTGTCCGGTTTTTATCAATCCTTCGGAAAGGCCTTTTTCTTCAATATCTGGGGCATCCTGTTCGTAAAAACCGCTTACCAGCAAAATTCCTTCTGGCTTCATCAACTGCACATAAGCCGGTATATCCGCTAACAACACATTTCGGTTGATGTTGGCCAATACAATGTCAAAGCGTTCTGCCGGATTTACCTCATGAATGGTACCCTGAAACACGTCAATGACCGAACAACCATTCAGCTCGGCATTTTCGCGCGCGTTTTCGACGGCCCATTCTTCAATATCGAAAGCAACCACCCGCTCTGCGCCCTGCAAAGCCGCCAGAACGGCCAGAATTCCGGTTCCCGAACCCACGTCCAGTACGGTTTTTCCGGCAGCATCAACGCCCAACTGATGTTCAAGCATCATGGCCGTTGTTTCGTGGTGACCCGTACCAAACGACATTTTCGGGTTAATGACCACATTGTACCGAAACTCAGCGTTGGGTTGATGAAACGATGCCCGGACACGAATTTGACCCTGAACCTCAATGGGTTGGTAATTGCGTTCCCATTCTTCGTTCCAGTTCTTTTTTTCTAACGAATTGATCTGGTAGGCTATTGCGGTTTGATCGGCGTATTTATCGACAACCTCCTGAATAGCAATTTCATCGAAATCCGATTGGAGAATATAGGCGCTCAGCCCTTCGTCGGTTTCTACAAACGATTCAAAACCCAGGGCGGCCAGTTCGGCCATAAGAATGTCGGTATAATCGGCCGAAACCGTCAGTTGTATTTCGGTATAGTTCATACAGTAAAGAAACGAAAAAAGGACAAGCTTGCGGGGCTTGTCCTTCCGATATGTGTCTGGAAACCTGCCAGTTTTTAAAAGCCTGGCAGGCTTTATGGCAATTCCTTATCGAATCAATTCCATTAAGTCCTTGTCATTTACTTCTTTACGAACATCAGCCATATCGAGGAAGCGTTTGTAGAGCGTATCCAGTGTCGGTTTGTCATACCGATAGCCCAGCAATTCCAGTCGGTGTTTGAGGGCGTGGCGACCACTGCGAGCCGTCAGCACAATCGACGATTTAGGTACGCCCACTTCCTGCGGAGTCATGATTTCGTAGTTTTCCGCGTGTTTCAGGAAGCCGTCCTGGTGAATACCCGACGAATGTGCAAAGGCATTACGGCCTACAATGGCCTTGTTAGCCTGCACCGGCATCCGCATCATTTCTGATACGAGCTGGCTCACCGGATACAGCCGTTTGGCATCAATACCGGTTTCAAAACCCAGCTCTTTATGCACTTTCAACGCCATCACCACTTCTTCCAGCGAGGTATTCCCGGCTCGTTCACCAATCCCATTGATGGTCACTTCCACCTGACGCGCGCCGTTCTGAATACCGGCCAGGGTGTTGGCGGTGGCCAATCCGAGGTCGTTGTGGCAGTGAATGGAAATCGTAGCCTGGTGAACATTGGAAACGTGTTCGTAGATGTATTTTATTTTTTTACCGTATTCATCGGGCAGGCAATAACCGGTGGTGTCTGGAAGGTTAACAACCGTAGCCCCAGCAGCAATCACAGCCTCGGTCAACTGAGCCAGAAACTGAAGGTCGGCCCGGCCAGCGTCTTCGGCGTAAAACTCCACATCCTCTACATAGCTGCGAGCGTGTTTGACGGCGGCCACGGCCTGTTCCACAATCTGCTCGCGGGTGCTGTTGAATTTATTCCGGATGTGAATATCCGATGAACCGATTCCGGTGTGAATCCGCCCCCTTTTGGCATACTTCAGTGCTTCGCCAGCGGCATCAATGTCTTCTTTTTTGGCCCGCGAAAGCGCGCAGATAACCGGTTCGGAAACGGCTTTCGAAATGGCAACGACCGACTGAAAGTCACCGGGGCTGGAAATGGGAAAGCCCGCTTCGATGATATCGACGCCGAGACGCTCCAGTTCTTTCGCCACCACGATTTTTTCATCTGTGGTCAACTGGCTACCCGGCACTTGCTCGCCGTCGCGCAGGGTGGTGTCGAAAATATAAATCCGTTGGCTCATGGTTGATAAAGAAATATGATTGGGTAGAGTTTTCGCTCGTGATCAAAGACGGGAAAGCAGTTGTTTTCCCATTTCTTCGGTACCTAAAATGCGGTCAGCCGGGGTGCTGGCATCCGCAATATCGCGGGTCCGGTAACCGGCTTTCAAAACCTGGTCAACGGCGCTAACCACGGCTTCGGCTTCGGCCTTCATACCAAACGAAATATCCAGCATCAGCGCAGCCGATAGCACCGACGCCAGCGGATTGGCAACACCTTTGCCCGTAATGTCGTGTGCCGAACCGTGGATGGGTTCGTACAGGCCCGTCGTATCACCCACCGAAGCCGACGCCAGCATGCCCATTGATCCGGCAATCTGGGAAGCTTCGTCCGTCAGAATATCGCCGAACAGGTTGCCCGTTACTACCACATCGAACCGGCGTGGATCTTTGATCAGCAGCATGGCAGCGGCATCAATGAACTGATGCTCCACTTCCACTTCAGGATACCGTTTGGCCACTTCCTGGACAACTTCGCGCCACAGTCGGGACGATTCCAACACGTTAGCTTTATCCACCGAGCACAGCTTTTTCCGGCGGGTCATGGCGGCATCAAACGCTTTAACGGCAATCCGCTCCACTTCGTAACGGCTGTAGATCATCTGATCGTAAGCGGTATCTCCATCGTCTTTACGGCCTTTTTCGCCGAAATATACATCGCCCGTCAGCTCCCGGAAGAACAGAATGTCGGCACCCTGCAAAAACTCCGGTTTGATGCTCGATGCCTGCAACAGCTCATCAAACAACTTGATGGGCCGCAGGTTAGCATACAATCCGAGTGCTTTCCGGATGCCCAGCAGGCCTTGTTCGGGCCGTACTTTCGCCGAGGGGTCGTTGTCGTACTTCGGGTGCCCAACGGCTCCGAACAGAATAGCGTCCGACTGTTTCGATTTGGTAACGGTTTCTTCCGGCAGCGGATTACCCGTGGCTTCGATGGCCGCGTGGCCAATCAGCGCTTCGTCGTAGGTAAACTCGTGGCCAAATTTTTCCGCGATGCGGTCTAAAACCTGCTTTCCAACAGCGGTTACTTCCTGACCGATGCCGTCTCCGGCGATGACTACAATGTGTTTCTTCATTCGTTTTCAATGAGCGAATGAGTGAATGACCGGGCCGCCGGAGCGGTGAATGAGGGAATAGCTCCGCCAATTATAGCTTGTCTGCAAAGCTATTCGCTCATTCGCTCTTCACTCATTCAGCATTAGTATGGGCTAGATCGTATTGTTTGATTTCTTCTTTCAGGCTCAACAGATAATCGATATCATCGTATCCATTCATCAGGCACTGTTTTTTGTAGGCATTGATGGCGAACGATTCTTTCAGGCCGTTTGCCAGCACAATCTCCTGATTGACCAGGTCAACCGTGATTTCAGTTTTGGGATCGGCTTCAATAGCCTTGAAAATTTCGGCCAGAAATGCATCCGATACCTGGGCTGGCAACACAAAATTGTTCAGGGCGTTATTCCGGAATATATCCGCGAAAAAGCTGGAAATAACCACCTTAAAACCGTAGTCGTGCAAGGCCCAGGCCGCGTGTTCGCGGCTGGAACCCATTCCAAAGTTCTTCCCCGCTACCAGAATCCGTGCTCCGGCAAACGTTGGGTCGTTCAAGACGAAATCTGTTTTAGGCGTATCGTCGCTGTTAAAGCGCCAGTCGCGGAAAAGGTTATCACCGAACCCCTCACGCGTGGTAGCTTTCAGGAAGCGGGCCGGGATGATCTGATCCGTATCAATATTCTCAATCGGTAGCGGGGCCGCCGTTGAGACGAGTTTATGCATGGTTTCTTTGCTCATTCTGAATCTCTGTTTACACCAATTCCCGCACATCCATTACTTTACCGGTCACAGCAGCGGCAGCGGCCATAATCGGGCTGGCGAGGAAAGTCCGGGCGCCAGGTCCCTGACGACCTTCAAAGTTCCGGTTGGAGGTTGAAATGCAATATTTGCCGGCCGGAACCTTGTCTTCATTCATGCCCAGACAGGCCGAACAACCCGGTTCGCGGAGTTCAAAACCGGCTTCCAGAAATACCTGATCCAGGCCTTCGGCCTTGGCCTGGTTGGAAACCTGAACCGAACCCGGAACAATCCAGACTTCAACACCCTCGGCTTTTTTCTTGCCTTTTACAAAGTCGGCTACCGTCCGTAAATCTTCGATCCGGGCGTTGGTACATGACCCGATAAACACGTAATCGACTGGTTTGCCCACCAATCCCATGCCGGGTTCCAGACCCATGTAAGCCAGCGATTTTGTGTAAGAAGCCAGTTCACTCTGCGGGATTTCGCTCAAATTTGGCACGTGGCTATCAACGGAAATGCCCATTCCGGGGTTGGTTCCGTACGTAATCATCGGTCCAATATCTTCCGCTTTGTAATTCAGCTCCACATCAAATTCGGCCCCTTCGTCGGTTTTCAACGTCCGCCAGTGCTCAACGGCTTTGTCGAACGCTTCGCCCTGCGGAGCAAACCGCCGGCCACGGATGTATTCGAATGTGGTTTCATCGGGGGCAATCAGGCCACCGCGCGCGCCCATTTCGATACTCATGTTGCAAATGGTCATCCGCGCTTCCATCGACAAACCGCGAATGGTATCCCCCGCGTATTCAACGAAGTAACCCGTTGCCCCGCTGGCCGAAATTTTCGAGATGATGTACAGGATAATATCTTTCGAGCTAACGCCTTTCGCCAGCTGCCCGTTGATATTGATCCGCATCCGCTTGGGTTTGTACTGAAGAATACACTGGGTAGCCAGCACCTGTTCTACTTCACTGGTTCCGATTCCGAACGCAATGTTGCCTAAAGCACCGTGTGTACTGGTGTGACTGTCGCCACAAACGATGGTCATACCCGGCAGGGTCAGGCCCAGTTCCGGACCAATAATGTGGACAATGCCCTGAAAGGGGTGCCCCAGATCGTATAGTTCTACACCAAATTCTGCACAGTTTTTCCGTAGGGTTTCGACTTGATGACGCGAGAGCGCTTCTTTAATGGGCAGATGCTGATCTTTCGTCGGAACGTTGTGATCCGCCGTTGCAGTTGTCCGTGCAATGTTAAAAACCCCAATACCGCGCTTCCGCAACCCATCGAAAGCCTGCGGGCTGGTTACTTCGTGAATAAAATGGCGATCGATAAAGACGGCATCCGGTCCCCCATCCATCGCCTTAACGACGTGGGCATCCCAGATTTTATCGAAAAGTGTTGTGGGCTGACTCATGGCTATAGTTCTTACGTATTTTATATTTCTCCCCTATTTAAAAATAGATGGAAAAATGATTCAATCGGCTTTGAGTGGCTCCCGCGATCGTTCTAGATCAAGAACTCAAACAAGTCCGGCTTGTCGTTCAGGTATTCGAAGTGGATTTTGGCTTCCCGCATGCGTTGCAGCAAGGGTTCAAAGTCGGCCTTACTTTTCAATTCGATTCCAACTAGCGCAGGACCGCGTTCCCGGTTGGTTTTTTTGGAATACTCAAACAACGTGATGTCGTCAGTTTCGCCCAGAACACCGCTCAGAAACTCGCGCATGGCTCCGGCCCGTTGCGGAAACCGGATGATGAAATAATGCTTCAGACCTTCGTACAGCAGCGAACGTTCCTTGATTTCTTCCGTTCGCGTAATGTCATTATTGCCTCCACTAACCAAACAAACGACATTTTTGCCTTTGATTTCGTCTCTCAAAAAATCCAGGGCGGCAATGGTCAGCGCACCAGCTGGCTCGGCGACAATAGCATCTTCGTTATAAAGCTGCAAAATGGTCGTGCACACTTTCCCTTCCGGAATCAGGATAACCTGATCCAGATTGCGCCGACATACTTCGAACGTGGTGTTACCAGGACGTTTTACGGCGGCCCCATCAACAAATTTGTCAATTTCGTCCAGCGTAACAACATGTCCTTCATCAATGGATACTTTCATGGAAGGTGAACCCAGTGGCTCAATGCCGATCAGCTTCGTCCGCGGACTCAACTGCCGAAAAACCGTTGATACACCCGATGCCAAACCGCCCCCGCCAATGGCCATCAGCAGGTAATCGATTCTGAAGTTGGCGTCTTTAAAAATTTCCAGCCCGACTGTTGCCTGGCCTTCCATGACCTGTAAATCATCGAAAGGGTGAACGAACGTGCTATCGTGCGTATTGACGTAGTCGATGGCTGCGTGATAAGCGTCATCGTACGTGTCACCATTCAACACTACTTCAACAAACTCTTTCCCAAACAGCTTTACTTGCTTCACTTTCTGGTTGGGCGTGGTCGTCGGCATGAAAATAATTCCTTTGACGGCCATTTTACGGCAAGCGTAGGCAACCCCTTGTGCATGGTTTCCCGCACTGGCGCAAACAACTCCTTTAGCCAGTGCCTCGGCAGACAGGCTCGCCATTTTGTTATAAGCGCCCCGAATTTTGTAGGAACGTACCACCTGCAAATCTTCCCGTTTCAGGAAAATATTGGCACCGTACTTATCTGACAAATTCAGATTTTCCTGTAAGGGCGTATGCACGGCAACGCCCCGCAACCGATCAGCCGCCTGATAGATGTTGTCTACGTCCGGAAAGGTTACATTTTTCTCCGCTTCTACCACGTTTTAAAAGTTTTGAAGTTTAAGGATTGGGGAGTTTAGGAGCCCATTTGGGATTTTAAAGTTACTCAAATTGCCGGAAACTTTAACATAGGCTCCAAACTCCCTCAACCGGACAGGAAGTCCTGCCTTAAACCTTAGTTGCGCTCCGGACGCAGGCTGCGAACCGCCGTACCCGCTTGCCACATTTCTGACTCGCGAAGTTCTTTCAGTTCTTCTTCCAGTTTTTCGCGGTAGTCGGATTGTGAATTGCGCGTAATTGAAATATTAGCCTGCTCACCCGCTTTCACCGAGTTGTACAATTGTTCGAAAACCGGCTTCGTTGCATCGCGGAATGGTTTCCACCAGTCGAGTGCGCCCCGTTGTGCCGTTGTAGAGCAGTTGGCATACATCCAGTCCATTCCGTTTTCGGCCACCAGCGGCATCAGCGACTGCGTCAGCTCTTCAACGGTTTCGTTGAAGGCTTCCGAAGGTGAGTGACCGTTGGCGCGCAGTACTTCGTATTGAGCCGCAAAAATGCCCTGAATGGCACCCATCAGTGTGCCGCGCTCGCCGGTCAGGTCAGACGTTACTTCTTTGTAGAAATCAGTTTCGAACAGGTAGCCTGAACCAACGCCAATACCCATTGCGATGGCTTTTTCGCGGGCTTTACCCGTGGCATCCTGATAGATTGCAAAGCTGGAGTTCAGCCCTTTGCCTTCTACGAACATCCGGCGCAGCGAGGTTCCGGAACCTTTCGGAGCCACCAGGAATACATCAACATCAGCCGGCGGAATAATGCCCGTCTGGTCTTTGTACGTAACGCCGAAGCCATGCGAGAAATACAGCGCTTTACCGGCAGTCAGGTATTTTTTCACCGTCGGCCACAGCTCGATTTGGGCCGCATCCGACAGCAGGAAACAAATAATAGTTCCTTTTTCGAGGGCTTCTTCAATTTCAAACAAGGTTTCACCCGGCACCCAGCCATCGCTCACCGCTTTGTCGTAGGTTTTGCCTTTGCGTTGGCCAACAATTACATTGAAACCATTGTCGCGCATGTTCAGCGACTGGCCGGGCCCCTGCACACCGTAACCGATGACAGCGATGACTTCATCATTGAGGACTTCTCTGGCTTTTTCGAGAGGGAATTCTTCGCGGGTTACGACTTCTTCTTCAACTCCGCCGAAGTTAATTTTTGCCATTGTTTGACTTGTTTATTTTGAATTAAAATTGAATACAGAATTCCGAAACGTACGTTTGCCTGCGGTAGGACGCATTTGCTCTGCAAACCTGCCAAGTCTTGGAGACGGGGCCACCCAGAACTGCCAGGTTTTATGCTGTGCGCTATGAGCGCGAACGCATTCTGGCGCAAATATCGCATTTCTTACAAATAATACTCCCACTCATATTCAGGCAAATACTCCACGAGTCCTTTCTCCGTTTTACCGACGGCTACCCGACCTGATCGCACAAATTCCAGAATACCGTGGGGCTTGATGTAGCTGAAAAACTCAAAAATCTCTTTTTCCGAACCGGTCTTTTCAATCACAACATAATCCAGTTGCCAGTAAACCACCCAGGCGTTGAAATGCTTGTTGATGTATTCAATGTCCAGTGGTTTGGAGCCCAGTGGTGTTTCGATCTTAAAAAGCGCGATTTCGTTCGATACGATTTCGTCGTTCAGGTACCCGAAAACCGCCATCACCTCAATGATTTTCCGGATCTGGCGAACCAGCTTCTCAACAGCTTCCCGCGATTCGTGTTTGATGACGATCGTAAACCGCGAAACGCCTTTCCGCTCGGTTTCAGAAACCGTTAGGCTCTCAATATTGATCCGCCGTCGGGTAAAAATAATGGTGATCCGGTTGAGCAGACCAATCGTATTTTCGGTGAATATGCAAATGGTGTATGTGTTCATCTTCATACCCACGGACTTAGTCCGTGTTGTTTGTAACTTCTGGTATTTCAATTATTCATGGACTGAACAGGGCGGTCCGTGGTACGTTACTCGAGCCGAATAGATGCGACGCTCGTGCCCGCCGGAACCATCGGAAAGACATTTTCTTCTTTCTCGACGATAATTTCCAGCAGATACGGTTTTTCCGAGGCCAGCAACGTATCCAGTGATGCCGACAGGTCTTCGCGCGTCGCACACGTGTGGCCGTCGATTCCGAACCCTTTGCCAATGGTGATGAAATCCGGATTTTGCAGCTCCACGAACGAATACCGGCGATCGAAGAAGAGTTGCTGCCACTGCCGTACCATACCCAGGAAGTTGTTGTTCAGGATGATAATTTTCACCGGCAGTTTGTTCTGCGCGATGGTTCCCAGCTCTTGAATCGTCATCTGGAAACAACCGTCGCCAATGATGGCAATTACCTCACGGCTCGGATCGCCCACTTTGGCCCCAAAAGCGGCTGGCAGGGCAAATCCCATCGTTCCCAACCCACCCGAGGTAACCAGGCTATGCGGTTTTTTGAATTCGTAGTAAGCTGACGTCATCATCTGGTGCTGGCCCACATCGGCCACCATCACGGCCTCTCCGCGCGTTTTTTTCGAGAGCAGATCAATGGCTTCGGCCATTTTAATTTTCTCGGATGTTGGCGCAATGGCAGGCTGTGTGACCTTCTCGTCCTCAATGTCGTCGTACTTCCGGAATTCGTTGCGCCAGGCCGTATGATCCGTTTCGTTCACCAGCGGCATCAACCGCGTCAGAATCTCCTTGGCGTCACCAATTACCGGTGCATCGGCCTTGATAATTTTGTCAATTTCCGCCGGATCTATTTCAAGGTGGACGACTTTGGCTTGCCGGGCAAATAATTCAGGATTTCCCGTTACCCGATCATCAAAGCGCATTCCAACCCCAATTAGCAAATCGCAATGGTCTGTCATGACGTTGGGGCCATAATTGCCATGCATTCCCAGCCAGCCCGTATACAACGGATGATCCACCGAGAGAGCCGATTGGCCCAGCAGCGTGGTTGCCACCGGAATACCGGTTTTTTCAACAAACGCCAGCAGTTCCTGCTCCGCTTTGGAAATCAACACGCCATGTCCAACCAGCATAAACGGTTTTTTAGCCTTGTTGATCAGTTCGGCGGCTTTTTCCAGTTGATCCTGTTTTGGCACCAGACGGGGCCGGTAGCTGATCACCTTCTCGCACTTTTTATACTCGAACGGTTTGGTCATCAACTCCTGTTGCGCATTCTTGGAGATATCGATCACAACGGGGCCTGGGCGTCCTGATTGCGCGAGGTAAAACGCCTTCGCAACAATTTCCGGAATTTCGTCAGCGCTCGTAATCTGGTAGTTCCACTTTGTAATTGGCATTGTGACACCAATCACGTCCGTTTCCTGAAAGGCGTCAGTTCCCAACAGCTTCATCGCTACCTGACCGACCAGACACACCATCGGCGTTGAATCAATCATTGCATCGGCAATGCCCGTCACCAGATTGGTAGCACCTGGTCCTGAGGTAACCAGACAAACCCCCGCCCGGCCCGTCACCCGAGCATAGCCTTCTGCCGCGTGGGCAGCTCCCTGCTCGTGCCGGACCAGAATATGATTCAGGCGGTCCTGATAATCATACAGCGCATCATAGACCGGCATAATAGCCCCACCTGGATACCCAAAAATGGTTTCTACGCCCTCTTCGACCAAAGCCTGCATGAGCGCTTCGGCACCCGTCAGGGGTTTGAGCAACTGGGCCGCCGGAACAGCCGGTTGCGATTCTTCTGCCGTTATTTCACTGACTGTTGTATTCATTGCATTGTGTGTTTTTGGATCAGTACTACTGATTCGGCATTTGTTGAGTTGATTCGTCGTTACGCATCGGTTACGCAGCCTTCGCTCGCGGAGCTCACCAGCTTCACGTATTTCCGCAGAATACCGTGATCGGCGGATTTTTCCAGGGGCGGAACCGTCCAGTTGGCCCGGCGCTCGGCCAGTTCTTCATCCGACACGTGCATGTGAATGACGTTGTTGACAGCATCAATCGTGATTTTATCGCCGTCGTGCACCAGCGCAATATTACCGCCTTCCTGGGCTTCGGGTGTAATGTGCCCCACCACAAAACCGTGGGTGCCGCCCGAAAACCGTCCGTCGGTAATCAACGCCACTTTATCGCCTAGCCCCAGTCCCATAATGGCCGAGGTTGGTTTCAGCATTTCGGGCATACCGGGGCCACCTTTCGGGCCTTCGTAGCGGATAACAACAACATGTCCTTCCTTAATTTCCCGGTTTTGGATGAACTCCAGCAACTGCTCTTCGCGCTCACACACTTTGGCAATTCCTTCAAACCGTTCACCTTCCTTACCCGTGATTTTGGCAACGGCTCCCTGCGTCGCCAGGTTACCGTACAAAATCTGAATGTGTCCCGTCTTCTTGATCGGGTTTGCCAACGGGCGGATAATGCTTTGCGTTTCAAAATCCAGATCCGGCGCTTCTTCGAGATTTTCAGCAACGGTTTTGCCCGTCACGGTCATACAATCGCCGTGGATGTAACCTTCTTTGTAGAGGTACTTCATAACCGCCGGAACTCCACCGATGGCCAGCATATCCTCCATGTAGTATTTTCCGCTCGGTTTGAGATCACCCAGATACGGTGTCCGGTCGCTGATGTCCTGAATATCTTTCAACGTCAGCGAAACGCCAACCGACTTGGCAATGGCGATGTAGTGCAATACCGCGTTGGTTGAACCGCCCAGTGCCATTACCACCGTCATGGCGTTTTCAAACGCTTTCTTCGTCATGATGTCACGCGGCAGAATATTCTTTTCCAGCAGGTTCATCATAGCCGCTCCGATCTTCCGGCACTCGGCCTGCTTGCCTTCGTGCGTAGCCGGAAACGTTGAACTATTGGGAATACTCAACCCCATGGCTTCCATTGACGATGCCATTGTGTTGGCGGTGTACATCCCACCGCAGGCACCCGCCCCGGGAATCGAATTCTGAATAACGCCTTTATAATCTTCCTCGCTGATGCTGTTGGCAACTTTTTTGCCGTACGCTTCGAACGCCGATACAATGTCTAATTTCTGACCTTTATAGCTTCCCGACCGAATCGTGCCACCGTATACCAGAATGGATGGACGATTTAAGCGCCCTACGGCCATCAGGGCACCGGGCATGTTTTTATCGCAGCCGACAACGGCAATCACCCCGTCATACCATTGGGCATGTACGACGGTTTCGATAGAGTCAGCAATGATATCGCGGGATGGGAGGGAATAGGACATTCCATCGTTTCCGTTGGTCATCCCATCCGATACACCAATGGTATTAAATACCAGACCAACCAGCCCACTTTCGTTGACTCCTTTTTTAACATACGCGGCCAACCCATTCAGGTGAATATTGCAGGGGTTACCATCGTAACCAGCACTGGCAATTCCAATCTGAGGCTTTGCCATATCTTCTTCGGTCAAACCAATGCCATAAAGCATTGCCTGAGCAGCGGGATTGCTAACTTCCTGAGTGAGAGTGGCGCTGTAGCGGTTAAGTTGGGCTTTTTTGTCGGATGCTATAGTTGTCATAATTTCGATTAGCGAAATTTCGCTGAAAGCGTAATTTGATTCAAAGGAAAAAAATTGAAATAAATTTCGCAAGAGTTTTGTGCTGATTTTTTAGTATTTTTTTCACTATGCATAGTTAGTATAGAATACATTGTACTTTTGACGTACAAAAAATAGCACTATACAATGATTACGGAAAACTCGTCCCATTACGACCACCTCGAGCAGATGTCGGTGAAGGAACTGCTGACCAATATTAACAAAGAAGATCAAACCGTTCCGCTGGCGGTGGAGCAAGCCATTCCACAGATTGAAGCACTGGTTGTCGAAATCGTAAAACGGATGCGGGAGGGCGGTCGGCTGTTTTACATCGGCGCCGGTACCAGCGGCCGGCTGGGCGTTGTCGATGCCTCAGAATGCCCCCCAACTTATGGCGTATCGCCCGACTTAGTTGTGGGCATTATTGCCGGTGGTGACCGCGCCATTCGGAGCGCCGTTGAGAACGCCGAGGACGATTCAGAGCAGGCCTGGAAGGATTTACAGCCCTACCACATCGAACCGCTGGATACCCTCATTGGTATTGCCGCGTCCGGCCGAACCCCGTACGTCATTGGCGGTTTGCAGAAAGCCCGTGAAGCTGGAATTCTGACGGGTTGTATCGTGTGCAACCCTGGTTCGGCAGTTGCACAGGCCGCTGAATTTCCGGTCGAGGTGGTGGTCGGACCCGAGTTTGTGACGGGTAGCACGCGCATGAAATCAGGAACCGCTCAGAAACTGGTTCTTAACATGGTTTCTACCTCCGTCATGATTCAGCTGGGTCGGGTAAAAGGCAACAAAATGGTGGACATGCAGTTGACTAACCATAAGCTGAAAATTCGGGCCGCTAATATGGTGATGAGCGAAACCGGTGTCTCGCGGGAAAAAGCCGAAGAGCTGCTGGCCAAGTTCGGCAACGTGCGGAGCGCAATCCTGAATTCTGATTACGACCCCGAAGCTTACTAAAGTTGAGTTAATACCGCATTGTGCCAATAGCAGTTGTACCAATTTGTATGAAAGCGATTTTCCAGTCGGAACTCCACCAGCCTGCCCGGTACACCGACATTGAGAAGCCCGTTGCCGGGCCAGGCGAAGTTATTGTTCAGATCAAAGCCGCAGCCATCAATCACCGGGATGTCTACGTTCAGCACGGTTTGTACCCTAAAATGCAACTACCCGTTGTTCTGGGTTCCGACGGCGCAGGCATCGTCATTGAATTGGGAGAGGGGGTTGATTCGACCTGGCAAAATCAGGAAGTCATCATCAATCCGGCGCTGAACTGGGGCGCCAATCCCCATTTTTACGGCCCGGATTTCAAGATTCTGGGGATGCCCGACAACGGTACCTTCGCCGAATACCTGAAAATTGAAGCAAACTACCTGCACCGCAAACCCGCTCACCTGTCCTTTGAGCAAGCCGCTGCCCTGCCTCTGACGGGGTTGACCGCCTGGCGCGCCCTGATGACCCGGGCCGGGCTTCAGATTAACCGATCTGACCAAACCGAACGGGTTTTGATCACCGGCATTGGGGGAGGAGCCGCCCTGGCAGCCTTGCAATTTGCTCAGGTTGCCGGAGCCGAAGTTTGGGTCACCTCCGGATCGGATGAAAAACTGCAACGCGCTCAGGAACTGGGGGCAACAGGTGGTGTTCTTTACCGCGACGCCGACTGGCCGAAACGATTGTTGAACCAGACCGGCGGGGGCAAAGGGGGGTATTTTGATGTTATTATCGACAGTGCCGCCGGGCCCGGATTTGCAAAGTTAATCGATGTGGCCGCGCCCGGCGGACGAATCGTTTTCTACGGCGGCACAACCGGCAACATCACGGACGTGGCCCCTTCCAAGGTCTTTTTCAAGCAGCTAACCATTTTCGGCACCACGATGGGCACCAACCCGGAATTTACCGACATGACGCACTTTGTCGATCAACACCAGCTGGTTCCGATAATTGACGAAATCGTACCTTTGGCCGAAACGGAGCAGGCGTTGCGAAAAATAGAAGCCGGAAAACAGTTTGGTAAACTGGTGCTAAACGTATCCTGAACGGTATTTCAGCGTTGGGTCGATTCCCGAACGATGAGTTTGGCGGGTAAAATTACCTCCTGTGCTTCGAAATTACGTTTCGTGATGTGTTTCAACAGCAGTTCACAACTGCGCTGACCAATTTCAAACGCAGGTTCGGCTACGGTGGTCAGGGTAGGAGAGATGATCTGCGCCATAGGGTCGTTGGTAAACCCAATCACGCCGACGTCTTTGCCGATCTGCACATGTCGTTCCTTCAGCGCCAGCATGGCACCAATGGCTTTCCGGTCGTTGGCGGCAAAAATTGCATCCGGCTTTTCGGCCATTTTCCACAACCGAACCGCATCATCAAAACCGTTCTCCTGGGAAAAGCCCGAATGAATAATCCATTCGGGGCGAATCGAAAAACCGTGGCGTTGCAGCGCATCCTCGTAACCTTTCTGTCGTTTTTGGGTAAGGGTCAACCCCGCGGAACCCGCAATATGGGCAATCCGTCGATATCCCTGATCAATCAGATGCTGGGTAGCATCATAAGCGCCGTGGTAATCGTCCTGCATTACTTTGGACGTGGCAATTGCATCGGTCGTCCGATCAAAAAACACAACCGGAATGCCGTTTTGAATCAATTCCTGAAAATGCGCGTCAGAATCGGTTTTCGAAGAAACCGACACTAGTAGACCATCCAGGCTACTCAGCGACAGTTCCTGCAAAATGGTCCGTTCGCGATCCGCTGAATCATTGGTTATAAACACAATCAGGCTGTATCCGTTGGCGTTGGCCACCTCTTCAATGCCCGTAAAAACCGTCGAAAAGTAATAATTCGTGATAGCAGGCATGAGTACGCCAATCCGGTGCGTATGATTCTGTACCAGGCCAATGGCATTGAAATTGGGTTTGTAATTGAGTTCAGCCGCCTTGGCCAGCACTTTTTCCCGCGTTTCCTTATTCACATCGTACGCATCCCGCAAAGCACGCGAAACCGTCGACACCGAAATGGCTAATTCCCGGGCAATGTCCTTGATGGTAATGTATTGGCGTCGTTGCATCGAATCGGTTTTCGGGAACGTTCTCGCTACTTTATTTGGCAAAATAGTTGATTCCACTCCCGAATTCTAATTATTTCGGAAAGTGCCTTTCAATTCATCCGGTTTTCGGACGCGGTACCAAAACGACCATGAAGCCAATCTTTCCTTATTTTTTCGCCGGACTGGGACTGTGTATCTGGTTGAGCATGGCCCTCGCCCTGGCTCAGCCGCCGTCGCAGCCGGACCCGGATTCTGGACCAATTCCGCCCGTATTTGCGCATCCTATGGTTGATCTAATTGATAAACAGTTACGGCAGGAAGCCGCGCTGGCTTTTCAGGCTCACCAGCTTCCGACTACAGCCGATGCCTACCAGACTCAGCGAACAACCCTTCGCCAGCAACTTTGGGAGAAAACCCGGGCGGTAGTCCAGCCTGATCTTCCACTTCATTATCAGGAAACCGGGAGCGTCCCACTGAACGGCTATTCGGTTAAGAACATTCTATTCCAAACCCGGCCCGGCATTTACGCAACCGCTAATCTGTACGTTCCCGATGGCAAAGGGCCGTTCCCGGCGGTGATTCAAACGCATGGCCACTGGCCCAACGGGCATATAGGCGACATTGTGCAGTCAATCGGTCATATTCTTGCGCAGGAGGGGTACGTTTCACTGATTCTGGACGCCTGGGGCGCAGGAGAACGCAGTACGAAGCACGGCGAACCCGAATACCACGGCTCCAATCTGGGTGCTTCCCTGCTTAATGTGGGCGAAACGCTACTGGGTATGCAACTGACCGACAACATCCGGGGCGTCGATCTGCTGAGTTCGCTTCCTTTTGTCGATGCTGGCAAAATCGGAGCGACGGGGGCAAGCGGGGGTGGCAATCAATGCATGTGGCTTTCGGCCTTCGACGAGCGCATCAAAGCCAGTGTTCCGGTGGTTAGCGTTGGCACCTTCGATGCTTATATTATGAATAGCAACTGCGTTTGCGAATTACTGCCCGACGGTTTTACGCTGACGGAAGAAGCGGGTGTTTTGGGCCTCATTGCTCCCCGCGCCTTAAAAATCTGCAATGCCTTGCTCGAACAAAACCGTTCTTTTCTGCCATCGGAAATGCTGCGCAGTTACGAAACCGTCGCCCCGCTTTTTGAAATGCTGGGAGCCAAGGACCGACTAAGTTACCAGCTTTTCAACCAACCCCACGGGTACGGCCCGGAAATTCGGGAAGCCATGCTCGGTTGGTTTGACTGGAATTTGAAAGGAACGGGCACAGGTGCTCCCAAAAAGACCAAGCCGTATCCGCTACTCTCCATTGAAAAACTGGCGGTTTTTCCGCCCGGCCAGCGCGATAGCCGCGTTGTTAGTACGGCGACATTCTGCCAGAATCAGGGCGATACCTTGCGTAAGCAATGGCTCAGTGGATCAACCATCGACGCCAAAGCGAAAAAGGTGGCGTTGCATAACCGATTGCGGTTACAACCACCAGCCTCGCTGAACAACGTTCACCACTACGGCCCAACTGCTGGCTGGAACCGGATCGCCTTACAAACGTCAGACAACCAGTTACTCCCGCTCCTGATTCGCCAACCGGCCAAACCGACTACTTCGTTCGTGATTGTATGCCACCCGGCGGGCAAAAACTACGTAACGCCGGCCATCCTTCGTGAACACCAGGATAAGGCGATTGTGCTGCTGGATGTGTGGGGAACGGGTGAAAGCACTTCAACCGTCGCCCGCCAGATCGACGGCCAACTGCCTGCTTTCCATACGTTGGCCCGCTCGACCCTCTGGCTCGGAAAAACCGTCATGGGGCACTGGATCCGGGATTTGCGAACGGTTACAGCCTATCTACAGCAAGAACACGGTGCCAAAACCGTCGAAATCGATGGCAGTCGGGAAACGGGTCTGGCTGCCCTCTTTTTCAGCACCACAACACCGACGGTACAAACCGTTACACTGCGCGACAGCCCCGTCAGCTACCGTTTCGACAACCGGGATTCGGTCGATCATTTTAGCATGGCCGTTCATGTACCGGGCATTCTGAACTGGGGAGATGTCTCACTGGCAGCCGCTTTAGGCGCTCCAAACGTGCGGTTTATTAATCCTGTAACCATAGCAGGACGGCCCTTGTCCGAAAGTCAACTTACCGAATTTAAACAGGAGTTTGTACAATTACGTCAGAAAACGAAACAGAAGGGACAACTTCGCTTCGACTAAACCCCTAACCATGAACACGAAACGCCGAGATTTTTTAAAGATGACCAGTCTGGCCGGTGCCGGATTGAGCACCATCAACCTGAGCTACGGTCAGCCCACGGGAATCACAGCTCCCCCTCGCCGGCAAACCTTCAACATGTGCGGCTACAGCGCCCCAAAAATGGAAACCGTCCGGATTGGTTACATCGGAGTCGGCAACCGGGGTGCCGGGGCGCTGAAACGAATTGTTTACCTGGAAAATGTAGTTGTTCAGGCCGTTTGTGATGTTCGTCCGGAGCGCATCGACGAAGCGAAGAAAACCCTAGAAAAAACTACCCACAAACCCACATACTACAGCGGAAAAGCCGACGAATGGAAAAAGCTTTGTGACCGCAAAGACATCGATCTGATTTACATCTGCACACCCTGGAACCTGCACACGCCGATGGCCCTGTATGCGATGGAGCAGGGGAAACATGTGGCCTGTGAAATTCCGATTGCGACGACCGTAGACGATTGCTGGAAGCTGGTAGAAACGTCCGAGCGTACCAAAAGGCATTGCATGATGCTGGAAAACTGTTGCTACGATTTCTTCGAGCTCCTCACACTGAACATGGCGCGTCAGGGCTTTTTTGGCGAAATCATCCATGCCGAGGGCGCTTATATCCACGATATTTACGATTCGTTGTTTGATAAAAGTAAACGCTACGATCTCTGGCGATTGAAAGAAAACCAGCGCAACGGAAATTTGTATCCCACCCACGGTTTGGGGCCAGTCGCGCAGGTCCTTGATATTAATCGGGGAGACCAGATGGATTACCTGGTTTCGATGGCCAGTCAGGATTTTATGCTCGGCAAGCGAGCCAACGAGCTGGCCCAACAGGATGCCGATTTCAAGCCTTTCCAGGGCAAGACGTTCCGGGGCAACATGAATACAACGACCATCCGAACCAAGAAAGGCCGGACCATTATGCTGCAACACGACGTCAGCTCGCCCCGGCCTTATTCCCGGATTCATCTCATCAGCGGTACCAAAGCCACCGCGCAGAAATACCCGCTGCCGGGCCGGATTGCAACGGGCCACGAATGGCTATCGGAGAAAGAATACCAGGAGCTGGAAAAGAAATATCAACCCGAAATTGTCAAGCGGGTGGGTGAGCTGGCCAAACAGGTGGGCGGCCACGGCGGCATGGATTTTTTGATGGACTGGCGGCTCATCGATTGCCTCCGGAACGGTTTACCGCTGGATCAGGATGTGTACGATGCCGCGCTTTGGAGCAGTATTAGCCCGCTCAGCGAATGGTCGGTGGCCCATCGGTCCAACTCCATTGACGTTCCGGATTTTACCAACGGCTCCTGGAAAACCAATAAACCCGTAGACATCAGCCTGGCCACGGGCGGAACAACCCGGGTGAAAAGTTTATGAAACCGATCGGCTTAACAAACTCATTTTATTTTTTGCAGGAAACCTCAAGTTCATGACTATTACCATTTCAGAAACCGCCGAACAACTCGGCCAAAGTGCGGGTCAATTGGCTGCGGAGCTAATCCGCCAAACCATTGCCAAAAACGGACAAGCCAACGTCATTCTGGCCACCGGCACCAGCCAGTTTGCCACTCTCCAACAGCTCATTGCCGAAGAAATCGATTGGAGTAAAGTGGTGATGTTTCACCTCGATGAGTACATCGCTTTGCCGCTTTCGCATCCGGCCAGCTTCCGTAAATACCTACAGGAGCGCTTTCTTGACCAGGTTTCTTCCCTGAAAGCCAGTTACCTCATCAATGGGGAGGTGGACCCACAACAGGAAACCGAGCGCTTAGATGCCCTTATCCTGGAACACCCTATCGACGTCGCGCTGGTTGGCATTGGCGAAAACGGACACCTGGCGTTCAACGACCCCCCGGCCGATTTTGACACGGAAAAACCGTACCTGATTGTCGATCTGGACGCGGCCTGTCGGCGGCAGCAATTTGGAGAAGGCTGGTTTCAGTCGCTGGAAGCCGTGCCAAACCAGGCCATTAGCATGTCGGTCCGGCAAATCATGAAATCGAAACACATTATCTGCTCCGTTCCAGATGGGCGAAAGGCACAGGCGGTTAAAGACACCCTAGAGCATTCGGTTAGCCCTGCTTTTCCGGCCAGCATTCTGCAATCACATCCAGATTGCTACCTTTACCTCGACGAAGATTCTGCCAGCTTATTGGCGACCGGAACGAAACTCAGCGAACAATAAGCAGACAGCATTTGCATCGCTGCAAAACCGATTTCTTTCCAGCGTATGCTGCTGGTAAACGCTTAGAGATCAGCCCATCAAAGCCCGTTGGCTAATATTTATAACAAAAAAGTGACGATTTGGAAGGACTTATCCACATAAGGTTGTGGATAAGTCCTTATTTTATACCATTTTTCCACATTTGTTCGCCGAATGGACTTCCTGCCTACCTTTGCGAATAATCTGAAAATAAGGTGGTAAGAGCGGATAACGTATTGCTGGAATTACTGGAAAAGCGCCGGATTGCCGGATTGCTTCGGACACTCAAAAAACCGACTTCACTGCTTGATTTTTGCTCCAACGACTATCTGGGGCTTGGCCGGTCGACCGTATTGCGCCAACGCATCGAGCAGGCCCTAACGGATTACCCAACTTTAGCAAATGGTTCAACGGGATCACGCCTACTGGCCGGAAATTCTGAACTGGCCGAGGAGCTGGAAGTAGAAATTGCCCATTTTCACAAGGCAGAAGCCGCCCTGGTTTTCAACTCCGGCTATGATGCGAACGTGGGATTGCTGGCTAGCCTGCCCCAGCGCGGGGATACACTCCTGACCGACGAACTGATTCACGCAAGCATGATCGACGGAGCACGGCTGAGCACGGCCCATCGTTTCAAATTCCGTCATAACGACCTGGAAGACCTGGAAAACCGGTTAAAACGCGCCACCGGCACGGTGTATGTCGCCATCGAATCCGTTTATTCCATGGATGGTGATCTGGCTCCATTGCCCGAAATCGTTGCCTTGTGTGAACGCTATGAAGCTGCATTGATTGTGGACGAAGCCCACGGAACCGGTGTTTTCGGAACCAATGGCGAGGGACTGGTTCAACAGCTAGGCCTTGAAAAACGAGTGTTTGCGCGGATTCACACCTTCGGAAAAGCACTGGGCGTTCACGGGGCCGCCGTGGTGGGGTCAGCGGTCCTGCGCGATTTTCTGATTAACTTCGCCCGTTCGTTCGTGTACTCAACGGCGCTCCCTCCTCACAGCTTACTGGCCATTCGGAGTGTATACCGGCTTTTGCCGCAAAGCAAAGACCTCATTGAGCGATTACACAACGTTCGAACTTATTTTCAACAGCAGATTCAGGAGCATTTGCCCCAAACGGAATGGACTTCTGCCGATAGCCCGATTCTAGGCTTGATTGTTCCGGGCAATGAAGCCTGCCGAGCTGTGGCCAAGCAGCTTCAGCAAGCGGGTTTTGACATCCGGCCCATTGTAAGTCCGACGGTTCCGGCGGGGCGCGAACGACTGCGAATTTGTCTACACGCTTTTAATACCGAACAGGAAATGGACCGGCTGGTGCAGACTTTACAGGAAATTATGCTTATTCATGAGTAAACCGTTGCAATTCATCATCGCCGGTATTGGTACGGAAATCGGCAAAACCGTCATTTCATCCGTTGTTGTTGAAGCCCTGAATGCCGATTACTGGAAGCCCGTCCAGTCCGGTGCGCTGGAAGATTCCGATTCCGAGACTGTTCGGCGGCTGATTTCAAATACCATAACCCGGTTTCATCCGGAAACTTACCGGCTGCGCGAACCACTTTCTCCCCACGCAGCAGCAGCGATCGACGGCGTGGAAATCACACTCGATGCATTTCAACTACCCCAAACTGCCAATCATCTAATTGTTGAGCTTGCCGGCGGTTTGTTGGTTCCATTGAACAATCGGGATCTGAACCTCGATCTGGTTCAGCAGCTTCAATTGCCCGTTCTGCTGGTTTCCAAACACTATCTGGGCAGTATCAATCACACGCTATTGTCGGTCGAAGCATTGCAACGGCGCACGATTCCGATTCTGGGTCTCATTTTCAACGGCCCCGAAACCCCGGCATCGGAGGAGTTCATTGTGAAGTATACCGGCTTGAAAAGTTTCGGACGAATTGAATGGGGAACAGCTATTAACCCGGAATTCGTCCGCCGAAACGCAGATAGCTTAAAACACGTTTTCGAGCAACAGTATGGAGACTTATAAGACTACAAATCCGAACGTCGATAATCTGGCTAAACGCGACCATGCTGTGATCTGGCACCCGTTTACGCAAATGCAAACGGCCCCGCTGCCCATTCCCATTGTCCGCGGAGAAGGAACGCTGCTGTTCGCGGAAGACGGCAAAACGTATATTGACGCGGTCTCGTCCTGGTGGGTCACGATCCACGGTCACAGCCATCCGTACATCGCCGAACGCATCTACCAACAGCTCCAGACGCTCGAACACGTCATCTTTGCGGGCTTTACTCACCAACCGGCGGTCGAACTGGCGGAACGGCTTTTACCCCTTTTGCCTTCCAACCAGAACAAGGTTTTCTATTCGGATAACGGATCAACGGCGGTGGAAGTAGCGCTCAAAATGGCGTTTCAATACTGGCACAATATTGGTCAGCCGCGCCGGAAAGTGATTGCACTGGAAGGCGCTTACCACGGCGATACGTTCGGAGCGATGGCCGTCAGCGGTCGGAGTGCTTTCACGGCGCCATTCACCCCCTTTCTGTTCGATGTCGAATACATTTCGACGCCTGTTCCGGGGCAGGAGCAGGCAACGCTGGATCAGCTAAAAGTACTGTTGAACGAAGATGTAGCGGCATTCATTGTAGAGCCGCTGGTGCAGGGCTCGGAAGGCATGGTAATGTACGAACCGGAAATTCTGGATCAACTCATTGCCTTGGCGCGTAGTTACGGCGCTCTGATTATCACCGACGAAGTGATGACCGGTTTTGGCCGAACCGGAAAACTGTTTGCGACGCATTACCTCCGGGAGCAACCCGATCTGATGAGCTTGTCAAAAGGCCTGACCGGCGGAACGATGGCGTTGGGAATAACGACGTGTACGCAGGAAATTTACAACGCTTTTTTGTCGGAAGACCGTTTTAAAACGCTTTTTCACGGGCACTCGTTTACGGCCAATCCGCTGGCCTGCACGGCGGCCCTTGCCAGTCTCGACCTGCTTTTGTCCGACGAAACACAAGCATCCATCCAGCGAATCGTCCGGCGACATAATAACTTTGCGGACCAGTTACGGCAAAAAACAGGGGTCAAAAACGTCCGGCAACGCGGTACAATCCTGGCCTTCGACCTGGATGCCGGGGGCTCCAGCCGTTCTTATTTCAGTAACATCCGGGATGTTGCCTATCAATTCTTGCAGGAGCAGGGCGTTCTGATGCGTCCGCTGGGGAATGTGTTGTACATTTTTCCACCCTACTGCATTACAGACGAACAACTGGACATAGTATACAACGCCATTGAACGCCTGCTGAAGCACCTTACCAAGTAAGCGAACGGTTTATAGCGCGTACCAACGGATCAGCAAACCGCCCAAAACCGCTCCGATTACAGGGCCAGCGATGGGCACCCAGGCATACCCCCAGTCCGACGATCCTTTACCGGGAATGGGCAGGAGCGCGTGAGCAATTCGGGGACCCAGATCGCGGGCGGGATTGATGGCATAGCCGGTGGTTCCACCTAATGAAAGACCGATGCTCCAGACCAGAACGCCCACCAGATAAGGGCCTAACCCAATGGCAATGGTTCCGAGGGCCTTGGCCGAAATGCCCGCGATACCGATGATGAGCGCCAGCGTTCCGATGATTTCGCTGATCAGGTTACCCGCCGGTTGGCGGATGGCCGGGCCGGTCGCAAAAACCGCTAGTTTCGCGCCCGGATCGGGCGTGGCAGCCCAGTGTGGCAAGTACTGGATCCAGACTAATACGGCGCCCAGCACCCCCCCAATGAGTTGAGCCGGGATGTAGCTGAACAGGTTTCCGTAATCGCCCGTAGCAACGGCAAACGCGATGGTTACGGCCGGATTCAGGTGGGCGTCGATACTGCCGAAAGCTTTGGCCACAAAAACGCCCATCGTTACGGCAAAAGCCCAGCCGGTGGTGATGACAATCCAGCCGGATGCTTCTCCCTTGGTTTGCTTCAGCACGACGTTGGCAACCACGCCATCACCCAGTAAAAGTAAAACCATCGTGCCGATCAGTTCGCCGAGAAAAGGAGAAAGCTGCATAGAAAAAGGAAGGGTTTAGGAAACCTGATAAGCCAATAAAATATTTGTTCTGTTATAAAGTTGCCAATATACAGGAAATTTAATTATTCTGGCGAACGGTTTCGGGCGGTTCCATTACCTTTGCCTTTTCTTTTTTCGACTATGCAACTTTCCGCGCTTTCCGCAATCTCTCCCATCGATGGCCGTTACCGCCGTCAGACCGAATCATTGGCTCCTTATTTTTCGGAATGGGGATTGATTCGTTACCGCATTCGGATTGAAATCGAATACTTTATCGATCTCTGTGAGTTGCCACTTCCCCAGTTGAAGGAAGTTGATCATGCCGTTTTTCCGAAGCTGCGGGCTTTGTACGAGAATTTTACGGAACCCGATGCGTTACGGATCAAGGAAATCGAGCGCGAAACGAATCATGACGTTAAAGCGGTCGAGTATTTTATCAAAGAAAAGTTAGCCGACCTGAACATCGGTGATCACCTCGAATTCATTCATTTTGGCCTCACTTCGCAGGACATCAACAATACGGCTACGCCCTTGCTGCTTAGCGATGCCCTGGAAACGGAAATCGAACCCCAATACCGGGCGGTTTTTGTGAAATTGCAGGAACTGGCCGAACAGTGGAAAACCGTTCCGATGCTGGCCCGAACCCACGGGCAACCCGCTTCGCCAACACGACTGGGGAAAGAAATTCTGGTATTTTGCGAACGGATTGAAAAGCAGCTTTTCCTGCTTTCCGACATTCCTACTGCGGCTAAATTTGGCGGAGCAACCGGTAACTTCAACGCCCATAACGTAGCCTACCCAGATATTGACTGGCCTTCATTCGGCAATGCATTTGTACAAAAACTTGGTCTGGAACGCAGCCAGCACACGACGCAGATTGAGCATTACGACATGCTGGCAGCCACGCTTGATGCCTACAAGCGACTGAATACCATCTTGCTAGACCTTAACCGAGATATGTGGGCGTACATTTCGATGAACTACTTTAAACAGCAAATCAAAGCAGGAGAAGTAGGTTCGTCGGCCATGCCGCACAAAGTCAACCCCATCGATTTTGAAAATTCAGAAGGCAATCTGGGCATCGCCAACGCACTGTTTGAACATCTATCGGCCAAACTGCCCATTTCGCGGCTGCAACGTGACCTGACCGACTCGACGGTTTTGCGGAACCTCGGAGTACCGTTTGCGCATTCACTGATTGCCCTGAAATCGCTGTTGAAAGGTTTGGGTAAAATTCAGCTGAACGAAGCCGCCCTGCAAGCCGATCTGGAAGAAAACTGGGCAGTGGTCGCCGAAGGCATTCAAACCATCCTCCGGCGCGAAGGCTACCCCAAACCGTATGAAGCTCTGAAAGACCTCACCCGCACGAACGAGAAAATCACCGCCAGCACTATCGCCCGGTTTATCGACGGCCTGAATGTGTCGGAAAACGTCAAAGCAGAGCTGCGGTCCATTACGCCTTACACCTACACAGGCATTTGAGCAACTCGCAAAATAAAACCTATAAGGCCTTCGAGGCCTTATAGGTTTGGAATCAGATTAGCTAATAAAAACTACGATTTTGACAATTCCGTTGCCCGGGTCTGAGCGGCCTTGATGCCGGAAATCAGCGTATTAGCCAGCTCTCCTTCTTCAAAACGCTTTAGAGCGGCTTCGGTGGTGCCGCCTTTGGAGGCCACGGCTTTGATTAGTTCATCCAGTGACTTATCGGCAGTATTGATCAGGTGGAAAGCGCCGAGCATGGTTTGCTTTACCAATAGTGCAGCAACGGATTCATCAAAGCCCATTTGCTTGCCCGCTTCCACCATTGCTTTCACGAGATAATAAAAATAAGCCGGACCGCTGCCACTCAGGGCCGTAACGGCATCAAGCAAGGCTTCGTCTTCCAGAAAAATAGACCGGCCTGTCGCGTTGATGAGGTTCTCTACTTTCCGCAGGTTGGTCAGATCCACTTCCTTAGCCGCCGTAAAACCGGTAATGCCCATGCCCAACATAGCGGGCGTATTCGGCATGGCGCGAATCACCAGCCGGTGGTTCAGCTTTTCCTGAATAGCCGCAATTGGAATTCCGGCCATGATTGACAGGATTACCTGACTGGGCTGGATGGCTTCCTGCAAAGCACTTTGTAAACTACTGAAATCTTGTGGCTTGACGGATAAAATAATTAAATCTGCCTCCGAAATCCGCGGGCTGATGGTATCCACAACAACACCGGTTTTTTCGGCTTTCAAAGCTTCGGAGCGCTCGGCACTTTTTTCGATGAGCAACAGGTCGTCCTTTTTTACGAGATCGTACTGCAAAAATGATTTGGCAAACGCCATTCCCATGTTGCCGCAGCCGACAATAGCAATCTTCATTATGTAGTGGGTTTTCGGTATGCGGTTTTTGGTATACGGTTTTTGGTAGATGCCACCCAAAATAGCGCGCATCAGCCCCTGAAAACCGGAATTATTTATCCAGGATTTCGCTCAGCTTCTGCTCCAGCGCCTGACCGCGCAGATTTTTGGCGATGATCTTCCCTTCCTTATCGAGTAAATACGTGGTTGGAATTACCTGAACCGAGTATTGCAGAGCAACCGGCGCACTTCCGTTCTTCTTGCCCAGCACGTTAGTCCAGACCATGCCATCGGATTCGATTGCTTTCAGCCATTTGTCGCGGCTGTCATCAAGCGAGATGCTAAACACTTCAAATCCTTTGTCTTTATATTTATTGTAAACCCGAACCACATTCGGATTTTCCTGGCGGCAGGGGCCGCACCACGACGCCCAGAAGTCGATCAGCACGTACTTGCCCCGCAACGAGGAAAGGCTTATTTCCTGACCTTTCGTATTCTCCAGCGTTACATCCGGCGCTATTGAACCCTCTACAATAGCCACCTGATTAGCTTGCGCCTTCATTTCCGCTTTGGTCATGTTCACAAAGTTGATGAAGGCTTTAGCCTGTTTACCATTCGAACCTGCCTGTTGCATTTTTTGCGCCAGCGATTCATACAACTCAAAATGTTCCCGGGGCTCCAGATACTTAAGAGCAATCATAGCCACGGTTGCGGTTCCCATCTGCGGAATCATCGCTTTCACGGTCTGGATTACCTCCTGATTGGCTGTTACCACTTCCTGATCAATTGCCTGACCGGCTTTTAAATCGTTCTTTTCGGCCGCTTTCGCGGCCCGTTTTTGCCAATCTTTGTGCTTTTCCCGCATCCGGGTATCGATAGCCACAATTCTTGGATAAAACTCCATGTTTGTGGAACCCGTTACCTGTAACTTACTTTTATCTTTGGCGTCGGCAGTAACAACCAGATTTTCGCCCCCATCGACCAGTAAACTAGCCGTCTGTTCGTTGGCAATGTTTAATTTAAAGAAACTGCCGCCGTTCATTTCACGTCCTTTTAGGGCAAACTTACCAGACGCGTCGATCTGAGCCGAATCGAGTTTTTTCGAAAGCTGTTCGTTCGTTTCCAGATAAGCTTTGCTACCTGGCCGGGCGTTTTGAACTGTACCCGAAACCGTAAACTCTTTTCCGGCATCCTGAGCTACCGTTGCCCACGGCAAGGTCAAAACCAGTAAAGCGACAAACCCAATCCGATTTTTTTTCATCTTACCTTGTACATTATGAGGGAGAAGACAACGCTTTTTGAAGCAACTCATTGGTCAGTTTAGGATCGGCGCTGCCTTTCGACTTTTTCATCACCTCACCCACAAACAGGCCCATCAACCCTTTTTTGCCCTTTTTGAACTCCTTGACTTTATCGGGCCAGGCTGCCAGCACCTCATCTACCAACGTTTGTAAGGCATCGGTATTGCGATTTTGCAGCAAATTCTGTTCCTGCGCCACTTGCTCCGGCGACTTTTCGGGCTGTTCAATCAATACTGGGAAAATCCGCTGGCTGGCCGACGAAAAACTCACCTTGCCGGAATCCACCAGATTAATCAATTCCGCCAGTTTTTCGGCGATCAGCGGAAACTGTCCGTCGCGCAGAGCTTTTTCGGTCAATTGCGCTTTGATCGGCCCCATTATCCAGTTAGAGACCGCTTTGTAGTTGGTAGTTTTCTGGCTAACGGCTTCGAAATAATCCGCCAGTTCTTTGATATCCGCCAGCAAGGTGGCGTCGTATTCGGGCAAACCGTACTGGCTCAGAAGCTTTTCATACCGTTCTTTCGGCAAAGCGGGCATTTGATCACGAATCGAAGCCAGCCATTCGTCCGAAATAATCACCGGGCTCAAATCTGGATCCGGAAAATACCGGTAATCGTTCATGGTTTCCTTCATCCGCATGCCATGAGTCAGGCCGGTAGTGGCGTCAAACATCCGGGTTTCCTGCACAATGGTGCCGCCCTTTTCAATCAGGTCCACCTGACGTCGTAGCTCGCTTTCAATCGCTCGCTGGACGTTGCGGATGGAATTCATATTCTTGATCTCGACTTTCGTTCCGAATGCTTCAGCGCCCCACAGCCGCACCGAAATGTTGACATCGCAGCGCAGTGAGCCTTCTTCCATGTTACCATCGCAAATATCCAGGTAACGCACCAGCCGCCGAACTTCGGTCAGGTAAGCCGCTGCTTCTTCCGCACTTTGAATCACCGGATCGGTCACCATTTCAATCAGCGGAGTTCCGGCCCGGTTGTAATCGAGCAGCGTGTTCCAGTCATTGTCGTGAATGCTTTTTCCGGCATCTTCTTCCAGGTGAATGTGGTGCAACTGAACCGCCCGCTCAATGGTCTGGCCGCTCGAATCCTTGAATTTGACCGGCACCTCACCCCCAACGCAAATAGGGGTTTTATCCTGCGAAAGCTGGTAACCTTTGGGGAGATCAGGGTAGAAGTAGTTTTTACGGGCAAAAACCGTGTATTGCGTAATCGCCGAGCGGCAGGCCAACCCCATCCGAACCGCCAGTTCAACGGCTTTGCGATTGAGTTTTGGCAACGTGCCCGGGTGCCCGAGTGTGATCACACTAATGTTGGTATTCGGCTCGCTGCCAAACTGATTGGAATCGGCGGCAAAGATTTTTGTGGCGGTCAGCAGCTGACAGTGCACTTCCAGCCCAATTACCAACTCATACTTTGCCAGTACCTCGGCGGATACCGCCTTTTCAGCCGTTTCAGTAACCATGAACCTGTATTGTATTATAAATGAATCGAATAATTGGTAAAGATACGGTTAAAATCTCATTTCATTATTCAAGGGCGTACTTGCAAAAAACCATTTTTTATTGAACAATTCCGTCACAAACCGTAACAATAAAAACAACTTTTAGCAACCTTATTGATTGGCAATACATTGCACTCAAATAAGTTATAAATTGAATTACCAATACTTTCTATTATCTATTTAAAATAGTGGCAATAGTTTTAATTGTACTTTATTTATTTACCCAAATTTAATACAACCATGAAAAGGAAAATTTACAAGCACATGAATCTGAAAAAAGTATGGCCAATACTCGTATTAACGATTTGGTTAGACACTAATCTGGCGCACGCTCAGGCACCTGTTTCTTTGGCTGAAAAAGACACGCCAGCCATGCAATTGTCTTTCCGGGAAATAGGTAAACTGAAATTTCGGCTGGAAATTACGCAGCCCTTGTTGCAGCTGCATGATAACGTTGCTGTTTTTATCATGAGCGATAACCGGCAAATCCTTTACGCCAATAACTATTCACACCACGAGCTCCGCGTCACTACTTTCGATCTTTCAACGCTGCAGGATGGTACCTATAGCTTTGAGGTACGCTCGGGTGGGCAACGGTTTGCGCAATTATTTGACATCAAAACAAAAATGAAGCGGATCATCCTGGATCGAAACTAAAAACCAGCCAAAAACGGCCAGAAACTTTACTTCTGGCCGTTTTTGGCTATTGAACAGATATTGATGCCCCGTATCTTTTAAAGCTACTATGGCACAGTTCCTATCGATAGCCTACCCGCAACCGCTTCTTAACGTCTCCGCTTCTTCTTGCTTGACTTGCCCGATGAACGTCTAACCGGCGCCTTTTTCCGACCAGACGGTTTTTTCTTCACCGATTTTCGCCCGGCTGTTGGTTTCTTTTTAACCACTTTGGTAGCCACCGGCGCTACGGTTTCCGTCGCGGCTGTTTCGCCCTGTTTGGCCGCCAGCAGGTAAATGAGCGACGCCGTGCCGTCCATCGTCGGTTCGTTGGTGCTGTAATCACCGTAATCATCATGGTAGACAACCAGATCACTCTGAAACGCTTCGTATTCATCGGGTTCTTTCAGCTCAATCCCAATGAGATTTTTGTAAATTCGGCCATACACGGGACCATCGACCAAACCACCATCAATGGGGTAATTGGCTAAGTGCGTGAAAGCCGAATGCGGATCGGCGGGGGTATCCGCCCCAGCGGGCAAACCGTACACAAAGCTGGTTCCCCACGGATTACAACCAAACAACCAGTCAAAACACGCCTGCTCAAGCTGTGCGTAACGCGTGTCGCCCGTCAGTTTGCGGTACCAATAACACTGAATAGCAAACGAAGTCGTGAGGTTGTTACTGCACCAGATAAACGGAATCCCCCGATAAAAAGCGTTTCCCTCGGCTTTTTGCCGGACTTTCTCGATACCACTGCGGTAAAAGCCGACAATGTGCTGCCGACGCGAATCGACTAACCGCTTGGCTACTTCATAATGGCCGATATTGATGAAAGGATACCATTGATAGTGTCGGGCAGTATCGGCTCCCAGCCAGGGTGTTATGGGTTCAATCAGGCCGTACGCATAAGCACTATTGAGATAATCGGCGGCTTTATAGCCTTGAACACGAGCGGCATTATACATTTCGGCAGCCGCCAGCTCCATATCATCAACGTAATTGTCTTCTTCATAAAAATAGGGCGTGCGACCCGGCGCCGTCTGACAAACACCAGGTTTTTGCATGCCCAGCGTGTAAGCTGATTGAGCCCGTTGCCACAATTTCTCGGCATAATCCTCATCGCGCCGGCGGAGCATCTGATAACCCAGCGCAAAGGCACTGCTGAATTTTCCCGCGGTCGAAGCAACGCCCGTTGCCCGGTTTTTGTGTTTAAAGAGGCCCTGTGGTTTGCCAGTGGCAAAATAAACGGGTCGTTCATACCCTTTGCCGTAGGCCGAATCTAGTTTAGGAATTCGCAGCCCGGCATGATCCCGGTCGTCGGCCAGTTGGTTAAACATCCAATCGTCTTTCGGATGCATTTTCAGCAGCCAGTCGAGGCCCCAGCGGGCTTCGTCCAGCACATCGGCCTGGTTGTTACTGCCCGCCAGCCCGTTTGCCAGGTGCTGATCAGCAAATACCTTCGGAAAATCGCGGTAAGCGGCCAGGAGGTGATAGGTGGCGTTGGCAGAAGTTGTCACATATTGCAGGTAATCCGAGGCATCATGCCAGCCACCCGACACATCAATGTGCGTGCTGTCGGGCATGGGACCATACATCGTGTATCCGTCGTGAGTATGGCATGAATCTTTCAGGAAGGGATTGTAACCACTGCGCTGCTGGCGCATGTAGCGCAAACAAAAATCAGCCGTACCGTTATATACGTCTTCGCCGATTCGAAACTCTGGTGATTGGACAGACCCGGCTCTAAGGTAATACCGTCCGGGTTTACGAAAACCCGAAAAATCAAGGCGATGCGTTTGGGAGAACGGGCCATAAGCGCCAAAATCTTTTCCGGCCGTATGCTCATAAACGACCTTTCCGGTGGCCACCTCGACAACCTGAAAAGACGGAACGGTTACATTTTCCGTTTTTCCGGCCCATACTGCCACTTTGGGGCTGGCGGGGCGATAGCCTAGGTAATTAATTCGTATCCAGGCTTGTTCATCCTGCGTGGACCGAAATGCAAAAACCCCTATAATTCCTATAAGAAGTACAAACAGCAAAAATAATTTCCTCATCGATAGGCAAGTTACGATTTTTACCGTTCGCCGAAGACAAGGACCTATAAATGAACAAACCCATTTCCAGCTTTAATCGATTACTGGAAATGGGTTCATGTATGGATATAGTTAATAGCTTTTTCGGAAGGGGATTAACAACGCCGTTCGAGCATCTCGAGAATACGCAGCCACGGCATACCACTGCGTATAAATTCATCCAGCGGAATTTCAGAAAGGATATTATAACGCTTCTCTAAAAACTCTCTTTCCTCAACGGGTTGATCCTTTTTGGAGGAATGCTGGCGATAAATTTCGTCACCCATCATGCTGGATAAGAGGTAGTATTGATTGTATTGCATAAGAGTACTTACTTTTCGGTGGCACAAAGTTAGTCTACAAAAAAACACCCTCCAACCCGTTCAAACAGATTCTCGTTAACAACTGCCTCCAAATCAGGAGAAAACCGTTTGTTTGATCGTTCTAAGGAAGTAAGCAAAAATGGTGAGATATACTTAATAGACGCAACTTAGCCCCAAAAGTCACTTTTCGATTTTCTTTTGTTAGTTTGTGGTTAGTGTTCCCCCCCCCGAATAGCTCCGTAAACTGCCATCATACATGGCATCAGCCGATACCGGCCCCAAGGCAAATCGCCCTTTTGAAACGACGCGCACCAGGTAATAAAATATTTTTGGCGTTGTGCCGGCGGCTGCGGTAAAAAAGTGAATGCGGTCGTCGCGTACGTCGAAGTGATCAGGCACTGAAGCACCCTTGATCCACGGCATTTCGCGGGGTTCGGTCAGGCGCGGATTCTCGATCTCAAAACCCGCGGGCAGCATATCCGTAATCACCACGTTATTGACGGGAAGCCCGTTGTCACTCGCCAGTGAAATCCGGACCACCACCAGATCATTCTGCTTGAACGACGTGACTGGAAGCCCATCCCGGTTCAGAAACTCCCGACGAACTCGCAAACCCGCATCTTCTTCCGTGTACCTACCCGTAGTACTCAGTCCTTCCGTTTGAGCAAACCAGTACAGATTGCCCTGGCCCTGCGCCTTCAACGTCAGTTTCCGGTTAGCAATACCGTTCGTCAGGGTCAGCGGTTTGCCCGTAAATTGTCCAACGGGCTGCCCGTCGGCCAACACGGTAGCTATAGCCGTTGATGTAGCAGCTTTTTTGGCTATTTTGCCCAGCGCCAGAACCGCAAAAACGGATTCCTGCGTGTTCAGATACGCGCTGGAATTCAACGCCCGTGACAGTTGCCGGGCCAGCCCCGGAATTTGCAGGTTGTCGGGATCGGTTTCCAGTAGGGTATTCAATACCAGCGCCAGATTGCGGATAGGAGAGGCATAGCTCCCGCCCGATTGCCGCCGGTTGGTGGTGTTGGTAAACTTTTTAGGCAGTAGTGCTTCATAACTGCGCGTATCGCCGGTCAGGTAGAAGGTTGCTGCCAGCAAATACCGGCTATCCGCCGTTAGCAGGGCGTCGTTCGGACGCAGCGCCGTGTTTTTGTAATAATTCATGGCCGATCGATTAGGTTGCCCACTCAACGACAGCGTGTATAAGCTGTACAGATTCTGCCGGCTAACAATCTTGCGAACGATGTTTCCGGTTTCCTGATAAATGATTTCCTCTTCCAGCGCCGGATTGTTGGTGCGCGTCGTCAGACGATCTAGTGCTTTGCTGTAAACGGATGGATTCACTTCAAAACCGGCACGCCGGGCTTCGGTCAGGAAATGAACCGCGTAAGCCGAAGACCAGCCGTCTTCCTTGGGTGTACCCGGCCACATGCTAAAACCACCGTCGGCTAGTTGCATAGATTCTATGCGCCGGATCGCTGCCTGAACAGTATAGTTCGGATTTAAATCATTCTCGCCCGACCGCACGAAATACGTCCCCGGTTTGCCTACCGTTTTAAGCAATTCGGCGAAGTAAAGCTGCGGAAACGCCTTGGAAATTGTCTGTTCCATACACCCATATGGATACCCCAGTAAATACGATAATTCTTTGCCCAACTGAACCATCGGCGACCGGCTGACGAGCAGCTGGCTCCGCACCGTGCCGGGCATGAATGCATTTGTCAGGTCAATGATTTGGGATTGATTAGTCGTTACTACGCCCGATGTTGCGGTTTTCAGCAGTGACGTTACCGGACGCACCGTCAGGTCAATGCTTTCGCTAAAGGTCTCTTTTAACCCCTTCACCAAAACCGTGATGTTGCCCGCTCCAATGGCGTTTTTTGCTTTTACGGCAAACGTTGCGCGGGCTTCCTGACCAGGCCCGATGGTTAGCGGCTGAGTGGTCGACCCTGTCATTTGCAAAGCACCATTCAGCTTCAGCGAGGCCGTAACGGTGGCGGGTTGGCGGGTGGTATTACTAATGGTAACGGGCAGGCTCAGTTCGTCACCCGGACTTAAAAACCGGGACGCACCCGTGCTGATGACAATTGGGTCGGCTACTTTCATGTTTTTGCTCGCCGATCCGAACGCCTTGTCCTTATACGCTACGGCCATCACGCGCAAATCCCCCGAGAACTGCGGAATGGCTACGTCAAAACTGGCTTCCCCGTTGCCATTAGCTTTCAGGACGCCACTCCAGAGCGCCACCAGCTTTACCCGCCCGTTGCTCAACGGATTGATGCGTTTGCCCAGCTCGTAGCCATCGCCACCAAACGACGAACTTCCACTGATGGTCAATTCAGGGAAAAGGAATGAATACAAATCGTGGCTATTGACTTCCAGCGCGCGTTTTTGGTAAAAATAGCCGTGTATATCGGGTGTTTGGTAGTTCTTGAGTTGCAGAATCCCTTCATCGACAACGGCAACCGTCAGCTCCGCGTTGGGTTTGGTTTTGATGGCAATACGCTGCTTTGTTTTGGAACGGGACTGCGCTACCGCCGTAATCGCTACCGGCAGTTTTGTATCCGGATTCTGCACCGGAACAGGAGCCACACCGTGGGCCACCATGAGGGGTAGATTCGAATCATCAACGGGCCGAATGAGCGTGGCCGTCACATAAACCGTTGGCAGGTGCTCTTCCGTCAGCTTAAACGACAGCTCGGCGGCTTTCTGATCGGTTTCCAGCACGTGCGTTTCCAATACGCTGTTGCGCTCCAGGGTCACCAGCAGTTTGCCGGCAAACGGGGTCTTAAAAAGCACTTTCGCCTTGTCACCCACTTGATACTGCTCTTTATCAAATTCCATCAACACCTGGCCTTCCGTGCTGACTTCAAATGAGGAACTCTGGGTGGCTCCCCAGCCGTAGGCGTAGTACGATGCTGCCGTGTAAGCCGCCGTTCGCTCTCCAGCTTGGTCCGCCCGCCGGATGCGTACTTCATACTCGCCCGAAACCGTCGGCACGTAGCTGAATCGAGCGCGTCCATCGCCCAATGTCATGCTGTTGCTGTAGACGACTTTTTCGCGCTTTTTGGATACGTACCGCAACTGCTCGTACTGTTTTTCAATAACCGTCTGGTATTCGAACCGCACCACTTCCACCAGCGCCGTTGCGCCTTTCTGAAGATTTCCGTTTCGGTCTACGGCCACGACTTCGACGGGCAATGGAGCGTTGGTGCCTACGTACGAATCGGCCAGCCGGATGCCATAAAAGGTTTCCTGGGTAAATACGTCAAGTCGTTTCAGGCGGTTTACCGGGCGGCTGTTTTCGTCGAAAACCGTTACGAATAGCTTTCCTTCCAGCACACCGATATTGCGGTAGCTGGCCAGTATCGGAAACCGTTCTATGGCCTGCCCGCCAGCGTTGGTAACCCCCTGGCGCAGATTCTTCTCAAACGATGCATCACTCTGGATGGCAAAGGTGTATTCGGGAAACTGTTTGGCCGTAAACACCCGCTGTTTGAGTTGTAAATCCATTTCGTAGGTTCGTCCGGTGGCGGGGGGGCCAAATAAATTCGTGGCGGTGGCCGTCATGGTGATGGTTTCGCCGGTTTTGTAAGCATCGCGCTCCGTGTGGGTTTCTACCCGGATGCGATCCGGAATGAATTCTTCAATACTGATGGTACGTGATGCCAGCAACACTTCATTGGCGTTGTAAATCTCGGTTACGTAGGTACCCGTCACAGCCGCCAAATCAATCGGAACATCCGTTACCACGGCCCCCTGTCCGTTCGTCGTTTGCCGGAGCACCCGGTATTCTTTGCCATTGGGCGACAACACTTTGATTTTCAGCGGGATTTCGCCGACGGTTTCCCAAACCGCGTTGCGAATAACAGTATTGAAATGAATCGTTTCGCCGGGCCGATAAATAGTACGGTCACCGTACACAAAGGCGTCAAAACCCGTTGAATTATCACGCTTGCCTTCCACTTCAAACCGCGATGTTTCTACTTTCGCATCCTTTAGCATCAGGTAATTAAAATCGTCGTCGGTTTTGGCCAACACCAGCGCCAGCTTCGAACCCGGATTTTTCTCCGTGATTTTCTCGAAGTGTGCTACGCCTTTGCCGTTGGTCTGGACCGTAGCCATTTCCTGGTTATTGCTGCTAATCAGCGAAATGGATACATTGGCCAGTGGCTCAGCGGTTTTGATGGAATTGGCAAACACCCAGACCTCGTCTTTCCCCTGCTTGGCTATCAGGCCAATGTCCGACACCGAAATAAGCTTGGTCGCGTTGATGTAAACATTTTCTTTTGAACTGACGGTGACCAGATAAATGCCACGGGGCGGATTCGGCCGGACGGCAACCTGATCGGGAAGCGACAGATTGAGCGCAGCAACGCCTTTCACTTTAGGCAGATTGGCCGTTTCAACGGTTTTATGAACGAGCAGATCGCTGTAATTCTGTTGCTCGTCTTCGTAATACGTGTGCGTACCGAGCGGTTGCCAGGTTCCGTCTACTTCGCCGTATTCTTCATAACGCCCGGAGCGCAGGTAATGCAGGATATTATTCTCGTAAATCTTCGCGATTTTCACCTCAACTTTCGGCACATTCACGATGCTGACGCCCACGTTTCGCGCGCCTTTCGACGTCAGGTAAACCGCCCTTTTATTGACAAATGAAATACCGGCGGGCATTTTTCCGAAAAATACGTCCTTCGAAACGCCCTCTTCCAGCTGCGCTCCCAGTACCCCCTTAACCTGATTGGTCAGCGTCAGCACGTAGGTTTCCGTTTCATTGAACGCGCCCCGGATGATAAAACCGTTTTCTGTGAGTTCGGCACGGGTTTCGGCTTCCGGCGACAACGTGTAATACGCACTCAATTGGTCGGCCCGTAACTCCTGAGTGGTAATGACCCGAATAACACCTTCGTTGTTCTCAAAACCGGTTTTCACATCCACGATGTCCAGTTTGTGGGGCGAAGGGAGGGCCGCGGTTTGTTCAAAATTTTCTTTCGTGCTGAAGGTGGTGTTCGGTATTTTCAGCCCTTTTCCAACCTGTATTTTCACCGGCATTTCGTTCCGGGCCGACGGCGCATTGACCACCACAACCGGGATGGTTTCGGTAGGAGCTGCTTGCAAAACCTGCGTAGACAACGGTTTTTCTTGCGCTTCCATTTTCAACAACCCCGCCAGTTCAGAACCGCTCACCGGGTAGTTGAAATTCAGTTTTGCTTTGGCAACCGGGCGTCCTGCTTCCCCGCGCGTCCACCAGAACTCCACGTTTGTCAGCTGGAGATACGGCGTATGAAATGCAATCGTTTCGTTGTCAAGGCTGTATTGGGTGCTATTTTGCTGCCGAACCAGCGTATTGTTCAGTTCAGCTTTGTATTCCGTGGCCGGTTTAAAGGATACAGCGGGCGAAAAAACCAGTTCGTTGGGCGCGGTCCATTTGAAACTTCCCGCAACAGCCGGCGAAAACGTGATGTATTGCGTTGAATCCCATTCGTTAAGTCGCCCTTCCGATACCAAATCTTTGCTGAACGTAAAAACTAGATTTTGATTTTGAGCCACTTCATCCTCAAAGTTTTGATTGATAAGCCGAACGGAGTTACTCAGGTGGGAACAGGTAGTCAGCAGGAATAGCGCAGAGGCAGCAACAAACAGGCGCAGAGGCATCCTCATGGTTAACAAACGGTTACGGTAAAGAACGGCGAAAGGTCTTAAAAATAGTTGGCATTTTGCAAGAAGACTTCATAAATGGTCATATCAGGCCCAAAACCAGTACCCGATCTGTCTAATTGCGGCCCTTAAAATGAAAAAGCCACGTTCCGAAATGGATCAACGTGGCTTTTCCGCTCATTGAGTTTGCTCTGTTATTCTTTCCAGCGCCATTCGTTAGCAATTTGCAAGGGGGTTCGCAGACCCTGTGCAATCAGAAATTCGCGGGTTTTGGCATCGTCCATCCGTTTGGTCGGAATCTCATCAGCATTAGCCAGCGCATACAGCAACATGGCCGAATAACGAACGGTATTTTTCAGTTGATCCTTATTAACCAGTTTCATGTTATCACAATTTGCGTGGTAACAATCCAGGACATTTCGCTCAAGGTGACCGCTCATGCCCACAACCGGCACGCCTTCCATCATAAAAGGCTGGTGATCACTGTGCAAACCCGCCTGATTAGACATGACATTCTGGAAATTGGGTTCGACCTGTTTGATGGTTTCGCCAATTTCGGTTAGAAATGGCATCATTTCGCTGCGGCCAAACGCGTTCAGACCGCTGGGATCGTTGGTCATGTCCAGGTTCAGAATACACCGCACATTATCCAGCTGACCGTTCTTTTTTAAGTCCTCAACGAAGCTCCGCGAGCCGAGCAACCCCTGCTCTTCGCCCATGAACATCACAAACTCAATAGTGCGTTTTGGCTTGATTTTGAGCGCCTTGAACGTCCGGGCAATGTCGAGTACCGAGAACGAACCGATGCCGTTGTCGATCGCACCGGTGGCCAGGTCCCAGGAATCGAGGTGGCCGCCGATGATGATTTTCTCCTCCGGGTACTTGGTACCTTTCAGCGTTGCGACGACATTCCGCGCCTTGATTTTTTTGCTCACGTTGGTCATGTCGATCAACGCCTGTAAATTCTTTTCGGCCTGCATCCATTGCCGGATTTCCTGTCCACTTTCCATCGAGATACAAACCGATGGAATCGGAATCAGTTTCCCCGTAACGGAAGCGGTTCCGGTCAACAGCACATTGCCGGGCACCAGATTGACCATAATGACGCCAGAGGCACCGTGCTGCACGGCCAGGGCCGTTTTTTCGGAGCGATGCAGGTTGCGGGCGCCTTTCGTGGGAGCTGATAACCCGATGTTAACGAGCGCGATTCGGCCTTTCAGTTTGTCTTTTACGGCGGCAAAATCACCTTCCAGACCGTTTCCTACGTCCACAATGTCGCCCTGCACGTGCGCTTCGACGGGAGAATGGGCCAGCGCCACCACTTCAACATCCCGGAAATTATCACTTTTCCGGGGAACAACCGCCAGCGTCACCGTGTCCCGAAGCCATGATTCTACTTCAAACGGGGCGTATTTCGTCTCCGAATAACCGTATTGTTTGAAAAGATTATGCGTGTATTCTTCCGCGCGGCTACCGTTGCGACTGCCCGTCAGCCGGTGGCCTATTTTTTGGGTAGCTTCGGTTAATGTTTCGTAGGCGCGGCCATTTTGGAGTACCTCCTGATTAATTTTTGAAAATACTTTTTGCAGCGACGAACGGTTTTGGTTTTGTCCACCGTCAAGTAAGTCGTCGGATTTTCGCAGGGTGTGGGAACTTAACAAATAAATACCGCCCGAAAGCAGTAAATAAACGTAAACTTTTTTGCGCATAGTGAGGCTAGCCGTATAACTCTTCAAAATAACAAAAAACCCGCTGAATGCCATTTGTAAATACCTAAAAAACTTTCAGTTTCTTTGCCGGATCAACCCAACTCAACGAATCGCGAAAAAAACGTGTTTATTGGGTTTAGCTTAGTTCGTATCCTTCTATGAAAAACGCGCAGACGACACCAATTCCGCCAAAAGCCGCCATAAAACCGACCGAATTGATCAACCACGGTCACACCCGCATCGATAATTATTACTGGCTCAATGAACGGGAAAACCCCGAAGTGCTCGATTACCTGAAAGCCGAAAATGAGTATTTGGAACAGGTTCTGTCACCCGTCAAAGAGTTTCGGGAACAGCTGTTCGACGAAATGAAAGGGCGCATCAAGCAGCAGGACGAGTCGGTCCCGTATAAAGAAGGTAATTTTTATTACTATACCCGGTTTGTGGAGGGCGGTGAGTATCCCATCTACTGCCGGAAACCGGGTTCGCTGGATGCCGACGAAGAGATTGTGCTGGATGTAAACGAGATGGCAAAACCGTACCCGTATTACAACATCGGCGGGCTGGAAGTATCGGACAACGAAGAACTGGTGGCCTACGGCGAAGATACCGTCAGCCGCCGGATGTATACCCTGCGGATCAAGAACCTGAAAACCGGCGAAATTTACCCCGACGCCATTCCAGACACGGAAGGCGGCAGTTATGCCTGGGCGGCTGATAATCAGACGCTTTTTTACATCCGAAAAGATCCGCAAACGCTACTTGGCTATCAGGTATTCCGCCATACGCTGGGCACCGATCCGGCCGAAGATGTGCTGCTGTTCGAAGAAACGGATAACCAGTTTTACCTTGGTCTGGGCCGCATGAAGTCGAAGAAGTACATTGCGGTGGTCTCGGATCACAACGGCGTTGCGACGGAATACCGGCTCCTGGAAGCCAGCAATCCGAAGGGAGGCTTTGTGGTATTTCTGCCCCGCGAAAAAGGGCACGAATACGATATCCAGCACCTGGAAACGACCTTTTACGTCCGAACCAACTGGAAAGCCGACAATTTCCGGCTGATGGAAGTAAAAGAAAATAAAACGAACGACCGTTCGGCCTGGAAAGAAGTGATTCCGCACCGGCCCAATGTGTATCTGGAACAATTGGATGCGTTCAAAAATCACCTGGTGCTGGGTGAGCGGAAAGACGGTTTGATCCACCTGCGGGTGATCGACCAGCGGAACAAACAAGAACATTACCTCAATTTCGGCGAACCGGCCTACGTTGCGGGTATTGGGCACAATCCCGATTTTAACACGAACATTCTGCGGTTTGGCTATTCGTCGCTGACCACACCGAGCTCCACCTTCGATTACAACATGGATACGAAGGAAAAAACGCTGATGAAACAGCAGGAAGTACTCGGCGATTTTGACCCGGATCATTATACTTCAGAACGCATTATTGTCAAGTCCCGGGACGGTGCCAAAGTGCCGGTTTCGATCGTGTATCGCAAAGATACACCCGTTGACGGTTCGGCTCCGCTGCTGCAATATGCATACGGTTCCTACGGTTATTCGATCGATCCAAGCTTTAGCTCCACGCGCCTGAGCCTGCTCGACCGGGGTTTTCTGTTCGCCATTGCTCACATCCGGGGTGGGCAGGAGATGGGCCGGAAATGGTACGACAACGGCAAGATGCTCAAGAAGAAAAACACTTTCAATGATTTCGTGGATGTGTCGGCCCATTTGATTGCCAGTCAATACACCAGCGCCGATCGGCTGTTTGCGATGGGCGGCAGCGCCGGCGGGTTGCTCATGGGCGCGGTTGTTAACCAGAAGCCGGAACTCTACCGGGGTGTGGTGGCCTCCGTACCGTTTGTTGATGTGGTCACCACCATGCTCGACGAAAGCATTCCACTGACAACGGGCGAGTTTGAAGAATGGGGCAATCCGAAAATCAAGAAGTATTACGATTACATGCTTTCGTATTCGCCGTACGACAACGTCAAAGAACAGGCCTACCCGAATATGCTGGTTATGACTGGCTTGCACGATTCGCAGGTTCAGTATTGGGAACCGGCCAAATGGGTTGCCAAACTCCGGACGATGAAAACCGATACGAACCAGTTGTTGCTGCATACGAATCTGGAAGCGGGCCACGGCGGGGCATCCGGACGGTTTGAAGCGTTGAAGGAAATTGCACTGGAGTATGCGTTCATCCTCAATCTGGTCGGAATTCAGTCGTAATCGGCGGGCGAAAGCAACCAAAAAACCGCCAAAGCGTTGTATAAGGAAGGCTTTCCGAAACCGACGGTTTTGAAGGAATTCGGATAGCCGTTCGTAAAACCGTATCTTTGCGGACTGATTTTTACTTAAAACATTGTTTCACGCATTATGACGACCGACCAATTAAAGGACGTGAGGGCCAGAGTAGAGGCCCTGAGGGGGTATCTTTGACTACGATAGCAAGAAAGAACAACTCGCTGATTTAGAAGACCGTACCAGCCAGCCCGAATTCTGGCAAGACGCCGAGGGTGCCGAAAAAACCATGAAACAGGTCCGTATGCTGAAAGGCTGGACTACGGGTTATGAGCACGTCGATTCGCTGCTGGGGGATCTGGAAACCCTTTTTGAATTTTACGAAGCCGGTGATGTTTCGGAAGAGGAAATCGATGCCGAAGGGGAGAAAGTAAAAGCCGCGCTGGATGATCTGGAGCTAAAAAAAATGCTCAGCAACGAGGAAGATCAACTCAGTGCTGTGCTGGAAATCAACTCCGGTGCGGGCGGAACCGAAAGCCAGGACTGGGCCGATATGCTGTACCGCATGTACCTCATGTGGTCCGAAAAACACGGTTACAAGGTAAAGCAGGTCGATTACCAACCCGGTGACGGTGCGGGCATCAAGTCGGCCACACTGGAAGTCGACGGACCGCTGGCCTATGGTTTTCTGAAGTCGGAAAACGGCGTTCACCGGCTCGTACGGGTATCACCGTTTGATGCCAACGCCCGGCGTCATACGTCGTTTGCTTCGGTTTATGCCTACCCGCTCATCGATGATTCGATTGAGATTGACGTCAATCCGGCAGATATCGAATGGGATACGTTCCGTTCGGGCGGGGCCGGTGGGCAGAACGTTAACAAAGTGGAAACCGCCGTTCGGCTGCGTCACAAACCGTCGGGGCTGATCATTGAGTGTCAGCAGGAGCGAAGCCAGTTGCAGAACAAGGAAGTGGCCATGCGGCTGTTGAAATCGAAGCTGTATCAGATCGAAGTGGAAAAACGCAACGCGGCCCGGGCCGAAGTGGAAGCCAGCAAGAAAAAAATTGAGTGGGGTTCGCAAATCCGGAGTTATGTCCTCGACGACCGCCGGGTGAAAGACCACCGCACCGGTTTCCAAACCTCCAATACCGACGCGGTTTTGAACGGTGACCTGGATGGATTCATCAAATCATACCTGTTGATGCAGGATTAAGCAACACTGTCCCCGGCAAGCCGAAAGTTGTCGGGGACATTCGTTTATCGTATGTTTGGCCATGCTCCCGGTTTTCAAGCTGTCAAACGGCTCCGTTCCTTTATTGGCATTTCACGGAATTGGCCAGGATCACCGTGCTTTTGAACCGCTGGCGCAGGCCCTCGAAGGGCGGTATAGCGTTTACGCTTTCGACCTCTTTTTCCACGGCGCGCAACCTGCCCAGGACATCGGCGATGTACTGACCAAACAAACCTTCCACGAAATTATTCAGGCGTTTTTGCGCCAACATCAGTTCGAACGGTTTTCTGTCGTCGGTTTTAGCATGGGTGGGCGGTTTGCTCTGGCCACCGCCGATTTTTTTCACCAACAAATCGATGAGTTGATCTTACTAGCCCCTGACGGTATCACCATCAGCCCCTGGTATCGCCTGGCAACCAGTACGGGGCTAGGTCGAGCGATTTTCCGTTATTTATTGAACCATATGCCGCTGATGCACCGAATTGGCGGGTTCTTTTTGTCGATGGGTGTGATCAACCGCAGTGTGTTAAAATTTGCCGAGAATACCCTGTCCACGGATGCGCAACGGGCGCAGGTGTACAATTCCTGGGTGTATTTCCGGCAACTGAGTTTTAACCTCCGCCAACTCGGTTCAACGCTCAACCATAGCTCCATTCGCATACGGTTTTTTGCGGGTTATTTTGATCAGGTTTTGCCAGTTTCGTTCCTGTTTCCCCTGACCCGCCGGTTACAGGCGTACGAGCTGACGGTTTTGAAAACTGGCCATAATCGCCTGATTGAAAAAGTGGCTAAACTCCTTTAACGGTTTAAAGCCCGGTTCAAAACCGCATACAACCCTACCACAGACGCCAGCAGTAACACGCCGATGGAAATCTGGGTCCAGCTTCCGGCATTCGGATTCTCGACCAATGTCCGGATTTCTTTGGCTTGCTGAGCTGTCCAGACTGCAACAAGTGTGCGGGGAATCATGCCCAAAAAGCCGCCCAGCAAGATATTCCGTAAACGCGCACCCGATAAAGCAAACACCAGATTGGTGACGGCAAATGGCAAAACCGGTGACAGTTTTGTGAAGAAAATCACTTTTAGCTCCTGCTCCCGAATCCGCTCCAGCACATTTCGAGCCTTTGGATTCTGTTCGATAAACTGCACAAATCGATCCTGATCTACCCAGTTTACCATGCGATTGACCAGTAAAATGCAGATCATGTTAAGCGCAAACAGTGGTAGCAACGAATTCCAGCCCAGAAAATACCCAAAAATTAGGGCCAGAAAAGTCGGAGGTGTCAGGGCAAAAGCGGAGGTGAAGCAGCAGGCCACCGTCAATCCCAGCCATTCCCAGGCATCAAACTGCGCCACAACGGTTTCGTACGAAACCGTCAGATAAGTCAGCGCCGAACTAAATAAGAGAGGAACCACCGACAGAATCACACCCGCCAGAGCTGGTCCCGATATCGCTTTGAACTGTACTTTTTTCACACCCCAAACTTACAGCATTTCCAGGCAATGACTGGCACCATTCATAAAACCGTGTTACTTTAGAGGATGAAATTCGCAACCAAAGCCATCCACGCCGGCGTCGAACCGGACCCTACGACGGGCGCCATCATGACGCCGATCTATCAGACTTCGACTTACGTACAGGAGTCGCCGGGCAAACACAAAGGCTACGAATATGCCCGCACCCAAAACCCAACCCGAACGGCTTTACAGAACAACCTGGCGGCCCTGGAAAACGGCAAACATGGCATCTGTTATGCATCTGGGCTGGCGGCCACCGATGCCATCCTGAAACTGTTTAAGCCGGGTGACGAGATTATTGCCAGCAACGATCTGTACGGCGGCACGTACCGGATTATGGTGCGGGTTTTTCAGGAATTTGGTTTGAAATTCAAATTTATCGGCCTGGAAAATCCGTCGGCACTGGATGATGCAATTACACCCGCGACAAAAATGGTCTGGATCGAAACTCCGACGAATCCGTTGCTGCGCATCGTTGATATTGCGGCTATTGCGGCCATTACTAAGGCCAAAAACACGCTGCTGGTGGTTGATAATACGTTCGCGTCACCGTATCTGCAAAATCCGTTGGATCTAGGGGCCGATATAGTGATGCATTCCGTTACAAAATACCTGGGTGGCCATTCGGATACCGTGATGGGAGCGATTGTGCTGAACGACGACGAGCTTACGAAACGGCTCGAATTTATCCAGAATGCCTGCGGGGCCGTTCCGGGGCCGCAGGATTGTTTTCTGGTTTTACGCGGCATCAAAACATTGCATATCCGGATGCAGCGGCACTGCGAAAATGCCTTAAAAATTGCGCAGTACCTGAGCCAGCATCCAAAAGTTAGCCAGGTGAATTATCCAGGTCTGGAAAATCATCCGCAGCACGAACTGGCGAAGCAGCAAATGCGCGGCTTTGGCGGTATGGTATCATTCGAATTACACGGTGATTCGCTGCCGGAAGCTGTGCGTGTAATGGAAAGTTTTAAAGTTTTTTCGCTGGGAGAATCCTTGGGAGGGGTTGAATCCCTCTGCACGCATCCGGCTTCAATGACTCACGCCAGTATTCCGAAAGAAGAGCGGGAAAAAAACGGCTTGAAAGATACGCTGATCCGCCTAAGCGTTGGAATTGAAGACGCGGACGATTTGATTGGGGATTTGGAACAGGCAATCGGGTAAGCTATTCAAGTTAGGCTGCAAAAACGCAAGACTTAAAAAAGTATCCCCGGCGATTAGGGTCAATCATTTCGCGAATTACAGTACTACCAATCCGGCCTTGCTATGCTATAACTGCATAGCAAGGTTATTAACTCATACCAACCAAGTAGCACCGCAACTGCGCAATTCGTTGCGTTCAACGGCGCTTTAGAAGAGCGTATGCGCCCGCGGTAGCTAATCCACCGATCAGGTACCAGCCAATTGTCATCACCGCCGTTGAGGTAGTGCGCTGAGTGGGAGCTGTCCCTAATCCCAGCGGCCCAGGCAGGCTAACGGCACCCGCCCCGGCAGCAAGCCCCAGAGCGGCTCCGGTTAGTATGGCGTACTGCGGTTTGGCCAGCCCAATCAGGCTATAATAGAGCGTATTGGAAACAATATCTCCCCCTAGTGCCCAGTCATGCAATTTTTCGTCGGAGGGTGGTTCAGCGCCTACTTTCACCATTCCCTTTTTAATAGCCCGCATCCCCAGAATGTCAGCTCTGGGAGCCTCATCAATAAAGTGACGGGCGGTTTCGTGGAGAGCCGTCAGCACACAGGCACCAACCAGGCCGCTTCCCAACGATTCCCAGATTGTTTTGTTTCGATCAGTCATAGGCATTTAACGCGCAAGCAGCCCTAAATGTTACTTTATTGCATGCTCTCTGCCGCGATTGAACGACTTTTAAAAAGCATTGACTCATCCATTAAAGATGAATCAATGCGACTGATCGGCTAGTTCTAGAGGCCCCTCTGAAGAACTCAGCAGAACATTAGGACGTTACGTTCCGGTTGGCCGTATTACAATCGAATGCCAGCCTTGATTCACCCCGTTCAGAACTAAAATTTGATTCTCACACCCGCCAGAAAATTCCGGCCGGCTTGCGGATAATAGAAGTTTTCCGTGACGATTTGGCCTTCCGAAAGGTAGCTATAGGTGTAGCCGTTCGATTCATACAGTTCGCCGAGGAAGTTATTCAGCAGCAGCGAAAACGCGATTTCGTTCATGCCTTTGGGCTGTATGGTATAAATAAACCGCAGGTCGTTGACAAAATACGCATCAAGTTTGCGGTTTTCGTTGGAGGTGTTGTCCATGTACTGCTTCCCGACGTACTTCGACAGCAAGCCGATTTCCAGCCCTTTCGCGGGCGTATACAGTAGTTGCGATCCAACAATGGTGTTTGGCGCAAACGCAATGTTAGTGTTGGTATATTGGTTGATCTGCTGTTCGCCAGTATCGTAATTATCCAGAAACTCCGTAAAGGTTTTCACTTTATTCTGGCTAAAAGTCACGTTGACGTTCCAGCGCAGGTTCTTCGCCAGCACAGTTCCGGCTTCCAGTTCAACCCCGGCGCGGTAACTATTCGGCACGTTTACCCGGTTTTGCGCGCCCACGTCGTTGATCTGCCCGGTCAGAATCAGCTCATTTTTGTATTTCATGTAGTACAGATTGGCTGAGAAAGCCAGGCGCTGGGTCTGCATTTTGTAACCGGCTTCCCAATCATTCAGTCGTTCGGCTTTGGGGCGACTGGCCGGCGTCGATTGTGTGTAATCGTTGCGGTTGGGCTCGCGGTGACCAACGCCAAATGAAGCATACACACTGCTGCGGTCGTTCAGGGTGTAGGTAATCCCAGCTTTCGGATTGAAAAAGCTTAGCTTATCGTCCTGCTGTACATTCCGGAGCTGGTTGTCAAATCCTAAAAATGAGTAATCAACGGTTCGCACCTGCAAATCAACGTACGCATTGAATTTTGAACTGAACTGGTAATAGGCTTTCCCGTACAGGTTGAAATCCGTTTTGGTTGCGTCGTTGTCGTAATACCGGTGTCGAATGTCGCTCGTACTGGCAAACCGCGCCCAGATTACTTCTCCAAAATGCTTGCCGGTATACTGGTTCCAACCCCCGCCGATGTTGGCGGTCAGTTTACCGAAACTGTTGTAATCCAGCGAAAAAACCGCTCCGTAAAAGTCATTATCCAGCCAGCGTCTACGAATCAAATCCGTGCGGCTGATGGTGGAATCGCCAATCACCACGTTGGGCAAACCGTAGTCGGAAAGCCGGTTATTGGCCCGGAATTGTTCGTAGTAACCCCGGCCTTTTGTGTAATGTAACGAAGCATTCAGACGCCAGTTTCGGCTTAATTCGTGGGAGCTAATGAGCTGGTAATGATCCTGCTGGTAATTATCAACTTCGTTGTCGTAGGTATAAGCGTTATAGGTTCGGTTGGTTTTCAGAAGACTTTCCGGAACACCATCCCAGGCCTGGTAGGTGCGCTCCGTGCCTGAGAACACATTTAAACGCACGAAGCTCTTTTTGCCGTACCAGCCGCCGGAGACATAAAACGATTTCAGATTGGACGATGCCCGGTCGATATAACCATCAGATACGATTCGGGACAGCCGGGCATCCACCACAAAATGTCCCGGGGTCGCGTCCGACTTTAACAAGCCAGAACCCGCTTTTACCGTGGTTTTTAAGGTATTGAAAGAGCCACCCGAAACGTCGACTTCGCCGTACGGATTTTTCTCGAAACTGTTTGTTTGCACGTTGACCGAAGCCCCAAAAGCGCCCGCGCCATTGGTAGATGTTCCCACTCCGCGCTGAATCTGAATGCTGCTCACCGATGAGGCAATATCCGGCATGTTGACCCAGAACGTACCTTGTGATTCCGCATCGTTGTAGGGAATCCCGTTGACGGTTATATTGATCCGCGTTGCGTCCGAACCCCGAATCCGGAAACCGGTATAGCCAACACCTGCGCCCGCGTCGGAGGTAGTCACAAGCGATGGCGTAAAGTTCAGGAGCAACGGAATATCCTGTCCCAGATTCTGTTTGGTAAGTTCTCGCCCTGAAACATTGGTATAGGCAACTGCCGACTTCTGGTTAGCGCGTGTGGCACTTACAACCACCTCATCCACCACCACAACGGTTTTAGCCAACGCCACAACCAGCTGCTCGTTCCGATTGAGCTCCACTGTCTGTAAAACCGGTTCATAACCCAGCAGCGAAAACCGTAACTTCACCGCGCCCGGTTTTAAGTTGGTCAGGCGAAACTCGCCATTGGCGTCGGCAAACGTGCCTTTAAAGGTCCCCTCGACGGTAATGGCTGTGCCGGGCAACACTCCGCCCTCAACATCGTTGACAGTTCCGGAAATGGAAAATTGCGCCCAGGCCGGTAGCGCCGATAGAAAAAAGAGCCCTAGCAAGCCAGTAAAATAGATGACATGGTGCCGAATTGTAATTTTCTTCATGATGCACGAAAAAGTCACAATAGGCAAGGGCCAACCTATCTGCTAATTAGTTGATTTTTGAGTAAATAGTACGCACAGGTATACCATCTGTGAATACGTTCCCTTCGCCGGCATTACCCGGTGCAGGTTCAATGGGTATAATCTCAGCCCGTTGTATTAAGGCACCCCTTTTGTAAGATTAGCGCTGCAAAGGTAATTCAAAAAAGCATATTTACAGAAATATTAGGTAGTAGTGAACTTTAGCAAAAAATTAAATGTATTTACATTAAATGTCGATACATTTAAAGAAAAAGACTCATATTACTCATTAAAACTCTCAGACCATGGAAACGCTCGTTAATGGATTACACCACGTTACGGCTATCGCCGGTGATGCCCAAAGTAATGTCGATTTTTATACGCACATTCTAGGACTACGGTTGGTCAAGAAAACCATCAATTTTGACGCCCCGGATGTTTACCACCTGTATTACGGTGACGAAACCGGATCGCCGGGTAGTATTCTGACGTTCTTCCCATACGGGAAAGGCCTCATTCGCGGTCGGAAGGGTGGGGGCCAGTTGACCTATACGGCGTTTTCGGTTCCGACGGCGTCGCTGAGTTTCTGGATTAATCGCTTGCATGAGTTTAATATTCCATTTACCGGCCCATACCAACGGTTTAACGAAACCTACCTGCGGTTTGACGATTTCGACGGCATGGGTATCGAGCTGGTGGCTCATGATCAGGATACAAGGCCGGGCTGGTCGAACGGTTTTATTCCGACCGAATTCGCCGTCAAAGGCTTTCACACCGTTACCTTGAACGAGGTCAAAGTGGACGATACCATAAAATTATTAACTGAATACCTGGGTCATACGTTGGTATCAGAAGAAACCGGTTTATTTCGGTTCCAGGCGGGCAAAGGCGGTTCTGGCAATTACGTGGATGTGCGGCACGCTGCGAACGAGCTTCGGGCACACCAGGGCGTCGGTTCGGTTCACCACGTGGCGTTTTCGACGGATTCGGACGAATCGCAACTTGTTTTGCAACAGCAATTGCTGAAAGCAGGCTATCAGGTGACGCCCGTTCAGGACCGGAATTATTTCCACAGCATTTATTTCCGCGAGCCGGGCGGCATTCTGTTCGAAGTCGCTACCAATCCTCCGGGCTTTGCAGTGGATGAACCCGTTGCCGAATTGGGTAAAACGCTTAAATTGCCGGAGTGGTACGAACCCCGGCGTGAAAAAATAGAAGCGGCTCTACCGAAAATTGAAGTGAAATAACGAGCAGAAGGTGGCGGGGTGAGGGTACGAAAAAACGACCCTCCGCCCCGCACCTTTTATCGCAGGCCCATATTCCCAAACACTATGATACACGATCCCAATAACTTCCTTACAGCCGGAAAACCGCTGGAAAAAGCTTCAAAAGTGATGGTAATGGTGCACGGCCGCGGGGCGTCGGCGCGCGATATTTTGTCGTTGTCAGATTATATCGAAGACCAGGATTTTGCCTTCATCGCTCCGCAGGCCCACCAGGGAACGTGGTATCCATATTCGTTTATGAGTCCGCTTGAAGAGAATGAACCCTACTTGTCGGCGGCTCTTCAGGTACTGAGCAGTTTGCGGGCGCGGTTACAGTCGGACTATAATTTTAAACCACCGCAGATATTCTGGCTCGGTTTTTCGCAGGGTGCCTGTCTGGCGCTGGAGTTCGTGGCTCGCAATGCCATGCCGTACGGAGGTGTTTTCGGCTTAAGTGGCGGGTTGATCGGCCCGCCGGGTACACCCCGCTTGTACGAGGGCGAACTGGAAGAAACACCGGTTTTTCTGGGCTGCAGCGATATCGATCCACACATTCCGAAAGAGCGTGTTATTGAGTCAGAAGGTGTGTTCCGGTCGATGGGTGCGGGGGTAAAAATGAAATTATATCCAAATTTTGCGCACTCGGTCAACGAAGATGAGCTAAAGATTGTTAATCAGTTGATTGACGGTTCGCCCACATCCGGCGCGCCCGTCCGTGAATTGTACACCTAAAACTACCACGCCCTATGAGCCAGTTTATGGTAGAATTCGATCTCCCGGCTGAAATGACCGAGGATTTTACGGTTAAGATTCCGCTCCAGCGGCTGAAAGTAAATGAATTGATGGAAAACGGAAAACTCGTTACGTATGCGCTATCTCTCGACCGCCAGAAATTATGGTGCGTGGTGAAAGCGCAGACGGAATTTGAGGTAATGGAAATTGTTTCCGAATTTCCGTTGATCAACTTCATGGATCCAACCATTACGGAGTTGATGTTCAATAATATCGTTTCATTAAGAATGCCCCTGTTTTCACTGAATTAAACTATTTTTGCCGGGTTATTTTTTCTTGTTCATGGCAAATTTTAGATTCATTCAATCGGATTCGGAGCTGAAAGACTACGTTGACTTTCGAATTGCCCGGATCAATGGTCAGAAAGCCCAAACGCTGAAACAGTTTTTCGACCAGATTGCCCGCGAGCTTCGGTTTCCCGACTACTTTGAATTCAACCTGGAATCGCTGGACGAAGCCCTGAACGATCTGGAGTGGCTGGATGACGATAAGATTGCAATTTATGTTACGCACCCAGACGCCTTTCTGTCGCAGGAAAAGGTAGAAGCCCGCAAAGGCGAATTATTGAACATCCTGGACGTAGCCGCCGAAGACTGGAAATGGGTGGACGAGGACGAAGAAGGACTTTCGGCCCGGCAATTAGTAATTTTATTTCAACCCAGCGATTCGTTGGCGGCCTTGCTGAATAAAGAAGGATTTGTCTACGATTCTATAAGTTAGTTTTTGCAACAAAACCGACATGAAACGGTTTATCTGTTGCCTTTTGCCGCAGGGAGATGGTGCTCTCTGCGGCTTTTGGTATTTATATTTTTATGAAAGTAGCTGATTTAATTACGCTTTATACCGAAGATAGCTTCATCAAAATTATTGGTGAACAATTCCGCCAAACACACACCGCCGAGCCTTCCCGCATTCAGTTGAAAGGCATCACCGGCAGCTTAGATGCTGTGCTGGCTGCGTCTGTTTACCGCATGCATCCATCCACGTTTTTATTTGTTTTAAGCGATCGGGAAGAAGCCTCTTACTTCTACAACGACCTCCAAAATCTGCTGGGCGAGGAAGTGTTGTTTTTTCCGATGTCGTATAAAAAACCGTATCAGTACGAGGAGATTGAAAACGCCAATGTGCTGATGCGGGCCGAAGTACTGAATAAACTGAATTCCGAGGCCAAATCGAACGTCATCGTGGTGACGTATCCGGAAGCGTTATCGGAAAAAGTAATCAACAAACGATCGTTGCGCGCCAACACGTTGTCGGTCAAAACCGGCGATAAACTGGATGCCAATTTCATCAACGAACTGCTCAATAGCTACGATTTCGAGAAGACGGATTTTGTGTACGAAGCGGGCCAGTTTTCGATTCGCGGTGGTATTATCGACGTTTTTTCGTTTGCCAGCGAATTTCCGTACCGAATTGAGCTCTTCGGCGACGAAATCGAAAGCATTCGTCTGTTCAACCCTGAAAGCCAGCTTTCTACCGATGCGGTTGATCACATCAGCATTATTCCTAATATCGAAAACAAATTAATCCACGAAACTCGGGAACCGTTCCTGGACTTTTTCGCTCAAACAGCCACGCTCTGGTTTAAGGACGTGGAACTTACGCTCGAAATCATTGAGAAAAACTTTGAAAAAGCCGAGCATAATCTGACCAGTTTGTTGGGCAGTAAAGGCGGCATCCAGATTGTTTCAGATCCGAACGTACTATTTGAAACCCGCCGGGGCTTTCTAAATCAGGTAAAGACCTTCCGGACGGTTGAGTTTGGCCGACGGTTTTATTTCAAGACCGACAACAAACTGGCTTATGTTTCCAAAGCACAGCCATCGTTCAACAAAGAGTTTAAGCGGCTGGTTGAAAACCTGTCTGAAAACCAGTCGAAAGGTTATACCAACATTATTGCGGCCGAATCGTACAAACAGCAGGAACGGCTAAAAACCATTTTTGAAGAACTTGATCCGTTCCTGAAGTTTCAACCGCTGAGCATTTCACTCAAAGAAGGTTTTATCGACGAGCAGACGAAAGTGGTGTGTTATACAGATCACCAGATTTTCGACCGCTACTATAAATACCGGGTTCGGGATAAGTTCTCGAAGTCCAAAGCGTTGACCCTGCGGGAACTCAAAACCCTGCAACCGGGCGATTTCGTCACGCACGTCGATCATGGTATCGGGCGGTTTGCGGGTCTGGAGAAAGTGGACGTAGGCGGCCGCGAACAGGAAGCTATCCGGTTGATTTACCGCGATAATGACATTCTGCTGGTCAGTATTCACAGCTTACACAAGATTGCAAAATACACGGGTAAAGAAGGTACACCACCCGTTATGAGTAAGCTCGGTTCGCAGGAGTGGGAACTGAAAAAGTCGCGGGTCAAGAAGCAGGTCAAGGATATTGCCAAAGAGCTGATTGCTCTTTACGCCAAACGGCGGCAGGCTCCCGGTTTTGCCTTTTCACCGGATAGTTTTATGCAGGTCGAACTGGAATCGTCCTTTATTTACGAAGATACGCCCGACCAGGCCAAGGCTACGGCGGACGTGAAAGTCGATATGGAGCAATCGCATCCGATGGATCGGCTGGTTTGTGGCGATGTTGGTTTCGGTAAAACCGAAGTGGCCATTCGGGCGGCTTTCAAGGCAGCTGCAGACAACAAACAGGTGGCGGTTTTGGTGCCGACCACAATTCTGGCAATGCAGCATCACAACACTTTCCGGGAACGATTGGCTAATTTTCCGGTCAAAATAGAATACATCAATCGGTTTCGAACAGCAACCCAGATCAAAGAAACGCTGAAACGGGTTGCTTCGGGTGAAACCGGCATTCTGATCGGTACGCACCGGATTGTCAACAAAGACATCAAATTCAAAGATCTGGGGCTATTGATCATTGATGAAGAGCAGAAATTTGGCGTTAAAACAAAGGATCGTTTGAAAGAAATGCGCGTTGATGTGGATGTTTTGACACTCACGGCCACGCCCATTCCCCGAACACTGCATTTTTCGCTGATGGGTGCCCGCGACCTCTCGGTTATTGCAACCCCACCGCCGAACCGCCAACCCGTTACGACGGAAGTCCATACATTCAGCGAAACCGTTGTGCGCGACGCCGTCAGTTACGAAGTCCGGCGGGGTGGGCAGGTGTTTTTTGTGCACAACCGCATCAGTGATATCGACTCCATTGCCAACCTGATCATGCGCCTGGTTCCCGATGCCCGGGTATCCGTGGCGCACGGCCAGATGGAAGGCGAAAAGCTGGAGCGGGTGATGACGCGGTTTATCGAGGGCGAATCTGACGTACTGGTTTCTACCAACATTATTGAATCAGGACTGGATATTCCGAACGCTAATACCATTATCATTAACCAGGCCCATATGTTTGGTTTGTCGGACCTGCACCAGATGCGCGGTCGAGTTGGGCGTTCCAACAAGAAAGCGTTTTGTTATCTGATGACGCCACCGGTTTCGGCCATTACATCCGACGCCCGCAAACGGCTACAAACACTCGAAGACTTTTCGGAACTGGGCGAAGGCTTCAAAATTGCGATGCGGGATCTTGACATTCGGGGGGCCGGCAACCTGCTGGGTGCCGAGCAGAGCGGTTTTGTGAACGACCTCGGTTTTGAGATGTACCACAAGATTCTCGACGAAGCCGTTCAGGAGTTGAAAGAAACCGAGTTTAAGAACCTCTTCATGCCGAACGAAGATAGTCTGAAGACGCTGCTGCCGGATACGCTGATCGAGACGGATTTGCAGGTGCTCATTCCTGAAAAATACGTAGCCAATATCTCCGAGCGTTTGTCGTTGTATAATCAGCTGGATAACATTCAAAACCAGACCGAACTGGAAAATTTTCAGCGTTCGATGATTGATCGGTTCGGGGCTTTACCGGAAGAAGTCGGAAACCTGATCAAACTGGTTACGGTTCGCTGGAAAGCCGAACGTTTGCAACTCGAAAAATTGACGCTCAAGAATAATATCATGAAGGGTACCTTCGTTTCTTCTGGGAACGACGTTTTCTTCAACTCCGGGCAGTTTGGCAAAGTAATTGATTACGTCAAGAAATATTCGGCAACCTGCTCATTAAAAGACTATAAAGGAAAGCTAATTTTTACGCAGCGCGACATAAATACAGTCGATCAGATGGACGAAGTGCTGAGCCAGATAGTAGAATGATAGCCGGAATTTAGACTCCGGTTTTTCGTAATCGTGAAAGTTTGCCTGACATACTGTAATTTTGAACTTCTATTAGTTACCAAATCGCAATGAATCGAACACAACCGTTACGTTCAATGGTCTACCTGCTGGCTTTTGCCGCGGTATTAGGCGCGTGTAAGTCCAAGCACCCGACCAGCGTGAAACCGGGTAAGCAAAGTACCGCGACCGGTATTAATTATAATAAAGAAAATGGATTTCAGGTAGCTAAGTACAGAGGACAAACAGCGGGGCCAAACCTGGTTTTCATTGAAGGTGGTCGCTTTACGATGGGTGCTCTGGAAGAAGATGTCATGAATTCGCGTGATAACCGCGAGCGCACGGTTAGTATTCAATCGTTCTATATGGACGAAACCGAGATCGCGAACATTCACTACCTCGAATACCTCGACGCCATTCAGCGGGACTCTTCGGAGGAAATTTACACCCGCGCTCTGCCGGATACCAACGTCTGGAAAAACCCGCTGTCGTATAACGATCCTTACGTGACGCAGTACCTGCGTTTCCCCGGCTTCCGGTATTATCCCGTGGTAGGGGTAACTTGGGAGCAAGCCGTGGATTACTCGACCTGGCGAACCGACGCGGTGAACGCAAACATGTCGGCAAAAGGGTCAAGTAGCAGCAAGAAAGGATTCTCATTGAAACGGAAGAAGAAAGAAGAAGCGGCACCCGCTGGCGAAGCAGAACAACCTGTAGCTAAGAATTCGCAGACCACCCACGCGATGGAAAGCGGCAATATTTTGCCTAACTATCGTTTGCCGTCGGAGGCCGAGTGGGAATACGCAGCAAAAGCCATGATTGGTACGCAATACCTGGACGAGAACCAATCCAATCAGCGGATTTATCCCTGGGACGGTTCGTCCATCCGGAATGCGAAAAAAGGTCGTAAACAAGGGCAAATGCTGGCCAACTTCAAACGCGGTCGCGGTGACTACGCCGGTATTGCCGGAAAGTCGAATGATGCTGCTATCATCACCGCCGAAATTTACAGCTACCCCCCGAACGACTTCGGTTTGTACAACATGGCCGGAAACGTTAACGAATGGGTATACGACGTTTATCGTCCGCTCTCGTACCAGGATATGAACGACCTCAACCCGCTGCGTCGGGACGGTTACCTGGATGAAGAGAAAAACTACGATACCAAAAACGCCAACTCCATCATCAGTGATAAATTACGGGTTTATAAAGGCGGGTCATGGGCTGACGTAGCCTACTGGCTGGCCCCGGGTACCCGTCGGTTTATGATGCAGGATTCGGCTACGGCGACAATCGGTTTCCGTTGTGCCATGATTGCCGGAGGACGGAACAAATAATCGCTGATTTTCTGGATTTCCAAGCGGCCGCTCGACTATCGGGCGGCCGCTATTGTTACAATCCCTACCGAACGGCTATTGGAGGCCAATAAAACGCTCGTACAGGCCTCCAATGTGGCACCGGTAGTCAGAACATCATCAACGAGCAAAATGCGTTTATCACGCACTAAATTGGGAGTTTTGACCTGAAAGACGTGGCTGACGTTTTCCCAGCGCCCCAAGCGGTCCTTTCCGGTTTGGCTAATCGTATACTGGTTGCGCGCCAGCGCCTGATCACTCCACGGTATTTGCAGCACTTCCGACAATCCCATTGCAAACCAGTCACTTTGGTTATAACCGCGTTGCCGCATCTTAGCCGAATGCAGCGGAACGCCAACGATCAAATCAATGTTTTCGTGAAGCTGACATTCGTTTCTCAGCTGAAAACCTTACCATCGTCCGAGCAACCGACCAACTTCTTTCTGATTGCGGTATTTTAAGGCATGAATCAGCCGTTGGGACTTTCCCTGTTTGGTAAAATAGAGGTAAGCATATACAAACTCCACCGGCACTTTTCCTGCAAATTTTAGCTGGCCGGATAAGAGTGATTTATTCAAATGTTGCCCGGTTTCCGGAAGTTCAATCCGGCAGCCTGTACAAACGAATTCTTCCTGATTCTGCAACGTAGTTCCGCATAACAAACAGGGGTTTGGATAGAACAGATTAAGAATGTCCTGGATACTGCCTTTGAATAGTTTTCCGACGGTTTTCACGAACTTGGTCAGCAAATAAAGTTTACATGCAACGGTCAGATTCTTCCGTTGCTCTTTCGTCTACGCTATGTGACGAACAAACACGCAAAAAGTCATAAATACGGGTTGAAAAACTCTTTATTCTAGGTATAAAATGATTACACAGGAAATTGAACAAGAATGGGAGCAGGTTCTAGACTACCTTGAAAAAGCCATCGGTAAGCGCCCCGCGGATTTGAACAGCGTTTTGTTTTTAATCGGTATACAGGAATTAGGTCGTGGAACACAAATTTTTACGAAGGAGCAAAAGCAGGATTTGATGCACATTGCCATCTGTAAAATTCTGAGCTACTCCGGCTATTACGAATTGATAGGCACCGATCAGGATGGCTGGCCCCACTGGCGGCTGGTGCAGAAAGTTCCTTACGTTGATTTGCTCAGTCAGGAGAGCTTTCTGAAGCTTCACGTCATCAAATACTTTAATGATTACCTCGATTTGAACGAAAGTGATCAGGCCGGCCCATCTGATAAAATTGTCTAACGATCTTCTTCGTTATCAGAAGGAAGTCTGATTTCAAATGATTAACTTCAGTAGGATTTAGAACCGTGAATAGGAGAGCAGTATTAACCCTTTAAGAAGAAGCCGATGCAGATGCAAGACTCCATTCAAACGCTGCTGCTGCGTATTGAGGAATACAGAAAGAAATTTTACATCAATCAGATCGCCAAAGGGGCTATTTTCTTTATAGCTTTTTCGCTATCGATTTATTTAGTGATGAATGCGGCCGAGTTTTTTGGTCGGTTCAGCTCGCCGGTGCGCGGTGTGCTCTTTTTCGGATCGCTCACGGTGATGCTGCTGGCTTTATATTATTGGATCGTCAACCCCCTGATTCATCTTTATGGAATTGGCAAGTCGTTGACGAATGAGGAAGCAGCACAACACATTGGACGGTTTTTCCCAGAAATAGGGGATAAGCTACTCAATACGTTGCAGTTACGAGCCCTTAACCGCCAGGAAAGTGACTTACTGGAGGCCAGTATTAACCAACGATCCAAGCAATTGTTGATTGTCCGATTTGCTGACGCTATTCAGATTAATCAAAACCGGCGGTTTGTCAAATACGCCATCATTCCGGCAATTATTATTGGCGGTTTATTATTACTCTATCCCGCCTTTCTAACCAGCACGTCGAAACGGATTATCAGCTACGATCAGGAATTTGTGGAAGAGGCTCCTTTTCAATTTCTGTTGCAGAATAAAGATCTCAAAGCTTTTCGCAATGAAGATTATACCCTGGAACTGCAACTGAAAGGCGGTGCTTTACCTCAGGACGTTTACCTGGTTTCGAACAATACCCGGTTTAAGTTAACCAACAATGGTAAGGGACTTTTCACGCACACTTTCGACAACGTCCAGCGGGATATTCCATTTCGTTTTGAAGCGGCCGGATTCAATTCGGCGGGGTACAAAGTAACGGTTCTGGATCGTCCGGGGTTGCTATCGTTCGATGTCAGCCTGGTCTATCCCTCTTATCTCAATAAACCGTCTGAACAACTCTCGAATGTTGGTAACCTGCTCGTTCCGGAAGGGACCCAGGTGACCTGGCGGTTTTCAGCAGCCAATACCGATTCGGTGCTGGTTCAGTTTGCGGGCGAACCACGCAGTTTGGTAGCCGATAAACAGTCGGCTGATGAGTTCGAGTTTTCACGAATGGTCAAGCGTTCATCCATGTATTCCGTCTCGTTGAAGAATAAAGTGGCCGCCAATCAGGACAATATTCAGTATACGCTGAACGTGGTTAATGACAAATTCCCACAAGTATCGTTGGAGAATTTTAAGGATACGACGTTCTACAATTATGTGATGCTAGGAGGGACCATTACGGACGACTACGGTTTTTCTAATCTGAAGGTGATGTACAAAGTGATTCGGGCAGGTCAAAATGCTCCGGACAGATTTCTTACCCGCGCCATTCCTTTTAATCGGTCGGCTTCTACGCAGAACTTCTACTACCAATGGGGACTTGATAGTCTGAAGATGCAACCCGGCGACCGGCTGGAATATTTTGTTCAGGTTTGGGATAATGACGTCATCAATGGTTACAAGAGCGCCCGTTCGAGCTTTGCCCAATTTGCCGTTCCCGATCAAAATAAGCTGGCTGAAGAGGCTCAACGTTCGTCTGAACAGACCGAGAACCAGATTAGCAAGTCTCTATCAAAAGCTCAGCAACTTAAGAAGGAGCTAAATTCGCTCGAAAACCGCCTTCAAACTAAGAAAAACCTCGATTTTCAGGACAAAAAGCAGGCTGAAGATTTACTGAAGAAACGGGAAGAATTGCTGCAAGAACTGAAAGAATTGCAGGAACAAAACAAAACCAATAACGAACGCCAGCAACGGTTTAACAATCAGAATCCGGAATTGCTCCAAAAATTTGAGCAACTACAGAAGTTGATGAACGATCTGATGGATCCGGAAACGCAGAAGCTTTACGAGGAGCTTAAGAAACTTCTGGAGCAGAAGCAGGATGATAAGATGATCGATAAACTCAATCAACTAAAAAATAAAGAAAAGAATTTAGAGAAAGAACTGGAGCGGGCACTGGAGCTTTTCAAGCAATTGCAGATGGAGCAAAAGATGGAAAACACCATCAAAGACCTCCAAAAGCAAGCCGAGAATCAGGAAAAATTAGCCGCTGAAACAGAGAAAAAAGAGAACCAATCAGCGCAAAACGATAAGACGCAGCCTAAAAAAGACGATCCTCAATCGAAAAAAGATAGTGCTCAGTCAAAGAAAGCAGATGATGCTCAATCAAAAAAGAACGACGAGCAACAGGCAAAAAAAGAGGATAATGCCAATTCTCAAAAGGAAGATGGGGATTTGAGCAAGAAGCAGGAAGAGTTGAGCAAAGAGTTTGAGAAAACTCGTCAGGATCTGAAGGATATAGAGAAGATGGCTCAGGACATGAAAAACAGTCCGGAGCAGGATATGCATCAGGATATGCAAAACGAAATAAGCAACGAGCAGCAGGAGAGCCAGAAACAGTTGGAGCAAAATCAGAACAGTAAAGCTTCCAAATCGCAGAAAAAAGCGGCCAAACAAATGAAGCAACTGAGCGAACAATTGCAACAGCAAATGCAATCGTCGGAGATGGAAGAAGCTCAGGAAAACATTGACGATTTGCGGGACATTCTTGAAAACCTCATTCAGCTTTCCTTTGATCAGGAACGCGTAATGAAAGATTTTAAAGCGGTTTCGCTGCAGGATCCACGTTTTGTAAAGCTTGCGCAGGATCAGTTGAAGCTCCAGGATGACGCCAAAATCATTGAGGACAGCCTTTACGCATTGGCCAACCGAGTGCTGCAAATTCAATCATTCGTTACGCGAGAGCTAAATAACATGAAAGGTTATATGGATGAAAGCGTAAAATTTATCCGTGAGCGTCGATTGAATGTAGCAACGTCCAAGCAGCAATTTGCGATGACATCCATTAATAACTTAGCATTAATGCTCAGTGATGTGTTTAAGCAAATGCAGGAGCAAATGAGCCAAATGTCTTCCTCCAGCTCCGGGAAAGGCAAGAAAAAGGGCAAGCCGAAAAGCATGGCGATGGGTGAAATGCAAAAGCAATTGAATGAGCGGATGCAGCAACTCATGAAGCAAGGCCAAAATCAAGGGCAAGGAGGGAAGCAGGGACGCGGTATGTCCGAAGAGCTTTCGCGGTTGGCAGCGGAGCAAGCCATGATGCGGAAGATGTTGAAAGAGCTTCAGGATGCACAAAAAGGCACCGAACTCGGCAAAAAGCTCGGTGGTGAATTTAATGACATTATGAACAAAATGGATGAGACCGAAACGGATCTTGTCAATAAACGAGTTAATCAAAACACACTGAAACGTCAGCAGGATGTTTTGGTTCGGCTACTGGAATCAGAAAAAGCCATGAAAGAACAGGAAGAGGATATGCAACGCAAAGCCGAATCCGCCAAATCCGTTATGCGAAAACCACCACCGCAATACGAGCAATTGGTAAAGGATAAGCAAAAACAAGTTGAGTTGTTGCGGTCTGTTCCACCCGACTTTTCACCGTTTTACAAAAGAGAAGTTGATACATACCTCAAAAAGTTAAAGTAAGTTAAGGTGTGATGGTTCGCAACATCCGCTACAGTTAGGGGTATGCTGAGTTTCTGAGAAAAAGACTATTTTCGGTTAGCTATTCCTTTTTAACCCTAACCATGTCAGCTCCTCAAATTCAAGCTCGCCAAAC